>NZ_VTUC01000008.1 GCF_008364555.1 Enterobacter vonholyi
TCGGGTGTGTAAGCGCAGCGATGCGTTGAGCTAACCGATACTAATGAACCGTGAGGCTTAACCTTACAACGCCGAAGGTGTTTTGGCGAAGAGACAGAACAATCAATTTCAGCCTGATACAGATTAACAGAATTTGCCTGGCGGCTTTAGCGCGGTGGTCCCACCTGACCCCATGCCGAACTCAGAAGTGAAACGCCGTAGCGCCGATGGTAGTGTGGGGTCTCCCCATGTGAGAGTAGGGAACTGCCAGGCATCAAACATAAGAACCCCGTACCGAAAGGTGCGGGGTTTTTTGCTTTTGTTTTTCACCCTCTCCCTGTGGGAGAGAGACGGGGTGAGGGCATCAAACCGTACCATTCTCTCCTTGAAACTTTCTCACCTTCCGCTTGCAGACTCGACATTCAAACCGTTTCTGGGTATCGTTAGCTATCTGGATGTCTAAACGTTTATACGTATGCTGTGAGGATATAAAGCTATGCCGATTCGGGTGCAGGACGAGCTACCAGCCGTCAATTTCTTGCGTGAAGAAAATGTCTTTGTCATGACGACTTCACGTGCGACAGGTCAGGAAATTCGCCCGCTGAAGGTGCTTATTCTCAATCTGATGCCGAAGAAGATCGAAACAGAAAATCAGTTCCTGCGTCTGCTGTCGAACTCCCCGCTGCAGGTTGATATTCAGCTGCTGCGGATCGATGCCCGTGAGTCTCGCAACACGCCTTCTGAGCACCTGAACAACTTCTACTGCAACTTTGATGACATTCAGGGTGAAAATTTTGATGGATTGATTGTGACCGGCGCCCCGCTCGGCCTGGTGGAATTTAACGATGTCGCTTACTGGCCGCAGATCAAACAGGTGCTGGAATGGGCAAAAGATCACGTCACGTCCACGCTGTTTGTCTGTTGGGCGGTACAAGCCGCACTGAATATTCTGTATGGCATCCCCAAGCAAACCCGCACTGAAAAGCTCTCCGGCGTATACGAACACCATATTCTCCATCCCCATGCGTTGCTGACGCGCGGGTTTGATGATTCTTTCCTGGCTCCGCATTCTCGCTACGCTGACTTCCCGGCCCAGCTGATTCGTGATTACACCGATCTGGAGATCCTGGCCGAAACGGAAGATGGGGACGCTTACCTGTTTGCCAGTAAAGATAAGCGCATTGCCTTTGTGACCGGACATCCTGAGTACGATCCGCACACCCTTGCGTCAGAGTATTTCCGTGATGTCGAAGCGGGTCTTAACCCGGATGTCCCGTACAACTATTTCCCGAAAGACGATCCACAAAACAAACCGAGAGCTACCTGGCGCAGCCACGGGAATTTGCTTTTTACTAACTGGCTCAACTATTACGTCTACCAGATAACACCATACGATCTGCGTCACATGAATCCAACGCTGGAGTAATCGTCTGCACTAAACGATCCTAAAGCGTTTCAGCTATTCAAATCAGGCACCTTCGGGTGCCTTTTTTATTTCCGAAATATAACTCACCACGCTGCAAAACTTTAATCTTAATAAAATCAATAAATTAATAACCATTTATAATTAAAATGGAAATTGTTTTTGATTTTAGAAGAAATAGAGATAGTCTTAATTCTGCTGAGCGAAAACTACCCAACGATCTTTCGTTCGCATCGGGAGCGTGATTTTGGATCTTTGATGAGGAGCAGAGTAATGACTCAACAGGCAACGACGGTCGATGAACTGGCCTTTACCCAGCCGTATGGTGAGCAAGAACAGCAGGTATTGACGGCAGAAGCGGTAGAATTTCTGACTGAACTGGTGACCCGCTTTACGCCGCAGCGTAATAAGCTGCTGGCGGCACGCATTCATCAGCAGCAGGAAATTGATAACGGCAAGTTGCCTGGTTTTATTTCGGAAACCGCTTCCATTCGCCGTGGCGAGTGGAAAATCCGCGGCATCCCTGAAGATTTACAGGATCGTCGCGTTGAGATCACCGGTCCGGTAGAGCGAAAAATGGTGATCAACGCCATGAACGCGAACGTTAAGGTCTTCATGGCCGATTTTGAAGATTCCCTGGCGCCGGACTGGCGTAAGGTCATCGAGGGGCAGATCAACCTGCGCGACGCCGTGAACGGCACCATCAGCTATACCAACGAAGCCGGTAAAATTTACCAGCTCAAACCGAACCCGGCGGTGCTGATCTGCCGCGTGCGCGGCCTGCACCTGCCTGAAAAACATGTCACCTGGCGTGGGGAAGCCATTCCGGGCAGCCTGTTTGATTTCGCGCTCTATTTCTTCCACAACTATAAAGCCCTGCTGGCGAAGGGCAGCGGCCCGTATTTCTATCTGCCTAAAACGCAGGCCTGGCAGGAAGCAGCCTGGTGGAGCGAGGTCTTCAGCTACGCGGAAGATCGTTTCAATCTGCCGCGCGGCACCATCAAAGCTACCCTACTGATTGAAACGCTGCCTGCCGTATTCCAGATGAATGAAATTCTGCACGCCCTGCGTGACCACATTGTCGGTCTGAACTGCGGACGCTGGGACTATATTTTCAGCTACATCAAAACCCTGAAAAACTATCCCGATCGCGTGCTTCCGGATCGCCAGGTCGTGACCATGGATAAACCGTTCCTGAGCGCCTACTCGCGTCTGCTGATCAAAACCTGCCACAAGCGCGGCGCCTTTGCGATGGGCGGCATGGCGGCTTTTATCCCAAGCAAAGACGCAGAGCGCAACAATCAGGTGCTCAACAAGGTGAAAGCCGATAAAGAGCTTGAAGCCCGTAACGGTCACGACGGCACGTGGATTGCGCATCCCGGCCTGGCCGATACGGCAATGGAGGTCTTCAACCGCGTCCTCGGTGACAACAAAAACCAGCTGTTTGTCACACGTGAAGACGATGCCCCAACGGCTGAAGAACAGCTGCTGGCCCCGTGCGCGGGCGAACGGACGGAAGAGGGGATGCGGGCCAATATCCGCGTTGCGGTGCAGTACATCGAAGCGTGGATCTCCGGCAACGGCTGCGTGCCGATCTACGGCCTGATGGAAGATGCCGCGACGGCGGAGATCTCACGAACCTCTATCTGGCAGTGGATCCACCATCAAAAAACGCTCAGCAACGGCAAACCGGTAACCAAGACCCTGTTCCGCCAGATGCTCGCCGAAGAGATGCGGGTGATCCAGGACGAGCTGGGCGAACACCGCTTCAGCAGCGGACGCTTTGACGACGCCGCGCGCCTGATGGAGCAAATCACCACATCAGATGACTTAATCGACTTCCTGACCCTGCCGGGCTACCGCTTCCTGGCGTAATCCACCACATAACAATATGGAGCATCTGCACATGAAAACCCGTACCCAACAAATCGAAGAATTGAAGAAAGAGTGGACACAACCTCGCTGGGAAGGCATCCGCCGTCCTTACAGCGCTGAGGAAGTGGTGAAATTACGCGGCTCGGTCAATCCGGAATGCACGCTGGCGCAAAATGGCGCGGCGAAAATGTGGAAGCTGCTGCACGGCGGTTCCAAAAAAGGCTACATCAACAGCCTCGGCGCGCTGACCGGCGGTCAGGCCCTGCAGCAGGCGAAGGCGGGCATTGAGGCTATTTACCTCTCCGGCTGGCAGGTCGCGGCGGACGCCAATCTTGCCTCAAGCATGTACCCGGATCAGTCGCTCTATCCGGCTAACTCCGTGCCGTCGGTCGTGGATCGGATCAACAACACCTTCCGCCGTGCGGATCAGATCCAGTGGGCAGCGGGCATCGAACCTGGCGATCCGCGCTTTATTGACTACTTCCTGCCGATCGTTGCGGATGCGGAAGCGGGCTTCGGCGGCGTGCTGAACGCCTTTGAGCTGATGAAATCGATGATTGAAGCCGGTGCAGCGGCCGTTCACTTCGAAGACCAGCTGGCGTCAGTGAAGAAGTGTGGACATATGGGCGGTAAGGTGCTGGTTCCTACACAGGAAGCGGTTCAGAAGCTGGTTGCCGCGCGTCTGGCTGCTGACGTGCTCGGCGTGCCGACGCTGGTCATTGCCCGTACCGATGCGGACGCGGCTGACCTGATCACCTCTGACTGCGATCCGTACGACAGCGAGTTCATCACCGGCGAGCGCACCAGCGAAGGGTTCTATCGTACCCATGCGGGTATTGAGCAGGCGATCAGCCGCGGTCTGGCGTACGCGCCGTACGCGGACCTGGTCTGGTGTGAAACCTCTACGCCGGATCTGGCGCTGGCAAAACGCTTTGCCGACGCCATTCATGCGAAGTACCCGGGCAAGCTGCTGGCCTACAACTGCTCGCCGTCCTTCAATTGGCAGAAAAAGCTGGATGACAAAACCATCGCTAGCTTCCAGCAGCAGCTGTCCGACATGGGCTACAAATACCAGTTCATTACGCTGGCAGGCATCCACAGCATGTGGTTCAACATGTTCGACCTGGCGCACGCCTATGCGCAGGGTGAGGGCATGAAGCACTACGTTGAGAAAGTGCAGCAGCCGGAATTTGCGGCGGGCAAAGATGGTTATACCTTCGTCTCTCACCAGCAGGAAGTGGGCACCGGCTACTTTGATAATGTGACCACGATTATTCAGGGCGGCACCTCCTCCGTCACCGCCTTAACGGGTTCAACGGAAGAAGCACAGTTCTAATCTTTTCCCCCTCTCCCCCCTGGGGAGAGGGCTGGTGGTGAGGGGGAATATATGTCACGTGGCCTGGAATTACTGATTGCCCAAACTATTTTGCAGGGCTTCGATGCCCAGTATGGTCGTTTTCTTGAAGTGACCTCCGGCGCGCAGCAGCGCTTCGAACATGCAGACTGGCATGCGGTTCAGCAGGCCATGAAGCAGCGTATCCATCTTTATGACCACCACGTGGGTCTGGTGGTGGAGCAGCTGCGCTGTATTACCGACGGTAAAAGTCCGGACGCGGAATTTTTACTGCGCGTAAAAGAGCATTACACCCATTTGTTACCCGACTACCCGCGCTTCGAGATTGCGGAGAGCTTTTTCAACTCCGTCTATTGCCGGTTATTTGACCACCGCTCATTATCTCCTGAGCGGTTATTTATCTTCAGCTCCCAGCCCGAGCGGCGCTTTCGTAACATTCCGCGTCCACTGGCGAAAGATTTCTTTCCCGATCGCGGATGGGAAAAGCTCCTGCACCGCGTGCTAACGGATTTGCCGCTGCGCCTGCCCTGGGAGAATAAAACTCGGGATATCGGGTATATCCACGCCCATCTCAACGAAACTTTCGGCGCGGAGGTGCTCAGCCGCAGCCATTTGCAGGTTGCCAACGAGCTTTTCTACCGCAATAAAGCTGCCTGGATGGTGGGTAAACTGGTTACCCCTACGGCCATCGTGCCGTTTCTGTTACCGATCCACCGTACAGACGACGGGGAACTGTTTGTCGATACCTGCCTGACCACCGGCGCCGAGGCCAGCATCGTGTTTGGCTTCGCACGCTCCTATTTTATGGTCTATGCACCGTTACCTGCCGCGCTGGTGGAGTGGCTGCGCGAGATCCTGCCGGGTAAAACCACGGCAGAGCTGTATATGGCCATCGGTTGCCAGAAGCACGCCAAAACGGAAAGCTACCGGGAATACTTGCGCTATGTCACCACGGCCGATGAGCAGTTCATCGAAGCGCCCGGCATTCGCGGCATGGTGATGCTGGTGTTTACGCTGCCGGGTTTCGACCGGGTATTTAAGGTGATCAAAGACAGATTCGCGCCGCAGAAAGAGATGACCGCCGCGCACGTCCGCGCCTGCTACCAGCTGGTTAAGGAACACGACCGCGTCGGTCGCATGGCGGATACCCAGGAATTCGAAAACTTTGTGCTGGATAAGCAGCAGATCGACCCGGCGCTCATGGCGCTGTTAATGCAGGAAGCTCCCGCGAAAATCACCGATTTGGGTGATAAAATCGTGATTAGCCATCTCTATATTGAACGCCGCATGGTGCCGCTGAATATCTGGCTGGAGCAGTCCGAAGGTCAGGCTTTAAGAGATGCGATTGAAGAGTACGGCAACGCGATTCGCCAGCTTGCCGCCGCCAATATCTTCCCGGGCGATATGCTGTTCAAAAACTTCGGCGTTACCCGTCACGGGCGGGTGGTGTTCTACGATTACGACGAAATTTGCTACATGACTGAAGTGAATTTCCGCGATATCCCACCGCCCCGCTACCCGGAAGATGAGCTTTCCGGTGAGCCGTGGTACAGCGTCTCGCCGGGCGATGTTTTTCCCGAAGAGTTTCGCCACTGGCTGTGCGCCGACCCGCGCATCGGGCCGCTATTCGAAGAAATGCATGAGGATCTGTTCCGTGCCAGCTACTGGCGCGGGCTGCAAACGCGGATCAAAAATGGGCACGTGGAAGATGTGTATGCATATCGGCGTAAGCAGCGGTTTTGCATCCGGTTTTCTCCCTCGCTCGCAGGGTAAGGGCGTTATGTTTTCTCCCTCTCCCTGTGGGAGAGGGCCGGGGTGAGGGCGTCAGGCCGCACTCAATCTTAACGAATCCCACCGTACGCCAGCGTCACCTCTTTCGCCGCCTTAATCACCAGCGCACCCAGTTCGGTCACGCGGTCATCGGTCATGCGCGAAATCGGTCCGGAGATGGAGATGGCGGCAAACGGCTCGCGGTGCTCGTCAAAAATACAGGCTGCGATACAGCGCAGGCCGAGGGCGTGCTCCTCGTCGTCAAACGAATAGCCGCGCTTGCGGGTCAGAGCAAGATCTTCTTTTAAATGCACGGGCGAGACCAGGGTGGCGTGGGTATAGGCGTGTAGCCCTTTACGGTGCAGCAGGCCCGTCACCTGCTCTTCGCTCAGCTGCGAGAGAAATGCCTTTCCCGCGCCGGAGGCGTGCATCGGCAGCTTGCCGCCAATCGGCGCGGACATGCGCATCAGCTGCGTGCACTGCACCTGGTCGATGATAATCGCCTGATGGTCGCTCTGGTCCAGCACCGCCAGGTTTACGGTCTCGCCGGAGTCCTCCATCAGCTTGCGCAGAATCGGGTGAACAATCGCCAGCAGGTTGCGGCTCTGCAGGAAGCTGCTGCCAACGATAAATGCATGCGCGCCCACCGCCCAGTGCCCCAGCTCGCCCACCTGGCGGACAAAGCCCAGCTGCTGCATGGTGGTCAGAAGACGGTGCGTCGTGGAGTTCGGCAGGCCAGCCTGCTGGGCAAGCTCCGTCAGGGCCACGCTGCTGTGCGACTCGGCTATCCACTCCAGCAGCTTCAAACCGCGCGTGAGCGATTGAACCTGTCCGCCCTGTTGTGCGGTGGTGGCAGCAGCAGGTTTTCTGCCGCGTTTAGCGGGAACGGTCGCGACCATGACGATCTCCTTTTTCTGTATTGTGGAAATCATTTTCGTTTTATTTGGTGAATTTGCAACCGTTATCCTGACTGATCGGAGGAGTGATGGTGAACATGTCTCATGTTACCGCTGAGCGGCTTTTCCACCCTGCGAGATTGTGCCAGTATGGAACGCAGCCTTTTGGCCTTGTTGAGCGTTGTCGGGAGCAAGTGTGAGCAGCAAAGTAGAGCAACTGCGTGCGCAGTTAAATGAACGAATTCTGGTGCTGGACGGCGGCATGGGCACCATGATCCAGGGGTATCGTCTGAGTGAAGATGATTTCCGCGGCGAACGCTTTGCCGACTGGCCCTGCGACCTGAAAGGGAACAACGACCTGCTGGTGCTCAGCAAGCCGTCCGTGATTAAAGATATCCACAACGCCTACTTCGAAGCGGGTGCGGATATCGTTGAAACCAACACCTTTAACTCGACAACCATCGCCATGGCGGATTACCAGATGGAATCCCTGTCGGCGGAAATCAACCTGGAAGCCGCGAAGCTGGCGCGCGCCTGCGCCGACGAGTGGACGGCCCGCACGCCGGATAAACCGCGCTACGTTGCCGGGGTGCTTGGCCCGACGAACCGCACCGCGTCGATTTCACCGGACGTCAACGACCCGGCGTTTCGTAATATCACCTTTGACCAGCTGGTTGCTGCCTACCGTGAATCGACCAAAGCACTGGTGGAAGGCGGTTCCGATCTGATCCTGATTGAAACGGTATTCGACACCCTCAACGCCAAGGCCGCGATTTACGCGGTGAAAGAGGAGTTCGAGGCGCTGGGCGTTGACCTGCCGATCATGATTTCCGGCACCATCACCGATGCCTCCGGCCGTACCCTGTCCGGCCAGACCACCGAAGCGTTTTATAACTCCCTGCGCCACGCCGACGCGCTCTCCTTCGGCCTGAACTGCGCGCTGGGTCCAGATGAACTGCGCCAGTACGTGCAGGAGCTGTCGCGCATCGCGGAATGCTACGTCACAGCGCACCCGAACGCCGGTCTGCCGAACGCCTTCGGCGAATACGATCTTGATGCCGATACCATGGCGGCGCAAATCCGCGAGTGGGCCGAGTCTGGATTTCTGAACATCGTCGGCGGCTGCTGCGGCACCACGCCTAAACATATCGCTGCTATGAGCAACGCCGTGGCCGGGCTGCCGCCGCGCAAGCTGCCCGAGCTTCCGGTTGCCTGTCGTCTCTCCGGCCTTGAGCCGTTGACCATCGGCGAAGACAGCCTGTTTGTGAACGTGGGCGAGCGTACGAACGTTACCGGTTCCGCTAAGTTCAAACGTCTGATCAAAGAAGAGAAGTACAGCGAAGCGCTGGACGTCGCGCGTCAGCAGGTAGAGAACGGCGCGCAGATTATCGATATCAACATGGATGAGGGGATGCTCGACGCCGAAGCGGCGATGGTGCGTTTCCTTAACCTGATTGCCGGTGAGCCGGACATCGCCCGCGTGCCGATCATGATCGACTCCTCCAAGTGGGACGTGATCGAGAAGGGGCTGAAGTGCATTCAGGGTAAAGGCATCGTCAACTCCATCTCGATGAAAGAGGGCGTGGAGATCTTTATCCACCACGCGAAGATGGTGCGCCGCTACGGTGCCGCCGTGGTGGTGATGGCCTTTGACGAAGTGGGCCAGGCCGATACCCGCGCGCGTAAAATTGAGATTTGCCGCCGCGCGTACAAAATACTGACCGAAGAGGTGGGCTTCCCGCCGGAAGACATCATCTTTGACCCGAACATCTTCGCCGTGGCGACCGGTATCGAAGAGCACAATAACTACGCCCAGGACTTTATCGGCGCGTGCGAGGACATTAAGCGCGAGCTGCCGCATGCGCTGATCTCCGGCGGCGTGTCGAACGTGTCGTTCTCGTTCCGCGGTAACGACCCGGTGCGCGAAGCGATCCACGCCGTGTTCCTCTACTACGCCATCCGCAACGGGATGGACATGGGGATCGTCAACGCCGGCCAGCTGGCGATTTACGACGACCTGCCAGCCGAGCTGCGCGACGCGGTAGAAGACGTGATCCTTAACCGTCGCGACGACGCCACCGAGCGCATGCTGGACCTGGCGGAAAAATACCGCGGCAGCAAATCGGATGAATCAGCCAACGTTCAGCAGGCCGAGTGGCGCGCCTGGGACGTGAAAAAGCGTCTGGAATATTCGCTGGTAAAAGGCATCACCGAGTTTATCGAGCAGGATACCGAAGAGGCGCGTCAGCAGTCAGCCCGCCCGATCGAGGTGATCGAAGGGCCGCTGATGGACGGCATGAACGTGGTGGGCGATCTGTTCGGTGAGGGCAAAATGTTCCTGCCGCAGGTGGTGAAATCCGCCCGAGTGATGAAGCAGGCCGTGGCGTACCTGGAGCCGTTTATCGAGGCCAGCAAAGAGAAAGGCTCCAGCAACGGCAAAATGGTCATTGCCACCGTCAAGGGCGACGTGCACGACATCGGCAAGAACATAGTCGGTGTGGTGCTGCAGTGCAATAACTACGAGATTATCGACCTTGGCGTCATGGTCCCCGCGGATAAAATCCTCAAGACCGCGCGCGAAGTGAACGCCGATCTGATTGGCCTCTCCGGGCTGATCACCCCGTCGCTGGACGAGATGGTTAACGTGGCGAAGGAGATGGAGCGTCAGGGCTTCACCATACCGCTGCTCATTGGCGGCGCGACCACCTCCAAAGCGCACACGGCGGTGAAAATCGAGCAGAACTACAGCGGGCCGACGGTCTACGTTCAGAACGCCTCGCGCACGGTGGGCGTGGTCTCCGCACTGCTCTCTGACAGCCAGCGCAACGAGTTTGTTGAGCGCACCCGCAAAGAGTACGAAACCGTTCGCATCCAGCACGGGCGCAAGAAACCGCGCACCCCGCCAGTTTCACTCCAGGCGGCCCGCGATAACGATCTGGCGTTTGACTGGTCGAGCTATACGCCGCCGGTCGCGCATCGGCTGGGCGTTCAGGAGGTCAGCGCCAGCATAGAAACGCTGCGCAACTACATCGACTGGACGCCGTTCTTTATGACCTGGTCGCTGGCGGGCAAATATCCGCGCATCCTGGAAGATGAGGTCGTAGGTGAAGAAGCGAAACGCCTGTTTAAAGATGCCAACGATATGCTCGACACGCTGAGTGCTGAGAAAACCCTCAATCCGCGCGGCGTGGTAGGGCTGTTCCCGGCTAACCGCGTGGGTGACGACATCGAAATTTATCGCGATGAAACCCGCACCCACGTGCTGGCGGTCAGCCGCCATCTGCGTCAGCAAACCGAGAAAGTGGGCTTTGCCAACTACTGCCTGGCCGATTTTGTCGCGCCGAAGCTGAGCGGAAAAGCCGACTATATCGGCGCCTTTGCGGTAACCGGCGGTCTGGAAGAAGATGCGCTGGCGGACGCGTACGAAGCGCAGCACGACGATTACAATAAAATCATGGTGAAAGCGATAGCCGACCGCCTGGCGGAAGCCTTCGCCGAGTACCTGCACGAGCGCGTGCGCAAGGTGCACTGGGGCTACGCGGCGAATGAAAACCTCAGCAACGAGGAGCTGATCCGCGAAAACTACCAGGGTATTCGTCCGGCACCGGGATATCCGGCCTGTCCGGAACACACCGAAAAGGGCACTATCTGGCAACTGCTGGACGTCGAAGCCCATACCGGAATGAAGCTCACCGAGTCGTTCGCCATGTGGCCGGGTGCGTCCGTCTCCGGCTGGTACTTCAGCCACCCGGACAGCAAGTACTTTGCCGTGGCGCAGCTGCAGCGCGATCAGATTGAAGATTACGCCCTGCGCAAAGGCATGAGCGTATCAGAAGTCGAGCGCTGGCTGGCACCGAATTTAGGCTACGACGCAGACTAACGTCACTTTTCCTTACAACAAACAGGGCACCTCAAGGGTGCCTTGTCTCATTCTTACGCTTAAACCCTTATACTGAACCTATGGAAAACGAATAACGATAAGGAGGAAAACCTTCCGTGCTGACCTTGTTACACCTGCTTTCCGCAGTCGCACTGCTCGTATGGGGCACCCATATCGTTCGTACCGGCGTGATGCGCGTTTTTGGGGCGCGCTTGCGTACCGTTCTCAGCAGCAGCGTTGAGAAGAAGCCGCTCGCCTTCTGCGCGGGTATTGGCGTAACGGCACTGGTGCAGAGCAGTAACGCCACAACCCTGCTTGTCACCTCCTTTGTGGCGCAGGATCTGGTTGCGCTGGCTCCGGCACTGGTCATTGTGCTGGGGGCCGACGTGGGGACCGCGCTGATGGCGCGTATCCTGACCTTCGATCTCTCCTGGCTGTCGCCGCTGCTGATTTTTGTCGGCGTTATCTTCTTCCTCGGTCGCAAACAGACGCGCGCCGGGCAGCTAGGGCGCGTAGGGATTGGCCTGGGGCTGATTCTGCTGGCGCTGGAGCTGATTGTGCAGGCGGTCACCCCTATTACCGAGGCCAACGGCGTTCAGGTCATCTTCGCTTCCCTGACCGGGGACATCATGCTCGACGCGCTGATTGGCGCGGTGTTTGCCATCGTCAGCTACTCCAGCCTGGCCGCCGTGCTGCTGACGGCCACGCTTACCGCCGCCGGGGCGATCTCCTTCCCGGTGGCGCTGTGTCTGGTGATAGGTGCCAACCTCGGCTCTGGCCTGCTGGCGATGCTCAATAACAGCGCCGCCAACGCTGCCGCCCGCCGCGTGGCGCTCGGTAGCCTGCTGTTTAAGCTGGTGGGCAGCCTGATTATCCTGCCCTTTATCCATCCGCTGGCGAACCTGATGGACAACCTCCCGCTGCCGAAGGCGGAGCTGGTGATCTACTTCCACGTGTTCTACAACCTGGTGCGCTGCCTGGCGATGGTGCCTTTTGCCGGGCCGATGGCCCGCTTCTGCGAACGACTCATTCAGGACGAACCGGAGCTGGATGCGCGCCTGAAGCCGAAGCACCTGGATACGTCCGCGCTGGATACCCCGGCACTGGCGCTGGCGAATGCCGCGCGCGAGACGCTGCGCATGGGCGACGCAATGGAAACCATGCTCGAAGGCCTGCAAAAGGTGATGCACGGCGAGCCGCGAGAGGAGAAAGAGCTGCGCAGACTGGCGGACGATATCAACGTGCTCTATACCGCCATTAAGCTTTACCTGGCGCGAATGCCGCAGGACGAACTGGCGGAAGAGGAGTCCCGCCGCTGGGCGGAAATCATTGAGATGTCGCTTAACCTTGAGCAGGCCTCCGATATTGTTGAGCGCATGGGCAGCGAGATAGCCGATAAATCGCTGGCCGCACGCCGGGCGTTCTCCGTTGAAGGCTTAAAAGAGCTTGAAGCGCTGCACGAACAGCTGGTCAGCAACCTCAAGCTGGCGATGCTGGTCTTCTTTTCCAGCGACGTGCCGAGCGCGCGCCGCCTGCGCCGCAACAAGCATCGTTTCCGTATCTTGAACCGCCGCTATTCGCACGCCCACGTCGAGCGTCTGCATCAGCAGAACGTGCAGAGTATTGAGACCAGCTCACTCCACCTGGGGCTGCTGGGCGATATGAAGCGTCTCAACTCGTTGTTCTGCGCGGTGGCCTACAGCGTGATGGAACAGCCGGATGAAGATGACGAGCGGGATGAGTATTAATTTCTGAAAGCGCCTCGCAAAACCTTTTTGCGAGGCGTGACACCTTATCAAGCGCATTTACACACTACACTTCGCCAATTCATGCGCATTCCGATGGGGGGCTCATGTGCACTACTCATGGCTGCACTGCAGGAGCAGTTTCGTGCGCATCAGCGCGCAGAGTGGTTAGCAGAAAATAAAGTTTCTATCGAGGCCATTAACCAGTGGGTTGATGAAAACGGCTCCTTTAGCGACTTTCAGAGGTCGTTCTGATGGAACAATAGGCAGGCATATCGCCAAAAGAGTTAGGCGAGCGTGTCGCCGATCTTACGCAAAACCGTGCTTCATTGCGGGATGCACTCGATTTTTTGAACAACGGTTACTAACACTTTTTTGTCAGCCGCAAGGTAAGGTATATTTCGCCCTTCACAGGAGAAACTATGCTGCCAACTCAATCAACCCGATTAAACAAATACATTAGCGAGAGCGGGATCTGCTCACGTCGCGAGGCTGACCGTTACATTGAACAAGGTAACGTGTTTCTTAACGGCAAACGCGCCACCATCGGCGACCAGGTGGTCCCTGGCGATGTGGTTAAAGTGAATGGTCAGGTCATCGAACCGCGTGATGCTGAAGACCTGGTGTTTATCGCGTTGAACAAACCGGTTGGGATTGTCAGCACCACAGAAGACGGCGAGCGGGACAACATCGTAGATTTCGTGAACCACAGCAGCCGTATCTTCCCGATTGGCCGTCTGGATAAAGACTCTCAGGGGCTGATTTTCCTCACCAACCACGGCGATCTGGTCAACAAGATCCTGCGTGCCGGTAACGATCACGAAAAAGAGTACATTGTGACGGTGAATAAACCGGTCACGGACGACTTTATTCGCGGCATGGGCGCCGGTGTGCCGATCCTCGGTACCGTCACGAAAAAGTGTAAGGTGAAGAAAGAAGCGCCGTTCGCGTTCCGCATTACCCTGGTGCAGGGCTTAAACCGCCAGATCCGCCGCATGTGCGAGTATTTCGGTTATGAAGTGACGAAGCTTGAGCGCACGCGCATCATGAACGTCAGCCTGTCCGGCATCCCGCTGGGTGAGTGGCGCGACTTAACGGACGACGAGCTGATCGAGCTGTTCAAGCTTATCGAGAACTCCTCGTCCGAAGCGAAGCCGAAGGCCAAAGCAAAACCGAAAGCTCAGGCGATTAAGCGCCCGGTCGTGAAGGCGCCGCAGGCGGAAGATAAAGGGCGAGGCAAGCCGGGCAACGGAAAACGCTTTACCCAGCCGGGGCGTAAAAAGAAAGGGCGCTGATTAGCGCCTTCCACGGGTTGATGTGGTGGCGGACCAGGAAAAGGTCGCTTCTGCATCAGGTTTATAAGCCTGCTCTTTTTTCAGCTTGCGGGCTTTTTTCGCTGCGGCATCACGCTGCGCCATCAGCTTGTCGATGTACTCTTTTTTCACCTGATTGGTTTCGGCGTTGGTCAGCGTGCGGCCATGCGCGATGCGGGCGCGGTCGAGAAGCGTTTTCAGTTCGCGCTGCTCGGCTTCCGTCATGTCTTTCTGGGTCAAACGTGGTGTCGCCATTGCTGAAGCCTCCTGAGAGAGAGGCTTCAGTGTAAAGCAAGCTGAGTCAATTAACCCTGCTTCACCGCATCTTTTTTCGTTTGTTCATCAATCGGTTTGCCGGACCAATAGCCCGCCAGCAGAGAGCCGGAGAGATTGTGCCAGACGGAGAACAGCGCACCCGGCAGGGCCGCCAGCGGCGAGAAGTAAATTTTACCGAGCGCCGCCGCCAGGCCGGAGTTCTGCATGCCTACCTCAATTGCCAGCGTGCGGCAGGTCGATTCGTCAAAACCAAACAGCTTCCCGCCCCAGTAGCCGCCCAGCAGACCAATGGTGTTATGCAGCACCACCGCGACGATCACCACAAAGCCTACGGAAGCAATGTGTGAGGCGGAGCCCGCCACCACGGCGCTGATGATGGCCAGAATACAGACCATCGAAAATGCGGGCAGGTACGGCTCAACGGCCTTCACCACGCGAGGGAACAGGTGGTGAATGACCAGCCCCAGCGCAATCGGAATCACCACGATTTGCAGAATGCTCAGCAGCATTCCCATCACGTCCACCTGAATATGCGCATCCACGTACAGGCGGGTTAACAGCGGTGTGGCAACGACGCCAACCAGCGTGGAGACGGATGAGATAGTGACGGAGAGCGCCACATCCCCTTTCGCGAGGTAGATCATGACGTTGGACGCCGTGCCGCTGGCCACGCTGCCCACCAGCACCATCCCGGCGGAGAGATCGGGCGGCATCTTAAAAGCCATCGCCAGCAGCCACGCCGCGAGCGGCATCACCAGATAGTGCAGAAATATTCCTGCCGCGACGGGCGCAGGGCGAGAGAGCACGCGTTTAAAGTCGTCGATTTTCAGATGCACGCCCATACCGAACATGATCAGCATCAGCAGCGTGGTGACCCATGGACCGATACCGGTGAACGTGGTGGGAGTGTAATACGCGAGTACGGAGAGCAGCAGCGCCCATAACGGGAACAGCCGCGTAATGGCGGATAACATAATGATTTCCTTGCGATGAATGTTGCGTGTGTTTGTTATAAAAAGCCGGGATCGAGCCCGGCTATAGTTATTGTTTATCGCGTAAGGAAGTAATATTCAAATGAATTATGACCGGATGCTTTCCCAGCTCAGACTAAAGCGAGCCAGATATTTGCGCAGTCGGTCGGCGTCGTTAGGATTGGCTTTTTTGAGCCGTGAAACGGCAAACAGCTCACGTCCGGCTTCAGACAACGATGCGCTGCGGCGACATACCTCCAGCACCGTTTCCAGTTGCCGCTGGTCAAAGAGATCAATCTCCGTGTCAGTTGCAGGCTGCGTCACGTCAGTTTGCCAGTCGGTCTGAAGACGTGAGATCTCCTCCAGCACCAGATCCTGAGTAATACGCCCTCGTTCCGCCAGCGTCGCCATGCGTGCGACGCTGGCGCTCAGTTCGCGAAAGTTGCCCCGCCACAGCGCTCTGCTGGAACAGGCAAAGGCCAGATAGCCTTCGCGTGCCTCTTTATCGAAGCGGATTTGCGTCTGGCTTTCGCGAGAGAAACGTTGAAGTTCGTAGTCAACATTCGGCGTGATGTCTTCTTTCCGTTGGGCAAGGCCGGGTAAGGCAAAGCTCCACATATTAATACGGGCATAGAGATCTTCACGAAAACGTCCTTCTGCCACCCACTGGCGCATATCACGGTGGGTTCCGGCGATAAGTTGAAAATCGCTGTGAACTTCTTTATCGGAGCCAAACGGGAAAAAAGTTTTCTCTTCAATGGCTTTGAGCAGCATCGCCTGTTCATCCAGGCCTAGTTCGGCAATCTCGTCGAGGAAAAGGACACCGCCATCGGCTTCACGCAGCAGGCCGCTGCGCGCCGACAGTGCGCCGGTAAAGGCCCCTTTCACATGGCCGAACAGCGTGGACATGGCGTTATCACCGCGCAGGGTCGCGCAGTTGACGGAAACCAGTTTGCCGGAAACCTGATGGCGTGACTGCTTAAGCTGATAAATGCGGTTCGCAAGGAACGACTTGCCCGCGCCGGTGGGGCCGGTCAGCAGGATCGGGGCTGTTGAACGTAGCGCCACGCGTTCAATCTTGTCGATCAGACTGTTAAAGGTGGCATTTCGCGTCTCAATACCCGCTTTCAGAAATGAGATTGACTGCTGCTGCTCGCGCTGAAAACGGTTGGTAAGGGTCGTGTAGCGGCTTAAATCCAGATCGATAATTGAGTAAGTTCCGGCTGCAGTCTCCTCAGCAGAGGCTTCTTTTCTGGCAGGGCCAGTCTGCAAAAGGCTGGCGGGAAGATAGCGGGCTTCCGTCAGCAGGAACCAACAGATCTGCGCCACATGCGTGCCGGTGGTGATGTGGACGAAATACTCTTCGCGATCGGTATCAAAAGTGTACTGGGTGGCGAAATCGAGAAACGCGGCATAAACCTCTTCGAAATCCCACGGGTCTTCAATGATTACCGTGCTGGGACGCACCTCGGTGTGGGGGGAAACCAGCACAATATCTTCCGCCAGTTGCTGAGCCATGCCGAGATCTCGCGGTTGATGTAGTAGCTCCAGCCTGTCGACCGGGAAATCCGGCTGTTGGCACAGCCCGACGGTCGGTCGCCATTTGCGAAAGCGATTAGCCCGCTTTCCTCGTTTATCCATCACGGTGCCAAGCACCCCGATCACCACCTTCCGCTTCTTCATGTTTATCCAGAAAGATAATTGTCGATATAGCAGGATAAGAAATGTTGAGCCGAACGGCAATGCATGAAAAGCGCGATAAATAAAACTCATTGATTATCAATAAAATAAAAAAATAAAACAGCGATTTTTGTTTTTGGCACGCTTCTGGCAATACAGATAACGTCACGACGTTGAGCACACTGGGGGTTAAGGCCCCGTCGGCGCACCAGGAACGGCAAGGCTGTTTTCCGGGGGCGTTCCGTCAAACAATGACAGATAGAAGGGTTCGATTCCCGATTCATTCTCCCAATGAAAACTGGTTGTAAACATCAAAGTAAAAACGGGTATTGCGCAGTCAGCAATCCCAATGAAGGTCGCCGGTAATGGCGCCGGATCGCAGGCGAAAAGGCATTCCCCTGTGATTTCGTGCCTGCACCCGCGCCTGACTTTAAGGAATATAAAATGGCTAAAAAAATCACGATAAAAAAAGGTCAGTTAGGACTGGTAGCAAAAACTGGCGATTATTACCGGGTACTGGAGGCGGGTGAACACCGTCTGGGTTGGTTCAATACTGACGACGTGCTGGTGGTGAGCCAGGATGGCAGCGAGGTGCCGGGTGCGCTGGCGGATTATCTGCGCCGCTTTCAGCCTGACTGGGTGGTACGTTACTGCCTGGCGGTTGACCTTACTGCAGATGAAATCGGGGTGTTATCGAACAACGGCGTATTGCAGGAAATTGTGCCGCCTTCGACTCGTCGTCTGTACTGGCAGCAGGATGCGGCGTTGACCCTGCAAAGAATCGATACCCGCGACGTGCGGGTGCCGGTGGACGTGATGAATGCTGCTCTGCAACCGCGTCGTAATGGCGCGCTAAAGGGGCGCGACGCGATGCTGGTCGTACAGGTACCTGCCTGGCACGTCGGGGTGGTGAAAATCGACGGAGAAATTCAGGCACTGTTACCGCCGGGACTGACGGCTTAC
Organism: Enterobacter vonholyi; assembly: GCF_008364555.1. Taxonomy (GTDB): domain Bacteria; phylum Pseudomonadota; class Gammaproteobacteria; order Enterobacterales; family Enterobacteriaceae; genus Enterobacter; species Enterobacter vonholyi. Next base: position 18,126 of record NZ_VTUC01000008.1, read on the forward strand.
TGGAAAATTAACCATCTGGTTGAGGCAGAGGTAGTGGATACGCGCCTTCAGGTGGTGGAAGTGAGCGGGCAGGAGATCCTGACGAAGGACAAAGTTAACCTGCGCCTGAACCTGGCGGCTAACTGGCGCTACAGCGACGTGCTGCAGGCCTGCGGACAGCTTACGAAACCGCTGGAACATTTGTACCGCGAACTCCAGTTCGCACTGCGTGAGGCGGTCGGCACCCGCACGCTCGATGAGTTACTGGAAGATAAGCAGATCATTGATGAGGTGGTCAGCAAACAGGTGCAAGGCCGCCTGTCATCCTTTGGAATGGAAATTGCGTCGCTTGGGGTAAAAGATATTGTTTTACCTGGTGATATGAAAACGATTTTATCCCGTCTGGTAGAGGCCGAAAAATCGGCCCAGGCGAATGTTATTCGCCGACGTGAAGAAACGGCGGCGACACGATCGCTGTTAAACACCGCAAAGGTGATGGAGAACAACCCGGTGGCGCTGCGTTTAAAAGAGCTGGAAACCCTGGAAAGGGTCGCGGAGCGTATCGACAAAATTTCAGTATTTGGTGGCCTGGACCAGGTATTACACGGCCTTGTTAACCTGAAAGGATAACGCAATGCAACAGAATGATTTTGAATTACTGACGGCGTCAAACGGCGCCCCGATCAAAATGTGGACTCACGGCGTTCCCGTGGAGCCAGAGGCACAGGCGCAGTTACTGAATACTGCAAAGATGCCGTTTATTTTCAAACACCTTGCGGTGATGCCCGACGTTCATCTCGGTAAAGGCTCAACCATCGGCAGCGTGATTCCGACCAAAGGGGCAATTATTCCTGCGGCGGTTGGCGTGGATATTGGCTGCGGGATGATTGCCGTTCGCACGTCGCTGGTGGCCGGTGATTTGCCGGATAATCTCAGCGGTTTACGTAGCGCCATTGAACAGGCAGTACCGCATGGGAGAACCAATATGCGTTCTCGACGGGATAAAGGCGCGTGGGAAACGCCACCGAAAGAAGTGGACGATCGCTGGTTGGTGTTGGCCCCACGTTTTAAACAACTCACGGATAAATACCCGCAGTTGCGGAAAACCAACAACTACCAGCATCTGGGCACGCTGGGTACCGGAAACCACTTTATTGAAATTTGCCTCGATGAGCAGCAGCGCGTCTGGGTGATGTTGCACAGCGGCTCGCGCGGCGTAGGAAACGCCATCGGTAATGTGTTTATCGCCCTGGCACAGCAGGATATGCAGCATCACCTGGGACATCTGCCGGATAAAAATCTGGCCTATTTTCAGGAGGGGAGTCGTCACTATGAGGACTACATTGAGGCGGTGGAGTGGGCGCAGGATTTTGCCCGCCACAATCGGGAAGTGATGATGTCGCGCGTGCTGGCGGCGCTCTCTCGCGAAGTGACAAAGCCCTTTATTACGCAGCAGGAGGCGGTTAACTGCCATCACAACTATGTGCAGAAAGAGCATCACTTTGGGGAAGAGGTACTGATCACGCGCAAAGGTGCGGTGTCGGCGCAGAAAGGGCAGATGGGGATTATTCCGGGCTCAATGGGCGCAAAGAGCTTCATCGTGCGTGGCCTCGGCAACGAGCAAAGCTTCTGTTCCTGCAGCCACGGCGCCGGGCGAGTGATGAGCCGAACGGCGGCAAAAAAACGCTATACCCTCAGCGACCATATTCAGGCGACCTCTCACGTAGAGTGTCGCAAAGACAATGAGGTGATCGATGAAACGCCGATGGCCTATAAAGACATTGACGCCGTGATGGCCGCGCAATCGTCGCTGGTGGAGATCGTTCACACCCTGCGTCAGGTAGTGTGTGTAAAAGGATAAAAAAATGAGCAACAACGATGTTGATAGCGCGATGCGCGCACGTGTCTGCGCGCAACTTCGCGATATAGAGCAGCGCTATAACGTGCGCGTGCTCTACGCCTGTGAATCGGGCAGCCGGGGATGGGGATTTGCCTCACCGGATAGCGATTATGATGTGCGGTTTTTGTACGTTCACCACCCAGAATGGTATCTGCGCGTCGAATCCCAGCGGGATGTGATCGAGCTGCCGATAGATGATGAACTGGACGTTTGTGGCTGGGAATGGCGCAAGGCACTGGGCCTGCTGAAGGGGGCAAACCCGACGCTTATCGAGTGGCTAGATTCCCCTGTTGTTTATCAGGAGGATGAGACGGTAGTGGCCGAGTTGCGTGCGCTGATACCTGCGTGGTTTTCGCCATTGCGCGCCCGCTGGCATTACTACTCAATGTCCCGAAAAAACTTCCGTGGATATTTACAGGGGGAAACGGTTCGGCTGAAAAAGTACTTTTATGTTCTGCGCCCTTTGCTGGCGGCGCGGTGGGTAGAAGCGGGGAAAGACGTTCCACCGATGCGTTTTGCCGAACTGCTTGCCGGGAGCGAACTGTGCGCGCCGTTACGTGCGGAAATCGATGCATTACTGGAAATAAAACAGCGCGCAGGTGAAGCGGAATATGGTCCTAAACGGCCCTTACTCCACGCTTTTTTGCAAAGTGAGCTGGTGAGAGGAGAAGTGCCGCCGGTACTACCCGACAGCAGAGAAGGAAATTTAAAAGATCTGGATTCGCTGCTGATGAGAACAGTAATGAAAAGCTAAAGAATGGCCCGGTAGTGAAAACGCCCGGGCCACTCTTGCGCTTATTCAAACAAATTCTGATGAAGTTTCTGCACGACCTGCTCGGCCTGATCGGCTGGCACCAGGAAGCAGAGGTTATAGCTGGACGCACCGTAGCAAATCATGCGGATGTTGAACGGGTCGAGCACGCCAAATACCTCTTTGCCCACGCCGCAGGCGCGCGACAGCTTGTTGCCGATGATGGCAACCAGCGCCAGGTCTTCTTCCACTTCCACGCGGCACAGCTCAGACAGCTCAATCAGCAGCGACTGCGTCAGCAGGGTATCACCGGTTGAGGTTGAACCGGTGGTGTCCAGCGTCAGCGCAATGCTCACTTCCGAGGTGGTGATCAGATCCACGGAGATATTGTGGCGTGCCAGAATGCCAAACACTTCCGCCAGGAAACCTCGGGAGTGCAGCATATTGTGGCTGTGGAGGGTCACCAGCGTCTGGCGACGGCGCAGGGCCAGGGCGCGGAACAGCGGCGGGTTTTCCGTTTTCTTGCAGACCAGCGTGCCGCCCGCTTTTGGATCTTTACTGGAGCCGACGAAGACCGGGATATCGCTGCGTACGGCAGGCAGCAGCGTGGCCGGGTGCAGCACTTTCGCGCCGAAGGTGGCCATTTCCGCCGCTTCTTCAAAGGCGATCACATCAATACGTTTCGCCGCGGAAACGACGCGCGGGTCGGTGGTGTAAATGCCCGGAACGTCAGTCCAGATATCCACGCGCGTGGCATGCAGGGCCTCGCCCAGTAGCGCTGCGGTGTAGTCGCTGCCGCCACGGCCAAGCGTGGTGGTGCGGCCCTTCGCTTCGCTGCCGATAAAACCCTGGGTGACCACGATGCCGTCTGCCAGACGCGGGGCCAGCTGCTGATTGGTCAGTTCCGCCAGCGCCTCAACGTCCGGCTCGGCGCGGCCAAAGCGGTCGCTGGTACGCATGATTTTGCGCACGTCAAACCACTGCGCCTGAACGTTACGCTCGCGCATGATTTCAACAAACAGCAGGGTGGACATCAGCTCACCGTGGCTGACCAGCTCGTCGGTCAGGGCGGTGGAGGTTGCCAGAGAAGCCGCTTCTGCCAGGGTAGTGATATTTTCCAGCAGACGTTCCACTTCCTCGCGGATGACGTTAGGGTTCTGCAGACGTTCAAGAATGTCGAACTGAATTTTGCGCAGTGCATCCAGCTTCACGAAACGTTCTGTCGCTTCCAGTCCTTCAGACAGAGAAACCAGCAGGTTCGTCACGCCGGCGGAGGCAGACAGCACCACCAGGCGGGTATTCGGATCGGCCAGCACCACATCGGCGCTGCGGTTCATGGCATCGTAATCGGCCACACTGGTGCCGCCAAATTTGGCGACCACAAAACTCGTCATAACAACCTCGTGTCAGGGAATGAATAAGCGACCTTGGCACAAGAGTGAAACGAAAACAGGTGCAGGCGCAAAATACGGCCCTATAAATAAAATGCGGGGGAGGTCCTGTCAATGCTGGGATTATGCGGATTTTTTATGGGGGGGTACCCCTGAGAAACAGGACTTATAACAGGGCCAGATTTTATGCTCCGTTTTAGGGCATTTTGACCGACATTTCTCCGCTCCGGGAGGGCGCTTCAGCAGCTATACTTTTCGGGTCTTTTCACCTGTGTTTGATGCAGGCCAGGGCAATGGCATAAAAACCATCACAATTTTTATTTGCAGGCGCTACAATCGACCGCAGTCACAATTCTCAAATCAGAAGAGTATTGCTAATGAAAAACATCAACCCAACGCAGACCGCTGCCTGGCAGGCACTCCAGAAACATTATGATGAAATGAAAGACGTCACCATCGCGGATCTTTTCGCGAAAGATGCCGATCGTTTCAACAAGTTCTCCGCGACCTTCGACGACCTGATGCTGGTGGATTTTTCTAAAAACCGCATTACCGAAGAGACGCTGGCAAAACTGCAGGATCTGGCAAAAGAGACTGAGCTTGCAGACGCCATCAAATCCATGTTCTCCGGCGAGAAGATCAACCGCACCGAAGACCGTGCCGTGCTGCACGTGGCCCTGCGTAACCGTAGCAATACGCCAATCATCGTTGACGGCAAAGACGTCATGCCGGAAGTGAACGCGGTGCTCGAAAAGATGAAAGCGTTCTCCGAAGCGATTATCTCCGGTAGCTGGAAAGGCTACACCGGCAAACCGATCACCGACGTGGTTAACATCGGTATCGGCGGTTCTGACCTCGGCCCGTTCATGGTGACCGAAGCGCTGCGTCCGTATAAAAACCACCTCAACATGCACTTTGTGTCTAACGTCGATGGTACTCACATCGCCGAAGTGCTGAAAAACGTGAACCCGGAAACCACCCTGTTCCTGGTTGCGTCTAAAACCTTTACCACTCAGGAAACCATGACCAACGCCCACAGCGCGCGAGACTGGTTCCTGAAAACCGCTGGCGACAACAAGCACGTGGCGAAACACTTCGCGGCGCTTTCTACCAACGGTAAAGCCGTCAGCGAGTTCGGTATCGACACCGCGAACATGTTCGAGTTCTGGGACTGGGTTGGCGGCCGCTACTCCCTGTGGTCAGCGATTGGGCTGTCCATCATCCTGTCCGTGGGCTTCGACAACTTCGTTGAGCTGCTCTCCGGCGCGCACGCGATGGACAAACACTTCTCCACCACCGCGCCTGAGAAAAACCTGCCGGTGCTGCTGGCGCTGATCGGGATCTGGTACAACAACTTCTTCGGCGCTGAAACCGAAGCGATCCTGCCGTACGACCAGTACATGCACCGCTTTGCGGCTTACTTCCAGCAGGGCAACATGGAATCCAACGGTAAGTACGTTGACCGTAACGGCAACGCGGTGGACTACCAGACTGGCCCAATTATCTGGGGCGAGCCGGGCACTAACGGTCAGCATGCTTTCTACCAGCTGATTCACCAGGGCACCAAAATGGTACCGTGCGATTTCATCGCCCCGGCTATCACCCATAACCCGTTGTCCGACCACCATCCGAAGCTGCTGTCCAACTTCTTCGCCCAGACCGAAGCGCTGGCGTTCGGTAAATCCCGCGAGGTGGTAGAGCAGGAATACCGCGACCAGGGTAAAGATCCGGCAACGCTGGACCACGTGGTGCCGTTCAAGGTGTTCGAAGGCAACCGTCCAACCAACTCCATCCTGCTGCGCGAAATCACGCCGTTCAGCCTGGGCGCGCTGATTGCCCTGTACGAGCACAAAATCTTCACGCAGGGCGCGATCCTGAACATCTTCACCTTTGACCAGTGGGGCGTTGAGCTGGGCAAACAGCTGGCAAACCGTATTCTGCCAGAGCTGGGTGACGATAAAGCGATTACCAGCCATGACAGCTCGACAAATGGTTTGATCAACCGTTATAAAGCATGGCGTGCGTAATTAAAACGACATGAAAACGTGCCGGCTTAATGCCGGCATTTTTTTATCGGATAATTCCTGATGTCTGTTAGTTAACTCAAATTCTGGATCTGAGTTTAATCCGAAAAAGACGCTTAACCCGTTAATTGCTGCGGTTTATTTTAAGAAAATACGCAGAAATAAGATAATGTAAATATATTATAAGAATTTGATTTGTATTTGTTTTATATTTTTTGGGTTTGTCCTTCATTTCCATTTTAACCATTATTCCGAAAACCCGCCCCCTATTTCCCCTTACGGCAAACCCACGGCATGAGTTGTGTATACTCGATTCCGCCTGAAATTCTTTTCGGGCAAATCTCCATTCATTCATTGAAGGGAAATTGTTATGAAGAAAGTACTGTATGGCATTTTTGCCATATCTGCGCTTGCGGCGACATCTGTTTATGCAGCTCCGGTTCAGGTCGGGGAAGCGGCAGGGTCGGCTGCGACGTCTGCGTCTGCGGGAAGTTCTACCGCAGCCAGCGCCAGCACCGTAAGTTCAGCCGTGGGTGTCGCGCTGGCGGCAACCGGTGGCGGTGATGGCTCCAACACCGGAACCACGACCACCACGACAACCAGCACCCAGTAATAGCGGGTGTTTTAATCATAACCACACTTCGGTGTGGTTATTTCGCCCCTTCGGAGAAGAGTCGTGAAGCGACCTGCAATCATTCTGATTTGCCTGCTGCTGCAGGCGTGCTCGGCCACCACTAAAGGGCTGGGAAATTCACTGTGGGAAAGCATGTTCGGCACGCCGGGCGTGCATCTGACCGATGACGAACTTCAGAACATGCCTTATGCCAGTCAGTACATGCAGCTTAACGATGGCCCGCAGCTGTTTGTGGTGCTCGCTTTCGATGAAAACGGGCAGCAGAAATGGGTGACGCAGGATCAGGCCACCATCGTGACGCAGCATGGCCGTATCGTGAAAACCCTGCTGGGCGGCGACAACCTGCTGGAGGTGAATAATCTCGCCGACGACCCGCTGATCAAGCCGAACCAGATCGTCGACGGCGCAGGCTGGACGCGCACGATGGGCTGGACTGAACACAAGCAGGTGCGTTACGCCACGGCACGCTCGACCTTCCGCTGGGACGGCACCGACAGCGTGAAGGTCGGCAGCGACGAAACGCAGGTTCGCGTGCTGGATGAAGAGGTCACTACCGATCGGGCCACCTGGCACAACCGCTTCTGGATTGACGAGGAAGGGCAGATCCGCCAGTCATTACAGTATCTTGGTGCCGGATTCTTCCCGGTCAAAACCACCCTGATCAAGGCGGCGAAATCATGAAAACGCTCATTCACGCTGCGCTTATCGCCAGTTTTGCCGCGCCGCTGGCATGGTCCGCGGGTACGGTAAAGGTCTACACGCCGGACAGTGAAAAACCCAAAACCTTAACCCACGCCGAGCATCTTCTCGATCTCGTCGGACAGCCAAGGCTCGCCAACAGCTGGTGGCCGGGGGCAGTCATCGCTGAACGTCAGAAGACAGCTGAAGCGGAACAACAGCACAAGGCGCTCCTTGCCAGGCTAACGGGATTAGCGGAGCAGGAAGACGGCGACGACGCGGCGGCGATTAATAGCGTTCGCCAGCAGCTGCAGGCGCTGAAGGTGACGGGCCGACAGAACGTCAATCTTGACCCGGATGACGTGCGGGTCACGGAAAACGGCAACCCGGCCCTGGAAGGGGACTATACGCTCTGGCTTCCGGCGAAGCCGACGACGGTGACCGTGATGGGGCTTATCAGCAGCCCGGGTAACAAGCCCTTTACCCCCGGTCGTGACGTGGCGAGTTATCTCGACGAGCAGAGTCGGCTGAGCGGCGCGGATAACAGCTACGCCTGGGTGATTTACCCCGACGGCCACACGCAAAAAGCCCCCGTTGCTTACTGGAATAAACGTCATATCGAACCCATGCCGGGCAGCATTATTTTTGTCGGTTTTGCCGACCATTTCTGGACGAAGGCGTATGACGGGCTTAACGCCGATATCCTTCACTCCCTGATTCAGCGGATACCGGAATAATGAAAAGAACCTATCTCTACAGCATGCTGGCGCTCTGCGTGAGTGCCGCCTGCCATGCAGAAACGTATCCGGCACCCATTGGCCCGTCTCAGTCAGACTTCGGCGGCGTCGGTTTACTGCAAACGCCCACCGCGCGTATGGCGCGAGAAGGGGAAATTAGCCTTAACTACCGTGATAACGACCAGTATCGCTACTACTCGGGGTCAGTGCAGCTGTTTCCGTGGCTTGAAACCACGCTGCGCTATACCGACGTGCGGACGAAACAATACAGCAGCGTCGAGGCGTTCTCAGGCGATCAGACCTACAAAGATAAAGCCTTCGACGTCAAGCTGCGCCTGTGGGAAGAGAGCTACTGGATGCCGCAGGTCTCCGTGGGCGCCAAAGATATCGGCGGTACCGGCCTGTTTGATGCGGAATACATCGTGGGCAGCAAGGCCTGGGGGCCGTTCGACTTCTCGCTTGGCCTGGGATGGGGCTATCTCGGCACCAGCGGAAACGTGAAAAACCCGTTTTGCTCCTACAGCGATAAATACTGCTACCGCGATAACAGCTATAAGAAAGCGGGCTCCATCAACGGGGACCAGATGTTCCACGGTCCGGCATCGCTGTTTGGCGGTGTGGAGTATCAAACCCCATGGCAGCCGTTACGCCTGAAGCTGGAGTACGAGGGGAATGATTACTCGCAGGACTTCGCCGGGAAGATTGAGCAGAAGAGCAAGTTTAACGTCGGCGCAATTTATCGCGTCACCGACTGGGCCGACGTTAACCTCAGCTACGAGCGCGGCAATACGGTGATGTTCGGCTTCACGCTGCGCACTAACTTTAACGACATGCGGCCACACTACAATGATAACGCGCGGCCTGCATACCAGCCGGAACCGCAGGATGCGATTCTGCAGCACTCCGTGGTGGCAAACCAGCTTACGCTGCTGAAATACAATGCCGGCCTGGCGGATCCGAAAATTCAGGTGAAAGGCGATACGCTTTACGTCACCGGCGAGCAGGTGAAATACCGCGACTCGCGGGAAGGGATCGAGCGCGCCAACCGGATCATCATGAACGATCTGCCAGAGGGGATCCGCACGATCCGCGTGACGGAGAATCGTCTCAACCTGCCGCAGGTGACGACGGAAACGGATGTTGCCAGCCTTAAGCGCCACCTGGAAGGCGAGCCGCTCGGACATGAAACCGAGCTGGTGCAAAAACGCGTTGAGCCGATCGTGCCAGAAACCACAGAGCAGGGCTGGTATATCGACAAGTCGCGCTTCGATTTCCATATCGATCCGGTGCTGAACCAGTCCGTCGGTGGGCCGGAAAACTTCTACATGTATCAGCTGGGCGTCATGGCGACGGCGGATCTGTGGCTGACCGACCATCTGCTGACCACCGGCAGCCTGTTCGGCAACATCGCCAACAACTACGACAAGTTCAACTACACCAACCCGCCAAAAGACTCGTCGCTGCCGCGCGTGCGTACCCGCGTGCGTGAGTACGTGCAGAACGATGCTTACGTGAACAACCTGCAGGCCAACTACTTCCAGTACTTCGGCAACGGCTTCTACGGCCAGGTGTACGGTGGATATCTGGAAACCATGTACGGCGGCGCGGGGGCGGAAGTGCTTTATCGTCCTGTCGACAGCAACTGGGCGTTCGGGATTGATGCTAACTATGTTAAACAGCGTGACTGGCGCAGCGCGCAGGACATGATGAAGTTCACCGACTACAGCGTCAAAACCGGACACCTGACCGCCTACTGGACGCCGTCGTTCGCGCCTGACGTGCTGGTGAAAGCCAGCGTAGGCCAGTACCTGGCGGGCGATAAGGGCGGTACGCTGGACATCTCCAAACACTTCGATAGCGGCGTCGTGGTGGGCGGCTACGCCACCATTACCAACGTCTCGCCGGACGAATACGGGGAAGGGGACTTCACCAAGGGAGTCTATGTGTCGATTCCGCTGGATCTATTCTCGTCAGGCCCAACCCGCAGCCGTGCAGCGGTTGGCTGGACGCCGCTGACGCGCGACGGCGGCCAGCAGCTTGGACGTAAGTTCCAGCTGTACGACATGACCAGCGATAAGAACATTAACTTCCGCTGATGCTTCACGCCGCGCGGCGCTGCGTTTTCCCGGCCTACGATTTCGTAGGCCCGGTAAGCGCAGCGCCACCGGGAAGTCACAAGCGGCGCAGCAGCCTCGCAGGGTTACCGGCATAGACACCTTTCTCGACGATCGATTTTGTTACCACGCTTCCTGCTCCAATCACCGCCCCGTCGCAGATGGAGACCGCCAGGATGGTGGCACCGCTGCCTATTGATACGTCATTCCCCACGGTAATGCGTCCCCAGCTGTTCCGGTCAGCATTGGGTTTGCCTTCGCGGAACATATCGTTGGCAAACATCACCCCATGGCCAATAAAACAGCGTTCGCCGACGGTGACGTACTCGCAAATGAAGGTGTGCGACTGAATCTTGCTGTCGTCGCCTATGTACGTATTGCCCTGGATTTCAACAAACGGGCCGACGAATACGCCGTTGCCCAGCACGCAGTCGTAAAGATTAGTAGGTTCATATACGGTCACATTGTCGCCGCAGGTCACGTTGCGAACCCCGGTTGGTTTACGATCCATCGGTTACCTCCGTACATAAAACATAATTAAAAAATATAGATCCCCGTCACATTTTTGCGTTATACAGAAACCTCGCCCTGGAGAATGAGGTGCTGTATGACATCCCTGACTCGCCCGCGCGTTGAGTTTATCTCAACTATCCTCCAGACCGTGCTGAACCTCGGTCTGTTGAGCCTTGGCCTGATACTGGTCGTCTTTCTCGGCAAAGAGACGGTGCATCTGGCGGATGTGCTGTTTGCCCCTGAACAAACCAGCAAATATGCGCTGGTGGAAGGCCTGGTGGTCTACTTTCTCTACTTTGAATTTATCGCCCTGATTGTGAAGTATTTTCAGTCCGGCTTTCACTTCCCGCTACGTTATTTTGTCTACATTGGGATCACCGCCATTGTGCGGCTGATCATCGTCGATCATAAATCCCCGCTCGACGTGCTGATCTACTCGGCGGCGATCCTGCTGCTGGTGATCACCCTCTGGCTGTGCAATTCGAAGCGGCTGAAACGGGAATAAAAAAATGGCGCTCCGAAGAGCGCCTAACAACAGTCACAAGTTGGGTCAATACAATACGTCTAAAGTTGAGGGTTGCAGTGGCATAACAAAATGAAACTTAACCTTTCACACCGCCCGCCGTCAGGCCGTTCACCAGCCAGCGCTGCGCCAGCAGGAACACCACGGTAATCGGGATGGCGGAAAGTACGGCCGCCGCGGCAAAGTCGCCCCACAGGTAGTTTTGCGGGTTGAGGTATTGCTGCATACCCACGGCCAGGGTGTAGCTGTTCACATCACGCAGTAACAGTGAGGCAACCGGTACTTCAGTGATCGCAGCGATAAACGACAGGATAAACACCACCGCCAGAATCGGCACCGACAGTGGCAGCAGCACCAGGCGGAACGCCTGCCACGGGGTAGCCCCATCCAGCGCGGCCGCTTCCTCCAGCGAGCCGTCGATGGTTTCGAAATAGCCTTTAATGGTCCACACATGCAGTGCGATACCGCCAAGGTAGGCGAAGATCACGCCGCCGTGGGTGTTCAGGCCGATAAACGGGACGTACTGGCCCAGGCGGTCAAACAGGGCATACAGCGCCACCAGCGACAGCACCGCCGGGAACATCTGGAAAATCAGCATCCCTTTCAGCAGCGTCGCTTTGCCCGGGAAACGCATACGGGCAAAGGCGTAGGCGCAGGTGGTGGACAGCGCCACGATACCAATGGCGGTAATGCCTGCGATTTTCACCGAGTTCCACAGCCACAGCAGCACCGGGAACGGCGGCGGCGTGACGCGGCCATCCGCGTGTTCCACGCTAAAGCCCAGCGCGAGCTTCCAGTGCTCCCAGGAGATTTCGTCCGGGATCAGGCTTCCTGTCGCGAAGTTACCCGAACGCAGGGAGATGGCGATAACCATCAGCAGCGGGAACATGATCGCCGCGATGAAAATCAGCAGGCCTAAGTGCGTCGCCAGGAGGCGCAGTTTCTGAGATTTGGGTTGTACCATTGCCATGATCGATGCCCTCCTTAGTCGAATTTCATACGTGTGGCTTTCAGGTTCACAATCGCCAGGGCGCCTACCAGCAGGAAGATCAGGGTGGCAATCGCTGCCGCCAGACCGAAGTCCTGGCCGCCGCCGCCTTCGAAGGCGATACGGTAGGTGTAGCTCACGAGCAGGTCGGTATAGCCTGCCGGCGTCGTAGTGCCGAGGCGGTCCGGGCCGCCGTTGGTCAACAGCTGAATCAGCACGAAGTTGTTAAAGTTAAAGGCGAAGCTGGCAATCATCAGCGGGGTGAGCGGCTTGATGAGCAGCGGCAGCGTAATCTTAAAGAAGTTCTGGAACGGACCCGCACCGTCCATCGCCGAAGCTTCGTACAGGTCATCCGGGATGGCCTTCAGCAGCCCCATGCACAGGATCATCATGTACGGATAGCCCAGCCAGGTATTCACGATGATGATCATCGAGCGGGCGGTGGTTGGGTCGCTGAACCAGGCCGGTTTGATGCCGAACAGGGCGCTCAGCATCATGTTGATTTCACCGAAGCTCTGGTTAAACAGCCCTTTGAAAATCAGAATCGAGATAAACGACGGCACGGCATACGGCAGAATCAGCAGCACGCGGTAGATTGCTTTGCCCTTCAGGGATTCCCACTGGACCAGACAGGCCAGAACCATGCCCACGGCAACGGTCAGTATCACCGTCAGCGCCGAGAAGACCACCGTCCAGACAAAGATGGCGAAGAAGGGTTTCTGAATGCCTTCGTCGGTAAACACGCGGGTAAAGTTGTCCCAGCCGATGGTGACTGTGTAGCCCGGGCTGAGCTTGTCATCACCCCATTTGCCGTCGGCAGTAATGGACTGATAGAAACCAATGTCGTTATTCGGACGGTACTTCACGCCGCTCTGGTTGTTGGTCAGCGTGCCGTCGTCCGCCAGGGTATACAGCGGCTGCGTGCCGGAGAACTGGCGCAGCGAGCTCATGGTCACCTTGCTTTCATCTGGCAGCACGGCGGTGAGCTGGGTCAGCGCCTGGCGGTTCTGGGTAATGACGCGCAGGTTGGCACGTTCACCTTCCGGCAGGGCTTGGGCCTCTTTTAAGGCCAGCTTCTGCTCGCCGCCAAATTTGAACGCGTCGGAAACGTAGTATTTGCCGCTTGCTTCGTCAGTAAGCGCTAACTTCCACTCGTTCCCAGCAGGATAGAGGCCGAAGTTAAAGGTCTTGCCTGCCTGATATGAGCGATCCAGCAGGACCTGCTGGGCGCGTTCCTGCGCAAGCTGGTTGGTGCTGCTGTAGTTGGTAAACGCAATGGCGATGGTACAAATCAGCGGGAACAGGACAAACAGCCCCATCCCGGCCACGCCCGGGTAGACATAGCGCCAGGCATAGGCTTTACGGTTGGCGAAAATATACAGGCCAGCAGAGCTTAAAATCAGCGTCATGATGGCGAACAGATATTCCCCTTGTACGTACATTAAAACAACAAGGTAACCCACCAGCAGACACAGCAGACCTATCGCTGACCACTTCAGCGCGTCGCTTTGCCACCAGCGTTTCTTTTTAATGACATCCATGGGGTTTTTCCTCTACAACGTTTGATCTTTTCTCCCTCTCCTGGGGGAGAGGGCCGGGGTGAGGGCGTGCGAATAGCGACAACCCTCACCCTAACCCTCTCCCAAAGGGAGAGGGGACTACGTCATTACTTAGTAATACGACCCTGAGCATCTTTCAGCGCGGCATCAACGGTCTGGCGACCGCTTGCAGCGTTGATGACCGCGGTACGGGTGGCGTACCAGAACGCAGCCATCTGTGGGATGTTCGGCATGATTTCGCCTTTCTGGGCGTTATCCATGGTAGCCGCGATACGTGGGTCTTTCGCCAGCTGATCCTGGAAGGATTTCAGCGCAACGGCGCCCAGCGGTTTGTCCTTGTTCACTTCATCCAGACCCTGATCGGTCAGCAGGTAGTTTTCCAGGAACTCTTTCGCCAGCTCTTTGTTCGGGCTGGCAGCGTTGATACCCGCGCTCAGCACGCCAACGAACGGTTTAGACGGCTTGCCTTTGAAGGTTGGCAGCAGCGTCACGCCGTAGTTGATTTTGCTCTTGTCGATGTTGGTCCAGGCCCACGGACCGTTGATGGTCATCGCGGTTTCGCCTTTGTTGAACGCCGCTTCCGCGATGGAGTAATCGGTATCAGCGTTCATGTGTTTGTTCTTGATAAGGTCAACCAGGAAGGTCAGGCCCGCTTTCGCGCCCGCGCTGTCGACGCCCACGTCTTTCACGTCATACTTACCGTTTTCAAACTTGAACGCGTAACCGCCGTCGGCAGCAATCAGCGGCCAGGTGAAGTACGGCTCTTGCAGGTTGAACATCAGGGCGGATTTACCTTTCGCCTTCAGCTCTTTATCCAGTTTCGGGATCTCTTCCCAGGTTTTCGGCGGGTTAGGTACCAGGTCTTTGTTATAAATCAGAGACAGGGCTTCAACCGCGACAGGATAAGCGATCAGCTTGCCGTTATAGCGAACAGCGTCCCAGGTGAACGGGAACAGTTTGTCCTGGAAAGCTTTGTCCGGGGTGACTTCAGCCAGCAGGCCAGACTGCGCGTAACCACCGAAACGGTCATGCGCCCAGAAGATGATGTCCGGGCCGTCGCCGGTTGCCGCAACCTGCGGGAATTTCTCTTCCAGTTTGTCCGGGTGTTCTACGGTAACTTTGATGCCGGTGTCTTTCTCGAATTTTTTGCCCACTTCGGCCAGGCCGTTATAGCCTTTGTCGCCGTTAATCCAGATAACCAGTTTGCCTTCTTCAATTTTGGCGAGCGCCGGTGCGGAAATCATCATTGCTGCGAGGGCGGACAATGCGAAAACGCGTGCGCCAGTCTTGATATTCATAGCTGCCATCCTTTTTGGTGATGTCTCATGGTATGACTTCAGTGGTTCAACGTGTCTCAGTCTCCTTATTTGACATCCTCTTTCCATCCTCCCAACCCCTACGCCCCACCCCCCGTTTGTGTGATCTCCGTTGCATAAATTTAAGTTATGAGTGCTGGCGCACATAAAAACCCACCGAATTTTGCAGGCGGCTTCACGAATTTTGCCTCAGCCCTCCCACGGCGGTCGCAGAGCCTGCTCTCTCATCCTCCCGCCTCCTCCCCCATAAAAAAGGCGGGGGGTGGAGGATTCGGGAAAGTAATGGATACCCCATAGTGAACTTATCTTGAATGTTTCTGTCGGTGACAGGTTGTAACGAAGGGAGAAGGGCATGGCGAGCGTACAGCTGCGTAATGTAACGAAAGCCTGGGGTGACGTTGTGGTGTCGAAAGACATCAATCTGGACATCAACGAAGGCGAATTCGTGGTGTTTGTTGGCCCATCAGGCTGTGGTAAATCTACTCTGCTGCGTATGATTGCCGGTCTTGAAACCATCACCAGCGGCGACCTGCTGATTGGTGATACCCGAATGAATGACATCCCGCCTGCCGAACGTGGCGTAGGCATGGTGTTCCAGTCTTATGCACTCTATCCCCATCTTTCCGTTGCCGAGAACATGTCCTTTGGCCTGAAGCTGGCCGGCGCGAAGAAAGAGGTCATTAACCAGCGCGTGACGCAGGTAGCTGAAGTATTACAGCTGGCGCACCTGTTGGAGCGTAAGCCGAAAGCGCTTTCCGGCGGTCAGCGTCAGCGCGTGGCGATTGGCCGTACCCTGGTCGCCGAGCCGCGCGTCTTCCTGCTCGACGAACCGCTTTCCAACCTGGATGCCGCCCTGCGCGTCCAGATGCGTATCGAAATCTCCCGTCTGCACAAGCGTCTTGGCCGCACGATGATTTACGTCACCCACGATCAGGTCGAAGCGATGACCCTCGCCGACAAAATCGTGGTGCTGGATGCCGGTCGCGTGGCGCAGGTGGGTAAACCGCTGGAGCTGTATCACTACCCGGCAGACCGCTTTGTTGCGGGCTTCATTGGCTCGCCAAAGATGAACTTCCTGCCCGTCAAAGTGACCGCGACAGCCATTGAACAGGTACAGGTGGAGCTGCCAAACCGCCAGCAGGTCTGGCTGCCGGTCGACAGCGCCAACGTACAGGTCGGGGCAAACATGTCCCTCGGTATTCGTCCTGAGCATCTGCTGCCGAGCCACATCGCTGATGTGACCCTGGAAGGTGACGTTCAGGTCGTCGAACAGCTTGGTCACGAAACACAGATTCATATCCAGATCCCCGCCATCCGTCAGAACCTGGTCTACCGCCAGAACGACGTGGTGTTGGTAGAAGAGGGTGCCACATTCGCTATCGGCTTGCCGCCAGAGCGTTGCCATCTGTTCCGTGAGGATGGCACTGCATGTCGTCGGTTGCATAAAGAGCCAGGCGTTTAAGCAATCCCAAAAGAAGACACGAAACCGACAGGTGAAGTGTTCAAAGAAAAGCAATGATCTCAGGAGATAGAATGATGATTACTCTGCGCAAACAAGTCCCTCTGGCAATCGCCATTGCGGCAGGCATCCTGTCTGCCCAGGCGGGTGCTGTAGATTTTAAAGGTTATGCTCGTTCTGGCATCGGCTGGACCGGGAGTGGTGGTGAACAACAATGTTTCCAGACCACCGGTGCGGATTCTAAATATCGTCTTGGTAACGAGTGTGAAACCTATGCGGAAGTTAAATTAGGCCAGGAAGTGTGGAAAGAAGCGGACAAGAGCTTCTATTTCGATTCCAACATCGCCTATAAAACTGCTCAGCTTAACGACTGGGAAGACAGTAACACGCCAGCAGTGCGTGAGTTTAACGTCGTAGGTAAAAACCTGATTGATTCACTGCCAGGGGCAAATATTTGGGCAGGTAAGCGTTTCTATCAACGTCATGACGTTCACATGATCGACTTCTACTACTGGGATATTTCTGGTCCTGGTGCAGGTCTGGAAAACGTTGATGTCGGTATAGGTAAACTCTCTCTCGCAGCAACTCGTTCTTCTGAATCCGGCGGCTCCTCGGCTTTTGGCGATCGCGATCCGAATACCGGTCTGCGTACCTATAACAACAAAGTGCCAAACGACGTGTTTGATGCGCGTTTAGCCGGTATGGAAATTAACCCGGGCGGTACTCTGGAACTGGGTGTTGACTACGGCCATACCAACATTCCTGACGATTACTACCTGCAGCCTGGTGCATCGAAAGATGGCTGGATGTTCACTGCAGAACACACCCAGAGCATGATGAAAGGCTTCAACAAGTTTGTGGTGCAGTACGCCACCGACTCCATGATTTCTCAGGGTAAAGGTCAGGCGCGTGGGGGTGCTGTTGATAATGACGGCAGCCTGATCCGTATCCTCGACCACGGTGCGATCACGCTGGCGGATAAATGGGACCTGATGTACGTCGGTATGTATCAGGATATCGATCGTGACAACAATCAAGGTACCACCTGGTACACCGTGGGCGTACGTCCAATGTATAAATGGACGCCTATCATGAGCACCTTGCTGGAAGTGGGATATGACAACGTCAAATCTCAGCAAACCGGCGATCGTAACGACCAATACAAAATCACTCTGGCACAACAGTGGCAGGCGGGTGACAGCATCTGGTCCCGTCCAGCGATTCGCGTGTTTGCTACCTACGCCAAGTGGGATGAGAAATGGGGTTACGTGAAGACCGACTCTGAGGGTAACTTCTCTTCCACTGCTGCAAGCAACAGCACTGTAACTCCGTTCGGTACGACCAGCCGTGGTGACAGCGACGAGTGGACCTTCGGTGCTCAGATGGAAATCTGGTGGTAATTTTAGACGTTAATGTATTTAAAAGAGGGGCTTAGGCCCCTCTAACTCATAACGCATTTCTCGGAAAGTATGCGCTATTGCCTGGCTACCATGCTTTCGAATAATGAGGTCATAACGATGAAAAAAAGTCTCTTAGCACTCTGTCTGACGGCGGGCATGTTTGCTGCATTACCAGCAGTGAGCTTGGCTGATGTCAATATCGTTCCGCAGAACACGACTGCTGCGCCTGCGATCCCCTCTGCCACACTGCAAAGTCTGAACTGGGTGCCCGTGAATGTGGCACAAACCCAGACCATCGAGTTGGGGAATACAGGACAGACCCTGAATGTACCGGGAATTTCAGGACCGGTTGCTGCATGGAGTGTCCCTGCAAATGTGGGTGAGTTAACGTTAACGCTTGTCAGTGAAGCCGACAAAACACCCTCTGTATTTGCACCAAACGTGTTAGTGCTTGATCAAAACATGTCGCCTTCAGCTTTTTTCCCAAGCAGTTATTTTACCTATCAGAAACCCGGCGTCATGTCGGCTGACCGCCTTGAGGGCATCCTGAAACTGACACCCGCTTTAGGCCAGCAAAAGATTTATATCCTCGCGTTTACTACGCCCGAAGATCTGCAGCGCACCACCAAAATGATTGATCCGGCAAAATCCTATGCTCAGGGGGCGGGTAACGCTATTCCTGATATTCCTGATCCGGTCGCACGCCACGTGACGAACGGTACGCTAAAACTCAAAGTTCAAACAAACACCAGCTCCAGTATTCTGGTCGGTCCGTTATTCGGATCCTCTGGCCCTGCTGCTGTCACCGTTGGCAACACTGCGGCACCTGCACCTGCCTATACCGCACCCGCTGCCACGGCAGCCGCACCGGTAGCGACTGCAGCGCCTGCACCGGCGAAGAAAGCCGAGCCGGTACTGAACGACACCGAAGAGTACTTCAACAACGCCATTAAGCAGGCGGTGAAGCGCGGCGATGTCGATAAAGCGCTGAAGCTGCTTGATGAAGCCGAACGTTTAGGTTCAACCACTGCCCGTTCCACCTTTATCAGCAGTGTAAAAGGCAAGGGGTAACCGTTTCCCCACAGTGCTGATTTGTTAGTAGTTTGGTGCGCCTGAGTGGGCGCACTTTTTTTCGTATCGGCCAGGCTGTTGCGCCCATGTTGCGATCGTGATCGTTAAATAACGTTTGGCCCCCCTCAATCCGTGTTTCTGCGATACAATGCCATTACGTTATGTATCGGAGAGTCTGGCATGTCACACCCTGCGCTAACGCAACTGCGTGCGCTGCGCTATTTCGACCAAATACCTGCGCTTGATCCGCAGCAGCTGGACTGGTTGCTGCTGGAAGATTCCATGACGAAACGTTTTGAGCAGCAGGGTAAAACGGTCACGGTGACCCTGATTCAGGAAGGGTTTGTCTCTGGCGATGAGATCGCCAACGAGCTGCCGCTGCTGCCGCACGAGCCACGTTACTGGCTGCGCGAAATTTTGCTCTGTGCCGATGGCGAGCCGTGGCTTGCCGGACGGACGGTAGTGCCCGAGTCCACCCTTTCCGGGCCAGAGCTGGCGCTGCAACGTCTGGGGAAAACGCCTCTGGGGCGTTACCTTTTCACCTCGTCTGAGCTTACCCGGGATTTTATTGAGATTGGTCGTGATGCTGAACTGTGGGGGCGTCGTTCCCGCCTTCGCCTGAGCGGTAAACCGTTAATACTGACGGAGCTTTTTTTACCGGCATCACCGTTGTACTAAGAGGAAGAAAAAATGGAGTGGAGCCTGACGCAGAATAAGCTGTTGGCGTATCACCGCTTAATGCGTACCGATAAACCCATTGGCGCGTTGCTGCTGCTGTGGCCGACCCTCTGGGCGCTGTGGCTTGCCACGCCGGGCGTGCCGCCGCTGTGGATCCTGGGCGTGTTCGTTGCCGGCGTCTGGCTGATGCGCGCGGCGGGCTGCGTGGTGAATGACTATGCCGATCGTAAATTCGACGGTCATGTTAAGCGTACTGCCGGTCGTCCGTTACCCAGCGGGCAGGTCACCGGGAAAGAAGCCCGCGTGCTGTTTATTGTTCTGGTTCTGCTCTCTTTCCTGCTGGTGTTAACCCTGAACACCATGACCATTTTGCTTTCCGTTGCGGCGCTGGCCCTGGCCTGGGTTTATCCGTTTATGAAGCGCTATACCCACCTGCCTCAGGTGGTGTTGGGCGCGGCGTTTGGCTGGTCGATTCCGATGGCGTTTGCGGCGGTTAGTGAGTCCTTACCGCTCAGCTGCTGGCTGATGTTCCTGGCGAACATTCTCTGGGCGGTGGCTTACGACACGCAATATGCAATGGTAGACCGCGACGATGACCTGAAAATCGGCATCAAATCCACCGCCATCCTCTTTGGTCGTCACGACAAGCTGATTATCGGTATCCTGCAGGTCGCGGTATTGGCGCTGATGGTGGCGATTGGCCGCCTGAACGGGCTGAACTGGGAGTTTTACTGGTCCGTGCTGGTGGCGGGGCTGCTGTTTGCTTATCAGCAGAAGCTGATCGCTAAGCGTGAACGTGATGCCTGCTTCAAGGCGTTTATGAACAATAACTACGTCGGTCTGGTGCTGTTTTTAGGCCTGGCGATGAGCTATTTCTTATAAAAAAGTCGGGTGGCGGCTAGGCCCGGTAAGCGTTAGCGCCACCGGGCGTTTTTTTACCGGCGGCGCAGCAGCCGGAGCGCGTTCGCCGTCACCAGCACCGTTGCCCCGGTATCCGCCAGCACCGCCAGCCACAGTCCGGTCATGCCGAGCAGGGTCGTCACCAGAAAAATCCCCTTCAGCCCGAGCGCGATGCCGATGTTCTGACGGATATTGGCTCGCGTTGCGCGCGCAAGATCGATCATCTGGGCCAGTCCGGTCAGGCGGTTGTGGGTCAGCGCCGCGTCGGCGGTCTCCAGCGCCACGTCAGTACCGCTACCCATCGCAATACCAATGGTGGACGCTTTCATCGCCGGGGCATCGTTAATCCCGTCACCGACCATCGCCAGCGGAGCCTGAGCGTTCAGTTCCGTCACCGCGCTGACCTTATCCGCAGGCAGCAATCCGGCTTTAAACGCCAGCCCCAGCTCACCGGCAATCGCTGCCGCCGCGCGAGGGTTATCACCGGTGAGAATCACGCCCTTCACGCCCAGCTGACGCAGCGCCGCCACGGCCTCTTTTGCGTCATCGCGCAGGGTGTCGCGTAGCGCCAGCATCCCTTTTGCGGTGCCGTCCTGCATGACGGTCACGACAGTCTGTCCGGTCTGTTCTAACGTCTCCACCTCTGGAGTAGAAGACTTACCCGCCGCGACAATCAGCACCTTTTTACCGTCAACGGTGGCCTCAATACCTGACCCTACCAGCGCCCGCTGGGCGGTTGCCGGAGGTATGTTTAGTCCGCGCGACTGCGCTTCACGCACAATCGCCTGCGCCAGCGGATGGGTGGAGCCCTGTTCAACGGCGGCGGCCAGGGTCAGCAGTTCATCCTCACTGATATCCTGCGGATACACGCCGGTCACCTGCGGCTTGCCCACGGTCAGCGTACCGGTTTTATCAAAGGCGATATGCTGGACCTGGCTGAGCTGCTCCAGCGCCGCGCCGCCCTTAATCAGCGCCCCGCGACGTGCCGCAGCCGCCAGACCGGACGTAATCGCCGCCGGGGTGGAAATCACCAGCGCGCATGGGCAGCCGATCAGAAGCAGCGTCAGCCCTTTATAAATCCAGCCCTCCCACGGCGCGCCAAAGAACAGCGGTGGGACGACGGTGACCAGCAGGGCAACCAGCATAATGGCGGGCGTGTAGATCCGGCTGAAGCGATCGATAAAGCGTTCGACCGGCGCGCGGCGCTCCTCAGCCTCTTCAATCAGCTTCAGGATACGGTCGATGGCGCTGTCACCCGGCTCGGAAAGCACGGTGAGCTGTACCAGACGGTCGACGCTGGTGGCGCCTGCAGGCACTTTTTCACCCGCGGCACGCTCTACTGGAATGGATTCCCCGGTCAGGGCGCTTTCATCAAAGCTTGCGGTGGCGGTAAGCAGCGCGCCGTCTGCAGGCAGGCGTCCGCCTGCCGCGACTTCTATCACGTCACCCGGACGCAGCGTAGTGATGGCGACCGTTTCACGCGTACCGTTTACCACGCGAATGGCGGTTTCCGGCTTCAGCGCCATCAGCGCGCTGACCCCTTTACGCGCCCGGCTCGCCGCCCAGCCCTCAAGACGTTCGCCGATTAAGAACAGCAGCAGCACCATCGCCGCTTCTGCCGTCGCGCCAATGAACAGCGCGCCGATGGCCGCCACGCTCATCAGCGTTTCGATGGCAAACCAACTGCCGCTTTTCATCAGGCGCAGCGCCTGACGGGCAATCGGGAACAGACCGACCAGGGTGGTGGCGATAAACGCCAGATTGCCGAACGGGTGGTTAATCTGCTCCAGACCCCAGCTCAGGGACATCATGATGATGAGGGTAATGAGCGGCAGGTTTTCTTTCAGGGAGGAGACTTTTTCAACGGGCGCCGTTTCGCTGCGCAGGGTATAACCCGCCTTGCTGACGGCGGCTTCAACCTGCTTGCTGACGTCTTTATCGGCGCTAACCAGCAGCTTTTCGGTGGCGAACAGCACCTGAACGTGACTCACGCCCGGCACCTGTTTGACGGCGTTTTCCACTTTGCGCGCGCAGGCGGCGCAGTCCATGCCGTTGACGACCCAGCTGTAGCGGTTGCCGCTTTCAGGAAGGGGTTGAGTTTGCGTTTCGCACGCGCCTTCGCAGCAGCAGTCGTCTTTCGACGGAACCGGGCTGAGCTTAAGTGCCGAGAATTGAGGAACTTTTTTAGGTATTTCTGGAGTCGACATGGCAGTCTCCGGCAATGATAATTTTCTCATTAACCGCAGCATACACTCTGGAGTCGACTCCAGAGTCAAGCGCTATTTAGATATACAGCGAACGCACAATCAGGAAATGCCCGGCAAAGTAACAGGCGGCGGCAATCGCGTTATCCGCCCGGAAGCGGCGGCGATAGTGGCTGCCCAGCCAGACGACGTTACCGATCAGCAGCAATGCGGCGCCGAAGAACGCTGACATCGCCGGAGCGGTCGGACGGAAGAACCACAGTTCACCAGCCAGCCATACCATTACCAGCGTCATGGCGATAAACGTACAAACCGGCAAACGCATCTCTTCCAGACGCGACCAGATCACCGCGATCAGCAGGGCGCCAATCACCAGCAGGACCAGCGGCAGCGGCCAGAAGAAAGAGAGCGTCATCTGGCTGGCGAAGTAGATGGTATACAGCAGATGCGACAGGAAAAATGCCCCTACGGCATACAGCAGGCGCTGGCGCGGCAGCAGGGTCAGGGCATCGCCAATCAGAGAGGCGCACAGCCCGGCGAGCACCAGATAGCTGACGGCGTTAAACATTGGCGCTTGCCAGGCCAGCAGCAGCAGGAGCAACAGCGTGACCGGTTTAAACAACCAGCGCTGCCAGGTGGGACCACGGTACGACGCATCGACATAAAGCCATGCGGAAAAACAGACAGCGATAAATGACCAAAGCATATTAACTCCCTGTATCTGTTAAGCCTGAATAATCAGTTTCTGATCCAGTGTAGTGACGCGGGCGGGCGTTTGGCAATGGTAGGGAAGGCAAGGTATCCTGAATTCCGCATAATCTGATGGGATTTTTCAATGAGCAAGATGCCGCTTTTTTTCATTATCGTGGTGGCGATTATCGTCATTGCCGCCTCGTTTCGTTTCGTGCAGCAGCGCCGCGAGAAGGCGGATAACGATGCTGCACCGCTGATGCAAAAGCGCGTGGTGGTGACGAACAAACGCGAAAAACCGCTCAACGACCGCCGCTCGCGCCAGCAGCAGGTGACGCCTGCGGGCACAACAATGCGCTATGAAGCGAGCTTTAAGCCGGAAACGGGCGGCCTTGAGATGACCTTCCGCCTGGAGGCGCAACAGTACCATCAGCTGACGGTGGGAGAGAAAGGAACGCTGAGCTACAAAGGGTCGCGATTCGAAGGTTTTACGCCTGAATAAGGCGCGATCGGTTCCCTCTCCCTGTGGGAGAGGGCATCAGGCCGCACATTATTTCTTCACCTGCGCCTTAAACTTCTTCATCCACACCAGCAGCTCAAACACGCCGAAAATAAAGACGCGCAGCTGCTGCCAGCCCGTCATCTGCGGGCCGTCTTTCGGCAGGCCGTTTTTCAGCATCACCATCTGAAGGGCGTGCATAAACGACGTGAAAATCAGCGCCACGTTAACGAAAATGTTCATCGGGCGCGGGAACGGGTGCACCAGATTCAGAATCAAGAACGCCCAGACGCCCAGCATCAGCAAGCGTCCCAGGTTAATCAGTACCGGCATCGAATCCTCCTTGTGCCTGACGGTGATAAAGACGATAAGCAACCTGACCTGCCACTTTTTCACGGTGCAGATCCCAGTGGGCGGGAACCGGCGGTAAACCGTTTTCCACTTCGCTTTCAACATAAATTAGCGCGTCATCCGCCAGCCAGCCGTTTTGCTCCAGCAGGGATAACGTCTCCTCCAGCAGCCCCTTGCGGAACGGCGGGTCGACAAACACCACGTTATGCGGCGTGCCCTTTTGCGCGAGGAAGCTCAGCGTGTTGGTGTTCACCACTTTGGCGTTGCTCGCCTTCAGCGTCGCCAGATTTTGCTGCAGCGTCTGCGCAACGCCGCGCTCCATCTCCAGCAGCGTGGCGCTGGCGGCATAGCGCGACAGCGCTTCCAGCCCGAGGGCGCCGCTTCCGGCGAAGCAGTCCAGGCAGTGGGCGTCTACCATAGACGGAGCCAGCCAGTTAAACAGCGTCTCGCGCACGCGGTCGGTAGTTGGGCGTAAACCGGGGCTGTCCGGCACCGGTAATTTCCGGCCTCGCCACTGACCGCCGATAATACGAATTTGACCGGCCGGGGCGCGGTTGGGTTTCTTCATCTCAGGAAAGCTCTGTTAACAATTGGCCTGCGATTGCGGGCGGTGATGTCAATTAAGTAAAGTGTTAGACTATTTCATCATTTTTTTAGCTTCCATGTATATAGCGCCGCGAGGAGTGTAGTCGCAGATGGCAAAACAAAAAAAACGTGGCTTCTTTTCCTGGCTGGGCTTCGGTGAAAAAGAGCAAGAAACAGAACAGAAAACCGAAGAGCAACAAGCCGTTGAAGAGCAGTCGCAGCCTGAAACGCCTGTAGAAACCGCCGCGGTTGTCGAAGCGGAAGAAACGGCGCACAGCAAAGAAGAGATTGAAACCTTTGCTGAAGAGGTGGTTGAAGTCACTGAACAGGTTCAGGAGAGCGAGAAGCCAGAACCGGTTGTCGTCGAAGCCGTTACCGAAGCGCCACAGGCCGCTATCGAACACGAAGAGCTTCCGCTGCCGGAAGAGGTCAAAGACGAAGCGGTGTCTGCCGAAGAGTGGCAGGCCGAAGCGGAAACCGTTGAAATCGTTGAGGCGGTCGAAGAAGAAGCGACGCTTGAGCCAGAGCTGACCGACGAAGAGCTGGAAGCCCAGGCGCTGGCGGCGGAGGCAGCTGAAGAAGCGGTCATCGTTGTGCCGGTAGAAGAGCAGGCCGAAGACGAGATCGTTCAGGAGCAGGAAAAACCGACCAAAGAAGGTTTCTTCGCGCGCCTGAAGCGCAGCCTGCTTAAAACCAAAGAAAACTTAGGTTCCGGATTTATCAGTCTGTTCCGCGGCAAGAAGATCGACGACGATCTGTTTGAAGAGCTGGAAGAACAACTGCTGATTGCTGACGTTGGGGTAGAAACTACCCGTAAGATCATCGCCAATCTGACCGAAGGGGCGAGCCGCAAACAGCTGCGCGACGCCGAAGCGCTGTACGGTCTGCTGAAAGACGAGATGGGTGAAATTCTCGCAAAAGTTGACGAACCGCTTAATATTGAAGGCAAAACGCCATTTGTTATTCTGATGGTCGGCGTGAACGGCGTGGGTAAAACCACCACCATCGGCAAGCTGGCGCGCCAGTTCGAGCAGCAGGGCAAATCGGTGATGCTGGCGGCGGGCGATACCTTCCGTGCAGCGGCGGTTGAGCAGCTGCAGGTGTGGGGCCAGCGCAACAACATTCCGGTGATTGCCCAGCATACCGGCGCGGATTCCGCGTCCGTGATCTTTGACGCTATCCAGGCGGCGAAGGCGCGCAACGTGGACGTGCTGATTGCCGATACCGCAGGGCGTTTGCAGAACAAATCGCACCTGATGGAAGAATTGAAGAAAATCGTTCGCGTCATGAAGAAGCTGGACGAAGACGCACCGCATGAAATTATGCTGACCATTGATGCCAGCACCGGACAGAACGCCATCAGCCAGGCAAAGCTGTTCCATGAAGCGGTAGGACTGACGGGGATCACGCTGACCAAACTGGACGGCACCGCGAAAGGCGGGGTGATTTTCTCCGTGGCTGACCAGTTCGGCATTCCTATCCGTTACATCGGTGTGGGCGAGCGTATTGAGGATTTACGTCCGTTTAAGGCGGGCGACTTTATTGAGGCATTATTTGCCCGAGAGGACTAACAATGATTCGCTTTGAACACGTCAGCAAGGCCTATCTCGGTGGGAGACAAGCGCTGCAGGGGGTCACATTCCACCTGCAGCCAGGCGAGATGGCATTCCTGACCGGCCATTCCGGCGCGGGGAAAAGTACCCTGCTCAAGCTTATCTGTGGGATCGAGCGCCCAAGCGCCGGGAAGATCTTTTTCAGCGGCCATGAGATCAGCCGCCTGAAAAACCGTGAGGTGCCGTTCCTGCGTCGCCAGATCGGTATGATTTTCCAGGATCACCACCTGCTGATGGATCGCACCGTTTTCGATAACGTGGCCATTCCGCTGATTATTGCCGGCGCCAGCTATGACGATATCCGCCGCCGCGTCTCTGCGGCGCTGGATAAGGTCGGGCTACTGGACAAAGCGAAGAACTTCCCGATCCAGCTCTCCGGCGGTGAACAGCAGCGCGTGGGTATCGCCCGCGCGGTGGTGAACAAGCCTGCGGTGCTGCTGGCGGATGAACCGACCGGTAACCTGGACGATGCCCTGTCAGAAGGGATTTTGCGTCTGTTTGAGGAATTTAACCGCGTAGGGGTCACCGTATTGATGGCAACGCACGACATCGGGCTGATTTCCCGTCGTTCGTACCGCATGCTGACCCTGAGCGACGGTCATTTGCACGGAGGCCACGGTGAATAAGCGTGATGCAATAAACCAGATTCGGCAGTTCGGGAACCGGTTTGACCGTTTCCGTAAGCCGCAGGGCGGGGGGGACGGCAATCGTAATGCGCCGAAGCGCCAGAAGGCCGCGCCAAAACCGGCCTCCCGTAAAACCAACGTCTTTAACGAGCAGGTGCGCTACGCGTTCCACGGCGCGCTGCAGGACCTGAAAAGCAAACCGCTGGCGACGTTCCTGACGGTGATGGTGATTGCCATCTCCCTCACGCTTCCAAGCGTCTGCTATATGGTCTATAAAAACGTCAACCAGGCGGCCTCACAGTATTATCCGTCCCCGCAGATCACGGTCTATCTGGATAAAGCGCTCGACGATAACGCGGCGGCCCAGGTGGTTGGGCAAATTCAGGCCGAGCAGGGCGTAGAGAAGGTCAACTATCTCTCACGTGAAGACGCGCTGGGCGAGTTCCGTAACTGGTCTGGCTTTGGCGGCGCGCTGGATATGCTCGAAGAGAACCCGCTGCCCGCCGTGGCGGTGGTAATCCCGAAGCTGGATTTCCAGGGGACCGATTCGCTTAACACCCTGCGCGATCGCATCACGCGCATTAAGGGCATTGATGAAGTGCGCATGGATGACAGCTGGTTTGCGCGCCTTTCTGCTCTCACCGGGCTGGTAGGCCGCGTCGCGGCGATGATTGGCGTGCTGATGGTGGCGGCGGTCTTCCTCGTCATCGGCAACAGCGTGCGCCTGAGCATTTTCGCCCGTCGCGATACCATCAACGTGCAAAAACTGATTGGTGCGACGGATGGTTTCATCCTCCGTCCGTTCCTTTACGGCGGCGCACTGCTCGGTTTTTCCGGCGCATTTCTTTCACTGATATTGTCAGAAATTTTGGTGATGCGGCTTTCCTCTGCCGTGACTGAAGTGGCGCAGGTTTTCGGAACGAAGTTTGATATCAGTGGCTTAGGGTTCGATGAGTGCCTGTTACTGCTGCTGGTGTGTTCGATGATTGGGTGGGTGGCAGCGTGGCTGGCAACCGTTCAACATTTACGTCACTTTACTCCCGACTAATAAAAGCGTGATATAATCTTTCCCTGCACCGAGATGTTCGCTCTGCAGGGAAAGCGTCCCTGTTGTCTCTTCCCCTGTTATCATCTCCATGTCACATTTTGTGCGTAATTTATTCACCGTTGCACCTGGAACTTGTGGATAAAATCACTGTCTGATAAAAGAGTGAATGCTAATCTCGTTGCTCAAACGCTTTGGCATGGTTGTTGCCTGACGGGGACAGCCTGGACCAGAAGAAATACTGAGAGGAATGAATGACCAAAGAAATGCAAACTTTAGCTTTAGCCCCTGTTGGTAACCTGGAATCTTATATCCGGGCTGCGAACACCTGGCCGATGTTAACGGCCGAGGAAGAAAAGGAGCTTGCTGAAAAGCTGCATTACCAGGGCGATCTGGAAGCAGCGAAAAAGCTGATCCTGTCTCACCTGCGCTTTGTTGTTCACATTGCTCGTAATTATGCGGGCTATGGCCTGCCGCAGGCGGACTTGATTCAGGAAGGCAACATCGGCCTGATGAAGGCTGTGCGTCGCTTCAACCCGGAAGTGGGTGTGCGACTCGTCTCCTTCGCCGTACACTGGATCAAGGCAGAAATTCATGAATACGTGCTGCGCAACTGGCGTATCGTGAAAGTCGCCACGACAAAAGCGCAACGTAAACTGTTCTTCAACCTGCGTAAAACCAAGCAGCGTCTGGGCTGGTTCAATCAGGACGAAGTGGAAATGGTGGCGCGCGAGCTGGGCGTATCCAGCAAAGACGTGCGTGAGATGGAATCCCGTATGGCCGCGCAGGACATGACCTTTGATATGTCCTCCGACGATGACGCCTCCGACAGCCAGCCAATGGCGCCGGTTCTGTATCTGCAGGATAAAACCTCTAATTTTGCTGACGGCATCGAAGAGGACAACTGGGAAGATCAGGCCGCGAACAAGCTGACCCATGCGATGGAAGGCCTCGACGAACGTAGCCAGGATATTATCCGCGCCCGCTGGCTGGACGAAGACAACAAGTCCACGCTGCAGGAGCTGGCCGACCGCTACGGCGTCTCTGCAGAACGTGTGCGTCAGCTTGAAAAGAACGCCATGAAAAAACTTCGCGCCGCTATCGAAGCGTAATTTTCGCGAAGTACACCGAGAACCCTCGAATGCAAATTCGGGGGTTTTGTTTTTTTAGCGCCCGCTCTGGCTAATTTCCTCCCCCTGGCAAACACTTACTGATGCGCTAAGCAGGCGACTTTCTCAGGGGGACAGGGTGAAAAATAACGAACTGAACGACCGGCGTTTACAGGCGACGCCGCGCGGCATCGGCGTGATGTGTAACTTCTATGCCGATAAAGCCGAAAACGCCACGGTGTGGGACGTGGAAGGCAATGAGTATATCGACTTCGCCGCTGGGATCGCGGTGCTGAATACCGGCCATCGCCATCCCAAAGTCATTTCCGCCATCGAAAAACAACTCCACGCGTTTACCCACACGGCCTACCAGATTTTGCCGTACGAAGGCTACGTGGCGCTTGCCGAGCGTATCAACGCACGCGTGCCCGTAGAAGGTCCTGCCAAAACGGCGTTCTTCTCGACGGGGGCTGAGGCGGTCGAAAACGCGGTCAAAATTGCGCGCGCCTATACCAAACGTCCTGGCCTTATCACCTTCGGCGGCGCGTTCCACGGCCGCACCTTTATGACCATGGCGCTGACCGGCAAAGTTGCGCCGTACAAGCTCGGCTTCGGACCCTTCCCCGGCTCGGTTTACCACGCGCAGTATCCGAATGACCTGCACGGCGTCAGCACCGCTGAGGCGTTAAAAAGCCTGGAACGTATCTTTAAAGCAGATATTGCTCCTGACCAGGTCGCGGCGATTATTCTCGAACCGGTTCAGGGAGAGGGCGGTTTCAACATTGCGCCTGCTGATTTTATGCAGGCTCTTCGCGCCCTGTGCGATACCCACGGTATTTTGCTGATTGCTGACGAGGTGCAAAGCGGCTTCGCCCGCACCGGCAAGCTTTTCTCGATGGAACACCACTGCGTGAAGCCGGACCTGATCACCATGGCAAAAAGCCTGGCGGGCGGGATGCCGCTCTCTGCGGTATCGGGCCGTGCCGACGTGATGGACGCGCCTGCGCCGGGCGGGCTGGGCGGCACCTACGCGGGCAATCCGCTGGCGATTGCCGCAGCGCACGCGGTGCTGGACGTGATTGACGAGGAAGATCTCTGCACGCGCTCGGCGCATCTCGGCCATCACCTGGTTGAAGTGCTCAACAAAGCCAAGGAACACTGCCCGTATATCGCTGACATTCGCGGGCAGGGCTCGATGGTGGCGGTAGAGTTTAACGACCCGCAAACGGGTCAGCCTTCGCCGGAATTTACCCGTGAGGTGCAGGAGCGCGCGTTGCAGGAAGGGCTGCTTCTTCTGAGCTGCGGCGTCTACGGCAACGTCATTCGTTTCCTCTATCCGCTGACTATCCCTGAAGCGCAGTTCCGTAAAGCGCTGGACATTATCTCCGCGTCGCTGACACGTTAAAGCCACATGCCCGGCGGTAAATCCTGCCGGGCTTATCATATATTCATTTCAAATTAGCTATTCCAAAATCATAAAAATCGGGTATGTTTTAGCAGAGTATGCTGAAAAAGCGCGGACAGCACACCTATAACTGACATAAAGCGCTGCACAACAACATCACAACAATCGTAATAACCATAATAATGGGGAATCTCAGGATGAACATGAAGGGTAAAGCGTTACTGGCAGGATGTATCGCGTTGGCATTCAGCACCATGGCACAGGCAGACATCAAGGTGGCTGTGGTTGGCGCGATGTCCGGTCCGGTAGCACAGTACGGCGACCAGGAATTTACCGGCGCTGAACAGGCGGTTGCAGACATTAATGCTAAGGGCGGTATCAAAGGCGAAAAACTGCAGATCGTAAAATATGATGATGCCTGTGACCCGAAACAAGCGGTCGCGGTCGCGAACAAAGTGGTGAACGACGGGATCAAATACGTTATCGGTCACCTGTGCTCTTCCTCTACTCAGCCCGCGTCTGACATCTACGAAGACGAAGGTATTCTGATGATCACCCCGGCAGCGACCGCACCGGAGCTGACTGCGCGTGGATACAAGCTGACCCTGCGCACCACCGGTCTGGACTCTGACCAGGGCCCAACCGCGGCGAAATACATCGTTGAAAAAGTGAAGCCGAAGCGCATTGCTATCGTTCATGACAAGCAGCAGTACGGTGAAGGTCTGGCGCGTTCAGTGCAGGACAACCTCAAGAAAGCCAATGCCGACGTGGTGTTCTTCGACGGTATCACCGCCGGTGAGAAAGACTTCTCCACCCTGGTGGCGCGTCTGAAGAAAGAGAATATCGACTTCGTATACTACGGCGGCTACCATCCGGAAATGGGCCAGATCCTGCGTCAGGCGCGCGCTGCTGGCCTGAAAACCCAGTTTATGGGCCCGGAAGGCGTGGCGAACGTTTCTCTGTCTAACATCGCGGGTGAATCAGCCGAAGGCCTGCTGGTGACCAAACCGAAGAACTACGACCAGGTCCCTGCGAACAAACCTATCGTAGATGCCATCAAGGCGAAGAAACAGGATCCAAGCGGCGCTTTCGTCTGGACCACCTACGCGGCGCTGCAGTCTCTGCAGGCAGGTCTGAACCAGTCCGCCGATCCGGCTGAGATTGCCACCTGGCTGAAAGCGAATACGGTCCAGACCGTCATGGGGCCACTCTCCTGGGACGCGAAGGGCGACCTGAAGGGCTTCGAGTTCGGCGTGTTTGACTGGCATGCCAATGGCACGGCGACAGACGCAAAATAATTTTCCCGTCTCCTTTCGCGCCGCAGGTGCGTTGGCTGCGTTATTCAACCCCGGTCACTTACTTATGTAAGCTCCCGGGGATTTCATAACTTGCCGCCTTCCTGCAACACGAAATGCTTGGGAAAATACAGTGGAGAATGTAGGCCGGGTAAGGCGCAGCCGCCACCCGGCTTTCTTTTAGCGCTTCTCCCACCCGCTCTCCTGCGCCGAAAAGCCTAACGCCTGCATAAACGCTGCCATCACGCCGCGGTCTTCCACGCCCACGTCAGCCATCCACCATGAGCTCACGCTTGGGTTTTCGCGGATCACTTCTTCAATTAAATACTGTCCCACGCCGCGACGACGGGTGACGTCACGAACGCGCAGTGAGTCCAGCGCTCCTTCTGTACCGCTCAGAGTGACGCGAACCGCAGCCAGCAGGCGCTCGTTAAAACGCGCGGCATAAATGCGGTGGGTCTCATCAACGCGCAGCGACGAAGGGGAATATTCCGGCCAGATCTTGCCCAGGTCGATATGATCCTGGTCGCTAAAGGTCACCAGACGCACGATAGTCAGTTTCATTAGCTACTTGTCCAAATCAAATTGAGTAGAGGCAGTGTACTCAATTTATTCACTCAGCGGCTTCCTCTTTTTATTCTCATTAACCAGGTGATTAGTTTTTTGGCAACGCGATGGGCAGTTTGAAAACACATGGATCGAAAAATAAGCAGAATTTTAACCTGAATGGTAGTGATTTATTCGGCGCTTTGTACCGTTATTTTATGCTGCAAACTGCACTTTTATTTGTTTATCTCTGCCTGATTTCAGAATATTATCTTTGCTTAATCGCCTGAAAAATAGAGATTTTAGTCTGGTTTTTGACAAAAAACTGCGCTAAACCATTAAAGGCACTGGTAAAAATAGCGTTGTTCATTAAAAGTACAGAATGCTTTTTAACCATAATAAAACAAAATATAAACACGACATCACGAATGGGGATTCAGAGATGAAAAGGAACGCGAAGACGTTAATCGCGGGGATGGTCGCACTGTCGATCTCGCATGCCGCCATGGCGGAGGACATTAAAGTTGCGGTAGTGGGCGCGATGTCCGGCCCTGTTGCCCAGTGGGGTGATATGGAGTTCAACGGTGCGCGCCAGGCCATCAAAGACATCAACGCTAAGGGCGGCATCAAAGGCGACAAGCTGGTGGGCGTAGAATATGACGACGCCTGCGATCCGAAACAGGCCGTCGCGGTCGCCAACAAAATCGTTAACGACGGCATCCAGTATGTGATCGGCCACCTGTGCTCGTCGTCCACCCAGCCCGCGTCTGATATCTACGAAGACGAAGGCATTCTGATGATCACCCCTGGCGCCACTAACCCTGAGCTGACCCAGCGCGGATACCAGCACATCATGCGTACCGCGGGGCTGGACTCCTCTCAGGGGCCAACCGCCGCCAAATACATCCTTGAAACCGTCAAGCCGCAGCGTATCGCCATTATTCATGACAAGCAGCAGTACGGCGAAGGCCTGGCGCGCTCCGTTCAGGACGGCCTGAAAAAAGGCGGCGCAAACATCGTCTTCTTCGACGGGATTACCGCCGGTGAGAAAGACTTTTCCGCGCTGATCGCCCGCCTGCAAAAAGAGAATATCGACTTTGTTTACTACGGCGGCTACTACCCGGAGATGGGGCAGATGCTGCGTCAGGCGCGCGCCACCGGTCTGAAGACCCAGTTTATGGGGCCAGAGGGCGTGGGCAATGCCTCTCTGTCGAACATCGCCGGGGATTCTGCTGAAGGCATGCTGGTGACGATGCCAAAACGCTATGACCAGGATCCGGCCAACAAGGCTATCGTGGATGCGCTCAAGGCGCAGAAGAAAGATCCGAGTGGTCCGTACGTCTGGATCACCTACGCCGCCGTACAGTCTCTGGCCACCGCGCTGGAACGCTCCGGCAGCAAAGAACCGCTGGATCTGGTGAAAGATTTAAAAGCACACGGGGCGAACACCGTGATTGGGCCGCTGAACTGGGATGAGAAAGGCGATCTGAAGGGATTTGAGTTTGGTGTCTTTAAGTGGCACGCCGACGGTTCATCCTCGGCCGCCAAATAATTATCCCACCGCCCGGACTGACGGGCGGGTATAAAAAGGTTTGCATATGTCCGAGCAGTTTCTCTATTTCCTGCAGCAGATGTTTAACGGCGTTACGCTGGGAAGCACCTACGCGCTGATCGCCATCGGCTATACGATGGTTTACGGCATTATCGGCATGATCAACTTCGCCCACGGCGAGGTCTACATGATCGGTAGCTATGTCTCCTTTATGATCATCGCCGCGCTGATGATGATGGGCATCGACAGCAGCTGGCTGCTGGTCACCGCCGGGTTTGTTGGCGCGATTGTGATTGCCAGCGCCTACGGCTGGAGCATCGAGCGCGTGGCCTACCGGCCGGTACGCAGCTCCAAGCGTCTGATTGCGCTGATTTCCGCGATCGGGATGTCGATCTTCCTGCAAAACTACGTCAGCCTGACCGAAGGCTCGCGCGACGTGGCGCTGCCAAGCCTGTTTAACGGCCAGTGGATTGTGGGGGCCAGTGAAAACTTCTCGGCCTCTATCACCACCATGCAGCTGGTTATCTGGGTCGTGACCTTTATTGCGATGCTGGCCCTGACGCTGTTCATCCGCTACTCGCGGATGGGACGCGCCTGCCGCGCCTGCGCAGAAGACCTGAAGATGGCGAGCCTGCTCGGCATCAACACCGACCGCGTGATTGCCCTGACCTTCGTGATTGGCGCCGCGATGGCGGCCGTCGCAGGCGTGCTGCTCGGCCAGTTCTACGGCGTGATCAACCCGTACATCGGCTTTATGGCCGGGATGAAAGCCTTTACCGCGGCGGTGCTGGGCGGTATCGGCAGTATTCCGGGGGCGATGATCGGCGGCCTGATCCTGGGCGTGGCGGAAGCGCTCTCCTCGGCGTATCTGAGCACGGAATATAAAGACGTGGTGTCGTTTGCCCTGCTGATTCTGGTTCTGCTGGTCATGCCTACCGGCATTCTGGGCCGTCCGGAGGTAGAGAAAGTATGAAACCGATGCATTTTGCAATGGCGCTGCTCTCTGCCGCCATGTTCTTCGTGCTGGCGGGCGTCTTTATGGGCGTCCAGTTAGGTCTGGACGGGACGAAGCTGGTGGTGGACGCCGCCCCCGACATCCGCTGGCAGTGGGTGTTTATCGGCACTGCCGTCGTGTTCCTGTTCCAGCTGCTGCGTCCGCTGTTCCAGAAGTCGCTGAAAAACGTCTCCGGGCCGAAATTCGTTCTGCCGGCCATCGACGGGTCAACCGTTAAGCAGAAGCTGTTCCTCGTGGCGCTGCTGGTGGCCGCCGTGGCGTGGCCGTTCGTGGTGTCTCGTGGAACCGTAGATATCGCTACCCTGACCATGATCTACGTGATCCTCGGTCTCGGTCTGAACGTGGTGGTGGGGCTCTCTGGCCTGCTGGTGCTGGGCTACGGCGGCTTCTACGCCATCGGCGCCTACACCTTCGCGCTGCTGAACCACTATTACGGCCTCGGCTTCTGGACCTGCCTGCCGCTGGCGGGGCTGGTCTCCGCCGCAGCCGGTTTCCTGCTTGGCTTCCCGGTGCTGCGCCTGCGCGGTGACTACCTGGCGATCGTGACCTTAGGCTTCGGTGAAATCGTCCGTATCCTGCTGCTGAACAACACCGAAGTGACCGGCGGCCCGAACGGCATCAGCCAGATCCCGAAACCGACCTTCTTCGGTCTGGAGTTCAGCCGTACCGCCCGCGAAGGCGGCTGGGATACCTTCAGTAACTTCTTCGGCGTGAAGTATGACCCGTCCGACCGCGTGATCTGGCTCTATCTGGTGGCGCTGTTGCTGGTGGTGATTACCCTGTTCGTGATTAACCGCCTGCTGCGCATGCCGCTGGGCCGCGCGTGGGAAGCGCTGCGCGAAGATGAGATCGCCTGCCGTTCCCTGGGCCTGAACCCGACACGCATCAAGCTGACCGCGTTCACCATCAGCGCCGCGTTTGCCGGTTTCGCCGGGACGCTGTTTGCCGCGCGTCAGGGCTTCGTCAGCCCGGAATCGTTCACCTTTGCCGAATCCGCCTTTGTGCTGGCGATTGTGGTGCTCGGCGGGATGGGCTCGCAGTTTGCCGTTATCCTCGCGGCCATCCTGCTGGTTGTTTCGCGCGAGCTGATGCGCGACTTTAACGAATACAGCATGTTAATGCTGGGTGGTTTGATGGTGCTGATGATGATCTGGCGTCCGCAGGGCTTGCTGCCGATGACCCGTCCACAGCTGAAGCTGAAGAACGGTCAAGCGAAAGGAGAGCAGGCATGAGTCAGCCATTATTATCCGTTAACGGTCTGATGATGCGTTTTGGCGGCCTGCTGGCGGTCAACAATGTGTCACTGGATCTGCACAAGAAAGAGATTGTCTCCCTGATTGGCCCGAACGGCGCGGGGAAAACCACGGTCTTTAACTGCCTGACCGGCTTCTACAAGCCGACGGGCGGCACCATCATGTTGCGCGACAAGCACCTTGAAGGGCTGCCGGGCCAGCAGATTGCCCGCATGGGCGTGGTGCGTACCTTCCAGCACGTGCGTCTGTTCCGCGAGATGACGGTGATTGAGAACCTGCTGGTGGCACAGCATCAGCAGCTGAAAACCGGGCTGTTCTCCGGCCTGTTGAAAACCCCGGCCTTCCGCCGCGCCCAGGATGAAGCGCTCGATCGCGCCGCCACCTGGCTCGACCGAATTGGCCTGCTGCAGCACGCTAACCGCCAGGCGAGCAATCTGGCCTACGGCGACCAGCGTCGTCTGGAGATTGTGCGCTGCATGGTCACCCAGCCGGAAATCCTGATGCTCGACGAACCGGCGGCGGGCCTCAACCCGAAAGAGACCAAAGAGCTGGACGAGCTGATTGCCGAGCTGCGCGATCACCACGACACCACCATTCTGCTGATTGAGCACGACATGAAGCTGGTAATGGGCATTTCGGACCGTATCTACGTGGTTAACCAGGGTACGCCGCTGGCAAACGGCACGCCGGAAGAGATCCGCAACAACCCGGACGTGATCCGCGCATACCTGGGTGAGGCATAAGATGGAAAAAGCGATGTTAACGTTCGACAAGGTCAACGCGCACTACGGCAAGATCCAGGCGCTGCACGACGTCAGCCTGCATATCAATCAGGGTGAAATCGTGACTCTGATTGGCGCCAACGGCGCGGGCAAAACCACGCTGCTCGGCACCCTGTGCGGCGACCCGCGCGCCACCAGCGGGCGGATTGTGTTTGATGGCAAAGACATTACCGACTGGCAGACCGCCAGAATCATGCGCGAGGCGGTGGCGATTGTTCCGGAAGGGCGCCGCGTGTTCTCGCGTATGACGGTGGAAGAGAACCTGGCGATGGGTGGGTTCTTCGCCCACCGCGATGAATACCAGACCCGCATCAAGTGGGTGTACGAACTCTTCCCGCGCCTGTGGGAGCGCCGCATTCAGCGTGCGGGCACCATGTCCGGCGGTGAACAGCAGATGCTGGCGATCGGCCGCGCGCTGATGAGCCAGCCGCGCCTGCTGCTGCTGGACGAGCCGTCGCTCGGCCTGGCGCCAATCATCATCCAGCAGATATTCGACACCATCGAGCAGCTGCGCAAAGAGGGGATGACCATCTTCCTCGTCGAGCAGAACGCCAACCAGGCGCTGAAGCTCGCCGACCGTGGCTACGTGCTGGAGAACGGCCGCGTAGTGCTGGAAGACACCGGCGACGCGCTGCTGGCGAACGAAGCGGTGCGGAGCGCGTATCTGGGCGGCTGAGTCGTCTGTATCGCCCGGTGGCGCTTACGCTTATCGGGCCTACGGTATCAACCAGGCCGGGTAAGGCGAAGCCGCCACCCGGCTTTTTCACATAAACCCCCTTCACACAACCATCATCCCCCTGACCCTTTACTGTCACTTATCTGTAAACAAACAGTTATTTTTCTGTCA
The DNA here is from genome assembly GCF_008364555.1 of Enterobacter vonholyi. GTDB lineage: Bacteria > Pseudomonadota > Gammaproteobacteria > Enterobacterales > Enterobacteriaceae > Enterobacter > Enterobacter vonholyi. The sequence goes on from NZ_VTUC01000008.1 coordinate 56,158, forward strand.
TTCGAGCATGTCATGTTACCTCGCGAGCATAAAACGCGTGATATCGCGCATCCGGCACAATAAGAGAGATGACAATGACATCGTTACGACACACAGCTTTGGGTCTGGCACTGGGTCTGGCTTTTGCGACGAATGCAATGGCTGTGACGACCATTCCGTTCTGGCATTCCATGGAAGGGGAGTTGGGTAAAGAAGTTGACTCCCTGGCGCAGCGTTTCAACGACACCCACCCGGATTACAAAATTGTGCCGGTTTACAAAGGCAACTACGAGCAGAGCCTGAGCGCGGGCATCGCCGCCTTCCGTACCGGCAACGCGCCTGCACTGTTACAGGTTTATGAAGTGGGCACTGCCACCATGATGGCCTCCAAAGCCATCAAGCCGGTCTATGAAGTATTCAAAGAAGCGGGTATCAACTTCGATGAATCCCAGTTTGTACCGACCGTAGCGGGTTACTACACCGATTCCAAAACCGGCCATCTGCTGTCCCAGCCGTTTAACAGCTCTACGCCGGTGCTGTACTACAACAAAGACGCATTCAAAAAAGCCGGCTTAGACCCGGAGCAGCCGCCAAAAACCTGGCAGGACCTGGCCGAATACACCGCGAAGCTGAAAGCGGCGGGAATGAAGTGCGGCTACGCTAGCGGCTGGCAGGGCTGGATCCAGATTGAAAACTTCAGCGCCTGGCACGGCCTGCCGGTTGCGACCAAAAACAACGGCTTCGACGGCACCGATGCGGTACTGGAGTTCAACAAGCCGGAGCAGGTGAAGCACATTGCGCTGCTTGCCGATCTGAACAAGAAGGGCGACTTCAGCTACTTCGGGCGTAAAGACGAATCCACCGAGAAGTTCTACAACGGCGACTGTGCCATTACCACCGCCTCGTCCGGCTCTCTGGCGGACATCCGTCACTACGCCAAATTCAACTACGGCGTGGGCATGATGCCGTACGACGCCGACGTGAAGGGCGCGCCGCAGAACGCCATCATCGGCGGGGCGAGCCTGTGGGTGATGCAGGGTAAAGACAAGGGCACCTATAAAGGCGTAGCCGAGTTCCTCGACTTCCTGGCGAAGCCGGAAAACGCCGCCGAATGGCACCAGAAAACCGGCTACCTGCCGATCACCAAAGCCGCGTACGACCTGACCCGCGAGCAGGGCTTCTACAGCAAGAACCCGGGCGCGGATATCGCGACGCGTCAGATGCTGAACAAGCCGCCGTTGCCGTTCACCAAAGGCCTGCGCCTGGGCAACATGCCGCAGATCCGCACCATTGTGGATGAGGAGCTGGAAAGCGTCTGGACCGGTAAGAAAACGCCACAGCAGGCGCTGGATTCCGCGGTAGAGCGCGGGAATCAGCTGCTGCGTCGCTTTGAGCAGTCGACCAAATCGTAATTCAAACCTGCCCCTCACCCCGGCCCTCTCCCCATAGGGGCGAGGGAGAAAAGACGGCTCCGTGCAGTCCCCTCTCCCCTCTGGGGAGAGGGTTAGGGTGAGGGGGGAATACCTACAGAGCTAACCTATGTCATCATCCCGTCCGGTGTTCCGTTCCCGCTGGCTGCCGTACCTGTTGGTCGCGCCGCAGCTGGTCATCACCGTTATCTTCTTTATCTGGCCTGCGGGCGAAGCGCTGTGGTACTCGGTACAAAGCGTCGATCCGTTTGGGCTTTCCAGCCAGTTTGTTGGCCTGGACAACTTTACCGCGCTATTTCATGACAGCTACTACCTGGACTCCTTCTGGACGACGATGAAGTTCAGCGCGCTGGTCACCGTCAGCGGCCTTGTTGCCTCGCTGTTTTTCGCCGCGCTGGTCGATTACGTGGTGCGCGGCAGCCGCCTGTATCAGACCCTGATGCTGCTGCCTTACGCCGTGGCGCCCGCCGTCGCCGCCGTGCTGTGGATTTTCCTGTTTAACCCCGGTCGCGGGCTGATTACCCACTTCCTGGCTGAGTTCGGCTACGACTGGAACCACGCCCAGAACAGCGGCCAGGCCATGTTCCTGGTGGTGTTCGCCTCGGTGTGGAAGCAGATTAGCTATAACTTCCTGTTCTTCTTTGCCGCGCTGCAGTCCATTCCGCGTTCGCTGGTGGAAGCCGCCGCGATTGACGGCGCAGGACCGATTCGTCGCTTCTTCAGGCTGTCGCTGCCGCTGATCGCCCCGGTGAGCTTCTTCCTGCTGGTGGTTAACCTCGTTTACGCCTTCTTCGACACCTTCCCGGTAATCGATGCGGCCACCGCAGGCGGCCCGGTGCAGGCGACCACCACGCTGATTTACAAAATCTATCGCGAAGGCTTCGCCGGGCTGGATCTCTCGGCCTCTGCCGCGCAGTCCGTCGTGCTGATGTTCCTCGTCATCATCCTCACGGTGGTGCAGTTCCGCTATGTCGAAAGTAAGGTGCGCTACCAATGATTGAGAACCGTCGCGGGCTGACGATTTTCAGCCATACCATGCTGATTTTAGGGATCATCGTCATCCTCTTCCCGCTGTACGTGGCCTTTGTCGCCGCCACGCTGGACACCAAAGCGGTGTTCGATACGCCGATGACGCTGATCCCCGGCGGCCACCTCTTTGAGAACATGAAGACCATCTGGACCCAGGGCGTGGGCGCCAACAGCGCACCGTTCTGGCTGATGATGCTCAACAGCTTCATCATGGCGTTTGGCATTACGGTCGGCAAAATTACGGTGTCGATGCTTTCGGCGTTCGCCATCGTCTGGTTCCGCTTTCCGCTGCGTAACCTCTTCTTCTGGATGATCTTCATCACGCTGATGCTGCCGGTTGAGGTGCGTATCTTCCCGACGGTGGAGGTGATCGCCAACCTGAAGATGCTCGACAGCTACGCGGGCTTAACCCTGCCGCTGATGGCCTCGGCGACCGCCACCTTCCTGTTCCGCCAGTTCTTTATGACTCTGCCGGACGAGCTGATTGAAGCGGCGCGCATCGACGGCGCCTCACCGATGCGCTTCTTCCGCGACATCGTGCTGCCGCTGTCGAAAACCAACCTTGCGGCGCTGTTTGTGATCACCTTTATCTACGGCTGGAACCAGTACCTGTGGCCGCTGCTGATTATTCAGGACGTCAATCTTGGCACCGCCGTGGCGGGCATCAAAGGCATGATTGCCGCCGGCGAAGGCACCACCCTCTGGAACCAGGTGATGGCGGCGATGCTGCTCACCCTTATCCCACCCGTAGTCATTGTTTTAGCCATGCAGCGCGCGTTTGTCCGCGGCCTGGTCGATAGCGAGAAATAAGATGGCAGGTTTAAAACTTCAGGCAGTAACCAAAAGCTGGGACGGCAAAACCCAGGTGATCCAGCCGCTGACGCTCGACGTGGCGGACGGGGAATTTATCGTGATGGTCGGCCCGTCCGGCTGCGGCAAATCCACCCTGCTGCGCATGGTGGCGGGGCTGGAGCGCGTGACCTCCGGGGATATCTGGATTGACCGCCAGCGCGTCACCGAGATGGAGCCGAAAGACAGAGGCATCGCGATGGTCTTCCAGAACTACGCTCTCTATCCGCACATGAGCGTGGAGGAGAACATGGCCTGGGGGCTTAAAATCCGCGGCATGGGCAAAGGTCATATCGACGAGCGCGTGAAAGAGGCTGCCCGCATTCTGGAGCTGGACGGCCTGCTCAAGCGCCGCCCGCGCGAGCTCTCCGGCGGCCAGCGCCAGCGCGTAGCGATGGGGCGCGCCATCGTGCGCGATCCGGCGGTATTCCTCTTCGACGAGCCGCTCTCTAACCTCGACGCCAAGCTGCGCGTGCAGATGCGTCTTGAGCTGCAGCAATTGCACCGTCGTCTGAAAACCACCTCGCTGTACGTTACCCACGATCAGGTCGAAGCCATGACCCTCGCCCAGCGCGTGATGGTGATGAACAAAGGCGTTGCCGAGCAGATCGGTACCCCGGTGGAAGTGTATGAGAAACCGGCTACCCGCTTTGTGGCGAGCTTTATCGGCAGCCCGGCGATGAACCTGCTGGAAGGGCGTATCAGCAGCGCGGGCTCGCACTTTGAGCTGGAAAGCGGGATGGCATTGCCAATCAACTGGTACTATCGTGGCTACGCCGGGCGTAAGATGACGCTCGGTATCCGCCCGGAACATATCGGTTTAACCTCTCAGGCGGAAGGCGGCGTGCCGCTGGTCATGGACACGCTGGAGATGTTGGGTGCAGATAACCTGGCGCACGGGCGCTGGGGCGAGCAAAAGATGGTGGTGCGTCTGGCACATCAGGAGCGCCCTAAAGCAGGCAGCACGCTGTGGCTGCACCTGCCGGAAAATCATCTGCACCTGTTTGACGGTGAAACAGGACAACGAGTATGAGCAACTGGCCTTATCCCCACGTCGTCGCCCACCGCGGCGGCGGTAAGCTGGCGCCGGAAAACACGCTGGCGGCGATTGACGTCGGCGCGCGCTACGGTCACACGATGATCGAGTTCGACGCCAAGCTGTCGAAAGACGGCGAAATTTTCCTGCTGCATGACGATAACCTCGAACGCACCAGCAACGGCTGGGGCGTGGCGGGCGAGCTGCCGTGGCGCGATCTGCTGAAAGTTGACGCCGGAAGCTGGTACAGCGGCGAATTTAAAGGCGAACCGCTGCCGCTGCTGGCGGAAGTAGCCGATCGCTGTCGCCAGCACGGCATGATGGCCAATATCGAAATCAAACCGACCACCGGCACCGGGCTGCTGACGGGCAAAGTGATTGCCCTTGCCGCGCGCGAGCTGTGGGAAGGGATGACCGCGCCGCTGCTCTCCTCGTTTGAAATTGACGCACTGGAAGCGGCACAGGCGGCCGTACCGGAGCTGCCGCGCGGGCTGCTGCTTGACGAGTGGCGCGAGGACTGGCGCGAGCTGACGACGCGCTTAGCGTGCGTCTCTATTCATCTCAACCACAAGCTGCTGGATGAGGCGCGGGTGAAGATGCTGAAGGACGCGGGTCTGCATATTCTGGTTTACACCGTCAATAAACCCCAGCGCGCGGCCGAACTGCTGCGCTGGGGGGTGGACAGCATCTGCACCGATGCAATCGACCTGATCGGCCCGGACTTTAGTTCTGCGGATTAAGCATACTGCCATTCGACTGCGGCGGCAGCATATGCTGCTGTCCGCTACCTGACGACGTCATTCCCCCTAACATCCCGCCGTTTTTATTTGGCAACGGTTGCTCGCGCACCTGGCCCTGCTGCACGCGCTGGGTGTTGGCGTTCATCTGATTTTGCAGGCTTTGCTGCTGCACCTGGGTCTGCGTTCTCAGCTGCTGATTCAGCATCCCTTTTTGCTGCTGCTGCTGGCTCATCATCTCGGTCTGCATACGCTGCTGGCTCGGGATGACGTAACCCTGCTGATTCGGGTTATTCATGGTGTTGAGTGGCTGTGCGAGCGCGGCAAAGGGGATCAGCGCCGTAAGAATCAATAAGCGTTTCATTGTCATTTCCTCCTCTTGAGGTCTCTCTTAAGTTTACCCTGATTTCACCATGACGATGATTTTTTAGGAGTTGTGAACCAGGCTTAAGCGGGGAATATGGATCCCTTCACCTGGAGAACAATAATGATGAAACCAACGTTTTTGCGCTGGGTCGCCCTCGCCGCGCTGATGGCTGGCGGTACATTTAGCGTGGCGGCGAACCCGCCCGCGGCGCCTCCGGTCTCTTACGGCGTGGAGGAAGATGTTTTTCATCCCGTGCGGGCAACCCACGGCATGGTGGCATCCGTGGATGCGCTGGCGACCCGCGTGGGCGTCGATATTCTCAGACAGGGCGGTAACGCGGTGGATGCCGCGGTCGCCGTCGGCTATGCGCTGGCGGTAACGCATCCGCAGGCGGGGAACCTGGGCGGCGGCGGCTTTATGATGCTGCGCACCAAAGACGGGAAAACCACCGCCATCGACTTCCGTGAAATGGCGCCTTCTCAGGCGTCACGGGACATGTTCCTTGATGACCAGGGCAACCCTGACAGTAAAAAATCCCTGACCTCGCATCTCGCGTCCGGCACGCCGGGCACCGTTGCGGGCTTCTCGCTGGCGCTGGAAAAATACGGCACGATGCCGCTGAACAAGGTTGTTCAGCCTGCCATCAAGCTGGCGCGGGAGGGCTTTATGGTGAATGACGCGCTGGCAGACGACCTCAAAACCTACGGTAGCGAAGTCATTCCGAATCACGAAAACAGCAAGGCCATCTTCTGGAAAGACGGTGAACCGCTGAAGAAGGGCGATAAGCTGGTGCAAAAAAACCTCGCTAAAAGCCTGGAGCTGATTGCGGAGCACGGTCCGGACGCCTTCTACAAAGGGGCGATTGCCGATCAGATTGCGGAAGAGATGCAAAAAAACGGCGGGCTCATCACCAAAGCGGATCTGGCGGACTACAGGGCGGTGGAGCGCGAGCCGATTAGCGGCACCTACCGCGGCTATGAGGTGTTCTCCATGCCGCCGCCGTCTTCCGGGGGCATTCACATCGTGCAGATCCTCAACATTCTTGAAAACTTCGATATGCACAAGTTCGGCTTTGGCAGCGCGGATGCCATGCAGATAATGGCGGAAGCGGAAAAACGCGCCTATGCCGATCGCTCGGAATATCTCGGCGACCCGGACTTCGTGAAGGTGCCGTGGCAGGCGCTGACCAACAAGGCGTACGCCAAATCCATTGCCGATCAGATCGATATCAACAAGGCCAGGCCGTCGAGCGAGATCCGCCCCGGCAAGCTGGCGCCGTATGAAAGCAACCAGACCACCCACTTCTCGGTGGTGGATAAAGACGGTAACGCGGTGGCGGTGACCTATACGCTCAACACCACCTTCGGAACCGGGATTGTGGCGGGCAACAGCGGCATTCTGCTGAACAACGAGATGGATGACTTCTCCGCCAAGCCGGGCGTGCCGAACGTCTACGGGCTGGTCGGCGGCGATGCGAATGCGGTAGGACCGAAGAAACGTCCGCTGTCGTCCATGTCGCCCACCATTGTCGTGAAAGATGGCAAAACCTGGCTGGTAACCGGCAGCCCGGGCGGCAGCCGAATTATCACCACAGTATTGCAGATGGTGGTGAACAGCATTGACTTTGGGATGAACGTCGCCGAAGCCACCAACGCCCCGCGCTTCCACCACCAGTGGCTGCCGGACGAGCTGCGCGTCGAGAAGGGCTTTAGCCCGGACACCATTAAACTGCTTGAGCAGCGTGGGCAGAAGGTGGCGGTGAAAGAGGCGATGGGTAGCACCCAGAGCATTATGGTAGGGCCGGACGGAGCGCTGTTTGGCGCATCAGATCCGCGTTCGGTGGATGATTTGACGGCGGGGTATTGATTATTCCCCTCACCCTAACCCTCTCCCCATAGGGGAGAGGGCCGTGGTGAGGGGAGTGTGTCACTTCACTCTCGCCATATAATACGCATCCACATACTCGCCGTTGCGCAGGGCATAGCGCTTGCCGGTGCCTTCGATTTCAAAACCAAAATTTTTATAGAGGGCAACTGCCGCGGGGTTATCGGCAAAGACCGTCAGTTCGATACGTTCAATGCGCAACCAGTTGTCACACAGGTTGATCATCTCGCTCATGAGCCTGCGGCCTACGCCGCGTCCCTGCATATCCGCAGCCACGCTGATGCCGAATGTGGCAACATGGCTGCGACGCGGGTTTTCCATTACGTCCAGCGCCATATGTCCAATAACGCGCTGGTCCAGACAGGCAACGAGATGGCGCCGGCCTGGTTTTGTCGCAACGCGTTCGTGCCACATTTCCATAGAAGGATGAGGGAGTTGTAGCGTGTCGTGATACACATCAGGATGCGACATGATGTCACGTAAAGCTTCTGCATCGCTGGGTTCGATGTGGCGTATCACTATCTCACTCATTCCTTGTTCCTCAGTCAGTTAAAAGTCCCTTCCAACATCAATGACTTTAAAATTTGAGTCAACCGCTATTTTTTGCAAAAAGTATTGGACAAGTGCGAATGAGAATGATTATTATTGCTCTGCGTTCAGGAAGACCGCTACGGGAACCTGAAAGCACGACATTGCTCACATTGCTTCCAGTATTACTTTAGCCAGCTTTTAGCTGGCTTTTTTTTTGTTATGGTTAGACTCAGTAACCTTCCAAAAGGACTGAGCCATGACACTACATTGCGCATTTATTGGATTTGGTAAAAGTACGACCCGCTATCACCTGCCGTATGTTCTTAACCGCAAAGACAGCTGGCATGTGGCCCATATCTACCGCCGCCGCGCGAAGCCGGAAGAGCAATCTCCGCAGTACTCCCACATCCACTTCACCTGCGATCTCGACGAGGTGCTTAACGACCCACAGGTGAAGCTGGTGATTGTCTGCACCCACGCCGACAGCCATTTTGACTATGCCAAACGCGCGCTCAATGCGGGTAAAAACGTGCTGGTAGAAAAGCCGTTCACCCCGACTATCGCCGAAGCGAAGGAACTGTTTACGCTGGCGAAAAGTCAAGGCCTGACCGTTACGCCATATCAGAACCGGCGCTTTGACAGCTGCTTCCTGACGGCGAAAAAAGCGATTGAAAGCGGCAAGCTCGGCAACATCGTGGAAATCGAAAGTCACTTCGATTACTACCGTCCTGTGGCGGAAACGCAACCCGGACTGCCTCAGGATGGTTCGTTCTATGGTCTGGGCGTGCACACCATGGACCAGATCATCTCCCTGTTTGGCCGCCCGGACCACGTGGCGTATGACATTCGCAGCCTGCGCAACAAAGCCAATCCGGACGATACCTTCGAAGCCCAGCTGTTCTACGGCGACATGAAGGCCATCGTCAAAACCAGCCACCTGGTGAAGATCGACTACCCGAAATTTATCGTTCACGGTACCCGGGGTTCGTTCATTAAGTACGGCATTGACCAGCAGGAGACCAGCCTGAAGGCCAACATCATGCCGGGCGAGCCGGGCTTTGCGGCGGACGATTCCGTGGGCGTGCTGGAGTATGTGAACAACGAGGGCGTGACGGTCAAAGAAACGCTGAAGCCGGAAATCGGCGACTATGGCCGCGTCTACGATGCGCTGTTTGAGACCCTCACAAACGGCACGGCGAATTACGTCAAGGAATCTGACGTTCTGACCAACCTGGAAATCCTTGAGCGGTCCTTCGAGCAGGCTTCTCCTGCCACGATAACCCTTGCGAAATAAGCAAAAACGGCTCCTCTGTGCTTGTTCATAATTTTTGAACAGAGGAGTCAATTTTCACCCTCTATGATCCCAGACCGTTTGCGTCCACACTTACTCCATCGAAACGAACTGAGGGTGAAAACAATGATCTACTTACGCAAAGCAAACGAACGTGGTCACGCGAATCATGGCTGGCTGGACTCATGGCATTCATTCTCGTTTGCCGACTACTACGACCCGAACTTCATGGGCTTCTCCGCGCTGCGCGTGATTAACGACGACGTGATTGATGCAGGGCAGGGCTTCGGTACTCACCCGCACAAAGACATGGAAATCCTGACCTACGTGCTGGAAGGGGCGGTTGAGCACCAGGACAGCATGGGCAACAAAGAGCAGGTTCCGGCGGGCGAGTTCCAGATTATGAGCGCGGGTACCGGGGTGCGTCACTCCGAGTACAACCCGAGCAAAACGGAAAAACTGCACCTGTATCAAATCTGGATCATTCCAGAAGAGACCGGCATCACGCCGCGCTACGAGCAGCGCCGCTTCGACGCGAAACAGGGCAAACAGCTGGTGCTCTCCCCGGATGCGCGTGAAGGTTCCCTGAAGGTGCATCAGGATATGGAGCTGTACCGCTGGGCGCTGGCAAAAGACGAACAGTCTGTCCATCAGATTGCCGCCAACCGCCGCGTCTGGATCCAGGTGGTGAAAGGTGAGGTGTCCATTAATGGCACCAAAGCAACTACCGCCGATGGTCTGGCCATCTGGGATGAGCAGGCGCTCTCCGTGCACGCCGACAGCGACAGTGAAATCCTGCTGTTTGACCTGCCGCCGGTGTAATAAAACATAAATAAATCCCCATCCTTCCCTTTCACAGGGGAAGGATGGGCTTTGTCCGTGGTAAACTGAGCAAATCTCTCACTTCAAGATTTCTCAGGACGATGAAAAAGAAACGCCCCGTACTTCAGGATGTCGCCGATCGCGTCGGTGTGACCAAAATGACGGTCAGCCGTTTTTTACGTAACCCGGAGCAGGTTTCCGTGGCGTTACGTGGCAAGATTGCCGCTGCCCTTGATGAACTGGGTTATATCCCCAACCGCGCGCCCGATATTCTCTCGAATGCGACCAGCCGCGCGGTGGGCGTTCTGCTTCCTTCCCTGACCAACCAGGTTTTCGCCGAAGTATTACGGGGAATCGAAAGCGTCACCGATGCTTTTGGTTATCAGACCATGCTCGCCCACTACGGGTACAAGCCGGAGCTGGAAGAGGAGCGACTTGAATCGATGCTTTCCTGGAACATCGACGGCCTGATTTTAACCGAACGTACCCACACTGCCCGTACGCTCAAAATGATCGAAGTGGCCGGTATCCCGGTGGTAGAACTGATGGACAGCCAGTCGCCGTGCCTCGACATCGCCGTTGGGTTCGATAACTTCGAAGCGGCGCGCCAGATGACGGCGGCTATCATCGCCCGCGGGCATCGTCATATCGCCTATCTGGGTGCGCGTCTTGATGAACGTACTATCATCAAACAGAAGGGATACGAGCAGGCGATGCTCGACGCGAACTTAACCCCGTACAGCGTGATGGTGGAGCAGTCCTCTTCCTATACGTCGGGTATTGAGCTGATGCGTCAGGCGCGACGCGAGTATCCGCAACTGGACGGTATTTTCTGTACCAACGATGACCTTGCGGTCGGCGCAGCATTTGAGTGTCAGCGTCTGGGGCTGAAGATCCCTGATGATATGGCGATCGCCGGTTTCCACGGCCACGACATTGGCCAGGTGATGGAGCCGCGTCTGGCGAGCGTCCTGACGCCGCGTGAACGTATGGGCCGCATTGGCGCAGAACGCCTGCTGGCGCGCATTCGTGGCGAGACGGTGACCCCGAAAATGTTAGATTTAGGTTTCACCTTGTCACCGGGTGGATCTATTTGAACTGACAAATTTGAAGTAGCTCACACTTATTCACTTCGCGCACGTTTGGATATTGCTTCTCTTTTGCCCCGGCAGGACAATGTTACCGATAACTGTTACCCGTAACAATTGACTGAGGGACACCCTTTGAGCACGACTAATCACGATCACCACGTCTACGTCCTGATGGGCGTTTCCGGTAGCGGGAAATCAGCCGTGGCCAGCGAAGTGGCGCATCAACTCCAGGCTGCGTTTCTTGATGGCGACTTCCTCCATCCGCGCAGCAACATCATGAAAATGGCCTCCGGCGAGCCGCTGAACGATGACGACCGCAAACCGTGGTTGCAGGCGCTAAATGACGCCGCGTTCGCTATGCAGCGTACCAATAAAGTCTCCCTGATCGTCTGCTCCGCGCTGAAAAAAACCTACCGCGACCTGCTGCGTGACGGCAACCCGAATCTCTCTTTCATCTACCTGAAAGGGGATTTCGAGGTGATTGAAAGCCGCCTGAAGGCGCGTAAAGGTCACTTCTTCAAAACCCAGATGCTGGTAACGCAGTTCGAAGCGCTGCAGGAGCCGGGTGAAGACGAGAAAGACGTCTTAGTGGTTGATATCGATCAGTCACTGGAGGGTGTTGTTGCCAGCACCATCGAGGTCATTAATAAAAGGCAGTAAGTTTTGAGTACATTAACGCTAGTTTTGACAGCAGTGGGTTCGGTATTGCTGCTGCTGTTTTTAGTGATGAAGGCGCGTATGCACGCCTTTGTTGCTTTGATGGTGGTTTCTATTGGCGCAGGTCTCTTTTCCGGTATGCCGCTCGACAAGATCGCCGCGACAATGGAAAAAGGGATGGGCGGAACGCTGGGCTTCCTGGCGATTGTGGTCGCGCTGGGCGCGATGTTTGGCAAGATTTTGCACGAGACGGGCGCGGTCGACCAGATTGCCGTTAAGATGCTGAAATCCTTTGGCCACAGCCGTGCGCACTACGCGATTGGCCTGGCGGGCCTGATTTGCGCGCTGCCGCTGTTCTTTGAAGTGGCCGTTGTGTTGCTGATAAGCGTCGCGTTCTCCATGGCGCGCCATACCGGCACAAACCTCGTGAAGCTGGTTATTCCACTGTTTGCGGGCGTTGCGGCGGCCGCAGCGTTTCTGCTGCCGGGGCCTGCACCGATGCTGCTGGCGTCCCAGATGCACGCCGACTTTGGCTGGATGATCCTGATAGGCCTGTGCGCGGCAATTCCGGGAATGATTATCGCCGGCCCGCTCTGGGGTAACTTCATCAGCCGTTACGTTGAGCTGCATATTCCGGACGACATCACCGAGCCGCACCTGGGCGAGGGCAAAATGCCGTCCTTCGGCTTCAGCCTGTCGCTGATCCTGCTCCCGCTGGTTCTCGTGGGTCTGAAAACCATCGCCGCGCGCTTTGTGCCGGTGGGTTCTACCGCGTACGAATGGTTTGAGTTCATCGGTCACCCGTTCACGGCGATCCTGGTGGCGTGCCTGGTGGCGATTTACGGCCTGGCGATGCGTCAGGGGATGCCAAAAGACCGGGTGATGGAGATCTGCGGTGCCGCGCTGCAGCCTGCGGGTATTATCCTGCTGGTGATTGGTGCCGGCGGCGTGTTCAAGCAGGTACTGGTGGATTCCGGCGTGGGTCCGGCTCTGGGCGAAGCGCTGACCGGGATGGGCCTGCCGATTGCGGTAACCTGTTTCGTACTGGCCGCGGCGGTACGTATCATTCAGGGTTCCGCAACCGTGGCGTGTTTAACCGCCGTGGGTCTGGTGATGCCGGTGATTGAACAGCTGAACTATTCCGGTGCGCAGATGGCCGCGCTCTCTATCTGTATCGCGGGCGGTTCGATTGTGGTCTCTCACGTTAACGACGCCGGCTTCTGGCTGTTCGGTAAGTTTACCGGTGCTACCGAAGCGCAAACTCTGAAAACCTGGACGCTGATGGAAACCATACTCGGCACGACGGGTGCGATTGTCGGGATGATAGCCTTTACACTGCTGAGCTGAATGCGGTGATTTGACCAGGCTCAAAAATAAGGCCCGGTAGCGTAAGCGCTTACCGGGCCTTTTTATTATCCAGGGCGTCAGGCCGGGCCATAACCCGGCATTGCGTTACTCGCCCTGCGTGGCGCTCTCAATCGTCAAACGCACGTCCGAGGTAATCAGCTCTGCCAGCATCTGGTACACCTTCAGCGTCTCTTCCGGTTCGGCATCGCCCGTATCGCTGATGAAGCCTTCATCGCGCAGCGTCAGCACCAGAGAACTGAAGACTGCTTTGTCGAAGAATTCAGGGGCGTTAATGCCGTGCAAAACGGACAGACGCTGGGCCAGCGTCCGGCTTTCTTTCTCCAGCGTACCGCGGTTGATAGACGGGTTCGCACTCAGCAGCCAGAACGTAATGGCGTAGCGCTGCAGCGTTTCACGCGCACCGGCCGCCAGCAGCTGCAGGGTACGGGAGCGTGATGGATTGATGTGCAGCTCGTCGTCTGAAACGGTGATCAGCCCCTGGCGACGCATCTCTTCCGTCATCTTATCCAGTTCTGTCGCCAGCTCATCCCTACTCCAGCGCAGGAACAGCTCCGCTTTCAGCATCGGATAGATGGTCTCAAGATGGCGCAGTAGCTCCTGACGGGAAATATGTCGATGCTGGGTAATAATGGCGGCCATTAGCGACGGCAGCATCAGCATATGCGTGATGTTGTTGCGGTAGTAGGTCATCAGCACCGCCTGCTCGCGCGGCAGAATGATGATGTCGCCGATCGTGTCCTTTTCGACTTCAAACTTATTCATCTGAAGCGCGTGATCGATAAGCTCACTGGCGGTCGCAGAAGGTACGGTCGAATCAACCGAATACGGTACGTTCCGCATCATATCCAGATAGCAATCCAGCTGCTCTGTGAGCTGTTCACGGGTCAGCGAGCGCTGGCGCGAAGCCAGAAGCGCCGTACAGCACAGGTTCATGGCGTTAGCCGCACCGGCGTTGTTAATGCGCACCATCAGCTCGGACGCGATGCCGTTAACCGTTGGCGTCAGCCAGGCCGGACGCACCGCTTCGATAGGATCGATGGACTCGCGCCACTCCGGAACGTGATGGTTCAGGTACGTCATCAGCGGCATCGGCTCGCCGAAGTTAACGTAGCCCTGACCAAGATTGCGCAACTTGCTCAAGCCGCGCAGCATCTGCGGCAGGCTCTCTTTCTCTTTGGTCGCGCCACGCAGCTCTTTCGCGTACGTGCCCACTTCCATCACGTGCTCGTAGCCAATGTAGATAGGCACCAGCGTGATCGGACGGGTACCTCCGCGCAGCATGGCCTGGATGGTCATCGACAGCGTGCCGGTCTTCGGATCGAGCAGACGACCGGTACGGGAACGCCCGCCTTCAACGAAGTACTCCACGGAATAGCCGCGGCTGAACAGCTCGCCCAGATACTCGCGGAACACGGTAGAGTAGAGCTTGTTGCCCTTGAAGGTACGACGAATAAAGAACGCGCCCAGGCGACGGAAGATTGGGCCCGCCGGCCAGAAGTTCAGGTTGATACCGGCAGCAATGTGCGGTGGTACCAGCCCCTGGTGATAGAGCACGTAGGAGAGAAGCAGATAGTCCATGTGGCTGCGGTGGCAGGGGACATAGACAATCTCATGGCCATCATGCGCCAGCTGACGCACGCGCTCGGCGTTATGGACGTTGATGCCCTGATAAAGGCGGTTCCACGTAAAGCCGAGAATACGATCGGAAAGGCGAATCATCTCGTAAGAGAAGTTCGCTGCAATCTCTTCCATCAGCGCAATGGCGTTCTGCTGGGCTTTCTCATGCGAAATTTTCTTGCTGCGCGCTTCATCTTCAACGGCGCGGGCAATCGCTTTGGAAGCCAGCAGCTTGTTGAACAGATCCTGACGCGCCGGGAGGCGTGGCCCTACGGCAGCCAGGCGCTGACGGGCGAAGTGCATACGCGCCACGCGCGCCAGTTTTTGCGCGATGATCTTGTCGGTGCCGTGCTCGTCCGCCATGCGACGCAGCGAAACAGAAGGGGAGAAACGCACAAAGCTGTCGCGTCCCAGCCAGGAGACCGCGAAGAACTTCTGGATGCCGTTAAGCATGCGCAGCGGCGGGTTCTCTTCACCTTTTTCGCGGCCCGGACGACGACCAAACATCACCGATACCGGCACCATCTGCACATCCAGATCGGGATTGCTGCGGTGCAGGTCGAGATAGTCATGGAACAGCTTGATGGACTCTTCTTTCGGCGTGTAATAGGTAAACACGCGCGGCCCGCCGTGGATGAACACGTAGCGCGGCAGCAGCGTGCCGTCAACTTCCAGCGGTTCAAGCGGATCTGGTAAGTCATGCGCCAGACACTGGGCGCGAAGCGTCAGTAAGTCAGCCTTCGAGTTATAAGGCAAAACGTACATAATGGGACGCGACGTATCGAGCCCCAGTTCCAGCGCGGGTTCTGCTGGGATAGACTTGCTTTTTACCAGGATGCTTAATGGTAAATTAAGTAATTTGTAGTAAATTCGTGGCCAGCCGGACATAAACGATGTAAAGCCTCTGGTTAATAATGCAATTGCGGCGCAAGGATAACAGAAAGCGCGCAAAATTTCTGTTGTTACCCGTCATACTTCAGGCTGTAGCGAAACGCGCTACGGCCCCTGTTACTGACGCTCTTTTTTAAAAAAGGTTCTTTTAATGGCCAATAATACCACTGGGTTAACACGTATCATCAAAGCCGCCGGCTATTCATGGAAAGGTTTCCGTGCCGCATGGGCCAACGAGGCCGCGTTTCGCCAGGAGGGCGTCGCCGCTATCATCGCGGTGATCGTCGCCTGTTTCCTTGATGTTGATGCTATTACCCGCGTACTTCTTATCGGTTCCGTACTTCTGGTGATGATAGTGGAAATTCTTAATAGCGCTATTGAGGCCGTTGTGGATCGCATCGGTTCCGATTTCCATGAGCTTTCTGGCCGCGCAAAAGACATGGGATCTGCTGCCGTATTACTGGCGATTATCACTGCCGTTATCACCTGGGTCACGCTGCTTTGGTCACATTTCCGATGAGCCTCGAGGAATAATTAAGTCCCTGGTTTTTTGTGCAGTTTTTGGTTCCAAAATCGCCTTTGACTGTATATACTCACAGCATAACTGTATATACACCCAGGGGGCGGAATGAAAGCGTTAACGACCAGGCAGCAAGAGGTGTTTGATCTCATCCGGGATCATATCGGCCAGACGGGTATGCCACCTACGCGTGCGGAAATCGCGCAGCGTCTGGGTTTCCGTTCTCCGAATGCTGCCGAAGAACACCTGAAAGCGCTGGCGCGTAAAGGCGTGATTGAGATTGTATCAGGCGCGTCACGCGGTATCCGACTGCTGGTAGAAGAAGAGACGGGCATTCCGCTGGTAGGTCGTGTTGCTGCCGGTGAGCCTTTACTGGCACAGCAGCATATTGAAGGTCATTACCAGGTCGATCCAGCCATGTTCAAGCCGAGCGCTGATTTTCTGCTGCGCGTTAGCGGCATGTCGATGAAAGACATCGGTATTCTTGACGGCGATCTGCTTGCGGTACATAAAACGCAGGATGTGCGTAACGGCCAGGTGGTTGTCGCGCGCATTGACGATGAAGTCACCGTCAAACGTCTGAAAAAACAGGGTAACACCGTTCAGTTACTGCCTGAAAACAACGAGTTCACCCCAATTGTGGTCGATCTCCGCGAACAGAACTTCTCTATCGAAGGTCTGGCAGTAGGCGTGATTCGTAACGGTGAATGGCTGTAATCTCTTCCTGACAGGCTACGCTTCCGCTGTAGCCTGTTCATCTACCTTTCCCGGTATTTCGCATGTCACTACTGACGGCATCAGATAAGGCATTGTGGCGTCTTGCCCTGCCGATGATTTTCTCCAATATTACCGTGCCTTTGCTGGGACTGGTTGATACTGCCGTTATAGGCCATCTTGATTCACCGGTTTATCTTGGCGGCGTGGCGATTGGCGCGACGGCAACCAGCTTCCTGTTTATGCTGTTGCTCTTTTTACGCATGAGCACCACCGGTCTTACCGCACAGGCTTATGGTGCGAAAGATCCGCTGCGTCTGGCGCGCGCGCTGGTGCAGCCGCTTATACTCGCGCTTGGCGCGGGTGCGTTAATCGTTGTATTACGGACACCCCTGATCGATCTTGCGCTTCATATCGTTGGCGGCAGCGAGGCGGTACTGGATCAGGCGCGACGTTTCCTTGAAATCCGGTGGCTCAGCGCGCCAGCGTCGCTGGCTAACCTGGTTCTGCTGGGGTGGCTACTGGGCGTTCAGTATGCCCGGGCGCCAGTGATTTTGCTGGTGGTGGGCAACCTTCTCAACATTGTGCTGGATATCTGGCTGGTGATGGGCCTGCATATGAACGTGCGGGGCGCGGCGCTGGCGACGGCGATTGCCGAATACGGGACCTTTATCATTGGCTTGTGGATGGTCTGGCGCGTGCTGTCGATGCGCGGGATCTCTCTGGCGCTGCTCAAAAGCGCATGGCGCGGCAATATCCGTAAGCTGCTAGCCCTCAACCGTGACATCATGCTGCGCTCGCTGCTTCTTCAGCTCTGCTTCGGCGCGCTGACGGTTTTCGGGGCTCGACTGGGGCCAGAAATCGTGGCGGTCAACGCGATATTGATGACGCTTCTGACCTTTACCGCCTATGCGCTGGACGGTTTTGCCTACGCGGTTGAAGCGCATTCCGGGCAGGCGTACGGTGCGCGAGAAAGCGGGCAGCTTCGGGATGTCTGGCGGGCAGCCTGCCGTCAGTCGGGACTGGTGGCGCTGGCCTTTGGTCTGGTTTACGCCTGCTTTGGTGAGCAGATCGTTGCATTGCTGACGACTATCCCTGCTCTGCGCGAGCTGGCGAGTCACTATCTCCTCTGGCAAGTCATCTTACCGGTGGTCGGCGTCTGGTGTTATCTGCTGGACGGCATGTTTATTGGTGCGACGCGCGGAGCAGAAATGCGCAACAGCATGGCGGTCGCGGCGGCAGGGTTTGGTCTGACGCTGCTAACGCTTCCCTGGCTGGGTAATCACGGTTTGTGGCTGGCCCTGGCCGTCTTCCTCACGCTGCGCGGGTTATCGCTGGCGTTTATCTGGCACCGCCACTGGCAAAACGATACCTGGTTCTCTTCGCGCCACGATATATCGTGACGGTTAAAGATTCCGAATATGAAATTAACTACGGAATCCTTAACTACAATAATTATCACGTCCAGCAGAAAAGAACGTAACGGACGTTACGACCCGACGCTTAACTAAGAGGACACGATGATGAATAAAGACGAAATCGGCGGCAACTGGAAGCAGTTCAAAGGTAAAGCGAAAGAAAAGTGGGGTAAGCTGACTGATGACGACATGACCGTCATTGAAGGTAAACGCGATCAGCTTGTCGGTAAAATTCAGGAACGTTACGGCTACGCGAAAGATCAGGCGGAAAACGAAGTCAAAGACTGGGAAACCCGTAACGACTACCGCTGGTAACGCTGAATAACCCACAGGGCGGCTCCAGGCCGCCTTTTCTTTTGCCGCTAACGCGGCTTTTTCTTCACCAGGATAGAGTGGTCGTGCTGACAGGCGTCCTGATGGCGACAGGCTTCCACCTCCACGCACGCGGAACAGAGCCCGTGGGCTTCAATCACGTTATGACGCAGGGCAAAGCCCATTTTCGCTGCCAGCGTATGCATTATATCTTCCACGCCTTCCGCAGCTTCTTCTTTCACCACGCCGCAGCGGTCACAGATAAACATCGCCGATGTGTGGGTGGGCTGATCGAACAGATGGCACAGCACATAGCTGTTGGTGGATTCCACCTTGTGCACGAACCCTTGTTCCAGCAGGAAATCCAGTGCGCGATAAACCGTCGGCGGCTTTGCCTGCGGCTCGCTTTCGCGGAGCAGGTCGAGCAGATCGTAGGCGCTGATAGCACCCTGCTGCAGGCTCATCAGGCGTAATACTTCAAGGCGCTGCGGAGTCAGGCGCACATTGCGTTGCGCACACAGCTTTTCGGCCTGCGCTAACAGCTCTTTTGTGGACTTATCCATGTAGCACCCCGGATGTTATAGGACGGAAAACCCTCACTTTATCATGTTCTGGTAAAAACGCCGAGATCCGCCAGTCTGTGCTATACCTGACCCATTACAAACCGGGAAATAAACAATGAAAAAACCTGACTGTATTCGACACTGGCGCGACCTTGAAGGCGCGGATGATTCGACCTATCCCGACAGCGATGAGCTTTTTTCTATCGGCGCCCCGTTGGCTCGAAAGCTTGGGCTCGGGCGTATTGGCATCCATCATGAGCGCCTGCCGCCTGGGCGCAGGACGTCCTATCCGCACGCGGAGAGCGACGAAGAAGAGTTTATTTACGTGCTTGAAGGCCACCCTGACGCCTGGATTAATGGCTACTTGTGGAAGCTGGAGCCTGGCGACAGCGTAGGTTTTCCCGCCGGTACCGGCATCTGTCATACCTTTATCAACAACACGGACGACGAGGTTCGGCTCCTGGTCGTTGGCGAGGCCAACAAGAAGCATAACCGCATATACTATCCGCTTAACCCGGTTTATGCCGCTACCCGAGAGGATCGCTGGGTAGACCACCCGCCCCAGTTTTTTGGACCGCATGATGGAAAACCTGGGAAAAAATAATTTCCTCTTCTATAAATATTGAGGGCCGTCACAAAATATAACAGGCCGTAAGGGAGTTTTACTTAGGGATAGAAATAGCGGGTCTTTTACTACTTATTCACAGCAATAGTTCGTTCCTGTTTGGGTGATAACAGACAGGGGTTATTTCATAACAGACTATAACGGGCATACTGTGAAAAAAAATTTTAAATTTTCGGTGGTTAGTATCGCTGTTTCCTTGTTTATGGCAAATCAGGCGGGAGCAGCCAATACCTGGACAGAATCACGGAGCGACGCAATGGGTGGCACTGGCGTTGCCTCCGGGAGCTATGGCAGTGGGGCATTAATCAACCCCGCGCTGCTGGCAAAGGCAAAACCTGACGATGATGTGACGGTTATTTTGCCGTCCATTGGCGTACAGGTAACGGATGAGGACAATCTTCAGGACGAGATTGATACCATCAACGACAAAATCAATCACTACAAGGATGTGGTTGATAATCTCACGCCAAGAGAAATTATCACCAATCCATTAGGTTCCATTAATCAATTCCAGGGCGCGGCCAAAGATCTGGCCGATGAGCTGGACTATCTCAAAGGCAAAACCGCACGCGCAACGGCAGGGGCAGGGCTTGCGGTGAGTATCCCTAACGATGTCCTTTCGGTAGCCTTCATGGCGAAAGGCTATGCCCATGGCCGGGTGAGCTCGTCTATCGATCAGCAGGATATTGATTACCTTCGCGGTATTCAACGCAGTAACGTGGTGGCTGCCGGTGTTGCACTGGACGCTGCGCTGAACGGCACGGATCAGATCACCAAAAATCTCAACTCAACGGCATCCGGCCGGGCGGCGATTGTCTCCGACTATGGTGTTGCCGTTGCCCGTCAGTTTGACCTCGGCGGCGTCCCTGTTTCCGTGGGCGTGACGCCAAAGCTGCAAAAAACCTGGGTCTATAACTACACCACGTCAATCTACGATTACGACAGTAACAAGTGGAACGACAGCCGCTACCGTACTGACGATACGGGCTTCAACGTGGATGCCGGTATTGCGGCCGATTTCGGCGAACACTGGACCGTTGGCGTGAGCGGACAAAACCTGATGTCGCGCGATATCGACACCAAAGATATCCGTATCCGCAATGGCCGTACGGGAGAAGTGGTGAGCTATAAAGACACCTATCAGATCCGCCCACTGGTAACCGCCGGTGCCGCCTGGCACAACGACCTGGTGACGCTGACCGCCGATGGCGATCTGACCGAAACCAAAGGCTTCAAGAGCGAAGATACGTCGCAGTACGTGGGTGTCGGTGCCGAGGTGACGCCGCTGAGCTGGCTGGCGGTGCGTGCGGGTTATCGTGCAGACGTGAAGGGTAACGACAGCAATGTCTTTACCGGCGGTGTCGGTTTCGCGCCGTTTAGCACCGTGCATGTTGACCTGATGGGCCTGTACGGTGAAGACGAAACCTGGGGCGCAGGGGCTCAGCTGAGCATGACGTTCTAAAGTCAACCGGAGGCGCTGCGCCTCCGGCTTTTCTTTGTGCTATAGTAGCGCCCCTTTTCCACCAGATGCTTAAAACTTCGCCATGTCGTCAGAATCACAGACCGCTTTCCCCGCACACCGTTTCTCCATTGCGCCGATGCTCGACTGGACGGACAGACACTGCCGCTATTTCCTGCGCAAGCTCTCCCGCCATACGCTGCTGTACACCGAAATGGTGACCACGGGCGCAATTATTCACGGGAAGGGCGACTATCTGGCCTATAGCGAAGAAGAGCATCCGGTTGCCCTGCAGCTGGGCGGCAGCGATCCGGCCGCGCTGGCGCAGTGCGCGAAGCTGGCGGAAGCGCGCGGCTACGACGAGATCAACCTGAACGTTGGCTGCCCGTCCGACCGTGTGCAAAACGGTATGTTCGGTGCCTGCCTGATGGGGAACGCGCAGCTGGTAGCGGACTGTATCAAGGCGATGCGCGATGCGGTCTCCATTCCGGTCACGGTCAAAACCCGTATCGGGATTGACGACCAGGACAGCTACGAATTCCTGTGCGACTTCATCGATACGGTCTCCGGAAAGGGCGAATGCGAGATGTTCATCATCCACGCGCGAAAAGCCTGGCTCTCCGGCCTGAGCCCGAAAGAGAACCGCGAAATCCCGCCGCTGGACTACCCGCGCGTGCATCAGCTGAAGCGTGACTTCCCTCACCTGACCATGTCCATTAACGGCGGCATCAAGTCGCTGGAAGAGGCCAAAGCGCATCTGGCGCATATGGATGGCGTGATGGTCGGCCGCGAGGCGTATCAGAACCCGGGCATTCTGGCGACGGTCGATCGCGAAATCTTTGGCATTGAAGGCGCAGACACCGATCCGGTTGCCGTCGTGCGGGCGATGTATCCTTATATTGAGCGCGAGCTGAGCAACGGTACGTATCTCGGCCATATCACCCGCCATATGCTGGGTCTGTTCCAGGGTATACCGGGCGCGCGTCAGTGGCGCCGCTACCTGAGCGAGAATGCGCATAAAGCCGGAGCCGATATTGAGGTGCTGGAACATGCGCTGCGACTGGTGGCAGACAAGCGATAACTTTCGCTAAAAGTTCGTCAAATTCACCACGCCCTGCGAGTTCTTGCGGGGCGTTTTGCTTTAAGAACAAAACGTTAGCTTTGGCATGGATCTTGTAATGCTTAATGCATTACTCGGGAACTCGTGGGAGAGCACCATGCTGGAACTACTTTTTGTGATTGGCTTTTTTGTCATGCTGTTAGCGACAGGCGTTTCGTTGCTCGGCATTCTGGCGGCTATCGTGGTGGCGACGGTGGTCATGTTTATTGGCGGACTGTTTGCGCTGACGATCAAACTGCTGCCGTGGTTACTGCTGGCCGTTGCGGTGGTGTGGGTGATTCGGTCGATTAAATCGCCAAAAGTGCCCGGTTATCAGCGCAATAACCGCTTTCGTTACTAAGGTATTGAGGGGTTCGTCACATAGTTGTAACTTTTCCGGCAGCATGGCTTAGAACAGAATAGGATTTACTTATCGAATCTGTCACTATGACTGCCGTTAAAGAATTCATCGTGCTGTACCCTACATACAGCCGAACTAAAAAAAGAAAGGGCTTCCCACGGGAAGCCCAATTTCTTTTTGGGGCTCAGGGAATCAACAGGCTCGACCCCTGCGTCGCCCGGCTCTCCAGCACCTCATGCGCGCGCTGCGCATCGGTCAGCGCGAATTTCTGCGCATCTGCCACATCCACTTTGATGACACCGCTGGCGATCAGCGAGAACAGCTCGTTGCTGGCTTCCTCAAGTTCTTCCCGGTTGGTGATGTAGCCCTGCAGGGAAGGGCGCGTGACGTACAGCGAACCTTTCTGATTCAGAATACCGAGATTCACGCCGGTGACAGCGCCTGACGCATTGCCGAAGCTCACCATCAGCCCACGACGCTGCAGACAGTCCAGCGACGCTTCCCAGGTGTCTTTCCCAACCGAGTCATACACGACGCGCACCTTTTTGCCGCTGGTGATCTCCTTCAGCCGTTCGACAATGCTCTCTTCACGATAGTTAATCACCTGCCAGGCGCCCGCCTGCAGCGCGCGCTGCGCTTTTTGGGCATTGCCCACGGTGCCGATCAGTTTTGCGCCCAGGGCTTTTGCCCACTGACAGGCGATGAGCCCGACGCCGCCCGCCGCGGCATGAAACAGGAACTGCTCGTCGGGTTTAATTTCATAGGTTTTACGCAGCAGGTAGTAAACGGTTAAGCCTTTCAGGAACGAGGCCGCCGCCTGTTCGAAGGAGATAGCGTTAGGCAGCAGGGCGGCTTTATCCGCCGGAACGTTGTGGACGGAGCTGTAAGCGCCCAGCGCAGACTGCGCATATACCACGCGGTCGCCCTCTTTAATATGCTTAACCGCGCTGCCCACTTTTACGACGACACCGGCTGCCTCGGTGCCGAGGCCGCTCGGCATTGACGGAGGCGGGTAGAGACCGCCGCGAATATAGGTGTCGATGTAGTTTATGCCTATGGCTTTGTTTTCAACCTGCACTTCGTTTTCGCCAGGCGCGGTGGGGGTGAACTCCACCGCTTTGAGTACGTCTGGCCCACCGTGTTTCTGGAATTCAATGCGCGTTGCCATGCTCCCTCCGTAAGAAAAATATGGTAATCTTTCGACCCACTCTTTATCTCGGTAACTCCATTCACTATGGCAGGAAACAAACCCTTCAACAAACAGACTGAACCTCGCGAGCGTGATTTCCAGGTCGCAGGGTTAAAGGTCCCGCCGCACTCGATTGAAGCGGAACAGTCGGTGTTGGGCGGTTTAATGCTGGATAACGAGCGCTGGGACGACGTCGCCGAGCGCGTCGTGGCGGAAGATTTCTACACCCGTCCGCACCGCCATATCTTTACCGAAATGGCGCGTCTACAGGAGTCGGGCAGCCCGATCGACCTGATCACGCTCGCGGAATCGCTGGAGCGTCTTGGTCAGCTCGACAGCTGCGGTGGGTTTGCCTATCTGGCGGAACTGTCAAAAAACACGCCTAGTGCGGCGAACATCAGCGCTTATGCCGATATCGTGCGCGAACGTGCCGTCGTCCGCGAGATGATCTCGGTGGCGAACGAGATCGCCGAAGCCGGTTTTGATCCGCAGGGGCGCACCAGCGAAGACCTGCTTGACCTTGCTGAGTCCCGCGTTTTTAAAATCGCCGAAAGCCGCGCTAACAAAGACGAAGGCCCAAAAAATATCGCCGATGTGCTCGACGCCACCGTCGCCCGTATCGAACAGCTGTTCCAGCAGCCGCACGATGGCGTCACCGGGGTGAACACCGGCTATGATGATTTGAACAAGAAAACCGCCGGTCTGCAGCCGTCGGATTTGATTATCGTCGCCGCGCGTCCGTCGATGGGTAAAACCACTTTTGCGATGAACCTCGTCGAAAATGCGGCGATGTTGCAGGATAAGCCGGTGCTTATCTTCAGTCTTGAGATGCCCTCCGAGCAGATTATGATGCGTTCTCTGGCGTCGCTGTCGCGCGTGGATCAGACCCGCATTCGTACCGGCCAGCTTGACGATGAGGACTGGGCGCGCATCTCCGGCACCATGGGCATTCTGCTGGAAAAACGGAACATCTATATCGATGACTCCTCCGGCCTGACGCCGACGGAGGTTCGTTCCCGCGCGCGCCGTATCGCCCGTGAACACGGCGGCATCGGCCTCATCATGATCGACTACCTTCAGCTGATGCGCGTCCCGTCGCTTTCCGACAACCGTACGCTGGAAATTGCGGAGATTTCCCGCTCGCTCAAGGCATTAGCCAAAGAGCTGCACGTGCCGGTGGTGGCGCTGTCGCAGCTTAACCGTTCTCTGGAACAACGCGCCGACAAGCGCCCGGTCAACTCCGACCTGCGTGAATCCGGCTCCATCGAGCAGGATGCCGACTTAATCATGTTTATCTACCGTGATGAGGTTTATCACGAGAACAGCGACCTGAAAGGGATCGCCGAAATTATTATTGGTAAACAACGTAACGGCCCGATCGGGACGGTACGTCTGACCTTTAACGGACAGTGGTCGCGTTTCGACAACTATGCCGGTCCTCAATATGATGATGAGTAATTTCTAAGGAATTCAAATGCAAGCGGCAACTGTTGTTATTAACCGCCGCGCTCTGCGACACAACCTGCAACGTCTGCGTGAACTGGCGCCTGCCAGCAAGCTCGTTGCAGTCGTGAAAGCGAACGCTTACGGACACGGTCTTCTTGAGACCGCGCGAACGCTCCCCGATGCCGATGCCTTTGGCGTCGCCCGTCTTGAAGAAGCCCTCCGCCTGCGCGCGGGGGGGATTACCCAACCGATTCTCCTCCTCGAAGGCTTTTTCGAAGCCAGCGATCTGCCAACCATTGCTGACCAGCATCTGCACACGGCGGTACACAATGAAGAACAGCTGGCCGCACTTGAAACCGCCGAGCTGAGCGAGCCGGTGACCGTCTGGATGAAGCTCGACACGGGCATGCACCGTCTGGGCGTGCGTCCTGAAAGCGCGGAAGCGTTTTACCAGCGTTTATGCCGGTGCAAAAACGTGCGCCAGCCGGTGAATATTGTTAGCCACTTCGCCCGTGCCGATGAGCCCGAGTGCGGTGCAACCGAGCGGCAGCTGGATATCTTTAATACCTTCTGCGAAGGCAAGCCGGGGATGCGCTCGATCGCAGCTTCCGGCGGGATCCTGCTGTGGCCGCAGTCGCACTTCGACTGGGCGCGACCGGGTATCATCCTTTACGGCGTATCACCGCTGGAGAACAAGCCCTGGGGGCCGGATTTTGGCTTCCAGCCGGTCATGTCGCTGGTCTCTAACCTGATTGCCGTGCGTGACCATAAAGCGGGTGAGCCGGTGGGCTACGGCGGTACCTGGACCAGCGAGCGTGATACCCGTCTTGGCGTGGTGGCGATGGGCTATGGCGACGGTTATCCCCGTGCCGCGCCGTCGGGTACGCCGGTTCTCGTCAACGGTCGCGAGGTGAAGATTGTTGGTCGCGTGGCGATGGACATGATTTGCGTCGATCTGGGGCCAGAAGCGCAGGATAAACCCGGCGACGGTGTGGTGATGTGGGGGGAAGGTTTACCCGTTGAACGTATTGCTGAAATCACTAAAGTGAGTGCTTACGAACTTATTACCCGCCTGACGTCTCGGGTGGCGATGAAGTACGTCGACTAACGTTTCATTCCAGGGAAGGATAATGTCACCTTCAGAAATCGCTGCGTGTCTGGCCTATGCTCTCTCAGTCTGGCTGGCCGCCAGAAACAATATCCATACGTGGTGGATAGGCATCATCGGTAGCGGGCTTTATGCCTGGGTCTTCTATTCTGTGCAGCTTTATGCTGACGTTACCCTTCAGTTCTTTTTCATCATAACGAGCATAACCGGCTGGCTGCATTGGCTTAAAGGCAATCATGGAGAGGTCTTGCCTGTTCGTCGTACCAGACCGAGACATTTTTTTATGCTTTTAACCTGCGCCATAAGCGTAGCAGTGGTATACGGGTGGATACTGCATCTCTATACTAATGCATGGGCCCCCTGGCTGGACTCCATCATTTTGACATTCAGCATTCTTGCTCAGTTTATGTTGATGGGACGGCGTCTGGAAAATTGGTACATCTGGCTTGCCGTTAATACGCTCGCAGTACCGCTGTACGCGACGAGAGAACTGTATCTGACCGCCGGTTTATATCTGGTGTTTTGGTTAAATGCGTGGCACGGACTGTATCAATGGCGCAAGGAGATCCGTGCGCAATGACGCTGTATGCCAACGGTCTGGTGGTAGGCAAATTCGCACCATTACATGCGGGCCATGAAGCGCTCATCAATACGGCACTTGAGCAGTGCGAGACGGTCTGTATCATCAGCTATTCGTCGCCGGAAATACGCGGTTACGAACCTGAAAAGCGGCTTAACTGGTTAACAACGCGCTTCCCACAATGTCGCCACCTCGTGCTTTCGCCGCAAGTGTTGGCTTCATATGGCCTTGCGCCACCGCCACCGAATGACGCTGATGACGATCTTCACAGGCATTATGTTGCAACGCTGTGTGAGGACATTTTGCATTGTCAGCCAGAAGCGGTATTTACTGCCGAAGACTATGGAGACGGGTTTGCCACTGTCCTGAGCCAGCGTTTCGGACGACCGGTTGCGCACGTGCGTCTCCAGCGTCAACGGGGACCAGAAGCTCCATCGGGAACGCTCATCCGCTCTGATGTTCATCGTTATCGCAAGATGATGTCCCCAGAGGTGTACCGTAGCTTTGTTTTTCGTATCTGCTTATTAGGTGGAGAATCGACGGGCAAAAGCACGCTTGCAAAGGCACTGGCGCAAACGCTAAACGTTCCGTACGTTGCAGAGTATGGTCGTGAACACTGGGAAAAGAAGAACGGTATCCTGGATCGGGAGGATTTGCTGCATATTGCCCGCGAGCAGGTGCGTCGGGAAGAATTAGCCTGCACGGCGCCTTATCTGGTCTGTGATACGTCACCTTTAACGACCCTGTTTTACGCGCTCGATCAGTTTGGCAACGCGCCGCAGGCGTTAATTGAGTTAGCCGAACGCGACTATTCTCTGGTCGTACTCTGCGGGGATGAATTTCCCTTTGTGCAGGATGGGACCCGGCAGGGCGAGGCGTTTCGCCACAGACAGCAGGTATGGTATGAAGCAGAGCTGTCGGCACGAAATATTCCTTTTCTGCGCGTGCGGGGCTCATTGCCTGAGCGAATCGATCACATTTGCCGATATATCCAGGGACTGATCTGATATCGCTCTCGACCTTCACCTGCTTCCGGTTTATTGTTGAAATCCCTGCCTCATCGAATTCCGGAGAACCATCGCGTGTTTCAGAAAGTTGACGCCTATGCCGGCGACCCTATCCTCTCCTTAATGGAGCGTTTCAAAGAAGATCCTCGTAGCGACAAAGTGAACCTCAGCATCGGTCTGTATTACAACGAGGATGGCATCATTCCTCAATTAAAAGCCGTTGCCGAAGCCGAAGCGCGTCTGAACGCTGTTCCACACGGCGCTTCCCTTTATCTGCCGATGGAAGGGCTAAACGCTTATCGCAACACCATTACACCGCTGCTGTTCGGCGCCGATCACGCAGTGCTCGCGCAAAAACGCGTGGCGACGATCCAGACGCTGGGCGGCTCGGGTGCGCTGAAAGTGGGTGCAGACTTCCTGAAAAAATACTTCCCGGATTCAGGCGTGTGGGTCAGTGACCCGACGTGGGAAAACCACGTTGCGATCTTCGAGGGCGCAGGCTTTAAGGTCGAGACCTATCCATGGTTCGACAGCAAAACTAACGGCGTGCGCGTTGAAGCGCTGTTAGAAAAACTGAACACGCTGCCGGCGCGCAGTATTGTGCTGCTGCACCCATGCTGCCATAACCCGACCGGTGCAGATCTCACTAACGCCCAGTGGGATGCGGTGATTGAGGTACTGAAGGCCCGTGACCTGATCCCGTTCCTCGACATTGCCTACCAGGGATTTGGCGCGGGCATGGAAGAAGATGCTTACGCCATCCGCGCCGTAGCCAGCGCCGGGCTGCCTGCTCTGGTTAGTAACTCCTTCTCTAAAATCTTCTCCCTGTACGGTGAACGCGTTGGCGGTCTGTCCGTAGTGTGTGAGGATGCCGAAGCAGCCAGCCGCGTGCTCGGCCAGCTGAAAGCGACGGTACGCCGTATCTACTCCAGCCCGCCAAACTTTGGTGCGCAGGTGGTGGCGACGGTTCTCGGTGATGAGCAGCTGAAAGCGTCCTGGCTTGGCGAAGTGGAAGCGATGCGTAAGCGCATTCTTTCGATGCGTCAGGAACTGGTTAACGTCCTGAAAGAGGCGGTGCCGGGACATAACTTCGACTATCTGCTCAAGCAGCGCGGGATGTTCAGCTATACCGGACTGAGTGCGGCGCAGGTCGATCGCCTTCGCGAAGAGTTCGGCATTTATCTCATCGCCAGCGGCCGTATGTGCGTGGCGGGTCTGAATTCCAGCAACGTTCATCGCGTGGCGCAGGCGTTTGCTGCTGTAATGTAAGTACTCACTACTCTTTTCCCCCTCTCCCTGTGGGAGAGGGTTGGGGTGAGGGCATCAGGCCGCACAAGAATCTTGCCCGGTTACCGGGCCTACACGTCACATCTGCGCTTTGTGATCATCTTCTTTTTATTCATCTTCATAAGTAAAAACTCCTTCCCTTCACCTCCCGCTGGGGTTATGGTCGGATAGTTTTTTGACCGTTCGCTCAAATTAAAACGATAACAAACTGAATTTTCAGGGGAAAATATGCGCAAGATCACACTGGCGCTCAGCGCCGCCTGCTTATTGTTCTCGCTTAATAGCGCCGTCGTCGCGCGAGCTTCTGCCCCGACGCCGCTTTACACCGGCACCACCGCCGCCATTCTTGCCGAGCAGGCACCTATTCACTGGGTTTCCGTGGCCCAAATCGAAAACAGCCTGATGGGCCGCGCGCCAATGGCCGTGGGCTTTGACATTGACGATACCGTGCTGTTCTCAAGCCCTGGCTTCTGGCGCGGGAAGAAAACGTATTCACCCGACAGCGAAGCGTATCTGAAGAACCCGGAATTCTGGGAAAAAATGAATAACGGCTGGGACGAATTCAGCATCCCGAAAGAGGTTGCCCGTGCACTTATTGCCATGCACGTGAAGCGCGGTGACAGCATTTATTTTGTGACCGGCCGCAGTCAGACCAAAACGGAAACCGTCTCGAAAACGCTGCAGGATGATTTCCAGATCCCGGCGACCAGCATGAATCCGGTGATTTTTGCTGGTGACAAAGAAGGGCAAAACACCAAAACCCAGTGGCTGGAAAAGAAAAATATCAAAGTATTCTACGGCGATTCGGATAACGACATCACCGCCGCGCATGACGTGGGTGCCAGAGGAATCAGGGTATTGCGTGCCTCTAACTCCACCTATCGACCGCTGCCGATGGCCGGAAAGTTTGGCGAAGAGGTCATTGTGAACTCTGAGTATTAAACCGCAGGCGACGAGTTTGACTCTTTTTTAAGCAAATCTCGTCGCTGCGGGTTTTACCTTTTGCCTTCTTGCTGCACACTTAGAAAGATTCATCTTTCATTACGGAGCAGCACATGTGGTATCAACAGACCCTGACCTTAAGCGCGAAACCACGCGGATTTCATCTGGTGACGGACGAAGTCATCGGGCAAATCCGCGACCTGCCGCGGGTCAAAACGGGTTTGCTGCATCTGCTCCTTCAGCACACGTCTGCCTCTCTCACGCTTAATGAAAATTGCGATCCCACCGTCCGGTCAGACATGGAGCACCATTTTCTGAAGAGCGTCCCGGACAACGCTCCTTATGAGCATGACTATGAGGGGGCAGACGATATGCCTTCGCATATTAAATCCTCCCTGTTGGGCGTATCGCTTATGCTGCCGGTTCACAACGGGCGGCTGCTGTTGGGAACGTGGCAGGGGATCTGGCTGGGAGAGCATCGCATTCACGGTGGTTCGCGTAAAATTATCGCCACGCTACAAGGGGAATAAAGATGACAATTTCGGAGATACTTCAGTACTGCATGAGCAAGCCCGGCGCGGAGCAGAGCGTCCATAGCGACTGGAAAGCCACGCAGGTTAAGGTGGGGGATGTGCTGTTTGCGATGGTGAAAGAGGTGGAAGGCCGTCCTGCGGCGTCGCTGAAAACCAGCCCTGAACTGGCTGATTTGCTACGTCAACAGCATGATGACGTGAGGCCGAGCAAGCACCTGAATAAGGCGCACTGGAGCACCGTCTATCTGGATGGATCGATTCCAGGCTCGCAAATTTACTACCTGGTGGACGCGTCCTATCAGCAGGCGGTTGAGCTGCTGCCGGAAACGACCCGACAGCAGCTCTCCGTGTGACAATTACAGCAACGGTTTAAGGAAGCGCGCAGTGTGCGAGGCTTCGCACTCTGCAACCGTCTCTGGCGTACCGGAGACGAGAATTTCACCGCCGCCGCTGCCGCCTTCCGGGCCGAGATCGACAATCCAGTCCGCGGTTTTAATCACGTCCAGGTTATGTTCGATGACCACGATAGTGTTGCCCTGATCGCGCAACTGATGCAGCACGTCGAGCAGCTGCTGGATATCGGCAAAGTGCAGGCCGGTGGTCGGCTCGTCCAGAATGTAGAGCGTCTGACCGGTGCCGCGTTTTGACAGCTCGCGCGCCAGCTTCACGCGCTGCGCTTCGCCGCCGGACAGCGTGGTTGCCGACTGCCCCAGACGAATGTAGGTCAGGCCCACGTCCATCAGCGTCTGCAGCTTACGCGCCAGCGCAGGAACGGCATCAAAGAATTCGCGCGCCTCTTCGATGGTCATGTCCAGCACTTCGTGGATGGTCTTGCCTTTGTACTTAATCTCCAGCGTTTCTCGGTTATAGCGCTTGCCTTTGCACTGGTCGCACGGCACGTAGATATCCGGCAGGAAGTGCATCTCAACCTTGATCACGCCATCGCCCTGGCACGCTTCGCAGCGGCCACCGCGTACGTTAAAGCTGAAACGTCCTGGCGTATAGCCGCGGGAGCGTGCTTCCGGCACACCGGCAAACAGTTCACGTACGGGCGTGAAGACGCCGGTATAGGTTGCCGGGTTAGAGCGCGGGGTACGGCCAATCGGGCTCTGGTCAATATCGATAACTTTGTCGAAATGCTCCAGCCCCTGGATGTCACGGTACGGCGCCGGCTCGGCCAGCGTCGCGCCGTTCAGCGCCGTCTGCGCAATCGGGAACAGCGTATCGTTGATCAGCGTCGATTTACCGGAACCGGATACGCCGGTGATACAGGTAAACAGGCCAACAGGCAGCGTCAGGGTGACGTCTTTGAGGTTGTTGCCGCGCGCGCCGGTCAGCTTCAGCACTTTTTCTGGATCTGCCGCTACGCGCTGTTTTGGCACCTCAATCTTACGCTTGCCGCTCATGTACTGGCCGGTCAGCGATTCGGGCACCGCCATGATGTCCTTCAGCGTCCCTTCTGCAACCACCTGCCCGCCGTGTACGCCTGCGCCCGGACCAATATCGATCACGTGATCAGCCGCGCGGATCGCATCTTCATCGTGCTCGACCACGATTACCGTGTTGCCGAGGTTGCGCAGGTGGACCAGCGTGCCGAGCAGACGCTCGTTGTCGCGCTGGTGCAAGCCGATGGACGGCTCATCCAGTACGTACATCACGCCTACCAGACCCGCGCCAATCTGGCTCGCCAGACGTATACGCTGCGCTTCACCGCCGGAGAGCGTTTCTGCCGAGCGGGATAACGTCAGGTAGTTCAGGCCGACGTTCACCAGGAATTTCAGGCGATCGCCAATCTCTTTCAGCACTTTTTCGGCTATTTTCGCGCGCTGGCCGGAGAGCTTCAGGTTATTGAAGAAGTCCATCGCGTGGCCGATGCTCATGTCTGAGATGGTCGGCAGCGCCGTGTTTTCCACAAACACGTGGCGCGCTTCGCGGCGCAGGCGCGTTCCTTCACAGGTGGCACAGGAGCGGTTGCTGATGAACTTCGCCAGCTCCTCGCGCACCGCGCTGGATTCAGTCTCTTTGTAGCGGCGCTCCATGTTGTGCAGCACCCCTTCGAACGGGTGGCGACGCACGGAGGTATCGCCGCGATCGTTCATGTATTTGAACTCGATGTTCTCTTTACCGGAACCGAACAGGATCACTTTGTGCACGTTCGGGCTCAGGCTGGCCCACGGCGCTTCAACGTCGAACTTGTAGTGTTCTGCCAGCGATTTCAGCATCTGGAAGTAGTAGAAGTTACGCTTGTCCCAGCCGCGAATGGCCCCGCCCGCCAGCGACAGCTCCGGGTTCTGGATCACGCGATCCGGATCGAAATACTGCTGCACGCCCAGGCCGTCACACGTCGGGCACGCGCCCGCCGGGTTGTTAAAGGAGAACAGGCGCGGTTCCAGCTCGCGCATGCTGTAGCCGCAAATCGGGCAGGCAAAGTTGGCGGAGAAGAGCAGCTCTTCCGCTTTTGGATCGTCCATGTCGGAGACCACGGCCGTGCCGCCAGAGAGTTCCAGCGCCGTTTCAAAGGATTCCGCCAGGCGCGTGGCGAGATCGTCGCGCACCTTAAAGCGGTCAATCACCACTTCGATGGTGTGCTTCTTCTGCAGCTCCAGCTTTGGTGGATCGGACAGGTCACACACTTCGCCGTCGATACGGGCGCGGATATAGCCCTGGCTTGCCAGGTTTTCCAGCGTTTTGGTGTGTTCGCCCTTACGCTCTTTGATGATTGGCGCAAGGAGCATCAGGCGCTTGCCTTCCGGCTGCGACAGCACGTTATCGACCATCTGGCTCACGGTTTGCGCCGCCAGCGGGACGTCGTGGTCCGGGCAGCGCGGCTCGCCCACGCGGGCATACAGCAGACGCAGGTAGTCATGAATTTCGGTAATGGTACCGACCGTTGAGCGCGGGTTATGCGACGTGGACTTCTGCTCAATAGAGATAGCAGGTGACAACCCTTCAATATGGTCGACATCCGGTTTTTCCATCAGTGACAGGAACTGACGAGCGTACGCCGAGAGCGATTCAACGTAACGACGCTGTCCTTCGGCATACAGAGTGTCGAAAGCCAGTGAGGATTTGCCAGACCCCGAAAGCCCGGTCACGACAATGAGTTTGTCGCGAGGGATTATGAGGTTGATATTCTTGAGATTGTGGGTGCGGGCGCCCCGAACTTCGATCTTATCCATTCACCTTTCCCGGTTGGAACACGGATTGCCTGGTTTGTTTGAAGGACAAACGGCTGTCAGAAACGGCTAATTATGACACAATTTGACCTGTTTGAATATACAGTATTGGAATGCATTTTCTGATTCGCTGTGTAACAATGTTGAGTTGCGGGAGAACTCTGGAACGTGCTACGCAACTATCAAAGTGCAGCATGGAAATGGTACACTCGCGCGTTTACACTATTAAGAAACGTATTCAGGAGACACGAACATGGCCAGCAGAGGCGTAAACAAGGTGATTCTCGTCGGTAATCTGGGCCAGGACCCGGAAGTACGCTACATGCCGAGTGGTGGTGCAGTTGCCAACATTACGCTGGCTACTTCCGAATCCTGGCGTGATAAAGCGACCGGTGAGATGAAAGAGCAGACCGAATGGCACCGCGTTGTGCTGTTTGGCAAACTGGCCGAAGTGGCCGGAGAATATCTGCGCAAAGGTTCTCAGGTCTATATCGAAGGCCAGCTGCGTACCCGCAAATGGACCGATCAGTCCGGAGCTGAGAAGTATACGACTGAAGTAGTGGTCAACGTGGGCGGCACCATGCAGATGCTGGGTGGCCGTCAGGGCGGCGGCGCACCTGCAGGTGGCGGTCAGAGCCAGCAGCAGGGCGGTTGGGGTCAGCCTCAGCAGCCGCAGGGTGGCAACCAGTTCAGCGGCGGAGCACAGTCTCGTCCGCAGCAGCAGTCTGCTCCGGCGCCGTCTAACGAACCGCCAATGGATTTCGACGACGACATTCCGTTCTGATTTCCGCGTGCTAAACAAAAAACCCAGACCATCGTCTGGGTTTTTTTATTCCGTAAGGGATCAGGTAATCACCATCGGCCAGTCTGGCGGCGTGTGGCTCATCGCCTCAACCATCACCACTTTAATATTTTCCCAGACGGCAGCGATATCCAACAGGGTGATACCAAGCAGACCCGTTGCAAACCAGCAGGCAGCGCCCAGCCCCAGCAGGGTGCTGATGACAGCAAGACCCGCATAGTCAGATTTACGAAACTGAATGTTCAGCGTGCTGGCTAAAAACATCAGTACCGCACTCAACAAAGGCCAGCGCAGAAGAACCATGCTGGTAGTAATGGTTGCCATAAAACCCATCCTCTACAAAACAGACGAACTGAATGAAACAGTGTTTCTCGTTACAAAATATGTGTGAACTATATCACAATTGATGATTTATTCGCCAGTGCCAGTGCGATCAAAAAAGAGGATTTTATTCCTCAGGAAAAGCGATTCTGTAGGCAGGACCAGCCTCGGCGCATGAGGAAGTGAACCCACAACGTGCCGGAAACGACCGTCGGGTAAGTGGGGATACCGCAAATTCGGTTTTTATAACAGGGG
Organism: Enterobacter vonholyi; assembly: GCF_008364555.1. Taxonomy (GTDB): domain Bacteria; phylum Pseudomonadota; class Gammaproteobacteria; order Enterobacterales; family Enterobacteriaceae; genus Enterobacter; species Enterobacter vonholyi. The sequence continues at coordinate 91,454 of NZ_VTUC01000008.1, forward strand.
CGTTATTCTCCGCCATTACTGAAAATACTGTGGTCAAGACTGATTATTTATAAATCAACAAACACAGTACCCGGCGCAAATAGCATAAAACGTCATGACGATGTTGTACTTTTTTCATGCTGTCAGACGTTTGGCTTAATCAACGATCGCCTGTTGTGTTATCTTTCCGTCGGCCCCGGCGGGCTGGATAATTATTTCCCTTAATTGAAACGGAACGAATACTTACAGTTTAACTTACGGGAAAATATTATCGTCATAACGAAATTTAAGATTTTTAATACTAAAAGTCAGTTGCTAACTTTGCATGATTCATGCAACGTAATCACCTGTTTAACAAAGCATCCGGCCTTCATTACTACAGGCGTACAACATGCAGGGATATAGGGCGGGAAATGAATCGTAGCGCGCGGCGCAAAATGCTCAGGGTGGTAGGGATCATCATGGTAGTTATGCTGCCGGTGATGCTTGCGCTATGGTTTGCCCAGCTACGCGCCGTGTCTGAAACAAGCGCACAGCTACGCACATTTGCTGAACTGGCTTTGGACAAAACAGAGCTGGTTATTCAACAGGTTGAGCTGGCCCGGGACGAGGCTGAAAAATATCAGGGTGAGCTTTGCACGCCGGGACACCGTCAATATATGCTGAACGTTGTTCGTGGCCGCCTGTTTGTCGCCGATTTAATTTACGCTGAAGGTCAGAATTTTCTTTGTTCGACCGTTTTTACACCGGATCATCCCTACGCTATTCCTGTCGCTAATTACACGCGTAAACCTGACGTCGCTATCTATTATTATCGCGATACCCCATTTTATACTGGCTATAAAATGACATATATGCAGCGCGGAAATTATGTGGTGGTCGTCAATCCGCTTTCATACAGCGAAGTCATGTCCGCGGATCATTCTCTCTCGTGGGGGGTGTACGACACGGTAACCAATGCTTTCTTTTCGGTTAGCCAGAAAGCCAATGTTTCTTTATTAAATTCGATGATTCGAGATAAGGAATCGGTATTTCAAAAAGATAACCGCTTTTATACGATAGTAACGTCTCCCAAAAGACCTATTGCGGCCATTGTGTCGACATCGAATAAACGCTTTTATGAAACGCTTTATCACCAGGCGACGTTGACGCTACCGCTGGGCATGATCTGCAGCATTATTATTTTGCTGGTATGGTCCCGTACCCATCGTGAGCTTAATTCGCCGGGGCGCTTACTGCACCGGGCGCTGAACAAGCGACAGCTTTGCGTCCACTATCAGCCGATTATTGATATCAAGAACAACCAGTGTGTGGGTGCGGAAGCGTTGTTACGCTGGCCGGGTTTTAACGGGCAGGTGATGAGCCCGGCTGAGTTTATTCCGCTGGCGGAAAATGAGGGAATGAGCGAGCGGATTACGGACTATGTCGTTGAGGAGGTGTTCAACGATCTGGGCCATTTCCTGGCGGAGCATCCGCATCTCTATATTTCGATTAACCTGTCGGCCACGGATTTCCACTCCTCGCGGCTGATCGCCATGATTTCCGACAAGGCTCGCCACTACGCCGTCCGCGCGCAGCAAATCAAAATTGAAGTGACGGAACGTGGTTTTATCGATGTGCCAAAAACCACGCCGGTGATTCAGGCTTTCCGTCAGGCGGGTTATGAAGTCGCGATCGATGACTTCGGTACCGGCTACTCGAACCTGCACAATCTCTACTCGCTGAACGTGGATATCCTGAAGATCGATAAATCGTTTATCGATACCTTAACGACCAACAGTACCAGCCACCTGATCGCCGAGCATATTATCGAGATGGCGCAGAGCCTGCGCCTGAAAACCATTGCGGAAGGGGTAGAGACGGCAGAGCAGGTGAGCTGGCTGTTGAAGCGCGGCGTCCAGTTTTGTCAGGGATGGCACTTCGCGAAAGCGATGCCGCCCCAGGAATTTATGACCTGGCAGCAGCAGCCTTTGCACTGAGAGTGATTAATTCAACTGGTGGCGATAGTCGCTCGGCGTACGGTCAAACTCGCGGCGAAACACGCGGGAAAAGGTTTGTTGCGACACATAGCCAAGATCCATCGCGATATCAAAAATGGGCCGCTGCGTTGAGCGTAGCGCCTGCGCTGCCAGCAGAAGTCTGCGCTGGCGAATGTACTCACCCAGCGTCTGATGCATGACCGTGCGGAACATTCTCTGTAAATACCATTTCGAATAGCCCGACTTTTTCGCGACCACATCAATGTTCAACGGTTGGTCGATATGGTCATCAATCCATTCAATAAGCGTCTGAATAATCTGCTGATGCGACATAAGGTTGCCCCTCTGTAGATACAACTATCTCGGTTAATTCGTCGTTTTCTCTGCGGGTGAGTATAATTCCTCAAGTTAACTTGAGGTAAAGAGGTTTTATGGAAAAGAGATTGCCGCGAATTAAAGCGCTTTTAACTCCCGGTGAAGTGGCGAAACGAAGCGGCGTTGCGGTATCGGCGCTCCACTTCTATGAAAGCAAAGGGTTAATCAAGAGCATCCGTAACGGGGGTAACCAGCGTCGCTATACTCGCGACGTGCTCCGCTACGTGGCGATAATCAAAATTGCGCAACGAATCGGAATTCCCCTGGCCACGATCGGTGAGGCCTTTGGGGTACTGCCGGAAGGGCACACGCTGAGTCCGAAAGAGTGGAAAGAGCTGTCGTCCCAGTGGCGTGAAGAGCTGGACAGGCGTATTCACACGCTGGTCGCTCTGCGTGACGAGCTGGATGGCTGCATCGGCTGCGGCTGCCTGTCGCGCAGCGACTGCCCGCTGCGTAACCCCGGCGACAAACTGGGCGAGCAGGGGACGGGGGCGCGGCTGCTGGAAGAGGATTGAGATTGCGCGGCAAAAAGCACATAAAGAACTAAAGCGCCACATAAGGGCGCTTTAGTTTTTCCCGGTCTTTGTCTTTCACTCTATCCCGCTGGTTCACGGGAGGGTTTCCCCCGACGTCAGCACCCCTCAGTGTCGAGCTGGTTGGGGAGGTTCCGGATTGTGCTGACACTTTAATTCTATGCAAGCCCCGTTTTTTCGCCAGCGTCGCTGACCGGTTTTTAGCCGAATTTTTTTCGCGGTGTTGTTCAATTTTCTATAGTTAAAAAGTATGAATAACAGGAGAAAGCCATGCTCACGGTACACCACCTTAACCAGTCGCGCTCACACCGCGCCATCTGGGCGCTGGAAGAACTCGGCCTGCCTTATGAGATCGTTCACTATCAGCGCCAAAAAAACATGCTGGCGCCGGAGGCTCTCAAAAAGGTACATCCGTTGGGTAAATCACCGGTTATCGAAGATAACGGGCTGATCCTTGCGGAGTCTGGCGCCATTCTGGAGTACCTGCAGGAAACTTACGATCCCGAGTCGCGGCTTAAGCCTTTAGATCCGGCGCATAAGGTGCAGTACCGCTTCTGGCTGCACTATGCGGAAGGATCGCTGATGCCGCTGTTGTTAATGAAGCTGGTCTTCAGCAGCCTCGGCAAACCGCCGGTGCCGTTTGGTATCAGAACCCTGGGGAAAGCGCTGGGGCAGGGGGTGCAGAAAGCGTACCTCAACCGCCAGCTGGAAACCCATGCGCGCTTTATTGAATCACATCTGGCTAAAAACAGCTGGTTTGCCGGGGATACGTTCAGCATGGCCGACATCCAGATGAGCTTTCCGATTTTTGCCCTGCTGGCGCGCGGCGGTATTAACAACCTGCCGCATATTCAGGCGTGGAAAAGTAAGGTTGAGAACAGCCCTGGCTGGCAAAGAACCCTGGAACAAGGGGGGCCGTTATCCATCCCGGGTGAGGATTAAATGTAAACAAATTGCGCATTGACGATAACGTTTGCGCATCCTCTGTTTATTTCTTCAGCGTCATAAGTGAATTTTAGCGAAAAACGATAAAGTTCAGTTGAAAAGGGCGGGGATTAGGCTAGATAATCGTTTGCCTTAATTTGACCACCCGTTTGTAAGCGCGGAGCTAAACGTTTGCTTTTTCTGTGACGCCCTTTCGTCGCAAACGCAACACAAGGATTTGACGTTTAGCTGGCAGTGGCGTCTCCACCTCGCTTACGGACTTCCTAAAAAACTCTCAGGGGATGTTTTCTATGTCTACGCCATCTGCGCGTACTGGCGGTTCACTTGACGCCATGTTTAAAATTTCGGCCCGCGGCAGCACCGTGCGTCAGGAAATCGTTGCCGGTTTGACAACGTTTCTGGCGATGGTTTATTCCGTCATCGTTGTGCCGGGCATGCTGGGCAAAGCGGGCTTCCCGCCAGCGGCTGTCTTTGTAGCGACCTGCCTTGTGGCCGGCGTGGGCTCTATCGTGATGGGCCTGTGGGCGAACCTGCCGCTGGCGATTGGTTGCGCCATCTCCCTGACCGCGTTTACCGCGTTCAGCCTGGTGCTGGGTCAGCACATCAGCGTACCGGTTGCGCTGGGCGCCGTGTTCCTGATGGGTGTGCTGTTTACCGTTATTTCAGCGACCGGCATCCGTAGCTGGATCTTGCGCAACCTGCCGCAGGGCGTAGCGCACGGTACCGGCATCGGCATCGGCCTGTTCCTGCTGCTGATCGCCGCCAACGGCGTCGGTCTGGTCATCAAGAACCCGCTGGACGGCCTGCCGGTGGCGCTCGGCCATTTCGCCAGCTTCCCGGTGATCATGTCGCTGATCGGACTGGCGGTGATTATCGGTCTGGAAAAACTAAAAGTCCCGGGCGGCATTCTGCTGACCATTATCGGCGTGTCGATTGTGGGCCTGATTTTCGATCCGAACGTCCATTTCTCCGGCATTTTCGCCATGCCGTCGCTGAGCGATGACAAAGGCAACTCTCTGATTGGCAGCCTGGATATCGTTGGCGCGCTGAACCCGGTGATCCTCCCAAGCGTGCTGGCGCTGGTGATGACCGCCGTGTTTGACGCGACCGGTACTATTCGTGCGGTGGCCGGTCAGGCGAACCTGCTGGATAAAGACGGTCAGATTATTGACGGCGGCAAAGCGCTGACCACTGACTCCCTGAGCAGCGTCTTCTCTGGTCTGGTGGGTGCGGCGCCTGCGGCGGTGTACATCGAGTCCGCGGCGGGTACGGCGGCAGGCGGTAAAACCGGCCTGACGGCGATCACCGTCGGCGTGCTGTTCATGCTGATCCTGTTCCTCTCTCCGCTCTCGTACCTGGTTCCGGCGTACGCGACCGCGCCAGCGCTGATGTACGTTGGCCTGCTGATGCTGAGCAACGTGGCGAAAATCGACTTTGCGGATTTTGTGGACGCGATGTCTGGCCTGATTACCGCGGTCTTCATCGTACTGACCTGTAACATCGTGACCGGCATTATGATCGGCTTCGCGTCGCTGGTGATCGGTCGTCTGGTTTCCGGTGAATGGCGCAAGCTGAACGTTGGCACCGTTGTTATCGCCGTTGCGCTGGTGGCGTTCTACGCAGGCGGCTGGGCAATCTAAGTTGTCCTTTGATGCGAAAACGGGTGGCTCAGGCCGCCCGTTTTTATTTTCAGGACTCATCCTGTTGCCTTTTGCGTTACTCTGGGGAAGATAGAATAAAAGGCACGACGCCTTCCGGAGTACATAAGCAACACAGCAAACAGGGAACGCATGGAAATCTTCTTCACAATACTCATCATGACCCTTGTGGTCTCGCTATCCGGGGTGGTTACACGCGTACTGCCCTTTCAGGTCCCCCTACCATTAATGCAAATTGCCATCGGCGCGCTGCTGGCGTGGCCGACGTTTGGCCTGCACGTGGAATTTGACCCCGAACTGTTCCTCGTGCTGTTTATTCCGCCACTGCTTTTTGCCGATGGCTGGAAAACGCCCACGCGCGAATTCCTTGAGCACGGGCGAGAGATCTTCGGCCTGGCGCTTGCGCTGGTGGTGGTCACCGTCGTCGGGATTGGTTTCCTGATCTACTGGACGGTGCCGGGCATTCCGTTAATACCGGCTTTTGCGCTGGCCGCCGTGCTGTCGCCAACCGATGCCGTGGCGCTGTCCGGCATTGTGGGTGAAGGCCGTATTCCGAAGAAAATCATGGGGATTTTACAGGGTGAGGCGCTGATGAACGACGCCTCCGGCCTGGTCGCCCTGAAGTTTGCCGTGGCCGTAGCGATGGGTACGATGGTCTTTACCGTCGGCGGCGCAACGCTGGAATTCTTCAAGGTGGCGATTGGCGGTATTCTCGCAGGCTTCGTGGTGAGCTGGCTGTACGGCCGCTCGCTGCGCTTCCTCAGCCGCTGGGGCGGCGATGAACCCGCTACGCAGATCGTACTGCTGTTCCTGCTGCCGTTTGCCTCTTATCTGATTGCCGAACATATCGGCGTGTCGGGCATTCTGGCAGCGGTTGCGGCAGGGATGACCATTACCCGTTCCGGCGTAATGCGCCGCGCGCCGCTGGCCATGCGCCTGCGTGCAAACAGCACCTGGGCCATGCTGGAGTTTGTCTTTAACGGCATGGTGTTCCTGCTCCTGGGCCTGCAGCTGCCTGGCATTATGGAGTCCTCGCTGGTGGCGGCGGAGGCCGACCCGAACGTTGAGGTCTGGATGCTGTTTACCGACATCGTGCTGATTTACATGGCGCTGATGCTGGTGCGCTTCGGCTGGCTGTGGACGATGAAAAACTTCAGCGTCCGCTTCCTGAAGAAAAAACCGATGGAGTTCGGCTCGTGGACAACGCGTGAACTGCTGATTGCCTCTTTTGCGGGCGTACGCGGGGCGATTACCCTTGCCGGTGTGCTCTCCATTCCGCTGCTGCTGCCGACAGGCGATGTCTTCCCGGCGCGCTACGAGCTGGTCTTCCTGGCGGCGGGCGTGATTCTCTTCTCACTGTTTGTCGGCGTGATTATGCTGCCGATCCTGCTGCAGCATATTGATGTCGGCGATTCGACCCAGCAGCACAAGGAAGAGCGCATTGCGCGCGCAGCCACCGCCGAAGTGGCCATTGTCGCCATCCAGAAAATGGAAGAGCGTCTGGCCGCAGATGCGGAGGAGAACATCGACAATCAGCTGCTGACGGAAGTGAGTTCCCGGGTGATTGGTAACCTTCGTCGCCGCGCGGACGGGCGTAACGATGTGGAAAGCTCGCTGCAGGAGGAGAACCTGGAACGCCGGTTCCGCCTGGCGGCGCTGCGCTCAGAGCGCGCCGAACTGTATCACCTGCGCGCCACGCGCCAGATCAGTAACGAGACGCTGCAAAAGCTGCTGCACGATCTGGACCTGCTGGAAGCGCTGTTGATAGAGAATCAGTAGCGCTGTTTTGCCGGGTGGCGGCTTCGCCTTACCCGGCCTACGGTTCGAACGTAGGCCGGTAAGCGCCACCGGGCACTATTCAGACCGCACCCAAAACCCCTCACAACACTGCAGCCACGCCTGCGCGCTCTGCGACAAATAGACCCCTTCACGCCAGATCATCCCTAACTGCCAGTGCAGATCGCTCTCCAGTGGGATCCAGCGCAGCGTGTTTTTATCCAGACGCTCGCAAATCGGCTGCGGCAGAATGGCAATTCCCACGCCGGCCTGCACCATCGCCGCCAGGAAATCCCACTGTCCGCTGCGTACCGCAATGCGTGGCTTGACGTTATGCTGGTTAAACAGCGTCATAAGCTGGCGGCTGAGGGCGAAGTCTTCGTTGTAGATCAGCAGAGGGTGCTCGCCGAGCAGTTCAGGCTTCACCGACTCCCTCTTTAGCCAGTCGCCGGAGCGGGGCACCAGCACGCACAGCGGGTGGCTAAAGAGCGGAAGCGTCGCCAGGCCGCTCTCTTCCTCAACGGGGAGGGCGGTCATTGCCACGTCGAGCTCGCCGTTAGTGACCGCCTGCTGGACGGTTAACCCACCAAACTCCGAAATCTTCAGCTCTACGCCGGGATAACGCTGGCGAAACAGGCTAATCGGTCCGGCCATCATCATGCCGACCATCGGGGGAATGCCGAGGCGAAGCACCCCTTTGGTCAGATGATTAATATCGTCCAGCTCTGCTTCCAGCTGGCGGAACTCCGCCAGAATCGCCAGCCCGCGTTCGAACACCACGCGTCCGGTGTCGGTCAGCAGCAGCTTGCGCCCGTCGCGGATCAGCAGGGTACAGTTCAGTTCATCTTCGAGGTTTTTCAGCATTTTGCTGATGGTGGGCTGGGTAACAAACAACTTCTCCGCTGCGCGGGTAAAACTTTGCTGACGAACCACTTCGACAAAATAGCGCAGCGTTCTTATGTCCATGATTATTCCTCGAAACTATACCTTTGATGATTTTAATTCATTTCAGTCCACACCGTGCGCTCACTATACTGGCGCCTCGTCTCATTTTTGAGGAAAACCCCCATGGCCGTGGCGTTAAGCCGTGTTACGCCTGCCGTTGTACAACGACTCCAGGTCCCGGTTCAGGTACTGCTCTACGCGGGACTGTTTGTTTTCGCCGAATATCTTGTCGGCTGGCTCCATCTGCCGCTGCCTGCCAACCTGGTGGGAATGCTGCTGATGTTGACGCTCATCCTCTGTCGCGTAATCCCCCTCAACTGGGTGCGCGCCGGGGCGCGCTGGCTGCTGGCGGAGATGCTGCTGTTCTTTGTCCCTGCCGTGGTGGCGGTGGTGAACTATGCGCAGCTGCTGATGGTGGACGGCTGGCGCATCTTCGCGGTCATCGCGCTGAGTACGCTGATGGTGCTGGGAGCGACCGCCTGGGTCGTGGATAAAGTCTACCGGTTTGAAATCAGCAGGCACAAACATGACTAACTTTCAGATCAGCGTCCTGTGCCTGATTGCGACGCTCGGGATCTACTTTGCCAACAAGCGGCTGTATCGCCGTTTTCATGCCCTGCCGCTGATGCCGCTGGTCTTCACGCCGATCCTGCTGGTGCTGATGCTGGTCTTCGGCCATATCTCCTGGCAAAACTATATTGGTGAATCCCACTGGCTGCTGTGGCTGCTCGGCCCGGCGACCATCGCCTTTGCCGTGCCCGTTTACGACAATCTGGCGATTATCAAACGCCACTGGATGTCGCTCAGCGCAGGCGTGATTACCGCCACGGTGGTCGCGGTCTGTAGCTCCGTCTGGCTGGCGCGGCTGTTTACGCTGCCCGACGAAATTCAGCGCAGCCTGGCCGTACGCTCGGTGACCACGCCGTTCGCGCTGGCGGCGGCTAAACCCCTCGGCGGACAGCCGGACCTGGTGGCGCTGTTTGTGGTGGTGACGGGCGTCTTTGGGATGGCGGTGGGCGATATGCTCTTTCTGCGGCTTTCTATTCGGGAAGGGATGGCCAAAGGCGCGGGGTTTGGCGCGGCGTCGCACGGCGCGGGCACGGCACGTTCCTATGAGCTGGGCCAGCAGGAGGGCGTTGTCGCGAGCCTGGTCATGATGCTGTCGGGCGTGGTGATGGTGCTGGTTGCGCCGCTGGTGGCGTGGGTGATGTTTTAAGCTCCCCGGCCAGAATGACCGGGGAGAAAGGCTTAGTGCGCGCGGCCCTGCTCAACGCCGAGACCGGTTTGTGAACGGATAAACTGGGCGCGGAATTTCTCACGCTCCAGGTTACCCTCCGGCGAATTGTCGGTTGCCGAGAAGACCCAGATACCGATAAACGCCACGGCAATAGAGAACAGCGCCGGGTATTCATACGGGAAGATGGCGCTTGCGTGACCGAGGATCTGCACCCAAATGGTTGGTCCCAGAATCATCAGGATCACCGCCGTCAGCAGCCCCAGCCAGCCGCCAATCATCGCCCCACGGGTGGTCAGTTTCGACCAGTACATGGAAAGCAGAATGATTGGGAAGTTACAGCTTGCCGCAATCGAGAAGGCCAGCCCCACCATAAAGGCGATGTTTTGCTTCTCGAACAGAATGCCCAACAGAATCGCCACGACGCCCAGCACCAGCACGGTGATTTTCGAGACCTTCAGCTCATCGCGCTCGCTCGCGCCTTTGCGGAAGACGTTGGCGTAGAGGTCGTGCGACACCGCAGACGCCCCGGCCAGCGTTAAACCCGCAACCACCGCAAGAATGGTGGCGAAGGCTACGGCAGAGATAAAGCCGAGGAACAGGTTACCGCCCACGGCGTCCGCCAGATGCACCGCCGCCATGTTGTTACCGCCAATCAGCGCGCCCGCCGTGTCTTTAAACGCCGGGTTCGCCCCCACCAGCATGATCGCGCCAAAGCCGATGATAAAGGTCAGGATATAGAAGTAGCCCATGAAGCCGGTAGCGTAGAAGACGCTCTTGCGCGCTTCACGCGCATCGCTCACGGTGAAGAAGCGCATCAGGATATGCGGTAAGCCTGCGGTACCAAACATCAGGCCCAGACCGAGCGACAGGGCCGATATCGGGTCTTTCACCAGCCCGCCCGGGCTCATGATGGCTTCCCCTTTCGGGTGGACCGCCATGGCTTCGGTGAACAGGTTATTGAAGCTGAAGCCAACGTGCTTCATCACCATAAAGGCCATAAAGCTGGCGCCGAACAGCAGCAGAACGGCTTTGATGATCTGCACCCAGGTGGTGGCGAGCATGCCGCCGAACAGAACGTACATCACCATCAGCACGCCCACCAGCACTACCGCGATGTGGTAGTTCAGGCCGAACAGCAGTTCGATCAATTTACCCGCGCCGACCATCTGCGCAATCAGGTACAGCGCCACCACCACCAGCGAGCCGCAGGCGGAGAGGGTGCGAATCGGCCCCTGCTTCAGACGATACGAGGCCACGTCGGCGAAGGTATAGCGGCCCAGATTGCGCAGGCGCTCGGCAATAAGGAACAGAATGATCGGCCAGCCGACGAGGAAGCCGAGGGAGTAGATCAGGCCATCATAGCCGGAGGTGTACACCAGCGCGGAGATCCCGAGGAACGAGGCGGCGGACATAAAGTCACCCGCAATCGCCAGCCCGTTCTGGAAGCCGGTAATATTGCCGCCTGCGGTGTAGTAATCGTTACGGGAGCGCACGCGTTTCGACGCCCAGTAAGTGATATACAGCGTCAGCACCACGAAAATCAGGAACATCACAATCGCCTGCCAGTTGGTTGGCTGGCGCTGTACCTCGCCGGTAATCGCATCTGCCGCGTGGGCGGCAAAGGGAAGCGTGGCGGCGAGCGCCGTCAGAATTCTCTTCATGATGCTTTTACCTCTTGCAGTACCGCTTTATTAAGGCGATCGAATTCACCGTTCGCGCGCCAGACGTAAACGCCGGTCAGCACAAATGAAATCACGATGACGCCAATGCCAATCGGAATACCGCGCGTCACGCTGGTGCCCTCGTGCAGCGGGGTACCCAGCCAGTGCGGCGCAAAGGCGATCAGCAGAATAAAGCCGACATAGATAATCAGCATGATGATGGAAAGGGTGAAGGCAAACCGTTGCCGCTTATCGACGAGCTCCCTGTAGTGCGCACTATTCTCTATCTGCTGACAAATATGGTCATTCATCACAGAGTCTCCAAAGGTAAGGTTAGTTTTTATCCCCTCTCCCCTATGGGGAGAGGGTGAGGGGAGAGGGAGAAAACACTAGGAAGGCATTGCGATGGCCTGCTTCTCTTCGAGCAGTTTTTCCACCACGCCAGGATCCGCGAGCGTTGAGGTATCACCGAGGTTGCTGGTGTCCCCTGCCGCGATTTTGCGCAAGATACGGCGCATGATTTTGCCGGAGCGGGTTTTCGGCAGCGAGTCGGTCCAGTGCAGCACGTCCGGCGTCGCCAGCGGGCCAATCTCTTTACGCACCCAGTTGCGCACCTCAGCATAGAGTTCTGGCGACGGCTCTTCCCCGTGGTTCAGGGTGACGTAAGCGTAAATTGCCTGGCCCTTGATGTTGTGCGGAATGCCGACAACGGCGGCTTCGGCAATCTTCGGATGCGACACCAGCGCCGATTCAATCTCAGCGGTGCCCAGACGGTGGCCGGAGACGTTCAGCACGTCGTCCACGCGTCCGGTGATCCAGTAATAGCCATCTTCATCACGACGCGCGCCGTCGCCGCTGAAGTACATGTTTTTAAAGGTCGAGAAGTAGGTCTGCTCGAAGCGATCGTGATCGCCGAACAGGGTACGCGCCTGACCCGGCCACGAGTCCGTGATCACCAGGTTGCCTTCGGTGGCCCCTTCCAGCGGGTTGCCTTCGTTATCCACCAGCGCAGGCTGTACGCCGAAGAACGGACGCGTTGCCGAGCCCGCTTTCAGCTGCGTGGCGCCCGGCATCGGGGTGATCATAAAGCCGCCGGTTTCGGTCTGCCACCAGGTGTCCATGACCGGGCATTTCTCGTTGCCGATTTTCTTCCAGTACCACTCCCAGGCTTCCGGGTTAATGGGCTCACCCACGGAACCGAGGATGCGCAATGAAGAGCGGTCAGTGCCTTCGATGGCTTTATCACCTTCCGCCATTAATGCGCGGATCGCCGTTGGTGCGGTGTAGAGAATATTGACCTGGTGCTTGTCGACCACCTGACACATCCGCGCCGGAGTCGGCCAGTTCGGTACGCCCTCAAACATCAGCGTCGTTGCGCCACAGGCCAGCGGGCCGTACAGCAGGTAGCTGTGTCCGGTAACCCAGCCCACGTCGGCGGTACACCAGTAGATGTCGCCCGGATGGTAGTCAAAGACGTATTTGAAGGTGGTGGCCGCGTAGACCAGATAGCCGCCGGTGGTGTGCAGCACGCCTTTCGGCTTACCGGTCGAGCCGGAGGTGTAAAGAATGAAGAGCGGATCTTCTGCGTTCATCTCTTCAGGCTGATGCTGGTCGCTCGCTTTTTCAATCAGGTCGCTCCACCACAGGTCACGCCCCTCGTTCCAGTCGATTTTGCCGCCGGTACGCTTAAGGACGATGACGTTGCTGACCGTTTTGACGTTCGGGTTTTTCAGCGCTTCGTCGACGTTTTTCTTCAGGGGGATTCCGCGTCCGGCGCGCACGCCTTCATCGGCGGTGATCACCAGTTTTGAACTGGAATCGACAATACGGCCCGCAACCGCTTCTGGTGAGAAACCGCCAAAGATAACGGAGTGGATCGCACCAATACGCGCGCAGGCCAGCATGGCTACAGCCGCTTCCGGCACCATCGGCATATAGATAGCGACCACATCGCCTTTTTTAATGCCTTTTTCCAGCAGGACGTTGGCGAAGCGGCACACGTCGCGGTGCAGTTCTTTATAGGTAATGTGTTTGCTCTGGGAGGCATCATCGCCTTCCCAGATAATCGCCGTCTCGTTTCCGCGCTCGGCAAGGTGACGATCAAGGCAGTTCGCCGCCAGGTTCAGGGTGCCATCTTCATACCATTTAATGGAGACATTGCCGGGCGCAAAGGAGGTGTTCTTCACCTTCTGGTAAGGTTTGATCCAGTCAAGGATATGACCCTGCTCACCCCAGAAGGTGTCCGGGGCGGTGATAGATTGCTGATATTTCTCGTGGTACTGCTCCGGGGTGATCAGGCAACGGTCCGCAATATTTGCGGGAATGTCATGTTTGTGTATTTGGCTCATGGCTTTTTTTCTCCTTGTAAGATGTTAATAATATGTCGCAAAAACGTTAATTGTAGGGGCTTTACAAGCTTTGTTTATTATTTGGGCTGCAGATCACGCATTGTTTGAAGAGTATGAAAATTGAGCGAATGAATCTTTGAAGGAAAATAATTTATGCTGACGATTATTCACATTTATGTTTAAAAAAGCGTTTTTATAACAAAAGGTTATTTATCAGAATTAGAACAAACTGCCGTCATCGTCGCTTTTGTGAGTGAAACGCGTCGTTCTTTAAGGCTTGCGCAACAGGTCGCGCAAATGATACTCATACGCCGCGTTAAAAAATCCCATAAACCAACGCAACACAATTCATACCCTTTCAGTATGTCTCCATATTCATGCAGTTTGAGTGAATAAGGCGCTTCATTGAGGAAGTCAGTTTCTATGAAAAACGTTAAAGTCAGCCTTGCCTGGCAGATCTTAATCGCCCTTGTGCTGGGCATCTTGCTGGGCAGTTACCTTCACTATCACAGCGACAGCCGCGAATGGCTGATTGCAAACCTGCTCTCACCGGCAGGGGATATCTTCATTCATCTGATTAAGATGATTGTGGTTCCGATTGTGATCTCGACGCTGGTGGTCGGTATTGCGGGCGTCGGCGATGCGAAGCAGTTAGGTCGTATTGGTGCAAAAACCATTATCTATTTCGAAGTGATCACTACGGTTGCGATCATTCTTGGTATCACCCTGGCGAACGTGTTCCAGCCGGGTTCCGGGATCGATATGTCGCAGCTGGCAACGGTGGATATTTCGAAATACCAAAGTACGACCGCTGACGTGCAGAGCCATGCGCATGGCCTGATGGGCACAATCCTGTCGCTGGTGCCGACCAACATCGTGGCGTCGATGGCGAAGGGCGAAATGCTGCCGATCATCTTCTTCTCGGTACTGTTTGGTCTGGGGCTCTCTTCTCTGCCCGCGACGCACCGTGAACCGCTGGTGACCGTGTTCCGCTCTATCTCCGAGACCATGTTTAAAGTGACCCACATGGTGATGCGTTACGCGCCGGTAGGGGTGTTTGCGCTTATCGCCGTCACCGTGGCGAACTTCGGTTTTGCCTCCCTGTGGCCGCTGGCGAAGCTGGTGATCCTGGTGCACTTCGCCATCCTGTTCTTCGCACTGGTGGTGCTGGGCATCGTGGCGCGTCTGTGCGGGCTGAGCATCTGGATCCTGATTCGTATCCTGAAAGATGAGCTGATTCTGGCCTACTCCACGGCAAGCTCTGAGAGCGTGCTGCCGCGTATTATTGAGAAGATGGAAGCCTACGGCGCGCCTGCCTCTATTACCAGCTTCGTGGTGCCGACCGGTTACTCCTTTAACCTGGATGGTTCGACGCTATACCAGAGTATCGCCGCTATCTTTATTGCCCAGCTGTACGGCATTGACCTGTCGCTGTGGCAGGAGATCGTCCTGGTACTGACGCTGATGGTGACGTCTAAAGGTATCGCAGGCGTACCGGGCGTTTCGTTCGTGGTGCTGCTGGCGACGCTGGGCAGCGTAGGCATTCCGCTGGAAGGTCTGGCCTTTATCGCCGGTGTGGACCGTATCCTCGACATGGCGCGTACGGCGCTGAACGTGGTGGGTAATGCGCTGGCGGTGCTGGTTATCGCCAAGTGGGAACACAAATTCGATCGTAAAAAGGCGCTGGCGTATGAACGCGAGGTGCTGGGTCGTTTTGATAAGACTGCTGACCAGTAATGTAACGTTGTCTCCCTCTCCCCTTTGGGGAGAGGGTTAGGGTGAGGGGATTTTATTCCCCGCTCAACGCATCAAACTCTTCGCATCCCGTATCAAACCCTTCCGTACAGCTCAGGTTCAACCAGTACAGTGCTTTCTGTTTATTGGGCGTGATAAAGCCTTTCTCACCCTGCCTGAACAGCATCCCAGCCCAATACTCGGCATAGCCGGTACGCGAAAGGGCTGAACTCCGCTTGAACCACGAGGCAGCCTGCACGTCATCCTGCGCTACCTCGACGCCGTTGGCATAAATCAGCCCCAGGAGCAGTTGGGCATCGACCGCAGAGTCGCTGTCGATATCTTCGGTCGCCGTTTGCAGCAGTCTGATGGCCTGGGGATAGTCAGTTTTCCCCGCCTGAGTATTCACCAGAATGCGCGCCAGCATGATCGCACCGCGTTTGCTGCCAGCAATGTTTGCCTGTTGGGCCAGGGCTTTGGCCTGTGCGTAATCACCTTGCGTAAAGAGGATTTGCGAGAGCAACCCCATGGCGTCGACATCGCCGCCTTTCGCGGCTTTCTCGGCCCACTGCGCGGCCTGCTTGCTGTCGCCGGAGCTGAAGTACGTATCGGCAAGATAATACTGGGCACGCGCATCACCGGCTTCGGCCTGTTGTCGATACTGGCTGCCTATCTCATCCGCGCGGGCGAAGGACGTAAAAAACAATAACAACAGAAAAATGGCTTTCATGGATTCTTATCATCTGGGTACACGCCGCGCAGTATAATCGCGGGCGCAAAAGAAAAAAACGGGTGCATTAAAACCTCAGCATCCTACAAGCCGGGCGGAACCGTTGTTCCGCACGTAGAGATTAGCCTGCGTTGCAGGCTAATTTTGCCGCCACCTCCTGATGCTTACTCTTTATTGAGAACTCGCAGAGCTTACCGCGAGTAATAAAGGTAAAAATCACTATCGTCAGGCAAACAATAAAGACGATGCCTAACGCAGTTTTTAATGGCGTCATGCCTTTTACTCCTTGTCAAAAAAAGAATAAGAGGCTACTCTCAACCTGTTGGTTGTTGAGGGGTAGCCTCGGGTGAATGAAAATTTCCCGGGGCTTTCCACTTTCTGTCCCTCAACAATGCTCAAGACAGAAAGTCTTAAGCATCCGCCGAACATCTTATCCCCCTGAATTAAAATGCAAAGATGTAATTCTATTCTGCGTAAATTACATTATTTCTGCGAGCCGCTTTCCAGAATAATAATTTATATTTCTTATGAATTAATCGAAAATAAAAAGGGAGTGAATATATCACTCCCTTTATTCAGCGATGAATTAACGGCTTCAACCCATTGCGCTTTCGCGCAGTCGGGCTTTCAGCTTGTTATATTCATCGATCACGTACTGTTCCGCCGCGTGCTGATCCGCAATCGGCTCAACGTTAACGGCGCAGTATTTATACTCCGGCGTTTTGGTTATCGGGCTTAAGTTCTCTGTTACCAGCTCGTTGCAGGCACCAATCCACCACTGGTAGGTCATATAGACCGCCCCTTTGTTTGGACGATCGCTGACCTGCGCACGGGTGATGATCCGCCCTTTGCGCGAGTTCACCCACACCAGCGCTTCATCCTCAATACCGAGCCGTTCCGCATCGGCGGTGTTGATCTGCGCGTAGCCCGGTTCATCCGCCAGCGCCGCCAGCGCGGCGCAGTTTCCGGTCATCGAGCGGCAGGAGTAGTGGCCCACTTCACGTACGGTGGAGAGCACCATCGGATACTCGTCGGTGAGTTTATCGATCGGCGCGACCCAGTCGCAGGTGAAGAACTGCGCCAGCCCGTTCGGGGTGTCGAATTTCTCCTTAAAGAGATAGGACGTGCCTTGATCGGCCTCTGACTCATCCCTGCACGGCCACTGGATGTACCCCAGCTCACCCATTTTTTCATAGGTGGCGCCGTAGAAGTCCGGACACAGGCTGCGCAACTCGTCCCAGATCTCCTGGGTGTTGTTGTAGTGCATCGGGTAGCCCATGCGGGTGGCGATTTCGCTGATGATCTGCCAGTCCGTTTTCAGATCCCACTTCGGCTCGACCGCCTTAAAGAAGCGCTGGAAGCCGCGGTCCGCCGCCGTATAGACGCCTTCATGCTCGCCCCAGGAGGTCGACGGTAAAATCACATCCGCCGCCGCCGCGGTTTTGGTCATGAAGATATCCTGGACAATCACCAGCTCCAGATCCTCAAACCCTTTACGCACTGCAGAAAGCTCGGCGTCGGTCTGAAGCGGATCTTCACCCATGATGTAGGCCGCACGCACTTCGCCATGCGCCGCGCGGTGCGGCAGCTCGCTGATGCGATACCCGGTGTGTTCCGGCAGGCTTTCCACGCCCCAGGCCTTTGCGAACTTGGCGCGGTTTTCCGGGAACTTCACGTACTGGTAGCCCGGATAAGTATCCGGCAGCGCGCCCATATCGCAGGCGCCCTGCACGTTATTCTGACCGCGCACCGGGTTCACGCCAACGTGGGCTTTACCCAGATTACCGGTCAGCATCGCGAGGCTGGTGAGCGAGCGCACGGTTTCCACGCCCTGGTAGAACTGGGTTACGCCCATACCCCAGAGAATGGCGGCGGTTTTTGCCCCGGCATACATTCTGGCCGCCTGACGAATCTCCTGCGCGCTGACGCCGGTTATCGCTTCGACGGATTCAGGCGTATAGCCCTCGACTATTTTCTTATACTCTTCAAAGCCTTCTGTACGGGTCGCGACAAACGCCTGGTCGTACAGGTTCTCCTCAATAATGACGTGCCCCATTGCGTTCAACAGCGCGATGTTTGAGCCGTTTTTCAATGCAATGTGCATATCCGCAATGCGCGCGGTTTCAATTTTGCGCGGATCGCAGACGATGATTTTCGCCCCATTCTGTTTAGCGCGAATAACGTGGTTCGCGACGATAGGGTGAGAATCCGCCGGGTTATAACCAAAGATGAAGACGAGATCGGTATTATCTATCTCGTTGATGGCATTACTCATTGCGCCGTTACCGACCGACTGGTGCAGACCTGCAACCGATGGGCCGTGTCAGACGCGAGCGCAGCAGTCGACGTTATTAGTACCAATAACGGCGCGCGCGAATTTTTGCATCACATAGTTGGTTTCATTTCCCGTCCCGCGGGAAGAGCCGGTAGTCTGGATGGCATCCGGGCCATACTTGGCCTTGATGGCGCTCAGGCGCGTGGCGACGTAATCCAGCGCCTCGTTCCAGGAGACGGCTTCCAGCTTGCCGCCGCGCTCGCGGCGGATCATAGGGGTTTTCAGGCGCGGGGTGAGGATTTGGGTATCGTTAATAAAATCCCAGCCGTAGTAACCTTTCAGGCACAGCGTGCCCTGGTTGGTTTTCCCCTGTGCGGCCTCCGCCCGGACGATTTTGCCGTTATCGACCACCAGGTGGATCTTGCAACCTGAGGCACAATAAGGGCAAACCGTGACGACTTTTTTCATCAGTCTGCTCCAGTTAATCGAATCATTCGCACCCACTATGCAGCTTCTATGCCATATTTTTCGTATGGGTATACCCTGACTTTACGGTCCCTTCGCGGTGAAAACCCTGACAAAAAGCAGCCAATCGTCAAAATTGACGTGTCGACAGGGCGGCGGATGTGACATGGGTTGAATTTCCGTCACTGAAAAAACCTTTTGACTGGAGCCGACGGCAGAATAGTTCAGACTTAACATAATCTCCTGACGGAAGCATACGATGAAACCGGCGATTCTGGTGGTTGATGACGATACGGCAGTCTGCGAACTGCTTCAGGACGTGCTGAGCGAGCACGTCTTTAGCGTGCTTGTCTGCCATAACGGCCAGGATGCACTTCGCCGGGTACAACAGGAGCCGAATATCGCGCTGGTGCTGCTGGATATGATGCTGCCGGATATCAACGGCCTGCAGGTTCTGCTGCAGCTGCAAAAGCAGCGCCCGGCGCTACCGGTTGTGATGCTAACCGGGCTGGGGAGTGAGTCAGACGTGGTGGTGGGGCTGGAGATGGGGGCCGACGATTATATTGCCAAACCGTTCAACCCGCGCGTGGTGGTTGCCCGCGTGAAAGCGGTGCTGCGCCGTACGGGTGTGCTGGCGGCGGAAGCTCCCGCAGCACCCGCCGCGGGCATTGCGTTTAACGGATGGACGCTAGATACCACCCGCTGCGAGCTGAGCGATCCGCAGCGTAATCCCGTGCCCTTAACCCAGGGAGAGTACGGCCTGCTGCTGGCGCTCACGCAGAATGCCCGTCGGGTGCTAAGCCGTGACAGGCTGCTTGAGCTGACCCACAGCGAAAGCGCCGACGTGTTCGACCGCACGATTGACGTGCTAATCATGCGCCTGCGCCGGAAAATAGAGGCTAACCCGCATCAGCCTGCGCTCATCAAAACGATCCGCGGGCTGGGTTACGTGTTTGCCACCGACGTGAGCCGGCCCGAGCAGGCGGCATAAGGCTTACGTTATTGCCGGAACAATGATGGCGGCAAAAATTGCGATGATGCACAGATACTTGAGGGCGTAATAGGCCTTACGGTTTCTTTTTTTCAGACGCTGCCCCCGCTCGCGGCCCGCATGAACGTATTTAAAAATGCGGTTTATGCCGCCGGTGCTGTCATTCTCGTCATTCGGTGAGCTGGCTGCAGACATCAGCGTGGTCCCCACCCAATGGTTAACCGCCTGCGCCCAGCGCCATTTCATCGGACGCTCAATATCGCAGAAGAGAATAATGCGCGTTTGATCCGATTTATTCTCTGCCCAGTGGACGTAGGTCTCATCAAAAATAACGGCTTCACCATCCCGCCAGCTGTGGCGCTGCCCGTCGACTTCAATAAAGCAGCGGTCGTCATTCGGTGTGAATAAGCCCAGATGGTAACGAACCGAGCCCGCGTACGGGTCCCGGTGCTTGCCAAGCTTTGCACCCGCCGGAAGCTCGGCAAACATGGCCGCCTTCACCGAGGGGATTTCACTCACCAGCCGGGTCGTCACCGGGCATAAAGACTGCGCGGAGGGATGGGCATCGGCATACCATTTCAGGTAAAACCGTTTCCAGCCGCGTTTAAAAAAGGTGTTAAAGCCAGCGTCGTTATTATTTTCCGCCGCCTTAATATGGTGCTGCAAACGCAGCGCCTCTTCGCGAATAATCAGCCAGTTTTCCGTCAGCTTATTTAATTCAGGAAAACGTTCTGTTTCAAAGAAAGGCTGCCTGGCGGGCAGGGAAGAAAAAGCCGTCATAAACATATTGATGGGCGCCATGAACGTCGAATGGTCGAAGAGCTGACGGGAAAGCGTCTGTTTTTCTTTGCCGCGTGAATGCGCATAAATAACGCTGATAATGAAAATACCGATGATGATGGCTGCGAACATTTTTCCCTTGTCCTCTTTCTATCTCATTTCGGAAAAGCGTGCGGACAGAGTGCTGCCCACGCCGAATATGCCAGATGGAGAGAGTGTAGTTCGGAGATGTAAAATTCATAGATCTGTAATGAAAAATCGCAATTATTGTTAAATTAAACACTCTCGCGAATAAACGCCTGCAGCTCGGCCAGCGTTTTTGCGCCATCAATCGCATTGGCGGCCAGCAGGCTTGCTCGCGCGCAGGCGTGTGCCAGATAAATACTCTCTGTTAGCGGCAGCGATTCATGGCAGCCGTATAAAAAGCCTGCGCAAAAGGCATCGCCCGCGCCGACGCTGCCGATAATCTCTTCCTGCTCCAGCATCCATGACGGGATCCAGCGACCCTCTTCACCATGTGCTTCTCCCCATGCTCCTTCCGGACAGTGGATCACCACCCGCTGGCGTACCCCGGCCGCCAGCAGCTGCGCCGCGGCGTCGGCGATATGGGCAACGTGCGGGGCGTCGTTTTCGTCACGCATTGTCAGGCCGCTAAACTCACCGGCCTCCAGCTCGTTAATTACCAGATAGTCGAGATGTCGCAGGGCAGGGAGCACCAGCGGCTGATAGCGCGGGTCGCCCTTGCGGGAAACCAGATCGAGCGACGTTTCATACCCCTGGTCACGCATCTGCGCCAGCAGCCGCGCGCTGCGGGTGCCAAATTCGTCATCGGGCATATCCAGGCTGTCGAGCAGCAGGAGATAGCCGAGATGGAAGATCTTCATCGATCCGTCTAAGCGATCGAAGGCGGGTAGATCCAGCAGGCGGTTGGCCCCCGGCGAGTGGAAAAAGGTGCGCTGTCCGCTGGGATCGGTCATCACCTGCGACATGGAGGTTGGCGCAAATGTGGTGCGCTGAACGCGCTGGCGGTTGACGTGGTACTGGTCGAGCATTGCCAGAATGTAGTCCCCGTCGCCATCTTCGCCAATCAGCCCCACCGCCTGCAGCGGCAGGCCAACGTGCATTTTCGCCAGCGTCAGCAGGACGTTGAGCGGCGCGCCGCCGGTTGAGCGTTCGCTGTGGGTGATTTCCGCCAGCCAGCCGCGCTCCGGCCACTGCACGATCTGGTGGACGTGGTCCACCAGCATATTGCCTGCGGCGATGATGCCTTTACGTTCCATTATGCCTGCCCCGCGCTGCCGAAGATGCGCATCTGTTCGGCGACCGTATCCGTAATCGCCTCTTCTATCCCCAGCAGCAGCTCGGCAAACTCGTCGTACAGCGGCTGGCGGTTAGCCATGCGCTGCTCAACGGCGGCAAGCGCGGCCTGCGACATCCCGGTATAGAAATTGATTTTATGAATGCCCAGCTCGATGGCGCGGCGGAAGTCAGCATCGCTAATCCCGGAGCCGCCGTGTAAAACCAGCGGCAGCCCCGTCTGCTGGCGAATGGCGTCCAGGCGCGGGAAATCGAGCTTCGGCTCGCCTTTATACTTGCCGTGCGCGTTGCCGATGGCGACGGCCAGCGCATCGATGCCGGTTGAATCAACAAATTCGCGCGCCAGCTGCGGATCGGTGAAGAAGGCTTCATCCGCATGTCCGTAAAGCGCGCCGCCTTCATCGCCACCGACCGCGCCCAGCTCCGCCTCCACCGACACGCCGACCGCGTGGCACATTTTCACCACTTCCCGCGTCTGGCGGATGTTTTCCTCGTAGCTCAGCGTAGAGCCGTCGAACATTACCGAGCTGAACCCTAAGCGCAGGGCGCGCACGACGGCGTCAAAATGCAGGCCGTGGTCGAGGTTGAGCACCACGGGAATATCGTGACGGGCGGCTTCGAACTTAACCGCTTCGACAAGGGAATCCAGCGACACGTACTTAAAATGCACTTCGGCGATGTTGATGATAAACGGCGAGCGTTCCTGCTTTGCGGCGGCGAACAGCGCGCGCAGGAAGTGGGAGTCGAGCACGTTAAACGCGCCCAGCGCGTAGCGGTGCTGTCTGGCGTGCGCAAGACCGTCGGCAAGAGAAATTAATGGCATTATTTACCCCTTATATCCGAAACAGGTTGTACTCGTTGCACAGCACCAGCAGCGCCGGTTCGTCTTCTTCTATGTTGTTATAGCGGGCAACGGGCTGCAAAAAGTGGTTGTCGTGTTCATCGTCATTAACCGAGGACACTTCCCCGACCAGCACGTCACCGAAGCCGCGTTCGCCCCAGAAACTGTGGTAAAGACCGGGCGTCAGGCAGATGCTTTCCCCGGGCAGCAGGCGCAGCTGGCTGCCGGGAGCGTGGGTCTGACGGCAGCCGTCGACGGTGACCGTCACGTCGGTGTTTTCCGTCTCTTCATGCGCCCCGGCATTCCATAACTCAATAATCAGATTACCGCCGCCCCGGTTGATGATGTCTTCGCGCTTGCGCCAGTGAAAATGCATTGGCGTGACCTGGCCGTCTCGAACGTGCATGATTTTTTCGGCATAGCATTTTTCATAAGGTACGCCGTTGGGCGAGCCGTTGCGCAGGGTAAACAGCGTCAGGCCCTCTGCGGCAAAGCTGTTGCCGCCGAACGCCGTCACGTCCCAGCCGAGCTTGAGATCGAACACTTCCTGCCACGCGGCCTGGTCAAGCTGCTGCCATTTTGTTGGCGGAAAGCTGGCAAAAGGCGGGAGATGCACGTCGTGCATGGAAAAGAATTGTCGCGTGTGGCCGAGAATTTCATTGATGTCGGAGCGTTTCATGGGGACTCCTTGAAAACAGTTCCCTCTCCCTGCGGGAGAGGGAAAAGGATCATTTAACCGTCCACCCCTTATACGTGCCGACGTTCTTTTTATCGATCATCGTCACCGGGATCAGCACAGGCTCTTTCGGCGCAGGTTTGCCCTGAAGAATGTCATAGCCGATCTCCACCGCTTTTGCCGCCATAACCTGCGGATCTTGCGCCGGGGTCGCGACAAACAGGGAGTTTTCGCGCTTCAGCGCTTCCTCACCGTCCGGGCTGCCATCCACGCCGACAATAAAGAACTCATTGCGCTGCGCCTGCTTCGCGGCCAGATCGGCGCCGATCGCGGTCGGATCGTTAATCGCAAACACGCCGTCGATCTTCGGATTGGCCGCCAGCAGGGAGGTCATGACTTCCAGACCGCCTTCACGACTGCCCTTAGCGTTCTGGTTATCCGAGAGCACCTTGATATCCGGATGTTTTTTGAACTCCGTCTGGCACCCTTCCACGCGGTTTTGCACCGCAGAGACCGGCGGCCCGTTGATGATCACCACGTTGCCTTTCCCTTTCAGGCGGTCGGTAATGTACTTACAGGCCATCTCACCCGCCTGGGTGTTATCGGAGGTGATGGTGGCATCCGCCCCTTCAGCCGCTACGTCAACCGCCACGACCACGATCCCGGCGTCCTTCGCGCGCTTCACCGCCGGGCCGATCCCTTTGGAATCCGCGGCGTTGAGGATGATCATGTCCACCTTCGCGGCGATGAAGTTGTCGATCTGCGCCACCTGCTGGCCCAGATCGTAACCGCTGGAGACCAGCGTCACCTTGACGTTATCCCCCGCCAGCTTGCGCGCTTCCAGCTCGGCACCTTTGGTGATCTGCACGAAGAACGGGTTGGCCAGGTCACCCACCGTCACGCCAATGGACTTGAGATCTTTCGCCTGCGCAAACGGCGTTGCGGCAAGCAGCGCGCCAGCACAGAGCGCGGTTACTAACGGTTTCAAACGCATCTTGTCTTCCTCACTCGTAGGGTATTGTTGTTATGCACTTTGATGGTGTCGGGTACGGTATTTGTCGATCAGCACCGCAATGATGATCACCGCCCCTTTGATCACCAGCTGCCAGAAATAGGAGACGCCCATCAGCGTCATGCCGTTGTTGAGGGTGGCGATGATCAATGCACCGACCAGCGTGCCGGTGATCGTGCCGATCCCGCCGACGAAGCTGGTGCCGCCGAGGATCACCGCCGCAATTGCATCCAGCTCGTAACCCGTGCCGAGGTTACCGTTAGCGCTGTAGAGGCGTGAGGCGCTCATGACGCCGCCGAGGCCGGAGAGCAGGCCGCTCATGCCGTAGACAAACAGCAGCACCAGCCAGACCTTGATGCCCGTTAAGCGCGCCGCCTGCATGTTGCCGCCCACGGCGTAGATGTGAACGCCGAGCGTGGTGCGTCGCAGGATGAACCAGCACACCGCAATGACCGCCAGGGCGATCACCACCAGCCAGGGGATCGGGCCGAGGTAGTTATTGCCGATCCACTCGAAGTTGATGTTGGAGTTAATGACCGTCGTACCGTCGGCCAGCAGATAGGCCGCGCCGCGCAGCGCCGTGTAGGTGCCGAGCGTGACGATAAAGGGCGGCAGCCCGGCAAAGGCCACCAGCGCGCCGTTGAACAGGCCCAGCACCATGCCGAGCATTAGCGCGGCCGGAATGGAGAGCATGGCGAACTCAGGAATCAGTGACACCACCATCGCCGCCACCGCCGTGGTGCCGAGAATCGAACCCACGGAGAGGTCAATCCCGCCGGTCAGGATAATAAAGGTCATTCCCGCCGCTAGCACGATGTTGATCGACGCCTGACGGGTGATGTTGAGCAGGTTGCTCTCGGTAAAGAAGTTGGGGGCGATAAAGCCAAATACCGCCACAATCAGGATCAGAATCGGCAGGATACCGACCGTTTGCATCAGATCGCTCATCAGCATTTTTTTTGCGGAGGCGGATTTCGCCACCTGCTGCGGACTGGTTGAATGTGTCATGGTTACACCGCCTGATGATGAGTGTCGTTTACGCCGGTTGCCAGCGTCATGATGTTTTCCTGAGAGATGTCGCGCCCGTGAAGTTCACCCGCAATGCTGCCTTCCCGCATCACGTACACCCGGTCGCTCATCCCCACCACTTCCGGCAGCTCGCTGGAGATCATTAAAATTGCCACCCCTTTGCGGGCCATTTGGTTCATGATGCGGTAGATCTCGCTTTTCGCGCCGACGTCCACGCCGCGCGTGGGTTCGTCCAGAATCAGAATGCGTGGGCCGATGGCGACCCAGCGGGAGATGAGCAGCTTCTGCTGATTTCCGCCGGACAGCCCGCCCGCGCGCACCTGCGAATGAGGCACGCGGATGTTGAGCAGGGCGATGGCGTCATCGGAAATCGACTGGGCTTTTTTGCGGTTTAACATACCGAAGGTCGCGTCGCGCTCCAGCGTCGCCATGGTGATGTTCTCCTGCGCCGCCAGCTCCAGAAACAGCCCCTGCTCCTTGCGGTTTTCGGTGAGAAAACCGATGCCGTTTTCGATGGCCGCGCGCGGCGAATGGATCACCACCGGCTCGCCGTCGACCTCAATCATGCCGCCCGTGGCTTTACGCACGCCGAAGATAAGCTGCGCCAGCTCGGAACGTCCGGCCCCGACCAGTCCCGCCAGCCCGACGATTTCGCCGGAACGCACCTGCAGGCTGCACGGCTGTACTTTTTTACCGTCGGTGAGGTGGTGGACGTTGAGACGCGGGCTGCCGAGGGGAATATCACGCTCCTTGTTGAACAGGTCGCTTAGCGGGCGGCCCACCATCATCTTCACCAGTTCCGACGCGTTCAGCTTGTCGCGCGTCAGGCTCCCGACGTACTGCCCGTCGCGCAGAACGCTGACGCGGTCAGAGAGTTCATAGACCTCCGCCATGCGGTGGCTGATATAGATGATCGCCATCCCTTCATCGCGGAGGCGCAAAATCAGTTCAAACAGGCGATGCGTTTCGCGGGAGGAGAGGGCGGCGGTGGGTTCATCCATCACCAGAATGCGGCTGTTGCGGTGCAGCGCGCGGGCAATTTCCACCTGCTGCTGTTCGGCGATGGTCAGCTTCATCACCAGATCGGTGGCGCTGAACTGCGCGCCGAGGCGGTCAATCACCGCCTGCGCCTGGGCTGCCATCTCCTTGCGCTGGACCAGCCCGCCGCGCGACAGTTCGCTGCCGAGGAAGATATTTTCGGCTACGGTGAGATTGGGCGCGAGCTGCATCTCCTGATAAATCAGCGTGATGCCTGCGGCCAGCGCATCCTTCGGCCCTTTAATGTGAAATGGCTGACCGTCGATCAGGATCTCGCCGCTGGTGGCAGTATAGGCCCCTGCGAGGATTTTCATCAGCGTGCTTTTTCCCGCGCCGTTTTCGCCCATCAGCGCGTGGATCTCACCGGGAAAAACCGTCAAATCCACACCCTTGAGCGCGTGGAAACTGCCAAACGTTTTGGCAATGCTGCGCATCTCTAATACCGGGGTTCTGCTCATGGCGGATCTCCTGTGAATACCGATTTCTGCACTTCATCACAGGTGCGTAAATGCAAAATGTCAGAAGCTGTTCATATTTGTCATAGTTATGAATAGCTAATCGCCATCACATTTTCCTTTTCCCTCTCCCTGTGGGAGAGGGGCAGGGTGAGGGCAGCAAACCGCAAAGGAGCCTCAATCCATGCCATCACGCCGCCCGCCCTTTTTCGCCAGCGCCCGCGGTCGCCTGCTGATTTTTAATCTGCTGGTGGTTGCCGTAACGCTAATGGCGAGCGGCGTGGCGGTGCTCGGCTTTCGTCACGCCAGCCAAATCCAGGAGCAGGTGCAGCAGCAAACGCTGGACGATATGACCGGCAGCATGAACCTGGCCCGCGATACCGCCAACGTGGCGACGGCGGCGGTGCGGCTCTCGCAGGTGGTGGGGGCGCTCGAGTACAAAGGGGAAGCCGAGCGCCTGAAGCAGACGCAAATGGCCCTGCGCCATTCGCTGGAGCAGCTTGCGGAGGCGCCGCTGGCGCAGCAGGAGCCGGCCCTGGTGGCGCGTATTATTCAACGAAGCAATGAGTTACAGCAGAGCGTGACGGAGATGCTGGAGCGAGGACAGCGACGCCATCTGGAGCGTAACGCGCTGCTGAGCTCGCTGTATCAAAGCCAGAGCTACCTGCGCCATCTGCAGGACATCAACCGCCGTTATGACAGCAACGTACCGAATGCGCAGCAGCTGATGGAGATGGACCGGCTGATCGCCGCCGCCATTGACACCCCTTCGCCGCGCGCGACCGTTCAGCAGCTGGACGCGGTGGCCGCAACGCTGCCCCGGAGTGCCGCACAGCCGGTCGTGAAGGAAGTTCTGCCTGATTTTAATGCCGAGTTAGGTAAGCTCGGCCCGCTCTCGAAGCGGCTGGAGGAGAGCGATTTGGCGATAAGCTGGTACATGTTCCACATCAAGGCGCTGGTGGCGATCCTCAACAGCGACATCAATCAGTACGTTGAGCAGGTGGCGCAGGCCTCCCGGCTTCGCACCGCCCAGAGTCATCACGAGCTACAATCCATCAGCGTGTTTATCAGCATCTTCGCCGTGCTGGCGCTGATCATCACCGGGTGTGCCTGCTGGTATATCTACCGCCATCTGGCCTCCAACCTGACGGCCATTTCCCGGGCGATGTCGCGTCTTGCTCACGGCGAACAGGATGTCTCCGTTCCCGCCCTGCAGCGGCGCGATGAGCTGGGTGAGCTGGCGCGCGCGTTCAACGTTTTTGCCCGCAACACCGCCTCGCTTGAACACACCACGCGTCTGCTGAAAGAAAAAACAACGCAGATGGAGATCGACCGCATTGAGCGTCAGGGGCTGGAAGAGGCGCTCCTGCACAGCCAGAAGATGAAGGCCGTCGGACAGCTGACGGGCGGGCTGGCGCATGATTTTAACAACCTGCTGGCGGTGATCATCGGCAGTCTTGAGCTCACCGACCCTGAATCAAAAGACGCGCCGCGCATTACCCGGGCGCTAAAGGCGGCCGAGCGTGGCGCCTTACTGACCCAGCGACTGCTGGCGTTTTCCCGCAAGCAATCCCTGACCCCGCATGCTGTAGAGATGCTGCCGCTGCTGGAGAACCTCCGGGAACTGCTGCGCCACTCCCTGCCTGCTACCCTGACCCTGGAGATTGAAGCGCAATCCCCTGCATGGCCCGCCTGGATAGACGTCAGCCAGCTGGAAAATGCCATCATCAACCTGGTGATGAACGCGCGCGATGCGATGGAAGGGCAAAGCGGGGTGATTAAAATTCGCACCTGGAATCAGCGCGTCACCCGCAGCGACGGGCGCAGGCAGGATATGGTGGCACTGGAGGTCATTGACCGCGGCAGCGGCATGTCGCAGGAGGTGAAATCCCGGGTCTTTGAACCGTTCTTCACCACCAAGCAGACCGGGAGCGGGAGCGGGTTAGGCCTGTCGATGGTCTATGGCTTTGTCCGCCAGTCCGGCGGTCGTGTGGAGATCGAGAGCGCGCCGGGGCAGGGGACAACCGTCCGGCTACACCTCCCGCGCTCGACGCTGCCCGCTGCTGCAGTTGATGAAGCATTATCTGCCACCGCCTCCGTCGATAGCGAGCGGCTGGTGCTGGTGCTGGAAGATGAGGCGGATGTCCGTCAGACCCTGTGCGAGCAGCTGCACCAGCTTGGCTATCTGACGCTCGAAGCGGACAACGGCGAGCAGGCGCTGAGCATGCTGGCGGCGTCGCCGGATATTGGCATGTTTATCAGCGACCTGATGTTGCCCGGAAGCCTGAGCGGGGCCGAGGTGATTAGCCATGTGCGTAATCATTATCCGCAGCTTCCGGTGCTGCTGATCAGCGGCCAGGATTTACGGCCCGCGCATAATCCTCAGCTGCCGGACGTTCCATTACTGCGTAAGCCGTTTACGCGGGTGCAGTTGGCGCAGGCGCTGCGGAAAATATGTTTTTAAATGCCCCTGTTTAGGATTTCATCAAGAGCATCGTTAACGCCGGTGATGTTAATCTGCGCAAAATTTAGCAGATTGGGATATAAAAGGAATTATGCCGGTACTCACAAAGGGGGACTCACAAATGATCGTGATGCCTACAACATACAGCCCGAGCACAATTGCCAGGTCGTTTAAACTCGTTGATGAGTTTGAGCTTTCCGGGCGAGTGCTACATGTTATTTTTGATAGCCAGACGCCAAGAGCTGCGATTATTGAAGCGGATATCGAAACCTTCGATGGAGTGCCCCGGCATCGGGTTGTTGCTGCCCTGGATTTACAACGTAAAACGCATTTGGGTGAAGATATTATTGCCGTCGAGCGCTGTTGGGAAGATGCCAGTGTTATTCAGGTAGAAGGTATCTGCGTTGATCCCGCCGAGCGTGACAAGGGACTGGCAACTCGCCTGTATGAAGCCCTGGTATTACAGTGTGGCGTGACGCTTGTCAGCGACTTTGAACAATATGAGGGTGGGAAGATGCTCTGGCAAAAAATTGCCCGCGAGTCTGACCAAATCGCTGTATTTGTTCTCGATACCGAGCAGGGCGCATTTTGGCCGTATGATGGTAGCAAGGTTATCTATGACGGAGGGTGTATCCCCGAAGATCGTATCTGGAGCCATTCGCCGGATCAAAAATGCTATGGCATCGTCCTGGTTGCAGAAAATAAACAGCGTGCGAATCAACTGATGGAAGTCCCAGGACACAACTGAATTTGAGATTCCTCCGCTACCCCCGTTTCCTGCCGTTGATTATCGTAAAGCCAGTTCACCTGCGAGTCTGGCCTTATGAAACGTTACTCAACTGCTCTGTTATTTGGTCTGCTGTCTCTCACCAGCCAACTGGCTCATGCCGACATTGTTGATGATGCTATTGGCAACATTCAGCAGGCGATCAACGATGCCTACAACCCCAGCAGCAGCCGCAGCAATGACGACGACGATCGTTATGACCGCAGCCGTCAAATCGACAGTCGACAGTACGACGATCGTCGTCGGCAGCTCGAAGACAGGCGCCGCCGTTTAGACGAGCGCCAGCGCCAGCTGGATGACGACAGACGTCGTCTGGAAGAGGACGAGCGCAGGTTGGAAGACGATTACGATCGAGGCTAAGTGCGGCCTCTTGCCCTCACCCCAACCCTCTCCCACGGGAGAGGGAGAAAACTAATCCAGGACCAGCACCATCCCGTCATACCCTGCTTCAATGCCGTCGGGCAGCGGGTTATCCATCATCCACACGTCAAACTGATGGCTGATGTGGGTCAGGATCACCTGCGGACAGCCAATCACCTCGTTTAGCGCCATCACGGTATTTAAATCGCAATGGTTTCGCGGCGTTTCGTCGCGCGGTGCATGGCTGCAGTCGATAATCATCGCCTGCGGCTGATTGTTGAGCAGGAACTTCACCGTTTTTTCCGGCAGCCCGGCGGTATCGGAGAGCCAGGCTACGCGGCTGTGGGCCGACTCCAGCAAATACCCGAAGGTCAGTTTCGAATGGTTGAGCGGCAGCGGCGTAACCCGCATTCCCTGAAGTTCAAACATCACAAACGGTTCGACCGTATGGCTGAAATCCAGAATCCCCGGATGTTTAAACAGGTCGTCACAGCCCGCTTCATCCGGCGGACCGTAAACGGGGATCGTCGCGCCCACGCCCCAGCGCAGGGGGAACAGCCCCTGAACGTGATCCATATGATAATGGGTCAGCAAAAACTGCTGAAAGCTGCCTGCGGGCCAGTCGTCCATCAGGTGCGGAATACCCGCGTCCAGCAGGGTCACCGCATCGTTGAATTTGACCACCGCGCTACAGGGGCGACGGCGATAGGTCTCCTGCAGACGCGCCCGGCGACACGCCGCGCAGTCGCAGCCAAAGACCGGCACGAGCTGGGCGCTTCCGGTTCCTGTTAACGCGATCGTCAGACTCATAACGCACCTCTACAGCGGTTTAGTGAATCGAAAATGGCTCTGCGTATATCCTTCACGGACGTAAAAACGGTGGGCGTCGGTGCGCTTCACGCTGGTGGAGAGCTCGGTCAGCTCAGCGCCGGCCTGTCTCGCGACGTCCTCTGCCCAGGCGAGCAGATGGCTGCCCACTTTTAGCCCGCGCGCCTGCGGCATCACCACCAGCTCCTGGATCTCGCCGATCCAGCGCGCGTGATGGAGGTGAAACTGCAGGTGCAGGCCGATCATGCCGATGACCTGCCCGTCCAGCTCGGCAAGCTGGTAGCGCATATTGTGATCCTGCAGATTGGCAAGATAGCCCGCGTGAAACGCCTGGCGATCGAATTCCGCCTGTTTCAATTCGCAGATTAACGCATAGACGATTTGCGTATCGTCGGCGGTGGCGGGACGAAGCCTGCAGTCAGGCATGCTGTTTCTCCTTCTGACGGATAAGCGATAAAAAGGTATCGACTGACTGTAGCAAACTTCCGTCGTTATTAAGGATATGGCAGTCGGACGGGGTGTAGCGCGCCGCACGTTCCAGCCGCTGGTCGATCTCGCGGGCGGATTCACGACCCCGTCTCTGCAACCGGCTGCGCAGAACCTCCGGTGAAACCTGCAGGCAGACCGGCAGCAGGGCTGCCCCATAGCGGGCGCGCGCCTGCGAAAGATGCGCCCGCGAGCCGTTGACCAGCACGTCGAACCCCGCATGCAGCCACAGATCGGTCTCGATGCCGATTCCGTAGTAATAGCCATTGGCGTGCCAGCTCAGCGCCAGCAGATTTTGCCCGGCGCGGGTGAAAAACTCCTGCTCGCTCAGGGCGATATGGTTTTCACTCCCCGCATTGGCCGCGCGGGTAATGTACCGGTGCGCCACCAGCAGCTGCGGATGCTCCTGCTGCCGTAAGGCGGACAGCAGGCTGTCCTTACCGGAGCCGGACGGCCCCATTAGCCAGATAAGTCTTCCCATCAGAACACCCTCTTTCCCTGACGCCAGACGTGGTCGATATGGATGTGTTCGCCCTTGCGGTGGGCCAGGACCAGATCCGCCCGCTTGCCTTCGGCTATCTCGCCGCGATCCTGCAGATTAAGCGCCGAGGCCGGGTTTTTCGTCACCAGGCGAATCGCCTGCGGCAGCGTAAAGCGGTTGCCCTCGTCGTCGGCCACCCGGAACGCCGCGTCGAGCAGGCTGGCGGGGTAGTAGTCGGACGAGAGGATATCCAGCAGGCCGAGGGACGCGAGCCTGCTTGCCGCGACGTTGCCGGAGTGCGAGCCGCCGCGCACGATATTCGGTGCGCCCATCAGGACGTTCATGCCGTGCCTGCGGGAGGCTTCAGCCGCCTCGAACGTGGTGGGAAATTCGGCGATCACGCTGCCAAGCTGGTGGGATTCGAGCACGTGATCGTGTGTGGCATCGTCATGGCTGGCCAGCGCGATATTGCGGTCCCGGCACATCGCCGCAATCCTGAAACGGTTAGGCTGCGACCACCGTGCCGCAAGCGCCAGCTGCTCTTCTTCGTAACGCGCCATCTCTGCATCGCTGAGAGAATATTTGCCCTGATAGTATTCGCGATACTTTTCAATGTTGGCGAACTGGCGCTGTCCCGGCGAGTGGTCCATCAGGGAGACCAGCGACACCGGCTCGCGGCCGACCAGCTTTTCAAACAGCGGCAGGGTGGTGTGGTGCGGCAGCTCGCAGCGCAGGTGCAGGCGGTGCTCGGCGCGGTTGAGGCCCCGCTTTTGCGTCTCTTCCACGGCGTTGATCATCTTCTCCAGGTTCTCCAGACGGTCCCCGCCGTCGCGCACGTCGCCAATCGCCACCGCGTCCAGTACGGTGGTGATGCCGCTGGCGACCATCAGCGCGTCGTGGCTGCTCATCGCAGAATGCGCGGGCCAGTCGACCTTCGGGCGCGGGGTGAAGAATTTATCCAGATTATCGGTATGCAGTTCAATCAGCCCCGGCAGCAGCCAGCCGCCTTCACCGTCCATCGCCTCGGGCGAGCGGCTCTGGGTTTCAGCAAACGCGCGGATTGTTCCGTCCTGGATCTCAATCGAGCCGTCAACCACCTCATTATCCAGCACCAGCTTGACGTTATTGATAATCATGCGTTTGTCCCCATCGGGTGCAGCCTGTCCGCGACGCGGGTGCGAACGCTCTCGTCGTGGAAGATCCCGACGATCGCCGCCCCGCGCGCTTTGGCCTGTTCGATCAGCGCCACCACGGCCGCGCTGTTTTTAGCGTCGAGCGAGGCGGTGGGTTCATCCAGAAGTAAAATCGGGTAGTCGACGATAAAGCCGCGGGCGATATTGACGCGCTGCTGCTCGCCGCCGGAAAAGGTCGACGGGGCAAGGTGCCACAGGCGCTCGGGCACGTTGAGGCGCGTCAGGAGGCTGGCGGCTTTGGCGGCACAGGTTTCACGCGGTACGCCAAGATCCAGCAGCGGCTGCATGACCACGTCCAGGGCGGAGATCCGCGGGATCACCCGCAGAAACTGGCTCACCCAGCCGATCGTTGAGCGGCGCACCTCCAGCACCTTACGCGCGGGGGCCTGTACCAGGTCGACCCATTCATCGCCGTGGCGAATATGAATATGGCCTTCGTCGGGCAGATAGTTGGCGTACAGGGAGCGCAGCAGGGTGGATTTTCCACTGCCGGAGTGGCCGTGCAGCACCACGCATTCGCCGCGATTCACCTCCAGTGAGGCATTTTGCAGCACCGGCAGGCGTACGCCGTTTTGCTGGTGGAGCACAAAGGTCTTACTTACGTTTTGTACGTGGATCATGTTGGCCTCTTAGTTCTGCAACACGGACGACACCAGCAGCTGGGTATAGGGATGGTGGGGATCGTCGAGCACGCGGTCAGTTAACCCACTTTCCACCACCTGACCCTGCTTCATCACCAGCAGACGGTCCGCCAGCAGGCGCGCGACGCCTAAATCGTGGGTGACAATCACCACCGCAAGGTTCAGTTCCACCACCAGGCCGCGCAGCAGGTCGAGCAGTCGCGCCTGCACCGAGACGTCCAGCCCGCCGGTGGGTTCATCCATAAACACCAGCTTCGGATGGG
This sequence comes from Enterobacter vonholyi, assembly GCF_008364555.1. Lineage (GTDB taxonomy): Bacteria > Pseudomonadota > Gammaproteobacteria > Enterobacterales > Enterobacteriaceae > Enterobacter > Enterobacter vonholyi. The sequence goes on from NZ_VTUC01000008.1 coordinate 125,736, forward strand.
TGACCAGGTTGCGGGCAATCTGCAGACGCTGCTGCATCCCACCGGAGAAGGTCGTCGGCAGGTCGTCGATGCGCGAGGCGGGAATTTCAACTTCTTCAAGCCAGTGCTGCGCCGTAGCGCGGATGTTGCCGTAGTGGCGCGCGCCGGTAGCCATCAGGCGTTCGCCGATATTCCCCCCCGCAGAGACCTGACGGCGCAGGCCGTCCATCGGGTGCTGATGCACCACGCCCCACTCGGTGCGCAGCAGGCGGCGGCGCTCGGCCTCGCTCATGCCGTAAAGGGAGTGTCCCTGGTAGAGTATCTCGCCGTGTTGCGGCGTCAGGCGCGCGGAGATGCACTTCAGCAGGGTGGTTTTGCCGGAGCCGGACTCGCCGACAATGCCCAGCACTTCGCCCGGCCACAGCTCGAACGACACGTCGCTAAAGCCTTTGCCCGGCGCATACAGGTGGGTCAGGTTATTAACCGAAAGCAGCGGTTTCATTGGCCGTTCGCCTCGCTCTGTTGGCGGCAAAAATCGGTGTCGGAGCAGACAAACATCCGTTTGCCCGTGTCATCCAGCACCACTTCATCCAGATAGCTGTGTTTGGATCCGCAGATGGCGCACGGCTCGTCCCACTCCTGAACCGTAAACGGGTGATCGTCGAAATCCAGGCTTTCGACACGCGTGTACGGCGGGACGGCGTAGATGCGCTTTTCGCGCCCGGCGCCGAACAGCTGCAGGGCGGGCATCATGTCCATCTTCGGGTTATCGAATTTCGGGATCGGCGACGGGTCCATGACGTAGCGCCCGTTGACCTTCACCGGGTACGCATAGGTGGTGGCGATATGGCCGAAGCGGGCGATATCCTCATACAGCTTCACCTGCATCACGCCGTACTCTTCCAGGGCGTGCATGGTGCGGGTTTCGGTTTCGCGCGGCTCGATAAAGCGCAGCGGCTCCGGAATCGGCACCTGGAAAATCAGAATCTGATCTTCAGCGAGCGGGGTTTCGGGAATGCGGTGGCGGGTCTGGATCAGCGTCGCGTCTTCGGTTTTTTCCGTGGTCGCGACGCCCGTTACCCGCTGAAAGAAGCTGCGGATCGACACGGCGTTGGTGGTGTCGTCGGCGCCCTGGTCGATGACCTTCAGCACGTCCGCCTCGCCGATCACGCTGGCGGTAATCTGAATACCGCCCGTGCCCCAGCCATAGGGCATCGGCATCTCGCGGCCGCCGAAGGGCACCTGATAGCCCGGAATCGCCACCGCTTTAAGTATCGCTCGGCGGATCATGCGTTTGGTTTGCTCATCCAGATATGCAAAGTTGTAGCCGCTTAAGTTAGCCATGTTTGCGCTCCCGTTGCAGGCGTTTCAGCAGTTCCAGTTCGGCCTGGAAATCGACGTAGTGCGGCAGCTTGAGGTGCGAGACGAAGCCCGCAGCTTCGACGTTATCCGCGTGGGCCAGCACAAACTCTTCGTCCTGCGCCGGGCCGGAAATGTGCTCGCCGTAGTCGGGTGCCTGCAGGGCGCGGTCGACCAGCGCCATGGCCATGGCCTTGCGCTCGCCGAGGCCGAACACCAGCCCGTAGCCGCGGGTAAAGTGCGGGTCTTCATTTTCAGGCGCGAAAAAACCGTTGACCATTTCGCATTCGGTCATCAGCAGTTCGCCGACGTTCACCGCAAAACCCAGCTCTTCCGGCACGATTTCAAGGTCGATGTAGCCGCTGCGAATTTCGGCGGCAAACGGGTGGTTGCGCCCATAGCCGCGCTGGGTGGAGTAGGCCAGCGCCAGCAGATAGCCCTCGTCGCCGCGCATCAGCTGCTGCAGGCGGGACGAGCGCGAGCACGGGTAAACCGGCGGCGTGCGGGTGATGTCATCCGGCTGCGCGCCTGAATCTTCTTCCGCCTTCGCCAGGCCCTGTTTCGCCAGCAGGCTGAAAACGTGCGGAGACGGTTCCTGTTCGGCAACGGAGGTGCTGAGCGTCGGCGCTTCGCCGTTCGCCAGCAGGGTAAAATCCAGCAGGCGGTGGGTGTAGTCGTACGTGGGGCCAAGCAACTGGCCGCCGGGGATGTCTTTATAAACGGCAGAAATGCGGCGTTCCAGGCGCATCTCCGCGGTATTGACCGGCTCGCTCACCGCCAGTTTGGCAAGCGTAGTGCGGTAGGCGCGCAGCAGGAAGATCGCTTCCACGTTATCGCCGCTGGCCTGCTTCAGGGCCAGCGCCGCCAGCTCGCGGTCGGCGATGCCGCCTTCGGTCATCACCCGGTCGACGGCGAGGTTTAGCTGCTGCTCGATTTGGGCCACGCTCAGCTCAGGGAGCTGTTCATCGCCCCGTCGTCTGTGCGCCTGCAGCGCATGGGCGGCGGCGATAGCCTTCTCGCCCCCTTTGACGGCAACGTACATCAGCACACCTCCACGTGGGTGGTCCGCGGGATGGCCAGCAGGCGCTCGCCGCAGGTCAGGATCAGGTCAATGCCCAGCGGGAACGGGTGCGGGCGCTCGGTCAGCTCGTGAATGATGCACTCCGGCAGCTGCGGCGCAACCATGCGCTCATCGGCGATGCCTGCCCCCGTCAGGCGCAGCATGCGGCCGCCGCTCAGGCTGGTGACCTGCAAAATCAGCGTGGCGCTGGTTTCCGGGGCGACGGCGGAGCCTTCGCTCAGGGCATTCAGCTGTTCATGACTGATTTGTTCGTCGGCCACGGCAAAGATTGCCTGCTGCGGCTGTTCAACCAGCGGGGCGCCGGTGTGAAAACGCAGGTTCTGGCTGGCGATATCGTTAGACAGGGCGCCCGAAAGCCATACCGGGGTATCGTTGTCGGCCAGGGTCAGCAGCACGCTGGTGGTCGCCAGGTTCAGCGGCAACCAGCCCTGAGAGAGCTGGTGCAGCGAGACAATCACGCCCGGCTCGCTCATGGCTTTCAGCAGGCGACGAAAACTGTGTTGGGCATCCTGGACGGCCAGGGTAAAAGCGGGTTGAAGCGTCATGCGTTGTCTCCGCGAACGAGCGTAAAGAAGTCGACCCGGCTGGTATTCACTTCGGCCTGACGCGCGGCAATACGTGCGGCGCGGTCGGCCTCCAGCGGGGAAATAAGGGTTTCCATCAGCGTCTGGAAATGCGGTTGTTCCTGTAAAAGCGCGTCGATGACCGCGCAGCGCTCGGCGTGCGCTTTATCACGCCCCAGCACGTAGCCGTAGCCCAGCGTGCCGCTGTGCAGGCGGATCGCTGCGCGGGTGAGGGTGGCATCCCCGGCGAAAAAGCGCTCGCCGGTGCCGCCCATGCGCGCCTGGATCTGCACAAGGCCGATCTCCGGCGCGCGGAGGATGTCGTACCCGGGGGCCAGGCTAAGGGCGTTCATGCGGGCAGAGAGCGCAGCAGGCTGGCTGTGGGCCAGCACGCGCATCCAGCGCTGTCGGGTGGCGGTGTCGAAGTGCATTCAGTGCTCCATGGTGAATTCGATCATGTCGGCGCGGGTCAGGCTGACGGAGTATTCCGTCGCGTCGATCTCGCCGTCACGGTGGTTGAGGGTGCGCACGCAGAGCAGCGGGGCCATATTGGGGATTTCGAGTACTTTGCTCTCTTTCGCCTGCGCGCGGCGGGCGCTGATGCGCGTCTGGGTGCGTTTCAGCGCAATGCCTGTCGCATTCTGGAGAAAATCATGCAGCGATCCGCTGGAGAAATTCTGCAGCACCGGCCAGAGGGCGAGGTCCGCGAAGTAGTGATCGATCTGGCACACCGCCACGCCGTTGACGCGGCGCAGCGTGCGCAGGTGGATGACGTTGTCGCCCTCCTGAATGCCCAGCGCGTCCGCCACGTGGCTGGAGGCCGGTCTTAATACCGAGAGCAGCTTTTCGCTGGTCGGATGGCTGCCCTGATCCAGCAGGTTCTGGCTAAAGCGCGCCTGGGCGTTCAGCGGGTAGTCGAACGGGCGCATCAGCACCAGCACGCCCACGCCCTGACGGCGCTGCACCCAGCCGCGCTCGACCAGCTGGTCAATGGCGCGACGCAGGGTGTGGCGGTTCACTTCATAGCGGTCAGCAAGCTGCTGCTCGGCAGGGAGGTAGTCCCCGCAGCGGTAGTGCGTGCGCAGCTCTACTTCGAGCTTTGCCGCGATCTCTTGCCATCGGGTGGGGTAACTGGTCGGATGTCTGGATAAGTGCATAGAAAACAAAGCCTCGCTTCTCAGATGAAGTGCTTGCGCAAACGTTGAGAGAGGAAATCCAGCAGGCTGACGGTGACGATGATGAGCACCATCAGGGCGCAGGTTTGCTGGAACTGGAAACCGCGAATCGCTTCCCACAGGGTGACGCCAATCCCGCCTGCGCCCACCATGCCGACCACGGTGGCGGAGCGGACGTTGGACTCAAAGCGGTACAGGGAGTAGGAGATCAGCAGCGGCATCACCTGAGGCAGAACGCCGTAGAGGATCTCTTCGATTTTATTGGCACCCGTGGCGCGGATGCCTTCCACCGGACCGGGTTCAATGGCTTCGACCGCCTCGGAGAGCAGCTTGGAGAGCACGCCGGTAGTGTGAATGAAAAGCGCCATAACGCCTGCGAACGGACCCAGACCGACGGCGACTACGAACAGCATCGCAAAGACCATTTCGTTGATCGCACGACAGGCGTCCATCAGGCGGCGCATGGGCTGGTATACCCACCACGGCACGATGTTTTCGGCGCTCATCAGGCCAAACGGAACGGAGAGAATGACGGCAAGCGCGGTGCCCCAGACGGCGATTTGCAGGGTGACCGCCATTTCGCTGAGGTAGTCCTGCCACTGGCTGAAGTCCGGCGGGAAGAAGTCGGCGGCGAAGGTCGCCATGTTGCCCGCGTCTTTGAAGAGCAGCAGCGGATCCATTTCCGCGCCCTTCCAGGAGATAACCAGCACCGCCAGCAGGATGGCCCAGCTTATGAGCGAGAACCAGCTGCGCTTTGGCGGCGGGAGGGTGATGGTTTGCATGTTGGCTCCTTAATCTGTTCTCCCTCTCCCTCAAGGGAGAGGGGACAAAGTTACTGCACCGCTTTATTCACGCTGGTCATCGCGCCGAGCGCGGCGGTCAGGCGGTCGAGGTCTTCAAGCTGGGCCTGAATCGCGGCCACTTTGCTGGTCTTTTCCTCGTCCTTCAGTCCCTTGTTGTCCTTGACGCCCTGCATCTCTTTAAACAGCGCCAGCTGGCGAATCGGAACCAGCTGCAGGTCGCTTGACGGGCGGAACGGTGCCCAGCCCAGACGTTCGAGAACCGCTTTCTCTTCCGGCGTTTTGCCATAGTTCATGAAGAAGTCGTACACCTTGTCCTTGGTGCTCTCGGAGAGATTTTTACGCCACACGATCGGGTCGCCCGGGATCAGCGGCGATTTCCAGATAACCTTGATCTCTTTAAGCTTGTCCGGCGCTGAGCTTTTTAGCTTGTCGAGGTTCTCGGTGTTGTTGGTGGCAACGTCCACCTGCTTGTTGGCCACGGCCAGCGCGTTGGTTTCGTGGCTGGCGTTTACGGTGCGCTTGAAGTCGCTGGCGGAGGCGTTGTTTTTGGCGAAGACGTAGTAGCCAGGGACAAGGTAGCCGGAGGTAGAGTTCGGATCGCCGTTGCCGAAGGTCAGCTCTTTGCGTTTGGCGAGCATGTCATTGAGGTTGTTGATCGGGCTGTCTTTGTTGACGATCAGCACGCTCCAGTAGCCAGGGGAGCCATCTGCCGCGACGGTCTGGGCAAAGACCTGGCCGTTCGCGCGGTCCACCGCTTCCATGGCGGAGAGGTTGCCGTACCAGGCGATGTCTACTTTATTAAAGCGCATTCCCTGGATGATGCCCGCATAGTCCGGGGCGAAGAAGGCGTTCACTTTGATCCCCAGCTTGGTTTCCATATCTTTCAGGAACGGTTCCCACTGAGGCTTCAGGTTCTGCTGTGATTCCGTCGAAATAATGCCGAAGTTCAGCGATTTTTCCTGCTCTTCCGCATACGCTGGGCTTAACAGGGTGCTGATGCTGAACATGCTGGTAAAGGCCAGCGCGGCAACGGCTTTGTAGCTCATGTACTTTCCTCGGATCGGGTTTAATTAAGCAGCCTGCGCGTTCTCTTCGACGCGGTTAATGCTGCGGTAGAGATGGTCAAAACGTTCGTTATCGAACTGATGGCTCGCGCCATCAAAGAACACGTGCCCCTGACGCAGGGCGACGATGCGCTCGCAGTAGCGCAGGGCGTAATCAACCTGATGCAGCGTGACCACTACGGTGATGCCGTCGTTCTGGTTAATGTCGCGCAGGGTCTCCATCACGATGCGGGCGGACTCCGGGTCCAGCGAGGCGATGGGTTCGTCAGCAAGAATGATTTGCGCTTTCTGCATCAGCGCGCGCGCAATCGCCACGCGCTGCTGTTGCCCGCCGGACAGGGTAGAGACGCGCTGGTGGGCGAAGTGCGCCATGCCGACTCGGGTCAGCGCCTGCAAGGCTTCCTGCTTCTGGGAAGGGGAGAACCAGCGCAGACAGGTGCGCCAGAACGGGGTGCTGCCGAGCGCGCCAATCAGCACGTTCTCCAGTACAGTCAGGCGGTTTACCAGGTTGAACTGCTGGAAGATGTAGCCCGTCTGGGCGCGGCTCTTGCGGATATCGCTCGCCAGACGCCCGGCGCGCTGGACGGTATTACCCAGCAGCTCGACGTGGCTTTCCGGCGTTTTATCGCCGGTGATAAGCCCGCTCAAATGGCGCAGAAGGGTAGATTTACCCGAGCCAGAAGGCCCGAGAAGCGCCACCATGTTGCCCTGCCGGACGGTCAGATCAACGGCATGCAGAGCCTTGTTGTGATTAAAGGTCTTGCTCAGTTTCTCGACGCGGATGACGGTTTGCATGTGCTGGGCCTCACGATAAATGTGGCCTCATGCTGGCGCATCAATGTGACATTTGGGTTAAGTGCAGGTTGCGGGAGTTTGAAGAGTTGAAGTGAAAGCGATGACAGTTACTGTAGGCCCGGTAAGCGCAGCGCCACCGGGCGCTTTTGCTGGCTGCGCTGCGCGTGTCCTGCCTACGACGTTTGTTGCTTAACGACGTTAATCATCCACGGCACGCCGTACTTATCGGTGACTCTACCAAAACCATGTGCCCAGAAGGTTTCCTGCCAGGCCATGTCGATATTCCCGCCCGCGGCGAGGTTGTCGAACCAGCGTTTGCCTTCATGGACGTCCTGGGTGTCGAGAACCAGGGTAAAGCCCGCGTACTGCGCGTTGCTGCCGGGCGGCATCCCGTCGCTCATCATGATATCGCTGCCCGCAATGCGGACGTTGGAGTGGGCGATAGCCGAATCCGGAAATTGCATACCGGACGGACAGCCTTCATCGCTGTTATCGCTTTTTGGCATTTCGCCGAAGGTGATTTTATAGAGAAGTTCTGCGCCGACGGCTTGCTGGTAAAAGGCGGTGGCCTCAGCGCAGTTGCCGGCAAAAGAGATGTAGGGACTTAACGGCATAATCTTTACCTCACGTAAGATAAGCCCGTTAAGTGTAGTGCCCGAAAGCCCGGTAAGCGAAGCGCCACCGGGCGGGTAAATCAGTTCTTTTTCACAAACTCTGATTTCAGCTTCATCGGACCGAAGCCGTCAATTTTGCAGTCGATATTATGATCGCCTTCAACCAGACGGATATTCTTCACTTTGGTGCCGATCTTCAGCATGGAAGAGCTGCCTTTCACTTTCAGATCTTTAATCACGGTTACGCTGTCGCCGTCCGCCAGCAGATTGCCGTTCGCATCTTTGACGACAAGTGCATCAGCATCGTTTGATGGTTCGGCATCATTCCATTCATGAGCGCATTCCGGGCAGATGAACATGCCATTATCTTCATAGGTGTATTCAGAATTGCATTTTGGGCAGTGTGGGAGTGACATATCGGTATCCTCAAAAAGTGTAAACGCGCTGGAAAGTGCCAGCTAAATGACGGCAGCGTGCCGAAAAAGGCGGCAAGTATAGCGCAAATCCACACGTTTGTCGGTGACATTGTGAATTAAAAAAATGCAAAAAACGTATTGGGAGTGACACTTCCTGTCAGTCAGTTAAGCGATGCTGACCTCATTAACACGGTGGGAAGAAATGACGCTAAATATATCGAATATTTTATTGCGGCAAATTGCTACGTTCCTTCATTTCGGATAAGGTGAAGCGACACATTGTTATTTATCTCTGGACTTCGCTGCTCTACATATCTTATGGCAGTGGGGTATTACCTCTCTTTTTAGGGGGGAAATAATGATGATATATCCTGAAGTTTCTTAAAAATGGGCTACGCTTTTTTTCTTTTGGCTGTCAGGCCAGGAGGGAAGCTATACACGCCATGCAAGGATAGTGAATTATTTCTGATTATCATCAATCAGTTATATTTCGGCGAACATGTTTTCCACACGTAATCATATAAGCCTGAACAACATAATTAATACCAGTGGCTTAATAAAAGTAATAAATTTGCGTTAAGGAAAGGCTTTTATCATGCACACACAGACCATTTTTGAATTAAGCCAGGAAGCTGAGCGTTTGCTACAGCTTGCCCTGCAAAACCTTGATACGTTGAAATCAATGCCGACTGCGATGCTGGAGAGCACTGCGGCTGCTATTACGGGTGAAAAGAACAACGTTTTACCTTTGCATTTTAGCGCGCGCGGCGTCGAAGCGCAGCAGGCGATGCTGAATAATGAATTACGAAAAATAACCCGGCTGGAAATGGTCCTGGCTATTGTGGGCACCATGAAGGCGGGGAAATCAACCACCATTAATGCGATTGTGGGGACCGAAGTGTTGCCGAATCGCAATCGTCCGATGACGGCACTTCCTACCCTGATTCGCCACACGCCGGGTCAGAAGGAGCCGGTGCTGCATTTCTCGCATGCCTCGCCCATTGATGAATTGATCCAACTGCTCCAGAAAAAGCTATGCGATTACGACCGCGGGAAGCTGGCTCAGCGTCTGGAAATTGATAAAGACATGAATACGCTGCTGGAGCGCATTGAAAAAGGGGAAGCGTTTGAGAAGCATCACCTGGGCGCGCAGCCGATATTTCACTGTCTGAAAAGTCTCAACGACCTGGTGAGGCTTTCCCAGGCATTAGGTGTAGAGTTTCCGTTCTCTGAGTATGCGGCTATCGAACATATCCCGGTAATTGAAGTGGAGTTCGTGCATCTTGCGGGTCTGGATGCTCACCTCGGACAGCTGACGCTGCTCGATACGCCCGGGCCGAATGAGGCCGGACAGCCGCACCTGCAAAAAATGCTCAGCGAGCAGTTGTCCCGCGCGTCGGCGGTGCTGGCCGTGATGGATTATACCCAGCTTAAATCCATCTCTGATGAAGAAGTCCGCCAGGCCATTTCTGCGGCGGGAAAATCCGTGCCGCTGTATGCGCTGGTCAATAAATTCGATCAGAAAGATCGCAATAGCGACGATGAAGAGCAGATCCGGGCGATGATCTCCGGCACCTTAATGAAAGGCAATATTTCGCCCGGCCAGATCTACCCCGTTTCGTCCATGTGGGCCTATCTGGCGAACCGCGCTCGCTACGAGATGAGTACCCACGGACAACTGCCGGATCATCAGGAGCAACCCTGGGTGCAGGATTTTGCTGAAGCTGCGCTTGGACGTCGCTGGCGCACGGCGGACCTGGACGATATCGACCATATTCGTCATTCTGCCGATTTGCTCTGGGAAGATTCGCTATTCGAACAACCGATACGCAAACTGATTTACGCCGCCTATGCCAATGCTTCGCTTTATGCGCTGCGTTCGGCCTCGCATAAGCTGCTTAACTACGCGCAAAATGCCCGGGAGTACCTCGACTTCCGCTATCAGGGATTGACGGTTGCCTTTGAGGCGCTGGAACTGAACATCGCACGTCTGGAAGAGGACATGGCGCTTCTGCAGACGCGTCAGAGCGTGGTGAGCGATGAGGTGAAACATGAGGTTGAAGAGGCGCTGAACGCCACTACGGACTTTATGGGAGCCCAAAAAACTGCGCTTCACCAGGCGATTGGTGAGGTGTTCAGCGCTCAGCATATTCTTGATTTGGCAGGTATCGATCGGCAGAACCTTCGCGGTGACGAGGCGCACGAGCTGAAACAGCTGGTTCTGGAAGATGAAGGGCAGGCGCAGATCGCGCTGAGTAAAATCCGCTCCTCCTGCGAGCTGGTGATGCTCGATGCACAGACGAAGATTTGCCGGGAGCTGGCGTTACGCTTCGACCAGCTTGAATCTACGCTGGCGCGTTCCCTGAACGAAGCCATGCGCCCCATCGAAACGCGTATTAAAGAGCATCTGAGCCATGCGGGGTTTCGGGCGCGGATCAGTTTCCCCGCGTTTCAGGCAAGCCAGCTTAACTTCAATACGCGAGCGCTGTTCAACGATGCGATTGCACAGGACGACAGCCAGGCCGCCCCTCCCTCCGGCGGGAGCAGCATGCGTGAAACGGTCTCTCGTTGGCTCAATAATCCGGGCTGGGGCTGGGATGAGTATGTGGAAACGCGCACGCGCTATGTTATCGATATTGCGCAGCTACATGACAAATTTAAGCAACATATTGATCAGTTTTGTGAACAAATACGTAAAGCTTTGTCCGCGCAGGTCGATGTCTCTGTTACGGCAGGAATGGCAACGTTCTTTGCAGAATTTTCGTTGTGCCTGACCGGGTTACAGGAAAGCTTGCGTGATAGCCTCGCAGTGCGTCAACAGAATGAGCATTCAACCCGAGCGCTCTGCCAGTTGTTGAAGCAAAGTATTACTACTGCGACGTGGATACAGGAAGATACCCGACTGTTACGCGATGATATTCAAACTCTATTCGCGGCAGAGCAACCATGACAACACCACTACTGGATGGCCCCGGGCGAACGCTGGAGTGTATTAATCCAAAATTTATGGTCGATCTGGTTCAGGGAGTGGACGCGGCGCGTCATCCTCACCTGGGACCTCAACAGCTTCAATTTCGTGAGCGTTTGACTCAGGAAATCATGACGCATACCCGGCTACGCCCCTGGGCGATGGCGGGTATGCTCAATGAAAATGCGGCGCTGCGCCTGGGGCTGGCGGAAAAACTGGCCGGCATGCTTGACCCGGGTCATCTCGCGCTGACGCTGATGGCAGAGAAACTGATTGCTTTGCGCCAGCAGACGCACCCGCGCGCCCAGCAGTCCCCCGGACTGATGCAGCAGTACGCTGAACTCTCTTCTCATTTTACCCAACGCGCCGCCTGGAAAGAGAAGGCGCTAACCCAGCGCGGGCTGACGGTGCAGGCGGGCGAGCACAGCGAGCAGATTTTTACCCGCTGGCGGGCCGGACATTATGATGGCTGGTCGCTGGCCGGGCGCTGCTTTATCGTCCTGGAAGAGCTACGCTGGGGGGCATTTGGTGACGCATGCCGCCTCGCGAATGAAGATGTGGCGGCAATGCTTAAGGATAACCTGCGCAGCATGGCGGCTAACTATCTGGCGCAGGGGATCAATGCGTCACCCACGACCCGCCATTTCTATCACCAGTGGCTTACAACGCCGGCCTCTCCGGGCTTAATCGATCATAAAGATATGCTGGGCTGGCTGGGGGACTGGTGTCAGGCGGATCAACATCCGGTGAGCTGGTCAGTGACGCAAAACTGGCAGACCGTCGCGCTGGGCATGCCGCGGCTCTGTTCGGCAAAACGGCTGGTGGACGGGATGGTGGAAGAAATTTTTGGATGAATCCCTTATCACCCCGATCCTCTCCCCGAGGGGAGAGGGGATGATCCGGTGTGGTGTGTTAATGATTCGCTTCTATTGGTTTCGGTTCAGGCTGGGTCTCATGCATATTCCCGTAGCGCTTCGCATACAGCGCGGTGATGATGGGCACCAGAATCGCGGTGACAATCACGCTCGCGGCAACCAGTGCAGTCGCTGAAGCAGCGACCGGTTCGAAGGCCGGGTTAATCTGAGCAATAATCACCGGGTTTGCGACAGCAGCACCTGCGGCTGAAGAGGCGGCGACGCCCGCCGTGCCGTTTCCTCCTCCGATTACGCGGTCAGCAATAATCAGCGGAATGCCGGTGATGACGATCACGGCGACACCCAGCACAATGCCCAGCAGGCCGGTATCGAGAATGACCTTCAGGTTGATGGTGTTCCCCAGTGCGAAACCGAAGAAAGGGATCAGCACCGGCGTGGCTTTGCTGAAGAAATCACGCAGATCGCGATCGAGATTGCCAAGGGCGAAACCGACCAGGAAGGGCAAGATCGCGCCGACAAAGTGGTGGGGTTCAAACGAGGCCAGGCCAGCAGACCCCAGGATCAGCATCGTCATCAGCGGGCCAGATTCCAGAGACATCAACACAAATGCGCCGGACTCTTCTTTCGTTCCGTACTGGTTCATCAGGCTGGCGTATAATCCGCCGTTGGTCATGTCCATCGCCGAGACAATTGCCAGGACCGATAATCCCGCGAAGAACCCGGTCTGAATTCCATTCTCTGGAATGAACATTGCGCATATCATTGCCGCCGCCCAGGCTACCGCTATTTTGGTTATCACCAGCGTTCCGGATTTCCGTAATACGGTACCCGTTGCCCGCAAATTAATGGACGCGCCGATACAAAAAAACCAGACGGCAAGAATCGGAACCGTGCCCGTTATCATGCCTTTAGTGAAACCGCCAAAATAAGCTCCGGTATTGGGAGCAAGGGTATTCAGGATCGCGCCCAGCACCAGCGGAACCAGCATCATACCGCCAGGAATGCGTTCTATCGTGGCTTTAATCTTCATAGACAAACCTCACATCGGATCCCGCAGCACGGGGGATAGGTGTTAAAAATTAGTCAATAAATTCAATTGATTGCTCTTATTGCTTGCCGTCTTTTTTCGATGACCCAGCAACATAATTAAATGTGTGCTCGCGATTAGCCTCTTTTGAAAACACATAAAACGTTGTATTCGGATTTATCATGCGATCATTGGAATATTGATTCAATGAAAATAAAACAGCGTTTTAGTTATCTTTGTCACATATTCAATGTAAAGTTTGAGGCCGGATCCTGTTGATGAAAATTTATGTAAAGTTGATGTGAATTAACGTGGTTTGTTTTTCTGTCACGAAAGAAATAAAAACGCGCGTGAGGATGTTCTTTTGGGGAGGGTAAGGAAGTGCTTATTGGCATTCCTTGACAATAATTGGACTGAGTTGACCAGACGCAAAAATATATGTGAAGTTGATCACAAATATAAACGCTGGTAGGGTAAAAAGGTCATTAACTGCCCAGGCAGGCGTCAACAGGTTCGGTTGTATCGATGTAAAACGTCAATGTAAGTAAACCTGCTACGCTTGAATAAGGCGATTCGCATGGAGCGGATCCCATGGTTCACAGAACGCATACTGGACTGTGAAACAGACAGGGCCGAGTCAACGAGGATAGCTATGCTGAGAAGGAAAAAGATTAAACCCATCACGCTTCGCGACGTCACCATTATTGATGACGCAAAGCTGCGTAAAGCGATTACCGCAGCCTCGCTCGGTAATGCGATGGAATGGTTCGATTTTGGTGTCTACGGTTTTGTGGCCTATGCGTTAGGTAAAGTGTTTTTCCCCGGGGCCGATCCCAGCCTGCAGATGATTGCCGCACTGGGTACGTTCTCCGTTCCCTTCCTGATTCGCCCGCTGGGTGGTCTGTTCTTCGGTATGCTCGGCGATAAATATGGTCGCCAGAAGATCCTTGCTATCACCATCGTTATTATGTCGATCAGTACATTCTGTATCGGCCTTATACCCTCTTACGCCACCATCGGCATTTGGGCACCCATTCTCCTGCTGATTTGTAAGATGGCCCAGGGCTTCTCCGTAGGCGGTGAATATACCGGAGCCTCGATCTTCGTTGCCGAGTATTCCCCGGACCGTAAGCGCGGTTTTATGGGAAGCTGGCTGGACTTCGGCTCGATTGCCGGGTTTGTCCTGGGGGCGGGCGTCGTGGTGCTGATTTCAACCGTGGTGGGTGAAGATAACTTCCTCGACTGGGGCTGGCGTATTCCGTTCTTCCTGGCATTGCCGCTGGGGATTATTGGCCTCTACCTGCGTCATGCGCTGGAAGAGACGCCTGCCTTCCAGCAGCACGTCGATAAACTGGAGCAGGGTGACCGCGAAGGGCTGCAGGATGGTCCTAAGGTATCGTTCAAAGAGATTGCCACTAAGCACTGGCGCAGCCTGCTGACCTGTATTGGTCTGGTGATTTCGACCAACGTGACCTACTACATGCTGTTGACCTACATGCCGAGCTATCTGTCGCATAACCTGCACTATTCGGAAGATCACGGTGTGCTGATTATTATCGCCATCATGGTGGGTATGCTGTTTGTGCAGCCGATTATGGGTCTGTTGAGTGACCGTTTTGGTCGTCGACCGTTCATTATTCTGGGAAGCGTTGCGCTGTTTGCTCTGGCAATCCCGGCATTTATTCTTATTAACAGTGATGTGCTGGGGCTGATTTTTGCCGGTCTGCTGATGCTGGCGGTGATCCTTAACTGCTTTATCGGGGTGATGGCCTCAACGCTGCCCGCAATGTTCCCGACCCACATTCGCTACAGCGCGCTGGCCGCAGCCTTTAACATCTCGGTGCTGATTGCCGGTCTGACCCCAACGCTTGCCGCCTCGCTGGTGGAGAGCACACAGAACCTGATGATGCCTGCTTATTACCTGATGGTGATCGCGGTGATTGGTTTGATTACCGGTATTACCATGAAGGAGACGGCAAATCGTCCTCTGAAAGGCGCAACGCCTGCGGCATCGGATATCCAGGAAGCGAAAGAGATCCTGCGTGAGCACTACGATAATGTAGAGCAGAAGATTGAGGATATTGACGCCGAGATTGAAGAGCTGCAGAAAAAACGCTCCCGACTGGTGGATCAGCATCCACGCATCAACGAGTAATAAATAAACCCGCCAACGGCGGGTTTTCTTTTATTAGCATCCGGCAGCGATGTAGTCGCCATTGGCACTGATGGGGATCACCGTCAGGAACAGCACTGTCGCGAATAGGATCAGGACTATCCCTCCGGCTATTTTGACTGCCGGTACCAGCCATCTTAATGAGGCGCTTTCTCCGAACCAGGTCACCGTGCGTTCGCGGGCGTACCTTACAGCAAGGGACAGCCCCACAATAGAGAGGGCGGTTCCCAGAGACATGGTCATGACTGCGGCCACCCCCCAGGTGACAATGCCCAGCGCGTTCGAAAACATCAGAATCATGATCGCCCCGCTGCACGGGCGTGCGCCAATCGCCAGAATCACGCCCAGACGGGTTTTCCAGTCGCCCTGCGTCAGGTCTGTACCTACGCCGTGATGGCCGCAGCCACAGTGTTCGTCGTGCTGATGAAGTGGCTTAATGGCAGAGACAGACATTCTGCGCGGACGCAGACTTTTCAGCGCCTGGTAAATGACAAATGCGCCGAATGCGCCAATAAGCACTGCGCTGATCTTCTCCACATACCAGCGGCTGGTACTAATATCCCCTGAGGCGAGGTTAAATCCTACCGCCAGAATAAAGACAAACAGAATGGCGCTGACGCCCTGCATCAGGCTGCCCAGGAAGGGGACGACCCGGGCGGCCAGCTCGCTTTCCTTATTGGTGGTCAGATAGGTCGTCACGATGAACTTTCCGTGCCCGGGTCCGATGGCGTGAAGGACACCATAAAGGAAAGCCCCCGTTAACAGCCATAATCCGCCGCTGTACTGGTGGTTATTAAGCTGCAGCAGATACATCACCAGATAGCGGTGCAGCGTAATTTGCGTGGCGAGACACCACTGGATAAAGGCGTTCCAGTGCGCATGCAGGGTAAAACCCGCAAAGAGAAGTGCCAGCAGCATCACCCCTGCTGTAGGGAGACGCCAGTCGCGGGTGAGGCGTTGTGTGGTCATGAGGGTGGGCCTGAACAGAGGAGAATATTTGCCGCTAGTATAGTTGATCTTCTCGCTCAATTCGTGGGATCGCGTCGGGAACCGTGCATGATTGTGGATAACTTTGTGCATAAAAGGGTATAAGGCGGGGTTTTGCTGGGGAATGCAGCAGTCAGTCATTTTTTTGCAACTTTTCGGTTGCGGTCGTTCGGGAACTCCCTATAATGCGCCTCCATCGACACGGCGGATGTGAATCACTTCACAAACAGCCCGGTCGGTTTAAGAGAAAAAATCCTGCAATAACGGGTTGACTCTGAAAGAGGAAAGCGTAATATACGCCACCTCGCAACG
>NZ_VTUC01000009.1 GCF_008364555.1 Enterobacter vonholyi
ATGGTGATACCACGAGCTTTTTCTTCTGGTGCGTTATCGATCTGGTCGAATGCACGAGCAGAACCACCGTAGGTTTTTGCCAGAACGGTAGTGATTGCAGCGGTCAGCGTTGTTTTACCATGGTCAACGTGGCCGATAGTACCGACGTTAACGTGCGGTTTTGTACGTTCAAACTTTTCTTTAGACATCGATTGTCCCTCTAAGACACGGATAAATCGGTGATATCACCACATCAACCAGGCGAAATGCCTGAATTGTTGAATACAGTAAAATTGAAACAGAGAGAAACGGGAAGGAGAAGTGAAGTGGTGCTGATACCCAGAGTCGAACTGGGGACCTCACCCTTACCAAGGGTGCGCTCTACCAACTGAGCCATATCAGCACGTATTGGAGCGGGCAGCGGGAATCGAACCCGCATCATCAGCTTGGAAGGCTGAGGTAATAGCCATTATACGATGCCCGCATCCTGAAACTCGGCTACCCAGTTCTTTCTGTAACAAAAAAAGAGATTTCTCTCTTTTTCAGTTTGAGCTGGCTAATTTTTCCAACCAGCTCCGGCGGCATTTACGCTGCCAGAAAGTGGTGGTGGGGGAAGGATTCGAACCTTCGAAGTCTGTGACGGCAGATTTACAGTCTGCTCCCTTTGGCCGCTCGGGAACCCCACCGGACTTGATGGTGCCGACTACCGGAATCGAACTGGTGACCTACTGATTACAAGTCAGTTGCTCTACCTACTGAGCTAAGTCGGCATCAAGTAGCGCGCATTCTATGGATACCTGCGCGGTCATGCAACTAAAAATTTGCATAAAACGTTCTTTCGCTCACATTTTATGCTAACAGCGTGTTGAGCGCTGTAAAAGTAGTCATTCACGGTCAAATAATCAACATGTAAGGGGTATTTGCACTGTAAACACCGTAGCGTGACGGCCTCCGCGTAACGCAGCGCTTTCCATCTTTTTTCTTATTATTCCTGTCATCTGGTGTTAACCTCCTGCCCATTGTCCAAAATTAACTGTGTGATGAGCCACGATCCGGCAGTTTAATGCTGGCTCACTGAAGCATGCTTATGAGCAAAAAAGAGCAAACGTTAATGACGCCTTATCTTCACTTTAACCGCAGCCAGTGGGCTGCCCTGCGTGATTCCGTCCCTATGACGCTGACGGAAGGTGAAATCGCACGGTTAAAAGGGATAAACGAAGATCTGTCCCTTGAAGAAGTGGCAGAAATTTATCTCCCCCTCTCGCGCTTGCTTAACTTCTATATCAGCTCGAACCTGCGTCGTCAGGCGGTGCTGGAGCAGTTTCTCGGGACGAACGGTCAACGCATTCCTTATATCATCAGTATCGCAGGCAGCGTGGCCGTGGGTAAAAGTACCACCGCACGCGTCCTGCAGGCGCTGTTGAGCCGCTGGCCGGAACACCGCAGCGTGGAGCTGATCACGACCGACGGCTTCCTGCATCCAAACGAAGTATTAAAAGAACGCGGGCTGATGAAGAAGAAAGGCTTCCCGCTCTCTTATGATATGCACCGTCTGGTAAAATTTGTCTCCGATCTGAAATCCGGCGTGCCTCACGTGACGGCGCCGGTCTATTCGCACCTGATCTACGATCGCATCCCGGGTGGGGATAAGACGGTGGTCCAGCCGGATATTCTCATTCTGGAAGGTCTCAACGTGCTGCAAAGCGGCATGGACTATCCTCACGATCCGCATCACGTCTTTGTCTCGGATTTCGTCGATTTCTCTATTTATGTCGATGCGCCGGAAGACCTGCTGCAGAACTGGTACATCAACCGCTTCCTGAAGTTCCGTGAAGGGGCATTCACCGATCCGGATTCCTATTTCCACCACTATGCTCAGCTTTCTGAAGAAGAAGCGATCAACGTGGCCACGGGACTGTGGAATGAGATCAACTACGTCAACCTCAAAGAGAACATCCTGCCGACGCGCGAGCGTGCGAGCCTGATCCTCACCAAGAGCGAGAAGCACGCCGTCGACCAGATTCGCCTGCGGAAATAATCAATCAGACATAAAAAAACCGGCTTAACGCCGGTTTTTTTCGTTATGCGTGTGGCTTCTCGCCATTTTCATCCTGATCGACCGCGAAGCAGGCAACCAGCTGGCCGCCATAATCCTTCAGCTGCGGCTGGAGCTGGGTGCACGGGCCAAAGCGGCGGCTGCAGCGGGCGTTGAATGCACATCCCGGAGGCGGATTCAGCGGACTTGGCAGTTCACCCGTCAGCTTAATACGCTCACGACGATCGTCCGGGTTCAGACGCGGCGTCGCAGACAGCAGCGCCTGGGTATACGGGTGACGAGGATTATTAAAGATCTGGTCTTTGGTCCCCTTCTCCACGCAGCGCCCCAGGTACATCACCATCACTTCATCAGCAATGTGCTCCACTACCGACAGGTCATGGGAGATGAACACGTAAGACAGCCCCAGCTCCTGCTGCAGATCCATCATCAGATTCAGCACCTGCGCACGTACGGATACGTCGAGCGCGGAGACCGGCTCATCGGCAATCACCACGTCCGGATCGAGCATCAGCCCGCGCGCGATAGCAATACGCTGACGCTGGCCACCGGAGAACATGTGCGGATAGCGATCGTAATGCTCGGTTTTGAGGCCGACCTTCGCCATCATCGCCAGCGCTTTTTCACGGCGCTGCTCTTTGCTCAGATTGCTGTTAATCAGCAGCGGCTCTTCCAGAATCTGTCCCACTTTTTTACGCGGGTTCAGCGAACCATACGGGTTCTGGAACACAATCTGGATTTTCTGGCGACGCAGCTTCTGCGCCTGCGGATCGTGCTTGAGTAGATCTTGCCCCTGATAATAGAGCTCACCGCCGGTCGGCACTTCAATCATCGTCAGCAGACGGCCCAGCGTGGATTTCCCGCAGCCTGACTCTCCCACCACCGCCAGCGTTTTACCGCGTTCGAGGTTAAAGGAGACGCCGTCCAGCGCTTTCACCAGGCGTTCAGGGGCAAACAGTCCCTTCTTCACCGGGTAGTATTTTTTCAGGTCGATGGCCTGCAACAGCGGCTGTTGCGTGGTGGCCTGTTGCGTACTCATAGTGTTGGCCTCCCGGCATCATCGAGTGGGTAGTGGCATTTCGACTGACGACCATCAGCCAGCAGGTTCAGATCTGGCTCCTCCGCCCGGCATTTGTCCGTCGCATATGGACAGCGCGGATTGAGCAGACAGCCCTGCGGACGGTCATATTTACCCGGCACCACACCCGGCAGCGACGCCAGACGCGCTTTGTCCTGAGCAAACTCCGGCAGCGCGCGTAAAAGCGCCTGGGTATACGGGTGACGCGGCGCGCGGAAAATATCGTGAGAATTTCCGGTCTCAACCACCTGGCCCGCATACATCACGATGATTTTGTGCGCGGCTTCGGCCACCAGCGCCAGATCGTGCGTAATCAGCACCAGCGCCATATTCTCTTTCTGCTGCAGCTCCAGCAGCAGTTCGATGATTTGTGCCTGAATAGTCACATCCAGCGCCGTCGTCGGTTCATCCGCAATCAGCAGCTTTGGCCGACAGGCAATCGCCATCGCGATCATCACGCGCTGGCTCATCCCACCGGAGAGCTGATGCGGGTAAACGTCCAGGCGCGATGCCGGGTCAGGAATACCTACCTGGTTCAGCAGATCGATCGCGCGCTGGCGACGGGTTTTCTTATTCCCACCCTGATGCACCTTAATCGCTTCCATAATCTGGAAACCAACGGTGTAGCAGGGGTTAAGGCTGGTCATCGGATCCTGGAAAATCATCGCCACTTCGGCGCCAACCAGCTGGCGGCGCTGTTTTTCAGAAATGCGCTTCAGATCCTGACCGTTGAACTGTAGGTTTTCCGCCATCACGCGGCCCGGGTAATCAATCAGCCCCATGATCGCCAGTGAACTCACCGACTTACCGGAACCGGACTCCCCGACAATGCCAACCACTTCGCCCTGATTTACGCTATAGCTGATGCGGTCCACGGCGCGAAACGGGGTGCCTTCATCGCCGAAGTGCACCGATAATTTATCTACATTTAATAACGCCATCTCGTGCCTCTTACTGCTTCAGTTTGGGATCAAGCGCATCACGCAGGCCATCACCCATCAGGTTAAATGCCAGCACCGTCAGCAGGATTGCCAGACCCGGGAAGGTGACAACCCACCAGGCGCTTTGTGCGAACTGCAACACGTCGGAGAGCATGGTGCCCCACTCCGGTGTTGGCGGCTGCGCACCCATGCCCAGGAAGCCAAGAGCGGCCATATCAAGAATGGCGTTAGAGAAACCGAGCGACGCCTGAACGATCAGCGGCGCAAGGCAGTTAGGGAAGATATTCACGAACATCTGGCGCATCGCACCGGCCCCCGCCACACGAGAGGCGGTAACGTAATCGCGGTTCACTTCCACCAGCACCGCCGCACGGGTTAAACGTACATAGTGAGGAAGCGCCACGAACGTCAGCGCCAGGGCGGCATTACCGATCGACGGACCAAAGATCGCCACCAGCACCAGGGCCAGCAGCAGGCTTGGCAGCGCCAGCATAATGTCGACGATACGCATGATGATGTTATCAACGATACCGCCGAAGTAACCGGCAACCAGGCCGAGAACGATCCCCATAATCAGGGAGAGCACCACCACCAGGCAGCCGACCAGCAGCGACAGGCGCGCGCCGTACATCAGACGCGACAGCACATCGCGGCCCACGTCATCGGTACCGAGCAGGTGCGCCAGGCTACCGCCGTCCTGCCACGCAGGTGGCGCGAGCAGCGCATCGCGGAACTGGTCCGCCGGGTTATACGGTGCGAGGAAGTTCGCAAACACCGCAATCAGGATCATGATAGCGACATACACCAGCCCTACTACCGCACCTTTATTGCGCTTGAAGTAGTGCCAGAATTCCTGCAGCGGAGTCATCGGAACCGGTGCAGCGACCACTTTATTTTGAGTGACTTGTGACATGATGGTCCCTTACTTCTTATGACGAATACGCGGGTTCACCACGCCGTACAGCAAATCGACCAGCAGGTTGACGAGGATAATCATCGTCGCGACCAGCAGTACACCGCCCTGCACAACCGGATAGTCACGGCGCTGCAGCGCGTCAATCAGCCAGCGGCCCAGGCCCGGCCAGGAGAAGATGGTTTCGGTCAGAATCGCCCCCGCCAGCAACGTCCCCACCTGGAGACCGATAACGGTCACCACCGGCAGCATGGCGTTACGCAGCGCATGGACGATAATGACGCGCATGCGCGTCAGGCCCTTGGCGCGCGCGGTGCGGATGTAATCCTCACCCAGCACTTCCAGCATCGATGAACGGGTCATACGCACGATCACCGCCAGAGGAATGGTCCCCAGCACCATGGCAGGCAGGATCATGTGCGCGACGGCATCCATGAAGTTGCCCTCCTCGCCCCAGATAGCCGTATCAATCAGCATAAAGCCGGTGAGCGGGTTGGAGTCATCCAGGAAGACCATATCGCTAACGCGCCCGGAGACCGGGGTCAGGTTAAGCTGCACCGAGACCAGCATGATCAGCATCATGCCCCACCAGAAGATAGGCATGGAGTAGCCGGTCAGCGCCAGGCCCACGGCGGTATGGTCAAAAATAGAGCCACGCTTAACGGCTGCCAGTACCCCAACCGGGATACCTACCGCAGTAGCGAAAATCATGGCGCAGACGCCAAGCTCCAGCGTCGCTTTAAAACGCGGCACGAACTCGTCCCACACCGGAAGACGGCTTTTCAGCGAAATCCCTAAATCACCGTGCAGCACGCCCCAGATATAGTGGAGATACTGCTGCCACATCGGCTTATCGAGACCGAGTTCAGCCAGCAGCTGTGCATGGCGCTCAGGGGAAATACCACGCTCGCCCGCCATAATCATTACCGGGTCGCCGGGGATCATATGGACGAAGGCAAAAGTGAGAAGGGTGATACCGATAAACGTGGGGATAACAAGTCCCAGACGTCGGAGGATGAACTGCAACATAACCCGGATTCTCTCTGATGACGCACGACCAGTGGCGTGACGTCTGTATTGCTCACAAATGTAAATTTCTTCTCCCTTGAGAGAAGATGAGGGTGAGGGGATGCATGCACGCCCCTCACCCCTGCCCTCTCCCGGAGGGAGAGGGAAAACACCCTACTTATTATTCAACAGATACGTTCTCGAAGTGGTGTTTGCCCAGTGGATCAACCACGTAGCCCTTCACTTCTTTACGCACTGGCTCGTACACGGTGGAGTGAGCAACAATCAGCGCCGGAGCCTGATCGTGCATAACAACCTGAGCCTGCTTGTACAGTTCAATACGTTTGTTGTGATCGTCCGTCGCACGTGCCGGCTGGATCAGGTCTTCAAACGGCTTGTAGCACCAGCGAGAGTAGTTAGAACCGTCTTTTGCCGCCGCGCAGCTGAACAGGGTGGCGAAGAAGTTGTCCGGATCCCCGTTATCACCGGTCCAGCCCATCATGACTGCCTGGTGCTCACCCGCTTTGGCGCGCTTCAGGTACTCGCCCCACTCGTAGGTCACAATCTTGGCCTGAACGCCAATCTTAGCCCAGTCAGCCTGAACCATTTCTGCCATGCGGCGTGCGTTCGGGTTGTACGGACGCTGTACCGGCATCGCCCACAGCTCGACGGTGAAGCCTTTATCCTGGCCCGCTTCTTTCAGCAGCGCTTTCGCTTTCTCAGGATCGTAGCTGTAGTCTTTAACGTCGTCGTTATAGCCCCACATGGTTGGTGGGATCAGGTTTTTGGCTGCAACGCCAGCGCCCTGGTAAACCGCCTTGATGATCGCTTCTTTGTTCACCGCGTAGGTCAGCGCCTGACGCACTTTCACGTCATCAAACGGTTTCTTCTCGGTGTTGAAGGAGAGATAGCCCACGTTCAGGCCAGCCTGCTCCAGCAGGTTGATGTTCTTGTCCTGCTTCATGCGGGCAATGTCAGCCGGGTTCGGGTATGGCATAACCTGGCATTCGTTTTTCTGCAGTTTTGCATAACGCACGGAAGCGTCAGGCGTAATGGAGAAGACCAGACGGTCGATCTGCGGCTTGGTGCCCCAGTAGCCTTCGAACGCTTTGTACAGAATGCGGGAGTCTTTCTGGTACTGCAGCAGCTGGAATGGACCGGTACCGATTGGGTTCAGGTCGACTTTTTCCGGCGTACCGGCTTTCAGCATGTTGTCCGCGTACTCTTTGGACAGAATTGAAGCAAAGTCCATGGCCAGGTCAGCCAGGAACGGCGCTTCCGGACGCGTCAGCACGAACTGAACGGTATTGTCGTCCACTTTCTTCACTTCAGAAATCAGATCCGGCAGGCCCATCCCTTCGAAGTATTCATAGCTGCCGCCAGACACTTTGTGGTACGGGTTCTGCGCGTTTTTCTGACGATCGAAGGAGAACACAACGTCGTCGGCGTTAAAGTCGCGCGTTGGTTTGAATTCTTTGCTGTCCTGCCACTTCACGCCTTTGCGCAGGTGGAAGGTATAGGTTTTGCCGTCTTCGCTGACGTCCCACTTCTCTGCCAGCCCCGGAATCACTTCCGTGGTACCGGTTTTGAATTCAACCAGACGGTTATAGATCGGTACAGAGCTTGCGTCGTAAGTCGTACCAGAGGTAAAGAGCTGTGGGTTAAAGCCTTCCGGCGAGCCTTCAGAACAGTAAACCAGGGTTTTTGCCTGTACGCTTGCTGCCACGGTCATAGCCACCAGGCTCAGACCAAGCTTCAGCATCCCTGACTTCTTCAAGGAAATACTCATTATTCTGCTCCAATGTGATGTTTTGCTTTGTTGTGTTACGCCGCCAGACCTTTATTTATTTTTTACCCGGTCCGGTCGGTGATGCCCGAAGGCTTTAAAGGGATGGAGAATCCTTTCAGAAGAGCGTTTGAGTTGCAGCGCAGATCGTCCCTGAAATGCCCCTCATGCCCTACAATCTGTCAACAGAATGTGAAAACGTCAATACAGGTGACGGGGATTTACGCTGAGTGTGAGAAACCGCAAACAAAGATTAAAAAAACTATGTATGCCAGTTTTCAGCAGGGAAATTTATGCTACTCGCTATCCTGCAGCACAAGTCTCTTCATATTTCGCAACAATCAGTGATTAACTTTTATTCAGAATGGGTAAATTTTCTTGCAGAATGGTGATTATCTGAGCACTAAATTCCATGAACGCTAAAACGCACAGCGAAAAATGCTGAGGTTATCCATAAGCAACGCGAAAAAAGATCAATCTATATATAAAAAAATACAATGGATTATGTCACAAAATCGTTAACAGGCAGGAAGAAGCGGACCTAAGGGGCGTTTTGGATACTCTGACGGGATAAGGTCATAATGCAAAAAGGGCTAACCTTGCGGTTAGCCCTTTTCAGAATGTGGTCGGCGAGAGAGGATTCGAACCTCCGACCCACTGGTCCCAAACCAGTTGCGCTACCAAGCTGCGCTACTCGCCGAATGCGGAGCGCATCTTACTGCTGAGGTGCGCCCCCGTCAATCCCTTATTTTCAAAAAGCCATTCAACTGGCGATATTCTCGCCAGAGCAGCTACTGCGCGGCTTTTACGCTGTTAGCAGGGAGTTTACACCAGTTGTTGTTTTCGTTAATCCCACCGTTCGGTGAGGTATAGCCGAGACAACCCATAATGGTGTCGTACAGCTCAACGTGACGACGCGGCACCTTCATCTCCGCCTCTTTCTTCAGCTGAGCAAACATCTTCGCCTTCTCCGGGTTTTCCAGGTACTTATCCGACATCCACATGATCATCGGCACGCGGAACTGTTCAGGCGGTGCCAGCTTGCGCGGCGTACCGTGCAGATGCTCTTTCTCGTTGATAGATTCACCGTGGTCTGCCGCATAAATCACAATCGCTTTCTTATCGCGCAGCTGGTCGATCACCCGGCTCAGGAAGGTATCCACATACAGCACCGAGTTATCATAGGCATTGATCAGCTCCTGCTTGCTGCAGTCTTTATTAATGCCCACGCACTCAGGCTGCCACTTCGCGAAATCACGCGTGTAGCGCTGGTAATAGCTGTAATGCGACCCTTTGGTATGCAGAATAACCAGATGCTTACCCTGCGGATGGTTCTTGAGGGATTGCGACATTTCTTCCAGCAGCAGCATGTCGTCGACGTTTTTACCGCGGTTACGCGGTTCGGCGCCAATCTGCTCACGGTACGCGATATTATCTGCCAGGGTATTGGTGTAGAACCACATCTCACTTTGCATGGCGAACAGGTCTGAGCTAAATCCAAGCTGCTTCAGCACGGCAAAGACGTTTTGCTCTTTCAGCGTACGCTGCGGGTTATCGCTTGCACCGCCTTCGCGAACAAACATACAGCGCAGCGAAAGCTTGGTCGCGGTATCGCAGGAGTAACCCCGGTACGCCAACAGGTTCTTCTCCTGCGCCAGCTTTGGCGTGGTATCCCGGTTATAGCCGAGAATGCCCATATGATCCCAGCGCGTCGTTTCGCCAATGACAAAAACGACGTACGTATCATCAAGCCCGTCGGCTGGTGGCTGGTAGGTGAATTTTTTCAGTGGATTGATCAGCGACTTCACATCACCGGATTCATCCGCCTGCGCCCAGGCATACAGACCTAACGCTGACAGCCAGTTAGACGGCAAATAGGAGTTTGCCACCACGCCGCCATAGCTTGGCATATCCACGCCCGTCGCTTTTTCGACGCGTTTTTGCTGCGTTTCCATCAGGCGGATAGGTGCCCATACCAGCAGACCGGCCAGCAGGACGACAACGATATTGCGGATCCGCTGTCCACGCGTGCGCAGCTGGCGTAACAGCGTATAGCGGCACGTATTGTTCCAGATAAAGAACAGCGGGATCAGACAGGTTAAAACCGTCCAGACAATAAAGCCTTTCCCTACCACCTCTTTCGAGAGATCGATATCCGTGGTCATCACCGAGGCAACTATACCGTACCCAATGACCACGTTCATAAAGGTCATGTAATAGCTTGCGGCGGCAGAAATAATCACCACCAGCGAGGCCAAAATTTGCCATGTACGTCGGCCAAACAGGGACAGCAGGCGTAAGAGGAAGAAGGTAGCGAGGACGGAGCCGAACACTTCAATTGCGGCAAAAATACAATTACTTACGGTAAGGTTTTCGAAATAACCTTCCACTCTTCTGAACAGTACCGCGCCATTCAGAAATAATCCGATATAGACAGCCAGCATCAGACACAATCTTTGCTGGGTAAGAGACCTAATGTATTTCATGCAAACAACCCTGGGGGAAGGGGTATAAAGACCCGTCGAATCTCAAAGAGAAAGCGGACAGAGTAAGTAAATGCGTAAGGAAGCGTTATGAGAAACGTCTACAAGCGCGGTAAGTAGACCACAGCGGGAGAGAAAAGTGGCAGCAGAGAGTGTGATCGGTGTAAATTTTTACAAAATATCGAGACGGGAAGCGTCTCGCATAAAGACAAAAGAGGCCACAGAGGCCTCTTTCATACCGCTTACGCATGCGCTTCTTTGAATACTTCGCGCTGCGGCTGGCGAATCGTGGTTGAGAGCGCCAGCGAGATAATCAGCAAGGCAAATATTACGCAGAAGGTCACGTAGAACCCGCCGAACAGGGAGGCAATCAGCGAGCCGCAGATACTGCCGATCCCGAAGCCCAGATAGATAACGCCGTAGTTTTTCGCCAGATTGTTCAGGCCAAAGAACTCGCTCACCAGTGACGGGAAGACGGTAATGGTGCCACCGAAGTTAAAGGCCACGCAGGCAATCGCCGCAAAGAAGGTAGCTTCATTCAGCGGAGCGAACAGCAGCGCCGCCATACCGACCAGCGAGACCACTTGCCCAATCGTAATCACGCGGATGCGGGCAATTTTGTCAGACAGAATACCGAGCACCAGACGACCGGAGAGGTTGGCAATGGAGATGACCGTCACCGCGTTCGCCGCCGTGGCCGCATCCAGCTTCACCATGCCCTGCGCGATATCCTTCGCCACGCCGATAACATACAGACCGCTCATGCAGGCAGTCAGGAACATTACCGCCAGCATCCAGTACTGTGGCTTACGCATGGACTGCGCGAGGGTGAAGTCGTTCTCCACCACGCCGTTCACGGATTTGACCTCCTGCTGCGGCGCATCTTTCATCAGCGTGGCGCCGAACAGAATCATCACCAGCACGATTGCGCCCCAGATCATAAAGGTTTTTTCGAGGCCGACGGACGCCAGCAGATGGGAGTCGATAAATTTGAACCCGAGGCTGCCCAGGCCATAAGAGCCGATGGCAAACGCGGAGATTAAACCTTTACGCTCCGGGAACCACTTCACGCAGTTCGACAGGGTCAGCAGGTAACCTGCGCCATCGGCCAGCCCCACCAGCACGCCGGCGCTCAGCCACAACATCATCAGATTGCTGGAATGCGCCGTCAGGAAAAAGCCCAGACCCAGCAGGATGCCGGACGCCATGGTCACGCGCTTCACGCCAAAACGCTCCTGCAGCTTACCCGCGACGGAAGACGAAATCGCCAGACCCAGGCTCAGCAAACCAAAGGAGAACGCGACCTGGCTGACCGGCGCGCCGAGTTTGTCGGAAAGCGCGCTGTTGAACAGGCTCCAGGTATAGACCGACCCCAATGCAAACTGAGTGACGATGGTGCCAAAGAGCGTGAGCCAGCGCGTGCGGTTATAGGTTGATGTGTTCATGGCAGTTGTCCTGCAAGAGAAATTAAGGAAGTTCGCTGAGGACAACGATAAACAAAACCTTAAAACACCTGGGGTAAAACGGCATGAAATGCAGGCGGAACGGAATGAAATGCCTGGAATCGGGAATGAATGACCTGGCACGGGAATAAAGCGATAGCATGTTAGTATCTGCTATCACTGTAAAGCCCGTGGTTATTGTATTCGAGATGTTACCGTAACGTTTAAAAAAGTAACAACTCTAGAAATTTGCGCTGACGCCGAGTGTGTATAAAAACTCCTCACCGGTGGTGGTGTGCTCCCCCTGAGCCAGCGACGCATAGGCCGCCATGCGCGTGTTAAAGGGAATATCCGTTCCCACGGTGACATCCATCCAGCTACCGTTTTGGGCAGGAGCTGGCGTTTGCGGCATGCCAAACTGCGATTTCCACTGGTTTTCACCAAACTGCTGGTTATAGCTAATCTGCGCCCACGGACGGAGATCGCCATACTGGGTATTCACGCGCCACCCCAGCGTGCTGACGCTGGCATGCCAGAGCGGGTCGGTAATTGCTTGCGTCGACGCGCTATCACCAAACTCGTTGATCATCATGGGAGTCGTGCCGTCGTACCGCCATGCCACCACCGGGCCGGTGGTGATGCGTGCTGAAACGGGAAAATTCCAGCCCACGCTCATTGCCCCCTCCGTCGTTCTGCCAGACGGTATATTCAGGGCAAGTCCCGGCGCGTTCTGCGAAGACTGAATACGCTCAGCCAGAATATCCTCATAACGCGGTTGGTGATCCGCGTCCCATGTATAGCGTTCCGCCGTATTATTCTGGGCGTCTGAAACGATATATTCCTGTTGCCAGGCAGACGCTGTATTACAAAAGAACAGGCAGGCTGAAATTCCCACCAGGCCAGAAGCAGCATGGCGACCACTGATTTTTTTTATCATCATCAACGCGACCCCAGAGAGAGCCGAATTCGGCGATATTTGTCGTTATTCAGGAAGAGCTTAGAGAGCATATGGCCCTGTATTAACTATTGTCTTTATAGTAAACACGTCAAGCCAGTCAGAACGAAATTTTTGCGAAATCAGTATCAATAAGGGAGATGACGGATGGAACGTTGCGGTTGGGTAAGCCAGGATCAGCTTTATATCGACTATCACGATCGGGAATGGGGCGTGCCGGAAAGGGATGGCAAAAAGCTCTTCGAGATGATCTGCCTGGAGGGCCAGCAGGCGGGGTTATCATGGATTACGGTACTGAAAAAACGTGAAAATTACCGCAACGCTTTCCATCAGTTCGATCCTGTCGCCGTCGCCGCGATGACCGATGAAGATGTGGAACGACTGGTGCAGGACGCCGGCATCATCCGCCATCGCGGTAAGATCCAGGCCATCATCGGTAACGCACGCGCTTACCTGGCGATGGAGCAAAACGGCGAATCATTTTCAGATTTTGTCTGGACGTTTGTGAACAACAAACCGCAACTCACCCAGGCCGCCACGCTCGCGGAAATCCCGGCCTCCACCCCGGCCTCGGATGCGCTCTCGAAAGCACTGAAAAAACGCGGCTTTAAGTTTGTCGGCTCCACCATCTGCTACGCCTTTATGCAGGCCTGTGGCCTGGTCAATGACCACGTTACCGGCTGCTTCTGTCATCCGGGAGGCCATCATGATCCGCAAATGGCAAAATGAGAATACCGCGCCGCTTTTGAGCCTATGGCTTGAAAGCACCACGGAAGCGCATCCGTTTATCGAGCCGGGTTACTGGAAAGAGAACGAGGCTATGGTGCGGGACGTTTACCTGCCGTCTGCAGAAACCTGGGTCTGGGAACAGGACGGCGAACCTTGCGGATTTATCAGCGTGATGCAGTCTCAGTTTGTCGGCGCCCTGTTTGTGGCGCCGTCATGCATCGGGAAAGGCATCGGGCGCGCGCTGCTGAACCATGTTCAACAGCGCTTCTCGCACTTAACCCTGGAGGTGTACCAGAAAAATGTCCGGGCGGTGAATTTCTACCATGCTCAGGGCTTTCGCATTGAAGACAGCGCCTGGCAGGATGATACTCAGCACCCGACATGGATCATGAGCTGGCAGGCGGATCAAACGCCGTTAAGGTAAGCTCGGGCCCCTCATATTTCTCGACCCAGGCCAGCGCCGTGTTCCCTGCGCAACCATTCCCCAGCTTCGAGCTGGGGAGATCTTTGGTCAGCACGTTAACCGCCCCGTTTTTACAGATACCGCCCTCGGCGGGCTCAAGGTCGGGCCATGCGCCCTGATGAATACAGATCACGCCCGGTTTAATCCCGTCGCTCACCACCGCCCCTGCCAGCACCTGCCCGCGCGAGTTCCAGACGCGCACCACGTCGCCGTCCGCAATCCCGCGCGCTTTCGCATCGAGGGTATTCAGCGCGATCGGCTCTCGTCCGGCGACCGCATACTGCTCGCGCAGGGACGTATAGTTAAGCTGGCTGTGCAGACGGTGCGCGGGATGCGCAGACAACACCTGCAGCTGTTCCGGCTGGGCGTTGCCGTGCCACTCATCCGGCTCGAGCCAGGTAGGGTGCGGCGGGCAGTCGGCATAGCCAAAGCTGGCGATGCGCTCACTGTAAATCACGATCTTTCCGCTCTCTGTTTTCAGCGGGTGGTTCTCGGGGTCGCGGCGGAAATCGGCAAAACGGACAAACTTCGCGTTCTGCTCGCTCTCCGGCATCTCGACAATCTGGTTCGCCTCCCAAAACTCAGCGAATGGCGGAAGCGTTACGCCCTGCGCCGCACCGCGCTGTCCGGCAATCTGGTAGAAGGTCTCCAGCCATTGCAGATCGCTTTTCCCTTCGGTGAAACGCTCGCGGCCGCCCGTTTCCCACAGTTCGCTCAGTTCAGCAAACACCTCAAAATCATCACGTGCTTCATCTCGCGGGGCCACTACGCGCTTCATCGGAACCATATGCTGGTTACTGTAGTCACCGGTCATGGTGAGATCGTTACGCTCAAACGAGGTGGTCGCCGGCAGCACGATATCTGCATGCTTAGCTGAACCGGTCCAGAAGCACTCGGAAATCACCACCAGCTCCGGCTTTTGCCAGGCGCGGATCAGGCGGTTGGTATCCTGATGGTGCGTGAAGTTCGACCCGCCCGCCCACCAGACAAATTTAATGTCCGGGAAATGGCGGTCCAGACCGTTGTGCTGATAAAAACCGCCGGGGTTTTCAAGGGCTTCAACAATACGCGCCACCGGGATTTTATCCACGGCATCCACGCCGCCCTGCACCGAGCCCTGCAGAGACGCCAGCACCGCCGCTTTACGCGTGGGGTTGCCGCCGTTAGCAAAGTGATAGGAGAGACCAAAACCACCGCCCGGCGTGCCGATCTGCCCAAGCATCGCGGCAAGGGTCACCAGCATCCAGTGTTTTTGCTCGCCAAACTGCTGGCGCTGCATTCCCCAGCCGGACATTAACATCGTGGTATTTTTATGGAACAACGCCGCCAGTTCGCGGATTTTCTCCGCAGGAACGCCACAAATATTTGTCGCCCACTCTGCCGTTTTCGCAATCCCATCGGATTGACCCGTCAGGTAGTCGGCGAATTTATCGAAACCGGTGGTACAGCGCGTCAGGAATTCGACATCGTGCCAGCCGTTCTCCACCAGGGTATGGGCGATACCCAGCATCATTGCCACGTCGGTGCCCATATGCGGGGCAACCCACTCGGCGCTGTCGCCAAAGAAATCCATGGTTTCAGAACGCATCGGGTCAATGCAGATGATGCGCTTGCCGCTTTTGCGCAGCGCGTCGAAATACCCAATGCCCTGCTCGTCGCTGGCATTCCATGCAATTTTCAGCGTGTTAAGGGGGTTAGCGCTCCACAGCACGACCACATCGGTATGCTCCAGCACCAGCGGCCAGCTGGTCTGCTGCTGGTACACTTCGTTCCCGCCCACGACGTATGGCATGATCGCCTGCGCCGCGCCGGTGGAGTAATCCCCCAGATGACCGGTATAGCCTCCCGCCAGACTCATGTAGCGCTGCAGCAGCGTCGAGGCTTTGTGCAGCACGCCGTTTGAACGCCAGCCGTAGGACCCGGCGAAAATGGACGACGGACCGTAGCTGTTGCGGATGCGCTTGTGCTGGGTGTGGATCAGCGCCAGCGCGTCATCCCAGCTCACGCGAACAAACTCATCCTGACCGCGAATACCCTGCGGCTTGTCCGGCGAGGCCAGAAAACCTTTACGCACCATCGGCCAGCGCACGCGCGTTTTGCTATGCACCTGATCGCGAACGACAGTCTGTAACGAGTTGGGATGTTGGGTTGGCAGTGCCCCGCGGGACGACAGAACATTTTCGCCATCGGTTTCGACCAGCATCGGACCCCAGTGGGCGGCGGTCAGAATGGTTTTCGTTGAGGTGCTCAAGCGTGCGCTCCTGGTTGCGTGCAGGTTTTACGGCCTTCTTTGCTGAGGCAGTTTATGGTTTGTCACAAATTTCAGAGTTATACCCGGAATTTTCTCCGTATCTGGACGTCATAATCAACTGCCACGCTCGCCGTGGCAAAGAATAAAAAGGATTAAGGAAAGAAGATGAAAAAACGCGTACTCGTTATTGCCGCTCTGGTGAGCGGTGCCCTGGCTGTTTCTGGCTGCACAACCAACCCTTACACCGGTGAACGCGAAGCGGGTAAATCCGGCATTGGCGCGGGTATCGGCTCGCTGGTCGGCGCAGGCGTTGGGGCGCTCTCCTCCTCCAAGAAAGACCGCGGCAAAGGCGCTCTGATTGGCGCAGCGGCGGGCGCGGCGCTGGGCGGCGGCGTTGGTTATTACATGGATGTGCAGGAAGCGAAGCTGCGCGACAAAATGAAGGGAACCGGCGTGAGCGTGACGCGCAGCGGCGATAGCATCATCCTGAACATGCCGAACAACGTGACCTTCGACAGCAGCAGCGCAACGCTGAAACCAGCAGGTGCGAACACGCTCACCGGCGTGGCAATGGTGCTGAAAGAGTACAACAAGACTGCCGTGAACGTGATGGGCTATACCGATAGCACCGGCAGCCAGGATCTGAACATGCGTCTGTCCCAGCAGCGCGCCGACGCCGTGGCCAGCTCGCTCATCACTCAGGGCGTTGAAGCAAACCGCATCCGCACCAGCGGCATGGGCCCTGCCAACCCTATCGCCAGCAACAGCACGGCGGAAGGCAAAGCGCAGAACCGCCGCGTTGAGATTACGTTGAGCCCAATTCAGTAATTGCATTTCCTCCTCTCCCAGTGGGAGAGGGTCGGGGTGAGGGCATCAAGCCCCACACCCCGGCATGAACCACTTGCCATCGTTGATTTTCCCGCTAAGGTATTCTCACTAAATTCAGGGAAATCAGCGATGAGCAAACCAGCCCGGGCCACCATCAGCGACGTGGCGAAAGCCGCCAAAACCGGTAAAACCAGTATTTCGCGCTACCTTAACGGTGAGAAACACCTGCTGTCCGATGCGTTGCTGGCGCGAATTGAACAGGCCATTGCCGATCTCGACTACCGTCCCAGCCTCATGGCGCGCGGGCTAAAACGCGGTCGCACCCGTCTTATCGGACTTATCATCGCCGATATCACTAATCCCTACTCCGTTAACGTGCTCAGCGGTATCGAAGCCGCCTGTCGCGAGAAGGGGTTCACGCCGCTGGTCTGTAATACCAATAATGAAGTCGACCAGGAGCTGCACTATCTCGACCTGCTGCGCAGCTATCAGGTGGAAGGGATTGTGGTCAACGCGGTAGGCATGCGTGAAGAGGGGTTAAACCGCCTGCAGCAGTCCTCTCTGCCTATGGTCCTCATCGACCGTAAAATCCCTGAATTTGCCTGCGATGTCGTCGGGCTGGATAACACCCAGGCCGCGACGACCGCCACCGAACATCTGATTGAACAGGGCTTCGAGGCTATTCTTTTTCTGAGTGAACCGCTGGGGATGGTCAATACCCGTCGCGAGCGCCTGAGTGCATTTCGCGCCACGCTGGAGCGATATCCCGGCGTGATCGCCGAAAATGCCGAAACGCCGCTTCACGAAGCCGGGCAGCTCGACAACACCCTGCGTCAGTTCCATACGCGCCATCGCGGGATGCGCAAAGCCGTTATCTCGGCCAACGGAGCGCTGACGCTTCAGGTCGCCCGCTCGCTCAAGCGCATTGGCCTCCACTGGGGCAGCGATATCGGTCTGCTGGGGTTTGATGAACTGGAGTGGGCGGAACTGGCTGGCGTAGGCATCACCACCCTCAAGCAGCCCACCTGGCAAATTGGCTATGCTGCTGTTGAACAAGTGGTTCGTCGTATTGAAGGCACCAGCGATGCCGTTCGCGAGCAGGTCTTCTCCGGCGAGCTGATCGTTCGTGGCTCCACCGCGCGTTAAATTTCCCTTGTGATAGCGATCATAAATTCAACATCCTGACCTTTTCTTTGGAACCGGTTCCATCTAGCGTAATAGTATTGATATGTTGCGATGGAGTCCGAAGATGGGCAGGAAAATTATGGTGGTCACCGCCGCGTACGGTGCGGAACAGGTGCGACAGGCAGGCGGTCAGCGGGCGATGCTTCCCGTTATTGCAGGCGCAGGGGCAGACGGCGTGGAGATCCGCCGGGAACTGTTCAACAGCGAAGAGCTGCTGGCACTGCCTGCGCTGGGTGAATCCATTGAGCTGCTGGGCCTGCTTGCGTGCTACTCCGCACCCGCCGCCCTGTTTATGCCCGACGGCAACCTCAACCCGGACCTGCCCCGCTATCTTTCTGAAGCCAACACCCTGAACGCCCTGTGGCTGAAGGTTTCCCTGGGCCATTTCCAGGATGCGCAGCCTCTTGACGCCCTGCGTAGCCAGCTTATTGCAAGCGGTATGGCGCTGGTCGTGGAGAACGATCAGACCGACTGCGGGCAGCTCGCCCCCATGCAGCGCTTCCAGGCCGCCTGTCGGGAAATGGCTTTACCCGTCACGCTAACCTTTGACATGGGCAACTGGCTGTGGGTTGGCGATTCCCCCGAAGAGGCCGCGCGTCATCTGGCCCCTGCGGTGAGCTATATCCACGTGAAGGCCGCCGTGCCGCACAAAGATAACTTCCGCGCCGTGGCGCCGGATCGCGCCGATGCGCGCTGGCTGGATCTGCTCGGCCAGCTGCCTGCCGATGCCCCGCGTGGTATTGAGTTCCCGCTGGAAGGGGCGGATTTAACCGCCGTTACCCGCCATTACGTCAACCTGCTGCGCGAGGAGTAAACCATGCACCAGACGCTGGATGTCATCACGATCGGCGAGGCCATGGCGATGTTTGTCGCCACCGAAACGGGCGAGCTGAGCGCGGTAGAGCACTTTATCAAACGCGTCGCAGGCGCTGAACTCAACGTCGCAACCGGCCTGGCGCGTCTTGGCCTGAACGTGGGCTGGGTCAGCCGCGTGGGGGATGACAGCTTTGGTCATTTCGTTCTCGATTCGCTGAAAAAAGAGGGGATTGATGCCGCAGGCGTCACCCTCGACGGACGCTTCCCTACCGGCTTTCAGCTTAAATCTAAGGTCGAAAATGGAACCG
The DNA here is from genome assembly GCF_008364555.1 of Enterobacter vonholyi. GTDB lineage: Bacteria > Pseudomonadota > Gammaproteobacteria > Enterobacterales > Enterobacteriaceae > Enterobacter > Enterobacter vonholyi. The sequence continues at coordinate 19,222 of NZ_VTUC01000009.1, forward strand.
ATCCCATCGTGGAGTATTTCCGTAAAGGATCGGCCGCAAGCCACCTGTCTGTCGCGGATTACCACACAGATTACTTTGCCGCCGCGCGCCATCTTCACCTGAGCGGCGTGGCGGCCGCGCTGTCTGCCAGCTCGTATGAGCTGCTCGATCATGCCGCGACCACTCTGAAAGGCCAGGGGAAAACCATATCGTTCGACCCCAACCTGCGCCCGGTGCTGTGGAAAAGCGAAGCGGAAATGGTGGAGAAACTGAACCGTCTGGCGTTCAGGGCGGACTGGGTTCTGCCAGGCCTGAAAGAAGGGATGATCCTCACCGGCGAAAGCACGCCGGAAGGCATTGCCGATTTCTATCTGAATAAAGGGGTAAAAGCGGTGGTGCTGAAAACCGGTGCTGATGGCGCATGGTTTAAAACGGCCGACGGCGAACAGGGCGCGGTCGCGGCGGTGAAGGTCGAGAACGTAGTCGACACCGTCGGCGCGGGCGACGGCTTTGCCGTGGGCGTGATTAGCGCACTGCTGGAAGGCAAAACGCTGCCGCAGGCCGTCGCGCGAGGCAACAAGATTGGCTCGCTGGCCATTCAGGTGCAGGGCGACAGCGAAGGATTACCAACGCGAGCACAGCTCGGCGTTTAAATTCCCTCTCCCTGTGGGAGAGGGCCAGGGTGAGGGCAGCAAGCCGCACCAAATAATTAAACCACCGTGTACCCTACAGACAACGGCGGTAACAACCTCAACAACAGAGGCAAGCCTATGAACAGTTCGACCAATGCAGTAAAACGCTGGTGGTACATCATGCCAATCGTGTTTATCACGTACAGCCTGGCGTACCTTGACCGTGCCAACTTCAGCTTCGCGTCTGCGGCAGGGATCACAGAGGACCTTGGCATCACCAAAGGTATCTCCTCCCTGCTGGGTGCCCTTTTCTTCCTGGGCTACTTCTTCTTCCAGATCCCCGGCGCGATTTATGCGGAACGCCGCAGCGTGCGTAAGCTGATCTTCATCTGTCTGATCCTGTGGGGCGCCTGCGCGTCACTGACCGGCATGGTGAACAATATTCCTGCCCTGGCCGCCATTCGCTTTATCCTCGGCGTCGTTGAGGCGGCGGTTATGCCGGCGATGCTGATCTACATCAGCAACTGGTTTACCAAATCTGAACGCTCGCGCGCGAATACCTTCCTTATCCTCGGTAACCCGGTAACGGTACTGTGGATGTCGGTGGTGTCCGGCTACCTGATCCAGTCCTTCGGCTGGCGCGAAATGTTTATCATTGAAGGGGTGCCGGCGATTATCTGGGCCTTCTGCTGGTGGGTGCTGGTGAAAGATAAACCAGCCCAGGCGAAATGGCTTTCTGAAGATGAAAAAGCGGCGCTGCAGGCGCAGCTGGACAAAGAACAGCAGGGCCTGAAGGCGGTACGTAACTACGGCGAAGCCTTCCGCTCGCGTAACGTGATCCTGCTCTGCGCGCAGTATTTTACCTGGAGCATTGGCGTGTACGGCTTTGTGCTGTGGCTGCCGTCCATTATCCGCAGCGGCGGCGAGAACCTCGGCATGGTCGAAGTAGGCTGGCTGTCATCCGTACCATATCTGGCGGCAACCATCGCCATGATCGTCGTCTCCTGGGCATCGGACAAGCTGCAGAACCGTAAATTGTTTGTCTGGCCGCTGCTGCTGATTGCTGCCTTCGCCTTTATTGGCTCCTGGGCCGTGGGCGCAAACCATTTCTGGGCCTCTTACACCCTGCTGGTGATTGCCGGTGCGGCCATGTACGCCCCTTACGGACCGTTCTTTGCCATCATCCCGGAGATGCTCCCGCGTAACGTTGCGGGTGGCGCAATGGCGTTAATTAACAGCATGGGTGCGCTGGGCTCGTTCTGCGGCTCCTGGTTCGTCGGCTACCTGAACGGTGCCACCGGCAGCCCGTCCGCATCGTACATCTTTATGGGGGTGGCGCTTTTCGCCTCCGTGTGGCTTACTCTGATTGTTAAGCCTGCTAATAATCAACAACACCCTGTCGGCGCTCGCCACGCCTGAATCCTTAAAAATCAACGGAGATTAGCATGAAGCCGTCCGTCATTTTGTATAAAGCACTGCCGGAAGATCTGCAGAAACGCCTTGAAGAACACTTCACCGTCACGCAGGTGAAGAACCTGAGCCCGGAAACCGTGGCGCAGCACGCCGACGCGTTCGCCAGCGCCGAAGGCCTGCTGGGTTCAAGCGAGAAAGTGGATGTCGCCCTGCTGGAAAAAATGCCGAAGCTTCGTGCTACCTCAACCGTTTCCGTGGGTTACGACAACTTCGACGTGGATGCCCTTAACGCCCGCAAGATCCTGCTGATGCATACCCCACATGCCCTGACGGAAACCGTGGCCGATACGCTGATGGCGCTGATGCTCACCACGGCCCGTCGCGTGGTGGAAGTGGCTGAGCGCGTCAAAGCGGGCGAATGGACAAAAAGCATTGGTCCGGACTGGTTCGGCGTGGACGTTCACGGCAAGACGCTGGGCATTGTCGGTATGGGTCGTATCGGGCTGGCGCTGGCGCAGCGCGCGCATTTTGGTTTTAACATGCCGATTCTGTATAACGCGCGTCGCCATCACGGTGAAGCCGAAGAACGCTTCAACGCCCGTTACTGCGAGCTGGATACCCTGCTGCAGGAAGCCGATTTTGTCTGCCTGGTTCTGCCGCTCACGAACGAAACCCGTCATCTGATTGGCAAAGAGGCGTTTGAAAAAATGAAGACGTCAGCCATTTTCATCAACGCGGGTCGTGGCCCGGTGGTGGATGAGAAGGCGCTGATTGAGGCCCTTAAAAACGGTCAGATCCATGCAGCAGGTCTGGACGTGTTTGAGCAGGAGCCGCTGCCGGTGGATTCGCCGCTGCTTTCGCTGCCTAACGTGGTTGCCCTGCCCCACATCGGTTCAGCCACCCATGAGACGCGCTACAATATGGCGGCCACGGCGGTCGATAATCTAATTGCCGCCCTCAGCGGAAAGGGGGAGATAAACTGCGTGAACCCACAGGTGCAACGGTAGAAACGAAAAAACCCGCCAGAAGGCGGGTTTTTAAATTTTTTGCTACTGGGTTGGAAGCTTACAGGCTTACAACGTTACCAGCTGCTGGGCCTTTAGCGCCGCTTTCGATGGTGAAGGACACTTTCTGACCTTCGTCCAGAGATTTGTAGCCATCGTTCTGGATAGCAGAGAAGTGTACGAACACGTCTTTAGAGCCATCGTCAGGAGTGATGAAGCCGAAACCTTTATCAGCGTTGAACCATTTTACCAGACCAGTCATTTTAGCAGACATAGAAATTACCTTATTAACAAATATATTGTGCCTTCCGGCTTGATGGATTGCGTTACAGATTTTTAAGCGATGAAGGAAGGGTCACTACGAAGGGTATCTATGGATAACAATCTGGACTGCTTTACTAAACTGCTTTAGGTCTGTGTAACAAACCGACGGGAATAGTTATACCGATGTGGTAGAGGAATGACAAGCGTTATTTTCGACAGGCATAAAAAAACCCCGCCAGAAGCGGGGGTTTTTCGGTTTATTCTGTGGCAGTGACTGCCGCACTCCAGGCCTGGCTAAAGGCCTGATGCTGGGAGGCCAGCGGCCCAATCAGCGTATTATACTGGCTTGCCTGCTGCGAGGTCGGGAACTGAATACCGTTGGCAACAAAGCTCACCTGCGTATCCTGCTGCGCGATAAAGTCACCTACCTGAACCAGTTGCTGCGTGAAGATTTGCGCAGCCGGGATCAGCGGTTGCAGCGCTTCAGAAGGCTTGGTCACCACTTTCTCATACACTTTGTCGAAGACCGGTTTAAGATCGTCACCTTGCTTGAGCGCAGAACGTGACGCGTCAGCCTGCATTTTCGCATTTTGCAACTGCTGGCTCAGCACGCCAAGTGCACCGTTGGACTGGCGCAGCGGTTCACGCTGCGTCACATAATCCTGTGGAACGCGGATGGCGTTCACGCTATCCACTACCGGGCGGATACCGGAATCCATCGCCTGGCTCACCTGCTGTGAATAACCATAAAGAATGGCGTAATCGGACACGAAGGGACCAAACTGTTTTTTCTGATCCGCAGTCAGCGTCGGCAACCGCTCGCCGCTGCGCATCACTGTATTCTGCAGAAAATCGATAAACGCTTTGCGCTGATCGCCTTCTTTATCAAAACACCCACTCAGGCTAACAACCATCAACAACGCCGCAATAGGCGCAAACCAGCGAGAGCAGGACTTTCCTGTCGCCATTTTATTACTCCTTTCACCCAAAAAAGCGCACACCGGCACACGCGTGCCCGACGCTGACAAGGATAGTCCAGGTCAGCCTTGCAAGATACTCTTTTCATGCAAAACGGCTATTGCCGATTTATTTCTTATCATTTACAAAAAAATACCTGGCGAAGCCGACCTATGACTAATCAGGGAATTAGCATAACTATCCATATTGCTGAATCGGATACAGCGATCGTTACCGCACAATTAATCACACCCGTGACGATCCTGGGTTGGTATTAGGGACTATTCTTAACTGGCTCTCTGATGTTCTTGATCACGATGTGAGATTTAAGAGGAGTCCTCAATGGAATTTAAAGATCCTGAGTTTGAACTGCTGAGCAGTCTGGAACAGATCATTTTTAAAGATGTACCGCAGATGATTACCCTGCAACAAAAATCCAATCCCTTTACAGAATATGAGCAATTGCGCAAAGGGACAGGACTGAAAACCGAAGAATTCGCCAGAGCGATGGGTGTCAGCGTGGCTATGGTGCAGGAGTGGGAGTCAAAACGTGAGAAACCCACCCCAACCGAGTTACGGCTGATGCGCCTGATTCAGGCCAACCCTGCACTCAGCAAACAGATAGCGTAATGAAGATTGAATGCCCCCGCCTTTGCGGGGGCTTGTGTTTTACAGGCTATCACAACGCCAACCCGCCTCTTCCCATACCAGCTCATGCGTTAACGCCAGGCCTCTTAAAAAAGCCTCATCGTGTGATACCACCAGCAGAGCCCCGGGGAAACCGGCCAGCGCCGCTTCAATGGCCTGGACTGAAGCCAGATCCAGATGGTTGGTCGGTTCATCCAGCAGAAGAAGCTGCGTGGCCTCCGCACGCCACAGCGCGCAGGCCAGGGCAGCCTTAAGACGCTCGCCGCCGCTGAGCTCCGCCAATGGGAGCTTCACTTTGTCGGCCCCCAGTTGAAGCTGTGCTAAACGGGTTCGCAATACTCCCTCTTCCAGAGGGGTATGACTCAAATTGAGATGCGTCATGACCGACTGCGTGAGATCGAGTTGCGACAGATGCTGGTCGAGATAAGCACAGCTGACGGATACCTTACAGGCACCCGAAGAGGGAGTAACCTCGCCGAGGATGGTTTTTAACAACGTCGATTTCCCACAGCCATTCGGTCCCTTTAACGCCACGCGCATCGGTCCGTCCATACGCCAGGTAAGCGGTGGAACAGGCACATGCGGCAGCACCAGATCCTCCAGCACCAGTACCTGTTTGCCCTCCGGGACCTGACTTCCCGGCAGGGTGAACATCACCGGGTTATCGTCTTCAACCCGCTCACGCGCCTTGTTTACCGCGGCGTTCAGGGCTTCATTTTGCTCGCTGTGCTGTTTTTTCCATGAGCCGATCCGCTCCTTTGCCGCTCCTTTATATTTGACCCGCTCGAACGATGCGATATTCAGGGTATCGACGGTGCGTAACGTCTTTGCCGACCGCCGCTGGCTGTCATCATGCTCTTTTTGCATGCGCGCGCGGGTGCGTTTGCGCTCGGTTGCCGCATGTTCCAGCGCCGCGCGGGCAGCCTGCTGTTCGGCATCGCGCTGGGCTTGATAATCCGCATAATTTCCGCCGTAGCTGCACAGACCCGAGGCGCTCAGCTCAAGAATACGCGGCACCTGCTCCAGAAGTTCGCGGTCATGAGAGGCCACCAGCACGCCGCCCTGATAGCGACTCAACTGGTCGTAGAACCACGCCCGACCTTGTCGATCCAGATGGTTAGTCGGTTCGTCAAGCAGCATGAAATCCGCTTCAGCCGTAAACGCCCCGCACAGCAGGGCGCGGATGCACTCGCCGCCGCTGAGTTCCTGGGCAGGCTTATCCGGATCAAACGCCGGGAGCTTCGCATTGATAAACGCCTCGCTCAGTCGCTCGGCTACATCCCAGTAGCCGTCGAGCAACGCCAGATCGTCAGGCTGGTAATCACCGCTGTCGATGCGCTTACGCGCAGTAAAAATCGCATCATATCCGAGAAGTTCAGCCAGCGTCGTCTGCGAAGAAATAACATGCTGCTGCGCCACAAATACATGCGAGCCAAAGCGTTCAATATGACCGGTAGCCGGTTCGTCCAGCCCCGCCAGCAGACGCAGCAGACGCGTTTTTCCGCTGCCGTTGCGGCCAACCAGCGCGCACAGGGAGGGTTCCAGCGTGAGATTCAGCGGGCCAAAAAGGGTATCGCCCGTCGGAAACTGACAGGTGACCTGATGCAGAATAAAAGAAGGGGACTGCGCAAAATGAGCCATAAGCACTCCTGAATGAAATCAAAACATCCCCTGCCGACGCGGTGGCGTTTAGCAAGGATCGAAATTCATCAGTCGTGTTTGTTCATTTTTGGGGGGCACTCCAGCGCGAGAAAGTTAACGTGGATAAGGATAGCGGTAATGTGTTGACGGTTTCAAGGTTAAATTTTCAGCAAAACACCATAAAAAAACCCGCCGAAGCGGGTTTTTAGCATTTGTCACAACGGGCACATTACTGCAGCAGCGAAATATCCGCCACGCGCAGGAACAGCTCACGCAGTTTTTCGAGCATAGAGAGACGGTTAATACGCAGCTCTTTATCTTCTACGTTTACCATCACTTTCTCGAAGAAGGCGTCGATGACGTCACGCAACTCGGCCAGCTCCACCAGCGCTTCCTGGTAGCGACCTTCCGCGAAGACCGGCTCGAGCTTGTCGCGCAGCACCACAACCTGCATCGCCAGGGCGATCTCTTCCGGCTCTTTCAGCGTCGCGGCGTTCACGCGCTCGTTCAGCGTCTCGTCGGATTTCGCCAGAATGTTGGATACACGCTTGTTGGCCGCCGCCAGAGCAGATGCCGCTTCCAGCGTACGGAAGTGGGAAACCGCCTTCATACGCGCATCGAAATCAGCCGGACGGGTCGGACGACGCGCCAGCACCGCCTGAATGGTGTCGACGGTGTAACCTTCATCCTGATACCAGGCGCGGAAACGACCGAGCATAAAGTCGATCACGTCATCCACCACGTTCGCGTTGGTCAGCTTGTCGCCGTACAGACGCACCGCTTCTTCGGTAAGGGTCTGCAGATCCAGGTTCAGGTTCTTCTCAACGATGATACGCAGCACGCCGAGCGCGGCACGACGCAGCGCAAACGGGTCTTTGTCGCCTTTTGGATGCTGACCGATACCGAAGATACCCGCCAGGGTGTCCATCTTATCGGCGATCGCCACGGCACAGGCAACCGGGTTGGACGGCAGCTCGTCACCCGCAAAGCGCGGCTGATACTGCTCGTTCAGGGCAACAGCCACGTCTTCCGCTTCGCCATCGTGACGCGCGTAGTGCATGCCCATCACGCCCTGGGTGTCGGTAAATTCGAACACCATGTTGGTCATCAGGTCGCATTTAGACAGCAGGCCAGCACGGGTTGCGTGGTTGACGTCCGCACCGATTTCACGGGCAATCCAGCCGGACAGTTCCGCAATACGGTCGGTCTTGTCGCGCAGCGTCCCCAGCTGCTGCTGGAACAGTACGGTCTGCAGGCGCGGCAGGTTATCTTCCAGACGCTTTTTGCGGTCGGTATTGAAGAAGAACTCGGCATCCGCCAGACGCGGACGCACTACTTTTTCGTTACCGGATATAATCTGGCTCGGATCTTTCGATTCGATGTTTGCCACGAAGATAAAGTTTGGCAGCAGCTTGCCGTCGTTGGCATAGACCGGGAAGTACTTCTGGTCACCCTTCATGGTGTACACCAGCGCTTCAGCCGGAACGGCGAGGAATTTCTCTTCGAATTTCGCAGTCAGCACAACCGGCCATTCAACCAGAGAGGTCACTTCTTCCAGCAGGCTGTCGCTCAGGTCGGCGTTACCGCCAATCTTGCGTGCCGCTTCTTCCGCGTCCGCTTTGATTTTGGCTTTACGCTGTTCGTAGTCAGCAATGACCTTGCCGCGCTCCAGCAGGATCTGCGGGTACTGGTCGGCATTGTCGATGGTGAACTCTGGCTCGCCCATAAAGCGGTGGCCGCGGATCACGCGATCGGACGCCACGCCCAGAATGGTGGCCGGAATAACGGTGTCGCCCAGCAGCAGGGTCACGGTGTGAACCGGACGCACAAAGTGCACATCAGACGCGCCCCAGCGCATCAGCTTAGGAATAGGCAGCTTCGCCAGAGACGTGGCAATCATGTCCGGCAGCAGCGCTTCCGCGCTTTCGCCCTTCACGTGCGCACGGTACAGCAGCCACTCGCCTTTATCCGTGGTCAGACGCTCGGCCTGATCGACGGTGATGCCGCAGCCGCGCGCCCAGCCTTCCGCCGCTTTGCTCGGCTTGCCTTCAGCGTCAAACGCCTGGGCAATCGCCGGGCCACGTTTTTCGACTTCGCGATCTGGCTGGGACGCCGCCAGATTTGCCACTTTCAGCGCCAGACGGCGCGGTGCAGCAAACCACTCAATTTTACCGTGCGCCAGGCCAGCGTTATCCAGCTCGGCGGTCACGTTCGCAGCAAAAGATTCAGCCAGGCTGCGCAGGGCTTTTGGTGGCAGCTCTTCGGTGCCGATTTCCACCAGGAAAGTTTTCTCAGACATGGCCGCCTCTTATTTGTTTCGGTTGCACATCGGGAAGCCAAGGGCTTCACGGGACGCATAGTAAGCTTCTGCAACGGCTTTGGTCAGGGTACGAATACGCAGAATGTAGCGCTGACGTTCAGTCACGGAGATGGCTTTGCGGGCATCCAGCAGGTTGAAACTGTGGGCGGCCTTCAGAATACGCTCGTAAGCAGGCAGCGGCAGTGGAGTCTCCAGCGCCAGCAGCTGCTGTGCCTCTTTCTCGTACTGCTCGAAGCAGGTGAACAGGAAGTCCACGTCCGCGTATTCGAAGTTATAGGTGGATTGCTCCACTTCGTTCTGATGGAACACGTCGCCGTAGGTGGTTTTACCCAGCGGGCCGTCGCTCCAGACCAGGTCGTAAACGCTGTCTACGCCCTGAATGTACATCGCCAGACGTTCCAGACCGTAGGTGATTTCACCGGTGATCGGCTTACATTCCAGACCACCCACCTGCTGGAAGTAAGTGAACTGGGTCACTTCCATACCGTTGAGCCACACTTCCCAACCCAGACCCCAGGCACCCAGCGTTGGGTTCTCCCAGTTATCTTCCACGAAACGGATGTCGTGGATGGTTGGATCCATACCCAGCTCTTTCAGCGACCCGAGGTACAGTTCCTGAATGTTGTCGGGTGATGGCTTAATCACCACCTGGAACTGATAGTAATGCTGCAGACGGTTCGGGTTCTCACCGTAACGACCATCGGTCGGACGACGGGAAGGCTGCACATACGCGGTCGCCATTGGCTCTGGCCCCAACGCACGCAGACTGGTCATCGGGTGTGAAGTGCCGGCGCCGACTTCCATGTCCAAAGGTTGAACAATGGTACAGCCCTGACGAGCCCAGTAATCCTGTAAGGTCAGGATCAGGCCCTGGAAGGTCTTGGTATCAAACTTTTGCATAGTATTTCGTGCTGGATACGTGTGGTTTTAAATGGAAGGGACCAGTATACCCGCTGGCTGCAAGATATACAGTACGAAACGGGGTTGTTTAGGGAAAATTGGGAAATAAGCCTTCCGGCCAGAACGCTGACGGCGTCTGGCTGCTGATTATACGAGCAGGCTAGCGCATGGAGAGGTGTAAAAACTGACCGTCCGCATCAAACGAGCAGACAAAGCCCTCTTTGCGCGACGTATGGCCCCGTAGCTCGTAGCTTCCCTGAAAACGCTCGAACCCGGTGACATCAATTTTTTGAACGTCCGAGTTATAGCGCCGAGCGGCCCGATCTTTACAGAGCGCTTCCATATTCAGCGAACGTTCCGGGCTCATTTTACCCTGCTGCGCTTTTTGCACGGGTGCTTCTTGCGGCGCACTGCATCCCGCCAGGATCAACAGCAGAAAGAGTGACGCCACACGCTTCATCATCATTTTTATTACCGTCCTGGTCAGCGGCTGTTATTTTTAGTATCAACACTTTTATAGATTAAGGACTGCCATTCTGCGAATCTCGCGGTCTCCCGGCAAGCCTGCGCATAAAACTCAGAATTTTCCAAACGAAGACTTTTGGACAATGGGAGTCACACTCAATTTACAGGGAATACGAGGAACTGATGCCGTCAAAAATTAACTGGATTGATAACCTGCGAGGAATAGCGTGTCTGATGGTGGTCATGATCCACACAACGACCTGGTACGTTACGAATGCCCACAGCATCAGCCCCGTTAACTGGGATATCGCCAATATTCTCAACTCTGCGTCACGCGTCAGCGTGCCGCTGTTCTTTATGATTTCCGGCTTTCTCTTTTTTGGCGAGCGCAGCGCGCAGCCAAGACACTTCATCCGCATCGCGGCCTGCCTGGGGTTTTACAGCGCCGTTGCCCTGCTCTATATCACCCTGTTTACCTCAATAAACGCCGGACTATCGCTGAAATACGTGCTGCAAAAACCGGTGTTCTACCACCTGTGGTTCTTCTTCGCCATTATCGTTATCTATCTGGTCTCCCCGCTCATTCAGGTGAAAAACGTCAGCGGGAAAATACTTCTGGCCCTGATGGTGGTCATTGGCATTGTCGCCAACCCGAATACGGTTTCGCAGAAAATCGACGGCGTTGAGTGGCTGCCGGTGAACCTCTATATCAACGGCGATACCTTTTACTACGTGCTTTACGGCATGCTGGGGCGCGCCATCGGGATTATGGAGACGCAAAAACGCGGTCTGAGCTGGCTCTGCGGGGCGCTGTTTATCGCTGGCGTGGCGGTGATTTCACGCGGGACGCTGCATGAGCTGCAGTGGCGCGGTAATTTTGCCGATACCTGGTATCTCTACTGCGGGCCGATGGTCTTTATCTGTGCCGTATCGCTGCTCACGCTCGTTAAAAACACCCTGAATGCGCGTCCCCTTCCCGTACTGAGCGTCATTTCACGACACTCTCTCGGGATTTACGGTTTTCACGCGCTGGTTATCCACGCGCTTAGGACAAAAGGCGTAGAGCTAAAAAGCTGGCCGGTGCTGGATATCATCTGGATTTTTGCCGCGACCCTGGCGATCAGCCTGCTGCTGTCGATGCTGCTGCAAAAAATAGACGTTCGCCGCTTCGTCAGTTAACGCTGCGCTGCCGCGCGCGATGGTACTGGCGCGGGGAGGAAAACCCTGCCGCCAGCGAAGCCTGCTCCACACCGCGCCCCTGCAATAGCCACTGCTCCGCCACCGCCAGACGCAGCTGCTCCAGATAATCGCGAACGCTAATGCCTAAATGTGACTGGAAAAGCCGGGTAAGATGGCGCGGGCTGACGTGCGCCAGCGCGGCGATATCAGGCAAGCTCCACGTTTTTTGCGGCTCGGCGGTGAGCGCATCCTGCGCCCGATGGATCGCCGGATGAAGATGATTGCGGTAGCGCAGCCACGGGGAGAGCTGGGGATCGTCACCAGAACGGCGGAACCAGACCACCATCTCGCGCGCCACACTCAGCGCCTTTTCGGGGCCGCACAGGCGGTTAATCATATGCAGCGCCAGATCGATGCCAGACGTGATGCCTGCGCTGGTCCAGATGTTCTCATCCTGCACAAAGATGCGGTTTTCTTTAATCATCGCCGTGGGAGCCGCAGTGCGTAAACGGCCGATAACGTCATGGTGGGTTGTACACTGACGGTTGTTCAACAGGCCCGATTTCGCCGCCAGTAGAGCGCCTGAACAGACGCACATTACCATGATATCCCGGTGCAAAATGACCGGCTGCAGGCGCATCAGCCAGTGCTGTATCTGTAACGCCTGTGGCGTCGAAAACTGAGAGCGGGAGTCACTCACGCCGGGCAATACCAGCAGACTTCCCTCTGGAAGACGCTCCGGCAATGGCTGAACACCGTTCATCGTCAGGCCAATCGACGTCGTAACCTCCGGTTGCGGGCCAATGTAATGCAGACGAAACGCGTCGCCAGCCAGCACAAAGGTCTCCGCCGGGCCCGTCATATCTAATGACAGGACTCCAGGTAACATGACGAACCAGACGTCGATGGGCATTACAGTGACTCCAGCGTCTCCGCTACCGTTTTAATTTCGGCAAAACGCCCGGACAGTACCGTTTCGGTACGGTGGCGAATTTCCGCTGCGCTAAGGGTTATCCCTTTGTACGTCATGGGAAACGTCAGCGTCGCCTCGCTTACAAAGGTCACAGCATAACCCAGATCGGATGCCACCCGGGCGGTGGTTTCACAGCATTGTTCAGTGCGAATGCCGCAGATAATCAGCTGGTTGATATCACGCTCGCGCAGCCAGCGGTCAAGCCCGGTATCCGTGAAGGCATTATGGACGTGTTTCTGAAAAACCACATCCGGCTGATGACGTAAAAAGGCCATCGGTTTGACATAGCCGCTTTCCAGGGTGAAAGGACCGTCTTCATCCACATGAAAAATATCAACGACCGGGATATTGCGTGCCTGGCAGCCATCAATCAGCCCCAGAATCGCCTGCTGAAAGGCAGGGATCTCGCTTTCCTGCCAGTAATTGCGGTGATGGAAGGACTGCTGAGTATCAATATTGATGAGTGCAATACGTGACATGATGGATCTCCTCGCCAGTGGGTGTGACACCATACTGGCAAGGAAAGGAAGGCACGAACAGACCAAAAAAGGACATCCTCGTGCCTCTCCCGGACAAGCGTATTTACGACATTAGCGGCAGCAGCTGCTGGTAGATTTTACGGAATACCGCGCGCCTTTCCGCGTACCGCGCATGGTTTACCGAGTTCGGGAAATGCGCCTGCTCAAGGGTAAGCTGCGGCAGCAGTTGTGAAAGCGGTTTTTCCGGGTTCATAGCAATCTGCGCCAGACGCGCGGCGCCGAGCGCGGGGCCAACATCCCCTCCCGTGCGGAAATCTAGCTGCAACCCGCTGATATCCGAAAGCATTTGTCGCCAGTAAGGGCTTCGCGCACCTCCGCCAATCAGGGTGACGCTCGTCGGTTTCAGGCCGCAGTCGTGCACCACGTCCATCCCGTCGGCAAGCGCATAGCCCACCCCTTCCAGAACTGCACGCGCCAGTTCTGCCGGACCATGCTGATGGGTTAAACCAAAAAACACCCCTTTCGCTTCCGGGTTGTTGTGCGGCGTACGTTCGCCGGAAAGATACGGTAAAAACCAGACGGTACCGGCATTTTCATCCGCCTGCTGTGCTGCGGCAATCAACGCAGGAACATCGGTCATCCCGGTCAGCTTCGCCGCCCAGTCCAGGCACGACGCTGCACTCAGCATCACCGACATCAAATGCCATTTTCCAGGAAGCGCATGACAGAAACTGTGCACCGCGCTTTCGGGATTGCTGCGATAGCCGTCACTGACGGCAAAATAGACGCCAGACGTTCCCAGCGACAGCATCGCCTGACCTGCCTCAACCATGCCGACGCCCACGGCACCCGCGGCATTGTCACCGCCCCCGGCAACCACCGGTACGGCAGGCATATTCCAGCGTTCCGCAACGTACGGCAGCAACGTGCCTGTTACCTCGCTACCTTCGAACAGCGCGGGCATGTGTTCCCGGGTTAGATGGCAAGCATCCAGCATCGCCTCGCTCCAGTCGCGTTTCGCCACGTCGAGCCACATCGTGCCTGCGGCATCGGACATGTCGGAAGCAAAATCGCCCGTCATACGAAAGCGCAGATAGTCTTTCGGCAGCAGAACTTTCGCCACCTGACGGAAAATCTCCGGCTCGTGTCGCTGCACCCACAGCAGTTTGGGCGCCGTAAAGCCGGGCATCATCAGGTTGCCGGTAATTTCACGAGACGTGGGTACATGCGCCTCAAGAAGCGCGCACTCTTCCGCACAGCGGCCATCGTTCCAGAGAATGGCGGGTCGCAACACGCGATGCTCGCTGTCCAGCAGCGTAGCGCCGTGCATTTGCCCGGCAATCCCCAGCGCTTTAACGTCGCGCAGGCTATGCTGCTCGCCTAAAGCTTTGATTGCACGATCCGTTGCCTGCCACCACTGCTCCGGGTCCTGTTCCGACCACAGCGGATGCGGACGTGAAACCTGCAGCTTTTCTGTCTGCGTTGCTAACACCTCGCCCTGCTCGCTTAACAGGATGGCTTTCACACCCGATGTGCCCAGATCGATCCCGATATACATTGCGGTGACTCCTTTGACAGAAATGCCCGGTGGCGCTTCCGCGTACCGGGCCTGAATGCTGTTATTTATCGAACAGGTAGTGATTAACCAGATTTTCCAGCAGTTCCTGGTGCCCGCTCTGGTGCTGCGGCGCCAGCTGATGTTGTTCAGCGTACTTCGCGATGTCCGCAAGCGATAACTGCCCTTTCAATATTTGCTGGCCCAGTTCACTGTTCCAGCCGCTGTAACGCTTCGCCACGCGTTTATCCAGCTCGCCGTCTTCAATCATACGTGCCGCCACTTTCAGCGCCAGCGCCATGGTGTCCATCGCGCCAATGTGGCCGTAGAACAGATCGTATTTGTCGGTGCTCTGGCGACGCACTTTGGCGTCAAAGTTCAGGCCGCCGGTAGTGAAACCACCCGCTTTGATGATTTCGTACATCACCAGCGCGTTCTCTTCCACGCTGTTCGGGAACTGATCGGTGTCCCAGCCCAGCTGCGCATCGCCACGGTTCGCATCGACCGAGCCGAAGATGCCCAGCGCAATCGCAGACGCGATCTCGTGGTGGAAAGAGTGGCCCGCCAGCGTGGCGTGGTTGGCCTCAATGTTCACTTTGATCTCTTTTTCCAGACCGAACTGCTTCAGGAAGCCATACACCGTCGCCACGTCGTAGTCATACTGATGCTTCGTTGGTTCCTGCGGCTTCGGCTCAATCAACAGCGTGCCGCGGAAGCCAATTTTGTGCTTGTGGTCGACCACCATCTGCATAAAGCGGCCAATCTGCTCGCGCTCCTGACGCAGATCGGTGTTGAGCAGGGTTTCATAGCCTTCACGTCCGCCCCACAGGACATAGTTTTCGCCGCCCAACTGATGCGTGGCGTTCATTGCCGTCACCACCTGCGTGGCCGCCCAGCTAAACACTTCCGGATCCGGGTTGGTTGCCGCACCCGCGCCGTAGCGTGGGTTAGTGAAGCAGTTTGCCGTGCCCCAGAGCAGCTTTACGCCGCTTTGCTGCTGTTTTGCTGCCAGTACATCCACCATCTGTGCAAAGTTGTTCAGATACTCTTTCAGCGATGCGCCTTCCGGCGACACGTCGACGTCATGGAAGCAGTAGTACGGCACGTTCAGCTTGTGGAAGAACTCAAACGCAACGTCGGCTTTGCGCTTTGCCAGTTCGATGGCCTCACCCGGCTGCTGCCATGGGCGATCAAAGGAGCCCACGCCGAACATATCGGCGCCATTCCAGCAGAAGGTATGCCAGTAACAGGCGGCAAAGCGCAGATGATCTTCCATGCGCTTACCCAGCACCAGCTCATCCGGGTTGTAGTGACGAAATGCTAAAGGATTGGTCGTTTTCGGGCCTTCGTAACGAACACGATCGAGTTGGTCGAAATAAGCTTGCATATTGAGCTCCATAATCAGGGTATGCGGCGAGTCGTTGATACAGGAGTAATAGTGAATAGACATTTTGGGTTGCTCAATTACGTTATTTCACACTGCTATTGAGAGAATGCACAACTGTGCGCTGGCTCGCAAAATAATGCGCAGACAAACTATTTTTCGGCGCATATTCCAGAATCAAATGTAATTAAGACGTTACGTATTTTAAAATCCGATCGCGGTCATAAATTCAGAAATAAACCAAATATCATAATGCGAAGATAAAAATCTGTAATTGCCAGCCCGCCTTTCCGCGTTAAAAATTTGCTGCGTCCCAGCAGTGAATGTTTCTTTTATCTCAGCAACATATACCCCTACAAAAAGGCCTAATAATTATGAAGATAAAGAACCTGACTCTAACGCTCTGCACTACGCTCCTCCTTGCAAGCTTTGCAGGACATGCCAAAGAGGTCAAAATTGGCATGGCGATTGACGACCTGCGCCTGGAGCGCTGGCAAAAAGATCGCGATATTTTTGTTAAAAAAGCAGAATCCCTCGGCGCCAGCGTGTTTGTTCAGTCGGCTAACGGCAACGAAGAAACACAAATGTCGCAGATTGAGAATATGATTAACCGTGGCGTCGATGTGCTGGTCATTATCCCCTATAACGGCCAGGTATTAAGTAACGTGGTGAAAGAAGCCAAACAGGAAGGCATTAAAGTCCTGGCCTATGACCGCATGATTAATAATGCGGACATTGATTATTATATTTCGTTCGACAATGAAAAAGTCGGGGAATTACAGGCGCAAAGCCTGATCGACAAAGTGCCTCAGGGCAATTATTTCCTGATGGGCGGCTCTCCGGTGGATAACAACGCCAAGCTGTTCCGCGAAGGGCAAATGAAAGTCCTTAAGCCGTACATCGACAACGGGAAAATTAAAGTGGTCGGCGATCAGTGGGCCGACGGCTGGCTGCCAGAAAACGCGCTGAAGATTATGGAAAACGCGCTGACGGCCAACAACAACAAAATTGATGCGGTTGTGGCCTCCAACGATGCCACCGCAGGCGGTGCTATCCAGGCCCTGAGTGCACAGGGGCTGGCCGGTAAAGTCGCCATTTCAGGACAGGATGCCGATCTGGCTGGCGTAAAACGCATCATCGCAGGCACCCAAACCATGACGGTCTACAAACCGATTACCGAGCTTGCCAATACGGCGGCGGAAATCGCCGTGGAACTGGGTAATGGCAAGCAACCTAAAGCAGACGCCACGCTGAATAACGGGCTGAAAGACGTTCCGGCTCGCCTGCTCACCCCTATTGAAGTCAATAAAGAGAACATTGACGCCACCGTCATTAAAGACGGCTTCCACAAGAAGAGCGAACTGTAATCCGGCGCGTCCCCTGCTTTGCGGGGGCGCATCACGTTGTACTGTTCTTCCCTCGGGTTATGTGGAGCAGTTATGCCTTATTTACTTGAAATGAAAAGCATCACCAAGCGCTTCGGCACGGTGAAAGCCGTCGATAACGTCAGCCTCCGGTTGAACCCCGGCGAAGTGGTTTCGCTGTGTGGCGAGAACGGCTCGGGCAAGTCGACGCTGATGAAAGTGCTGTGCGGGATCTACCCGCACGGCAGCTACGAAGGCGAAATCGTCTTTGCCGGTGAAGTTATCCAGGCGACACACATTCGTGATACCGAACGTAAAGGCATCGCCATCATCCACCAGGAGCTGGCGCTGGTGAAGCATCTCACCGTGCTGGAGAACATTTTCCTCGGGGCCGAAATTTCCCGCCACGGCGTGCTGGATTACGACACCATGACGCTCCGCTGTGAAAAGCTGCTGGCGCAGGTGAGCCTCAGCATTTCACCAGATACCCGCGTGGGTGACCTGGGCCTTGGGCAACAGCAGCTGGTCGAAATAGCGAAAGCGCTCAATAAACAGGTCAGGCTGCTGATCCTCGATGAGCCTACAGCCTCGCTCACCGAACAGGAAACCGCGGTTCTGCTCAATATCATCCGCGATCTGCAAAACCACGGCATCGCCTGCATCTACATTTCACACAAGCTGAACGAGGTTAAAGCCATTTCGGATACCATCTGCGTGATCCGCGACGGGCAGCACATCGGCACGCGTGAAGCCGCCGGGATGAGCGAAGATGACATCATCACCATGATGGTAGGGCGCGAGCTTACGGCGCTCTACCCGAATGAGCCTCACACCAAAGGTGATGAAGTGCTGCGCGTGGAAAACCTGACCGCGTGGCACCCCGTTAACCGCCACATCAGGCGCGTCAATAACGTCTCGTTTTCTCTGCACAGCGGCGAAATTCTTGGTATTGCCGGGTTAGTCGGCGCCGGGCGCACGGAGGCCGTACAGTGTCTTTTTGGCGTGTGGCCGGGGCGCTGGGAGGGCACGATTTATATCGACGGCCAGCCGGTGAAAATCGACAACTGCCAGCAGGCGATCGCCCGCGGCATTGCCATGGTGCCGGAAGATCGCAAAAAAGACGGCATCGTGCCGGTCATGGCGGTAGGGAAAAACATTACGCTTGCGGCGCTCGATCGCTTCTCCGGTGCGCTGAGCAGCCTGGACGATGCCGCGGAGCAGCAGTGCATCCTCCAGTCACTCGCCCGTCTGAAGGTCAAAACCTCCTCTCCGGAACTGGCGATTGGTCGCCTGAGCGGCGGCAACCAGCAAAAAGCCATTCTGGCGCGCTGCCTGCTGCTTAATCCACGCATATTAATCCTTGATGAACCGACGCGCGGGATTGATATCGGTGCCAAATATGAAATCTACAAACTGATTAATCAGCTTGTACAGCAAGGGATTGCCGTCATTGTCATTTCGTCGGAGTTACCCGAAGTGCTCGGCCTGAGCGACCGCGTGCTGGTCATGCATGAGGGGAAACTGAAAGCCAACCTGATTAACCAGAACCTGACGCAGGAGCAGGTGATGGAAGCCGCTTTAAGGAGCGAACGTCATGTCGAAAAGCAATCCGTCTGATATCAAAGTCGCCGTTCCGACGCCCGGTGCGTTCGCAGGGCTAAAAGCGCTGAACCTGCAGGTCTTCGTGATGATCGCGGCCATTATCGTCATCATGCTGTTCTTTACCTGGATGACCGATGGCTCGTACTTAAGCGCGCGAAACGTCTCCAACCTGCTCCGCCAGACCGCCATCACCGGCATCCTGGCCGTGGGCATGGTGTTCGTGATTATCTCCGCGGAGATCGATCTGTCGGTCGGGTCGATGATGGGACTTCTCGGCGGCGTGGCGGCGATTTTTGACGTATGGCTCGGCTGGCCGCTACCGCTGACCGTGGCGGTCACGCTGGTGCTGGGTCTGGTTCTGGGGGCCTGGAACGGCTGGTGGGTAGCCTATCGTAAAGTGCCGTCGTTCATTGTCACCCTGGCGGGGATGCTGGCCTTCCGCGGAATCTTAATCGGCATCACTAACGGCACCACCGTCTCCCCGACCAGTGCAGCCATGTCGCAGATTGGCCAGAGTTACCTCTCAGACAGCATAGGCTTTACTATCGGCGTGGTGGGATTGCTGGCGTTTGTCGCATGGCAGTGGCGTGGACGCATGCGCCGTCAGGCGCTGGGGCTCGCTTCTCCGGCGTCAACGTCGGTGGTGGGGCGTCAGGCGCTCACGGCGGTCATTGTGCTGGGCGCCATCTGGCTTTTAAACGACTATCGCGGAGTCCCGACCCCCGTCCTGCTGCTGGCGCTTTTACTGCTGGGCGGCATGTTTATGGCCACGCGCACCGCGTTTGGCCGCCGTATTTATGCCATCGGCGGCAACCTTGAGGCTGCTCGGCTTTCAGGTATTAACGTCGAACGCACCAAACTCGCGGTCTTCGCCATTAACGGTCTGATGGTCGCTATCGCCGGGCTGATCCTCAGCTCAAGACTGGGCGCCGGCTCTCCCTCCGCCGGTAACATCGCAGAGCTGGATGCTATCGCCGCCTGCGTCATTGGCGGTACCAGCCTCGCAGGGGGTATCGGTAGCGTGGCGGGCGCGGTCATGGGGGCATTTATTATGGCGTCGTTGGATAACGGGATGAGTATGATGGACGTCCCGACGTTTTGGCAGTATATCGTCAAGGGAGCAATTCTTTTACTGGCAGTCTGGATGGATTCGGCCACCAAGCGACGGGCCTGATAACGGTATTGTGACTTAATTAGGAAGTGAGCCATGTTTGAAAAGCGTCACCGCATTACGTTGTTATTCAATGCCAACAAAGCCTACGACCGTCAGGTGGTGGAAGGCGTGGGTGAATATTTGCAGGCGTCGCAATCCGAATGGGATATTTTTATTGAAGAAGATTTCCGCACCCGTCTGGAGAACATCAAAGACTGGCTGGGCGATGGCGTCATCGCCGACTATGACGACCCCGTCATCGAACAGTTGCTGACCGACGTCGACGTTCCGATTGTGGGCGTCGGCGGCTCCTACCATTCGCCCGAACACTATCCTCCGGTTCACTATATTGCCACCGATAACCATGCCCTGGTCGAGGCCGCGTTTCTCCATTTAAAAGAGAAAGGCGTCCACCGCTTTGCGTTTTACGGCCTACCCGCCACCAGCGGCAAGCGCTGGGCCGTTGAGCGTGAACACGCGTTTTGCCAGCTGGTCGCGCAGGAGAAGTATCGCGGCGTGGTCTATCAGGGGCTGGAAACCGCGCCGGAAAACTGGCAGCACGCGCAAAACCGCCTCGCTGACTGGCTGCAAACGCTGCCACCACAAACCGGTATCATTGCCGTGACGGACGCGCGTGCGCGCCACGTGCTGCAGGTCTGCGAACACTTACATATTCCGGTGCCCGAAAAGCTGTGCGTGATTGGCATTGATAATGAAGAACTGACCCGCTATCTGTCCCGCGTGGCGCTTTCCTCCGTTGCTCAGGGCACGCGTCAGATGGGCTATCAGGCGGCGAAGCTGCTGCATCGCCTGCTCGATAAAGAATCACTGCCACTTCAGCGCCTGCTGGTGCCTCCTGTTCGCGTCGTAGAACGTCGTTCAACCGATTATCGCTCCTTAAGCGACCCGGCCGTTATTCAGGCCATGCACTATATTCGCAACCACGCCTGCAAAGGGATTAAGGTCGATCAGGTGCTGGATTCGGTGGGTATTTCGCGTTCGAATCTGGAGAAGCGTTTTAAAGAAGAGGTGGGCGAAACTATTCATGCCGTCATCCATGCTGAAAAGCTGGAGAAAGCACGCAGCCTGCTCATCTCCACATCGCTGTCGATCAACGAAATCTCGCAGATGTGCGGTTACCCGTCGCTGCAATATTTTTATTCGGTGTTTCGCAAAGAGTATGACACCACGCCGAAAGAGTATCGGGATCGCCACAGCGAGGTGCTGATCTAGAAAAGAAAACGCCTTCCAGTGGAAGGCGTTTTTTTGCGATTACATATGAGCGGCGATTAAGCGCTGGTTATCCTGGTACATAGCAAACAGATAGTTGTTATAGCTCTGTCCCTTCGTCGAATACCCTTTCAGTTTGTGGATCATCGTACTGGCCGTCACTTCCTGGTCCGCTTTACGCAGCTGAGCGCGTGATTTACGGAACGATGAGTAGGCCGGGTGCGTGTTCAGATTCACCACATAGGCGCTAACGGAATCTTTCACGGATTCAAACTGCGAATAGCCTTTCACCTTGCCCGGCGCATTAGTACAACGGCCTTTCACGCATTTCATGCCGAAAAGGTTGTTGTTGCTACGCGCAAGCTTAGAAGTCCCCCAGCCGCTTTCGGCTGCAGCCATGGTCGCAACCATACTGCCTGGGATGATATCCACACGCTCAAGGAGAGCATTCCACGGCACACGACGCGTGTTACCGTTCCAGCTCAGCTTGTAGCGCTTGGTGATATCCTTCAGACGCGCGCGCTCGGATGGCGACCAGCGGCTATCGTACTGTTTGGAAATCAGCCAGTTACGATCCGCAGTAATCGCGGCATTTTGACTCGTGATGTAAGGCATTACCGTCCGGAGAAACGCTTTTTTCCTTGGTGTTCCGGAAGGGTATTTTCGCAAATCAGGAAGTGAACTACTCTTTGCACTATTGCGAGAATACTCTTGTTTACTGCTAACCTTACTACTTGTCGTCTTTATTACGTGGGCTTTCTTACTCGTTGTATCCGTGTGCGTCTTCGCAAGCACCTCACCCGAAAATGCCGTGGTGAGTAACATGAGTATCGCAGCCCCATATCGTCGAATGGGAGTCGATATCATTAGGTCTCCTGGTCGGATGTAATCATCCTAACACCTTATTTTTTTCACAAATTTGAGAGCGGAATCTCAAATCATATCAAAAATAGACTTCAAGAGCACGTATAGAAATAGTCCAATTCCGAAACTATGTCACCTGAAACTTGCTCATAAAAACATCATTCCACAAAAACTGTGTGCGCTATCGCAGATAACTGCCTAATTTTGCGCGAGATCACTCATCCTCACGCATCCTCCTGGCGGAAAGCGACAGGGGATGAGTTTTTGCCCCTTGTCTGATGGCACACTGGTCAAAAATGCCGCGACAGGAAAAAGGAATGAAACGTACCGCATTAGCCTTTCTGATGTTACCCGCACTGGCGCATGCCGACTGGTCATCGCCAAGGTTTAGCGCATTTAGCGCCGAAGGCACCGGGGTCTTCACCAGCCAGGCAAAGCTTGCGAAGGGTACGCGTCCTCTTACGCTGAGTTTTGACAAGACGTGCTGGCAGCCTACAGGCGCGATAAAACTCAATGAGATGCTGTCGCTCAAGCCCTGTGACGGCACGCCGCCGCAGTGGCGCCTTTTCCGCGACGGTGAATACCAGATGCGGATTGATACCCGCTCCGGCACGCCCACCCTGCTGCTGACGATTCAGAGCGCCGCAGAACAGCCGGTTGCAAACGTCATCCGTCAGTGTCCGAAGTGGGACGGTAAGCCGCTGACGCTGGACGTCAGCCATACCTTCCCGGAAGGCTCCGTCGTGCGCGACTACTACAGTAAACAGACGGCGACGGTGCAGAATGGAAACATCACTCTGCAGCCAGCCGTCAACAGTAACGGCCTGCTGCTGCTTGAGCGCGCCGAAACCGACAGGCCTGCGCCGTTTAGCTGGCAAAATGCCACCGTCTATTTTGTGCTGACCGACCGCTATGCGAATGGTGACCCGGGTAACGACAACAGCTACGGTCGCCATAAAGACGGTATGCAGGAGATAGGCACCTTCCACGGTGGTGACCTCAAGGGACTCGCCGGCAAGCTCGACTACCTGCA
Organism: Enterobacter vonholyi; assembly: GCF_008364555.1. Classification (GTDB taxonomy): domain Bacteria; phylum Pseudomonadota; class Gammaproteobacteria; order Enterobacterales; family Enterobacteriaceae; genus Enterobacter; species Enterobacter vonholyi. The sequence goes on from NZ_VTUC01000009.1 coordinate 42,261, forward strand.
GCAGCTGGGAGTGAACGCGCTCTGGATAAGCTCCCCGCTTGAGCAGATCCACGGCTGGGTCGGCGGTGGCACCAAAGGAGATTTTCCTCACTACGCCTATCACGGCTACTACACCCAGGACTGGACAAAACTCGACGCCAACATGGGCACCGAAGATGATTTACGCCATCTTGTCGACGAAGCGCACAAGCGCGGGATCCGCATTCTGTTCGATATCGTTATGAACCACGCTGGCTATGCCACGCTGGCAGACATGCAGGAGTATCAGTTTGGAGCCCTGTACCTGCAGGGTGATGTACTTAAAAAGACGCTGGGAGAACGCTGGACGGACTGGAAGCCGGGCGCGGGACAAAGCTGGCATAGCTTCAACGACTACATCAACTTCAGCGACAAGGCCGCATGGGAAAAATGGTGGGGTAAGAAATGGATCCGTACCGACATCGGTGATTACGATAATCCCGGCTTCGACGATTTAACGATGTCGCTGGCGTTCTTGCCCGACCTGAAAACGGAATCCACCGTCCCTTCCGGGTTACCCAATTTCTATCAACACAAGCCCGATACCCACGCGAAAGCTATTCCGGGCTATACCCCGCGCGACTACCTGACCCACTGGCTCAGCCAGTGGGTACGTGACTACGGCATCGACGGTTTCCGGGTGGATACGGCGAAACACGTTGAGCTTGCGGCCTGGAAACAGCTGAAAGACCAGGCAAGCCAGGCACTGGCTGCCTGGAAAGGCGCTCACCCGGATAAAAAGCTCGACAACGCACCGTTCTGGATGACCGGGGAATCCTGGGGCCACGGCGTCATGCAGAGCGATTATTACCGCCACGGCTTCGATGCGATGATCAACTTTGATTATCAGGAACAGGCGGCAAAAGCGGTGGATTGTCTGGCCGATATGGATCTCACCTGGCAGCAGATGGCGGAGAAGCTGCAAAGCTTCAACGTGCTGAGCTATCTCTCATCCCACGATACTCGTCTGTTCCGAGAAGGGGGCCCGCGCGCGGCGGAGCTGCTTCTGCTGGCACCGGGCAGCGTGCAAATCTATTACGGGGATGAGTCCGAGCGTCCATTCGGGCCGACAGGCTCCGACCCGCTGCAGGGCACCCGCTCGGATATGAACTGGCAGGACGTCACGGGCAAGCAGGCCTTAACCGTCGCCCACTGGCAAACGCTGGGTCAGTTCCGCGCCCGCCACCCGGCGATTGGTGAAGGCAAACAAACCACGCTGTCGCTGAAAGAGGGGTATGGCTTCGTACGTGAACATGATGGCGATAAGGTGATGGTCGTCTGGGCGGGGAATCAGTAGATCATACCCCTCACCCTAACCCTCTCCCCATGGGGAGAGGGGAGGAGCTCCAGAACTATTCACTACACAAACCCACTCCCGCCCTATAAAACAACAAATCCGACCACACCACCCGATTTGCACCAACACGGTGCTAGCGTTATGGTTACCCACTTTCAAAATAAGCTCGACAGATCACCTGCTATGACGTTTTCACTTTTCGGCGACAAATTTACCCGCCATTCAGGCATTACTCGCCTGATGGAGGACCTCAACGACGGGCTGCGCACACCGGGCGCAATCATGCTCGGCGGCGGAAACCCGGCTCAAATTCCGGAGATGACGACCTATTTCCAGACGCTGCTCGCTCAGATGCTGGAAAGCGGCAAAGCAACCGATGCGCTTTGCAATTACGACGGCCCGCAGGGTAAAACCGAACTGCTGGCACTCCTCGCCGAAATGCTGCGTGACGAGCTGGGCTGGGATATCGAACCACAGAATATTGCACTAACAAACGGCAGCCAGAGCGCATTTTTCTACTTGTTTAACCTGTTCGCAGGGCGTCGCGCCGACGGCACCACCAAAAAAGTGCTGTTCCCGCTGGCGCCGGAGTATATCGGCTATGCCGATTCCGGCCTGGAAGAGGATCTGTTCGTCTCCGCGCGCCCGAACATCGAGCTGCTGCCGGAAGGCCAGTTCAAATATCACGTCGATTTTGAACACCTGCATATTGGTGAAGAGACGGGCATGATCTGCGTATCGCGCCCGACTAACCCAACGGGCAATGTGATCACCGATGACGAACTGATGAAGCTGGATGCACTGGCAAATCAGCACGGCATTCCGCTGGTAATCGATAACGCCTACGGCGTACCGTTCCCGGGCATTATCTTCAGCGAAGCACGTCCGCTGTGGAACCCGAACATTGTCCTGTGCATGAGCCTCTCTAAGCTGGGCCTGCCGGGCAGCCGCTGCGGCATCATCATCGCCAATGAGAAAATCATCACCGCCATTACCAATATGAACGGTATTATCAGCCTTTCACCGGGCGGCATTGGCCCGGCGATGATGTGCGAGATGATCAAACGCAAGGATCTGCTTCGTCTGTCGAATGACGTGATTAAGCCTTTCTATTACCAGCGAGTTCAGGAAACAATCGCGACAATTCGCCGCTATTTGCCGGAAGAACGCTGCCTGATCCACAAGCCTGAAGGAGCGATTTTCCTTTGGCTGTGGTTTAAGGATTTGCCTATCACTACCGAACTGCTCTACCAGCGCCTTAAAAAGCGCGGCGTACTGATGGTTCCGGGCGATTATTTCTTCCCGGGACTGGATAAGCCATGGCCGCATACCCATCAGTGCATGCGCATGAACTACGTCCCCGACCCGGAAAAAATCGAAGCGGGGGTTAAAATTCTCGCCGAAGAAATCGAAAAAGCCTGGCTCGAAGGCAATTGTTAAATAATTAGGCTCTTCAAATGAAGAGCCTTATTTTTCCGTGATCTGAATCTTACAATAAGGATATATCCTGTAGCGTTTCATTTATCATCCCCATTGAGTTTTCTTAGGAATATTCCTTTAATTTACGCCCGCTAACTACTCTCTCAATAATTAAGCACCGATTAAACCCCCTAACTTATTGTTATTTTAAATAACCACCTACACCGAAGAAAAATACCTTATTCAGCCACTTTCATGCATATTTAAAAATACTGCATATACTCACTAATACGCCGCTCGGCGTTCTTTTGCGTGGAGTATTCATATGCTACCTAATAATGTTAGTCGCATCAGCGCTATTGCTGTTGCGGTACTGCTCGCGTTCTCTCTTTCTGCCTGTAGTGGAAGCGGTGGCGGATCTCACTCAACAGCCAAAAATAACCCTGCAACGGGAAGCAGCAGCGGCTCAGATGATGGAAGTGGCACAACCGCGAGCAATGGCGGTTCGGGCAGCAACGGATCGGGCACCGGAACGGGTTCAGGTACCGGGACAGGCGCTGGTGGCGGAACGGGTTCTGGTTCAGGCTCAGGCTCAGGCTCAGGCTCAGGCTCAGGCTCAGGGGGCAGTGGAGGAACAACTACCGCAGGCGTAAATACGATACTGGGTGATGCTGGTGAAACCGTGACCAGCGTCGGATCCACTGTGGATGGCCTCGGAAGCCAGCTTCCAACAAATAATCCCGTCACGTCAACCGTTTCAACCACCGTCAGCGGTGTTGGCAGTGCCGTGTCCACCGTGGGGACAGGCGTTACGACTGGCGTTGGCGATCCAAACAACCCGAATGGTGTGGGTACAACGGTTAAAGGCGTGACCACGTCGGTCACCTCCCTCGGCAATACCGTTTCAACGGTAGGCACGGGTCTGGCGAGTTCCACTTCCGGAACACCGGTCAGCGGCGTAACCGGCCTGACGGGCAGCGTGGTAAACAGTACCGGGCAACTGGTCAGTAACACCGGCACGGGTCTCACCAACACGGTAAGCAGCCCCGCAGTCACTCAGGTAACAACCGATACCACGACCCTGGCTAACAAGACGCTGGGCGGAGTACAAGGCGTGACGCAAACCGTAGGCACCACAACGGGTCTCGGCACACCGGTCAACGGTCTGCTGACTCAGGTGGGTGGCACCGTCAGCGGCGTGGGGACCAACATTAGCAGCAGCAATAGCGGGCTTAGCGGTGTCGGTCAGGTCGTTCAAAATGTCGGCCAGACGGTCACGGATAGCGGTACGCTAGTGAAACCCACATCAACCACCGGAGGCAGCGGCTCAGGATCTCTGACGGCCGATGCCAATGTAACAGCCACAAACAATAGCCTGAGCACAACAGTCAATACCACCCTCAATACGCTGACTGCGGGTGTAACGGCCAATGCAGGCACAACCCAAAACACATCTACGACAAACCCGATTAACGGGCTCAACACGTTAACCTCGAGCCTACTGACGCCAAAACAGTAATCCTTTTATTGCCTGTCTGCGCCCCTGGTTCAGGGGCGCTTTATTCAGCGACACTTACCCCAACCGGGGATGACGAACAGGGATTGCGCAATGAAACACCACTTCCTTTTTTCGCTGACGGGGCTGGTTGTGCTGAGCATGGCCCGCGCCGATACTCTGCCCTCTATTATTAACCCCGATAACCCGGCGCAAGTTTCTCGTAACGTTGCCCCCGAACAGACTGAAGCCGTTCAACAGCCGACCGTCAAAATAGAAAAACCGAAGTCAACGCTGACGCCTGAAACGCCCATTACCATTAATCACATTCAGTTTATTGGCGGCACGCGTTATCCCTTGAAGGAATTACTTCATCCCTTCAGACCTTACGCCGGAAAAACCGTGCCGCTAAAAACGCTCACGGGGCTGGTAAACGATATTACGGCGCGCTACAAGGCTGACGGTTTTCCGCTCTCCTATGCCTGGCTGCCCGATAATAATTTCCAGCAGGGCAATATTAAAATTGTTCTGGTTGAAGGCTATGTCGCTCATAGCGACATCACCAGTAATAACCCCCACATCGCTGAACGTCTTAAACGTCTGTCCGAAAAAATCATGGCGGAAAAACCGCTTTCACAGGATACGTTCGATCGCTACAGCCAGCTGATGACGCGCACCCCGAACGTTCCGGTTACGGCTAACGCGCAGTTGCCAACCAATATCTATGGCGCGGCGGCGATGCAAATAACCGGCAACCAGGAGCGGAGCTGGAATATCGCCTCGACAATCGATACCCGTAAAGGGCAAGATTTAATGATGCTGAACGGCACACTCAGCAACATGACAAGCTATGGCGATCAGCTTGGCGTGGCCACGCTTGTGCCGTTAGATAGCAACACGCGAAAAAACTATGTCGGGCTCAACTGGCAGCAGTTTTTAAACGATGAAGGGCTGACGATGCAGCTCAAAGGCAGCTATTACCATGAAGAGCCGCGAGATTTTTCTCCCCTGCTCTCTTTGCCGAATAATATCAGCGTCGATTCGAAGCAAAAAACAACGCAATACAACGGCGGCGTGACGTTTGGCTATCCCCTGCTGCTGACGCAAAAATCACAAATTAATCTGACCAGCGGTTTTGATTACACCGACCGCCAGGATGATTATGCCCTGCAGGCCAGACTGCAAGGAAAAACCTATAGCCTTGACTCTGTCAACCAGCACGCGCGTTATCCCGCCCTGGAAGTCGGCATTAATGGTGCACATCAATTCACAACGGCCAGCATCAGCGGCCGACTTAACGTTCGTCAGGGTATTGATGCGATGGGTGCCGATATCGTCTCGGCCCCCAGGCCCGATATTAATTTTACGCTCACGAAAAGCTATCTGGACGCTGCCTGGCTGTTTGCCGATAAATGGCGGCTATCAACGTCCTGGGAGGGGGGCTGGTCAAACAACACGTTGCCAGAACCCGAACGCGTTAGTTTCGGAGCCCAGCGGTTTGGCCGAGGATATCAGGACAGTGAAGCAAGCGGTGACTACGGCTACGGCGGGCAGGTAGAACTGCGCTATATCCAGATGCGAAAAGAGAGCACCTGGCTTGCCACTATCCAGCCCTACATCCTGGCCGATACCGCGCAAACCTGGTTTAACACCTCCGGCTTGCCTCATCAGCGGCTCGGGTCAGTGGCGGCCGGCGTGATGGTAGGCGATACCCGCCACTATAGCATCACGGTTGAGGCGGCAAGACCCGTCGGGGATGTTCCGACAGACAGTCGCAACAGAGACTGGCGCTACAGCCTGACGTTTACGTGGAATTTCAATAAAATGCAGTAAGCTTTTCAGCCCGAATACTGGCAGGATCAACGCAGCGCAGCGCGTGGGTTGGACAGGCCTCCACGCAGGCCGGTCCGCCTTCGCGCTGCACACATAAATCACATTTCAGCGCTTGTGGCCTGTTTCCCTCCAGCCGTACCTGCATCGCCCCAAACGGACAGGCGACCATGCAGCTTTTACAGCCAATACAGCGCGTCTGCTCAACAAGCCAGGCGCCTGCCGTACGTCTGATGGCATGGGTTGGGCAGACATTGGCACAGGGGGCGTCCTCGCACTGATGGCAACCCACAGCCGTAGTGTAGGCGTCCCCCTTCACCACCCGCAGGCGAGAGGTAAAAGCCTCTGCGGTGAAGTCATCCTGATGCGCGACCGCACAGGCCGCTTCACAGGTGCGGCACCCGATGCATTTTTCCGCATCAGCCATGATAAATCGGTTCATCTGTTACGCCTCTCGTACGTTAAAACCCAGCTCTTTTGAGATCGCATACGGAACGCGGCCGTGGATATCAAACACCAGCTCATCATACATGGCGCTCAGTTCAGTGATGGTGTTCCGCGTCAAAGGTTGGATCTCAACGCCATGTAGATCTTGCCCATTGCGGAGCAGTAGAGAGGCATATGCTGGCCGATTCAGATCCCGGATATGCAGCAGGAACTGCTCGACAGGCACGATCGTAGGCCGGGTAAGGCGAACCTGCCCCCCGGCTTTACCGCATCAGAAACGCCAGGTCAGGCCGGTCATCAGCGCGAAGCTGTCATCGCGGTCGATCATCGGGCTGTTCTTCACGTCGTCAGGCAACACGGTGTAAATCGCGCTGGCGTTGAGGTACAGATTCTGGGTTAACTGATATTTAGCCGCGAGGCCAACGTATGGCGTCCAACTGTCGCCAGCGGTGTATTGATCCAGTCCGGAGCGGCGAGACTCGCTGCCGGATACGCCGTAGTAGTAGTCGTTATAGCTTTCGTCGCTATAGAAAACACCAACAGTAGGTGTCAGGGTCAGGCGCTCCATTTTGATCGGACGGAAGTACGATACCTCGCCCACCACGCCGCCGCTTTCATCCATCGCATCGCCAGAAACGGCCACTTTCAGCGACCCCCAGCTTTCGTGGCGGTAGTACGCCCCGCCGAGGAATGCAGATGCTTTACGCTCATCAAGCTGCTTCATCTGATGGTCGTCGTTGTCATCAGGATCGAAATGCAGTGGCATCCAGGTTGCGGTCAGGCTGAGTTCATTTTTTGCTTCTTTCCACAGGATCCATCCACCCGTGGTCTGGCGAACATAAAAGCGATCGCCTTCGTAGCTAATTAACGGTACTGCGGTAGTATTTTCGTTATAGCCTCTGTAAGGAGACTCATTAAATACAGCCCCCGCTCCAAGTGAAAAATCACCAGCCATGGCAGACGTTGATGCAAATAACGTGGCAGCGATGAGTAAATTGTATTTAATAGTCATTCTATGTAATCCATTTAAATGCCAAACAAGCGAGGCGCATAATAATGGTTACAAAATTGCCAATGCAACGCTGCGGTTTATATAATATTATATATAAAATCATATAGATGGGTGTGCATGATGAGTACATTACAGCTAAAGCCACGCGAATTAAAAATTATCTCCGTCATTGCAGCCACCCACAGCATTGGTGATGCCGCCGCCCTGCTGGGCATGGCGCAGGCCAACGTCAGTAAATATCTGTCTGATTTTGAAACGCGGGTTGGACTCAAGGTTTTTGAGCGCACCACGCGCCAGCTTGCCCTGACCCAGTTTGGTGAAGCGTTGCTCCCTTACGTTAATGCAACACTGGATAAGAACAGCCAGCTTGTGAATTTCATTGCGGATTATAAGCACGAAAAGCGCGGAAAAGTGACGATCTATGCCCCAACCGGCATCGTGACCTACCTGGCGCGACACGTGATCCATCAGATAGAAGACATCGGTGACATTCGCATCTCTTTGAAAACCTACAACCTGGACCGGAATGAATTTTCAGAAGGCGTTTCCTTTCCGGATGACTGCGACATTTTAATTACTTATGCGCAGCCAAAAGACGAAAGTCTGGTTGCCAGCGTTCTGACACAATATTCCGTTACGGCCTTCGCAACCGTGGAATATTTAAATAAACACCCGTTAACGGGACCGGAAGATTTAATTAATCACTCCTGTATTCTCATTGATTCCATGCTGGTTGATGATGCCAACATCTGGCGTTTCCGAGTGCATGGCAGTGATGACGTGCATGACTACCGGGTGACCGGTAATTATATTTGCGACAATACGCAGACGGCTCTGGAGCTGGCAAGAAATAATCTTGGGATTGTTTTTGCACCAAAAGAAAGTCTGAAAAAAGAATTAACGCAAGGGATGCTGGTCCCCTGCTTCCCGCATCAGGAAGAGTGGTGGCTCGATCTGACGGCCATCTTCCGCAAACGCGAATACCAGCCCTGGCGCGTGCAATACGTACTGGATGGGGTTCTGAACTGCCTGCGCCAGCAAATTGCTCAGGCCGTGCATGGACGGCCTGAGCTGGGTGATTAGAACAGCCCCAACGGCTTATCGGAGTAGCTGACCAGCAAACATTTCGTCTGCTGATAATGCTCCAGCATCATCTTGTGGGTTTCACGCCCGATGCCCGATTGCTTATAACCGCCAAATGCCGCGTGCGCAGGATAGGCGTGGTAGCAGTTGGTCCATACGCGCCCGGCCTTAATGCCTCTGCCCATTTTATAGGCCAGATTACCGTTGCGGCTCCAGACGCCTGCTCCCAGGCCATACGGCGTGTCGTTGGCAATCTCCAGCGCCTCCTCCATCGTTTTGAAGGTGGTCACGGCCAGTACCGGTCCGAAAATTTCTTCCTGGAAGACGCGCATGTTGTTTTGACCGAACAGGATCGTCGGCTCCAGATAATACCCGTCCTGCAGATCCCCACCGAGTACCTTACGACGCCCGCCGGTGAGAATATCCGCCCCCTCTTTCTTGCCGATGTCGATGTAGTTGAGGATAGTTTCCAGCTGTCCATGCGAGACCTGCGCCCCCATCTGCGTGGCGTTATCAAGCGGGTTACCGCTGCGGATAGACTCAACGCGCCGAATCGCCCGCTCCATAAAGCGCTCGTAGATGGACTCTTGTACCAGCGCACGGCTTGGGCAAGTGCAGACTTCGCCCTGGTTAAACGCAAACAGCGCAAACCCTTCCAGGGCTTTATCGAAGAAGGCATCCTCTTCCTCCATTACGTCTGCGAAGAAGATGTTCGGGGATTTCCCGCCCAGCTCGAGGGTCACCGGGATAATGTTCTGCGTGGCGTACTGCATGATCTGCTGGCCCACCTCCGTCGACCCGGTAAACGCCACTTTGGCGATCCGTTTTGAGGTAGCCAGATATTCCCCTATCTCCCCGCCCGCGCCGTTAACCACGTTAATCACGCCCGGCGGCAAAAGATCGCCAACGATTTCCATCAGCAGCAGCACCGAGAGAGGGGTCAGACGCGCCGGTTTCAGCACAATGCAGTTTCCCGCCGCCAGCGCGGGCGCCATTTTCCAGCTCGCCATCAGCAGCGGGAAGTTCCACGGTATGATTTGCCCAACGACGCCCAGCGGTTCGTGGAAGTGATACGCCACGGTATCGCTGTCTACCTCGCTTATTCCTCCCTCCTGAGCGCGAATGCAGGAAGCAAAATAGCGGAAGTGGTCAATGGCCAGCGGCACGTCTGCCGCCATCGTTTCCCGTATCGGCTTGCCGTTATCCCAGGTTTCAGCCGTCGCCAGCAGCTCCAGATTCTGCTCCATCCGATCGGCGATTTTGAACAGGATCGCCGCCCGGTCCTGCACGGAGGTGTGAGCCCATTTTTCTTTCGCTTTGTGCGCCGCATCCAGCGCCAGGTCGATATCACGCTTGCCGGAGCTGGCAATTTCGCACAGCGGCTGGCCGGTAACGGGAGTAAGGTTGGAATAGTATTCGCCGTCGACGGGAGCTACCCAGTCGCCGCCAATAAAGTTGTCATAACGAGGCTTCAGCTTGAGGGGAAAACCATACTCGCCGGGCTGGATACGCGATGAGGGAGGATTGTTTGTCATGACCGTCTCCTTGCTGTTGGTGTACAACAAGGGTAGTTCCGGCTGGCGATTTTCTCGCCAACCGATAACGGCGTTTACGACGGGGGTCACGGAGTTTCAGGAAATAATAACGAATCGCGTAATAAATGATCGTTACCGCGACGGCGGGTAAAGCCGATGCGGTTGAAGTATTCCAGGATCTGGATCGCCAGCTTGCGCCCCACGTTCAGCCGATCGCGGAAATCCGCTGCGCAGGTCGAGCCGCGCGCCTGATCCAGCTCGCGGATCAGGTTGGCAAACGCCACAATACGATCGTTACGGTAATAACGATCTTTCACGATCGCGACTATTAGCCCCTGCTGCGCCGCATGGCGCAACACCTGCCGCATCAGCTGCTCTTCGGTATTCGTTTCGCGGGCCAGATCCCGAACCCACCACGGCTCATCGCCAAACATCGGGGCGGCTTTTTGCCATATGGCCTCTTGCTCGGCGGTGAACCCGGCCTTGTGATCCGGCAGATGCAGCCAGCCGTGGTGGCTTTTGATCGCCCCGCTTTCGCGCATGTTTTCAATCAGCAGCAGCACCAGCGCATCGTCTTCCATCGGCAGCGCCATGCGCCGCAGACGCTCACGGCCCGGGCCAGGCTCGTCCTGATGCTGTTCGTGGTAAGTCGCAAGCGTGTTCAGTATCTTACGCTGCCATTGCGCAGCAACCGGGGCATTGAGCAGGCTGTCTCCAGCCTGAATAAAGCCCGGCTCCTGAGTCAGCTGCCGTAAGCCTTCCCCGCTCAGCTGGCGTGCCCATGCAAAATCACGCAGGCTCACCGCTCCGCGATCGAGGTGTACCCGCAGCGCGGCGTTATTCTCTCTGGCCTGCGCCAGCGCGGCCAGCCACTGCAGATATTCCGGCTTACGCTTGCCGCGTCGGGGTGGGTTAAGCGCCACCACGCGCGCCCCGGCAAGCGTTTCCCTTGCAGAAATGTCACGCAGAACCAGACGATCGTTGTCTGCCAGCCAGAGCGGTGAATCGAATACCAGCTCGGCGAGATCGTTTTCCAGCAGCGACACGCGCCCGGTGATATGGCTGGCCGCGTGGTGAATATGCAGCGGCTGCCATTGAGTCAGCGGCATGAGTGTCTGCAGGGAGACAATCACGCGTTCAGACGGTTCCGGCGGGGCATCGGCCAGCAGCCAGTCGCCGCGATTAAGCTGCTCTTTTTCCGCATCCCCGGCAATGTTCAGCGCGATACGCTGCCCGGCGTGGGCGCGGTCTGCGGGCTGGTTTTGCGCATGTAAGCCGCGCACGCGCATCGGTTTGTTCACGCCCGTCAGCCAGAGCGTATCACCGACGTTCACTTCGCCGCTCAGCGCCGTACCAGTCACCACCAGTCCCGCGCCTTTCACGGTAAACGCCCGATCAATGGCCAGGCGGAAACGATGATGGCTGGCGTGAGTGCGTGATGAAAGGTGCTGTAAATGGTGGCGAAGTTCGTCGATACCGCGCCCTTCCGTCGCCACGGTGACAAATAGCGGTGCATCGGAAAAACCATACTCCCGCAAGGTCGCCTGTACCGTTTCGCGCACCTCGCTGACGCGTGCGTCATCCACGCGATCGGCTTTGGTCAGCGCCACGGTCAGCTGCGGGTTATCGGTCAGCTGCAGGATCGCCAGGTGCTCGCGGGTTTGCGCCATCACGCCGTCATCGCAGGCCACCACCAGCAGGGCATGATCGATGCCGCCCACGCCCGCCAGCATGTTGGACAGAAACTTTTCATGCCCCGGCACATCAATAAAGCCCAGCACGCGGCCATCAGGCTGGGGCCAGTAGGCATAGCCCAGATCGATGGTCATACCGCGCTTTTTCTCTTCCGGCAGGCGGTCGGCGTTTACGCCGGTAATGGCCTGCAGTAACGTGGTTTTTCCGTGGTCAACGTGACCGGCGGTGGCAATAATCATTTCAACAACATCTCCAGAAATCGCTCTTCATCTTCAAGGCAGCGCAGATCCAGCCACATCCGGCCATCGTAAATCCGCCCGATCACCGGCGTCGACAAATTACGCCAGCGCGACGACAGGGCTTCAAGGTGGCTGCCGCGCCCGTCGCGCGGGGTGAACGTCAGCGCTTCACTCGGCAGCCTGTCCACCGGCAGCGAACCGCTGCCAATCTGCGACTGGCAGGGCTCAATGCGAACGTCAAAATCAGAGTAGTGCGCGGCTATGCGCGGCAGCAGAAGTTCGGCCTGGGCGCGAATCGAGGCGGCATCACGGCTTAACAGGCGCAGCGTGGGCAGGCGGTCGGCCAGTTTTTCCGGGTGGAGATAGAGCCGCAGCGTCGCCTCCAGCGCGGCAAGCGTCATTTTATCGGCGCGCAAGGCGCGCTTGAGCGGATGCTGCTGCAGCTGCGCAATCAGCTCGCGCTTGCCGACGATAATCCCGGCCTGCGGCCCGCCCAGCAGTTTGTCGCCGGAAAAGCTGACCAGGCTAACGCCCGCCGCAATCATCTCCTGCGGCATCGGCTCTTTTGGCAGCCCGTACAGGCTCAGATCCACCAGCGAGCCGCTGCCGAGATCGGCAATCACCGGTATGTTCAGTTCGCGCCCAATCGCCGCCAGCTCCGCCTCTTCAACCGTTTTGGTGAAGCCTTCAATATGATAATTGCTGGTGTGGACCTTCATCAGCAGGGCAGTATTTTCATTTACCGCCGCGCGATAGTCTTTCGCATGGGTACGGTTGGTGGTGCCCACTTCATGCAGCGTACAGCCCGCCTGGCGCATCACGTCCGGAATACGAAACGCTCCGCCAATCTCCACCAGCTCGCCGCGGGACACCACTACCTCTTTGCCGCTGGCGGTGGCCGCCAGCATCATCAGCACCGCTGCGGCGTTGTTATTCACAATGCAGGCATCTTCCGCACCGGTCAGCTGGCACAGCAGCTCCGCCAGCGCGTGGTCGCGATGCCCGCGTCCGGCGCCGTCCAGATCGTACTCCAGCGTTACAGGCGCTTGCATGGCCTGCACGACGGCGGCAACGGCCTCTTCCGCCTGCTGGGCTCGCCCGAGGTTGGTATGCAGTACGGTACCGGTCAGGTTAATCACCGGGCGTAACGCGCTTTGCACCTTCTCATCCAGCCGCTGTTCAACTTCCTGCTCCCACGCACTGCACCAGTCGGGCAAGGCGTTTTCTGCCTGAATCGCGCAGCGGGCTTCGTCCTGAAGCAGGCGTAACATTTCCACCGTCGCGGTATGGCCGAAGCGCTCAACAACAGCATGAATGCGGGGCTCGCGAAGGAGACGGTCGGTAGCGGGGATCTGGCTGTACAGCGAACGATGAGTAGTCATGAAAGCGCCTGGCGAGTAAATATCTTCCCCCCTCCCGACGGGAGAGGGAGTTAACATGTAGAGGGATTGTACCGCCTCCGACGCCGAAGTGTTATAACCCGCGTCAAGCCTTTGGCGGTTCTGTACGGGCAAAGCTCTCGCGGCTAAAAAGCGTGTCTGCAAGCTTCACCAGCAGCGGACGGTCGACGCACCAGCCCGGGGAGACGTGGCGGAAGTTGAGATAGCCAATCGCGCAGGCGATGGCGATGGTCCCCAGGTTCAGGCTGTCGGTGTCGATCTTTCCCTCCCGGATAAGCTGTTCACACCTGTCCAGGCTGCGGCTGATTTTTTCCCGCTGGCGTAACAGTTCCGTTTCCGACTGCTGGGCAGCGGGCCTTGCCTGTTCCCGTACGGAGGTTAATGCCGCATCCATAATACCGTCGGCCAGGGCTTCAATTTGCTTCACCGCCAGCGCCGCTTTTGGGTCAGCCGGCAGCATTGCCGGGGCAACGCCCAGCAGCTCGATATACTCCGCAATAATCGGGGAATCGAACCAGTACTCGCCCTCGTCCGTGACCAGCGCCGGGACCTTCCCCAGCGGGTTGTACTGCGCGACGCCGTTTTCCGCGTTGTAGGGTTGTTCATTAACGAATTCAAATTCAATCCCCTTCTCCAGCAGGAGAATCGAGATTTTTCGCACGAAGGGACTGGTATAGCTGCCGATGAGTTTCATTGCCTGATCCTTGATGCCGGAAAAAAATCAGTATGGATCAAGCGATGAAAAAAGGGCAGGTCTGCATGTCGCATTCCTGCCCTGGAAGGATTAGTGATCGAGGTAGAGGTAGTGCATCCAGCTGGTCATGCGCAGCAGTACTTTACGCATCACCGAGACGTGGGCGAAATGGTCCGAATAGACCGCCACCTGGGCATAGATACCGTCCGGCAGGGCATCGACTTCAGCGTCAGGGCTCAGTTCTATGATGGCCTGCACGCCATCCGTACCCGGTGTGACCGTCAGAGACTGCAGCGCGCCCTGCGCCTGATAGGTTCCTCCCGGTACCACAGGCAGAATTGCGGTGAGCTTCCCGGAGAACACCTGGCCCGGCAGCGCGTTAAACACCACTTCCGCTTCATCGCCCGGCTTCAGACGCAGCAGCGAGTTCTGGCGGAACTGGGCCACAATCTGACGCTTCTGTTCTGGGATAAAGACCATCACCGGACGCAGCGGCAGCGCGGCGGCATAGGTCCCCGGACGTATCAGCACCTGGGTGATGTAACCATCACTCGGCGCACGCACCACGGTCTGATCCAGGTTGTATTTGGCTTCGGCAAGCTGGGCGCGTAACGAAGCAATCTGCGACTGCTCGCCGTTCACCATGCTGTCTAACTGGCTTTGGATCTGCACCTGTTCAGCCACGGAGCCTTTCACCATGGCGTCCTGCGCCAGATAGTTTTGCCGCGCGTTATCAATATCGCTTTCAGAGAACGGATTGACCTTCGCCTGGCTGCCTTTCAGGTAGCGCTGATAATCTTTATAGAGGCGATCGCGCTCAGCGGAGACGCGCGTGGTATTGGCAACCGCTTCCGACAGCTGCGCTTTCAGATTGTCGATATTGTGCGTCGCGGTTACCAGGTCGGCCTGGAGTCTGTCGACGCGCGCCTGATAGCGGCCCGGATCAAGTTTAAATAACACTTCGCCTTTTTTAATTAGCTGGTTATTTTTATCTGTCACTTCGCTGACCACCCCGGTAACCTGCGGCGTAATCGGAATAGAAATAACCGCTTTTTGCGCCGTAAAGGTATACGGGTGGTTATAGTTCATTAACAGAATAAGTCCGGCAACAATAAATACGCCGCCTAATGTTGCGGTGGCAAGCGTCCACTGGTTGACCGGAATTCGGAATATTTTAAAGATGGCCCAGGCAAATGCCACGTAGGTCAAAATAATCAACAGATCCATGATTAGCGCTCCAGCGTGGTCTTATCAGCAGCAGGCTTTACCGCGGCCAGCTTTTGTTCTAATTCGGCCACGCGTTTGGCCAGCGCATCCATGCCCGGAACCTCATCAGGCTTTGTGATGTGGTTTTGCATACCCCAGCCGCGATCTTCACGGTACAGCGTGGCCCAAATCCACAGGAATGGCCAGATGGCATGAAGCGTAAACAGGCTAATCCAGCCTGCCGTATGAATGGCATCGGCATGTGGGTGGTTACGCTTTTTGGCCATATTATAAGGGATGTCATGGATAGCGATGATTCCATAAAAGAGAACCAGAAATACAAAAATCAATACGCCCAGCGCAAAATAGTTGAGAAACATATTCTCCTCACTTAAACAACGTCAACTCATTAAATTAATAAAACGGTACGCAACCTAATTAATTTTTTATAAACACGGGGTTGTGCTTATTATTTCCGAGCCGGGGAGTATGGGTTTTTATAATATCTCCATGCAAGTTTATAAGCGTGTCAAAATATATCCTGAATAATAATAGACTTAACCTTACAATATGAGCGTAATCCACCTTTTAACTTTTCGCCATACCACACAGAAAAAGTGGTTTTTTAGCTTATCGTGTCGTGCCATATCATCCTGGCGCTGAATCGCTATGCAGAGTTTGCCGTCGATCACAGCGGGAGAAATCTGCATAAAAATATTTTGTGAAATCAGTCACAATCCAGAAACAAACACGCCATAACAAAACGTGACAACAATCACACAAAAGGGTGTGTTTTGCTTTTTTTCTCGCCATCGTATTTTTTTTGCCCATCGTTTTTGTGATTCAGATCACCTCATAGATATCCTCACCCCCTACATTTACGTGACATGAATCACATAAATTTTCACTGTCTGGACAGTTGAACGATTCAGTGCCAGATTTCACAGCATCAGAACAGGGCCCGGCTACCTCTGCCGCCTCATTAACAATAAACCTCGGGCCATAAGCCTTAGCGTAAACAGAAGAAGGGGTGTTTTATGTCATCCGATTTCAAGATCAAAGTTCAAAGCTTTGGTCGTTTCCTCAGCAACATGGTGATGCCAAATATCGGCGCGTTTATCGCGTGGGGTATCATCACCGCATTGTTCATTCCGACAGGGTGGTTGCCTAACGAGACGCTGGCGAAACTTGTTGGCCCAATGATTACCTATCTCCTGCCGCTGCTCATCGGTTTCACCGGGGGTCGTCTGGTGGGCGGTGACCGTGGTGGCGTAGTGGGTGCCATCACAACCATGGGCGTTATCGTCGGTGCAGATATGCCGATGTTCCTCGGTGCGATGATTGCCGGTCCTCTGGGCGGCTGGGCGATTAAGAAATTCGACGTCTGGGTTGATGGTAAGATCAAATCCGGCTTCGAAATGCTGGTGAATAACTTCTCTGCGGGCATCATCGGGATGATCCTCGCCATTCTGGCGTTCCTCGGCATTGGCCCTGCGGTTGAAGTGCTGTCTAAAATTCTGGCGGCAGGCGTTAACTTCATGGTGGCGCACGAGATGCTGCCGCTGGCGTCTATCTTCGTTGAACCGGCGAAAATCCTGTTCCTTAACAACGCCATCAACCACGGCATCTTCTCGCCGCTGGGTATCCAGCAGTCTCACGATCTCGGCAAGTCTATCTTCTTCCTGATTGAAGCTAACCCGGGTCCAGGTATGGGCGTTCTGCTGGCGTACATCTTCTTCGGCCGTGGCAGCGCTAAACAGTCTGCTGGCGGCGCGGCGATAATTCACTTCCTGGGCGGTATCCACGAAATTTACTTCCCGTACGTGCTGATGAACCCGCGTCTGATCCTGGCCGTTATCCTCGGCGGTATGACCGGCGTGTTCACCCTGAGCGTGCTGGGCGGCGGTCTGGTTTCTCCGGCCTCTCCGGGTTCTATCCTGGCGGTACTGGCGATGACGCCAAAAGGCGCTTACTTCGCGAACCTCGCGGCTATTTTTGCGGCAATGGCCGTCTCCTTCGTGGTCTCTTCTATCCTGCTGAAAACCAGCAAGGTGAAAGAAGATGATGACATCGAAGCGGCGACCCGTCGTATGCACGACATGAAAGCCGAATCCAAAGGCGCGACCCCACTGGCAGCAGGTGATGTCTCTAACGACCTGAGCCACGTGCGTAAAATCATCGTTGCCTGTGATGCCGGTATGGGTTCCAGCGCGATGGGAGCAGGCGTGCTGCGTAAGAAAGTGCAGGATGCGGGCCTGACCAACATCTCCGTGACCAACAGCGCCATTAACAGCCTGCCGCCGGATGTTGACCTGGTCATCACGCACCGCGATCTGACCGAACGCGCCATGCGCCAGGTGCCGCAGGCACAGCACATTTCGCTGACCAACTTCCTCGACAGCGGCCTGTACACCAGCCTGACCGAACGTCTGGTGGCCGCGCAGCGTCACGAAGACAACGAAGTGAAAGTGCGCTCCAGCCTGCAGGACAGCTTTGACGAGAGCAATGCTCATCTGTTTAAGCTGGGTGCGGAGAATATTTTCCTCGGTCGTACCGCGGCCACCAAAGAAGAAGCGATTCGCTTTGCCGGTGAGCAGCTGGTGAAAGGCGGCTACGTTCAGCCTGAATATGTCGACGCGATGCTGGAACGCGAAAAACTGACGCCAACCTACCTGGGCGAATCCATCGCGGTGCCGCACGGAACGGTTGAAGCGAAAGATCGCGTCCTGAAAACCGGCGTCGTATTCTGTCAGTACCCGCAGGGCGTGCGCTTCGGTGAAGAAGAAGACGACATCGCCCGTCTGGTGATTGGTATCGCCGCTCGCAACAACGAGCACATTCAGGTGATTACCAGCCTGACCAACGCCCTGGATGATGAATCCGTCATTGAGCGTCTGGCCAATACCACCAGCGTGGAAGAAGTGCTGGCTCTGCTTAACAAATAAGTTCTCTTCCCTCTCCCTCCGGGGAGAGGGCTAGGGTGAGGGGGAAAACGTTCCTCACCCCAGCCCTCTCGGGTAAAAACATTGATGAAGGTTAACACTATGAAAGCATTACATTTTGGCGCAGGTAATATCGGTCGTGGTTTTATCGGTAAACTGCTTGCTGACGCGGGCATTACTCTGACATTCGCCGATGTGAATCAGGTTGTCCTGGATGCCCTGAATGCCCGTCATAGCTATCAGGTCCATGTGGTGGGCGAAAACGAGCAGGTTGAGACGGTATCCGGCGTCAACGCGGTCAGCAGCATCGGTGAAGACGTTATTGACCTGATCGCCAGCGTCGATCTGGTCACCACCGCCGTGGGTCCGGTCGTCCTTGAGCGCATCGCCCCTGCGGTTGCAAAAGGCCTGGCAAAACGTAAAGCGCAGGGCATCGACACCCCGCTGAACATCATCGCCTGTGAAAACATGGTGCGCGGCACTACGCAGCTGAAAGGCCACGTTCTTAACGCGGTGGCAGACGAAGACAAAGCCTGGGTTGAAGCGCACGTGGGTTTTGTGGATTCCGCCGTGGATCGCATCGTTCCGCCTTCCGAATCCGCGACCAACGACCCGCTGGAAGTGACCGTGGAAACCTTCAGCGAGTGGATCGTCGATAAAACCCAGTTTAAAGGTGACCTGCCGACCATTCCGGGAATGGAATTAACCGATAACCTGATGGCATTTGTCGAACGCAAGCTCTTCACGCTGAACACCGGGCATGCTATAACCGCGTACCTCGGAAAATTGGCCGGTCATCAGACCATTCGTGACGCGATACTCGATGAGAAGATCCGCGCGGTGGTAAAAGGGGCAATGGAAGAGAGCGGCGCGGTGCTAATCAAACGCTACGGTTTTGATGCTGAGAAACACGCAGCATACATCCAGAAAATCCTCGGTCGCTTTGAAAACCCGTATCTGAAAGATGACGTTGAGCGCGTGGGCCGCCAGCCGCTGCGTAAGCTGAGCGCGGGCGATCGCCTGATTAAGCCGCTGCTGGGCACTCTGGAATACGGCCTGCCGCACGCCAACCTGGTGAAAGGGATTGCCGCAGCGATGCACTACCGCAGCGAGCAGGACCCACAGGCGATTGAGCTGGCTCAGCTGATTGATGATAAAGGCGCGCAGGCTGCGCTGGCGCAGATCTCCGGTCTGGACGCCAACAGCGACGTGGTTGCGGAGGCGGTTAACGCATACAACGCAACCAAATGATGCAGAATGCGGCGCAGGTTAGCCTGCGCCCTGATTACAGATTGTCAGATATGCAGGCAATAATGGAACAAACCCAGGCCTTTGAAAATCGTGTGCTTGAGCGTCTGAATGCTGGCAAAACCGTACGAAGTTTCCTGATTGCCGCCGTCGAGCTGTTAACCGAGGCGGTGAATATCCTGGTGCTTCAGGTGTTTCGCAAAGACGACTACGCGGTAAAATATGCTGTAGAACCGTTACTGGACGGAGACGGACCGCTGGGCGATCTATCCGTGCGTCTGAAGCTGATTTATGGTCTTGGCGTGCTGAACCGACAAGAGTATGAAGATGCGGAGCTGTTGATGGCGCTGCGAGAAGAGCTCAATCATGACGGTAACGAGTATACCTTTACCGACGATGAGATTCTGGGGCCCTTCGGCGAGCTGCACTGCGTTACCGCGCTGCCCCCTGCTCCCCATTTTGATAACAGCGACCCTGAGCTCTACGCGATGCAAAAGCTGCGTTATCAACAGGTTGTCCGATCCACGATGGTTCTCTCCCTGACTGAGCTGATTTCCCGAATCAGCTTAAAAAAAGCGTTTCAGAAGTAAGCCTGCTCACATTGGTGTATCCTTCCCTGTAAATTCCCCGTTTTCAGAGTTATTTGTCATGAAAGAAGTCGAAAAGAACGAAATTAAACGCCTGAGCGACCGCCTGGATCTGATCCGCCACCAGATGGCGGGTCTGTCGCTGGTCGATTCCGCCGAGAAATACGCCGAGCTTGAGAAAGAGGCCGCGAAGCTGGAAGCGGAAATCGAGCGCCTGCGCGAAGTCAAAGGCCAGAAGCTGAGTAAAGAAGCGCAGAAGCTGATGAACATGCCGCACCGCCGTGCGATCACCAAAAAAGAACAGGCTGATATGGGCAAGCTGAAGAAAAGCGTCCGTGGTCTGGTGGTGGTTCACCCGATGACCGAGCTTGGCCGCGAAATGGGCCTGAAAGAGATGACGGGCTTTTGTAAGACCGCGTTCTAACCATTCTTCCCCTCCCCCTCTCCCGTGGGAGAGGGCCGGGGTGGGGCCTGATGCCCTCACCCCGCTTCAAATTGGCCCAACCAATCCCCCTTTTCTTTCTTCCCAGGTTCACAATTCCATTATTTCCGCTCACAAAACCATTGCTAGCTCATAACATCTGGTTAACCATTCATTGTCATTAACCCTACAACACAACATTGGCAGGACCACTTTTACACAACCTGTGACGCAGAGTTGAGCGGAGACTCACCCGCAGCGCAGGCTGTCTGGTCCCCAGGAGACCTGCATGAGCCTCTGGCAACAAAACTACGACCCGGCTGGAAATATCTGGCTGTCGAGCCTGATCGCATCGCTTCCGATCCTGTTCTTCTTCTTTGCGCTGATTAAGCTCAAGCTGAAGGGCTACCTCGCCGCGACGTACACCGTTGCCATCGCCCTGATGGTGGCGCTGTTCTTCTACAAAATGCCGGTCGATCGCGCGCTGGCCTCCGTCGTCTACGGTTTCTTCTACGGCCTGTGGCCGATTGCGTGGATCATCATCGCGGCGGTCTTTGTCTATAAAATCTCGGTGAAAACCGGGCAGTTCGACATTATCCGCTCGTCGATTCTCTCCATCACGCCGGACCAGCGCCTGCAGATGCTGATTGTTGGCTTCTCCTTCGGGGCGTTTCTGGAAGGCGCGGCAGGTTTTGGCGCACCGGTGGCGATTACCGCCGCGCTGCTGGTGGGTCTGGGCTTTAACCCGCTCTATGCCGCAGGTCTGTGCCTGATTGTGAACACCGCTCCGGTTGCGTTTGGCGCGATGGGTATTCCGATTCTGGTAGCCGGGCAGGTCACCGGGCTGGACAGCTTCGAGATCGGCCAGATGGTTGGCCGCCAGCTGCCCTTCCTGACCATTATCGTCCTGTTCTGGATCATGGCGATTATGGACGGCTGGCGCGGCGTGAAGGAGACCTGGCCTGCGGTGATGGTGGCGGGCGGTTCGTTCGCTATCGCCCAGTACCTCAGCTCGAACTTCCTTGGCCCGGAGCTGCCGGACATCATCTCTTCGCTGGTTTCTCTGGTCTGCCTGACGCTGTTCCTGAAACGCTGGCAGCCGGTTCGTATTTTCCGCTTCGCCGACATGGGCGCCTCGCAGGTCGATCAAACCCTGGCCCGCACCGGCTACACCGCAGGCCAGGTGATCCGCGCCTGGTCGCCGTTCCTCTTCCTGACCGCCACGGTTACGCTGTGGAGCATCCCGCCGTTTAAAGCTCTGTTCGCCCCGGGCGGCGCGCTGTACGACATGGTCATTAACGTTTCTGTCCCGTTCCTCGACAAGATGGTCGCCCGTATGCCGCCGGTGGTGCACGCCGCCACGCCGTATGCCGCGGTCTATAAATTCGACTGGTTCTCCGCCACCGGGACCGCCATCCTGTTTGCCGCTATTCTTTCCGTGGTGTGGCTGCGCATGAAGCCTGCGGCTGCGGTACAGACCTTTGCGGCGACCGTAAAAGAGCTGATGCTGCCGATTTACTCCATCGGCATGGTGCTGGCGTTCGCGTTTATCTCGAACTACTCCGGCCTGTCATCAACGCTGGCACTGGCGCTGGCACATACCAGCCACGCCTTCACCTTCTTCTCGCCGTTCCTCGGCTGGCTGGGGGTGTTCCTGACCGGTTCCGATACCTCGTCTAACGCCCTGTTTGCCGCACTGCAGGCCACGGCGGCCCAGCAGATTGGCGTGTCGGACGTCCTGCTGGTGGCCGCAAACACGACGGGCGGCGTGACCGGGAAAATGATCTCCCCGCAGTCCATTGCCATTGCCTGTGCGGCGGTGGGACTGGTCGGTAAAGAGTCGGATCTGTTCCGCTTTACCGTGAAACACAGCCTGATATTCACCTGCATGGTCGGGGTGATCACCACCCTGCAGGCCTATGTCTTAACCTGGATGATCCCATGATAGTGATGCCCAGACGCCTGTCCGACGAGATTGCCTCTCGCGTGCGGGCGCTGATTGAAGAACAACAGCTGGAAGCGGGCATGAAGTTGCCCGCCGAACGCCAGCTCGCCGCCCAGCTTGGCGTGTCGCGCAATTCACTGCGCGAGGCGCTGGCGACGCTGGTCAGCGAAGGGGTACTGGTAAGCCGTCGCGGCGGCGGCACCTTTGTGCGCTGGCAGCATGACGACTGGTCCGAGCAAAACATCGTTCAGCCGCTGAAAACGCTGATGGAGAACGACCCGGACTACAGCTTCGACATCCTTGAAGCGCGCCACGCCATCGAAACCAGTACCGCCTGGCACGCGGCCATGCGGGCAACCGACGCCGACAAAGAGAAACTCATCGCCTGCTTTGAGGCCACGCAAAGCAGCGACCCGGATATCGCCTCCCAGGCGGACGTCCGTTTTCACCTTGCGATTGCCGAGGCGTCGCACAATGTGGTGCTGCTCCAGACCATGCGCGGGTTTTTCGACCTGCTGCAATCCTCCGTGAAGCAGAGCCGCCAGCGCATGTATCTGGTTCCGCCGGTGTTTGCCCAACTGACCGAACAGCACGAGGCGGTGCTCAACGCCATTCTGGCCGGTGACGCCGAAGCCGCGCGCAAAGCAATGATGGCGCATCTCGGTTTCGTGCATACCACCATCAAACGATTCGATGAAGACCAGGCCCGACAGGCGCGTATTACCCGTCTGCCTGGCGACAGTGATATTTCCAGGGAGAACAAAGCATGATTATTTCAGCAGCCAGTGACTATCGCGCCGCGGCGCAGCGCATTTTGCCCCCGTTCCTGTTCCACTACATCGACGGCGGGGCGTATGCCGAATACACCCTGCGCCGCAACGTGGAGGATCTGTCGGAGGTGGCTCTGCGCCAGCGCGTGCTGAAGAATATGTCTGACCTGAGCCTTGAGACGAAACTGTTTAACGAAACGCTTTCCATGCCCGTCGCGCTCGCGCCCGTAGGCCTGTGCGGTATGTATGCCCGCCGTGGCGAAGTGCAGGCCGCCGCTGCAGCGGATGCCAAAGGCATTCCGTTTACCCTCTCTACCGTCTCGGTTTGTCCGATTGAAGAGGTCGCCCCAACCATCAAACGCCCGATGTGGTTCCAGCTGTACGTCCTGCGCGATCGCGGCTTTATGCGTAACGCGCTCGAGCGTGCCAAAGCGGCGGGCTGCTCCACGCTGGTCTTTACCGTCGATATGCCGACCCCCGGCGCGCGCTATCGTGATGCCCACTCCGGCATGAGCGGCCCAAATGCGGCGCTCCGCCGCTACTGGCAGGCGGTAACGCATCCGCAGTGGGCGTGGGACGTCGGCCTGAACGGTCGTCCACACGATCTGGGGAATATCTCGGCCTACCTTGGCAAACCGACCGGGCTGGAGGATTACATCGGCTGGCTGGCGAACAACTTCGATCCGTCGATCTCGTGGAAAGACCTGGAGTGGATCCGCGAGTTCTGGGACGGCCCGATGGTGATCAAGGGGGTCCTCGACCCGGAAGATGCCCGCGATGCGGTACGCTTTGGCGCTGACGGGATTGTGGTCTCTAACCACGGCGGACGTCAGCTTGACGGGGTGCTCTCCTCCGCACGCGCCCTGCCGGCGATAGCCGATGCGGTGAAGGGCGATATTACCATCCTGGCCGACAGCGGGATCCGCAACGGGCTGGACGTGGTGCGCATGATTGCGCTGGGTGCCGACAGCGTGCTGCTGGGACGCGCTTATCTGTACGCCCTGGCGACGGCCGGTCAGGCAGGCGTGGCGAATCTGCTCAACCTGATCGAAAAAGAGATGAAGGTGGCGATGACGCTGACCGGTGCGAAAACGATCGGCGAAATCAGCAGAGACTCCCTGGTGCAGGAGTTAAGCAAGTTACCGGCGGCGCTGGCTCCCCTTGCTCAGGGAAACGCGGCTTAAATTCTTCCCCTCGTTAACACCTCTTTCTCATGCGTCCGATCTCCCCCTCGGGCGCTTTTTTATGCTGAAAATAACATCCGGATAACATATTGAATAAGAAAATTTGACATCCACCTGCCGTCCGCAATTGTATAGACAAGCAAAGACAAGAACACAAAAACAACATCACATCAGAGGGGAGCGTATGACCTATTCAGGTAAGGTGGATATTCAGCAGGTGATCGACGACAGCCGCTTTTCAGGGTTTCACTGGCTGCTCATTGTGCTGGGCTTTCTGGTTCTGGCGATCGATGGCTTTGATACGGCGGCGATGGGCTACATCGCGCCTACGCTGTCGGCAGAATGGGGGATCCATAAACAGGATCTGGGGCCGGTGCTGAGCGCGGCGCTGCTGGGGCTGTCGCTGGGCGCGCTGATCGCCGGTCCGGTATCGGACCGGATGGGGCGCAAGCGCGTGCTGGTCTTTTCGTGCCTGTTCTTCGGCCTGACGAGTCTGGGGACGGCCTGGGCGCAAAGTCTGAATACCCTGACTCTGTGGCGCTTCCTGACGGGGCTCGGGCTCGGAGCTGCGATGCCCAACGCCATTACGCTTATCTCCGAGTTTGCCCCCCAGCGCTGTCGCGCCATGGCGATTAACACCATGTACTGCGGCTTCCCTCTGGGTGCAGCGGGCGGCGGCGCGATCTCGTCCTGGCTTATCCCCCATCACGGCTGGCGAAGCGTACTGCTGACCGGCGCGATTGCGCCGCTGGTTTTAACGCTGCTGCTGGCGCTGCTGTTGCCGGAGTCGGTGAAGTTTCTGGTGCAGCGCGGAAGAGATGTCATGCAGGTCCGCCGCATCGCCAACCGGTTCGCCCGCAGCACGCTGGATAGCGTCACGGGCTTTTTCCTGGCGGAGGAGAAAGTCGCGTCTAAAAAAGGGAGCGTGTCGCAGCTGTTTTCCATGCCCTGGCTGCCCGGCACCCTGATGCTGTGGGTGACCTATTTTATGGGGCTGGTGATTTACTACGTCCTGCTGAGCTGGATGCCGACGCTGATGCAGGGAATGGGTTATGCCCTGGCGGAGTCCGCCTGGCTCACCTCGCTGTTCACCTTCGGCGGCACGGCCGGGATCCTGCTCGCGGGCTGGATGATGGACCGTTGGGAAGCGCACAAGGTGGTCGCGGGCGGGTTTATCCTGACGATGGGGCTGATCCTGCTACTCGGCATGGAGCATAATCATATCGCCCTGTTTGGCGGGCTGATCTTCCTGATGGGGATCGCGATGAACGGCGCGCAGTCGGGCATGCAAACCCTGGCCGCCACCTTTTACCCTACCGAGTGCCGCGCGACGGGCATCGCCTGGATGCAGGGGATCGGCCGCTTTGGCGGCGTGGCGGGAACCATGACCAGCGCCCAGCTTCTTTCGATGCAGTGGCAGGCGGACAGTATTTTAATGATCCTCAGCGTACCCGCTCTGGTGGCCGCCGCGGCAACCGTCTACAAAATGCTGTATAGCCGCTCGCAGGAGCCCGGCGTCGCGTAGTTCCTCTCTTTTCTGCTATCCTGCCCCCGCAATTAAGGGGGCAGCATGCTTAACATCGTTTTATTCGAACCAGAAATTCCGCCGAATACCGGCAATATTATCCGCCTGTGTGCCAACACCGGTTTTCGTCTGCACATTATTGAGCCGATGGGCTTTACGTGGGACGACAAACGCCTGCGTCGCGCAGGGCTGGATTATCATGAATTTACCGCCGTTATTCGCCACCACGATTACGCCGCGTTTCTGGAAGCAGAGCAGCCGCAGCGCATGTTCGCCCTGACCACCAAAGGCACGCCAGCGCACAGCGCCGTAAGCTATCAGGCAGGTGACTATCTGATGTTTGGCCCGGAAACCCGCGGCTTGCCGGCCACGATTCTGGATGCCCTGCCCGCTGAGCAGAAAATCCGTATTCCGATGATGCCGGACAGCCGCAGCATGAACCTGTCGAACGCGGTGTCGGTGGTGGTGTATGAAGCATGGCGCCAGCTGGGATATCCGGGCGCCATTCTCAGAAGTTAAATGCCGTCGCCATACTCGAAGGTATGGTGAATGCCGTTGAAGTGCTGATCCATGTCCATGGACGGCTTATCGCTGTCTGGCTTACCGACGATGCGCGCCGGTACGCCAGCGGCGGTGGTGTGCGGCGGAACCGGCTGGAGCACCACGGAGCCTGCGCCGATCTTCGCGCCGCGTCCGACTTCGATATTGCCGAGGATTTTGGCACCCGCGCCTATCATCACCCCTTCACGAATTTTCGGATGGCGATCGCCGCTGGTTTTGCCGGTACCGCCCAGGGTAACCGACTGCAGGATCGAGACGTCGTCTTCAATCACTGCCGTTTCCCCGACAACGATCCCGGTGGCGTGGTCGAGCATGATCCCGCGGCCAATCTTAGCCGCCGGGTGAATATCAACCTGAAACGTCACGGAAACCTGGTTTTGCAGGAAGATCGCCAGCGCGCGGCGGCCTTCATTCCACAGCCAGTGGCCAATGCGGTACGCCTGCAGAGCGTGGAAGCCTTTCAGGTACAGCAGCGGCGTAGAATATTTATCGACCGCCGGGTCACGGGTGCGCACGGCCTGGATATCACAGGCGGCAGAGGCGATCATTTCCGGGTCAGCGGCGTAAGCCTCTTCCACCACTTCACGGATAGCGATAGCAGGCATTATTGAAGATGCCAGCTTGTTGGCGAGCATATAGCTGAGCGCGCTGCCGAGGTTTTCGTGCTTGAGTAGCGTTGCGTGGTAGAAACTGGCCAGCATAGGCTCACAGTCGGCCAGCGCCCGGGCTTCGGCTTTAATGTTGTTCCAGACGATATCCAGTTCTTCACACGGCATTGCTTACTCCAGACGATAGTTAATGACCAGCCAGTTCTGCGCTGGCTGGGTCATTCAGGTGACAACGGTTCCGACTAGTTACTGCTGCGCTCGTCCTTGCGCGCACGACCTAATAAGGTCAATGCTGCCTCGCGCGCATTTTTTCCGCAATATAATACCTGATAAATTTCCTCGGTTATTGGCATTTCGACACCGAAACGGTGCGCCAACTCGCGGACTTCTTTGGTATTGCGGTAGCCTTCCACCACCTGACCAATCTTCTCCTGCGCGTCTTTCACATCGCTGCCCTGTCCGAGCATCATGCCAAAACGGCGATTACGAGACTGGTTGTCGGTACAGGTCAGCACCAGGTCGCCCAGGCCAGCCATTCCCATAAACGTGGCCGGATCGGCACCCAGCGCTTCGCCCAAACGGGACATCTCGGTCAGACCCCGGGTGATCAGCGCCGTGCGCGCGTTGGCACCAAAACCAATGCCGTCGGACATCCCGGCACCAATCGCAATCACGTTCTTCACCGCTCCGCCCAACTGCACACCGATAAAATCGGGGTTGCTGTAGACGCGGAAGCTCTTGCCGCAGTGCAGCAGCTGTTGAAGATCGTCGGAGAAGGCCCGATCGGTTGAGGCCAGCGAAATCGCCGTCGGCAGGCCAGCGGCCAGCTCTTTGGCAAAGGTCGGGCCGGAGATGACCGCCAGCGGGATCTCATCACCCAGCGCTTCACGGGCAACGTCCTGCAGCAGGCGTCCGGTTTCGGCTTCCAGTCCTTTAGTCGCCCAGACAATACGCGCATCCGGGCGCATCAACGGCTTAATCTGACGCAGCACGTCGCCAAAGACATGGCTCGGAACCACAATCAGAATGTTGCGGCTGGCCGCCAGCGCGGTCGCAAGGTCGCTTTCAAGGTGCAGGGAGTCAGGGAACGGAACGTCCGGGAGAAACGCCACGTTACAGCGGTCGCGCTGCAGCGTTGCGATATGTTTTGGGTCGTGGCCCCAGAGGACCACATCGTGACCATTTCTTGCCAGCGTGATGGCAAGAGCGGTGCCGTATGAGCCGGCACCGATCACAGTCATTGACGCATTAACAGTGCCCATCAGGCATCCTGATGTTGTTCAGCACCTTCGCCAGCCTGCTGCTGCAGATAGTTCATGAACAGCGCATCAAAGTTAACTGGCGCAAGGTTCAGTTGCGGGAATGTACCGCGAGAAACCAGGCTGGTGATGCATTCACGCGCATACGGGAACAGAATGTTCGGGCAGTACGCA
This sequence comes from Enterobacter vonholyi, assembly GCF_008364555.1. Classification (GTDB taxonomy): domain Bacteria; phylum Pseudomonadota; class Gammaproteobacteria; order Enterobacterales; family Enterobacteriaceae; genus Enterobacter; species Enterobacter vonholyi. The sequence goes on from NZ_VTUC01000009.1 coordinate 70,855, forward strand.
CCCAGGCAATGTGCCATCTGGTTGCCTTCGATACCGCCGATAGAGAAGATGCCGCCCTGCTGTACTTCACACAGGAATGCAGTTTCTTCGCCCAGGGATGCGGTAACGGTCACACGCAGCACGACTTCATACACGTCATCTGCCAGTTGGGTAGATGCGGTATCCAGATCAAGTTTAACCTCTGGCTGCCAATCTTTCTGGAAAACGTGTGGCGCATTTGGCGCTTCGAAAGAGACGTCCTTGGTGTAGATACGCTGGATCTGGAAAGTCATTTCGGTGTTGTTTTGTTCTGACATGGAAATACCCTTTTTAATTGTCCTAAAGTCTCTTAGCTCAGCAGCGGATCGAGTCCACCACGGGCGTCGAGCGCATACAAGTCATCACAGCCGCCAATGTGCTGCGCATCAATAAAAATCTGCGGAACCGTCGTGCGACCACTACGTTTGATCATCTCTTCGCGTTTAATCGCGTCACCGTCGATCGGCAGTTCCTGGAACGTGACGCCCTTGCTGTTCAGCAGCGCTTTCGCACGATGGCAGAACGGACACGTCGCTTTGGTATAGATCTCAATATTGGCCATGACTGAACTCCTTATTTACCGCGCACCAAAGGAAGATTTTCCCCGCTCCAGCCGGAAATACCTTCTTTCAGCACAGTTACGTTTTCGAAGCCTGCTTTATGAAGCGCGCTGGCAGATTCTTGTGCCTGCATGCCGGTCGCATCGACAACGATAATCGGCTGGGCTTTGTGTTTTTCAAGCTCACCGACGTTGTTCGCTTTGATTTCAGCTGGCAACAGGTTGATTGCGCCCGCAATGTGACCTTTACGGAAATCGTCACGCTGACGCAGATCGACAACGACGGCATCTTCTTTGTTAATCAGACGCGTCGCTTCACCACGGGTGATAACCTTAATCTTAGACGTCAGGCTCTTAAATGTGGTGAACAGCACAGCAGCCAGCAGGCCAATCCACGCGATGCTCAGAACCGGATGGCGGCTAACGAATTGCATAATTTCTTGCATGGAGGGTAACTACTCCCGACTAAGTGATAAAAAAAACCAGGACAGGAGTATACCTGTGCGTTCTGGCAAATACAGCCAGCGACCATAACCTAATCCATTTTCTGCGGCATGCCACCTAAAAAAATGCCTCAAAATGGTCTGGAGGGCACCTTGCCACTGCGCTTTCTTTGATCTTCTGCGGCTATTTGATCGATTCAGCTGTAGTAAAATTACGCAAATTTTGACTCTTGAGCATGAGGTTGTCGCAATGTCGGTTTCTAAAAAACCTATGGTACTGGTGATTCTGGATGGTTATGGCTACCGTGAAGATAGCCAGGATAACGCTATTTTCAACGCCAAAACCCCGGTCATGGATGCCCTGTGGGCAAAACGTCCACATACGCTGATTGACGCGTCTGGCCTGGAAGTGGGCCTGCCGGACCGCCAGATGGGCAACTCCGAAGTCGGTCACGTAAACCTGGGCGCCGGGCGTATTGTGTATCAGGACCTGACGCGTCTGGACGTTGAAATCAAAGAACGCACCTTCTTCTCCAACCCAACGCTGTCTGGCGCGGTCGATAAAGCCGTTGCCGCTGGCAAGGCTGTACACATTATGGGCCTGCTCTCTGCTGGCGGCGTGCACAGCCACGAAGATCACATCATGGCGATGGTTGAACTGGCCGCTGAACGCGGTGCAGAAAAAATCTATCTGCACGCCTTCCTGGACGGTCGCGATACGCCACCACGCAGCGCAAAAGGCTCTCTGCAAGCCTTCGAAGACAAATTCGCCGCGCTGGGTAAAGGCCGCGTAGCATCCATTATTGGCCGTTACTACGCCATGGACCGCGACAACCGCTGGGATCGCGTTGAACAGGCCTATGACCTGTTGACCCTGGCAAAAGGGGAATTCCAGTTCGCGACCGCCGTTGAAGCGCTGGAAGCAGCTTATGCTCGTGATGAAAACGACGAATTCGTCAAAGCGTCCGTCATTCGCGCTGAAGGTCAGGCCGACGCCGCCATGGAAGATGGCGACGCGCTGATCTTCATGAACTTCCGTGCTGACCGCGCGCGCGAAATCACCCGTGCTTTCGTCAACAGCGACTTCGACGGTTTTGCCCGCAAGAAAGTGGTAAACATCGACTTCATCCAGCTGACCGAATACGCGGCAGACATCAAAGCCCCATGCGCGTATCCACCAGCCTCGCTGGCCAATACCTTCGGTGAGTGGATGGCGAAGAACGATAAAACGCAGCTGCGTATTTCCGAAACTGAAAAATACGCACACGTGACCTTCTTCTTTAACGGCGGCGTTGAAGAACCGTTCAAAGGCGAAGACCGCATTCTGGTCAACTCACCGAAAGTCGCCACCTACGATCTGCAGCCAGAAATGAGCTCTGCAGAATTGACGGAAAAACTGGTTGCAGCCATCGAGAGCGGTAAATACGACACCATCATTTGTAACTACCCGAACGGCGACATGGTGGGTCATACCGGGGTGATGGAAGCGGCAGTGAAAGCGGTTGAAGCACTGGATCACTGCGTTGATCAGGTTGCGAAAGCTGTTGAATCCGTTGGCGGCCAGCTGCTGATCACCGCAGATCACGGTAACGCTGAACAGATGCGCGACCCGGCGACTGGCCAGGCGCATACCGCCCACACCAACCTGCCCGTTCCGCTGATTTATGTGGGTGATAAATCACTGAAAGCAGTGGAAGGTGGCAAGCTTTCTGACATCGCGCCAACCATGCTGTCGCTGATGGGGATGCCGATCCCTGAAGAGATGACTGGTAAGCCGCTGTTCATCGTGGAATAATCGCTCCCCATGAGGGGAAAGGCGATTTTTTCAATCACATGGGTCGTGAAGCCGCTTAGGTTATCAGTCAGACCTCTGTTTTACGCCAGCGCACTCAGCGCTGGCGTATTGCTGTGCGCCGCATCCGCCCACGCGGATGACCGCGACCAGCTGAAATCCATTCAGGCCGATATCGCCGCCAAAGAGCGTGCGGTACGCCAACAGCAACAGCAGCGATCCGCACTTCTTGCCCAGCTAAAGCAACAGGAAGAGGCGATCTCCGCCGCCGCGCGTAAACTCCGTGAAACGCAAAACACCCTCGCCCTGTTGAACAAGCAGATAGACGAGATGAACGCGTCGATTGCCAAACTGGAACGCCAGCGCGATGCGCAGGAGCGCAATCTTGCCGCACAGCTTGATGCCGCATTCCGCCAGGGTGAACATACCGGACTCCAGCTGATCCTCAGCGGCGAAGAGAGCCAGCGCGGCCAGCGCCTGCAGGCCTACTTTGGCTATCTCAACCAGGCGCGTCAGGAGACTATCGCGCAACTGAAGCAGACGCGCGAAGAGGTCACCACGCAAAAAGCCGAGCTGGAAGAGAAGCAGAGCCAGCAGCAGACGCTGCTCTACGATCAGCAGGCCCAGCAGGCGAAGCTCGAGCAGGCGCGCAACGAGCGTAAGAAAACCCTTTCCGGCCTTGAATCCTCTATTCAGGAAGGACAGAGCCAGCTCAGCGAAATGCGCGCCAACGAATCAAAACTGCGTAACAGCATCGCCCGTGCGGAAGCCGCGGCGAAAGCGCGTGCCGAAAAAGAAGCGCGCGAGGCGCAGGCCGTTCGCGACAAGCAGCAGGAAGCGTCCCGCAAAGGCACCACCTACAAGCCAAGCGAGAGCGAACGTTCCCTGATGTCGCGTACCGGCGGTTTGGGTTCTCCTCGCGGCCAGGCTTTCTGGCCCGTTCGTGGTTCAATTCTGCATCGCTATGGCGAACAGCTGCAGGGTGAGCTACGTTGGAAAGGGATCGTTATCGGTGCGTCTGAAGGTAGCGAAGTGAAAGCCATCGCCGATGGCCGCGTGATTCTGGCCGACTGGCTGCAGGGTTACGGACTGGTGGTGGTGGTCGAACACGGTAAAGGTGATATGAGCCTTTACGGCTACAACCAGAGCGCGCTGGTCAGCGTCGGCACGCAGGTGCGCGCCGGCCAACCCATCGCCCTTGTGGGCAGCAGTGGCGGTCAGGGCCGCCCGTCACTCTATTTCGAAATTCGTCGCCAGGGTCAGGCGGTCAATCCACAGCCGTGGTTGGGAAGATAAGTTTTGCTTCAATTTCGTCGAATGGTTTTCTCCGTCGTCAGCGCGCTGGCGCTGGCTGCACCGGTATACGCAGGTAAACTCGCTATCGTGATTGATGACTTCGGTTATCGTCCGCACTATGAAAATCAGGTGCTGGCGATGCCGTCGGCCATCTCTGTCGCCGTCCTTCCGAATGCTCCCCACGCGCGTGAGATGGCGACCAAAGCACACAGCAGCGACCATCAGGTGCTGATCCACCTGCCAATGGCACCTCTCAGCAAGCAGCCGCTGGAAAAAGATACCCTGCGCCCGGACATGAGCAGCGAGGAAATCGAGCGCATCATCCGTGACGCCTACAACAAAGTGCCGTATGCCGTAGGGCTGAACAACCATATGGGCAGCGCGATGACGTCAAGCCTGTACGGTATGCTCAAAGTGATGCAGGCGCTGGAGCGTTACAACCTCTACTTCCTCGACAGCATGACCATCGGCAACAGCCAGGCGATGCGTGCCGCTCAGGGAACGGGCGTAAAGGTGATTAAGCGCAAGGTGTTCCTGGATGATACCCAGAACGAAGCCGATATTCGCATGCAGTTCAATCGCGCGGTACAGCTGGCCCGCCGCAATGGATCAGCCATCGCCATCGGTCACCCGCACCCGTCTACCGTTCGCGTCCTGCAGCAGATGCTGCCGACCTTACCTTCCGATATCACGCTGGTACGTCCGAGCGATCTACTGAACGAGCCGCAGGTGGATACCTCTACACCGAATTCTGCGCAGCCCGTCCCGACAGCGCCGCGTAATCCGTTCCGCGGCGTGAAGCGCTGTGTACCGAAGCAGCCGCTTGAACCGGTCTATGCGACCCGCTTCTTCTCCGTCATCGGAGACAGCATCAGTAACAGTACGCTGGTGAAATACGTCCAGCAGCAGTGGCAGGGATGGGGCAAGAAAGCCTGACGCCTATTTCGCAATCTGTGAGTCCGTCTGCTCGTTAGCAACGGACTCTTTTTTTTCCTGATACTGATACCAGGATTTGAAATACTTCAAAAAACTATAGGCTGTGGCATACAGTCCCGTTGCCACCCCCACTTTGCCCTGACGCCAGGCGCCGCTAAAAAGATACCATTTGAAAAAAGCACCGATGGCGCTGATTACGCCGCGCCCAACAGAGGGCCGTATTTTTTGATGTTGAACCAGGCGGGTTGTATAACAATTTAATTTATTAAAAAGCTCGTGCAACGTGGGAAACGTATCATGTTTTACATAACCCTGAATACGTTCACAACGGAGAAAACCTTCGACCTGATCGTCTACCGGTCGGTTATTAAACCGGGACTGTTTACGGTTAAAAAGACGCACAGGATAATCAGGGGATGAAACAGGATAAATCGTCCGGACTTCTTCACCCAGAACAAACCAGTGGCGGCATATTCGCCATGCCGTTCCGGGGTCAGGCTCATCACCTGCTTTTAACCTTAAAATGGCATTAACCGTTTCCTGGTCAAGAATTTCGTCGCTATCGATGCACAGGACCCAGTCATTGCTGGCTAAGGATATGGCATGGTTCATCTGCTCGCCATGCCAGCCAAATTTTTTATAGACCGGGAGCAGTCCAAAGCTTTCACAAATATATCGTGTTTTGTCCGTACTCCCTGAATCAACCACGACGACTTCATCCGCTATTTTTAAAAGAGGCGGAATAACATCATGCAACAATCTCTCAGAATTAAACGTTAATAAGCAGACCGTTATTTTAAACATTTTCCCACTCTCAATAGCAGCCTAAATTAATATTATTAATACTATATAAATGAGTAGAGATGGTTAAAGTCCTGAATCACACTTTTAAAATAAACGCGCTTGAAATTTTCTCTAATCCTGAAGCGCAATAAAATAGAAAAATCTATTTTATTTCAACAGATTCTTTATAATGCTGTCAGATGAAGGGTAGCACACGGATTCAGACATGCCGCACAAAAGAAAAATTCTCCTCCTGGATACGGGTAAAGAATGGGGGGGAGGCACCAACAGTATGCTTGAGCTCCTGAAGCGAATCAATCGCGATAAATTCGATATTACCTGTTGTTTTTACAGTGATTATAGTCGTGCTGAAGGTGAGACGATTGGCCAGGTGCTCAACGGCATCGGGATCCCGCTCATCGTGATCCCTCAACGTCCGCAGCCGGTCTGGGCCAAATTGTTGAAGGAAGCTGGGCGTAGCCTGCTGTTTTTCTCACGCAGCGCCCGCAAGGCATTAACGCGTCACGTGGATATTATGTGGCGCATCAGGCCTAACGTCAGCCAGATCGAAGCTCTTTTCTCGCAGGGCGGTTTCGATACGCTCTATATGAATAACCAACCTGGCTCAAATGAAGAAGGCTATCTGGCGGCGGCGAACCTGCAGGCGCGGGTGATCCAACACTGCCGCATTGAACCTGTTTTGACCCCACCTCTGGTAAAGCTGGTTAATGCCCATGCCACAAAAATCATCGCCGTCTCGCACGGCGTTGAACGCGTGTTACTTCAGCATGGCGTCCGGCCCGAACTGTGTACGACGGTCAATAATGCCATCGACATCCACCAGCCTTTGCCTGACCGAAGTGCGATGCGCCAGCGCCTGAATATCGATGACGACACGTTTGTGTTCGGCAGTATTGGCTCCTTAATCCCTCGCAAAGCCAATCACCACACGCTGGAGGCGCTGGCACAGTTCAGCCAGAAGCATCCGCAGGCGAAATGGAAAATGGTGCTGGTCGGCGAAGGTGCCGAACGCCGCGCTTTAGCGGAACAGGCCCGAGCGCTGGGAATTGAACATCACGTCATCTTCACCGGTTTTCAGAACACCCCGTTTGATTACCTCGCTACGTTTGACGCCTTTATCCTCGCCTCAAAAAGCGAAGGGCTACCGCGCGTGGTGCTGGAAGCGATGCTTCTCAATATCCCCGTGATTGGCTCTCAGGTAACCGGCACGGCGGAATTAATTGACCATGATTCGACAGGGCTGCTCTTCCCCTGGAGCGATGTTTCACAACTTGCACAACATCTGGACAATATCTGGGCAGACGCGGAACTGCGGGCTCGACTGGCGGCAGCTGCTTACCAGAAAGTCTGTCATAACTACGCCATTGAAAACTACGTCAGCGGTGTCGAAGCCGTGCTTGGCGCGCGCTGACCAAACGAGATAACTATGTTTAAATTTCTTAATGCTCGCTATCGTCATATCACCGGGCGACACAACATTCCTTACAGCTCTCTTCCCGTGACGGGCGCGCTTGCTGCGGTGGACTCTATTGTGATTCCGTGTACCGGCGCAGATTTCGTCGAAGAAGCATTACTCTCTGCCACCTTCGCGGAACGTTATGCCACCGGGGTGAGCGAAATCGTCATCGTCAGCGATCAACCCGAATCCGCCTTTGGGATACTGCCGCCTAAAACCCGCGTAGTGACGCTTAACCTTCCCGTTCGTGAGGAAAGTTACCGCTATAAGCAGATCTACCTCAGCCGTCTGGTGAAGCTTAACGCCCCGCTACAGGCTCGCGGTGAAGGGATATTGATGATCGATTCCGATCTCAATCTGCTGAAGATGCCAGAGATCAACATGGCCGATATGCACATCTACTCCAGCTTCCGTCAGGGTAAAATGATTGCCAAGCTGGACGGTGCGCCTGCGGAGAAAGTGCCGGCGTATTACAAGGAGACGGTGCGCCCTTATCTGGTCGATCACGTTAACGGCGCGTTTCTTGCGGCAACTAAAAAAACCTGGCGCCGTATCTGCCCGCTGTGGCTGACGCTGTTCCAGGATACCTGGGAACTGATGGACGACACGCAGCCGCCGACCGATCAGCTGCCGCTCGCCGCGCTGCTGGACATGCTGGATTTAAAAACGGTTAACCTGGGTGACTGGATGAACTGGCCGGTCTCCAAGAAGATCGGCGGTCAGGAAGCCGTTGTGCCGAAAGAGGTGATTGGCGCGCACGGCGGTTTCCCTCTCTCAGAATGGCAAAAGTATCTTGAATCGCCGGATAACAAACTGCTGTTCAAAGGTCAGGACTACACCCGCAAGGTGCGCTACCTGACGGACGAAGAGAAAAAGAATCAATAAAAAAAGGGGCCTCAGGCCCCTTTTTGATTACTTATCCCAGCTCAGGATCACTTTCCCTGACTGGCCGGAACGCATCGCGTCAAAGCCCTGCTGGAACTCATCGATGGAGAAACGGTGAGTGATAATCGGGGACAGATCCAGACCGGACTGGATCAGCGCCGCCATCTTGTACCAGGTCTCGAACATTTCGCGGCCATAGATGCCCTTAATGAACAGCCCCTTGAAGATGACCTTGTTCCAGTCGATGGACATATCCGATGGCGGAATACCCAGCATCGCAATACGGCCACCGTGGTTCATGGTGTCGAGCATGGTGCGAAACGCCGGTGGCGCGCCGGACATCTCCAGACCCACGTCAAAGCCTTCGGTCATGCCCAGCTCTTCCATCACGTCGCTCAGGCTCTCTTTCGAGACATCCACCGCACGGGTGACGCCCATTTTGCGCGCCAGCGACAGACGGTATTCGTTCACATCGGTGATCACAACGTTGCGCGCACCCACGTGCTTCGCCACGGCTGCCGCCATAATGCCAATTGGGCCCGCGCCGGAGACCAGCACGTCTTCACCAACCAGGTCGAAGGAGAGCGCCGTGTGCACCGCATTGCCGAACGGGTCGAAAATGGAGGCCAGATCGTCAGAAATATTGTCCGGGATTTTGAACGCGTTAAAGGCCGGGATCACCAGATATTCCGCGAAGCAGCCCGGACGGTTTACGCCCACACCGATGGTATTACGGCACAGGTGAGTACGTCCGCCGCGGCAGTTACGGCAGTGGCCGCAGGTAATATGGCCTTCACCGGAGACGCGGTCGCCAATTTTGAAGCCTTTCACTTCCTGGCCGATACCCACCACTTCGCCGACATATTCGTGACCGACAACCATCGGTACCGGGATGGTTTTCTGCGACCACTGGTCCCAGTTATAGATATGAACGTCAGTACCGCAGATGGCCGTTTTACGAATTTTGATCAGCAGATCGTTATGACCGACTTCCGGCTCCGGCACGTCGGTCATCCAAATCCCTTCTTCCGCTTTCAGTTTGGATAACGCTTTCATCACACGTCCTCAGGCAATTACGCCCAGCTGTTTACCAATGCGGGTAAAGGCTTCTACCGCACGTTCAATTTGTTCAGGCGTATGCGCCGCAGACATCTGGGTGCGGATACGCGCCTGACCTTTTGGCACCACCGGGAAGAAGAACCCGGTGACGTAAATCCCTTCTTTCTGCAGTTCACGGGCAAATTGCTGCGCGACGACCGCATCGCCGAGCATTACCGGAATGATCGCATGGTCGGCACCGGCCAGGGTAAACCCTGCGGCGCTCATTTTTTCACGGAACAGACGGGCGTTGGACCACAGGCGGTCGCGCAGCTCAGCGCCGGACTCCACCATCTCCAGCACTTTAATGGAGGCGGCAACAATCGCCGGCGCCAGGGAGTTGGAGAACAGATACGGACGGGAGCGCTGACGCAGCCACTCAACCACCTCTTTACGCGCGGCGGTATAGCCGCCGGACGCGCCGCCGAGCGCTTTGCCCAGCGTGCCGGTGATGATGTCCACGCGGCCCATCACGTCACAGTATTCGTGGGAACCGCGGCCGTTTTTGCCGACAAAACCGACCGCGTGAGAGTCATCGACCATCACCAGCGCGTCGTATTTATCCGCCAGGTCGCACACGCCCTTCAGGTTGGCGATCACGCCGTCCATGGAGAACACGCCGTCGGTGGCGATCAGCACGTGGCGAGCACCCGCTTCACGAGCCTCTTTCAGGCGCGCTTCCAGCTCAACCATATCGTTGTTGGCGTAGCGGAAACGCTTCGCTTTACACAGGCGTACGCCGTCGATGATGGAAGCGTGGTTCAGGGCGTCGGAGATAATCGCATCTTCTGCACCGAGCAGGGTCTCAAACAGACCGCCGTTGGCGTCAAAGCAGGAGGAGTAAAGAATCGCGTCTTCCATTCCGAGGAAGCTCGCCAGCTTTTGCTCAAGCTGCTTGTGGCTGTCCTGCGTACCGCAGATAAAGCGTACGGAGGCCATGCCGAAACCGTGGGTATCCATGCCGTTTTTTGCAGCGGCAATCAGCTCAGGGTGATTTGCGAGACCTAAGTAGTTGTTCGCACAAAAGTTGATCACATGGCTGCCGTCGGCAACGGTGATGTCCGCCTGCTGGGCAGACGTGATAATACGCTCTTCCTTGAACAACCCTTCCGCACGTGCGGTATCGAGGTCGCTGTTTAACTGTTTGTAAAAATCACCACGCATTGCAATTCTCCAGACTCGGCAAATTTCGGGACATATTACCCAAACCTATAGTTCATGACGAGATGACACGTCATCTCTTGTCGTTTTTGCAGCATAAATCACGCGTACCCCTGCGCTGTGAAGGTGAATGGCTGAAGGGCAGCCATACTAATGATATGATAGAGACATTAGCGTCCGGGATTGTCCCCGGGCTCCACACTTCAAAGGTTACAGTTATGATCATCGTTACCGGCGGCGCGGGCTTTATCGGCAGCAATATTGTTAAGGCTCTCAATGACAAAGGCATCACCGACATCCTGGTGGTTGACAACCTGAAAGACGGCACCAAGTTCGTCAACCTGGTGGATCTGAACATCGCTGACTACATGGATAAAGAAGACTTCCTTATCCAGATTATGGCAGGGGAAGAGTTCGGCGAGATCGAAGCCATCTTCCACGAAGGTGCGTGTTCTTCCACCACCGAGTGGGACGGTAAGTACATGATGGACAACAACTATCAGTACTCCAAAGAGATCCTGCACTACTGCCTGGAGCGTGAAATTCCGTTCCTGTACGCCTCCTCTGCTGCAACCTACGGCGGCCGCACCTCGGACTTCATCGAGTCCCGCGAGTATGAACAGCCGCTGAACGTCTACGGTTATTCTAAGTTTCTGTTCGACGAGTACGTGCGTCAGGTTCTGCCGGAAGCGAACTCGCAGATCGTCGGCTTCCGTTACTTTAACGTCTACGGACCGCGCGAAGGCCACAAAGGCAGTATGGCAAGCGTAGCGTTCCACCTGAACACCCAGCTGAATAACGGCGAAAGTCCGAAACTGTTCGAAGGCAGTGACGGCTTTAAGCGTGATTTCGTCTACGTAGGCGACGTTGCCGCAGTGAACCTGTGGTTCTGGGAAAACGGCGTATCCGGCATCTTCAACCTGGGGACCGGCCGCGCGGAGTCCTTCCAGGCAGTGGCTGACGCCACGCTGGCGTATCACAAAAAAGGCAGCATTGAGTACATTCCGTTCCCTGACAAGCTGAAAGGCCGTTATCAGGCGTTCACGCAGGCCGATCTGACTAACCTGCGCGCAGCGGGTTATGACAAGCCGTTCAAGACCGTTGCCGAAGGCGTAACGGAATATATGGCCTGGCTGAACCGCGACGCGTAAGTATGAAGATTCTGGTGATCGGCCCGTCATGGGTGGGCGACATGATGATGTCGCAAAGTCTCTATCGCACGCTCAAGGCGCGCTATCCCCAGGCGATAATCGACGTGATGGCACCTGCATGGTGCCGTCCTCTGTTGTCGCGTATGCCGGAAGTGAATGAAGCCATCCCGATGCCGCTTGGCCACGGGGCGCTGGAAATCGGCGAACGCCGCAAACTCGGACATAGCCTGCGCGAGAAGCGCTACGATCGGGCGTATGTCCTGCCAAACTCCTTTAAATCCGCCCTGGTGCCCTTTTTTGCGGGGATACCGCACCGTACCGGCTGGCGCGGCGAAATGCGCTACGGCCTGCTGAACGATGCACGGGTGCTGGATAAAGAGGCCTGGCCGCTGATGGTGGAACGCTACGTGGCTTTGGCCTATGACAAAGGCGTGATGCGCAGTGCGAAAGACCTGCCGCAGCCGCTGCTCTGGCCACAGCTTCAGGTTAACGACGGTGAAAAATCCCAGACCTGTAACGCGTTTGGTCTTTCGTTTGAACGCCCGATGATTGGCTTTTGCCCTGGCGCCGAGTTCGGCCCGGCAAAACGCTGGCCGCACTATCATTATGCGGAGCTGGCGAAACAGCTGATTGACGAAGGCTACCAGATTGTCCTGTTCGGCTCGGCAAAGGACCACGAGGCAGGCAACGAAATTCTCGCGACGCTGAGTAATGAACAGCAGGCCTGGTGCCGCAACCTGGCGGGAGAAACGCAGCTTGAACAGGCGGTTATTCTGATTGCCGCCTGTAAGGCTGTAGTAAGTAACGATTCTGGCCTGATGCACGTCGCTGCCGCGCTCAACCGCCCGCTTGTGGCGCTGTATGGCCCAAGTAGCCCGGACTTCACGCCCCCGCTTTCTCATAAAGCGCGCGTCATTCGCCTGATCACCGGCTACCACAAAGTGCGCAAAGGCGATGCCGCAGAAGGCTATCATCAGAGCCTGATCGACATTACCCCAGAGCGCGTTCTCGAAGAACTTAACGAACTGCTGCTGAGCGAAGAAGGATAACGAATGCGGGTACTGATCGTTAAAACCTCTTCGATGGGCGATGTTCTGCATACGCTGCCGTCACTGACGGACGCCATGCGGGCCATTCCCGGCATTCGTTTTGACTGGGTAGTGGAAGAAGGTTTCGCACAGATCCCCACCTGGCATGAAGCGGTTGACCGCGTGATCCCGGTGGCGATTCGCCGCTGGCGCAAAGCGTGGTTCTCCGCGCCAATTAAAGCCGAACGCAAAGCCTTCCGTGAGGCGGTGCAGGCACAATATTACGACGCTATCATCGACGCCCAGGGGCTGGTGAAAAGCGCTGCGCTGGTGACGCGTCTGGCACGCGGCATAAAGCACGGCATGGACTGGCACACCGCCCGCGAACCGCTGGCGAGCCTGTTCTATAACCGCCGCCACTACATCGCAAAGCAACAGCATGCCGTCGAACGTACCCGCGAGCTTTTCGCAAAAAGCCTGGGCTATGCCAAACCGGAAACCCAGGGCGACTACGCCATTGCACAGCACTTTTTGCGCAATACAGATCCCTGTGCTCAGCCTTATCTTGTGTTCCTGCATGCCACAACTCGCGACGATAAACACTGGCCGGAAACGCACTGGCGAAGCCTGATTGAACTAATGCAACCTACCGGCATCCATATTAAACTGCCCTGGGGCGCTGAACATGAGCGGCAGCGTGCAGAGCGTCTGGCTGCAGGATTTTCGCACGTCGAGGTATTGCCGAAACTCACGCTGGCGCAGGTTGCTGCACAGCTGGCGGGGGCGAATGCTGTTGTTTCCGTTGATACCGGTTTAAGCCATTTAACCGCGGCGCTGGATCGTCCGAATATTACGATTTTTGGTCCGACCGATCCCGGATTGATCGGGGGTTACGGTAAGAACCAGCATCAGATGGTCAGCCCGACCCAGCAAACGAAGGATATCAGCGCAGATGCTATTTTTTCATTTTTACAGGGCAGCCGTTGGCTTTCCAACAGGGATATCTAACGCATGAGTTACGTATTTCTGCTGATTTTACTTTTTCCGGTGAAGGTTATCCGAAAGCTGTTCCGCAAAGAGACAGGTAAAAACCTGGTCATCCAGACAGCTAAAATCGGCGATTTTGTTAATGCAACGCCCCTTCTGGCATACCTTCAAAAAAGCGACGTACTCATCAGTCGTAGCGTGGGTGCGCTGGCGAAGCATGATGAGACGATCGATGAAATTTTTTTCATCGAGCAGCATAAGCGTAACCTGTGGCGAAAACTGGTCTTTGCCTGCCGGATCATGAATCGCTATGACAATGTCTATCTCCTGCAACCTAACAGCGTAAATCTCTTTTTCGCCTCCGTGTGTAATGCTAAAAACAAACAGTTTTTAAGCACTTACACGCGCAGATGGTATCACGGTATTTTCTATGCCACGGCAGACGGTATTGTTGAACATGGTAAGAAGACTCTTTCGGTCACGAACTATCTCAAACTGGCCGATCGCACCTTAACCTGGCAAGACTCGCCAAAGCACGCCACAAAGCCACTTTTCAAACCCGCAACCTATCCGGCAATCCTTGATAAACCCGGCGTGATCCGCATTGGCATCAGCGTAGCCGCCGGGAATAAAGCGAAAACCGTTCCGCCGGTCATCTGGAAGCAAATTGCCGATCGTCTCGCTGACCTGCCTTGCGAATTTTATGTTTTTGGCGCCCCAAATGAACAATCGTGGATGGACGATATCACCCGCGCTTATGGTGAACTGCCCAACTTTATTAATCTGATTGGCAAAATCTCGCTTGAAGAGCTGCCGTGGGCCATTTCTAAAATGGATTGTTATATTGCCTCTGACTCGGGGAATGTTTACATCGCCGATGCCGTTGGGGTGCCAGTTATCCTATTGTTCGGGCCTTGTTGCCACTATGAACAGCGTCCGCTGGGCAACGTATTGCTAATTGGAAATGATGACAACATTTGCTCATACGTTTTTGAAACACGGTATTACTTCTCACAGAGCAGAGAAGAACTCTTCGCTGTAACTGAAGAATCGCTACGTGACCTCAAACATTTTATTTGCGAGTTATCAACAACTAACGCAACCGCATACTCCTTTGATGCTCAGGGAAAATAATTACTATGGCTTTTCTAAGCATCATTATTGCCGCGCATAACGCTAAAGATACGCTTCACGCAACCCTGGAAAGCCTGCAAAACGCAATTGATGGTGCGGGCAACGATGTAGAGATCATTATCTTTAACGACAGCTCCAATGACTCAACGCAGGATATTATTGAAGCATGGCTGCCAGCGTTTCCGAATGCCCAATCCCGATACGTTGAGTACCGTAACGTAGGTCATGTTCGAAACAGTGCCCTCTCGCTGGCCTCAGGTGAATATATTACCATGCTGGATAGCGATGACCGATTGAAACCAGGCAGCATCAGGGACGCAGTGGCCTTTCTCAAAAAAGAACACCCTGATATGCTACTGACGCGCCTGCTGGAAATTCGCGACACTAAGAAAATCACCGCCGACTGGCAGGATTTCTCTCCTGTTGCTTTGTCACAGCATGAAGCAATAAAGCGGTTCCTGCAGCACAAAGATTTTCAGGCACATCTCATCGGGCAATTCATGCATCGAAAATTGTATGCAAACAACCCGATTCCTTCGATAATCTGCTATGAAGATTTCGCCGTATTTCCCGGCATGCTGATGCAATCGAGTAAAATAGTTTATCAGCGTCAGGGACACTATTATTACATTAAACGTAGCGACAGTTTGTCGAGTCGACTCGACGCCAGTAAAATCGCTATGCTGGTTGAATGCACACTACAGATGGAAAAAACATTTCCGCCATCATTTAGACACCTTGTGAATTGTCACTGGTTTGATATTTACAGTAACCACCGCAAGCATCTGACTGACCAGCAACTCAAACTGGTTAAGCAGCGGGTAAACGCTCTTTATTCTTTCTCTTTTTTCTTCTCCAGAGATGTACGTTTCAGCTACAAAAAAAGGGTCATTGAGGCATTATGGAAAAAGTAAAACTGCGGCTTTATCAGCTTACGCTGATTTTGAGCCTTATTTCGCTTGCGCTGGCGCTGCTGAGTTCAGGGAAGCAGCGCGAGTTTTTCTATATTGCAATTTATGCCAGCATCATCGGTTTAGCTTGCGAATATAAAAAGATCACAGTGCGCCCTTTTACTATCGCATTGCCGATTTTATTAATCGGGTTGCTTAATCTTAGCTGGTATATGGTGTATGAGTATCATAGTGAGGGTTTGAACGTTTATAGCGACTATCTCGGTGCAAGTAAAAAATTGATTCTGGCGAGTATCCTTATATTCTATCTTGACCGGTTTAAGTCTTACATTGATCAAGCATCCTTCCAGAAATATTTCTTATACGCTTCTGGTGCTGGGTTTATTCTTGCTACTGGCTATGGCTTATGGCAAGCATCACAGGGTATGGGGCGTATCGAGATGGCCATAAACCGTGCAACCGTTTCGGCCTATGTTTACTCTGTACTGTCACTGGCGTTTGTATACAGCCTTTATCTACAAAAAAATATAAAACTGTATGTAGCCGCAGGACTCATTATCTTAATCTCTTACTTTGTCATTCTTCTAACGGGCACGCGTGCCGCAATGGGATTATATTTACTCCTGGCGATTATACTCACGCTCTACCACTTCAGAAGAATACACCTTAAATCAACGTTGATTTTCTTATGCATTGTGGCAGGTATTGTTATCGTTAGCTACAAGCCTTTAATTTTACCAAAGATACAACAAACTCAAGCTGAGGTTGAAAGTTATCAACAAGGATATGATTCAACCTCACTCGGCGCTCGTTTCTCTATGTGGAGTGTGGGTATTCAAAACGGACTTGCCCATCCTTTAGGGCAATCAGTTGAAGACCGCGAAGTATGGACACAGCAATATGTGAAAAATGGGCATCCACATCTTGCGGCCGCACTCGAGTTTATCAAAGTGCATCTGCACAATGAGTTTATTGAAAAATATTCACTGCAAGGGATCCCCGGGCTAGCGATATTACTCTTTTCCTATATATCGATGTTCGCTTACGCACTAAAAAACAAAAATGGTCTGCTGCTGACGACCCTGCTTCTTTTATTACTCTACGGCATGACGGACGTCATACTATTGAGTTCAGAGGCCTTAATTTTCTTTGTCACCGTGTTTGCGCTGAGTACACCTTTTTCGCAAACCAGGCAACGTTAATGATAGTGCCCGCCTCGCGGGCATTATTTTTTCTTGTATTGATAAAACTCCGCCAGCGTCATCCCTACCGTCTTATCGGATAACCAGCCAAAGAGCGTTTCTAAATCCTGATACAACCCTTCTATCGCTGCCTCATCTTTAAAAGTAGGACTTCCGCCTGGCATAAATTCCGACGAATGAAGCATAAACTCCACGTACTCACTTCCTCGAGAAAGGCATTGCTGTGCGACCTGAATCATTTGCGCCGCATTCCCACCGGACGGTCTTAGCCAGTTGACGGACGGGGAACGGTATTTACCCCGAAGCCGATCGTAACCCTGTTTGAACGTGTTCAACCACGCCGGGTGCTTATACTGAATGCTCATCGGCACTTCGAGTAATGGACTATTACCTGCCCGGGAAATATTGTCTAAGTCCATGAAATAGGCGTGGTCGGGGAAATGCTGATAATCCGTTCCGCCATTACCCTGCGGGGAGCCTTTCGCATTGCGCCAGTTCACGCGTGGCGTCACGGAGCAATCAACCTGGTAACCCAGTTCAACGAGCAATTTTGCATAGCGACTGTCAAATGCCCAACGTCCGGCACGGTGGCTTAACATTTTGGTCTGGAAGGTCTCTTCCAGCAGTCGGGTCATGAACAGCACTTTCTCGCGCATCATCTCATCGGAAAATTCAATCAGATAAGGCTGCCAGCGCCAGTCATCTCCCGTGAGATCGTGTTCCGGCGGGCTATTCCATGCGTGGAGGTGCATTCCCACCTCCCCCTGACCGCGGGCGATCGCGTCCCTTGCGAATTCGATGAAAACGGGCTCGATCGCCATCTCATAATTGGTCAGCCACACGGGCTTAAAGCCGAAACGCTCGCAAAGCGTCTGGAAACGCGCCAGATAGCGCGCATTTTCCGTTTTAATGACGCGGTGATTTTGCCAGAGATTATCGCCCTCAGTATCAATTGTGATGATAAACGCTGGTTTGTTCATAATGAGTCCGCAAGACAGGAAAGTTAGCGCTATGTTACGCACTCTCCAAAGCATGAGTAAACCCTTCCAGGGAAATTACTGAGATTATGGAGAAAGAGTGCAAGTCGCTAACAGGTCTATTAGAATTGCCATCAGTACAACGCCGATAAGATGATGATGAATAACTTACCTGACACACCTGATTTGCGCATTTTACTTATCAAACTCCGCCATCATGGCGACATGTTGCTGACCACTCCCGTCATTGATTCGTTACGTCAAAAATGGCCGCAGGCGCAGATTGATGTCCTACTGTATGAAGAAACGCGCGATATGCTCGCCGCGCATCCAGCGATCGGTACAATTTATGGAATCGATCGCAAATGGAAACAGCTGGGCACGCTGAAGCATCTTCAAAAAGAGTGGCAGTTGTTGTGTGCGTTAAGAAATCAGCATTATCATCTGGTAATTAACCTTGCCGATCAATGGCGTAGCGCGATCGTTACTCGTTTCACCGGTGCCCCCGTTCGCCTCGGATTTGCGTTTAACAAACGCAATAGTGCGTTCTGGCGTTTTTGTCATACCGATCTGGTCTCTGTCGACGGCCATAAATCCCTGCATACGGTCGAACAGAATCTCTCCATTTTGGCACCATTGCCGATCGCGCCACAGCCTGCCGTAACCATGGCCTACACCGAAGAAGACTGGGATCATGCCCGTCAAAGATTGACGCAGAAGGGTGTGGGCGACAGCTATATCGTGATCCAACCGACGTCCCGCTGGTTCTTTAAATGCTGGAGCGAAGACAAGATGGCGCAAACCATGACTGCTCTGCAGCAGGATGGTCATACGATTGTGCTCACCGCGGGGCCGGATAAAAAAGAGCTGGCGATGATCGATCGCATTCTCGCTGCCGCACCCAAAACCGGCGTGGTTTCGCTGGCAGGCCAGTTGACGCTGCGTCAACTGGCATCGCTTATCGATCATGCCTCTCTGTTTATTGGCGTTGACTCCGTTCCAATGCATATGGCCGCCGCGCTGCAAACGCCCTGCGTGGCATTGTTTGGTCCATCAAAACTGACATTCTGGTCACCGTGGCAGGTTAAAGGGGAAGTGATCTGGGCCGGCGATTACGGCCCGCTGCCCGATCCGGATGCCATTGATACTAAAACGAAAGAACGCTATCTCGATGCCATTCCTGTTGATGCAGTCGTCTCCGCTGCAAGGAGATATCTGTCATGAAAAACCATCGTCTGGCCATTGTTCGCCAAAAATATCGCCCTGATGGTGGGGCAGAGCGCTTCGTTTCGCGAGCTCTCACCGCATTGAGCAATCAGAACCTTGAACTCAACGTCATCACGCGTGAGTGGCAGGGAGAGAAGCAAGACGACTGGCATATCCACATTTGCAACCCTCAAAAATGGGGCCGCATCAGTCGAGAACGTGGGTTTGCACAAGCCGCGCGCGCGCTGTGGCAGCAACAGCAGTTTGATATTGTTCAAAGCCATGAGCGCATCCCGGGGTGTGATATCTATCGCGCGGGTGATGGAGTGCATCGTCGCTGGCTGCTTCAGCGCGCGCGCATTTTACCTGCCTGGCGTGCGCAAATGCTGATGTATGACCGCTATCACCGCTACGTGATGCGCGCGGAACGGGACATGTATCAGGCACCTGAGTTAAAAGCCGTAATTTGTAATGCGGAGATGATCAAACGCGAAATCGTTGAAGACTTTGATATTGACGCAAATAAAATCCATGTGATTTATAATTCTATTGATTCCAGCCGATTCGTTCCGGCCCAGGCGGCGCAACGTGCGATTTTGCGCCAACAATTTGGTTTGCCGGTCAATGCGGTGGTGTTCTGTTTTGTAGGATCAGGGTTTGAACGAAAAGGCTTGGCGAGCGCCATACGCGCTATTGCTGGAACATCGGCCTGGCTGATTGTGGTTGGACAAGATAAAGCAGAAAATCGTTATCGCGACCTCGCCCGTTCGTTAGGCTGCGAGGGGCAAATCCGTTTCCTGGGGGTGCAAAAAGAAACTCTGCCTTTTTATCAGCTATCCGATGGTTTACTGTTACCAACGCTGTATGATCCCTTTCCTAACGTTATTCTTGAAGCGATGGCCTGCGGCTTGCCCGTCATTACTTCAGAGAGTTGCGGTGGTGCAGAGTTTATTCAACAAGGCCAGAACGGATTTTATTGTGACGCGCTTGATATCAGTACATTGAAGGAAGCGGTAGCCGCTATCCCTTCACTGGAAAAAAATAACAATATGGGACGAGCGGCACGTGAACGTGTAAAAGACGCCACTCCCGAAAAACTGTCAAGTCAGCTTATTACGCTTTATCAAAAATTACTGGATTAAAAATGCGCATCCTAATGATTATTGATGGTTTACCCGGTGGAGGAGCTGAAAAAACGGTTCTTACACTCTCCCGCGGATTAATAGATATGGGGCATCAGGTCTCTCTATTCTCTCTGCGGAAAGTGTGCGACTACGCCATCCCGGAGGGCATCGATTATCAGGTTGTTCAGGACACATGTAAAAAACCGTGGCGAAAGCTGACGGAAATTCCACGCCGCGCCCAATTGCTGGATCAAGCTATTGAGCGGGCTGAACGCAGCGGCAAATTTGATGTGGTGTTCTCTCATCTGCACAAAACAGACCGCATTGTGGCGCACTGCCGCGCCCTTGAACGTAACAAAGTTTGGTTCTGCGTGCATGGCATGTTCTCGTTCTCCTATCTTCGCCATCGCAGCGGGCTTTCGCGCTGGTTTAAACATCTTAAAATTCGTCATACCTACGAAAACCGCAACGTCGTCGCCGTCTCAGGCGCCGTGTTGAACGATCTTTCCGAGACGCTGGCACTCAATCTTCGACGCAAAGCGGTTATCCATAATCCTTTCGATATTCCTGAAATTCAGCGTCTGGCGGATGCGCCCTTCGAGATGCAGGGAAAGGATTACATCATTCATGTTGGCCGCTTCCATGAGCACAAACGCCACGACCGTCTCTTACGTGCGTTCGCCCTGAGTAAAATTGACACAACGCTGGTCATGATGGGCAATGGATCTGACGCTCAAATTCAAAAACTCAAGCAGCTTGCCCGCGATTTGGGCATTGAAAACAAAACGGTTTTCCGCCCGTTCGAGTCCAATCCCTATCCCTGGATTAAAGGGGCACGCCTTTTAGTGTTAAGTTCTGACTGCGAAGGTTTTGGTAATGTGCTGGTCGAAGCCATTATCTGCCAGACGCCACCGGTCAGTACAAATTGCCCAGGAGGCCCTGCCGAAATCCTTACCGGGGCTTTAGCTCGCGGGCTGGCAGAGTTAAATGACGCCTCACTGGCAAAAACGCTGGCGGATATTTATACCGCCCCGCCGGTCGTTGGCGATGCAACTATCGCGTCGTTCGGTATCAATGCCATTTGCCAGCAATATGTTGCTCTGGTCGACAATCAAAAATAATCAGGTTTTTTATGCAAAATTCTGCCCCATTGTTAAGCGTGGTGGTTGCCGTTTATAACGGTGAAGCTTTCCTGGATCAGTTCTTTACCTGCCTTGTCAATCAACGCATCGACAGCATGGAAGTCATCATTGTCAATGACGGCTCTACTGACCGCTCGATGGAAATCGTCGAGAAATGGCGAGAAAAACTGCCGCAGATGCAGGTCATAGAACAGCAAAACCAGGGGGTATCCATCGCGCGTAATACCGGTCTGGCCGTTGCGACGGGTCAATATCTCTCTTTCCCGGATATTGATGATGTCTTTAAACTAGGCATGTACCAGCGCCTGCTGGATATGGCCGTCACGCAGGATCTGGATGTCGCCACCTGTAACGGGAACTACGTCTGGGAGAATAACAAGAAGCCCTCGCGCCCGATTTTTCCTGAAGACAAACTGGCTTCGACAGGGGTCATGGCTGGCCCTGCGTGGTTAAAAATGGCGTTGGATTCTCGCAAATTCCTTCACGTCACCTGGCTGAACATCTATCGCCACGACTTTATCCGTAAACACAGCTTCCATTTTGAACCCGGCCTGCGCCATCAGGATATTCCGTGGACCACCGAAGTGCTGCTCGCGGCAGAGCGGGTTCAGTACACCAGTGAACGTTATTACGACTACTACATTCACTCTGCATCGGTGTCCCATATGCCGGACAATGACGACACGCTGATTCGTTCCGCGCGTCACTACATGAAAATCCTGCAGATGCTCGACGCCATTAATCAGCGTTACCCGGATAAGGTAAAAGGGATCCCTGCCTGCCACTGGCAAATTGCCAAAGAGGGGCTGGGAATTATTCACACCTTCGACAACATGAAGGATGAGAAGAAGAAATCAATGATTATTAAAGAATTCTTCGAAACAGGCATCTGGAAACTCATCTGGAAAAGTGCAAAAAGTCCGCGTCTGCGCTGGCGGCTGGGTAGACGTTATTTCCGTTTGAAACGGTATCTGGCATAAGAGATAGCTTTACCTGGCCTAAATGCTTAGAATTTGCCCGCCGAAACTAAAAAAAACGGATAATCGCTTGGAATTGTTGTATACCGCTCTGCTCTACATCATTCAGCCACTGGTGTGGCTGAGACTGTTGCTTCGTAGCCGGAAAGCGCCTGCGTATCGCAAACGCTGGGCTGAACGCTATGGCTTCTGCCGCAATAAAGTCGTACCGGACGGTATTTTGCTGCATTCTGTTTCTGTTGGTGAAACGCTGGCGGCGATCCCGCTGGTTCGCGCCCTGCGTCACCGCTACCCTTCACTGCCAATCACCGTCACGACGATGACGCCAACCGGCTCGGAGCGCGCGTTATCCGCTTTCGGTAAAGACGTGCAGCACGTTTATCTGCCTTACGATCTGCCCTGCGCCATGAATCGGTTCCTCAACACCGTGCGCCCGAAGTTGGTGATCGTGATGGAAACCGAACTATGGCCGAACATGATTTCCGCCCTGCATGCCCGTAAAATCCCGCTGGTAATCGCCAACGCGCGCCTCTCAGAGCGCTCGGCGAAAGGTTACGGCAAGCTGGGTAAATTTATGCGCCGCCTGCTCAGTAAGATCACGCTGATTGCCGCGCAGAATGAAGAAGATGCAGCACGCTTTATCTCTCTGGGCCTGAAACGCAACCAGCTTGCGGTAACGGGAAGCCTGAAATTTGATATTTCTGTAACCCCTGAACTCGCCGCTCGCGCCATCACGCTGCGTCGCCAGTGGGCTCCACGTCGTCAGGTCTGGATTGCAACCAGTACCCATGATGGCGAAGAAGAGATCATCCTGCAGGCTCACCGCAAGCTGCTGGAAAAATTCCCTGATTTACTGCTGATCCTCGTGCCTCGCCATCCGGAGCGTTTTAAAGATGCCCGTGAAATGGTCCAGAAAGGCGGCTTCAGCTTCACGCTGCGCAGCAGCGGTGAAATCCCTTCCGGCAGCACCCAGGTGGTGATTGGCGATACGATGGGCGAGCTGATGCTGCTGTACGGCATTGCTGACCTCGCGTTTGTCGGTGGTAGCCTGGTCGAGCGCGGCGGTCATAACCCGCTGGAGCCGGCAGCCCACGCCATTCCGGTGCTGATGGGACCGCACACGTTTAACTTCAAAGACATCTGCGCGAAATTACAGCAGGCCGATGGTTTAATTACCGTGACCGATGCGGATTCGGTGGTCAAAGAGGTATCGACCCTTCTGACTGACGAAGATTATCGCCTGTGGTACGGCCGCCATGCCGTCGAAGTGCTGCACCAGAACCAGGGCGCACTGACCCGTCTGCTGCAGCTTCTGCAACCTTATCTGCCTCAGCGGAGCCACTAATGTCAACGCGTCTGTCGGTCGTGATGATCGCCAAAAACGCCGCCGACCTGCTTCCGGACTGCCTGGCGTCGGTTGCCTGGGCTGACGAGATTGTCGTGCTCGACTCCGGAAGTACGGATGATACGGTAGACGTTGCCCGGGCTGCGGGCGCAAAAGTCTTTACCGATACGGACTGGCAAGGCTATGGCATCCAGCGCCAGCGCGCGCAGGGCTATGCCACCGGTGATTATGTATTGATGCTCGACACCGACGAACGCATCACGCCGGAGCTTCAGCAGGCCATTCAGGCGGTGCTTTCTTCGCCTCAGCCTGGCGCCGTATACAGCATTGCCCGCCGCAACTACTTCCTTGGTCGTTTTATGCGCCACAGCGGCTGGTATCCCGATCGCGTCATGCGCCTCTACGAGCGCGAGCGATATCAGTACAATGACAATCTGGTTCATGAATCCCTGAGCTGCGATAGCGCCCAGGTCATCCCCCTGACGGGCGATTTGCTGCACCTGACCTGCCGTGATTTCGCGAGCTTCCAGCGTAAACAGCTTAACTATGCCACCGCATGGGCGCAGGAGCGTCACCAGCGCGGCAAGAAGGCCTCGCTGACGGGTATCTTCACCCACACGCTGGGCGCGTTTCTGAAAACGCTGCTGCTGCGTGGTGGCGTGCTGGACGGTAAGCAGGGCTGGTTACTCGCGGTAGTAAATGCCCAGTATACTTTCAACAAATACACCGAGCTGTGGGCGCTCTGCCGCGGCTACTCAGAGAAAACGTGAGCCATGAGCACAAAAGCGATTTATCCGGGTACCTTCGATCCGATCACCAACGGTCATCTTGATATCATCACCCGTGCGGCGAGCATGTTCGACAAGGTGATCCTGGCCATTGCCGCCAGCCCCAGCAAAAAGCCGATGTTTGATCTCAACGAGCGCGTGCAGCTCGCTACCGATGCCATTTCGCACCTGCCGAATGTTGAGGTGGTCGGGTTTAGCGACCTGATGGCTAACTTCGCCCGCGCTCAGCAGGCCAATATTCTGATCCGAGGTTTACGCGCGGTAGCAGACTTCGAGTATGAGATGCAGCTGGCGCACATGAACCGCCACCTGATGCCGGAGCTGGAAAGCGTGTTCCTGATGCCCTCCAAAGAGTGGTCGTTTATCTCGTCCACGCTGGTAAAAGAGGTGGCGCGCCATCATGGGGACGTTACCCATTTCCTGCCGGTTAACGTCCACCAGGCGTTGATGGAAAAGCTCAAGTAGCCCTATTTCTGGCACTGACGGCAGTAGAACGTGGCGCGCTGGGCGTGCTTCGTGGCAATCACTGGCGTGCCGCAGACTCTGCACGGTTCGCCTTTACGGCCATAGACCTGCAGCTCCTGGGCAAAATAGCCCGGCTTGCCGTCACTTTGCAGGAAGTCCTTCAGCGTTGTTCCCCCCTGTTCAATCGAGCGCAGCAATACGGCTTTAATCACCCGGACCAGTAGCTCGCACTCCTCCGCCGACAGCGAAGAGGCCAGCCGATCGGGATGGATCCCGGCTGCAAACAGCGATTCGCTGGCATAGATATTCCCCACGCCGACCACCAGCTTGTTATCCATCAGCCAGGGCTTAATCGGGCTTTTCTTCTTCGCACACTTTGCCTTGAGGTATTCCGCGTTAAACGCGTCTGAGAGCGGCTCCGGACCCAGATGCGCGAGCACGTTATGCCCTTCCAGCTCCTTCGTCCACAGCCACGCGCCAAAGCGCCGTGGGTCGGTATAACGGAGCACTTTGCCGTTGCTCATCACCAGATCGACGTGGTCGTGCTTTTCCGCAGGCAGTTCTTCGGTAAGAATGCGCAGGCTTCCGGACATCCCCAGGTGGATAATGATCCAGCCGTCGGGCAGCTCCAGCAGCAGGTATTTCGCGCGACGCTGTACGCTCAGGACGGGTTTGTCACTTAACGCGTGGATCTCATCGGACACCGGCCAGCGCAGACGTCCATTGCGGATCACCGCGTGAAGAATCGTCGCGCCGACCAGATGGGGCTCAATACCGCGGCGGCTGGTTTCTACCTCAGGTAATTCAGGCATGGTTCCTCCGTTGAGATACAGAATGCAAAAAACCCCGCAGTTGCGGGGTTTTTCGTTACAAGGAGACTAAAATTATTTGATTTTAGCTTCTTTGTACAGTACGTGCTGGCGTACAACTGGATCGAATTTTTTCAGTTCCAGTTTTTCCGGCTTAGTACGTTTGTTCTTCGTGGTGGTGTAGAAGTGACCTGTACCAGCAGAAGAAACCAGCTTGATTTTCTCGCGAATACCTTTAGCCATGATTTATTTCCTCTTTAAGTACTTAGTACTTTTCGCCACGGGCACGCAGTTCGGACAGAACTGTATCGATGCCTTTCTTATCGATTACACGCATACCTTTAGCAGATACGCGCAGGGTGACAAAACGCTTCTCGCTCTCAACCCAGAAACGGTGAGAGTGCAGGTTCGGCAGGAAACGGCGTTTAGTCGCGTTCAGTGCGTGGGAACGGTTGTTACCGGTCACCGGACGCTTGCCAGTAACTTGGCAGACTCGGGACATGTCTATTCTCCAAAAATCAAATTAGCTCGAGCTTCGTATGGGGTATCGGCGCCTCGTCAGGCTTTACAGCCCGGTCATCGCATAGTTCTAAGTGAACTCTCGATTGCCAGGCCCAAATGCCAAACCCGAGATTCTCAAAGGTGGCGTAGTATACGCTGACTCGGCGGTGTGCTCAAGTCCCGAACAGACAAAGATCCCGATGGATCGCGAGAAATAGCCTAAATCCAGCCATGTTCTGCGAAAGAAATGTACTCACCGCGGCCAATTATCAGATGGTCCAGCACACGAATGTCCATGAATTGACAGCATTTGATAATGCGCTCGGTGATTTCTTTGTCAGCTCTGCTCGGTTCTGCACAGCCAGAGGGGTGATTATGCGCGAGGATCACGCCCGCTGCATTCACTTTTATCGCTTCCCGCACAATTTCACGCGGATGCACCTCAACGTGGCTCAATGTGCCCGCAAAGAGACAGCTATGTTTAAGCACTCGATTTCTGTTATCGACAAAGATCACCATAAAGATCTCGCGTTCAATATCGGTTAACTGACTTTGCAGGAATTCACGCGTCATTTCTGGCGTCAGGATCGGATCTTCCTTCTCCATGCGGACATTATAAAAACGGCGGGCAAGTTCAGCTATTCCCCTCAACTGGGCATATTTCGCCACGCCGATCCCCTCTACGTGCTTAAACTGCGCCAGATCGGCGGTCAGTAAACCGTACAGCGAACCGAAATGTGCTATCAGCTCTTTTGCCAGCGTAAATACCGTTTTTCCGGGCGTTCCGGTACGTAAAAAGAGCGCCAATAGTTCATCGTCTTTTAACAGGGTGACACCATAGCGCAGCAGTTTTTCGCGCGGCAGCAGCTCCTCATCCTTTTCTTCCATGCCCTTTCTCCCTTTTTTAACCTCATGCTGCCACAGGCCAATCCGTCGCTCGACGACCACATTGCGTTCTTGCGTGGCGGCTCGCAAAGTGGCCGAAGGACAAAATCACCCCGCTTTGGGGATTGTGATAAAATGCCTGCTCTCTGGTGAAACCCAACAGGAAAGAATCATGATGAGCCTGGCCGGTAAAAAAATCGTTCTTGGCGTGAGCGGCGGCATTGCTGCTTATAAAGCGCCGGACCTCGTGCGTCGCCTGCGCGAGCGAGGGGCTGACGTGCGGGTCGCGATAACCGAAGGCGGTAAAGCCTTTATCACTCCCCTGAGCCTGCAGGCCGTTTCAGGATACCCGGTTTCTGAAAGCCTGCTCGATCCGGCCGCCGAAGCCGCGATGGGCCATATTGAACTGGGTAAATGGGCAGACCTGGTTATCCTCGCCCCCGCCACGGCCGATTTAATCGCTCGGGTGGCGGCCGGTATGGCAAACGACCTGGTTTCCACCATTTGTCTGGCCACGCCTGCGCCTGTTGCCGTCGTTCCTGCTATGAACCAGCAGATGTACCGTAATGCGGCCACCCAGTACAATCTTGAGACGCTGGCCTCACGCGGACTGCTTATCTGGGGACCGGACAGCGGCAGCCAGGCCTGCGGCGACGTTGGCCCGGGTCGCATGCTTGATCCGCTGACGATTGTTGATATGGCCGCCGCCCATTTTTCGCCTGTCAACGATCTGCAACATCTCAACATCATGATTACCGCGGGCCCTACGCGCGAGCCGCTGGACCCGGTGCGCTATATCACCAATCACAGCTCCGGTAAGATGGGTTTTGCCATTGCCGCCGCAGCGGCGAAGCGCGGCGCGAACGTCACGCTGGTGAGCGGCCCGGTATCGCTGCCTACCCCTGCGTTTGTGAAGCGAATTGACGTTACCACCGCGCTGGAGATGGAAGCAGCCGTGCAGGCACATGCTCAAAGCCAGCAGATTTTTATCGGCTGTGCAGCCGTTGCAGACTATCGTGCCGAGACGATCGCCGAGGCTAAAATTAAAAAGCAAGGCGATGAATTAACAATAAAAATGGTGAAAAATCCGGACATCGTTGCCGGTGTCGCCGCACTAAAAAGCCATCGTCCATACGTTGTTGGGTTTGCCGCAGAAACGAATAATGTGGAAGAATATGCCCGGCAAAAACGTACCCGCAAAAACCTCGATTTGATTTGCGCGAACGATGTATCGCTGGCCACACAAGGATTTAACAGCGACAGCAACGCACTGCACCTTTTCTGGCAGGATGGAGATAAAGTCTTACCGCTTGAGCGCAAGGAACTCCTGGGCCAACAATTACTGGACGAGATCGTTACCCGTTATGATGAAAAAAATCGACGTTAAGATTCTGGACCCGCGTGTTGGCGAGCAATTCCCGCTGCCAACCTATGCCACCTCCGGCTCTGCCGGTCTTGACCTGCGCGCCTGTCTCGATGACGCCGTAGAACTGGCTCCGGGTGCCACTACCCTGGTTCCAACGGGCCTGGCGATTCACATTGCTGACCCGTCTCTGGCAGCGGTGATCCTGCCGCGTTCTGGTCTGGGCCATAAGCACGGCGTTGTGCTGGGTAACCTGGTGGGTCTGATTGACTCCGACTATCAGGGTCAACTGATGGTCTCCGTCTGGAACCGTGGTCAGGACAGCTTCACCATTGAACCAGGCGAGCGTATCGCACAGATGGTCTTTGTACCGGTGGTACAGGCAGAATTTAACCTGGTGGCAGACTTTGACGCCACCGACCGTGGCGAAGGCGGCTTCGGCCATTCCGGGCGCAAATAACGGCCCGAAAGACACGTATCTCACAGCGTCATAATGCAATAACAAACCGCAAACGCCAGTTTGCGGTCGCTGTGTGGATGCCAGCCTGGCAAGTGCTTATTTTCAGGGGTATTTTGTAACATGGCAGAAAAACAAACCGCGAAAAGGAATCGTCGCGAAGAAATACTTCAATCTCTGGCTCTGATGCTTGAATCCAGCGATGGCAGTCAACGCATCACCACCGCTAAACTGGCCGCCTCTGTGGGCGTGTCTGAGGCGGCGCTGTACCGTCATTTTCCGAGCAAAACCCGGATGTTCGACAGCCTGATCGAATTCATTGAAGACAGCCTGATCACGCGCATCAACCTGATTCTGAAAGATGAAAAAGACACGACCGCGCGTCTGCGTCTGATTGTACTGTTAATCCTGGGCTTCGGTGAACGCAATCCGGGATTAACCCGTATCCTCACCGGCCACGCGCTGATGTTTGAACAGGACAGACTGCAGGGCCGCATTAACCAGCTTTTCGAGCGAATTGAAGCGCAGCTGCGCCAGGTACTGCGCGAAAAGAAAATGCGTGAGGGCGAAGGTTACAGCATTGATGAAACGCTGCTGGCGAGCCAGATTCTGGCGTTTTGTGAAGGCATGCTCTCCCGGTTTGTGCGTAGCGAATTCAAATACCGTCCAACGGACGATTTTGATGCCCGCTGGCCGTTAGTGGCAGCACAATTACAGTAACGCTATCGCCGGATGGCGGCTTCGCCTTATCCGGCTTACAAACTGGTAGTAGGCCCGGTAAGCGTTTCGCCTCCGGGCAATGCAATTAAACCCCGAACTCTTCGCGATACGCTTTTACCGCTGCCAGATGGTCCGCCATCTCAGGCTTCTCTTCCAGATACGCAATCAGCTCTTTTAGGGTGATAATCGACGTCACTTTACAGCTGTAATCGCGCTCAACTTCCTGAATAGCGGAAATTTCACCGCGACCACGCTCCTGACGATCCAGAGAAATCAGCACGCCAGCAAGCGTCGCACCGTTGGCCTGGATAATCTCCATCGATTCGCGGATCGCCGTACCCGCGGTGATCACGTCATCGACCAGCATGACGCGGCCCTGCAGTGTGCTGCCGACCAGATTTCCGCCTTCACCGTGGGTTTTAGCCTCTTTGCGGTTAAAGCAGTACGGCACGTCGCGGTCATGGTGTTCCGCCAGCGCCACCGCTGTAGTGGTCGCAATCGGAATGCCTTTATAGGCCGGGCCAAACAGCAGGTCAAAATCAATCCCGGAATCCACCAGCGCTTCGGCATAGAAACGGCCTAACAGTGCCAGATCGCGCCCGGTA
This sequence comes from Enterobacter vonholyi, assembly GCF_008364555.1. Lineage (GTDB taxonomy): Bacteria > Pseudomonadota > Gammaproteobacteria > Enterobacterales > Enterobacteriaceae > Enterobacter > Enterobacter vonholyi. Next base: position 101,080 of record NZ_VTUC01000009.1, read on the forward strand.
TTAAACAGCCCGGCGTTGAAGAAATAGGGACTCTTACGCCCGGATTTCAGCGTAAACTCGCCAAACTTAAGTACCTGCTTGTTAAGCGCAAACTCAATAAACTGGCGCTGATACGATTTCATGGATTTGCTCCTTTGGTTTTTCTGTCTTACAGGCAAAAAAAAGGCGACTCATTGGTCGCCTTAAAATCAATTTTTTAACGCCGCTTTCTGCGTCGTTACAATGGATTCGATTCCCCCTCGGGCCAACGCCAGCAGGGAGAGAAGCTCGTCGTGGGTGAACGGCTCGCCTTCCGCCGTGCCCTGTACTTCAATGATGCGACCGTCTTCGGTCATCACCACGTTCATGTCGGTCTCGGCGGCAGAATCTTCAACGTATTCCAGATCGCAAAGCGCTTCACCGTTAACGATACCCACGGACACCGCCGCAACCATACCTTTCATTGGGTTGGTTTTCAGCTTACCGGCCGCAACCAGCTTGTTAAGGGCATCAGCCAGCGCCACGCATGCGCCAGTAATGGACGCCGTACGCGTACCGCCGTCTGCCTGAATAACGTCGCAGTCCAGCGTGATGGTGAATTCGCCGAGGATTTTCAGATCAACGGCTGCACGCAGCGCACGCGCGATCAGACGCTGAATTTCCATGGTACGACCGCCCTGCTTGCCCTTTGCCGCTTCACGGGCATTACGGGTGTGGGTCGCACGCGGCAGCATGCCGTACTCTGCGGTGATCCAGCCCTGGCCCTGACCTTTCAGGAAACGCGGAACGCCTTCTTCAATGGACGCGGTGCACAGAACCTTCGTGTCACCAAACTCAACCAGCACGGAGCCTTCAGCGTGTTTTGTATAGTTACGGGTCAGGGTGACGGGACGCACCTGATTGGCGCTACGACCTGATGGACGCATGATGGATTCTCCGGCTTGAAACGAATGTGGCTGCGCATTATACGGATAAAGGACGCTTATTCCTATCCTGAGAAGCCCCCGAAAGCTATAATCCCCCCATCTCTCCTTTAAAAACGGGAATGTCTATGATCCGCAGTATGACCGCCTACGCCCGGCGTGAAATCAAGGGTAGCTGGGGTAGCGCCACATGGGAAATGCGCTCGGTAAACCAGCGTTACCTGGAAACGTATTTCCGTATGCCGGAGCAGTTCCGCAGCCTTGAGCCTGTCGTACGTGAACGTATCCGTACGCGTCTGACGCGCGGGAAAGTGGAATGTAACCTGCGCTTTGAGCCTGATGCCAGCGCACAGGGCGAACTGATCCTCAACGAAAAACTGGCGAAACAGCTCGTGAATGCGGCGAACTGGGTCAAAATGCAGAGCGATGAAGGCGAAATCAACCCGGTTGATATTCTGCGCTGGCCTGGCGTCATGGCCGCCGGTGAACAGGATCTGGATGCCATTGCCGCTGAAATCCTGGCAGCCCTCGACGGCACGCTGGACGACTTTATCGTTGCCCGTGAAACCGAAGGCCAGGCGCTGAAAGCGATGATTGAGCAGCGCCTTGAAGGCGTGAGCACCGAAGTAGCCAAAGTCCGCGCCCATATGCCAGAAGTGCTGCAATGGCAGCGCGAGCGTCTTGTCGCCAAACTGGAAGAAGCGGAAGTTCAGCTGGAAAACACCCGTCTGGAACAAGAGCTGGTGCTGATGGCGCAGCGTATCGATGTCGCTGAAGAGCTGGACCGTCTGGAAGCGCACGTTAAAGAAACCTACAACATTCTGAAGAAGAAAGAAGCTGTGGGCCGCCGTCTGGACTTTATGATGCAGGAGTTTAACCGCGAGTCGAACACCCTGGCGTCTAAGTCGATCAATGCAGAAGTGACGAATTCAGCGATTGAGCTGAAAGTGCTGATTGAGCAGATGCGCGAGCAGATCCAGAATATCGAGTAATGCATTTCGGGTGGTGTCGATGGTGCCACCCATTACTATTTCTAATCCATCTCAGCGCCTATTTTTGTTTTTTACCGCGGCTCATCAAGCCCATCCAACCTATCCTGATAAAAATTTATAGGGCAAACCTGGTCGCCTTAGAAAATCTCAATCGTGATCTTGCGCACAAATCGCTAACCTCCCACGCGTTCACACCGGAGGGTATATGCTGCTTCACATCCTTTATCTCATTGGCATCACCGCAGAAGCCATGACCGGCGCACTTGCCGCCGGACGTCGCCGTATGGACACCTTCGGCGTAATCATTATTGCTACAGCGACCGCACTGGGCGGCGGTTCCGTGCGCGATATTCTGCTTGGCCATTACCCGCTCGGCTGGGTTAAACACCCTGAGTATGTGATTATCGTGGCAACGGCCGCCGTGTTAACCACCATCGTGGCGCCCGTTATGCCCCATCTTCGCCGCCTGTTCCTGGTGCTTGATGCGCTGGGGCTGATCGTCTTTTCGATCATCGGTGCGCAAATCGCACTCGATATGGGTGAAGGCCCGGTAATCGCCACCATTGCTGCCGTGGTCACGGGCGTATTCGGCGGCGTGCTGCGCGATATGTTCTGCAAACGTATTCCTCTGGTCTTTCAAAAAGAGCTGTATGCTGGCATCTCCTTTGCGGCAGCGGTGCTCTATATTGCCCTGCAGCATTACGTTTCAAACCATGATGTCGTGGTCATCTCGACGCTACTGTTTGGCTTTACGGCCCGCATGCTGGCGCTGCGTCTTAAGCTTGGACTACCCGTTTTTCATTACAAACACAGCGCACACTAGCTTCAGAACCCGTTGATGTGCTGTTCAGCGAGCCATTTCGCCAGCACATCAATTTGAGGCGCGTGCAGCCAGTTAATGATTTGTCGCGCTTTCTCCTCTCCCGTTCCCGGCAGGGTCTGCCAGTCCTTTGCGTTGCGCCCGCTCATCTTCTGCCACGATATGTCTCCCATTGCCTTCAGCGAAGACTGCGACATTGGCACACCCAATGCCATGAGCCAGCGGATAAAAGGCTTCTCGCGCACCAGATTAAATCGGTGCCAGAGCGCCAGCCCGCGCGCAGAGGAAAATCCCGGTACAGCCTGCAGCTGCGCCTGCGTTAATAACAGCCACGAAAAGAGATGTTCAAAATGATGCGCCTGCCAGAGGGTTCGCCAGCCTGACTCGCCTAATCCATCAATATCAAGTACCTGCTTTGAACTAAGCCAGGTCAGCCGGGCAAAGAACTGTTCCATACACTCCGGTGAAGCATAGAAACAGCTAAGAGAATGATAACGTGGGGCCGGAGGCTCTGGTTTATGTCTGTCCGTTCCACGCCAGAGCACCTTATCAAACCGGGGGATACCTTGCCCGGCCAGGCTGATCTGGATCTGATCCCCCGGGGCAATATCCAGCCCCTGCCAGCGCGCAACCGAGCCCAGACTCACCCTCTGCACCTGTTTATCATCCAGTTGCACGGGTTCCAGCGCTGCTACAACGGAAATTTTGCCCGTTCGCCCCACGGAAAAATGAATATCACTCACCTCGGCGACCTGGGCTGCAGGAGGATATTTCCACGCGACGACCCAGCTGCCTTCTCCCGGTAACCAACCTTCGCCCGCGGGTTCATCCTCCGAACGCACCACAATGCCATCCGTGGCAAAGGGTAATGCGCTTACGTGCCAGGCCGCGCGCTGTTTCTCAACGGCATCAACAGAATCGGTGGGTAACGTATACCGTGCCGACAGCGTAAAACCGGCCTGAGACAGTTCAGCTAGAGATGTATGCATGTCTTTCGGTCCGTCAGGCCAGGCCCAGATGAATACGCCGAGCTTATTCGATAGCGCGTTATCCTTTTGCCGCATCATCGCACCCGCAACTTTTGCGCGAGCATTCACCCCGCCCATCTGCCGCTGGACGTGCTTGTCGCTTAACCAGAAAAGCTCGCCCTGTAAGACGCTATTTGCCAACTTGCCGGTGAGCTTTTGCGGAACAGACGGGATTAAACGTACCTTATCGGTCCAGTCTTCCCCTTTCAGGCCATCCCCTCGACTAATGGCCTGGGTTAACTTTCCGTCACGATAGACCAGCGTTACCGCCACACCGTCAACTTTGGGCTGCATCCACAGATGTTGCCGCGCGAGCATCCACTGACTCAGCGCCTCTTTGCTGGCCACTTTATGTACGCCCGTATGGGCGACAGGATGTTTTACGCTCCCCGTCAGGGTAGGGAGTTTCTCTCCTGAAGGTTCACTGCCGAAACAGTGCTGCCACTTCGTTAACCGCCCGTGAAGCTGGTCGTAAACTTCGTCGTTGACCTCGCTCACACCCTCCTTCCAGTAAGCGTTATCCCAGCGTTTGATTTGCGCGCTTAACGACGCCATCTCTTTCTCTGCTTTTGCCTGCGACCACACTGGGCAAACCGCCGCGCCATAGCCACACCACAACAACATTACCCCGCTTATCCATCGCCACATCGCTACCCCTCCTTTGCATTGCAGGAGGTATATCCTGATGCCTGAAACAACGCTAACGGCAACGTTTCACAATGCGAGACGCTATCCGGTATTTCTTTTGGTGGCTGAAAACCACAGATAAAACCTGAAAACGGCACGCAAAATTCAATAATCCGAGGGAAAAAGTGTGACAAAGACTACGTCACACGGCGGTGACGTGTATAATAAGCCCGTATGTAGGACTTCTTCGTTAACACATACAAAAGACTCTCATGGCTCAAGGCACGCTTTATATTGTTTCTGCCCCTAGCGGCGCGGGTAAATCCAGCCTTATTCAGGCACTGTTAAAAACCCAACCGTTGTACGACACACAGGTTTCTGTTTCTCATACCACGCGAGCGCCGCGTCCGGGTGAAGTGCACGGTGAACACTATTTCTTTGTGGATCACGACGAATTCAGAGCGATGATCGGCAGAGACGCGTTTCTTGAACACGCTGAAGTATTTGGTAATTACTACGGTACCTCGCGTGAAACCATTGAGCAGGTTCTGGCCACGGGCGTGAATGTGTTTCTGGATATCGACTGGCAGGGTGCGCAGCAAATTCGCAAGAAAATGCCTGACTCGCGCAGTATCTTTATTTTACCGCCATCGAAAGATGAGCTGGATCGCCGCCTGCGTGGGCGCGGCCAGGACAGCGAAGAAGTGATCGCAAAGCGTATGGAACAGGCTGTTGCAGAAATGAGCCATTACGCGGAATATGATTACCTAATTGTGAATGATGATTTTGATGCCGCGCTGAGCGATCTCAAAACCATTCTTCGTGCAGAACGTCTGCGTATGAGCCGCCAGAAGCAGCGACATGACGCATTAATCACCAAACTGTTGGCAGACTGAACCCACTTTCAGTATCATGCCCAGTCATTTCTTCACCTGTGGAGCATTTTAAGTATGGCACGCGTAACTGTTCAGGACGCTGTAGAGAAAATTGGTAACCGTTTTGACCTGGTACTGGTCGCCGCGCGTCGCGCTCGTCAGATGCAGGTAGGCGGTAAAGATCCGCTGGTACCGGAAGAAAACGATAAAACCACCGTTATTGCACTTCGCGAAATCGAAGAAGGTCTGATCAACAACCAGATCCTCGACGTGCGTGAGCGCCAGGAGCAGCAAGAGCAGGAAGCCGCAGAACTGCAGGCCGTAACCGCTATTGCTGAAGGTCGTCGTTAATTAAACCTGCGGGTCGCCCTTGTATCTGTTTGAAAGCCTGAATCAACTGATTCAAACCTACCTGCCTGAAGACCAGATTAAGCGTCTTCAGCAGGCGTATCTCGTTGCACGTGACGCTCACGAGGGCCAGACACGTTCAAGCGGTGAACCCTATATCACGCACCCGGTAGCGGTGGCCTGTATTCTGGCCGAGATGAAACTCGACTACGAAACGCTCATGGCCGCTCTGCTGCACGACGTGATCGAAGATACCCCTGCCACTTACCAGGACATGGAACAGCTGTTTGGCAAAAGCGTTGCCGAACTGGTGGAAGGGGTCTCTAAGCTTGATAAGCTGAATTTCCGCGACAAGAAAGAGGCGCAAGCCGAAAACTTCCGCAAGATGATTATGGCGATGGTGCAGGATATCCGCGTCATTCTCATCAAACTCGCTGACCGTACCCACAACATGCGCACGCTGGGCTCACTTCGTCCGGATAAACGTCGCCGTATTGCCCGTGAAACCCTCGAAATTTACAGCCCGCTGGCGCACCGTTTAGGTATTCACCACATTAAAACCGAGCTGGAAGAGCTGGGTTTTGAAGCGTTGTACCCGAACCGTTATCGCGTCATTAAAGAGGTGGTGAAAGCCGCACGCGGTAACCGTAAAGAGATGATTCAAAAAATCCTCTCTGAAATCGAAGGGCGCTTGCAGGAAGCGGGAATTCCGTGCCGCGTGAGCGGTCGCGAGAAACACCTGTACTCCATCTACTGCAAAATGGTGCTCAAAGAGCAACGTTTTCACTCGATCATGGATATCTACGCCTTCCGCGTGATCGTCCATGACTCGGACACCTGTTATCGCGTGCTGGGGCAGATGCACAGCCTCTACAAGCCGCGTCCGGGGCGCATGAAAGATTATATCGCCATTCCAAAAGCGAACGGCTATCAATCTTTGCACACCTCGATGATTGGTCCGCACGGCGTGCCTGTTGAGGTGCAAATTCGCACCGAAGACATGGACCAGATGGCAGAGATGGGTGTAGCCGCACACTGGGCCTATAAAGAGCACGGCGGCGAAAGCAGTACGACCGCACAAATCCGCGCCCAGCGCTGGATGCAGAGCCTGCTGGAACTTCAGCAGAGTGCGGGCAGCTCGTTTGAATTTATCGAGAGCGTTAAATCCGATCTCTTCCCGGATGAGATTTACGTTTTCACTCCAGAAGGTCGCATTGTCGAACTGCCTGCGGGCGCAACGCCGGTCGATTTCGCTTACGCCGTGCATACCGATATCGGGCATGCCTGCGTCGGCGCGCGCGTCGACAGACAGCCTTATCCGCTGTCTCAGCCGCTCTCCAGCGGCCAGACGGTAGAAATTATTACCGCGCCGGGCGCACGTCCGAACGCGGCCTGGTTGAACTTTGTCGTAAGCTCCAAAGCACGCGCCAAAATTCGCCAGCTGCTGAAAAACCTCAAGCGTGATGATTCCGTCAGTCTGGGACGTCGGCTGCTCAACCACGCGTTGGGCGGTAGCCGTAAGCTGGCTGAGATCCCACCGGAGCATATCCAGCGCGAACTCGACCGAATGAAGCTCACGTCTCTGGACGATCTGCTGGCGGAAATTGGTCTGGGCAACGCCATGAGTGTCGTAGTAGCGAAAAACTTGCAGCAGGGCGAAGCGACACCTTCTGCTCCAGGCGCATCTGGCCATGCTCATTTGCCGATTAAAGGCGCGGACGGGGTGCTGATCACCTTCGCAAAATGTTGCCGCCCAATTCCTGGCGACCCGATTATTGCGCACGTCAGCCCGGGCAAAGGGCTGGTTATCCACCATGAATCCTGTCGTAACATTCGCGGCTACCAGAAAGAAGCCGAGAAGTTTATGGCGGTCGAGTGGGATAAAGAGACCGCGCAGGAATTTATCACCGAAATTAAGGTGGATATGTTCAACCACCAGGGTGCCCTGGCGAACCTGACGGCAGCGATCAACACGGCCTCTTCCAACATTCAGAGTCTGAATACGGAAGAAAAAGATGGCCGCGTTTATAGCGCCTTTATTCGTCTGACCGCCCGCGACCGCGTACATCTGGCGAATATTATGCGCAAGATCCGCGTCATGCCGGACGTGATTAAAGTCACCCGAAACCGAAACTAGGTTTATGAATTCACAACGTTATGCACGTATCTGCGAAATGCTCGCCAGGCGTCAGCCTGACCTGACGGTCTGCATGGAGCAGGTGCATAAACCTCATAACGTCTCTGCCATCGTCCGTACCGCAGATGCTGTCGGTGTGCATGAAGTGCACGCCGTCTGGCCGGATGGCCGTATGCGAAATACGGTCTCAGCGGCGGCAGGCAGCAACAGCTGGGTGTCCGTCAAAAATCATCACACCATTGGCGAAGCCGTATCGCACCTGAAAGGGCGCGGGATGCAGATCCTTGCCACTAACCTGTCCGCTAAAGCCGTAGATTTCCGCGAGATCGACTATACCCGCCCGACCTGCATTTTAATGGGTCAGGAGAAAACCGGGATCTCCCAGGAAGCGCTGGATCTGGCGGATCGGGACATCATCATTCCGATGATCGGCATGGTCCAGTCTCTCAACGTCTCCGTGGCGTCCGCGCTCATTCTTTATGAAGCGCAGCGCCAGCGTCAGAACGCGGGGATGTACGAGCGCAGCAACAGCATGCTGCCGGAAGATGAACAGCAGCGCCTGCTGTTTGAAGGTGGTTATCCGGTGCTGGCTCGCGTTGCGAAGCAGAAAAAATTGCCTTACCCCCACGTCAACGCGCAGGGCGAAATTGAAGCCGATGCCGAGTGGTGGGCCACCATGCAGTACGCCGGGTAAGCGATGAAAGGCCGCCTGCTGGATGCCATCCCGCTTAACAGCCTGACGGGCGTGGGCGCGGCGCAAAGCAATAAGCTGGCGAAAATTGGCCTGCACACCGTGCAGGATCTCCTGCTTCACCTCCCCCTGCGTTACGAAGACCGCACCCAGCTCTATAAGATTGGCGATCTCCTTCCCGCCATTTACGCCACCGTTGAAGGCGAAGTACTGAACTGCAATATCACCTTCGGCGGACGCCGGATGATGACCTGCCAGATTAGCGACGGCACCGGCATCCTTACCATGCGTTTTTTCAACTTCAGCGCGGCGATGAAAAACAGCCTGGCGACGGGCCGCAGGGTGCTGGCCTATGGTGAAGCCAAACGCGGGAAATACGGCGCAGAGATGATCCACCCGGAGTACCGCGTGCAGGGCGATCTCAGCACGCCGGAGCTGCAGGAGACGCTCACCCCGGTTTACCCGACGACCGAAGGCATCAAGCAGGCGACGCTGCGTAAGCTCACCGATCAGGCGCTGGAGCTACTGGATACCTGCGCCATTACCGAGCTGCTGCCGCCCGAGCTGGCGCAGGGCATGATGAGCCTGCCCGAGGCGCTGCGAACCCTGCACCGTCCGCCGCCAACGCTGCAGCTCAGCGATTTAGAAAGCGGCAAACACCCCGCCCAACAGCGTCTTATCCTTGAGGAATTACTGGCGCATAACCTGAGCATGCTGGCGCTTCGTGCGGGCGCGCAGCGCTTCCACGCTCAGCCCTTAAGCCAGAATGATGCGCTCAAAGATAAGCTGCTGGCCTCTCTGCCGTTTAAACCCACCGGCGCGCAGGCGCGCGTCACCGCTGAGATTGAACGCGATATGGCGCTCGACGTGCCGATGATGCGCCTGGTGCAGGGCGATGTAGGGTCCGGTAAAACGCTGGTTGCCGCGCTGGCAGCCCTGCGCGCGATTTCCCACGGTAAACAGGTCGCGCTTATGGCGCCGACCGAGCTGCTGGCTGAACAGCACGCCAACAATTTCCGCGCCTGGTTCGCGCCGCTGGGGATTGAAGTGGGCTGGCTTGCCGGGAAGCAAAAAGGCAAAGCGCGACTTGCGCAGCAGGAAGCCATCGCCAGCGGGCAGGTGCAGATGATTGTCGGCACGCACGCTATCTTCCAGGAGCAGGTGCAGTTCAGCGGCCTTGCGCTGGTGATTATCGATGAACAACACCGCTTTGGCGTCCATCAGCGTCTTGCGCTGTGGGAAAAAGGCCTTCAACAGGGCTTCCACCCGCATCAGCTGATCATGACCGCCACGCCGATCCCGCGCACCCTGGCAATGACCGCCTACGCCGATCTGGATACCTCCACCATCGACGAACTGCCGCCGGGACGTACGCCGGTCACAACGGTCGCGATTCCTGACACGCGTCGCAGCGATATTATTGACCGCGTGCGCAACGCCTGCACCCACGAAGGACGTCAGGCCTACTGGGTCTGTACGCTGATCGAGGAGTCTGAACTGCTGGAAGCGCAGGCTGCCGAAGCCACGTGGGAAGAACTCAAGCTGGCGCTGCCGGAGCTGAACGTGGGTCTGGTTCACGGACGCATGAAGCCCGCTGAAAAACAGTCGGTGATGCAGTCGTTTAAGCAGGGCGAGCTGCATTTGCTGGTCGCCACGACGGTCATTGAAGTGGGCGTGGACGTCCCGAACTCCAGCCTGATGATTATCGAAAACCCGGAGCGCCTGGGCCTTGCCCAGCTCCACCAGCTGCGCGGACGCGTTGGCCGTGGCGCGGTAGCCTCCCACTGCGTCCTGCTCTACAAAGCCCCGCTCTCGAAAACCGCCCAGATGCGGTTGCAGGTGCTGCGCGACAGCAACGACGGTTTTGTGATTGCGCAAAAAGACCTGGAGATCCGCGGCCCGGGTGAACTGCTGGGCACGCGCCAGACGGGGAATGCGGAATTCAAAGTGGCGGATTTGCTGCGCGATCAGGCTATGATCCCGGAAGTTCAGCGCCTTGCGCGCCACATTCATGAACGCTACCCCGAACAGGCGGCAGCGTTAATTGAGCGCTGGATGCCGGAAACCGAGCGGTATTCCAACGCCTGATTTCAGGCAAACATTGGCAGCATCAGGTATAGCTTGATAACCAGCGCGTTGACGATATCAATAAAGAACGCCCCGACCATCGGGACCACCAGAAACGCCATGTGCGATGGCCCGAACCGTTCTGTGATCGCCTGCATGTTAGCGATAGCCGTTGGGGTTGCCCCCAGACCAACCCCGCAGTGCCCCGCCGCCAGCACCGCCGCATCGTAGTTTTTGCCCATCATGCGCCAGGTGACGAACATAGCGTACAGCGCCATAAACAGGGTTTGCACTGCCAGAATCGCCACCATCGGCAGCGCCAGCGAGGCCAGCTCCCACAGCTTGAGGCTCATCAGCGCCATCGCCAGGAACAGCGAGAGGCAGACGTTGCCGAGCACCGACACCGCCCTTTCAAACACGCGGTAGAAGCCCATCAGCGCCAGACCGTTGCTCAGGATCACCCCGATAAACAGCACGCAAACAAACGTCGGCAGCTCAAACGCTGTGCCCGCCAGCCATTGCGCAACCACTTTGCCCACGGTCAGGCAGATGGCGATCGTCGCGATGGTTTCAATCAGCACCAGCGAGGTGATACTGCGCCCAACGTCCGGCTTTTCAAAGGCGGTAGGCACCAGCTCATCGTCCGGCCTGCCGTCCGGCGTGGTAGAGTGCTTCACAAGATAACGCGCCACCGGGCCGCCAATCAGGCCACCCAGCACCAGGCCAAAGGTGGCACAGGCCATCGCTACTTCCGTCGCGTTTTCAAAGCCGTAGCGTTCGATGAATAGCTTGCTCCACGCGGCCCCGGTTCCGTGACCGCCCGAAAGGGTAATCGACCCCGCCAGCAGCCCCATCAGCGGATCCAGCCCCAGCAGCGTTGCCATGCCGATGCCAATGGCGTTTTGCATCAGCAGCAGCCCCACCACCACAATCAGGAATACGCCGAGCACCTTACCGCCCGAGCGCAGGCTCGCCAGGTTGGCATTCAGGCCAATGGTGGCAAAGAAGGCCAGCATCAGCGGGTCTTTCAGGGACATATCAAAATCTATTTCCCAGCCCAGGCTTTTTTTCAGCACCAGCAGGGCCAGCGCTACCAGCAGGCCGCCGGCGACGGGTTCAGGAATGGTGTACTTTTTCAGAAGGGAAACGCTATGTACCAGCTTACGACCAAGCAGTAAGACCAGCGTTGCGGCAACAAGGGTCGACAACGTATCGAGATGAATCATAGAAGGCTCCTTTTTTGCGCGTGTTCCATACACACGCGGCGTTATCCTGGGCCGGTTTGCGCTCTTCATGAGCCCCCGGCGCAAAAAGTGTAATTTTTTTTTCCGATGCGTTGTAGAAAACCTGCTCACAGCGGCAGAATTTCTTCCCTTTTTTTGCTGGCAATCGTTTGCTTTTACCAGGTGGTCAGATAAAATGCCCGCTTTTCCACCGTGGGATTGCCGCCGATGTCCGTTAACACCATAGAGTCGCCTGATGCGCAACCGATTGCGCAGAAGCAAAATAGCGAACTGATTTACCGCCTTGAAGACCGCCCGCCGCTGCCGCAAACGCTTTTCGCCGCCTGCCAGCATCTTCTGGCTATGTTTGTTGCGGTGATCACTCCGGCGCTGCTGATTTGCCAGGCGCTCGGCTTACCGGCGCAGGACACGCAGCACATTATCAGCATGTCTCTTTTCGCCTCCGGCGTGGCCTCGATTATTCAAATTAAAGCGTGGGGTCCGGTGGGGTCGGGTTTGTTGTCGATTCAGGGCACCAGCTTTAACTTCGTGGCACCGCTGATCATGGGCGGTACGGCCCTGAAAACCGGCGGTGCGGATGTTCCGACCATGATGGCGGCGCTGTTCGGCACGCTGATGCTGGCCAGCTGTACGGAGATGGTGATCTCCCGCGTTCTGCATCTGGCTCGCCGCGTTATCACCCCGCTGGTTTCCGGCGTGGTCGTCATGATTATCGGACTGTCGCTGATTCAGGTGGGCCTGACGTCCATCGGCGGCGGTTATGCGGCAATGAGCGACCACACCTTCGGCGCACCGAAAAACCTGCTGCTGGCAGGCGTGGTGCTGGCCATCATTATTCTGCTTAACCGTCAGCGTAACCCTTACCTGCGCGTCGCCTCGCTGGTGATTGCCATGGCGGCAGGCTATCTGCTGGCGTGGGCGCTGGGCATGCTGCCGGAGAACACCGCGCCGACCAACAGCGCACTGATCGTCGTCCCCACGCCTTTGTACTACGGCCTGGGCATTGACTGGGGGCTGCTCCTGCCGCTGATGCTGGTCTTTATGATCACCTCTCTGGAGACCATCGGCGATATCACCGCTACCTCGGACGTCTCCGAGCAGCCGGTATCCGGCCCGCTGTATATGAAGCGTCTGAAAGGCGGCGTGCTGGCGAACGGCCTGAACTCGTTTGTCTCTGCGGTATTCAACACCTTCCCGAACTCCTGCTTCGGCCAGAACAACGGCGTCATCCAGCTGACCGGCGTGGCCAGCCGCTACGTCGGTTTTGTAGTAGCGCTGATGCTGATCGTCCTCGGCCTGTTCCCGGCGGTAAGCGGCTTTGTGCAGCACATCCCTGAGCCAGTGCTGGGCGGCGCAACGCTGGTGATGTTCGGGACTATCGCAGCCTCCGGTGTGCGTATCGTCTCCCGCGAACCACTGAACCGCCGCGCGATCATGATTATCGCGCTGTCGCTGGCCGTTGGTCTGGGCGTTTCCCAGCAGCCGCTGATCCTGCAGTTTGCCCCTGACTGGGTGAAAAACCTGCTCTCTTCCGGCATTGCTGCGGGCGGTATCACCGCTATCGTGCTAAACCTCGTTTTCCCGCCTGAGAAAAATTGATTTCTCTCACGGCAGGCAGTCAATGCCTGCCGTGACATCGAATTACACCATTCCCGCCTTGAGGATTGCGCATAAATCGTGCATAACTCCCTTATGTGCGTTTTGCGGGATGGAAGACCATGAAATTTATTGGAAAGCTCCTCATCTATCTTCTGGTAGCCCTGCTCATTGTGATGCTGGCGCTCTATATTCTGCTCCAGACCCGCTGGGGCGCGTCTCAGGTCAGCAGCTGGGTAACGGTGAATACCGACTACGAACTCAGTTTCGACAAGATGACTCACCGCTTTTCGTCGCCTTCCCACATCATTCTGGAAAATGTCACCTTTGGTCGGGACGGTAAACCCGCCACGCTGGTAGCCAAAAAAGTCGATATTGGCCTGAGCAGCCGTCAGATAACCGATCCGCTGCACATGGACACCATCACCCTCTTCGACGGCACGCTGAATCTCTCGCCGCAGACGGCGCCGCTGCCTTTCCAGGCGGATCGCCTGCAGTTGAACAACATGGCGTTTAACAGCCCGAATACCGAATGGGATTTGAGCGCGCAGAAGGTCACGGGCGGCGTCAGCCCGTGGCAGCCGGAAGCGGGCAACGTGCTGGGGAACAACGCGCAGATTCAGATGAGCGCGGGCTCGCTGACCCTGAACGGCGTACCGGCCACCAACGTGCTGATCGAGGGCCAGCTTAACGGCAAGGAGGTGGTGCTGAAAACGATTGGCGCCGACATGGCTCGTGGCTCACTCACCGGCTCCGCCCTGCGCAACGCCGACGGGAGCTGGATTATCGACACCATGCGCCTCAACGAGATCCGCCTGCAGAGCGATAAAACGCTGACGGCGTTCTTCGCACCGCTGGGCACCATTCCCTCTTTGCAGATTGGTCGTCTGGACGTGACCGACGCCCGGCTTCAGGGCCCGGACTGGGCGGTGACCGATCTCGATTTAAGCCTGCGCAACCTGACTCTAAGCAAAGGTGACTGGCAGAGCCAGGAAGGTCGTCTGTCCATGAACGCCAGCGAGTTTATCTACGGCTCGCTGCATCTTTTCGACCCGATCCTGAATGCGGAGTTTTCCCCGCAGGGCATGGCGCTGCGTCAGTTCACCTCCCGCTGGGAGGGCGGCATGGTACGCACCTCGGGCAACTGGCTACGCGACGGTAAAGCGCTGGTGCTGGACGATGTCGCCATCGCCGGACTGGAGTACACCCTACCGCAGAACTGGAAAGCATTGTGGATGGAGCCTCTGCCGGAATGGCTGAACAGCGTCACGCTGCAAAAATTCGGCCTGAGCCGTAACCTGGTGATCGACATCGATCCCGCCTTCCCCTGGCAGATCACCTCTCTGGACGGTTATGGCGCAAACCTGCATCTGGTGAAAGATCGCCAGTGGGGCGTCTGGGGCGGGAGCGCAACCCTGAACGGCGCGGCGGCGACCTTTAACCGCGTCGACGTGCGCCGCCCGTCGCTGGCGCTGAATGCCAACGCCGCCACGGTGAACATTACCGACCTGAGCGCATTTACCGAAAAAGGCATTCTGGAAGCCACGGCGACCGTTTCACAACTCCCGCAGCGGCAGACTAAGGTAAGCCTGAACGGGCGCGGCGTACCGCTCAACGTGCTGCAGCAGTGGGGCTGGCCTGCTCTGCCGATTACGGGCGACGGCAATATTCAGCTCACCGCCAGCGGCAGCGTGCAGGCGAATGCCCCGCTGAAGCCGACGGTGAATGGGAAGCTGAGCGCGGTGAATATGGATAAACAGCAGGTGCAGCAGACGATGACGGGCGGGGTGGTTTCAACACCACCCTCACCCCAGCCCTCTCCCTGAAAGGGAGAGGAAGCAAACCATTCCCTCGCCCCTTTGGGGGGGAGGGTTAGGGGAATTAAAGGTGAACCACCACCTCATCGCCCTCCGCTTTCACCACCACACCCCACTCGCTGCCCGCGTGCGAACCGCCCTTCACGCCGCTCACCTTCTGCACGTTGCGCAAGCACACCGACCAGTTTTGCGCGTCTCCCGCGCCGGTAAAGGTCACGATGTCGCCCCGACGTGACGCCTTCAGCGTAAACGCCACGGAGCCGTCCGCCGCAGGGATTTCGCTCACCGCCGTTGCGCCATCGTCCAGGTTAAACAGCTGGAAGGCCGTTCCCTCGTGCCACGCATAGTCCGGCTTCTGGTTATTGTTGCCTAGCGCCAGCAGCGTGTTGTCGCGCACGTAGACCGGCAGGCTCATGAAATCGTGCTGCTGCTTATGCCAGCGGCTGCCCTGAATTTCGTCGTTGTGCCACAGGTGCGTCCAGCGTCCTTCCGGCAGGTAGAACTGCACGTCGCCCGCCTCGGAGAACACCGGCGCGACCATCACCGAATCCCCCAGCATGTACTGGCGGTCGAGGTAATCGCACGCCGGATCGTCCGGAAATTCCAGCATCATCGCGCGCAGCATCGGCGTGCCGAACTCGCGGGCCAGCGCCGCCTGACGATACAGGTACGGCATCAGCCTGCACTTCAGCTGGGTGAAGTGGCGCACCACGTCACAGGACTCGTCATCGTATGCCCACGGCACGCGGTAGGATTTGCTGCCGTGCAGGCGGCTGTGGCTGGAGAACAGCCCGAACGCGCACCAGCGCTTGTAGACGTGCGCCGGGGCGGTGTTTTCGAACCCGCCGATATCGTGGCTCCAGAACCCAAAGCCGGACAGACCAATCGACAGCCCGCCGCGCAGGCTTTCGGCCATCGACTCATAGTTGGCGTAGCAGTCGCCGCCCCAGTGCACCGGGAACTGCTGCGCACCCACGGACGCCGAACGGGCAAACAGCACCGCCTCTTCTTCCCCCACCGTCTCTTTCAGCACGTTCCACACCAGTTCGTTGTAGATGTAGGCGTAGTGGTTGTGCATCTTCTGCGGATCGGATCCGTCAAACCACTGGACGTCGGTCGGGATACGCTCGCCAAAGTCGGTCTTGAAACAGTCGACGCCGATATCTACCAGGCCTTTCAGCTTGTCGGCATACCACCGGCACGCGTCCGGATTGGTGAAGTCATAAATCGCCAGCCCCGGCTGCCATTTGTCCCACTGCCACAGGGAGCCATCCGGGCGCCTGAGCAGGTAGCCCTTCTCTTTCAGCTCCCGGAAGATGGGGGATTTCTGGCCGATGTACGGGTTGATCCACACGCAGACCTTCAGCCCTTTCTCTTTCAGGCGGCGGATCATCCCTTCCGGATCCGGGAAGGTCACCGGGTCCCACTCGAAGTCGCACCACTGGAAGGCCTTCATCCAGAAGCAGTCGAAGTGGAACACGTGCAGCGGCAGGTCGCGCTCGGCCATGCCGTCGATAAAGCTGTTCACCGTCGCTTCGTCGTAGTTGGTGGTGAACGAGGTGGTCAGCCACAGGCCGAACGACCACGCAGGCGGCAGCGCCGGACGCCCGGTGAACTGCGTATAGCGGTTTAATACCTCTTTTGGCGTCGGGCCGTCGATCACGAAGTATTCCAGATATTCCCCTTCCACGCTGAACTGCACCTTGGAAACCTTCTCGGAGCCAACTTCAAACGAGACGTTCTCCGGATGATTCACCAGCACGCCGTAGCCGCGGTTGGTCAGGTAGAACGGGATATTTTTGTAGGACTGCTCGGTGCTGGTGCCGCCGTCGCGGTTCCAGGTTTCGACCGTCTGGCCGTTGCGCACCAGCGCGGTGAAGCGCTCGCCCAGGCCGTAGACCGTTTCCCCCACGCCCAGATCCAGACGCTCGAACACGTAATTGCGGTCGGTGTTGCTGTCCTGCACGTAGCCGTTGTTTTTCAGCTGGCTGCCGGTAATGCGCTGGCCTTTACGCAGGAAATCCAGCGCCCAGAACTCGCCTTTGGTGACGCGCACGCTGATACTGCCGCTTTTCAGCTCGGCAAAATCGGCGTTGTTTTCAATCTCTACCTTCACGTCTTTCAGAACGTTCAGCGGATAGTGCGGGCCGTTATTCAGTGCGCCCTGGAAATGTTCGATGCGCACCCCGATAATCCCTTCCTGTGGGGCAAACAGGCGCACCGTGAACATCAACGTGTCGAGCTGCCAGGTACGCTCGCGCACGTCGCGCGGCGCAACAAATACCACCAGGTCATTGCCCTGCTGCTCCACGTCGAACACCTGAACCGGATACGTCACGTTCAGGCCCGGTTGAATGAGCCAGTTTCCATCACTGATTTTCATGCTCTCGTCCTCTTAGTTCTGTAATTCTTTGCTGACCGGCAGGTTTTCAAACTCCTGCTGGTTGCGGCGCGCGCCCTGCGCCAGCTCGCCCAGGATTTTGGTCAGGAAGGGGGTTTTCAGCGTGTAGTAGCGTTTGGCGATAATGGCGCTCAGCACGTAGCAGACAGCCGGGGCCAGGGTAAACAGGCCGATAATGATGCTGATGGTCGCGCTGTTCTGGGTTTTGGCTGCCGCATCGTAGCCGCCGCCTGCCAGCATCCAGCCGATCATCGCCCCGCCCAGCGCCAGGCCGAGCTTCAGCACGAACAGGGTGCCCGCAAAGCTGATGCCGGTCAGGCGTTTGCCGTTGGTCCACTCGCCGTAGTCGACGGTATCGGACATCATCACCCACTGGATCGGCGTCACCAGCTGGTGCAATACACCAATGACGAAGATGAAACCGAACATCAGCACGGTGGCATGCATTGGCACAAAGAACATCGCCACGCTGACCACCGCCAGCGCGGCGTTGGTCCACCAGAAGATGCTGACCTTGCACTTCCAGTCGGTGAGCGGTTTCGCCAGCGCGGAGCCAATGAGGTTGCCGACGCAGTAGGTGGTGAGGAACGCGACGAACACCTCCGGCGAGCCCATGATCCAGGTGCAGTAGTACATCATCGCACCACCGCGCACGCAGACGGCGAGGATATTGAGGATGGTGAGCACGCCAACGATGCGCCACTGGTCGTTGTGCCAGATGTCGCGCAGGTCTTCCCGCATAGAGGTGGTGCTCGGCGGCACCTGGATGCGCTCTTTGGTGGTGAAGAAGCAGAACGCCAGCATCAGGAACGCGACCACCGACAGCACGGCGATGCCGCCCTGGAAGCCGAACGCCTTATCGTCGCCGCCAATGAGGTTAACCAGCGGCATCATCAGCACCGTGGAGAGCATGCCGCCCGCGGTCGCCAGCACAAAGCGCCAGGACTGAAGGGAGATACGCTGCGTCGGGTCGTTGGTGATCACGCCGCCCAGCGCGCAGTAGGGGATGTTGACCACGGTATAGAGCAGGGTCAGCAGGGTGTAAGTCACTGCAGCGTAAACCAGTTTACCGTTGAGGCTGAGGTCCGGCGTGGTGTAGGCCAGCACGCAGACGATGCCGAACGGGATCGCGCCGAACAAAATCCACGGTCGGAACTTGCCCCAGCGGCTGCGGGTGCGGTCGGCAATCAGCCCCATGCACGGGTCGGAGATCGCATCCAGCGCGCGCGCCAGCAGGAACATGGTGCCGACAAACCCGGCGGGAATGCCGAAAATATCGGTGTAGAAAAACATCATGTACAACATGACGTTATCAAAAATGATGTGGCTGGCGGCGTCTCCCATGCCGTAGCCAATCTTCTCTTTTACTGACAATACTTCGCTCATTTTTTTATCCTTCACGCTGTAGGGGGCGCTGAGACCGGTTACAGAGTTTTAAACCATTGTTTCAGGGGTGGGTATTGCGTTTTCTGGTTAGCAGATTACGTTTCTTGTTTTTTGTGATCGCGGTAAATGTCGAAGAGCACAAAAGGCTAACCTGAGGATTTTCTTAGGAATTAACTGAAACAGGGGTGTACAGGTCAAAAGAGAGGTGAAAAAAGTGTGTCGGGGTATGTGGTAAATGCCTGAAAGTAGCTATAATGCGCCCCGCCTCCATGTAGCAATCGAGGCGCGGAAGATCGTCATCTCCGGTGAGGTGGCTGGACTTCAAATCCAGTTGGGGACGCCAGCGTTCCCGGGCAGGTTCGACTCCTGTGATCTTCCGCCAAAAATGCCATCCTACTTCACTTCTCTCGTACGCTATTTTAATCATTACTATTAATAGTGTAATATTTGCTTACTATGCAGGATAAATTTTTGTTTGAGGATGAGAATTTATGTTTGAGATATTCAAAATAATTATAACCTTTTTGTTAACTGGTGTAGTTGGAGCACTTCTATCACAGCGGTTCCAAAGGAAGAGTTTTTTACATCAGATAAAAATAAATCAAACTCAAAAAGAAATAGAACGGATAAAAGAAATAGCCAGCAATATCGAAAAAGATGCCGGAATGCGTATATTTTATGGCCGAAATCTAATTGAAAATTTCATAAACAACAATACAGAAGAAATAGAAAAATCACGTTTAGATTATCGAAAATCAGTTATTAAATGGAATGAAAACTTAACGTCTTATTTTTTAGAGCTAAGATCTTTAGGCCTAGCACACTTAGCAATTGATCTTGAAAAAAATGTTCATCATTACCTTTTTAAAGCTCATAGAATAATCGACGACTGCATTAGAAAAAACAAAAAAGTCAAACTTGAAGATTTAAGGATTAATTATTCTCTCGCTTTTGATGGTTTAAGAGAAATATCTAAAGCATTAATTAACATTAGCGACAAAAAATGGTCAACAATAAGAAATGGGAATTGTGAGAAACTAAATCAATATAATTTAAACAAAGCGGGTTTTTTTACACTAATATTTGCCCTATTTCACAAAAACCCTCATTCTTTGCGCATACATCGCTCTGATAATGACTGATTGTCTCCATTTTTCATTCTCTACCAATGGCTTTGGCCTTAATAACATTGCTGCAAGGAATGCTTTTTCATAATAATCAAGGGATTCAAATTGCTTGTTAAAAGTTTTACTTGCAGCGGCTTCATAACCATACAACCTTGTCCCGAAAAAGGCATTTTTTAAATAGCATCGAATAATTTGCTTCTTTGAAAACTTGTAATTAACTAAAATTGACAATATAATCTCATATAATTTTCTATAAAAGGTTAAATCCCTAAAATTAGTTATTGTCCGTACCATTTGCATATCAATAGTACTAGCGCCACCATGCCTTCTTCTGGAAAGAAATTTGAATATCTCTCTTAGACAAGCTTTGAAGTCATATCCACAGTGTCTCAAAAACCTTCGATCTTCTAAGGACATTACCAAAAATTCAAAATCATCAAATTCAGAATAATTATCGACGCTTTGCATCTTATTTGATATTTCAAATAAATCGTAGTTGAGACAAATAAAAATATTCCTAACATCTCTAATTATTTGTCCATTCTTAGGCTGATCCATTTTTTACCCTTTTCAAATTTAACCTTTCGAGTGATGCCTTTATGCTTTAAAGCTTCTCTAGCCAGTTCCTTTAACCAGCTAGCGAGGCTCACCCCTTCCTCAGCAGCCACAGCATCCAATTGTTCCTTCAATGCCGGATCAATTCGCATCTTAAACTGCGGAGACTGCCCACCGCCTTTTGTTTTTTTTCACGCGATATGATTGACATAAGGCCACCTATCCATCTACTCCGACACATATAGGAGGCCACCTAAACCTCCTCTACTAGCAACGCTCCGATATGCGGGAACACAACCGGAGCATCTGACCTCACCATCTATCAAGGAGTTGATTATGGCTGATTCGCATTCTACCCCAGACACCAACCAATCCGGAACCGAGCGTTCGTTAATTGTGGGATACCGCCCGAATGTTTTCGACAAATCCACGCCGAAAATCATCCTTTCCGATAAGTGGCTGCGCGCGGCGGGTTTTGATACCGGGCAGCAGGTCACGGTTAAGGTGATGAAAGGGTGCATCGTTCTGCTGGCGTATAACGAGCAGAAGCAGCGGTTGCAGGATGATTATAAACGGACGAAGGCAAAGCTCGTTAAGATAGTAGACGCGCTTGCGGCAATCCAAATTCCGCATGCTGGAAAGCGCCTCGCAAAATCAAATACAAACCACCTGGCTTAGCGGCTGTTTCTGGCATACTACATGCCTGGTGCGTTAATCGTTGAGGATGTGGAGGCGACATGGCAGGCAATGGCGTCATCCCATCTCGGGCTGGCGAATTTGTTATGTTTGCCAGCGATGACGCAACTATTCGCATCAGATGTCGCTTCGAACATGAAACTTTCTGGCTGTCGCAGCCAGAGCGACACTTTATCACGTCACGCCTCAGGCAATTACTCCGCATATCAAAGCAATCTAAGAAGTAGGTGAGCTAAAAAAAGCAACCTGTAAGGCTTACTGACAAGTTCAGCAAGAAAATGGCGGACGAGAAGGCGTGCCCGGAATACAGTCAGTATGAAAAGAAGCAACGCCTCCTGAAAGAAGCCGAAGGAGAGAATATTAAAATGGGATAAGCAGGCTAAGCGCTAATCCCGATTCAACCGCATATGCAGCAACGGAAACGGATTCCCCTGCCAGTCCAGTTCCGAGCGCCCGACCTGCTCAAACCCCATATGGCGATAAAATCCCACGCCCTGCGGGTTCTGCTCATTCACATCCACCTCGTTCGCGCCAAACTCTGCGATGGCATATTGCAGCAGCAATTTCCCGACGCCCTTCCCCCGGCTAGCATCATCCACAAACAGCATTTCAATGCGGTTTTCATCCACGCCTAAAAAGCCGTGGATAATGCCTGCGTCATCGCGGGCCATCACGACGCTGAGGCCAGGCAAATACGCGTTGAGCAATAGCGGGCGCAGCGCCGCAATATCGCTTTCCTGTAAAAAGTGATGGGTGGCGCGGACGGAGGATTCCCAGATCGCGACCAGACGTTCGAAGTGTGTGGGGAGTGCGGTTTCTATTTTCATGGGGGGATCATGATTGGAAAATCGAACTATTTCAACCCACGCTTTGCGCTCTGCCCCCCCACACCGATCGCGCTAACCCCTAATCTCCATCACTGCGTACACTCCGTCCTTCGGCACTACTACGGTGACGTTTTCCACCGGCACGCCCGCCGCGAGGTGGATATCCTGCAGCTGCTGTAACGACCTCGGGTAAATATCCTCCCAGCCGATACCCCGCAGCACAAAGTCAATGTGCGGACTGCTGGTGAGCATGTTCGACACAATCACCGCCCCGCCGGGCTTGACCAGCCGCAGCGCGCGCTGGAGGAAAGTCACCGCATCGACGTCGTTGAAGTATTCAAATATCCCCAGCGCGTCGACCAGTTCGGCCTGATGCTCGCCCAGCTCCAGCAGCAGGTCCTCATTACGCACCAGCGTATGGAGCAGGTTGCGCCTGAGCAGCGTCAGCTGTTCGCCCACCACAATGCCTTCCTGCGCCGCCATGGTTTCCGCCCAGCTCAGCGCCACCGGGTCTTTGTCCACCAGCGTGAGATAGACCTGCTGGCCATCAAGCTTTGCTTCGCGCAGCGCCTCCAGCACCGGGATGGCGGCGCCGCTCGCGAGGCTGACCCAGTTGTTCTCGCTTTCATTATGAATGTACTTATCCACCAGAGCGGCCAGCACCCGGGCGCGAGAACGCACGCCAACCGCATCGTTAGCGTGGATAAACCACTGGCGGCTGTCGCTGTCCATTTTCGTGCCGTCGGGCAGGCGGTCCTCCAGCGGGTTTTGCACCACAAACAGCGCCAGCGCGGAGGGCACCAGCCGGGTGCGCCACGCGGTGAGCGCCGGGCGGTTGCGAAAGGCCTGTTCGGAATAGCGATTCTGCGGGACAAGCACGGCCAGCCCCCCTTCGTCGTATTCCACCCGCGGCGGCCGAAGCGCCGGCTCCGCTTTCAAGGCGCGGTCAAGGGAGGCGATCTCACGGGCAGCATCGTCTTTCATCGGCCACTGGTCGCTGACGTCGGGAAATGACGCGCTGAAAATCGTCATATTTTCCGGTGCATCGCCGCGAAAAGGCTGCCAGTTCATGTCGTCTTCCCTCCGTTAGGCTTTTAACGGAAGTCTATCCAGGCGAGCCAGTAATACCCTACGAAGAAAGCACGAAATAGGTGCATCAGTTCTGCGACGTGCGCCATACCCCCGGCGTGCAGCCGTACTCGGTCTGAAAATGACGAATAAAGTGGGCGCAGTCGCTAAACCGCATCCGTCGCGCGATATCCGTAACGCTTTGCTGAGAGTTTTTCAGCAGCCAGCAGGCATAGCGCAGCCTGGCGCTGCGAATAAATTCCCGCGCCGTTTTGCCAAACTCGGCGTGAAACAGGCGATTAAGCTGACGTTCGCTCAGCTTAACGTCCTGCGCGAGCCTGGCGGCGCTGAGCGGGTGAGTCAGATACTGTTCGACGATCGTCACCGCCCTGCGCAGGCGCGAATCAGGGATCATGGCGATATTCGCGGGCCGCGGCGTGGCGGCATCATGCGGAGGAAGAGACAGACGCCGGGAGGTGGTGGCCGCAATGTCGTCTCCCCCGTGGGCGCGGATCAGCGCCGTTACCAGGGTGAGCGTTGAGATCCCACCCGGGCAGGTCAGTACATCGCCTTCGTCGATAAAATCGAGGCCTTGCTCAGCATAAACCTGCGGAAAGCGCTGCGTGAAAACGTCATGGTGATGAGGATGGATCGAGGCTCGGCGCTCGTTCAATAAGCCTTCCTCCGCCAGAATAAAGCTGCCGGTACCAATACCAATCAGGGGAACGTTGTTGTGATGAGCATCCGTGAGAAACGCTCTGTCGCCACGGTGTCCCTGGTGAAGATGATCAAGACCTCCACCGATCGCCGCAATATAGTCGAAGTCGCCGGGCGGCGCATGGGCGGCCTCGGGCCGCACGCTGAGTCCTGAGCTGCTCACTACCGGTAAGTCGGGATAAGTGCTTATCAGGCTGAGTTTAAAGCGTATTTTCTGGCTACGCTTCTGGACGCTGGAAGCAATACGTAACGCCTCTATCAATCCTGAATATGCGAAAAGCGAGAAATGAGGCCACAGGAGTAACCCCATATGCAGGGATTTTTTCCGCGCAGGCGTCATTCTGACGCTATCATCAATTAAAGTTTTCATTAACTTGCCGAAGAATAATTACATTATCGCAACATTATTGTTGCTGTTATATTTTCCTAAGATAGGTCCTGGCTATTAAATCAAGCATAAATGATGGTCGCAAAAACTTAAAAATATTTTTCCCTGTCGCTATCCGTTTTTTGACGTGTGGCACACATAGGTCGGGAGCGTTCCCAGAATAAATAAATAATTCTCATTCTGCTGTTTCTTAATTCGCATATAAATATTCTTATTCGGATAGATAAAAAATAAGGGTTCGTACTTCTCCAGCCAGCTGTCGCTGATGTTGTCGTCCGGAAATTTCATATTGCGTATAGACGTCAGATTATAGACGCTGTCTTTGCGCTCAATCTGAAAGAAAACTTTGCGATTCAGGGTCTTCGTGGGATCGCTTTTCAGCCGACCATTCATACTGAGTATTCCGTTGTTGCCTTCCACGGTGTAATTCAGCCACAGAGAAAGCGTTTCATCACGGTGATGCTGAATAAAGTTCGCCTGGCAGGAAAAGGGCTGGATGTAATGGCGATGCCAGAGGTAATACGCCGCCACGACAGCCCCCATCAACAGGCACAGGCAGAGCGCAACAAGCGTTTGACGGTAGCGAACCATACTAGCGATCCTCTATAAAATAATCGGACATACAGCGGTTGGGTTCCGTCATCGGTCTGTCACAGCGAATGACCGACGCGCGAGGCAGCAGGATGTATCCGCTGACATACACCCAGGGATAGTTCGCGCACTGGTCTTTAAACGGGGCGGCATAGGCCAGGGCTTTATCCCTATCGCGTTGCGTTTCAATATCGCGAGAAAAATAGAGCTGACACTCGCCCATCTTCATCGCGAAGCGGTACCCGTCTACGAAATAGCTGTCATGCAGCAGGTTATGGCTGATAACGCTCACGCCAGCCAGCATCAGCAATAGCACCAGCGCGCCCGACAGCCAGAAGCGGTTTCTCAAGACCGTCGGGGCGACAGTCTCTTCACAGATATCCGGAGCAGCACATTCTTCCTCTTCAGCCTGCGGCTGCGTCTCTTTAATGGTGATTTGCGTATCGCTTGCGAGCGTGAGTCCAATGCGCGGGATAGTGACAATTGGATCGGTTTCGAAACCCACCTTCTTCAGACCTTTGCGCAGAATAGAAATGTTCTGGTAATAGGTATTAGGCGAAACCAGCATCCCCCGGCGCTGCCAGACAATATCCATGCACTCCTGTTGAGTCACAATACTTCCGACCCTTTCTATTAATAACAACAAACAGCGGCCCGCCGGGGAATTTAATACCACCACCCGGTCAGGATTGTTGAGATCGCGTAATGTGCTGGCGGCTGGGTGAAACTCTACCAGGCCATTAATAATGTAATGCTTATGCATAGAATGGGCTAAATACCTCCGGTCAACGCCTGTTGCTCCAGTAGATTCCCTTCACGGTTAACCTGCGTATCCCTCGCCTGTGTAAGGATTAATGTGACGGATAATTGCGCAACTGTATATCCTGGCGCCTGGCGAAAAATCTTATTTTTCCTTTCTCTTTATCTGACCGGTCTGAAGTTTTCTTAACCGCCATTTAAAGCCGTCTTGACACTGACAAAACTCGACAAAGGCGCCCGTTGAACGCTTTAGCCATCGTTGTCTGAATTATTCAGCGTGCTTAATTTGTTTTTTTGATAAAAAGCAGAGGGGACGCGCTCTGCCAGCGGGTTTCGAAATTACAACAAGTTCGAAAGCTGTCGTCTTAATTAACAATTTCGGCGCAAAATTGTTAGCCACCGTCAGTAACTACCCGCATCACATGACGTCCGCAGACTATTTCCTTACAAAACATTTATTAAAGCCAACTTTTCAATAAAAACTACCAGTATGATTATTTACAGGCAGATAAGCAAAAGCCGGTTTAGCGAGGAGAAATTGACGCTACACCTAAAACGTACTTAAAACAAATTAAGATTAATTCAGGTTACCTATTTAACGCCCTGAGTATAGTGGGCTCACACCGTGCAATGCTTAATTGCTTCGAAAATACAGGCATCGTTCTGCCCGACAGAAGAGTCTCATTACAATTATAAATCGAGGGAATGACATGGCGAATAAGCTCAACAACACACGTCATTTAAATATCGCGCTATTGGGTGGAGATCACTTTGCGCGTCAGGGGATCGCCGCGTTATTAAAAAATATTGTCCCGACCATGCAGATAACAGCATCGATCGATAATTATGCGGAGATTGAAACAATACTCGCGGCCGCACCTGTAGACGTAGTTTTTTTATCCGGCACGGAGAAATATCACGCGGGATATGATTGCCTGAAATATATCAGGAAGATGAAAGTCCTCTATCCCGACGTACTTATTTGCATGTATTCCGCACCGGCAAATTCCTGGCTGTGGATACGCGGTGAAATAGACGCCTATATCTCGCTACAGGACCCGCTTTATCACTGGCGAGCCAGCGTATTAAAAATGGTCGATAGCCGTTATCGCCCAATAAAAAAACCCACGGCGTTATCGCTGACGCCGGGTGAATGGAGGGTATTGAAGGAACTGCGAAAGGGTCTGGATATGCGTTACATCGCCGAAACAGAGCAGCTTTCTTACCGTCGTGTCAGCGCGTTAAAAAGCTCAGCGATAAGAAAACTCGGGCTCAGGAACAAGACAGATTTGCTGGTCTTTTTAACCAGTTAGACCTGCTGCTTTCAGAGCAAATCTCGACATAACACCATAATGGAATCAGGACAATGAAAGCTCAATTCAATAATAAAACGCTGCTTGCGATCGCTATTGCGGCAGTACTGCCAGTGGGCTCGGCGCTGGCTGCCGGCACCAGCGGCGGCACGGTGAACTTTAGCGGCAAAGTGGTGACCTCCGCCTGCGCCATCAGCGCAGGAAGCGCCAACATTGACGTGGATATGGGTGAAGTGCGGACCGCAACGCTGAAGACGGCAGGCAGTGAAGCCAGCACGGCAAAAGCGTTTGCCATCACCCTGGAAGATTGTGAAATCGCCGATACCTCAGCCTCAACGGCAGAGAACCCGATTGCTGCGACCACAGTGGCCGTCACCTTCACCGGTACGCCGGACGGTTCCGATATCAATAGCTTGTCCGTCGGTGCAAACGGCAGCGCCAACTCTGCGCAAAACGTGGCTATTCGCCTTTATGACGAGCAAGGCAATGTGGTGAAGCTGGGTGAACCGGCATCGGCCATCCCTCTGCGTAAGGGTGCCAACACACTGAACTTCAGCGCGAAATATTACTCGCCGAAGGGCGGCGCCACCGCAGGCGATGCCAGCGCCGTCGCGACTTACACCGTGACCTATTCGTAATCTTCAGGCCCGGTCTGCGAGCCGGGCCTGTCTTAGCTTTCAGGAGAAACACTATGCGCGTAAACACATGGATTTGCCTGGCGGGCGCGTTATGTTCCTCCGCCGTCTATGCCGGCGGCGTTGGATTGGGCGCAACGCGAATGGTCTACTCCAGCGCCACCAGCCAGGCCATGATGCAGGTGAGAAACACCCATCCCGACGCCACGTTCCTCATCCAGTCCTGGATGGAGAATGAGAAAGGCGAACGCACCAACGACTTCGTGATTACGCCGCCGCTGTACGTCATGAAACCGGCCAGCGAAAGCGCGGTAAAAATCATGTTTAACGGCAAAGCCCTGCCAGAGGATCGGGAGACGCTCTACTGGATGACGGTCAAAGCCATCCCCCAGCAGGCTAAAAGCGGCTCCGGGAACACGCTGCAGTTTGCGTCGGCTAACCGCATCAAGGTCTTTTATCGCCCGGAAGGACTCAGTGAGAGCCCGGCAGAGGCGTGGAAAAAACTGGCCGGTGTCTACCGTGCCGGAAAGGTTACGCTCAGCAACCCCACGCCGTACTACCTCACCACAATCAACGTGAAAATTGACGGTATGCCGGTGCAGCCGGTGATGGTGCCCCCGAAAGGCAGCGTGACGCTGGCCGAAACCTTCAGCCATGCGGGCAGCATGAGCTATCAGACCATTAACGATTACGGGGCATGGACTCCCGCCACGCGCGCGTCGTTATCCCAATAATAAAAGTAAGGCGTGACCACGTGAAAATAAAAATCCTGTGCGCCACGGTGATCTCCCTGGTGATTCGGCAAGCCGTGGCTGCTGAAAGCGAGCTGCAATTTAACCCCGCATTCCTCAACGGCGAGAGCGCGAACAGCGCCGATCTCGCCTGGGTCAACGCCGGGAGCGCGTTGCCGCCGGGTGATTACAACCTCAACGTGTATATCAATACCAACTACGCGTTCACAGGTAACGTCACGTTCCGCCTTGCTGAAGACAGTTCGGGTGAAGCGCTGCCCTGCCTCACGCCCGAGCAATTCGACGCGCTGGGCATCGATAGTCATCAGGCGAAAGGCGGAGTGCTGCCGCTGGCGCAACGCTGCATCGTCTTAACGAAGGCGTTTGCGGATACGCAGTTTGATCTGGACCAAAAGACGCTCACCCTGAGCTTCACCGTACCGCAAAGTGTGATGCGCAATTTGCCGCGCGGATATGTCAGCCCGGAAAGCTGGGAGGCGGGCATTCCTGCCGCGTGGCTGAATTACGTGGTCAATGGCTCGAATAATGAATATCGCGGCGAGACGCGCACGCGGGAACAGCAGCTGTTTGCAAGCCTCAACAGCGGCGTCAACCTGGGCGCGTGGCGGCTGCGTGATTTCACCACGTGGACCAAAGATAGCAATGAACTTACCCACGTGCAGACCTGGCTGCAGCGCGATATTCACGCCCTGCGCGCGCAGGTGTACGCCGGGGAAACGTACACCTCGGCGCAGGTTTTCGACTCCGTGGGCCTGCGCGGTATCGCCCTGAAAACCGATGACAACATGCTGCCCGCCAGCCTCAGCGGCTATGCTCCTGAAGTCCGGGGCATTGCGCGCAGCAACGCCACGGTCACGGTTCGCCAGAACGGCAACATCATCTATCAAACCTCCGTTCCGCCGGGGGCGTTCGTGCTGAAAGATCTCTACCCGACCTCCTCGGGAGGCGATCTGGCGGTCACCATTCAGGAGAACGACGGCAGCAAAACGCAATACACGCTTCCCTTTGCCAGCGTGCCGAACCTGGTGCGTAACGGACAGGTGAAATATGCCCTGGGTGCCGGGAAATACCGTCCGACGGGCAATCAGGATGCGCCCTCTTTCGCGCAGGGCGAGCTGTTCTACGGCTGGCGATACGGCCTGACGTTTTACGGTGGGGCGCAGTTTGCCGATCGCTATAACGGCCTGGCCTTCGGGTTTGGGCAGAACCTCGGCCGCTTTGGCGCCTATTCTATTGACCTGACCCACGCCCGCAGCCAGCTGGCGGACGATCGGCACTATACCGGTGATTCGGTGCGCCTGCGCTACAGCAAGCTGCTGAATGATATTGGCACGCGGGTTAACTTCTTCTCGCTGCGCTACTCCACGAAAGGGTTTTATACCCTCAGCGACACCACGTACAAACGCATGTCGGGCGGATCGCCAAAGCAGACGGTGGAAGACGATGGCACCGTCACCACCCAATACGACACCATGTACAACCTGCGCATGTCGCGTAAGGCAAAAAACCAGCTGCTGCTGTCGCAGCCGATGGGACAATACGGCTCGCTGTCACTGTCGTGGGATCAGCAGACCTACTGGAACACGTCAGACACCACGCAAAGCCTGCAGTTTGCGTGGAACGCCACGTTTCGTAATGTGTCTCTTGGCGTCAGCGTCCAGCGAAGCTCGAGCCTGTACGATGACAAGAAAGATAACATCCTGTCGATGTCGATTTCGGTCCCGCTGGGCAACCCGACGCTGTCGACCCGTGCGCGCTTTACCACGACCCATGCGGACTCCACCGGCACAACCGCCAGCACGGGCGTGAGCGGCTACCTGCCGGGCCAGGAAAACCTGTTCTATAGCGTCAACCAGCGCTACAGCGCGCAGCAGCACTACGGCGGCGATGCCACTCTGCAATACGAAGGCGCGTGGGGAGATTACAACCTGGGCTACAGCTACGCCAGCGACTCCCGCAACCTCAGCTACGGCATCAGCGGCGGCGCGGTAGTGCATGAAGATGGCCTGACGCTGAGCCAGCCGCTCGGGAACACCAACATTCTGGTGAAAGCCCCGGGGGCCAGCAACATTGCCGTGCTTAACCATAAGGGCATCAAAACGGACAGCCGTGGCTACGCGGTGATCCCGTACGCCACGCCTTACCGCGTTAACCAGGTCGCGCTGGACGTGACGACCGCTGGCAACGACGTGGAGCTGGAAAACGCCATCGCCAACAAAACGCCTACCGATGGCGCCCTGGTTCGCGCCACCTTCGCTACGCACCAGGGGGCAAAAGCGATGTTTATCGTGCGTCACGGCAACGACGTACTCCCCTTCGGCACGCTGGTCTCGCTCGATGATGACAAAACCAGCGGCATCGTCGGCGATGGCGGCAGCCTGTATCTCTCCGGTTTGTCAGAGAAGGGCACGCTGAACGCCGTGTGGGGTCGCGGCAACCGCCAGCGCTGCGCCGTTACCTATGCCTTAAACAAGCAGAACTATAGCGCCCGCACCGGTCTTTATTCTCAGGAGGTGGTATGTCAGTAACGCTTCGGATCGGCTGCATTGCGCTGCTGCTGGTTTTCACGCTCCCCGTTCGCGGCTACGACGTGCTGGTCTCCGTCACCGGCAATTTGATCGGCAACACCTGCGTGGTGGCGCAGGACTCCGGGGAGCAGAACGTGCCGCTGGGCACTATTGGTATTAAACAGTTCAGCCGTGCCGGGGCCGTCAGCAATATCAAAACGCCCTTCACGCTCAGGCTTGAAGCGTGCGGGCCAACCTTTGCTGGCGTAAAAATTCGCTTCAGCGGAACGCCGGATGATGCCAACCCGCAGCTGCTGAAAATTGCCGACGGTGGCGCTACCGGCGTGGCGGTGCAAATCCTCGATAAAGAGAGCGTACTCATTCCCCTGAATACAAAGACCACCGCATACGGAACCGCGGGGGATGACAGCGTACAGATGACCTTCTACGCGCAGTTGGTTGCCACTGCTACACCCGTGAGCGCCGGTGATGTGTCAGCCCTCGCCACCTGGACAACGGAGTATCTATGATGCGTTTAGCGTTTCTTCTCAGCGGATTACTTTTCTGCACCAGCGTGCAGGCTTTGGACTGGAAATCGGACATTACGCTCTCCCCTCAGCCGATGACCTACAGCGGGCCAGCGGACTCCGTGGTGCCGGGCAGCATTATCGGCTCAACCTGGAGCGCCACCGCCAGCGTGCAGCAGGTGTTCTGGTGCGGGCTTATTTTTACCTGCAACAAAGGCACGCTGCAGCCCAGCAGCAGCGCCATCTCAAGCGGTGCGACGGTCACCGTCGACGGCGCGAATTACACCATTTTTGAGACCGGCGTACCGGGCGTGGGATATATCATCGGGCTGAAGGATTTTAAGAGTACACAATATATTCCCCTGCAGACCGGTATCACGCAAAGCTACCCGGCAGAGGGCACCAGTGGGTTTGCCCAGGATCTGGGATGGTCAGCAAAGGTCACCTTTATTAAAACCGGTGCCGCCCTTAAATCCGGCGTCTATCAGATCCCGACCATCAACGCCGCGGTGCTCACCGCCTATAACAACGAGACAAAAACGGCGCAGGTGATTATCAGCCCGACCACCATCACGGTGACCGCCAGCGGGTGTACGGTCGGCAGCAAAAACGCCAGCGTGGCGCTGGGCACCATTGATATTCGCACCCTGCCCACGGTGGGAAGCACGTCGCCATCGGGGACGTTTAACGTCGGCCTGACCTGCGACGCGAACGTGGCGGTTCACGCGGTGATGACCGATCAGACCACGCCGTCGAACACCTCGTCGGTGGTGACGCTAACCGGAGACTCCACGGCGTCCGGCGTTGGGGTGCAGTTTTTCTACAACGGCAGCGGGCCGCTGATGATGGGGCCGGACAGCTCGGCCGCGGGTGCGACCGGCCAGTTCTTTATCCAGAGTACCACGGCGGCACAAACGCTCACGTTACCGTTCCAGGCGCGGTACATCCGAACCGGTGAACTGGTCCCCGGCTCGGCCAACGCGCTGGCCAGCATTACGTTTTCCTACCAGTAGGGGCTACTGCTTCACCCACACCAGCTGGTCAACCCGGAAGCCCAGACTGCGCGCGGTGTTCAGGTAATCCTGCTTCACCGCATCTGGGATGGTTGGCGTGCGCGACAGGATCCACAGGTAATCGCGGTTCGGGCCGCTCACCAGCGCGTACTGGTACTTATCGTCCAGCCTGATCACGTTATACCCGCCGTAGAACGGGCCGAAGAACGACACCTTCAGCGCGGCCGTGGTCGGCTCGCCGGTGAAGTACGCTTTGCCTTCGCTCTCATTCCACTTGTTCTTCACCGGATCGTACCCCCGGTTAAGCACGCTGATACCGCCGTCGCTGCGCTTGCCGTAGGTCGCCGTCACCTGCTCCAGCCCGCGTTCGAAGCGGTTTTCCAGACGGGCGACTTCGTACCATTTGCCGAGATAGCGGCTGGCTTCGAAGTTAGTAATAGGCTGCACGCCTTTCGGCGGCGTGGGGGATTTACAGGCGACCAGCGTCAAAGCAATCGCAACACCGGTCACAACGGGCCATAGCTTCATGAGAATTCCTTTCATTTGCGCGGTTGGATGTTAAGTGTAGTGCACCGTTTCGGCGCTTCATCCCGTTCGGGAAAATTCGTAGTATATTGAGAGTATTCCTCCACTCTGGACACGGACATGGCTTACTCCATCGGCGAATTCGCCAGACTCAGCGGCATCACCGCCACCACCCTGCGGGCGTGGCAGCGTCGCTACGGTTTACTCAAGCCACAGCGCACGGAAGGCGGCCACCGCCAGTACAGCGATGAGGACGTCCAGCAGGCGCTCAAAATCCTCGACTGGGTAAAAAAAGGCGTCCCGATCGGCCAGGTCAAACCGCTGCTGGAACGCCCGACGCCGGGACGGACCAACAACTGGCAAACCCTCCAGCAGAACATGCTGCAACGCCTGCAGGACGGCAAAGTCGAGTCCCTGCGCCAGATGATTTACGACGCCGGACGCGAGTACCCAAGGCCAGAGCTGGTCACGAACGTGCTGCGCCCGCTGCGCAGCCAGGTCTCGGCCAACGTCGCCGCCGCCATGACCCTGCGCGCGATCCTCGACGGCATCATCATGGCCTACACCTCGTTTTGCCTCGAAGGCGATAAAAAAGCGCCGGGCGATAATATTCTGCTCAGCGGCTGGCACCTGAACGACCCGTGCGAGATCTGGCTCGAAGCCCTAACGCGCACCGGCCAGGGCCACCGCATCGACATCCTGCCGGTTCCGCCTGACGCGCTGGCACCGGAAATTTTCCCGGAGCGTAAATGGCTTCTGGTCACCAGCGGCAAGCTCACCGCCGCGCGGAAAAAGCAGGTGGAGCAGTGGCAGCAGCAGGTATCGCTTGATGTAATTATCCTCTGATAATTTTCTCCTGCGGGAATCTTCACGAAAAGTTGAATATTTTCCCGCGCCGCAGATGCTAACGTTTTCCTGTGACGTATAACTCCACAGGAAAATACCATGAAAAAAACTGCCCCTCTGCTGATGCTGGCCGCGATGGCCTTTACCCCTGCCGCCTTTAGCGCCGCCCCGGCCGGCACCCTGAGCGTACACATCCTCGACCAGCAAACCGGCACGCCTCCACCGGGCGTCACCGTCACGCTGGAAAAGCAGCAGCAGCAGGACAAATGGACCCCGATCGCCAGCGGTAAAACTGACCAGGACGGACGCATCAAATCACTCTATCCGCAGGACCAGGACATGCAGCCTGGCGTGTATAAAGTGACCTTCAAAACCGCAGAGTACTTCCACGGCAAAAAGCTGGACACCTTCTTCCCGGAGATCCCGGTGCTGTTTACCGTGACCCGCACCAACGAGAAGCTGCACATCCCGCTTCTGCTGAGCCAGTATGGTTACTCGACCTATAAGGGCAGCTAAGGCGCATTGATTCTAAAGGAATAAAAAAAATAGTTCCGCGAATACTTGGACAAATTAGTCATGTTGTGTAAGTTTTAATTATATGAACGGGAGGACCACACCATGACGACGAAACCAGTGCTGGGTATTAGCGGATGTTTGACCGGATCCGCCGTTCGCTTTGACGGCGGACACAAGCGTATGGGCTTCGTCATGGATGAGCTGGCCCAGTGGGTGAATTTCAGGCCCGTCTGCCCGGAGATGGCCATCGGCCTGCCGACGCCTCGCCCGGCCATACGCCTGACGCTGACGGAAAGCGGCGAAACGCAGCTCCGTTTTAGCAAGCCGCCTCATGATGACCTCACGCAGAAAATGGCCGACTTTACGGCGGACTATCTGCCAAAAATCGGCGATCTGTCGGGATTTATCGTCTGTGCAAAATCCCCAAGCTGCGGCCTGGAACGCGTGCGGCTGTACGATGAAAACGGCAACCGGGGCCGCAAGGAGGGGGTCGGGCTGTTCACCGCTGCCCTCCTTGAAACCTGGCCGTGGCTGCCCGTGGAAGAGGACGGACGCCTGCACGACCCGGTGCTGCGGGAAAATTTCGTCGAACGTGTTTTTGCCCTGCACGAACTGAACTCGCTGCGTAAAAATGGCCTCACGCGCCGCGCGCTGCTGGACTTCCACAGCCGTTACAAACTCCAGCTGCTGGCGCACCATCAGGCGGGTTACCGTGAAATCGGCCCGTTCGTTGCCTCGCTGCACGAGTGGGAAGACCTGGACGCCTTCTTCGTGGCGTACCGGGAAAAGCTGATGACCATCCTGAAAAAACCCGCCTCGCGGAAGAATCACACCAACGTGCTGATGCATATTCAGGGGTATTTCCGTAACCAACTGAACAGCCGCCAGCGCGGCGAGCTGCGCGACGTGATCCTGCACTATCGCAACGGACAGTTGCCTATCCTCGCCCCGATCACGCTGCTGAAGCACTACCTGGCCGAATACCCCGACCGGTATCTGATGACGCAAAACTACTTTGATCCCTATCCTGATGATTTGGGTCTGCGTCTGGCAGTCAAGTGATGAAAAAAATGCGAAGGCCCCATTGACCCATAGAGGCCCAAAGCAGTACCCCGTTTAGACGACATCCTCACTGTCGTCTCTTTTTTGCATTTCATCTCAAAGACTGTGATTATATACAGGCCTATTCTGCAAAAAGGGGCCTGCCTGTGATCAACACCCTGCACATTCAAAACTACCGCTCCATCCGCGACATGTCGCTGGAGCTGGAGCAGCTCAACATCGTCTTCGGCCCGAACGGCACCGGGAAATCCAATATCTACAAGGCGATACATCTAATGCACAGCGCCGCTCAGGGGCAGTTTTCCCAGGCGCTGGCGAACGAGGGCGGCATTCTGAAGGTGTTCTGGGCAGGCAAAACCCGCAGCGACCAGCTGCGGCGGATGAACCTCGCGGTGGAAACAGAGACCTACGAATACGAGCTGCAGGTCGGGTTTGTGGAGAAGCTGCCCTATCCCTCGCAGTTTCAGCTCGACCCGGTGATCAAAGAGGAGTCCATCTGGCTGAGCGGCCAGCACCGTCGTCCTTCGTCACAGCTGATGAAGCGTAAGAACCAGGCGGTGTTTCTGAACAACGTGCATCACGAGAAGGTGACCCACAGCGGCACGCTGTACGAGAACGAATCGGTATTCGGACAGCTCGGCGAACCACACCTTTACCCGGAAGTGTCGCAGATGCGCGAGTCCCTGCGTAACTGGCGCTTTTATCATGAGTTTTCTGTATCAATCGGCTCGGCGATGCGCGCCCCGCAGGTCGGTTTCCGCTCCCCGGTGCTGGCCAGCGACGGCGCCAACCTGGCGGCCGCGTTTCAGACCATCGTCGAGATTGGTGACGAGCTGCTGCTGATGCGCATCCTCGATCAGGCCTTCCCCGGCTGCGTGTTTTACAGCGACAACACTGGCGGACGTTTTCGCATGATGATGCAGCGCGAGGGGCTGAGCAGACCGCTGGAACCGGCGGAGTTCTCCGACGGCACCCTGCGCTTTCTGTGCCTTGCGGTAGCGCTGCTCAGCCCGCGCCCACCGGCGTTTATCGCGTTGAACGAACCGGAAAACAGCCTGCACCCGCAGATGCTGCCCGCCCTGGCGAGCTTAATCGCCGAGGCCAGCCGCTACTCGCAGATCTGGCTCACCAGCCACTCGCCGGAGCTGGCGAAGTTGATTGAGAAACAGCGATCGTTTTCGCTGTATCAGCTGTCTATGGCGGAGGGGGAGACGAGGGTGGAGAGGCTGGGGTAAGCCGCATTCTCCTCCTTAGAAGCCCAACAAAAAGAAACATAGTCCCAAACTCGACATTACTCCGGGGGCTTCCTTCGTATCTTGCGTTCATCGAGTAATGCATATAACCACGATCTGACGGCTGCCGCGATTGCTGCAATAGCGCTTACAACGACCACCCGCTTGATCTCTGGCCGGTCAAAAACCACTTCATGGCTGATGATGAATTTAACGACAATCAGGGCCAGAGAGAAAAACACCAGGCAGCAAACAAACAGGTAGGCAATGCTGAACAGTAACCTGGCGATAGTAGGTTTATTTTTTGTCATTTTTGTTCACCTCATCTTTAACAGCATTGCCGATAAACTCTCCCCCCAGAGAACCAATAATATCGCTAACTGGCGCACTTCCCGGGCCTAGCACAGGACTAAGCAACGGTGGAGCAACCACGTTGACTAGCGAACCAAATATCCATCCAGACGTCGTTCCTGCAAAAGCACCGGGATCCGCGCCATCTGTGAACAAAGTACCGCCGTAAGAAATCCCCAGACCAGCCAGTGGTCCGCGCCCTGCCACTAATGCCGCGGAGACGCCTGCCGATAAACTCGATTTATAATCCCATGTTTTTTGCTGGCTAACCGGGAGACTAAGATTCTTTTCGCTGTTAATATCAAACCATTGATATGTCCCATTCGCAATTTCCGCTATGACTATCCCCCCGACCACTTTCCCAGCGGTTGCAACCGGAGCCAAATACGCCGCGCCCGCTATCATCACACCATCTTTGTAACCATTTACAATCACCTTCGTAATATTTGTACTGTCTGGCATATCGCCTACGACCATGTGTTGAGAGGCTTTAACTTTCTCTTCATCACTCATCGGATTCATGATATTTCCATTTTCATCAATCAAATTAGTGTTAAACATCAGCGAGCCCTGAGACTGCAAGTAACTGCCCATTCCAGGTAGGCCAAACTCATTATTCTCAACACTATTCTTCCCGGCACTAGCCCCAGCCGCCGCACCAGCCGTATTCCCCCCAGCAATCCCGCCAGCTATGCCCGCTGAAACAGACGCCAGCGTGCTCACGGTCTGCCTCTGATCTTCCGTCAGTTTCGACGGGTCTGTGTCCGGATAGAACTGTTTGGCAATCGCTGTCGCAATCAGTTCACCGGATGCGGCCCCCACAGCGCCCGCTGCGGCACTGTTGCCCTGAAGGGCTGCGGTTACGCCGCCGAGGATGGCATGGGCAATCGCTTTTGCCGCCGTGTCGTCATTAATGCCTGCACGGTGACCGATAATGTACGCCAGCTCCGGTGCTGACGCGCCCGCCAGCGCCCCTCCGATATTGCCGCCCGCCAGTCCCTGCAGCGCTGCCGTGGCCGCCTGGATGCCGCGCTGCATGGCGCTGCCGGTTCCGTACGTCACCATCACTTCTTTGTATGCCTGGGTATCTCGCAGTTTCGCCAGATAATCCTGGCGCTGTTTCTCTGTCGCGTTTGCGGGGAGTGTTGCGCCGGTTTCTTTCTGTGCCGCCTTCAGCCCGTTCAGGTCACCCTGCGTCCTGGCAATATCCGCCACCTGGCTGCCAATTTCGCTGATCATTCCAACTGCGTTCAGGCGGTTCTGCTCTTTCTCCTTGTCGAAGATCGGGCTGATGCTGTCGTTGGCATGTTCGGTGTCGCGACTCAGATCGGCTACGTCCTGCTTCTGGTTTGCCTTGTCGCGGATAGTGAGGGAGCCTTCTGCTAAGGCTGCCTGCGTGGTGCCTTCCTTATGGCCTTTATTACCCGCAGCGGAAATCATGCCCCCCGGCAGGTTGCCCTGGAATTTATCTCCAAAGCTGCCGCCGCCGCTCAGGCTGATACCGGAGTGCGAGGTTTTAAAGTCCGCTTCGTTGTGGATATCGCTGAAGCCCAGCGTTCCGGTATCGAGACTGTTTTTGTCCGGCGTGGCGGTGGAGGCGATAACCGCGCCATCAAGCTGGGTGTGATGCCCCACGGTGATGTCGAAGCCGCCGTCCCCGGCATACAGCCCGGTTTGTTCGGCCACCGAATCAAAGCGGCTCTTCATCTTGTCCTGGCTGGCGTTGATATAGCCTGAACCGGACATGGTTCCGAAGGTGAAGCTGCCACCCGCCGCAACGCTGGTCTGCTTGCTGTCGTAGTCGCTGTTGTTCTGCTGGCTGCGCATCAGCAGGTCATGACCAACATCTGCCACGATTTTATTGCCGTTAACCTGGGCGCCATCAAGCACGGTGTCGTGCCCGCTTTTTAGGGTGACGTTTTTGCCGCTGTCGATTGTGGTTTCGGTCCAGTCGGTACCGTTACCTTTATCCTTGCCGTGCGCGGCGTTAACGTTGGCAAACACGCTGATACCCGCGCCGTTGCCTCCGGCACCGATGCTCACCCCAATGCCGCCACCGCTGCTGCTGTTCTTGCCGCTGGTCTTTTGGGTATTCGCTGCACCGGACAGCAGAATATCGTTCTGCGCATCCAGCGTGGTATCGCCCCCGGCTTTCAGCTGGCTGCCCGCAATCACGATGTCCCCGCTGTTCGCGCCTTTGTTTTTACCGTTCGCGGTGATGGAGAGATTATTGCCTGCGTTCAGCGTGCTGCCTGCCACCGCATCACTCTCAGCATGCTGCTGTGATTTCGACTTCTGGGTCGTCAGCGAGAGGCTCACACCCATTGCGTTCGGATCGCCGGTGGTTGCCGCCATATCCGCTGCCTGCCCGGCCTGCACGCCGGATAGCACCGTTTTGGTGGCCTGAAGGGCTTTCAGACGGCCATCACTTTGCTCTTTGGTCTCCTGCGCCGCGCTCACGGCATTGTTAATAGCGCTACCGACGGTGCCGGAGAGCGCCACGGTGAGCCCGCTTTTCTTCTGCTCGAAGGTTTCATCCCGGGTGCGCTTGTCGTGCCCCGGCTCGATGATGACGCTGTCGCCGCTGAGGCTTAAATCCTTCCCGGCGATAAGATCCGCACCGCCGATATGGGCCTGGTTTCCGGCAGAAATCGCGACGTTACCTCCCGTCGAACCCACCGTACTGAAGCTCTGACTCTGGGTAGTGCCCTTCTCACGGAGATCGTGCGTGCTTTTGCTGCTGCCGATGGTGAAGCCAATCCCGCCCGAGCCCATCAGGCCGGATTTTTTCTCTTCCTTAAAGCGCCAGGAGGTATCGCTGTTCGTGGCCGCCACGATATCGACGTTGTTGCCCGCCTTCAGCTTCACGTCGCCATCGCCCGCGACGGCGGAGCCTGACACTAACAGGTTATTGCCCGCAACCACCTGCACGTTGTCGCCGCTCAGCAATGAGCCGGATTCACGCGTCGCGCTGTTCTCCTCGATGGTGTGGGTGCTTTTCTTGCTCAGGAACCCTTTTTTGGTTTTGGTCTGCTCTTTGTAGTGATAGTCGCTTTCGGTTGCGGTATTGAGATTGACGTCGCGGCCTGCCGCCACGCCGATATCGCCCTTCGCCGTCACCTGCGCGGCTTCGGTGGTGACATCGCGCCCGGCGAGGATTTGGGTATTCGCCCCGCTGGCGATCTCGGTTCCCTGCTGACGCACCGATTCGTTGATGACGGTTTTCTTGCCTGACCTATAGCTGTCGCCCTGCGTGGTCTCTTCTGCAGCCAGATTCACGTCGCGACCCGCCTGCAGTCCGACGCTTTT
>NZ_VTUC01000010.1 GCF_008364555.1 Enterobacter vonholyi
TCGGGTGTGTAAGCGCAGCGATGCGTTGAGCTAACCGATACTAATGAACCGTGAGGCTTAACCTTACAACGCCGAAGGTGTTTTGGCGAAGAGACACGATATTTTCAGCTTTGATACAGATTAACAGAATTTGCCTGGCGGCTTTAGCGCGGTGGTCCCACCTGACCCCATGCCGAACTCAGAAGTGAAACGCCGTAGCGCCGATGGTAGTGTGGGGTCTCCCCATGTGAGAGTAGGGAACTGCCAGGCATCAAACATAAGAACCCCGTACCGAAAGGTGCGGGGTTTTTTGCTTTGTGCTCAGAAAAA
The DNA here is from genome assembly GCF_008364555.1 of Enterobacter vonholyi. Lineage (GTDB taxonomy): Bacteria > Pseudomonadota > Gammaproteobacteria > Enterobacterales > Enterobacteriaceae > Enterobacter > Enterobacter vonholyi. The sequence continues at coordinate 310 of NZ_VTUC01000010.1, forward strand.
ACCGGTGTCGCTGCACTTGCCGGATCTACGGGTTTAGTAGGCCCGATAAGGTAAAGCTGCAAATTGGCAATACAGACCGCACGATCCCACGACAAAGAGAAACAAGAATACAAAGAAGAGATTTATAAACGCAGAAAAGCAAAAACCCAGCCATAGGCTGGGTTCTTTAAATAGTGGTGCCCGGACTCGGAATCGAACCAAGGACACGGGGATTTTCAATCCCCTGCTCTACCGACTGAGCTATCCGGGCAACGGAGCGCATTAAACCGCAATCACGCTCTATCGTCAACATTATTTCGGGAAAAGCTGTTCAACTGCTTAAGTTTACGGCAATCTGTCCGCTTTCGCCGCGAAAATGCACAAATCTTCCAGACAGAACCAGTGTAATACGGCAATGCTGATAGTAAGAGGAGGGCAGTATGGTGAATGACTGGCTTGAACTGCGTCAGCATGCAGATACGGGTATTGAGACGATTAAAGCGCATTTCGAAGGGCATGCATTTGATCCGCACTGGCACGATAGCTACCTGGTAGGGATAACCCTCTCCGGCACGCAGCAGTTTCACTGCCGCCGTGAGCGTCATCGCAGCCAGCCGGGCGACGCTTTCCTCCTCGAGCCTGGTGAAATCCACGACGGAGATGCGCCTGTAGAGGGTGGTTTTACCTATCTGACCTTCTATCTTGATGAGCGCTGGCTTATCCGTGCGCTACAGGGGCTTTACGAATCTACTCCCGGGAGTTATTCACTCCACTTTGCCCAAACGTTGACGCGGGAGCCGCAGCTGGTGCGCGCTATCGGCGAGACATTTTCCACCCTGCATAATAATGAGTTGAAGATCGTTCAGCAGAGCGCAATGGATAATCTGCTCTCCCGCATCACCGCCCATTGCCACTGGCGTAAAAAGCTGCCGTCGCAGTTACAAAGTGCTGCCGTGGCGTACCGTGCGCGCGACTATCTCTATGCTCATATCGGCGAGAACGTAGGGCTATCAGACCTTGCGCGCGAGACGGGCACCGATCGCTTCACCCTGACGCGCTGTTTTAAGCGCGAGTTCAACCTGGCGCCTCACGCATGGCTTATTCAACTGCGTCTGGCAAAGGCCCGACAGTTGCTTGCGTGTGGCGACCAGCCTGTTGATGTGGCTGCCGCAGTGGGATTTGCCGATCAAAGCCATCTGGGGCGCTGGTTTCAGCGGGCTTACCGTATCTCTCCTGCACACTACCGCAGGTTGTGCACAAACCTTCCAGACGTTTCCAAAAAATAGCGGCACATTCATGGCTCTAATAAAAAGGAGCCACCTGTGAGTTTGATACCCTTTCTGTTGTTCGCGTTTGTCGCCTCCATTACGCCGGGGCCTACTAATATTCTGGTGCTGACGAACAGCCAGCACTTTGGCGTTAAAAATACCGTACCAGCTATTCTGGGCGGGTGTATCGCGGCCAGTGCGATTGTGCTGATATCAGGCGCCGGCGCAGGGGAAGTGCTGAGTCAGTATCCTCTAATACGTCAGCTCATGAACTGGACAGGCGTGCTGTGGCTAAGCTGGATGAGCTGGCAGCTGTTTCGCGCCCCAGCCGCTCGTCTCTGCGCTGAGAACCATATCCGATTTACCGCTCAGGCGGCTGCACTGCTGCAGATCGTGAACCCTAAAACCTGGATGATGGCGCTGGCCGTCGTCAGTCTGTTTGCTCCTGCTGGCGATCAGGCATTGCGGGATATTGCGCTAATGGCGCTATGGTTTCTGCTGATCTCAATAGCCTGTTTGATGTGCTGGGCGTGGCTGGGTAAAGCGGTTAACCGAATTTTTCGCACCACCGTAGCGATGGTGCGGTTTCAACGCCTGATGGCGCTGTGTCTTCTCGTCTCTGCCTGGGCTGGCATGCTGGCTTAGGTCAGCGCCCCGCCCATACGGCACTGAGCAAATCGCAAAATATCTTCCGCCAGGCGGTGCGCTGTATCCACATCGGCCTGGCTACGGTTTACCAGCATGCGGCTGAGGCAACCTTCCAGCACCAGTTCCATCTGCTTCGCCACCATCGCCGGATCGTCGACTTCCAGGGTGGTCAACAGCTCATGGGTGAAGTCATGAGCCGCCCGCTTTTGCTGATCTGCTAACTGGTGGATAGGATGCCCAGGGTCGGGAAAATAAGTGCAGGCGGCGATAAACAGACAACCCGGGTACCGGTTGTTGCTGACACATTCCGTCAGGGCGGTATAGCGCGCCAGCAGCTTCTGCTCCGCAGTCAGTTCTTCATTCAGCATCAGCTGCCTGCGCCAGATATCAACCTGCTGGCTGAGATAGCGCAGGGCATCATAGAGTAGCGCCTCTTTATCCGGCCAGAAGCGCTTAAGTTCATCCAGGGGGTAATCGATACGGTCGGCTACCATCTCAAGCGTGGTGCTGGCGATCCCTTGAATCTCAAGTAATTGCAGGGCTTGTCCCAGTACGTCTTCACGTTGCACGGTTATCTCCTCCGCTATTCCCAACGGTTTGTCCCGTTTAAAGTGTTGTTTACGGTTGGCGATTGCGCAAATGCGCGCTAAATGCCGCTGCATCCATAAACCCGGTTACACGCTTTTCTGGCTGCTCCTGGCCCTGTTGATTGAAGAAAAGAATGGTTGGCAGTCCGAGGACGTTAAGCTGCTTCAGCAGAGCCTTATCCTGTGCATTGTTGGCTGTCACGTTTGCCTGGAGCAGAACAGTCTCTTTCAGGGCATTTTGCACCTGTGGATCGCTAAAGGTGTATTTTTCAAACTCTTTGCAGGCGACGCACCAGTCGGCATAGAGATCGAGCATCACCGGTTTGCCTTTTGCCTGTACGAGCGCGCTGCTGAGCTCATCAACGTTCTTAATCTGGATGAAGTTCAAATGCGCCTGCGTCTGGCCGACCGGCGAGCCGAACGCCCAGTCCTGAAGAGGACGCACGCTTACCAGCGCGGCAGCCAGCAGCAGGATTTGTACCAGACGCATCCACGCTTTTTTCGCCCCCAGGCTGACGATAAACGCCCAGGTAAAGAACGCTACCCCGAGCATTGCCCACAGGCGCATACCCCAGACGTCACCGATGATACGCTCCAGCAGGAACACCGGCAGTGCCAGAATGACAAAGCCAAATGCGGTTTTCACCGTTTCCATCCACGGGCCGCTCTTCGGCAGCAGTCGATTGCCGAAAACCGTGACCAGAATCAGCGGCAGACCCATGCCCAGGGCATACAGGTACAACGTTCCGCCGCCGAGCCACATGTTTCCGCTCTGGGCGATATAGAGCAGGATGGCGCTAAGCGGCGCGGTGGTGCAAGGGGAACAAATCAGCCCGGCAATGGCACCCATTGCGAACACGCCGCCTGCCGAACCACCCTGCTGGCGATTACTCATCAGCGTTAAGCGGGTTTGCAGCGAGGAGGGCAACTGCAGCGTGAACAGGCCAAACATCGACAGCGCCAGCAGGATAAATATCGCCGACAGGCCAATCAGCACATAAGGGTGCTGCAGTGCGGCCTGGAACTGTAACCCGGCAGCGGCAACCACAAGTCCAAGGGCCGTGTAGGTCAATGCCATACCCTGCACGTAAATTAAGGCCAGCAGCAGCGCGCGGGCTGTGGAAAGGCGCTGTTTGCCGCCCAGCACAATGCCAGAGATGAGCGGATACATGGGCAGCACGCAGGGTGTAAAGGCAATGCCAATCCCAATCAGGAAGGCCCAGAGCGCCGAGAATGGAAGGTCTGCGCGGTCTTCGCTCTTCTCGTCCGAGGGGAGAGGGGAAACTGCAGCAGCCGCTTTCACTTCGCTGAGCGGAACAACCTTCGTTTCCGGCGGATAGCAGAATCCGGCATCCGCGCACCCCTGATAGGTCACCGTCAGCGTCGCGCCTTTATCCGCCTGATTCACCGTAACAGGCACGTTCAGGCGCTGGCGATAGATCTCGCTTTTGCCGTAAAACTCATCTTCATGCCACTCGCCAGCGGGCATCTGTAATGCGCCTACGCTGGCCTGAGCAGGCGTAATGCTCACCTGCTTGCGATAGAGGTAATAGCCCTCTTTCACCTGCCAGTTGAGCGTAAGGTCATGCTGGTTTTGCTGAAAATCGAAAACAAACGCCTGGTCGGCAGGGATGAAGTTCGAACGGCCGGGCGCGTCAAATAACCCGGCAATTACTGATGTGCTGCACAGCAGCAGAATCAGCGTAAGGAAGCGTTGAGCCATGAGAGATAGTCGTTATCGCCATGAACCACTGGCACCACCAGCAGCTCCGGGGTTTGGTAAGGATGATGAGATTTGAGGCAATCCAGGAGTGCCTGCTGATTTGCCAGATTGGTTTTGAGCAACATCTGGACCTCGTACTCTTGCTCCAGCTTACCTTCCCAATAGTAAAGAGAGGTGGCACCGGGGAGGAGCGTAACGCAGGCTGCCAGTTTTTCGGCCAGCACTTTAGCGGCGAGATCCTGGGCAGAGGCTTCATCAGGGGCGGTACAAAGTACGACAACAGCATCAGGCGTGTTCACAAGTCGACCTCCTCATCACGAAAGGTTTAACTATATCACGCAAGGCGGTTGGTCATTAATGAAACGGGCCGCAGAGCGGCCCGATTTTAACTATTTTTACAACCGGGAGCGGTTTACAGCACCACGCCACCGATGATAAAGCCGAGGATCACGCAAAGTGAAATGGCGACCACGCCCGGGATCAGGAACGCATGGTTAAACACATACTTACCGATACGGGTTGAGCCGGTGTCATCCATCTCTACCGCCGCCAGCAGGGTTGGGTAGGTAGGCAGCACGAACAGGGCGGAGACAGCAGCAAACGAGGCGATGGCGGTCAATGGCGTTACGCCCAGCATCAGTGCCGCAGGCATCAGCGCTTTGGTGGTCGCGGCCTGAGAGTAAAGCAGGGTCGCAGCAAAGAACAGCACGACCGCCAGCAGCCATGGATAGTTGTGCAGCAGGTCCCCGGCCACGGTCTGAATGTCGCTGATGTGCGCTTTCACAAAGGTATCACCGAGCCACGCCACCCCCAGCACGCACACGCAGGCGCTCATACCAGATTTAAAGGTGCTGGCGTTCAGCACTTCGCTGGTATCAATTTTACAGGTGATGCTAATCAGCGTGGCGATGGTCAGCATAAACACGACAATCGCTTCGTTACGCGGCAGTACCGGGTTCTGGATCAGACCTACGGTATCGCTGATGGCGGTCGCGTAGAACATGACGGCAACGATACCAATCAGGAACAGCAGCACGGAGCGTTTCGCGTGTGGCTTCAGTTCGAAGACCTGACTGCCGCGCAGGCTCACTTCACCTTTTGCCAGACGCTCCTGATAAACCGGATCGTCTTTCAGTTCAGCGCCGAGGAAGTTACACAGCACGGCGGTAATCATCACCGCGATCAGCGTCACCGGGATACAGATCGCCAGCAGCGTCAGGTAGCTCACGCCCATCGGCTCAAGGATACCGGCGAAGAAGACCACCGCCGCGGAAATCGGTGAGGCGGTAATGGCGATCTGGGACGCGACGACCGCAATGGAGAGCGGACGCGACGGACGGATACCCTGTTCTTTCGCCACTTCGGTAATCACCGGTAACGTGGAGAAAGCGGTGTGGCCAGTACCGGCGAGAATGGTCATAAACCATGTCACCAGCGGAGCAAGGAAGGTAATGTATTTTGGATGGCGGCGCAGCATACGCTCCGCCAGGCTTACCAGGTAGTCCATACCGCCTGCCACCTGCATGGCGGCAATAGCGGCAATAACAGCCATGATGATTTCGATAACGTCGAACGGTATAGCGCCGGGTTTAATCTGAAAGATAAGGGTAAGAACGAGCACTCCAAGACCGCCGGCAAAACCGATGCCGATACCCCCGAGTCGTGCTCCCAAATAAATCGCCAACAAGACGATGACGAGTTCTGCTCCAAACATAAGGACCTGCCTTGCTTATTAACAAGTTGATATTGAATTGTTTTATTTTGGTAACGCCTAAAAAGAAAAAAGGCACGTCACAAGTGACGTGCCTTAAGAAGCCTAGCCTGAACGGTTACTGTTCGCTTTCATCGGTATATCGTTTCGCTTTATATGCCGGGTGCATCAGGTTTTGGGCCGAGAAGATATCGTCCAGCTCGGCTTCGGTCAACAGCCCGCGCTCCAGTACTACTTCACGTACACTCTTACCGGTTTCGGCACAAATCTTACCGACGATGTCGCCGTTGTGGTGACCGATGAACGGGTTGAGGTAGGTGACGATCCCGATGGAGTTGTAGACATAACCTTCACAGACTTCTTTATTGGCCGTGATGCCGTTAATGCATTTTTCCAGCAGGTTGTAGCAGGCGTTCGTCAGGATGTGGATAGATTCAAACATCGCCTGGCCAATCACCGGCTCCATCACGTTCAGCTGCAGCTGACCCGCTTCAGAGGCCATGGTCACGGTCGTATCGTTACCGATGACTTTGAAGCAAACCTGGTTCACCACTTCTGGCACCACCGGGTTCACCTTGGCCGGCATGATGGATGAACCGGCCTGCAGCTCTGGCAGGTTGATTTCATTCAGGCCAGCGCGCGGACCGGAAGAGAGCAGGCGCAGGTCGTTACAGATTTTGGACAGTTTCACTGCCAGACGTTTCAGCGCGCTGTGTACCATGACGTAGGCGCCGCAGTCGGAGGTGGCTTCAATCAGGTCTTCTGCAGGCACAACCGGCAGGTTAGACACTTCAGCCAGTTTCTGTACCGCCAGCTGCTGATAGCCATCCGGGGTGTTCAGACGCGTACCGATGGCGGTGGCGCCCAGGTTCACTTCCAGAAGCAGCTCGGAGGTGCGCAGCAGGTTTTTGGTCTCTTCGTTCAGCAGTACGTTAAACGCGTGGAATTCCTGGCCGAGGGTCATCGGCACCGCATCCTGCAACTGGGTACGACCCATTTTCAGGATGTCCTGGAACTCAACCGCTTTACGCTGGAAGCCATCACCCAGTTGGTTGATTGCATCCACCAGTTTCACTACGGAGGCATACACCGCAATACGGAAGCCGGTTGGGTAGGCGTCGTTGGTGGACTGGCATTTGTTAACGTGGTCGTTCGGGTTCAGGTACTGGTATTCACCTTTCTGGTGACCCATCAGCTCCAGGCCAATGTTTGCCAGTACTTCGTTAGTATTCATGTTGACGGAGGTGCCCGCGCCGCCCTGATAGACGTCAACCGGGAACTGGTCCATGCATTTGCCGTTGTTCAGCACTTCATCGCAGGCTGCGATAATCGCATTTGCCGCGCTTTTAGGAATGGTTTGCAGCTCTTTGTTGGCCAGGGCTGCGGCTTTCTTCACCATCACCATGCCACGGACAAACTCAGGGATGTCGCTGATTTTGCTGTTGCTGATGTAGAAGTTTTCAATCGCTCTCAGAGTGTGGACACCGTAGTAGGCATCCGCTGGAACTTCCCTGGTACCCAACAAGTCTTCTTCGATACGAATGTTGTTTAACATGTGAACCTTCTTTTCAAGCTGCCGATGGATTGTACTAAACACACAGTATTTATGTGGTTTTGAATATTTTCTGGCCGACGATTATTCCCTCAATCAGCCAGATGCTCGAGATCATATGCTGATGATAGCGAATTGCCGTAAGCTGGATCACTTATTATCGAGCCGATTCCATGATAATTATTAATCTGTGAAATGGGTCACCGCTTTAAAATTTCCAAAAAAAATATCCGTGCAAACTGATTGAATTTTCGCTAACCGTCACCATTTCATACAAACGCGCGTCGCGAACACATTCAGACAGGGGCCGACGGCCCTTGCCATACAGGAGATGCCAGTGCGCTGGATACCGTTTATTGCTTTCTTCCTCTATGTTTACATTGAGATTTCCATTTTCATCCAGGTTGCCCATGTGTTGGGCGTCCTGCTGACGCTGATTCTGGTGATTTTCACCTCCGTCATCGGCATGTCGCTGGTGCGTAATCAGGGTTTCAAAAATTTCCTGATAATGCAGCAGAAGATGGCCGCAGGGGAAAGCCCCGCGGAAGAGATGATCAAAAGCGTGTCATTGATTATTGCGGGGCTGCTGCTGATTCTGCCGGGGTTCTTTACCGACTTCCTTGGCCTTCTGCTGCTTCTGCCGCCGGTGCAAAAACACCTGACCATGAAGCTGCTGCCGCATCTGCGCTTTAGCCGAATGCCGGGGGGCGGATTTAGCACCGGACCGGGCGATACCTTCGAAGGGGAGTATCAGCGTAAGGATGAACAGCACGACCGTTTAGACCATAAAGACGATCGGTGATTTTGTTGCCCGGTGGCGCTTCGCTTACCGGGCCTCCGGGAGCGCACCGCGCTTCGGCAAAAACACCCACAGCCCTGTCAGCATGATAATTGAGTACAAACTCTTCCAGCCCACCATCGCCAGCAGCAGCAGGCAAAGCACACCCCCGACGACCGCCAGAGCTTTATAGCGACCTTTTAGCAAACGACATCCCGCCAGCATGCACAGCAGGTAGATCATGATGAAAATGCCGTTGGCGTAAACGATCAGCGCGTCCAGATTAATCTTCAGTGCGTAAATACAGAGCGTGCTCACCACGCAGCAGCCCAGTACGGCATTCAGGGCATTAAGCGGAAGCTGGCGTTTAGACAGGCGCGCGAGGAGATTCTCAGGTTTGTCGAGCGCCTGCGACCACACCAGACGGGCAAAGCTCTGGATATAAATATTGAGGCTGGCAAAACAGGCCAGATAGCCGATGACGCAGGCTATCCACAGCGCCTTCACACCAAACAGATCAACCACGATACCCGGCAGCGATGCCGCGGCGGCGAGATCCGCTCCGAACGCGTGGAAGTGTAAGACCAGCACGGTACACGCCCAATAGACCGTGCCAGCCAGCAGCAGGCCTATCATCAGGGCGCGGGGGAAATCACGTTCAGGCTGCTTAAATTCAGAGGCCAGATGGGCAAAGGCTTCCAGACCGACAAAACACCAGAACATGACGGAGAGTGCGGCAAAAAGCTGCGCGTGGTCGACGTCTGTTACCGCCGGGAAGGGAATCTCCTTTACGGTGATATCGCCCGCCCACCAGATAGCGACAACGAGCGCGACAATCAGCACCGCAACCAGCGTCTGCAGGTTGGCGCTCGAACTGGCGCCGCGAGAGCCCACCCACCAGACGATTGCCAGCGTACCCAGCTCGGCCAGCAATAACTGCTCGTTATGCCAGCCAAACAGCGCCTGACCAAATCCGGTCGCAATATGCAACGCCGCAGGAAGGCCAACCGGAATGACGGAGAGAAACAGCCAGCCGGTTACACGCTGCAGCCGCGGGCCAAAGGCCAGTCCGACAAAGTGCGCCACGCCGCCCGCGCTGGGGAAATGCCGCCCCAGGATGGCAAACACAATGGCAATCGGGAAAACCAATACAATCAGCGCCGGCCACGCCCACAGGCTGTTATTTCCAGCCACCAGCGCCGCCAGTGCGGGTACGGCAAACACGCCCGTACCTAACAAGGAGGTTGAGAGCAGTCCGACGCCCTGCGCCAGCCCCAGCTCCTGCTTGAGTCCACTCATTGACATCGCCCTGCCAGTACCAAAAGAGAGGCGATGGTAACACTTTCGCAAATTTTTTTTTCAACTCCCCCTTGAAGGGGTAAAAAGCTATCCCCATCTCTCAGGGCACTAGTCGGAAAACCGCATGCGGGCCGGCGTCATCCATAACTGATAATGACTTTCTCAAAGGAGAGCTATCAATGAGTATTCGTCCGTTACATGATCGTGTGATCGTCAAACGTAAAGAAGTTGAAACCAAGTCTGCTGGCGGCATCGTTCTGACCGGTTCTGCAGCAGCCAAATCAACGCGTGGCGAAATCATCGCTGTCGGTAAGGGCCGCATCCTGGAAAACGGAACTGTGCAGCCGCTGGACGTTAAAGTTGGTGACATCGTAATTTTCAACGATGGCTACGGCGTGAAATCCGAGAAGATCGACAATGAAGAAGTGTTGATCATGTCCGAGAGCGACATTCTGGCAATTGTTGAAGCGTAATTTACGCACGAGAATTTGAGGAAATAAGAACATGGCAGCTAAAGACGTAAAATTCGGTAACGACGCTCGTGTAAAAATGCTCCGCGGCGTAAACGTACTGGCAGATGCAGTTAAAGTGACCCTGGGCCCGAAAGGCCGCAACGTAGTGCTGGATAAATCCTTCGGCGCGCCAACCATCACCAAAGATGGTGTTTCTGTAGCACGTGAAATCGAGCTGGAAGACAAGTTCGAAAACATGGGTGCGCAGATGGTGAAAGAAGTTGCCTCTAAAGCGAACGACGCTGCAGGCGACGGTACCACCACCGCGACCGTTCTGGCGCAGGCGATCATCACCGAAGGTCTGAAAGCCGTTGCTGCGGGCATGAACCCAATGGATCTGAAACGTGGTATCGACAAAGCTGTCGCCTCCGCTGTTGAAGAACTGAAGGCGCTGTCCGTACCGTGCTCTGACTCTAAAGCCATTGCTCAGGTTGGTACTATCTCCGCTAACTCCGACGAAACCGTAGGTAAACTGATCGCTGAAGCGATGGACAAAGTCGGTAAAGAAGGCGTAATAACCGTTGAAGACGGTACCGGTCTGGAAGACGAACTGGACGTGGTAGAAGGTATGCAGTTCGACCGCGGTTACCTGTCCCCATACTTCATCAACAAGCCAGAAACTGGCGCTGTTGAGCTGGAAAGCCCGTTCATCCTGCTGGCTGATAAGAAAATCTCCAACATCCGCGAAATGCTGCCAGTACTGGAAGCCGTTGCGAAAGCAGGCAAGCCTCTGGTTATCATCGCTGAAGACGTTGAAGGCGAAGCGCTGGCGACCCTGGTGGTTAACACCATGCGCGGTATCGTGAAAGTGGCTGCGGTTAAAGCACCTGGCTTCGGCGATCGCCGTAAAGCGATGCTGCAGGATATCGCTACCCTGACTGGCGGTACCGTGATCTCTGAAGAGATCGGTATGGAGCTGGAAAAAGCGACCCTGGAAGACCTGGGCCAGGCGAAACGCGTTGTGATCAACAAAGACACCACCACCATCATCGATGGCGTGGGTGAAGAAGCCGCTATTCAGGGCCGCGTTGGTCAGATCCGTAAGCAGATCGAAGAAGCGACTTCTGATTACGACCGTGAAAAACTGCAGGAGCGCGTAGCGAAACTGGCAGGCGGCGTTGCGGTAATCAAAGTCGGTGCTGCTACCGAAGTTGAAATGAAAGAGAAAAAAGCACGCGTTGACGATGCTCTGCACGCGACCCGTGCTGCGGTAGAAGAAGGCGTGGTTGCTGGTGGTGGTGTCGCGCTGGTGCGTGTTGCCGCTAAACTGGCTGGCCTGACCGCTCAGAACGAAGACCAGAACGTAGGTATCAAAGTTGCGCTGCGCGCAATGGAAGCCCCTCTGCGTCAGATCGTTTCTAACGCCGGTGAAGAGCCATCTGTGGTTGCGAACAACGTGAAAGCGGGCGAAGGTAACTACGGTTACAACGCAGCAACTGAAGAATACGGCAACATGATCGACTTCGGTATCCTGGATCCAACTAAAGTGACCCGTTCTGCTCTGCAGTATGCGGCCTCTGTTGCTGGTCTGATGATCACCACCGAATGCATGGTGACCGACCTGCCTAAAGGCGATGCGCCTGACTTAGGTGCTGCTGGTATGGGCGGCATGGGCGGTATGGGCGGCATGATGTAATCGTGCGCTCTACGTCGTAGAATGTGAAAAACCCCCGGGCAGAAATGCTCGGGGGTTTTTCTTTTGGTCATCTTTTAGGTATAAGATTTACACACGGACAACTACTGTCCAGCTTATTGAAAACGAGGAATAACATGCGCGTAAAAGTCTGTGCAGGGATTGTAGGGGCAGCATTGCTGCTGGCGGGTTGTAGCTCCAGCAATGAGCTGTCGGCAGCGGGCCAGGGCGTTCGCTTTGTGGAAGATAAGCCTGGCAGTGAATGCCAGCTGTTAGGCACGGCAACCGGTGAGCAAAGCAACTGGATGTCAGGTCAGCATGGCGAAGAAGGTGGCTCGATGCGCGGTGCGGCGAATGCCCTGCGTAACCAGGCTGCGGCAATGGGCGGGAACGTGATTTACGGCGTGAGCAGTCCAACGCAGAGTATGCTGTCCAGCTTCGTGCCGACCGCCAGCCAGATGAACGGCCAGGTCTACAAGTGCCCGAACTGATTGCCTTTTTCCCTCTCCCTGTGGGAGAGGGTTAGGGTGAGGGGAAACTAGTGCTGTCGCAGCTGCAAGTCCAGCGGCGTCTTGCTCGGCTCTCCGCCAATCTCCCGTGCCAGCTTCGGCACCATATAGCCTGAAACCAGCGTTAACAGTTCGCGCATAATCTGCCGGGCTTCTTCATCCGTCACCATGAAATGGGCCGCGCCCTGAACGCGATCCAGCACGTGCAGGTAATAGGGCATCACGCCCGCATCAAACAGGGCGTTACTCAGGTCAGCCAGCACGCGGGCGCTGTCATTCACGCCGCGCAGCAGCACGCTCTGGTTCAGCAGCGTTACGCCCGCTTTACGCAGACGCGCCATCGCCGCGCGAAAATCATCGTCAATTTCGTTCCCGTGGTTGATATGGTTCACCAGCAGCACCTGCAATCTTGACTGCTCCAGGCGTGACACCAGTCCGTCGGTGATCCGCGCGGGAATAACAATCGGCAAACGGCTATGAATGCGCAGACGTTTAATGTGCGGGATGGCTTCCAGCTGTGTCAGCAGCCAGTCCAGCTCGTGATCTTTTGCCATCAGCGGATCGCCTCCGGAAAAAATAATCTCATCCAGCTCTGAATGGGCGGCAATATAGTCCAGCGCGACCTGCCAGTTGCGTTTATTGCCCTGGTTTTCGGCATACGGGAAGTGCCGACGGAAGCAATAACGACAATTTACCGCGCAGCCGCCCTTTACCAGCAGCAGGGCACGGTTGAGATATTTGTGCAGTAAACCAGGCACCACGCTGTTCTGCTCTTCCAGCGGATCGGTGCTGTATCCCGGCGCGGTGATAAACTCATCCTGCGAAGTAAGCGTTTGTTTTAATAGCGGATCGTCGGGGTTGCCTTTCTCCATCCGCGCCACAAACGCACGGGGAACGCGCAGGGCGAAAAGGCGCTTTGCCTCGCGGCCGGCAAGCAACTCTGGGTGCTGATCGAGGTCTAAAAGACGCAGCAATTCATCAGGACTGGTGATTACATCGGCAAGTTGCGATAACCAATCTTCTCTGGACGGGGTGTTTAGGGTTACAATATGCGCCATTTTGTGGCTTAGCTACCAGTTAACAAATTTAGAGGGCCTTATGGCAACGTACTATAGCAACGATTTTCGTGCTGGTCTTAAAATCATGATGGACGGCGAACCGTACGCGGTTGAAGCCAGCGAATTCGTTAAACCAGGTAAAGGCCAGGCATTCGCACGCGTTAAGCTGCGCCGTCTGCTGACCGGTACCCGTGTTGAGAAAACCTTCAAGTCTACTGACTCCGCTGAAGGCGCTGATGTTGTTGATATGAACCTGACCTATCTGTACAACGATGGCGAGTTCTGGCATTTCATGAACAACTCCACTTTCGAACAGCTGTCTGCTGATGAGAAAGCGGTAGGTGATAGCGCTAAATGGCTGCTGGACCAGGCTGAGTGCATCGTAACCCTGTGGAACGGTCAGCCTATCGCTGTGACCCCACCAAACTTCGTAGAACTGGAAATCGTTGAAACCGATCCAGGTCTGAAAGGTGATACCGCAGGTACCGGCGGTAAACCAGCCAAACTGTCTACCGGCGCAGTGGTTAAAGTTCCACTGTTCGTACAGACTGGCGAAGTGATCAAAGTGGATACCCGCTCCGGCGAATACGTGTCCCGCGTGAAGTAATTTACGTCATGATTGAAGGCGCAGCGCCCGCTGCGCCTGATTTTTGCAGGCAGGGATGATGAAACGTACCGTTAAAATTCTGCTTCTGTTAGCACTTTCCAGTGCATTGCTTTCCGGCTGTAACACCACGCGTGGAATGGGACAAGATATCCAGGATCTCGGTCATATTATTTCTCACGCCGCCAGCTAAGTTCGTCTAATTTTCCTAAAAAGGCTTCCTTTTCCGTCATCCGGCGGGATCTTGTCTATCCTTAAGTTGCTATACACAAAACAACTTTGGCTATAAAAGGAAGATATTATGGTTAAGAAGACAATTGCAGCGATCTTTTCAGTCCTGGTACTTTCTTCAGTATTAACAGCCTGTAATACCACGCGTGGCGTTGGTCAGGATATTTCTGAAGGTGGTAGCGCAATCTCTGGTGCGGCAACTAAAGCTCAGCAGTAATTAACACACGGTACGAGACCAGCCGTTTCGTACCGTCAGCTTTTTGATTCCTGCAGGGATAAGAACGGAGAAAAACGCGTATCCATATGCAATTTCATGCGGATATTACGTTTATAGGTATAGACCGTTTTTCCGTTGATACTCAGGTGAGCAGCAATCTTTTGATTGCTCGCGCCGTCCATCCACAATGTCAGCACTTTCTCTTCCTGCCGGGTCAGCAACGGGGCGGCTGCCGTGGGCCTTTCAGCGCATGAGCGCGAGGTTAATGCGTCGTTTATAGTCGTTGCCACTTCTTCGAGACTGGCGTTTTTCAACAGCGACGACCAGACCGGGAACTGTCCGAGCCAGTCGGTCATGCCGCTGTCCTCTCCCGATTGCAACAAAATAAACGGTAAGCGTTCACTGGCGTTGAGCAAGGACGAGAGCTGCTGAAAATGATGAATATCCTGCCTGAAGCCGTACAGATCGGCGATAACCAGCGTGGGTTTCCATTGCAGAATGTGCTCCCTGGCAAGGAACAGATTATTCAGCCCGGTCACAACGTAGTGTCCCGGGAACAAACCGGAATGATTGAGCCATGCTTCAAACCCCGTGCGGGTGAAGTGACAACGGTCAATCAAGAGAATTTTGAACATATTATATTCGCAGTCGGCTAGTGGTTTGGCTTCCTGCCATCAGAAAGCACATCATCATAGAGAAGTCGGATGAGTGCTAAATGCCGGAACTACGCGCCATACTGCGGCTATTTCTTGCCTTAACGTGTTCAGCAAAAAAAGATTGAAAAAAAATAGCACGCTAACCAAAATATGGGGCGTAATCTCTGCCTTACGGGACGACCCGTAAGCGTTTCTTTCACCGGGGACGGCCCCAACTTCTATTAAGTTAAGGAGCCTGAAATGTCCTGGATCATTCTTTTTATTGCCGGTCTGCTCGAAGTGGTGTGGGCGATTGGTCTCAAGTACACCCATGGATTTACCCGTCTGACGCCCAGCGTTATTACCGTAACCGCGATGATCGTGAGTATTGTCCTGTTATCCTGGGCGATGCGCTCGCTGCCTGTGGGAACGGCTTATGCCGTCTGGACGGGCATTGGTGCGGTGGGGGCCGCCATCACCGGCATTCTGCTACTGGGAGAGTCAGCGAGTCTGGCGCGTATCGCCAGCCTCGCCTTGATTGTAGCGGGGATCATTGGGCTTAAGCTCAGCACCCATTAATGGGGTTGTTTTACCCAGATCAGTTTTGACACATCAAACCCTTGCCGGGTCGCGACGTCCAGCATCTGCTGTTTCATTTCTGACGAAATAGTTGGCGTGCGGGAAAGTATCCACAGATAGTCGCGATCCGGCCCGCAGACCAGCGCGTGACGGTACTCTCTGTCGAGCGCGATCACGTTATAGCCACCATAAAACGGGCCAAAGAAAGAGACTTTTAGCGCGGCCCGTCGCGGGTCGCCCGTGAAGTATGCTTTCCCAATCGACTGCTGCCACATCTCCCGATCGGGATTATAGCCCCGGTTGATCACCTGAATACCACCATCATCCATCGGGCTATAATTTGCAGTGACCTTCTCTAAGCCCTGCTCAAACCGGTGGTCGAGGCGCGCGATTTCATACCATGTACCAAGGAAGCGTTGTGCATCAAAAGGCGTGACGACGGTAACGCCAGGCGGTGGGGTAGGGGAACTGCAGGCAACCACTAAAAACGCGGTTGTCACCGCGGCGATAACAGGCAGAATGCGCATAGGAGTTTCCTTACTGTTTTTTGTTAAGTGTAGATGACGGCAAGGAAAATGTGGTTTTTGTGCGGTGTGTTTCGCCGGGTAAGCGCAGCGCCACCCGGCAATGTTTTACTGCAGCGCGTCGAGGATACGGTATGCCGCCTCAACGCGGGCAGGGTTCGGATAGCTTTTATTCGCCAGCATCACAATGCCGAGCTGTTTTTCAGGAATAAATGCCACGTAGCTGCCAAACCCGCCGGTTGAGCCTGTTTTATGGACCCAGGACGCGTTGACCGGCGGTGCCGGCGGATTCACTTCTCTCGCGGTCAGCGGTGCCAGCGCTACCTTATTGTCGCTACCTTTAACCACGGTTTTGGCATCGACCGGCCAGTTAAGCATTTCCCAACCTAACCCTTGATACATGGCCCCCACGCGCCAGTAGCGAGACTGCGCCAGGGCAATGCCTTTCCTGAGTGAACTATCCTGAAGCGAGTCCGGCTTCATGTTGACCATCACCCAGCTTGCCATATCCTGCACGTTGGTTTTTACGCCATAGGCTTCTGCATCCAGCATTCCTGGCGAAACGTGGACCGCTTTACCGTCGCGGTATCCCCAGGCGTAATGCGCCTCTTCCGTTTTCGGAACGTTAATCCAGGTATTGTCCAGCTTGAGCGGCTTAAAGACCCGCGTCGTCATGGCCTGCTCATAGCTCATGCCGGAAGGTTTAACCGCCAGCGCGCCAAAAAGACCGATGCTGGCATTGGCGTAAAGACGCGTGGTGCCCGGCTTCCACTGCGGCTGCCAGTTTTGATAAAAGCGCAGCAGAGAGGCGTTATCCGTGACCTCATCCGGTACCTGTAACGGCAGACCGCCTGCGGTATAGGTTGCCAGCTCCAGCATGCGAATGCCCTGCCACTGCTTGCCCGTCAGTTCAGGCCAGTATTTTGTCACCGGATCGCCGAGCGATATTTCACCGCGAGCAATGGCATCGCCACCCAGTACGCCGGTGAAGGTTTTACTTATAGAACCCAGTTCGAACAAGGTTTGTGGGGTGACAGCTTTGTTTGCCGCAACATCGGCTTTACCGAAGGTAAAGTAGTGCGGCTGACCCTGATAAATCACCGCCACCGCCATGCCCGGGATGGCCTGCGCTTTCATCAGCGGCGTAACGGTACGTTCCACCACCTCAGCCAGCTGTTTTTCGGACATCGGTGCGGCGAATGCAGAGCTGGCAACGCTGAGCAGCAGGGCACAGCTTAGGGATTTTGTCATCATCAGTTATCTTCCGTAATAGCAGTTCAAGGGAGTGTCCGGGCCCGTCAGACCGCTGTAGTCTGTTGGATTTGACTATGGCTGACAAACGGTTAAATTTAGCATGAGCTGTTAATTTTTCTAACGGACGAGACCATGACGCGCAGCTATCTTCCTCTGAACTCCCTGCGGGCGTTTGAAGCAGCCGCCAGGCACCTCAGTTTTACGCATGCCGCTATTGAGCTGAATGTCACCCATTCCGCGATTAGCCAGCACGTAAAGGCGCTGGAGCAGCACCTTAACTGCCAGCTTTTCGTTCGCGTTTCGCGAGGGCTGATGTTGACTACCGAAGGCGAGAATTTGCTGCCGGTGCTGAATGACTCGTTCGATCGTATCGCCGGAATGCTGGATCGCTTTGCCAGCCAGCGCGCGCAGGAGAAGCTCAAAATTGGCGTGGTCGGGACATTTGCGACGGGGGTGTTATTCTCGCAGCTCGCGGACTTCCGCCGCTGCTATCCGCATATTGATCTTCAGCTTTCCACCCATAACAACCGTGTCGATCCGGCGGCTGAAGGACTTGATTACGCCATTCGTTATGGCGGCGGGGCGTGGCACGGCACGGAAGCTACGTTTCTTTGCCCCGCACCGCTTGCGCCGCTTTGCACGCCTGACATTGCTGCCGCGTTGCACACCCCTGCAGATGTCCTGAAGTTTACCCTCCTGCGCTCTTACCGGCGCGACGAGTGGACCGCCTGGATGCGGGCTGCGGGAGAAAACCCGCCTTCACCGACGCACCGGGTAATGGTATTTGATTCGTCCGTCACCATGCTGGAAGCCGCGCAGGCAGGCACAGGGATTGCCATTGCGCCTGTCGATATGTTTACCCAGTTACTCAGCAGCGAGCGCATCGTGCAGCCGTTTGCAACGCAGATTGACCTCGGCAGCTACTGGCTGACAAGACTACAGTCACGGGCAGAAACCCCCGCAATGCGCGAGTTTGCCCAGTGGCTGGTGGGGAAGATGCAGAAATAAAGGCCCGCCGGATGGCGGGCCTGAAGCGTCAGATGGTGACCACGGCAATCAGCGTTACCACGGTCAGGATGGTCGCCAGACCGTAGAACACCCATTTCCCGCTCGGGACATGGATTTTCAGGTCATGCATCGCATGGTGAATACGGTGCAGGCCACACCACAGCGGCAGGACGATCATCAGGAAGATGAACACGCGGCCGATAAAGCTGCTCGCGAACGCCAGTACGCGTTCGTAGCTCAGCGCATCTCCCGGGAAGAGCCCCAGCGGCAGCATAATGCCGACCAGCAGTATAATGACGGGGGCGATGATGGCACCCCACATGCCGCCTGCGCCAAACAGACCCCAGAAGACCGGCTCGTCAGAACGTTTTGGATTTGGATTGATCACAGTAGTCTCCTTACCAGAACAGTGCGACAAACAGAATGACCACAGTGACCAGAATCGTCACTGCCCAGAGCCCTTTAATCACCGGCTCTGGCCCCATTTTCTCGTCTTTTACGATGATGTTCGCCGCTTTTGGCGCCAGCTCAAACCAGGTTTTGGTATGAAGCAGCGCGGCCGCGAGCACGATCAGGTTCAGAACAACAATGATCGGGTTTTGCAGGAAACCGACGAAGCTGGCCCAGGCTTCCGGGCCATGCTTGAGGGCAAAAACGCCGTACATCAGCTCAAGGCTGAACCAGACCGCCGGTACCGCCGTGCCTTCACGCAGCATGTAGAAGCGATAAAACGGCAGATTTTTCCACCAGGTTGACGGCACAGGCCGCACGTAGGCTTTGCGTTTAGTCGTCATCATGCACTCCTTAGCGTGGTTTCAGGGTAGCGATAAGAAAGTCTTTCGAGCTTTCCACTTTACCCTGCTGAATTGCGGCGGCCGGGTCGACGTGCTTCGGACAGACTTCGGAGCAATAACCCACAAAGGTACAGCTCCAGACGCCGTTCTGGCTGTTAAGCTGCGCCATGCGTTCTTTTTTGCCGTGATCGCGGCTGTCCTCGTTATAGCGGTGCGCCAGGGTAATGGCGGCCGGGCCGATGAACTCCTTGTTCAGGCCAAACTGTGGACAGGCGGCGTAGCACAGGCCGCAGTTGATGCATCCGGAGAACTGATGGTATTTCGCCATCTGAGCTGGCGTCTGGGTGTTTGGCCCCTGATCCGGCGTGCGCGGGTTACCAATGATGTACGGCTTAATCGCTTCCAGGCTTTCGATAAAGTGGGTCATATCGACCACCAGATCGCGTTCAATCGGGAAGTTGCCCAGCGCTTCGACCTTAATGCCCTTGGTGTATTCGCGCAGGAAGGTCTTACAGGCCAGCTTCGGCACTTTGTTGACCATCATGCCGCAGGATCCGCAGATTGCCATGCGGCAGGACCAGCGGTAGCTCAGGTCTGGCGCCAGGTTGTCTTTGATATAGCCGAGCGCGTCCAGCAGGGAGGTTTGCTCGTCGTAAGGGACTTCATAGAACGCGCTGTGCGGTGCGGCGTCCACTTCCGGGTTGTAGCGCACCACTTCAACCTTCATTTTTTGCATCTCAGCCATTCGCCTTCTCCTTCTTCTCGGCGGCTTCTGCTTCTGCACCGTACACGCGCTTAGCCGGCGGCAGCGTAGTGATTTTCACGTCGCTGTAGTCCAGACGTGTGGTGCCATCCGCATCGCGCCAGGCGAGAGTGTGTTTCAGGAAATTGACGTCGTCACGTTCGGTGCAGCCTTCGTCCAGACGCTGGTGGGCTCCACGCGACTCTTTACGCGCCAGCGCAGAGTGCGCCATACATTCCGCTACGTTCAGACCGTGGCCCAGCTCGATAGTGTAGAGCAGGTCGGTGTTGAATACGCTGGAGGTATCGGTGATGCGCACGCGCTTGAAGCGCTCCTGCAGCTCCGCCAGCTTGTCGACGGTTTTTTGCATCAGCTCTGGCGTACGGTAGATACCGCAGCCTTCTTCCATCGACAGGCCCATCTCGTCGCGGATCTTAGACCAGTTCTCGTTACCCTCCTGGTTCACCAGATCTTTCAGGCGTTTTTCAACGTCTGTAACCTGCGCATCCAGTGCGGCACCGTTGGCTTCGCCTGCTGTAGCCGCCCGCTCCATCGCGCGCTCGCCCGCCATGCGGCCAAAGACCACCAGCTCTGCCAGCGAGTTAGACCCCAGACGGTTGGCGCCGTGCAGGCCCACTGAGGAACACTCGCCGACGGCGAACAGACCTTTAATTCGGGTTTCACACTGCTGGTCGGTTTCGATCCCGCCCATGGTGTAGTGCGCCGTTGGACGCACCGGAATCGGCTCTTTCACCGGGTCGACGCCAACGTAGGCTTTTGCCAGTTCGCAGATGAACGGAAGACGTTCCAGCAGTTTCTTCTCGCCCAGATGACGCAGGTCGAGGTGAACGACGTCGCCGCGCGGCGTGGAGATAGTGTTGCCTTTGCGCCACTCGTGCCAGAAGGCCTGGGAGACTTTGTCGCGCGGGCCGAGTTCCATGTATTTGTTCTTCGGCTCGCCGAGCGGAGTTTCCGGGCCCATGCCGTAATCCTGCAGATAGCGGTAGCCGTTTTTGTTGACCAGAATACCGCCTTCACCGCGGCAGCCTTCCGTCATCAGAATGCCGGAGCCTGGCAGGCCGGTTGGGTGATACTGGACGAACTCCATATCGCGCAGGGGTACGCCATGGCTGAGCGCCATGCCCATGCCGTCACCGGTGACGATGCCGCCGTTGGTGTTATAACGATAAACGCGACCCGCACCGCCCGTCGCCATCACTACCGCGTTGGCGCGGATCTGGACAAGCGTGCCTTCCATCATATTCATCGCCACCAGGCCGCGCGCGTGTCCGTCATCAACCAGAATGTCGAGGACGAAATGTTCATCGAAGCGCTGAATTTGTGGGAACTGAAGGGAGGTCTGGAACAGAGTGTGCAGCATGTGGAAGCCGGTTTTATCGGCGGCGAACCAGGTGCGTTCAATCTTCATTCCGCCAAAGCGGCGAACGTTGACGCTGCCGTCCGGACGGCGGCTCCACGGACATCCCCACTGTTCAAGCTGGGTCATTTCCGTTGGACAATGATGCACAAAGTAGTCAACGACATCCTGTTCGCAAAGCCAGTCGCCCCCTGCAACCGTGTCGTGGAAATGGTATTCAAAGCTGTCATGATCCTGCGCAACGGCGGCGGATCCTCCTTCTGCTGCCACAGTGTGACTACGCATTGGATAGACTTTTGAAATCAATGCGATTTTAGCGTTGGGATTAGCTTGTGCTGCAGCAATCGCAGCACGTAATCCAGCCCCGCCAGCGCCTATTACGGCAAGATCGGCTTGAAAAGTTTGCACGACATTCCTCCAGATTTTTGTTATTTCGCAACGCGACAAACTAAAGGTAGTTCACCCGTCCAAAAGGACGATTGCGAAAGCGTTTCCACTGCTCCTTTATGGGTAAAACAGTATAACCGTGTAGATGTCAGGGAAATTTGACGTGTTCGATTTTTTTGCTGTTCTGTACGGCGATTTATCATGAAGATTGATGAAATACGTCACGAAAAAGTTCACCTAAATGAAATGCGCTTTTTTACTGCGCAAAATTTGTCTCTGCCCCTGCTAACGAGTAGACTTCGTGCCCTTGTCTGAAATCGGAGAACAACTCATGAGCGAAACGGCCACCTGGCAGCCGAGCGCATCCATCCCTAATCTGTTAAAACGCGCTGCAATTATGGCGGAGATCCGCCGTTTCTTTGCCGACCGCGGAGTCCTTGAGGTGGAAACGCCGTGCATGAGTCAGGCAACGGTAACGGATATTCATCTGGTCCCGTTTGAAACCCGTTTTGTTGGCCCCGGCCACTCTCAGGGGAGGAATTTGTACCTGATGACCAGCCCGGAATATCACATGAAACGCCTGCTGGCAGCGGGATGTGGCCCGGTGTATCAGCTGTGCCGCAGTTTCCGTAATGAAGAGATGGGTCGTCACCACAACCCGGAATTCACCATGCTGGAGTGGTACCGCCCGCATTATGATATGTACCGCCTGATGAATGAGGTGGACGATCTGCTCCAGCAGGTGCTGGACTGTTCAGAAGCCGAAACGCTCTCCTATCAGCAGGCTTTCCAACGCCATCTGGAAATCGATCCGCTGTCGGCGGATAAAACCCAGCTGCGTGAAGTAGCGGCAAAGCTGGATCTGAGCAACGTGGCGGATACCGAAGAGGATCGCGACACGCTGCTGCAGCTGCTGTTCACCTTCGGCGTAGAACCGCAGATTGGCAAAGACCGTCCGACGTTTGTCTATCACTTCCCGGCAAGCCAGGCTTCACTGGCGCAGATCAGTACCGAAGATCATCGTGTCGCAGAGCGTTTTGAGGTCTATTACAAAGGCATCGAACTGGCGAACGGCTTCCACGAACTGACTGATGCCCGCGAGCAGCAGCAGCGCTTCGAGCAGGATAACCGCAAGCGCGCCGCGCGCGGTCTGCCGCAGCAGCCTATTGATGTTAATTTGCTTGAAGCCTTAAAAGCGGGTCTGCCGGATTGCTCCGGCGTGGCGCTGGGTGTAGATCGTCTGGTGATGCTGGCCCTTGGCGCAGAGCAGCTTGGCGATGTGATTGCGTTTACCGTAGATCGCGCCTGACGGCAGTTAACCCTCTCCCTTGGGAGAGGGTAGCCCCGCTTATCTTACAAACTCCCCGCCGGGCGCGTACGCGCCGCTGACGTCAATGTTCTTCCCGTTTTACGCCCGTCCAGGCTTTCCAGACGCATCTGGAACGGTGGGAACGGCATATCAATACCGTGCTCGCGGAAGCCTGCCAGAATCAGCTGGTGGATCTCATGGCGCAGCGGCATACGGTGGCCCATTTCGGCAGCGTAGATACGCAGCTCGAAAATCTGGATCCCCTGCTGTAAATCCACCAGGAACACTTCCGGTGCCGGGTTATCGATCACCAGCGAGCAGCGCTCTGCGGCTGTGTAGAGGATCTGGGTGACCTCTTCGCTGTTGGCGTCCGACGGCGCCGGTACCGTCAGCACAACACGGGTAACGGAGTCTGACAGCGACCAGTTGATGAACTGCTCGGTAATAAACGCCTTGTTCGGTACGATGATCTCTTTGCGATCCCAGTCGCTGATCGTTGTCGCGCGGGTGTTGATCTTGGTGATGCTGCCGGTCAGATCGCGGATCGTGACGGTATCGCCAATACGGATCGGTTTTTCGAACAGAATGATCAGGCCAGAGATGAAGTTGGCGAAAATCTCCTGTAAACCAAAACCTAACCCTACACCAAGGGCCGCCACCAGCCACTGCAGCTTCGACCACTCAATACCGATCATTGAGAAGCCAACCAGTCCGCCAAACAGCATGATCAGATATTTGGTTATGGTCGTAATCGCATAACCCGTCCCCGGCGTTAAATCCAGATGCTGCAGCAGCGCCAGCTCCAGCAGCGCCGGGAAGTTGCGCACCAGCTGCGTGGTAATGATCAGTACCAGAATGGCAATCAGCACCGCCCCTAAGGTGATCGGCTCCAGGCTTTCAACACCCTGCACCGTGGACGTCACGTCCCACAGAGAGATGTTCTCCAGGAAACCAAATGCGGAGTGGATCTCTGACCACAGGAATATGACCGACAGGAGGGCAATCAGCATCAGTATGGAACGAACCAGGCGCAGGGACTGGGTGCTGATGGCATCCAGATCCAGTTCGACCTCGTCCGCCTCCGTCGTGCCTTCCGTACTGTTGACGTGGTTTGGCTCTTCCTCACCCCGCGCGCGCTGGGCGAGGATCTCCGCCCGGCGATGCTTGGCTCGGTCAAAGGCCAGACGGCGGCGCTGGATCAGCATCCAGCGGCGGATCACGTGGTACACCACCAGCAGCAGGAACCAGATGGCCACCGAGGTTTCCAGCCTTGCCAGCAGCGCCTGCGCGGTTGCCAGATAGCCCACCGCGGCTGCCAGCATCGCAAACAGCGGCGCGCTAAGCAGCAGGTTCCAGAGCAGCCGGTTGAACATGTTTTCGCCGCTGCCAGATTTATCGAGATAGAGCGGAATACCCGCGCGTTTCAGGCTGAGCGTGACGATGGCCAGCGCCCCGCATATCAGCATAAAGCAGAGACGGCCCAGCGAGCCTGAGAATTCCCGGTCGTTGAGATTGTCGAACATGATCAGCGCCATAATCAGCGGCACAATCAGCCCGATGCTCATCAGGTAGTAACGCATGGCGCGCGCAACGCGATTACGCGGCCAGCCAAAGTGGGTGATAAACAGGCCATTGGGGCGCGCGAAGGTGGCGCAAATCATGACTACCCACAGCAGCGGCACCGTGGCGGTGACGCCATCGCCAATCGCGACCGCGAGCGGATAGGGCCAGGCTTCCCGCAGGCCATACCCCAGCGTCATCCACAGCACCGGCAGCGGGGAGGCGACAAGAATCGACCAGAATACGGTGCGCAACGTTAGCCAGAAGTGATCCTGGGTGACTTTCCCGACCCTGGAGCTGGAACGCTCCAGGAAGCGAGTGAAATGTCTGCGCGAGTAAATGCTGAAGCCCACCAGAATCAACGCCCCCAGCAGTGGGAAAATGGTCTCTTTGCTGGTGAACATCATCACGCTGGCCTGTCCCAGCTGGCTGAAGGTGTCCAGCGAAATCAGGCGGCGCAGGTCCTGGACGATCTCAATCGGCCACGAGAAGGTCATCGGACGCACGTCGGACGTCCAGAAGAGATAACGGTGCGTCGCCTCGTTCACCTCTTTCAGCGCATCTTCCAGCTGGCTATTGGAGACTTTTAGCTTGGTCAGCTCCAGAATCAGCGTATCCCCGCCCTGGAGCAAAGAGTTCAGCAGTTCACGCTGGGTACGCAGCTGGGCTTCCAGAATACGGTTTTGCTCGCTGGTCAGGGGCTGTCCGTCAGCCTGACGGATCTGGCGGATTTGCGGCTGTTTATTAAGGAGATCTTCAAAGTGCAGTCGCTGAACGCGCAGCTGGGCCATCTCGGTATCCAGCTGTTGCGGCTTCGGCATTTCCGGCAGGCGCGCGACCTGGGCACGTAGCGCTTCGCCCAGCAGGTTTGATGACCCGAGCCACTGGGACTGCTCGCGCAGGGTGTTGAGCGCCTGGCGAACCTGAAGGGTTTGATTGGTGGCCTGACGTTGCTGCGAGGCAACCAGATCCATACGCTGCGCCTGCTGATTCAGCGCGGCAGAAAGCTCGCGGTTGACCTTAAACTGTTCGACGATGCCGGCAGGCAAGTTATCGCTGTTTTCTGCCAGCAGTTCGGTACTTTCCAGCGCGCGCTCCGCCTCGCGTTGACGCTGACTGTTGAGCTGATTGCGCAGGGCCTGGAGATACGCATCCAGTTGCTCGCTCTGCTTCTGAGCGAGTTCAGAGCGCATCCGCGACAGCTCCTGGCGGTTATTGGCGGAAAGCTGCGCCAGCTCAAGCTCATCGACAAGGGCCTTCAGGCGAGCCGATTCTGCCTGCAGGCCCAGATTTTGGGCCTGAGCCTGTGGCGTATTGCCGCTTTGCGTGCCCACGCGGCGCTCAACTTCATTAAGCTGGCGACGGGCGTCGGTTTGCTGCTGCGGAAGCTGGCTAAGGGAGTCGGCAATTTCGCGCGCGCGCTCCTGCTCCTGCTGAGCAAGGCGGCTCTTTTCCAGAAGCTGGCTGCTGACCTGCAGGATCTCCTGGTTCAGCGCGTCGGAGGTCATTCCTGCGGGCACATCGCGCGGTTCGTCACGCAAATTATTGAGCTGCGAGCGTAGCGTCTGCGAGAGTTTTGGGAAGTTGTCGATAACCTGCTGATACTGCTGAGCGCGCTCAAGAGAGCCTTTCCGCTCCTCAAGCGCGTTCAGGGCAGCCTGGAGCGACTCGACGGTCTCCGGCTGAGCGGGTTTGGCCGCTTTTGCCTGCTCCAGTTCCTGGGTTATCTGTTTGGCGTCGGGGGCTGTCGCTGCGTACGCCCCCATGCTGAGGCACCAGGCCATCAGTAGAACGATAATCGGGCGCACGTCAGCGATCCTTCTGTTGTTAGCCTTCGTCTTTTTTGTCGTCAACCAGCGGGCTGGCGTCGTGCTCGGCGCTAATCTCTTCCTGTGACAGCGGTGCTGGTTCTGCATCCGGCGTCACGAAGGTTTCGGTTGAGACCGCCAGCGGCTGGCCCAGCTTGGTGACCGACAGGCTTTCGAGCTGTTCAGCCAGCTTCACTTTGCCAGGTGCAAACAGGTTGATCACGGTGGAGCCCAGCTTAAAGCGACCCATCTCCTGACCTTTGAGCAGGGCCACAGAGCCTTCCGCTTCACCGGCAGGCCAGGTCCAGCGTTTGATCACGCCTTCGCGCGGTGGGGTGATGGTGCCGGCCCAGACGGTTTCAATGCTGCCTACGATGGTTGCACCCACCAGAATCTGTGCCATAGGGCCAAATTCAGTATCGAACAGACAGATGACGCGCTCGTTACGGGCAAACAGGTTCGGCACGTTCTGCGCGGTCAGGTGGTTTACGGAGAACAGATCGCCCGGGACATAAATCATTTCACGCAGGATACCGTTACACGGCATGTGCACGCGGTGATAGTCGCGCGGTGACAGATAGGTGGTGGCAAACGTACCGTTGCGGAACAGATCCGCCATCAGGTAGTTACCTGCCAGCAGCGCTTCCAGACTGTAGTTATGGCCCTTCGCCTGCAGGATTTTGTCGTCTTCGATGTTACCCAACTGGCTGATCACGCCGTCTGCTGGCATCACCAGGACGTTAGGATCGGTGTTCAGCGGGCGCACTTCGTCGCGCAGCGGGCGCACGAAGAACTCGTTGAAGGTGCGGTAGCTGGCGGTATCCGGCTTCTGCGCCTCTTTCATGTCGACCTTGTAATATTTTACGAAAAGATCGATGACCAGTTTGGTCAGCCAGCCTGCGCGTTTGCTCGCGCCCCAGCCCGCCAGGCGAGTGAGCCACAGTTTTGGCAGAATGTATTGAAGCGAAAGTTTAAATGCGTTTAACAAGGTAGCCTCCAGGCCATTGTTTTGTCGTTCCTGATCCGGCGTTAAGCCGCCGGAACCTGAAAAAGGGGGACGATTTTAGCGATGCTTAGCTTAGTTGTCAGTTATCAGAATCAGAAAAGTTTTTACGCGTTTTTACGTCTTCCATGCTCTCAAGAATACGGTGGTAATTCTCGAAGCGGGTTTCCGCGATCTCGCCTTTCTCAACCGCTTCACGGATAGCGCAGCCTGGGTCGTTATCGTGTTTACAGTCGCGGTATTTACAAGCGCCTAAATAATCATGGAATTCGACAAATCCGTTAAAGATTTGTTCCGGCTCAAGGTGCCACAAACCGAACTCACGCACCCCTGGGGAGTCGATCACGTCGCCGCCGTGCGGGAAGTGGTACAGGCGTGACGCGGTGGTGGTGTGCTGGCCCAGACCCGAGACATCAGAGACATCGTTGGTCAGGATCTCTTGCTTGAGGCCAAGCAGGTTGTTCAGCAGGCTTGATTTACCTACGCCGGACTGGCCCGCAAAGATACTGATGCGGTCGGTAAGCGCCTCTTCCAGCGGTTTAAGACCATCTTTGGTGTGGCTGGAGACCATCAGCACGCGATAACCAATTTTGCGGTAGATATCCATCTGCTCATTCACGAAGGCCATGCCGTCGTCATCCAGCAGATCGATTTTGTTCAATACGATAATCGGTTCAACCTGCAGCGTTTCGCAGGCGACGAGGTATCGATCGATAATATTGAGCGAAAGTTCAGGCAAAATCGCCGATACGATAACAATCTGGTTAATGTTAGCGGCAATCGGTTTGACCCCGTCGTAGAAGTCGGGACGGGTTAACACGGACGTGCGCTCATGGACCGCTTCAACGATACCTTTTACCGTCACGCCTTCCGCCGCCTCTTTGCCCGGTCTCCAGACCACGCGATCGCCGGTCACCAGGGAACGAATGGTCCGGCGGATATTGCAACGGTGAATATCCCCGTCGGCGGATTCGACATCGGCATGCATACCGAAACGGCTGATGACTACGCCTTCTGTCGCTTCACCAAACAGGTTGTCGTCATAATCCGGCTTCTCCGAAGTGGTTTTAAGACGGCGCTGGTGGTTGGCGTTTACGCGGCGCTGCTGCCCTTTGGAGAGTTTATTTTTACTCAATCGCGCTGGCTCCTGGTCGCCCGTAAGGGGCAAAACCTCTATGATACACTCTAATTAATACTAGTTAACCTGCTACTGCCGGTTATGCGAGAAGGGTGGAAAATAACATGAGCGCGGATGAAAACAACCTGATTTGGATCGATCTCGAAATGACCGGGCTGGATCCCGAGCGCGATCGCATCATTGAAATTGCAACTCTGGTGACGGACGCCAACCTGAATATCCTGGCTGAAGGGCCAACGATTGCGGTGCATCAGTCCGACGACCAGCTGGCTTTGATGGATGAATGGAACGTGCGCACCCACACCGGCAGTGGCCTGGTTGAGCGCGTGAAGGCGAGCACGTTCGGTGACCGCGAGGCGGAGCTGGCGACGCTTGAGTTCCTGAAACAGTGGGTTCCGGCAGGCAAATCGCCAATCTGTGGGAATAGCATCGGCCAGGATCGCCGTTTCCTGTTTAAGTACATGCCGGAGCTGGAGTCTTACTTCCACT
Source organism: Enterobacter vonholyi (assembly GCF_008364555.1). Lineage (GTDB taxonomy): Bacteria > Pseudomonadota > Gammaproteobacteria > Enterobacterales > Enterobacteriaceae > Enterobacter > Enterobacter vonholyi. The sequence continues at coordinate 29,227 of NZ_VTUC01000010.1, forward strand.
ACCGTTATCTGGATGTCAGCACTTTGAAAGAGCTGGCGCGTCGCTGGAAACCTGAAATCCTCGACGGCTTTAAAAAGCAGGGGACGCACCAGGCGATGGACGATATCCGAGAGTCCGTGGCGGAGCTTTCCTACTACCGCGAAAACTTTATTAAGCTGTGATTTTGCGATCCGGCGCCTTGCGTGGCCGGGTTTTTGTCGTTAAATTGTTCAGCTTGCCGATTTAATAAGCATTTGAACTTAATTTCGAAAAAATCGCTTTAAGGGGGGTTGCAGCTAAAAGGATTTCTCGTATAATGCGCCTCCCGTAACGACAGAGAATTACACGTTACGACAGCAACAAAAGCAGTGCAGATTTGCGGGAATAGCTCAGTTGGTAGAGCACGACCTTGCCAAGGTCGGGGTCGCGAGTTCGAGTCTCGTTTCCCGCTCCAAAATTTGAAAGTGCTTTCACAGCACAGACTGCCCAAGCGGGAATAGCTCAGTTGGTAGAGCACGACCTTGCCAAGGTCGGGGTCGCGAGTTCGAGTCTCGTTTCCCGCTCCAAAATTTGAAAGTGCTTCCACAGCACGGACCACCCAAGCGGGAATAGCTCAGTTGGTAGAGCACGACCTTGCCAAGGTCGGGGTCGCGAGTTCGAGTCTCGTTTCCCGCTCCAAATTCTTCTTCATCTCTAAAATATCCACAGCGAAAAGCGTCGCTGGGGACGTTTTCTATTGTCTCTGAAATACTCTTTTTAACAGAGTTATCCACAGAAACTGCGCTTAACCGAAACAGGGTTAAAACTTAGCAGGGTGAATAATATCTCCATAACTAACTCTTTTTAAAGAATAAAATTTGATTTCAAAATGTTATTGAGATCACTTGACCTCTTCTCCAGCCCAGATGGCGCTTGAGTTTGTAATTTTATTCACAGGCTGTGAATAGTTCAGGCATCCCGCGGAAGCCCTTTTTCAATCACCCTCACCAGACGCTGTTTCTTCGGCAGCTGCACCTCGACCACGCAGGCATTACGTTTCTCAATTTGCTGCGCAATCGCCCACTCGATGTGCTCATCAAGAAGTGGGTGCTCACCTCGACGGCTTTCAAGCGCCTGAATATTGGCTTCATCCCACGGGGCATTCCCCAGCGCGACGGCAACATTACGCAGCCAGCGCAAATGACCGATACGGCGAATGGCAGAACCTTCCGTCACCTTCAGGAACCAGGCCTCGGTCCAGGCGAACAGCTCAATAAGCGGCGGAGCATGCAGCGCCTTACGCGGGCTGAAATCCTCTTCGTCCGTTAGCTGCGAATAGCGGTTCCACGGGCAGATGAGCTGGCAATCGTCGCAGCCGTAGATGCGGTTGCCGATAAGCGGCCGGAACTCCTCTGGAATGGCCCCTTCCAGCTCGATAGTGAGGTAGGAGATGCAGCGGCGTGCATCAACAGTGTAAGGCTTGACGATAGCACCCGTCGGGCAGATGGTCATGCAGGCCACGCAGCGCCCGCAGCCTTCTTCGACCGGGCCGTCTACCGGCAGCGGTAAATCAATCAGCAGTTCGCCCAGGAAGAAGAACGATCCGGCGTCACGGCTGAGGATAAGTGAGTGCTTACCTGTCCATCCAAGCCCGGCTTTTTCGGCGATCGGGCGCTCAAGAATAGGCGCAGAATCGACAAAGGGTCTAAAATTCAGCGAAACACAGTGCTGCTGAATGGTTTCCCCGAGTTTTTTTAAGCGGTTACGCAAGAGCTTATGGTAATCACGACCCAAAGCGTACCGGCTGACGTAACCCAAAGAGGGATTTTTTAGCGTGCGCGCAAAGGCCGCGTTGGCGGGTAGATAGTTCATGCGCACGCTGATGACGCGTAATGTGCCCGGTAAAAGCTCGTGAGGACGGGCGCGCATCATGCCATGACGCGCCATCCATTCCATTTCGCCGTGGTATTGTTTATCCAGCCAGGCCTGCAGTTTCGGCTCGCTGGCGGAAAGGTCGGTATCGGTAATGCCCACCTTCTGGAAGCCAAGCTCAGCACCCCACTGTTTTATTTTTTGCGCTAATTCATTGAGATCGAGGGGCTGTGACATGACGGACCATACGGTGAAGAAAAACCCCGCAAGTATACCACATTCCATCTGGCATGCGGATGACCTCCGGCGTGCCGAAAAAGAGGCCGCAGACAGCCTCGGGATTACCCTCTATGAACTGATGCTGCGTGCGGGTGAGGCGGCGTTTAACGTTGCCCGCAGCGCGTACCCGCAGGCCGCTCACTGGCTGATTCTGTGCGGGCACGGCAATAACGGCGGTGACGGCTACGTCGTCGCCCGTTTGGCGGTTGCGGCCGGTATCCGCGTGACCTTGCTGGCTCTCGAAAGTGATAAACCGCTGCCGGAAGAGGCTGGCGCGGCGCGGGAGGCATGGCTTAACGCAGGCGGTGTGATTCATGCGCCTGATATCGTCTGGCCGGAAGAGGTGGATCTGATTGTTGATGGTCTTCTGGGCACCGGGCTGCACAGCGCACCGCGCGAAAATATTGCCGCGCTTATTGAACACGCTAACAGACATTCCGCGCCGGTAGTCGCCCTGGATATTCCCTCTGGCCTGATTGCAGAAACCGGCGCGACGCCGGGGGCGGTCATTCAGGCTGCCCATACGGTGACCTTTATCGCCCTCAAACCGGGGTTACTGACCGGTAAAGCGCGAGACGTGGTTGGCGTGCTGCACCACAATGCGCTGGGGCTGGAGAGCTGGCTGGCCGGGCAGGAAATGCGCCTCGCGCGTTTTGATGCGTCGCAGCTTGCAGCGTGGCTCCCGCCGCGCCGACCAACGTCCCATAAGGGCGATCACGGCAGGCTGGTGATTGTGGGAGGAGACCACGGTACGGCTGGTGCGATTCGTATGACGGGTGAAGCGGCTCTGCGCAGTGGTGCCGGATTAGTGCGAGTGCTCACTCGCATTGAGAATATTGCGCCCATAATCACCGCCCGACCGGAACTGATGGTCCATGAGCTTACGCCCCAGGCGCTTGAAGAAAGCCTGGAATGGGCGGATGTGGTGGTGATTGGCCCCGGGCTTGGGCAGCAGTCATGGGGTAAACAGGCCCTGCAAAAGGTCGAGAATTTTCGTAAACCGATGCTGTGGGATGCCGACGCGCTTAACCTTCTGGCAATAAACCCGGATAAGCGTCACAATCGCATTCTGACACCACACCCCGGCGAAGCCGCGCGCCTGCTTAACTGCAGCGTGGCAGAAATTGAAAGCGATCGCTTACTTTCTGCTCAGCGTCTGGTAAAACGTTACGGAGGTGTTGCTGTTTTAAAAGGGGCAGGAACCATTGTCGCCAGTGATGAGACGCTGGGCATTATTGATGCCGGAAATGCTGGCATGGCGAGCGGCGGAATGGGCGATGTGCTTTCCGGCATCATTGGCGCATTGCTTGGACAGAAACTTCCCCTTTATGATGCAGCCTGTGCGGGCTGCGTGGCCCACGGTGTCGCGGCGGATAAACTGGCTGCGCGTTACGGTACACGCGGTATGCTGGCCACGGATCTTTTTTGCACGCTGCGGCGTGTTGTTAACCCGGATGTGATTGACGTAGAAAATGACTAATCGAGCGATTCTTTTACCTGATGAACAAGCCACTTTAGAACTCGGCAAGCGCGTGGCGCAGGCCTGTCAGGGGGCAACCGTCATTTATCTGTATGGTGATTTAGGTGCGGGTAAAACCACCTTCAGCCGGGGTTTTTTGCAGGCGTTAGGGCATAACGGGAATGTGAAAAGCCCAACCTACACGCTGGTAGAACCGTACACCCTTGAAAATCTCATGGTGTACCACTTCGATTTATACCGCCTTGCGGATCCTGAGGAGCTGGAATTTATGGGGATCCGTGATTATTTTGCCAACGACGCCATTTGCCTGGTGGAGTGGCCGCAACAAGGTGCGGGTGTGCTGCCTGACCCGGATGTCGAAATTCACTTAGATTACCAGGCTCAAGGGCGTGAGGCACGCATCAGTGCTGTTTCCTCATCAGGCAGTTCCTTACTGGCACGTCTGGCCGGTTAAGCGTAGGGATGACGGGATGATAAATCGCGTTAAAGGTTGGGTGTTGGCTGCCACCGTGCTGCTGTGCGCGCAGGCCGGGGCGGCAAACCTCTCAGATATTCAGGTATCAAACGGCGAAAGCCAGGCTCGAATCACGTTCAGCTTTATGGGCGATCCTGAATATGCGTTTTCACAGCCAGACAGCCACAGCGTGGCGCTGGATATCAAACAGACAGGTGTGATCCAGGGGCTACCTCTGCGGTTTAGCGGCAACAACCTGGTGAAAAGTATCCGTTCGGGTACGCCGCAGGATAGCCAGTCGTTACGCCTGGTGGTCGATCTGACCGAAAAGGGCAAAACGAAGGCGGTGAAGCAGCAAAACGGGGCGAACTATACGGTGGTCTTTACCATCAATGCCGATGTCCCGCCACCGCCTCCACCGCCGCCGGTCGTTGCGAAACGCGTCGAAGAACCGGTGTATACGCCACGTCCTGCTGAACCTGCGCGTAATCCGTTTAAATCGCAAAACGACCGCATTACTGCGGCAACCAGCAGCAATACGGTGACGCGTCCGGCGGCCAGCGCGCGACGCGCGACGGTCAGCGGTGACAAAGTGATTATCGCCATTGATGCGGGTCACGGCGGGGAAGATCCCGGGGCGATTGGTCCTGGCGGCACGCGAGAGAAAAACGTAACTATCGCTATCGCGCGTAAACTGCGTTCGCTACTCAATGACGACCCTATGTTTAAAGGCGTGTTGACCCGCGACGGGGATTACTTTATCTCCGTAATGGGGCGCTCGGATGTGGCGCGTAAGCAAAACGCAAACTTCCTGGTCTCCATTCATGCGGACGCCGCACCGAATCGTAGCGCCACCGGCGCCTCGGTTTGGGTGCTGTCGAACCGTCGCGCTAACAGCGAAATGGCCAACTGGCTGGAAGAGCATGAGAAGCAGTCTGAACTGCTAGGCGGTGCGGGCGACGTGCTGGCGAACAGCCAGTCCGATCCGTACCTCAGCCAGGCGGTGCTGGATTTACAGTTCGGTCATTCTCAGCGCGTCGGGTATGATGTCGCCACTAACGTATTGAACCAGCTGCAAAGCGTTGGCGTGCTGCATAAGCGTCGTCCGGAACATGCCAGCCTCGGCGTTCTGCGCTCGCCAGATATTCCGTCCATCCTTGTAGAGACGGGCTTTATCAGTAACAACGGTGAAGAGCGTCTGTTGGGAAGCGACAGTTACCAGCAGCAAATTGCCGAAGCGATTTATAACGGTTTACGCAAATATTTTGAGGCGCATCCTCTGCAGTCTGCGCCGCAGAGCGGCGCTGCCCAGACGGCCAGCGCAGTGCTGCCGGGTGAGATGACCGCGACCAACTAAGGAGAATTCATGCCGATTCAGGTTCTACCGCCGCAGCTCGCGAACCAAATCGCCGCCGGTGAGGTGGTGGAACGCCCTGCGTCGGTGGTGAAGGAGCTGGTGGAAAACAGCCTCGATGCGGGCGCAACCCGCATCGATATTGATATCGAACGCGGTGGCGCGAAGCTTATCCGCATTCGGGACAATGGCTGTGGCATTAAAAAAGAGGAGCTGTCGCTGGCGCTGGCTCGTCATGCTACCAGTAAAATTGCCTCTCTGGACGATCTGGAAGCGATTATTAGCCTCGGTTTTCGCGGTGAAGCGCTGGCCAGTATCAGCTCGGTTTCGCGTTTAACGCTGACCTCCCGTACCGCTGAACAGCAGGAAGCCTGGCAGGCTTACGCCGAAGGGCGCGATATGGATGTGACGGTCAAACCGGCGGCGCATCCTGTCGGGACAACGCTTGAAGTATTAGATCTCTTCTACAACACCCCCGCCCGACGCAAGTTTATGCGTACCGAGAAGACCGAGTTCGGCCATATCGACGAGATTATTCGCCGTATCGCGCTGGCCCGTTTCGATGTCACCATCAACCTCAGCCATAACGGTAAGGTGATGCGTCAGTACCGCGCGGTGGCGGAAGGCGGACAGAAAGAGCGCCGCCTGGGCGCTATCTGCGGTACGCCGTTTCTGGAACAGGCGCTGGCCATTGAGTGGCAGCACGGCGATCTGGCTTTACGCGGCTGGGTTGCCGATCCAAACGCGAGCAGTGCTGCGTTTGCCGAGATCCAGTATTGCTACGTCAACGGCCGCATGATGCGCGATCGTCTTATCAATCACGCGATTCGCCAGGCCTGCGAAGACAAGCTCGGGGCCGATCAGCAGCCTGCTTTCGTCCTTTATCTGGACATCGACCCGCATCAGGTGGATGTGAACGTTCATCCTGCCAAGCATGAGGTGCGGTTCCACCAGTCGCGTCTGGTTCACGACTTCATTTATCAGGGCGTGGCCGCTGTGTTACAGCAGCAGGCAGCACCAACGCTGCCGCTGGAAAACGACGCTCCAGCGCCGCGTACGCTGCCGGAAAACCGAGTGGCGGCAGGGCGCAACCATTTTGCGGAGCCTGCCGCCGCGCGTGAACCGGAGACCCCGCGTTTCTCCCCGGCAGGGAGCGCACCGCGTTCAACGGGCGCGAACTACCCGAATGCCCAGCCTGGTTATCAGAAGCAGCAGGGAGCGTTGTACCGCAAATTGCTGGAAACACCAGCCGTGGAGCGTAAAGAGCACATTCCTGCCGCTCAGCCTTCTCTGGACGGGCATAGCCAAAGTTTTGGCCGGGTGCTGACGATTATCGCGCCCGACATGGCATTGCTTGAGCGTGACGGCAAACTGATGCTTATGGCACTGCCGGTCGCCGAACGCTGGCTTAAGCAGGTGCAGCTCACACCCGGCGAAAATGCAGCCTGTGCGCAGCCGCTCTTGATTCCGGTTCGCCTGAAAATATCCCCTGATGAAACAAGGGTATTGCAGCGTGCAGAGCCGCAGCTGGCGCAGATGGGTATTGAAACTGTGCTCGAACCACAACATGTGACAATTCGTGCAGTGCCTTTACCCTTACGCCAACAAAATTTACAAAACTTGATTCCTGAACTGATAGGCTACCTGGCGCAGCAAACATCGTTTGATGCCGCCAACACCGCGCAGTGGATCGCCCGCCATCTGGCAAGCGAACACGCGCCGTGGAGCATGGCACAGGCCATCAGCGTGCTGGCGGAGGTTGAACGCCTCTGTCCGCATCTGGTGAAAGCGCCGCCGGGTGGGTTATTACAACCTGTTGATTTACAAACGGCGATGAACGCCCTGAAACATGATTGACGCAAGTAAGGCGAGCCTGCCTAAGGCAATTTTTTTAATGGGCCCAACGGCCTCCGGCAAAACGGCGCTAGCCATTGAGTTGCGTAAAGTTTTGCCTGTAGAGTTGATTAGCGTCGACTCCGCCCTCATCTACCGAGGGATGGACATCGGCACGGCGAAGCCTGACGCAGAAGAACTGCGCGCGGCACCGCACCGTTTGCTGGATATACTCGACCCGGCTCAGGCTTACTCCGCAGCGGATTTTCGCCGGGATGCCTTAGCCGAGATGGCAGAGATAACGGCGGCGGGGCGTATACCGCTGTTGGTTGGCGGAACCATGCTCTACTTCAAGGCGCTGCTGGAGGGGTTGTCACCTCTGCCATCCGCGGATCCGGAAATAAGAGCAAAAATTGAGCAGCAGGCGGCAGAGCAGGGTTGGGACGTTTTGCATCAGCAACTGGCGGAGATTGACCCGGTTGCTGCAGCGCGGATCCATCCAAATGATCCGCAAAGGCTTTCCCGGGCACTGGAAGTTTTTTTCATTTCGGGTAAAACTTTAACGGAACTGACGCAAACGTCAGGAGACGCTCTGCCGTATCAGGTGCATCAGTTCGCCATCGCCCCGGCGAGCCGTGAACTGCTCCATCAGCGGATTGAGCAGCGTTTTCATCAGATGTTAGCTTCAGATTTTGAAGCAGAAGTGCGGGCGCTTTTTGCCCGTGGAGATTTGCATACGGACATGCCTTCCATTCGTTGTGTGGGATACCGCCAGATGTGGTCGTATCTTGAAGGTGAGATTTCATACGATGAAATGGTTTATAGAGGTGTTTGCGCCACGAGACAGTTAGCGAAGCGCCAGATCACCTGGTTGCGCGGTTGGGAGGGTGTTCACTGGTTAGACAGTGAAAAACCGCAACAGGCGTTAAACGAAGTGATTGAGGTTGTTGGTGATATCGCTCACTGAATGTGTACAATTGAGGCGTATCGTGCGCAATTTTTCAGAATCGCAAGGTTCTAAGTACAAAACAAGCATATAAGGAAAAGATAGAATGGCTAAGGGGCAATCTTTACAAGATCCGTTCCTGAACGCATTGCGTCGGGAACGTGTTCCAGTTTCTATTTATTTGGTGAATGGTATTAAGCTGCAAGGTCAGATTGAGTCTTTCGATCAGTTTGTGATTCTGTTGAAAAACACGGTCAGTCAGATGGTCTACAAGCACGCTATTTCTACTGTTGTTCCGTCCCGTCCGGTATCTCATCACAGCAATAACGCTGGCGGCGGCACTGGTAGTAACTACCATCATGGCAGCAGCGCGCAGGGTTCTTCAACGCCGGCGCAGGACAGCGACGAGACCGAATAAGGTTTCGCACTGTTATCCACACGGGGAGCCAGGGATCCTGCGTTCCCCGCTGATCTTTTAAGAGAGGTTTACGCTTGTTTGACCGTTATGATGCCGGTGAGCAGGCGGTGCTGGTACACATCTATTTTTCGCAAGACAAAGATATGGAAGACCTCCAGGAGTTTGAATCTCTGGTCTCTTCCGCCGGTGTCGAAGCAATGCAGGTGATTACCGGTAGCCGTAAAGCGCCGCACCCAAAGTATTTTGTTGGTGAAGGTAAAGCAGTCGAAATTGCGGATGCCGTAAAAGCAACCGGCGCGTCAGTCGTGTTGTTTGATCATGCGCTGTCTCCAGCCCAGGAGCGCAACCTGGAAGCCCTTTGCGAATGCCGTGTTATCGATCGCACGGGTTTGATTTTAGATATTTTTGCTCAGCGTGCACGTACCCATGAAGGGAAACTGCAGGTTGAGCTGGCGCAGCTGCGCCATCTGGCAACGCGTCTGGTGCGTGGCTGGACACACCTTGAAAGACAAAAAGGCGGGATTGGTTTGCGCGGTCCGGGTGAAACCCAGCTCGAAACCGACCGTCGTTTACTGCGTGGCCGAATTACCCAGATCCTCTCACGTCTGGAACGTGTAGAGAAACAGCGTGAACAGGGGCGTCGGGCGCGCACCAAAGCCGACATCCCGACGGTGTCGCTGGTGGGCTATACCAACGCCGGTAAATCCACCCTGTTTAACCAGATAACTGAGGCCCAGGTGTATGCCGCAGACCAGCTGTTTGCGACCCTGGACCCTACGCTGCGCCGTATTGACGTTGCAGACGTCGGTGAAACGGTGCTGGCGGATACCGTAGGGTTTATTCGCCACCTGCCGCATGACCTTGTGGCGGCGTTTAAAGCCACCCTGCAGGAGACGCGACAGGCGACTCTGCTGCTGCACGTGATTGATGCAGCAGACGTGCGCGTGCAGGAGAACATTGACGCGGTGAATGTGGTGCTCGAAGAGATCGATGCTCACGAGATCCCAACGCTGTTGGTCATGAACAAGATCGATGTGCTGGACGATTTCGAACCGCGTATCGACAGAGATGAAGAAAACAAACCAATTCGGGTCTGGCTTTCTGCCCAGACCGGTATTGGTGTGCCACTGCTTTTCCAGGCTTTGACAGAACGTCTTTCCGGTGAGGTAGCTCAGCACACGCTGCGACTGCCGCCACAGGAAGGCAGGCTGCGCAGCCGGTTTTATCAGCTTCAGGCGATAGAAAAAGAGTGGATGGAGGATGACGGCAGCGTGGGGATGCAGGTGCGTATGCCGATCGTTGACTGGCGTCGCCTCTGTAAACAAGAACCTGCGCTGGTCGACTATATCGTCTGATCAGAAAGGGGATGCCTGAATAATTCGCCCTTGCATAACAAATATGGAGCATATACATGGCGTGGAATCAGCCCGGTAATAACGGACAAGACCGCGACCCGTGGGGAAGCAGCAAACCTGGCGGCAACTCTGAGGGAAATGGCAACAAAGGTGGTCGCGAGCAGGGGCCGCCGGATCTGGATGATATCTTCCGCAAACTGAGCAAGAAGCTTGGTGGCCTTGGCGGAGGAAAAAGTTCTGGCTCGGGTGGCAATTCCACTCAGAGTACGCGCCCGCCAATGGGTGGCCGCGTAGTGGGCATCGTGGCCGCTGCGGTAGTCATCATCTGGGCAGCCAGCGGGTTCTACACCATTAAAGAAGCAGAACGCGGCGTAGTCACCCGTTTCGGTAAGTTCAGCCATCTGGTTGAGCCGGGTCTGAACTGGAAGCCAACCTTCATTGACGACGTGACCGCGGTAAACGTGGAATCCGTCCGTGAACTGGCCGCCTCCGGCGTGATGCTGACCTCTGACGAAAACGTGGTGCGCGTTGAGATGAACGTGCAATACCGCGTGACCGATCCTGAGCGTTACCTGTTTAGCGTGACCAGCGCCGATGACAGCCTGCGTCAGGCGACTGACAGCGCCCTGCGTGGTGTCATCGGTAAATACACCATGGACCGTATTCTGACCGAAGGTCGTACCGTTATTCGTAGCGATACCCAGCGCGAGCTGGAAGAGACCATTCGTCCGTACAACATGGGTATCACCCTGCTGGACGTCAACTTCCAGGCTGCGCGTCCGCCGGAAGAGGTGAAAGCCGCATTTGACGATGCGATTGCTGCCCGTGAAAACGAACAGCAATACATCCGTGAAGCAGAAGCGTACACCAACGAAGTTCAGCCACGCGCTAACGGTCAGGCGCAGCGTATTCTGGAAGAAGCGCGCGCGTATAAGACCCAGACCATCCTGGAAGCTCAGGGTGAAGTGGCTCGCTTTGCGAAGATCCTGCCTGAATACAAAGCAGCGCCGGAAATTACCCGTGAGCGTCTCTATATCGAGACCATGGAAAAAGTGCTGAGCCACACCCGCAAAGTGTTGGTTAACGACAGTAAAGGCGGAAACCTGATGGTGCTGCCGCTGGATCAGATGCTGAAGGGCAGTTCTGCACCGGCAGCAAAAGACACCAGCGGAGCGAACAACCTGCTGCGTCTGCCGCCAGCCTCAACAGGCAGCGCCAGCTCGAACACAACGCCTTCTTCGAACGATGGTGACATTATGGACCAACGCCGTGCTAACGCGCAGCGTAACGACTACCAGCGTCAGGGGGAATAAGGATGCGTAAGTCAGTTATTGCGATCATCGTCATCGTACTGGTCGTGCTTTATACCTCGATCTTTGTGGTGAAAGAGGGCGAGCGTGGGATCAAGTTCCAGTTCAGCAGCGTCGTGCGTGATGGCGACAAACGCCCGGTGATTTACGAGCCGGGTCTGCACTTCAAGGTGCCGTTCATTCAGTCCGTAAAAACGCTTGATGCGCGTATCCAGACCATGGATAACCAGGCAGATCGTTTTGTGACCAAAGAGAAGAAAGACCTGATCGTTGATTCCTATATCAAATGGCGCATCAGTGATTTCAGCCGTTACTTCCTGGCAACGGGCGGCGGTGACGTTTCTCAGGCAGAAGTGCTGCTGAAACGTAAGTTCTCTGACCGTCTGCGTTCTGAGATTGGTCGTCTGGATGTGAAAGACATCGTGACCGACTCCCGTGGTCGTCTGACCCTGGAAGTTCGCGATGCGCTGAACTCCGGCACAGCGGGCACTGAAGATGAAGTTTCAACGCCGGCAGCAGACGATGCGATTGCCAAAGCGGCTGAACGTGTTCAGGCGGAAACCAACGGTAAAGTGCCGGTGATCAATCCGAACAGTATGGCTGCACTGGGTATCGAAGTCGTTGACGTGCGTATCAAGCAGATCAACCTGCCGGTGGAAGTATCCGAGGCGATTTACAACCGTATGCGCGCCGAGCGTGAAGCGGTAGCCCGTCGTCACCGTTCACAGGGTCAGGAAGAGGCTGAGAAGCTGCGTGCTGCAGCAGACTACGAAGTCACCAAGACGCTGGCGGAATCTGAGCGCCAGGGCCGTATCCTGCGCGGTGAAGGTGATGCGGAAGCCGCGAAACTGTTTGCTGATGCCTTCAGCCAGGATCCTGACTTCTATGCCTTTATCCGTAGCCTGCGTGCCTACGAGAATAGCTTCCAGAGCAGCCAGGATGTGATGGTGCTTAGCCCGGACAGCGATTTCTTCCGTTATATGAAGACGCCGACTAACGCAACGCGATAAACTCAGGCTCGTTTGAGTTTTCAAACCACCGCTCTCAACGGAGCGGTGGTTTTCTTTTATAAGGAACAAAAATGAATTCAACGATCTGGCTCGCGCTGGCCCTGGTCCTGGTGCTTGAAGGCCTGGGACCGATGCTCTATCCACGCGCCTGGCGTCGAATGATCGCCACCATGAGCCAACTGCCGGATAATATTTTACGTCGTTTTGGCGGCGGTCTTGTGGTTGCGGGCATCGTGATCTACTACATGTTGAGGAAAACGATTGGCTGATCAAAAAGTAGGCGCAATCGGCGTATTTTGAGGTCAAAAAGTGCTGTATATCTGAAAAAGCGATGGTAGAATCCATTTTTAAGCAAACGGTGATTTTGAAAAAAATGGGTAACAACGTCGTCGTACTGGGCACCCAATGGGGTGACGAAGGTAAAGGGAAGATTGTTGATCTTCTGACTGAACGGGCTAAATATGTTGTGCGCTACCAGGGCGGTCACAACGCAGGCCATACTCTCGTAATCAACGGTGAAAAAACCGTCCTCCATCTTATTCCATCAGGCATTCTTCGCGAAAACGTCACTAGCATCATCGGTAACGGCGTTGTGCTGTCTCCAGCGGCGCTGATGAAAGAGATGAAAGGTCTGGAAGACCGTGGTATCCCTGTTCGTGAGCGTCTGCTGCTCTCCGAAGCCTGCCCGCTGATCCTGGATTATCACGTGGCGCTGGACGTAGCGCGTGAGAAAGCGCGTGGCGCGAAAGCGATCGGCACCACCGGTCGTGGTATCGGCCCGGCTTACGAAGATAAAGTTGCACGCCGCGGTCTGCGCGTGGGCGACCTCTTCGACAAAGCGACCTTCGCTGAAAAACTGAAAGAAGTGATGGAATATCACAACTTCCAGCTGGTGAACTTCTATAAAGCTGACGCTGTTGACTACCAGAAAGTGCTGGATGACGTCATGGCGATTGCAGACATTCTGACCGGTATGGTTGTTGATGTGTCCGATCTGCTCGACCAGGCGCGCAAGCGTGGCGATTTCGTCATGTTCGAAGGTGCGCAGGGTACGCTGCTGGACATCGACCACGGTACCTATCCGTACGTCACCTCCTCTAACACCACCGCGGGTGGCGTGGCGACCGGCTCTGGCCTGGGTCCACGTTATGTGGATTACGTACTGGGCATCATCAAAGCGTACTCCACTCGCGTGGGTGCGGGTCCATTCCCGACCGAACTGTTTGATGAAACCGGCGAGTTCCTGTGCAAGCAGGGTAACGAGTTTGGCGCGACCACCGGTCGCCGTCGTCGTACCGGCTGGCTGGATGCGGTTGCCGTGCGTCGTGCAGTGCAGATCAACTCCCTGTCTGGCTTCTGCCTGACCAAGCTGGACGTACTGGACGGCCTGAAAGAAGTGAAAATCTGCGTCGGCTACCGTATGCCAGATGGCCGCGAAGTGACCACCACTCCGCTGGCTGCTGACGACTGGGAAGGCATTGAGCCAATCTACGAAACCATGCCGGGCTGGTCTGAGACCACCTTCGGTGTGAAAGAGCGTAGCGGCCTGCCGCAGGCGGCGCTGGATTACATCAAGCGCATTGAAGAACTGACCGAAGTGCCGATCGATATTATTTCTACCGGCCCGGACCGTACTGAAACGATGATTCTGCGCGATCCGTTCGACGCATAATCTTCGTGACTGCTGGCCTGCGGGGAGACCCGTAGGCCGGATAAGCGTAGCGCCATCCGGCGACCGCTCCTGGATCTCCGCTTTTTCGCCCCGTCTGTCAAATAAATTAGCCGCTAACTATCTGGCTGGTTTATCATCATTAATGAATATCTCTGCGGTTTGTCCGCGATTTCCCTTTTTCCTGAGGTTGATGTGCAGTTAACAAGTTTCACCGATTACGGCTTACGTGCGCTGATTTACATGGCGTCGTTACCCGAGGGGAAGATGACCAGTATCTCTGAAGTTACAGAGGTCTACGGCGTATCCCGTAATCATATGGTCAAAATAATCAATCAACTTAGTCGTGCCGGATACGTTGCTGCCGTCCGCGGGAAGAATGGTGGGATCCGTCTCGGTAAACCGGCACAGAGTATTCGTGTTGGCGATGTGGTACGTGAACTGGAGCCGCTGTCTCTGGTGAACTGCAGCAGCGAGTTCTGCCACATCACGCCCGCTTGCCGCCTGAAACAGGCGCTTTCTAAGGCCGTGCAAAGTTTTCTCATGGAACTGGATAACTACACGCTGGCCGATTTGGTTGAAGAGAATCAACCGCTTTATAAATTATTGCTGGTGGAATGAAGAAAATTTCCACCGGAGCTGACAACGGAGGAACCGACATGTCACATGATCCTTTCCAGGAACGCGAAGCCGAAAAATACGCGAATCCTATCCCCAGCCGCGAGTTCATCATTGAACACTTAACAAAACGCGAAAAACCCGCCAATCGTGAAGAACTTGCCGTTGAATTGAACATTGAAGGTGAAGAGCAAATTGAAGCCCTTCGCCGCCGCCTGCGCGCGATGGAGCGCGACGGGCAACTGGTCTTTACCCGCCGCCAGTGCTACGCGCTGCCGGAACGCCTCGATCTGCTGAAAGGAACCGTCATTGGTCACCGCGATGGCTTCGGCTTCCTGCGCGTGGAAGGCCGTAAAGACGATCTGTATCTCTCATCTGAACAGATGAAAATGTGCATCCACGGCGACCAGATTCTGGCGCAGCCGCTGGGCGCCGACCGTAAAGGTCGCCGAGAAGCGCGCGTCGTGCGCGTTCTGGTGCCAAAAACCAGCCAGATCGTTGGCCGCTACTTTACCGACGCGGGCGTTGGGTTCGTGGTGCCTGACGACAGCCGTCTGAGCTTCGACATCCTGATCCCACCTGAAGAGGTGATGGGCGCCCGCATGGGCTTTGTGGTGGTGGTGGAACTTACCCAGCGCCCAACCCGTCGCACCAAAGCGGTAGGTAAAATTGTTGAAGTGCTTGGCGATAACATGGGCACCGGCATGGCCGTTGATATGGCGCTGCGCACCCACGAAATTCCATACATCTGGCCGAAAGCGGTTGAAGAGCAGATCGAAAGCCTGCGCGAAGAAGTGCCGGAAGAGTCCAAAGTGGGCCGAGTGGATCTGCGCTCCCTGCCGCTGGTCACGATCGACGGTGAAGACGCCCGCGACTTCGATGACGCCGTCTACTGCGAGAAAAAACGCGGTGGCGGCTGGCGTCTGTGGGTCGCTATTGCAGACGTAAGCTACTATGTTCGTCCGCACACCCCGCTGGATAACGAAGCGCGCAGCCGCGGTACCTCGGTCTACTTCCCGTCGCAGGTCGTGCCGATGCTGCCGGAAGTGCTGTCTAACGGCCTTTGCTCCCTGAACCCGCAGGTTGACCGCCTCTGTATGGTTTGCGAGATGACCATCTCCACCAAAGGGCGCTTAACCGGCTACAAATTCTACGAAGCGGTGATGAGCTCGCACGCGCGTCTGACCTATACCAAGGTCTGGCATATGCTGCAGGGCGACCAGGATCTGCGCGAACAGTACGCGCCGCTGGTCAAACACATCGAAGAGCTGCATAACCTCTACAAAACGCTGGATCAGGCGCGCGAAGAACGCGGCGGGATCTCGTTTGAAAGCGAAGAGGCGAAATTTATCTTCAACGCCGAGCGCCGCATTGAACGTATCGAACAGACCCAGCGTAACGATGCGCACAAGCTGATCGAAGAATGTATGATTCTGGCGAATATCTCGGCGGCACGTTTCGTCGAGAAAGCCAAAGAGCCTGCGCTGTTCCGTATTCACGATAAACCGTCGACGGAAGCCATCACCGCGTTCCGCTCCGTGCTGGCTGAACTGGGCCTGGAATTGCCGGGCGGCAATAAGCCAGAGCCGCGCGATTACGCCGAGCTGCTGGAATCCATTAGCGATCGTCCTGATGCAGAAATGCTGCAGACAATGCTGCTGCGCTCGATGAAGCAGGCGATTTACGATCCGGAAAACCGCGGTCACTTCGGCCTGGCGCTGCAGTCTTACGCCCACTTTACGTCGCCGATCCGTCGTTACCCTGACCTCTCTCTGCACCGTGCGATCAAGTATCTGCTGGCGCAGGAGCAGGGACATAAAGGGAACACCACCGAAACCGGTGGCTACCACTATTCGATGGAAGAGATGCTGCAGCTGGGTCAGCACTGCTCCATGACCGAACGCCGTGCTGATGAAGCTACCCGCGACGTGGCGGACTGGCTGAAGTGTGACTTTATGCTGGACCAGGTCGGTAACGTCTTCAAAGGTGTGATTGCCAGCGTGACCGGCTTTGGCTTCTTCGTTCGTCTGGACGAGCTGTTTATCGACGGTCTGGTGCACGTCTCCAGCCTGGATAATGACTACTACCGCTTCGACCAGGTCGGCCAGCGTCTGATTGGCGAATCTGGCGGCCAGACCTATCGTCTGGGCGACCGTGTGGAAGTGAAGGTTGAGGCCGTGAATATGGACGACCGTAAAATCGACTTCAGCCTGATCTCCAGCGAGCGCGCCCCGCGTAACGTTGGTAAAACCGAACGCGAAAGAACGAAAAAAGGCGGAAACGGCAAAACGAGCGGCAAGCGCCGTCAGGCCGGTAAGAAGGTGAACTTCGAGCCGGACAGCGCGTTCCGCGGTGAGAAGAAGCAGAAGCCGAAGGCGGCGAAGAAAGAAGCCCGTTCAGCGAAGAAACCTTCCGCGAAGACACAGAAAATAGCGGCCGCCACCAAAGCGAAGCGCGCGGCCAAGAAAAAGCAGGCGGAGTAAAATCTCCCCTCATCCTAACCCTCTCCCCAACGGGGGGAGGGGAAATACTTATTACGAGAACCATCAATGAGTGAAATGATTTACGGCATCCACGCGGTGCAGGCCCTTCTCGAGCGCGCACCGGAGCGTTTTCAGGAAGTGTTTATTCTGAAAGGGCGTGAAGATAAGCGTCTGATGCCGCTGATCCATGCCCTGGAAGCGCAGGGTGTGGTGATCCAGCTGGCGAACCGCCAGTTCCTGGATGAAAAAAGTGAAGGCGCGGTTCACCAGGGGATCATTGCCCGCGTGAAGCCGGGCCGTCAGTATCAGGAAAACGATCTGCCGGATCTGATTGCCGAGCTGGAGAATCCGTTCTTCCTGATCCTCGATGGCGTAACCG
The DNA here is from genome assembly GCF_008364555.1 of Enterobacter vonholyi. Lineage (GTDB taxonomy): Bacteria > Pseudomonadota > Gammaproteobacteria > Enterobacterales > Enterobacteriaceae > Enterobacter > Enterobacter vonholyi. The sequence continues at coordinate 46,645 of NZ_VTUC01000010.1, forward strand.
ATCCGCACAACCTCGGCGCGTGTCTGCGCAGCGCGGATGCGGCGGGCGTGCATGCGGTGATTGTGCCGAAAGATCGCTCCGCGCAGCTGAACGCGACGGCGAAGAAGGTAGCCTGCGGCGCGGCGGAAAACGTTCCGCTGATCCGCGTGACCAACCTGGCGCGCACCATGCGTCTGCTGCAGGAAGAGAACATCTGGATCGTCGGTACCGCCGGTGAAGCAGATCATACCCTGTATCAGAGCAAAATGACCGGCCGTCTGGCGCTGGTGATGGGTGCGGAAGGCGAAGGCATGCGTCGTTTGACCCGCGAGCACTGCGACGAGCTGATCAGCATCCCGATGGCGGGCAGCGTGTCGTCTCTGAACGTTTCCGTTGCGACGGGCATCTGCCTGTTTGAAGCGGTGCGTCAGCGGGGAGAATAAACAGTAAGGCCGTCCACAGGACGGCCTTTAGTGTTTTCTCCCTCTCCCCGTGGGAGAGGGCCGGGGTGAGGGCATCAAACGGTGACAACCTCACTCCTCTAACGACCGCAAATGGTCATCCTTCCTCAGGGTCATCAGCGCGAAAATACTTACGACGGCCGTCGCCATCACGTAATACGCCGGAATATCCAGGTTGCCCGTCTGCTTAATCAGCCCGGTAATGATTAACCCTGCGCATCCCGAGAAAATCGCGTTCGACAAAGAGTAGGCCAGCCCCAGGCCCGTATAGCGCACGCGCGTCGGGAACATCTCAGAGAGCATCGCCGGGCCCGGCCCCGCCAGCATGCCCACCAGACCGCCCGCAATCAGTACCACAACAGCCTTCACCGCCAGCGTGCTGGACTCCGCCTGCAGAAGTTTCAGCAACGGCAGGGCGAGGATCAGCAGCAGCGCGGTGGCGATAATCATCACCGTGCGACGCCCGATCCTATCGCTCAGGATCCCCGACGGAATAATGGTTAGCGCAAACCCAACGTTCGAAATCACCGCGATCAGCAGCGCCTGGTTAAACCCGGTGTGCAGCGCCGACTGCAGATAGGTCGGCATAATCACCAGGTAGGTGTACCCCGCCGCAGACCAGACCATTACGCGCCCAATCCCCATCACGATGGCCCTGAGCGTGGCGGCAGTATCCGCCTGAGCGACAGCCGGTTTGTCCTGCTGCTGCACAAAGCTGGGCGTCTCCTCCATGCTGACGCGAAGCCACAGCGCAACAGCGCCCATGGGCAGCGCCAGGAAGAAAGGAATGCGCCAGCCCCAGTCGTGCAGGGCTTCAGGCGTGAGGAGGGCGGAGAGCAGCGCCACGATGCCTGCGCCCGCTAACAAGCCCAGCGCCACGGTAAAGGACTGCCACGCGCCGTAGAGGCCGCGCCTGCCGCGCGGGGCGAACTCCGTCATCAGCGAGACCGCACCACCGTACTCGCCGCCGGCGAACAGTCCCTGCAGGATGCGAAGCAGCGTAACGATCAGCGGTGCGGCAATCCCGATGCTGGCATAGACCGGCACAATGCCGATGGCGGCGGTGGCCAGCGTCATGAGCACCAGAACAATAATGAGCGTCGGCTTACGGCCAATTCGGTCGCCGATGCGTCCAAACACCACCGCGCCCAGCGGACGGAAGAAGAAGGCGATGGCGAATGAGGCGTAGGTGAGGATCAGGCTGGTGAGTCCCGCTTCCCCTTCAAGCTGGAAGAAGTTCTTCGCAATGACGGTCGCCAGAAAACCGTAGACCGCAAACTCATACCACTCGATAAAGTTACCAATGGAGCCGGCAATTAATGCTCGCTTGTGCGCATCCGGTTGCATAACTTTCCTCACTGAAAGGGGGAGAGAATAAATTATTCAACAAAAGCGAAGTCATGAAATAGTTTATTCTTATGTTCTGTGAGCTATTTCACGAATGATATCAGCGGGATCGTGAACGTGTGACTCCCCTCCCATGCATCGTGTGCGCGCTTTGTCCATACTTATCGTCATTGCCACTGAAGGAGGGAGACAGTATGCACTGGCAGACCCATACCGTTTTCAATCAACCCGCACCGCTTTCCAACAGCAACCTTTTCCTTTCGGACTGCGCGCTGCGTGACGCAGTTTCGCGCGAGGGGGCCGAGTGGGATGTTGAGCTGCTCGCCAGCATCGGGCAGCAGTTAGGTACCGCAGAGTCGCTGGAGCTGGGCAGGCTGGCGAACGTAAATCCGCCGGAGTTGCTTCGCTATGACGCCACCGGAGAGCGACTGGATGACGTCCGCTTTCACCCGGCATGGCACCTGCTGATGCAGGGGCTGTGTGCCAATCGGGTACATAACCTGGCATGGGAAGAGGAGGCGCGTAAAGGGTCGTTTGTCGCGCGGGCCGCACGCTTTGTGCTTCATGCTCAGGTGGAAGCGGGCACGCTTTGTCCGGTCACCATGACGTTTGCCGCGACACCGCTCCTGCAGCAGGCGCTCCCCAGACTCTTTCACGACTGGCTGACGCCGCTGCTCAGCGATCGCTACGATCCGCATCTGGCCCCCGGCGCGCAAAAGCGCGGCCTGCTGATTGGTATGGGGATGACGGAAAAGCAGGGCGGCTCGGACGTGCTGAGCAACACCACCAAAGCGGAAAAATGCAGCGACGGCAGCTACAGGCTGGTGGGGCATAAATGGTTTTTCTCCGTCCCGCAAAGCGATGCGCATCTGGTGCTGGCCCAGGCGAAGGGCGGGCTGTCCTGCTTTTTTGTGCCGCGCTTTTTGCCTGACGGACAGCGCAACGCCGTCCGGCTGGAGCGCCTCAAGGACAAGCTCGGGAACCGCTCCAACGCCAGCAGCGAGGCGGAGTTCCTCGATGCCTCCGGCTGGCTTCTGGGGGAAGAGGGCGAAGGGGTACGGCAGATCCTCAAAATGGGCGGTCTGACGCGCTTTGACTGCGCGCTGGGCAGCCACGGACTGATGCGTCGGGCGCTGTCCGTGGCGCTGTACCATGCGCATCAGCGCCAGACCTTCGGCAAAAATCTTATCGATCAGCCGCTCATGCGCGAAGTGCTAAGCCGGATGGCGCTGGTGCTGGAGGGGCAAACGGCGCTGCTGTTTCGCCTGGCGCGGGCGTGGGATAAACGCACGGATCCGCAGGAGGCGGCATGGGCGCGGCTGTTTACCCCGGCCGCGAAGTTTAGCGTGTGCAAAGCGGGCATCCCGTTTGTCGCTGAAGCGATGGAGGTGCTGGGCGGAGTCGGGTACTGCGAGGAGAGCGAACTTCCCCGCCTGTATCGCGAGATGCCGGTGAACAGCATCTGGGAAGGGTCCGGCAACATCATGTGCCTGGACGTGCTGCGCGTGCTGGCGAAGCAGCCGGGGATTCACGATCTGCTTGCCGATGAGTTTGCACAGGTAAAAGGGCAGGACAGACACTTCGACCGCAGCTGGCGACAGCTTCAGCAAAAACTGCGTAAACCGCAGGAGGCGCAGGGGCGGGAGATCGCGCAGCAGCTTTTCCTGCTGGGTGCCGGGAGCGAAATGCTGCGGCACGCGTCGCCTCCGGTGGCGCAGGCGTGGTGCCGCATGATGCTCGATACCCGTGGCGGCACGCTGATGAGCGAGCAGGTGCAAAGTGACCTGCTGCTGCGTGCGACGGGCAGAGTCGGTTAGCCTTTTAGCTGGAACAGGCTCACCAGCTGGGCCAGATGTGATCCCTTCTCGCGCAGCGTTTGAGCCGTTTGTTCGCTGCGTGAGATACGATCGGCATTGATATGCGACGCTTCGCCAATGTGGGTCATGGCGAGATTAACCTGGCCAATCCCTGCGGACTGCTCGCGTGAGGCATGGTTAATCTCGGTGACCAGCTGGCTGATGTTATCGATATGAATGATGATGTCATCCATCGCCAGGCGGGTCTTTTCAGACAGCGCATGGCCCTCACTCACTTTTCTGAGCGTATCGCCAATCAGCTGTTCAATCTCCTTCACCGCGTTAGCGCTGCGTCCCGCCAGTGCGCGAACTTCCTGCGCGACTACCGCAAACCCTTTTCCGTGCTCACCGGCGCGGGCCGCTTCCACTGCCGCATTCAGCGCCAGAATATTGGTCTGGAAAGCGATGGATTCGATCACGCGCGTGATGTCTTCTATGCGTTTTGACGCTTCGCGAATATCGTCCATGGTCGATACCGCGTGGGTGACCGTCTCACCGCCCTGATGGACCGCGAGCGAGGTTTCACCGACCAGCTGCTGCGTTTGCTCCATGTTGGCGGCATTTTGCTGCACGGTGGCGGCCAGCTGCTCCATGCTGGCGGAGGTCTCTTCCACGCTGCTCGCCTGCTTGTTGATCTGCTCTGAAATCTCGCCGGTGTCGGCGGCCAGCGCGTTGGTGCCCAAATGGATCTCGCCAGCGGCCTCGCGGACCTGCAGGACAATTTTTTGCAGGCCGCCGCCGATGCCGTTGATGGCGTCGATCAGCTGGCCGACTTCGTCCTGGCGCGTCACGGGCAGGCTGGAACGGAGATCCCCTGCGGCATATTGCCGGGCAAGATGGATCACATTGCGCAGCGGGCGGGTCAGCACGCGGCGAATAAGAATCACGAACAGGCCAGCAAACAGGATGGATAAGACCACGCCGGCCAGCAGGAAGCGATCGCGCATGGCGGTAACGCTTGAGAGCAGCACCGATTTATCCACTTCGCCGACGATAGTCCAGTTCCAGCCTGGCAGCGGGGTATAGGCCATTTTCAGCGTGCGGCCGTCGTCGCTTACGCGTTCCAGCGTGCCGGGCTTGTCACTCAAAAGCTGTTGCTGCGTCGCGCCGTCCCACTTCGGCAGCTGTCCCTCTTCACCGGCATGGAACAGGTATTGCCCGCGCGTTTTGCCGTTGCTGCGATCCAGCACGAAGAAGTGACCGCTCTCGCCCAGGCGGCGGGTGAGGATTTTCTCGCGCATGACGTTCCAGGAATGCGTAATGTCCACGCCAACAAAGACGATCGCAATGACCTGGCCTTCGGCGTTTTTAACCGGCTGATACTGGGTGATATAGCGTTTGCCAAACAGCAGCGCCAGGCCACGGTAGACTACCCCTCTGTTGACTGCGGCAAAGGCCGGGCTGGCGGTATCCAGCACGGTGCCCATCGCCCGCTCGCCGTTCTCTTTGCGCAGGGAGGTGGCGACGCGAACAAAGTCGTTACCGCTGCGTACAAACAGCGTGGAGATTGCTCCCGTACGGCTCAGAAAATCATCGGAAAAAGAGGTATTTTCATGGAGTTCAGCTTCTCCCCCTTTCAGTAGGGGAACGGTGAGCCCGTTAATGGTCCGGGGCTGCTGAGTATCGACGCTAAAAGGCTGGGGCAGAAATGTCGTAAACAGTTTGGTGTAGCTTTCGACTTCTTCGCTCAGGCTGGTATTAAACATCTGCACCATGTCGACCATGCCTGTGGACTGATTATGCAGATCTTCGACGGCGAGGGCTTCAAGCTGCTGGCTGGCTTTTTGACTGAGCAGAAAAGTGAAAAGCAGAAACAGCGTGGCGACACTGATGCCCGTAAGCAGCGACAGCTTTGCCCCCAGGCCTGCACGGCGAAAAACGTTGATCATAAATTGCTCATCATTGAAAAGGTATGGTTCTTCAACGGCAGAGCGGGGATTACGTTTACTGAATTAATGTAACAAAATGTTATTTTCTTGTTATTGATTGGTTTTTCATAAGATAAAAGATTTGCAAAAACGAAAAGCCACTAAAAATAAGTGGCTTTTATCAGGAGGGATATTACACGTAAAGAATGGCCTGTACTCGCCAGTGGTCGATGTGGTGATCTTCCTGCATCTGGATGATGCGATACCATGAAGCACCCTGCTCATCGGCCTTTAATGCCACAACGCGTTCAACGTCCTGCGGGCTCCCCGAGATATTATTCACGGAGATCTGGCCAATTTCATTCAGGCCAGTCACACAGTCAGCACTGGCGAATTCTGCTGACTGCGCGGTGGTGCTCACCAGGCCTGCTGAGAGCAACAGAGAGGTCAAAGCAAGAGTTCGTTTCATCGTCAGCTCCATTTCACATATCTCCGGTATCCGCCGGGCAATCCTTCGCGAATAAACTCCCTTCCATTGACGCGGGCATGGAGTTTATTGTGGACAGGAAAATGTCTATGGACGCAAAGCAGTGTAAATCTCGTTCAAAGGAAAACCATTATTTACGGTACAAAATGGCCTGTGAATACCACTGTCCCGTTATGATGGTTTCGTCGATCATAATGATGACGTAATAATCTGCTTTGGCGGCGACGGCCTGTGCTTTTATTGCCGCTTCTGCGTCATCGGGGGAGCCGCGTACCAGCGCGGAAATCGTGCCCATTCGTTGTAATCCTTCCGTCTGATTACGACGAATCTCCTGTGGATGATCGGCGACCGGTGGAGCGGGTTGCGGCGTTCCCTGCAGCGCGCTACAGCCACTAAGCAGAAACACCAGCACTAAAGCAGCAAACCTGCGCATAACCATATCTCGTTTCCTGATAGCCATAGTGTAGTTGTCTGTGAATTTAGTTTTGGGGGAATGTTCCCGAAGTGTTATCTGGGACGTAAATTTCGAATGAAAATGACGTGAAAGCGTAACCCAGTTCTCAACATTATGAATCATACATTCGCACAGGGTCGACAATGATTGAAATTGAAATACGCCACCTCGGCGACCATGAAATTTTACACGCGATGCCTGCGGGTAAACGTGATAAACCGCTGCCTGTTGTGGTTTTTTATCACGGGTTCACCTCATCGAAGCTGGTTTACAGTTATTTTGCGGTTGCGCTGGCGCAGGCGGGTTTTCGCGTGGTGATGCCGGATGCGCCTGACCACGGCGCCCGCTTTAAGGGCAATGAACAGGCGCGGCTTGGGCAGTTCTGGCACATTCTGCACGGGAGTCTGACCGAGTTTGCCGGGGTGCGCGATGCGCTTTATGAGGCCGGCCTGGTTGCCGACAATCGTCTGGCTGTCGCCGGGGCGTCGATGGGCGGTATGACGGCGCTGGGGATTATGACGCATCATCCGGAAGTGAAGTCGGTCGCCTGCCTGATGGGCTCGGGCTATTTTACGTCGCTGGCGAAGACGCTCTTTCCCCCTAAGGAATTAGCGGAAATCACCGCGACGCTCGAAGAGTGGGATGTGTCCCGGTCATTGCCGCGCGTGGCCGATCGCCCACTGCTGCTATGGCACGGTGATGCAGATGATGTGGTCCCGCCCGAGGGAACCTTCCGTCTGCAGCAGGCGTTAATAAATGCAGGCCTGGACGGTAATCTGACCTGCCTGTGGGAACCTGGCGTCCGCCACCGCATCACGCCAACGGCGCTGGACGCCACGGTGGCATTTTTCCGCCAGCACCTTTAAATGCGCAGCACCTTTACTCTCTGATCTTCCAGCTTCTGGAGGAACTCAGGGGGTCTTTTACCGATGGTATTCCGGAGCCTTTCTCAAAAAAAAGCCCCCGGGCAGGGGGCAACGTCAACTATGGCTATGTTCTCGTTGTTGGCTTTCCTGGTGCTAGCGTTAAAGCGTTATCGGTAAATATCTGCACTGGCGTGCATGTTGCCGTTGCTGCCGGGCTCACGGGTTAACATCACGTGGTAATAGGTTGCGCCCTGCGCATCGGTTTCTTCGTTTAGGGCCTGATCTGCTTCACTTTCCGTGGCGAAATTATGATTGATGTAAATTACGCCCAAGCTTTGCACATCATCCATGTTTCTGGCCTGTCGGCTGTCTATCTTGATGGCTGCCATCGCGTTTGCACTGAGCAAAAGCGCCGCCATTATGGCTAATGCGATTTTTTTCATGATATGCGCTCCACGACTACGTGCTGCGAGAGGGGGGATGCTCCTTCTTTAATTCAGGTGATCTCTGATTAAAGTGTAATCACTCATCCAGCGGGGATGCGTGACCATTTCTGATGCAGTTGTTCAAAAAAACAACGCTTCCGGGTGTGACCAATTTTAAATCACCTACTTAGACCCGCTTCGCGCTTTGTGCGAATTATTTGTGCAATCAGCTTGAGTTTCCAGGGGCGCGCAAGTATTATGACGCGTCAATTTTTCAGCCGACCTTTAACACGTTCCTTGCCTCCCCGGGCCTCGGCTGACCCAGACAGGAGGCTGAATAATCCGTAAGGAGCAATTCGATGCGTCATTACGAAATCGTTTTTATGGTCCATCCTGACCAGAGCGAACAGGTTCCGGGTATGATCGAGCGTTACTCTGCTGCCATCACTGGTGCAGAAGGTACGATCCACCGTCTGGAAGACTGGGGCCGCCGTCAGCTGGCTTACCCGATCAACAAACTGCACAAAGCACACTACGTTCTGATGAACGTTGAAGCGCCGCAGGAAGTGATCGATGAGCTGGAAACTACCTTCCGCTTCAACGATGCCGTTATCCGCAGCATGGTTATGCGTACCAAAAACGCAGTTACCGAAGCATCTCCGATGGTTAAAGCGAAAGACGAGCGCCGTGAGCGTCGCGATGATTTCGCAAACGAAACCGCAGATGATTCTGATGCTGGGGATTCTGAAGAGTAATTTCTGATGACCAACCGTCTGGCGTTGTCCGGCATCGTATGCAGGGCTCCCCTTCGAAAGGTCAGTCCATCAGGAATTCCGCATTGCCAGTTCGTGCTTGAGCATCGTTCTGTGCAAGAGGAAGCCGGGTTTCACCGGCAGGCGTGGTGCCAAATGCCCGTTATTATTAGCGGACACGAAAACCAGGCCATTACTCACAGTTTAACGGTCGGTAGCGCAGTAATCGTTCAGGGGTTCATCTCTTGCCACAAGGCAAAGAACGGCCTGAGCAAAATGGTTCTGCATGCCGAGCAGATTGATTTGATAGATTCTGGAGACTAGCCATATGGCACGTTATTTCCGTCGTCGCAAGTTCTGCCGTTTCACCGCGGAAGGCGTTCAAGAGATCGACTATAAAGATATCGCAACGCTGAAAAACTACATCACCGAAAGCGGTAAGATTGTCCCAAGCCGTATCACCGGTACTCGTGCAAAATACCAGCGTCAGCTGGCTCGCGCTATCAAACGCGCTCGCTACCTGTCCCTGCTGCCGTACACTGATCGTCATCAGTAATCGGGCACGGTCCATTAATACGACTTTAAGAGGATAAGGTAATGCAAGTTATTCTGCTTGATAAAGTAGCAAACCTGGGCAGCCTGGGTGATCAGGTTAACGTTAAAGCGGGTTACGCACGTAACTTCCTGGTTCCACAGGGTAAAGCTGTTCCAGCTACCAAGAAAAACGTAGAGTTTTTCGAAGCACGTCGCGCTGAACTGGAAGCCAAACTGGCTGACGTTCTGGCGGCTGCTAACGCTCGCGCTGAAGCAATCAACGCACTGGGCACCGTTACCATCGCGTCTAAATCAGGCGACGAAGGTAAACTGTTCGGTTCCATCGGTACCCGCGATATCGCTGATGCAGTAACTGCTGCAGGCGTTAAAGTGGCTAAGAGCGAAGTTCGTCTGCCGAACGGCGTTCTGCGTACCACTGGTGAGCACGAAGTTGACTTCCAGGTTCACAGCGAAGTGTTCGCTAAACTGGTTGTTAACGTTGTAGCTGAGTAATTTTTACTCTGCTCACGTTGAAACGCCGGCCTTGTGCCGGCGTTTTGCTTTTTACAGCTCCGGGCCCTTAACGCGCCCTGATAAAACTGCCGTCTGGCTGGCGGGTAAACAGCACCTGTTGTCCGTTTCCTGTATCAATCGTTAATCCTGTCACCACACCGCTGGCATTCTGACGAACCTGCACCATCTGTCCATTCTGCAGGTTACTGAGCGGCTTACCTGCACCTTCTACCTTCGCCATGGCATATACGTCGGTTGGCGGCAGGTTATGGTCGCGGAACAGCTGTGCCAGGGTTTTGCCCGGCTCCACGCGATAGGAACGCCACTGTTGCTCAATGCCGGTAGGCTGTTGCGTCTGAGGCTGAGACGGGGCGGCGGCTTGATCCTGCGGCTGTTCATCCTGAATGGGCTCTGGCTCAACCGGTGCAACCTGACCCGGATCGTTAGACGGGGTGACAAGCTGCGTTTGCATCGGCTGTGCATCAGGCTGCGGTCGCGTCTGCGACTGAATGTCCAGTTGGGCATTCCGGGTAACGGGTACGGTATCGACATCATCGCTCCCGGAAGGAAGCAGGAAGCCCACGATCACCATCAGCGCGCCAATGATAATCCCTCTGCGATGCAGAGGAGGCAGCGGGTCCATGATGCGAAAATTGTCCGGCGCCTGCCAGATTTTCGCCAGGGTAGGTTTCAGTTCAAATCGCCCGGGCATGGCACTCCTCCTGCTCCGCGTCTTTTTTATCCTGTGTTCCGAAGTATAGTTTGCTAACTGCCTGAACGGCGTAGCAAACCCGACATCCGTGACATCAGTTCGGGATTAATCCTGGTTATCTCTATTGTTTCTGTTTCGTCGCGGTTTGTCACCTTAACTTCAGACAAAGTTTTACCCATAAGTGCATGGCTGATATGCTGCCCGCTACTTTAAATGTGATGGAAGGAAAACCCATGACCACCCCGACTTTTGACACTATCGAAGCGCAGGCAAGTTACGGTATCGGCTTGCAGGTAGGACAGCAGCTGAGCGAATCCGGCCTGGAAGGTCTGTTACCAGAAGCGCTGGTGGCGGGTATCGCTGACGCACTGGAAGGCAAACAGCCTGCCGTTCCGGTTGACGTTGTGCACCGTGCGCTGCGTGAAATCCACGAACGTGCTGACGCCGTGCGTCGTGCGCGCTTCGAAGAGATGGCCGCCGAAGGTGTGAAATATCTGGAAGAGAACCGTGAGCGTGAAGGCGTGAACAGCACCGAGTCTGGTCTGCAGTTCCGCGTGATCAATCAGGGTGACGGCGCAATCCCGGCGCGTACCGACCACGTTCGCGTACACTACACCGGTAAGCTGATCGACGGTACCGTGTTCGACAGCTCCGTGGCGCGCGGCGAACCGGCTGAGTTCCCGGTGAACGGCGTTATCGCAGGCTGGATTGAAGCGCTGACCCTGATGCCAGTCGGTTCCAAATGGGAACTGACTATTCCGCATAACCTGGCCTACGGCGAGCGCGGCGCTGGCGCGTCCATCCCTCCATTCAGCACCCTGGTCTTTGAAGTCGAGCTGCTGGAAATTCTGTAATCGACTTTTCTTATTTCCTCTCTCCGGTTGGGGAGAGGAAAATAGTGTTAAAACCTATAGTTATGGTGCAATCAACATTTTATCTTGCAAACGAAACTGTTGCGTGTATTTTTGTGAGCTGTTTCGCGCTGCATGAGTGATATGACACTCACTTTCAACATATTATTAACATAATATCTAAATCATAGTATTCATCCCGCCGATTCTTACCTAATATCGATTAGCCCTTACAAGGGAACGTCATCTTTTGACGTATTTAAAGGCCAGAAGAGCCTTAACAACACAGACAGGCATAAACAGGAAAATATCACATGGTAGATCAGGTTAAAGTCGTCGCCGACGAAGGGGCGTCGTCTGAACAGTCGCTACGACGCAATCTCACAAACCGTCATATTCAGCTCATTGCCATCGGGGGTGCCATCGGTACCGGGCTGTTTATGGGGTCAGGCAAAACTATTAGTCTCGCCGGGCCGTCAATCATATTCGTTTATATGATTATCGGTTTTATGCTGTTCTTCGTGATGCGTGCAATGGGTGAACTGCTGCTCTCGAACCTCGAATACAAATCCTTTAGCGACTTCGCTTCTGACCTGCTCGGGCCGTGGGCGGGCTATTTCACCGGCTGGACCTACTGGTTCTGCTGGGTTGTCACCGGTATGGCGGACGTCGTGGCGATTACCGCCTACGCGCAGTTCTGGTTCCCGGGTCTGTCGGACTGGGTCGCCTCGCTGGCGGTTATTGTTCTGCTGCTGAGCCTGAACCTCGCCACCGTTAAAATGTTCGGTGAGATGGAGTTCTGGTTCGCGATGATCAAAATCGTGGCCATTGTCGGGCTCATCGTGGTGGGCCTGGTGATGGTGCTCACCCACTTCCAGTCACCAACGGGCGTTCAGGCGTCGTTTACCCATCTGTGGAATGACGGCGGCTGGTTCCCGAAAGGCATCAGCGGCTTCTTTGCCGGCTTCCAGATCGCGGTGTTCGCGTTTGTGGGAATTGAGCTGGTCGGAACGACCGCTGCGGAAACCAAAGATCCGGAGAAGTCCCTGCCGCGCGCCATCAACTCCATTCCGGTGCGTATCATCATGTTCTACGTCTTCGCGCTGATCATCATTATGTCCGTGACGCCATGGAGCTCGGTGGTGCCAAGCAAGAGCCCGTTCGTTGAGCTGTTCGTGCTGGTAGGCCTGCCTGCTGCCGCGAGCCTGATTAACTTCGTGGTGCTGACCTCTGCGGCATCTTCCGCGAACAGCGGCGTGTTCTCCACCAGCCGTATGCTGTTTGGCCTGGCGCAGGAAGGCGTGGCGCCGAGCGCGTTCGCCAAGCTCTCTAAGCGTGCCGTACCGGCAAAAGGGCTGACCTTCTCCTGCATGTGCCTGCTGGGCGGCGTGGTGATGCTCTACGTGAACCCAAGCGTGATTGGCGCGTTCACCATGATTACCACGGTCTCAGCGATCCTGTTTATGTTCGTCTGGACCATCATCCTCTGTTCATATCTGGTGTACCGCAAGCAGCGCCCACATCTGCATGAGAAATCGATCTACAAGATGCCGCTGGGCAAGCTGATGTGCTGGGTGTGCATGGCGTTCTTCGTCTTCGTGCTGGTTCTGCTGACGCTGGAAGATGATACTCGTCAGGCACTCATCGTCACGCCGCTGTGGTTTATCGCGCTGGGGCTGGGCTGGGTGTTTATCGGTAAGAAACGTATGGCAGGCGTACGGTAAAAGCAAAACGGCAACTTCGGTTGCCGTTTTTAGTTTTTGCACCCTCTTCCGTGGCAGAGGGGCGGGGTGGGGGCATCAGGCCGCAGCGGCCTTTTTTATTCCCCCGCTAATGCCCGCGGGAACAGAACGTTGTTCTCGAGACTGATGTGTTCCATCAGGTCGTCAATCATCTCGTTAATGCCGTTGTACATCGCTTTCCACGTTGTGCACGCTTCTGGCGGCGGCGTAACGTTGTGGGTGGTGTGTTTGATCACTTCCAGCAGTTCGCCCGCGTCATCATGCTCGCTTTCCATCACGCTGATGGGCCCCATCGCCTGGCTTCCCATACCCTGTTTAATCATCGGGAAGAGGATCTGCTCTTCCTTCATCATGTGGCTTGAAAGCTCTTCGTGCAGCAGGGTCAGGTACTTTGCCAGACCGCGCGGTACGGAAGGTTTGTCGGCATGGACGCGCTCGACTTTGGTCGCCTGAAGAATCAGTTCCGGCAGTTGCTCACGGTGACGGTCATGATAACGCACGATGATATGGTCGATGATTTCCGCGAGCGGAGCGGTTCGCCAGTCTTTATCGACGGGCTGCTCGGCCAGCTGCGCCAGCTCTGCTTCAATAACCTCAACGTCCAGCTCTTTGCGTGAGGCCGCACGCTCCAGTGTTTGCTTACCGCCGCAGCAGTAGTCCATATCGTATTTACGGAACAGCGCAGAAGCGCGAGGAATGGAGAGCGCCAGCTCGCCAAGGGGTTGGTCGCGAAAGGCCATAGCAGTTACCTCGTCATCAATAATATAAAGTGCATATTAAATACATCTTTAGGCCAGCGCTATAACCCTTTAGAGGGAAGGGGGAAAGTGAGATGTGGATCACAAAAAAATCCCACTTTTAACTCTCTGAATGGGCTCAGGAAAGTGGTTTCGAAACTTTTTAAAGGTGGAGGAACAGTAAACAACCCGCCGCGCCTGCCGATATATCCACGTCAGACAAACCTGCATAAAACAAAGGCAACGCATGTTTAAACGTATAAAAGTCATTACCCTTCTGATTTCGGTGCTGCTTGTGCTCGGCATCATGCAAGTGATTTCCGCCGGTATCTTTATCAACGCCCTGAATAACGATAAAGACAACTTCACCGTGTCGCAGCTCTCCAGCAAGAACGTGGCGGAGTTTACCGATGCGTGGATCAGTCTGAACCAGGCTCGCGTCACCCTGAACCGCGGGATGCTGCGCCTGCAAAGCAGCATGGCCTCTCAAATTAACGGCGGTCAGCTGAATGAGCTGGTTACCACGGCGAAAAATCTGCTGACTGAAGCGCAGGTTCATTACGATAAATACTATGCCCTGCCGAACACGCCAGGCCTGGATGAGAACCTGACCAACCAACTCGAAGAGCAGTACCGCATCTACTCTGCAACGCTGACGCAAATGAACGTTCTGCTGAGCCAAGGCAATCTGGAAGATATGTTCAAGCAGAATGCCGAACAGAAACAAAACGCGATGCAGACGGTTTATCGTGAATGGCGCGAAGCGCAGGCAATGCTTACCGATAAAGGCATCCAGGACAATGAAAGCGACTACAAGCGCATCCTGTGGATCCTTTCTGCGGTTATGCTGCTGGTGATTGTGGTGATTATCTCCAGCTGGATCGCCATGCGCCGCGTGCTGCTGCTGCCTCTTGAAGAGGTGATTAACCATATTCGCGCCATTGCGGCAGGCGATCTCACCCAGCCGATTCAGGCAGACGGTAATAATGAAATGGCCATCCTGGCGCGCAACGTGCAGGAGATGCAAACTTCGCTGGCAAACACCGTGGGCGTGGTGCGTGAAGGCGCAGATACCATTTACACCGGTGCAGGCGAAATCTCTGCTGGCAGTAACGACCTCTCTTCCCGTACCGAGCAGCAGGCCGCGTCTCTGGAAGAGACGGCAGCCAGCATGGAACAGCTGACGGCGACCGTGAAGCAGAACGCCGATAACGCGCGTCAGGCTTCCCGTCTGGCACTGGATGCCTCCTCAACGGCGAAGAAGGGCGGTAACGTGGTTGAAGGCGTCGTGCGGACGATGGACGAAATCGCCACCAGCTCCAGCAAAATTGCGCAAATTACTAACGTGATCGACGGCATTGCCTTCCAGACGAATATCCTGGCGTTAAACGCGGCGGTGGAAGCCGCGCGTGCGGGCGAGCAGGGCCGTGGTTTTGCGGTTGTTGCAGGCGAAGTGCGTACTCTTGCCCAGCGTAGCGCCCAGGCGGCGAAAGAGATTAAAGCGCTGATCGACGACTCCGGTGAACGCGTGAACGCGGGCTCTCTGCTGGTTAACGAAGCTGGGGAAACGATGGCAGAAATCGTTAATGCGGTTACCCGCGTCACCGACATTATGGGCGAAATTGCTTCGGCCTCTGACGAGCAGAGCCGTGGTATCGATCAGGTGGGCCAGGCGGTAGCCGAGATGGACCGCGTGACCCAGCAGAACGCCTCGCTGGTGGAGGAGTCTGCGGCCGCGGCGGCGGCGCTGGAAGATCAGGCTGCACGCCTGAACGAAGCGGTGGCGGTGTTCAAAATTACCCGCAACCAGGCGGTAAAAGCGGCGCCGGTAAAAACCTATGTGCCAAAAGCGCAGCCTGTCGCGGCGGCGTCTGAAGGGAACTGGGAAACGTTTTAAGGGCTTGCCCGGTGGCGGCTACGCCTTACGGGGCCTACGGTTTTGTAGGCCCTGCAAGCGCAGCGCCGCCGGGCAATACTCACATCTCCGATGCCGGAACAACCCTCGGTTTTTCCGGCTTCGCTCTCACCGCCATCACTACCCCCACCACCAACAGCACGATCCCACAGGTCGTGAACAGCGGCGGTACGCTCTGGCGCATCAGAAAGGTATAAAGCAGTCCGGCCAGGGTTTCGAAGACAATCAGCGGCCCTAATATCACCGTCGGCAGCTTCTGGCTGGCAATATTCCAGCACAGCGCGCCCACCCATGAACACAGCACGGCGATCGCAACCATCAGCCCAATAAATACCCACGGTCTTGGCCCGAAGGGCTGGGCGAAGTCCGGCTGCTGATGGCCCAGCCAGAGGCATGCGCCGAGATATCCCACGACGGATACGGGCAACGTGACCAGCGCCTGCGCCGTCGCCCACATCATCGGATGTTTGTCCGGATTCTCCCGCAGCCAGCGCGCGTTGCGCAGGGCATACCATGCCCAGCACGCCACGGAAATGAACGCCAGCACAATGCCAGAACCGTAACGCCACAGGTCAACATCCGCCTGCCCATGACGCAGCTCGGCAATATTGACGCATACCAACCCCAGGGCGGTGCATATCAGCGCCGGCGCCATTTTAGTCCACGCCAGTTTGCCATCGCGCTGGCTGTAGAGCAGGTTAGCAAAGACGGGGATGACGACCGGCAGCGTGCCGATAATCATGGTTGATACCGGCGCACCGGTACGCTGAATGGCACTCGCGAGGCAAACGTAATAGATAAGATTACCCATCATGGTCAGCGCCAGCGCGGTCCCCCAGTCCTGACGGCTGAGCTGACGCAAGCGCGCGCGTCCCAGCCACGCCAGAGGCAGGGCAATCAGCCCCAGAGCCAGATAACGTCCGGTCGACTGCAATATTGCCGGATACTCGGGCACGATCAGCGGGCCGACGAAAATCAGCCCCCACATCATCCCGGCCAGCAGGGCATACAACACTCCACTAATCATTTTTCCATCCACAGATATTTACGCTGTATGCAGTGTAGGAGGGGAAAATACGCGCGTATTGTATGAGATTGCGCATTAGCGCCGGATGACCTGCTTCTGGTAGCGCACGGGCGTAATGCCGTAGCGGCGGGTAAACGCGCGGGTGAGATGCGACTGATCGGTCAGCCCGGTTGCGGCGGCGACCTCTGCGGCGGGCATGCCGTGCGTGAGGAATGCTTTGGCGCGCCAGAGGCGAATGGCCATCAGCATCTGATGTGGCGTCACGTGAAAATGGGCTTTGAACTGGCGCTGAAAATGATACGGGCTGAGTGAAACGACGCTGGCCAACTCGTCCAGAGTCAGGGGGTGCATGTAGTTGTCGTGCAGGTACTCGCGTACGCGTTCGAAGCGGTGCGCGCCCTCCTGAATCACCGGCGCGTGATGGGCCAGAGGCTGGAAGGTCTCAATCAGATCCAGCAGTAATCCTTTTTGCGCAAGCGGATCGTCCGTGTGCCACAGGCCGTAAATCAGCCTGCCGATTTGCTGTGAGCGCAACGGGTCATGGCGGGTCACGTCGCTAAACCACCAGTGCCTGAGGCCGGTCACCTCTTCAAGCAGATCGGGTTCGATATAGACCATCCGGTAGCGCCAGCCGCCCTCGGTGGCGGATTCACCGGTGTGGATCTCGTCCGGGTTCATGGTGACGACGGATTTTTCCGCCGCGAGATGCTGGGTACCGCGATAGCGAAAGCGTTCGGCACCGGTTTCAATCGTGCCGATCCCGAAGGCTTCATGGGTGTGAGGCTCAAAGGCGTAGTCAGAAATGTGCGCGTGATACAGTTCCAGTCCCGGCAGCTGCGCCAGATGGCGAAAGCGCGCGCTGTCTCTTTCATCATTAAACTGTTCCGGTACGCCTTGCACGTTGAGCCTCCTCGTGGTCATCTTTTCATTATCAGAGATGACCGGAGTTTATGCACTAAACATCTTTGCCCGGACGGTCTTACGGTAATCTCCCGGTGAAACCGTGGTTTTATGCTTAAACTGGCGATTAAAGTGCGCAATATCCTGATATCCCACCGCATTCGCGATCTCCTGAATGCACAGATTGGTGGATTGCAGCATTGTCATGGCGGATTCAATTCTGGCGGTTAATAAATACTGCAGCGGGGACATGTCGGTGGCATTTTTAAAGCGACGGTTGAAGTTGCGCAAACTCATGCCAGCCATAGCGGCAAGATTCTGCATGGATATATCCGAGGCGCAGTTGGCTTTTATCCAGGTTTGAATTTGAACAATATCTTCATCCGGATGCGGTTTGTTTTCTTCACTGTAACACTGGCGATCGAACTGACTACGAATTTCATGGAAAAATGTCCGTTGTGTATGTGTGGCCACACGTTTCCCGTATATCGTTTCGATAAAATGAATCGTCAGATCTGACAGGGCCTTAACGCTGGCGGCACAGTAAATATTATCGGCCTGCGTGAGAAAATGTTTGGTTTGTAATTTTACGCTGGGGTAGTCGCGCGAGAATTGTTTGAAGTAGTGCCAGTGGGTGGTGGCGGGCTTTCCGTTGAGCAATCCCGACTCCGCCAGAAAACAGCAGCCCGTTCCGACAGCGGCGATACGAGTTCCTCGCGCAGCCTGCTCGGTCAACCATTTCAGAAGTTCAGGCTGTTGTCTGACCACTGCTCGAGGGTTGCGCCACAGGGCAGGAAGATAGATAACGTCATAGTGCCTGTCTGCGGCAAGCGTGGTATCGGCGGTAATGCTAAACCCACTTTGCGTCAGGAGAGGCTCGTTATTTATGCCAATAGTATGAACTTTCAGTATATTCTCCGAACGACAGAGCCTGAACGCAGATGTCTCCGTTTTGTGCGTGTCTGCGTGGGATGTTGTTTTTTGCTCGGCTAAATAGCTGCTGGCTGCGGCTTTCCACATTTCAATCGGCAGACTGAGACCGGAACTTAGCATGCGTTCACATAACACAAATCCAATTTGCGTATTTGTCATTTTCGATTAATACCTGTTTTGACTATTATTTTTGGTGACTCATCGTTGCCCTGGCCAAAAAATTCAGCATTTTGGCTGGATTTTCATATTAGCTTTTGTCGGTAATTTGTAAACTAATATCTGAAATTATCGCACTTGCACAAAATAAATCTACGACCACTACAGGATGAGTTATGGTGAAATTACCCGTAATAACGGCTTTTGGCGGCTATAGTCCAGCTGGTCGTAGTTCTTTTCATCATGCATTTCGCCGAATGATTATTGATTCATTATCGGAAGAGGAAAGGCAGGAGACGTTATTATCGTTAGCTATTCTGATGGGCGTACTTAAATATGATGAAGGTGGGTATTGCGACATTTCAGGTAAAAGATTTACGCCCGCTCAGGCTGCCGCGCAGATAAAAGACGAGACGCTGGAAGGAACCCTTATCAGAATAATTACGCGCGACTATTTTGATGTCGATGCTATCACCAGCCATGCAAAATTGAATATGGTTTCTGGCGAAAAAGGATTCAGCTTTAATATCTCAGCCAGACAGTTACCGCATCCCTTACCGGCGGGATGGCAGGTTGAGGAATTACCGGATCGGCGCGTGCGTATTACCGTTCAGGGAGAAATGGACTGTAAAATTGAGGCGTTGTTGCGCACGGAGATTCAGGCTGCAGGTTTGCTGCCGCAGGGATTCCGGCCGGGTGACCATTACAATTCGCAGTTCCATCCGCGGGCGTTACAAATGGCGATTGTCGGGGCATCGGACGCCATCAACGCTCTGGGGATGCCGTGGCGCGAGATACAGGCAGCGATCGCGCCGGATCAGCTCGGGGTCTATTCGGGCAATATCATGGGACAGCTCGACGATTATGGCTTTGGCGGTATGCTCCAGTCGCGCCTGAAAGGCCAGCGCGTCAGCGCCAAACAGTGTCCGCTGGGCCTGAACAGCATGTGCGCTGATTTCCTCAATGCGTATGTGCTGGGTAGCGTTGGCCATACCAGCGCCACGCTGGGGGCGTGCGCCACGTTTCTGTATAACCTCAATGCGGCAGTCGAAGATATAAAAGCGGGACGCATTCGCGTGGCCGTTGTGGGCAGCGCCGAAGCGCCGGTCACCTCCGAAGTGATTGAAGGATTCGACGCCATGGGCGCCCTGGCAACGGAGAGCAAGCTTAAGCATATTGATGAAACGGAAACGCCCGACTGGCGCAGCAGCAGCCGTCCTTTTGGCGACAGCTGTGGTTTTGTGATCGCAGAATCCAGCCAGTATGTCGTGTTAATGGACGACGAGCTGGCGCTGCAGCTTGGGGCAGAGATCCATGGTTCGGTGGGGAATGTCTTTATCAACGCTGATGGCTTTAAGCGTTCTATTGCGTCACCAGGGCCGGGGAACTACATCACCATGGCGAAAGCCGTGGCTTCGGCAGTGTCGATGGTCGGAATGGAGGCGGTGCAAAAGGGATCGTTTATTCAGGCGCACGGTTCAAGCACGCCGAAGAATTGCGTCTCCGAAGCGGATATTTTTGACCGCGTTGCGCAAGCCTTTGCGATCCGCGACTGGCCGGTGACGGCGGTGAAATCGTATCTCGGTCACTCCCTGGGACCCGCTAGCGGCGACCAGCTCATCAGCTGCCTCGGCGTCTTCCGCTATGGCATTTTACCGGGAATTAAAAGCGTAACCCAGATCGCGCCGCAGGTGAATAACGCACGCTTATCCATTCCTCTTCAGGACTACAAATTAGAGGAAGGCCAGGGGCAAATTGCCTTTATTAATTCAAAAGGCTTTGGCGGTAATAATGCCACGGGGGTGGTTTACTCGCCAAAGCTTACCCATCAATGGTTGCGCAAACGCTACGGGGACGCGGTATTTGCGGATTATCAGCAGCGTAACCGCGAGGTGCGACATCAGGCGAACGCGTACGACGAGTCGGCTTCGCAGGGTGAACTCAACGTTATTTATCTGTTTGGCCAGCAGGGGATAAATGAGGAAGATATTGAGATTGACAGGGATGGCATCACCATTCCCGGATTTGAAAAACCGATAATGTACGCGACGGAAAAAGAATACCCGGACTTTTAATCGTTATATCTGTTTTTATTATTAATCAATATGTGTGGGCCGGGTAAGGGAAATCACCCGGCCGCAGGAAAGAACGGTGACACCGTTAAAGAATGGCTTTAATGCTCTGCGCCAGCGGCGTGGTGGCGCGCCCGATCAGTTTGCTCAGCGTATGGCTATCGTCAAACAGTCCCCCTTTGGATGCGCCCACATCGGAATCCGCCAGCATATCAGCCAGCCCGGCAGGCAGACCGACGCTTTTAAGCGCGGCGGCAAAATCTGCTTCACTGAGATTCTGATAGGTTACCGGTTTCCCGCTCTGTTTGCTGAGTTCAGCCGCCAGTTCGCTCAGCGTCCAGCCGTGGTCGCCCGCCAGTTCATACACTTTGCCCGCATGGCCCTCTTCAGCGATCACTTTGGCTGCCGCCGCGGCATAGTCTGCGCGGGTAGCAGAGGCAATTTTGCCATCGCCTGCCGCACCGATAAACACGCCGTGTTCCAGCGCAGGCGGCGCGCTCGCCAGATAGTTTTCGGTATACCAGCCGTTGCGCAGCAGGGCATAAGGAATGCCGGATGCCGCCAGCGCTTTTTCAGTGGCAACGTGTTCAGCGTGCAGGCCGAGCGGCGATGTATCCGCATGCAGCAGGCTGGTGTAGGCGATAAATTTCACGCCTGCCGTTTTAGCGGCGTTAATCACGTTCTGGTGTTGGGTCGCGCGCTGTCCGACTTCGCTGGAGGAGATCAGCAGAAGCTTTTCCACGCCGCTCAGCGCGGCGGCGAAGGTGGCTTCATCCGTGTAGTCTGCCTGACGCACCACAATACCCTGCTGGCTTAAGGCTTGCGCTTTCGCCGGGTTACGTACGATGGCCACAATCTGGCTGGCCGGTACGGTTTTCAGCAGCTGTTCAATAACGAGATGGCCAAGCTGGCCGGTAGCGCCGGTAATCGCGATCATGATGAATCTCCTTCGTGTTTGTCTGATGTTGTGGCACACTAGCACCATAGCTAACTTTTAGTAAGTACGTACAAAAAGGTAAGTATGAAAACAACGATACCGACGCTCAGCGAACAAATGCGCGATGGCAATCTTTTCGCGGAGCAGTGCCCTTCACGAGAGGTGCTCAAACACGTAACCAGCCGCTGGGGGGTACTGATACTGCTGGCTCTTCGCCAGGGAACCCACCGCTTTAGCGATCTGCGCCGCAAAATGGGCGGGGTGAGCGAAAAGATGCTGTCCCAGTCGCTTCAGGCGCTGGAGCAGGACGGGTTTGTCGATCGCGTATCGTATCCGGTCGTGCCGCCGCACGTAGAGTATAGCCTGACGCCGATGGGTATCGAGGTCAGCGAGAAAGTTGCCGCGCTGGCTGACTGGATTGAGGTGAATACGCCGAAGGTGATGGCGAATCGGGACGATCGCGCGGCCTAAAAGCCGGGCATGTGCGGCCCGATGCCCTCACCCTGACCCACTCCAACGGGGAGAGGGAACAAACACCAAAAGCGGCAACGTGTGTTGCCGTTTTGTTTTACTTACTCAAATCCACCTGATAAATCGCGAACCCAATATCATCCGTCGCGACCTGTTTCATCGGATACTGCGCCTTCTCCTTGATAAACGTGGCTGCCTTGTCGGATGGCGACGTTTCAAAGCGAATATCCAGTTTCGTATCGCTGTGGATCGGTGCCAGACGCCAGTTGTTATCCACCGCAGGATGAATTTCGCCCGCCTTCTTCGACTCCGCGCTGATCCACGCCGCAAGCACCGAGCGGTTCTCGTCCGGCGAGGCAAAGGCGATATGGCTATCTCCCGTACCGGCAAACTTACCGCCGTAGGCACGGTAGTTATTGGTCACCACCAGGAAGGTGGCATTCGGGTCGATCGCCTTGCCGTTGAAGGTCAGGTTTTTGATGCGCTCCGCCTGCGGGTTAACCGCCTGGCACTCGCCGTCATATTTCGCCGGCTGGGTGACGTCAATCTGGTAGTTCACGCCGTCGATCACGTCGAAGTTATAGGTACGGAAGCCGTCCCAGTTAATCAGCGACTGCGGCTTGCTGCTGTGGGGGTCAATCTGGTTAAACTGTCCGGCAGAACACTCAAGCCACTCTTTTACCTCTTTCCCGGTGGCTTTAACCACCACCAGCGTGTTCGGGTAGAGGTAGAGGTCGGCGGCGTTACGGAAGGTCAGCTGGCCCTTTTCGACTTCAACATAGCTGGCCGGGTCATTCTTACGCCCGCCCACTTTGAATGGCGCAGCGGCTGACAGGACCGGCAGTTTTGCCAGATCCGGATCGCCCTGCACAAAGTGTTCGGCATAGGCTTTCTGCGCCATGTTGACGACCTGAACGGTCGGGTCGTCCTGAACCAGCGCCAGGAAGCTGTACATGTTATCGGCGGATTTGCCGATCGGCTTGCTGACGAATTCGCGCGTGGCGTCGTGATCGTGCTTCAGCACGTTGACCAGTTTTTTATCTTCAGCCGCCAGAGATTTTTTCGCTGCAGCGTCGTAAATCGGGCGCGCTTCGGCTTTTGACTGCGTCACCTTCCAGCTGCCGCCGTCGTTATTCAGCACCAGATCCACCACGCCAAGATGGTCGCCCCACATGCCCGGCATCACTGCCGGCACGCCGTTGAGCGTCCCTTTCTCAATGTCAGCCCCTTTGATGCTGACGAAATCTTTACCCGGGAAGACCGCGTGGGCGTGGCCGAACAGGATCGCGTCGACGCCCGGAACTTCACTCAGATAGTAAACGGAGTTTTCTGCCATGGCCTGATACGGATCGGCGGAGAGACCCGAGTGGGCGACAACGACCACCAGATCGGCGCCTTTTTTGCGCATTTCCGGCACGTATTTACGCGCGGTTTCGGTGATGTCGTTGACGGTCACCTTACCGTCGAGGTTGGCCTTATCCCACGTCATGATCTGCGGCGGGACAAAACCGATATAGCCGATTTTGAGCGTTTGTTTTTTCCCGTCCCGATCGACAACCTCGGTATTTTTAATCAGGTATGGGGTAAAGAGCGGCTTTTGCGTTTTAACGTCGATGATATTGGCGTTAACGTACGGGAATTTCGCGCCGGCCAGGGCATCGTGAAGGTATTTCAAACCGTAGTTGAATTCGTGGTTGCCGAGGTTGCCGACGGTGTAATCCAGGGTGTTCATCGCTTTATAAACAGGATGGATCTCGCCTTTTTTCAACCCCCTGGTCGCCATGTAGTCCCCAAGCGGGCTGCCCTGAATGAGATCGCCATTGTCGACTAGCACGCTGTTTTTCACTTCGCCACGCGCCGCATCGATCAGGCTTGCCGTGCGTACCAGGCCGAATTTTTCCGTCGGGGTATCTTTGTAGTAATCGAAGTCCATCATGTTGCTGTGCAGATCGGTCGTTTCCAGAATACGCAGATCTATCGTCTCCGCCTGCACGCTCGCTGCAATCAGCGTCGCCAGAAGCGTTGCACTAAACTTAATCATCAGAGGAGTCCTTTTTTCGATGCAGACCACAAAAGAGTATGTATCTATAGCTTGTTGCTTACAGAAATGTGAATCCTGACAGAAAAAAGTAACCTGAAACCGGAATTGCTTCACAGATAGCGGAATTGTTCACATTACGATATAACTAAAACAAAGAGTTAACCTCACTGCGTTAACAAAGAGGTGGAAAATGCTAGAAAAAATTTGTCAGCTCGCACGGGATGCGGGAGATGCCATCATGCAGGTGTATGACGGTATTAAACCTATGGAGGTTGTCAGCAAAGCCGACGATTCTCCGGTCACGGCGGCGGATATTGCCGCGCATAAGGTGATCCTCAAAGGGTTACAGGCCTTAACGCCGGACATCCCCGTCCTGTCAGAAGAAGCGCCGCAAAGCTGGGACGAGCGCCAGCACTGGCAGCGCTACTGGCTGGTCGATCCGCTGGACGGGACAAAAGAGTTCATCAAGCGCAACGGTGAATTCACCGTCAATATCGCCCTGATTGAGAAAGGGAAAGCGGTGCTGGGTGTGGTTTACGCGCCGGTAATGAAGGTGATGTACAGCGCCGCAGAAGGGAAGGCGTGGAAGGAAGAGTGCGGCGTGCGCAAGCAGATCCAGGTGCGCGATGCGCGTCCGCCGCTGGTGGTAATTAGCCGCTCGCACAGCGACAGCGAACTGCAGGAGTACCTGCAGCAGCTGGGTGAACACCAGACCACCTCGATCGGCTCGTCGCTGAAGTTCTGCCTGGTGGCGGAAGGCCATGCGCAGCTGTACCCTCGCTTTGGGCCAACCAATATCTGGGATACCGCCGCCGGGCATGCCGTTGCTGCGGCCGCCGGGGCGCATGTTCATGACTGGCAGGGCAAACCGCTGGACTACACCCCGCGCGAATCCTTCCTTAACCCCGGCTTCCGCGTCTCTATTTATTGAGCCAGCAGCTTATGCAGCAGGTCGACAACCTGCTGCACCTCTTCCTGGGTCAGCGCCCCGTCTTTCACCCACTGCACGCGACCTTCCTTATCCAACACAATAATCGCTGAGCTTTCTTCCTCCAGCTGCCAGGCCTTACGGGTGACGCCGTTGCTGTCGACGATAAACTGCGACCACGGATAGAGCTTTTTATTGCTCTCAAGGCTTGAGCGCACAAACATCCCGGAGCCCGGAATGGCGTCATCGGTATTAACAATAGTGGTCGTCTGGTAGCGGTCGTGCGGGAATTTCGCGGCCTTGATCGCTTCCACCAGGTTGGCATTTTTCTCTTTTGCGGATGTACGACCGGCAATATGTTGTACAACTCTCACTTTGCCCGCGAGCTGCGCGCTATTCCAGGGTTTGTAGCTAAACTTATCATTGTCGAGAATCAATTCTCCCCGGTCAGCAATGCCGACTGGCGGTACACGTTGTCCTTTTTCAATGTTGTGAGCGGAAGCCCACAGAGGCAGCAGCAGGCAGGCTGCTGCAAGGATATTACGTAGGGTCATGGCGTTTCCTTATTGTTTGCAGGTGATCCGACCACTTGGTCTTACGCTTTAATCATAAGTGCGATCAATGTGGTTTTCCCGCAATCCCGATGCCAGTTTGCGGGTGAACGCACATATCCATGAAAAAACGACGGCTTATACTGCGCCCGGTCACGCTTTGCAAAGATTATTCTGAATAATTGTAATCAAACGGTAAATAAACTTATGCACACTGGGTAACACCGTAGTTCTGGTCTATAGTCATTGGGCATTAAAATTTGCGCTCAGGACAGTCGGGCCGATTGTGGCACCGCAAGAGCGTATGATTCGCAGGAGATACAAGAATGAAAATTTTCCAACGCTACAACCCGCTTCAGGTGGCGAAGTACGTGAAGATCCTGTTCCGTGGACGGTTGTATATCAAGGATGTTGGCGCTTTTGAGTTTGATAAGGGCAAGATCCTTGTCCCAAAAGTGAAGGACAAACAGCACCTGTCTGTGATGTCCGAAGTCAACCGTCAGGTTATGCGTCTGCAAACTGAGATGGCTTAACCAACGTGCTATGCAGTAGTTAAAAAAACGGCTCCCAATGGGAGCCGTTGATGTTTGTGGAGGCTGGAACCTTACGCCGATACCTTCTCTTCCGCATCCGGCAGCTTCGGAACCAGTACGGTCGGTTTGTTGTCGATGCGCGTCACCAGCAGCTGGTCGATGCGGTAGTTATCAATATCCACCACCTCAAACTTGTAGCCGGAGAACTTCACCGAGTCGGTACGTTTCGGGATTTTACGCAGCATAAACATCATAAAGCCGCCGATGGTCTCGTAGTTACCGGACTGTGGGAACTCGTCGATATCCAGCACGCGCATCACGTCTTCAATCGGCGTGCCGCCATCAATCAGCCATGAATTATCGTCACGCTGAACAATCTGCTCTTCCAGCCCCTGGCCAACCAGGTCGCCCATCAGCGTGGTCATCACGTCGTTCAGGGTGATAATACCCACCACCAGGGCGTATTCGTTCATGATAACCGCGAAGTCTTCCCCGGCGGTTTTGAAACTTTCCAGCGCTTCTGAGAGCGTCAGAGTGTCCGGCACAATCAGGGTGTTGCGGATCTGCACGCCGCTGTTGAGCGCCAGGCTCTGGTTTGCCAGTACGCGGTTCAGCAGGTCTTTGGAGTCGACGTAACCGATGATGTGGTCGATATCTTCATTACAGACAAGGAACTTAGAGTGTGGATGCTGCGCCACTTTGTTCTTCAGGCTCTGCTCATCTTCATGTAAATCGAACCAGATAATGCTTTCACGGCCCGTCATGGAAGACGGTACGGTACGGGATTCCAGTTCGAACACGTTCTCAATCAGCTCGTGTTCCTGCTTGCGCAGCACCCCGGCCAGCGCGCCGGCTTCCACTACCGCATAGATGTCGTCAGACGTGATGTCGTCTTTACGCACCATAGGCAGCTTAAAGATGCGGAAAATCACGTTCGCCAGGCCGTTGAAGAACCACACCAGTGGACGAAACACGTACAGACAGAAGCGCATCGGGTTGATGATACGCAAAGCCACAGCTTCTGGCGCAATCATACCGATGCGTTTCGGGGTCAGGTCTGCAAAGAGGATGAACAGGCCGGTTACCAGCGAGAAGGAGAGGATAAAGCTGAGCTGTTCGGCCAGTTCAACGGACATGTACTTAACAAACAGGCTGTAAAACGCCGGAGAAAACGCCGCATCACCCACGATACCGCCGAGTATGGCCACCGCGTTGAGGCCAATCTGCACCACGGTGAAGAACATGCCAGGGTTTTCCTGCATTTTCAGGATGCGGGTGGCATTGATGTTGCCTTCATCGGCAAGCAGCTTCAGTTTGATTTTACGGGACGCGGCCAGCGAGATCTCAGATATCGAGAAAAATGCGCTGACGGCAATCAGACAAAGTATTACTAAAATACTGTTTAACATAGTTTATCCGGCTTCTCGCCAGATCCTCAGAAGGGGAGTTGATACCATTTGTGTGAAAACACATTGAACACCAGCTCGTAGCGTTGAGCCGATTATTTCAGCGGGTAGTATAGCGTAAAGAGATGTAAATCTGCCAGAGGTCACATTTTGGCGAAGATAGCCGGAGGGGGCGGCCAACTCGTGGTGGTTAGGTTATGAGACAACGCTGTCGCTGCCGTGTGCGCCACGCTGTTCGCGTGGCGCTGGATCGGAAATCAGGCAAGCTGTGGCGGCAGGCAGACGCCGATGCCCCCGATACCGCAGTAGCCGTACGGGTTTTTATGCAGATACTGCTGGTGATCGTCTTCCGCATAGTAGAATGGTTTCGCGGTTGTGATTTCCGTCGTCACCTCGCGCGTGTCGCCCGCTTCACGCATGGCCTGCTGGAAACGCTCAAGGCTGGCGCGCGCTGCGGCATCCTGCTCCGGCGTGAGCGGATAAATGGCCGAGCGATACTGTGTGCCGTGGTCGTTGCCCTGACGCATGCCCTGCGCCGGGTCGTGGTTCTCCCAGAAGACCTGCAGCAGCTGTTCGTAGCTGATTACCGCAGGGTCATAGACCACGCGCACCGCTTCCGCATGCCCGGTTTCGCCGGAGCAGACTTCGCGATAGGTAGGATTCGGCGTGTAACCGCCCGTATAGCCAGCCGCCGTGCTGTAAACGCCGGGGAGTTGCCAGAAGAGGCGCTCAACGCCCCAGAAACAGCCCATGGCGAACAGGGCGATTTCCATTCCCTCCGGCACGTTGGTCATGGAATGGTTATTGACGGCGTGTAAGGTCGCCACAGGCATAGGGGTGTTGCGTCCCGGTAATGCATCAGCTTGTGAAACCAGATGCTTTTTGTCGAATAAACTCACGATGGGGCCTCCCGGGGTGCGATGTTTCAGTTAAGGTTGTCACGAAGCGTTTAATTG
Organism: Enterobacter vonholyi; assembly: GCF_008364555.1. Lineage (GTDB taxonomy): Bacteria > Pseudomonadota > Gammaproteobacteria > Enterobacterales > Enterobacteriaceae > Enterobacter > Enterobacter vonholyi. The sequence continues at coordinate 75,055 of NZ_VTUC01000010.1, forward strand.
AACACAATAAATGCGCTGAATCAGTCTAGATTTAATCATAAGAAATATTTGGGTATTACACCCATTTTCAACCCGCGATTCGGGTTTTTGGCCACAGGCCGTATTTTGCCGCGGAGCGGCACTTCATTTGCTTCCAGGGTGGAAACAGGGATATTCAGGAGAAAACGTGACAAAAATCCGCCAGTTATGTTTAGTCAGTGTGTTGCTGACAAGCGGGATTGCCAGCGCGGCGAATGTCCGTTTGCAGGTTGAGGGGTTATCCGGGGCGCTACAAAAAAACGTGCGTGCGCAGTTGTCGACCATCCAGAGTGATGAGGTGACGCCGGACCGGCGTTTTCGCGCGCGCGTAGATGATGCGATCCGTGAAGGGCTGAAAGCGCTGGGGTATTACGAACCCACCATTGATTTTGACCTCCGTCCGCCGCCAAAGAAGGGGCGCCAGGTCCTTATTGCCCGCGTTTCGCCGGGTGAGCCGGTACTGATTGGCGGTACGAACGTCATCCTGCGCGGCGGGGCGCGTACCGACCGGGATTATCTGGACCTGCTCAGCACGCGGCCGAAAATCGGTAGCGTGCTTAACCACGGTGACTACGACCATTTCAAAAAAGAGCTGACGAATGTTTCCCTGCGTAAGGGCTACTTTGACAGCCAGTTCAATAAAAGCCAGCTGGGCATTGCGCTGGAGAGACGTCAGGCCTTCTGGGATATCGACTACGACAGTGGAGAGCGCTACCGCTTTGGCGACGTGACGTTTGAAGGTTCGCAAATTCGCGAAGAGTACCTGCAAAACCTCGTGCCTTTCAAAAAAGGGGATTACTACCAGTCGAGCGATCTCGGAGAGCTGAACCGACGCCTCTCCGCTACCGGCTGGTTTAACTCCGTAGTTGTCGCACCGGAATTTGAGAAGTCTCGCAAAACCAAGGTGTTGCCGCTGCATGGCGTTGTCTCGCCGCGCACCGAGAACACCATTGAGACCGGTGTTGGCTACTCGACGGATGTCGGACCACGCGTGAAAACCTCGTGGAAAAAACCGTGGATGAACTCGTACGGCCACAGCCTGACCACCAGCCTGAGCCTCTCTGCGCCCGAGCAGCAGCTGGATTTCAGCTACAAAATGCCGCTGCTGAAAAATCCGCTTGAGCAATATTACCTTCTGCAGGGCGGTTTTAAGCGCACCGATTTAAACGACACCAAGCAGGACTCTACGACGCTTGCGGTCTCCCGCTTCTGGGATCTCTCCAGCGGCTGGCAGCGCGCCATTAACCTGCGCTGGAGCCTGGACCACTTTACCCAGGCCAACGTCACCAATACCACCATGCTGCTTTATCCGGGCGTGATGATCAGCCGCACCCGCTCGCGTGGGGGCCTGATGCCGACCTGGGGCGACTCACAGCGCTACTCGATCGATTATTCCAACTCCGCCTGGGGCTCCGACGTGGACTTCTCCGTCCTGCAGGCGCAAAACGTCTGGATCCGCACGCTGTATGACAAACACCGCTTTGTGATGCGCGGCAATCTCGGCTGGATTGAAACCGGAGACTTCGAGCGCGTTCCGCCGGATCTGCGCTTCTTCGCCGGGGGCGACCGCAGCATTCGTGGATATAAGTACAAATCGATCTCACCTGAGAACGAAAAGGGCCAGCTAACCGGTGCGTCAAAACTGGCGACGGGATCGCTGGAGTATCAGTACAACGTCAGCGGAAAGTGGTGGGGCGCCATGTTTGTTGACGGCGGTGAAGCGGTGAACGATATCCGCCGCAGCGACTTTAAAACCGGCGCGGGCGTGGGCGTACGCTGGCAGTCGCCAGTCGGACCCATCAAGCTCGACTTCGCCGTGCCTGTCGGCGACAAAGATGAACACGGATTACAGTTTTACATCGGTCTGGGGCCTGAATTATGAGTTTATGGAAGAAAATAAGCCTCGGGGTGCTGATTTTTATCGTGCTGCTGCTCGGTACGGTGGCGTTTCTGGTTGGAACGACGACCGGGCTGCATCTGCTGTTTAACGCCGCGAACCGCTGGGTGCCGGGGCTGGAGATTGGTCAGGTGACGGGCGGCTGGCGCGATCTGCGTCTGAAGAATATCCGCTACGAGCAGCCGGGCGTGGCGGTGAACGCCGGGGAGTTTCATCTCGCGGTGAAGCTGGGCTGTCTGCGTGACAGTAAGCTCTGCGTCAACGACCTGTCGCTTAAAGACGTTAACGTGGCGATAGATTCGAAAAAAATGCCGAAGTCTGCGCCGGTCGAGGAAGAGGACAGCGGCCCGCTGAATCTCTCCACGCCTTACCCGATCGCGCTCTATCGGGTGGCGCTCGATAACGTCAATATCAAAATCGACGACACCACCGTGTCCGTGATGGATTTCACCTCCGGCCTGCGCTGGCAGGAGAAAAACCTCACCCTGACGCCCACGTCGTTGCAGGGCTTGCTGATCGCGCTGCCGAAAGTGGCCGACGTGGCGCAGGAAGAGATCGTCGAGCCGAAGATCCAGAACCCGCAGCCGGAAGAGAAGCCGCTGGGCGAAACGCTGAAAGATCTCTTCTCGAAGCCTGTCCTGCCGGAAATGACCGACGTTCACCTGCCGCTGAACCTCAATATTGAAGAGTTCAAAGGCGAGCAGCTGCGCCTGACCGGCGATACCGATCTGACGGTCTACAATATGCTGCTGAAAGTCAGCAGCATTGACGGCAGCATGAAGCTCGACGCGCTGGATATCGACACCAACCAGGGCTCGGTGAATGCGTCAGGCAATGCCCTGCTGCGCGATAACTGGCCGGTGGACATCACGCTTAACAGTGCCCTCAACATCGATCCGCTGAAAGGCGAAAAGGTGAAGGTTAAAGTGGGCGGAGCGCTCCGCGACAAGCTGGATGTCGGGGTCAATCTCTCCGGCCCTGTGGACATGGTCCTGCGCGCGCAAACCCAGCTGGCGGAAGCCGGGCTGCCGCTCAATCTTGAGGTGGTCAGCAAGCAGCTTTCCTGGCCGTTCACCGGCGAAAAACAGTTCCAGGCCGATGACCTGAAGCTGAAGCTGAGCGGCAAGATGACCGACTACACGCTCTCGTTCCGCACCGCGGTGAAGGGGCAGGGCGTGCCGCCCGCGAACATTACGCTGGATGCGAAGGGCAACGAACAGCAGGTCAACCTCGACAAGCTGACCGTCGCGGCGCTTGAAGGCAAAACCGAGCTGACCGCGCTGCTCGACTGGCAGCAGGCGATCAGCTGGCGCGGCGAGCTGAAGCTGACGGGCATTAATACCGCCAAAGAGGTGCCGGACTGGCCGTCAAAACTGGATGGCCTGATCAAAACCCGCGGCAGCCTGTACGGCGGTACGTGGCAGATGGACGTGCCGGAAATTAAGCTCACCGGGAACGTGAAGCAGAACAAGGTTAACGTTGAAGGCTCGGTGAAAGGCAACAGCTATCTGCAGTGGGTTATCCCAGGGCTGCACGTGGCGCTGGGCCGCAACACGGCGGATATCAAAGGCGAGCTGGGGGTGAAAGATCTCAATCTGGACGCCACCATCGACGCGCCGAATCTGGATAACGCCCTGCCGGGGCTTGGCGGCACGGCGAAAGGACTCGTGAAGGTGCGCGGCACGGTAGACGCGCCGCAGCTGCTGGCGGACATTACCGCCAATAACCTGCGCTGGCAGGAGCTGAGCGTTGCCCGGGTACGTGTGGAAGGGGATGTGAAATCCACCGATCAGATCGGCGGTAACCTGAACCTGCGCGTGGAGCGCATTTCTCAGCCGGACGTGAACATCAGCCTGGTCACCCTGGATGCCAAAGGGAACGAGAAGCTGCACGATCTCCAGCTGCGCGTGCAGGGCGAGCCGGTCTCCGGCCAGCTTCACCTCACCGGCAGCTTCGACCGCAAAGAGGAGCGCTGGAAAGGTACGCTGGATAACACCCGTTTCAATACGCCGGTCGGGCCGCTGGCGCTCTCGCGCTCCATCGCCCTGGACTACCGCAACGCTGAGCAGAAGATCAGCATTGGACCACACTGCTGGACCAACCCGAATGCGGAGCTGTGCGTGCCGCAGACCATCGATGCGGGCGCGGAAGGGCGGGCGCAGATCAACCTCAACCGCTTCGATCTGGCGATGCTGAAGCCGTTTATGCCGGATACAACTCAGGCGAGCGGCGTCTTCAGCGGAAAAGCCGATGTCGCCTGGGATACCACCAAAGAGGGGCTGCCGCAGGGTAGCGTCACGCTGTCCGGGCGTAACGTGAAGGTGACGCAGGAGGTCAACAACGCGCCCCTTCCAGTGGCGTTCGATACTCTGAACCTGAGTGCCGATCTGCATAACAATCGCGCACAGCTGGGGTGGACAATCCGCCTGACCAACAACGGCCAGTTGGACGGGCAGGTCCAGATTACCGATCCGCAGGGACGGCGTAATCTGGGCGGTAACGTCAACATCCGTAACTTCAACCTGGCGATGGTGAACCCGATTTTCGCCCGCGGGGAAAAAGCCGAGGGCATGCTGAACGCTAACCTGCGCCTGGCCGGCAACGCGCAAAGCCCACAGCTGTTCGGTCAGATGCGGCTTAGCGGCGTGGATATTGACGGCAACTTTATGCCGTTTGACATGCAGCCCAGCCAGATCGCGATGAATTTCAACGGCATGAGCTCGACGCTGAGCGGCTCGGTACTGACGCAGCAAGGGCAAATCAACCTGAGCGGCGACGCGGACTGGAGCCAGCTCGATAACTGGCGCGCGCGTATTGCCGCGAAAGGCAGCAAGGTGCGCATCACCGTACCGCCAATGGTACGCCTGGACGTCTCGCCTGATGTGGTCTTTGAAGCCACGCCAAGCCTCTTCACGCTTGACGGACGCGTCGACGTGCCGTGGGCGCGCATCGTGGTTCACGACGTGCCGGAAAGCGCGGTCGGCGTCTCAAGTGATGAAGTTATGCTCAATGAAAATCTGAAACCTGTCGAACAGAAGAGCGCGGGCATACCGATTAATAGTAATCTTATCGTGCACGTGGGGAATAACGTGCGGTTGAATGCGTTTGGGCTGAAGGCGAGGCTCACGGGCGACCTCAAGGTGGCGCAGGATAAACAAGGGCTTGGCCTGAACGGGCAAATTAATATTCCTGAAGGGCGTTTCCATGCGTATGGTCAGGATCTGATCGTCCGTAAAGGCGAGCTGCTATTCTCCGGTCCACCGGATCAGCCTCTGTTGAACATCGAAGCGATTCGTAACCCTGAAGCGACGGAAAACGACGTTATTGCTGGCGTACGCGTTACCGGTTCCGCCGACGAACCGAAGGCGGAGATCTTCTCTGACCCGGCGATGTCGCAGCAGGAAGCCCTCTCTTATCTGCTGCGTGGACAAGGTCTGGACAGCGGTCAGAGCGACAGCGCGGCGATGACCTCGATGTTAGTGGGTCTGGGGGTTGCACAAAGTGGGCAGGTTGTGGGTAAAATCGGCGAGACGTTCGGCGTAAGCAATCTGGCGCTGGACACCCAGGGCGTGGGTGACTCCTCGCAGGTGGTGGTCAGCGGCTATGTACTGCCGGGTCTGCAGGTAAAATATGGTGTGGGGATCTTTGACTCACTGGCAACACTCACGTTACGCTATCGCCTGATGCCTAAGCTATATCTGGAAGCAGTGTCCGGCGTAGACCAGGCACTTGATCTGCTCTATCAGTTTGAGTTTTAGCAATGCGAATATTTGTCTACGGCAGTTTACGAACCAGGCAAGGCAACAGTCACTGGATGACCAATGCCCAGCTACTGGGGAATTACGATATCGAGAACTACCAGTTGTACAGCCTGGGCCACTATCCAGGCGCGGTTCCGGGCGAAGGAACAGTACAGGGTGAAGTTTATCGTATTGATAACGCGACACTTGCCGAACTTGATGCCTTGCGCACCAGGGGCGGTGAATACGCACGCCAGTTGATCCAGACGCCGTACGGAAGCGCGTGGATGTATGTCTACCAGCGTCCGGTCGAAGGGTTAACGCGGATTGTAAGCGGTAACTGGTTAGACAGAGACCAGTACTGAAAAAAAACAGCGCCACCGTGAGGTGGCGTTGTTTTTTTGCGTCTCTTGCCGGGTGGCGCTGCGCTTACCCGGCCTACATGTTCACTGTAGGCCCAGCTGCGCGCCCGCCACAAAAAAAGCCCCGACGTGCGGGGCTTTCATCAATCGGCAGTAAGAATTACTTCTTAGCAGCGCGTTCGAAAGAGGAGATGATTTCCGCTTTCGCTGCTTCTGCGTTGTCCCAGCCGTCAACTTTAACCCACTTGCCTTTTTCGAGGTCTTTGTAGTGCTCGAAGAAGTGAGTGATCTGCGCTTTCAGCAGCTCTGGCAGGTCGTTCACATCTTTGATGTGATCGTACTCTTTGCTCAGCTTGGTGTGCGGTACCGCAACCAGCTTCGCATCTTCACCGGATTCGTCGGTCATTTTCAGCACGCCAACTGGACGGCAGCGAATGACGGAGCCTGGCTCCAGTGGGTATGGCGTTGGGACCAGCACGTCAACCGGGTCACCGTCCAGAGACAGGGTATGGTTGATGTAACCGTAGTTGCACGGATAGAACATCGCGGTAGACATGAAACGGTCTACGAACAGGGCGCCGCTCTCTTTGTCCACTTCGTATTTGATCGGATCTGCGTTAGCCGGGATTTCGATAACTACGTAGATGTCTTCTGGCAGTTCTTTACCCGCTGGGACGTTGAGTAAGCTCATGTCGGTGTCCTTTAAAATGGATGGTAAACAAGTGGCAGGTATTATAGCCAACTCGCGCTGAATGTCTCCGCCTGTTTTCGCCTTCTCTCCACGTTCTTCCCACTTTTCAGACCGATTCCATGACAGAAAAATCCATAAACTCAGCCGCATTTTTCATGGGGAAATGAAAGCGATTACAAACTTGTGATTAACGTTTTATTCACTTTTCTGAAGTGTGATGTAACGCAATTCGTTACATATTTCATGGGCTATAGTCATTCCGCAGAACATCTTTTAACCAACAATAACTCACCCTACGAGGACGTTCATATGTGGAAGCGCTTACTCCTGGTCACAGCAGTTTCGGCAGCCATGTCGTCTATGGCGATGGCCGCTCCCTTAACCGTAGGTTTTTCGCAGGTCGGCTCTGAATCTGGCTGGCGAGCGGCAGAAACCAACGTGGCGAAAAGCGAGGCTCAGAAACGCGGCATTACCCTGAAAATCGCCGATGGTCAGCAAAAACAAGAGAATCAGATCAAAGCCGTGCGCTCCTTTATCGCCCAGGGCGTGGATGCCATCTTTATTGCACCCGTCGTGGCAACCGGCTGGGAACCCGTCCTGAAGGAAGCGAAAGACGCTGAGATCCCGGTCTTCCTGCTCGACCGTTCCATCGACGTCAAAGACAAATCCCTTTATATGACAACCGTCACCGCTAACAACGTGCTTGAAGGGCAGTTGATTGGCGACTGGCTGGTGAAACAGGTCGACGGCAAGCCGTGTAACGTCGTTGAGCTGCAGGGCACCGTCGGCGCGAGCGTGGCCATCGACCGTAAAAAAGGCTTTGCTGAAGCCATCGCGAAAGCGCCAAACATCAAGATCATCCGCTCTCAGTCCGGCGACTTTACCCGTAGTAAAGGTAAAGAGGTCATGGAGAGCTTCATTAAGGCTGAAAACAACGGCAAGAATATCTGCATGGTTTACGCCCACAACGATGACATGGTAATCGGCGCGATTCAGGCAATTAAAGAAGCAGGCCTGAAGCCGGGCAAAGATATCCTCACCGGCTCTATCGACGGCGTGCCTGATATCTACAAAGCGATGATCGACGGCGAAGCCAACGCCAGCGTGGAGCTGACGCCAAACATGGCGGGCCCGGCATTCGACGCGCTGGAGAAATTCAAGAAAGACGGCACGATGCCGGAGAAAGTGACGGTTACCAAATCCACGCTCTACCTGCCTGACACGGCGAAAGAAGAGTTAGAGAAGAAGAAAAATATGGGCTACTAAGCCTGTCTGAACATGCCGGGGGGCGCTGCGCCATCCGGCTTGATGCAGGGGGAAACCATGACCACTGAACAACACCAGGAAATCCTCCGCACAGAGGGCTTGAGCAAATTCTTCCCCGGCGTAAAAGCGCTGGATAACGTTGATTTTAGCCTGCGGCGTGGGGAGATCATGGCGCTGCTGGGCGAGAACGGCGCGGGAAAATCGACGCTGATTAAATCCCTGACCGGCGTTTATCACGCCGACCGCGGCACCATCTGGCTGGAAGGCAACGCCATTTCGCCAAAAAATACCGCCCATGCCCAACAGCTGGGGATCGGGACGGTCTATCAGGAAGTGAACCTGCTGCCGAATATGTCGGTGGCGGATAATTTGTTTATTGGCCGTGAGCCGCGACGCTTTGGCCTGCTGCGCCGCAAAGAGATGGAGGCGCGGGCGACAAAGCTGATGGAATCCTACGGCTTCTCCCTGGACGTTCGCGAGCCGCTGAACCGCTTTTCCGTGGCGATGCAGCAGATTGTCGCCATTTGTCGCGCGATCGATCTCTCCGCGAAGGTACTCATCCTGGACGAACCCACCGCCAGCCTCGATACCCAGGAAGTGGAGATGCTCTTTACCCTGATGCGCCAGCTGCGCGATCAGGGCGTAAGCCTGATCTTCGTTACCCACTTCCTCGATCAGGTATATGAGGTGAGCGATCGCATTACGGTGCTGCGCAACGGCAGCTTTGTTGGCTGCCGCGAAACCCGCGAGCTGCCGCAGATCGAGCTGGTGAAAATGATGCTGGGTCGTGAGCTGGAAACCAACGCCCTCCAGCGCGCAGGGCGCACGCTGCTGAGCGAGAAACCGGTCGCCGCGTTCAGCGATTACGGCAAAAAAGGAGTGATATCGCCGTTTAACCTTGAGGTGCGGCCGGGCGAAATTGTCGGGCTGGCGGGCCTGCTAGGCTCGGGCCGAACCGAAACCGCCGAGGTGATCTTCGGGATCAAGCCCGCGGACAGCGGCAGCGCGCTGATCAAGGGCAAACCGCAAACCCTGCGATCGCCGCATCAGGCCTCCTGTCTGGGCGTTGGATTCTGCCCGGAAGATCGGAAAACGGACGGTATCATTGCCGCGGCCTCGGTGCGGGAGAATATCATTCTGGCGCTGCAGGCCCAGCGCGGCTGGCTGCGCCCGATCCCCCGTAAAGAGCAAAATGCCATAGCCGAGCGCTTTATCCGCCAGCTCGGCATCCGCACCCCGAGCGCGGAACAGCCGATCGAGTTCCTCTCCGGCGGCAACCAGCAGAAGGTGCTGCTGTCTCGCTGGCTGCTGACCAAACCGCAGTTCCTGATCCTCGACGAACCGACCCGCGGCATTGACGTGGGGGCGCACGCCGAAATTATCCGACTTATCGAAACCCTGTGTGCAGACGGTCTGGCCCTGCTCGTCATTTCGTCCGAGCTGGAGGAGCTGGTAGGTTATGCCGATCGCGTCATTATCATGCGCGATCGCAAGCAGGTGGCAGAGATCCCGCTGGATAAGCTGTCCGTTCCGGCGATCATGAATGCCATTGCGGCATAAGGAGTGAATCGTGATGTCCCGTTCGCTTTCGCAAACCGGTGAGTCAAAGCGCCGCTTCAGCTGGCCAACCGGCACGCCGCAAATCGCGGCGCTGCTGGTGGTACTGCTGGTTGACAGCCTTGTCGCACCGCATTTCTTCCAGATTATCGTGCAGGATGGTCGCCTGTTTGGCAGCCCGATAGACATCCTGAACCGTGCTGCGCCCGTGGCGCTGCTGGCCATCGGGATGACGCTGGTCATTGCCACCGGCGGGATTGATCTCTCCGTCGGTGCGGTGATGGCTATCGCCGGGGCCACTGCAGCCTCCATGACCGTGGCCGGGCATAGCCTGCCGGTGGTACTGCTGGCGGCCTTAGGCACCGGCGTGCTGGCCGGATTATGGAACGGCATTCTGGTGGCGGTGCTGAAAATTCAGCCTTTTGTCGCCACGCTTATCTTAATGGTGGCCGGGCGTGGGGTGGCGCAGCTGATTACCTCCGGCCAGATTGTCACCTTTAACTCCCCGAGCCTGGCGTGGCTTGGTAGCGGCAACCTTCTGTTCTTCCCGACGCCGGTGATTATTGCCCTGGCCACGCTCGTTGTCTTTTGGCTCTTCACCCGTAAAACGGCGCTCGGCATGTTCATTGAAGCGGTTGGGATCAACATTCGCGCCGCGCGCAACGCCGGGGTCAACACGCGGCTGATGGTGATGCTGACCTACGTGCTGAGCGGTATCTGCGCCGCCATCGCAGGGGTGATCGTCGCGGCGGATATCCGCGGAGCCGATGCCAACAACGCCGGGCTTTGGCTGGAGCTGGACGCAATCCTGGCTGTGGTCATCGGCGGCGGGTCGCTGATGGGCGGGCGCTTTAACCTGCTGCTCTCGGTGATCGGCGCGCTGATCATTCAGGGCATGAACACCGGGATCCTGCTCTCCGGTTTTCAGCCGGAACTCAACCAGGTTGTGAAAGCGGTGGTCGTACTCTGCGTGCTGATCGTCCAGTCGCCGCGCTTTGTCAGCATCATTAAGGGGATCCGTGGCCATGATAAAACGTAATTTACCGTTGATGATCACGCTGGGCGTATTTGTGCTGGGGTATCTCTACTGCCTCACCCAATTCCCCGGCTTTGCCTCGACGCGCGTGATCTGCAATATCCTGACCGATAACGCCTTTTTAGGCATCATCGCCGTCGGGATGACCTTTGTGATCCTCTCCGGCGGGATCGATCTCTCCGTCGGCTCGGTGATCGCGTTTACGGGCGTGTTCCTCGCGAAGGCGATCGGCTTCTGGGGGATCTCTCCGCTGGTGGCGTTTCCGCTGGTGCTGGCGATGGGCTGCGCGTTTGGTGCCTTTATGGGGCTGCTGATCGACGCGCTGAAAATTCCTGCCTTTATCATCACCCTCGCCGGGATGTTCTTCCTGCGCGGCGTGAGCTATCTGGTGTCGGAAGAGTCGATTCCCATTAACCATCCGGTGTACGACACGCTCTCCAGCCTGGCGTGGAAAATTCCCGGCGGCGGTCGCCTGAGCGCGATGGGGCTGCTGATGCTGGGCGTTGTGGTGATCGGCATCTTCCTCGCCCACCGTACCCGGTTTGGCAATCAGGTTTACGCCATCGGCGGTAACGCTACGTCGGCAAACCTGATGGGGATCTCGACCCGCAGCACTACCATCCGCATCTATATGCTCTCGACAGGCCTGGCGACGCTGGCGGGTATCGTCTTCTCGGTGTATACCCAGGCGGGCTATGCCCTTGCAGGCGTTGGCGTTGAGCTGGATGCGATTGCTTCTGTGGTCATCGGCGGTACGCTGCTTAGCGGCGGCGTGGGTACGGTGCTGGGGACGCTGTTCGGCGTGGCGATTCAGGGACTGATACAAACCTATATCAACTTTGACGGCACGCTCAGCTCGTGGTGGACGAAGATCGCCATCGGCATTCTGCTGTTTATTTTTATTGCCCTGCAGCGTGGCCTGACGGTGCTCTGGGAGAACCGTCAAAGCTCACCTGTTACCCGCGTAAACACATCGGTAACAGAGCGATAACACGCTGAATTTGCTTAAAGTCTAAACATTTTCCGGTAGCGGCCGATACTCTTTTTTTATGCCCAGAAATATCTCGCTACCGGAAATAATATCATGCTTAAAACGCTATCGATTCGTACCGGCTTGCTCTCTTTACTGGCCGTTATGACCCTTCTGCTGCTGATTGTCAGCGGCATTGGCATTTATGCCCTCACACAGAGTTCTTCTTCGCTGCAGCGCATTAATCACCTTCAGGGTGAGCAGATGGTGCAGCTAAATTCAGGCTATACGCTGATCCTGCGCGCCCGCAATGAAGCGGGTCAGGCCGTCCGCATGATGGAAATCGGCATGCTGGACGATGCGGCCAAAGCGGTAAAAAACATCAATCAGGAAGTTGCCCTGGCCCAGAAAACGCTGAAAGGCGTGATTGACGCCGGCGTGGCTGACGAGCAGGGGCAACATCTGCTCGACAAAGTGTCAGCCAGCCTGGCGACATATAACCAGCAGGGGATCAGCCCGATGTTGAAAACCCTGAACGACCAGAGCGCGGACGGGTATTACGATCTGCTGGAGAAGACGCTGATCCCGGTGGCAAAACAGTTTGATAACGATATGCAGGCGTTTCAGAAATGGAGCGAAGCGCGTGGTCAGGCGGAAGTAAGTGCCGTACAGTCGAGTAAAACCCGCGTGCTGATCCTGATTATCGTCGCAGCGCTGCTGACGGCGGGCATTATCGTGCTCGCGTGGCTGGTGCTGCGCCATATGCTGCTCCAGCCGCTCTCGGCCTCCATTGCTCAGCTGGAGAACGTGGCGGCGGGGGATTTAACCCATACGCTTGCCGAGCCCGCGAGTCAGGAGTTTAACCGCCTCAACGCGGTGATAGAGGAGATGCGACAGTCGCTGATGAACTCGGTAATGCGGGTACGCGATGCCAGCTCGCAAATTGACACCGGCAGCCGCGAACTGACCCTGGGAAACCGCGATCTTGCCGAGCGTACGGAATCCACCGCCACGTCGCTGGAGCAGACGGCGGCCAGCATGGAACAAATCACCGCGACGGTGAAACTCAACGCGGATAACGCCGAGCAGGCGCACCAGCTGGCGAAGTCGGTGTCCGATACGGCCGATCACGGCAGCGAAATGGTCTGCTACGTGATTGAAAAAATGCGCGATATCTCCGGCAGCTCGGCGCGCATCGCCGACATCCTGAGCGTGATCGACGGTATTGCCTTCCAGACCAATATTCTGGCGCTTAACGCCTCCGTGGAAGCGGCGCGCGCGGGCGAGCAGGGGCGTGGGTTTGCCGTCGTCGCGGGCGAAGTGCGAAACCTTGCCAGCCGCAGCGCCGACGCGGCGAAAGAGATCCGATCGCTTATCAGTGATTCGCAGACCCACGTTAACGAGGGCAGCGAGCTGGCTCAGCAGGCTGGCGAAACGATGGATGAGATCGCAACAGAAGTGCTGCGCATGACCAAACTGATGCGTGAGATTGCGACCGCGTCCCAGGAGCAAAGCCGCGGCATTGAGCAGGTGAATATTGCGGTGAATCAGATGGACGAAACCGCGCAGCAGAATGCGGCGCTGGTGCAGCAATCCTCCGCTGCGACCCGCTCCCTTGAGGAGCAGTCGCGTCAGCTTATGGAAGCGATGTCATCATTCAAAGTGACGACTCAGACCGCTGCATAATATTACTCAACCCCGGTACGTTCTGTGCCGGGGTTTTATTTTCCCCGGAATTAACTGCCGCAATATTATCGTGAATTTCACCCATTAATATTTCCAGCGAGCTGGTTAAGGCTAACGCTTTTTCCGTCGGTTCAAGATATAAACCTTTTCGGAAAAATAATGGTTCATCAAAGAGTTGATTAAAACGCTTTAAGGCCAGACTCACCGCGGGGCGTGACATCTCCAGACGCAAAGAGGCTTTTGCCATGCTACCGCAGCGGACGATTTCAATAAATACAGGGATAAGATTTAAATCAATGCCGGTATTAGCACGGGAATAATTGTTCATTGCGATTCTGCTCCACGAAATATCTGTCAAACTGTTATGGAAATAATGCAGGAGCAGTGGTGAATATTAAAGCATGTTTTTTATAAACACTTATACGGTAAAATATATAAATGACAGGGGAGCCAGAACGGCTCCCCTGAAGAGAGGTATTACGCGTCCGGGTACTCACGGATAAAACGTTCAACGTCTTCAACCATGTGGTTGTTACCGACGAAGAATGAACGGCGCTGGTGAAGACTTTCCGGCACGATATCCAGAATACGCTCTTTACCGTCGCTCGCCTTGCCGCCCGCCTGTTCGGCGAGGAATGCCATCGGGTTGCACTCGTACAGCAGACGCAGTTTCCCGTCCGGATGGCTGGCGGTGCTTGGGTAGAGGTAGATACCGCCCTTCAGCAGGTTACGGTGGAAATCCGCGACCAGAGAGCCGATATAGCGGGACGTGTAAGGGCGCTGAGTCGCTTTATCTTCTTCCTGGCAGAATTTAATGTACTTCTTCACGCCGTTCGGGAATCGGATGTAGTTGCCTTCGTTGATGGAGTAGGTGTTGCCCTTTTCCGGGAAGCGCATGCGTTCCTGGCTCAGGCAGAAAACGCCCAGTGAAGGATCGTACGTAAAGGCGTGAACCCCGCATCCGGTGGTATACACCAGCATGGTGGAGGAGCCATAAACGACGTAACCGGCAGCAACCTGATTAATGCCAGGCTGCAGGAAATCTTCTTCGGTCACCGGCGTGCCAACAGGCGTGACGCGGCGATAGATGGAGAAAATGGTACCGACAGAAACGTTAACGTCGATGTTTGAGGAACCGTCGAGCGGATCCATCAGAACAACGTATTTAGCGTGTTCACACCCTTCGAAAACAACAATTTCATCTTCTTCTTCAGAGGCGATACCCGCAACGATGTCGCGCGCGCGCAGTGCAGCTTTCAGTTTTTCATTTGCGAACAGATCGAGTTTCTGTTGAACCTCGCCCTGAACGTTCTCGGCACCGCTGGCACCCAGGATATCGACCAGACCGGCCTTGTTGATATCACGGTGGATGATCTTAGCGCCCAGCTTTATTGCCGACAGCAAAGCAGTGAGTTCACCGGTAGCATGAGAGAACTCGTGCTGCTTTTCGACAATAAATTCACCTAACGTTTTCATAACACTTTCCCTGCATCTTTGTGAGTAGAGCGATTGTATGTTCACTAAAACGACTAAAGCCCAACAATCTTAACAAATATTCAAATAGTAGCGCAGAGGTGAATCGCGCCAGCAACATACGGATTTACCTGAAATGCGTTTCACAGCCGCTAACATGTGAGTAAAATGTGCGCCACATTGAAGAAGGATAGTGACGTATGCGCATTCATATATTGGGGATTTGTGGCACTTTCATGGGCGGACTGGCAATGCTGGCGCGCTCGCTGGGCCATGAAGTGACAGGTTCGGACGCCAATGTGTATCCGCCAATGAGCACACTTCTGGAAAAACAGGGCATCTCTTTAATTCAGGGCTACGATGCCAGCCAGCTGGATCCCGAGCCGGACCTGGTGATCGTTGGTAACGCGATGACCCGCGGCAATCCGTGCGTCGAGGCGGTACTGGAACGCAATATTCCGTTCATGTCCGGCCCGCAGTGGCTGCATGACTTCGTCCTGCGCGACCGCTGGGTGGTTGCCGTTGCCGGTACTCATGGCAAAACCACGACCGCGGGCATGGCAACCTGGATCCTCGAAGCCTGCGGCTATAAGCCGGGCTTCGTGATCGGCGGCGTACCGGGTAATTTCGACGTTTCTGCGCGTCTGGGTGACAGCCCGTTCTTCGTGATCGAAGCCGACGAATACGACTGCGCGTTCTTCGACAAGCGCTCCAAGTTCGTGCATTACTGCCCGCGCACCCTGATCCTCAACAACCTTGAGTTCGACCACGCGGATATTTTTGACGATCTGAAAGCGATTCAGAAACAGTTCCACCATCTGGTGCGCATTGTTCCGGGTCAGGGGCGCATCATCCTGCCGGAGAACGATATCAACCTGAAGCAGACTCTGGCGATGGGCTGCTGGAGCGAGCAGGAGCTGGTGGGCGAGCAGGGCCACTGGCAGGCGAAGAAACTCAACGCCGATGCCTCCGAGTGGGAAGTGCTGCTCGACGGTGAAAAAGTGGGTGAGGTGAAGTGGGGCCTTGTGGGCGAGCACAACATGCACAACGGCCTGATGGCCATTGCTGCGGCGCGTCACGTCGGCGTTCTGCCTGCGGATGCAGCCAACGCGCTGGGCTCGTTTATCAATGCCCGCCGCCGTCTGGAACTGCGCGGTGAAGCCCACGGCGTTACCGTGTATGACGATTTCGCGCACCACCCAACGGCCATTCTGGCAACGCTCGCCGCCCTGCGTGGCAAGGTCGGCGGTACCGCGCGCATTCTGGCGGTGCTGGAACCGCGTTCGAACACCATGAAGATGGGCATCTGCAAAGACGATCTGGCGCCGTCGTTAGGGCGTGCCGATGAGGTCTTCCTGCTGCAGCCGCAGCATATTCCGTGGCAGGTGGCTGAAGTAGCCGATGCCTGCATTCAGCCTGCGCACTGGAGTGCGGACGTGGATGCGCTCGCGGATATGGTGGTGAAAGCCGCTCAGCCCGGCGACCATATTCTGGTGATGAGCAACGGCGGGTTCGGTGGGATCCATCAGAAGCTGCTGGACGGTCTGGCGAAGAAAGCGGAAGCGGCAGCCGACGCGTAAAAAAAAGCCCGGTGGCGCTCGCGCTTACCGGGCCTACGCTCTTTTCTCCCTCGCCTCACTGGGGTGAGGGGAACGAATTACTCTTCGTTCTCAGACAGCTCGCGCAGATACTGGAAAATCAGGCGCGCGGACTTCGGCGGCTTATTCCCTTCTTTCTCTTTCTTCGCGTTGCGGATCAAGGAACGCAGCTGCTGGCGGTCGGCATCCGGCCACAGGTTCAGCACTTCCGGCACGGCATCATCACCCTGTTCAATCAGACGATCGCGGATCTGCTCCAGCTTATGAAACAGCGCAACCTGCTGGTTGTGGCGGTTTTTCAGCTTGTCCAGCGCCTGGCGGATCGGATCGACGTCGCGCTGACGCAGCATTTTCCCGATAAGCTGAAGCTGGCGACGACGGCCTTCTTTTTTGATTTTCTGTGCCAGTTCAATGGCATCGCGCAGATCCTGGTCGAGCGGGATCTTGTCCAGCGCGTTTTTGCCCAGCTCTACCATTTCCGCGCCAAGCTGTTTTAACTCTTCGGCGTCACGTTTAATTTCACTTTTACTGACCCAGATGATCTCATCATCTTCGTCTTCGATGTCATCACCGGGAACGTCGTCGAGCCAGTCTTCGGGCTGCTTAGTCATGTCAGGCTCCTTAAAAAAAGAGGCTAATGTTACCAGTTAAGACGCGCACTGAAAAACGGTTCTCTGTTAGACTTCAGATAACTCTCTCTTACAGTATGGCATTTGCGATGAAAGTAACCTCACAAGTTGAAGCGCAGCGTAAGATTCTTGAAGAAGCCGTCTCCACCGCGCTGATGCTTGCTTCAGAAAAATCAGATGGCGCCGAAGTGGCGGTCAGCAAAACCACCGGCATCAGCGTGAGTACCCGCTATGGTGAAGTGGAGAATGTAGAATTCAACAGCGATGGCGCGCTTGGGATCACGGTGTATCACCAGAATCGCAAAGGCAGCGCGTCATCCACCGATCTCAGTCCGGATGCCATCGCCCGTACGGTGCAGGCCGCGCTGGATATCGCCCGCTACACCTCGCCGGATCCTTACGCAGGCGTGGCGGATAAAGATCTGCTGGCGTTTGACGCGCCGGATCTCGATCTGTTCCACCCTGCGGAAGTGAGCCCGGACGAAGCGATCGAGCTGGCCGCGCGCGCGGAGCAGGCTTCCCTGCAGGCGGATAAGCGCATCACCAATACCGAAGGCGGCAGCTTCAACAGCCACTACGGCATCAAAGTCTTCGGCAACAGCCACGGCATGCTGCAGGGCTACTGCTCTACCCGCCACTCGCTCTCCAGCTGCGTCATCGCCGAAGAAAACGGTGACATGGAGCGTGACTACGCCTACACCATTGGCCGCGCGCTGGGGGATTTGCAGTCTCCTGAGTGGGTGGGTAAAGAGTGTGCTGAACGTACGCTGTCTCGCCTGTCGCCGCGTAAACTCTCCACCATGAAAGCGCCGGTTATCTTTGCCAACGAAGTGGCGACCGGTCTGTTTGGCCATCTGGTGGGCGCGATTGCGGGCGGCTCCGTTTACCGTAAATCGACCTTCCTGCTCGACTCGCTGGGCAAGCAGATCCTGCCGGAATGGCTGACCATCGAAGAGCATCCGCATCTGCTGAAGGGGCTTGCCTCCACGCCGTTCGACAGCGAAGGCGTGCGCACCGAACGTCGCGATATCGTTAAAGACGGCATTCTGACCCAGTGGCTGCTGACCAACTACTCCGCGCGCAAGCTGGGGCTGAAAAGCACCGGGCACGCGGGCGGCATTCACAACTGGCGTATTGCCGGACAGGGCCTGAACTTTGAGCAGATGCTGAAAGAGATGGGCACCGGTCTGGTGGTCACCGAGCTGATGGGCCAGGGCGTAAGCGGCATCACCGGAGACTACTCGCGCGGCGCGGCGGGCTTCTGGGTGGAAAACGGCGAAATCCAGTATCCGGTGAGCGAAATTACTATCGCCGGCAACCTGAAGGACATGTGGCGCAATATCGTTACGGTCGGTAACGATATTGAAACACGTAGCAATATACAGTGTGGTTCTGTACTTCTGCCGGAAATGAAAATCGCCGGTCAGTAATACCCGTAATGGCGTTTTAATAATAAAAAAGGAAGTGAGCAATGCGTAAACATCTGTTAGCGATCGTCGCGGCTTCAACGCTGGTTCTTGGCTCTTCTGCGTTTGCTGCCGATCTTGAAGACGACATGGGCATCCTCGGGCAAAACCTGAAGGTGGTGCAGAAAACCGACAATGCGGCGGAAATGAAAGACGCGCTGACCAAAATGCGTGAAGCGGCGCTGGACGCACAAAAAGCGACGCCTCCAAAGCTGGAAAGCAAAGCGGCAGACAGCGCAGAGATGAAAGACTACCGCCACGGCTTTGACGTGCTGGTCGGCCAGATCGACGGCGCGCTGAAGCTGGCTAACGAAGGCAAAGTGAAGGAAGCCCAGGCGGCAGCCGAGCAGTTTGTGACGACCCGTAATACGTATCACAAGAAATACCGTTAACCGATCGCGCATCTGACAAACAACCAGCGGGGGCCAGCGGCCCCCGTTTTTTTTACGCGGTAATAAGTAAACCCTATCGCCATCACATTTTTGCGTCACCAGGCCTGAACGTTTCGTTTCCCCGGCGCGCGTTTTGCCGCTGGAATACGTGATATTCATCACGCAAATACCGTCATTAATTCAGATTCACCGCATTTATGTGGCACAGATCACTGCCGCGGCTCGCCTTTCCACTTCGAAGTGGAAAACAACTCGCTACAAACAATTCCCCCCCAACGTTAGTTTTATTCCAGAGCCATTAACGGGGTAAGACCAGTGATTAACGGAGCGGTAATGAACGACGTTGGGGAACAGGCGGAGCAAACAGAACAGCTCGCGAACACCATGCTGCAGCAGGTTTATGCCCTGCTGTCCCGGAACAACATCATCCCCAATGCGGTACAGGAGCAGATGCTCACCTCCCACGTGCGCGCCATGGCGCACCGGTCCGTGACCGGCGAGCCGCTGCCGGAGGTTGAAGCAGAGCTGTTTGACGAAATTTCACCGGATTCAATGCGGCTTGCCCGTGAAGTGGTCGCGCAGTTTGGCAACCTTCCTGATGAAGAAGCCTGGCTGCTCTCCGTTCACTTTGAAGTCGCGAAAGACAACCTTTAAGGAGCAACACATGGAACAGATTACAGTCGTGATTGGCGATCGCCTGGGTAAAGGTCAGAAAGTGGCTGCCGGTGTGGAAAAAGCAGGTGGACGCGCGGTTGTCGTACCGGGCATGGCGGCAGACATGAAGCTCGGCGACATGATGAAAGCAGAAAACGCCACCTTCGGTATTTCCTTTTGCGGCAGCGGCGGTGCGGGTGCCATCACCGCCCAGACCAAATACGGCTACAAGGCCAAATACGGCATGCGTTCCGTGGAAGAGGGCGTGACCGCCATCAACGAAGGCTGCAACGTGCTGGGCTTTGGCTTTATGGATAAAGAAGAGCTGGGCGAGCGTCTGGTGCAGGCGTGGCAGAAGAAATACGGCGCATAAGCATGAAAGAACAGTTCACAACCACGGTGAGAGTGAAGGGGAAGGGCGACGCCAAAGCGCGCGCCTTTGCCGACGCGCTCAACCACGTTCAGGCCGCGGTGATGAAAGCCTCACCGCATATCTTACTGCGTATTGAGCCACAGGATGTGCAGGTCGTTCAGGCGCAAGAAGCGGTGCGTAAAGAAGCGTTTCTGTTCTTCTTTCTGCGCCGGGAAAGACGCACCTACAGCGTGGAGCTGGATGTGACCGTCAACGTGACCGCTATCAATCTTGACCAGGTGGATTTCGTCACGCAACGCTGATTATTCATAAAAGGGCAGACTGATGTTCTTAATTATATTAATAAAATCGCTCATCATTGGCGGCCTGGTTGGCGTCGGTGTCGGAGCCGGGGCTGCACGCATGTTTCATGCGCCTACCACTCAGGGTATGGGCGCGTTTCGTACGTTAGGGGAACTGAACTCCTGTGAAGGGGATCCGGCGTCCCACTTCTCCTTTGGGTTAGGTTTCTTCTTTAACGCCTGGGCCTCTTCCGTAGCCGCAGGTGCCTTCACACAGGACGTTGACCACCGCATCATCCCGAACTGGGGTGCTGCTGCACTGATGATCAAAAACCGTAACGTCGGCGAAACGCTGCACGACCCGCGCAAAATGGCGATTGCCTGCGGCCTGATCGGCATGATTGTCGTGACCTTCCTTAACCTTACCGCCTCCTCCGTGCCGGCTGCCCTTCAGGTCACCGCTGTGAAGGTGCTGGTGCCTGCGGCAAACCTGCTGGTGAACACCGTGATGCCGGTGATCTTCTGGCTGGCGGCCATCGACGCGGGTAAAAAATCGGGCTTCTGGGCCACCATTTTTGGCGGCGCGGCGCAGCTGATTATGGGGAACGCCGTACCGGGCCTGGTGCTGGGGATCCTGATCGGTAAAGGCGTAGAAGAGAGCGGCTGGAACCACGTCACTAAAGTGATGATGGCGGCTATCGTCCTGCTCTTCGTGCTGAGCGGCTTCTTCCGCGGCTTCGACATGAAGATGATTGAATCCTTCCATCTGACCGTGCCGAACTGGCTCGACATGATCCACAACTCGCTCAGCGGTAAATAACAGGAGCCTCTACATGGAACAGAATAAAGGTTTTTGGTATGCCGACTGGTCGTTCCCGATCTTCGTTGGCCTGCTCTCCTCCGGCGTGTTTGCCGGGACGCACATGTACTACCTCTACGGCATCGGCGCGTTTAACGAAGTGGCCTTCGTGGCGATGCTGAAAGCGGGCATTGATACCGGCGTTTACGGCGCGGTGGCGGCGTTTGGCGCGAGCTTCCTGTTCGCCCGTATTATCGAAGGGTCGCTGGTTGGTATTCTCGACATCGGCGGCGCGATCCAGACCGGCGTGGGCCTTGGCGTTCCGGCGCTGCTGCTGGGCGCGGGGATCATGTTCCCGGTGACCAACTTCATTGCTTCGCTAATCACCGGCCTGGTGATTGGCCTGGCGATTGGCTACGTCATCATCCTGGCGCGTAAGTTCACTATCAACCAGAGCAACTCCACCTACGGCGCAGACGTGATGATGGGTGCTGGCAACGCCTCCGGCCGCTTCCTCGGGCCGTTGATTATTCTCAGCGCCATGACCGCCTCCATTCCAATCGGCGTCGGTTCGCTGGTGGGTGCGCTGCTGTTCTACATCTGGCAGAAGCCGATTACCGGTGGCGCTATCCTCGGCGCGATGATTCTGGGCTGGCTGTTCCCGGTCGCCCTTTAATACCCGCGGGCGCTCCGGCGCCCGCCTTTTCAGGAGATCCTCATGTTTGATTTACTCCTGCGCCGCGCGCGCCTCGCCGACGATACCCTGACCGATATCGCGATTCAGGACGGGAAGATTGCCGCGACGGGCGACATTGACGCTCCCGCTCGCAAGACGGTTGAT
Source organism: Enterobacter vonholyi (assembly GCF_008364555.1). GTDB lineage: Bacteria > Pseudomonadota > Gammaproteobacteria > Enterobacterales > Enterobacteriaceae > Enterobacter > Enterobacter vonholyi. The sequence goes on from NZ_VTUC01000010.1 coordinate 96,784, forward strand.
CTTAACGGTGACGTGTTCGTCAGCGCAGGCTGGATTGACTCCCATGTACATTGCTATCCGAATTCCCCGATTTACCACGACGAGCCGGACAGCGTGGGCATTGCCACCGGCGTCACCACCGTAGTGGACGCGGGCAGTACCGGGGCCGACGACGTGGACGATTTCTATGACATCACCCGCAGGGCCTCCACTGAGGTCTTTGCCCTGCTGAACATCTCCCGCGTGGGGCTGATTGCCCAGAACGAGCTGGCCAACATGGCCAATATTGACGCCGACGCGGTGAAGCAGGCGGTGACGCGCCACCCTGATTTTATCGTCGGCCTGAAGGCGCGCATGAGCAGCAGCGTGGTCGGTGAAAACGGCATCACGCCGCTGGAGCGTGCCAAAGCCATTCAGAAAGAGAACGGCGACCTGCCGCTGATGGTTCATATTGGCAACAACCCGCCGAACCTTGACGAGATTGCCGAGCTGCTGAGTTCTGGCGACATTATCACCCACTGCTATAACGGCAAGCCTAACCGCATTCTTACACCGTCCGGCGAGCTGCGCGCCTCCATTTCCTCCGCCCTGAAGCGCGGCGTGCGTCTGGATGTCGGCCACGGTACGGCGAGCTTTAGCTTTGAGGTGGCGAAACGCGCCATCGCGATGGGTATTCTGCCGCACACCATCAGCTCGGATATCTACTGCCGCAACCGCATCAACGGCCCGGTGGGCTCGCTGGCAAGCGTGATGTCGAAGTTTCTCGCCATCGGCATGTCCTTACCGCAGGTGATTGACTGCGTCACCGCGAACGCCGCCGACGGCCTGCGCCTGGCGCGCAAGGGCCGCATTCAGCCGGGTCTCGACGCCGATCTGACGCTATTCACCCTCAAACATCAGCCGACGGTGCTGACGGATGCCGAAAACGACAGCCTGCAGGCTGAACACATTCTGGTGCCGCTTGCCGCGATCCGCGCGGGCAAGGGCTACATGACCGAACAAGGGAGCACGGAACATGCCTTCGATTTATGAGAAGTACCATTTAAAGCAGGTTATCAACACCTCTGGCCGCATGACGGCGCTCGGCGTTTCCACGCCGCGCCCGGAAGTCGTGCAGGCGGCGATGGACGGCATGAATCACTATTTCGAGATGAAGGATCTGGTCAACAAAACCGGGGAATACATCGCGAAGCTGCTGGACGTGGAAGGGGCGACGGTGGTTTCCTGCGCGTCGGCGGGCATTGCCCAGTCCGTGGCGGCGGTGCTGGTAAAAGACAGCGACTGGCTGCTGGAAAACCTGCACGTCACACCGATTGAAAATAACGAAATCGTCCTGCCGAAAGGCCACAACGTGAACTTTGGCGCGCCGGTGGGCACCATGGTGGCGTTGGGCGGCGGCAGGCTGGTGGAAGCGGGCTACGCCAACGAATGTTCCGCCGATCAGCTGGCGGCGGCGATTACCCCGCGCACGGCGGCGATCATGTACATCAAATCTCACCACTGCGTGCAGAAAAGCATGCTCAGCGTCGAGCAGGCGGCGGTTGTCGCACGTAAACACGACTTGCCGCTCATCGTGGATGCCGCGGCGGAAGAAGATCTGCACGCGTACTACCGTTCCGGCGCGGACCTGGTCATCTACAGCGGCGCGAAGGCGATCGAAGGCCCAACCAGCGGTCTGGTGATCGGCAAAACCCGGTACGTTGAGTGGGTTAAGCGCCAGACGGCAGGCATTGGCCGCGCGATGAAGGTCGGCAAAGAGGGCATTCTCGGCCTGACCTGCGCCATCGAACACTACCTGACGGCCACTAAAGAGAGCGGCGCCGAGATGGTGGCGAAAATGACGCCGTTTATCGAGGCGCTCAATACCCTGAACGGCGTTAGCGCACGTGTGGTCTGGGACAGCGCCGGACGCGATATTGCCCGCACCGAGATTAAGTTCGACGAAGTCACGACCGGCGTCGGCACGGGCGATCTGGTGGCGAAGCTGAAGCAGGGCGAATACGCCATTTACTTCCGTGGCTACAAGGCCAACGAAGGGATAATCGAAGCGGACGTGCGCAGCGTAAATGCTGACCAGCTGAACATCGTGTACCGCCGCATTAGCGAAGTATTAGGACAGGAGAAAAACGCATGAAACTGACCCCCAACTTTTACCGTGACCGCGTCTGCCTGAACGTGCTGGCTGGCTCAAAGGCCAACGCCAGCGCCATCTACGAGGCGGCGGAAGGCCACGTGCTGGTGGGCGTGCTCTCCAAAAACTACCCGGACGTGGCGAGCGCTGTTGCCGATATGCGCGAATACGCGAAGCTGATTGATAACGCGCTGTCTGTTGGGCTGGGCGCGGGCGACCCAAACCAGTCGGCGATGGTGAGTGAAATCTCCCGCCAGGTGCAGCCGCAGCACGTTAACCAGGTCTTTACCGGCGTGGCCACCAGCCGCGCGCTGCTGGGGCAGAATGAGTCCGTGGTCAACGGTCTGGTCTCTCCGACAGGCACCGTTGGCATGGTAAAAATCTCCACCGGCCCGCTGAGCAGCAAAGCGCCGGACGGTATCGTGCCGGTTGATACCGCGATTGCCCTGCTGAAAGATTTCGGCGGCAGCTCCATCAAATACTTCCCGATGGGCGGCCTCAAGTGCCGTGACGAGTACAAGGCGGTAGCGGAAGCCTGCGCCCGCCACGACTTCTGGCTGGAGCCGACCGGAGGTATCGATCTGGAAAACTATGAGGAGATCCTGCAGATCGCCCTCGACGCGGGCGTGAGCAAAATCATCCCGCATATCTACAGCTCGATTATCGACAAAGCCAGCGGCGATACGCGTCCGGAAGACGTGCGTACGCTGCTGGCGATGACGAAGAAGCTGGTTAAATAAAACAAAACTAAACCGCACATACCTGAAGGAGCCACCATGCACACCCGTACCCTGCTTGTCGCTTCACTCTCAATGTTCGCCACCGCCGCTGTCGCCCAGACGCAATACGCCTGGGTGGGCACCTATAATCCGAACGGTGAAGGGCTGTACCGTTTTACTGTTAACCCGCAAACCGGCGCGCTGAAAGATAAAGCGCTGGTGAGCAAACTGCCGAATGCGGCGCAGTTGACCCTTTCACGGGACGGCAGAACGCTGTATCTGGCAAGTGAAGTAGAGCAGGGCGTGGTGCAGGCGCTGCGCGTCGGCGATAACGGTGAGCTGAGCGAGCTGAATCAGGTGGCCTCCGGCGGTGCGGGACCGGTGTATCTCTCCCTGACGCCGAACGGCAAGCATCTTCTGGTGGCGAACTACGTCAGCGGATCGATTGCCATTTTACCCGTCAACGCAGACGGCAGCCTGGGTGAAGCCACGGACAAACGTCAGGATCAAGGCGAACCAGGCGCGGCGAAGCCGGAAGCTGCCGTCGAGGGCAGTTTCGCGATCAGCGATCATAACGGCCCGCATGCGCACATGATCGCCGCCGATCCGAGCGGGAAATACGTGTTTTCGACCGATCTTGGGCTGGATCGCATCTATCAGTACCGCTTTGACGATCGGACAGGAAAGCTGACGCCGAACGATCCGCCGTTTATCAGCGCCTCCTCAAAAGGGGCCGGGCCGCGCCACTTTGTCTTTACGCCGAAGGGCGATGCCCTGTGGCTGATTAACGAAGAGGCGTCTACGCTCACCCGGTATACCGTGAACGCCAACGGCACCTTAAAAGAGGGCAAAACGCTTTCAGCCCTGCCTGAAGGTTACAAAGGCACCAGCTTTGCTGCCGGTCTGGCGTTAAGCGATGATGGCAAACAGCTGTATGTGGCTAACCGTTTGCATAACAGCATCGGGCACTTTACCGTAACGGCGGAGGGCACGCTGACGCATCAGGATGACGTATGGACCCGTGGTGATTACCCGCGCACCCTGACGCTTGATAAGCAGGGACGCTGGCTGTACGTCATGAACCAGCGCAGCGACAACATTACCCGTTTCCGCGTGGCGCAGGACGGGAAATTGAGCTTCGAACCGGACTATACCCCGGTCGGCAGCCCATCCCAGATGGTCATTTCACCTTAAGCCGTAAGAGGACAACGACGTGCGATTTCCGAACCAACGTTTAGCGCAACTTTTCGAACTGTTGCAAAACGAGACGCTGCCGCAGGACGAACTGGCGCAGCGGCTGTCGGTTTCCACGCGAACCGTCCGTGCCGATATCACCGCCCTGAACGCGCTGCTGGCAAGCCACGGCGCGCAGTTTATCTTGAGCCGGGGCAACGGCTATCAGCTCAAAATAGATGATGCCCAGCGCTACCAGCAGCTACAGGCATCCCACCCGCGCGCGCTGCGTATCCCGCGGACCGGTCCGGAGCGCGTGCATTATCTGGTGGTGCGTTTTTTGACCTCGGCATTTTCTCTTAAGCTGGAGGATCTGGCGGACGAGTGGTTTGTCAGCCGCGCCACGCTGCAAAGCGACATGGCCGAAGTCCGCGAGTGGTTCCATCGCTATAACCTGACGCTGGAAACGCGTCCGCGCCACGGCATGAAGCTGTTTGGCAGCGAGATGTCGACCCGCGCGTGCCTGACCGATCTGCTCTGGGAGCTGGCGCAGCAGGACAGCCTGAACCCGCTGGTGACCGACGTGGCGCTAAATGCGGGTGTGGCGGAGCAGATGGTGCCGGTGCTGCACGACGCCCTGACGCGTCACCACATTCGCCTGACCGATGAAGGCGAGCTGTTCCTGCGCCTGTACTGCGCGGTGTCGGTACGGCGCATCAGCGAGGGCTATCCGCTGCCGGAATTCCACGCCGAAGACGTGGAAGAGAACGTGCGCGAGGCGGCTAAGGATATCGCCGTCACCATCCAGCAGCTGGCGGGCAAGGCGCTTTCGCCATCAGAGGAGAGCTGGCTGTGCGTGCACATTGCGGCGCGGCAGATTCAGGAGATCGCGCCTAGCGCCATTAACGCTGACGACGACGAGGCGCTGGTCAACTACATCCTGCGCTATATCAACACTCACTATAACTACAACCTGCTCAGCGACGCGCAGCTGCACGCGGATCTGCTCACGCACATCAAAACCATGATCACCCGCGTGCGGTATCAAATCATGATCCCCAATCCGCTGCTGGATAACATCAAGCAGCACTACCCGATGGCGTGGGATATGACGCTGGCGGCGGTGTCGAGCTGGGGCAAATACACGCCGTATGCGATCAGCGAAAACGAGATTGGCTTCCTGGTGCTGCATATTGGCGTCGGGCTGGAGCGCCACTACAACATCGGCTACCAGCGCCAGCCGCGAGTGCTGCTGGTATGCGACGCCGGTAACGCGATGGTCCGCATGATTGAGGCGGTGCTGCAGCGTAAATATCCGCAGATTGAGGTGACGCGCACGCTCACCCTGCGCGAGTACGAGGTTGCGGAAACCATTGGCGAAGACTTTGTGATAGCCACCGCACGCGTCAGCGAAAAGTCGAAACCGGTAGTAACGATCGCCCCGTTCCCGACCGACTATCAGTTAGAACAGATTGGCAAACTGGTGCTCGTGGACCGCACCCGCCCGTGGATGCTGGATAAATACTTCGACGCGGCCCATTTCCGCATTATCGACAAGCCAATCGATCAGCAGACGCTCTTCCGCGAGCTGTGTGAACAGCTTGAGGCAGAAGGCTTTGTCGGCGCGGAGTTTCTGGATTCGGTTGTTGAGCGTGAAGCCATCGTCAGCACCATGCTCGGCGACGGCATTGCGCTCCCGCACTCCCTCGGCCTGCTGGCGCAGAAAACGGTGGTCTACACCGTGCTCGCCCCGCAAGGCGTTCAGTGGGGCGACGAAACCGCGCACGTTATCTTCCTGCTCGCCATCAGCAAAAGCGAGTACGAAGAGGCGATGGCGATTTACGATATCTTCGTCACCTTCCTGCGCGAGCGGGCGATGTCGCGGCTCTCTAGCTGCGGAGATTTTGCCGGGTTTAAGGCGGTGGCTATGGAGAGTTTGAGTCGGTTTTGAGGTAAGGGCGGACGGATAACATCCGCCTTTGCTCATCGCAGATGATGCACTACCTGGTTACTGCTGCCGCGCCAGATCAAAGACGGGTCTTTTAAATCCTGCACGAACTTGCCGTCGACCAGCACGTTAATCAGATCCACCACTTCCATCTGCTGCGTATTCAGTTCATCCAGCCTGTAGCCTGTCCAGACCCAGATATCTTTTCCCGCACACTCTGCACGAATGCGCTTCACCAGCTTCAGGATATCCGGCACGTTTTGCGGGTGCAGCGGATCGCCGCCGGAGAGCGAAATCCCCTGGCGGTGAATACGCGTGTCATTCAGGTCGCTGATGATTTTATCTTCAATCTCCGCGGTGAACGGCATGCCAGAATTGAGTCGCCAGGTGCTTTTGTTGTAGCAGCCGGGGCATTCATGGACGCAGCCTGAAACAAACAGGGTGCAGCGGGTGCCGGGGCCGTTGACGATGTCGACAGGGTAGTACTGGTGATAGTTCATAGCGAATAACCACGCCGGGTGGCGCTGCGCTTACCCGGCCTACAAAAGAGAGCGGTCCGTAGGCCCGGTAAGCGCAGCGCCACCGGGCATTAACGTGGCTGAGGATTAACCGATCTGCCCATTCCCCAAATGCTTCACGCGACGCCTCACCTCTTCCTGCTTGCCGGCGTTAAACGGACGCGCGTCCGGGCTACCGAGATAGCCGCATACGCGACGGGTCACGGATACGCGGGCCGCATCGTGGTTGCCGCATTTCGGGCAGGTGAAGCCTTTACTGGTACATTCAAACTCACCGGTAAAGCCGCATTCGTAGCATTCGTCGATGGGCGTGTTGGTCCCGTAATACGGCACGTGCTGGTAGCTGTAATCCCACACGTCCTCCAGCGCCTTCAGGTTGTGCTGAATGTTCGGGTACTCGCCGTAGCAGATGAAGCCGCCGCTGGCGATCGGCGGATACGCCGCTTCGAAGTCGATCTTGTCGTACGGGTTGACCTTCTTCTCGACGTCGAGGTGGAAGCTGTTGGTGTAATACCCTTTGTCGGTCACGCCTTCCACAATCCCGAACTCAGCGGTGTCCAGACGGCAGAAGCGGTCGCACAGGTTCTCACTCGGCGTGCTGTAGAGGCTAAATCCGTAGCCAGTTTCCTCTTTCCACTGGTCTACCGCGTCGCGCAGGCGCTGAACGATGGCGATCCCTTTTTCGCGCAGGGCTTCGCTGTCGTACATGTGCGTGTCGCCAAACAGCGCGTTGATGGTTTCGTGAATACCGATATAGCCCAGCGAAATGGACGCGCGACCGTTTTTGAAGATCTCAGACACGTCATCGTCCGCTTTCAGGCGTACGCCACAGGCCCCTTCCATATAAAGGATCGGCGCGACGCGGGCTTTCACCCCTTCCAGACGGGCGATACGGGTCATCAGCGCCTTACGCGCCAGCTGCAGACGTTCATCCAGTAGTTTCCAGAACTCAGCTTCATTACCTTTCGCCTCCAGCGCGATGCGCGGCAGGTTGAGGCTGATGACGCCCAGGTTGTTGCGCCCGTCGTGGATCTGCTCGCCGTTTTCATCCTCGTACACGCCGAGGAAGCTGCGGCAGCCCATTGGCGTTTTAAACGAACCGGTAACTTTCACAACCTGGTCGTAGTTCAGGATGTCCGGATACATGCGCTTGCTCGCGCACTCCAGCGCCAGCTGTTTTATGTCGTAGTTCGGATCGCCAAACTTGTGGTTGAGGCCGTCGCGGATGGCGAACACCAGTTTCGGGAACACCGCCGTTTTGCGGTTCTTGCCGAGGCCGGAAATACGGTTGCGAAGGATCGACTGCTGGATCAGGCGTGATTCCCAGCTGGTGCCCAGGCCAAAACCGAAGGTCACAAACGGCGTCTGGCCGTTGGCGGTGTGCAGCGTGTTCACCTCATATTCCAGCGACTGGAAGGCATCGTAGCACTCTTTCTCGGTGCGGGAATGGGCGTAGCCGTCAGCGTCCGGGATCTGCCACTCTTCGGCCGTTTTACGATGCTTGTTGAAGCTTGCCGTCACGAACGGGGCCAGCACTTCATCAATGCGGTTAATGGTGGTGCCGCCATAAATATGGCTGGCGACCTGGGCGATGATCTGCGCCGTGACCGCGGTGGCGGTGGAGATGGATTTTGGCGGTTCAATCTCTGCGTTACCCATTTTAAAACCGTGGGTCAGCATCCCTTTCAGGTCGATCAGCATGCAATTGAACATCGGGAAGAACGGCGAATAGTCGAGATCGTGGTAGTGAATTTCGCCGCGCTCGTGCGCAGAGACTACGTCGCGCGGCAGCAGATGCTGACGGGCATAGTGTTTGGCGACGATGCCGGCCAGCAGGTCGCGCTGGGTCGGGATCACTTTACTGTCTTTGTTGGCGTTTTCATTGAGCAGGGCAGAGTTGGTCTGCTCTACCAGACCACGGATCTCCTGGTTCAGACGCCCGCGCTTCTCACGCTGCACGTCACGATCGTGGCGGTACTCAATGTAGGCGCGCGCCAGCTGCTTGTAAGGCCCCGCCATCAGCTGGTTCTCAACCGCGGTCTGGATCTCGTTGATATCGACCTGGCTGCGTTCGTTCATCTGGCTGCTAACGACTTCTGCGACGGTGGCGCAGTAATCTGCGTCATCGACTCCCGCTGCTTTAGCTGCACGCAGAATGGCTTCCTGGATGCGCTCTGATTTAAACGGCACTTTACAGCCATCACGTTTCATCACATGCGGTGTCATGATCACTCCATTTTTTGAAAACAGGTTATCCACAGAGGTGGAGAAGTCTTCTCCGGGCGTATTCCCCGCCAGGCCAAAGACTTCCCGCGTTCCCAGCTCGTGTTATCCACAATTCCGGCCAGCGTAAGCGCCGTCTTGTTGTTGGAATAGTAGACGATAAATACAAGATGTTGGGTTGGCGTGCATTTTAAGTGCTACATATAGTGATTTGCATCAAACATGTTTGCGATTTATTTGATGCAGAACAAAGTAAAAAAACGAGAGTACAAACGACGGGCGCTTCAGCGATTGTAAAGGCGCGAGAGAAAAATCTGATTAATTACTCAACAAAAACAGTTAAGTAAGCCGGGTGCTGAGCCACACCCGGCAGGGAATGCTACTGCTGTAACCACCAGACGGCTTCAAACGGACGCAGCGACGTCGTTTGCGGTGTCGGGTAGTTACTCATCAGCACCTGCAACTTACCGCTGAGAAGGTCTGTCTGCCATTCCTGAGGCGTATTACTCAGGTTTGCCGCAACAATCAGGGTCTGTCCCTGCCACTGGCGGCGATAGCACCACAGAGAAGGATGCTCCGGCAGGAGATCTTCATAATCTCCCCACGTCAGCACCGGCAGGGTTTTGCGCAGGCTAATCAGCGACTGATAGGTATAGAAGACGGAATCCGCATCGTCGAGCGCCGAGCGGGCGTTCACGGTTTCGTAATTATCGCAGACACCAATCCACGGTTCGCCCTCGGTAAAGCCCGCGTTGTGCGACGCGTCCCACTGCATTGGGGTTCGCCCGTTGTCGCGAGACTTACTCGCCAGAATCGCCAGTAATTCATCCGGCTCGCGGCCGCTGGCGCGCAGTTCCGCGAACATGTTCAGGCTTTCCACGTCGCGGTAATCGGTGATGCGGCTGAAGTGCGGGTTGGTCATGCCAAGCTCTTCACCCTGATAGATATACGGCGTGCCCTGCATGCCGTGCAGCACCATGCCGAGCATCTTCGCGGCGTAAACCCGGTATTCTCCTTCGTCACCGAAGCGCGACACGATGCGCGGCTGATCGTGGTTACACCAGAACAGCGCGTTCCAGGCTTTGTTGTGCATCCCCTGCTGCCAGTGGCGGAAGAGGGTTTTGAGCGCCACGAAGTCCGGCTTCGCCAGCGTCCACTTTTCGCCGCCCGGGTAGTCCACCTTCAGGTGGTGGAAGTTAAAGGTCATCGACAGCTCGCGCCCGTCGAGCGACGCGTACTGCTGGCAGTTTTCCAGCGAGGTCGAGGACATCTCGCCCACCGTCATCAGGTTGCGCGGGGTGAAGACGTCGCGGCTCATTTCCTGCAGATATTCGTGGATGCGCGGCCCGTCTGTGTAGAAGCGGCGACCGTCGCCCGTCTCGTCATTCGGGAAATCCTGATCTTTCGAAATCAGGTTAATGACGTCGAGGCGCAAGCCGTCGACACCGCGGTCGGCCCAGAACTCGCACACCTTTTTCAGCTCGGCGCGCACCGCCGGGTTTTCCCAGTTGAGATCGGCCTGCTCCGGCGCGAAAAGGTGCAGGTAATACTGCTCGCTCTCCGCGTGCCAGCGCCAGGCGTTGCCGCCAAACTTGGAGCGCCAGTTATTGGGCAACTGCTCCGGCGTGCCGTCTCGCCAGATGTAGAACTGGCGGTACGGGCTCGCTTTGTTCAGCGATTCGCGGAACCAGGCGTGCTGCGTGGAGGTGTGGTTAAACACCATGTCCAGCACGATGCGAATGCCGCGCGCGTGCGCCTCAGCGACCAGCTCGTCGAAATCATCCAGCGTGCCGTAGGCCGGGTCGATGGCGGTGTAGTTTGCCACGTCGTAGCCGTTGTCCACCTGCGGGGAGATATAAAACGGCGTCAGCCAGATGGCGTCGATGCCGAGGGTTTTCAGGTAGTCCAGACGCTGCGTCACGCCGCGCAGATCGCCGGTGCCGCTGCCGGTGGTGTCCTGGAAACTCTTGGGGTAAATCTGGTAGATAACGCCGTTTTGCCACCAGTGAGGAAGGGTATTCATAGTGTGTTCCTGCAAATGCGAAGGGGCGCAACTGCGCCCCGAAAGAGAGAGTTAAACAATCTGCAGCGAGCCCTGACGGAACTTACGCTGGTAAACCACGGTGGTCAGCGCCATTGGGACGATAATGGCGATGGCCATTGCCAGGGCGAACACCTGCCAGTAAGCGGGCTGGATGGAGAGGATGCCCGGCAGGCCGCCGACGCCAATCCCGTTTGCCATTACGCCGTTCAGTCCGCACACCAGGCCAGCCAGACCGGAACCGATCATCGCGCAGAGCATCGGGAAGCGGTATTTCAGGTTGATACCGTACATCGCCGGTTCGGTGACGCCGAGGTAGGCGGAGATGGCCGCCGGAACGGAGATCTCGCGTTCGTTGTGCTTGCGGCTGACGATAATGATGCCGGTCACCGCTGACGCCTGAGCAATGTTAGACAGGGCGATAATCGGCCAGACCGGTGTGCCGCCGAGGCTCTGGATCATCTGCATATCAATGGCTAGCGTGGTCTGATGCACGCCGGTGATCACCAGCGGGGCGTACAGGAAGCCAAACAGCGCGGCACCGATTGGCGCGAAGCTGCCGGTCATCAGGTGACGCACCGCGAAGGCCACGCCGTCGCCAATCATGCGGCCAAACGGACCGATAAAGGCGTGCGCCAGAAACACCGCCAGGATCAGCGAGCAGACCGGCACCACCACCAGATAGAGGTAATCCGGCACGATGCGTTTCAGGCGCGTTTCAATAAAGCCCAGCGCTAGACCCGCCAGCAGGGCCGGAATGACCTGAGCCTGATAGCCCACTTTGGCGATGGTAAACAGGCCGAAGTTCCACACCTCAGGCACCTGCTGACCAAGTAAGTAAGCGTTCATTAACTGTGGAGAGACCAGCGTGACGCCCAGCACGATTCCGAGAATCGGCGTGCCGCCCATTTTACGCACCGCGGACCAGCAAATCCCGACCGGCAGATAGAAGAAGATCGCCTCGCCAATCAGCCACAGGAAATCGTAAACGGTTTTCAGCGCCGGATACATCTGCGCCAGGGTTTTACCGTCGCTCATCGGCACATCGCCGATGACGTTACGGAAGCCTAAGATCAAGCCTCCGCTGATCAGCGCGGGCAGCAGCGGGAAGAAAATTTCCGCGAAGTGGGAAATCAGCTGCTCGTGCCACTTCATGTTCTGGCGCGCGGCCTTCTTCGCCTGCTCTTTATCGGCGGAGGAGTGCCCGGTTGTCGCCAGCAGAGCCTGATAGTAATCGCCCACTTCGGTACCAATCACGACCTGGAACTGACCGGCGTTGGTGAAGCAGCCTTTGACCATGGAAAGTTCTTCAATGGCCTTCGGGTTGGCTTTGGCCGGATCGTTCAGCACGAAGCGCAGGCGGGTAATGCAATGGCTGACGGTGGCGATGTTTTCGCGGCCGCCGACCAGGACGATCAGCCGATCGATATCTGCTTGTTTGACTTTACTCATCATGAAACCTCATGACAGATGGTGAGGGGGGGAATGACCTGAGCGCAAGCCTACTCCTTCAGCGTGACGGCGAAAATGGGAACGTTCCCGAAATCGGGCGAAGATCACAATAATCTGTTTTATGGCGATTACGAAAGGTGAGCGGGAATGACGATCTGACGCGGCTCAGCGCGCCCGTTTATCTGCTCGATCAGCTGCGCGGCGGCCTGTCTGCCGGATTCGGCGTAGCCCGGGTCGACGGTGATGATCTCCGGGTGCAGGAACTTCATCAGCGGCGTGCTGCCGACGCTCGCCACCTGCAGGTTATCGATACGCTGCTCCTGCAGATATTTGCTGGCACCCAGTGCAAGGGTATCCGTGGCGCACACCAGCGCGGTGGTCTGCGGCGTCAGTACGCTGGCGACCTGCTCGTAGCCCTGCTTCATGCCCAGACCCGGCAGGGAGGCCACGGCGGAAAGATTGTGCTTTTTGCAAAAGGCCAGGTAGGCCTCATGACGACGCTTGCCGGTGGTGACGTCCGCGTGCGGGACGCCGAGGAAGCTGATGTGGCGATGGCCTTCGTCAAACAGGCGCTGCATCAGGGTGATAATCGCGCCCTCGTCGTCATAGCAGACGGAGGCAAACCCGTGGGCATCGCGTGCCAGCAGAACCAGCGACGGCTGCCAGGGTTTTAGCATCTCGTCTTTGATGCCGGTAAAGCCGAACAGCACCACGCCGTCAATGTTGCGCCGCTGGAGCATGCCCAGATGCTCTTCCACCAGCTGTGGCGAGAACTGGCTCTCCATCATGATCGGATCATATCCCTGCTCGTAGAAGGCGGGCAGCATCGTCTGCACGGCGAGGTTTTCAGACAGAGAGTCCAGACGCGAGACAATGATGGCGACGACTTTGTCACTCTGCCCGCGCATGGCGCGCGCGGAGCGGGAAGGGGAAAAACCGTGCTGATTCATAACCGCCTCGACGCGCTCGCGGGTGCGTTCGCTGACGCCGCTTTCGTTATTCAGCACGCGTGAGACGGTCGATTTCCCCACGCCGCTTAAACGCGCGATGTCTTTAATCGTAAGACGGTTCTGCATGCTGTATTCCCTGTAACAACGACGATGTAGTGAATTGAGCCTAATGCTATAGCGCGATTTCGCTATGGGCAAAGTCTGGTTTACTTTCGGTTTATTTGCAGGGGGGTATAATACCGCCCGAATCGTCATAAAGGGTATGCCTAAATCCCTGGACTACGCGGCGACACCCTGTTTTTTACTTACCGGAGGCTTCATGGATCCCGATCCCACACCTCTCCTGAACGGGAGAATGCGTTCTTTCCGGTAAGCCAGCTTTTGCTGTCTCACCGGCGTGAGGCAGCAACGTCTTAAACGTTCCTGCTTGAAAAATTAAGTGCCTCTCAGGTACGGCTTTGCCACGCCTGAAGGAATTGCTGCATCCGCCCTGGCGGATGCGGAGGAATGACTATGTTTAAAAATATCACCCGGCAGCTGCAGGCCCTGCTGAGCCGCCACCTGCCACACCGTCTTGTTCAGCGCGACCCGCTGCCTAATGCCAAAAACATGGCGGGGGCGGCGATCCCCGCGTCCCTGACCGAACGCTGCCTGAACGTGGCGGCGATGGATGAAAACGAAGTCTGGAGGGCCTTTGGCGGACATCCGGAAGGGCTGAACGCGGCAGAAGTGGAAAAAATCCGCGCCGTGCATGGCGATAACCAGATCCCGGCGCAAAAGCCGTCTCCGTGGTGGGTGCATCTGTGGCTCTGCTACCGCAACCCGTTCAACCTGCTGCTGACCGTGCTCGGCCTCATCTCCTACGCGACGGAAGATCTGTTTGCCGCAGGCGTCATTGCCCTGATGGTGGGTATCTCCACGCTGCTGAACTTTATTCAGGAGGCGCGCTCCACCAAAGCGGCGGACGCCCTGAAGGCGATGGTCAGCAACACCGCGACCGTCTCGCGGGTGATTAACGATCTCGGCGAAAACGCCTGGGTGGAGCTGCCGATCGACCAGCTGGTGCCGGGCGATCTGGTGAAGCTGGCCGCGGGTGACATGATCCCGGCGGATTTACGCATCATCCAGGCGCGCGATCTGTTCGTCGCGCAGGCCTCCCTTACCGGGGAATCCCTGCCCGTTGAAAAGGTGGCGCGCAGCCGCGACCCGCAGCAGATGAATCCGCTCGAGTGCGACACCCTGTGCTTTATGGGCACCACGGTGGTCAGCGGTACGGCGCAGGCGATTGTCACCGCTACCGGGGGCAACACCTGGTTTGGTCAGCTTGCCGGACGCGTCAGCGAGCAGGAGAGCGAGCCGAATGCCTTCCAGAAAGGAATTGGCCGCGTCAGCATGCTGCTGATCCGCTTTATGATGGTGATGACGCCAATCGTGCTGCTGATCAACGGCTACACCAAAGGCGACTGGTGGGAAGCGGCGCTGTTTGCGCTCTCCGTGGCGGTCGGCTTAACGCCGGAAATGCTGCCGATGATCGTCACCTCCACGCTGGCGCGCGGGGCGGTGAAGCTCTCTAAACAGAAGGTGATCGTCAAACATCTCGACGCCATCCAGAACTTTGGCGCGATGGACATCCTTTGTACCGATAAAACCGGCACCCTGACGCAGGACAAAATCGTGCTGGAGAACCACACCGATATCTCCGGCAAAACCAGCGAGCGCGTCCTTCACAGCGCGTGGCTGAACAGCCATTATCAGACCGGGCTGAAAAACCTGCTCGACGTTGCGGTGCTGGAAGGGGTGGATGAGGAATCAGCCCGCACGCTCTCCGGCCGCTGGCAGAAGGTGGATGAGATCCCGTTCGACTTCGAGCGCCGCCGCATGTCGGTGGTGGTGAGCGAGCAGCAGGACGTCCACCAGCTGATCTGCAAAGGCGCGCTGCAGGAGATCCTCAACGTGTCTACGCAGGTTCGCTATAACGGCGACATCGTGCCGCTGGACGACACCATGCTGCGCCGCATCAGGCGCGTCACCGATAACCTGAACCGTCAGGGGCTGCGCGTGGTGGCGGTCGCGAGCAAGTTCCTGCCCGCGCGCGAGGGTGATTACCAGCGTATTGACGAATCCGATCTGATCCTCGAGGGTTACATCGCCTTCCTCGACCCGCCGAAAGAGACCACCGCACCGGCGCTGAAGGCGCTGAAGGCGAGCGGTATTACCGTCAAAATTCTCACCGGCGACAGCGAGCTGGTGGCGGCTAAAGTGTGCCATGAAGTGGGGCTGGACGCAGGCGACGTGGTGGTGGGGAGCGATATTGAACATCTCTCTGATGAAGAGCTGGCGAAGCTTGCCCAGCGTACCACGCTGTTTGCCCGCCTGACGCCGATGCACAAAGAGCGCATCGTCACCCTGCTCAAGCGCGAAGGGCACGTGGTGGGCTTTATGGGCGACGGCATTAACGACGCGCCCGCGCTGCGTGCGGCGGATATCGGTATTTCCGTCGACGGGGCGGTGGACATCGCCCGCGAAGCTGCGGATATCATTCTGCTGGAAAAGAGCCTGATGGTGCTGGAGGAGGGCGTGATTGAAGGTCGCCGTACCTTTGCCAACATGCTCAAGTACATCAAAATGACCGCCAGCTCTAACTTCGGTAACGTCTTCAGCGTGCTGGTGGCGAGCGCGTTTCTGCCGTTCCTGCCGATGCTGCCGCTGCACCTGCTGATCCAGAACCTGATGTACGACGTGTCTCAGGTGGCGATTCCGTTTGATAACGTGGACGACGAGCAGATCCAGAAGCCGCAGCACTGGAACCCGGCAGATCTTGGGCGCTTCATGCTGTTCTTTGGCCCGATCAGCTCCATCTTCGACATCCTGACCTTCTGCCTGATGTGGTTTGTGTTCCATGCCAACACGCCGGAACATCAGACGCTGTTCCAGTCCGGCTGGTTCGTGGTAGGCCTGCTGTCGCAGACGCTAATTGTGCATATGATCCGCACCCGCCGCATTCCGTTCATCCAGAGCCGTGCCGCGTGGCCGCTGATTGTGATGACGGGGATTGTGATGGCGCTGGGCATCGCGCTGCCGTTCTCACCGCTGGCAAGCTACCTGCAGCTGCAGGCGCTGCCGCTGAGCTACTTCCCTTGGCTGGTGGCGATCCTCGCCGGTTATATGGTGCTGACGCAGATGGTGAAAGGGTTCTATGCGCGTCGGTATGGGTGGCAGTAAGTTATGTTTGCCGGGTGGCGGCTTCGCCTTACCCGGCCTACTCCCGAAACGTAGGCCCGGTAAGCGCAGCGCCACCGGGCAATAGCTTTCCTCCCAAATTCAATAACCTGTGATCTCCGTCGGCGCATTCGCTTGACGACAAATTGAGCGCATGTTAACAGAATGTTTTGCCTTTATTTGGCCCGTCAGATAAGGAACATTCATGTTACGGTACAGTCTCTTAACCGCCGGGCTGATGCTCGGCGCCTCTGCCTTTGCCGCCCCGGCAGGGGATCTCCCTTTAATGCCCTGGCCTGCCAAGGTCGAACGCCCGACGACTCAGGGCGCGCTGGTGCTCAGCAACAACGTATCCATTAGCGTCAGCGGGGACGATCTCGGTGACGCCGTCAACCGCCTGCGCCAGCGCATCGCCCTGCAAACCGGCTGGACGCTGCAGCCTCAGGCTGAAAAGCCAGACAAACCAACTATCCGCATCGCGATTGCCAAAAAGGTCAAGCCGCAGCCGCTGCCGGACAGCGATGAAACCTATAAGCTCACGGTGGACGCCAGCGGGGTGAATATCTCCGCCAACACCCGCTTCGGCGCGCTGCGCGCCATGGAAACCCTGCTCCAGCTGATGCAGAACGGGGCGGAAAACACCTCGATCCCGTGGGTTACCATTGAAGATTCGCCGCGCTTCCCGTGGCGCGGGCTGCTGCTCGATTCGGCACGTCACTTTATCCCGCTGCCGGATATCAAACGCCAGATCGACGGCATGGCTGCGGCGAAGCTCAACGTGCTGCACTGGCACTTAACCGACGACCAGGGCTGGCGCTTCAGCTCGAAGCGCTACCCTAAGCTGACGCAGCTTGCCAGCGACGGGCTGTTCTACACGCCTGAGCTGATGCGTGAGGTGGTGCGTTACGCCGCCGAACGCGGTATCCGCGTGGTGCCGGAGATCGATATGCCGGGCCACGCCTCGGCGATTGCCGTGGCCTACCCGGAGCTGATGAGCGCCCCGGGGCCGTACGCCATGGAGCGCCACTGGGGCGTGCTGAAGCCGGTTCTCGATCCCACCAAAGACGCAACTTACGCTTTTGCCGACGCGATGGTCAGCGAACTGGCGGCGATCTTCCCCGATCCGTATCTGCACATCGGCGGTGATGAGGTGGACGATAGCCAGTGGAAAGCGAACCCGGCCATCCAGCAGTTTATGCGCGACAACAGGCTGGCGGACAGCCACGCGCTGCAGGCTTACTTCAACCGCAGGCTGGAAACGATCCTCGAGAAGCATCGCCGCCAGATGGTCGGCTGGGATGAGATCTACCATCCCGATCTGCCGAAAAGCATTCTGATCCAGTCCTGGCAGGGTCAGGACGCGCTGGGGCAGGTGGCGCAGAACGGCTACAAGGGCATTCTCTCCACCGGTTTCTATCTCGACCAGCCCCAGTCCACCGCCTATCACTACCGCAACGAAATTGTCCCGCAGGGGCTGAACGGCGTGGATGTGATTGCCGACACCGACAGCGTCCAGAGCTGGGCCTTTTCCATGCCGCGCCTGAAGGGCAAGCCGGTGGAGGGGAGCTTCACGCTGGTGAAAGGGGATGCCGGCTGGCGCGGGTTTATTGATTTTGCCGGGAAATCCCGCCGCGCGGTGCAGAACATCGAATGGCGCGATGATAGCCAGGTCACATTTACCGTTGATACGTGGATGGGCGAAACGCGCCCTGTCGTCACCGTCGATAACGACAAACTCGCCGGTTATTTCCTTGTCGGGAATACGCGCTACCCAATCAGCGGCACGCGTCTGGACGAGGTGCCGAAAGGCATTCCGCCGGTCGTGCCGGACGCGGCGAACCAGGCCAACCTGCTCGGCGGTGAAGCCGCGCTGTGGGCGGAAAACGTGGTGGCGCCAGTGCTGGATATTCGCCTGTGGCCGCGCACCTTCGCGGTGGCAGAGCGGCTGTGGTCCGCGCAGGACGTCAACGACGTCGATAACATGTACACCCGCCTGCAGGCGATGGACAGCTGGTCGACGGTGTCGGTTGGGCTGCAGCAGCATACCCAGCAGCAGGTGCAGTTCACGCGCCTTGCCGGTAATGCCGACACGCTGCCGCTGCAGATCCTCGCTCAGGCGGTAGAGCCCGCGCAGTATTACACCCGCCAGCACCTGAAGTTCCAGGCGGGAAATTATCATCAGTTCGAGCCGCTCAACCGCTTCGCCGATGCGCTGAACGCCGAAAGCGCCACCGTGCGCCAGATGCACAAATGGGCGGACCGTCTGGTGAGCGATGCGGAAGATACGGAAAGCGCCGACGCCCTGCGCCACGTGTTTAACCGCTGGCAGAGCAACACCAGCGACGCGCTGGCGTTAAGCGAAAACAGCTATCAGCTCAAGGCGATGAAGCCGGTGATCCAGGAGGTGGATAAGCTGGCCACGATTGGCCTGAGGCTGACGGATCTGGTGGCGCGCCAGGGGACGCTGGATGATAAAGAGATCGCGTCGATTCAGAGCGAGCTGGATAACGCGGCGAAGGTGCAGGACGAGGTGGTGATTGCGGCGGTATATCCGCTGGAGACGCTGCTCAGGGCGACGCGGAATCAGTAGCAAGCAACAAAAAAGGCAGCCTCGGCTGCCTTTTTTATCGCCAAAGCGAATTAGCGACGTACGGCGATCGCTTCGATTTCAATTTTCACGTCTTTTGGCAGACGGGCCACTTCCACGCAGGAGCGCGCCGGGAAGGTGGCGTTGTGCTCGGTGAAGAACGCTTCGTAGGTGGCGTTAACGGTCGCGAAATCGTTCAGATCTTTCACGAAAACGGTAGTTTTCACGATATCACCTACTTTCAGACCGGCAGATTCAACGATAGCCTGCACGTTTTCCAGCGACTGACGCGCCTGTGCCGCGACATCTTCCGGCACCGCGCCGGTTTTTGGGTTCACCGGGATCTGCCCGGAAGTGATGATCATGTTACCCAGATCAACGCCCTGAACGTAAGGGCCGATAGCCGCTGGTGCATTTTCCGTCGCGAGTACTTTGCTCATGTTTTCTCCAGAATTACAGCGTTAAGAATGTTCCCGGCCATTATAACAGCCGGGATTTCATTACCAACCTCAATTAGTTGGCCAGCACCACATAATGAGAAAACTCTTTTTCGCAGTATTTGCATTTGAGTGCGATGTCATCGGCGCGTTTTTTCACTGCAAAGCTGGAGGAAACCGGCTCAGCGTGACTGATGCAGTTGCTGTTCGGGCAGACCAGCACGCTTTCAATGCGATCCGGCAGGCTCGGGCGGGATTTACCGACCACTTCATACTCGTCGATGCGGTTGACGGTGGCGTCCGGTGCGTACAGCGACAGCTGGTTGACCTGCTCGTCGGTCAGGAAGGTATTCTCGATTTTAATCAGGTCTTTGCGGCCCATCTCGCCCGACGGTAGGTTCAGGCCGATGGTGATGCGCTGGTCGGTTTCCGTCAGTTTGAACAGCGTCAGCAGCTTAAAGCCCACCTGCGCAGGGATGTGGTCAATCACGGTGCCGCGCTTGATGGCTTCAACCTGGAGTTTGTTATCGTGTGTCATGGTCGTTTCCCCTTACAGTGCCAATTCGCGATTCAGAACCAGTGCCAGTAACGCCTGGCGGGCGAAGATGCCGTTCCCGGCCTGCTGGAAGTACCAGGCGTGCGGCGTTTTATCCACGTCTGTGGTGATCTCATCGATGCGCGGCAGCGGATGCAGGACCTTCATGTTGTCGCGCGCGCCCTCGAGGTCGCTGGCGCGCAGCACGAACTGCGCCTTCACGTTGGCATATTCGGACGGGTCCAGACGCTCTTTCTGCACGCGGGTCATGTAGAGAATATCCACGTGGCTCATCACCTCTTCGATGCTGGCATGCAGGCTCCACTGAATGCCTTTCTCGTCCAGCATGTCGAGAATGTACTGCGGCATCGCCAGCGCGTCCGGGGCGATGAAGAAGAAGCGGTTGCCGTTAAATTTCGCCAGCGCCTGGGTCAGGGAGTGAACGGTGCGGCCGTATTTCAGGTCGCCAACCATGGCGATGTTCAGGTTCTCAAGTTTGCCCTGCGTCTCCTGAATGGTGAACAGGTCCAGCAGCGTCTGCGTTGGGTGCTGGTTGGCACCGTCACCGGCGTTCAGCACCGGAATGCCGCCGGAGAACTCGGTCGCGAGGCGCGCCGCGCCCTCCTGTGGATGACGCATCACAATTGCGTCGACGTAGGTGCTAATCACTGAAATGGTATCCGCCAGGGTCTCGCCTTTTTTACCCAGCGACGTGTTGCTGCTGTCCGAGAAGCCCACCACGCTCGCGCCCAGGCGGTGCATGGAGGTCTCAAAGGAGAGGCGGGTGCGGGTTGAGGCTTCAAAGAAGCAGCTCGCAATCACCTTGTGCTTCAGCAGCTCCGGTTGCGGATTGGCCTTCAGTTTTGCCGCGGTTTCCAGAACCAGTTCCAGCTCTTCACGGCTGAGGTCGTTTATGGAAATGATGTGTTTTTGATAAAGCGGATTCATGTTTATCTCCTGACGCCGGGCAAAAAAAAGCCCCTCAAATGAGGGGCTCTGGGAATAGGTTTAGCAACGGGAAGAAAAACGGCAGGCCAGCGTCTGATTTCAGACGCGGTAAGACGTTATGTCGTACACGCTTGACCATGCTTCCTCCCGGCAAATTGTCGGGCATTATACGCAGCTCGCTTTTCGGATCAAGCGATTTAATGCACGCTTTACTCAATGCAAACGGTTCTTTGTGAATATTAATGCGTTCTGAGTAAATAATTAATTTGCTTATGCACCAGCGCGGTGCGCTTCACGAGCCGGGGAGCGACCCAGACGATACTGCTGCCGGCCACCACGCCTAAAATTTCCGGAAGCTGGTGATAATCCAGAATACGCGCCACCGCGCGGCCATATCCGGCGACGGTATGAACAAGGATAAACTCGCTATTATGCTCGACGCTGACCACCATTTCGGACACGGTACGCGCGGCGTCGGGGGCAGGGCGCAGCTGGGGATTCAGCGAATAAATCTTTAGCCCTTTGGCATTTCGAATTTTTATGACACCGAGCAATTTAAGCAGACGTGAAACGGTGGACTGGCTGATGGTCTCAAAACCACGCTCCTGTAAATCCCGGCGGATCTCCTCCTGAGAGAGGTAACTCTTTTCTGCGATCAGGCGCTGGCAGACCGTCAGCTGTAGTTGCTCTTTGGGAGAGTACTCTTCGTAATCCATCATAGTTCCCATATCAGTTCCCGAAATAACCGGTGGCACCGCACCGATCCGTAGGCCGGATAAGCGCAGCGCCATCCGGCAAATTACAACAACGCCCCCAGACTTAACGCCACCATAATCACCACCGTCAGGATCGCCAGCAGCGGCGCCACCCATTTCAGATAGCGCACGTAAGGCACCCGGGCGATAGCCAGCCCGCCCATCACGACGGCAGAAGTGGGCGTGACGAGATTAACGATGCCGGAGGCCGACTGGTAAGCCGTCACCACCAGGTCGCGGTTGACGTTAGCGAAATCGGCAAGCGGCGCCATGATCGGCATCGTCAGAACGGCCAGGCCGGACGAAGAAGGCACAAGAAACGACAGCACCACTTCCAGCCAGTACATCACATTGATGAACGCCACCGTCGACAACCCGCTGACCAGCCCTTCAGCGCTGTGCAAAATGGTGTGGGTAATCATGCCCTTATCCATGATGACTACGATACCGCGCGCGATGCCGATAATCAGCGCGACGCCCAGCAAATCTCGCGCGCCGTTGATAAACGTCGACGTCAGCTCCTCTTCGCTCATGCGGGCAATCAGGCCGACAATAATCGCGCTGGCGAGAAACACCGCGGAGATCTCCGCCATCCACCAGCCCAGTACCGCCACGCCGTAAATCATTACCGCGAAGGCGAGGGCAAAAATCACCAGGATGATTTTGCGCACCGGGGTGAATTCAAGCGACTGTTCGCCCTTGTTGCCGAGGAAATGGGCGCGGTTCTCTTCCTGTTTATCCGCGACGATCGACAGCGACGGATCCTGGCGGACTTTGCGGGCATAGCGCATCACCCACGCCACGCAAATGACCCAGCCGATGACCAGCAGCGCCACGCGCAGGGCGATACCGTTGGTAAAGGGGATCCCGGCGGCGTTGGCGGCGATCACCGTGGCAAACGGGTTGATGGTGGAACCCAGCGTGCCGATCCCCGCCCCGAGCAGCACGGTGGAGGCGGCGACAACCGGATCGAACCGGGCGGCCAGCATCACCGGCACCAGTAAGGTATAGAAGGGCAGTGACTCTTCGGCCATGCCGTAAATCGTGCCGCCCGCGGCGAACAGTGCCATCAGGATCGGGATCATCCACTCCTCCCGCCCGCGTAACCGGGTGGTGACGCGCTCGATCCCGGCGTCAATCGCCCCGGTTTTGGTGACGATCCCGAGGAATCCCCCGATGATCAGAATAAACAGCGCCACGTCGATCGCCCCGGCCTGGCCGGAGACCGGATCGTACAGCCCGGCGATGGGCGCCATCAGGACGGAAACCAGCCCCTGCGGATGTGCCGCCACGTGCGCGTAGGTGCCGGCAATCGGGACTTCTTTACCGAGGGTTTCGTTCATCGCCATCTGGTACTGACCGGCGGGGACGACCCAGCTCAGCGCCGCCACAACGGCAATCAGGAAAAAGAGAATGGTGTAAGCGGAGGGAAACTTGAACTTGCCCATGATGTTCTCCTTAAACCCGGCGCACCCGCGGCGCGCCGGGCGGTGATTAGTCGCCGAGTGTCGCCACCATGACCGCTTTGATGGTGTGCATGCGGTTCTCTGCTTCGTCGAAGACGATGGAATTCGGCGATTCGAAGACCTCTTCCGTCACTTCAAGCCCCTTCAGGCCGTACGCCATCTCGATCTCGCGGCCCACTTTGGTGTGTTCGTTGTGGAACGCCGGCAGGCAGTGCATGAATTTGACGTTCGGGTTGCCGGTGGCCTTCATTACCTGGGCGTTAATTTGATATGGCTTCATCAGGCTGACGCGCTCAGCCCAGGCTTCCTTCGGCTCGCCCATGGAGACCCACACGTCGGTGTAGAGGAAATCGGTCCCCTGCACGCCTTCTTCCACGTCGTCGGTGAGGGTGATGCGCGCGCCCGTCTCTTTCGCGATGGCGCGGCACTGCTCAACCAGCCCCGCTTCCGGCCAGAAGGATTTCGGCGCGACGAGGCGGATATCCATCCCCATCTTGGCCGCGCCTACCATCAGGGAATTGCCCATGTTGTTGCGCGCGTCGCCGAGATAGGCAAAGCTCAGCTCCGGCAGGGTTTTGCCCGGGGAGTGCTCCAGCATGGTCATCAGGTCGGCGAGAATTTGCGTTGGGTGGAACTCGTCGGTCAGGCCGTTCCACACCGGCACGCCCGCGTACTCGCCCAGCTCTTCGACGATGGCCTGACCATAGCCGCGGTATTCGATGCCGTCGTACATGCGGCCCAGCACGCGGGCGGTGTCTTTCATCGACTCTTTATGGCCAATCTGCGATCCGCTTGGGCCGAGATAGGTGACCTGCGCGCCCTGGTCGAACGCGCCCACTTCAAAGGCGCAGCGGGTGCGGGTGGAGGTTTTTTCAAAGATCAGGGCGATGTTTTTCCCGACCAGGGTTTGCTTCTCGCGCCCGGCTTTTTTGGCGGCCTTGAGCTCAATGGCGAGGTCGATCAGGTACTGGATCTCCGCCGGGGTGTAGTCCAGCAGTTTGAGGAAGTTGCGGTTTTTCAGGTTGATGGTCATGGCTAAATCCTTTTTAAAATGAGTGTTCAGTTACGAATCAACGTGCCTTTCTCGCCCGCGAGGATCTCCGCGCCGTCGGCCAGCGCGCCGATCCCGGCTATCCCATTGCAGGCTTCAACGAACTCGCGGCAGGCGGCCACTTTCGGCCCCATCGATCCGGCGTCGAATTGCATGCCTCTGAGCAGCTCCGGCGTGACCTGCGCCAGCGGGCGCTGGGACGGCTTGCCCCAGTCGAGGTACACCGCGTCGGCATCGGTCAGGATCAGCAGGGCGTCGGCCTCGATCTGGCGCGCCAGCAGGGCGGCGGAGAGGTCTTTGTCGATCACTGCCTCAATGCCGCGATAGCCGTTGGCGTGTTCCACCACCGGCACGCCGCCGCCGCCGTTGCAGATCACCAGGTGGTCACGCTGGATAAGCGCCGTGATGGCGTCGCTCTCGATGATGCGCTTCGGCTGCGGTGACGGCACCACGCGGCGGACGTAGCTGCCGTCGGCCTTAAACACCCAACCTTTCTCCGTCGCCAGCGTTTTTGCCTGGGCTTCGCTGTACACCGGGCCGATGTACTTGGTCGGGTTGCTGAAGGCCGGGTCGGCGGCGTCCACTTCCACCTGCGTGAGCAGAACGCTCACCTCCCGCTGCGGTAGATTGTTTTTCAGCGCCTGCTGGAGCATGTAGCCGATCATTCCCTGGCTTTCGGCGCCGAGAACGTCCAGCGGGTAGGGCGTGACTTTGTCGTAGGCGCTGTTCTGCAGCGCCAGAAGCCCGACCTGCGGCCCGTTGCCGTGCACCAGCACCACGCGCCACTGCGCCGTCAGCCCGGCGATGGTGCGGGCGGCCTGCTCGATGTTCTGGCGCTGGATCTCCGCTTCCAGCGGCTCGCCGCGCTTGAGCAGCGCGTTGCCGCCCAGGGCCACAACCAGAGTGGGTTTTCGTTCCATGATGGCTCCTTTAAATTCCGTCGCGTTCCAGCGGGCAGCTCATGCAGCGCGCGCCGCCGCGGCCGCGTCCGAGTTCGTCGCCCGGAATGGGCAGCACGGTGATGCCCGCTTTGTCGTACTTCTCGTTGGTCCAGACGTTGCGCTCGTAGCCGATCACCACGCCGGGGCGGATGGTCAGGACGTTGTTGGCGTCGTTCCACTGCTCGCGTTCCGCTTCAAAAGCGTCGCCGCCGGTGGTGATCAGGCGCACCTGGCTAATGCCGAGCGCTTTCTCGATGGCGTGGAGCAGGTCGGTTTCCTGGGTGCGCAGCAGGCCGCCGCGTCCGTCCGGGGTGAGCGTCCAGCACTGGGCGTCCTTGCGCACCACTTCCGGGTAGACGGAGAAGGTGTCCACGTCGATGTGGGTCATGACGGTGTCGAGGTGCATGCAGGAGCGGTGTTTTGGCAGCTCAACGGCGATCACGCGCTCGGCCTGGCGGTGTTTGAACAGGCTGTTGGCGAGGAACTCCACGCCCTGCGGGGTGGTGCGTTCAGACATGCCGATCAGGACCGCGCCGCGGCCAATGACTAATACGTCGCCGCCTTCTAAAGTGGCGTGGTCGTAATTAATATTCTCGTCGCCGAAATACTTAATAAAATCGCCGTCGGCGAACGCCGGGTGCCAGCGATATATTGCCCGCAGGTTATTGGTTTCACGCTGACGGGCCGGTTTGGCCATTGGGTTAATAGAGACGCCGTTATAGATCCAGCAGGAGGTATCGCGGGTAAATAAATGGTTCGGCAGCGGCTTCATAATAAAATCATTCGCCGTGTGGGTATCCACCACCATATTTTTAATGGCTGCCGGAATTTCACCGTAGGTTAATCCGCCGCTCAGCCTGCGCGCCAGTTCGCGGTGCGGCATATCCGCCAGCCAGCCGCGGACATCGCCGGCAAAGGTGGGGCCGAGGCGGTAGTCGGAGATTTGCGTATCCAGCAGCCAAGCCTTCGCCTCTGCAATATCAAGGGTTTGTGTCAGAAGGTCGGTCAACAGCAGGACTTCCACACCCTGCTCGCGCAGCGTGTTTGCGAAAATGTCATGCTCTTCACCCGCACGCTCAACCGAGAGCACGTCATCGAAAAGCAGCTCCTGGCAATTCGATGGCGTTAAGCGTTTCAGACTTAAATTTGGGCGGTGCAGCATAACGCTACGCAATTGACCAATTTCAGAACCGACGTAATGCTTTTCCATAATTATTCCTTTAACTGTTTTTCAGAATAAAAAGGGCATGCGCCATGTGATGAATTTAATTTCATGGCGGCTAAGCTCAATTGATTTCGTGATTCATACTAGGCAGTTAAATAATCTGTATTGTGATATTGCTCACGTGAAAATGGATATTAAGGGGTTTGTTTTCATTTGCATGATTCGCATCAGATAATGATTAATTTCATATTATTGAAGGGTGAATAGCTAAGCATGATCCGGTGGCATTATTTGAGGTTGTTATTATTTTGTAGACTTTAATATTTTGACATGTATTGTTATGTGGCTGATTTTAAACAATAAGTTTCATAGGAAAGAATGGCTATGCAATTAACGTAATTAACTATTTTTGACTTAAGAAAAATCAATAAATAATTATGGTTTTTTAGAGCAAATTATCAAAACAGTAAAGTGTGAGGCGGCAACGGGTTTTGTTAATTAAAGAGCATGATCAAGAGGTTAGAACAGCCGCGCGATAAGCGCCGATCGAGGTTATGCATAACCCCTGCATAATTGCCTGGGCAGGATTAACAGCAAATTAACACCATTCCCGATAAACATGCGCTCGCGCAAACCTCGTCCAAAAAGGGCTGGTATGGCAGACGGGATTCTCGTATAAAAGGTAAAAATGAAACGTTGTTTTATATCGAGGGTTTTCTGATGATTATCGGCAACATCCACCATCTGCAGTCCTGGCTACCTGACGAACTGCGACAGGCCATCGAGCATATTAAAGTCCACGTCACCGACGCGACGCCGCTCGGCAAGCACGACGTCAACGGCAACAGCCTGTTTTATCTTGTGTCAGAAGACATGACCCAGCCGTTCGCCGAGCGCCGCGCCGAGTACCACGCGCGCTATCTGGATATTCAGATCGTGATGAAGGGTCAGGAGGGGATGACCTTCAGCACCCTGCCGCCCGGCGCGCCTGATACCGACTGGCTGGCGGACAAAGACATCGCGTTCCTGCCGGAAGGCGAGCAGGAGAAAACCGTGGTGCTGAGCGAAGGGGATTTTGTGGTGTTCTGGCCGGGTGAGGTGCACAAGCCGCTGTGCGCGGTGGGCGCGCCGGCGAAGGTGCGAAAAGTTGTGGTGAAGATGCGAGTTGAGTAGTTTCCCCTCACCCCAGCCCTCTCCCAAGGGGAGAGGGTGTAAAAGTTCCCTCTCCATGTGGCAGAGGGTTAGGGTGAGGGCACCAGACCGCACCCTTAATATGTGATCCAGCTTAAATTTTCCGCACTCCCTCTTCATCTCTCATTTACCTGCACTTTTCCTGCGTCATAGTATGATCGTTAATTTAATGAACGCCGTTCTATAATGTAGAACAAAATGATTCAGCAAGGAGATCTCATGCCGCAGTCCGCGTTGTTTACGGGAATCATTCCCCCTGTCTCCACCATTTTTTCCGCCGATGGCCAGCTCGATAAGCAGGGCACCGCCGCGCTGATCGACGATCTGATCGCGGCAGGCGTTGACGGCCTGTTCTTCCTGGGCAGCGGCGGCGAGTTCTCCCAGCTCAGCGCCGAAGAGCGTAAAACCATTGCCCAATTTGCTATCGATCGCGTCGATCGTCGCGTACCGGTGCTGATCGGCACCGGCGGCACCAACGCCCGGGAAACCATTGAGCTCAGCCAGCACGCGCAGCAGGCGGGGGCGGACGGCATCGTGGTGATCAACCCCTACTACTGGAAAGTGTCGGAAGCGAACCTGATCTGCTATTTCGAGCAGGTGGCCGACAGCGTCACGCTGCCGGTAATGCTCTATAACTTCCCGGCGCTGACCGGGCAGGATCTGACCCCGGCGCTGGTGAAAACCCTCGCCGACTCGCGCAGCAACATTATCGGCATCAAAGACACCATCGACTCCGTCGCCCACCTGCGCAGCATGATCCACACCGTTAAAGCCGCCCATCCGCACTTCACCGTGCTGTGCGGCTACGACGATCATCTGTTTAATACCCTGCTGCTCGGCGGCGACGGGGCGATCTCGGCCAGCGGCAACTTTGCCCCACAGGTGTCGGTGAATCTTCTGAAAGCCTGGCGGGATAAAGACGTGGCGAAAGCGGCTGAGTATCATCAGACCCTGCTGCAAATCCCGCAGATGTATCAGCTGGATACGCCGTTTGTGAACGTCATTAAAGAGGCGATAGCGCTCTGCGGTCGCCCGATCTCCACGCACGTGCTGCCGCCCGCCTCGCCGCTGGACGAGCCGCGCAAGGCGCAGCTGAAAACCCTGCTGCAACAGCTCAAGCTCTGCTGAGCCGGACGATAACCATGGCCATCGAGAAAATTTTCACCCCACAGGACGATGCGTTTTATGCGGTGATCACCCATGCCGCGGGGCCGCAGGGCGCGCTGCCGCTGACCCCGCAGATGCTGATGGAATCCCCCAGCGGCAACCTGTTCGGCATGACGCAGAACGCCGGGATGGGCTGGGACGCCAATAAGCTGACCGGCAAAGAGGTGCTGATTATCGGCACCCAGGGCGGCATCCGCGCCGGGGACGGACGCCCGGTTGCGCTGGGCTACCACACCGGGCACTGGGAAATCGGTATGCAGATGCAGGCGGCGGCGAAGGAGATCACGCGCAACGGCGGGATCCCGTTTGCTGCCTTCGTCAGCGATCCGTGCGACGGGCGTTCTCAGGGCACAAACGGCATGTTCGACTCCCTGCCGTACCGTAACGATGCGGCGATCGTGTTTCGCCGTCTGATCCGCTCTCTGCCCACGCGGCGGGCGGTGATCGGCGTCGCCACCTGTGATAAAGGGCTGCCCGCCACCATGATTGCCCTGGCCTCGATGCACGACCTGCCGACCATTCTGGTGCCGGGCGGGGCGACGCTGCCGCCGACCGTGGGGGAAGACGCGGGCAAGGTGCAGACCATCGGCGCGCGCTTTGCCAACCACGAACTCTCCCTGCAGGAGGCCGCCGAGCTGGGCTGTCGCGCCTGCGCGTCGCCGGGCGGTGGGTGTCAGTTCCTCGGCACGGCGGGTACCTCGCAGGTGGTCGCGGAAGCGCTGGGGCTGGCGCTGCCGCACTCCGCGCTGGCTCCGTCCGGGCAGGCGGTGTGGCTGGAGATCGCCCGCCAGTCGGCGCGGGCGGTCAGTGAGCTGGATAACCGCGGCATCACCACGCGCGATATCCTTACCGACAAAGCCATCGAAAACGCGATGGTGATCCACGCGGCGTTCGGCGGCTCCACCAATTTACTGCTGCACATTCCGGCCATCGCCCACGCGGCGGGCTGCACGATCCCGGATGTTGAACACTGGACGCGCGTTAACCGCAGGGTGCCGCGCCTGGTCAGCGTGCTGCCCAACGGCCCGGACTATCATCCGACCGTGCGCGCCTTCCTGGCGGGCGGCGTGCCGGAGGTGATGCTCCATCTGCGCGATCTCGGCCTGCTGCACCTCGATGCCATGACCGTGACCGGCCAGACGGTCGGCGAGAACCTCGACTGGTGGCAGGCGTCCGAACGCCGGGCGCGCTTCCGCCAGTGCCTGCGTGAGCAGGACGGCGTGGAGCCGGATGACGTGATCCTGCCGCCGGAGAAGGCAAAAGCGAAAGGGCTGACCTCAACGGTTTGCTTCCCGACGGGCAACATCGCGCCGGAAGGTTCGGTGATCAAGGCCACGGCGATCGATCCGTCGGTCGTCGGTGAAGATGGCGTTTACCGCCACACCGGCCGGGCGAGGGTGTTTGTCTCGGAAGCGCAGGCAATCAAGGCCATCAAGCGGGAAGAGATCAAGCAGGGCGATATCATGGTGGTGATCGGCGGCGGGCCGTCCGGCACCGGCATGGAAGAGACCTACCAGCTTACCTCCGCGCTGAAGCATATCTCGTGGGGCAAGACGGTATCGTTAATCACCGATGCGCGCTTCTCGGGCGTGTCGACAGGCGCCTGCTTCGGCCACGTGTCGCCGGAGGCGCTGGCGGGCGGGCCGATTGGCAAGCTGCGCGATAATGACATTATCGAGATAGCCGTCGACCGACTGACATTAACGGGCAGCGTGAATTTTATCGGCACCGCGGACAACCCGCTGACGCCGGAGGAGGGCGCGCGCGAGCTGGCAATGCGGCAGACGCACCCGGACCTGCACGCCCACGACTTTTTGCCGGACGACACCCGGCTGTGGGCAGCATTACAGTCGGTCAGCGGCGGTACCTGGAAAGGCTGTATTTATGACACCGATAAAATTATCGAGGTAATTAACGCCGGTAAAAAAGCGCTCGGTATTTAATTATTTTTCACGCGATTGTCGTCTACGGAATATATTCCGTGGACGGCTTTTGCTTGTCTTTATTTTATCAATCTAAACAATAAGTTGAGATATATCGTTGGCGTCACAAAAGCAAAATAACGTAATTCAGAAATAAGATATGACCATTGCTGGTTAATTGAGCAGCTCATTACACTCCATTAACACGATGTTGTAATTCAGCACACTATATAAGGGTGTAATTCTGATGACGCAATTAACCATGAAAGACAAAATTGGCTACGGGCTGGGTGACACCGCCTGCGGCTTCGTCTGGCAGGCCACGATGTTCCTGCTGGCCTATTTCTACACCGACGTCTTCGGCCTGTCGGCGGGCATTATGGGCACGCTGTTTTTAATCTCCCGCGTGCTCGACGCCGTGACCGACCCGCTGATGGGGCTACTGGTCGACCGTACCCGCACGCGGCACGGCCAGTTCCGCCCGTTCCTGCTGTGGGGTGCCATCCCGTTCGGCATCGTCTGCGTGCTGACCTTCTACACGCCGGACTTCTCCGCGCAGGGTAAAATCATCTACGCCTGCGTGACCTACATTCTCCTGACCCTGGTCTACACCTTCGTTAACGTGCCGTACTGTGCCATGCCGGGCGTCATCACCGCCGACCCGAAAGAGCGCCACGCCCTGCAGTCCTGGCGCTTCTTCCTGGCGGCGGCGGGATCGCTCGCCATCAGCGGCATCGCCCTGCCGCTGGTGAGCATCATCGGCAAAGGGAACGAGCAGGTGGGCTATTTCGGCGCCATGTGCGTGCTGGGCCTGATCGGCGTGGTGCTGCTCTACGTCTGCTTCTTTACCACCAAAGAACGCTACACCTTTGACGTGCAGCCGGGCTCGTCGGTATCCAAAGATCTCAAGCTGCTGCTCGGCAATAGCCAGTGGCGCATCATGTGCGCGTTCAAGATGATGGCCACCTGTTCCAACGTGGTGCGCGGCGGGGCGACGCTCTACTTCGTCAAATACGTGATGGATCACCCGGAGATGGCGACCCAGTTCTTACTCTACGGCAGCCTCGCCACCATGTTTGGCTCGCTCTGTTCGTCCCGTCTGCTGGGACGCTTCGACCGCGTCACCGCCTTCAAGTGGATCATCGTCGCCTACTCGCTCATCAGCCTGCTGATTTTCGTCACCCCGGCGGAGCATATCGCCCTGATTTTTGCCCTCAACATCCTGTTCCTGTTCGTCTTTAACACCACCACGCCGCTGCAGTGGCTGATGGCCTCTGACGTGGTGGATTACGAGGAGAGCCGCAGCGGTCGCCGCCTCGACGGGCTGGTGTTCTCCACCTACCTGTTCAGCCTGAAGATTGGCCTGGCGATTGGCGGGGCGGTGGTGGGCTGGATCCTGGCGTACGTCAACTATTCCGCCAGCAGCAGCGTGCAGCCGGTCGAGGTTCTTACCACCATAAAAATTCTGTTCTGCGTGGTGCCGGTGGTGCTCTACGCGGGCATGTTCATCATGCTGTCGTTCTACAAGCTCACCGACGCCCGCGTGGAGGCCATCAGCCAGCAGCTGATCAAGCACCGCGCGGCGCAGGGCGATGCCGTTCCCGACGCTGCGACAGCCGCATCCCATTAACCGGAGGCAATATGGAAATCACTAACCCAATCCTGACCGGCTTCAACCCGGACCCGTCCCTGTGCCGCCAGGGCGAGGACTACTACATCGCCACCTCCACCTTCGAGTGGTTCCCGGGCGTGCGCATCTACCACTCCCGCGACCTGAAAAACTGGTCGCTGGTCAGCACCCCGCTGGATCGCGTGTCGATGCTGGACATGAAGGGCAACCCGGACTCCGGCGGCATCTGGGCGCCGTGCCTGAGCTACGCCGACGGCAGGTTCTGGCTGCTCTACACCGACGTGAAGATTGTCGACTCGCCGTGGAAAAACGGCCGCAACTTCCTGGTTACCGCGCCCTCCATTGAGGGGCCATGGAGCGAGCCGATCCCGATGGGCAACGGCGGGTTTGACCCGTCCCTGTTCCATGACGACGATGGCCGCAAATATTACCTCTACCGCCCGTGGGGGCCGCGCCACCACAGCAACCCGCACAACACCATCGTGATGCAGGAGTTTGATCCGCAGACCGGCACGCTCTCGCCCGAGCGTAAAACCCTGTTTACCGGCACGCCGCTCTGCTACACCGAAGGGGCGCACCTGTACCGCCACGCGGGATGGTACTACCTGATGGTGGCCGAAGGCGGCACCAGCTACGAGCACGCGGTTGTGGTGCTGCGTTCAAAAACCATCGACGGGCCGTACGAGCTGCACCCGGACGTGACGATGATGACCAGCTGGCACCTGCCGGAGAACCTGCTGCAGAAGAGCGGGCACGGCTCGCTGCTGCAGACCCACACCGGGGAATGGTACATGGCCTACCTCACCAGCCGCCCGCTGCGCCTGCCCGGCGTGCCGCTGCTGGCCTCCGGCGGGCGCGGCTACTGCCCGCTGGGGCGCGAGACCGGCATCGCCCGCATTGAATGGCGCGACGGCTGGCCGTACGTGGAAGGCGGCAAGCACGCGCAGCTGACTGTGAAAGGCCCGCAGATTGCCGAGCAGCCCGCTGCCGTTCAGAACGGCTGGCGGGACGATTTCGATGGCAGTACGCTGGACCCTGAACTGCAGACCCTGCGCGTTCCGTTCGATGATACCCTCGGCTCGCTCACCGCACGCCCCGGCTATTTACGGCTCTACGGCAACGACTCGCTCAACTCGACCTTTACCCAGTCGACCGTGGCGCGCCGCTGGCAGCACTTCGCTTTCCGCTCAGAAACGCGGATGCAGTTCTCGCCGGTCCACTTCCAGCAGAGCGCGGGGCTGACCTGCTACTACAACAGCAAAAACTGGAGCTACTGCTTTGTTGACTACGAGGAGGGGCAAGGCAGAACGATTAAGGTGATCCAGCTCGACCACAACGTGCCGTCGTGGCCGCTGCACGAGCAGTCGATTCCGGTGCCGGAACATGCGGAGAGCGTATGGCTGCGCGTGGACGTGGATACGCTGGTCTACCGCTACAGCTACTCGTTTGACGGCGAGACGTGGCACGCCGTGCCGGTGACGTATGAGGCGTGGAAGCTGTCGGACGACTACATCGGCGGGCGCGGCTTCTTTACCGGCGCGTTTGTGGGGCTGCACTGCGAGGACATCAGCGGCGACGGCTGCCACGCGGACTTCGACTACTTTACCTACGAGCCGGCATAACGGCTCAGGTCGGGTAGCCCAGCGCGCGTGACAGCTCGAGCCCGGCCTGCTGAAGCTGCTCGCGGAAGCGGGCCAGCTCGGCGTCGTCCACGCGGGAGGTCAGCGTCGACAGGCTCAGGGCGGCGATGACGCGGGATTCGTGGTTCCACACCGGCACCGCCACGCAGCGCACGCCCTGCTCGTTCTCTTCGCGGTCCAGGGCGTAGCCCTGCTCGCGGGTCTGCGCCAGGGCGGCCATTAATGCTTCGCGAGAAGCGAGGGTAGCGGGAGTAAAGGTGGTGTACTGATAGCCCTCCAGCAGGGCGTTCAGCTCGGTCTCGCCCAGCCAGGCAATCAACACCTTGCCGATGGCGGTGGCGTGAACCGGCAGGCGGCGGCCAATGCGCGAATAGGCGATGGCGGCCAGCTTGCCTTCAATCTTCTCGATATAGACTCCTTCACGCCCGTCCAGAATCCCCAGATGGGTGGTCTGCCCGGTACGTTGGGACAGCTCCGTCAGCCAGCCTTTCGCCTTCTGACGAATATCGATGGAGCCCACGACAAAATGACCGCGCTCGACCAGCTTCATGCCGAGGCGATATTTGCCGTTCTCCGGGTTCTGATCGATATAGCCGTGAAGCTGCAGGGTTTTCAGCAGCGAGTGGAGGGTACTCTTGCTCAGCCCCATCAGTTTGCTGATGTCGGTGATCTTAAGCTCGGTGGCCTGCTCGTTGAACAGGTCGAGGATCTGCAACGCACGTTCAACAGACTGAATAATCGGCATAATGCTGGCATGTCCACGCTGGAATTAAGGCGAAAACGTACCTTTTTCGGGGTGAAAAATCAATGAAATGGAGCCGGTGTTCTCCCTCTCCCCGTGGGAGAGGGCGGGGTGAGAGCTCCAGACCGCAGAGGAGCCCATCACTCCCCAAGCGTCGCCACCATCACCGCCTTAATCGTATGCATCCGGTTTTCCGCCTGGTCAAACACGATGCTCGCTGCCGACTCAAACACTTCGTCCGTCACTTCCATCCCGCCGTGCAGATCGAACTCTTTCGCCATCTGCTTGCCGAGCGTGGTCTGGTCGTCATGGAACGCCGGCAGACAGTGCAGGAACTTCACGTCCGGGTTGCCGGTGAGCGCCATCATCTGCGCGTTCACCTGATACCCGCGCAGCAGCGCAATCCGCTCCGCCCACTTCTCTTTGGCTTCGCCCATCGACACCCACACGTCGGTATAGATAAAGTCCGCGCCCTTCACGCCCGCCGCCACGTCTTCCGTCAGCGTGATCTTCCCGCCGTGCTTCTCAGCCAGCGCGCTGCACTCCGCCACCAGGCTCTCTTCCGGCCAGCAGGCCTTCGGAGCCACCAGGCGCAGATCCAGCCCGGTCAGCGCCGCCGCCTCCAGCATCGAGTTGCCCATGTTGTTGCGCGCGTCGCCCGCGTAGACCAGCGTCATCTCGTTAAACGCCTTGCCCGGCAGGTGCTCCTGCATGGTCAGCAGGTCAGCCAGCAGTTGCGTCGGGTGGAACTCGTTGGTCAGCCCGTTCCACACCGGCACGCCCGCATACTGCGCCAGCGTTTCGACCACTTCCTGGCCGTGACCGCGATACTGAATGCCGTCGTACATCCGCCCGAGCACGCGTGCGGTGTCCTTAATTGACTCTTTATGCCCAATCTGGCTGCCGCTCGGCCCTAAATAGGTGACACGCGCGCCCTGGTCAAATGCGGCAACTTCGAAAGAGCAACGTGTACGGGTCGAGTCTTTTTCGAAGATGAGCGCGATATTTTTACCGGTAAGCTTTTGTACTTCCTTGCTCTTTTTTTTATCGGCTTTGAGCTGTGCGGCAAGGGTCAGCAGAGAAGTGAACTGTGCAGGGGTAAAGTCGAGCAGTTTCAGAAAGTGTTTCTTGTATAAATCGGACATTTTATCCTCGCATGGCGAACGCCACTTATTGAATTAAAATTCACTTTATATGTGTAATTATTCATTTGCAACCCCGTTTCACAATTCTTTCTTACAAAGGTGGAGGCAAACCCGTCCGTGTGTGAAAATAGAAGTATCTGCCGCACTTTAAAGAGGATTGAGCCATGGCAAACCCGGAACACCTGGAAGAGCAACGCGAAGAGACGCGTCTGATTATTGAAGAACTGCTGGAAGACGGTAGCGATCCGGACGCGCTCTACACCATCGAGCACCATTTCTCTGCGGATGATTTCGACGCGCTGGAAAAAATGGCCGTAGAAGCCTTCAAGCTGGGTTACGAAGTGACCGAGCCGGAAGAGCTGGAAGTGGAAGAGGGCGACACCGTTATCTGCTGTGACATCCTGAGCGAAGGCGCGCTGAAGGCGGAGCTGATCGACGCGCAGGTAGAACAGCTGATGAACCTGGCCGAGAAGTTTGACGTGGAATACGACGGCTGGGGAACCTACTTTGAAGATCCTAACGGTGAAGACGGCGAAGAAGGCGACGACGAAGATTACGTCGACGAAGACGACGACGGCGTGCGTCACTAAGTGATTCAGGCGGTGGCGCACGCCACCGCTTTTTCAAGGCAGAACCATGGATTACCCGCAGATACTCGCCCCCGTACTCAACTTCCTCCAGTGCCCGACTCCTCAAGCATGGATTGATAAAGCCCGCGACCCGGCGAACCTGCCGCTGCTGCTCACCGACCACATGGTGTGTGAGCTCAAGGCCGCCCAGACCGCGCTGCTGCTGGTGCGTAAATACGTCGCCGACGAAAGCGGTGCCGACGCGCTGCTCGACTGGCTCAAACCCTACGAACAGTTCACCTTCCGCGACGGCCCGGAGCCGGACTTCATCGCCCTGCACAGGCAGATTGGCAAAAGCGTGATGCCCAAAACCGACGACCCGTGGGGCCAGCGGCTTATCGACAGCATGGTGCTGCTGATTAAAGAGGAGCTGCACCACTTCTGGCAGGTGCGCGAGGCGATGCTGGCGCGCGATATTCCCTACGTCAAAATTACCGCCAGCCGCTACGCCAAAGGGATGCTGAAGGAGGTGCGTACCCACGAACCGCTGACGCTGATCGACAAGCTCATCTGCGGCGCCTACATCGAAGCCCGCTCCTGCGAACGCTTCGCCGCGCTGGCTCCGTTCCTCGACGACGACCTGCAGAAGTTTTATCTCTCGCTGCTGCGCTCGGAAGCGCGCCACTATCAGGACTACCTGATGCTGGCACAGCAGGTGAGCGACGACGATATCTCACCGCGCATACAGCTTTTTGGCGAAATTGAAGCCACACTTATCTCGACACCGGACCACGAGTTTCGCTTCCACAGCGGCGTGCCGGTGTAAACCGGCACAACTCAAGGATAAGGATGCGAGATGAATAAAACTTGGACCCGTATTGTGATTGTCGTCGTCGCGGCCGCCGCCGTGGCGTTCTGGGTATTTTTCGATAAGCAGCGTGCTCCGGAACGGCAGATGGATAACGCCCTCAACGCGATGCCCGCCTGGCAGGTTATTAAGGAGCAGGAGCCCGCGCTGCATCAGCGTATCCTCGACCAGATGGCCGCCCTGCAAAAAGCGGGCGAGCCGGAGCAGCAGATTATCGACACCATCCAGCCGCAGATCCTGCATCTGCAGATGTCGCGCCTGCAAAACGCCCCGGATGCCAACGTGGTGAACTACATGACCATCAATATGGAGCAGACCGCCGCCATCCAGAAGGTGAGCGACGACGCCTGCTTCCGCTTCCTCTACCCAATGGTGAAGGGCGGCGTGAACCCGATGCGTATGCTGGATAAAGACCTGATGGCGCGGCGCATGCAGGCCGACGCTGACATGATGCGTGCGGCCTACGGCAAAAACCGCCACACCGTGACCCCTGCCGAACGCGAGGCGGCCGTCGAGGACGTGCGACCGATTATGAAGCAACTTGCCGATAAGTACGGCGAGGACATCCAGCTGCTGCAGATGCCGGAGAAGGCGGCGGGCAAAGAGAAGCTCTCCTGCGATATGGTGCAGGAAATGTGGGTTAAGGTGCTGGCGCTGCCGGAGCAGAAGGCAGCGAGGGTGATTCGACTGGCGGTGTCTGAGCTGGAGTGACAAAGGGCGCTGGTTTTTTGGGCACTTAGCGCGGGTTTAGCGCGTCGTCGCTTGCATGGCGGCGCGCGACAGGTATAATCCACAACGTTTCCGCATCCCCTTCAGTGCCGAAGTGGCGAAATCGGTAGACGCAGTTGATTCAAAATCAACCGTAGAAATACGTGCCGGTTCGAGTCCGGCCTTCGGCACCAAGTCACTAAATTCCTTTAAAAACAATGAGTTAGTGTGAAAAGCCTGCCTCATTTGCATATAAGAAATGTCAGTTTCCTATCAAGTACAAAAGCCACTGTGATTGTTAATGGCTTTGGTATGTTAGCACGCAGTGGCAAGTAGTTACCAGGCTCAACCTTGTACCGCTTTTCCTTTGAAGCCGGAAGACGTGCCGCCGTCTCAAAACTCCATACCAAAACAGATTGATCACACGCATTTAAGCCCGATGTGCGGCCTTATGAGCCACGTAAACAGGTTTATGGTGATAACGTACCTACAAACGATATGTAGGCTCTATCAGCGTTTCAACCACGCTCCCGCAAGGGTACACGGTTATCCTGATAAGGTGAGATCCCTCTGACAGTCTGATGAAGTCGCTACGCTCCGCTTGTTGCTGTATCACCAACGGGGCTTTATGGCTTCTATTGTCCAAAATCTGTTAGTTGCGCGTTTTATGCTCCCTGGATACCCTGATATAAATCATACAAGGAGGACAGTTTATGAGCGCACAGGCAGAGGAAGGAACATTACGCCGGATGACGTTAGGCGAGATTGCAATGGCTCGTAGGGTGTTCGGTGATTCGATAGTGTATAGCCGTGTCTGGATTCATTGCGACAGCTATTTACCGTTCGGACTACAGAAACAAAACTACGCGATGACCCCCAACGGGGAGTTGTGGTACAGAAAACAGATGTACAGGGAAGACTTTTCCGCAAACTCGGTTTTCGTTGAAGATAAATATGTTTTCATCCATGAGCTGGGGCATGTCTGGCAACACCAACACGGGCAATGGGTGAGAATGCGGGGAGCTTTTAGCTGGGCTGCTGAATATACCTACAGGCTGGATAAAGAAAAGCTCACTGATTACTCACTTGAACAGCAAGCCTCTATTTTAGCTGATTACTGGTTACTGCTGGTTTATGGGATCAGTAAGTGGTCTTACTATCAGAGAGCTGGGCGTATGGGGATGTACAGGGGCGTAGATATGTTGCAGGATGTCCCCTCGCTTTATCAGAAAATCGTGACAGGGAAGGGGCGTTAAACATGAAGAACAAAATGTTGCTGGGTGTTGTATTCCTTTTAACGGGATGTCCTGGGCCTGGTGATCGAATGGTAGATCGAGAATCGACAACAGCATTAATCAAAGATAATCAAGTTTGTGTGGTGTCACCACTGGAGCCACAGGAACGGATCACTGCTATCCAAATCAATGGCGATAGTAGCGAGTCTCTTCACAAGATTTTTGATGACAAGCCTGTTTATGTACCGAAGGGGGAGTGTCTTCCTGTATTCGGATTTAAGTTTACGCCTGGAGAGCGGTATAACTTCGCGTATGACGTCCAATCTGGTAAATCAGATTCGCATTTAGTCACTGCTGAACTTTCTTACCCTAAGGAATAAGGGGGGCAAACTGCCCCCTTATGTTATTTCTTCAAGTCACCAGTACATTGATACTCCATTGTGACCATTGTTTCCATACATCCGCTTGAGGATGGTTGAGAACAAACTGAAGTATAACCGCCGAACGGCTCTGCACCAGAATAGCCCCATGCAGCGCAACGCTGTGCTGCTGCTTGAGCGCCTTGCTGAACGTTCACTTTAGGGGATTCGAACATCCCGAAAGAGTAGCTCATTTTTACAGTCCCATCGGCCTTGCTACCGCCAGTAGGAACCAGTTGTTTCTGTACAGCACACCCAGAGAGAAGCAGAGTTGTAGCTACCAACACCAATAAACCTTTACTCATAGAAATCATCCCGATTGATTGTTTTATTTTGAAGCGTCTGCAATGGTAAAACATAACTTTAAGAAGTTTAAGTGGATTCTGATTGTGATGTGATGGCGGAAGTGAATCGCCACGGGTTTAACAGACACCTCAGAGTCATTTAAGATGACTTAAAGAGAGGTGCCCATGAGCGGTAAGCG
>NZ_VTUC01000011.1 GCF_008364555.1 Enterobacter vonholyi
TCGGGTGTGTAAGCGCAGCGATGCGTTGAGCTAACCGATACTAATGAACCGTGAGGCTTAACCTTACAACGCCGAAGGTGTTTTGGCGAAGAGACAGAACAATCAATTTCAGCCTGATACAGATTTAACAGAATTTGCCTGGCGGCTTTAGCGCGGTGGTCCCACCTGACCCCATGCCGAACTCAGAAGTGAAACGCCGTAGCGCCGATGGTAGTGTGGGGTCTCCCCATGTGAGAGTAGGGAACTGCCAGGCATCAAACAAGTGAAGAGGCCATCCGGAAGGATGGCCTTTTTGCGTTTCGGAACCACCGAATTTTGTAGGCCGGGCAAGGCAAAGCCGCCACCCGGCAAGTCAGATCGCACTCCACTCCATAATAAACTCCGCAATCCCATCCACATCATTTAAATCCAGTACCGGAACTTCAAGTGGCAATACAACATCACTGACCACCGCAATCACATGCTCATCCAGCGTTAACTCACTAAAATCATGCCCGGCATCGCTTCTGAATAGCAGGATCTTAGGCACTGCCTCATGCTTAAATCCCTCAATCAGCACCAGATCCAGGGTGGAGTGATCCATCCGACTGACAAGATAAGCGAGATCCAGCGGCGCCTCGTCCGGCGTTTCTGTCATTAACGCCCAGCGTTGAGAACTTGCCACTATCGTTTGCGCAGCACCCGCTTTACGCAGCTCAAAGCTGTCTTTTCCCGGTTTATCGACATCCATATTATGGTGCGTATGCTTAATCAAACCTGGACGGATACCTCTGGTACACAGCGCAGGAATGAGCTTTTTCAGCAGCGTGGTTTTCCCGGTCCCACTCCATGCGGAAATGGCTAAAATAGGTATCATTTTTTCTCCTGCATCATCTGCAAATCTTCATGCGTATTCACGTTCACAAACGCTGATTTTAAATCGCTAAAATCAACGGAATGGCCGCCAGACTCACGCATGAAGACCATCACCCTGCGCTCTCCCGCAGCCAGATAGCTCTGCAGAGCAGGCGCTAGCGATCGGTGCATCAATGCGATAGCAGGATGGTCACGCTCGCCATCATGTACCCAAACCACAGGAGCTGTACTGCGAAGCTGTAATAAACGCTCGGCAAGACAGGACGGAATAAACGGGGTATCGCAGGGGCAGAAGATAAACCACTCTCCTTGAGACTGTTGTATGACCGAAAGCATACCGGCCAGCGGTCCTGGGTAATCCTCAACGATATCCTGGTAGACGGCGTACCCGCTGCTTCGGTAAGTGTCGATATGCCGGTTAGCGCTGATGGCCATTGTCGACACCTGGCCTGAGAGCGTATCGGCGACATGCTGCCATAAGGGTTTTCCATTAAGAAGCTGAAGCCCCTTATCTTTTCCGCCCATTCGCGTTGCTCTGCCGCCTGCCAGAACGACCCCGATGATTTCCTGGCTAAGATTCACGAATATCGCCTCTTTTATTGTGGGATTGACCCTGCTAACGTGTCACTCTAAATGAAAGGAGCACCACCATGAAATGTAAACGTCTGAATGAAGTTATTGAACTCCTACAGCCCGCCTGGCAAAAAGAGCCAGAGCTAAATCTGATGCAATTTTTACAGAAACTGGCGAAAGAGTCAGGTTTTGACGGCGATCTGGCTGACCTTTCTGACGACATCCTGATCTACCACCTTAAAATGCGCGACTCTGCCAAAGATGCTGTTATTCCTGGTATTCAGAAAGATTATGAGGAAGATTTTAAGACCGCATTATTGCGCGCACGAGGCGTAATTAAAGAGTAAAAGCTTGTAAGCGGCGGCACCGAAATCGCCACAAGATGATATCCTGAATCATTCGTATAATTTCCGGATGATCGGATGAACGACCAGGCTTTTACTTTCCAGACATTACACCCGGACACCATTATGGATGCCCTGTTTGAACAGGGTATTCGGGTGGATTCCGGGCTAACACCGTTAAACAGCTACGAAAACCGCGTCTATCAATTTCAGGACGAGGATCGTCAGCGATTCGTTGTAAAGTTCTATCGTCCTGAACGCTGGTCCGCAGAACAAATTCAGGAAGAGCATCAGTTTGCTCACGATCTGCTGGATGACGATGTTCCCGTTGCCGCACCGCTAAAATTCAATAACCAAACGCTCCTCACGCACGAAGGGTTTTACTACGCTGTATTCCCGAGCCTGGGGGGGCGCCAGTTTGAAGCGGATAATATCGATCAGATGGAGTGGGTTGCCCGCTATCTTGGGCGTATACACCAGACGGGACGCAAAAAAGCCTTTATTGCCCGCCCGACTATCGGGATTCAGGAATACCTTCTTGAACCGCGCCAAGTATTCGAAACGTCTGCAATGATCCCCGCAGCGCTAAAGGATGATTTCCTCAACGCCACCGATAAGCTTATTGCTGCAGTGAAAACCTGCTGGCGCGATGATATTTCCGTCCTGCGCCTGCATGGCGATTGTCACGCCGGGAATATTCTCTGGCGTGACGGCCCGCTCTTTGTCGATCTCGACGATGCGCGCATGGGGGCAGCGGTTCAGGACCTGTGGATGCTGCTCAATGGCGATAAAGCCGAGCAGCGCATGCAGCTTGAAACCATTATTGAAGCTTATGAAGAATTTAGCCCGTTTAATTCAGACGAAATTGCCCTGATTGAGCCTTTACGTGCGATGCGTTTTGTTTATTATCTCGCATGGTTAATCAGGCGTTGGGACGATCCGGCATTTCCTCGCAATTTCCCGTGGCTTACCGGAGAGGATTACTGGCGTAGCCAGATATCTACATTTACTGAGCAGGTTAGGGTTCTTCAGGAGCCCCCTCTGCAATTAACGCCGATGTATTAATGGACACACCCAGGAGAGAGTTAATCATGAAAAAAATTTGGCTGGCGCTGGCAGGTATGATTCTGGCATTTAGCGCTTCTGCTGCGCAGTTTACCGACGGCAAACAGTACATCACGCTGGACAAGCCGGTCGCTGGCGAGCCACAGGTTCTGGAGTTCTTCTCGTTCTATTGCCCACACTGCTATCAGTTCGAGCAGGTGCTGCATGTTTCTGACAACGTGAAGAAAAAGCTGCCGGAAGGCACAAAAATGACCAAGTACCACGTCG
The DNA here is from genome assembly GCF_008364555.1 of Enterobacter vonholyi. Classification (GTDB taxonomy): domain Bacteria; phylum Pseudomonadota; class Gammaproteobacteria; order Enterobacterales; family Enterobacteriaceae; genus Enterobacter; species Enterobacter vonholyi. The sequence goes on from NZ_VTUC01000011.1 coordinate 3,105, forward strand.
AGTTCCTGGGCCCATTGGGTAAAGACCTGACTCAGGCATGGGCGGTGGCGATGGCACTGGGCGTGGAAGATAAGATCACTTCGCCAATGTTTGAAGCCGTACAGAAAACACAGACCGTTCAGACCACTGCGGATATCCGTAAAGTGTTCGTTGATGCCGGCGTGAAAGGTGAAGAGTATGATGCCGCGTGGAACAGCTTCGTGGTGAAATCACTGGTTGCCCAGCAGGAAAAAGCGGCTGCTGACCTCCAGCTTCAGGGCGTTCCGGCGATGTTTGTTAACGGCAAATATCAGCTGAACATGCAGGGCATGGACACCAGCAGCATGGATATCTTCGTACAACAGTATGCTGATACCGTGAAATACCTGGTTGAGAAGAAGTAATTTCACTGATGTAAAAACGCCGGTCACTGACCGGCGTTTTTGTATGAAGATTTAATCCTGCCTATCTGTTCGTCTTTCTCTTTCCAGAGCGTATTAAGCCACTGCTGGAAACGACGTTTGAAATTCTTGTCGTTAACGTAATCACCGTGCAGTTCAGCGTCAATCGGAACCAGGTCGACATGCACGACAATGCGCGTCAGTTTGCCGCTGAGCATGTCGAAGAATGGCGTCCTGTCGTTTTCCGGATAGCAGAGCGTGACGTTAAGAAGTTTATCGAACTGTGCTCCCAGCACGTTAAGCGCCATCGCAATCCCCGCTGCCTTTGGCGGCAACAGATGCTGATAAGGAGAGCGAGTTTGCTGGCGCTTCTCTTCCGTAAACCGGGAACCTTCAACAAAGTTCACGATAGTCGTTGGATGCGCGCGAAACTTTTCGCAGGAACGGCGCGTGGTCTCCACATCTTTGCCGCGACGCTCGGGGTGACGAATCAAATAGCTGCGCGAATAGCGTTTCATAAACGGCATATCTAGCGCCCAGCAGGCCAGCCCAATAAAAGGTACCCAGGCGAGCTGCTGTTTCAGAAAGTATTTGTTCATCGGGATGTGTTTGCGAAAAAGCACGCATAACACCACGATGTCCGCCCAGCTGTGATGATTGCAGATCAGCAGATACCAGTTTTTCTTGTTAAGACTCTCCAGCCCTTTGATATCCCACTTCAGATGCGGGTTCAGGCACAGCAGGATCGCCAGCCCTTCGCACCAGCAGTACATCATGAAATTACAAAATGCGGACACGGCTCGCCACACCATGGGGACAGGCAGCAGCAGTTTAATGATCCCGGCTACGATGATTGGCACAGAACATGCGACAGTCACCAGAATAGTTAAAATGATGCTTAACAGTAATGTTATTGCAGCGAGCAATCTCGACATGATGAGCTTTTTCAGGTAGTTAGCTGTAAGTTAGCGGCCAGCTATTCGACGCTGGGCGCTGATTTTACCAGAAAACGGACAAATTAATGGCGCTTTCATGTGATGATTTGGCCGCTTTTACCCTGTCGTAGACGATTTCACTGTGATTCCGCGCTTATCAAGGCTTATATCCACATAGACTAAATTGCCATCAGTTGGCCATATAGATAAGATCTAATGCCATAACTGCATGATAATTAAGAGATAAAAAATAAGTCATATGTGTATTTTGTGTCTGTTATTCATATGAAGTGAAAATATGCACAAACTTATCCACAGTTTGAATTTTGCGAGCGATCCTCACGATCGCAAAATCTTTTCCTGTATCAGGCGCTAATAACTGATGTTTTCATCCTTCTGTGGCATCCTTTACCCATAAATTGATTAAAGGCACGGACATTATGGTTCAGATCCCAGAAAACCCTCTTATTCTCGTCGATGGCTCTTCTTACCTGTATCGGGCATACCATGCGTTTCCTCCTCTGACCAATAGCGCAGGGGAACCCACCGGCGCAATGTACGGCGTGCTGAACATGCTGCGCAGCCTGATCCTTCAGTACCAGCCAACCCATGCGGCTGTGGTCTTTGATGCGAAAGGCAAAACGTTCCGCGATGAGCTGTTTGAGCATTACAAATCTCACCGTCCGCCAATGCCTGACGATCTGCGTGCGCAGATTGAGCCGCTGCACACCATGGTAAGAGCGATGGGGCTACCGCTGCTGGCCGTCTCTGGCGTTGAAGCCGATGACGTCATCGGTACGCTGGCGCGTGAAGCAGAAAAGATGGGTCGTCCTGTACTGATCAGCACCGGTGATAAAGATATGGCGCAGCTGGTGACGCCAGGTATCACCCTGATTAATACCATGACCAATACCATTCTGGGGCCTGAAGAGGTTGTCACTAAGTATGGCGTGCCGCCTGAGCTGATTATCGACTTCCTTGCGTTGATGGGCGACTCCTCGGATAACATCCCGGGTGTCCCTGGCGTTGGTGAGAAAACCGCGCAGGCGCTGCTTCAGGGGCTGGGCGGGTTGGATACGCTCTACGCGGAATCAGACAAAATCGCCGGGCTCTCCTTCCGTGGCGCAAAAACCATGGCCGGAAAACTGGAAGAGAACAAAGAGGTGGCTTATCTCTCCTATAAGCTGGCTACAATCAAAACCGATGTCGAACTGGAGCTGGGCTGTGAGCAGCTTGAGGTGCAACAGCCTTCTGCTGACGATCTGCTGAGCCTGTTTAAGAAATACGAATTCAAGCGCTGGATCACTGACGTGGAAGCCGGTAAATGGCTACAGGCAAAAGGGGCCAAACCTGCTGCAAAGCCGAAGGAGACGATTGTTGTTGAAGCAGAAGATCAGGCTGAAGAAGAAGCCGTGGCGCTTTCATTCGACAACTACGAAACCATTCTTGAAGAGTCACAGCTGATCGCCTGGATCGAGAAACTGAAAAAGGCGCCGGTCTTTGCCTTTGATACCGAAACTGACAGTCTCGATAACATCTCAGCCAATATGGTTGGCCTGTCATTTGCGACAGAGCCGGGTATTGCAGCCTACGTTCCTGTGGCGCACGATTACCTGGATGCGCCGGAGCAGCTCTCCCGTGAACGCGTGCTTGAGCTGCTGAAGCCGATCCTGGAAGACGAAAAGGCGCTCAAGGTTGGGCAAAACCTCAAGTACGACCGCGGCATTCTGCAAAACTACGGCATTGAACTGCGTGGGATCGCCTTCGACACCATGCTCGAATCCTACATTCTGGACAGCGTTGCGGGCCGCCATGATATGGATTCCCTATCTGACCGCTGGCTCAAGCACAAAACGATCACCTTCGAAGAGATTGCCGGTAAAGGGAAAAATCAGCTCACCTTTAACCAGATTGCTCTTGAAGAGGCGGGTCGCTACGCGGCGGAAGATGCTGACGTCACGCTGCAGCTGCATCTGAAGATGTGGCCAAAACTGCAGAAGCACGAAGGTCCGCTGAACGTGTTCCAGCATATCGAGATGCCGCTGGTGCCCGTGCTATCCCGCATTGAACGCAACGGCGTGAAAATCGACCCAACGGTGCTGCATAACCACTCCGGGGAGCTGGCGCAGCGCCTGACCGAGCTTGAGCAAAAAGCGCATGAGCTTGCAGGCGAGCCGTTTAACCTCTCTTCACCGAAGCAGCTGCAAACCATTCTGTTTGAAAAGCAGGGCATCAAGCCGCTGAAGAAAACCCCTGGCGGCGCACCGTCAACCTCTGAAGAGGTGCTGGAAGAGCTGGCGCTGGATTACCCGCTGCCAAAAGTGATTCTGCAGTACCGTGGTCTCGCGAAGCTGAAGTCGACCTACACCGACAAGCTTCCGCTTATGATCAACCCGAAAACGGGTCGCGTGCACACGTCGTATCATCAGGCTGTCGCGGCGACCGGTCGTCTCTCGTCAACCGATCCCAACCTGCAGAACATCCCGGTACGTAACGAAGAGGGCCGTCGTATTCGCCAGGCTTTCATCGCACCAGAGGATTATCTGATTGTCTCTGCTGACTACTCGCAAATCGAACTGCGCATTATGGCGCATCTGTCCCGTGACAAAGGCCTGCTTACCGCGTTTGCCGAAGGGAAGGATATCCACCGGGCAACCGCGGCGGAAGTCTTCGGCTTGCCGCTGGACAGCGTGACCAACGAACAGCGCCGCAGTGCTAAGGCGATCAACTTCGGTCTGATCTACGGCATGAGCGCGTTCGGCCTTTCACGCCAGCTCAACATTCCACGTAAAGAGTCGCAGAAGTATATGGATCTCTACTTCGAGCGTTATCCGGGCGTGCTGGAATATATGGAACGCACACGCGCGCAGGCGAAGGAAAAAGGTTACGTCGAAACCCTGGATGGCCGCCGTCTCTACCTACCGGACATCAAATCCAGCAACGCGGCGCGCCGCGCTGGCGCAGAGCGTGCGGCGATCAACGCCCCGATGCAGGGTACCGCGGCGGATATTATTAAGCGTGCAATGATCGCCGTTGATGCCTGGCTGGAAGAAGAGAAGCCTCGCGTGAAAATGATCATGCAGGTACACGATGAACTGGTATTTGAAGTGCACAAGGACGACCTCGACGCCGTGTCGAAGAAGATCCACGAACTGATGGAAAACAGCATGACGCTTGATGTGCCGTTGCTGGTGGAAGTGGGAAGTGGTGAAAACTGGGATCAGGCTCACTAACGATTCTTCGCATAACGCGCTATTTATGTAAGTTTGCAACATTAGAACGCGCGTTTTGTGACGATCATTAGAATTCCCTATGTAAAGAATGAAAAAAAACTACAAAAAGTGCTTTTTCTGCAGCACAAAAAGGGGTAGAGTTATCGGCGTAGGGTACAGAGGTAAGATGTTCTATCTTTCAGACCTTTTACTTCACGTAATCGGATTTGGCTGAATATTTTAGCCGCCCCTGTCAGTAATGACTGGGGCGTTTTTTATTGCGGCAAAGAAATGTTCAGGCAAAAAAAGCGCGGACATTGCCGCGCCCGGTATTACTCTTCTTCCGCTTCCTTCGCGGGTTCCAGCTCGCTAAACCAGGTATCGAGTTTCTGACGCAACTTGTCCACGCCCTGCTTTTTCAGCGAGGAGAACGGCTCAACCTGTACATCACCGTTGAACGCCAGCACCGCTTCGCGAACCATATTCACCTGCGCTTTACGCGCGCCGCTCGCCAGCTTATCGGCTTTCGTCAGCAGCACCAGTACGGCGATATCGCTTGCTACAGCCCAGTCGATCATCTGCTGATCGAGATCTTTTAGCGGGTGACGAATATCCATCAGCACCACCAGACCTTTCAGGCACAGACGTTTTTCCAGGTATTCACCCAGCGCACGCTGCCACTTGATTTTCATCTCTTCCGGTACCTGCGCGTAACCGTAGCCCGGTAAGTCGACCAGGCGTTTGCCCTCTGCGACTTCAAACAGGTTGATCAGCTGGGTACGGCCAGGTGTTTTTGAGGTACGCGCCAGGCTCTTCTGATTGGTCAGCGTATTCAGGGCGCTGGATTTCCCCGCATTTGAGCGGCCAGCAAAGGCCACTTCAATACCGGTATCAGAAGGCAGGTGGCGAATATCGGGCGCACTAGTGACAAAATGCGTCTGTTGGTAGTTCCAGGTAGTCACGTGGTCGTCTCCAAAATCGTAATCTGAAGGGGATTATACCCGAATGCAGGCAAAAGGCTTTTCTGATTGCTAATGACCTGTAGGCAAATGCCTCAGGCAGTGTGAGAGATCGGCCAGTAATGCCCTGGGATATTTCAGAGAATTCGCAGGCGTCAAAAAATCCAAACTGTTTTAAATCATAAGCTTATTTTCGGGTAATTGTCTGAAAATCCTTTTTTGTACCGTTTCGTTGCTTGTTAGTTTAACGGAACAAGGTAAAGTGTGCGTCAGGGCGAGGAAGCCAACAGGAAATCGACTTAAGGATTAGGGTCAGGAGCGCCAGGAGGCGAAGACGCAGGATTGTCAGGACGACCAGCGCCTGGAGGCGTTTTAAAAGGAAATGGAACCGTATCACGGACGGTATTAGCCAAGGGATAAACAGGGTTTGTTGTTGGCAAACATGGAATGTCTGACCCGCTAAGGGTTGTGAGTCAGGAAAAAAGGCGACAGATTGCTCTGTCGCCTTTTTTCTTTGCTTGCTTTCTGCTAGATTTCGCCGCAATTCTATACTGAAGAAAACGACTTAAAGATAAAACATCATGAAAAAACCAACCTCCGCTGCGGGCGCGAAACGCCCTGCAAAAGCACGCCGCAAAACGCGCGAAGAACTGAACCAGGAAGCGCGCGACCGCAAACGCGACAAAAAACATCGCGGTCATGCTGCGGGTAGCCGTGCCAACGGTGGTGGTGCAGCGGGCGCTTCTGCAAAAGGCAAGCAGCAGAAAGATCCTCGTATCGGCAGTAAAACTCCCATTCCACTGGGCGTGACAGACACCCCGGTCACTAAGCAGCACAAACCAAAGAGCGAGAAACCTATGCTTTCACCGCAGGCTGAGCTGGATTTGCTGGAGAACGATGAGCGCCTGGACGCGCTGCTGGAACGTCTTGAAGAGGGTGAAACCCTGACCGCTGAAGAGCAGTCATGGGTGGATGCCAAACTGGATCGTATTGATGAACTGATGCAGAAGCTGGGCCTGTCATACGACGATGACGAAGATGAAGAAGAAGACGAGAAGCAGGAAGATATGATGCGTCTTCTGAAGGGTGGAAACTAACATTTGCACCCGGCAGGCACGATAGTCCTGCTTATAACCCTTCCGGTTATATGTTATCTGGTGTGGTTATTCGTTAAACTACGGCGGTTGTCGCGGCGACAGAAGTGGCTGCGCACCCGAATGATGGCCCGCAATGGGGTCAGAACGGGCCGCCGTATACGAACGCGACACCAACGGAAGGAGTGAGCATGTCAGCATCAACTATCGACTGGGATTTGGCCCTAATCCAGAAATATAACTATTCCGGGCCGCGTTATACGTCATACCCCACCGCGCTGGAGTTCTCCGATGCCTTCGGAGAGCGTGATTTCCAGCAGGCTGTCGCGCGCTATCCTGAGCGTCCGCTGTCGCTCTACGTCCATATTCCGTTCTGCCACAAGCTTTGCTACTTCTGCGGCTGCAATAAAATCGTGACCCGCCAGCAGCATAAAGCCGACCAGTATCTTGATGCGCTCGAACAGGAAATTGTGCATCGCGCGCCGCTGTTTAAAGGCCGTCACGTGAGCCAGCTCCACTGGGGCGGCGGTACGCCAACCTATCTGAACAAAGCGCAAATAAGCCGCCTGATGGCGCTTCTGCGCAGCAATTTCAGTTTTAATGCTGACGCTGAGATCTCGATCGAAGTCGATCCGCGTGAAATTGAGCTGGATGTCCTGGATCATTTACGCGCAGAAGGATTCAACCGCCTGAGTATGGGCGTACAGGATTTCAATAAAGAGGTTCAGCATCTGGTGAACCGCGAGCAGGACGAAGAATTTATCTTTGCCTTACTCAACCACGCGCGTGAGATTGGTTTCACCTCGACCAATATTGACCTGATTTACGGCCTGCCAAAGCAAACGCCGGAAAGCTTCGCCTTCACGCTGAAGCGCGTGGCTGAACTTAACCCGGACCGCCTGAGCGTCTTTAACTATGCGCATCTGCCAACGCTCTTTGCCGCCCAGCGCAAAATCAAAGATGCCGATCTTCCTTCTGCCCAGCAGAAGCTGGATATCCTGCAGGAAACCATCACCTCGCTGACCGACACCGGCTATCAGTTTATCGGCATGGATCACTTTGCCCGTCCGGATGACGAGCTGGCCGTTGCTCAGCGCGAAGGGGTCCTGCACCGTAACTTCCAGGGATACACGACGCAGGGCGATACCGATTTACTGGGAATGGGTGTCTCCGCCATTAGCATGATTGGCGATTGCTACGCGCAGAACCAGAAAGAGCTGAAGCTGTATTACCAGCAGGTTGATGAGACCGGCAACGCGCTGTGGCGCGGCATTGCGTTAACGCGTGATGACTGTATCCGTCGCGATGTGATTAAGGCGCTTATCTGCAACTTCCGTCTCGATTTCAGCGATGTGGAAGCGCAGTGGGAACTGAACTTCAGCGATTATTTCGCGGAAGATCTGAAGCTTCTGGCGCCGCTGGCTAAAGACGGGCTGGTGGATGTGTCGGAGAGAGCGATAGAGGTCACCCCGAAAGGGCGTCTGTTGATCCGTAATATCTGCATGTGCTTTGACGCGTATCTGCGTCAGAAAGCGCGAATGCAGCAGTTCTCGCGAGTGATTTAAACTGTAATGCCGGGTGGCGGCTTCGCCTTACCCGGCCTACAAAAGTGCGAAATGTAGGCCGGGTAAGCGAAGCGTCACCCGGCTTTTCATCGCCAACTCGCTAGCTAAACAGCCCAACCAGCGCCGCGCACAACATAGCCGCAACGGCTGTTTGTGGCGTGTGGCTTTCAGCGGCTCCGCTAGAGAGCATATTCACGAATGTTTCCAGCATGATGTTCACCCCCAATTTCCGGGCACGATCATACAAAACTCATCGGAACAGTAAAGCGCAAAATAACGACGATTTGCGTTCAATTAATAACCTTTACACAGCGGCGTGAGATCATTCCATTCCCAGCTCTTTCAGCTTGCGCGTCAGGGTATTGCGACCCCATCCCAACAGGCGAGCGGCTTCCTGTTTGTGACCCTGCGTATGACGAAGCGCGGTGGTCAACAGCGTACGCTCCATCTCAGGCTGAGCCTCAGACAGCAGGTTTTGATGACCGGAACGCAGCGCGCGGTCGGCCCACTGCGCCAGCAGCGTCGCCCAGCTGTCCGGCAGCGCGTGTCCGCTACTGCTTTCCGGCGCGGTCGCCTCAAACAGCTCGGCCGGTAAATCCTGAATCAGCACTTCCTGACCGGCAGCCATCACGGTTAACCAGCGGCAGGTGTTTTCCAGCTGACGCACGTTGCCCGGCCACGCCAGACGCGTCAGAGCGGCATCGGTTTCCGGGTGAAGCTGCTTGGCTTCCACGCCCAGCTCGCGGGCAGCCACCTGCAGAAAATGACGCGCCAGGCGGGGAATATCTTCCCGACGTTCACGCAGCGGCGGCAGATGAACGCGAATGACGTTCAGACGGTGGAATAAATCCTCACGGAATTTTCCTTCCTGCACGCGTTGTTCCAGGTTCTGGTGGGTCGCGGCGATAATACGCACGTCCACTTTCACCGGCGCATAGCCGCCCACGCGATAAAACTGCCCGTCGGCCAGCACGCGCAGCAGGCGGGTCTGGACATCCAGCGGCATATCACCGATTTCATCCAGGAACAGCGTGCCGCCGTCAGCCTGTTCGAAGCGCCCCTGGCGAATGGTATTTGCGCCGGTAAATGCCCCTTTTTCATGGCCGAACAGTTCGGACTCAATTAAATCCTTCGGGATCGCCGCCATATTCAGGGCGATGAACGGCGCTTTTGCCCGCGGGCTATGGCGATGCAGTGCATGCGCCACAAGCTCTTTACCGGTGCCCGATTCGCCGTTAATCAAGACGCTGATGGACGAGCGGGACAGACGGCCAATAATGCGAAACACGTCCTGCATCGCCGGCGCTTCGCCAATGATGTCGGTGGTTGGCCCAAAATCGGGCGCGTGGCGTGGCTGTTGCTGCTCCTGATAATGGCTAATCGCGCGCTCAACCAGCGCCACCGCTTCGTCGATATCAAACGGTTTGGGCAGGTAATCGAACGCCCCTTGCTGATAGGCGCTCACTGCGGCATCCAGATCGGAGTGCGCGGTCATTATGATGACCGGTAGCATAGGGTGGCGTTGTTTGATCTGCTTTAACAGCGCCAGCCCGTCCATGCCCGGCATACGGATATCCGACAGCAGAACATCGGGCGTTTTAGTGGTGAGTGCGTCGAGCACTTCGCTGCCGCTCTCAAACGTCGTGCAGCTTAATCCTGCCCCTGTGAGCGCGCGTTCAAGCACCCAACGGATGGAGCTATCGTCATCGACTACCCAGACTATCCCTCGTTGCATAAACGTCACCTTTATTTTTTAATCGGCAGGAAAACCGAAAACTCGGTATGTCCCGGCCAACTGGTAAATTCAATTTTTCCAGAGTGTTGGTCGATCAAACTGCGGGCAATGGATAAGCCCAGGCCGGTTCCGCCTTCACGGCCGCTGACCATCGGGTAGAACAGGGTGTCCTGCAGATGCGATGGAATGCCGGGCCCGTTATCCTCAACGTCGATTCGGGCCGCAAGCCGGTAGCGCACGCCGTGTAACGTGAGCTGGAAGGCGGTGCGGGTGCGTAAAATAATCTCGCCGCCTTCAGGTCCCAGCGCCTGCAGGGCATTGCGCACAATGTTCAACAGGACCTGCTCAATCTGGTCCGGGTCATGGGCCAGTTCCGGCAGGCTTGGGTCGTAATCACGTACCAGCGTGACGTTCTCCGGCAGCTCCATTGAGACGAGCTTCACCACCCGCTCAGCCACTTTATGGATGCTTTCAGTGACGTGCATTCCCGGCTGCTGCGGACCGAGAAGACGGTCTACCAGATTCCGCAGACGGTCCGCCTGCTCAATGATGACGTTGGTATATTCCGCCAGCGCAGGGTCAGGCAGCGCCTTGGTCAGAAGCTGCGCCGCGCCGCGTAAACCACCCAGCGGGTTTTTGATTTCATGCGCCAGACCGCGCACGAGGTCACGGGCTGCAATCTGCTGCGCATGCTGAAGCTGCTCCTGGCTCAGTCGACGCTGATTATCCATCGGCGCCATTTCCAGCAGGATCAGGCCTTCGGGAAGACGTTGCGCGGTTAGCGACAGAATGTGCGAGCGCCCGTCGATCACCAGCGTCACTTCGTTATCGGTGAAACCCTGGCCTGCCTGTAAGCTTTCCTGCATCAAGCCAATATTCAGCGAAAAATAGCTCAGGAGTTCCGGAAGCGGGGTACCGAATAGTTTACGTGCGCTTTGGGCAAGCAGCTGCTGTGCCGCCGGGTTGGCGTAATGAACGGCCAGCTCGTCATCGACCAGCAAGATGCTGTTAATCAAAGAATTGAGGATCTGCCCAGCATCGGGCAGCGTGCCAGTTGCCATTCAGCAGTCTCCTGGAGTCGTTTGCACTAATTTAGTGCAGTATAGCGTTTTCGGCGTAAAAAGCGCGTGAGATCAGATTGTTGGTGGAGAAAAAAGCCCATCCGGAGATGGGCTAAAAGTTTCCACGGCAACTACTCCCGGCGCTTGTCACGCCGGGTAAAACAACTTAATTAAACGCTGTAATACAGTTCGAACTCAACCGGATGCGGAGTCATGCGCACGCGGTCGTTCTCTTCAGTGCGCAGTGCGATGTAAGCATCGATAGCGTCGTCAGTGAATACGCCACCTGCAGTCAGGAACTCACGGTCTGCGTCCAGCGCCTGCAGGGCTTCTTCCAGAGAGCCAGCAACCTGTGGGATCTCTTTCGCTTCTTCTGGCGGCAGGTCGTACAGGTTTTTGTCCATCGCTTCGCCCGGGTGGATCTTGTTCTTGATACCGTCCAGACCTGCCATCAGCAGTGCTGCGAAGCACAGGTATGGGTTAGCCGCTGGATCCGGGAAGCGTACTTCGATACGACGCGCTTTAGGAGACGCTACTACCGGGATACGGATAGAAGCAGAACGGTTACGTGCAGAGTAGGCCAGCATCACTGGCGCTTCGTAGCCCGGGACCAGACGCTTGTAGGAGTTGGTGGTTGGGTTCGCCAGGGCGTTGATCGCTTTAGCGTGTTTGATTACGCCGCCGATGTAATACAGCGCCTGCTCGGACAGGCCAGCATATTTGTCGCCAGAGAACAGGTTGGTACCGTTTTTGGACAGAGACATGTGGCAGTGCATACCGGAACCGTTATCGCCAAACATTGGTTTTGGCATGAAGGTCGCGGTTTTACCGAAACGGTGCGCAACGTTGTGCACAACGTATTTGTAGATCTGAATTTCGTCCGCTTTTTTGGTCATGGTGTTGAAGCGGGTTGCCACTTCGTTCTGACCAGCAGTCGCCACTTCGTGGTGGTGAGCTTCAACAACCAGGCCCATCTCTTCCATCACCAGACACATGGTGGAACGAATGTCCTGTGCAGAATCGACCGGAGGAACCGGGAAGTAACCACCTTTAACGCCAGGACGGTGACCTTTGTTACCACCTTCATATTTGGTGGAGGAGTTCCATGCACCTTCGATGTCGTCGATAGCAACGTGGGAGCCAGAAATAGAAGCACCGAAACGGATGTCATCGAACAGGAAGAACTCTGGCTCTGGCCCGAACAGAACGGTGTCTGCGATGCCGGTAGAACGCAGGTACTCTTCAGCGCGTTTAGCGATAGAACGCGGGTCGCGGTCGTAGCCCTGCAGCGTGCCTGGCTCGAGGATGTCGCAACGGATGATCAGGGTTGGTTCTTCGAAGAACGGATCAATGACCGCAGTGGTCGCATCTGGCATCAGAACCATGTCGGATTCGTTAATGCCTTTCCAGCCACCAATGGAGGAGCCGTCAAACATTTTGCCTTCTTCAAAGAATTCGGCGTTCACCTGATGAGCAGGGATTGTGACGTGCTGTTCTTTACCTTTGGTGTCGGTGAAGCGGAGATCAACAAACTTCACTTCATGTTCGTTCAGCATCGTCAAAACGTGTTCAGCGGACATACTTAACTCTCCAGATTGGTCATTGTCGTCGTGGTAACGAGGTCTTCAGTTTCTGTTTGTACTGGCTGTTGCCATGTATTTTTATAAAGCGAAATCTGTGCCAACTTTTAAATCACCCCAAAAAGGCGTTATCATGCGCACCATAGTGCAAAAGGGCTGCACCACGATGGATTTGTTGCACCAGTATAGTGCTTCAATGTGAACATTGAGCACCATATTGGTGCAATTTACGTTAAAGTGCCCTTTTTCGCTCCGTGAAAGCGATCACAAAGCATCTCTGCAATACTTGTTTGCGGAGGATGTTTGTGATCCTGTTTTGTAGTGCGATTAATCCGTGTACAATAACGCGCTATTTCTAATGCCTGAGGCAAAGTTGTGATCGAAAATTTGCGTAACATCGCCATCATCGCGCACGTTGACCATGGTAAAACTACCCTGGTTGATAAGCTGCTGCAGCAATCCGGTACGTTTGATGCGCGTGCCGAAACTCAAGAGCGTGTGATGGACTCCAACGATTTGGAGAAAGAGCGTGGGATTACCATCCTCGCGAAAAACACCGCGATTAAATGGAATGACTACCGTATCAACATCGTTGATACCCCAGGGCACGCCGACTTCGGTGGTGAAGTTGAGCGCGTGATGTCCATGGTGGATTCCGTGCTGCTGGTGGTTGACGCATTTGACGGCCCAATGCCGCAAACGCGCTTCGTGACCAAAAAAGCATTTGCCCATGGCCTGAAACCAATTGTTGTTATCAACAAGGTTGACCGTCCTGGCGCACGTCCTGACTGGGTTGTTGATCAGGTATTCGACCTGTTCGTTAACCTCGACGCGACCGACGAACAGCTGGACTTCCCTATCATTTACGCTTCGGCGCTGAATGGTATCGCGGGTCTGGATCACGAAGATATGGCGGAAGACATGACCCCGCTGTATCAGGCGATTGTCGATCACGTACCGGCACCGGATGTTGATCTGGATGGTCCACTGCAGATGCAGATCTCCCAGCTGGACTACAACAACTACGTTGGCGTCATCGGTATCGGTCGTATCAAACGCGGTAAAGTGAAGCCAAACCAGCAGGTTACTATCATCGATAGCGAAGGCAAAACCCGTAACGGTAAAGTTGGCAAAGTGCTGACTCACCTGGGTCTGGAGCGTATCGACAGCGATCTGGCTGAAGCGGGCGACATCATCGCTATCACCGGTCTGGGCGAGCTGAACATCTCTGACACCATCTGCGACCCGCAGAACGTGGAAGCGCTGCCAGCCCTGTCTGTTGATGAACCAACCGTTACCATGTTCTTCAACGTCAACACCTCTCCGTTCTGTGGAAAAGAAGGTAAGTTCGTTACCTCTCGTCAGATCCTTGACCGCCTGAACAAAGAGCTGGTGCACAACGTTGCGCTGCGTGTTGAAGAAACCGAAGACGCTGATGCATTCCGCGTTTCTGGTCGTGGTGAGCTGCACCTGTCTGTTCTGATCGAAAACATGCGTCGTGAAGGTTTCGAAATGGCGGTTTCCCGTCCGAAAGTTATCTTCCGCGAAATCGACGGCCGTAAACAAGAGCCGTTCGAAAACGTGACGCTGGACGTTGAAGAGCAGCACCAGGGTTCTGTGATGCAGGCGCTGGGTGAGCGTAAAGGCGACCTGAAAAACATGAATCCAGATGGCAAAGGCCGCGTACGTCTCGACTACGTGATCCCAAGCCGTGGCCTGATCGGCTTCCGTTCTGAGTTCATGACCATGACCTCCGGTACCGGTCTGCTGTACTCCACCTTCAGCCACTACGACGACGTGCGTCCGGGCGAAGTTGGCCAGCGTAACAACGGCGTGCTGATCTCCAACGGTCAGGGTAAAGCGGTTGCGTTTGCGCTGTTCGGTCTGCAGGATCGCGGTAAGCTGTTCCTGGGTCACGGTGCTGAAGTTTACGAAGGCCAGATCATCGGTATTCACAGCCGTTCTAACGACCTGACCGTAAACTGCCTGACCGGTAAGAAACTGACCAACATGCGTGCGTCCGGTACTGACGAAGCAACGGTTCTGGTTCCACCGATCAAGATGACCCTGGAGCAGGCTCTGGAATTCATCGATGACGACGAACTGGTAGAAGTGACTCCGCTGTCTATCCGTATCCGTAAACGTCACCTGACCGAGAACGATCGTAAACGTGCAATGCGCGGTGCGAAAGAAGAGTAATACGGTCAATCTATAGGTCGGGTAAGCGCATGTACCACCCGGCCGGTAAAAAGCCGCTGATCCCTCAGCGGCTTTTTTATTCGATGATCGCCAGAATTCTTCATTACCCGGGGGAGTTATGTCCCAACGCTATCTTTTTCCTGCGAAATTCACGGATTAGGGTAACTCTGCTCCATTTATCACGAACACCCGATCTGCCGATGAAATCGTGGTTTCGCGATGCGCGATAATAATCCTCGTAATGTTCATCGCCTGTATAGACTGATTGACCTGACTTTCACTGGTTTTATCAAGGTGGCTGGTCGCCTCGTCCATGAATAAAATACCCGGTTTACGGTATAATGCCCGGGCAATATAAATCCGCTGTTTTTGACCGCCGGACAACCCTTCCCCAAGTTCACCAATCAGTGTCTCGTAACCCATTGGTAGCTTTAAAATGTCATTATGAATATGGCTTGCGATAGCGCATTGCACCATCCACTGCTCGTCAATGTCAGGCCGAAAACCGGCGATATTCTCTTTGATTGAGCCTGAAAACAGCTTATCTTCCTGCATGATACAGGCAATGCGTTCAGCATAATGCTCGAAACCAAGTTGCTTAATATTAATGCCATTAATTCGGACGCAGCCGTTCGACGGTTCGAATAAACCGCACAACACTTTCATCAAGGTGCTTTTACCTGAACCCGATACGCCCGTAATAGCAATACTCTCTCCGGCATGAATGGTCAGATTCAGTTTGCTGAAGATAGGGTCCGCATGGTTATCATAACGGTAAGTCAGATCCTGAGTTTCGAGCGTTAAGGCTCCGTGTGGTAAACGCAGCGGGCTGGTGGCCGTTGAAGAAGATGCTTCCTGCAGCGCAATATCGGCAACGCGTTCATTGTGTAAGTTGATGATCTTCAGCTGAATGATAAAGTTGATCAGGGCATTTATTCGGTCATAGAACTGACTCCTGAAGGTGTTAAATGCGATAAACATACCGATGGTTAAATGACTATCCATCATCAGCCTGCCGCTAACCCACAGGATAACAATTTGGTCGCAGGCGGCGATAAAAGAGACGACGCCACCAAAGAAAAGATCCATTCGCGTCAAACGAATGCCTGTATTGACCTTATCTGAAAAAAGATTAAACCAGTTATTGATTCTCAGGTCAGTCATCCCCTGAATCTTAATCGTCGCGATACCGTACAGGGTTTCCATAAAATAAGAATTAAGGCGTGCTTCCTTGATTAACTCTTCTTCGGATAGCTGGCGATAGTATCGATAGGTAGCAAACCGAATGAAGGTGTATATTGCGGTAAAAGAGACCACTATCATGCTGAGCTGCAGGTTGTATAAAAACATCATTACCAGCAAACCCATGAGCATTAGCGTATCAATAATGCTACCAGTCAAACCTGTGGTAAAAGTGGCCCGTATAACATCAAGCGAGTGGAAGCGAGACTGAATGTCCCCCAGTTTGCGTCTTTCAAAATAGGTGGTCGGTAGCTTAATAAGGTGAGAAAAGAGGCTAAAACTCCACTGGACGTCGATGAGTGTTCCCAGTACCAGCGTGGTCCAGGAGCGTATGACACTGACCGTCAAACGTAACAGAATCAGAATAAACAACCCAAGACAGATGATATTAAGTAAACCGTAATCTCCGGATGCAATCACATTATCCGTGACTAATTGTGTCCCCACTGGCATTAGCAGGCTGATCAACTCAATCACCAGCGATAAGAAAAATACCTTCGTCAGTGATGTCATCAGTCCATTGATATTCTTTAATAACGTGGTCGCTTTTAACCTGTTTTGCTTCTTTTGAACTGAGAAAGTGGTTCCCGGCCATACCTCAAGCACAACACCAGTAAAATGTTGGGACAATTCGGGCATGCTAATCACCCGTCGTCCAAACGCAGGGTCGTGGATCACCGCGCTGTTCTTATCGACCTTAATCAGTACGACAAAATGGTTAAAATCCCAATGCAATATGCAGGGCTTACGCACGTCATGTAATTCCTGAAGGTCCACGGACAATGCGCGTGACGACATCTCCAGTTCACTGGCAATTGCTTTTATCGCATGGAGGTTGACCCCACGTGATGACAAATTGAATTGTTGCCGGAGTTGCAGTAGATCCACCTGCTTACCATAAAAACTGCATATCATTGAAAGACAGGCCAGGCCACATTCGGACGCTTCGGTTTGAAAGACAACTGGGATGCGTTTAAATATTTTCAGATCCAACTTGCGCAGCAGCGTCTCAAGTGTATAAAGATTATTCATTACCTGCGTCCGTTACGCTCATTTTCATTTCGTAAAATGGCGATAATAACCACTCATAGATATGTCTCTTTTCAAGGAAAAGAGAAATCTGCGCTTTGGCTCCCTGGCTCAGTGAGAGTTGTTTTCCATGAACTTGCACAGACTGTAGGTCAGGTTTGATCATGATTTTGTACCAGGACTTTTTATCGTCATAGAATTCATGTGCGATGGTCTGCTTTGACAGGAGTTCTGGCTTCGATGCCGGAAGCCTGGATATTGCTGATATTGATGCCCTGAACTGACCAAATTTTTCATAAGGAAAGGCGTCGTAACTAACATTAACGCGCTGGCCAATCGCCAGATAAGGAAGAACTTCATCCGGAACCCAGGTTTCGAGATAGCATGGAGAATGGATATTCTGCTGAACTCGCGCCAGTACATCGCCTGCGCCGATCATCTTACCTTGCGCCGTATTGATGGAGTCGATTAAGCCATCGGCTGTTGCCACGATGACATAATTACCTTCCGCTTCTGTATTTAACTTTTCTTTTTGCAGTTCGTATATTTTTTGCTCAAGTTGGTAAATCTGTTGGTCATAATCAGCGCTCTGGGACTGGATTTGCTGATTGAGCGCATCGATCTGAACCTGGTCCTGTGATTTTCTGGCGACCAGGTCAGAAACATTGCTCTGCTGTTGGTAGAGTAGTGCGTTTTGGCTACTCATCTGGTCTTTTGTGACCAGACCTTTTTCCTGATAACCACGGTAATCGTTAACGTTCTTCTCAATCTGATGCAGTTCCCGCTCAGCCTGCATCAGTAGCCCAGATGAGGTATTAAAACTGGACTGATAATGATCTTTTTGAGTCGTCAGCGCGTTGAGCGTACGGTTTTTCGAAGAGTTCAAATTTGCCATCATTACGCTGATACTCTTTATCTGTAGTGCGATCTCCTTTTTTTTATTCTCATCAACCAGGCCTGATTGCGTCGATACACCCGAATGAATGAGAAAGAGAGCATCACCTTTTTTTACGGGATCGCCTTCATTAACAAAACTCTGCACGACTGTACCCTGCATTGATGCAGAGATATTCACTGAGCCAGGGAAAGTGGTTATTTCACCGTGAACGATGACGCGACGGGTGTAGGAACCTTTGGTAATAAAAATAGAAATGGAAGCAATAAAAAAAATGCTGAGCAATATGATAAGAGCAAAAGGGATGCCCGGCAGAAGAACAGCTTTCCCTTCCCACCGTGTACTCTGATATTCAATAGCTTCCTTGCGAAACATACCTGGCCTCTTGCGGGGTGGAAATAGCCGCCAAATATCAGCGGCTATGAGTTATAATGGTTCAGGAATTAATGTCTACCGTGATCATTACCCTGGCGGCCACCGCCACTTTTCGAACCACCATTACCTTTTGATGAACCACCGCTTTTACCACCAACGTTAACCGAGCAACCACCGCTAAAGGATGTGCTTTCAGAGTGAGAACCATCTTTGTTAGTGGTGCTGGTGTGAGAATAGCTGCCATTACAACCAGCGCTACCACCACCGAACATCCCACCAATCGCACTACCGATAGAACCCCACATTCCTGCACCGCTGACGTTACTTAATTCACTTTCATTGAGTTCACGCATTATTAATTTTCCTTGCAATAGTGAGCAAAAGGTATACCCATAATATCCATAGACTTTTTCCATACCATTTCACCATCCGTGAATGAAATGTTTTTTACGCCAAAACGCGTAAAATCCTTTTCGCTGTACGTCGACAGACCTGTGTCTGGATCACCAATATTTTCTTTTTGCCCGCAAAGTGGCATCATCCATGACACATTTATATCTTTGTAGAATGCTTTATCCGTTTTTCTTATTTCTGAGAAAATGCGATCTGTTATCGTTGTGTCTGTATTGATTTCTCCGTTAACCGTAGTTGTTAACTTATTGTCATCAGAATTAGGCGACCCATGGAAACCAATAATGGAACCATAATTGATGATTTTGTTTTTTGCCGCTGGGAAAAGATAGTTAGCACAGGAAGAAAGGCATAATCGCCTGACCTCAATGTTAATTTCTTTATCATGAATAACTTGTGCTATTTTTATTGCAGTTTCGACATCGCCGCCACCACTGTTTATGGATATCGTTCTGACAGGGATAAGATTTTTTCTGATAAGCCCCACAATGATTTTGTCATCATCTTTGGATATGTTTCCGTCGATATATAACGTATCAAAAACGAGGTGGGTTGAAAGTTTTGGTTCAAGCCCTTGCTTCACAATCAGTTGGCTGGAGAGTTGATATAAAATATCTCTGCTGGCTTTTTTAAATCGGTAGGCATTGTATGAATAAATAGCGAAAGCGCAGAGTAAAGCTATTAAAACGGCACTGAGGACGTATCCCTTTTTAATCTTCACGAAAGTGCAGCTCCATGTGTAAAGTAATGTAAACTTATCATTATAAAAAAGAAGATAAATAGAGCATTTGTATCTAAATGTAAATTTAAGTAAAGTGAGCTTGTTGCGATTTCGAGCAAAGCCGCGCGAAATGGGATTGCCATGGCAAAAATGGGGGAATATGGTGATGAGAAAAAAAATTACGGAAGCGTTTTTCTATAATTTTTTGCAGAATGAACTAAAACGTATATCTTCGCAAAATCGAACTTAAATAAAACTCATCCCTGCCTATCGCCCGTAAGCCAATATCATCTTCCTGGCTAAATTTTTGTTCTTCATACTGCTCCCTCTAAGCTGAATCTCGTGCATAGCCAAACTTTATCTTTCCCGCTACAGTTACCTCTCCACGGCGAGCAGGAGATAAACATGCTTTATATCTTTGATTTAGGAAACGTCATCGTCGATATCGATTTTAATCGCGTGTTGGGCGCATGGAGCGATTTTAGCCGCGTGCCGCTGGCGACCTTAAAGCAGAATTTCGCGATGGGCGAGACTTTCCACCAGCATGAACGCGGCGAAATCAGCGATGAAGAGTTCGCTGAACGTTTCTGTCAGGAGATGGGGCTTTCGTTAAGCTATGAACAGTTTTCCCACGGTTGGCAGGCGGTATTTGTCGCCATCCGGCCCGAAGTGATCGACATCATGCACAAACTGCGCGATCAGGGGCATGGTGTCGTTGTGCTATCAAATACCAACCGCCTGCATACCACGTTCTGGCCTGAAGAATACCCTGAAGTTAAGGCGGCGGCTGATAAAATCTATCTCTCGCAGGAGATGGGCATGCGTAAGCCTGAAGCGCGAATTTATCAGGCTGTTCTGCAGTCAGAAGGATTCACCGCGGCCGATGCGGTCTTTTTCGACGACAACGCCGATAATATAGAGGGAGCTAACCAGTTGGGTATTACGTCAATTCTGGTGACCGGAAAAGAGACGATACCTGACTACTTTGCGAAGCAGCTATGCTAAAAACCGTTCATCAAAAAGCCACGCACCATACTCGCCCGCTGCGGGCCTGGCTGAAACTGCTCTGGCACCGGATTGATGAGGACAATATGACCACGCTGGCGGGTAACCTCGCCTACGTGTCATTGCTCTCGTTAGTGCCGCTGGTGGCGGTTATCTTTGCCCTGTTTTCCGCCTTTCCGATGTTTGCGGACGTCAGCGTGCAGCTTCGTCATTTTGTCTTCGCGAATTTCATTCCGGCAACCGGGGATGTTATCCAGAACTACATTGAGCAGTTTGTTGCCAATTCCAGCAAGATGACGGCAGTGGGGGCGTGCGGTCTTATCATCACCGCGCTGCTGTTGATGTACGCCATCGATAACGCGCTAAACACGATCTGGCGGAGTAAAAAAGCGCGGCCAAAGGTCTATTCTTTTGCCGTGTACTGGATGATCCTCACGCTGGGGCCGCTGCTGGCCGGGGCGAGCCTGGCAATCAGTTCTTATCTGCTCTCCCTGCGCTGGGCGAGTGATTTAAACGGCGCTATTGATAATGTGCTTCGCATCTTTCCGTTGATCCTGTCATGGCTCTCGTTCTGGCTGCTCTATAGCGTGGTGCCGACCACGCGCGTGCCCAACCGCGATGCGGTCGTGGGGGCGCTGGTGGCGGCATTGCTCTTTGAGCTCGGTAAGAAAGGGTTTGCCCTCTACATCACCATGTTTCCGTCCTATCAGCTGATTTACGGCGTGCTGGCGGTGATCCCCATTTTGTTTGTCTGGGTCTACTGGACCTGGTGTATCGTCTTGCTTGGTGCTGAAATAACTGTCACTCTCGGTGTATACCGCGAACTTAAAAAAGCAGCAGAAGCTGAAAAACAACAAGAAGCAGACCAACCATGATTGCATTGATACAGCGCGTAACCCGTGCCAGCGTCACCGTGGAGGGAGAGGTGACGGGTGAAATTGGCCCAGGACTTTTGGTGTTGTTAGGTGTCGAAAAGGATGACGACGAGCAAAAAGCCAACCGCTTGTGTGAGCGCGTACTGGGCTACCGTATTTTCAGCGATGCGGAAGGCAAGATGAACCTGAACGTCCAGCAGGCGGGCGGCAGCGTGCTGGTGGTTTCCCAGTTTACGCTGGCAGCGGATACCGAGCGCGGCATGCGCCCGAGTTTCTCGAAAGGCGCCGCGCCGGATCGTGCAGAAGCACTTTACGAGTACTTTGTTGAGCGTTGTCGCCAGCAGGAAATGAATACGCAAACCGGACGATTCGCTGCAGATATGCAGGTATCGCTGGTGAACGATGGCCCCGTCACATTCTGGCTCCAGGTATGAGCATACTTACGGCATGGCCGCGGGTAACAAGAGAGAGTACAGCTATGTATCACCTTCGAGTACCGCAAACGGAAGAAGAGTTAGAAGCCTATTACCAGTTCCGCTGGGAAATGCTACGCAAGCCATTACATCAGCCAAAAGGCTCTGAGCGCGACGCCTGGGACGCGATGGCCCACCATCAGATGGTGATGGACGAAGAGGGCAACCTCGTGGCCGTCGGGCGTTTGTATATCAACGCCGATAACGAAGCGTCTATTCGCTTTATGGCGGTTCATCCCTCTGTGCAGGACAAAGGTCTGGGGACGCTAATGGCGATGACCCTGGAATCCGTCGCCCGTCAGGAAGGCGTTAAGCGCGTTACCTGTAGCGCCCGCGAAGATGCCGTGGAATTCTTCGCTAAACTCGGTTTTGTGAATCAGGGTGAAATCACAACCCCGCAAACCACCCCGATTCGTCATTTTTTGATGATTAAACCCATCGCCACGCTGGATGATATTCTTCATCGCGCCGACTGGTGCGGACAGCTGCAGCAGGCCTGGTATCAGCACATTCCGCTCAGCGAAAAAATGGGCGTGCGCATTCAGCAGTACACCGGACAAAAATTTATTACCACCATGCCGGAAACTGGCAATCAGAACCCCCACCACACCCTCTTTGCTGGAAGTCTGTTCTCACTGGCCACGCTCACCGGCTGGGGACTTATCTGGCTGATGCTGCGCGAGCGCCATCTGGGTGGCACCATCATTCTTGCTGATGCTCATATCCGCTATAGCGCACCGATCAGCGGTAAACCGAGCGCGGTGGCCGATCTGGGATCGCTGGGCGGCGATCTGGATCGCCTGGCACGCGGCCGCAAGGCTCGCGTACAAATGCAGGTTGAACTATTTGGCGATAAAACACCGGGCGCGGTGTTTGAAGGCACCTATATCGTTCTTCCGGCGAAGCCTTTTGGCGCGTATGAAGAGGGTGGGAACGAGGAGGAGTAATCTTCTGTTCACGTTATCCGGGCGTGCTGAATCCGCCCGGCGATATCCCGCATAACGTCTCGCGCAGACTGGCTAACGCCGCCAAGCTGAAAGAAGCCATGGATGACGCCCAGCCAGCGCTGAGCGGTACACTTCACACCCTGCTCAGTCAAATGCTGATATAACATTTCTCCCTCATCGCACAGCGGATCGTACTCTGCGGTAATGATGTGAACTGGCGGAAGTCCGTAAAAATCATCGCGCCACAGCGGGCTCGCTTCGGGATGCTGGCGGTCGATGTCGGCGAGGTACATTTCATACCCGCTGAGCAGGGTATCGCGGGTAATAATGTAATCCGTGCCATTGAGGGCATAGCTTTCAAAACTGGCGGTGGCGTCGAGCATGGGATAGATAAGAATGAGCTGTGCGGGTTTCCATCGTCCTTTCGCGTTGAGCCGCAATGACGTTACCAGCGCAAGATGGCCTCCTGCGCTGTCTCCGCAAAGTGTGATCCGGTTTTTATCCACGCCCAGTTTGTCCGCATATTGCCAGACCAGATCTGCACCTTTTTCCGCATCGTCATGTGCTGCGGGGAAAATATGCTCCGGGGCCAGCCTGTACTGAATCGCGATCACCCGGCAATTGCCGTAGCAGGCTAACTGGCGGAGTTGGTTGTCATGGGTATCAAAGCCGCCGCTGATGAAACATCCACCATGATAGTAAATGGCAGCAGGCAATATTTCAGGCGCATTGAGAGGTGAAAACACCCGAATGGTAAGACCGTCAAGAACGAGCGTCTCCACCTGTACGCGCGTTTCGGTCTCCCCGGCAAGCCCCGTGCTGGCAATATAGCCTGCTCGTCGCACCTCAACGCTCTGGCGACGTGACGAGGGTCGCCCTGCAGCGATAAATCCCTGAATCAGCTGTGCAATACCCTGTTCCAGCGCCATGAAAATTCCCTTTTACTGTATGGATAAACAGTTTTATAGCCTGGTTTGATTCAAAAGAAAACAAGAATATTGTTGAGGGCAACAATCTGGAAAGCGGCTCGCAAAGGCGATAACGCGTCTCTCAACGAGAATGGAGAGCATCTGACATGAAAGACAGCGGGTAATGCTGTCGAACTGCAGGCCGGGCAAGCACGCGCCGCCCGGCACTGTCACAGGGAGTTATTCCCCTTCACCCGGGAACAGGAACGGGTTGATCGAGCTGCGGGCGAATCCCTCCTGCTCCATCTTCGCGTCCAGAATCAGCGAGGCAAGATCGTCGGCCACCGCTTCGACTTTCGGGTCTTTTTCCTGATACAGAATCTTCAGGTAAGTGCCACAGTCGCCGCAGCTTTCGGCTTTCACTGCTGCTTCTTCATTTTCCAGCGACCAGTAGTTCAGATCGCGGGTCTGCTCGCAGTTGCTGCACTTGATGCGAACCACGTGCCACTCGGTTTCACACAGGTTGCAGTGCAGGTAGCGCAGCCCCTGAGTGGTGCCGATTTGCACCATGCTCGATACCGGCATGGAGCCGCAGACCGGGCAGAACTGGCGCGCCTCGCCGTATTCGGCGCGAGCTTTGCCGGGGATCAGGCTCGCCATTTGGGCCCAGTAAAGCGACAGCGCAGCCCAGATAAACGGCGCTTTATCGCTGCTCACCAGAGCGAAGTCGGAGGCAAACAGCGCGCTCGCCATCTCTTCCAGCTCCAGGTCAGAGGCTTTTTCCAGATTCTCAATGACCGCCAGCGCGGTTCCGCTCATCTCCGGCTTCAGCTCGGCAATCAGCGAATGCAGCAGCTTTTGCCAGTGCTTGTCGCGCGGCAGGACGTGAATGTCCAACGGCGGCTTGCCCTGCGCGTTGGCTTCTTTGATACGCGCGGTCAGATCCATTTGCAGGGGATGGTCGTACAGCACCACTTCCTGCGCGTGGGCAACCAGCGCGGCAAAGCGCAGAAAATCGCCCAGCGGGTTGTTCTCTGCCAGCTCGCGCAGACGCTCTGCGCGGCGGTTGTAGAGGTTCTTGAGTCTGGGGAATAACAACGGCGGAATATAATCCGCCGTGCGTTTCTCGCTCGACCCCAGCTCATCTTGCGGGATTATGCGAATACTCATTCAGATGACTTTTCCTGTTTCTGGCGGACTTCACGGTACCAGCGCGGGTGATGTTTCTTCGCCCACGTACTGGTTACCCATCCTTCCACCATCGCGGTAATGGTGCCTTTCACCCAAAGGGCGGCGTAGATATGCACCATGATAACCACAATTAACGCCACTGCGGCAAATGAATGCAGCATCAGCGCGAATCGGATCACCGGGATTGAGAAAGCAGGCGCAAAGTACGGACGCCAGATGATCACGCCGCTCACCAGCAACAGGACCAGGAAGATAATCGCCGCCCAGAATACGCATTTCTGGCCGAAGTTATAACGCCCGGTGTCACCCACTTCCTCGTTGACGACGATCTTACGAATATTCTTCGCCCAAAAGATATCATCCCGATTGATTAGGTTATGGTGCCAGTAGCGGAAAAACATGATGATGAAAGACGCGAACATAATGACGCCCACAAACGGGTGCAGGATGCGCGCCAGCTGTGGAGTCCCCATGATCTGCATCAGCCAGTTGAAGGACGGGAAGAAGAACCCCAGCCCGCTTATCGCCGCCAGCATGAAGCAGAAGGCGGTGACCCAGTGGTTGATGCGTTCCGGCGCGGTGTAGCGCACGATGGTGTCACGTTTTCTCATTTGCGCACCTCGTCTTTCTCTTCATGCAGGTTGTCGTCTTCCTCTTCCGCGCGGTTCGGACCGACGCCGACGTAGTGGAAGATGCTCGCTGCGAAGGTGGCAGCAAAACCGACCGCTGCCAGCGGTTTCCAGATGCCTTTCCAGAACTTCACGGTGGCGCTGATTTCCGGGTTCTCCGGCAGACCGTGATACAGATTCGGCTTGTCGGCGTGGTGCAGCACGTACATCACGTGCGTACCGCCAACCCCGGCCGGATCGTACAGGCCCGCGTTGTCGTAACCACGGGTTTTCAGCTCGCCCACGCGCTCTGCCGCCAGCGTTTTCATATCCTCTTTGGAGCCAAAGTGGATAGCGCCGGTTGGGCAGGTCTTCACGCATGCAGGTTCCTGGCCGACGGTTACGCGGTCAACGCACAGGGTGCATTTGTAGACGCGGTTGTCTTCCGGGTTCAGGCGCGGTACGTCGAACGGACAGCCCGCGATGCAGTAGCCGCAGCCGATGCACTGTTCGGACTGGAAGTCGACGATGCCGTTGGCATACTGAATGATAGCCCCTTCTGACGGACATGCCTTCAGGCAGCCCGGATCCGCACAGTGCATACAGCCGTCTTTGCGAATAAGCCATTCCAGTTTGTCGTTCTGCTCCACTTCCGAGAAACGCATCACCGTCCAGGACTTGGCGGTCAGGTCCGCCGGGTTGTCGTACACCCCGACGTTGTGACCCACTTCGTCACGCAGATCGTTCCACTCAGAGCAGGCCACCTGACAGGCTTTACAGCCGATACAGGTGGTCACGTCGATAAGCTTCGCCACTTCCTGCTGGTGGTCCCGCGCCTGAGGCGCGGGCGTGAAACCATTAGTCGCGGAACGACGGATAATGTCTTGAGATTGATAAGCCATAAGTCGTCTCCGTTACACCTTTTCCACGTTCACGAGGAAGGCCTTAAACTCCGGCGTCTGCGTGTTCGCATCACCGACGAACGGCGTCAGGGTGTTCGCAATGAACCCTTTCTTCGCCACGCCCTCATAGCCCCAGTGAATCGGAATACCGATGGTATCCACCTGCTGACCGTGAACGTTCAGCGTGCGAATACGCTTAGTCACCACCGCCTTGGCTTTAATATAGCCACGGTTAGAGGAGACCTTCACGGTATCGCCATGGGCAATGCCGAGCTTGTTCGCCAGCTTCTCACCGATCTCCACAAACTGTTCCGGCTGCGCGATCGCGTTAAGTAGCGCGTGCTTGGTCCAGTAGTGGAAGTGCTCGGTCAGACGGTAGGTGGTGCCCACGTACGGGAACTTGTCCTTTTTACCCAGCGCTTCAAAGTCGCCTTTGAAGATACGGGCTGCCGGGTTTGAGACCACGTTCGGGTGCAGCGGGTTGGTGCCCAGCGGCGTCTCAAACGGCTCATAGTGTTCCGGGAACGGACCTTCCGCCATCTTATCGATAGCAAACAGGCGTCCCATCCCTTCAGGCTGCATGATAAACGGCCCGACGTCGCTGCCCGGTGCGGCAGTGCTGTAGTCCGGAATATCCACGCCGCCCCATTTCGCGCCGTCCCACTTCAGAAGCTGACGCTTCGGATCCCACGGGTTACCCTGCGGGTCAGCGGATGCGCGGTTATAGAGGATACGGCGGTTGAGCGGCCACGCCCATGCCCAGCCCAGCGTATTGCCAAGGCCCGACGGGTCGGCGTTATCGCGGTTTGCCATCTGGTTGCCTTTCGGCGTCCAGCTACCGGCAAAGATCCAGCAGCCGCTGGAGGTGGTACCGTCATCGCGCAGGTGCGCGAAGGTGCTGAGCTGATCGCCTTTCTTCGCCAGTACGGTGCCGGTGGCCGGGTCAATAACGTCCGCCAGCGCCTTACCGTTGCTCTCCATCGCCACTTCTTCTGGCGCAGGATTTTCCGGCGTCGAGTAGCTCCAGGTCATGTTCAGCACGGGTTCCGGGTTCGCGCCGCCTTCTTCCGCATACATCTTACGCAGGCGTAAGAAGATGCCGGCCAGGATCTCGCCGTCGTTCATGGCGATGCCCGGGGCGTCCGCGCCTTTCCAGTGCCACTGCAGCCAGCGTCCGGAGTTAACGATAGACCCGTTCTCTTCCGCGAAGCAGGTTGACGGCAGACGGAACACTTCGGTCTGAATCTTCGACGGATCGACGTCGTTCGATTCGCCGTGGTTCTGCCAGAAGGTCGAGGTCTCGGTATTGAGCGGGTCAATCGTCACCAGGAACTTCAGTTTCGACAGCGACTCAACAACCTTGTTCTTGTTAGGGAACGAGGCCACCGGGTTAAAGCCCTGGCACAAATAGCCGTTCACTTTGCCCTGGTGCATCATCTCGAAATACTGCAGAACGTCATAACCTTTGTCCCACTTCGGCAGCCAGTCAAAGCCCCAGCTGTTTTCAGCCGTCGCTTTATCACCGAAGAACGCTTTCATCATCGAGACGAAGAACTTCGGATAGTTGCCCCAGTAGTTCACCTGGCCTTCAAGCAGCGGTTTAGGCGTACTGGCCGTCAGGTAGGTTTGCAGGTCGGTCTGTTTCTCGCTTGGCAGGTTCATGTAACCCGGCAGGCTTTGAGACAGCAGGCCGAGGTCGGTCAGACCCTGAATGTTGGAGTGACCGCGCAGGGCGTTCACGCCGCCGCCTGCCATCCCCATGTTGCCGAGCAGGAGCTGAACCATTGCCATGGTGCGGATGTTCTGCGCGCCGATGGAGTGTTGCGTCCAGCCGAGGGCATACAGGAACGACGCAGTTTTGTCCTTCGCGCTGGTTTCGGCGATAAGCTCGCACACCTTCAGGAAGTCCGCCTTCGGCGTACCGCAGATGTTTTCGACAACCTCAGGCGTGTAGCGGGAAACGTGCTCTTTCAGCAGGTTCCACACGCAGCGCGGGTGCTGCAGGGTGGTGTCGCGCTTCGCAAAGCCTTTTTCATCCAGCTCGTAGTTCCAGCTGGTTTTGTCGTATTTGCGTTTTTCGGCGTCGTAACCGCTGAACAGGCCATCTTCGAAGTGGTAATCCTCACGCACGATCAGGCTGGCGTTGGTATAGGCTTCGGTGTATTCGCGGTTATATTTTTCGTTGGTCATCAGGTACAGCAATACGCCTGACAGGAAAGTGATGTCAGTACCTGAACGAATAGGGGTGTAGAAATCCGCCACTGACGCAGTACGCGTAAAGCGGGGATCGATCACAATCAGTTTCGCACCGTTGTGGATTTTGGCTTCCATCGCCCAGCGGAACCCGACAGGGTGCGCTTCAGCGGCGTTACCGCCCATCACCACAATGAGGTTGGCGTTCTTGATGTCGACCCAGTGGTTGGTCATCGCACCGCGACCAAATGTTGGAGCAAGACTTGCTACCGTTGGTCCGTGTCAGACACGCGCCTGGTTGTCGACCGCGAGCATACCGAGTGCGCGCGTAAATTTCTGGGTTAAATAACCGGTTTCGTTGCTTGAAGCGGAGGCACACAGCATCCCGGTGGAGAGCCAGCGGTTGACCGTGACGCCGTCGGCATTCTTCTCAACAAAGTTGGCATCGCGGTCTTCTTTAATGTGTTTTGCGATGCGGTCAAACGCCTCTTCCCAGCTGATTTGCTGCCATTTGTCGGATCCAGGCGCACGATATTCAGGGAATTTGAGACGGCTTTCGGAGTGGATAAAGTCCACCAGACCGGCCCCTTTCGGGCACAATGCGCCGCGGTTAACCGGATGATCCGGGTCGCCTTCGATATGGAAAATAGACGCTTTGGCGTTTTTAGCACCGTCGCCGAGGCTATACATTAACAGCCCGCAACCGACAGAGCAGTACGTACAGGTATTACGGGTTTCACGGGTGCGCAGCAGTTTATACTGCCGCGTTTCCGCCAGCGCTACGCCGGGCGCAAAGCCCAGTGCCGCTGCCGTGGTGCCTGCCATACCGCCAGCGCAGATCTTAAAGAACTGCCTTCTGCTGACCTGCATGGGTCACTCCTTGTTTCGACATTGCTTACATATGTAGTTTTGACTTCGCGGTTGAGAATTGACCGCAAAAGAGAAAAATTTGCGTTAATCCCTCAATTCCACGAGGGATATCATCAGAATACCACATTGTCGGTACCGCTGTTCTAATGGCGTTAATACAAAGTGAACGTATTATCACCATGTTGATTATAAAGTGTGACATTGATCACATTAACGGCTCTGCATGTTAAAGCGGTGTAGCCGGTGGCAGGTTGCACCCCTGCTAAATGAGTAGGAGAATGGTTGTCGAAAAGTTGATCCATACTATGCGTACAGCCTGTGGTTTATGCTGCAATAGCACGCTCACCTCCGTGGTTGTTCAGGAATACCGCTGTGTCTAAACAAAACCGTGATCTCCACTCGTCACCCCTGCCTGCCGGCATTGTGGAACTGTCGGTACACCGACCGCCCCACATAACCGATGCCATACCCGATTTTCTGGCGGAAGAAGTACCCGTTGCGCTCGTTTACAACGGCATCTCGCATGTGGTGATGATGGCATCTCCAAAAGATCTTGAGCTGTTCGTCATCGGTTTTTCCCTCTCGGAAGGCATCATCGAGAATCCGCAGGAGATCTACGGTATGGACGTGGTGCAGGCCTGCAACGGTCTTGAAGTGCAAATCGAACTCTCCAGCCGCCGCTTTATGGGGCTGAAAGAGCGCCGTCGCGCGCTGGCCGGGCGTACCGGCTGCGGCGTGTGTGGCGTTGAGCAGCTCAATGATATTGGTAAACCCGTTGCGCCATTGCCGTTTACTCAGACCTTTAATCTGGCGCACCTCGACCATGCGCTTAAGCACCTGAATGATGTACAGCCCATCGGCCAGCTGAGCGGCTGCACGCACGCGGCGGCATGGGTGTTGCCGTCGGGGGATATTGCCGGGGGACATGAGGACGTTGGCCGCCACGTGGCGCTGGATAAGCTGCTCGGTCGCCGGGCTCGTGAAAGTGAGGTCTGGAAGCAGGGGGCAGCACTCGTTTCCAGCCGGGCCAGCTACGAGATGGTGCAAAAGTCCGCCATGTGCGGTGTGGAAATTCTGTTTGCGGTCTCAGCCGCAACAACGCTGGCGGTGAAGGTGGCGGAGCGCTGCAACCTGACGCTGGTGGGCTTCTGCAAGCCGGGAAGGGCGACGATTTATACCCATCCACAACGATTGATAGTTGATCAGTAATTTTGAATGATAATAGCAAATCCTTCCGCTTTTAGTTGATCATGATGAGGTCTAGTATTTATCTCATCAAGGCACGGTGCCTTACCAAAACAACTTAATGAAAGGGTTTATATCATGAAAAGCATCAAAACTTTTGTCGCTGTAATCGCTCTGGCTACTTCTTTCGGTTCTTTCGCTGCACAGACCGTAACC
Source organism: Enterobacter vonholyi (assembly GCF_008364555.1). Classification (GTDB taxonomy): domain Bacteria; phylum Pseudomonadota; class Gammaproteobacteria; order Enterobacterales; family Enterobacteriaceae; genus Enterobacter; species Enterobacter vonholyi. Next base: position 33,871 of record NZ_VTUC01000011.1, read on the forward strand.
GCAACCGCCTCTACCATTGATGGCGCAGAAGCTAAAATCGCGGCTCAGGCTCAGGAAGCCGGCGCGTCATCGTACAAAATTACCCAGGCGTTCTCAGGTAACCGCGTACACATGACCGCTGAACTGACTAAATAAGCTGTCCAATCGTCGAAAGAGCGCCCCCGGGGCGCTTTTTTAGTTTATGCCCGCCACGCGCAGCAGCGCGGTTACCACTGCCGCCGCTACGATCACCACAATTAACGGCATCTTTCGCCAGGCCAAAAACACTGCAAACGCCACGCCCAGCACGCGCGCCATGCCGGCAAAGTGGTCACCCTCATAAAACGTGGTCGCCAGCGCCACGGAAAACAGCAATACCGTTGCCGCATCTGACAGCAGCGCCTGTGAACGCTCTGACAATGCCAGCCTGCTGCCCAGTTTCGCTCCGCCAAGACGCATCAAATAGGTTCCCGCAGACAAAATGGCGATGCCGAGAATAAAGAACGTCATGTTTTCCATTATTTTTTCCTCGCGGCAAGACCGAGTAAAGAGAGCAGTACCGGCAGACCTACGGGGGCAAACGGCACCGCGGCCAGCGACAGAACGGCACCGCTGCAGGCGCGTATCAGCGTGGTGCGGTTTTTAAATGCGGGAACCACTAATGCCAGCAGTATCGCCGGGAATACCGCATCCAGGCCTATGGTTTCCGGGTCCGGCAGCAGTTTGCCGACCATGGCACCCAGCAGCGCGCCAAGCGGCCAGACGATGGCGACGCCTAAACCGCACAGCCAGTAGGCGGCTTTACGCTGCTCGGCGGTTTTTTGCGACAGGCCAAACACCACGCTTTCGTCGTTCATGATGTGGCAGCCCAACAGGCTCAGACCGCGCTTACCGACCAGTTCTCGCACCGTCACGCCAAACGGCACGTGGCGCGCGTTTACCAGCAAACCCGCGGCTGCAGCCGCCAGCGGGTTACCGCCGCTTGCTACAATGCCGATAAACATAAACTCTGACGCGCCCGCGAGTACGGTGATGGAGAGCACAAACGGCACCCAGACCGGGAAACCGTAGGCCATCGCCAGCGAGCCGTAGGACATTCCCACCACGCCCACCGCGAGGCAGACCAGGATGATTGCTTTTATGGTGTCGCCTTTCAGACAAGAGAGATATTGCTTCATACATTTTTAGCCATATCGAACGTGTATCCATTATAATGAACGCAACGAAACTGATTTTCAAGGCGAACGATTCGTTCGTTTTATAGAACAAGAGGCCGTTATATGACGCAGCCAATCAGCCTGATCGCTAAAAGTCTGGTGCGGGAACGTCTGCGCACCGGGCTTTCGCTGGCGGAAATTGCCCGCCGTGCCGGGATCGCTAAATCCACGCTTTCCCAGCTGGAGTCCGGCAACGGTAACCCTAGCCTGGAAACGCTGTGGTCGCTCTGCGTGGCGCTGGATATTCCTTTCGCCCGCCTGCTTGAGCCGCAGTTGCCGACCACGCAGGTGATCCGCCGTGGTGAAGGGACAAAAGTGGTCGCCGGACAGGCTAATTATGAAGCCATTTTACTGGCGGCATGCCCACCCGGCGCGCGGCGCGATGTCTATCTTCTGATGACCCAACCGGGCGCAGATCGTATTTCTCAGCCGCATCCGCCGGGCTCTGTTGAACATATTATTGTGACGCAGGGCCGGGCGCTGGTCGGCCTGCTCGACGCGGCGGAAGAGCTCGGCGCAGGGGATTACATTTGTTATCCCGCCGACCAGCCGCACATCTTCAAGGCCCTGGAGCCAGACACTTACGCGCTGCTGGTGGCGGAACAAAACTAACAGAGATACGGAAACTCATGTCGCTTAAAGCCATTGCCAAAGAACTGGGGCTGTCAGTCACCACCGTCAGCCGCGCCCTCAACGGATATGACGACGTCTCCGCCGAGACGCGCGCTCGCGTAGAAGCGGAAGCCCAGCGACGCGGCTATCGGCCTAATACCTTCGCCCGCCGCCTAAAGATGGGCAAAATTGATGCCGTTGGGCTGGTGTTCCCGGTCCATCCTGTTCCGCTCAATAACAGCGTATTTATGGACATGGTCGGCGAAATTAGCCACGAACTGGCGCGACATGAGATCGACTTATTGCTTATCGCCGACGACGATCTGGCGGATAAGCACAGCTATATGCGCATGGTGCAAAGCCGCCGCGTGGATGCGCTGATTGTGGCCCACACGTTGGATCGCGATCCGCGACTTGAGCAGCTGCAGGCCGCTGGATTTCCCTTTCTGGCGCTTGGTCGCAGTCAGCTACCGCAGCCGTACGCGTGGTTCGACTTCGACAACTATGCCGGTACGTACAATGCTACACGCTGGCTAATAGGGAAAGGCCATCAGCGCATTGCCCTACTGGGCGAAAGCAACAATCAGGCATTCATCACCCAGCGTCGTCAGGGCTATCTGGACGCGTTGCGGGAAGCCGGGCTTTCCAGCGAATGGCTGCGCGCCATGCCCCCTTCGCGCCGCGTGGGTTATGCCACCACGAAAGAGCTTCTCTCGCTGTCGCAGCCGCCCACGGCCATCATTACCGACTGCAATACTCACGGTGACGGCGCGGCGATGGCGCTGGCAGAGCTGGGCCGTCTGACCGGCGAGAGCGCCGTTGCGCTGGTTGTTTATGACGGGCTCCCGCAGGACAGTATCGTCGATGCCGACGTGGCGGCAGTGATCCAGTCCACCCGCCAGGGCGTCGGGAAACAGATTGCCGATATGGTGCGTCAGCTGATTAACGGCGACGATATTGAACGGCTTCAGGTGCTCTGGCAGCCCGAATTCTCTCCCGGCCAGACGGCCTAAATCTCTCCATTTTCTAAAGCCGATCACAAAACCGAAACGTTTTGGTTTGTATCCGAAACGTTTCGGATCAACACTCAGATCATCCCGATGACAGGAGATGTCTGATGCAAGATTCCGTTTTACGACTTGAAAGCAACACGGTAGACGTGGTGATCAAAACGTACCCGTTCGCCGAAATTCTCTACTGGGGGCCGCACCTTCAGCACTTTTCGCCACAGGATGTTGCTATGCTCGCGCGCCCTGTTGCTAACGGCAGGCTTGACGTCGACTCCCCGGTCACGCTGATGGCCGAGCTGGGGCACGGTCTGTTTGGTGCTCCCGGCATTGAGGGGCATCGGCAGGGGCTGGACGGTTCACCCATGTTCACCACCACAGACGTACAGCAGTCAGGACAAACCCTGACGGTGACGGCGGAAGATGAACATGCGGGCCTGCGTCTGACCAGTGAACTGGCGCTGGATGCCAGCGGTGTGCTGGTGGTTCGTCACGGTTTAACGAACCTGAAAGCGATCCCCTGGCAGGTGGACCGTTTCGCCGTCACGCTGCCGGTGGCCGAACGCGCGCAGGAGGTGATGGCCTTCCACGGACGCTGGATCAGGGAATTTCAGCCGCACCGCGTAAAGCTTGAACACGACAGCTTCGTGATTGAAAACCGTCGGGGTAAAACCTCCCACGAGCACTTCCCGGCGCTGATTGCCGGGACGCCGTCGTTCAGCGAAATGCACGGCGACGTCTGGGGCGTGCATCTGGGCTGGAGCGGCAACCACCGCCTGCGTGCGGAAGCCAAAACCGACGGCCGCCGCTATCTGCAGGCTGAAGCCCTCTACCTGCCGGGCGAAATGGCGGTTGAGGAGGGCGATACGCTCTGGACGCCGCGCCTGTATGCCAGCTATTCCACGCATGGCCTGAACGGCATGAGCCAGCCGTTTCATCGCTACCTGCGCAACAACGTTATCCGCTTCCCGGAAAACAAACCGCGCCCGGTGCACCTCAATACCTGGGAAGGGATCTACTTCAACCACGATCCGGACTACATCATGCGCATGGCCGACGAGGCTGCCGCCCTGGGCGTGGAGCGCTTCATCATTGACGACGGCTGGTTCAAAGGCCGTAATGACGACCATGCCGCGCTGGGCGACTGGTATCTGGATGAGAAAAAATACCCGAACGGCCTGACGCCGGTGATCGACCACGTCAAACGGCTCGGTATGGAGTTTGGCATCTGGGTTGAGCCGGAGATGATCAACCCGGATTCCGATCTGTACCGCGCGCACCCTGACTGGATGCTGGCACTGCCGGGCTACAAACAACACACCGGGCGGCACCAGCTGGTGCTCAATCTGAGTATCCCGGAAGCATTTGATTATCTTGTGGAACGCATGAGCTGGCTTCTGGGTGAACATGAAGTCGACTACGTGAAGTGGGACATGAACCGTGAGCTGGTACAGCCGGGTCACGACGGGAAGGCCGCCGCTGACGCGCAAACCCGCCAGTTTTATCGCCTGCTGGACGTGCTGGGTGAACGTTTTCCGCACATCGAATTTGAATCCTGCTCATCCGGCGGGGGGCGCATTGATTATGAGGTGCTGACGCGCTGCCACCGATTCTGGGCTTCGGACAACAACGATGCGCTGGAGCGCAACACCATCCAGCGCGGCATGAGCTATTTCTTTCCGCCTGAGGTGATGGGGGCGCATATCGGTCATCATAAATGTCACGCCACCTTCCGCCAGCACAGCATTGAATTTCGCGGTCTAACGGCGCTGTTTGGCCATATGGGGCTGGAACTTGATCCCCTCACCGTCGATGAGAAGGAGCGCGAAGGCTATCGCCGTTACGCCGCGCTGTACAGGCAGTGGCGCGAGGTTATTCATCAGGGCACACAATGGCGCGTGGATATGCCGGATGCCAGTACGCTGGCACAGGGTATTGTGAGCGAAGATAAAACGCAGGGGCTGTTTATCGTCAGCCAGCTCGCCATGCCGGACTACACGTTGATGATGCCGCTGCGCATGCCGGGGCTTGAGCCCAGCGCGCAGTATCGTATTTCGCTGCTCGATCACCCTGATATTCACATTACCGGTGAAGGAGGCCATACCATGCGCAAGCTGCCGGCATGGATGGAAACACCGCAAACGGCGAGCGGCGAGTGGCTGATGCAGGCGGGCATTGCGCTGCCGATTCTGGATCCGGAAACCGCCGTTCTGATTGGCGTTGAACGCGTGTAAAGGTGACGGGCCGGACAGCCGGCCCTCCGTTGAGGATAAAAATAATGAACACAACAACCTGTACCCACAAAGACAACCCTAACTTCTGGATCTTCGGGCTGTTCTTCTTTCTCTACTTCTTCATCATGGCCACCTGCTTTCCGTTCCTGCCGATCTGGCTGTCGGATATCATCGGCCTGAACAAAACCCATACCGGCATCGTCTTTTCCTGCATCTCACTCTCGGCCATTGCCTTCCAGCCGGTGCTTGGGGTGATCTCGGATAAACTGGGTCTAAAAAAACACCTGCTGTGGATCATCTCCGTGCTGCTGTTCCTGTTTGCCCCTTTCTTCCTCTACGTCTTTGCGCCGTTACTGAAAGCTAACATCTGGCTGGGCGCGCTGAGCGGCGGCATGTATATCGGCTTTGTCTTTTCGGCGGGCTCAGGGGCCATTGAGGCGTACATTGAACGCGTGAGCCGTAACAGTTTCTTTGAGTACGGTAAGGCGCGCATGTTTGGCTGCCTCGGCTGGGGGCTGTGCGCCTCCACGGGCGGGATCCTGTTCGGCATCGATCCGTCGTATGTTTTCTGGATGGGTTCGGCGGCGGCGCTGCTGTTGATGCTGCTGCTGGTGGTCGCGAAGCCAAAACCTAACCAGACGGCGCAGGTGATGAATGCGCTGGGTGCCAACCAGCCGCAGATCACCGCGAAAACGGTCTTTAGCCTGTTCCGTCAGCGCAGGATGTGGATGTTTATTCTGTACGTGATTGGCGTGGCCTGCGTCTATGACGTCTTTGACCAGCAGTTTGCTACCTTCTTCAAAACGTTCTTCGCCACGCCGCAGGAGGGCACTCGCGCCTTTGGTTTTGCGACCACTGCCGGGGAAATCTGCAACGCGATCATCATGTTTTGTTCACCGTGGATCATTAACCGCATCGGCGCGAAAAACACGCTGCTCATCGCCGGGGTGATTATGGCGACGCGCATTATCGGCTCGTCGTTTGCCACCACCGCCGTAGAAGTGATTGCCCTGAAGATGCTGCACGCGCTGGAGGTGCCGTTCCTGCTGGTGGGGGCCTTCAAGTACATCACCGGGGTGTTTGATACGCGTCTTTCGGCGACTATCTACCTGATAGGCTTCCAGTTTGCCAAACAGTCGGCAGCGATCTTCCTCTCCGCGTTTGCCGGAAATATGTATGACCGGATCGGTTTCCAGGAGACATACCTGATGCTGGGCTGTTTCGTGCTGGCGATTACGGTGGTGTCGGCGTTTACGCTCAGCAGCAGGGAGGAGATTGCGGCAGGCAATAAGGCGCTGGAAGTCCATTAACGCTCTGAACCCACTCACTATTCCGGCGTTGGTCAAAAAATGAATAACCTTATAAAAACTACGGCATTGATAATCATTTTCAATATCATTTAATTAACTATAATGAACCAACTGCTTACGCGGCATTAACAGCTGTGCCGCCCGACAATAATGGAGAGGATTATGAGTTATACACTGCCATCCCTGCCGTATGCCTACGACGCACTGGAACCGCATTTCGACAAGCAGACGATGGAAATCCATCACACTAAACATCACCAGACCTACGTGAACAACGCGAACGCCGCGCTGGAAAGCCTGCCAGAGTTCGCTAACCTGCCTGTTGAAGAGCTGATCACCAAGCTGGACCAGCTGCCAGCGGACAAGAAAACCGTGCTGCGTAACAACGCGGGCGGCCACGCAAACCACAGCCTGTTCTGGAAAGGCCTGAAAACCGGTACCACCCTGCAGGGCGACCTGAAAGCGGCTATCGAGCGCGACTTCGGTTCCGTTGACAACTTCAAAGCGGAGTTCGAGAAAGCCGCTGCAACCCGTTTCGGCTCCGGCTGGGCGTGGCTGGTACTGAAAGGTGACAAACTGGCGGTTGTTTCTACTGCTAACCAGGACTCCCCGCTGATGGGTGAAGCGATCTCTGGCGCATCCGGCTTCCCAATCCTGGGTCTGGACGTGTGGGAACACGCTTACTACCTGAAATTCCAGAACCGTCGCCCGGATTACATCAAAGCCTTCTGGGACGTGGTTAACTGGGACGAAGCAGCAGCACGTTTCGCCGCTAAAAAATAAGGTTGCATTGACGCCTGTGAGAAGCGAGTCTGATGGCTCGCTTTTTTTGTATCTGCGTAATGGAGGCAGCGATGCATTATCCGGTGAATGTATTTACAGGCAAGGTAAGGGAGTACGACGGCAGCCGCCCGAGCGCCATCGCCAAAATTCAGGTCGACGGTGAGCTGACGTTAACCGACCTCGGGCTTGCGGGTGACGAGCAGGCAGAAAAGAAAATCCACGGCGGGCTCGAGCGCGCGCTGTGCCACTATCCGCGCGAACACTATCAGTACTGGAAAAACGAGTTCCCCGAACAGGCGGATCTCTTCGTTGCCCCCGCGTTTGGCGAGAATCTCTCCACTGAAGGGCTCACCGAAAAGAACGTGTTTATTGGTGATATCTACCGCTGGGGCGATGCCCTGATCCAGGTGACGCAGCCGCGCTCGCCGTGCTTCAAGCTCAACTTCCATTTCGGTATTCATGACATGTCGGCTCAGATGCAAAGCGTGGGTAAAACCGGCTGGCTGTACCGGGTGGTGCTGGCAGGGCAGGTCTCAGCAGATGCGCAGCTCGAGCTGGTATCACGCCTGAGTGAGGTGTCTGTTTACGACGCCTGCGCCATTGCCTGGCATATGCCGTTTGATGACGAGCAGTATCATCGCCTGCTGTCGGCGGCGGGGCTATCGACCAGCTGGACAAGAACGATGCAGAAGCGACGTTTAAGCAGCAGAATCGAAGATAACTCCCGGAGATTGTGGGGTAAGTAGTGTCCTTCATCCCGGCCCTCTCCCCTTCGGGGAGAGGGTTAGGGTGAGGGGGTTACGAACGCTTGTACAATGGTAGCCACAGCGTTAACCGTAGCCCACCCAGCGGGCTGTCGTCGGCTTTGACCCAGCCGCGGTGCTGTTGCATGGCGGTTTCCACAATCGCCAGACCCAGCCCCGTGCCGCCGGATTCCCGGTCGCGCGCCTCATCGGTACGATAGAACGGACGGAAAATCTGCTCGCGATCTTCCGGGCTGACGCCAGGACCGTCGTCGTCGACAATGACGGTGATCCCGTCTTTATCCACCGAGAACGCCACCTCAATCTTCGTATGCGAGTAGCGCAGGGCGTTACGCACGATATTCTCCAGCGCGCTTTCCAGCGCGTTGGGGTTACCGTAGAGCGGCCACGGGCCCGGCGGGAAGTTGACGGTGAAGGATTTACCCATCTGCTCTGCTTCGAATGCCGCGTTGTCCAGCACCTCGTGCCAGAGGTGATTCGCTTTCACCGTTTCGCTAACCAGCGCGTTTTTCTGCTGATTGCGGGACATGACCAGCAGATCGTTGATCATGCTGTCCAGGCGGTGAGCTTCGGTTTCGATACGTTCCAGCTCTTTGCTTTCCCCGCTGCGGCGGCGCAGCAGCGCGGTGCCAAGCTGTAAGCGCGTTAGCGGGGTGCGCAGCTCGTGCGAGATATCCGACAGCAGGCGCTGCTGTGCGGTCATCATGCGATCGAGAGCGCTCACCATCTGGTTAAAACTGGTCCCGGCGGCAAGGAACTCCTGCGGTCCGGCTTCCAGTTCAGGGTGTTGTCGCAGGTTACCCTGTGCCACCTCATCGGCGGCATTCTTCAGCTTACGCGCCGGTTTTGCCAGGCTCCACGCCAGCCATAACAGCAGCGGCGAGCTGACCAGCATAGTAACAATCAGCAGCAGGAGAGGGCGGTCAAACAGCAGGTTGATGAAGTCGGACTGGGAGCTGCTCGCGGGGCGAATCAGGTAGAGCTGATAATTATCCTCTCCGTCCCTGACGGAGAAAGGCCCCACCATCTCTACGCGGCCATATTTCTTCTTCTGGGGATGATCGGCGTTATCCGCCTGGCCAATGAAGTTGCGGATAATCTGCATTTCATTACGATCGGCACCAATGACGCGGCCTTCGCTGGTCACCAGCAGCAGGCGTTGTCCGGGCGGGGCCCACTTGTCGATAGCGCGAAACAGCCTGCGCCACCACATTAAATCGTTCGGCGGATCGTTTGCCAGCTCGGCTTCAACATGTTGCTCGATCATCACGCCCTGACGTTGCTCGCTGTCGAGAAGCTCCGTCATCTGGCGTGAGTCGAGTTTTGGCAACATCAGTACGAGCATTAAAACCAGTGCCAGCGTCAGCCAGAAGATGGCGAAGATGCGGGCGGTTAAGCTTCCTATCATGAAGCGGAAACCATCAGATAACCGCGACCACGCAGGGTTTTAAACCATGGGTGACCGTCTTTACGCTCAGGCAGCTTACGGCGCAGGTTAGAGATGTGCATGTCGATAGCGCGGTCAAACGGGGTGAGGCGTTTGCCCAGCACTTCCTGGCTTAGATGTTCACGCGAAACCACCTGGCCGAGGTGCTGCGCCAGCAGATATAGCAGGGTGAACTCCGTGCCGGTTAGTTCCAGCGTCTGGCCATCAAAGCTCGCTTCCTGACGGCCCGGGTTGAGGCTCAGGGAGTCGACTTCTAGAGTAGGTGAGCTGTTGTCGGTATTTTGCTGCTGTTCGCTCCAGTGGGAACGACGCAGGATAGCGCGAATACGGGCAACCAGTTCACGGTCATTAAACGGCTTTGGTAAATAGTCATCCGCGCCTAGCTCAAGGCCGAGTACGCGATCAAGTTCACTGCCGCGCGCGGTCAGCATGATTACGGGAGTCTGGTGTGTCTGGCGAAGTTCTTTCAACGTATCAATACCGTTTTTCTTCGGCATCATCACGTCGAGCAAAAGTAAATCGATGCTGTCGTCAAGGAGACTCAGCGCCTGCTCGCCATCATGGGCAACCAGGACGTTGAAACCTTCCATGTCGAGCAACTCCTTTAAAAGGGATGTGAGCTCTCGGTCATCATCAACTAACAGGATTTTATTCATTGTTTAAATACCTCCGAGGCAGAAATTACGACATCAAGGCTGTCTAATCCATGACTTTACGTTGTTTTACACCCCCTGACGCATGTTTGCAGCCTGAATCGTAGACTGTCTCTCGTTGAATCGCGACACGAAAGATTTTTGGGAGCAAGTGATGCGCAAAGTTACCGCTGCCGTCATGGCCTCAACGCTGGCGTTCAGTGCGTTTAGCCAGGCTGCTGAAGCTATCATCAGCGATAACAGTCCCTTACAAGAGGGCGCAACGCAGAACAGCAGCCAAAGCCATATGTTTGACGGCATAAGTTTAACCGAACATCAGCGTCAACAGATGCGAGATCTGATGCAGAGGGCAAGACACGACCAGCCCCCTGTTAATGTTAGCGAAATGGAGACAATGCATCGCCTTGTCACCGCAGAAAATTTTGACGAAAGCGCTGTACGCGCTCAGGCCGAAAAAATGGCACAGGAACAGGTTGCCCGCCAGGTAGAGATGGCAAAGGTCCGCAACCAGATGTTCCATCTGCTAACGCCCGAGCAGCAAGCGGTTTTGAACACCAGACATCAGCAGCGTATGGATCAGCTGCGAGAGGTTGCACGGATGCAGCGAAGCTCAGAAACGACGTTTTTCAGTAGCAATAGCAGTACCCGTAGTAACCAGTAAACCCTGTTTTCCTTGCCATAGACACCATCCCTGTCTTCCCCCACATGATGTGGGGGTTTTTTTTTGCCCCGCATCTCGTCTGTTAACCGTTTATTCATCCTTTGACTCCCCATGCTTCCGTTATACTAGCGGCATAACATGACAGGAGCGTTTATGAATCAATCCTATGGAAGACTGGTCAGCCGGGCCGCCATTGCGGCGACCGTCATGGCCTCCAGCCTGTTACTGATTAAAATCTTTGCGTGGTGGTATACCGGCTCGGTCAGTATTCTGGCGGCGCTGGTGGACTCGCTGATGGATATTGCCGCCTCGTTGACCAACCTGCTGGTGGTGCGTTACTCGCTGCAGCCAGCGGACGAAGAGCACACGTTTGGGCACGGCAAAGCGGAGTCGCTGGCCGCGCTGGCGCAAAGTATGTTCATTTCCGGCTCTGCGCTGTTCCTGTTTTTAACCGGCATTCAGCATCTCGTTTCGCCAACACCGATGAACGATCCCGGCGTGGGCGTCGTTGTGACGATAGTCGCGCTTATATGCACCCTTGTTCTGGTAACGTTCCAGCGCTGGGTTGTTCGCAAAACGCAAAGCCAGGCTGTACGGGCGGATATGCTTCATTATCAATCTGATGTTATGATGAATGGGGCTATTCTTATTGCGCTCGGTCTGGCCTGGTATGGCTGGCATCGCGCCGATGCGTTGTTTGCGTTAGGGATTGGTATCTATATTTTATATAGCGCCCTGCGGATGGGGTATGAAGCGGTGCAATCACTGCTTGACCGCGCCCTACCGGACTCAGAACGTAATGAAATTTTTTCTATCGTGACCTCCTGGCCCGGCGTCAGCGGTGCACACGATCTTCGAACGCGGCAGTCAGGGCCGACCCGCTTTATACAGATTCATATTGAAATGGAAGACAACCTGCCACTGGTACAGGCTCACGTTATTGCTGAGCAGGTCGAGCAGGCGATTTTGCAGCGTTTTCCTGGTTCAGACGTCATCATTCACCAGGATCCCTGCTCGGTTGTACCCGGTCATGTTGGGCTTTCGTAATTCGTTGTAAAAAAGTGAGCCAGGCCAGCATTTTGTGTATAAATTACCGCCGTTTGGTCTGACCTGAATCAATTCAGCTGGAAGGGATTGATATACTATTTGCAGTATTCGTTGGTCGATAAGTTTCTTCCGGCAACAGATTTCAATTTTGCATTCCTAAGTTCAGAGGTAGTCATGATTAAGAAAATCGGTGTGTTGACAAGCGGCGGTGATGCGCCGGGCATGAACGCGGCAATTCGTGGTGTTGTCCGTGCAGCGCTGACGGAAGGCCTGGAAGTTTTTGGCGTTTATGACGGTTATCTGGGCCTGTATGAAGATCGTATGGTTCAGCTCGACCGCTACAGCGTGTCTGACATGATCAACCGTGGCGGTACTTTCCTCGGTTCTGCGCGCTTCCCGGAATTCCGCGACGAACACGTTCGTGAAGTGGCTATCGAAAACATGAAGAAACGTGGTCTGGACGCCCTGGTGGTTATCGGTGGTGACGGTTCCTACATGGGTGCAAAACGTCTGACCGAAATGGGTTTCCCGTGCATCGGTCTGCCTGGCACCATCGACAACGACATCAAAGGCACTGACTACACTATCGGCTTCTTTACTGCACTCGGTACCGTTGTTGAAGCGATTGACCGCCTGCGTGACACCTCGTCTTCTCACCAGCGTATCTCTATCGTTGAAGTGATGGGTCGTTACTGTGGCGACCTGACGCTGGCGGCTGCCATTGCGGGCGGTTGCGAATTTATCGTCGTGCCAGAAGTCGAATTTAGCCGTGAAGATCTGGTGGCTGAAATCAAAGCGGGCATCGCGAAGGGTAAAAAACACGCGATCGTCGCTATCACCGAGCACATCTGTGACGTTGACGAGCTGGCGAAGTACATCGAAGCCGAAACCAAACGCGAAACCCGCGCGACCGTACTGGGTCACATCCAGCGTGGCGGTTCCCCAGGCCCTTACGACCGTATTCTGGCGTCCCGTATGGGCGCGTACGCGATCGATCTGCTGCTGCAGGGCCACGGCGGCCGCTGCGTCGGTATTCAGAACGAAAAACTGGTTCACCACGACATCATCGACGCGATTGAAAACATGAAGCGTCCGTTCAAAGGCGACTGGCTGGACTGCGCGAAAAAACTGTACTGATCGGCTCTGTTGCCCGGTGGCGGCAAGGTAAATGCAAAACGGTAACCCTTGGGTTACCGTTTTTTTTTATGTTTGCTCCCTCTCACGTGGGAGAGGGATGGGGTGAGGGCATCATGCCGCTCATACCCCTCTTTTATTCCACTACGTTATAGCCAATCTTTTTTTATTCTTTAATCCTCGATTCGCTTTCTGGCACGCTGCATTCATCAAAACACTACACAAGAGAGCTGGGCGATGAATAAATGGGGCGTGGGTTTAACATTATTGCTGGCATCGACCAGCGTTCTGGCTAAGGACATTCAGTTATTAAACGTGTCATACGACCCGACGCGTGAACTGTACGAGCAATACAACAAAGCGTTTGCGGCGCACTGGAAGCAGGAAACCGGCGATAATGTCGTAGTTCGCCAGTCTCACGGAGGTTCTGGCAAGCAGGCGACCTCCGTCATCAACGGCATTGAAGCCGACGTGGTGACCCTGGCGCTGGCCTACGATGTCGACGCGATCGCCGAGCGCGGTCGCATCGACAAAAACTGGATCAAACGCCTGCCGGATAACTCCGCACCCTACACCTCGACCATCGTCTTCCTGGTGCGTAAAGGCAACCCGAAACAAATTAAAGACTGGAACGACCTGATCAAACCTGGCGTTTCTGTGATTACCCCGAACCCGAAAAGCTCCGGCGGTGCTCGCTGGAACTACCTGGGCGCATGGGGTTACGCGCTGCATCACAACAACGGCGACCAGGCCAAAGCGCAGGAGTTCGTGAAGGCGCTGTATAAAAACGTTGAGGTGCTGGACTCCGGCGCGCGTGGTGCCACCAACACCTTCGTCGAGCGCGGGATTGGCGACGTGCTGATTGCATGGGAAAACGAAGCGCTGCTGGCGACCAACGAACTGGGTAAAGACAAATTCGAGATCGTGACCCCGAGCGAATCGATTCTGGCTGAGCCGACCGTTTCCGTGGTCGATAAAGTGGTTGAGAAGAAAGATACCAAAGCGGTGGCGGAAGCTTACCTGAAGTATCTCTATTCGCCAGAGGGCCAGGAAATTGCGGCGAAAAACTTCTATCGTCCACGCGATCCGGCTGTTGCGAAGAAATACGAAAGCGTATTCCCTAAACTGAAACTCTTCACCATCGATGACGAGTTCGGCGGCTGGACGAAAGCGCAGAAAGAGCACTTCTCTAATGGCGGTACCTTCGACCAAATCAGCCAGCGCTAACCATTAGCCTGTGACACGGTGACCCGGCGTGAGAAATCCGCCGGGTTTTTTATTTGGTCATCATTTTGCGTTACTCTTTTGCCTCAATCGAAAACAGGGAACGCGTTGTGAAAAAAATTATCTTATTGATCCTCCTTGTCATCGCCCTTGCCGCTGGCGGTGTGTACTGGATGAAGGCGGGTAATCCGAATGCGTTAAGACATATCGTTCTCGACCAGTGTGTGCCGAATCAGATCCAGAATCGTAACCCGGCACCGTGTGCGCAGGTGAAAACGGATGCAGGCTATGTGATATTTAAAGACCGCAACGGGCCGCTGCAATACCTGCTGATGCCGACCTATCGCATCAACGGCACCGAGAGCCCGCTGTTGACCGAAGCGCATACGCCGAACTTTTTCTGGCTGGCGTGGCAGTCGCGCAGCTTTATGACCCTGAAGCGTGGAGCCGAGGTGCCTGACAGCGCCATTTCGCTGACGATTAACTCCCCGACAGGGCGCACGCAGAACCACTTTCATATTCATATCTCCTGCCTTCGCCCGGACGTGCGCGAGAAGCTCAACGCGGCACAGGGAGAAATCAGCACCCAGTGGCTGCCTCTTCCTGGGGGACTGGAAGGACATGAGTATCTTGCTCGTCGGGTGACGGAGAATGAACTGGTCCAGCGCAGCCCGTTTATGATGCTGGCAGAAGAGCTGCCGGAAGCGCGCGACCATATGGGGCGTTTCGCACTGGCGATGGCGCAGCAGTCTGATGGTTCGTTTGTGTTGCTGGCGACCGAGCGTAACCTGCTCACGCTTAACCGCGCGTCTGCGGAGGAACTGCAGGATCATCAATGCGCTATCCTGAAGTAACCCCACCATAAATCGCGTTTACTCGGGCTGCCTGTCACCGTAGACTTGCTCAAAAATACTACAGGAGACAGGTATGTCGCTCTGGTCAACGTATCCTCTGCTGCTGCCCTCACTGATCGTTGGCGTCACCATCGTGCTGTGGGCGACGTCGCTATTGCCGGAATTCATCACCGCGCTGCTGTTCTTCACGGCGGCAATGACTGCGAAGATCGCCCCGCCGGAGGTCATCTTTGGCGGTTTTGCCTCGTCTGCTTTCTGGCTGGTCTTCAGCGGATTCGTGCTCGGCGTGGCTATCCGTAAAACCGGACTGGCAGACAGGGCCGCCAGGGCGCTGTCGGCAAGGCTCACCGACTCCTGGGTGTTGATGGTGGCGAGCGTGGTGCTGCTGAGCTACGCGCTGGCGTTTGTGATGCCGTCGAATATGGGACGTATTGCGCTGCTGATGCCGATTGTCGCCGCGATGGCGAAACGCGCCGGTATCTCAGACGGCTCCTGCGCGTGGTTTGGTCTGGCGCTGGCGGTAGGGTTTGGGACTTTCCAGCTTTCGGCGACGATTCTGCCCGCTAATGTCCCTAACCTGGTTATGAGCGGTGCGGCGGAAGGTTCGTACGGCATCCATCTGAACTATGTCCCTTATCTGCTGCTGCACACGCCGGTGCTGGGCATTCTCAAAGGCCTGATTCTGATTGGCCTCATCTGCTGGCTATTTCCTGGCAACCCAAAACCGCCTAAGGAACAGGCGCCGTCTGAGCCTATGGGGCGGGACGAAAAGCGTCTTGCCTGGCTGCTGGCGGTGGTGCTGGGGATGTGGGTGACGGAGAGCTGGCACGGCGTGGGGCCCGCGTGGACGGGGCTGGCGGCGTCGATCATCGTTATGCTGCCGCGCATTGGTTTCATTACCGGGGAAGAGTTTTCTGCGGGGGTGAATATGCGCACCTGTATCTACGTTGCCGGTATTCTGGGGCTGGCGATCGTCGTGACGCAAACCGGTATCGGAACAGCGGTGGGCGAGGCGTTGCTTCGCATTATGCCGCTGGATACAGACCGACCGTTCACCAGTTTCCTGGCGCTGACCGGTATTACCACCGCACTCAACTTCATTATGACCGCCAACGGCGTTCCGGCGCTGTATACCACTCTGGCGCAGAGTTTTTCGGACGCGACCGGTTTCCCGCTGCTGTCGGTGATCATGATTCAGGTGCTGGGTTACTCCACGCCGCTGTTGCCCTATCAGGCGTCGCCGATTGTGGTGGCGATGGGGTTAGGAAAGGTGCCTGCCAGGGCGGGGATGGTGCTTTGTCTGGCGCTGGCTATTGCAACGTATCTGGTGCTGCTGCCGCTGGATTATCTGTGGTTTAGCCTGCTGGGACGGCTGTAAAAAAGCCCGGTGGCGCTGACGCTTACCGGGCCTACAGAACCGTAGGGCGGGTTAGCGAAGCGCCACCCGCCACAAAGGCAATTACGCCTGTTTAGCCGCTTCTGCCGCTTTAACGATCACCGCGAAAGCGTCCGCTTTCAGGGATGCACCGCCAACCAGCGCGCCATCGATGTCTGGCTGGGTGAACAGCTCAGCAGCGTTGGAAGCGTTAACGGAACCGCCGTACTGGATAATCACTTGCTCAGCGACTTTGGCGTCAGCTTTCGCAATGTGGTCACGAATGAATTTGTGAACAGCCTGAGCCTGTGCAGGGGTTGCTGATTTGCCGGTACCGATCGCCCAGACTGGCTCGTAAGCGATAACCGCGCCTTCGAACGCTGCCGCGCCCTGGGTTTTCAGCACTGCGTCGATCTGACGTGCGCACACTTCTTCAGTTTTGCCCGCTTCGTTTTCTGCTTCGGTTTCACCGATGCACAGAACCGGGATCAGACCCTGCTCTTTCAGCACGGCGAATTTCTTCGCGATGAACTCGTCGGATTCTTTGTGATAGGTGCGACGCTCGGAGTGGCCGATGATGATGTATTTCGCGCCGATATCTTTCAGCATTTCAGCGGAGGTTTCACCGGTGAACGCGCCAGACAGGTTAACGTCAACGTTCTGCGCGCCCAGAATGATGTGGCTGCCGTCAGCGGCACGTTTAGCCAGATCCAGGTACATATCCGGCGGAGCGATAGCAACCGCGCAGCCGGTCACGCCAGCCAGCTCTTTACGCAGGTTCGCAACCAGTTCGTTTACCATGTGGCGGCTGCCGTTCAGTTTCCAGTTACCCATCACTAAAGGATGTCGCATTTCAATTCTCCACGCTAAATAAGCGAATTAAGGAATATGGCCACCCTGTCGGGCAGCATGGTCTGTGAATCAGTATAGAGATTTTCCCTCGAAAGGCTTTGCTTTTTGTCATTAATTCGCCCCGCCGAGAGTGTCAGATAGTGCCAGCTTAATCGGTTCAACAGCGAAGGTCAGTCCTTTTTCGCCGTTGTCCGCCACAACATAGCGGATCGCGCCTTCGGTATCGGCGTAGTAACGCTTGTTTTTACCGGCAGCGAGGAGTTTCTGCAGCTTTTGCTGGCTTTGCTTTTTCGTCAGTGCCGGGGTAAACGCCTGCAGGACCGCGCTCATGTACTCAAGCGCTTTCGCCTTAGCGGCTTTCTGCTCTGGCCCCTGTATCGGCAGCCAGGTGATTTGCATGCTTTTGATTTTTAACGTTCCGCGCTCCAGCGCCGTCGAGGCATACAAATTCTCATTAATCTTGCTTGCCGCACGAGTCAGTGTGGGGGTATCGCGGGAGCCATCAATGGCGCGAAACTCATCCAGCGGCAGCGTGGGGTTGGCCTGATTGAAGGCTTCACGAAACTGGCTGATGGACTGATCGAACGACGGGGCGCCCGCCAGCAGATACGGCGCTGTGGTGGGGGCAGTGGTTTCGGCGGCGTGCAGGGGAAAACCCGCGCTGAGCACCGCTAAACACAGGAAAAGAGAATGTGCCGAACTTTTCATCAACATTGTCCCTGGCCGTAAGTGCTCATGATTAAAACGATATCTGGTCGGCTTGTCAAAAGGTCACAACTCCAGGGTAAAATGCGCGCTATACGATAATAAGGAACCTTACATGACCATACAGCAGTGGCTGTTTTCATTCAAAGGGCGTATTGGACGCCGTGATTTCTGGATCTGGATGGTGACGTGGGTTGTCGCCATGCTGCTTCTGTTTTTCGTTGCTTACAACGCATGGCTGAGCACGCAAACGGCGGCCTTCGCGCTGGTCTGCCTGCTATGGCCAACGGCGGCTGTTGTTGTTAAACGCCTGCACGACCGCGGTCGTTCCGGCGCGTGGGCATTTCTGATTATTCTGGCGTGGATGCTGGTTGCGGGGAACTGGGCGATGCTTCCGTCCATCCTGCCGTGGGTTGTGGGCAGGCTGCTGCCTTCGGTCATCTTCGTGATGATGATTGTCGATCTGGGCGCGTTTATCGGCACCCAGAGCGAAAACAAATACGGTAAAGATACCGTTGAGGTGAAATACCGCTGATCACCAGTAGTGTTCAGCGGTCATATGGCCCGGCCGGCGGCGAAGATGTTTCGTCATCTGCCGGGTATCCTTCAGAAGCTGCTGCGTGTCCCGTACCATCTGCGGGTTGCCACACAGCATGACGTGGCTGGTTTCAGCGTTCAGCGGCAAACCCACCGCCTCTTCCAGGGCTCCACTCTCAATTAACGCCGGCACGCGACCGGTCAGCGTTCCAGCTACGGTTTCGCGGCTGACCACCGTCTGAATCTTTAACTTGCCGCCGTACTGCTGCTCCAGCGCCTGCATCTGCGGCAGGTAGCTCAGGTCTGCAGCGTAGCGCGCAGCGTGCACCAGCACGATGTTTTTAAAGCGCTCCAGATCTTTGCCGTACTGCAAAATAGAGAGATAAGGGCCGATGGCCGTACCGGTTGCCAGCATCCAGAGCGTGTCACAATCCGGGATCTCTTCGAGCACAAAGAAGCCTGCCGCTTCACTCACAATTTGCACGTCGTCGCCGGGCTTAAGGGCGGCAAGGCGCGGGCTGAGCTTACCGTCAGGAACGGTGACGAGATAGAACTCGAGATCCGGGTTATCAGGCGCGTTAACGTAAGAGTAGGCGCGCTGCACGCGCTCGCCGTCGACATCCAGTCCCAGCTTTGCAAATTGCCCGGCTTTAAACGGGTGAACGGGAGCATGTACGGTGAGACTAAATAGCGCATCGGTCCAGAACTGTACCTTTGTGACTTTACCTGTTACCCAGTCCGCCATGATCTTCTCCTGTGCTGTTTCTCTGTTCTATCTTCCGTACTTGTGGTGACAATTTCCAGCCCGTCAGGGCCGGAAAGCTCTATCGATCAAACGGTTTTACAGAATGTGCGTCTGTACGTCCGGGTCTTTGAGGTCGAGATAGTGGATAGACTGGATGCGACGAATGGTGCGTGATTTACCGCGGATCAGCAGCGTTTCGGTGGTCGCCATATTGCCCTTGCGGGTGATGCCGTCCAGCAGATCGCCTTTGGTGATGCCGGTCGCCGAGAAGACCACGTTATCGCTACGGGCCATCTCGTCCAGCGCGAGCACTTTATTGGCCTCGATGCCCATCGCTTCGCAGCGCGCCAGCTCGTTTTCTCCGATACGGCGGTTCTCTTCGCTGTCGCCTTTCACCTCGTGGCGGGGCAGCAGACGGGCCTGCATATCGCCATCGAGCGCGCGGATCACTGCCGCAGAGACCACACCTTCCGGTGCGCCGCCGATGCCGTACAGCACGTCTACTTCGCTGTCCGGCATGCAGGTAAGGATCGAGGCGGCAACGTCACCGTCCGGAATGGCAAACACGCGCACGCCGAGCTTTTGCATCTGCGCGATGGTGGCGTCGTGGCGCGGTTTCGCCAGAATCGTCACGGTGAGTTCGCTAAGGGGTTTGCCCAGGGCTTTGGCGACGTTGTGCAGGTTCTCTTCCAGCGGCAGGCTAAGGTCGATTGCGCCTTTCGCGCCAGGACCGACAATCAGCTTTTCCATGTACATATCCGGCGCGTTAAGGAAGCAGCCTTTATCGCCCACGGCCAGCACCGCCAGGGCGTTGGCCTGACCCATTGCGGTCATGCGGGTACCTTCGATCGGGTCGACGGCAATATCCACGGCATCGCCTTTGCCGGTACCGACTTTTTCACCAATATAGAGCATTGGCGCTTCGTCGATCTCGCCTTCGCCGATCACGATGGTGCCGTCGATGTTGACCTGATTAAGTACAATGCGCATGGCATGGACGGCTGCACCGTCTGCGGTATTTTTATCGCCACGACCCAGCCACTTATAGCCTGCAAGGGCTGCCGCTTCGGTGACGCGGGAAAACTCGATAGCAAGTTCACGTTTCATGAGGTACTCGTGCAATCAAAAGGAATTGCACGAAGTTTATCACAGTGTGGGGAGGGGTGTTTTAAGTCCCCTCTCCCCAAAGGGGAGAGGGTTAGGGTTAGGAGAAAGTTTGTCTTACTCCTCGTGTTCTTCCCACGCCAGGGCGCGTTTCACCGCTTTCTTCCAGCCGCTGTAGCGGAAGTTACGCTCGGTGGTTTCGATGCCCGGGCGGAACTCGCGTTCGATAACCGCTTTTTCCTGCAGCTCGTCCAGGTTCTGCCAGAAGCCTACCGCCAGACCGGCAAGGTACGCCGCACCCAGCGCCGTCACTTCACGCACTTCAGGGCGCTCAACGCGGGTGCCCAGAATGTCGGACTGGAACTGCATCAGGAAGTTATTCGCTACCGCACCACCGTCCACGCGCAGGGCGTGCAGACGAATGCCGGAGTCCGCCTGCATCGCTTCCAGCACGTCGCGGGTCTGGTAGGCGATGGATTCCAGAGTGGCGCGAATAATGTGGTTAGAGTTCACGCCACGCGTCAGTCCGAAAATCGCGCCGCGTGCATACGGATCCCAGTAGGGTGCGCCCAGACCGGTGAATGCAGGCACCACGTACACGCCGTTGGTGTCTTTCACTTTGGTGGCGAAGTACTCGGAGTCGAATGCATCGCTGATCAGCTTCATCTCGTCACGCAGCCACTGGATAGACGCACCGGCCATGAACACAGCACCTTCCAGGGCATAGTTCACTTCGCCGCGCGGGCCGCAGGCGATGGTGGTCAGCAGACCGTTTTCTGATTTCACCGCTTTCTCACCGGTGTTCATCAGCATAAAGCAGCCGGTGCCGTAGGTATTCTTCGCCATCCCTTCCTTGACGCACAGCTGGCCGAACAGCGCCGCCTGCTGGTCACCGGCGATACCGGCGATAGGAATACGGGTGCCACCTTTACCGCCGATGTTGGTCTGGCCGTAAACCTCAGAAGACTTGCGCACTTCAGGCAGCATCGCACGTGGGATATCCAGCGCGTCCAACATCTTGTCATCCCACTCCAGGGTGTTGATGTTGAACAGCATGGTACGCGAGGCGTTGGTGTAATCGGTGACGTGGACGCGTCCCTGGGTCATCTTCCAGATAAGCCAGGTGTCGACGGTGCCGAACAGCAGCTCGCCGCGTTTTGCACGCTCGCGTGAACCTTCCACGTGGTCGAGGATCCATTTCACTTTGGTGCCGGAGAAGTACGGGTCAACCACCAGGCCGGTGGCGCTGCGCACGTACTCTTCCATACCGTCGCGCTTCAGCTGTTCGCAAATCTCAGAGGTACGGCGGCACTGCCAGACGATGGCGTTGTAAATAGGCTTACCGGTTTCGCGTTCCCAGACGATCGTCGTTTCACGCTGGTTAGTGATACCAATCGCGGCAATCTCGTCGGAACTGATATCGGCTTTCGCCAGCACTTCGACCAGCGTGGAGCTTTGTGACGCCCAAATCTCCATCGGGTCGTGTTCTACCCAGCCTGGACGAGGATAAATTTGCTCAAATTCGCGCTGTGACACGCTGACGATGTTCGCGTCATGATCCATTACGACAGCGCGGGAGCTGGTAGTGCCCTGGTCGAGCGCAACGATATATTTTTTTTCGGTCATGGTATGTGTCCCGTAGTCAGATTACAGCGAAGCTTTTTGTTGTGCGGTAGAAGTCGTTTCCTTCTCATCTTCCACACAGGTGTCGCACGGTAAGTGGCGACCAATTAATTTGCGGTAGCTAAACGCACCCAGCGCAGCCCCGACAACCGGCGCAAACAGCGGCACCAGGAAGTAAGGAATGTCTTTGCCACCTGTGAAGGCGACATCGCCCCAGCCTGCGATAAAGGCGAACGCTTTTGGTCCGATATCACGTGCCGGGTTCATCGCGAAGCCGGTCAGCGGGCCCATGGATGCGCCAATTACCGCAATCAGCAGGCCAATCAGCAGGGGGGCCAGCGGGCCGCGCGGAATGCCGTTTCCGTCGTCGGTCAGCGCCAGGATAACGCCCATCAGAATAGCGGTAATCACCATTTCAACTGCGAACGCCTGCACAAAATTGATGTGCGGGTTTGGATAGGTTGAGAAGATGCCTGCCAGATCCAGACTTTCGACGCTACCGCGCACCATATGATGCGTCTGTTCGAAGTCGATGAAAAGATTGTAATAAAGCCCGTAAACTAACGCCGCTGCGCAAAACGCGCCGGCAAATTGAGAAAGAATGAAAGGAACAACTTTGCGTCCGTCAAAGCACGCGAACAGCCACAGTGCGATTGTCACCGCCGGGTTAAGATGTGCACCAGAAACCCCTGCAGTCAGGTAGATGGCCATCGCCACGCCCAGACCCCAGATGATACTGATTTCCCACTGACCAAAACTGGCACCCGCCACTTTCAGTGCAGCGACACAGCCCACTCCGAAGAATATCAACAACCCGGTACCAAGGAACTCGGCAATGCACTGGCCTTTTAAGGTTGATGTCTGACTCATAATCGGAATCCTGAAGAAATTGATGTTTATTGTTAGCATGGCCGCCCGTGACAGCCACGATGCCCTGTAGACATAGTGTTAATTTATCGTTAACGAGCAAAAACGAGAAATATCGAAATCAAAATGTGTGGTCTGCGTCAATAAAATGAGCGTTTTCGCGCCATAAAGCACATTTTTGCAGCAGTACAGGATCAGTGCAGGAATGTGAGCTGAATCATTTCATTAACGAATCAGTTAACAATTTAGGGGTATATGACGCGAACACACCAGGACCAGACCTAAAAGTGTTGCAAACCGCGATCTGCGCGGTGTGTCGCTGGACACAGAGCGCCGCGCTCCATACAATCGACGGTATATGTCGTGCGCGTTTATGTTAAAGCGTCGCCTTGCAATTCAGGAGAGGTAGCATCATGTCTTTAGAAGTGTTTGAGAAACTGGAATCGAAAGTACAGCAGGCGATTGACACCATCACCCTGCTGCAGATGGAAATTGAAGAGCTGAAAGAGAAGAACAACAGCCTGGCGCAGGAAGTTCAGAACGCGCAGCACGGCCGCGAAGAACTGGAGCGCGAAAACAACCAGCTGCGCGAGCAACAGAACGGCTGGCAGGATCGCCTGCAGGCGCTGCTGGGACGTATGGAAGAAGTGTGATCCCCGCTGGGATAAACCAGGGACAAAAAAACCGCCACATTGCTGTTGGCGGTTTTTTTATGGTCCACGCTTACGGTTTTATTACTCGATATCCAGCGGATCTTCGGAAAGGATAATGCCGGTATTATCAGCGTAGAGATGGTCGCCTGAGAAGAAGGTCACGCCGCCGAAATTGACGCGCACGTCGCTTTCGCCGATGCCGTCACCTGCCGCCCCTACCGGTATGGCTGCGATGGCCTGAATCCCGATATCCAGGTCTTCCAGATCGTCCACCTGGCGCACGGAACCGTACACTACAAGGCCTTCCCACTCATTCTGAACGGCAATGCCGGCCAGTTCAGCATCAATTAATGCCCGGCGCACGGAACCGCCGCCGTCGACCACAAGAACGCGGCCGCGGCCGTTCTGTTCGAGCAGATCGTACAGCAACCCGTTGTCCTCGAAACATTTCACCGTGACGATTTGACCGCCAAATGATGACCGCCCACCAAAGTTGGAGAACAGCGGTTCAACGACGTTGACATCTTCCTGGTAGATGTCACAAAGCTCGGAGGTATCGTATTTCATAGGTTTAACGCTCAGTTGCTGCGAATGTGTTCAGTATATCGTGCGAAATGCGTTGTTGGCAAAATCATCAATTGTTAATTGATATTTGTCAGCTAACGCAGCGTCTGGCTTAACACAATCCCGATGACGAACAACAGGTTAGTCAGCAACGCGCCTTTTACCGTGCGTTCCAGCATCGGCGGCATGGCGGACGGGCTGAGTTCACGCATCACAAAGCGGGCCTGCTTAATCAGCAGCGGCGCGGCAAGCACAAACAGCCAGCCCCACAGGCTCTGCAAGGAAATCAGGTTAAACAGCGCCAGGCAAACCAGCGCGCCAATGAGCAGGCAGGCATGATAGCGGCGCGCATTGACCGGCCCCAGACGAACCGCCAGGGTGTTTTTACCGTTCTCGCGATCGCTGTCGATGTCGCGCAGGTTGTTGATGTTGAGCACAGCCGTCGCCAGCAGACCGCAGGCGGTCGCGGGCAGGAACAGGGCAGGGATCACCGTATGCGCCTGCAGGTACCAGCTTCCCATCACGCTCAGCCAGCCGAAGAACACCAGTACGGAGATATCCCCGAGTCCAATATAACCGTAAGGACGCGTGCCGACGGTGTAGGTGATGGCCGCGATAATGGCCAATAAACCCAACACCAGGAAACCAATAAAATCGCTGGTGGTTTTAGACGCCACCGTTACCAGCGCCAGTCCGGAAACGCAGATCAGCACCACGGTGATAATCAGCGCGCGTTTCATCTGCGCCTGGGTAATCACCCCTTTCTGCATTCCGCGCAGTGGCCCTATGCGGTCCGGCTTGTCGCTGCCTTTTACCGCGTCGCCGTAGTCGTTGGCGAGATTGGAGAGAATTTGCAGCAGGCCGGCGGTAATCAGTGCCAGCGCGGCAACCAGCGGATCGAAATAACCCTGCCACCAGGCAAGGGCGGTGCCGACGATAATCGCGGCAAAGGCCAGAGGAAGTGTTTTAGGGCGCAGACTTTCGAGCCACGCCTGCGTACGGCTGATGTCAGTCATAAGTATTTAGCCAATAAAAATGGGGGCATTAGCCCCCATTAAACGTGATGAGAATCCAGTAACCGCGATTATAGGATAAAACGGCTCAGATCTTCATCTGCCACTAACGCATCCAGATGTTTACTCACATATTCTGCGTCAATGGTAACGGTTTGACCGTTCAGGTCGCTCGCGTCGTAAGAGATATCTTCCACCAGGCGTTCCAGCACGGTGTGCAGACGACGCGCACCGATGTTTTCGGTGGTTTCGTTCACCTGCCATGCGGCCTGGGCAATACGTTTGATACCGTCTTCGGTGAACTCGAGGTTCACGCCTTCGGTCGCCATCAGCGCTTTGTACTGTACTGTAGCAGAGGCGTTTGGCTCGGTCAGGATACGTTCGAAATCTTCGGTGGTCAGCGCCTGCAGCTCAACGCGGATAGGCAGACGGCCCTGCAGCTCCGGGATCAGATCCGACGGGCTGGCAACCTGGAAGGCACCTGATGCGATAAACAGGATGTGGTCCGTTTTCACCATGCCGTGCTTGGTGGAGACGGTGCAACCTTCTACCAGCGGCAGCAGGTCGCGCTGAACGCCTTCGCGGGACACATCCGGGCCGGAGCTGTTGCCGCCGCGCTTACAAATTTTGTCGATTTCGTCGATAAACACGATACCGTGCTGCTCAACCGCGTCGATAGCATCCTGCTTCAGCTCTTCCGGGTTCACCAGCTTCGCCGCTTCTTCTTCAATCAGCAGCTTCATCGCGTCTTTAATTTTCAGCTTACGCGCTTTCTGCTTCTGTCCGCCCAGGTTCTGGAACATGGACTGGAGCTGACTGGTCATCTCTTCCATGCCCGGAGGTGCCATAATTTCCACACCCATTGGCGCGGCAGCGAGATCGATCTCAATCTCTTTGTCATCCAGCTGGCCTTCACGCAGTTTTTTGCGGAACGCCTGACGCGCGGCTGAAGGCTCAGCCTGCTGTTCTGCCTGGCCCCAGTTGTTTTTTGCCGGTGGGATCAGAACGTCGAGAATGCGCTCTTCGGCCATCTCTTCCGCGCGATAGCGGTTTTTCTCGATTGCCTGGACGCGCACCATCTTGATTGCCGAGTCGGTCAGATCGCGGATGATGGAGTCAACTTCTTTACCCACGTAGCCCACCTCGGTGAACTTGGTGGCTTCAACTTTGATGAACGGCGCGTTAGCCAGCTTCGCCAGACGACGGGCGATTTCGGTTTTACCGACGCCGGTCGGGCCGATCATCAGAATGTTTTTCGGGGTCACTTCGTGGCGCAGCTCTTCATCAAGCTGCATACGACGCCAGCGGTTACGCAGGGCGATAGCCACGGAACGCTTGGCGTTATCCTGGCCGATAATGTGTTTGTTCAGTTCGCTGACAATTTCGCGTGGGGTCATTTCAGACATGGGAGATCCTTACGCTTTGGAGGTCAATTCTTCGATGGTGTGGTTGTGGTTGGTATAAATGCAGATATCACCTGCAATATCCAACGCCTTCACCGCGATATCACGCGCGTTCATGTCGGTATTCTCCAACAGCGCGCGGGCTGCAGCCTGGGCATAAGGGCCGCCAGAGCCGATGGCAATCAGATCATTTTCCGGCTGAATGACGTCACCATTACCGGTGATGATAAGCGAGGCGGTTTCATCGGCCACGGCCAGCAGCGCTTCGAGCTTGCGCAGCATGCGGTCGGTACGCCAGTCTTTCGCCAGCTCAACGGCAGCTTTCACCAGATGACCCTGGTGCATTTCCAGTTTGCGTTCAAACAGTTCAAACAGCGTGAAGGCGTCCGCCGTGCCGCCAGCAAAACCGGCGATCACTTTGTCGTTGTAGAGACGGCGCACTTTCTTCACGTTGCCTTTCATGACGGTATTACCCAGCGTGGCCTGGCCATCACCGGCGATTACCACATGGCCGTTACGGCGTACACTTACTATTGTTGTCACGAGCAGACCCCCTGGTTACAGAATCGGGAAACAGAAGCCCTGAGCCTGTGCTCAGGGCTGAATTAAATGATAGATGGGGGGGATTTTGGGGGTTTCAACCCCCGGAGGCGAGTCGAATGCAGTTTGTGTGACCGGCGATTTTCAAACGCGAAATGGTGCCATCGGCATTTTCTTTGCCTTTGACCGGCCCAATCACCACGCGATTCCAGCCGTTATTGGTGGTAATACGCGAATCAAACCCTTCGAAGGCCAGCTGCGCACGCACCGTTTCCGCCTGCTCTGCACCTTTGAACGAACCGCACTGCACCATCCAGCGGCGTTCGTCTTTTTTCTCAGCCGTCTGCTTCGGCGCCTCGGTCTCTTTAGTGACCGGCGCGGCCTGCTGCGTTTTTGGCTGCTGCGCGGTAGTATGCGCTGGCGTCTGCAGCAGATCCTGATACGGCTGAGCCGCCTGTTTCTGCGGCTGAGTTTTCGGCTGCTGCTGGACAGGCTGAGACTGCACCGTACGCGTCGGCTGCTGATACGGCTGTTCCGTTACCCGCGGCTGTGCCTTAGGCTGCTGCACCGGCTGGGTTTGTGCCCACTGTTGCTGTTGTTGCTGCTGGATCTGCTGTTGCGCCTGACGTCGCTGCAGCGTTTGCTGGCGCTGTGCCGGGGTCTGCTCATTCCACGGCACTTCGTTCAGCTGTGTAGGCTGCTGGCGCATATCGGCCTGCATTTGTGCCAGCAGCTGACGCTGTTCATCCGTTAGCTGATTCGCATTCTGCACTTCACCACCCGCAGAAGGTTCAGTTGGCGCACGTACCCCAGGCTGACGGCTTTCCAGCTCTTTGATATAGCGCCAGCGCTCTTCAGGCTTCGGAGGAAGGCCATTTCCGGCCACTTTGCTTGCCTGAAGCGCCTCAGACTCTTCTTTTTTATGGTGCGTGATAAAGTACAGGCCACCAATAAAGGCGACGACTACAGCCGCAGCAATAGCGACCATTGCTGGCGAGACAGCAGGCAGGTTACGTTGCTTTTTTCTTGAGCTACTCTTTTTGCGTCGCGAAGGTGCCGGCTGGCCGCGACGTACATAATCTCGTTGTGCCACTATCGTTTCGCTGTATTTATTCGTTCGTCAGTCCGCCATGTTACTTAAGCGGCGGGGCTTTGACCAGATAAGGGTATCCGAAAGACGTTTACTTTAAGTCAATGCCTGGGTAGTGCCGCGGACGATCAGTTCACAGTCAAGCAACCGCGAGCCGCTGCTAACTGTTTGACCGTGAAGCTGATCCAGCAGAAGAAGCATCGCTTCGCGGCCGATTTGGTAGCGCGGCTGAGCGACCGTTGAGAGCGGCGGATCGCAAAATTCCGAAAGCGAAATATTATCGAAACCGATGATCGATAAATCTTTAGGTATGCGAAGGCCGCGGCGTTTGGCATACGATAATGCGCCCAGCGCCATCACGTCGCTGTGACAAAATACGGCGGTTGGCGGCTCAGGCAGGTCCAGAAGTTTCTCCAGCGCCTGTCCGCCTGCAGCGAAGGTAAAATCGCCGCGCGCAATGTAGTGCGGATCGACGGTAGCGCCGGTACGGCGCAGCGCCTGAACGTAGCCCTGCAGACGGTAGTGACACAGCGGCATCTCTTCCGGTCCGGCGATGCAGCCAATACGCTTATGCCCCAGCTCCTGGAGATAATTTACGGCGTTGAACGCGGCGGTGAGGTTATCGATATGGACCGTCGGCAGCTCCAGCTCTGGCGCAAACTCGTTGGCCATGACCATCGGCGGTAAATTACGCTGCTCTTCAATGCTGGCATCAAACGGCAGACGAGAGCCAAGCAAAAGCATGCCGTCGATCTGCTTGGTGATAATGAGGTCGATGAAGGTTTTTTCCTGCTGATTCTGATGAGCACAGTCGCCAATCAGCACCAGGTAACCTTGTTCCGCCGCGGTGACTTCAATACCGCGGATAATCTCGCTGAAGAAGGGGTCACAGATGTCCGGCACAATCACCAGAATGGTGCGCGACTCGTTGCGTTTAACGTTACGCCCCATCGCCTGTGGGAAATAGCCCACTTCCAGCGCAGCCTGCTCCACCCGGTTACGGGTCGCCTGGGAGACTTTATCCGGGTTCATTAATGCGCGGGATACCGTTGCTGTAGAGACTTGTGCTTTCTGGGCAACGTCTTTCATGGTCGCCGGTGCAACCTCTTTCCTGGACTTCAACGTCTTCTCCTCGCCTGAACACCGAACTTCTGACATCACCATTTTTACAGATTGTTAATGGAATCGGTTACAGAATTTTCATAAAAAATGTGAGGAGAGTTAAATTTTTCGATCCAGCTTCAGCCTTCGATGGGGTCGACGTCCAGCACCCACTTCACTTTTCGCGCTTCGGGCAGGGTGTTAATCAGCACCAGCGCGCCGCTAACAATATGCTGAAGACGAATGCGCGAGGGGTGCTGGAGCAAGATCTGCCAGCGGAAACGGCCGCCGCGTTTTGGCGCGAGGGCAGGCACCGGGCCCAAAATCCACAGCTGACTATCCACCAGCGGGCTGGCCTGCAGGAGGTTTCTCAGCTGCTGTAGGAAAAGTGGCGCCTGCTGGTTGTTATGATCTTCCGCGCGGATGATGACGTGGCTTGTCCACGGCGGTAGCTGCATGGTCTGGCGCTCGGCCAGCGTCTGCTCGGCAAAGGCGTCATAGCCTTTGTGCAGCAAGGTTTGCAGCAGCGGGTGCTCCGGGTGGTGCGTTTGCAACACCACTTCGCCCTGTTTACCGGCGCGTCCTGCACGTCCGGCTACCTGGGTATAAAGCTGGGCGAAGCGCTCGGCTGAACGAAAATCTGCCGAGAACAGCGCGCCGTCCACGTCCAGCAGGGCGACCAGCGTCACGTCCGGAAAATGGTGACCTTTAGCCAGCATCTGGGTGCCAATCAGGATGCGCGCGCCACCGCGATGCACTTCCGCCAGCTGCTGTTCGAGCGCGCCTTTGCGGCTGGTGGTGTCCCGGTCGATACGCGAAATCGGCACGTCCGGGAAGAAGGGACCAAGCGCCTGTTCAAGCTGTTCCGTTCCCAGACCGACCGGCACGATATGCGTTGAACCACATGACGGGCACTGGCGCGGCACCGGACGCTGGCTGTCACAGTGGTGGCAGCGCAAATGCCGCTGGGCCTGGTGGAAGGTATAGTAGTGGTCGCAGCGCGGGCATTCGGCAATCCAGCCGCAGTCGTGGCACAGGAGGGCGGGGGCGAATCCGCGGCGGTTCAGAAACAGAATGACCTGATTCCCCGCCTGCAGGTGCTGGCGCATGCGGGTAATCAGTGCAGGCGCAAGCCCGGCCTGAACCTGCTGACCTTTCAGATCCAGCACGTGCTGAATGGCCGGACGAGCATTCCCCGCCCGACGCGTCAGGCGCAGCATGTGGTATTTACGCTGGCGCACGTTGTGCAGCGTTTCGAGCGCCGGCGTGGCGGAGCCGAGAATAATGGGAATCTGCTCGCTGTGCGCGCGATAGACCGCCAGATCGCGTGCATGGTAGCGCCAGCCTTCCTGCTGTTTATAGGAGCTGTCGTGCTCTTCGTCGATCACAATAACGCCAAGATTTTTAAACGGCGTAAACAGCGATGAACGGGTGCCGATCACAATCGCCGCTTCGCCGTTTTTCGCTTTCAGCCAGGCGCTGAGGCGTTCGCTGTCGTTCAGGCCGGAGTGCAGCACCTCAACCGGTGCGTTAAAGCGTTCGCGGAATCGGGCGATGGTTTGCGGCGTCAGGCCAATTTCCGGCACCATCACCAACGCCTGTTTCCCCTGAGCGAGCACGTTTTCCAGCACGCTCAGGTAGACTTCGGTCTTGCCGGAACCGGTGACCCCCGCCAGCAGCCAGGCAGAGAAACGATCGGAGGCGCTATGAATCGCGCCTACCGCGGTGGCCTGTTCGGTATTCAGACGCAGGCGATCACCTGAAACGGAGAAACTCTCCCGCCAGTCGTTCAGAGCAGGCGCTTCGCTGGCCAGTTCGCTTAGCCCTTTCTTTCTTAATGCCTGTAGCGCCGTTTCGCTGACCTCAAGCTCGTCGACCTGATGCCGCCAGATTTTCCCCTGACGCAGCGCCGCCAGCGCCTGCTGCTGCTTCTGCGAGCGCTTCAGGCTGTTGATGTCGACGGCCTGGCCTTCCTCCGTGGCAAACCAGTACCACATTGGCGCATGGCTGGCGCTCTTGCCCTGACGCAGCATAATTGGCAGAGCGTGGAACAGGACGTCGCCGATCGGGTGATGATAATAATCCGCCGCCCACAGCAGCAGTCGCCATATGCTGGTGGAGTAAACCGGCTCGCTGTCCAGCACCTCAACGACTGATTTCAGCTCATTAAGCGGTAGCTCGCTTTTATCGCTGACGGAGACGACGATCCCCACGCGCTGCTGTTTGCCAAACGGCACGGTCACGCGGCAGCCCGCTTTGGCGCTCATGCTGTCGGGCAGGAGATAGTCAAAGGTGCGGGGAAGCGGAACGGGCAGGGCAACGTGAGCGACGGGCATCGAATCTTCCTGACTTGAAAAGTGGCGCGTTAGTATACACATTAGTAAAAGCGGCGTGCGGATCAGTTTGCATACGTTGGTCAAATTCTGTATGATTCGCCGCCTTTGGTGTACTTTACGCCAAAGAACTTACAATCAACATCGCGTGGTGTCTGGCGTTAGGGCTGGAAGAGCGACGCGGCCTTAACTGAGGTTCTCCCATGAAAAAAGATATTCACCCGAAATACGAAATGATTACTGCAAACTGTTCTTGCGGTAACTCTATCCAGATCCGCTCTACCGTGGGTCACGATCTGAACCTGGACGTGTGCGGCAAATGCCACCCGTTCTACACTGGTAAGCAGCGTGACGTTGCAACCGGTGGCCGTGTTGACCGCTTCAACAAGCGTTTCAGCATCCCGGGCGCTAAATAAGTTTCCCGAAAAAAAGGCACCGCAAGGTGCCTTTTTTGTATCCGCTTCTCAGTATTCCCACGTCTCCGGGTCAATACCCAGTTCACGCATGATCACCTTCGCCTCTTCCGGGATTTCATCACTACGCTCTTTGCGCAGATCTTCATCGTTCGGCAACGGTTGACCGGTAAACGCATGCAGAAACGCTTCGCACAGCAGTTCGCTGTTGGTCGCGTGGCGCAGGTTGTTCACCTGACGACGCGTACGTTCATCGGTGAGGATCTTCAACACCTTCAGAGGAATGGAAACCGTAATTTTCTTTACTTGCTCACTCTTCTTACCGTGCTCAGCGTATGGGCTGATATATTCGCCGCTCCATTCAGCCATGAGATACCTTTAATCCTCTCAGTCATTTATCTAAAGGTGCAAAACCTGTAACCACCCGTTTTGAACCGCAATCTTGTCTAGTTTACCGTAGAGACGATACCGTGGCACGGATATTGCCGCTGCAGCGTGCACTAAAGCATATAATTTTAACGGCTATTTGCGCATTGCTCAATCTATACGCAAAGAAGTTTAGATGTCCAGATGTATTGACGTCCATACTTTCAATGTTTACTCTGGTGCCTGACTTTTCACCTCATTCGCCAGGAAGCCCTCACCATGACGCGTAAACAGGCCACTATTGCAGTGCGTAGCGGATTAAATGATGACGAGCAGTACGGCTGCGTTGTCCCGCCGATTCATCTTTCCAGTACCTACAACTTCACCGGATTTAATGAACCCCGCGCGCATGATTACTCGCGTCGTGGCAACCCTACGCGTGACGTGACCCAGCGCGCGCTTGCGGAACTGGAAGGGGGCGCAGGGGCAGTATTAACCAATACCGGGATGTCCGCCATTCACCTGGTGACCACCGTGTTCCTGAAACCGGGCGATCTGCTGGTTGCCCCACACGATTGCTACGGCGGCAGCTATCGCCTGTTTGATAGCCTGGCAAAACGCGGCTGCTATCGCGTGCTGTTTGTCGATCAAAACGACGAACAGGCGCTGAAACAGGCTCTGGCAGAGAAACCAAAGCTGGTTCTGGTGGAAAGTCCAAGTAATCCATTGTTGCGCGTTGTCGATATTGCGAAAATTTGTCAGCTCGCAAGGGATGCGGGAGCGATAAGTGTAGTGGATAATACGTTCCTCAGTCCGGCCCTTCAGAACCCACTCGCACTGGGTGCCGATCTGGTATTGCATTCATGCACTAAATATCTGAACGGCCATTCTGACGTGGTGGCAGGCGTGGTGATTGCCAAAGATCCGGATGTTGTCACCGAACTGGCATGGTGGGCCAATAACATTGGCGTCACCGCGGGCGCCTTCGACAGCTATCTGCTGTTGCGCGGCATCCGCACGCTTTCGCCGCGCATGGACGTAGCGCAGCGCAATGCCCAGGCGATTGTCGATTTCCTGAAAACCCAGCCGCTGGTGAAAAAGCTTTATCACCCGTCGCTGCCGGAAAATCAGGGGCACGAGATTGCCGCGCGCCAGCAGAAAGGGTTTGGCGCGATGTTAAGTTTTGAACTGGATGGTGACGAGCAAACGCTGCGTCGCTTCCTGAGCGGGCTGTCATTGTTTACGCTGGCGGAATCCTTAGGTGGGGTTGAAAGCTTGATCTCCCACGCCGCAACCATGACGCACGCAGGTATGGCACCGGAAGCACGTGCCGCCGCCGGGATTTCTGAGACGCTGCTGCGTATCTCAACCGGCATTGAAGATTCTGAAGATTTAATTGCCGATCTGGAAAATGGCTTCCGGATCGCAGCCAAGGGGTAATCATGAGTGTGATAGCGCAGGCAGGGGCGAAGGGTCGTCAGCTGCACAAGTTTGGTGGTAGTAGTCTTGCTGATGTGAAATGTTACCTGCGCGTTGCAGGGATCATGACGGAATATTCACAGCCGGGTGACATGATGGTTGTCTCGGCAGCGGGCAGTACCACCAACCAGTTGATTAGCTGGCTGAAACTGAGCCAGACCGATCGCCTTTCTGCGCATCAGGTGCAACAGTCCTTACGTCGTTACCAGAGCGAGCTGATTGCCGGCCTGCTGCCTGCGGACGTGGCGGACGGGCTGATCGGTGCCTTCACCCATGACCTTGAGCGTCTGGCTGCCCTGCTGGACAGCGGTATTACCGATGCGGTGTATGCCGAAGTGGTGGGCCACGGTGAAGTGTGGTCCGCACGCCTGATGGCCGCCGTGCTGCAACACCTGGGCGTGGAAGCGGCCTGGCTCGACGCGCGTGATTTCCTGCGCGCCGAACGCGCCGCGCAGCCGCAGGTGGATGAAGGGTTGTCCTACCCGCTGCTGCAGCAGCTGCTGGTGCAGCACCCGGGCAAACGTATTGTCGTCACCGGCTTTATCAGCCGCAGCAACGCGGGCGAAACCGTGCTGCTGGGCCGTAACGGATCGGACTACTCGGCAACGCAGATTGGTGCCCTGGCGGGCGTGTCCCGCGTCACCATCTGGAGCGACGTGGCCGGTGTTTACAGCGCGGACCCGCGTAAAGTTAAGGATGCCTGTCTGCTGCCGCTGCTGCGCCTGGATGAAGCCAGTGAACTGGCCCGTCTGGCGGCGCCGGTACTGCACGCGCGCACGCTGCAGCCGGTTTCCGGCAGCGATATCGACCTCCAGCTGCGCTGCAGTTACACCCCGGATCAAGGCTCCACGCGCATTGAGCGCGTGCTGGCGTCCGGTACCGGGGCACGTATTGTCACCAGTCATGACGACATCTGCCTGATTGAGTTCCAGGTGCCTGCGGGGCAGGACTTCAAGCTGGCGCATAAAGAGATCGACACGATCCTGAAACGTGCTCAGGTGCGTCCGCTGGCCGTGGGTGTTCACAATGACCGCCAGCTGCTGCAGTTCTGCTATACCGCAGAAGTGGCGGACAGCGCGCTGAAAATTCTGGATGAAGCAGGCCTGCCGGGCGAACTTCGCCTGCGTCAGGGGCTGGCGCTGGTGGCGATGGTGGGCGCGGGCGTCACCCGTAACCCTCTGCACTGCCACCGCTTCTGGCAGCAACTGAAAGGGCAGCCGGTGGAGTTCACCTGGCAGTCGGAAGAGGGCATCAGCCTGGTTGCCGTTCTGCGCAAAGGGCCAACCGAAAGCCTGATTCAGGGTCTGCATACCTCCCTGTTCCGCGCGGAAAAACGCATCGGCCTGGTGCTGTTCGGGAAAGGTAATATCGGTTCCCGCTGGCTTGAGCTGTTTGCCCGCGAACAGGTGACGCTCTCGGCGCGTACCGGGTTTGAATTTATTCTTGCGGGCGTGGTAGACAGTCGCCGCAGCCTGCTGAACTACGAAGGGCTGGACGCCAGCCGCGCGCTTGCCTTCTTTAACGATGAAGCGGTTGAGCAGGATGAAGAGTCGTTGTTCCTGTGGATGCGTGCGCACCCGTATGACGATCTGGTGGTGCTGGACGTTACCGCCAGCGAACAGCTTGCCGATCAGTACCTTGATTTCGCCAGCCACGGTTTCCACGTCATCAGCGCCAACAAGCTGGCGGGGGCGAGCAGCACCGATAAATACCGTCAGATCCACGACGCGTTTGAAAAAACTGGCCGTCACTGGCTGTATAACGCCACCGTGGGCGCGGGCCTGCCGGTTAACCACACCGTGCGTGACCTGATTGAAAGCGGCGACAGCATTCTGGCGCTGAGCGGTATCTTCTCCGGCACGCTCTCCTGGCTGTTCCTGCAGTTTGACGGCACCGTACCGTTCACCGACCTGGTGGATCAGGCGTGGCAGCAGGGCTTAACGGAACCCGATCCGCGCGTTGACCTTTCCGGTAAAGACGTGATGCGTAAGCTGGTAATCCTGGCGCGTGAAGCTGGTTACGACATCGAACCGGATTCCGTACGCGTCGAATCACTGGTGCCTGCCGGCTGTGAAGAAGGTTCTGTGGACCATTTCTTTGAAAATGGTGAAGAGCTTAACGAGCAGATGGTTCAGCGTCTGGAAGCGGCGAACGAGATGGGGCTGGTACTGCGCTATGTGGCGCGTTTTGAGGCTAACGGAAAAGCGCGAGTCGGCGTCGAGGCGGTGCGTCCTGAGCATCCGCTGGCGGCGCTGCTGCCGTGCGATAACGTCTTCGCCATCGAAAGCCGCTGGTATCGCGATAACCCGCTGGTGATCCGCGGTCCTGGCGCCGGGCGCGATGTCACCGCAGGAGCCATTCAGTCCGACATCAACCGTCTGGCTAAGCTGCTGTAACTCGTCACCCTGGCCCTCTCCCCGCATAGGGGGAGAGGGCACCAGTCAGGACAGATTAAACCAAACGGTTTTTCGCATCCGCTATCGCCTGCGCCACCTGCTTAGGCGACACGCCGCCTTTCGCGGCACGTTTATCCAGGCAAGACTGCAGCGCAAGAATCGGATACACATCATCCCCGATAACCGCGCTGAACTTCTGCAGGTCGGCCAGCGCCAGATCTTCCAGCGGTTTACCCTGACGAATAGCTTCCACTACCGCTTCACCCACAATATGGTGCGCTTCACGGAAAGGTACGCCTTTCGCCACCAGATAATCCGCCAGTTCGGTAGAGTTCGCATAGCCCTGCTGCGCCGCTTCCTGGCACCGTGGACGTTTCACCTGAATGCCGTCCAGCACCAGCGCGCCCATATGCAGACAGTCCAGCCAGGTGTCGAGCGCGTCGAACAATCCTTCTTTGTCTTCCTGCATGTCTTTGTTATACGCCAGAGGCAGCCCTTTCAGGGTCATCATCATGCCGGTCAGCGCGCCCTGCACGCGGCCACATTTACCGCGAATTAGCTCCAGCGCGTCCGGGTTTTTCTTCTGCGGCATCAGGGATGAGCCTGAGGTCACGCGGTCGGACAGCTCGACGAAGCCCGCTTCGCCAGAGTTAAAGAAGATCAGGTCTTCGGCAAAGCGCGACAGATGCACCATCCCGATCGAGGCATTGGAGAGCAGCTCCAGCACGTGGTCGCGGTCAGACACGCTGTCCAGGCTGTTACGGGTGGCGGAGGCAAAGCCCAGCCAGCCTGCCAGCTGTTCACGGTCGATTTCGTAAGCGGTTCCGGCCAGCGCGCCGCTGCCCAGCGGGCTGACGTCCAGACGTTTAAGGGTGTCCTGCAGACGGCTTTCATCACGCGCCAGCATCTCGACGTAGGCCAGACACCAGTGCGCAAAGGTCACCGGCTGGGCGCGCTGCAGGTGGGTATAACCCGGCATCACCGCGTCCTGGTTGTTCTGCGCGGTCTCCACCAGTGCGCTCTGCAGCTGACGATTAGCCGCCAGCAGTTCGCCAACGGTATCTTTACACCACAGCTTCAGATCGGTGGCGACCTGGTCGTTACGGCTGCGTCCGGTGTGCAGCTTTTTGCCCAGCTGGCCGACCTTGTCGATAAGTTTGCCTTCCACCCAGCTGTGAATATCTTCAGCATCGCTTTCGAGGATCTGCTGCGGGTTAAGACGCACCTCTTCCAGCAGATTATTCAGCGCTTCTTCCAGCTGTAATTGTTCGTCTGCGGTCAGTACGCCAACCGTCACCAGCGCTTTGGACCAGGCCACAGAGCCGACAATATCCTGTTCGGCCAGGCGGTAGTCGAAGCGCAAAGAGTCGTTGAACTGTTTGAACCGCTGATCCGCTGCCTGTGTAAAACGCCCACCCCAAAGTGCCATAACATGCTTCCTTAATATCTTTGAATTTCATTGCCCGGTGGCGCTGCGCTTACCGGGCCTACAAAACGTTAAATCGATTACGCCAGAATACGCGTGCCAATCGGCGTGCCGTTGAACAGCGCAGGCAGTTGTTCAGCGTGACGCCAGGAGGCGATATCCACCGGGCGGCCCAGCGTGCGCGCGGCATCCAGCGCGGCGTTCACTTTGACGATCATGCCGTCGGTGATGATGCCCTGCGCAATCAGCTGCTCGGCTTTCTCTGCCGTCATTTCTGCGATGCGCTGGCCTTTTCCGTCCAGAATGCCGCTCACGTCGGAGAGAAGGATCAGATCCGCGCCCAGCGTTGCCGCGAGCGCGGTTGCTGCCTGGTCAGCGTTGACGTTCATCAGCTCGCCCTCTTCGGTCACGCCGATTGAGCTCACCACCGGCAGGAAACCCCCTTCCAGCAGCGTATTAATCAGCTTAGGCGAACCAGGCTGCGCCAGTCCAACGTGGCCGAGCTCTTCGTCGAGCTGGGTCACTTTTACGCTGTCGCCATCGCCCAGATAGAGGCCAACGGACGCGATGTGGTGTTTCTTCGCCCACGCCAGCAGCGTTTTGTTCGCCGTACCCGCCAGCGCGCCGGTAATGATGTCAATCTGGTCAGCAGGCGTCACGCGCAGGCCGTTTTTCTTTTTCACCGGCAGGTTGAGCCCTTTCATCAGCTCATCCACCACGCAGCCGCCGCCGTGCACAATCACCAGCGGACGTTGATGTGACTCGCGATAGTTCACCAGCGCGGTAAACAGACGCTCCAGCGCTTCTTCGCTATCCAGCAGTACACCACCGAGTTTGATAATTAATGGGTTCATCATCACACCTTAAATAAGAGCCTGCGTTTCCGGGAAACCGAAACGAATATTTGCACACTGCATTGCCTGTGCGGCAGCGCCTTTCAGTAAGTTATCTTCTGCGGCCACCACGATGAGATGCTCACCTTGAACGGCAAAGCCGATATCGCAGAACGGCAGACCGACCACGTTTTTCAGCGCCGGCACGCCTTTGTCGTACAGGCGCACCAGCGGTTTGTCCGCATACGCCTGCGTGAAGGCCTCGTTCACCTGCTCTTTGGTCACGCCCGGTTTCAGGCGGCAGGTGATGGTTTCGAGGATCCCACGCGGGAAGCTGCCCAGGTGCGGGGTGAAAATGACGTCCGCGCCCAGATGCGTCGTGATTTCAGGGTGATGACGGTGATTAAACACGCCATACGGCTGAAGGCTCACTTCGCAGAAGCTGTTGGAGATCGCCGCCTTGCGGCCTGCACCGCTCACGCCGCTGGTGGCGTTGATCACCGGCCACTGGCTCAGATCCAGCAGGCCTGCGTCGATCAGCGGCTTCAGGGAAAGCTGCGCCGCAGTCGGGTAGCAGCCCGGAACGGCAATCAGGTCAGCTTCTTTCAGTTTGTCTGCGCTCCACTCCGCCAGGCCGTACACCGCTTTTTCCAGCAGATCCGGATGCTGATGGGTGAAACCGTAATATTTTTCGTAGAACGCGCCATCATTAACGCGGAACGCGCCGGAGAGGTCGAAGACCACGCACCCAGCCGCCAGGAACTGCGGCGCCAGGTCGTGGCTGACCTCGTGCGCGGTGGCTAAAAACACCACGTCGACGCCGTCGGTAAACTCGCTGATGTCAGACATGGGCTGCAGCGGCAGATCGACCAGGCCCTTAAGCTGCGGATGCAAATCGGAAATTAACTTTCCTGCATCATTGCTTTGCGCTGACACGGTCAAAGCGGTTATGGTCATATGTGGATGGCGATTCACGTAGCTTACAAGCTCTGCGCCCGCATAACCGCTAGCGCCTACAATCAGCGTATTCAACATCGGGTTCCTTTATGCTCAACGTTAATGTATTTTTATTCACATTTATTGCATGAATATTGATACTATCACGACCTAAGGTGTGTCAACAATGAAAATGAACTTACCGCCATTTATCGAGATCTACCGCGCCCTGATTGCCACACCGTCCATCAGCGCAACGGAAGAAGCGCTGGATCAGAGCAATGAGTCTTTAATCAATCTGCTGGCGGGTTGGTTTAGCGATCTTGGGTTTAATGTTGAGGTTCAGCCCGTTCCCGGAACCCGCCACAAATTTAACCTGCTCGCCAGCACCGGAACCGGTGCGGGCGGCCTGCTGCTGGCCGGTCATACCGACACCGTCCCGTTTGACGATGGCCGCTGGACGCGCGATCCGTTCACCCTGACCGAGCACGACAACAAGCTCTACGGTTTGGGCACCGCCGACATGAAAGGCTTCTTCGCCTTTATCCTCGACGCGCTGCGTGACGTGGACGTGACGAAGCTGAAAAAACCGCTCTACATTCTGGCGACCGCTGATGAAGAGACCAGCATGGCGGGCGCGCGCTACTTTTCTGAAAACACGTCGATTCGCCCGGATTGCGCGATCATCGGCGAGCCGACGTCGTTGCAACCTATTCGCGCGCACAAAGGCCATATCTCTACGGCCGTGCGCGTGCTCGGCCAGTCTGGCCACTCCAGCGACCCGGCGCGCGGCGTGAACGCCATTGAGCTGATGCATGACGCCATCGGTCGCATCATGGCCCTGCGCGACGATCTGAAAGAGCGCTATCACTATGACGCGTTCACCGTGCCGTATCCGACTCTGAACCTCGGCAGCCTGCACGGCGGCGATGCCTCGAACCGTATCTGCGCCTGCTGCGAACTGCATATGGACATCCGCCCGCTGCCGGGTATGACCCTCAGCGATCTCGACGGCCTGCTGAATGAGGCGCTGGCCCCGGTGAGCGAGCGC
The DNA here is from genome assembly GCF_008364555.1 of Enterobacter vonholyi. GTDB lineage: Bacteria > Pseudomonadota > Gammaproteobacteria > Enterobacterales > Enterobacteriaceae > Enterobacter > Enterobacter vonholyi. Next base: position 74,202 of record NZ_VTUC01000011.1, read on the forward strand.
TGGCCGGGCCGCCTGACGGTCTCCGAACTGCATCCGCCGATCCCGGGTTACGAATGCCCGCCGGACCATCAGCTGGTTGAGGTGGTGGAAAAGCTGCTCGGTGAGAAAACCGACGTGGTGAACTACTGCACCGAAGCGCCGTTTATTCAGACGCTTTGCCCTACGCTGGTCCTGGGCCCCGGCTCCATCAACCAGGCGCACCAGCCGGATGAATATCTGGAAACCCGCTTCATCAAGCCAACCCGTGAACTGATTACCCAGGTTGTGCATCACTTCTGCTGGCATTAAAACCGCACCGAACACCCCATAGGGAGAAGACTGCCTGGTGCGGTCTTTTCCCCTTTACCCAAAGGGCAGTAAGGTCCTGGGCAGGGGATGTCTCACTCCCCATCATGAACTTTCTTCATCTTGTCTGAGCAAACCTCACCGTTATTGTTGATTATTTATGTTGACGTCCCTCTGCTTTTCCGTCATTTTTACATCTGGACGTCTAAACGTATAGAAGTTCACAAGACAACAGACAACGACATGTGATTGATAGAGGTAAGGTATGAGCTTTTTTCACGCCAACCAGCGGGAAGCACTGAATCAGAGCCTGGCCGAAGTAAACGGTCAGATTAACGTCTCTTTTGAATTTTTCCCGCCGCGCACCAGTGAAATGGAGCAAACCCTGTGGAGCTCTATCGATCGTCTCAGCAGCCTGAAGCCGAAGTTCGTTTCCGTGACTTACGGCGCTAACTCCGGCGAGCGCGATCGTACGCACAGCATTATCAAAGGCATCAAAGATCGTACCGGTCTGGAAGCTGCGCCGCACCTCACCTGTATTGACGCGACCCGCGACGAGTTACGGGCTATCGCCCAGGATTACTGGAATAACGGCATCCGTCATATTGTCGCACTGCGCGGTGATCTGCCGCCGGGCAGCGGTAAGCCGGACATGTATGCCGCCGATCTGGTCGCGCTGCTGAAAGACGTGGCTGATTTTGATATCTCCGTTGCCGCTTATCCTGAGGTGCATCCGGAAGCGAAAAGCGCCCAGGCCGATCTGCTTAACCTCAAGCGTAAAGTGGACGCCGGCGCGAATCGCGCCATTACCCAGTTCTTCTTCGATGTCGAAAGCTATCTGCGCTTCCGTGACCGCTGCGTCTCCGCGGGCATCGACGTTGAAATTATCCCGGGTATTCTGCCGGTCTCTAACTTCAAGCAGGCGAAGAAATTCGCTGATATGACCAATGTCCGTATTCCGCTGTGGATGTCCAAAATGTACGAAGGGCTGGACGATGACCCGGAAACCCGCAAGCTGGTGGGGGCTAATATCGCGATGGACATGGTGAAAATTTTAAGCCGTGAAGGAGTAAAAGATTTCCACTTCTACACGTTAAATCGCGCGGAGATGAGCTACGCCATTTGCCATACCCTGGGCGTTCGCCCCGCGTAAAACACCAAAAGCCCTCTTATATTGAGGGCTTTTTAATAGGTCAAAAAGTTAAAAGGTATCAGCTATCGAATCTGTGGATTAATTCAACTATAACTTATTGCTAGTGGTGTATATCGTAACGGTAACACTGTAAAAGGGAGCATAGCGATGAGCACGTCAGACGAGACCAATAAAGCGGCATCAGTCGGCAAATGCCCGTTCCACCAGGGCGGCGTCGATCACAGCGCGGGCGCAGGTACAGGCAGCCGCGACTGGTGGCCAAAACAACTCCGCATCGATCTTCTTAACCAACATTCCAATCGTTCGAACCCGCTGGGTGAAGACTTCGACTACCGCAAAGAATTCAGCAAACTTGATTACTCCGCCCTTAAAGGCGACCTCAAAGCACTCTTAACCGACTCTCAACCGTGGTGGCCTGCCGACTGGGGCAGCTATGCGGGCTTGTTTATCCGTATGGCCTGGCACGGCGCGGGTACCTATCGCTCCGTTGACGGACGCGGTGGGGCTGGACGCGGTCAACAGCGCTTTGCGCCGCTGAACTCCTGGCCGGATAACGTAAGCCTGGATAAGGCGCGCCGTCTGCTGTGGCCCATCAAGAAAAAATACGGTCAAAAAATTTCCTGGGCTGACCTGTTTATCCTCGCGGGTAACGTGGCGCTGGAAAACTCGGGTTTCCGCACCTTTGGTTTTGGTGCCGGACGTGAAGACGTCTGGGAACCGGACCTGGACGTGAACTGGGGTGATGAGAAAGCCTGGCTGACCCACCGTGACCCGGAAGCGCTGGCGAAGCGTCCGCTGGCTGCCACCGAAATGGGCCTGATCTACGTCAATCCGGAAGGGCCAAACGCCAGCGGCGAACCGCTGTCAGCGGCGGCAGCGATTCGCGCCACCTTTGGCAACATGGGTATGAACGACGAAGAGACCGTGGCGCTGATTGCAGGCGGCCATACCCTCGGCAAAACCCACGGCGCGGGTGAAGCCACCCATGTGGGTACTGACCCGGAAGCCTCACCGATTGAAGCGCAGGGCCTCGGCTGGGCGAGCACGCTCGGCACGGGCGTGGGCGCTGATGCCATTACCTCCGGTCTGGAAGTCATCTGGTCACAAACCCCGACCCAGTGGAGCAACTACTTCTTCGAGAACCTGTTCAAATTCGAATGGGTACAGACCCGCAGCCCGGCGGGAGCGATTCAGTTTGAAGCCGTGGATGCGCCGGAAATCATGCCTGACCCGTTCGACCCATCCAAAAAACGTAAGCCAACGATGCTGGTTACCGACCTGACACTGCGTTTTGACCCGGAATTCGAAAAGATTTCCCGCCGCTTCCTGAACGACCCGCAGGCCTTTAACGAAGCCTTCGCGCGCGCGTGGTTCAAATTGACCCACCGCGATATGGGACCAAAATCGCGTTACCTCGGCCCGGAAGTACCGAAAGAAGATCTGATCTGGCAGGACCCGCTGCCGGAGGCGGTATTCAAACCTACCAAAGAGGACATTGAAAGCCTGAAGGCGGAAATTGCGGCCTCTGGCCTCTCTGTGAGCGAGCTGGTTTCTGTGGCCTGGGCGTCGGCATCGACCTTCCGCGGTGGCGATAAGCGTGGCGGCGCCAACGGTGCGCGTCTGGCGCTTGCTCCTCAGCGTGACTGGGACGTGAACGCCGCAGCGGTTCGTGCGCTGCCGGCTCTGGAAGCTATCCAGCGCACCACCAACAAAGCCTCTCTGGCCGACATTATCGTGCTGGCGGGCGTGGTAGGCGTTGAGCAGGCCGCAAAAGCGGCAGGCGTTTACGTCAACGTTCCGTTTACGCCGGGCCGCGTGGATGCGCGTCAGGATCAGACGGATATCGAGATGTTTAACCTGCTCGAACCGGTTGCTGACGGCTTCCGCAACTATCGTGCGCAGGTGGATGTGTCCACGACGGAATCCCTGCTTATTGATAAAGCCCAACAGCTGACGCTGACCGCACCGGAGCTGACGGTGCTGATCGGCGGCCTGCGCGTGCTGGGTGCCAACTTTGATGGCAGTAAGAACGGCGTGTTCACCAACCGCGAAGGCGTGCTGAGCAATGATTTCTTCGTGAACCTGCTGGACATGAATACCCAGTGGAAGGCGACCGACGAATCTAATGAGCTGTTTGCCGGAAGCGATCGCGCCAGCGGTGAAGTGAAATATACCGCCACCCGCGCCGATCTGGTCTTCGGTTCAAACGCCGTCCTGCGCGCGCTGGCAGAGGTTTATGCCAGTGATGATGCACACGAGAAGTTTGTCCGCGACTTCGTTGCAGCATGGGCGAGGGTGATGGATCTGGACCGGTTTGACGTGAAGTAACCCTTGTGCCGGGTGGCGGCTACGCCTTACCCGGCTTACGGGCAAAAAAATCCCCGCCGATGCGGGGATTTTTATTCATGCCAGTTACTCCCACTCCTGCAGGAACCGCTGCCCATACTGGTCAGCCACCAGCAGCGCCGCGTAAACCTGATCCGGCGACACGCCGCCAGGCATATTGTGGATGGTTTCTCCTTCCGCACAGGACGCCTCTGCGATCAGCCGCATTTTGGCCGGAATATCTTCTTTAATATTTAGCTGTGCCAGCGTAATCGGCAGCCCAACGCTGTGGCAAAGCGCCGCGACGGTCTCTATTTCTTCTACCGGCGCGTTTTCCAGCACCAGCTGCGTCAGCGTACCAAACGCCACTTTTTCACCGTGATAGAAGTGGTGCGCGTCCGGTACCGCCGTCATACCGTTATGAATAGCGTGTGCCGCCGCCAGTCCGCCGCTTTCAAATCCTACGCCGCTAAGATAGGTGTTGGCTTCGATAATGCGTTCCAGCGCCGGTGTTACTACATGCTGTTCCGCTGCAAGCATGGCCTTTTCACCCTCTTCAATCAGCGTGTTGTAGCACAGCTCGGCCAGCGCGAGAGCAGCCTGCGTACATTTGCCGCCCGCCATGGTGGTCGCACCGCTGCGCGAGCAGGCGCGTGCTTCAAACCAGGTCGCCAGCGCATCGCCAATCCCGGCGGCCAGCAGACGTGCCGGCGCACCTGCTACCACTTTGGTATCCACAATGACCATGTTCGGGTTGTGCGGCAGCATCAGGTAGCGATCGAACTCGCCGCTATCGGTGTAGATAACGGAAAGGGCGCTGCACGGCGCATCGGTGGAGGCAATAGTCGGTGCAATGGCGACGGGCACGTCCATAAAGTGAGCCAGCGCTTTGGCGGTATCCAGCGTTTTACCGCCGCCGATGCCCAGGACTGCCAGGCAGTCGGCGCCGTCGGCCAGTTTTTTCAGGCGATCGATTTCATTTTGTGAACACTCGCCGCCAAATGGCGCTATTTCGGCATAGAGTTCCGCATTTTTAAAACTCTGACGCAGGGTCTCTTCGGCAAAACCCAGCACAAATTTATCGCCGACAACCAGCCAGCGATTGGCCAGGGGTTTCAGATAGTCGCCGAGACGGGTAAGCACATCAGCGCCCTGGATATATTTTCCCGGCGATTGAATGATACGGTCCATAACAGTTCTCCCTTAGAGATTGAGGCTACCAAACGCGTTTTTCCAGTCTTGCTCGAACTTCTCTACGGCTGACTCTACCGCTGGCGTGCCGAGCATTTGTTGCGCTACGTCTAAGGGAAGCGTGATTGCCTCGCATCCTGTCAACAAGCAGTCCAGCGCCTGACGCGGCGTTTTGAAGCTGGCGGCCAGCACTTTGCTTTCCGGCGCGTGCAGTTCCAGCAGGGATTGCAGCTCCTGGACCATGCGAATGCCGTCACCGCCCTGAGCGTCAACGCGGTTTACGTACGGCGCGACATATTTCGCGCCTGTCAGTGCGGCAAGCAAGCCCTGCGCCGCGCTGTAAACGGCGGTTCCCAGCGTGGTTATCCCCTCTTTTTTCAATGCTTTAATCGCGATGAGCCCCTCAGCCGTCACCGGGATTTTCACCACAATTTCCGGGATGGCGTTACTCAAACGTTTGGCTTCCTCCACCATGCCTTCGGCATCGCGGCTCATGGTTTGAGCAAACAGCGTGCCTTCTGGCCCGATGGCTTTTTGCAGGCGCGGCAGCACGTCCCAAATGGATTCACGGCTGGCGGCGATGATGCTCGGGTTGGTGGTGACGCCCGCTATGGGAAAAATGCGCGTCAGGCGTTCAACTTCCGCCACGTTGGCGGTATCCAGGTACAGTTCCATCACTCTTCCTCGTTTTACAGTTCTAATTCGTGTTGTAGCAGGGAAGCAATCGACTCCCCGGAGCTGGCGTTAACCAGCGCGTTGCGGAAATCTTCATGCATGATGCGGCGTGCCAGGCGGGAAAAAATACGCATATGCTGATCGCCCGCGGCATGTTTGTTCAGCGTCAGCATGATGATGAATTGTGCTTCTTCATCCCCCCACGTGACGGGGGCTTTCAGGCGTGCAACGCTAATGGTGGATTGCTCAATGTGCTCCGATTTGCAGTGCGGAATGGCAAAGCTAAAGCCGAGCCCGGTGGAGAAGACGGCTTCGCGCGCCCACAGATCGGCCTCCAGCTTGCGGGGGTAGCGGCAACGTCCTGCAAGCAGCAGGTTATCGGTCATTCCTTTCATGACCTCTTCTTTGCTGTTCCAGTCATTGTCCAGTGAAATGCAGCGTGGTGTGACCAGCGGTGTGTCCTGCTGATTCATGCGGAACTGCGCCAGCAGGTGTTCCACTTCAAGCGAAGTGCGACACGCCATAGCCTGATTCAGCAACTGGCGGCAGGCGCGGCTATCAAGCTGTGCCAGGCGCGCTTTGGTTGCCGGAATGGCGGGCGACCCCATGCTCAGCTCATCCAGACCCAGACCCACCAGCAATGGCAACACCGAACCTTTTGCACCCAGTTCGCCGCACAGGCCAATCCATTTACCCTGGCGATGGACGGCTTGCACCGCGTAATCCAGCGCCCGCAGGAAGGCCGGGTTAAGGCTGTTGTAATGGCGTGTGACTTTGGCGTTGTCGCGGTCAACGGCCAGCAGATACTGCGTCAGGTCATTGCTACCGATGCTAAAGAAATCAATCTCTTCGCAGCACTGATCGATGATAAACATTACAGAAGGCACTTCCAGCATGATGCCGAGCGGGATTTTCTCATCAAACGGAGTATGTTCCGCGCGGAGCTGTTGTTTCGCTTCGGCAAGTTTCTCTTTCACCCACAGGATCTCTTCCATGGAAGAGATCATCGGGATCATTATCTTCAGGCTGCCGTGAGCAGAGGCGCGCAGGATCGCCCGAAGCTGGGTGGAGAAAAGCACTGCATATTCTTCGTAAATACGTACGGCGCGGTAGCCGAGGAACGGGTTATTTTCGGCCGGGATATTCAGATACTCCACCGGTTTATCGCCGCCGATATCCATGGTCCGCACGATGATGCTGCGCCCGTTTGCGCTTTCCAGCGCCTGGCAGAAAATGTTGTAGAGCTCGTTTTCACCGGGCGCGCTGCTGCGGTCCATATAAAGCATTTCGGTGCGAAACAGGCCAACGCCTTCGGCGCCGTTCGCAAATGCTGCCTGCGCTTCCACCGCATGGGCGATGTTAGCGGCAATCTCAACGCGCAGGCCGTCTGCGGTTCTGGCTTCCCGGTCAAGCCAGATGCCCTGCTGCTCGCGTAGTGCCTGTTGTACCCGTGCTTCCTGTCGGTAGTAGCGTGTTACCGCATCGCTGGCATTGACCACGACCGCACCGGCATTGCCATCGATAAATACGGGCTTATTGCGCCACTGCAGCAGGCTTTCGCTGTCGACGCCCACTAGTGTCGGAATATTAAAGGAGCGTGCAAGAATAACGGTGTGCGAGGTTGTTCCACCGCTTTTTAGCAGTAGCCCCTTAAGCAAAGTTTTATCGAGTTCCAGGAACTGGCCGGGCGTGAGGTCGTCGGCAAGGCAGACGCTCGGCTGAGTGAGTTGTCCCGGTGCCGGAAAGCGTTGTTCACCATAAATTTGTTGTAAAAGTTGATAGCAAACATCGCGCACATCCAGCACACGTTCCTGTAAGTAGCTGCTGCTGGAGCGAGAGAACGCATCGCAGAAATGGTTGGCTGTGGCGATTATCGCTTGCGCGCAGCTTAGCCCCTGGCTCACGCCAGCAAGAAGATGCTGATGCAGAGAGGTATCCGTCGCCAGAGATCTGTGCGCGTCGAGAATTGCGCTGGCGGTGCTGTCGCTGTCCAGCGCACGAAGTTCAATGTTTTTCACCAGCAGGGTGAGTCCGTTGTCCAGCGCTGACTGTTCATCTTCCACGCTTTTCCCGTCGGGTAAATCCGTCAGTGCATTGAGATCCAGCGAGGTCAGCAACGTCAGCACGCCCTGGGCACTACCGCTGCACACAGGCAGGGCGCGAAAGAGCGTTGGATTAAGGCGTGCGAGAGATTCTGGCAGCGGATCGCGCCCAGTATTGATGGCTTCTGCGAGCGGCGCATCACAGTGTGGAAATTCTTCCCGGAGCCATTGTTCCAGATGTTGATGGGCGTTCTGCTCATCTTCACCATGGATCACCAGACGACAGGCGTCGCCTGCCAGCGTATCGGTACCAATAAGTGCCAGTGCGCTCTTGGCATTCCCTTTACGGTCTGTGCGCAGGTTGTGCCATTCGATTTGCGAGATAAACGTATTGCACAGCGTCTCCACATGACTTGCCGGACGCGCGTGAACACCGTTGGGTAATTCACAGGTAAATTCCACTACGAGAGCCATACACACTCCTGAAATCAATCCTCATTCATTGGGCAACAGCATACGAGTGTGTTGATGACGCGCGCCATGTGACAAATCTGCCAAAAGCTGGACAAATGTAATATCACGTGAAAAGTGAGATTTGACTCACAGGTTGTGGTGTTTTGTCTTATGCGTACCATTGATCAGAAATGTGGAGGCGGATCTCATTTTTATTTCGACATTACAAAAATCCAGTAAATGGCCTTTTTGTCTCCTGTTAGCCGTCTTCCTGATTGCCTATTGTTTGCCACAACATCTTTATGGTTTTAGGCCAGGAGCGACATATGAAAGAGTTGGTGCATATTCTCAAGAACACGCGGCAGCATCTGATGACCGGGGTATCACACATGATCCCGTTCGTGGTCGCAGGCGGTATTTTGCTGGCGGTCTCGGTCATGCTGTACGGCAAGGGTGCGGTCCCGGATGCAGCAACCGATCCCAACCTCAAAAAGCTATTCGATATCGGCGTAGCAGGGTTGACGCTGATGGTGCCTTTCCTGGCCGCCTATATTGGCTATTCCATTGCCGAGCGCGCAGCGCTGGCGCCTTGCGCTATTGCCGCGTGGGTCGGTAACAGCTTCGGTGCGGGTTTCTTCGGCGCCATTATTGCCGGGATCCTCGGCGGGATTGTCGTCTGGTATCTGAAAAAACTGCCGGTCCCGAAAGTGCTGCGATCCGTCATGCCTATCTTCATCATCCCTATCATCGGCACCTTTGTTACCGCAGGCATCATGATGTGGGGTCTGGGTGAACCAGTTGGCGCGTTGACGACGGGCTTAACCCAGTGGCTGCAAGGGATGCAGCAGGGCAGCATCGTAGTGTTGGCCGTCATCATGGGGTTGATGCTGGCCTTCGACATGGGCGGCCCGATTAATAAAGTCGCCTATGCCTTCATGCTGATCTGCGTTGCACAGGGCGTCTACACCGTGGTGGCGATTGCGGCAGTCGGTATCTGTGTGCCACCGCTGGGATTAGGCCTGGCGACGCTGATTAATCGCAAGAATTTTACCGGTGAAGAGCGTGAAGCGGGTAAGGCCGCATTAGTGATGGGCTGCGTGGGGGTCACCGAAGGGGCCATTCCGTTCGCCGCAGCCGATCCTCTGCGTGTCATTCCCTCCATCATGCTGGGTTCCGCATCTGGCGCAGTGACGGCCGCCGTGATGGGCGCGCAATGCTATGCCGGCTGGGGCGGGCTCATCGTTCTCCCTGTGGTGGAGGGCAAAATCGGCTACATCGCGGCGGTTGCCGTGGGGGCTGTGGTGACGGCCATTAGCGTTAACGTGCTGAAGAGTATTGCCCGCAAGAATGCAAAACAGGTCGTGGAAAAAGAGGACGACCTGGATCTGGATTTCGAAATTAACTGAGTGAGGAAGAGAACATGACCCGAATTATTGCAGTAACAGCATGTCCGTCAGGCGTTGCTCATACCTACATGGCGGCCGAAGCGTTGGAAAGTGCCGCCAAAGCTAAAGGTTGGGAAGTGAAGGTTGAAACGCAGGGGTCGATTGGCCTGGAGAACGAACTGACGGCAGAAGACGTTGCCGCCGCAGATATGGTGATCCTGACCAAAGATATTGGCATTAAGTTCGAAGAGCGCTTTGCCGGGAAAACCATTGTACGCGTCAATATCAGCGACGCGGTAAAACGCGCTGACGCCATCATGAACAAAATTGATGCCCACCTGGCGCAAACCGCCTGACGCTTTCCCGCCCTTAGGGGCGGGCTCGTTTTCCGTTACAGGAGTTCCCTCATGACGAATCGTACCCAGCGTTTGAAAGACGCTCTTTTTGCCAGTCCACGTGAAATCTCGCTTGAGCGTGCTTTGCTCTATACCGCCAGCCATCAGCAGACGGAGGGCGAGCCGGTTATCCTCAGGCGAGCAAAAGCCACGGCGTACATTCTGGACCATGTGAACATCGCGATTCGTGATGAGGAACTGATTGCGGGAAACCGGACCGTTAAACCGCGCGCGGGCATTATGTCTCCTGAGATGGATCCGTACTGGCTGCTTAAGGAGCTGGACCAGTTTTCCACACGCCCGCAGGACCGCTTCGAGATCGGCGAAGCGGATAAGCAGATCTACCGTGACGTGCTGTATCCCTACTGGGAAAAACGGTCGATGAAGGATTTCATCAACAGCCAGATGACGGATGAGGTGAAAGCCGCCGTGGGGACGCAAATTTTCAGCGTCAATCAGACGGACAAAGGGCAGGGGCATATCATTATTGATTATCCGCGCCTGCTCAATAATGGCCTGGGTGTGCTGGTGGAGGAATTGCGCGAACACTGCGCCCGCGATGCGCAGAACACGTTCTATGCCGCCGCGCTGATTCTGCTGGAAGCCTCCCAGCGTCATATTCTGCGCTATGCCGCGCTGGCTGAAAGGCTTGCGTCCGGCTGTGATGAAGCTTCACGGCGTGAAGAACTATGTAAGATTGCCGAAATCTCGCGTCATAACGCGCAGCATAAGCCGCAAACGTTCTGGCAGGCGTGTCAGCTGTTCTGGTATATGAACGTCATTTTGCAATACGAATCTAACGCCAGCTCGCTTTCTATCGGGCGCTTCGACCAGTATATGTTGCCGTTTTATCAGGCTTCACTCTCGCAGGGGGACGATCCCGAATTTCTGAAAGAGCTACTGGAATCGCTGTGGGTGAAATGCAATGACGTGGTGCTTTTACGTTCGACCAGTAGCGCACGTTATTTTGCTGGTTTTCCGACGGGTTATACCGCGTTGTTGGGCGGCTTAACGGAGAGCGGTCGGAGCGCAGTGAATGTACTTTCCTTCCTGTGCCTGGATGCTTACCAGAGGGTTCAGCTTCCGCAGCCGAACCTCGGCGTACGGGTTAACGAACTTATCGACCGAGCTTTCCTGCTTAAAACGGCGGAGACGATCCGCCTGGGCACCGGTATCCCGCAGATTTTCAATGATGAAGTGGTGGTGCCTGCTTTCCTTAATCGGGGGGTGTCGCTGGAAGACGCGCGCGACTACGCGGTGGTTGGCTGTGTAGAACTGTCGATTCCGGGTAAAACCTACGGTCTGCATGATATCGCGATGTTTAACCTGCTGAAGGTAATGGAAATCGCGATGCAGGAGAACGAAGGTAACGCAGCGCTGAGTTATGAAGGCCTGCTGGACCATATCCGCGCCAAAATTAACCACTATATTGCGCTAATGGTTGAGGGGAGCAATATCTGCGATATCGGCCATCGCGACTGGGCACCGGTGCCGTTACTCTCTTCATTCATAAGCGATTGTCTGGAATCAGGGAAAGATATTACCGAGGGTGGCGCGCGCTATAACTTTTCTGGCGTTCAGGGGATCGGGATAGCCAATCTGAGTGATTCACTGCACGCCCTGAAAGGGCTGGTTTTTGAACAGCATCGCTTAAGTTTTGATGAGCTATTAGCCGTATTGAACGCTAACTTTGCCACGCCAGAGGGCAAAAAAATCCGCGCACGGTTGATTAATCGCTTCGAAAAATACGGCAATGATATCGATGATGTCGACAACATCAGCGCTGAACTGCTGCGCCATTACTGTAAAGAGGTCGAAAAATACCGGAACCCGCGCGGCGGGCACTTCACTCCGGGGTCTTATACCGTGTCGGCACACGTGCCGCTCGGGGCGGTGGTGGGGGCCACGCCCGATGGCCGCTTTGCCGGCGAACAGCTGGCAGACGGTGGGCTTTCGCCGATGCTTGGGCAAGATATGCAGGGCCCAACGGCGGTACTTAAATCGGTAAGCAAGCTGGATAACTATCTGCTATCTAACGGTACGCTGCTAAACGTTAAATTTACCCCTGCGACGCTGGAAGGCGATGCCGGGCTGCAAAAGCTGGCTGATTTCCTTCGCGCTTTCACCCAGCTTAAGTTGCAGCATATCCAATTCAACGTGGTGAACGCGGAGACATTGCGTGAAGCGCAACAGCGTCCACAGGATTTTGCCGGGCTGGTGGTACGCGTTGCTGGCTACAGCGCCTTCTTTGTTGAGTTATCGAAGGAGATCCAGGATGACATTATCCGCCGCACAGCGCATCAGCTGTGACGTGGTTGAAGCGCGCGCCGAGGTGGCGCGTATTTTCAATATTCAGCGCTACTCATTGAATGACGGACGCGGCATCCGTACGGTTGTCTTTTTTAAAGGCTGCCCTCACCGCTGTCCGTGGTGTGCGAATCCAGAGTCGATTTCGCCGAAAATCGAGATGGTGCGCAGAGAGAGTAAATGTCTTAACTGCGCCCCCTGTTTACGGGACGTTGATGAGTGCCCCTCCGGCGCATTTGAGCCTATCGGGCGGGACGTTACGCTGGATGAGCTGGAAAAAGAGGTCATGAAAGACGATGTATTCTTTCGTTCCTCGGGAGGCGGAGTGACGCTTTCGGGTGGGGAAGTATTGCTGCAGGCACCTTTCGCGACACGGCTACTACAAAGGCTGCGTCGATTCGGCGTGCATACGGCCATCGAAACGGCAGGCGATGCCCCTTTGTCCCGATTAATGCCGCTGGCTCGCCAGTGTGATGAAGTGCTGTTTGATTTGAAGATCATGGACGCGGATCTGGCCCAATCGATTGTGGTAATGAATCTTCCCAGAGTGCTGGATAATTTCCGCCAGCTGGTGGCTGACGGGATAAACGTGATTCCCCGCGTGCCGCTTATTCCGGGCTATACGCTCAACGAAACGAACATGACGCGCGTACTGGATTTCCTGCTACCTTCAGGAATACGACAGCTGCATTTATTGCCCTTTCATCAGTATGGGGAGCCAAAATACCGTCTGCTGGGACAGAAGTGGGGCATGCGGCAAGTTATCCCTCCGACAGAAGATGAGGTGTCAGCGATGCGTCAACGGGCAGAGCGAGAAGGTTTCAATGTTACCCTGGGAGGCTGAATATGACAGTGATAACGGGACGTCATCTGGTGGCGGTGACCGCGTGCGTCAGTGGCGTCGCGCATACCTATATGGCTGCCGAACGGCTGGACAAGCTCTGCCAGCAGGAGAGGTGGAGTGTTAACATCGAGACGCAGGGAGCGCTGGGCATCGAGAGCGAGCTTACGGAAGACGACATTCAGCGTGCCGATGTCGTATTGCTGATTACCGATATAGAACTGGCGGGCAGTGAGCGTTTCGAGAATGCGCGCTACGTGAAGTGCGGTATTAGCGCCTTTTTACGTGATCCACAAAAGGTGATGGGGGCGGTGCGTAAGATATTAGCCGCTCCGCAGCATACTCAGGTCATTCTGGACTAGCGGTCTTCCCGGTGAGCTGGCTGTGATACTGGCGACGGTATTCTGAAGGCGAACGCTCCGTGTTCTTGCGAAATAACCGGCAGAAATAGTTGCTGTCAACAAATCCGCAGGCATGCGCCACCTCTTTCACTTTTAAATCATACCCTTTCAGCAACTGGCGAGCGTGTTCCAGCCGGGTATGCGTCAGGTATTCATTGAAACCCACTGCGCCCGTTTTCTGAAACAGATGCGACAGGTAGTTTGGGGAGATATAAAAAGCCTGCGCGACGGATTCCCGGGTAAGCGGGGTGGCGTAGTGTTCGTCAATATAGACCCGAATCGCTTCAAATAAAGCCTGACTGCGGGAGGCGGTTTGGATCTGGCTACCCAGCAGGTCGACGCAGTGGCTAAGCAGGCTGGCGATAATCAGCCGCGCGGTTTGTTGCTCATGGGGCTGCATCTGTATTTCATGAAGCGTCTGTAAGAGTAGCGATCCAATACGCGGACCACGGCGGGCAACGTTCTGCTTTGCCAGGTTACGAACGTCTACGCCATCCCAGTGTATAAGGCTAAACCCAAGCTGCTGTTTGCCAAACAGGATGCTCAGCGTTGTTGCGGGGGCTTGCCATTGTGGATTATTCCAGCCGCCAGCCGGGACGTATAAAACATCCCCCTGCTGTAATACGCAGCCAGCCAGGTCTTTCATAGATCCTTCGATCGCGATCTCCAGACGTGGAAAATCGACCTGCAAGGCAAGTTCGGGGGCGGAGGTCGCGGGGTTTGCAAAATGCACCTCATGCAGCGGCGTTGTGCCGTTGATCAGGTCATTCAGGATGTAGGTAATGTCGTGGTGCATGGTGTTGATACCAGGTATTGCCGGGTGGCGCTAACGCTTACCCGGCCTACTTATCGTAGGCCCGTGCAAGCGCAGCGCCGCCGGGCGTAAAGCATTAGCCGGTGTTACGCATACCCGCCGCAACGCCCGCAATCGTCACCATCAGCGCCTGTTCAACACGCGGATCCGGCTCTTTCCCTTCTTCTTCCGCCAGACGCGAACGGTGCAGCAGCTCTGCCTGCAGGACGTTCAGCGGGTCGGTGTAAATGTTACGCAGTTGAATAGACTCGGCAATCCACGGCAGGTCCGCCATCAGGTGTGAGTCGTTGGCGATGTCCAGAACCACTTTGATGTCGCCTTCCAGCAGTTCGCGCAGCTCTTTGCCCAGCGCCCACAGCTCAGGTTTCACCAGACGCTGATCGTAGTATTCCGCCAGCCACAGGTCAGCTTTCGAGAAGACCATCTCCAGCATGCCCAGACGGGTAGAGAAGAATGGCCAGTCGCGACACATGGTCTCCAGCTCGCTCTGTTTGCCGTCTTCCACCACTTTTTGCAGCGCGGCACCGGCACCCAGCCAGGCGGGCAGCATCAAACGGTTTTGCGTCCAGGCGAAGATCCACGGGATCGCGCGCAGAGACTCTACGCCACCGGTTGGGCGACGCTTCGCAGGACGTGAGCCCAGCGGCAGTTTACCCAGCTCCTGCTCAGGCGTGGCCGAGCGGAAGTAAGGAACGAAATCTTTGTTTTCACGTACGTAGCCGCGGTACAGATCGCAGGAGATGTCAGACAGCTCGTCCATGATATGGCACCAGGACGCTTTCGGCTCCGGCGGCGGCAGCAGGTTTGCTTCCAGGATAGCGCTGGTATAAAGCGACAGGCTGCTGATGGTCACTTCCGGCAGACCGTATTTGAAGCGGATCATCTCGCCCTGCTCGGTGACGCGCAGGCCGCCTTTCAGGCTTCCCGGCGGCTGTGACAGAAGGGCTGCATGTGCAGGTGCGCCGCCACGGCCAATTGAGCCACCGCGTCCGTGGAACAGGGTCAGCTCGATACCGGCTTTCTCGCAGGTTTTGATCAGGGCGTCCTGCGCCTGATACTGCGCCCAGGATGCCGCCATCACGCCTGCATCTTTCGCGGAGTCGGAATAGCCGATCATCACCATCTGTTTGCCCTGGATAAAGCCGCGGTACCAGTCGATATTCAGCAGCTGGGTCATGACGTCGTTGGCGTTATTCAGGTCGTCGAGGGTCTCAAACAGCGGGGCGACCGGCAGGGCGTAGTCGATTCCCGCTTCTTTCAGCAGAAGGTGAACGCCCAGCACGTCGGAAGGGGTCTTCGCCATTGAGATCACATAGGCGGCCACCGATCCTTTCGGTGCGTCCACGATCGCTTTACAGGTGTTGAGCACCTCGCGGGTTTCGTTGCTTGGCTCCCAGTTGCGCGGCAGCAGAGGGCGCTTCGAGTTCAGCTCGCGGATCAGGAAGGCCTGTTTGTCGGCTTCGGACCAGCTTTCATAGTCGCCGATGCCGAGGTAGCGGGTCAGCTCGCCCAGCGCTTCGGTATGGCGGGTACTTTCCTGACGTACGTCGATACGCACCAGCGGCACGCCGAAACACTTCACGCGGCGCAGGGTGTCGAGCAGTTCGCCGTTAGCGATGATGCCCATCCCGCAGGCCTGGAGTGATTTATAACAGGCGTACAGCGGCTCCCAGAGCTGTTCGTTCTGGCTGAGCAGGCCTTCTGGTTTTGGCAGGCGCTGACCTTTCAGACGCGCTTCCAGCCACGCCTGAGTGGCCATCAGCTGACCGCGCAGTTTTTTCATCAGGAAACGGTACGGTTCGCTGGCACCCTCTTCACCTGCCAGCGCGCGTAGTTCCGGCGTCGCTTCAACCATCGACAGCTCGGAGATCAGCACCTGAATGTCTTTCAGGAACAGGTCGGTCGCTTTCCAGCGGCTCAGCAGCAGGACGTGACGGGTAATTTCCGCGGTCACGTTCGGGTTGCCGTCGCGGTCGCCGCCCATCCAGGAGGTGAAGCGGACCGGAACGAAATCGACCGGCAGGCGGTAGCCAAGGTTCTCTTCCAGCTGTTCGTTCAGCTCGCGCAGGTAGTTCGGCACCCCTTCCCACAGGCTGTTTTCCACCACCGCAAAGCCCCATTTAGCTTCGTCCACCGGGCTTGGGCGATGCTTACGAATTTCATCGGTGTGCCAGGACTGGGCAATAAGCTGGCGCAGACGGCGCATCAGCTGGTTGCGTTCGTAGTCGGCAATGTCTTTATTATCCAACTGCTTCAGACAGTTGTTCACTTCCACCATTTTGTGGATCAGGGTGCGACGGGTAATTTCGGTTGGGTGTGCGGTCAGCACCAGCTCCAGCGAAAGCGACTCTACCGCTTTTTTGATGGTGGCCTCGTTGAGGTCTGGCTGGTCTTTCAGTTTACGCAGGGTGCGGGCAATGACTTCCGGGTTGCTTGCCGCTTCGCCATTCGGCGAAATGCTGTGGTATTGCTCAGCGGTATTGGCCAGGTTCAGGAACTGGCTGAATGCGCGCGCAACGGGCAGCAGCTCATCGTTAGAGAGGTTCTGCAAGGTGGTGAGCAGCTCCTGACGACTGGCCTCGTTACCGGCACGGGAAGATTTAGACAGCTTGCGGATGGTTTCAACGCGGTCGAGGATGTTCTCCCCCAACGCGTCTTTGATGGTATCTCCAAGCACTTTGCCGAGCATACTGACATTACTACGCAACGCGGAATATTGTTCGTTCATAAAAACCCAGTCACCCCATCATTTTTGTTTATGCCCAGGCAAAAATTTTCTGGACATTATTTTGTCATCTCCCTTTATAAAGCCACGTAAAACCCCCGTCGTCAATTGCTGCGAAAACGGTTCAGCAAACGAATAAATGTGGGCAATTTACGAAATTTAATTCGCATTGCGTCAGATAAGAGATGCTTATGAAAAAGTATGGGGAAAAGGGAGTAAACATTAAAAATGATCGCTTCGGTTGCCATTTTGTTTTTATATCCGGCCTTTTTTACGCAAAAAAAAGCGGACCACGGGGTCCGCAAAAGTTCACGTTGGCTTTAGTTGTTCGAGTTTTGAGAGAAACTCGCGGACGGTGCGGGGACGTCAAGGGTCAAACACGTGCCGCCTCGTCTATATGGTGTATTATTCAACAGAATGCTTGATAGGGATAATCGTTCGTTGCTATGCTATCTATCGCCATGAACTATCGTGGCGACGGAGGATGAATAATGAATATTCGTGATCTTGAATACCTGGTAGCGTTAGCCGAGCATCGTCACTTTCGCCGCGCGGCAGACTCCTGCCACGTCAGCCAGCCCACGCTGAGCGGCCAGATCCGCAAGCTGGAAGACGAGCTGGGCGTGATGCTGCTGGAGCGCACCAGCCGTAAGGTTCTGTTCACACAGGCAGGTCTTCTGCTGGTGGATCAGGCGCGCACCGTGCTGCGCGAGGTCAAAGTGCTCAAGGAAATGGCAAGCCAGCAGGGGGAGGCAATGTCCGGCCCGCTGCATATTGGCCTGATCCCAACCGTTGGCCCGTACCTGTTGCCGCACATCATTCCGATGCTGCACCAGACGTTCCCGAAACTCGAAATGTACCTGCACGAAGCGCAAACCCATCAGCTGCTGGCGCAGCTGGACAGCGGCAAGCTCGACTGCGCCATTCTGGCACTGGTAAAAGAGAGTGAAGCCTTTATTGAAGTGCCGCTGTTCGATGAGCCAATGATGCTGGCGATCTATGAAGATCACCCGTGGGCGAACCGCGATCGCGTGCCGATGGCCGATCTGGCCGGTGAAAAGCTGCTGATGCTGGAAGATGGCCACTGCCTGCGCGACCAGGCTATGGGCTTCTGCTTCGAAGCGGGTGCCGATGAAGATACCCATTTCCGGGCAACCAGTCTGGAAACGCTGCGTAATATGGTGGCGGCGGGAAGCGGTATTACGCTTCTGCCCGCGCTGGCGGTGCCGCACGAGCGTAAACGTGATGGCGTGGTCTATCTGCCGTGCATTAAGCCGGAACCGCGTCGTACGATTGGCCTGGTTTATCGTCCGGGTTCACCGCTGCGCAGCCGCTATGAGCAGCTGGCAGAGGCCATCCGTGGTTCGATGGATGGCCATTTCGACAGCGCGTTAAAACAGGCGGTTTAAGCCGTTCAGCGCAGCTACCCGATAGGCTTCCGCCATGGTCGGGTAGTTAAAGGTGGTGTTAACAAAGTATTCAATGGTGTTACCACCGCCTTTCTGCTCCATTATCGCCTGGCCGATATGAATGATTTCCGCCGCGCGTTCACCAAAGCAGTGAATACCGAGGATCTCTTTCGTCTCGCGATGGAAGAGGATCTTCAGCGTTCCCACGCTCATCCCCACGATTTGCGCCCGCGCCAGATGTTTAAACTGCGCACGACCCACCTCGTAAGGCACCTTCATTGACGTTAGCTGCTGCTCGGTTTTCCCGACTGAACTGATTTCCGGGATGGTATAGATGCCCGTCGGAATATCTTCAATCAGGTGCGCCGTTGCTTCACCCTTCACCAGCGCCTGAGCGGCAATTCGGCCCTGATCGTAGGCGGCAGAGGCCAGGCTCGGGTAGCCAATCACGTCGCCAACCGCGTAGACGTGCGGCAGGGCGGTCTGATACATGCTGTTGACCTTGAGCTGACCACGGCTGTCGGTCTCAAGCCCGATGTTTTCCAGCTGCAGGGAGTCGGTGTTGCCGGTACGGCCGTTGGCGTACAGCAGGCAGTCTGCTTTCAGCTTCTTGCCTGACTTCAGGTGCATGATCACCCCGTCGTCACAGCCTTCAATTTTCTCATACTCTTCGTTGTGGCGAATCACCACGCCGCTGTTCCAGAAGTGGTAGGAGAGGGAGTCCGACATCTCCTGATCGAGGAACGCCAGCAGGCGGTCGCGGGTGTTGATCAGGTCAACTTTGACGTCCATCCCGCGGAAGATCGACGCATATTCGCAACCAATGACCCCTGCGCCATAAATAATGACGTGGCGGGGTTCATGGTGCAGGCTCAGAATCGAATCGCTGTCGTAGACGCGCGGGTGCGAGAAATCGACGTCGGCGGGATGGTACGGGCGTGAACCGCAGGCGATAACAAATTTTTCAGCCGTGATGGTTTCAACCGAACCGTCGTGGCATTCGAGTGCCAGGGTGTGTTCATCCACAAAATGCGCGTTGCCCTGCAAAATTTCACAGTGGTTACGCTCATAAAATCCCTGACGCATGCGTGTCTGCTGGTTAATAACGGTATCCGCGTGATTCAGGATGTCAGCAAAAGAGGAACGAAGAAGTCGGGAGTGGTCGCTGTAAAGAGGGTTCTGGTTAAATTCGATAATGCGGCTAACGGCGTGGCGGAGGGCTTTCGAAGGGATGGTCCCCCAGTGGGTGCAACCGCCGCCGACATTATGGTAGCGCTCGATGACCGCTACTCTGGCTCCCTGTTTCACCAGACCCATAGCAGCACCTTCGCCGCCGGGGCCGGAACCAATAACTATTGCGTCGTAATCGTAGGAATGTGGCATGGTAAGGCTTACCTGTTCTTATACATAAAAGCAACAGAATCATAACATCATTGCCGGAGTAACCCAATTATCGTTGTGCTTTTTTCCGGCAGTGGAGCACAAACCGCACGTAAACAATCATTCACAAAGCCAGACAAACAGATTAATTTTATTCTCTGGTATAGTGCCATCAGGCCTTTGGAAGGATTCAACTATCGTGATGGGCGTAAGAGCACAACAAAAAGAGAAAACCCGGCGTTCGCTGGTGGAAGCCGCATTCAGTCAACTGAGTGCTGAGCGGAGTTTTGCCAGTTTGAGCCTGCGCGAAGTCGCACGCGAGGCCGGGATTGCGCCAACGTCCTTCTATCGTCATTTCCGTGATGTGGATGAACTGGGCCTGACCATGGTCGACGAGAGCGGTCTGATGCTGCGTCAGCTGATGCGCCAGGCGCGTCAGCGTATCGCCAAAGGGGGCAGCGTGATCCGTACCTCCGTGTCGACATTTATGGAATTTATCGGCAATAACCCCAACGCGTTTCGTCTGCTTCTGCGCGAACGTTCGGGCACGTCGGCGGCGTTTCGTGCCGCCGTCGCGCGTGAAATTCAGCACTTCATCGCGGAACTTGCCGACTATCTTGAACTCGAAAACCATATGCCGCGTGCCTTTACTGAAGCACAGGCTGAGGCGATGGTGACGATAGTGTTCAGCGCGGGTGCCGAAGCGCTGGACGTCAGCATTGAACAACGCAAGCAGCTTGAAGAGCGACTGGTATTGCAGCTCAGGATGATCTCCAAAGGCGCGTACTACTGGTATCGCCGTGAGCAAGAGAAACTGGCACATCAAACCGAAGAGTGAAGGTGAGTAATGAAACAGTCAGGTCAGGATAAAGGGACGCTGTTGCTGGCATTGATCGCTGGCTTATCCATTAATGGTACGTTTGCCGCTATTTTTAGCTCAATCGTTCCATTTTCGATTTTCCCGCTTATAGCGCTGGTGCTGACGGTTTACTGCCTGCATCAACGTTACCTGAACCGCACCATGCCGGTGGGGTTACCGGGGCTGGCCGCTGCCTGCTTTATTCTGGGCGTATTGCTGTATAGCACCGTGGTTCGCGCGGAGTATCCGGATATCGGCTCTAACTTCTTCCCTGCGGTACTGTCTGTGGCGCTGGTGTTCTGGATTGGCTCGCGCATGCGTAGCCGCAAGAGCCAGTTACCGGAGTAGAGAATTTTGTAGGGCAGGTAAGCGAAGCTCCACCTGCCAAAAATGCCGGATATTTACTTAGCCGTCAGAAGTACGCCGCACTCCATATGGTGCGTATACGGGAACTGATCGAACAGTGCCAGACGTTCAACCTTGTGCGTCTGGCCTAACGTTTCCAGGTTCTTGCACAGGGTCTCCGGATTACAGGAGATGTACAAAATACGCGGGTACGCCTGCACCATCTTCTCGGTTTCGCTGTCCAGGCCACTGCGCGGCGGGTCGACAAAAATCGTCTCACACTGGTAGCTCTTCAGATCGATCCCTTCCAGACGGTTAAACTGGCGTACGCCGTTCATTGCCTGCGTGAATTCTTCTGCGGCCATTCGAATGATCTGCACGTTGTCGATATGGTTGGCGGCAATATTGTACTGCGCGGCGGCAACCGACGGTTTGGCGATTTCCGTTGCGAGGACGCGGTCGAAATTATGCGCCAGCGCCAGCGAGAAGTTGCCGTTACCGCAGTAGAGCTCAAGCAGATCGCCCGTTGACCCTTCTGTCGCCTTCAGCGCCCACTCCAGCATCTGCACGTTCATCGCGGCATTCGGCTGGGTGAAGCTGTTTTCCACCTGACGATAAACCATCTCTTTACCCGCCACAGGCAGGCGCTCGTCTACGTAGTCCTGATCCAGCATGATTTTGGTTTTTGTCGCCCGGCCAATCAGGTGAACGTTGATGTTCTGCGCCCGTAGCGCATCGCGCAGCGCTTCTGCCTGCTCGCGCCACTCGTCGTTCAGGGCTTTGTGGTACAGCAGGGAAACAATCGCCTGATTGCTTTGCGTGGTCAGGTAGTCAATCTGGAACAGCTTGTTACGCAGCATCGGATTGTTGCGCACGCCGTCCATTATCAGCGTCATCAGCTGGTTGATAAGCTCACTCGCTGCCGGGAAGCTGTCCACGCGGATACGGGACTTCGTCTGCTGATCGAAAATGATGTGGTACAGGTCGTCACCGTCGTGCCAGATGCGGAATTCGGCGCGCATGCGGTAGTGGCTGACTGGAGAGCGGAACACCTCGGGAACGGGCGCGTTGAAAGGCGTCATCATACTTTGCAGGCGGACAACTTTTTCTGCCAGCTGCGCGTCGTACTGTTCTGTCGGGAGGTGTTCTGGGGTCATGATGCGTCCTGAGTGATAAAGAATTACGCGGCGATTGTAGGCATTGTTCAGGGGATGTCCAGATTTAATGGCCAATAGCTGTCTGGACATCCATACGTGTCTAATTGTAGCATTCTGTTTCCGGTCTCCTGAGAGTGAAAAGGGAATCCAGTGTAAATCTGGAGCTGACGCGCAGCGGTAAAGACTGGCGGGATGAGCGTTGTAGACACTGTGAAAATGGGAAGTCTTCATCCTTATATAGCCACCTAGCCCGAAGACCTGCCGGGATCACGTCGCATTTGGTTTCATCATCGCGTGCTATCGATGAGGCCTGCGGCATCCTTCTTATATTGTGGATGCTTTAACAATGATTAAAAAAGTATCGCTGTTGACGGCGTTGTCCGTCACGGCATTTTCGGGCTGGGCGCAGGATAGCGCAGACTCGTTGGTGGTGACGGCAAATCGTTTTGAACAACCGGCAAAAACTGTTCTGGCACCGACGTCCGTGGTGACGCGCGAAGATATTGAACGCTGGCAGGCCAGAAGCGTGGTGGAAATCATGTCACGTCTGCCTGGCGTGGATATCGCGCAAAGCGGTGGAATGGGCTCGAACTCTTCGACTTTTATTCGCGGAACGGAATCTCGCCATGTGCTGGTGCTGATTGACGGTATTCCTTTGAATAACGCCGGGATCAGCAACGTTCCCGATCTGAGCCAAATCCCGACCTCGCTGATTCAGCGTATTGAGTACATCCGTGGTCCGCGTTCGGCCCTGTATGGCTCCGATGCGATTGGCGGCGTGATCAACATCATCACCGGACGTGACAAGCCGGGTGCGGAAATCTCAGCGGGCGTCGGCTCTAAGGGTTATCAGACCTATGACGGCGCTTTCCAGCAGGTGCTGGATAAAACCAAAATCACCATGGCGGGTAACTACACCTATACCCGTGGTTTTGATATTGATGCCAAAGATGCTCCGCGCCAGCCGGACCGCGATGGCTTTATGAGTAAATCGCTGTACGGCTCTGTGGAACAGCAGATTACCGACAGCGTGAGCGGCTTTTTCCGTGGCTTTGGTTATGACAACCGCACCGCGTACGACGGTTACGATCACTACGACGACAACTTTATGGTGGATGGACGACCTGATACTCGCCAGCTCTATAGCCAGAACTGGGATACCGGTCTGCGTTACAACCAGGGGATTTTCCAGTCACAGCTGGTCGCGGGTTACGGTCGCAGTAAAGATCAGAACTATGATCCGAAGAAAGGGCGTTACGCTGATTCCGCCACCATGGATGACGTGAAGCAGTACACCACCCAATGGCTCAATACCGTGGAGGTCGGTCACGGCAACATTGGCGCAGGTCTGGACTGGCTAAAGCAGAAGACGCAGGCCGGAACGGGCTACCTGGATAAAGGTTACGAGCAACGCAATACCGGCGTGTTTGTTTCGGCAATGCAGCAGTTCAGCAGCGTGACGCTGGAAGCGGCGGCGCGTAATGACGACAACTCCAACTTTGGTAACCATGGCACATGGCAAACCAGCGCGGCGTGGGAGTTTGTGGATGGCTATCGCGTGATTGCCTCCTACGGTACCGCATTTAAAGCACCAACCATGAGCCAGATCCACAGCGCTTCTTACGGTAATCCGGACCTCAAACCGGAGGAGAGTAAACAGTGGGAAGGGGGCTTTGAAGGTCTGACGGGACCGGTCAACTGGCGTATCACCGGCTATCGCAATGACATTGATAATCTTATTAACAGCGATCCGCATACGTATCGTTACTACAACGTCGACGAAGCACGTATTAAAGGTGTGGAAGCGACGGCACAGTTCGATACTGGCCCGGTCGGACATCAGATTTCCTATGATTATGTCGACCCGCGTAATGCCAAAACCAACGAAGTACTGGCCCGCCGTTCTAAGCAGCAGGTTAAGTACCAGCTTGACTGGCAGGTATGGGATCTCGACTGGAACCTTGCCTACCGTTATCTGGGCACCCGCTATGATGTCGCGATTGATCCTGACACCTATTCGTCAGAACGCGTGAAAATGGGCGGTGTAAGCCTGTGGGATGTCGCAGTTTCGTATCCTGTCACCTCACACCTTACAGTTCGTGGTAAAATAGCCAACCTGTTCGATAAAGATTACGAGACAGTTTATGGCTACCAAACTGCAGGACGGGAATACACCTTGTCTGGCAGCTACACCTTCTAATCCGCGTCCCACCGTGCTGGTGTTTGATTCCGGCGTCGGTGGGCTTTCGGTCTATGATGAGATTCGGCATCTCCTGCCGGATCTCCATTACATCTACGCCTTCGATAACGTCGCTTTCCCGTATGGGGAAAAGAGCGAAGATTTTATTGTTGAGCGTGTAGTTGAAATCGTCACTGCGGTACAAAAACGCTATCCCCTTGCGCTGGCCGTCATCGCCTGTAATACGGCGAGCACCGTTTCTCTTCCCGCCCTGCGTGAAAAATTCCAGTTCCCGGTTGTGGGCGTCGTCCCTGCAATAAAGCCTGCCGCGCGTCTGACGGCGAACGGCATAGTGGGTTTGCTGGCAACGCGAGGCACGGTAAAGCGTCCTTATACCCGCGAGCTGATCGACCGTTTTGCTAACGAATGTCAGATTGCGATGCTGGGCTCGGCCGAGCTGGTGGAGATGGCCGAAGCGAAGCTGCATGGAAAGGCGGTATCACTCGACGAGCTGCGTCGTATTCTTCGTCCGTGGCTGCGGATGCCCGAACCTCCGGATACCGTTGTGCTGGGCTGTACCCACTTCCCGCTATTACAGGAAGAGTTATTGGAGGTGTTACCGGAGGGGACGCGCCTGGTGGATTCGGGTGCGGCTATCGCTCGTCGTACTGCCTGGCTGCTGGAACACGAAGCGCCGGATGCGAAATCTACCGATGCGAATATCGCGTTTTGTATGGCTATCACGAAAGAGACTGAGCAACTTTTACCCGTTTTACGCCGTTATGGCTTTGAAACGCTCGAAAAACTGGCGCTATAGCACGGTTTTGAGCAAAAAAGAGACGGTTGAAAGTTTTTTTTAAAAGAGGGGTTGTCAACGTCTGAGAACTCCCTATAATGCGCCTCCACTGACACGGAACAACGGCTTACAGGCCGCCGGGTTAGCGGGGTTCAGAGATGAACCCCAGCAGAGAAAAGCGAAAATAATCACTTGACTCTGAACGAGGAAAACGTAATATACGGGACCTCGCAACGGTGAGCGAAAGCCGCGTTGCACTGCTCTTTAACAATTTATCAGACAATCTGTGTGGGCACTCAAAGTGACATGGATTCTTAACGTCGCAAGACGAAAAATGAATACCAAGTCTCTGAGTGAACATGCGTAATTCATTACGAAGTTTAATTCACGAGCATCAAACTTAAATTGAAGAGTTTGATCATGGCTCAGATTGAACGCT
>NZ_VTUC01000012.1 GCF_008364555.1 Enterobacter vonholyi
AGCGTTCAATCTGAGCCATGATCAAACTCTTCAATTTAAGTTTGATGCTCGTGAATTAAACTTCGTAATGAATTACGCATGTTCACTCAGAGACTTGGTATTCATTTTTCGTCTTGCGACGTTAAGAATCCACGTCACTTTGAGTGCCCACACAGATTGTCTGATAAATTGTTAAAGAGCAGTGCCGCTTCGCTTTTCGCTGCGGCGCGGGGTGTGCATATTACGCCTTCCCGCTTCAGAGTCAAGCGTTTATTTACGCTATTCTCTGCTGACCTGGCGGCGTGTGTGCCGTTGTTCCGTGTCAGTGGAGGCGCATTATAGGGAGTTATTCCGACGTGACAAGAGGAAATTTAAAAAAAGTTTTCATCCGCGTTTTTTTTCACCACCAGAGGTGAAATCAAGCTACAAATTGTTCTATTTGATGTATCTGCAACCACAATCACATTCGAGGTGGCATAATTATCAGCATGAATCTTTAAGGAATAAAAGCGATGCCATTAAGCGCACAACAGCTGGCCGCCCAAAAAAACCTGTCGTACGTGCTGGCAGAAAAGCTGGCGCAGCGGATTTTAGCGGGTAAATATGCCCCCGGTAGCATCCTGCCGGGTGAGATGGAGCTGGGTGAGCAGTTTGGGGTGAGCCGTACCGCCGTGCGCGAAGCGGTGAAAACCCTGACGGCAAAAGGTATGGTGCTTCCACGTCCTCGCATTGGCACACGCGTAATGCCACAGAGTAACTGGAATTTTCTCGATCAGGAGCTGCTCTCCTGGTGGATGACGGAAGATAACTTTCATCAGGTCGTCGATCACTTTCTGGTGATGCGCAGCAGCCTTGAACCTCAGGCATGTCTGCTTGCCGCTACGCTGGGAACAGCAGAGCAGAAAGCGCAGCTTAACGCGTTGATGGAAGAGATGGTGTTCCTGAAAAAACACTTCAACCGCGAACGCTGGGTTGAGGTCGATATGGCCTGGCATGAACACATCTATATGATGAGCGCCAATCCGTTCCTTACCTCTTTTGCTTCTTTATTTCATTCTGTGTATCACACCTACTTTACCTCTATTACACAAAACGAAGTGGTAAAACTGGATTTGCATCAGGCGATAGTGGATGCCATCCAGGAAAGCGACGGGCAACGAGCCCTGAGTGCGTGCCAGGCATTGCTGGCCGCGCCAACCCACCAGCAGGTAAATAAATGACAAAGAAAAAAGCGCGCAGCATGGCCGGATTGCCGTGGATTGCAGCCATGGCGTTTTTTATGCAGGCACTGGATGCCACCATCCTCAACACCGCGCTTCCCGCTATTGCGCAAAGCCTCAACCGTTCCCCACTGGCGATGCAGTCCGCCATCATCAGCTACACCCTGACGGTGGCAATGTTAATACCGGTCAGCGGCTGGCTGGCCGACCGCTTTGGCACCCGCAGAGTTTTCATGCTGGCCGTAACGCTCTTTACGCTCGGTTCGCTGGCCTGTGCGCTCTCCTCATCATTAACAGAGCTGGTTATCTTCCGCGTATTGCAGGGCATCGGCGGCGCGATGATGATGCCCGTGGCGCGCCTTGCCCTACTGCGAGCCTACCCTCGCAGCGAATTACTTCCCGTGCTCAACTTCGTTACCATGCCAGGCCTTGTTGGCCCGATACTTGGCCCGGTACTCGGTGGCGTGTTTGTCACCTGGGCAAGCTGGCACTGGATCTTCCTGATTAATATCCCAATTGGCGTTGCGGGGCTGCTGTATGCCCGCAAATATATGCCGAACTTCACCACGCCAAGGCGCAGCTTCGACATGGGCGGCTTTTTCCTGTTCGGCCTGAGCCTGGTGTTATTCTCCAGCGGGATGGAGCTGTTTGGCGAGAAGATCGTCGCAACGTGGATAGCGCTCTCCGTTATCCTGGGCGGTATTCTGTTATTTCTTCTTTATATACGTCACGCGCGCCGCCACCCGACACCGTTAATCTCCCTGGGGCTCTTTAATACCCGAACCTTTTCCGTAGGGATTGCAGGCAACATTGCGTCTCGTCTGGGGACGGGTTGTGTGCCGTTCCTGATGCCATTGATGCTGCAGGTGGGTTTCGGCTACCCGGCCCTGATTGCTGGCTGCATGATGGCGCCCACGGCAATGGGCTCGATTCTGGCAAAATCAACCGTTACGCAGGTGCTGCGCTGGTTTGGCTATCGTAAGACGCTGGTTGGCGTGACGGTCTTTATCGGTTTGATGATTGCGCAGTTTTCGCTGCAGTCCGCCGCGTTACCCGTCTGGATGCTGATCCTGCCGCTGTTTGTGTTGGGCATGGCGATGTCGACGCAGTTCACATCGATGAACACCATCACCCTCGCAGATCTGACTGACGAGAACGCCAGTAGCGGCAACAGCGTGCTGGCGGTAACGCAACAGCTGTCGATCAGTTTAGGGGTTGCCGTGAGTGCAGCGGTGCTGAGGTTTTATGAGGGTTTTGACAACGCAAATACCGTTGAGCAGTTCCACTATACCTTTATTACCATGGGTGCACTTACCGTGGTATCGGCGCTGGTCTTTATGCTGTTAAAACCGAAAGACGGCAGAAACCTGATTAAAGAACGTCATAAAGAGAAAGCTAAACCGAACCGCGTTCCATCAGAACAGGAGTAAGCTGCAGGCGTTGTTGCTGCAGCGTGGGCTGCGCCATACGGTGGATCAACACATCTATGGCCAGCTCGCCCAGTTCATCCTTCGGCTGATGAATAGTAGTCAGCGGCGGCGTCATGTAGCGGGCAAGTTCAATATCATCGTAGCCAATCACCGCCATATCGTCCGGCACGCGTAGCCCCGCCTGGTACAACGCCTGATAGGCACCAAACGCCATCGCATCATTACCAATAAAGACCGCCTGCGGGCGCTGCGCTTGCGTCAGCAGTTTCTGCATTGCCTCGAAGCCACCGTTAAATTCGAAATCACCAGTGATCCGGTAGCCATCAGGAATGGCGAGCCCTGCTCGATCCATGGCGGAGAGATACCCTTCCAGACGCAAACGCGCCGGGGTTTTATCCAGCGGACCGGTAATACAGGCGATGCGGGTATAGCCTTTATCAATCAGATACTGAGTCGCCATATCACCACCCAGCAGGGAGTTATCCTGAATGAGATCGCTGGTTCCGTCGAATGGGGCCCAGTCCATCATCACGGTGGGAATAGAAGGATAGCGCTGGATGATCTCTTTCGAGGGCTGGTGCGTTTCGGTGCAGAGCAACAGTAGCCCGTCGACGCGTTTTTGCATCAGCGTCTCCAGGTTACGATTCATGCGCTGCTCGTCACCTTCGGTGTTACACAGCACCAGGCTGTAGCCGCGCTCGAAGCAGCTGCGCTCCACGCCGCGAACCAGTTCTGAATAAAAGGGGTTGGTACTGGCAGTGATCAGCATACCGATAGTACGCGTCTGATTGAGCTTAAGGCTGCGCGCCAGCGCAGACGGCGCATAGTTGAGTTCTTTTACCGCAGCTTCGACTTTTTCCCGAATCGCCTCGCTGACGAAGCGATCTTTATTAATGACGTGGGAGACCGTCGAGGTAGAAACGCCCGCCATACGGGCGACATCTTTCATTGTAGCCAAGCGTTACCCCTACTGACTTAAGAATTCATCGATCTCTTTACGCCACGGAACGGAAGGCTGGGCTCCCTTGCGCGTCACCGCAATCGCGGCAGCGGCGTGAGCGAAGCGAATAGCGTCATCCATTTTCTTGCCTTCCAGCAGCGCGGTCACCAGTGCACCATTGAAGGTGTCTCCCGCTGCAATGGTATCAATCGCCTTCACCTTAAAGCCCGGCACATGACGGCCTTCGCCATTGACGCTTGCCCACACCCCACGGCTGCCAAGGGTGATAATTACGGTGCCGATGCCCTTATCATGCAGTGCACGTGCGGCTCGTGCGGCATCGTCATCATTTTCTACGCGAATGCCCGTCAGCTTTTCGGCTTCGGTTTCGTTCGGCGTAATGATGTCCACCAGCGCCAGCAGCTCGTCTGATAATACACGTGCTGGGGCCGGGTTCAGTACAACAGTGGTATGATTTTCATGTGCAATTTTTGCGGCGGCCAGCACGCTTTCAACCGGTGATTCCAGCTGCATGAGCAGGGCTTCCGCTCCGGCGATGATTGCACGTTGCGCTTCTACGCGCTCCGTCGTCAGCGCAGCGTTAGCCCCAGCATGAATACCGATGACATTCTCACCTTCAGCGTTGACGAAAATCAGCGCCACGCCGGTAGATTCCCCTGCAACAACGCTGACCGGTGCGATATCAACGTTGTCGCTCGCCAGCTGCTTGCGTACACGCTCACCGGTATCGTCATCACCCGTGCAGGCGATAAACGCAATATTCGCCCCACTGCGACCCGCGGCCACGGCCTGGTTGGCACCTTTACCGCCAAATGCCACCTGATAATGATTACCCGTGACGGTTTCGCCCGGTGCAGGGAACGATTCAAGGTTAAGAATGTGATCGGCATTGATACTGCCAAGGACGACGAGGTTGCCTGCGGTTTTCATGGTTGGGTTGTCCATCTGAGAGCGCCACCGGTGTTACCCGGTGGCGTATGCCACACTTTTCTTTTATTGGTGTCCCTCAGGCAGCCAGCGACTGCCTGATTCGCCTTTTACTGCTTGATGACCAGCTTCAGGTCAACCGGGTATTTAGCCTGAACTTTTTCGCCCTTCAGCACTTTGTCGGCAGTTTCAACGCCAGTGGCGCCAATCTGCTCAGGCAGCTGAGCGATGGTCGCAGCCAGTTTGCCATCGTTTACTGCTTTTTCACCATCCGGCGTGCCGTCAAATCCGACAACCATCACATCAGATTTACCTGCAGTCTGCAGAGCACGCAGCGCACCGAGCGCCATTTCGTCGTTCTGCGCGAAGACCGCCTGCACATCAGGGTGTGCGGTCAGCAGGTTCTGCATGACGTTCAGACCTTTGGTACGATCGAAGTCTGCTGGCTGGCTCGCCAGCACGTTGAATTTGTGTGCAGCCACAGCCTGCTGGAAGCCTTCGCCACGCTCGCGGGCGGCAGACGTACCGGCAATCCCCTGCAGTTCGATAACTTTCGCGCCTTCGCCAGCTTTCTTCGCGATGTAATCACCCGCGATTTTGCCGCCCAGCACGTTATCAGACGCAATGTGGCTCACTACTTCGCCTTTCGTTGCCTGACGGTCCAGGGTGATTACCGGGATCTTCGCCTGGTTTGCCATTTTAACGGCGTTACCTACGGCGTCAGAGTCGGTTGGGTTGATCAGCAGAATTTTGGTGCCACGAACGGTTAAGTCCTGAACGTTAGCCAGCTCTTTCGCCGGGTTGTTCTGTGAATCCAGCACCACCAGGTTGTAGCCCAGCTTGTCAGCTTCTTTCTGCGCACCGTCCTTCAGGGAGACGAAGAACGGGTTGTTCAGGGTTGAGACAACCAGCGCGATGGTATCTTTCGCCATGGCGTTAGCACTTACGGTTGCGCTCAGCGCGACAGCAGAAACCAGGGTAGCCAGTTTTTTCATGTTCATATCTAAGATGTCCTGTAGTGTCGTCAGTTACTGTTTTTTGTTGTCTACCAGTACCGCCAGCAAAATCACCACTGCCTTAACGATCATCTGGTAATAGGAGGAAACACCTAACAAATTCAAACCATTATTCAGGAAACCGAGAATCAGTGCGCCGATCAATGTCCCAACAATGCGACCTTTACCGCCCGCAAGACTCGTACCGCCCAGAACCACTGCCGCGATAGCATCCAGCTCATACCCCGTACCCGCCGTCGGCTGCGCGGAAGAGAGGCGCGCCACTTCGATAATGCCCGCCAGTGACGCCAGCAGACCGCACAGGGAGTACACGATAACTTTGACTTTATTAACGCTGATACCGGACAGGCGCGTTGCCGCTTCGTTACCGCCCAGCGCATAGATATAACGACCCAGACGGGTATGATGCAGCATGTACCACGCCGCCAGGAAGACAATAGCCATGATCCAGACCGGCGTCGGGACACCCAGCGGGCGACCGATACCGAACCAGCCAAACAGATCGGCGTTATCGGTGAAGCCGGTATTGACCGGGCTGCCGTTGGTATAAACCATGGTCACCCCGCGCAGCAGCAGCATCATCACCAGCGTGGCGATGAATGCCTGAACGCGACCTTTTGCCACAATCACGCCTGTGACGGCACCAATCGCCGCGCCTGCAGCCAGGGCTGCGGCCACGGCCACCAGCGCGTTGACTTCAATCCCGACAAGCGAAGCGGCGATCGCGCCGGTAAGGGCCAGCAGGGAACCGACGGACAAATCGATCCCTGAGGTCAAAATTACCAGCGTCATGCCGACCGCCATAATGGCATTCACCGACGTCTGCTGCAGAATGTTGAACAGGTTATTAACGGTGAAAAAGTTCGGGCTCATGGTCGATACAATCGCGATCAGCACCAGCAGGGCAATCAGCGATTTTTGTTCCATCAGCCACGCCTTTGTGAAATAGCGGCGACCAGAAACAGCCTGGGTAGTCATCTTCTTACTCCTGATTCACGCGATTAAGCTTGCCCACAGCGGCAGCCATCAGAACTTCCTGGGTGGCCTGCTCGCGAGTGAATTCACCGCCGAGATGCCCTTCATGCATAACGATAATGCGATCGCTCATGCCTAATACTTCTGGCATCTCGGAAGAGACCAGAATGATGCTCAGACCGTCGGCCTTAAACTGGTTAATCAGCTGATAGATCTCTTTCTTCGCGCCCACGTCCACGCCGCGGGTTGGCTCGTCGAGGATCAGCACTTTCGGGCGCGTCATCAACCCGCGCGCAATCGCCACTTTCTGCTGATTCCCGCCGGATAACAGGCCAATCGCCTGCTCCATCGACGGGGTTTTGACGTTAAAGAGGCGGATAAAATCGCTGACCGCCTGCTGTTCGTCTTTATGCTTCAGGCTTCCACCGCTATGGCTGAAATAGCGCAGCGCGGTCAGGGACATGTTCTCTTTTACCGACATGCCCAGCACCAGGCCATCGCGTTTGCGGTCTTCGGAGATATAGACGATGCCGTTCGCCAGACCATCCTGCGGAGAGCGGGTGACCACTTCATGGCCGTCAAGGGTGACATAACCGCTGGTGCGCGGCAGTGCGCCGTACAACACTTTCATCAGCTCGGTACGTCCCGCCCCCATCAGGCCCGCCACGCCCAGGATCTCGCCCTGGCGCAGGGTAAAGGTCACGTCGTTCACACCCGGACCGCAGAGGTTGTCCACCTTCAGGCGGATCTCTCCCGGCGCTTTATCCAGATGCGGATATTGATCTTCAAGCTTACGTCCCACCATCATTTCAATGAGCGTATCTTCGGTCAGCGTGGCCACTTCGCGCTCGGCAATAAACTGCCCGTCGCGGAAAACGGTGACGTCGTCGCAGATCTCGAAGATCTCTTTCATGCGGTGAGAGATATAGACAATCCCGCGCCCCTGCGACTTCAGCTCGCGGATAACGCGGAACAGGGATTCGGTTTCAGTATCGGTCAGGGCGTCGGTCGGTTCATCCATAATGATGACCTTCGACTCAAAGCTCAGCACCTTCGCGATTTCCACCATCTGCTGATCGCCAATCGACAAATCGCCTACCAGACGGTCGCTCTTAAAGCGCAGGTTCAGCTTCGCCAGCAGCTTGTCCGCTTCGGCATACATAGTTTTCCAGTCGATTTTGCCGAACCGGTTAACAAACTCGCGGCCGAGGAAGATGTTTTCCGCAATGGTGAGCTGCGGGATCAGGTTCAGCTCCTGGTGAATAATGCCGATACCCGCTTCCTGAGAAGATTTCGGGCCAGTGAAGGTGGTTTCTTTACCCAGCCAGAGGAGTGAGCCAGCATCGCGTTGATAGATACCGGTCAGCACTTTCATCATGGTGGATTTGCCGGCGCCGTTTTCCCCCACCAGCGCCATTACGCGCCCGGGGTAGACGTTCAGCGCCGCGCCGGAGAGGGCTTTTACGCCCGGGAACGACTTATCGATCCCTTTGAGTTGCAGTAATGCGTCCATGATGGCCTCAGAAGGTGACGCCAGCACAGAGAATGATATTCGCATACGGGGAACACTCCCCGCTGCGAATTACCGCCTGACTGTCTGCGGTTTGTTGTTTGAACTGCTCGTGCGTTGTGTAACGAATTTCTATGGTGTTTCCCTGGTGTTGTTGCAGTTGCTCAATATGGCTGAGCAACGTTTCGTGGAGTTGCGGATTATGTTGTTTGATTTCCGCCGCGAGAATGGCTGCCTCAACCTGCATCTCCGCCGTCACGACTTCCAGTACCTGCATAAACGAAGGAACACCCTGCGTTAACGCCATATCAATACGGGTTGTGCTGCGCGGAACCGGTAAGCCAGCATCGCAAACCACCAGCGTATCGGTATGCCCAAGACGGGAAATAACCGATGAGATTTCTGAGTTGAGTACCGTGCCTTTCTTCATTTTCTTGCTCCACTAGCGAAACGTTTCGCTAAAAGTAGTGTAGCGCCAGAAATGTTCAGAAAACCATCATGACGTAACAGATTTGTGATCGACGTCGAAACGTTTCGCTAAGTGAAATATTGATGGGAGAAATAGCCCGACGGCGCTTCACTTGCACGGGCCTACGGGTTTGGTAGGCCGGGTAAGCGCAGCGCCACCCGGCATTTTCGAAAGGACTTAAATCTCGACCTGCGTACCCAGCTCTATCACGCGGTTAGGCGGGATCTCAAACTGGTCAGGCGCGCGCAGGGCGTTACGCTGCAGGATCAGGTACAGCTTGCCGCGCAGGCGCAAATACCAAGGGCGCTTGCCGATGATAAGCGATTCGTGAGACATAAAGAACGACGTCTCCATCATCCGGCAGCTCAGCCCTTCAAGACCGCAGCGGTGGAACACCTCTTCCACGTTTGGCGTTTCACGCCAGCCGTAGCTCGCCACCACGCGCCAGAATGTCGGGGAGAGCTGCTCGATTTGCACGCGACGCACGTTGTGAACGTAAGGCGCATCTTCAGTGCGCAGCGTCAGCAGGATCACGCGCTCGTGCAGCACTTTGTTGTGCTTGAGGTTATGCATCAGCGCGAAGGGAATGACGTTCAGGGCGCGAGACATGTACACCGCTGTGCCAGGCACGCGGACCGGCGGGGATTTCTCCAGAGAAGCGATCATCGCCTCAAGAGAGTTCCCGTGCTCGTGCATGCGGCGCAGCAGACGGAAACGCTCGCTTTTCCAGGTGGTCATGACGATGAACATCACCAGACCCAGCGTCAGCGGCAGCCAGCCGCCGGAGACAATCTTGTCGAGGTTTGCGGAGAATAGCGGCACGTCAATGCACAGGAAGCCCACCAGAATCATCGCCACGAGGAATTTATTCCAGTGCCAGTTTCGGTACGCTACCGTGGTGGAGAGAAGCGATGTCAGCACCATCGTACCGGTTACCGCAATACCGTACGCCGCCGCCAGGTTGCTGGAGTGCTCGAAGCTGACGATAACAATCACAACCGCGAAATAGAGCAGCCAGTTAACGAACGGGATATAGATCTGGCCCGACTCCATCTCAGAGGTATGGATGATGCGCATCGGTGAGAGATACCCCAGACGCACGGCCTGGCGCGTCAGAGAAAACACGCCGGAAATCACCGCCTGGGAGGCAATGACGGTCGCCAGCGTCGCCAGAATCAGCATCGGCACCAGCGCCCAGTCAGGCGCCAGCAGGAAGAACGGGTTCTTGATCGCTTCCGGATTTTTAAGTAACAGCGCGCCCTGGCCGAAATAGTTCAGCACCAGCGACGGTAGCACCACAATAAACCATGCCACGCGGATAGGCAGTTTCCCGAAGTGCCCCATGTCAGCATATAGCGCTTCCACACCGGTGATGGAGAGCACGACGGCACCCAGCGCCACGAAGGAAACCACTTTGTATTCAAGGAAGAAATGCACGGCCCAGTAAGGGTTCAGCGCATGCAGCACTTCCGGATTCGCGATAATGCTGCGCAAACCAAGCGCGGCCAGGATCAGGAACCAGGCCAGCATAATCGGTGCAAACAGTTTGCCCACCAGCCCGGTACCGTGCTTCTGGATCATAAACAGCAGCGTCAGGACAATAATGGCCAGAGGAACAACCCATGAATCGAGCTGCGGGGCAATAATTTCCAGCCCCTCTATCGCCGAGAGGACCGAAATCGCGGGCGTGATAACCACCTCTCCGTAGAAGAAGCTGCCGCCAATCAGGCCGATAATCACCAGAACGGAGGTCATTCTGGCGGAGGTGTTGCGCCCTGCAAGGGACATCAGGGTCAGGATCCCGCCTTCGCCGGCGTTATCAGCACGCATAACGAAGGAGAGATACTTAACGGAAACGACCAGAATCAGCAGCCAGAAGATGAGGGACAGGAAGCCAAACACGGCATCGCGCTCAACACCAAAGCCAAACTGGCCGGACAAACATTCACGAAGCGTATAAAGCGGGCTGGTGCCAATATCACCGTAGACAACCCCGATCGCCGCAAGCGTAATTGCGGGTAATGATTGCTTATTATCAGTGCTCATAGACTAGTCTTTTCGTTTAAATAACAAATGTGTTCCTGGTCCCTTGGCCCACAAAAAGCGCACAGTATGCACGATTCATTGCAAAATCGTACCCCTAAATGCAACCGCATTAATGTAGCGCAAAGAAGATTGCGCCGCACTTCAGTCTATTACCAGCCCTGACTGAAACGTCTATACTCGCTTCAATTGGCCGCCACGACGGCGAAAGGATGCAAAACTATTATGGCTCACTCACATTTATTAGCAGAAAGAATTTCCCGCCTTAGCAGCGCGCTGGAGAAAGGCCTTTTCGAGCGTAGCCACGCCATTCGCCTCTGTTTACTGGCGGCGTTGAGCGGCGAGAGCGTGTTTTTGCTGGGTCCGCCGGGCATTGCCAAAAGCCTGATTGCCCGCAGGCTAAAATTTGCTTTTCAGAACGCCCGCGCCTTCGAATATCTCATGACCCGGTTTTCCACCCCAGAAGAAGTTTTTGGCCCACTTTCCATCCAGGCACTGAAAGATGAGGGGCGCTATCAGCGTCTGACAGAAGGGTATCTTCCGGAGGCTGAGATTGTCTTTCTTGATGAAATCTGGAAAGCGGGACCGGCCATTCTGAACACCCTGCTCACGGCGATAAACGAACGTCGGTTCCGCAACGGCGCCAGTGAAGAAAAAATCCCAATGCGCCTGCTGGTGGCCGCCTCAAACGAACTGCCTGAAGCCGACAGCAGCCTGGAAGCGCTGTATGACCGTATGCTGATCCGCCTGTGGCTGGACAAAGTACAGGATAAATCCAACTTCCGCTCCATGCTGGTCAGCCAGCAGGACGAGAGCGAAAATCCGGTACCCGCTTCGCTGCAGGTGACGGATGAGGAGTACCACCAGTGGCAGCAGGATATTGGCAAAATCAAATTGCCGGACGCGGTATTCGAGCTGATCTATCTGCTGCGTCAGCAGCTTGATCACCTTCCCTCGGCGCCCTATGTCTCCGATCGCCGCTGGAAAAAAGCGATCCGTCTGCTGCAGGCCAGCGCCCTGTTCAGCGGCCGCGATGCCGTGGCACCCATTGATCTGATCCTGCTGAAAGACTGCCTCTGGCACGACGCGGAAGGCATGAACCTGATGCAGCAGCAGCTTGACGTTTTGATGACCGGACACGCCTGGGGACAGCAGGCGATGCTCAATCAGTTGGGGGCGATTGCCCAGCGGCGCATCCAGCTCCAGCAGCAGCAAAGTGATAAAACCGCGCTGAAAGTGAATCGCCTGGGGGGGATGTTCGCACGCAAACCGCACTATGAATTACCCGCCGAACTCACCACCCCGACGCTGACCCTGCTGCTCCAGCAGCCGCTTAAGCTGCATGATATGCAGGTGGTGCACGTGACGATTGAGCGCGAGGCGCTGGCACAGTGGCTGGATAAGGGCGGAGAGATCCGTGGAAAGCTCAACGGCATCGGTTTCGCGCAGCCGCTGAATATGGAAGTGGACAGCAGCCAGCACCTGGTGATCCGCGACGTCAGCCTGCAGGGCTCGCGTCTCGCGCTGCCGGGAACCGCCTCTGACAGCGTCCCCGAGGAGATTAAGCAGCAGCTGGAAGCGCTGGATACGGAATGGCACCAGCAGCACACCCGCTTTAGCGAGCAGCAAAAGTGCCTCTTTATTCATAGCGACTGGTTAGGTCGCATCGAAGCCAGCCTGCAGGACGTCAGCGCGCAGATTAAACAGGCGCGTCAATGCTAACTCTGGATACGCTTAACGTCATGCTGGCCGTCAGCGAGGAAGGGTTGATCGAAGAAGTGGTCATAACCCTTCTGGCTTCGCCGCAGCTGGCAGCCTTCTTTGAAAAATTTCCGAAGCTCAAAAAAGCGATGACGGACGATCTTCCGCGCTGGCGGGAAAATTTGCGTCAGCGGTTCAGGGAGACCGAAGTTCCGCCTGAGCTAACGGAAGAGGTGGCCTGTTATCAGCAGTGCCAGCGGCTCTCCACATCGCAGTTTATCGTTCAGCTTCCGCAAACCCTCACGCTGCTCGACAAGCTCCACTCTCCGTTTGCCAGCCAGGCCCGGGCGCTGGTCACGGATAACGCCACGTTCACTCCCGCACTGCACACCCTCTTCTTACAGCGCTGGCGCCTCAGCCTGGTGGTGCAGGCCACGACGCTAAACCAGCAGTTGCTGGACGAAGAGCGCGAACAGCTGCTCAGTGAAGTTCAGGAGCGCATGACCTTAAGCGGCCAGCTTGAGCAGGTGCTGGTGGAGAATGAAAACGCCGCAGGGCGTCTCTGGGATATGAGCGCAGGCCAGCTCCGGCGCGGGGACTATCAGCTGATCGTCAAGTACGGCGATTTTCTGACGCAGCAGCCCGAGCTGATGAAGCTTGCAGAACAGCTGGGTCGCTCAAGGGAGGCAAAGTCGGTCCCAAAGAAAGATGCCCCCATGGAGACTTTCCGCACCCTGGTGCGCGAACCGGCTACCGTGCCGGAGCAGGTCGACGGGCTCCAGCAGAGTGATGACATTTTACGCCTGCTGCCCACGGAACTGAGCACGCTCGGGATGACCGAGCTGGAGTATGAGTTTTACCGTCGGCTGGTGGAAAAACAGCTCCTC
The DNA here is from genome assembly GCF_008364555.1 of Enterobacter vonholyi. Classification (GTDB taxonomy): domain Bacteria; phylum Pseudomonadota; class Gammaproteobacteria; order Enterobacterales; family Enterobacteriaceae; genus Enterobacter; species Enterobacter vonholyi. The sequence continues at coordinate 13,119 of NZ_VTUC01000012.1, forward strand.
ACCTACCGGCTGCACGGCGAAGCCTGGCGCGAGAAGGTAAGCCAGCGTCCTGTGGTTCATCAGGATTTTGATGAACAGCCGCGCGGGCCATTCATCGTTTGCGTGGATACGTCCGGATCGATGGGTGGGTTTAACGAGCAGTGTGCGAAGGCGTTCTGTCTGGCACTGATGCGCGTGGCGCTCGCCGATCGCCGTCGCTGCTTCATCATGCTGTTCTCCAGCGAAGTCGTGGGCTATGAGCTGACGAACCAGCAGGGGATCGAGCAGGCAATCCGCTTCCTGAGCCAGCGTTTTCGCGGTGGAACCGATCTGGCAAGCTGTTTTCGCAGCATTGTGGAGCGTATGCAGGGCGGCGACTGGTACGACGCTGACGCAGTGGTGATTTCCGATTTTATTGCCCAGCGGCTGCCGGATGATGTAGTCAATAAGGTGAAGGAATTACAGCGGGTGCATCAACACCGTTTTCATGCGGTGGCGATGTCCGCCCATGGAAAACCCGGCATCATGCGCATCTTCGATCATATCTGGCGCTTTGATACCGGGCTGCGTAGCCGCCTGCTCAGACGCTGGCAGCGTTAATTACAGAAGAGAGCCAACGCTTTCACGTACCTGCTGCGGCCAGACACCACACTGAACCTGACCGATATGAGGTAATTGCAGCAGCAGCATGGTCAGACGGGACTGGCCGATACCGCCGCCAATCGTCTGCGGCATTTCGCCGCGCAGCAGCGCCTGATGCCACTCGAGTTTGAGACGGTCTTCATCACCGGTAACCGCCAGCTGGCGCTTCAGCGCGTCAGCATCCACGCGGATCCCCATAGAAGAGAGCTCGAATGCGTCTTCGAGTATCGGGTTCCAGACCAGGATATCGCCGTTCAGCCCGGCAAATTCGCCATCACCCACAGTACTCCAGTCATCATAATCAGGCGCACGAACGTCGTGGCGCTTACCGTCAGACAGCTTGCCGCCGATACCGATCAGGAACACAGCACCTAATTCTTTGGCGATCGCACGCTCGCGGCCTTTGGCATCCAGATCCGGGAAACGGGTCAGCAGTTCCTGGCTGTGGACAAAGTGGATCGTATCCGGCAGGAACGTTGCCAGACCAAACTCTTTGCTCACTGCCGCTTCGGTTGCTTTGATCCCGGCGTAGATCGCCTCAACGGTGGATTTCAGCGTACCGATATGACGTTCACCATCACCCATTACGCGCTCCCAGTCCCACTGGTCAACGTAAACAGAATGAATCGGTGAAAGGCGATCTTCATCAGGGCGAAGGGCTTTCATGTGCGTGTAGAGCCCTTCGCCCGCACTGAAGTCGTGTTGTCCCAGGGTCTGACGCTTCCACTTCGCCAGTGAATGAACCACTTCGAACTGGGCGTCTGGCAGTGTTTTCACTTTCACCTGTACCGCTTTTTCGCATCCAGAGAGGTTATCCTGCGTCCCGTCACCCACGCGGCTGAGGATCGGTGCCTGGACTTCAATCAGCCCAAGCTTCTCTTCCAGCTGGCGGGAAAAATGGGATTTTACGAAACTGATCTGGCGTTGTTTTGCGATGTAAGCGGTTTTCATTATTTATACTCCTGCGTCCTGTTGATATTGATTAAGCAACAGAAACGGCGCCTTATTCAATAACCCATCAACAAAAAGCCACCTTCATTTTTGATTCGATAAAATATAGCGCTAGAATAGAGTGATTCATTAATCTTCATAAGAAAAAGCTATGGAAAATTATCAGATCGACAATCTCGACCGCGGCATTCTGGAGGCCTTAATGGCTAATGCCCGCACCGCCTATGCCGAACTGGCAAAACAGTTTGGCGTCAGCCCGGGAACCATTCACGTTCGCGTAGAAAAGATGAAGCAGGCAGGGATCATTACCGGTGCGCGCATTGACGTCAGCCCAAAGCAGCTGGGTTACGACGTCTGCTGCTTCATCGGCATCATTCTTAAAAGCGCCAAAGACTACCCTTCTGCCCTGGCGAAACTGAACGCGCTGGATGAAGTCACCGAGGCGTACTACACCACCGGGCACTACAGCATCTTTATTAAAGTTATGTGCCGATCCATCGACGCGCTCCAGCAGGTACTTATCAACAAGATCCAAACAATAGATGAAATTCAGTCCACCGAGACCCTGATCTCCTTGCAAAACCCGATCATGCGTACCATCCGCCCGTGATCGGGCAAATTCATTCCCACATTTTCCACAGGTAGATCCCAGCTCGTTCACAGCGTACAATGGCCCTCTCTTTATCTGAGCGAGCGATCAATGGCGGACATTACCCTTATCAGCGGCAGCACCCTTGGTGGTGCGGAATACGTAGCGGAACATCTGGCTGAAAAGCTGGAAGAGGCGGGCTTTTCCACGGAAACCCTGCACGGCCCGTTGCTTGAAGATCTCCCGACTGACGGGGTCTGGCTGCTGATCACCTCCACGCACGGCGCGGGGGATCTGCCGGATAATCTGCAACCTTTATATGACGAACTGCTGGAACAGCAGCCCGACCTGTCAAACGTCCGTTTTGGCGCAGTGGGGATCGGCAGTCGTGAATATGACACCTTTTGCGGGGCAATAGAGAAAGTCGAAGCCGCTGTGACCTCCTGCGGAGCAAAACAGCTGGGTGAAACGCTCAAGATCAACATCCTCGATCATGACATTCCGGAGGATCCAGCCGAGATCTGGCTCGCGGAATGGAAAAATTTACTCAAAAATGATTAAAGATCGCGCGAACAGATGTGGATAACTCTGGTTAAAAGCTCGTATTAACCCGTAGTTATCCAAATAACAACCGTAGCGCAGTTTTTGGCCTGTGTATAAAGTCGCGATCTGATCCCAGCTTATACGGTCCAGGATCACCGATCATTCACAGCAAACGATCCTTTCTAACTGCATGATCTTCTTTATGAGATCGGACTTATCCACACAGGTTCGCGATCCTAATAAGAGATCACAATAGAACAGATCTCTAAATAAAAAGATCTTCTTTTTAATAGCCCAGGATCCCAATGCTTTCTCGAAAGACTAAAGTTGAGTAGAATCCACGGCCCGGGCTTCAATCCATTTTCATACCGCTTTACGCGAGGCAGACCACCATGTTTTATCAGGATCCTTTTGACGTCATCATCATTGGCGGGGGTCACGCAGGCACTGAGGCCGCAATGGCCGCAGCGCGAATGGGTCAGCAGACCCTGCTTTTGACACACAATATCGACACGCTGGGACAAATGTCCTGTAATCCGGCGATTGGCGGCATTGGGAAAGGACACCTGGTAAAAGAAGTGGATGCACTTGGCGGCCTGATGGCGAAAGCGATCGATCGGGCCGGCATCCAGTTTAGGATACTAAACGCGAGTAAAGGTCCCGCTGTGCGTGCGACCCGTGCTCAGGCAGACCGCGTACTTTACCGTCAGGCGGTGCGTACCGCCCTGGAGAATCAGCCGAACCTGATGATCTTCCAGCAGGCGGTTGAAGATCTAATCGTTGAGAACGATCGCGTCGTGGGTGCCGTGACTCAGATGGGCCTCAAATTCCGCGCCAAAGCCGTGGTGCTGACCGTGGGTACATTCCTTGACGGTAAAATTCATATCGGTCTGGATAACTACAGCGGCGGCCGTGCTGGCGATCCGCCGTCTATACCATTGTCTCGCCGTCTGCGAGAACTGCCGCTGCGCGTTAGCCGCCTGAAAACCGGTACGCCGCCGCGTATTGATGCGCGCACCATTGATTTCAGCGTGCTGGCGCAACAGCACGGTGATAACCCAATGCCGGTCTTCTCGTTCATGGGCAATGCGGCACAGCATCCGCAGCAGGTGCCGTGCTATATCACGCATACCAACGAGAAAACCCACGACGTGATCCGCAATAACCTCGATCGCAGCCCCATGTACGCCGGCGTGATCGAAGGGATCGGTCCGCGCTACTGCCCGTCGATCGAGGACAAAGTGATGCGCTTCGCCGATCGCAACCAGCACCAGATCTTCCTGGAGCCGGAAGGGCTGACCTCGAACGAAATTTACCCGAACGGCATCTCCACCAGCCTGCCGTTTGACGTGCAGATGCAAATTGTTCGCTCAATGCAGGGCATGGAGAACGCAAAAATCGTTCGCCCTGGCTACGCTATTGAGTACGATTTCTTCGATCCGCGTGACCTGAAGCCAACCCTGGAGAGCAAATTCATCCACGGTCTGTTCTTTGCGGGTCAGATTAACGGCACCACCGGCTACGAAGAAGCGGCTGCGCAGGGCCTGCTTGCCGGTCTGAACGCCGCGCGCTTCTCTGCTGAGAAAGAGGGCTGGGCACCCGGCCGTTCTCAGGCGTATCTGGGCGTGCTGGTTGACGATCTCTGCACGCTGGGTACCAAAGAACCGTACCGTATGTTTACCTCTCGCGCGGAATATCGCCTGATGCTGCGTGAAGATAACGCCGACCTGCGTTTGACCGAAATCGGCCGCGAGCTGGGTCTGGTCGATGACGAACGCTGGGCGCGCTTTAACGAGAAGCTGGAGCGCATTGAACAGGAACGTCAGCGCCTGAAAACCACCTGGGTGAACCCGCAGGCGGAAACCGCTGCCGAAGTAAACGCTCACTTAACCGCGCCGCTGTCGCGCGAGGCCAGCGGTGAAGATTTGTTGCGCCGTCCTGAAGTCACCTACGAGAACCTGGTCAAACTGACCGCGTTCGCGCCGGGCCTGGAAGATGCTGAAGCGGCAGAGCAGGTTGAGATCCAGGTTAAGTACGAAGGTTACATCGCGCGTCAGCAGGATGAGATCGAAAAACAGCAGCGTAACGAAAACACGCTGCTGCCGGAAATGCTGGACTACCGCCAGGTGACTGGCCTTTCCAACGAAGTGATCGCCAAGCTGAACGATCACAAACCGGTCTCGATCGGCCAGGCCTCACGTATCTCCGGCGTCACGCCTGCAGCGATTTCCATTCTGCTGGTGTGGCTGAAAAAGCAGGGCATGCTGCGCCGTAGCGCGTAAGGCCCGGAATATTGCCCGGTGGCGCAGCGCTTACCGGGCCTACTGAACCCGTAGGGTGGGTAAGCCAAGCGCCACCCGCCACCTAAGTTTTCCAACAGGTATTCACCGTGCTCAACAAACTCTCTCGTCTGCTGGATCAGGCAGGTATTTCGCTCACCGATCACCAGAAAAATCAGCTGGTGGCCTATGTCGATATGCTGAATAAATGGAATAAAGCGTACAACCTGACGTCTGTTCGCGACCCCAACGAGATGCTCGTTCGCCACATTCTCGACAGCATCGTGGTTGCCCCTTATCTGAAAGGTGAGCGTTTTATCGACGTAGGGACGGGCCCTGGTCTGCCGGGTATTCCGCTGTCGATTGTTCGCCCTGAGAGCCATTTCACGCTTCTGGACAGTCTTGGCAAGCGTGTGCGCTTTTTACGTCAGGTACAGCATGAGCTGAAGCTTGAAAATATTACGCCCGTGCAGAGCAGGGTAGAGGCGTTCCCGGCAGAGCCGCCGTTTGACGGGGTTATCAGCCGCGCATTTGCGTCGCTCAATGATATGGTGAGCTGGTGCAAGCACTTACCTGCTGAGAATGGCCGCTTTTATGCGCTAAAAGGGCAGTTGCCAGGCGATGAGATTGAACAGCTTCCGGACGGTTTTGCTGTTGAATCCATCGAGAAATTAAACATTCCTCAGCTCGATGGCGAACGTCATCTGGTGATAATTAAGCCAAACAATTTTTAAAAAATTAATAAAAAATGTGGAATTTGTGCTGTTCTTCGCATGTTAAAAAACAGCACAACTACCGGGGATTTACTGGTGAGCTTTTAACCTCGTTTTTACTAAGGTTTTTCTTCTGGTTAACCTGGCGACTATTCTTCCCCTTGAAGATAGTCATCTGTGAAAATATAAGTCTGCTAAAAGTGGAAAGCAGTAACCAGAACGCAATGTTAATTATTTATTAAGAATGTCAATAAAACGTTTTTATTGTGTACCGGGCTGTTTTGAAAATAGTTGCGATATTTTGCGTTTAATTTCATAAAGATAAATTTCTGCGATTTGCGTCTTTGATAAATACAACCTTATCGCAAATGTGTGTTTTGTGATCTCGTGCACGCTTTATCGACAACGTTTTCGCGCTGTTTGCAGTTTTGGTCGAAGGTTGGTGCTTTGCTCGAAAGTTAAAAAATAGCGGTGGGGAAAAATATTTAAACATTTATTCACCTTTTCGCTACTTAATGTTTGAAATCACGGGTGCGCACCGTATAATTTGACCGCTTTTTGATGCTTGACTCTGAGCCTTAAAGGACGTTTTATACGACACGCGGCATACCTCGAAGGGAGCAGGAGTAAAAACGTGATGTCTGTGTCGCTCTTGAGTAGAAACGTTGCTCGTAAGCTTCTGTTCATTCAGTTTCTGGCTGTGATAGCAAGTGGACTGCTGTTTAGCCTCAAAGACCCCTTCTGGGGCATCTCCGCCGTGTGCGGGGGTTTGGCGGTTGTGCTGCCAAACGTGTTGTTTATGATTTTTGCCTGGCGTCATCAGGCGCATACACCCGCCAAAGGCCGCGTGGCCTGGTCCTTCGCCCTCGGCGAAGTGTGTAAGGTGTTGCTGACCTTTGCTCTACTGGTGATGGCGCTGGCGGTTTTGAAAGTGGTCTTCATGCCGCTGATAGCAACGTGGGTTTTGGTGCTGGTGGTACAAGTTCTGGCTCCAGCTGTAATCAATAACAAAGGGTAAAAGGCATCATGGCTTCAGAAAATATGACGCCGCAGGATTACATAGGTCACCATCTGAATAACCTTCAGTTGGACCTGCGTACATTCTCGCTGGTGGATCCACATAACCCCCCGGCCACCTTCTGGACGATCAACATCGACTCCATGTTCTTCTCGGTGGTTTTGGGTCTTCTGTTCCTGGCCATGTTCCGCGGTGTTGCTAAACGAGCGACCAGCGGTGTACCAGGGAAATTCCAGACCTTCATCGAAATGATCATCGGCTTCGTCCATGGCAGCGTCAAAGACATGTACCATGGCAAGAGCAAGCTGATTGCTCCGCTGGCCCTGACCGTGTTCGTTTGGGTCTTCCTGATGAACCTGATGGACCTGCTGCCAATCGATCTGCTGCCGTTTATCGGTGAGCACATCTTCGGCCTGCCAGCGCTGCGTGTTGTACCGTCTGCGGACGTGAACATCACCCTGTCGATGGCGCTGGGCGTATTTATCCTGATTCTTTTCTACAGCATCAAAATGAAAGGCGTAAGCGGCTTTGTGAAAGAGCTTACCTTGCAGCCGTTCAACCACTGGGCGTTTATTCCGGTCAACCTGATCCTGGAAGGCGTTAGCCTGCTGTCCAAACCTGTTTCACTGGGTCTGCGACTGTTCGGCAACATGTATGCGGGTGAGCTGATTTTCATTCTGATCGCGGGTCTTCTGCCGTGGTGGTCACAGTGGGTTCTGAATGTGCCGTGGGCCATTTTCCACATCCTGATCATTACGCTGCAAGCCTTTATCTTCATGGTTCTGACGATCGTCTATCTATCGATGGCGTCTGAAGAGCACTGATTTTTTACCAACACTACTACGTTTTAATTGAAACAAACTGGAGACTGTCATGGAAAACCTGAATATGGATCTGCTGTACATGGCTGCCGCTGTGATGATGGGTCTGGCGGCTATCGGTGCTGCGATCGGTATCGGCATCCTCGGGGGCAAATTCCTGGAAGGCGCAGCGCGTCAACCTGATCTGATTCCTCTGCTGCGTACTCAGTTCTTTATCGTTATGGGTCTGGTGGATGCTATCCCAATGATCGCTGTAGGTCTGGGTCTGTACGTGATGTTTGCTGTCGCGTAGTAGTAGTTTTAAAACCCTAAGCCACAGATATTAAAGAGGTATTGTGCTGTGAACATGAACGCAACAATCCTCGGCCAGGCCATCGCGTTTATTCTCTTTGTCTGGTTCTGCATGAAGTATGTATGGCCGCCTTTAATGGCTGCCATCGAAAAACGTCAGAAAGAAATTGCTGACGGTCTGGCTTCTGCAGAACGCGCTAAGAAAGATTTGGACCTTGCACAGGCCAACGCGACAGACCAGCTGAAAAAAGCGAAAGCGGAAGCTCAGGTTATCATCGAACAGGCTAACAAACGCCGTTCGCAGATCCTGGACGAAGCCAAAGCTGAAGCAGAACAGGAACGTACTAAGATCGTGACACAGGCTCAGGCAGAAATTGATGCTGAGCGTAAACGTGCTCGTGAAGAACTGCGTAAGCAGGTTGCGATTCTGGCTGTTGCTGGCGCCGAGAAGATCATCGAACGTTCCGTGGATGAAGCTGCTAACAGCGACATCGTGGACAAACTTGTCGCTGAACTGTAAGGAGGGAGGGGCTGATGTCTGAATTTGTTACGGTAGCTCGCCCCTACGCCAAAGCAGCTTTTGACTTTGCTGTCGAACACCAAAATGTCGATCGCTGGCAGGATATGCTGGCGTTTGCCGCTGAGGTGACGAAAAACGAACAAATGGCTGAGTTGCTTTCCGGTGCGTTAGCACCTGAAACTCTCGCCGCGTCGTTTATCGCCGTGTGCGGAGAGCAACTGGATGCCAACGGCCAGAACCTGATTAAGGTGATGGCAGAAAATGGTCGTCTCCGTGTGCTCCCGGATGTTCTCGAGCAGTTTGAGCACTTACGTGCCCTTAGTGAAGCAACCGCTGAAGTCGAAGTGACTTCTGCGACTGAACTGAGTAATGAACAGCTTGCGAAAATCACCGCCGCGATGGAAAAACGTCTGTCACGCAAAGTTAAGCTGAATTGCAAAATCGATAAGTCTGTAATGGCAGGCGTAATCATCCGTTCGGGTGATATGGTCATTGATGGCAGCGTACGCGGCCGTCTTGAACGCCTTGCAGACGTCTTGCAGTCTTAAGGGGACTGGAGCATGCAACTGAATTCCACCGAAATCAGCGAACTGATCAAGCAGCGCATTGCTCAGTTCAGTGTTGTGAGTGAAGCTCACAACGAAGGTACTATTGTTTCTGTAAGTGACGGTGTTATCCGTATCCACGGCTTGGCCGATTGTATGCAGGGTGAGATGATTTCCCTGCCGGGTAACCGTTACGCTATCGCACTGAACCTGGAGCGCGACTCCGTAGGTGCAGTTGTGATGGGTCCATACGCTGACCTCGCCGAAGGCATGAAGGTTAAGTGTACTGGCCGTATTCTGGAAGTGCCGGTTGGCCGTGGCCTACTGGGTCGCGTTGTTAACACCCTGGGTGCGCCAATCGACGGTAAAGGTCCGGTTGAGCACGATGGCTTCTCTCCAATCGAAGTTATCGCACCAGGCGTTATCGACCGTCAGTCCGTAGATCAGCCTGTTCAGACAGGTTATAAGTCCGTTGATGCCATGATCCCAATCGGTCGTGGTCAGCGTGAACTGATCATCGGTGACCGTCAGACCGGTAAAACCGCGATGGCTATCGACGCCATCATCAACCAGCGTGACTCCGGCATCAAATGTGTGTACGTGGCCATCGGCCAGAAAGCGTCCACCATTTCTAACGTGGTTCGTAAACTGGAAGAGCATGGCGCACTGTCTAACACCATCGTTGTGGTAGCGACCGCGTCTGAATCTGCTGCACTGCAATATCTGGCGCCATACGCCGGTTGCGCAATGGGCGAATACTTCCGTGACCGCGGTGAAGATGCTCTGATCGTATACGATGACCTGTCTAAACAGGCTGTTGCTTATCGTCAGGTTTCCCTGCTGCTCCGTCGTCCACCTGGACGTGAAGCGTTCCCTGGCGACGTATTCTACCTCCACTCTCGTCTGCTGGAGCGTGCTTCCCGCGTTAACGCGGAATACGTCGAGAACTTCACCAAAGGTGAAGTGAAGGGTAAAACGGGCTCTCTGACCGCTCTGCCGATCATTGAAACCCAGGCGGGTGACGTTTCTGCGTTCGTTCCGACCAACGTAATCTCTATTACCGATGGTCAGATCTTCCTGGAAACCAACCTGTTTAACTCCGGTATTCGTCCGGCAGTTAACCCGGGTATCTCCGTATCCCGTGTGGGTGGTGCTGCTCAGACCAAGATCATCAAGAAACTGTCCGGTGGTATCCGTACCGCGCTGGCACAGTATCGTGAACTGGCTGCGTTCTCTCAGTTCGCATCCGATCTGGACGAAGCAACCCGTAAACAGCTGAGCCACGGTCAGAAAGTGACCGAGCTGCTGAAGCAAAAACAGTACGCACCAATGTCTGTTGCTCAGCAGGGCCTGGTACTGTTCGCGGCTGAACGCGGTTACCTCGAAGATGTGGAACTGGCGAAAATCGGTAGCTTCGAAGCCGCTCTGCTGGCTTACGTCGACCGTGATCACGCTCCGCTGATGCAAGAGATCAACCAGACCGGTGGCTATAACGACGAAATCGAAGGCAAGCTGAAAGCTATCCTCGATTCCTTCAAAGCAACCCAATCCTGGTAATCGTCCGGCGGCTTGTCTCAGGACAAGCCGCCTGGCATTGAGGAGAAGCTCATGGCCGGCGCAAAAGAGATACGTAGTAAGATCGCAAGCGTCCAGAACACGCAAAAGATCACTAAAGCGATGGAGATGGTCGCCGCTTCCAAAATGCGTAAATCGCAGGATCGCATGGCGGCCAGCCGTCCTTATGCAGAAACCATGCGCAAAGTGATTGGTCACCTTGCAAACGGTAATCTGGAATATAAGCACCCTTACCTGGAAGAACGCGACGTTAAGCGCGTGGGCTACCTGGTGGTGTCGACCGACCGTGGTCTGTGTGGCGGCTTGAACATTAACCTGTTCAAAAAACTGCTGGCGGATATGAAAGCATGGTCTGAAAAAGGCGTTCAGTGCGATATCGCAATGATCGGCTCTAAAGGCGTCTCTTTCTTTAACTCCGTTGGTGGCAACATTGTCGCTCAGGTGACCGGTATGGGTGATAACCCGTCCCTGTCCGAACTGATCGGCCCGGTTAAAGTGATGTTGCAGGCTTATGATGAAGGCCGTCTGGACAGACTGTATGTTGTCAGCAACAAATTCATTAACACCATGTCTCAGGTTCCAACGCTCACTCAGATGCTGCCGTTACCGGCATCAGAAGATGGCGAGCTGAAGCAAAAAACCTGGGATTACCTGTATGAACCCGATCCGAAACCGCTGCTGGATACCCTGCTGCGTCGTTACGTTGAATCTCAGGTTTATCAGGGCGTTGTAGAAAACCTGGCCAGCGAGCAGGCCGCACGAATGGTGGCGATGAAAGCCGCGACCGATAATGGCGGCAGCCTGATTAAAGAGCTGCAGTTGGTTTACAACAAAGCTCGTCAGGCCAGCATTACTCAGGAACTCACCGAGATCGTCTCGGGGGCCGCCGCGGTTTAACCAGGTTTACGAATTACGTAGAGGATTCAAGATGGCTACTGGAAAGATTGTCCAGGTAATCGGCGCCGTGGTGGACGTCGAGTTCCCTCAGGACGCCGTACCACGCGTGTACGACGCGCTTGAGGTACAGAATGGTAACGAGAGCCTGGTGCTGGAAGTTCAGCAGCAGCTCGGCGGCGGTATCGTGCGTACCATCGCGATGGGTTCTTCCGACGGTCTGCGTCGTGGTCTGGAAGTCAAAGACCTTGAGCACCCGATCGAAGTCCCGGTAGGTAAAGCAACACTGGGTCGTATCATGAACGTATTGGGTCAGCCAATCGACATGAAAGGCGACATCGGTGAAGAAGAGCGTTGGGCTATCCACCGCGCGGCACCTTCCTACGAAGAGCTGTCCAGCTCTCAGGAACTGCTGGAAACCGGTATCAAAGTTATCGACCTGATGTGTCCGTTCGCGAAGGGCGGTAAAGTCGGTCTGTTCGGTGGTGCGGGTGTAGGTAAAACCGTAAACATGATGGAGCTGATCCGTAACATCGCGATCGAGCACTCCGGTTACTCTGTGTTTGCAGGTGTAGGTGAACGTACTCGTGAGGGTAACGACTTCTACCACGAAATGACCGACTCCAACGTTCTGGACAAAGTATCCCTGGTTTACGGCCAGATGAACGAGCCACCTGGAAACCGTCTGCGCGTTGCGCTGACCGGCCTGACGATGGCTGAGAAGTTCCGTGACGAAGGCCGTGACGTTCTGCTGTTCGTTGATAACATCTATCGTTACACCCTGGCCGGTACGGAAGTATCTGCACTGCTGGGTCGTATGCCTTCAGCGGTAGGCTACCAGCCTACGCTGGCGGAAGAGATGGGTGTTCTTCAGGAACGTATCACCTCTACCAAAACCGGTTCTATCACCTCCGTTCAGGCGGTATACGTACCTGCGGATGACTTGACTGACCCATCTCCAGCAACCACCTTTGCGCACTTAGATGCAACCGTGGTACTGAGCCGTCAGATCGCGTCTCTGGGTATCTACCCGGCCGTTGACCCGCTGGACTCCACCAGCCGTCAGCTGGATCCACTGGTTGTTGGTCAGGAGCACTACGACACCGCGCGTGGCGTCCAGTCTCTGCTGCAGCGTTACCAGGAACTGAAAGACATCATCGCCATCCTGGGTATGGATGAACTGTCTGAAGAAGACAAACTGGTGGTAGCACGTGCGCGTAAGATCCAGCGCTTCCTGTCCCAGCCGTTCTTCGTTGCGGAAGTATTCACCGGTTCTCCGGGTAAATACGTTTCCCTGAAAGACACCATCCGTGGCTTTAAAGGCATCATGGAAGGCGAATACGATCACCTGCCAGAGCAGGCGTTCTACATGGTTGGTTCCATCGAAGAAGCTGTGGAAAAAGCCAAAAAACTTTAACGCCTTAATCGGAGGGTGATATGGCAATGACTTACCACCTGGACGTCGTCAGCGCAGAGCAACAAATGTTCTCTGGTCTGGTCGAGAAAATCCAGGTAACGGGTAGTGAAGGTGAACTGGGTATTTTCCCGGGTCACGCACCGCTGCTCACCGCCATTAAGCCTGGTATGATCCGCATCGTTAAACAGTTCGGTCACGAAGAGTTTATCTATCTGTCCGGCGGCATTCTTGAAGTGCAGCCTGGCAGTGTGACCGTTCTGGCCGATACCGCTATTCGTGGCCAGGATCTCGACGAAGCGCGAGCCCTGGAGTCGAAGCGTAAGGCTGAAGAGCACATTAACAGCTCTCATGGTGACGTGGATTACGCTCAGGCGTCTGCGGAGCTGGCCAAAGCAATCGCGAAACTGCGCGTTATCGAGTTGACCAAAAAAGCGATGTAACACCGGCTTGAAAAGCACAAAAGCCAGTCTGGATACCAGGCTGGCTTTTTTTTTCGGCCTTAATTCATGATGAAAAAGATGTAGAATTTTAAGCATCAAACGTTTTTACTTCACACTCAAACTACCGTCAGGATGCGTATGTCAAACAGTGCGATGAGCGTGGTGATCCTTGCCGCTGGCAAAGGGACCCGCATGTATTCCGATCTGCCTAAAGTGCTTCACACGCTTGCTGGAAAGCCAATGGTGCAGCATGTCATTGATGCAGCGAATGAACTGGGTGCCAATCAGGTCCACCTGGTCTACGGCCACGGCGGCGATCTTCTTAAAAAGACGCTGAGCGACGACAAGCTCAACTGGGTGCTTCAGGCTGAACAGCTGGGCACAGGTCATGCGATGCAGCAGGCAGCACCGTTCTTTGCGGATGACGAAGACATTTTGATGCTCTACGGCGATGTCCCGCTGATCTCCGTTGAAACCCTGACTCGCCTGCGTGAAGCCAAACCGCAGGGCGGCATCGGTTTATTAACCGTCGTGCTGGACGATCCAACCGGTTATGGCCGTATCACCCGTGAAAACGGTAACGTCACGGGTATTGTTGAGCACAAAGATGCCAGCGATGAACAGCGCCAGATTCAGGAGATCAACACCGGTATCCTGATTGCCAATGGCGCGGATATGAAGCGCTGGCTGTCCAGACTCGACAACAACAACGCGCAGGGTGAATTCTACATCACCGACATCATTGCGATGGCGTATCAGGAAGGACGTGAGATTGCGGCGGTTCATCCGGCGCGTATTAGCGAAACCGAAGGGGTGAATAACCGCCTTCAGCTTTCCCGTCTGGAGCGTGTTTATCAGTCCGAGCAGGCTGAAAAACTGCTTCTGGCAGGTGTGATGCTGCGCGATCCGGCGCGTTTCGATCTGCGTGGTTCGTTATCTCACGGTCGTGACGTTGAAATTGATACTAACGTTATCCTCGAGGGTAACGTGACGCTGGGCAACCGCGTCAAAATCGGTGCCGGCTGCGTGATTAAAAACAGCATTATTGGTGACGACTGCGAAATCAGCCCGTACAGCGTGGTGGAAGATGCCCGTCTGGACGTGGCCTGTACCATCGGCCCGTTTGCGCGTCTGCGCCCGGGCGCAGAGCTACTGGAAGGCGCTCACGTGGGTAACTTCGTGGAAATGAAAAAAGCGCGTCTGGGTAAAGGCTCGAAAGCCGGTCATCTGACCTATCTGGGCGACGCGGAAATTGGCAATAACGTGAATATTGGTGCAGGGACCATAACCTGTAACTATGACGGCGCGAATAAGTTTAAAACCATCATCGGTGATGATGTGTTCGTGGGCTCCGATACGCAGCTGGTGGCGCCTGTTACCGTGGGTAACGGGGTGACCATTGCAGCCGGAACAACCGTAACGCGTGATGTGGCCGAGAACGAGCTGGTGTTAAGCCGCGTTCCGCAGGTCAGCAAACAGGGCTGGAAACGTCCGGTGAAGAAAAAGTAACGGATTTACCCCTCTCCCCAAAGGAGAGAGGGGATCGTTCGGTGCGGTGTTTTTCTCCCTCGCCCCTTTGGGGAGAGGGCCGGGGTGAGGGGATAATATAATCCTCCCCCCACAAGCAGTACCCATAAAAATAACCCCACTCTCTACAAGGCTCGGGGCGCCCGGAAAGGGCAAATACAGGTCAGCGACAACGCAGGCATAATGCCTAAATTCGGAATCTAAAATTATGTGTGGAATTGTTGGCGCAGTTGCGCAGCGTGATATTGCTGAAATCCTTCTCGAAGGTTTACGTCGTCTGGAATATCGTGGTTACGACTCTGCCGGTCTGGCTGTCGTCGATGCAGAAGGTCATATGACCCGTCTGCGTCGTCTCGGTAAAGTGCAGATGCTGGCCCAGGCCGCGGAAGAACATCCGCTGCACGGGGGAACCGGTATTGCGCACACCCGCTGGGCGACGCACGGCGAACCGTCTGAAGGTAACGCGCACCCGCATGTGTCTGAACACATCGTGGTGGTGCACAACGGCATTATCGAAAACCACGAACCGCTGCGCGAAGAACTGAAAGCGCGCGGCTACACCTTCGTCTCTGAAACTGACACCGAAGTGATTGCTCACCTGGTGCACTGGGAGCTGGAGCAGGGCGGTACACTGCGTGATGCGGTGCTCCGTGCTATCCCTCAGCTGCGCGGTGCGTATGGTACGGTGATCATGGATTCCCGCGATCCGTCAACGCTTCTGGCCGCGCGTTCCGGTAGCCCGATGGTTATCGGTCTGGGCATGGGTGAAAACTTTATCGCCTCTGACCAGCTGGCGCTGCTGCCGGTTACCCGTCGCTTTATCTTCCTCGAAGAGGGTGATATCGCGGAAGTGACCCGTCGCAGCGTGACCGTCTTCGATACTAAAGGCGAGCAGGTGAAGCGTCAGGAGATCGAATCGAATCTGCAGTACGACGCGGGCGACAAAGGCGCTTACCGTCACTATATGCAGAAAGAGATTTACGAGCAGCCAAACGCCATCAAAAACACCCTGACCGGGCGCATTAGCCACGGTGAAGTGGATCTGAGCGAGCTGGGCGCAAACGCGAACGAACTGCTCAGCAAGGTCGAGCATATTCAGATCGTGGCCTGCGGCACCTCCTATAACTCCGGTATGGTTTCTCGCTACTGGTTTGAATCCCTGGCGGGCGTGCCGTGCGATGTGGAAATCGCGTCTGAATTCCGCTATCGCAAATCTGCGGTGCGTCGTAACAGCCTGATGATCACCCTTTCCCAGTCCGGCGAAACGGCGGATACGCTCGCAGCGCTGCGTCTGTCTAAAGAGCTGGGCTACCTGGGCTCTCTGGCCATCTGTAACGTCCCGGGCTCCTCGCTGGTGCGTGAATCCGATCTGGCGCTGATGACTAAAGCGGGCACCGAAATCGGCGTGGCTTCAACCAAAGCGTTTACCACGCAGCTGACCGTTCTGCTGATGCTGGTGGCGAAGCTTGCGCGCCTGAAAGGCGAAGATGCGTCCGTTGAGCATGACATCGTTCATGGTCTGCAGGCGCTGCCAAGCCGTATTGAGCAGATGCTGTCTCAGGACAAACGCATCGAAGCGCTGGCGGAAGATTTCTCTGACAAACATCACGCCCTGTTCCTGGGTCGTGGCGATCAGTATCCGATTGCGCTTGAAGGCGCACTGAAGCTGAAAGAGATCTCCTACATCCACGCGGAAGCCTATGCGGCAGGCGAGCTGAAACACGGCCCTCTGGCGCTGATTGACGCGGATATGCCGGTCATAGTTGTGGCACCAAACAACGAACTGCTGGAAAAACTGAAGTCTAACATCGAAGAAGTGCGTGCCCGTGGCGGTGTTCTGTACGTCTTCGCCGACAAAGATGCCGGTTTTGTCAGCAGCGACAACATGCACATCATCGAGATGCCGCATGTGGAAGAGGTGATTGCACCGATCTTCTATACCGTTCCGCTGCAGCTGCTGGCTTACCATGTGGCGCTGATCAAAGGCACCGACGTTGACCAGCCGCGTAACCTGGCGAAATCAGTTACCGTAGAATAATCCCTTCAGGCTCCACCCTCGGGTGGAGCTTTTTTATCCCGCCCGGTTTGTTTTTAATCAATCCTGTCTCGTTTTTAATAATGACAATTTGTCATCTTCAGCTACTTTTTTCAGTGTCACATAAAGAAAATATTTCTGAAAACGTATTGTCATAAAAGTGGCTAACACGATGAAAATTAAGCTTTATTGTGCGGTATTTTAAGTGAAATTTTCATTGTCATAAAACTGTCATAATTCGTACATTTATCTGTCACCTGTTTGTCCTATTTTGCTCATCGTAGCCACTAAACAACGATTTACGAAAATCTTGCAGGAGACATTATGAAAGTTATGCGTACCACTGTCGCAACTGTTGTCGCCGCGACCTTATCTCTGAGCGCGTTCTCTGTATTTGCAGAAGCAAGCCTGACTGGCGCTGGTGCAACCTTCCCTGCGCCGGTGTATGCCAAATGGGCGGATACCTACCAGAAAGAAACCGGTAACAAGGTTAACTATCAGGGTATCGGCTCCTCCGGTGGCGTGAAACAAATTACCGCGAACACGGTTGATTTCGGCGCGTCTGACGCTCCGCTGTCTGATGATAAGCTGGCTCAGGAAGGCCTGTTCCAGTTCCCTACCGTGATCGGTGGCGTGGTCCTGGCCATCAACCTGCCGGGCGTGAAGTCGGGCGAGCTGGTGCTGGACGGCAAAACGCTGGGTGACATCTACCTGGGCAAAATCAAAAAATGGGATGACGAAGCGATCGCCAAACTCAACCCAGGCCTGAAGCTGCCTTCTCAGAACATCGCCGTGGTTCGCCGCGCGGATGGTTCCGGCACCTCTTTCGTGTTCACCAGCTACCTGGCAAAAGTGAACGAAGAGTGGAAATCTAAAGTCGGCTCCGGCTCTACCGTTAACTGGCCTACCGGTCTGGGTGGTAAAGGTAACGACGGTATCGCCGCGTTCGTACAGCGTCTGCCTGGCTCCATCGGCTACGTAGAGTATGCGTACGCGAAGCAGAATAACCTGTCCTACACCAAACTGGTTTCTGCCGACGGCAAACCGGTTAGCCCGACCGAAGAGAACTTTGCTAACGCTGCCAAAGGCGCTGACTGGAGCAAATCCTTCGCTCAGGATCTGACTAACCAGAAGGGCGAAGGTGCATGGCCAATCACCTCTACCACCTTCATCCTGGTGCACAAAGAGCAGAAGAAACCTGAGCAGGGCGCTGAAGTGCTGAAGTTCTTCGACTGGGCATACAAAAACGGCGGCAAACAGGCTAACGCTCTGGATTACGCCACCCTGCCGGACAACGTGGTTGAGCAGATTCGTGCTGCATGGAAAACCAACGTGAAAGACAGCAGCGGTAAAGCGCTGTACTAACAGGATATATTTAACGAAGATGGCGGGTGGCGCTGAGCTTGCCCGCCCTACGGTTTAAGCTGTAGGCCCGGTAAGCGTCAGCGCCACCGGGCATATTCGTAAAAACGTCTCAAACAGAAGAGTAATTTATGGCTGCAACCAAGCCTGCATTTAACCCTCCGGGTAAAAAAGGTGACATGATTTTCAGCGCGCTGGTCAAACTGGCTGCGCTGATTGTGCTATTGCTGCTGGGCGGCATTATCGTGTCTCTGATTTTCTCCTCATGGCCGAGCATCCAGAAATTCGGTTTCTCCTTCCTGTGGACCAAAGAGTGGGACGCGCCGAACGACATCTACGGTGCTCTGGTGCCGATTTACGGCACGCTGGTAACCTCGTTCATCGCCCTGCTGATTGCGGTTCCGGTAAGCTTTGGTATTGCCCTGTTCCTGACGGAGCTGGCGCCAGGCTGGCTGCGTCGTCCGCTGGGTATTGCCATCGAACTGCTGGCGGCTATTCCGAGTATCGTCTACGGCATGTGGGGCCTGTTCATCTTTGCACCACTGTTCGCTACATATTTCCAGGAACCGGTGGGTAATGTCCTCTCTGCCATTCCGTTTGTGGGGGCCCTGTTCTCTGGCCCGGCTTTCGGTATCGGCATTCTGGCGGCAGGTGTGATCCTCGCCATTATGATTATTCCGTACATTGCGGCGGTCATGCGCGATGTCTTCGAACAAACGCCGGTGATGATGAAAGAGTCGGCCTACGGCATCGGCTGCACCACCTGGGAAGTTATCTGGCGCATTGTACTTCCGTTCACCAAAAATGGGGTGATTGGAGGCGTGATGCTAGGCTTGGGTCGTGCGCTGGGTGAAACCATGGCGGTCACCTTTATCATCGGTAACACCTACCAGCTCGACAGCGCGTCGCTCTACATGCCGGGTAACAGTATTACCTCGGCGCTGGCTAATGAATTTGCGGAAGCGGAATCCGGGCTGCACGTGGCGGCGCTGATGGAGCTGGGTCTGATTCTGTTCGTTATTACCTTCATCGTTCTGGCGATTTCCAAGCTGATGATTATGCGCCTCGCTAAAAATGAGGGAGCACGCTAATGGCTACTCTCGAAATGCAAGCTACCGCTGAACTGGCGGAATCCCGCCGCAAAATGCAGGCCAGACGCCGCATGAAAAACCGTATTGCCCTGACGCTCTCAATGGCGACTATGGCATTCGGCCTGTTCTGGCTGGTCTGGATCCTCTTCTCGACGATCGTTCGGGGGATTGACGGAATGTCACTCTCGCTGTTCACCGAAATGACGCCGCCGCCGAACACGGCGGGGGGGGGCCTGGCGAATGCGCTGGCCGGCAGCGGATTGCTGATCCTCTGGGCAACGGTATTCGGCACGCCGCTGGGCATCATGGCGGGGATTTACCTGGCAGAATACGGTCGCAAATCCTGGCTGGCGGAAGTGATTCGCTTCATTAACGATATTTTGCTGTCAGCCCCGTCTATCGTGGTGGGTCTGTTCGTTTACACCGTTGTTGTAGCGCAGATGGAACACTTCTCCGGCTGGGCGGGTGTGATTGCCCTGGCGCTGCTGCAGGTGCCGATTGTGATTCGAACCACCGAGAACATGCTGAAACTGGTGCCGGACAGCCTGCGTGAAGCGGCTTATGCACTGGGTACGCCGAAATGGAAGATGATCTCTGCAATTACGCTGAAGGCGTCCGTATCCGGGATCATGACCGGTATCCTGCTGGCGGTTGCGCGTATCGCGGGGGAAACGGCACCGCTGCTGTTTACGTCCCTCTCCAACCAGTTCTGGAGCACGGACATGATGCAGCCGATCGCCAACCTGCCGGTGACGATCTTTAAATTTGCGATGAGCCCATTTGCGGAATGGCAGCAGCTGGCCTGGGCCGGGGTGCTGATCATTACCCTTTGCGTACTGTTGCTGAACATTCTGGCGCGCGTCATTTTCGCGAAGAAGAAACACGGTTAATTTTTTACGGCGCGGCAGCTCGCGGCGCCGAATGAGGAAATGAGTCAATGAGTATGGTTGATACTGCCCCGGGTAAGATTCAGGTTCGTGATTTGAACTTCTACTACGGCAAATTCCATGCCCTGAAGAACATCAACCTGGATATCGCGAAGAACCAGGTCACGGCATTTATCGGTCCGTCCGGCTGTGGGAAATCCACGCTGCTGCGTACCTTTAACAAAATGTATTCGCTCTATCCGGAGCAGCGCGCTGAAGGGGAAATCATCCTCGATGGCGAAAATATTCTGACCCAGGCTCAGGATATCGCCCTGCTGCGCGCCAAAGTGGGAATGGTGTTCCAGAAACCCACGCCGTTCCCGATGTCCATTTATGACAACATCGCCTTTGGCGTTCGCCTGTTTGAAAAGCTCTCCCGCGCCGATATGGACGAGCGCGTGCAGTGGGCTTTGACCAAGGCCGCATTATGGAACGAAACCAAAGATAAGTTGCACCAGAGCGGTTACTCTCTCTCCGGTGGTCAGCAGCAGCGTCTGTGCATTGCGCGCGGTATTGCGATTCGCCCGGAAGTGTTGCTGCTGGATGAGCCGTGTTCAGCGCTGGACCCGATCTCAACCGGTCGTATTGAAGAACTGATCACCGAGCTGAAGCAGGATTACACCGTGGTTATCGTGACCCATAACATGCAGCAGGCTGCACGTTGCTCCGATCACACGGCGTTTATGTACCTGGGTGAATTGATTGAGTTCAGCAACACGGACGATCTCTTCACTAAGCCCGCGAAGAAACAAACCGAAGATTATATTACTGGCCGCTACGGTTGATTTGCCTTAGTGCATGTGGAGAAACCATGGACAACCTCAATCTTAATAAACACATTTCCGGCCAGTTCAACGCAGAGCTGGAAAGCATTCGCACCCAGGTGATGACCATGGGCGGTATGGTCGAGCAGCAGCTTTCTGATGCGATTACGGCGATGCACAACCAGGACAGCGAGCTGGCGAAACGCGTCATTGAAGGCGACAAAAACGTCAACATGATGGAAGTCGCTATCGACGAGGCCTGCGTGCGCATTATCGCGAAACGTCAGCCGACGGCGAGCGACCTGCGTCTGGTGATGGCCATTATCAAAACCATCGCCGAGCTGGAACGTATTGGCGACGTTGCGGATAAAATCTGCCGCACCGCGCTGGAGAAGTTCTCTCAGCAGCACCAGCCGCTGCTGGTGAGCCTGGAGTCGCTGGGCCGCCACACCGTGCAGATGCTTCACGACGTACTGGATGCCTTTGCGCGAATGGATCTTGACGAAGCGGTGCGTATCTACCGTGAAGACAAAAAGGTCGATCAGGAGTATGAAGGCATCGTGCGTCAGCTGATGACCTACATGATGGAAGATTCCCGTACGATCCCAAGCGTACTGACCGCCCTGTTCTGCGCGCGCTCCATCGAGCGTATCGGCGACCGCTGCCAGAACATTTGCGAATACATTTTCTACTTCGTGAAAGGTCAGGACTTCCGTCACGTGGGCGGCGACGAGCTGGACAAGCTGCTGGCGGGTAAAGATCCGAAAGAGTAATCCTGTCATCTGATAACAACGCCGGTACTCACCGGCGTTGTTATTTCTAGTGTAATCACAATTTTCCCCTTCATCCGTAGCCTGACGTTCGAAACGCGCTAACGTAAGACGAAAAAAACAGCAAAGGATGGGATATGAAAAATTCATTAGCGTGCCTGGCGATGGCCATCAGTATCGGGATCGGTACTGGAACAGACGTTATTGCCGCACCGTTGCCGGTCACACCTGACCAGACTACCCCGGTCAGCCACTATGTGACCCGGGTTAATGCGGATAAAAGCATTACGTTTCGCCTGTTTGCACCCGGCGCAACGCGAGTCTCCGTGGTGACGGGGTCAATGCCTGAAAGCCAGGTTTCCCATGATATGACGAAAGAGAAAAATGGCGTCTGGTCATGGAAAAGCGAGCCGATGGCCCCGAATCTCTACGAATATTATTTCGACATCGATGGTTTCCGTTCAGTCGACACGGGAAGCCGCTATCAAAAACCTCAGCGGCAGGTGAATACCAGCCTGATTCTGGTTCCGGGCAGTATTCTCGACGATCGTCCTGTACCGCATGGCGATCTGACGACCCTGACCTGGCACTCGCCGTCGCTCAAGTCAGAGCGCCGCGTCTATGTATGGACTCCTCCTGGCTACAACGGCACAGGGGAACCCTTACCGGTTCTCTACTTCTACCATGGTTTTGGGGATACCGGGCTCTCGGCCATCGACCAGGGCCGTCTGCCGCAAATCATGGATAACCTGATGGCCGAGGGGAAAATCAAACCGATGCTGGTGGTGGTACCCGACACCGAGACGGACAGCACTGAGGCCATCCCCGAGAACTTCCCACCGGCAGAACGACGGAAGTCTTTCTACCCGCTCAATGCGAAAGCCGCAGATCGTGAACTGATGAGCGAGATTATTCCGCTGGTGGATACACGCTTCAACGTGCGTAAAGATGCTGACGGCCGGGCGCTGGCGGGGTTGTCACAGGGCGGTTATCAGGCGCTGGTCTCCGGGATGAATCATCTGGAGAGCTTCGGCTGGCTGGGAACGTTCAGCGGCGTTACCACAACAACCGTGCCTGACGAAGGCGTGGCCGCACGCTTTAAGCAGCCGGAGGCCATTAACCGGCAGCTGCATAACTTCACCGTCGTCGTGGGAGAGCGCGATTCGGTGACCGGCAAAGATATCGCCGGTCTGAAAGCGGAGCTGGAAAAACAGGGCATCAAATTCGACTATAAGATGTACCCCGGTCTGAATCACGAAATGGACGTCTGGCGTCCGGCCTATGCTGAGTTTGTTCAAAAGCTCTTCAGATAAACCTGTCGCCCTCCCTGCAGGGAGGGGCAACTTAACGCGTAATATTCCACCCGCGCGCCTTCCACAGCTCGGGTAGCTGCGCCAGATCGGTGAAGGTCGTGACTTTTGGATGAACGATCGGCTTGTTGTGCGGGTCGGCGCAGAAGTAAAACACTTCCATCCCCGCATCAATCCCCGACTGCGCACCCGCAGACGAGTCATCCACCAGAACGCAATTCTCTACGTTAACGTTCATCGCTTTTGCCGCATGGAACATCAGCGCCGGGTCCGGCTTCCAGCGCTGGATATCGTAGCCGCTGAACAGTTTTTCCGGGAAATGGTGCAACATCTCAAGCTTGCCCAGCGAGTGCTGCATTTTGCTGACCGGACCGTTGGAGACCACGCAGATCGGCACCGTCATCGCATCCAGCAATGCGTTAGCCCCGGAGATAACTTCCAGCTCGGAGTCAAACAGGCGTGCGACCTCCGCGCGGTACACCGGTTCCAGATCGGCTTTCGCCAGATCCACACCGTGTTCCTGGTTAATGATGTCGATGATCTCGTAGAGCTTCACGCCCTTAAAGCGTTTAAACACCTCTTCGAGTTCCAGAGTAATGCCAAATTCCTGGAACATGGTGACATACGCGCGGGAACAAATGACCTCACTGTCGACCAGCGTACCGTCGCAGTCGAAAAATACCGCTTCAATTCCGGACATGCCTTTCCCTTTTAACAAGTTTAACGTTTACGTACGGCAGTTCACCGGGACGCAATCGTTGCCGTATAAGCAAAATCAATGAAAAAAGTATCACGTAACCGCCACTATTGTCGCATTTTGGTATAGGATAGCGACGAATTTTCCCTCCTTGTTCGGAAATTGATGATGAGTCAACAACACACTACCCAGACATCTGGTCAGGGTCTGCTTGAGCGCGTTTTTAAACTGCGCGAGCACGGCACAACGGCACGCACCGAAGTGATCGCTGGTTTCACCACCTTCCTGACGATGGTCTATATCGTTTTTGTGAACCCACAAATTCTGGGCGTTGCTGGCATGGATACCAGCGCCGTCTTTGTAACCACCTGCCTGATCGCCGCCCTTGGCAGCATTCTGATGGGTGTATTCGCTAACCTGCCGGTTGCATTGGCACCGGCGATGGGCCTGAATGCGTTCTTCGCGTTCGTGGTTGTTCAGGCGATGGGTCTGCCTTGGCAGGTGGGCATGGGCGCTATCTTCTGGGGCGCGGTTGGCCTGCTGCTGCTGACCATTTTCCGCGTACGTTACTGGATGATTGCAAACATTCCCGTGAGCCTGCGCGTGGGCATTACCAGCGGTATCGGTCTGTTCATCGGTATGATGGGGCTGAAAAACGCCGGCGTTATCGTGGCGAACCCGGATACGCTGGTGAGCATCGGTCACCTGACCTCGCATAATGTGCTGCTGGGCGTGCTGGGCTTCTTTATCATCGCGATCCTCGCTTCCCGCAATATTCACGCGGCAGTGCTGGTATCCATCGTGGTGACCACGCTGCTGGGCTGGATGCTGGGCGACGTTCACTATAACGGCATCGTTTCCGCGCCACCGAGCGTTTCTACCGTTATTGGTCATGTTGATCTGGCGGGTTCCCTGAACCTGGGCCTGGCGGGCGTGATTTTCTCCTTCATGCTGGTGAACCTGTTCGACTCCTCCGGTACGCTGATCGGCGTGACCGACAAAGCGGGTCTGGCAGATGAGAAAGGCAAATTCCCGCGCATGAAGCAGGCGCTGTTTGTGGACAGTATCTCCTCAGTGACCGGCTCATTTATCGGGACCTCGTCTGTTACCGCTTACATTGAATCCTCTTCCGGCGTGTCCGTGGGCGGCCGTACCGGCCTGACGGCGGTTGTGGTGGGTATTCTGTTCCTGCTGGTGATCTTCCTCTCGCCACTGGCGGGCATGGTGCCTCCGTACGCGGCGGCCGGCGCGCTGATCTATGTGGGGGTGCTGATGACCTCCAGCCTGTCTCGCGTGAAGTGGGATGATTTAACCGAAGCGGTGCCGGCTTTTATTACCGCCGTGATGATGCCGTTCAGCTTCTCGATTACCGAAGGTATCGCGCTGGGCTTTATCTCTTACTGCGTAATGAAGATCGGTACCGGCCGCTTCCGCGACCTCAGCCCTTGCGTCATTATTGTGGCGCTGCTGTTTGTGCTGAAGATTGTGTTTATTGACGCGCACTAAGGTGCGGTTTGTGGTGTCAGGTGGCGCTTCGCTTACCTGACCTACTGAAGAGTGTAGGCCCGGTAAGCGTTAGCGCCACCGGGCTTTTTTATCAGGCTTTTACCCGCTTAATATAATCCCCGAACGCCGTCAGCTGGCCAGAGAGATGGTCGCGCGTGCTCTGATCCACCACCTCACCCGTTTGCGGGTCGACCTTGTTCTGAATCACACCGCCCATAAATTCCGGCTTGTTCATCACCATCGCATCCAGGAATACCAGGATCTGACGCAGATGATACTGGCAGCGAGCGCCGCCAATTGCGCCCATTGAGCTGGTCTGGATCAGCACCGGTTTGCCTGACAGAGGCTGTTCAGGTAAACGGGACAGCCAGTCGATGGCATTCTTCAGGCCACCCGGAACCGAGTAGTTATATTCCGGCGTGACGATGACCACGCCGTCAGCCTGGCGGATCTGCTCTGCCAGCGCCTCGACGCTCTGCGGGAACCCTTCTTCCTGCTGGACGTCCGCATCATACAGCGGAATATCGCCAATAGACGGCAGGGCGCTAATTTCCATACCTGCCGGTGCCAGCTGTGGCAGCGTGCGGGCAACCATCCCGTTAAATGAACCTTTGCGCAGGCTTCCCAGTAACGTAACTACTTTCAACGTATCAGACATGATTACTCCTGTTTCATCATGATGACCCTGATTGGATCAGCTAAGGGTGAATGCTTTTTCTGTCGGTAAACTGGTTAAACGCATCAGGCGTGCGGCGGGCTCGTTGGCGCGCTCGGGCACATCAGGAAGGCTACGCCATCCCTGTTGACTGTCAAATTCCCAGATTTTCATGCGTTCGATGGCAGGGGTAACCGCAATGGACCAAATGAGCACATCCTCTGCGTCACTGAGTGCCTCCACCAGCGTGGCCTGGGCGGCACGCAGACGTCCGGAGCCAGGCAACAGCTGCAGCAGGCTGGCGTCGTCTGAGGCGCATCCGCAGAGCTTACGAATGCTCTGGCGCAGGGTAATGAGCTGGGCTCGGGCTTCGACAGGATCGTTCTGGTTGCGTACCCACAGCTTCTCATTGCTGGAGAGCGGATAGTCTTCATGTGCGTTACCGCCATGGAAGCTGCGCGTTGCGCGCTGAAGTTCCATATCGAGCCCACAATCCCCTTCGGTGGTCAGCGCGACGCCAATGATATTGCCCGCGTAGGCAATCGAAAAACGAGGGAGATCCGGGTCGACAAAGACCGGGCGGCCTTCGGGTTGGGTAATGATGTCCGGCAGCTCGCTGGTGCCGTACAGCATAAACAGCAGTTCTGCGAGAAGTGCTCTGGACGCTAAAAACCGCGTCCTCCGGTGTTCCGGGAGAGCGAGTGCTTCACGGTGACAGACTGAAGAAATTCTTGCCGATACGAGACGTCCTTCCGTAAGTATCCCTCTTGCAAAGTGCGTAGCCATTTTTCGCTCCTTGATAATGGTCGTAATCGGTTAAACGGTTACATGATTATCGCTTAACTTGACTCCTGTTTTAATCAGTAAATGGGAGTAAGAGAAGCCTTAGGACCGAACTTTACATTTTCTTAGGCAAAAATTGGATCGCTCGCACCGTACAGCGCCTTGATGGTTTCCCGCAACCATAGAATTTTCGGATTATGACTGTTCCGTTTATGCCAGATCAGCGTGAAGGGAACGGTGAGCTTTTCAGCCTGCGCTTCGTCAATGGGAATAGGAAGCGCGATCAGCTTCCGCTGGTGGAGTTCATTGTAGTGATGGCAGTAGTGCGGAGCCGTGGCGATATAGTTATGACCGGGCTGTGCTGCCATAAACATCGACTGCTCAAAGCCCGGCACGCTCATGGCAATGTTTCTCTCCCGACCCATCTCCTTTAGCACTTCGTCCAGTGCCCAGGTGTCGCTGCGTTCCCAGAAGATGCTGATGTGAGGGTAGCGCAGAAAGGTCTCGAGGTTCCATTCATCCTGTAGCGCGGGGTGATCCTCACGCAGATACACGCACGGACGGTCGCTGAACAGGATCTCATAGTCGATGAACCACGGCATTAGCTTCAGCAATTCACGCGATCGCGGGTGCGTTTCGCGTCCGGTGAATCCCAGATCTACCTCTCCACGCGTAATGGCGTCCAGAGAGTCGTAATCCCAGTGGCGCATTTTCACCGTAGCCTGCGGATAGCGCTGGTTCACCTGCTCCAGTAGAGCATTGAAGCGGATCAGCATCAACGGCGTTTCCGCGGCCAGCACGAACGTCAGCCCGCCCGGAGAATCATGGTGAAATTTATCGAGGATCTGGTTGCCGATTTGCATCCAGTCAGCCAGATCCTGCTCAAGACTCACCGTTAGCGGCGTCGGCAGCAGCCCTAGCGGCGTTTTGACAAACAGCGGGTCTTCGAACCAGTCGCGCAGCTTGGCCAGCGATTTGCTCACAGCCGACGGCGTCACGTTCATCCGCTTTGCCGCTTTGGTGACGCTGCGCTCCTGCAGCAAAAGCTGCAGGCACAGCAACAGGTTAAGATCGAGACTGCTGATGGGCTTCTTCATAGTGCGCCGCGGGCTGGATGACCATAAGTAAGGTAATGCACAATATGCTACAGCCAATCAGAACCCCGATCAGCATATTCAGCGCGTTAAGCCCGATGACCGCCGCCAGCCAAATCCACATCGACGAGCCGCAGACCTGCGCGATCCCCAGTACCGAGCTTGCCACGCCTGCCCGCAGCGAAAATGGGCCAAGCGCCTGGCTCATCGCTACGCCAAAGCCAACCGAGAACCCGGCACAAATCAGCGTAATACCCGCCAGCATGACCGCATGTGAGCTGGTGGTCGCCAGGACCGCGCCGGCGGCGAGGAATAAAACCTGTGAGGTCAGCATCAATGTGCGCTGGCTGAAAACATTTAGCGCAAACGGCGTCGAAAACGAAACGGCCATACTGACCATCGCGGTTAATGCCATCACCGTTGAATACTGACCGCGATCGAAGCCCATGGTCTCCATCAGCAAAACCGGGGAAACGTTTACATAGGTCAGGATCACCGCCACGCTTAACGTGGTCACGGCCAGACGGCTGAGGAAAAAGCGGTTGAGAAGCTTCTCTGCCGGGTGAATAGTTGCGGTATGGCCGGTATTCTGCGAGCCCGGGTGGGTCTCTTTCAGCACGGCGATCGACAGGATAAACACCAGCGCGCCCATCGCCGCCATGGTCCAGAACAGGCTCTGCCACGGGAATTTCAGCATGATCAGATAGCCCACGACCGGGGCCAGCACCGGGATGATGCAGGTAATGCCGTTCAGCATCGACAGCACTTTGGCGCGACGCTGGGCGCTTAAAGTGTCGCGCAAAATGGCAAACGCCACCACGTAGCAACCGCCCGCCCCGATGCCCTGGATAAAGCGCCCGGTCAGAAACACGGTGCTGTTTTGCGCCTGTGAGCAGAGAAGGGACGCCAGGGCAAAAACGATGGCACCGGAGATAGCGACAGGCTGACGGCCTGCCTTATCCGCGATCTTTCCGGCAAACACCATCGACGACGCCATCCCCGCGAGGTAGGCCGAAAACGCGATGTGCAGCTGCGCTTCGCTGGCGCCCAGATCGCGGGCGATATGCGGTAATCCCACCAGATACATATCAATACCGGACGGATAAAGCAGAACTAATGCGAAACTACAAAACAGAAAACGCGCCATAAACCCCCCATAGATGCAGGCATGCAGGATAGGGGGTGAAAAGGGATTAGGCGAGTTGCCATTTGGACAATGGTGATTTCCCAGGAGGAAATCACCATTGATTAGCGGGAATTATTTACCAATACAGAAGCTTGAGAAGATCCGTCCCAGCAGATCGTCCGAGGTAAACTCCCCGGTGATCTCGCTCAGATTCTGCTGCGCCAGACGCAGCTCTTCCGCCAGCAGTTCACCCGCCCACGCGCCGATCAGCTGCGCTTTACCCTGGACAAGGTGGTTAGCCGCCTCTTCCAGCGCCTGCAGGTGACGGCGACGCGCCAGGAAGCCGCCTTCCATGCTGGTATCAAAGCCCATGCTCTGCTTGAGATGGTTACGCAGGTCGTCCACGCCTTCACCGGTACGCGCCGACAGGCGGATTAGTGAGTGACCATTCACATCGCTGATGCCCAGCGTTTCGCCTGTCACGTCTGCCTTATTACGTACCACGGTGATCGGCAGTTTGGCAGGCAGACGGGCAATAAAGTCCGGCCAGATCTCTGCCGGGTCAACGGCGTCGGTCGTGGTGCCGTCCACCATAAACAGCACGCGGTCGGCCTGCTCGATCTCCTGCCAGGCGCGTTCGATACCGATGCGCTCAACCTCGTCGCTGGCATCGCGCAGACCGGCGGTGTCGATGATGTGCAGAGGCATGCCGTCGATGTGGATGTGCTCGCGCAGCACGTCGCGAGTGGTGCCGGCAATGTCGGTCACGATTGCCGCTTCACGGCCCGCCAGGGCGTTCAGCAGGCTCGATTTGCCGGCGTTAGGACGTCCGGCAATCACCACCTTCATCCCTTCGCGCAGCAGGCTGCCCTGGCGCGCTTCGGCGCGAACGGCGTCGAGATCGCTCATCACCTGGTTGAGCTGAGCTTCGATTTTACCGTCAGAGAGGAAGTCGATCTCCTCATCAGGGAAGTCGATAGCCGCTTCCACGTAGATGCGCAGGTGAGTAAGTGCTTCCACAAGGTGATTCACACGCGCGGAGAATGCCCCCTGCAGGGAGTTAAGGGCGGAGCGGGCCGCCTGTTCAGAACTGGCGTCGATCAGGTCAGCAATGGCCTCAGCCTGCGCCAGGTCGAGCTTGTCGTTGAGGAAGGCACGTTCGGAGAACTCGCCCGGCTTGGCAATGCGCAGGCCCGGCAGGGTCAGGATACGTTTTAACAGCAGGTCGAGGATAACCGGGCCGCCGTGGCCTTGAAGCTCGAGCACGTCTTCGCCGGTGAAGGAGTTAGGGCCTGGGAACCACAGCGCAATGCCCTGGTCCAGCGGCGTGCCGTCGGTATCTTTAAACGGCAGGTAATCAGCGTAGCGCGGCTTTGGCAGTTTACCCAGCACCGCTTCGGCCACCTCGCGCGCCTTCAGGCCGGAGATGCGCAGAATGCCTACACCACCGCGTCCCGGTGGGGTTGCCTGGGCGACGATAGTGTCGTTATGGCTCATGGTTGGTCTCGTTCAATACAAATAAAAAAGGCGGTCAATCGACCGCCCTTATTTTAGCGTTAACTTACCGAATCAGGACTTTTTCTTTTCGCGGCTATGCAGGCCACGTTTTTCCAGACCACGGTAAATCAGCTGCTGCTGGATGATGGTCACCAGGTTGCTGACGATATAGTACAGCACC
The DNA here is from genome assembly GCF_008364555.1 of Enterobacter vonholyi. GTDB lineage: Bacteria > Pseudomonadota > Gammaproteobacteria > Enterobacterales > Enterobacteriaceae > Enterobacter > Enterobacter vonholyi. The sequence goes on from NZ_VTUC01000012.1 coordinate 43,660, forward strand.
AGACCTGACGGGAACCACAGGAAGAACACGGTAAAGATGACCGGCATAAAGGTCATGATCTTCTGCTGCATCGGGTCGGTCACGGTGGTCGGCGACATCTTCTGGATGAAGAACATCGTCACGCCCATCAGGATCGGCAGGATGTAGTACGGGTCCTGTGCGGACAGGTCATGGATCCACAGGGCGAACGGCGCGTGGCGCAGCTCAACGGAACCCATCAGCATGTAGTACAGCGCAAGGAAGATTGGCATCTGAATCAGCAGAGGGAAGCAGCCACCCAGTGGGTTCACTTTCTCTGCTTTGTACAGGGCCATCATTTCCTGGCTCTGGCGCTGTTTGTCATCGCCCAGACGCTCACGCATTGCCTGAATCTTCGGCTGCAGCATGCGCATCTTCGCCATGGAGGTGTACTGCGCTTTAGTCAGCGGGTACATGATGCCACGAACGATGAAGGTGATAACGATGATGGAGAAGCCCCAGTTACCCAGGAAGCTGTGGATGAACTTCAGCAGCTTAAACAGCGGCTGAGAGATGAACCACAACCAACCGTAATCCACGGTCAGATCCAGGTGCGGCGCAACAGCGGCCATTTTGTCCTGAATTTCCGGGCCGACCCACAGGGTGCTTGCCAGCTTACCGGTTTGACCCGGCTGTACCAGAACCGGCTGAGATTTGTAGCCGATGGCTGCAATACCGTTGCCCAGGTTCGCGGTATAGAAGTTGTTGGTACCGTCGTTATTTGGCACCCACGCAGTGGCGAAATACTGCTGCAGCATTGCCACCCAACCGCCTTTAGCGCTGACGTTCAGGTTTTCGTTATCGGCAATGGTGTCGAATTTGTATTTCTCATACTTCGCGTCTGGCGTGGAGTACGCCGCGCCACGGAAGGTATGCAGCGCAAAGTTGCTGCTTCCGGTGTCACGGTGAGACGGCAGATTGATGGACTGCTTCAGCTGGCCAAAGGTGGACAGTTCCAGCGGTTTCGCACTGGCGTTCTGTACGCTGTAGCCCACGTTCACCGCATACTCACCGCGTTTCAGGGTGAAGGTTTTGGTGAAGGTGTTGCCTGCGGCGTCGGTATAGGTCATCGGGATAACGAGTTCGTTCTGGCCATCAGCCAGCACAAAGGTGTCATTCTCGACGGTATACAGTGGACGCGCACCGTTAGCCGGGTTATCCGGGCCATCACGACCGGTCAGGCCGCTCTGCGCCTGGTAGATAAACTCAGGCGTGGTTTCCAGTAACTGGAACGGTTCGTTAGACTTCAGCTCTTTCGGGTAGGTCAACAGCAGCGCCTGCTCAACATCACCACCACGGGTGTTGATTGTCAGCTCAAGCACATCGGTCTTAACCGTAATCTGTTTCCCCTGGCCACTGGCCGGTACGCCCTGGTCGGCGGCGCTACCCGCTGCGGTGGTCGTAGTCTGCGTGGTCTGCTGCTGGGGTTGAGGATTTTTATCCTGCTCCCATGCCTGCCAGATCATGAAAGACACGAACAACAAAGCGATGATAAGAAGATTGCGTTGCGAATCCATCGTTAGTGTTCTCTGGTATCAAAGGGTCCTGGAGGGACGGGGTCGTCTCCACCGGGGTGTAAAGGGTGGCATTTTAATACGCGTTTCACCGTCAACCAACTGCCTTTTATCACTCCAAACCTGCGCAATGCCTCAATTCCGTAGCTTGAGCATGTTGGTGTGAAACGGCAGTGCGGCCCGAGTAGCGGACTAATCAGGCGTTGATAGACCCGAATGAGGGCTATCAGGACCCGTGAGCCAGGCGACAGTGGCGGCGCCATAATTTTTCCAACGCTTCCGAGAGAGCACGGTTATCGAGGTCGGCAACCCCCTTTTTAGCCACCACCACGAAATCCATTGAAGGCAGTTCGTGCTGACGTAAACGGAAGCTTTCACGCGTCAGACGTTTAATCCGATTGCGTTCATGCGCACGCTTAACATTTTTCTTGGCGACTGTGAGACCGATGCGGGGATGCCCCAGCGAATTTTGGCGGCCGAGGATGGTGATTTGCGGCGTGCCAGCCCGTAGTGGCTGCTGGAAGACGAAAGTGAAATGAGCGGGAGTTAACAAACGTAACTCCCTGGGAAATGCTAGCTTAACCACTCAGGGGTTAGCTTTATTACTTGGAAACGGTCAGACGAGCGCGGCCTTTAGCACGACGACGTGCCAGAACCTGACGACCATTTTTAGTAGCCATACGAGCACGGAAGCCGTGAGAACGGTTGCGCTTCAGTACAGACGGTTGAAAAGTGCGTTTCATGGCGATTTCTACCTAAACTTGAATAAATTCACTGACTTTTGCGTATACCCGAACGAGTTTCGAACGACTAACGCCTCAGCGTGGGTGATTAAAGAGGCCGGATTGTAATAATTGTACACTCCGGAGTCAATTCTCTTTCCTTATTTCCCGCGTATTTCCGCACGTTTTCGCGTGGAAAATGAGCAACGGACGACGCAGGAAGATGAGCATCACGCGCCGGGTCGAGGATTATACGGGCTCACCGACAAAGCGCAAGGATCGTCCCGGATCTTCGTTAGATCATTTAAGCAATAAATTGTCTGTGCTCATTAATTTTTCCAATATGCGGACTAAATCGCGGGGCACTCGCGCCAGGATCGTTTACACTTACCCGGTTCTGGATCTTCCTGTGGATAAATCGGGAAGAAACTGTGAGAAACAGAAGATCTCTGGCTCAGTTTAGGCTATGATCCGCGGTCCCGATCGGGATCCCAGGATCCTGGTCAGGATAAATTGCAGATAGCAATTCGCACGTCCCCCTTTACACAGGGTCATGTCGATGTGCGCCAACAATCATGAATATTCAATAGTTTTCTTTTATTGTTCGAGTGGAGTCCGCCGTGTCACTTTCGCTTTGGCAGCAGTGTCTTGCCCGATTGCAGGATGAGTTACCAGCCACAGAATTCAGTATGTGGATCCGCCCGTTGCAGGCGGAACTGAGCGATAACACGCTGGCTTTGTATGCGCCAAACCGTTTTGTGCTCGATTGGGTAAGGGACAAGTACCTTAATAACATCAATGGACTGCTGAACGATTTCTGTGGGTCAGATGCCCCGCAGCTGCGCTTTGAAGTGGGCACAAAGCCGGTCACCCAAACCGTACGTGAAACCGTGAACGTCGCAGCGCCTGCTCAGGCCGCTCCTGCTCCGGCCCCTCGCGTCGCACCCGCTCGTCAGGGCTGGGATAATGTCCCTGCACCGGCTGAGCCAACCTACCGCTCTAACGTTAACGTGAAACACACGTTCGATAACTTCGTTGAAGGTAAATCGAACCAGCTGGCGCGCGCGGCGGCTCGTCAGGTTGCTGATAATCCCGGTGGAGCCTACAACCCGCTGTTCCTTTATGGCGGCACGGGTCTGGGTAAAACGCACCTGCTGCATGCGGTGGGCAACGGCATCATGGCGCGCAAGCCCAATGCCAAAGTGGTGTATATGCACTCCGAACGCTTCGTTCAGGACATGGTAAAAGCCCTGCAAAACAATGCGATCGAAGAGTTTAAACGCTACTATCGTTCCGTTGACGCGCTGCTGATCGATGACATCCAGTTCTTTGCCAATAAAGAACGATCGCAGGAAGAGTTTTTCCACACCTTCAATGCCCTGCTGGAAGGCAATCAGCAGATCATTTTGACCTCGGATCGTTACCCAAAAGAGATCAACGGCGTTGAAGATCGTCTGAAATCCCGCTTCGGCTGGGGCCTGACCGTGGCGATCGAGCCACCGGAGCTGGAAACCCGCGTCGCGATCCTGATGAAGAAAGCCGATGAAAATGACATTCGCCTGCCGGGTGAAGTGGCGTTCTTCATTGCCAAGCGTCTGCGCTCCAACGTCCGTGAGCTGGAGGGGGCACTGAACCGCGTTATCGCCAATGCCAACTTCACCGGTCGTGCGATCACCATCGATTTTGTGCGTGAAGCGCTGCGCGATTTGCTGGCATTGCAGGAAAAACTGGTCACTATCGACAATATTCAAAAGACGGTGGCTGAGTACTACAAGATCAAAGTGGCAGATTTACTGTCTAAACGTCGTTCCCGCTCGGTGGCGCGTCCGCGTCAGATGGCGATGGCGCTGGCAAAGGAGTTAACCAACCACAGTCTGCCGGAAATCGGGGATGCGTTTGGTGGCCGTGACCATACGACCGTACTGCACGCTTGTCGCAAGATTGAGCAGTTACGCGAAGAAAGCCACGACATAAAAGAAGATTTTTCCAATCTAATCAGAACATTATCATCGTGACGCTATGAAATTTACCGTTGAACGTGAACATTTATTAAAACCGCTGCAACAGGTGAGTGGCCCATTAGGCGGTCGCCCAACGCTGCCTATTCTCGGAAACCTGCTGCTTCAGGTCGCGGACGGTACGCTGTCGCTGACCGGTACAGATCTGGAAATGGAAATGATCGCGCGCGTTACGCTGACGCAGCCGCACGACGCGGGCGCGACCACGGTTCCGGCACGTAAATTCTTTGATATCTGCCGCGGGCTGCCGGAAGGCGCTGAAATCGCCGTGCAGCTGGAAGGCGACCGTATGCTGGTGCGTTCTGGCCGCAGCCGTTTCTCGCTCTCCACGCTGCCAGCAGCGGACTTCCCGAACCTGGACGACTGGCAGAGCGAAGTTGAATTCACCCTGCCTCAGGCGACGATGAAGCGTCTGATTGAAGCCACGCAGTTTTCCATGGCGCATCAGGACGTTCGTTACTACTTAAACGGCATGCTGTTCGAAACCGAAGGTGAAGAGCTGCGTACCGTGGCAACCGACGGCCACCGTCTGGCGGTCTGTTCTATGCCGATTGGCGACTCACTGCCAAACCATTCGGTGATCGTGCCGCGTAAAGGGGTGATTGAGCTGATGCGTATGCTCGACGGTGGCGACACGCCGCTGCGCGTGCAGATCGGCAGCAACAACATCCGTGCACACGTGGGTGATTTTGTCTTCACGTCTAAGCTGGTTGACGGTCGTTTCCCGGATTATCGCCGCGTATTGCCGAAGAATCCGGACAAAACGCTGGAAGCAGGCTGCGACAGCCTCAAGCAGGCCTTTGCCCGTGCCGCCATCCTCTCTAACGAGAAATTCCGCGGCGTGCGCCTGTACGTGAGTGAAAACCAGATCAAAATCACCGCTAACAACCCGGAGCAGGAAGAGGCAGAAGAGATTCTGGACGTCACCTACGCCGGGGCTGAGATGGAAATCGGCTTTAACGTCAGCTACGTACTGGATGTGCTGAATGCGCTGAAATGCGAAAACGTGCGCATTCTGCTGACCGACTCCGTTTCAAGCGTACAGATTGAAGATGCCGCATCACAGTCGGCTGCCTATGTTGTCATGCCAATGAGACTGTAATGTCGCTCACCCGTCTGTTGATCCGCGACTTTCGCAATATCGAAAGCGCGGATCTCGCTTTATCCCCCGGCTTTAACTTCCTGGTTGGCGCAAACGGCAGCGGCAAAACCAGCGTGCTTGAGGCCATCTATACGCTCGGCCACGGTCGGGCGTTTCGCAGTTTGCAGATTGGTCGCGTCATTCGCCACGAGCAGGAATCCTTTGTTCTGCACGGGCGTTTGCAGGGGGCGGAGCGGGAAACCGCGATCGGCCTGACCAAAGACAAGCAGGGCGACAGCAAGGTGCGCATCGACGGCACTGACGGCCATAAAGTGGCGGAGCTTGCGCTGCTGATGCCGATGCAGCTGATAACGCCCGAGGGGTTTACTTTACTCAACGGCGGCCCCAAATACAGAAGAGCGTTCCTCGACTGGGGATGCTTTCACAACGAAGCCGGATTCTTTAACGCCTGGAGCAACCTGAAGCGTCTGCTCAAGCAGCGTAACGCCGCGCTGCGCCAGGTGACGCGCTACGCCCAGCTGCGTCCGTGGGACATGGAGTTAATCCCTCTTGCGGAACAGATTAGCCGCTGGCGTGCCGAATACAGCGCTGGTATCGCCGAAGACATGGCCGACACCTGCAAACAGTTTTTACCTGAATTCTCTCTCACCTTCTCCTTCCAGCGCGGCTGGGAAAAAGAGACGGACTATGCCGAGGTGTTAGAGAGAAACTTCGAGCGCGACCGCATGTTGACCTATACCGCGCACGGCCCGCACAAGGCGGATTTCCGCATTCGTGCTGACGGTGCGCCGGTGGAAGACACGCTGTCGCGCGGGCAGCTCAAGCTCCTGATGTGTGCGCTGCGCCTGGCACAGGGAGAGTTTCTCACCCGCGAGAGCGGAAGACGCTGCCTGTACCTGATAGATGATTTTGCCTCGGAACTTGACGACGCGCGGCGCGGGCTGCTTGCCAGCCGCTTAAAAGCCACGCAGTCGCAGGTTTTCGTTAGCGCGATAAGCGCTGAACACGTTATAGACATGTCGGACGAAAATTCGAAGATGTTTACCGTGGAAAAGGGTAAAATAACGGATTAACCCAAGTTGAAATGAGCGAGAAACGTTGATGTCGAATTCTTATGACTCCTCCAGTATCAAAGTCCTGAAAGGGCTGGATGCGGTGCGTAAGCGCCCGGGTATGTATATCGGCGACACGGATGACGGCACCGGTCTGCACCACATGGTATTCGAGGTGGTAGATAACGCTATCGACGAAGCGCTCGCGGGTCACTGTAAAGACATCGTGGTCACCATCCATGCGGACAACTCCGTCTCCGTCACCGATGACGGTCGTGGCATCCCAACCGGTATTCACCCGGAAGAGGGCGTCTCTGCAGCGGAAGTGATCATGACCGTCCTGCACGCAGGCGGTAAGTTCGACGATAACTCCTATAAAGTTTCCGGCGGCCTGCACGGCGTAGGTGTTTCGGTAGTAAACGCCCTGTCGCAGAAGCTGGAGCTGGTTATCCAGCGCGAAGGCAAAATCCACCGTCAGCTTTATACGCACGGCGTGCCGCAGGCACCGCTGGCCGTTACGGGCGACACCGACAAAACCGGTACCATGGTGCGTTTCTGGCCGAGCCTCGAAACCTTCACCAACGTCACCGAGTTCGAGTACGACATCCTGGCGAAACGCCTGCGTGAACTGTCGTTCCTGAACTCCGGCGTCTCGATTCGCCTGCGCGACAAGCGTGATAACAAAGAAGACCACTTCCACTACGAAGGCGGTATCAAGGCGTTCGTTGAGTATCTGAACAAGAACAAAACGCCTATTCACCCGAATATCTTCTACTTCTCCACCGAAAAAGACGGTATCGGCGTGGAAGTGGCGCTGCAGTGGAACGATGGTTTCCAGGAAAACATCTACTGCTTTACCAACAACATTCCACAGCGTGATGGTGGTACTCACCTTGCAGGCTTCCGTGCGGCGATGACCCGTACCCTGAACGCCTACATGGACAAAGAAGGCTACAGCAAGAAAGCGAAAGTCAGCGCCACCGGTGACGATGCCCGTGAAGGCCTGATTGCCGTGGTTTCCGTGAAGGTGCCGGATCCGAAGTTCTCCTCACAGACCAAAGATAAGCTGGTCTCTTCTGAGGTGAAATCGGCGGTTGAGCAGCAGATGAACGAACTGCTGAGCGAATACCTGCTGGAAAACCCGTCCGACGCGAAAATCGTGGTGGGCAAAATTATCGATGCGGCGCGTGCCCGTGAAGCGGCGCGTAAAGCGCGTGAAATGACACGTCGTAAAGGCGCGCTGGACCTGGCAGGCCTGCCGGGCAAACTGGCTGACTGTCAGGAACGCGACCCGGCATTGTCCGAACTGTACCTCGTGGAAGGGGACTCCGCGGGCGGCTCTGCGAAGCAGGGTCGTAACCGTAAGAACCAGGCTATCCTGCCGCTGAAGGGTAAAATCCTCAACGTTGAGAAGGCGCGCTTCGACAAGATGCTCTCTTCTCAGGAAGTGGCGACGCTCATCACCGCGCTGGGCTGCGGTATCGGCCGTGACGAGTACAACCCGGACAAACTGCGCTACCACAGCATCATCATCATGACCGATGCGGACGTCGACGGCTCGCACATTCGTACGCTGCTGTTGACCTTCTTCTATCGTCAGATGCCTGAAATCGTTGAACGTGGCCACGTATACATTGCCCAGCCGCCGCTGTACAAAGTGAAGAAAGGCAAGCAGGAACAGTACATCAAAGATGACGAAGCGATGGATCAGTACCAAATCGCGATCGCCCTTGATGGCGCGACCCTGCATGCGAACTCCCACGCCCCTGCGCTGGCCGGTGAGCCGCTGGAGCGTCTGGTGTCCGAGTTCAACGCTACGCAGAAAATGATCACGCGTATGGAACGTCGTTATCCGAAAACGCTGCTGAAGGAACTGGTTTATCAGCCAACCCTGACCGAAGCCGATCTGAGCGACGAGCAGACCGTCACACGCTGGGTGAACGCCCTGGTGACCGATCTCAACGAAAAAGAGCAGCACGGCAGCCAGTGGAAATGCGATGTTCAGCAGAATGCCGATCAGCAGTTCGAGCCGATCGTTCGCGTGCGTACTCACGGCGTCGACACCGACTATCCGCTGGAGCACGAGTTTGTGACCGGTCCGGAATACCGTCGTATCTGCACGCTAGGCGAGAAGCTGCGCGGTCTGATTGAAGACGATGCGTTCATCGAACGTGGCGAACGTCGTCAGCCGGTAGCCAGCTTCGAGCAGGCGCTGGACTGGCTGGTGAAAGAGTCCCGTCGCGGCCTCGCGATCCAGCGCTATAAAGGTCTGGGTGAAATGAACCCGGAGCAGCTGTGGGAAACCACCATGGATCCGGAAAGCCGTCGCATGCTGCGCGTCACCGTTAAGGACGCGATTGCTGCAGACCAGCTGTTCACAACCCTCATGGGTGATGCGGTAGAACCACGTCGTGCCTTCATCGAAGAGAACGCCCTGAAAGCGGCAAATATCGATATTTAATCGACGTTATACCGCACGATAACTGGCCGCGCGTTTAGCGCGGCTTTTTTATGGGCGCAGGCATATCCAGCGACATCACGGATGGTAAACGGCTCGCCAGCGTATCTATCGCTATTCTTACCCTCAGCGGCAGATGCGGCGTCTGCTGCCACACGGCATGAACGTTGAAATGCACATCCGGTGCCTGCTTCAGGAGCGGGACGAGTTTACCCTGATGGATTTCTTTAACGACCATCCAGCAGGGCAGCCATGCAATGCCGTGTCCGGCCAGCGCAGCGTCGCAGATCGCCTGCAAATCATCCATATTGAGTGATGACCGGGGTGTAAAGGTGTGCGACGTTCCTTCGTTATCCATCAGCTGCCAGGACAACACTCTGCCTGCGCTCAAATAGTTGATGGCCGTATGCTGGGATAAATCATTAACGCTTTGTGGCTGGCCTTTCTTCAGCAGATACTCCGGCGTGGCGCACAGCACCATGCGGTGTTCTCCCAGCTTTCTGGCGACCAGCACGCTGCTGTCCTGAAGCGTGCCGTTACGCACCGCCATATCAAACCCTTCCTCCACCAGATCCACCACGCGGTCGCTGAACGACATTTCAAGCTCAAGCCCGGGGTGTTCCTGCGCCAGTTCAATCAACAGCGGCGCGACGCACTGGCGGCCAAAGAGTACCGGCATGGCAACGCGCAGGCGGCCGCTGACCTGCTGTTTCCCCGTTTCAAGCAGCGACTCTGCGCCCCGAATCTCCTCCAGCGCGCGCAGGCAGCGTTCATAAAAAAGGGCGCCGTTATCGGTCAGCCTCTGGCTGCGGGTGGTGCGCTGAAAGAGCCGTACTCCCAGGCGTTCCTCAAGGCGAGCAATGCTTTTTCCCACCGCCGAGCGCGACAGGTGCAGGCGAACTGCGGCCTGTGCAAAGCTTCCTGCCTCCACGGCAGCGACAAAAACAGGAATATCTTTCAGCGTATCGGTCATGGATTGTATCCATTCAGGCATCAATAAAGAGAAAACTTATCGCCACTGGTGACGAAGAGTCAACGCTAGACTGTCGGTACTGAAGCTTATTTGATCGCAGGAGAGAAAAATGACAGAGACAATGCAACGCTGGACGATGAACGCCCTCGGGCGCGAGAGCCTCACACTCACTCAGGAGCCCATTCCACAGCCAGGCCCGGGTGAAGTACGCGTGCGGGTGAATGCCGTTGCGCTCAACTATCGCGATAAAATGGTGATTGAAGGCACGATGCCGATTCCGCTCTCCTTCCCGTTTACCCCGGCGTCTGACATGGCGGGCGTCGTAGACAGCGTTGGTGAAGGCGTCACGCGTTTCCAGCCTGGCGCTCGCGTTATCTCAACCTTTTTCCCGGAGTGGATCGACGGTAAACCGCAGGCGGACGCGCGCAATTTGCCCTATAGAACGTCCGGCGGATACTTCCAGGGAATGCTGGCCGAATATGTGATTGTGAAGGAAGACGCGCTGGCGGTATCGCCGGAAACCCTGGATGACGCAGAGGCCAGCACCTTACCCTGTGCAGGGCTTACCGCCTGGTTCGCGCTGGTGGAACGCGGCCAGCTGCGCGCCGGGCAATCGGTGCTGGTACAGGGGACGGGCGGCGTGGCGATTTTCGCCCTGCAAATTGCCAAAGCGCACGGCGCAGAGGTCATTGTTACGTCCGGGAGCGATGAAAAGCTGGCGCTGGCCAAAACGCTGGGGGCCAGCCAGGGCATCAACCGCCTGAAAGGCGACTGGGCTGAAGAGGCGCTGGCGCTGACTCAGGATCGCGGCATTGACCATATTATTGAAACCGTGGGGGGCGAGAACCTGAAGCATTCCCTGCGCGCCGTTGCCGTTCATGGACGCATATCGGTCATTGGCGTGCTGGCCGGAACTGACATTTCACTCTCTGCTGGCGAACTGTTGCTGAAATCTCCCGTCATTCAGGGGATCGGCGTAGGACACCGCAGGGCGCTGGAAGATTTCGTTCGCGCTGTTGACGTCACGGGACTGAAGCCGGTGATTGAGCATCGCTACCGCTTTAACGAGCTTGAACAGGCACTTGAACATCTGGATCGCGGCGCGTTTGGTAAAATCGTTCTCACCCGCGAGTAAGCCTTTGTTCCCCGGGATAAACGTAAAAGGGGTGTTCCTGTTGCGCAATGTAGCTCTATTTTTGTGTGCTTAATCGCGTTAGCATGAGGCAGCACTCATTTATTCCGGGGAACTCATGGCTATCAAACTCATTGCAATCGATATGGACGGCACGCTGCTGTTGCCGGACCACACCATCTCTCCAGCTGTTAAAAACGCGATCGCCGCGGCGCGCGCAAAGGGCGTGAATGTGGTTCTGACCACGGGGCGTCCGTATGCTGGCGTGCACAGCTACCTGAAAGAGCTGCACATGAATCAGCCGGGTGATTACTGCATCACCTATAACGGCGCGCTGGTGCAGAAAGCCGCAGATGGCAGTACGGTTGCGCAAACCGCGCTGAACTATGACGACTACCGGTTCCTGGAAAAACTGTCCCGTGAGGTGGGTTCCCACTTCCACGCCCTCGATCGCAATACGCTTTACACCGCCAACCGTGATATCAGCTACTACACGGTACATGAATCCTACGTTGCGACCATTCCGCTGGTGTTCTGTGAAGCCGAGAAAATGGATCCGGCGACCCAGTTCCTGAAAGTGATGATGATCGACGAGCCGGAGATCCTGGATAAGGCGATTGCACGCATTCCGGCCGAGGTGAAAGAGAAATACACCGTGCTGAAAAGTGCGCCGTACTTCCTCGAAATACTCGATAAACGCGTCAATAAAGGCACCGGCGTTAAATCGCTGGCTGACGCGCTGGGCATTAAGCCGGATGAAATCATGGCTCTGGGCGATCAGGAAAACGACATCGCGATGATTGAATACGCGGGCATGGGCGTGGCGATGGAAAACGCTATTCCGTCGGTGAAAGAAGTGGCTAATTTTGTCACCAAATCCAACCTGGAAGACGGCGTTGCCTACGCGATTGAGAAGTTTGTGCTGAACTAAACACCCGCTTGCTATACCCTGATGCGATAACTGTGCATCAGGGTATCCTCATGAAACAAATCACCTTCGCTTCCCGCAACCACCAGCTGACCAACATCAATACCTGGACGCCGGACAGCCAGTGGCTGGTCTATGACGTGCGCCCGTCAGGTGCGTCGTTCACCGGTGAAACCATCGAGCGGGTCAACGTCGGCACGGGTGAGGTGGAGGTGGTTTATCGCGCCACTGACGGCGCGCACGTCGGCGTGGTGACCGTTCATCCCACGCAGGAAAAATACGTGTTTATCCACGGTCCGAAAAACCCGGATGCAGACTGGCACTACGATTTTCATCATCGTCAGGGGGTGATTGCGCATCACGGCCAGTTGAGCAACCTGGACGCGATGGATATCACTTCGCCGTACACTCCTGGCGCGCTGCGCGGCGGAAGCCACGTCCATGTCTTCAGCCCGAACGGCCTGCTCGTCAGCTTTACCTATAACGACCACGTGCTCCACGAGCGCGATCCTAAACTTGATTTACGCAACGTCGGCGTGGCGGCGCCTTTCGGTCCGGTAAACCCGCAGGGGAACCATCCCCGTGAATACCCGGGCGCTTACTGGAGCGTGCTGGTCAGCCGCACGACGCCCAATCCGCAGCCGGGCAGCGACGAGATTAACCGCGCTTACGAAGAGGGCTGGGTGGGCAACGACAGGCTGGCGTTTATCGGCGATACCCTGTGTGCAACCGGCGAGAAAGTGCCTGAACTTTTTATTGTTAATCTGCCCGAAGACGAGCAGGGCTGGAAGCGTGCGGGCGATGCGCCGCTACAGGGCACGACGGATACCCTGCCAGCGCCGCCAGCGGGAGTAGAACAGCGTCGTTTAACCTTTACGCATCAGAGGGCGTATCCGGGTCTGGTAAACGTGCCGCGTCACTGGGTTCGCAGTAATCCGCAGGGGACACAGATTGCGTTTCTGATGCGGGATGATAACGGCATTGTGCAGCTGTGGCTGATCTCGCCGGAGGGCGGCGAGCCGCGCCAGTTGACGCGAAACGGAAGCGATATCCAGTCTGCATTTAACTGGCATCCTTCCGGCGATCGTTTGGGGTTTGTGCTCGAAAATAGGATCGCGTGCTGCGACGCACAGACCGGAGAGGTGACGTTTTTGACGTCCGATCACGGCAATCCGCCATCTGCTGATGCGGTCGTGTTTTCTCCGGACGGGCGCGTTATTGCATGGATGGAAGAGACAGCCGGTTTCCGTCAGCTTTGGGTAACGGAAACCGCGCAGCGCTAGCGTGGAGGCATGTCAGCGGGCGGGATGACGGCGTTTGTCGCCAGATTCTCCTGCTCGCTTTTTTCTACCCGTGAGCGTACGGAGTTGTCCTTACGAAACATATCCCACGGCAGCAGAAGCGTATCCGCCACGGCCGTAAACGGCATATCGAGGATTACCAGGGATTTTGTGCCCCAGTTTGTATCGTCATCGGAGAGCATCGTCGCGCTGGCTCGCGTCCCCGGATATGTTCCTTCTTTACCGCCGGTGTGAGACATCACGCTCGAACACCCGCAAAGTAAAACAACCCCGCTGAACGTCGTCAGCTTTATCAGAACATTTTTCATCATCACTCAGTCATCGTTAATGGCACTGCATAGACCTTCAACTCAGGGTTATAGCGAGCCTTATCCAAAATGGATAGCCCGATAACCCCGCACTGTGGCAGCCATCGCAATTTAACCCTTTGTGCTGTTGTCCCAGTCTAAGCGAGATGCAGGAAAGTGCAAAAAAAAGTGCAGGTGTCGTTCTTGAAAAGGCCGATTGCAGACCCATTTTAATGATGTGGCCCGATAACGAACTCGCCTGATGGGTGTTCGGGGGCGCAAAGGCCTGTCCATGGTGGAAGGCTTCAACTTCTCGCTGATTTCAGGAGTTTTATTTATGCGTAACTTCGATCTTTCTCCGCTATACCGTTCTGCAATTGGTTTTGACCGTCTGTTTAACCATTTAGAAAATAACCAAAGCCAGAGCAACGGCTACCCTCCATACAATGTTGAGCTGGTCGACGAAAACCACTACCGCATCGCCATTGCCGTCGCCGGTTTTGCAGAAAACGAACTGGAGATCACCGCGCAGGACAACCTGCTGGTGGTGAAAGGTTCCCATACGGCCGAGCAGAAAGAACGTACCTACCTTTATCAGGGCATCGCCGAGCGCAACTTTGAACGCAAGTTCCAGTTAGCCGAGAACATTCACGTGAAAGGCGCGAACCTGGTCAACGGCCTGCTGTTTATCGAACTGGAACGTGTGATTCCGGAAGAGAAAAAACCGCGTCGTATCGAAATTAACTAATTATGCGGGTCGCGCGAGCGGCCCACCCGGACTTGTTTGCCGTAACGGGAGCATATGCGAATCCACCTGGATTTGCAGGAACAACTGCGCACAAAAAATTGTGCCGAACTCGCTTCTCAGAAGGAGATTTAGTATGCGTAACTACGATTTATCCCCCTTGCTTCGTCAGTGGATTGGTTTTGACAAACTGGCTAACGCCCTGCAAAACACCGCTGAGCAACAGACTTTTCCGCCTTACAACATCGAAAAAAGCGACGATAACCACTATCGCATCACCCTGGCGCTGGCCGGCTTCCGCCAGGAGGATCTGGATATCCAGCTCGAAGGCACGCGTCTGACCGTGAAAGGTACGCCGGAGAAACAAGAGACCGAGACCAAATGGCTGCATCAGGGGCTGGTTAATCAGCCGTTTAGCCTGAGCTTTACTCTGGCAGACCATATGGACGTCTCCGGCGCAACGTTTACAAACGGGCTGCTGCATATCGACCTGACCCGTAACGTGCCGGAAGCCATCGCGCCGCAGCGTATCGCCATTAGCGACCGGCCGGCGTTAAACAGTTAACAGTGTGCGGGCTGGTGCCCTCATCCCGGCCCTCTCCCACAGGGAGAGGGTGAAAAGATAAAGCCCTGCCACGACAGGGCTTTTTTGTGCGCCATCGCCCATACAACCGCCCACGGCTCTGAGAGAATCCTTAGCATAACTAAGGTTATGCCAAGGAAGTGGATCATGAGTGATATCGCGTTAACCGTAAGCGTGTTGGCCCTGGTCGCTGTTGTTGGCCTGTGGATAGGGAATATCAAAATCCGCGGCGTCGGGTTTGGGATAGGCGGGGTACTGTTTGGCGGCATTTTTGTCGGGCACTTTGCCGACAAGCTCGGGCTGGTCCTCAGCGCCGAAATGCTCCACTTTACCCAGGAGTTCGGCCTGATCCTCTTCGTTTACACCATCGGTATTCAGGTGGGACCGGGATTTTTCGCCTCACTTCGGGTCTCCGGATTACGGCTCAACCTGTTTGCCCTCGGCATTGTGATAATGGGCGGGCTGGTCACAGCGATTCTGCACAAAATCTTCGATATCCCGCTCCCCGTAGTGCTGGGCATTTTCTCCGGGGCGGTCACCAACACGCCTGCGCTCGGCGCGGGGCAGCAGATCCTTCGCGATTTGGGTATCGAACCCGGCATCGTCGACCAGATGGGGATGAGCTACGCCATGGCCTATCCGTTTGGCATTTGCGGCATTCTGCTCTCCATGTGGCTGGTCCGCGTCCTGTTTCGCATTAACGTCGACAAAGAGGCGAAGGACCATGAAACCACGCTCACCAACGGCCATATGCCGATCAAAACCATCAATATTCGGGTTGATAACCCTAATCTGAATAATATGGCGATTCAGGACGTGCCGATCCTGAACAGCGCCAATATCATCTGCTCCCGCCTTAAGCGCGACGATATGCTGATGGTCCCCGCACCCGGCACCGTCATTCAGCAAGGCGATCTGCTGCACCTTGTCGGTCAGCCCGGGGATTTAAATAACGCGCGGCTGGTGATTGGTCAGGAAGTGGATACCTCGCTCTCAACCCGCGGCACCGATATGCGGGTGGAGCGCGTGGTGGTAACAAACGAGCATGTTCTCGGCAAGAAAATACGCGATCTGCAGGTAAAAGAGCGCTATGACGTGGTGATCTCCCGCCTCAACCGTGCGGGTGTCGAGCTGGTCGCCAGCCCGGAGGCCAGCCTGCAGTTCGGGGATATCCTCAACCTGGTCGGTCGCCCCTCGTCCATTGACGCCGTGGCGGATATGGTGGGCAACGCCCAGCAGAAACTGCAGCAGGTGCAGATGCTGCCGGTGTTTATCGGTATCGGGCTCGGCGTGCTGCTCGGTTCTATCCCTGTGTACGTGCCGGGCTTCCCGGTGGCGCTCAAGCTGGGTCTGGCGGGCGGGCCGCTGATTATGGCGTTGATCCTCGGGCGTATCGGCTGCATCGGCAAGCTCTACTGGTTTATGCCGCCAAGCGCTAACCTGGCGCTGCGCGAGCTGGGCATCGTGCTGTTCCTTGCGGTGGTCGGGCTGAAGTCCGGCGGGGATTTCGTCGACACCCTGATCAAGGGCGAAGGGATGAGCTGGGTCGGTTACGGCATCTTTATCACGGCGATTCCTTTGCTGACGGTGGGCATACTGGCGCGGATGTTCGCCAAAATGAACTACCTGACGCTGTGCGGCATGCTGGCGGGTTCCATGACCGATCCGCCCGCGCTGGCCTTTGCCAACAACCTGCACGCCACCAGCGGCGCGGCAGCGCTCTCCTATGCCACCGTCTACCCGCTGGTGATGTTCCTGCGCATCATCACTCCACAGCTACTGGCGGTGCTGTTCTGGGGGATGAGCTAGTAAATCTTCCGGGTGGATGCGCCGCAAATGGTAGTCCACCTGGTAATCGCTGGTATTTCGGAACATCACGGAATAATTAAGGAACTCGCCGCTGTCGCTGTAGGAAAGCGAGGTGATACGCAGCAGCGGCGTCTGTTCCGGCAGGTTCATATAACCGGCCAGCTGTTTATCGGCCAGCACGGGCGTCAGGCTCTCGTAGTTGCCGCTGATGGTGATCCCGCACTCCTTCTCGATGTAATCAAACTTTGACCCTTCAAGATGCGCCAGCGACAGGTTGCGAAACAGCTTCACCGGCATAAAGCTGTCCTCCAGCATCAGCGGTTTTCCGTCCACGTAGCGCACCCGTCTGGAAAAGTAGATCCGCTCATCCACCTGAATCCGCAGCTGGCTGGCGATGGCGGGCGGGGCGGGCATCACTTCGAACTGTAAGACCTTACTCTGCACCTCTTTTCCCTGCTGACGCAACACCTCCACCAGCCCGGTCAGGTTGGTGGTTTCGTGGTGAACGTCTTTGCGCGACACAAACGTTCCGCTACCGTGCCGCCGTTCAACCAGCCCCCAGCTCACCAGCAGATCCAGCGCCTTGCGGATGGTCATTCGCGCCACGCCAAATTCCTGCGCCAGCGCTTTCTCGCCCGGCAGCGGGCTGCCGATGTTGTAGTCAGACGAATTCAGCCGCAGCCGCAATCTGTCAGCAATGGATTTGTAGATCACCAGTAGACCTCTCTGCCATTATCAGGGCGTGGATGGCGTCCTGACATGTCCATATTTACCGTAAAAAGTAGACCTGATTGGTCAAAATAAAACCATGAATGCGATCACGAATCGCAGCGGCACGCCATGTTCGCGCATCAGTAAGTTCTTATGCTCACCTCAGGCCAGCAAAAAACCATAAAGGCCTCTACCCCTACAGGTTGTTTCATGAGGATTTAAAAATGCTCAGTCAAATACAACGTTTTGGCGGTGCCATGTTTACCCCGGTGTTGCTGTTTCCGTTCGCCGGGATCGTGGTGGGAATCGCCATCATGCTTCGCAACCCGCTGTTTGTCGGCGAAGCCTTAACGGCCCCCGATCATCTTTTCGCGCAGATTGTTCACATCATCGAAGAGGGCGGCTGGGCGGTGTTCCGCAATATGCCGCTGATTTTTGCCGTCGGCCTGCCGATTGGCCTGGCGAAGCAGGCGCAGGGCCGCGCCTGTCTGGCGGTGCTGATTAGTTTCCTGACCTGGAACTACTTTATCAACGCGATGGGGATGACCTGGGGCCACTTCTTTGGCGTCGATTTCTCCGCCGAACCGACGGCAGGTAGCGGGCTGGCGATGATTGCCGGGATCAAAACGCTCGATACCAGCATCATCGGGGCCATCGTGATTTCAGGCATCGTCACCGCCATCCACAACCGCTATTTTGACAAGCCGCTGCCGGTGTTTCTGGGGATTTTCCAGGGCAGCTCGTTTGTCGTTATCCTCGCATTCTTCGTCATGATCCCCTGCGCCTGGCTTACGCTGCTGGGCTGGCCGAAAGTGCAGATGGGCATTGAGTCCCTGCAGGCGTTCCTGCGCTCTGCCGGGGCGCTGGGCGTGTGGGTGTATACCTTCCTGGAACGCATTCTGATCCCAACCGGATTGCACCACTTCGTCTACGGTCCGTTCATCTTCGGCCCGGCGGCGGTGGAAGGGGGGATTCAGGTCTACTGGGCACAGCACCTGCAGGAATTCAGCCAGAGCACCCTGCCGCTGAAAACCCTCTTCCCGGAAGGCGGCTTCGCCCTGCACGGTAACTCAAAAGTGTTCGGTTCGATCGGGATTGCGCTGGCGATCTGGTACACCGCGTCGCCGGAAAACCGCGTCAAGGTCGCGGGGCTGCTGGTCCCGGCCACGCTTACCGCGGTGCTGGTGGGCATTACTGAACCGCTCGAATTCACCTTCCTGTTTATCTCGCCGCTGCTGTTTGCCGTTCACGCCGTGCTGGCGGCGACCATGGCAACGGTGATGTACACCTTCGGCGTGGTCGGCAACATGGGCGGCGGCCTGCTGGACCAGTTCCTGCCGCAAAACTGGATCCCGATGTTCCATAACCACGCCGCGATGGTCTTCACCCAGATCGGCATTGGCCTCTGCTTTACCGGGATCTACTTCGTGGTCTTCAAAACGCTGATTGCGCGTCTGAACCTGAAAACGCCGGGCCGGGAAGAGAGCGAAATCAAACTCTACAGCAAGGCCGACTATAAGGCGGCGCGCGGGCAAACCACCGCCCCGGCGGCGGCCAGCCAGCAGGTCGGACAGGCCGCCGGGTTCCTGCAGGCGCTTGGCGGCGCGGCCAACATCGAAAGCATCAACAACTGCGCCACCCGCCTGCGCATCGCCCTGGTCGATATGGCGAAAACGCAAAGCGATGACGTCTTCAAAGCCCTCGGCGCCCACGGCGTGGTGCGACGCGGCAACGGCATTCAGGTGATTGTCGGCCTGCACGTTCCTCAGGTGCGCGACCAGCTGGAATCGCTGATGAAAACCCCCTTAACGAATGAACAAACCACCCTGACAGAGGCTATATCATGAAAAAATTCTCAGTTGTCATTGCAGGCGGCGGCAGCACCTTTACGCCTGGTATCGTCCTGATGCTGTTAGCCAACCGTGACCGTTTCCCGCTGCGCGCCCTGAAGTTTTATGACAACGACGGCGCGCGTCAGGAGACCATCGCCGAAGCGTGCAAAATCATCCTTAAGGAGCAGGCTCCGGAGATTGAATTCAGCTACACCACCGATCCGAAAGCGGCGTTTACCGATGTCGATTTCGTGATGGCGCATATCCGCGTGGGCAAATACCCAATGCGTGAAAAAGATGAAAAAATCCCGCTGCGCCACGGCGTGCTGGGCCAGGAAACCTGTGGCCCGGGCGGCATCTCCTACGGCATGCGCTCTATCGGCGGCGTGCTGGAGCTGGTGGATTACATGGAGCAGTACTCCCCAAACGCGTGGATGCTGAACTACTCCAACCCGGCGGCGATTGTCGCGGAAGCCACGCGCCGTCTGCGTCCGAACGCCAAAATCCTCAACATCTGCGATATGCCGATCGGCATTGAAGGGCGCATGGCGCAGATTGTCGGCCTGAAGGACCGCAAAGAGATGCGCGTGCGCTACTACGGCCTGAATCACTTCGGCTGGTGGACGTCGATTGAAGACCTGAACGGCAACGATCTGATGCCGAAGCTGCGCGAATACGTGGCGAAAAACGGCTATGTTCCGCCTTCGGAGGATGCGCACACCGAAGCGAGCTGGAACGATACGTTCGCTAAAGCAAAAGACGTACAGGCGCTGGATCCGGACACCATGCCTAACACCTACCTGAAGTATTACCTGTTCCCGGACTACGTGGTCGCGCATTCCAACCCGGAACGCACCCGCGCCAATGAGGTCATGGATCACCGTGAAAAGCATGTGTTCAGTTCCTGCCGGGCGATTATCGAGGCGGGCAAATCCTCCGCCGGTGAGCTGGAAATTGATGAACATGCGTCGTACATCGTCGATCTGGCGACGGCAATTGCCTTTAACACCCAGGAGCGGATGCTGCTGATTGTGCCTAACAACGGGGCCATCCATAACTTCGATGCCGACGCGATGGTTGAGATACCGTGCCTGGTCGGTCATAACGGTCCTGAGCCGCTTACGGTGGGCGATATTCCACACTTCCAGAAAGGGCTGATGAGCCAGCAGGTGGCAGTGGAAAAACTGGTGGTGGATGCCTGGGAGCAGCGCTCGTATCAGAAACTCTGGCAGGCGATTACCCTGTCGAAAACCGTGCCGAGCGCGTCCGTCGCGAAAGCGATTCTGGATGACCTGATCGAGGCCAACAAGGATTACTGGCCAGAGCTGCACTGATCGTCCTGACCGACATCGCCCGATGTCGGTCTCCTTGTCCTTGTCAATTTACGCTATGCTGAAGCCTGCCCGTAGCTCGACAAGGAACCTTCATGAAAATTTCCCGCCTCGGCGAAGCGCCGGACTACCGCTTCTCGCTGGCTAATGAACGCACGTTTTTAGCGTGGATCCGCACCGCGCTGGGATTCCTTGCCGCAGGGGTGGGTCTCGACCAGCTCGCGCCTGATTTTGCCACGCCGCTGATTCGCGAGGTGCTGGCGCTGCTCCTGTGCCTGTTTGCGGGCGTGCTGGCGGTTTACGGCTATCTGCGCTGGCTGCGCAATGAGAAGGCGATGCGTCTGAAGCAGGATCTGCCCTATACGCGCGGGTTATTCATCATCAGCGCGGTTTTGCTGGCGGTGACGGGCGTGGTGATGGTGCTGGTGTTCTATGGCGGATAGCCGCAAAGCGCGACGGGAAGCGGACCCCGGCCTGCAGCCTGAACGGACGTCGCTCGCCTGGCTGCGTACGTTGCTGGGGTATGGCGCGCTGATTGCCCTGGCGATTAAGCACAACTGGCACCATACCGGGGTGCCGTTCTGGATCTCGCTTGTTGTGCTGGCGCTGGTGGCGATTGTTTTATGGCGCTATACCCGCAGCCGTAACCTGATGGACGTGGCGCAGAACGACTTTGTGCAGCCGAAGGCTGTGCGGGATAAATTCCTGATTGCGCTGGCCGTGCTGTCTCTGTCTTTACTCTTCGCAGTGACTCACATTCAGCAAATTGTGAGCTTTTAAAGCCCGGTGGCGGCTACGCCTTACCGGGCCTACGATTAGCGGCCTTTTGCTAAATACTTCGCCATCTCGTCTTCCGGCACCATCCCACCGCCGGTCGCCCACACCAGGTGGGTAACGTTCGCACCGGCACTGACGCGCAGCGGCCCGGCCATCCCCGCCAGCGCCGACGGTTCCAGACGAATGCCTTCCTCCTGCGCCAGCCAGCCGAGCATGTCGTACATGCTCTGATCGGAAAGCGTATAGAATCCGTCGAGCAGGCGCTCCATCGCGCGGCCCACGAAGCCGGAGGCACGTCCTACCGCCAGTCCGTCCGCCGCCGTCACGTTATCAATGCCCAGGTCCTGCACGGCAATTTCATCGTGCAGGCCGGTGTAAACCCCCAGCAGCATGCACGGGGAGTGCGTGGGCTCCGCGAAGAAGCAGTGAACGTTGTCGCCAAAGGCCAGCTTCAGGCCAAACGCCACGCCGCCGGGGCCGCCGCCGACGCCGCACGGCAGGTAGACATACAGCGGATGCTCCGCATCCACCACGCGGCCCTGTGCGGCAAACTGCGCCTTCAGCCGCTCGCCTGCCACCGCGTAGCCCAGGAACAGGGTGCGGGAGTTTTCATCGTCAATGAAGAAACAGTTAGGATCGCTTTCCGCCGCTTTGCGTCCCTGCTCCACCGCCACGCCGTAATCCTGCTCGTATTCCACGACGATCACGCCGTGGCTGCGCAGTTTGGCTTTCTTCCACTCGCGGGCGTCGGCGGACATATGCACCGTCACCTTAAAGCCGATGCGGGCGCTCATAATGCCGATGGACATACCCAGGTTGCCGGTTGAGCCCACGGCGATGCTGTACTGGCTGAAGAAGTCCTTAAAGCGCGGCTCCAGCAGAACGCTGTAGTCGTCTTCAACGCTCAGCAACCCGGCTTCCAGCGCCAGTTTTTCCGCGTGGGTCAGCACCTCATAGATACCGCCGCGCGCTTTAATCGAGCCGGAGATCGGCAAATGGCTGTCTTTTTTCAGCAGCAGGGTGCCGGGAATGGCCTTGCCGGACTCTTTCTCCAGCCGCGCCTGCATTGCCGGAATCGCGACCAGTTCGGATTCAATAATCCCGCCCGTTGCCGCCGTCTCCGGGAAGGCTTTCGCCAGATAAGGCGCGAAGCGTTTCAGGCGAGCGTGGGCGTCGTCCACGTCGGCTTTGGTCAGCCCGACATAGGGCAGCCCTTCAGCCAGCGTCGTGGTGCGCGGGTTAAGCCAGGTGGTTTCTTTCAGGGCAATCAGATCCTCAACCAGAGGAAACTGTGCGGTTAAAGTAGTGATAGTTGCGTTTTCCATAATACGTCTCTTCGCGCTCAGATAATGAAAGAAAGCAGGAATGTGCCGCCAAGTGCAAGCACCGAGGCGATAAACGTCGCCGTCGTATAGTATTTGAAGGTCTCATTCAGGGTCGCGCCGCAGTATTGCTTCACCAGCCAGAAGAGAGAATCGGTCACGATCGTGCAGCCAATCGCGCCGGAACCGATGGCAATGGTGATGATCTCCGGGCTGACGTTCGGGTAGAGCGGCAGCATCGGCGCGACTATCGCCGTGGCGCCCATCATCGCGACTGTGGCGGAGCCAACCGCGGCATGCAGCACCAGCGCCACCAGCCAGGCGAGCAGGATAGGGTGCATGTGCAGGTTAGAGAGAATTTGCGCCAGCGAGTCCGCCAGCCCGCTGGTTTTCAGGATGGCGTTGAACGCGCCGCCCGCGCCGATAATCAGCAAAATGTTGGCGATAGAGCCGAAGCCATGCTCCGTATGGGTTAGCATCGCGCCCATGCCCATATGCTGGCGGATGCCCAGCAGGTAGTAGGCGACAAACACGGCGATAAACATCGCGGTGATGGGGTTGCCGATAAACTCCAGCAGCGTATACAGCGTGCCGTCTTTTGCCATGTTCAGTTCGGCGATGGTCTTCACCAGCATCAGGGCAATCGGCAGCAGCACCGTGAACAGCGTGGCGCCCAGCGACGGCAGGGTGTGCTCTTCCCGCACCTTCAGGTCTGAAAATTCTGCCGGAACCGGTTTAAACGGCAGACGATTGCCGAGCAGCTTCAGGAACAGCGGGCCACCGACCATAGAGGCCATCAGGCCCACCAGCAGGCCGTAGACGATCACCGTCCCGACGTCCGCCCCTAATTTATTGGTCACAAACAGCGCGGCCGGATGCGGCGGCACCACGCAGTGCACCGCCATCAGCGCGGTACAGAGCGGAATGGCCAGCTTAAGCAGCGACGTGTTGGTCTTTTTGGCGATGGAAAACGCCAGAGGGATCAGCAGAACCACGCCCACTTCCACGAACAGCGTAATGCCGCAGATTAGGCCTACCAGCACCATAATCACGTCTGCCGACAGCCAGCGGCAGCGCTGCAGGGCGATCCCGATGCGCTCTGCCGCGCCCGAAACCTCCATCATCTTGCCTAGAATGGTTCCAAGGCCGATAACCGCCGCCAGAAAGCCCAGCGTGCCGCCAATCCCGCTCTCGATGGCGTTTACCATATCCAGCGGGCTCATTCCCATCATTGCGCCGACGAAAAAGCTCGCCAGCAGCAGCGCGAGGAATGGGTGAAACTTCAGTTTTACGATGGTTAAAACAATCAACACGATGCTGACAAGCAGCGTTGCCACAACCCAGACCTGAGATCCCATATCTCACCTCATCCTTATGTCATCTGGGGGTATTGGACGAAAAAGCGGCGTGGGCTGACAAACGATATAATTTGGCGTTCAGATGAGCCAGATTGAATCAAGTGAGTGACTATGCTCTAAAAAACGCACTTAATCTGCATTAGGGTCACATAAATTCACCCAGGAACGGTATGCTGAGCGCAGAAAACACGCGTGAGAATTGTGATGACCGATGCAAATGAAGCCAGAAACCGGCTATTAAACGGCTGGCAGCTGTCGAAAATGTACACCTTTGAAGTGGCTGCCCGGCATGAATCCTTCGCGCTGGCGGCGGAGGAACTGTCGCTTAGCCCCAGCGCGGTAAGCCACCGCATCAACCTGCTGGAAGAAGAGCTGGGTATTCAGCTGTTTGTCCGTTCGCACCGTAAAGTCGAACTGACGCAGGAGGGAAAGCGCGTTTACTGGACGCTAAAATCGTCCCTCGACACCCTGAATCAGGAGATCCTGGACATCAAAAACCAGGCGCTGTCCGGCACGCTGACGGTCTACTCCCGGCCATCGATCGCTCAGTGCTGGCTGGTACCCATGCTGGGTGACTTTACCCGCCGCTATCCGTCGATTTCGCTCACCATCCTGACCGGCAATGATTACGTCAATATGCAGCGAACGGGTGTCGATCTGGCGCTTTATTTCGACGATACGCCACCAAACCATCTGTCTCATCACTTCCTGATGGACGAGGAGATTTTGCCCGTCTGCTCCCCGCGGTATGCCCGCGAGCATGAACTGCTGAAAAAACCTGATAACCTCAGCCACTGCACGCTGCTGCACGACCGTCAGGCCTGGAGTAACGATTCCGGTACGGATGAATGGCTGAGCTGGGCGCAGCACTTTGCGGTGAATATGCCGCCATCGTCGTGTATCGGTTTCGATCGCTCTGATTTGGCGATTATTGCGGCCATCAATCACGTTGGCGTCGCGATGGGCAGAAAGCGGCTGGTGCAGAAGAGGCTCGAACGGGGCGAGCTGATCGCCCCGTTTGGTGACAAGACCCTGAAATGCCATCAGCACTACTATGTCTCGACGCTTTCTGGCCGTCAGTGGCCGAAAATAGACGCCTTTATCGGCTGGCTGAAAGAACTGGCAGGTTGAAGAATTATTACGCTTTCGCTCTACACCAAATGTGAAAAAGCGTGCTAAATACAGGTAATGCTTTCGATTTATCCAGGGTAAACCGTGTTAAAGCCTTTTATTGCCTTTGCATTACTGATCTCTTCCGGCTGGGCGATGGCCGCTGAGCCGCCGCTGACGGCTGCCCGTTATGCGCAGCAGCTGGGCGTCGGGATGGATGTGGACTGGGCGCGCACCGAACGCGGCATACGTGAATTCGACCCGCTGGTGGTCCGCGATTTTCGTGCAAAAGGCATTACCCACGTGCGCATCCGCGTGGCCGATGAGCCGACGGAAGCGCGGTTAATTCACCTTCGCAAGCTGGTAGAAGCCTGCGAGCAGTATGGCGTGATCCCGATAATTGCTTATCAGGCTGATGAATATAAAAACGACCCGAAAGCCGATAACGAGAAAGAGACGGTCAACTGGTGGATTGCCGTGGCACACTATTTCGGCCAAAGCTATCCGCAGCTGGGTTTTGATCTCATCTATGAGCCGGCCGACAAGCTTAACCACAGCCTGGCGTCGCTAAACCGCGTGTATGAAAAATCTATTAAAGCGATCCACGACATCGACCCCCAGCGCATGATCTTTATTGCGCCGCGCCTGCGTGCCGCACCGGAGGATTTATCCAGCCTGAAGCTGCCTGCGCACAGCCAAAACTACCTGCTGGCGGAGTGGCATATTTTCCCGTGGGGGCCGCTGAAAAATGGTGGTAAATACCCGTGGACGTCCGGCACGGCGGCGGAGAAAGCGGCTATCCATAATCGCATCAATACCGCCCTGCACTGGCAGCAAAAAACCGGTCACGTTAGCTGGGTCGGGGGCTGGGGCGTGGGGGAGTCAAACCACCTTACGCCAACCGCTTCGCAAATGGCCTTCGCCACCTTTATGGCCTGCGAACTGCAAAAAGCGAAAATCCCGTATGCGCTTAACGCGGATTTCCAGTTTTACGACGGGGAAGAGGGGGCATGGCGGCCTGCGCCAGAGCCCTTACTGCAGGCGATGATAACGCCTGCCTGTGAAAAGCCCGGCGAGAAGCCGGGCCATCATGCGCTTAAACCGGCTGCTCGTGATGCGGAACGCGCGACGCCAGCGGCAGCCAGCACAGTAAAATCAGCAGCCCCATCAGCGTCATCAACAACCCCAAACTAGACTGCCCGGTCTGCGGCATCATAGCCGAGAGCCAGGCCAGCGCGCCGGAACCGATGTTCTGCAAACCGCCCACCAGCGCGCCCGCCGTGCCTGCGAGGAACGGGAACGGCTCCATCGCGCCGCTGGTGGCGAGCGGGAACAGCATCCCCGCGCCGAAGAAGAACAGCGCTGCCGGGATGAGCAGCGTCCAGACGGTCATCACGCCAAACAGCCCTGGGATCCACATCATCAGACCCGCCAGCAGGCAGCTGATCACCGACTGCCACATCAGGGTGGAGAAGCGCTTGTTCTGACGCCCGGCAAACCACGCGCCGAAGAACGCCGCCGGGATTGGCAGAATAAACAGAATGCTCACCACCATGCTGCTCAGGCCCAGCCCCGCGCCCAGCAGCACGCCGGAGCAGGCTTCAAACACCGCGATGCCCGCCAGGCCGCCGATCAGCATCAGCAGGTAGCAGGTGAACGCGCCGTTGCCGAACAGCGTTTTATAGCTGGCGATAAGCTTCGTGCGCGGCGCGTCCTGCGGCCGCGTTTCCGGCATCCAGCGCGCCATGCTGAAGGTAACAATCATGCAGAGCACCAGCAGGAAGGCGTAGCAGGCGCGCCAGGACCACATAGTGTCCAGCAGGCCGCCAATCAGCGGGGCCAGCAGCGGGCTGACCAGAATCCCCATATTCAACAGACTGTTAGCATGACGGAGCTGGGTACCCTGATACATATCGCGCGGTAAGGTTCGCGCCATCACCCCGCCAACGCCGGTTCCGACGCCCTGTAGAGCGCTGGCGGCAATCAGTACGGTCAGGCTGTGGGTGGTCATCGCAATCACGGTCGCCACCATGAAAATGCACATACCGACTAAAATCACCGGACGGCGTCCGATACGGTCGGAGAGCGGTCCATAGAACAGCTGCGAAACGCCATAGGTCAGCAGGTAGGCTGCCATCACGCTTTGTACCGAGCCCTCGCGGACGTTTAATTCCTTTGCCATGTCGGCAATCGCCGGAATGTAGATGGTTTGCGCCATCTGACCGACGGCCACCAGTAACACCAGCATCAACAATAAGTTAACGTTCCGTTGCTTTTTCATGTCGCTGAATACTTTTGCCAAAAGAGAGAAATGAAGAATAAGTGACTGCGAATTCCCATAAATGCGCGAGGAATCTACCACAGAGAGATGACAAATTAAGCATTGTCGTGGTGAATGAAAAAAACGTGAAAGGCAGGATTTGTAAACAAGAACGGCAACTAATGTTGCCAGTGATTTACGCCAGACGTAGCAAAATGGCGCCGCCGGCGATACCCAGCGCCGCCGCGATGCGCAGGCCCGCAACCTTCTCTTTTAAAAGGACAAACGCGATTAGCGCGCCGAAGAGTATGGAAGTTTCACGCAGCGCCGCAACTACCGCCAGCGGCGCCTGCGTCATCGCCCACAGCGCCAGACCGTAAGAGCCCATGGTGCCAACCCCGCCGAGCAGCCCCTTTTTCCAGTGCAGGCGCAGGTAGCCGGACGCCTGGCGCCGACGCGCCACCATCGCCCAGCCGAGCAGGCAGAAGCCGTTCATAAAGAAGGTCCATAGCGTATAGCCCAGCGCGGTGTCCGACAGCCGCACGCCGGTGCCGTCCACAAGCGTATACCCGGCAATAAAGCAGGCATTCAGCAGCGCCAGCCAGATCCCTTTGCGTGACTGCATGCGCCCGTTCATCGCCATCGCCAGAATCGACAGGCAGATCACCCCAATGCCGGACCAGGCGAGCCAGGATAGACGATCGCCGAGCGCCAGCACGCTGATCAGCGCCACCAGCAGCGGGGCGGTGCCGCGCATCAGCGGATAGGTCTGGCTCATATCGGAAACCTGATAGGTCTTCGCGACCAGCACGGTGTACACCACCTGTAAGGCGCAGGAGACTAACAAAAACGGCCAGCTTGCAGCAGAAGGCTGTGGGGAAAACGGCAGTAAGACCAGAGCGATAACCGTGGCGGATCCGCTGACGCTTATTGCGGAATAGAGCTTGTCCGTTCCGGCCTTAACGATGGCGTTCCAGCTGGCATGCAGCAGCGCGGCGAAGAGCAAAATGCAGAATACGGTGATGGTCATGGCGTATCGGGTGGTGAATTGTCACTCAACTGTAACATTCACGCCCTGAAGCTGCCAGCCGCTTACACCGCACAAAAAAGGCGGTGCGTCACCCGCGGTTCGTCCGAGACCAGCGTAAATCCTGCCTGGCGATAAAACCCGTAGGCAGCGTCCGGCGCATGGGTATTGAGGAAATCAAACCAGATGCTGGCATCGGCCATCACCACGGTCAAAAGCTGCTTGCCAATTCCCAGCCCGCGGCACTTTTCGCTGACGTAGAGATGGCGAATACGTCCGGCGCGCGGCTGCTGGCTGAACGGATCGCGATTCAGACCGCACACGCCGACCAGCTTGCCGTTGAGAAACGCGCCTAACAGCTTTTCGCCCGGCGCGTTAAAGCGGTTCTCACCCCGCTGCCAGCTCTCTTCGAGCCTGCGCAGCATATTGAAATTCAGTGCAATACTTTCCGCCTTCAGGGCGATATACCCCGGCTCGTCTGGCGTGACAGGCTCAATTAACAGACGCGACATAGCATTCCCTCGTTATTAAAGAGGGGCGGTTGCCCGCCCCTCTCAGGTGCGACTTGAACCTGAATTACCGAACGAATTTCAGGACAGCATCAAGCAGTTGCAGTACTGCAACAATGAGTTTGAGGATAAGTATCACCATATCCACTACGCTCATACGCGTCTCCTTTTGGTTAAAAGGAGCACGATGCTGGCGTACCTTTCCGCCGCCTGTTGCCAGCACCTGGATTGACGTAACACAGTGTGCTCACTTCAGGGGTTAAGGCACTGACGGCACCACCCGTTTCAGCCAGGACTTCGTTGCGCCGGTATAACTGCGGCCCCCTCGCTCACTGCGAACACCCTCAGTATAGATAAATACTGTATGTATGAACAGTATTTTTTGGACAAAATCAGGAAGGTGATCCATACTCAAAAACGTCAAAATCCGTGCCGGAATTGCGCGTTCGTCTTCGATCGCGTATACTTTTTGCGTTGACGTAACACAGTGTGTTCTGCGGCAACCAACCGCAAAACCCTGATAAAAACCTCGCTCCGGCGGGGTTTTTTGTTTTCTGTCAGTCTGAATAATTCATATTTTCAACGTAAGACCGTATTGCGGCTCTCTTTTGTTCAAAGGCCATTTCCTCCGTTTTTTGACACTCTGCCAGGGCTGCGGCAGGGTAGTGAACGCAGGGTATTTGCCGGGTTTTATCCTGCAGTACCCCCAGCGGATATCCCGTGCTGGCATCAAGGACAGAAATGTGTTGTTCGACGGGGGCAGATGGCCCCTGCCCGATATTTTGCAATTCAATAAGAAACTGGACCTCGTGCGTTGAGATGGGGTAACCCAGACCCGCAACATAGCCCAGCATGGAGAGTGGCTTAACCTGTTTACTCGTCGCTTCGCCGAAATAGATCATACGGTAGATAAAATAACTGCCCCAGGGTTCGCGCGAGCCCAACGCGCTGTGCATAAACCAGGCGCGGGAATCATGGATTTGATCATCAAAAAGCGCTCTTGTTAGTCCTGAGGGTTCATTGGCATTGCTCTGTTCCCCTTGTGGTGGAAACAGTGTTTCCAGGTGTTGTTTCCCTGCCTCTTTGATCTTTTTAAACTCAACAGGAATGTCATCCTGGTTAAAGGCAAAAACAAAACCTTTGAAGTAATCGAGTACGGCGTAGGTTGTGCTTTTTGCCTGAGTACGAGAAACGTCCTGATAGTCCTCTTTGAACTCGAATGCGGCCTGTAAAAGCTGTGTTTGTCCGAGCAAGGCATCAAAGTCTTTAGAGCCTGTCTTAAGCATCACAAACTGACCCTGCGGGTGGCTACCGAGCTGTTTAATTCGCTCTCTTTCTGCATCTTTTTGTAATTTTTCGCGTTCTCTTTCCCGTTCCGCCCTTTTACCAGGATCGTTATCCTGATTTTGATTATTGGCTGCGGCGTCGTGATAAAAGCGCTGGCTCCGGAATGTTTCCTGGGCGTAGCGATTGATGCGCCAGGCGGTTATCCAGCCGATTTGGTTTTCAAGCGCTTCGATGATATTGACTCGAGCGCGAACGGGGGAGTAGAGGGTTGCCTGTTCATCGGGAACGCCACTTTCGGAAGGAGGTAAATCAAGAGTGAGCTGGCGCCAGGCGTTGAAGCGTTGGATTAGTAAGGGGTCAGTACTAAATTCGTCAACCAGGGCTTCTGGCATAATTCTCCATAAATCTTTTTGTAAATCTTCAGGGAGCGACTCTTTTTGGACTTTTAATGGGGCACCTGAAGTAAAGGCTGCTGCGTATATGTCGTTTAAACAAAGCTGTGATAATAAGAAATCATCGACATTAGCATTTGCTTTCCCCTGATCGCCTGGTGGGTACCCGCCCCCAATATCAGAGTGCATGCCAGGATAAACCACCTCTACGGCATATTCAGGATATCGCCCGTCAGCACGACAGATTGAATCGAGTGGGAAGCACAACCGCTGATCGTGAGCCGAAACCAGATGCACGCAGCGCTTAATCAGCGCATTGTCCGGCAATTCCATCGTTCCGTCGGCCCAGCCCATATGACCTTCCGCTACCGGGGCAATATGGGCAATCCCTACGGAAGCGACCGTATCCAGCAAACCTAAAAATTCAATGCTAATCGGAATTTCACCCTGTTTTGTCGCCAGGTAAAAAGGTTGTAAGGCCCCTGCTCGGGAAGGCGAAAGCAGGGCGTTAAGCCAGTTAACAAAGGCCCGGGCCGAGGCCGCTCCGCGCGAGAAACCGTAAACATAGAGCTTGATTCCCAGCAGCTTAGAGGTGCCTGGCGTTGGCTGCGTTAACGCGGTCTCCAGCGTTTTACCCAACCCGTTTAACAGCCGGAAAAGCTCTCTGTGGCGGAGGTATTCTCCGTGAACGTTGGAGTGTGAGTAGTTGGTGGCCATAGCCTGAATGGAGTGCCAGTTTTCCTCATCGCTCAGCTTGCCAAGCCCAAGCGTACGTCGCAGAGCGTCTACCAGCCGAAGCAGACCCCAGTTGATGCGCTCCTCGCCGTAAGCTGCGTATTTCAGGCCTGCATCACTGAAGTCGAGATCCAGCACCTCCGGAAAAGGCGTCCCCACGCCGGGAATATAGTATTTGTAATACTGGTTGCGCGCGACGCCTTCCTGATCGACCAGCTCTGCGTTATGCGCGCCGGTTCCCCCTGCATAGCCTTGTCCTATGGTGGAACGGAACAGGCGAGCGATATTGGTCGGATGAGGCGGGGTCGATTCATAGAGGTCATGATTCATGTTGTTGCCCGTACCGTCAAAGAAAAGGCTGATATGGAGCGTTTTACAGCAGGGAGGCAAGACGCGTCGGTTGGCAGCCGTGCAAAGCTGGTTGTGGTATTGCGTTTCCAGACTGCCTTGTTCCCTGCAGTTTTGCCCAAAGTGAGATCTAGTACTAGGTAATCTACCTCTTTCCGGAAACTCAGGAGGGTACCAGACATTATCAGGGTTCAGTTTGGACATACTTTGGGCTTCTCCATATGCACGGGGTCTTTGACGGGATAATCAGGGCTGCCGTAGTCGGCACAGCTGGTGGTGACCTTCACCTGGTCACAGGGCAGGAAGTGAACGGTAATACCGCAGGTTTTCTGGCCGGTGTAATCGGGGACCGGAACGCTTTGAGTATGTTTTTTATTAAACCCTTTGATTATTGCTCGCCACTCACGGCGTTTATCTGCATATTCCTGCCATGCCTTGTAACGCTCATCCCGGTTCATCCCGGTGGTATCTGGTTCATCAGGCTGCGGGATCTCAGGCACATCGCTGGCAAACGCGACGCCCGTTTCCCAGTCAACCTGCACCGTCATTCCGGGCGTCCACGGCCCGCTCACGCCAAAGCAGCATCCTCCACCTCCACCCGAATACGGGCCGATAATATCGAGGCCGGACTGCCCGTTAACGCTGAAGCGGTTGATGGCCCAGCTGGTGTGGTTAATGGCTTCAATGGTTCCGCCTCCGCCGGGCGGGGCTGGTTCCGTTTTTACGGGCTGGTCGCATCCCGCCAGTAAAAGCAAAGCCGCGAAAAGCATTGTGTTAAACTTATTCATGTTGTCTTCCTTAACACCTGCCTTTATCCCTCGGCACGCTCTAGTATTTTTGTAGTTGTTCTTAGGTTCGAAAAATCATAACCACATAAAGCCTGCGACAATACCCTCGAGCCGCTATTTTCAGATTTTCATAAGAAATTAATATGTGACTGAACCTAATAGTGTTTAGGGCAAATTTGAGAGGTGAAAACGGAGAGCAAACCCAACAAACGAAACGTGATCCCTGACGCATTTTTGCGCAGATGAAAATTTTTCCATTGTCACGCCCGAAAACCTGTGTTTGTATAAATTCAATCAATGAATCCAAACACAGGTCCCCAATGACTTCATCCATCTTCACTTCGACCCTACTAAAAACTGCGCAACCAGCCGCAGTGGTCGTCGTGCGTGTGGTGGTGGTCGTCGGCAATGCGCCGTAGGGACTGGATCAACACACGAATCCAAAACCCCGCCGGCGCAAACCGGGCGGGGTTTTTCGTTTAGGACCCTCCCCGGAAAGTCGGCCCAGAAGAAAAGGACTGGAGCATGGCAAGTTCGGGCACAACATCCACCAAGACGCGTTTTACCGGCGCGCAGCTGATCGTTCATCTGCTGGAGCGACAGGGCATTACCACGGTTGCGGGCATCCCCGGCGGCACGGTGCTGCCGCTGTACGATGCGTTAAGCCAAAGCACGCAGATCCGCCACGTGCTGGCGCGCCACGAGCAGGGGGCAGGCTTTATCGCTCAGGGCATGGCGCGTACCCAGGGTAAACCGGCGGTCTGTATGGCCTGCAGCGGGCCGGGCGCAACCAACCTGGTGACCGCCATCGCCGACGCGCGCCTCGACTCCATTCCGCTGATCTGCATCACCGGCCAGGTACCGTCCTCGATGATCGGCACCGATGCGTTCCAGGAAGTGGATACCTACGGCATCTCTATCCCCATCACCAAACATAACTATTTAGTTCGCGATATCAGCGAGCTTCCTCAGGTTATCAGCGATGCGTTCCGCATTGCGCAGTCCGGCCGCCCGGGCCCGGTGTGGATAGACATTCCTAAGGATGTCCAGACCGCAGAGATCGAGATCGACGTTCTGCCGGAGCCGGGTGAGCGAGCCCCCGCGCCGGAATTCAGCGCTGAGAGCGTGCGCGACGCTGCCGCCATGATTAACGCCGCCAAACGCCCGGTGCTCTATCTGGGCGGCGGGGCGATTAACGGCGCAGATGAAATCCGCGAGTTTGCAGAAAAAGCCAACCTGCCGACTACCATGACCCTGATGGCGCTGGGCATGCTGCCAAAAGCGCACCCGCTGTCCCTGGGCATGCTGGGCATGCACGGCGCGCGCAGCACCAACTACATCCTGCAAGAGGCTGATTTGCTGATTGTTATGGGCGCGCGTTTTGATGACCGGGCGATTGGCAAAACCGAGCAGTTCTGCCCGAACGCGAAAATCATTCACGTGGATATCGATCGCGCTGAGCTCGGCAAAATCAAACAGCCACACGTGGCGATTCAGGGGGATGTGGCGGAAGTACTGACGCAGCTGATCCCGCAAACGGATGCGACCGATCGCGCCGACTGGCGTCAGCTGGTGGCCGATCTGCAGCGTGAGTTCCCGGGCGCTATCCCAACCGAAGGCGATCCGCTGAGCCACTACGGACTGATCAACGCCGTGGCCGCCTGCGTCGACGACAGCGCGATTATCACCACCGACGTCGGCCAGCATCAGATGTGGACCGCCCAGGCCTATCCGCTGAACCGTCCGCGCCAGTGGCTGACCTCCGGCGGTCTGGGAACCATGGGCTTCGGCCTGCCTGCGGCGGTCGGTGCAGCACTCGCCAACCCGGACCGCAAGGTCATCTGCTTCTCCGGTGACGGCAGCCTGATGATGAACATTCAGGAAATGGCGACCGCGGCCGAAAACCAGTTAGACGTGAAAATCATCCTGATGAACAACGAGGCGCTTGGCCTGGTCCACCAGCAGCAGAGCCTGTTCTACAAGCAGGGCGTGTTTGCGGCGACCTATCCGGGGATGATTAACTTTATGCAGATTGCTGCCGGCTTTGGCCTGCACACCTGCGATCTGAACGCGGAAGAGGATGCCCACGCGGCGCTGCAGGCGGCGATTTCTCGTCCGGGCCCGGCGCTGATCCACGTCCGTATCGACCCTGAACAAAAAGTGTATCCGATGGTGCCGCCGGGTGCGGCAAATACTGAGATGGTGGGAGAATAAGCCATGCAGAAACAACACGATAACGTCATTCTGGAACTCACCGTCCGCAACCATCCCGGCGTCATGACTCACGTCTGCGGGCTGTTTGCCCGCCGCGCGTTTAACGTGGAAGGCATTCTCTGTCTGCCGATTCAGGGCAGCGAGCACAGCCGCATCTGGCTCCTGGTGAACGATGACCAGCGTCTGGAGCAGATGATGGCGCAGATCGACAAGCTGGAGGACGTCACCAACGTGGCGCGCAACCAGTCCGATCCCACCATGTTTAACAAAATTGCGGTGTTTTTCGAATAGATCGCTCATTGCTTGAACACCCGCGCGCTTATCGTTAAGGTAGGCGCGTTTTTTTATCCGCCCGCCAGGAACGCGCCATGACCACCATCGCCCTTATCGACGACCACCTTATTGTCCGCTCCGGATTTGCCCAGCTTCTGAACCTCGAACCGGATTTTCAGGTGGTGGCCGAGTTTGGCTCCGGTCGCGAGGCGCTGGTGGGCCTGCCGGGTCGCGGGGTGCAGGTCTGTATCTGCGATATCTCGATGCCGGATCTCTCCGGGCTGGAGCTGTTAAGCCAGCTGCCGAAAGGGATGGCGACGATCATGCTGTCGGTTCACGACAGCTCGGCGCTGGTCGAGCAGGCGCTTAACGCGGGCGCGCGCGGCTTCCTTTCCAAACGCTGTAGCCCGGACGAGCTGATTGCCGCCGTGCGCACCGTCTCCACCGGCGGCTGCTACCTGACGCCGGATATCGCCATCAAGCTGGCGGCCGGCAGGCAGGATCCGCTCACCAGACGCGAGCGTCAGGTGGCTGAGAAGCTCGCGCAGGGGATGTCGGTGAAAGAGATTGCGGCTGAGCTGGATTTGTCGCCAAAAACCGTGCATGTCCATCGCGCCAACCTGCTGGAAAAACTCAACGTCAATAACGACGTCGAGCTGGCGCGCCGCATGTTCGACAGCTGGCAATGAGTTCCGCTTTTTCACGGCTGATCGCCGTCGTTGCCAGCTTTTTTATCTTCTCTGCCGCGTGGTTCTGCCTGTGGAGCATCAGCCTGCATCTGGTGGAACGTCCTGAACTGGCGGTGCTGCTGTTTCCATTCGGCCTGCGTCTGGGGCTGATGCTGCAATGCCCGCGCGGCTACTGGCCCGTTTTGCTCGGGGCAGAGTGGCTGATGCTGGTCTGGCTGGCTCAGGAGGTTGCCCTCGCGCATCTTCCCTTATTGATGACCGGAAGCCTGCTCACGCTTCTCCCGGTTGCCCTCATTTCCCGCTATCGTTACCAGCGCGACTGGCGCACCCTGCTGCGGCAGGGTGCGGCGCTGATTGCCGCCGCACTGCTGCAGTCCCTGCCGTGGATTGGCGACAAGGAGATGCTCAACGCCCTGCTGCTGACCCTCACCGGTGGCCTGACGCTGGCACCCACCTGCCTCGTGATCTGGCACTACCTCACCAGCACCGTCTGGCAGCCGCTCGGCCCGGGGCTGGTTTCCCAACCGGTGAACTGGCGCGCCCGGCATCTCATCTGGTATCTGCTGCTGTTCGTGGTGAGCCTCTGGCTTCAGCTGGGTTTGCCCGCCGAGCTTTCACGCTTCACGCCGTTTTGCCTTGCGCTGCCGATTATTGCTCTGGCCTGGCACTACGGCTGGCAGGGGGCGCTGATCGCCACCCTGATGAACGCCATCGCGCTGATCGCCAGCCAGACCTGGCACGACCATCCGGTGGATTTGCTGCTCTCACTGCTGGCCCAGAGCCTGACCGGGCTGCTGCTGGGCGCGGGCATTCAGCGACTGCGCGAGCTGAACCAGTCCCTGCAGACCGAGCTGGCGCGCAACCGCCGTCTGGCTGAACGCCTGCTGGAGACGGAAGAGAGCGTGCGGCAGGAGGTGGCCCGCGAGCTGCACGATGATATCGGCCAGACGATCACCGCCATCCGCACCCAGGCGGGCATTGTCCAGCGTCTTGCGGCGGAAAATGCGGGCGTGAAGCAGGGCGGGGCGCATATTGAACAGCTTTCGCTGGGTGTGTATGACTCGGTGCGACGCCTGCTCGGCAGGCTGCGGCCGCGCCAGCTTGACGACCTGTCGCTGGAGCAGGCGGTACGCTCCCTGATGCGCGAGATGGAGCTGGAAAGCCGCGGCATTGTCAGCCATCTCGACTGGCGCATTAGCGAACCTGCGCTGAGCGAAGGCCAGCGCGTAACCCTGTTCCGCGTCTGTCAGGAAGGGCTGAACAATATCGTCAAGCACGCCAGTGCCAGCGCGGTCACGATACAGGGCTGGCAGCAGGACGAGCGCCTGATGCTGGTGATTGAAGACGACGGCTGCGGCCTGCCGCCGGGCTCCGGCCAGCAGGGCTTT
This sequence comes from Enterobacter vonholyi, assembly GCF_008364555.1. Taxonomy (GTDB): domain Bacteria; phylum Pseudomonadota; class Gammaproteobacteria; order Enterobacterales; family Enterobacteriaceae; genus Enterobacter; species Enterobacter vonholyi. The sequence goes on from NZ_VTUC01000012.1 coordinate 80,653, forward strand.
GGCCTGGCGGGCATGCGCGAGCGCGTCAAGGCGCTGGGCGGCACGCTGAACCTTTCCTGTACCCACGGGACGCGCGTCAGCGTCAGTTTGCCGTTAAGGACGCATCATGTTTAAAACCCCAGCCAGCGCAGCCCCATTAAGCAACAAAGCGGAAATCGACGCCCGATACCGCTACTGGCGACGTCATATCCTGATTACTATCTGGCTCGGCTACGCGCTGTTCTACTTCACCCGCAAAAGCTTCAACGCCGCCGCGCCGGAGATCCTCGCCAGCGGCGTGATGACGCGCACCGATATCGGCCTGCTGGCAACGCTGTTTTACATCACCTACGGCCTGTCGAAGTTCTTCTCCGGTATTGTTAGCGACCGCTCTAACGCCCGCTATTTCATGGGCGTTGGGCTGATCGCGACCGGGGTGGTGAACATCCTGTTTGGTTTCTCCACATCGCTTTGGGCCTTCGCCCTGCTGTGGGCGCTGAACGCCTTTTTCCAGGGCTGGGGCGCGCCGGTCTGCGCCCGCCTGCTCACGGCGTGGTACTCGCGCAACGAGCGCGGCGGCTGGTGGGCCGTCTGGAACACCGCGCATAACGTCGGCGGGGCGCTGATCCCGATGGTGGTCGGCGCCGCGGCGCTGCACTACGGCTGGCGCGCGGGGATGATGATTGCCGGTGGCCTCGCCATTCTCGCCGGGCTGTTCCTCTGCTGGCGCCTCCGCGACAGGCCGCAAACCGTTGGCCTGCCTGCGGTGGGCGACTGGCGGCACGACGAAATGGAGATTGCCCAGCAGCAGGAGGGGGCGGGGCTGACCCATAAGGAGATCCTCACCAAATACGTGCTGAAAAACCCGTACATCTGGCTGCTGTCGCTCTGCTACGTGCTGGTCTACGTGGTGCGCGCGGCTATCAACGACTGGGGCAATCTGTACATGTCCGAGACGCTCGGCGTGGACCTGGTCACCGCTAACTCGGCGGTGACGATGTTCGAACTGGGCGGGTTTATCGGCGCGCTGGTAGCGGGCTGGGGTTCGGATAAGCTGTTCAACGGCAACCGCGGCCCGATGAACCTGATTTTTGCCGCCGGAATTTTGCTCTCCGTCGGCTCGCTGTGGCTGATGCCTTTCGCCAGCTACGTGATGCAGGCGGCGTGCTTTTTTACCACCGGCTTCTTCGTCTTTGGCCCGCAGATGCTCATCGGCATGGCAGCGGCGGAGTGTTCCCACAAAGAGGCGGCAGGCGCGGCGACGGGCTTTGTCGGGCTGTTTGCCTACCTTGGCGCATCGCTCTCCGGCTGGCCGCTGGCGCGGGTGATCGATATCTGGCACTGGAGCGGTTTCTTCGCGGTGATCGCCATCGCGGCGGGAATTTCCGCCCTGCTGCTGCTGCCTTTCCTGCACGCGCAGGCCCCACGCGAGATGGGTGAAGCGTGATGCGCCTCACCTTTCTGGCTCGAGTGGCGTAAAACTAAGAAATTTTCCCGGTTTTACCTGGACGCTGTCTCAGGCATCTCTCCTGGCTGATTTTTACAATGCCTGCCATTCGCAGGTAAAAATCAGCTCAGGAGCAAACCATGCTGGCCTTCCTCAACCAGGTGCGCAAGCCGACCCTGGATCTGCCGCTCGACGTGCGGCGCAAAATGTGGTTCAAACCGTTCATGCAGTCCTATCTGGTGGTCTTTATCGGCTACCTGACCATGTACCTGATCCGCAAAAACTTTAATATCGCGCAGAACGACATGATCTCCACCTACGGGCTGAGCATGACGCAGCTGGGGATGATTGGCCTGGGCTTCTCCATCACCTACGGCGTGGGAAAAACGGTTGTGTCCTACTATGCGGACGGCAAAAACACCAAGCAGTTCCTGCCGTTTATGCTGATCCTCTCCGCCATCTGTATGCTCGGCTTCAGCGCCAGCATGGGCGCAGGGTCTGTCAGCCTGTTCCTGATGATCGCCTTCTACGCCCTGAGCGGCTTCTTCCAGAGTACCGGCGGGTCGTGCAGCTACTCCACCATCACCAAGTGGACCCCGCGCCGCAAGCGTGGTTCGTACCTCGGCATGTGGAACATCTCCCACAACCTCGGCGGAGCGGGTGCGGCAGGCGTGGCGCTGTTTGGCGCAAACTACCTGTTCGACGGCCACGTGATCGGCATGTTTATCTTCCCGTCGATTATTGCCCTGATTGTCGGCTTTATTGGCCTGCGCTACGGCAGCGACTCCCCGGAATCGTACGGCCTCGGCAAAGCCGAAGAGCTGTTCGGGGAAGAGATCAGCGAAGAGGACAAAGAGACCGAAGAGAACGAGATGTCCAAATGGCAGATCTTTGTTGAGTACGTGCTGAAAAACAAAGTGATCTGGCTGCTGTGCTTCTCAAACATCTTCCTGTACGTGGTGCGTATCGGCATCGACCAGTGGTCCACCGTGTACGCCTTCCAGGAGCTTAAGCTCTCTAAAGAGGTGGCGATTCAGGGCTTCACCCTGTTCGAAGTGGGCGCGCTTGTGGGCACCCTGCTGTGGGGCTGGCTCTCTGACCTCGCCAACGGCCGTCGTGCGCTGGTGGCCTGCGTCGCGCTGGCGCTGATTATCGCCACACTTGGCGTCTACCAGCATGCCAGCAACCAGTACGTTTACCTCGCATCCCTGTTCGCGCTCGGCTTCCTGGTGTTTGGTCCGCAGCTGCTGATCGGCGTGGCGGCAGTGGGCTTCGTACCGAAAAAAGCGATCGGCGCTGCCGATGGGATTAAAGGCACCTTCGCCTATCTGATTGGCGACAGCTTCGCCAAGCTGGGTCTGGGGATGATCGCTGACGGTACGCCAATTTTCGGCCTCACCGGCTGGGCGGGCACCTTCGCGGCGCTGGATGCGGCAGCGATCGGCTGTATCGTCCTGATGGCGATGGTCGCGGTACTGGAGGAACGTAAAATTCGCCGTGAGAATCGTGCGCAGAAATTAAAAACAGCCTGAGTGTGCAGGTAACGTCTTTGCCCGGTGTGTGATGCCGGGCTTTTTTATTTCCGCCGACGGCATTAATACCTTATCCCCCGTCCCGCGACGTCTTTTCAGTGCACTATTCTGGTTCTGCCCGCTGTTGACGCCGTGCGTTTCCCGCTATGATGATCGGCTAGTCAAAGGAGAACGCATGGTCTGGATAATGCTGGCAACGCTTGCCGTGGTGTTTGTGGTGGGATTTCGCGTCCTGACCTCAGACTCCCGCCGCGCCATCAAACGTTTAAGCGAGCGTCTGGGCATCACCCCGATGCCGGTTGAGTCGATGATCGATCAGTTCGGCAAAATGCCGGGCAATGAGTTTATCCGCTACCTTGAGCGCCCGGACGAAGCGCATCTGCAAAACGCCGCGCAGGTGCTGCTGATCTGGCAGGTCTGCATTGTCGACGCCAGCGAGGAGAACCTGCACGCCTGGCACCGCATGCTGCGAAAAGCCCGCCTTGCCGCACCCATTACCGATGCGCAAATTCGTCTGGCGCTTGGCTTTATGCGCGAGATGGAGCCCGATCCGCAGGAGCTGAACGCCTTCCAGCTACGCTATAACCAGCTCTTCCTGCCGGAAGAGGGCGTGTTTTATCTGCACTGATCCCCTCTAAAAACCACAAAAGTTGTCTAAACGTTAAATCCGTCACACTTTTGATGATAAACTGCGCGACTTTTCCGCACGTTTTTATCTTCAGGTGACGCCATGACAGAACATATCCAGCCCACGACCAGACCGCAGACCAAAGAGGTTTCACGCCCCAACTGGTCGGCGGTTTTCTCCGTGGCGTTCTGCGTCGCCTGCCTGATTACCGTTGAGTTTCTGCCGGTGAGCCTGCTGACACCGATGGCGCAGGACCTGGGCATTTCCGAAGGCGTGGCGGGGCAGTCCGTTACCGTCACCGCGTTTGTGGCGATGTTTGCCAGCCTGTTTATCACCCAGGTGATTGGCACTATCGACCGCCGCAAAGTGGTCATTCTGTTCAGCGTGCTGCTGACGCTCTCCTGCCTGCTGGTCTCCTTCGCGGAAAGCTTCACCCTGCTGCTGCTCGGTCGCGCCTGTCTTGGTCTGGGGCTCGGCGGCTTCTGGGCGATGTCCGCCTCGCTGACCATGCGCCTGGTGCCTGCGCGCACCGTGCCGAAAGCGCTGTCCGTCATCTTTGGCGCGGTCTCCATCGCGCTGGTGATTGCCGCGCCGCTGGGCAGCTTCCTGGGCGGGATTATCGGCTGGCGTAACGTCTTTAATGCGGCGGCGGTTATGGGCGTGCTTTGCGTTATCTGGGTGTGGAAGGCGCTGCCGTCCCTGCCGGGCGAAGCGGCGCACCACAAACAGAACATGTTCAGCCTGCTGAAGCGTCCCGGCGTGCTGGCGGGGATGACCGCGATCTTTATGTCCTTTGCCGGGCAGTTTGCCTTCTTTACCTATATCCGCCCGGTGTTTATGACTATGGCGGGCTTTGACGTAGACGGCCTGACGCTGGTGCTGCTGAGCTTCGGTATCGCCAGCTTTGTCGGTACGTCGCTTTCGTCCCAGTTCCTGAAGCGCTCCCTGAAGGTGGCGCTGGCGGGTGCGCCGCTGGTGCTGGCCGTGAGCGCCGCGGTGCTGGTGCTGTGGGGCAGCGATAAGTGGGTCGCGTCTGCCATTGCGATTATCTGGGGCTTTGCCTTTGCGCTGGTGCCGGTGGGCTGGTCGACGTGGATCACCCGCTCGCTTGCCGATCAGGCTGAAAAAGCCGGGTCGATTCAGGTGGCGGTGATCCAGCTGGCGAACACCTGCGGCGCGGCGATTGGCGGCGTGGCGCTCGACCACCTGGGGCTGACGTCACCGCTGGTGATTTCCGGTACGCTGATGCTTTTGACCGCGCTGCTGGTGGCGGGCAAGGTTAAAGCACGTTGATTGATAAATAGTCACTTCATCGATATACTTGTACCGTAACTTGTACAGGAGGGAATATGCAGGTTGTGACGTTTACCGAAGCACGAAGCCGACTCAAAGATGTGTTGGACGACGTGAATGACAACGTGGAGACAACCATCATCAGCCGCCGAAACGGGGGGGACGCGGTGGTTATGTCTCTGCAGCACTACAACTCGATGATGGAAACCATCCATCTGATGAGTTCGCCTGCTAACGCCAGCCGACTGATGGAGTCAATCGCACAGGCAAATACCGGAAAAACCACGCAGAGGGATCTGATAGATGACCAGGCTACTGATTTGGACTGATAACGGCTGGGATGATTACCTGTGGTGGCAGGAGCAGGACAAGAAAACGCTTCGCAGAATCAATAAATTGATTGAAGATGCGAAGCTTCAACCTTTCGATGGCCTGGGTAAGCCGGAACCCCTTAAAGGTAACCTTTCCGGATACTGGTCCCGTCGAATCAATGATACCGATCGTCTGGTTTACGGGGTGTCAGATAGCGCTCTTACTATTTTAATGTGCCGCTATCACTATTATTCGTAGATCACGCCGATGTCCTCACCCGTCTTCTTGAATCCATCGAAATCAGTACAACCGACGACACGATCAGCAGCGTCCCCAGCCAGTCCGGCAGGGTGAACGCCACGCCCAGCAACACCACCGACAGCAGCGCGCTGCTCAGCGGCTCGGCGCAGCTCAGAATGCTCGCCTTCGGCCCGCCTATCGTCTGCGCGCCTTTCAGATACAGGCTAAACGTCAGCGCGGTGCCAATCACCACCAGATAGAAAAACGCCAGCAGCAGGCTGCCGTCAATGACGAAGGTCGTCCCGCGCCCGGCGTAGAACGGCGTCAGCATTAACCCGGCAATCAACATACTCCAGCCGACAATCGGCAATGTGCCGTAGCGGGCGATAAGCGATGACGGATAGGTGGTGTAAAATGCGGCGGCAAACGCCGAGGCGATGCCGAAGAACAGTGCGGCAGGCGAGATGGAGAGCGAGGTTGGGTCGCCGTGGGTGACCAGCAGGAACGTTCCGACCAGCGAGGTCACAATCGCGGATAAAACAAACACGCCGGGGCGCTTTTTCCGCGCCAGCGCGAACCAGGCCACGATAATCGTTGGCGACAGAAACTGCAGAACGGTAGCGGTCGCGGCGTTGGATTTTTCAATCGTCAGCAGGAAGGTGAGCTGCACGGTGAGCGCGCCGACCAGCGAGAAAAACAGCAGGCTGAGGGCGTCTTTGCGATGCTTGATGACCGAGAAAATCTTGTCGCCGTGAACGAAGGAGAGCGTCAGCAGGATCACGCCGGTAAACAGCAGGCGAACCATGGTCAGGTAAGGCGAAGAAATGTGGCTTTTCTCCATGATGTACTGCGCGCAAACGCCGGAACTGCCCCATAAAACGGCGGCGATCAGGACGTTCAGCATCCCTTTACGTGTAGAACCCATTTTCTCCCCTGTTATGTTGGTTTTTTTCTAGCATAACATGGGATCTTTCCGGGTGGCGCTACGCTTACCCGGCCTACAAAACCTTGTAGGCCCGTGCAAGCGCAGCGCCGCCGGGCGAAACAAACGGCGCTGTACTAGAACCACGCCTCCCACATCGCGCCGACGTTGAAGTCGTCGAGCGTTTCGTCTTTGGTGTTGTTCACGCGCGCGGTGCGTGCGTTATCCACTTTGCCGCCGGTCACGTAGAAGCGCAGCATCGGACGGAACTCTGGCCCCATGGCGATAGACATGTTCTGCGACAGGGTCAGCTTCCAGCCCCTGTTGTCGCCGCCGTTGTCGTAGTCAACGTGCTGCCAGCCTGCTTCCAGCCAGGTGGAGTGAACGTCGTTCCACCAGTGCATCGGACGCACGATGGCGTTGTAGTTCTTACGGTTATCGGTCTTATCGCGGCTGTTGTCGTAGTCGTGGAAGGCGAGGATGTACTCCACCTGCGTGGCCTGGGTGAATTTGTACAGCCCTTCGAAACTGGCGTAGACCGTGGTCAGGTCTTCGGTTTTATTGAACACGCTGTTGTCCGAATTATCGGAGTAGCGGGCGATCACCTTGTTCACGCCGCTGTCGTTGGTGTGGCTCAGCACCACGCCGCCCTGCCACGCGTTCAGACGTTCGTCGCTCTCCACCGCTTTGGAGTCAAAGCCGTAGTTGGCGTAAAGCTCCATGTCGATCGGGCCGAGCTTCATGCCGTGGATTTTTGAGGTCGCGGCGTAGTTGCCTTTGTCGCCCGTGCCGGACCCGCCGGTACAGGTGATGCGCGACGGGTTGGCTTCATCTTCCATCACTTCCGGGCTACAGGATTCCACCGCCGCCACGGCGGCGACGTCAAACTGCACGCCGCCGATATCGAAGTTCTTCACCCCGGCGCCCTGGCCGTCGTGGTTCATCCAGAAGTAATCGTTGATGCCCTGCTGCGGACGCTGGTGGAAGTCACGACCGGCCCAGAAATAGGCGTTCGGGTTGGAGGCCATAATGTTGGTCACCCCTGCGTAGGCTTTTTTCAGGTTAACTTCGTCGCCCCAGTGGTCGATCATCACGTTGATATCCCAGATGGCGCCGTTTTCGCCTTTAAAGGCCTTGGAAAGCTGGAATTCCCCGCCGTTGCCTTCGTTGCCCAGACGACCAATGGCGGACGCGCCGTTGTATGAACCGTCCACCGCCACGTATTTCTGATCGGCGGCCTGGAAGTGCGCGCCGTATCGGGCGTAGCCGGTAAATTTAACCCCAAACGGAATCGCCATATCCGGAGATTGCGCCGCGCTTTGCGGCTCGGTCACCACGTCCGCTTTTTTCGCGACGGCAGCATCCATTTTGGCCTGACGTTCAGCCAGGGCTTTATCCACCGCTTTCGCCACAATGGCGTCGATTTGTTCCTGCGTGAATTCCTGTGCGAGCACGGAAATTGGGCAAAGCGCGGCGATAACCGCCATGGTTAATGGAAGTTTTTTAATCGTATTCATGGTTATCTCAATATAGTTTAATTTTATTCAGACAATAACCATCCCGCTCCGATCTGACAGAATATGTCGCTATCATCAGAACAAGTGGATTTCTAGTTTTAGGTACAGAGGTGTTACATTAATTTATTTCGACATAGGCTATCTCTGATATAAATGAATAATTTCTTCGGACAATTCACGTGCTAATAAGGAATTCATTAAGTGATCCTGCGCGTGAACCATGATTAACGTCATCGGCTGACGGCCTTCGCCCGCATCCTGCTCGATCAGTTTGGTCTGCATCTTGTGCGCCTGGCGCGCGTAGCCATCGGCTTCGCGCAGCAGGCTTTTGGCCTCGTCAATGTTTCCCTGACGCGCGGCGTGCAGGGCTTCAAAGCACAGGCTGCGGGACTGCCCGGCATTGACGATAATTTCCATTACGGCTTCTTCTAATGCGATCATAATCATGACTCTTTTTCAAAACTATTATTTAACGCGGTGGCGGCAAACCACTCCCCGCTTTTCTTAATGGTGCGTTTCTGCGTCTCTAAATCGAGCTGGATAAATCCGTAGCGATTTTTATACGCGTTGCACCACGACCAGTTATCTATAAACGTCCACATATGGTAGCCAAGACAATTACACCCTTCGCTAATCCCTTTATGCAGCCAGGCTAAATGTTCGGAAATAAACTCGATGCGGTATTGATCGTTAATCTGACCATTTTCAATAAAACGCTGCTCATTTTCGACGCCCATGCCGTTTTCGGAAATAAAGCAGCGAGGGTTGCCGTAGTTGTCGCGCAGGTTAATCAGAATATCGTAGATACCCGGCTCGTGGATTTCCCAGCCGCGGTGCGGATTCATCTTGCGGCCCGGCATCTCGTAATTATCAAAGAACCACTCCGGCATAAACGGCGCCTGCGGGTTCACCGCGCTGTCGCGACACTTCACGCGACGCGGCTGATAGTAGTTGATGCCGAGCAGATCGATTTTCCCTTCCGCAATCAGGAAACCATCTTCCGGCTTGCAGGAGGGTAATTGATCGTAGGATTTTAGCAGCGCCACCAGATCCGCCGGGTATTCGCCGCGCAGGACCGGGTCAAGGAAGCTGCGGTTAAACATCAGATCCGCAACGTGCGCCGCCTTCACGTCTGCCGGGTTCTGCGAGCGCGGATACGACGGCGTCAGGTTCAACACGATGCCGATCTCCCCCGCGTAGTGCCCGGCGCGGTAGGCCTGAACCGCCTTCGCATGGGCCAGCACCGTGTGATACGCCACGGTGGCTGCCCGACGAAAATCCACTACGTTCGGGTAGTGGAAGTCGTACAGATAACCGCCTTCCACCGGCACGATCGGCTCGTTGAAGGTAAACCAGTGCAGCACGCGATCGCCGAACAGCTCGAAGCAAATCTGCGCGTAACGGGCGTACGCGTCCACCACGTCGCGGTTTTCCCAGCCGCCTATTTCCTGCATCGCCATCGGCATGTCGAAATGGAACAGAGTGATAAACGGCGTGATACCCTGTTCGTTCAGCTCGTCAATGATCTGATTATAAAAATCGACCGCGTCCGGGTTCACTTCACCGATACCGTCGGGGATCAGGCGCGCCCAGCTAATCGAGGTGCGAAAGCTGTTGTGGTTCAGCTGTTTCAACAGCTGAATGTCCGTTTTCCAGTGCTGATAAAACGTGGAGGTCTGCTGTGGCCCCACGCCGTTGTGAAAACGGTTCGGCTCGCGGGCAAACCAGTAATCCCACGTGGTTTCCCCCTCTCTTGCCCCTTCCGTCTGGAGAGCGGAGCTTGCGCTGCCCCACCAGAAGTTATCGGGAAATGCGTATTTCATGACTCTTCCTCTTTGACTTAATTGCTGGCGGTCTCGGCGGCACCGACGGTTGCCTGGGCCTTCTGCTCTTCGTTTTTGATGAGCGTACGCTCATAGGCGCGCAGGAACGGCAGGTACATCAGCGCGGACATCACCATACAGACCAGGCACATCACCACCGGGCTCAACGCCCAGTTCGCCGCCCACGAGGCGCCGATCGGTGCAGGGGTAGTCCATGGGGTCAATGACACAACCTGTGCCAGCCAGCCGAGCTTGGTTGCCGCGTACGCCAGACAGGCGTTGACCAGCGGAACGAACACGAACGGGATAAACAGCATCGGGTTCATGATGATCGGCGCGCCGAACAGAATTGGCTCGTTGATGTTAAAGAAGCTTGGCACAACGCCCATTTTGCCGATGGTGCGCAGGTGGGTAACGCGGCTGCGCAGCAGCAGGAACGCCAGCGGCAGTGTGGAGCCGACGCCGCCAATCAGCAGGTAGTGATCCCAGAAGCCCTGCAGGTAAACGTGCGGCAGCGCCGCGCCTGCTGCCAGTGCCGCCTGGTTTGCCGAGAGGTTTGCCATCCAGAACGGGTTCATGATGCCGGTAACGATCAGCGAGCCGTGGATACCCGCAAACCAGAAGATCTGGCACAGCAGCACGGAGAGCAGAATGGCGGGCAGGGAGTCAGAGGCGGACACTAGCGGCTCCAGCAGGTGCATAATCGCCTGCGGGATAATCATCCCGGTCTGCGCTTCAATGAACAGGTTCAGCGGATGCAGCGTGCCGATCACCACCATCACCGGGATCAGGATCTCAAACGAGCGCGCCACGCCGGTTGGCACTTCCTTCGGCAGACGAATGGTGACATTGTTCTGCTTCAGCCATGCGTAAACGCGGGTGGCGTAAATCGCGGTGATCAGCGCGGTGAAGATGCCCTGACCGGAGAGATACTGGGTCGAGATTTTGCCATCGGCATACGGCGCGGCGACCAGCAGGAAGGCCATAAAGGCCAGCAGGCCGGACATCACCGGGTCGAGGTTAAACTGACGTCCCAGGCTCGCCCCAATCCCCACCGAGATGAAGAAGGTCATAACGCCCATGCTGAGGTTAAACGGCAGCATCAGCTGCTCGCGGTAGGTCTGGGAGAAATCCAGCCAGCCGCGGGCGAAGCTGTTGGTGGTATCCGCCGAGAACGGTGGGAAGATGAACACCAGCATAAACGAGCCGATGATCATGAACGGCAGCGCGGCGGTAAAGCCGTCGCGGATGGCAATCACATACTTTTGCTGGCCGAGCTTCGCGGCCAGCGGGGTAATTGACTGCTCAATCACCGCGACCATGGATTGATATAACGAACTCATGTGAACACCTTTTAGTGTGCCGCTTCGATGAGCGACAGAGCATAGTCCAGTACTTTATCGCCACGCTGCATGCCGTAGTCCATCATGTCGATGGGCTGTACCGGAATGCCATGCGTCGCCGCCTTGTCTGAGAGTGTCTGTAACATGTATTTCACTTGCGGTCCGAGAAGGACAACCTGGTATTGCGGAAACTGCGTATCAAATTCGGAAACACCGTACGCATCAATCTTCACCGGCAAACCACGTTCTTTCGCGACATCGACCATTTTGCTGACCAACAGGCTGGTGGACATCCCGGCAGAGCAGCACAGCATAATCTTGAACATCGACAACCATCCTCTAAATGTAAAAAGTTATTGCGAGGATGATTGGACATTATACGGAAACCGGTTTCCATTTATAAAAAGCAGAACTGTGATAGCCATCAAGATCCAATACTTATGAGGCTAATTAACCGGATGTGTGTCACATAATTTGGCTGGTTTGACAGCATTTTGAGTGGAAACGGAAAATCGGTTTCCATGGAAAACGGAAACGGATATACTCCGTTCTGGCTATAATGTGAGCCGAAGCGGTGATGGAATTTGCAGGCGCGAGGTAAGCCTGCCAGGGGAAAAAGATGTCGACAATCAATGATGTATCACGTCTTGCCGGGGTGTCTAAAGCCACGGTTTCGCGAGTGTTGAGTGGGTCGCGTGGCGTTAAGGAAGCCAGCCGTCAGGCCGTTCTGAAAGCTGTGGATGAGCTGAACTATCGTCCCAACGTGATTGCCCAGTCGCTGCTGAGCCAGTCGACGGGCTGCATTGGGGTCATTTGCGCGCAGGAGAATATTAACCAGACCACCGGTTATCTGTACGCGCTGGAAAAACAGCTCAGCCAGCATCAAAAACACCTGCTGCTGCGTTTCGCGCACAGCAAAGCGGAAGTGATGAACGCCCTTGAAGAACTTTCCTGCGGGCTTTGTGATGACATCCTGGTGATCGGCGCCCGTTTCCCGCTGGACGTCGACATGGACAACGTCATTCTGGTGGACTGCATGGATTCTGATAATTCCAACAGCATCCAGTTCGATCACGCTTTTGCCGCAGAAACTGCCTGTAACTATCTCACCAGCCAGGGGCGTCGCCAGATTGCGCTGATCCACCCCCACGGCAGCGGTTTTGCCGACCAGGTGCTGCTCGGCTACAAGCACGCGCTGGAGAAAAATTTCCTGCCCTTTAATCGCAACCTGGTCTTTATGGACGCGACGTCTTCGTCCGTTGCGCTGCAGGAGCTGCTTAATAACGCCAGCACGCTGAACTTCAACGCGCTGCTGGTGGCGGACGAGCAGGAAGCCCAGCGGGTGATCCCGCAGCTGCAGGCGTTTAATAAATCGGTGCCGGATGACATCATGGTCTTTAGCCTTGCCGGATCGCTGCACCTGCCGGGTATTCCGGTGATCCCGGCGATTGAATATTCCATGGATGCCATGGCGGCGCGTATCGTGAGCTGGCTGACGGAGAAAACGCAGATGCTGGGCTCGTATGTGCTGCGCGGAGATTTAATTATTCCGGATGTGCGTAAGCGTTAAACATATTTTCCAGGCCGGGTAAGCGCAGCGCCACCCGGCAAGCAGCATTCAATAATCTTCCATACAGTCCACCTGACCAATCGCCCCCCAGTAGGCGTCCAGGTTGTCGCGCTTCACGGCGGTAATGGCATTTTTGATTAGCAGCTGATTGGCCTCGGACGACAAAATCATCTCCTGCCAGGCTTTATCGCTCTGCTTTTTCTGTGGCGTACAGGTTTTCTTAATATCTTTCAGGACCTGCTGTTTTATTTGCGCCTCTTTCGCGGGATCGTCCTTTTCCTGAGCATGGACAAACGCGGCGAACAGCAGACAAACCAGCAGGCAGACAAGGTGTGCAGCTTTCATCAACAATCCCCTTTTGACGTCACAGGCTTCCCATGAAATATATCGTTACATTCAGTGTAGCGACGCCAGCCGAAAGTATGAATTTTCTCCGTAAAGTATCTGTGAGATAGTCAAACAGCACACAAAAACAGGGAGAACGTCATGCAACTGAGCATTACCAATACGGTTACGCAGCAGGAAAAAGAAGAGTTATTCGTTGGGCTGCGTGCCTACAACGCGCAATTTTTGGATATGGCGACCTTTAGCGGCGACGTTGGCGTTTACGTGCGTGACGATAATGGCGCCATGCTGGGCGGGTTAATCGGTGTGCGTAAAGGCGACTGGCTGAATATCGACTATCTCTGGGTGAGCGAGACCGTGCGCGGATCCGGCGTTGGCAGCCAGCTCATCAGAACGGCCGAAGAGGAAGCCAGACGCAAAGGCTGCAAGCACGCGCTGGTCGATACCGTCAGCTTCCAGGCGCGGCCGTTCTATGAAAAACAGGGGTACCAGCTGCAAATGTCTTTGCAGGATTATCCTTATCCGGGCATGCAGCGACATTACCTGGCGAAAGCCCTTTAAGCTTTGAATCCGTAGGCTGGGTAAGCGCAGCGCCACCCGGCCATAGCCGCATATAACTTATCCTTCTTATTGATTCTTTTTCGGTTTTTATTTCACCGCCTCGTTGTCGATATAGTCACTACAACATTCAGCAAAAGGAACTGTCTTGTGAAACGTCGATTGGGTGCTCTGGTACTGGCTGGCCTGCTGCTGGCAGGGTGCGATCAAAGTGGCAACGATGCCAAACACATTAAAGTCGGCGTCATCAACGGCGCCGAGCAGGACGTGGCGGAAGTCGCCAAAAAGGTGGCAAAAGAGAAATATGGCCTGGACGTGGAGCTGGTAGGCTTCAGCGGCTCGCTGTTGCCTAACGATGCCACCAACCAGGGGGAACTGGATGCCAACGTCTTCCAGCATCGCCCGTTCCTTGCAGAGGATAACAAGGCGCATGGCTACAAGCTGGTGGCCGTGGCGAACACCTTTGTTTTCCCGATGGCTGGCTATTCCCGCAAAATCAAATCCGTCTCTGATCTGAAGGACGGGGCGACCATTGCCATTCCAAACGACCCGACCAACCTCGGCCGCGCGCTGCTGCTGTTGCAAAAAGAGAAGCTCATCACCCTGAAGCCGGACACCGGGCTGCTGCCAACGGCGCTGGATATTACCGCCAACCCTAAACAGCTGAAAATCATGGAGCTCGAAGGGGCGCAGCTGCCGCGCGTGCTGGACGACCCGAAAGTCGATGTCGCCATCATCAGCACCACCTATATCCAACAAACCGGGCTGTCGCCGGTGCATGACAGCGTCTTTATCGAAGACAAAAACTCGCCGTACGTGAACATCGTGGTGACGCGCGAAGACAACAAAGACGCCGAGAACGTGAAGGAATTTATCCAGTCGTATCAGTCGCCTGAAGTGGCGAAAGCGGCGGAGACGATCTTTAACGGTGGGGCGGTGCCAGGCTGGTAAACAATCTGATGGAAAAAGGTTTGCTTAAATTGGCCCGATTCCATCGGTAATCGCCCTTTAACCCACAGCATGACGCGCGACGGCTGGCTATCCTCCTTATCACACCAACCGGAGGATAGCCCATGAACATCACCCACATTCGCAACGCCACCCAGCTGATTACCTACGCCGGAAAACGTCTTTTAATCGACCCGATGCTGGCCCCTAAGGGCGCTTATCCGGGCTTTCCCGGCACGGCGTATGCCGAACGCCGTAACCCGACGGTTGAACTCCCCGTTGACGTCAACACGCTGCTGGACGCCGACGCGGTGATCGTCACCCATACTCATGACGATCACTGGGATCGCGCCGCGGCAGAGCTGATCGCCAAAGATAAGCCGATCTACGTGCAAAACGAACGTGACGCCGCGCTGCTGCGCAGCCAGGGGTTTAGCAACCTGACGATCATGACCGACGCGACCTTCTTCGGCGATATTCAGATTACGAAAACCCACGGCGGGCAGCACGGGACCGATCGCGCTTACGCCGTGCCCGAACTGGCGGAGCGGCTGGGCGAGGCCTGTGGCGTGGTGCTCCGCCATCCTGATGAGAAGACGCTCTATCTTGCCGGGGATACCGTCTGGCGTGACGAAGTGGCGGCCGATCTGCAAAAGCATCAGCCGGACGTGGTGGTGCTGAACGCCGGCTATGCTCACGTCATTGGCTTTGGGCCCATTATTATGGGGCAGGAGGACGTGCTCAACGTCCATTTCCTGCTGCCGCAGGCCAAAATTGTGGCGAGCCATATGGAA
Organism: Enterobacter vonholyi; assembly: GCF_008364555.1. Taxonomy (GTDB): domain Bacteria; phylum Pseudomonadota; class Gammaproteobacteria; order Enterobacterales; family Enterobacteriaceae; genus Enterobacter; species Enterobacter vonholyi. The sequence goes on from NZ_VTUC01000012.1 coordinate 95,904, forward strand.
GCCATTAACCACTGCCTGTTAACCCGCAGCGCGCTGCGTGAGTACGTTGAAGCCAACCAGGTGAGTGACGCAGTGAGCATTCCCCTGGATGGCGAAACCGTTATATTCTGAGTATCTAAAAGGGAAAGGAGAGACAAATGCCGCTAGCCAACGTCGCGATTGTCGCGGTAGACGGGTTCAGCCCGTTCCACTACTCCGTTCCCTGCATTCTGTTTGGCGACTCGGTCTCCGGAGAAAAGCGCTTTAACGTGACGATCTGCGCCGAAACGCCGGGATTCCTCACCTCAAAAGACGGATTTGCCCTCAACGCCACGCAGGATTTTACCGCCATTGGGCAGGCCGATATTGTTGTCGTTCCCTACTGGCAGCACGTTCTTGAACGCCCGCCGCAGTCGCTGCTCGACAGCCTGGTGCAGGCGAGAGACCGCGGCGCAGAAATCGTCGGGCTGTGTCTGGGGTCGTTTGTGCTGGCCTGGGCGGGGATCCTCGACGGTAAGCGTGCGGCCACCCACTGGGAGTTCGAACGTCAGTTTCAGTCCCTCTTCCCGAACGTTCGACTGGATATTAATGCCCTTTACGTGGATGACGGCAATATCATTACCTCTGCCGGGACTGCCGCCGCGCTGGACTGCTGCCTGTATATCATTCGCCAGCGCTTTGGCAGCGTGGTCGCCAACCAGATTGCCCGCCGTATGATTGTACCGCCCCACCGCGAGGGCGGTCAGGCGCAGTTCATCGCCCAGCCGGTTCCCAAAGATACCCGCGACGGACGCATTAACTGCCTGATCGACTATCTTCAGCAGCACATCACCGAACCGCATAGTCTGGACTCGCTGGCGGAGGTCGTCTCGATGAGCCGCCGCACCCTGACCCGCCATTTTGTTAACGCTACGGGGATGAGCGTCGCCGACTGGCTGACCGCCGAACGCCTGCGGCGCAGCCAGATCCTGCTGGAAGCCGGAAATATGCCGATTGAGCGCGTGGCTGAGCTGGTGGGATTTAATTCCGCCATCACCTGGCGACAGCAGTTTAAGGCTCGTTTTGGGGTGAGCCCTGCGGAATGGAGAAAAACCTTTCGTCTTCACAGCTAGTTTATTTGGGCTAACTCAAGATTTAAGGCTTAGTTAAATAATTTATTATTTTTTCTTAATCGACCTCTCATTTTTCTAAAAAAATATTTTATTTGATGAGCCCTAACGCAAATTAGATATACTCGCATTAAGAATGCTCTTATATTTCGAAAATATTAATAGCGAATAATTTTGTGGCATGGATGAATAGCAATAAAATAAAAAAGAGAATAATTTCATTAGCAAATTATATTATTTTTATCTTATCGGTTGCGCTTTTTTCAGCGAGCGCTAACGCTGCCCCCTTGTCTCCAGCCGATCGCGATTCCATCCAGCAGCAACAGCAGCAGCTTTTATTACAGAACCAGCAACAGCGTGAGGAGCTGGAGCGGAGTATTCCTCGTCCCGCGCCCGCCAGACCGCTGCCTGTTACCGGCTCCGGACCCTGTTTCACCATTCATACCATTACCCTTTCCGGTGCGACCTTAATCTCCCCGAAAACCCGGCAGACCCTTGTCGCGCCGTGGCAGGGCCGCTGTCTGGATATGGCAAAAATAACGGAA
>NZ_VTUC01000013.1 GCF_008364555.1 Enterobacter vonholyi
AGTTCAGTCGGTTAGAATACCTGCCTGTCACGCAGGGGGTCGCGGGTTCGAGTCCCGTCCGTTCCGCCACTTATTAAGACATTAAGCCTGCCTTTTTGGCAGGCTTAATGGCAAAAAACTTTAGGGGCGTAGCTCAGTTGGTAGAGCACCGGTCTCCAAAACCGGGTGTCGCGAGTTCGAGTCTCTCCGCCCCTGCCATATATAATCCTTTGCTTCGGCAAAGGATTTTTTTTGCCTGAAATCCTGCAAAAACGTCTCTTCTTAATATTCAGCCAGCATTCCTGCTGGCTGATGTATCAGTCCATTACATTGGTTTTTAACAGATCTTTTATCTGTGCTTGCTTATCACTATTTTGCAGCCAAATCGCATACAGCGGTCTGGTAAGCGTGGTGGAATCCATCACCGTATGCAGCCCCGCTTTAGCGTCTGCCCAGCGAACAGGCAACCAGGTACAACCTCTCAGCAAGGGCAGTTGCTGGCAGGCGATCTCCGCAGAGCTGGTTGTTAACTGTGGAACATCATCAGGTGCAATCAATCCAGTCTCATGCTGCTGAAAATCTGGCCCCCATTCCAGGCGCAAATAGGTCAGATCTGCCTTCATCATCGAAGGTTCAGAGGCATAAAGCGCCAGACCAAACTGGCCTACAATCTGGCTGCTAAATTCGTCCATCTTGGGGGCTTCAGTTGTGATCAGAAGATCAAGCTGACGCTCATGAAGCTGCTTAACCAGCGACTGCCGTTGCGCAATTCTCGCTTCAAATTGCAGGTGGCCGTGTGAATGATACAGCCGGGTAAGCCACTGACTTAGCATACATTCCCACAGAGAAGCGCTGGCCCCAATCGAGAACTCATTATGCCTCGAAGTATGCGCCACCTCTTTGCGTGCCGCCTGCCAGGTATTCATGAGCGTTTCTGCGTACGGCAGTAGTTTTTCGCCGGCGGGCGTGAGGCGGATATTGTTGCGATGGCGGGTAAAAAGATTCACACCCAGTTGATTTTCCAGCTGTCGAATACGAAAACTGACTGCTGACTGCGTCAGGTAAAGGGCTTCAGCTGCTCGCCCAAAGTGGCGTGTTCTGCTCACTTCAAGGAAAGTTTTAAGCAATTCCGTATCCACATCTTTCTCCGCAAAATTATTTGTCGTTATGATTTAAATGTTTTGTTTTACACTCTGTCAAGCGTAACTAATACTCCGCGCCATAAATAGCTCGGCCAAAGAATTAGGAGCGTGTAGGATGGCGGAAAGCTTTACGACGACTAATCGTTTTTTCGACAATAAACATTATCCGCGCGGGTTCTCTCGTCACGGTGATTTCACCATCAAAGAAGCTCAACTGCTTGAGCGCCATGGTTATGCCTTTAACGAGCTGGATCTGGGCAAGCGTGAGCCTGCTACCGAAGACGAAAAACAGTTTGTTTCTGTTTGCCGTGGTGAGCGTGAGCCGCAGTCTGAAGCGGAACGTGTATGGATCAAGTATATGGCACGCATTAAGCGTCCAAAGCGCTTCCATACGCTGTCTGGCGGTAAGCCGCAGATGGAAGGTGCAGAAGACTACACCGAGTCTGATGACTAAGATGATAAGAAGGGGCTATGGCCCCTTTTTTTATGCTAGCAACTTCTGCAAATGCAGCAGCAAACGATCGATAGCGCGATAGCTCAGCGCCTCCTGCAAATGCTTTCTCTCAATGTCAGTGCACCCCTCCACGTCAGCAATGGTTCTGGCCACTTTTAGCAAACGCTGCCACGCACGTATAGACAGCCCAAAACGGGTCAACGTCTCCTCTAGCCATCCCGCATCCTCACTGTTAAGGGAACAAAACTGCCGGATCCCGGCATTATCCAGCCGCGCATTTAGCCTGTTCTGACGAGCATACTGCCGCGTCTGGGCCGCAATCACCCGCTCGCGTACATCCGCTGAGCTTTCACCCGTTATGCCCGTCTGCCTGAGCAGACCCGGCGGAGGAAGGGGGATTTCGAGGGATAAATCGAAACGGTCGAGGAACGGGCCGGATAACTTACCCAGATAGCGCAACGTTTGCTCCGGCGTACAGCGGTTATGGTTGCCCTGGTAGTGGCCCGTGGGGCTGGGGTTCATCGCAGCGACCAGTTGAAACTGCGCGGGATAGCTTATTTTGGCCCGCGTGCGCGAGATATGTATTTCGCCAGATTCAATAGGTTCTCTCAGTGCATCCAGCACGCGGCGCTCAAACTCGGGCAGCTCATCGAGAAATAGAATTCCATTATGGGCCAGTGAGATTTCTCCCGGCCCGGGGATAGACCCGCCGCCGACCATTGCCGTCAGTGAAGCGCTATGATGCGGGGAACGAAAAGGGCGACGGCGCCACTGTTTTTGCAACGATGCAGAACTGATGAGGCTATATATGGCAGCGCTTTCCAGCGCTTCATGATTATTGAGCGGTGGAAGCAATCCACTCAACCTGCTCGCCAGCATCGTTTTCCCCGTACCCGGCGGGCCAATCAACAGAAGATTGTGTCCACCTGCGGCCGTAATCTCCAGCGCCCGTTTCCCTTGCTCCTGCCCCATAATCTCGCTGAGATCCTCCGGGACGTCGGTTATAACATCGTCACACTCCTCTGGCTCGGACAGTTCATGTCGTCCTTCCAGCCAGGCACAAACTTCCTGTAAATGTCCCGCGATGAGGCATCCTTTCTCGGCGATAAGACTCACTTCTGATGCGTTTTCATTTGCGACAATGATTTGCCGCCCGGCACGTATGGCCTCCAGCGCTCCTGATATCGCACCGGGAACGCCTCTTAACGCGCCTGTGAGCGCGAGTTCACCCACGAACTCATACGAGCCTAGCCTTGTCGTATTAAGCTGCTCAGAAGCCGCGAGAAGGGCAATTGCGATAGGTAAATCGTATCGTCCCCCCTCTTTAGGCAGATCGGCGGGAGCAAGGTTGATGGTGATCTTCTTCGCAGGGAAGGTATAACCGCTATTTATTATTGCGCTGCGAACGCGATCCCTGGCCTCTTTAACCGTCGTTTCAGGTAAACCGACAAGCGTGAGTCCGGGTAGCCCATTACTCAAATGAACCTCAACGGAAACAAGCGGTGCCTTTACCCCGAGAGCCGCACGCGTATAAACAACTGACAGTGACATTTGCACTACCTCCTGGTGTGACTATGCCAGCGCCTTTTTTGTCTGTTTAGCGTCATTTTGCTGATTTACGCCGCCTGTTCAGAGATTTTAAGCGCACGCTGAAACAATTGCATAACCGTGGAAGCTTCCTCGCAGAATGTAAAAAGCCCCGTTTTGACGTTAAGAACTGCAGTAAAAAAATGAAAAATATTCATTTTCTAATTTCTTTATATAAAACAAAGATTTTAAGAAATATGATTCGCTGCCTAATCAAATCCGTCATAAATAAATCTTGTGTTTGATTTAAAAACTGTGATAACTCTTTAGGTATTCCTTCGAACAAGATGCAAAAAGAACTGAAAATGACAGCCCTTCTACGAGTGATTAGCCTGGTCGTGATTAGCGTGGTGGTGATTATTATCCCACCGTGCGGGGCTGCACTTGGACGAGGAAAGGCTTAGAAATCAAGCCTTAACGAACTAAGACCCCCGCACCGAAAGGTCCGGGGGTTTTTTTATGACTAAAAAACGCAAATGAGGAGCAGAGAATGACGACTAGCACAAAATTCTGTTTCTCCCGATTTATGACGGGGAACTAACTATGAATGGGGCACAGTGGGTAGTACATGCGTTGCGCGCGCAGGGAGTCGAGACAGTATTCGGTTATCCAGGTGGCGCAATTATGCTGATTTACGATGCACTGTATGACGGCGGCGTGGAACATCTCTTGTGCCGACACGAGCAGGGCGCAGTGATGGCGGCCATTGGCTACTCCCGCGCGACCGGTAAAACCGGCGTGTGTATGGCGACGTCAGGCCCGGGCGCAACTAACCTCATCACCGGCCTGGCTGACGCGCTGCTGGACTCTGTTCCCGTTGTTGCCATCACCGGGCAGGTGGCGTCTCCGTTCATCGGTACCGATGCTTTCCAGGAAGTCGACGTCCTTGGTTTATCGCTGGCCTGCACCAAACACAGCTTCCTCGTCCAGTCTCTGGAAGAGCTGCCGCGCGTAATGGCAGAAGCGTTCGAAGTGGCCAGCTCAGGCCGTCCCGGTCCGGTTCTGGTTGATATCCCGAAAGATATCCAGGTGGCACTCGGCGATCTGGAACCGCACTTCTCTACCGTTGAAAGCGACGATGCGTTTCCGGAAGCGGAAGTTGAAGAGGCCCGTCAGATGCTGGCTCAGGCGAAACAGCCGATGCTGTACGTCGGCGGTGGCGTCGGGATGGCGCAGGCCGTTCCCGCCCTGCGTGAATTTATCGCGGTAACGCAAATACCAGCCACCTGCACGCTGAAAGGGTTGGGTGCGGTAGATGCAGACTATCCGTACTATCTGGGCATGCTGGGGATGCACGGCACCAAAGCGGCAAACCTGGCGGTGCAGGAGTGCGATCTGCTCATCGCCGTAGGTGCCCGTTTTGACGACCGCGTCACCGGCAAGCTGAATACCTTTGCGCCGAACGCTAAAGTCATCCATATGGATATCGACCCGGCGGAGATGAACAAGCTGCGTCAGGCGCACGTTGCGCTGCAGGGCGATCTCAACGCGCTGTTACCGGCATTGCAGAAGCCGCTGGATATCAACGCATGGCGTCAGCACACCGCCGATATGCGCGCCGAGCACGCATGGCGTTACGATCACCCCGGCGAGGCCATCTACGCGCCGCTGCTGTTGAAGCAGTTGTCGGATCGCAAACCTGCTGATAGCGTCGTCACCACCGACGTCGGCCAGCACCAGATGTGGTCCGCGCAGCATATGACCTACACCCGCCCGGAAAATTTCATCACCTCCAGCGGGTTAGGGACGATGGGCTTCGGTCTGCCAGCAGCCGTTGGCGCGCAGGTCGCCCGCCCGAACGATACCGTTATCTGTATCTCCGGTGACGGCTCCTTCATGATGAACGTTCAGGAGCTCGGCACCGTTAAACGCAAGCAGTTGCCGCTGAAAATCGTCTTGCTCGACAACCAGCGTTTAGGGATGGTTCGCCAGTGGCAACAGCTGTTCTTCCAGGAGCGCTACAGCGAAACGACTCTCACCGATAACCCCGATTTCCTCACCCTGGCCAGCGCCTTTGGCATCCCTGGCCAGCACATCACCCGTAAAGATCAGGTTGAAGCGGCGCTCGACACCATGCTGAACAGCGATGGGCCTTACCTGCTTCATGTCTCAATCGATGAACTCGAGAACGTCTGGCCGCTGGTACCGCCTGGTGCCAGTAACTCACAAATGATGGAGAAATTATCATGATGCAGCATCAGGTCGCCGTACAGGCTCGCTTCAACCCGGAAACTTTAGAACGCGTTTTGCGTGTGGTGCGTCATCGTGGTTTTCAGATTTGCTCTATGAATATGGAGACAGCCACTGACGCCCGGAATATCAGTATCGAATTAACCGTTGCCAGCCCGCGGTCGGTCGACTTACTGTTTAGTCAGTTATCAAAGCTGGTAGACGTTGCCCATGTTGCCATCTGCCAGAGCACAACCACATCACAACAAATCCGCGCTTAAGCGTGACAGGACGAAAAAATGACGACAAAAAAAGCTGATTACATTTGGTTCAACGGTGAGATGGTTCGCTGGGAGGACGCGAAGGTCCACGTGATGTCCCACGCGCTGCATTACGGTACCTCCGTGTTTGAAGGCATCCGCTGCTACGATTCTCACAAAGGGCCAGTGGTGTTCCGCCATCGCGAACACATGCAGCGTCTGCATGACTCAGCCAAAATTTATCGTTTCCCGGTATCTCAGAGCGTTGATGAGCTGATGGAAGCCTGCCGCGACGTGATCCGTAAGAACAACCTCACCAGCGCCTATATTCGTCCGCTGGTCTTCGTGGGTGACGTCGGTATGGGCGTGAACCCGCCAGCGGGCTATACCACTGATGTGATCATTGCCGCGTTCCCGTGGGGTGCTTACCTGGGTGCTGAAGCCCTGGAGCAGGGGATCGACGCAATGGTCTCTTCCTGGAACCGCGTTGCGCCAAATACCATCCCGACCGCCGCGAAAGCGGGCGGTAATTACCTTTCTTCCCTGCTGGTTGGTAGCGAAGCGCGCCGTCACGGTTACCAGGAAGGTATCGCGCTCGATGTGAATGGCTACATCTCCGAAGGCGCAGGTGAAAACCTGTTTGAAGTGAAAGACGGCATTCTGTTTACGCCACCATTCACCTCCTCCGCGCTGCCGGGCATCACCCGTGACGCCATCATCAAACTGGCGAAAGACCTGGGTATCGAAGTGCGCGAGCAGGTGCTGTCCCGCGAATCCCTGTACCTGGCCGATGAAGTGTTTATGTCCGGTACCGCGGCTGAAATCACCCCGGTGCGCAGCGTAGACGGTATTCAGGTGGGCGAAGGCCGCTGTGGCCCGGTCACCAAACGCATTCAGAAAGCGTTCTTTGGCCTCTTCACCGGCGAAACAGAAGATAAATACGGCTGGTTGGATCAGGTTAATCACTAAGCATAAATTTGGGACGGCACGCACCGTCCCATTACATAGTCAGACGGGAGTCAATAAAGCATGCCTAAGTATCGTTCAGCCACCACCACCCACGGCCGCAACATGGCGGGTGCCCGCGCGCTGTGGCGCGCCACTGGAATGACCGACGCCGATTTCGGTAAGCCGATTATCGCCGTGGTGAACTCCTTCACCCAGTTCGTACCGGGCCACGTGCACCTGCGCGATCTGGGTAAACTGGTAGCCGAGCAAATCGAAGCCTCCGGCGGCGTGGCGAAAGAGTTCAACACCATTGCGGTCGATGACGGTATCGCGATGGGTCACGGGGGCATGCTCTATTCACTGCCGTCGCGCGAGCTCATCGCCGACTCCGTAGAGTACATGGTTAACGCCCACTGCGCCGATGCCATGGTCTGTATCTCCAACTGCGACAAAATCACCCCGGGGATGCTGATGGCTTCCCTGCGTCTGAATATTCCGGTGATCTTCGTCTCCGGTGGCCCAATGGAAGCGGGGAAAACCAAGCTCTCCGACAAAATCATCAAGCTCGATCTGGTCGATGCGATGATCCAGGGCGCGGACCCGAAAGTCTCTGACGAGCAGAGCGATCAGGTGGAACGCTCCGCGTGTCCGACCTGCGGCTCCTGTTCCGGTATGTTCACGGCGAACTCCATGAACTGCCTGACCGAAGCGCTGGGCCTGTCTCAGCCGGGCAACGGCTCGCTGCTGGCGACCCACGCCGACCGTAAGCAGCTGTTCCTCAACGCCGGTAAACGTATCGTTGAGCTGACCAAGCGCTACTACGAGCAGGATGACGCCAGCGCGCTGCCGCGCAGCATTGCCAGTAAAGCCGCGTTCGAAAACGCCATGACGCTGGATATCGCCATGGGCGGTTCCACCAACACCGTTCTGCACCTGCTGGCCGCCGCGCAGGAAGCCGAAATCGACTTCACCATGAGCGATATCGACAAGCTGTCCCGCAAAGTGCCGCAGCTGTGTAAAGTCGCACCAAGTACCCAGAAGTACCATATGGAAGACGTGCACCGTGCCGGTGGTGTAATCGGTATTTTGGGCGAGCTGGATCGCGCCGGGCTGCTGAACCGTGACGTGAAAAACGTGCTCGGGCTGACGCTGCCGGAATCGCTGGACCAGTTCGACGTGATGCTGACCAAAGACGACGCGGTGAAAAAAATGTTCCGCGCCGGTCCTGCCGGTATTCGTACCACGCAGGCCTTCTCCCAGGATTGCCGCTGGGACACGCTGGACGATGACCGCGCCGAAGGCTGCATCCGCTCGCTGGAACACGCCTACAGCAAAGACGGCGGTCTGGCCGTGCTGTACGGAAACTTTGCGGAAAACGGCTGCATCGTGAAAACCGCAGGCGTGGACGACAGCATCCTGAAATTCACCGGTCCGGCGAAGGTGTACGAAAGCCAGGATGAAGCGGTAGACGCCATCCTTGGCGGTAAAGTGGTTGAAGGCGACGTGGTTGTCATTCGCTACGAAGGGCCGAAAGGCGGTCCGGGCATGCAGGAGATGCTCTATCCAACCACTTTCCTGAAATCGATGGGCCTCGGTAAAGCCTGCGCGCTGATCACCGACGGGCGTTTCTCCGGCGGCACTTCCGGCCTCTCTATCGGCCACGTTTCCCCGGAAGCGGCAAGCGGCGGCAACATTGCCATCATCGAAGACGGCGATCTGATCGAAATCGACATTCCGAATCGCGGCATTCAGCTCAAGCTGAGCGACCAGGAGATCGCAGCCCGTCGTGAAGCGCAGGAAGCGCGCGGCGACAAAGCCTGGACGCCGAAAGATCGCCAGCGCGAAGTCTCCTTTGCCCTGCGCGCCTACGCGAGCCTTGCCACCAGTGCAGATAAAGGCGCTGTACGCGATAAATCGAAACTCGGGGGCTAACGATGGCCGAGTCACAACCCTTATCCGCCGCCCCTGAGGGGGCGGAATATCTCAGGGCGGTGCTGCGCGCACCGGTCTATGAAGCCGTGCAGGTCACGCCCCTGCAGAAAATGGAAAAACTCTCCTCGCGCCTCGACAACGTCATTCTGGTGAAGCGCGAAGACCGCCAGCCGGTGCACAGCTTCAAGCTGCGCGGTGCCTACGCGATGATGGCCGGACTGACCGATGAGCAAAAGGCGCGCGGCGTGATTACCGCGTCGGCGGGCAACCACGCGCAGGGCGTGGCGTTCTCGTCTGCTCGTCTGGGACTGAAAGCGCTGATCGTGATGCCGGTTGCTACCGCAGACATCAAAGTCGACGCGGTGCGCGGTTTCGGCGGTGAAGTATTACTCCACGGGGCTAACTTTGACGAAGCAAAAGCCAAAGCGATTGAGCTGGCGCAGCAGCAGGGTTTCACCTGGGTGCCGCCGTTCGACCACCCGATGGTGATTGCCGGGCAGGGCACGCTGGCGCTGGAGCTGCTGCAGCAGGATGCCCATCTCGACCGCGTCTTTGTTCCGGTGGGCGGCGGTGGCTTAGCCGCAGGCGTGGCGGTGCTGATCAAACAGCTGATGCCGCAGATCAAAGTCATTGCCGTGGAAGCGGAAGATTCTGCCTGCCTGAAAGCGGCGCTGGATGCCGGGCATCCGGTAGACCTGCCGCGCGTCGGGCTGTTTGCCGAGGGCGTGGCGGTGAAGCGTATTGGCGACGAAACCTTCCGCCTGTGCCGGGAATATCTCGACGATATCGTCACGGTGGATAGCGATGCGATCTGCGCGGCGATGAAGGATCTCTTCGAAGACGTTCGTGCGGTGGCGGAACCGTCCGGCGCTCTGGCGCTGGCGGGCATGAAAAAATACATCGCGCAGCACAACATTCGCGGCGAGCGTCTGGCGCACGTGCTTTCTGGTGCCAACGTGAACTTCCACGGTCTGCGCTACGTGTCCGAGCGCTGCGAGCTGGGCGAACAGCGGGAAGCGCTGCTGGCGGTGACGATTCCGGAAGAGAAGGGCAGCTTCCTGAAATTTTGTCAGCTGCTGGGCGGCCGTTCGGTGACGGAGTTTAACTACCGTTTTGCCGATGCCAAAGACGCCTGCATTTTTGTCGGCGTGCGTCTGAGCCGTGGCGTGGAGGAGCGTAAAGAGATCCTTAACCTGCTGCATGAAGGCGGCTATAGCGTAGTCGATCTCTCCGACGATGAGATGGCGAAGCTGCACGTGCGCTACATGGTCGGCGGGCGTCCATCGAAGCCGCTCAGGGAACGTCTGTTCAGCTTTGAGTTCCCGGAATCGCCTGGCGCGCTGCTCAAGTTCCTGCACACGCTGGGCACGCACTGGAACATCTCCCTTTTCCACTACCGCAGCCACGGCACCGACTACGGCCGCGTGCTGGCGGCGTTTGAACTGGGCGAGCACGAGCCGGATTTCGAAACGCGGCTGAACGAGCTGGGCTATGAGTGTCACGACGAAACCCATAACCCGGCGTTCAGGTTCTTCCTGGCAGGTTAGTGATTCGGCAATATCGTCCAGAACGCATCAATAAGCGGCTCATGCAGCCGCTTTTTTTGTGCGCACACGCCAAGCTCAAACGGCGTTTTCTCATCGCTGCGCTCCAGAATCATCACGCGATTGCGCACCGGTTCCGGGCTATTTTCCAGCACCACCTCCGGCAGCAGCGCCACGCCGCAGCCGAGCGCCACCATCGACACCATCGCCTCATGGCCGCTGACCGTGGCGTAAATCGACGGATTGCTGATTTTCTGGCGGCGGAACCACAGCTCAATACGACGGCGCACCGGCCCCTGATCGGCCATGATAAACGGTACCGTGGACCAGTCCGGTTTTTCCACCGACACCTGGTTACGCACCGGGCAGGGCAGGGCCGGGGCAATGAGTACCACCGCCAGATTCTCCAGCATGGAGAATGCCACCGCGCCCGGCAGGGTTTCAGGTTTCCCAGCAATGGCGAGATCCGCTTCGCCCGTCACCACTTTTTCCATTGCGTCGGAGGCATCGCCGGTGGTGAGCTTAATTTCAACCGACGGATGCGCCGCGCGGAAGCGGTCAAGGATGGGTGGCAGATGGCTGTAGGCGGCGGTCACGGAGCAAAAAATATGCAGCTCGCCGGAAAGTGACGGCCCCTGCTGGTCAATCGAGTGCCGCAGCTGCTGGTACTGCAGCAGCGTCTGCTGGGCAAAAATGCGTAGCTCTTCGCCCGCTTCCGTGAGGGTGACGGTGCGGTTGTCGCGCACGAACAGGGGCTGGCCGAGGTCTTCCTCAAGGCGCTGGATCTGGCGTGAAAGCGTGGAGGGGCTAACGTGCATCGCCCGGGCGCTGCGGCCAAAATGACGGCTTTCCGTCAGGTGCAGGAACATTTTCAGATCGCGTAAATCCACCGATTCCACTCCCTCTTTTTACATTGCAAAAATTGCAACATGACGTTGTGAATATATCAATTTCCGCAATAAATTTCCTGTTGTAATGTGGGTACATTCTCGCTGAAACGCGAACCGAACAATAAGACACACAACATCACGAGGTATCACCCATGGCTAACTACTTTAATACACTGAACTTGCGCCAGCAGCTGGCGCAGCTGGGCAAATGCCGCTTCATGGCGCGCGACGAATTTGCCGATGGCGCGAGCTACCTTCAGGGTAAAAAAGTGGTCATCGTCGGCTGTGGCGCACAGGGTCTGAACCAGGGCCTGAATATGCGTGACTCCGGTCTGGATATCTCCTACGCCCTGCGCAAAGAAGCGATTGCCGAGAAGCGTGCTTCCTGGCGCAAAGCGACCGAAAACGGCTTCAAAGTGGGTACCTACGAAGAGCTGATCCCGCAGGCGGATCTGGTAGTTAACCTGACCCCGGACAAGCAGCACTCAGACGTAGTGCGTTCCGTACAGCCGCTGATGAAAGACGGCGCGGCGCTGGGTTACTCCCACGGCTTCAACATCGTTGAAGTGGGCGAGCAGATCCGTAAAGACATCACCGTGGTGATGGTTGCACCGAAGTGCCCGGGTACCGAAGTTCGTGAAGAGTACAAGCGTGGCTTCGGCGTGCCGACCCTGATCGCGGTTCACCCGGAAAACGATCCGAAAGGCGAAGGCATGGCGATTGCCAAAGCATGGGCAGCGGCGACCGGCGGTCACCGTGCGGGCGTGCTGGAATCGTCCTTCGTTGCCGAAGTGAAATCTGACCTGATGGGCGAGCAGACCATTCTGTGCGGCATGCTGCAGGCCGGTTCTCTGCTGTGCTTCGATAAGCTGGTGGAAGAGGGTACCGACCCGGCATATGCGGAAAAACTGATTCAGTTCGGCTGGGAAACCATCACCGAAGCGCTGAAGCAGGGCGGTATTACGCTGATGATGGACCGTCTGTCCAACCCGGCAAAACTGCGTGCTTACGCGCTGTCTGAACAGCTGAAAACCATCATGGCACCGCTGTTCCAGAAACACATGGACGACATTATCTCCGGCGAATTCTCTTCCGGCATGATGGCGGACTGGGCGAACGACGATAAGAAACTGCTGACCTGGCGTGAAGAGACCGGTAAAACCGCGTTCGAAACCGCGCCACAGTACGAAGGTAAAATCGGCGAGCAGGAGTACTTCGATAAAGGCGTGCTGATGATCGCGATGGTGAAAGCAGGCGTTGAGCTGGCGTTCGAAACCATGGTGGATTCAGGCATCATCGAAGAATCTGCGTACTACGAATCACTGCACGAGCTGCCGCTGATTGCGAACACCATCGCCCGTAAGCGTCTGTACGAAATGAACGTGGTGATCTCTGATACCGCGGAATATGGTAACTACCTGTTCTCTTACGCCTGCGTACCGCTGCTGAAAGAGTTTATGACTACTCTGCAGACTGGCGATCTGGGTAAAGCGATTGCAGAAGGTGCCGTGGACAACGCGCAGCTGCGCGATGTGAACGAAGCCATTCGCAGCCACCAGATCGAGAAAGTGGGTCACAAACTGCGTGGCTACATGACCGATATGAAGCGCATCGCGGTAGCGGGTTAACAACAGGGGCGGGCTGATGCCCTCACCCCGCCCCTCTCCCACAGGGAGAGGGTGCAAACATTAAAGGCCTTCTCTAAGAGAAGGCCTTGCTGTTTATTTCCGGTACAGCACTTTAATGATGTGATAACCAAACTGGGTATGCAGCGGGCCGGTTGGCTCCAGCACCGGGCAGGAGAAGACCACTTTATCGAACGCCGGTACCATCTGACCCTGGCGGAATTCACCCAGGTCGCCGCCACGTTTGCCTGACGGGCAGATGGAGTGCTTCTTCGCCAGCTTGCCGAAGTCGGCACCGTTTTTAATCTGCTCCAGAAGATCTAAAGCCAGTTTCTCTTCTTTAACGAGAATGTGCACTGCTGCTGCTGTTTTTGCCATGATCGTGCCTTGAATAGGTTGAAATAAATCGGGGCGCAATATACCACGCGTCAGCGGCGATAAAGCACCTTAATGATATGGTAGCCAAATTTGGTTTTTACCGGGCCGTAGGGCTTCAGAAGCGGGCAGCTAAAGACCGCCTGATCGAACGGGCCGACCATCGCACCTTGTTGAAACTCGCCGAGATCCCCACCATTGCGCCCGGAAGGGCATTTAGAGTAGCGCTTCGCCAGATGATCAAAGCTGATGCCGCGCTCCAGCTTGGCCAGGATCTCCTGGGCCAGTTTCTCTTCTTTTACCAGAATATGCAGGGCTGCTGCGGTCTTTTTCATGGTTCTGCTCTACGGGTTAAACACGATTTCTCCACTTTATCATTAGCCGGTAAATCTGCGCCCGGCTTTCTGCTACAATCCACACCCCGTTCGAAGATTGAGCAACACTCCCATGCGTTTAAACCCTGGACAACAACAAGCGGTCGAATTCGTTACTGGACCATGCCTGGTGCTGGCAGGGGCCGGTTCGGGTAAAACCCGTGTGATCACCAACAAGATCGCCCATCTGATCCGCAACTGCGGGTATCAGGCGCGACACATTGCGGCGGTCACCTTTACCAATAAAGCGGCGCGTGAGATGAAAGAGCGCGTCGGTCAGACGCTTGGCCGTAAAGAAGCGCGCGGCCTGATGATCTCCACCTTCCACACGCTGGGGCTGGATATCATCAAACGCGAGTATGCGGCGCTGGGAATGAAGTCCAACTTCTCCCTCTTCGATGACACTGACCAGGTGGCGTTGCTCAAAGAGCTCACCGAGGGGCTGATCGAAGATGACAAAGTGCTGTTGCAGCAGCTGATCTCGACGATCTCGAACTGGAAAAACGATCTGATGACGCCGGCCCAGGCCGCGGCGATCGCCAAAGGCGAACGGGATCGGATCTTCGCCCACTGCTACGGTCTGTACGATGCGCATATGAAAGCGTGCAACGTGCTGGACTTTGACGACCTGATCCTGCTGCCCACGCTGCTGCTGCAGCGCAATGAAGAGGTGCGCGAGCGCTGGCAGAATAAAATCCGCTACCTGCTGGTGGATGAATATCAGGACACTAACACCAGTCAGTACGAGCTGGTTAAGCTGCTGGTGGGGAATCGGGCGCGTTTCACCGTGGTAGGCGACGACGATCAGTCAATTTACTCCTGGCGCGGCGCGCGTCCGCAAAACCTGGTGCTGCTGAGCAAAGATTTCCCGGCGCTGCAGGTGATTAAGCTCGAGCAGAACTACCGCTCCTCCGGGCGTATCCTGAAGGCAGCAAACATCCTGATTGCCAATAACCCGCACGTATTTGAGAAGCGTCTCTTCTCTGAACTGGGCTATGGAACGGAGCTGAAAGTGCTCAGCGCCAACAATGAGGATCATGAAGCGGAGCGCGTCACGGGCGAGCTCATCGCTCACCACTTCGTCAACAAAACAGAATATAAGGATTACGCGATCCTCTATCGCGGTAACCACCAGTCGCGCGTCTTTGAAAAGATGCTGATGCAGAACCGCATTCCGTACAAAATCTCGGGCGGTACGTCGTTCTTCTCACGGCCAGAGATCAAAGACCTGCTGGCTTATCTGCGCGTGCTCACTAACCCGGATGACGACAGCGCGTTTCTGCGTATTGTGAATACGCCAAAACGCGAGATAGGCCCGGCGACGCTGCAAAAGCTCGGCGAGTGGGCGATGACCCGCAACAAAAGTATGTTTACTGCCAGCTTTGACATGGGGCTGAGCCAGACGTTAACCGGGCGTGGCTATGACTCGTTAACCCGCTTCACCCACTGGCTCGGCGAAGTACAGCGTCTCGCGGAGCGCGAGCCGGTGGCGGCAGTGCGCGATCTCATTCACGGCATCGACTATGAGTCCTGGCTGTATGAAACCTCAGCCAGCCCGAAGGCGGCTGAGATGCGCATGAAGAACGTTAACCAGCTTTTCAGCTGGATGACCGAAATGCTGGAGGGCTCTGAAATCGACGAGCCTATGACCCTGACGCAGGTCGTCACCCGCTTTACCCTGCGCGACATGATGGAGCGCGGCGAGAGCGAAGAAGAGGCCGATCAGGTTCAGCTCATGACGCTGCATGCGTCAAAAGGGCTGGAGTTCCCGTATGTCTATCTGGTTGGTATGGAAGAGGGATTGTTGCCGCACCAGAGCAGCATTGATGAAGATAACGTCGATGAGGAGCGCCGCCTGGCCTACGTGGGGATCACCCGCGCGCAGAAAGAGCTAACGTTCACGCTGTGTAAAGAGCGCCGCCAGTATGGCGAACTCGTCCGCCCGGAGCCGAGTCGTTTCCTGCTGGAACTGCCGCAGGATGACCTGATCTGGGAGCAGGAGCGCAAAGTGATTACCGCGGAAGAGCGGATGCACAAGGGGCAGGCTAACGTGGCGAACATTCGCGCCATGCTGGCTAAAGCCAAAGAGAAAGGATAATGATGAGTAGCCGGGCAAGGCGAAGCCGCCACCCGGCAATGTTCAGCGTATTACTTTACTTCCAGCACCCAGTGCACATAGCTCTGCCACTGGCACTCCTGCTCGATCATCTCGGCCCCTAACGGGTGACGTTCAATCCAGTTTTCCGGCAGCGTCAGCGAAAGCTTCTCGTCATCGGCCACAAGATTAATGGCTGGCAGCAAATCATCGCGGCGGCGGCTGGCAAACAGGATCGCCAGACGCAGCAGGCGGCAGAGATGCTCGGCCACGCGCGGCGGTACGGCGTTTTGCTGATGCAAAGAGGAGAGGTCGACTGCATTGGTCTGGTTCAGCAGCAGCGTTGCCAGCAATTTTTTCTGCGCGGGCGTGTAGCCCGGTAAATCAAGGTTGCGGACCAGATACGCTGCGTGAGCCGGTGCCTGCTTAAAATCAATGCTCAGCCCTACTTCATGTAGCGCGCACGCGCTCAGGAGTAAATCCCGGCTCAGGTGATCAAGATCCCAGACGTTAGCGACCTGATCGGCGAAGCGTGACGCCAGCTGCGATACGCGTCCTGCCTGATCGATATCAACCAGAAAACGACGCTGCACGTTGCGCAGGGTACGGCTGCGGATATCCTGATCGACCGACAGATGCAGCATCCCGTAGACCAGGCCTTCACGCAGCGCACCGCCGGCCAGGGTCATACACTGGATGTTCAGCTCGGTGAAAATAGCGATAAGAATGGCCAGCCCGCTCGGGAAGACCAGCGCGCGTTCGAGCGTCAGGCCTTCAATTTCCAGCTCTTCCAGGCGTCCGCACTGAATGGCGCGCTGTTTCAACTGCTGAAGCTTAGCAAGCGTAATCCGCTCGTCCATTCCCTGCGCCATCATGATTTCCTGCAGGGCCTGCACGGTCCCGGACGCACCCACGCAGACTTTCCAGCCGTGATAGCGCAGTTCATCCATGACCGGGCGTAATACCTCGCGCGCGGCGTTTTCCGCCTCGTCGAAGTTCTCTTTACCCAGATTACGATCGGTAAAGTAGCGCTCAAGCCAGGTCACGCAGCCCATCGAGAGGCTGAACAGCGACGTTGCCTGCGCGCCGGTGCCGGTCACAAGCTCGGTACTGGCACCGCCGATATCCACCACCAGGCGGCGATCGTCACCCCCCGTGGTGTGTGCAACTCCCTGATAAATCAGACGAGCTTCTTCTTCACCGCTGATAACCTGAACCGGGCAACCGAGGATTTCCTGCGCTCTGGCAATAAAATCAACGGCGTTAACCGCCAGGCGAAGTGTCGCAGTGGCGACGACGGTGATTTGGGCATGCGGGATATCCTGCAGACGCTCGGCAAAGAGTCGCAGACACTGCCAGCCACGTTCCATGGCTTCAGGTGAGAGGTGGTTATCGCTGCTCAGGCCCGCCGCGAGGCGGACCTTGCGCTTGATGCGCGTCAGCGTTTGTATGCTTCCCGCCACCTCGCGCACAACCAGCATATGAAAACTATTCGAACCGAGATCAATTGCCGCATAAAGCGAGGTGGAGCTGAGCATATTTTCTTAACCTGAACGACGACGATTACGCGGTGCGCCGCCTGAACGACGCGGACCATTGCCGGAGCGTGGGCGGGTTAGACGCTTAGGCGGCGGCAGTTCGCTTAACAGCGCTTCCGGATTGTATTTGCTCTGCGGGATAGAGTGACCGATATAAGTCTCAATGGCTGGGAGATTCAGCGCATACTCTTCACATGCAAGGCTAATAGAGTGTCCGCTTGCGCCCGCGCGACCGGTACGACCGATACGGTGTACGTAGTCTTCGCAGTCGTCTGGCAGATCGTAGTTAAAGACATGCGTCACGGCTGGAATGTGTAAACCACGTGCCGCCACGTCGGTTGCGACCAGAATATCGAGATCGCCACGGGTGAACTCTTCCAAAATACGCAGGCGTTTTTTCTGTGCGACGTCGCCGGTCAACAGGCCAACGCGGTGGCCGTCTGCAGCCAGATGGCCCCAGATGTCTTCACAGCGGTGTTTGGTGTTCGCAAAGATGATGGCGCGATCTGGCCACTCTTCTTCAATCAGCGTTTGCAGCAGACGCATTTTCTCTTCATTGGAAGGATAGAAGAGCTCTTCTTTAATGCGGTGACCCGTTTTCTGCTCAGGTTCCACTTCAACATATTCGGCGTTGTTCATCTGTTCGAACGCCAGTTCGCGTACGCGGTATGAGAGGGTTGCAGAGAACAGCATATTCAGACGCTGATTGGCCGGAGGCATACGGCGGAACAGCCAGCGAATGTCTTTAATGAAGCCGAGATCGTACATGCGGTCTGCTTCATCGAGCACCACAACCTGGATGGCACCGAGGTTAATGTGGTTCTGTTTGGCGTAATCGATAAGACGGCCGGTGGTACCGATCAGGATATCCACACCGCTTTCGAGCACTTTCAACTGTTTATCGTAGCCGTCGCCGCCGTAGGCCAGGCCTATCTTCAGGCCCGTAGCCTGCGCCAGGGGTTCAGCGTCTGCGTGGATCTGTACCGCCAGTTCTCGCGTCGGGGCCATAATTAGCGCGCGCGGCTGGTTAACTTTGCGGTCTGCAATCGCTGGGTGAGAAAGTAAATAATGAAACGTTGACGTTAAAAACGCCATCGTTTTGCCGGTACCGGTTTGCGCCTGCCCGGCAACATCGCGACCGGCCAGCGTCAGCGGCAGCGCGAGGGCCTGAATGGGCGTGCAGTTATGAAACCCTTTATTTTCAAGGGCTTCAATCACCTTCGGGTGCAGCGCGAAGTCGGAAAACTTCTGTTCTGTTAAATGTGTTTTGCTCATAGTGTGGTAGAATATCAGCTTACTATTGCTTTACGAAAGCGTATCCGGTGAAATAAAGTCAACCTTTAGTTGGTTAATGCGACATCAACACGTCGTTGGTGGAGACAAAACCAACGTACCAGGCTTATTCCTGTGGAGTTATATATGAGCGATAAAATTATTCACCTGACTGACGACAGTTTTGACACGGACGTACTTAAGGCTGACGGGCTGATCCTCGTCGATTTCTGGGCTGAATGGTGTGGTCCTTGCAAAATGATCGCCCCGATTCTGGATGAGATCGCCGACGAATATCAGGGCAAACTGACCGTTGCCAAGCTGAACATCGACCAGAACCCGGGCACCGCACCAAAATACGGTATCCGTGGCATCCCAACCCTTCTGCTGTTCAAAAACGGCGAAGTGGCAGCGACCAAAGTGGGTGCGCTGTCCAAAGGTCAACTGAAAGAGTTCCTGGACGCTAACCTGGCGTAAGGTTTCTCCGCTGTGCGTTCAGAGCTCCCGCCTAAATGATGTGGAACTCTGGACGCCCGGCTGAAGTCGTGCTAAGTTAGCTATGACTTCGTTTTAAACATATCTTGTTGTTTGAATCTTGTTTTACCCGATACTTCCCGTTGTTGACATGAACAGTGCGTGAAGTGGCTAAATTCCGGGCTTGTCGCTCAATCCGTCTTGTCGTTTCAGTTCTGCGTTCTTTCCCTGTGACCAGACAGCGAACAGACATGAGTTGATGGCCGCTAAACAGGCATGGATGACCCTGCCATACCATTCACAACATTAAGTTCGAGAATCACCCCGAGTTTAAGAACCCACACCATTATGAATCTTACCGAATTAAAGAATACGCCGGTTTCTGAGCTGATCACTCTCGGCGAAAATATGGGGCTGGAAAACCAGGCTCGTATGCGCAAGCAGGACATCATTTTCGCCATCCTGAAGCAGCACGCTAAGAGTGGCGAAGATATCTTTGGCGACGGTGTGCTGGAGATATTGCAAGACGGATTTGGTTTCCTCCGCTCTGCAGACAGCTCCTACCTCGCCGGCCCTGACGACATCTACGTATCCCCCAGCCAAATCCGCCGTTTCAACCTCCGCACTGGTGACACCATTTCAGGTAAGATTCGTCCTCCTAAAGAGGGTGAACGCTACTTTGCGCTGTTGAAAGTCAATGAAGTTAACTTCGACAAACCGGAAAACTCGCGTAATAAGATCCTCTTTGAGAACTTAACGCCGCTGCACGCGAACTCTCGCCTGCGCATGGAGCGTGGTAACGGTTCTACTGAAGACTTAACCGCGCGTGTACTGGATCTGGCATCACCAATTGGTCGTGGCCAGCGTGGTCTGATTGTGGCGCCGCCAAAAGCGGGTAAAACCATGCTGCTACAGAACATCGCTCAGAGCATCGCCTATAACCACCCAGACTGCGTGCTGATGGTGCTGCTGATTGACGAACGTCCGGAAGAAGTGACTGAGATGCAGCGTCTGGTTAAAGGTGAAGTGGTTGCTTCTACCTTCGACGAACCGGCATCTCGCCACGTTCAGGTTGCGGAAATGGTTATCGAGAAGGCGAAACGCCTGGTTGAGCACAAGAAAGACGTGATCATCCTGCTCGATTCCATCACTCGTCTGGCGCGTGCCTACAACACCGTGGTGCCGGCATCCGGTAAAGTCCTGACCGGTGGTGTGGATGCTAACGCCCTGCATCGCCCAAAACGCTTCTTCGGTGCAGCACGTAACGTGGAAGAGGGCGGCAGCCTGACCATCATCGCGACGGCGCTGATCGATACCGGTTCTAAAATGGACGAAGTGATTTACGAAGAATTTAAAGGTACAGGCAACATGGAACTGCATCTTTCTCGTAAAATCGCTGAAAAACGCGTCTTCCCGGCTATCGACTACAACCGTTCCGGTACTCGTAAAGAAGAGCTGCTCACCACCCAGGAAGAGCTGCAGAAAATGTGGATCCTGCGCAAAATCATCCATCCAATGGGTGAAATCGACGCAATGGAGTTCCTCATTAACAAACTGGCGATGACTAAAACCAACGACGATTTCTTTGACATGATGAAACGCTCGTAACGCAAATAAAGCCAGCAAACGCCACGTTTTTACGTGGCGTTTTTCTTTTATGGACTATACGCTAGTACCATCTACTCCCAATTTTGACCGGTCGGTGCGACAATAGGGCCGTTTCTGCAGCCAAAGAAATAATTGATTGAAAAATATACAGAGGGAGTTGTAAGAAGCCATCTTTATTACTTCTGAGGCTGTGGCTTCATGGTTATACTTCCGGGACTAACATTTGTTGAGAGCAATCCATTGTGAATCTATTCACCGCCGTTACTGAACTGATCAGTATTTTTTTATTCACAACCTGTTTTTTGTTCATTGCGCGCAAGGTGGCAAAACGAATAGGGTTGGTGGATAAGCCTAATTTTCGTAAACGCCATCAGGGACTTATTCCTTTAGTCGGCGGGATTTCTGTTTACGCAGGGATTTGCTTCACGTTTGGTATTGCTGACTATTATATCCCGCATGCCGCCCTCTATATTGCCTGCGCCGGTGTCCTGGTGTTAGTCGGGGCTCTTGATGACCGCTTCGATATCGCGGTGAAAATACGCGCCACCGTTCAGGCGGCCATTGGCGTGGTGATGATGGTTGTCGGCGGACTGTATCTGCGTAGCCTCGGCTATGTGTTTGGCCCGTGGGAGTTAGTTCTGGGTCCATTTGGCTTCTTCCTGACGCTCTTTGCCGTCTGGGCGGCAATCAATGCTTTCAACATGGTGGACGGCATTGACGGCCTGCTCGGTGGACTGTCATCCGTTTCTTTCGCCGCTATTGGCATTATCTTATGGTTTGATGGCCAGTACAGTCTGGCAATGTGGTGTTTTGCCATGATTGCCGCCATTCTGCCTTATATCCTCTTAAACCTCGGCGTGCTGGGCCGTCGCTATAAAGTCTTTATGGGGGACGCGGGCAGTACGCTGATTGGTTTTACGGTTATCTGGATCCTGCTTGAAACCACGCAGGGTCAAACCCACCCGATAAGTCCGGTAACAGCGCTGTGGATTATTGCCATTCCATTGATGGATATGGTGGCGATTATGTATCGCCGCCTGCGCAAAGGGATGAGTCCTTTCTCTCCAGACCGCCAACACATTCATCATCTCATCATGCGTGCGGGTTTTACTTCTCGTCAGGCGTTTGTGCTGATTACTCTGGCCGCTGCTATTTTGGCCGCAATTGGTGTAGCTGCAGAATATTCTCATATTATTCCTGAGTGGGTTATGTTGGCATTATTCTTGCTGGCATTTTTCCTGTACGGCTACTGCATTAAGCGCGCATGGAAAGTAGCGCGGTTCATAAAACGTATTAAACGCCGGATGCGTCGTAACAGTGGCAAAAACACAACATTAACTAAGTAAAACCGGGACTATGATGACTCAACCGTTGGCGGGAGCGAAATCAGTGGTAACTGAGAATGAACTGGATATTCGGGGTTTGTTTCGCGTGTTATGGGCAGGCAAACTTTGGATTGCGGGGATCGCGCTGGGTTTTGCACTGTTAGCGCTGGCCTATACGTTCTTTGCAAAACAAGAATGGAGCTCCACGGCAATCACGGACAAACCAACGGTTAACATGCTTGGGGGATACTATTCCCAGCAGCAATTCCTGCGAAACCTGGATATCAAAGCCAACCTCGCCACGCCAGATCAGGTCTCCGTTATGGATGAGGCTTATAAAGAGTTTGTGATGCAACTGGCTTCGTGGGATACGCGCCGCGACTTCTGGTCTCAGACGGATTATTACAAGCAGCGTCGGGTTGATAACACTAAAGCCGATGCCGCTCTGCTGGACGATCTGATTAACAATATTCAGTTTATGCCGGGCGACGCGCTGCGTAACGTGAACGACAGCGTCAAACTGATTGCAGAAACCGCGCCGGATGCTAACAACCTGTTGCGTCAGTATGTCGCGTTTGCCAGCCAGCGTGCCGCAAGCCATCTTAACGAAGAGCTTAAAGGCGCCTGGGCGGCTCGTACAATCCAGATGAAAGCACAGGTGAAACGTCAGGAAGAGGTGGCTAAAGCCATTTTCGCTCGTCGTGTTCATAATATTGAGCAGGCGCTGAAAATTGCGGAACAGCACAATATTTCCCGCACTGAGACGGACGTGCCGGCTGATGAGCTGCCTGATTCAGAGATGTTCCTCCTTGGCCGCCCCATGCTGCAGGCGCGCCTGGAAAACCTCCAGGCCGTCGGTCCTGATTTTGACCTCGATTACGATCAAAATCGCGCGATGCTCAACACGCTTAATGTAGGTCCTTCTCTGGACCCGCGTTTTCAGACCTATCGTTATTTGCGAACGCCTGAAGAACCTGTAAAACGCGATAGTCCGCGTCGTGCATTCCTGATGATTATGTGGGGGATTGTAGGCGCATTGACGGGCGCTGGCGTGGCGTTAACGCGTCGTCGCAAAAACTAAGAACGCCGTCTACGATGAAGGCTGCGGCCTTCATCGCCTAATCGAAGAGAATCGATGTGAAAGTACTAACCGTATTTGGCACCAGGCCGGAGGCCATTAAGATGGCACCTCTGGTTCATGCGCTGGCCAGCGATCCGGATATTGAAGCAAAAGTCTGCGTCACGGCCCAGCACCGTGAGATGCTCGACCAGGTCTTAACGCTCTTTTCCATCGTCCCGGATTACGACCTCAATATTATGAAACCGGGGCAAGGTTTAACGGAGATAACCTGTCGCATTCTGCAAGAGCTTAAGCCGATCCTGGAGTCATTCAAGCCTGACGTGGTGCTGGTACACGGTGACACCACCACTACCGTGGCGACAAGCCTGGCCGCGTTTTACCAACGAATTCCTGTGGGGCATGTTGAGGCGGGTTTGCGTACCGGCAATCTTTATTCGCCGTGGCCGGAGGAGGCCAACCGCACGTTAACGGGCCATCTGGCGATGTACCACTTTGCGCCGACGGAAAATTCTCGTCAGAACCTGCTGCGTGAAAATATCGCCGATAACAAAATCTTTGTGACCGGCAATACGGTCATTGATGCATTAATTTGGGTGCGTGACCGCGTTCTGGCAAATAGCGATCTTCAGAAAGATCTCGCTGCCCGCTATCCATTCCTGCACAACGGCAAAAAAACCATCCTGGTAACCGGCCACCGTCGCGAAAGCTTTGGCCGTGGTTTTGAGCAAATCTGTCACGCGCTGGCTGAAATCGCTGCGCAAAATGACGATGTGCAAATTGTCTATCCGGTCCATCTCAACCCTAACGTCAGCGAGCCGGTTAACCGCATTCTGGGCCATGTCGACAATGTTCTACTGATTGAACCGCAGGACTACATGCCGTTTGTCTGGCTGATGAACCACGCCTGGCTGATCCTCACCGATTCCGGCGGCATTCAGGAAGAAGCGCCCTCCCTCGGCAAGCCGGTACTGGTGATGCGTGAAACGACCGAACGTCCGGAAGCCGTCAAAGCCGGTACGGTGCGTCTGGTCGGCACCAACGCGCAGCTCATCGTCGAAGAGGTCTCGCGCCTGCTGCATGACGATGAAGCATATCAGGCGATGAGCCGGGCCCATAATCCGTATGGAGACGGGCAGGCTTGTGGCCGTATTTTGCATGCACTTAAACACAATCGGGTATCGCTATGAGTTTTACTACCATCTCTGTCATTGGTCTTGGCTACATTGGCTTGCCTACTGCGGCCGCGTTTGCCTCTCGTCAAAAACAGGTTGTCGGGGTGGATATTAACGCCCGCGCGGTAGAAACCATTAACCGTGGCGAAATTCATATTGTGGAGCCCGATCTGGATCGTGTGGTGAAAGAGGCGGTGGAAGGGGGCTTCCTGCATGCCAGCACGACGCCCATTGAAGCGGATGCCTATCTGATTGCCGTTCCAACGCCCTTTAAAGGCGACCACGAGCCCGACATGGCGTTCGTCGAGGCGGCGGCAAAATCTATCGCGCCTGTGTTGAAAAAAGGGGCGTTGGTAATCCTCGAGTCCACGTCTCCGGTGGGGGCGACTGAACAGATGTCGCAGTGGCTGGCAGAGGCCCGTCCAGACCTGAGCTTCCCACAGCAGGTTGGCGAGCAGGCGGATATCAACATCGCCTACTGCCCGGAGCGCGTACTCCCGGGCCAGGTCATGGTCGAACTGATTAAAAACGACCGCGTCATTGGCGGTATGACGCCAGTCTGTTCCGAACGTGCCAGCGCGCTGTATAAGATTTTCCTGGAAGGCGAGTGCGTGGTGACAAACTCCCGCACCGCCGAGATGTGCAAGCTGACGGAAAACAGCTTCCGTGACGTGAATATCGCCTTTGCGAACGAACTTTCACTCATCTGCGCCGATCAGGGAATTAACGTCTGGGAGCTGATTAGCCTGGCGAATCGCCATCCGCGTGTGAATATTCTCCAGCCAGGCCCGGGGGTGGGCGGACACTGTATTGCCGTCGACCCGTGGTTTATCGTGGCGCAGAATCCAGCGCAGGCGCGCCTGATTCGCACCGCGCGTGAAGTGAACGACAGCAAACCTCACTGGGTGCTCAATCAGGTCAAAACCACGGTAGCGGATTGTCTGGCAGAGAGCGGCAAGCGCGCCAGCGAGCTGAAAATTGCCTGTTTCGGTCTGGCATTCAAACCCAACATTGACGATCTGCGTGAAAGCCCGGCGATGGAAATTGCTGAGATGATTGCCGGATGGCACAAGGGTGAAACGCTGGTGGTTGAGCCGAATATCCATGAATTGCCGACAAAACTGGCGGGGCACTGCACGCTGACGGCGCTGGATGAAGCGCTTGCGACGGCGGACGTGCTGGTGCTGCTGGTGGATCACAAAGAGTTTAAAGCGACATCCGCTGATGCGGTGCGTCAGCAGTATGTAGTTGATACCAAAGGTGTCTGGCGTTGAACAGCCTGAACGGGGTACTCGAGCCCCTGCAGTGGGAGAGTACCTTTTTCAGTCTGCCGTCGGCCATCGTGCGTCTGAGCAATGACGCGCCGGTACTGACTGTACCGGATTTTACCGCCTGGCAACGGGTGCAGGCGAAGATCCCTGCGGAGCGTGCCGATCTGCTTGACGCGCTCCAGCAACACGGCTTTCAGCTGGTTGAAGGCGAGGTCGATCTTTCCATTACCCTCACCCGGCACGATGCGTCAGGCGCGGAAATTGCAACGGATCAGGACATCCCCGTGCTGCGTCAGATGGCGACCCAGGCGTTTGCGCAGAGCCGCTTTCGTGCGCCTTGGTATGCACCTGACGATAGCGGGCGTTTCTATGCCCAGTGGGTAGAGAATGCGGTTAAAGGCACCTTTGACCACGTCTGCCTGGTTTTCCGTGCAGGAGACGGTCAAATCAAGGGGTTCGTCTCGCTGCGTAAGCTCAACGAGCACGAGGCGCGTATTGGCTTATTAGCCGGGCGCGGCATGGGTGAAAAACTCATGCAGGCGGCGCTGCACTGGTCGCAACAGCAACAGCTAGTGACGCTGCGGGTGGCGACCCAGGTGGGCAACACCGCGGCGCTTAAACGTTATATTGCGAGTGGTGCCAACATCGACGCCACCGCCTACTGGTTATACAGGTGACAAGATGATTCCATTTAACGCACCACCCGTTGTCGGAACTGAACTCGACTATATGCAGTCTGCTATGGGCAGCGGCAAACTCTGCGGTGACGGCGGTTTCACCCGGCGCTGTCAGCAGTGGATGGAACAGCGTTTTCGCAGCGCCAAAGTGCTGCTGACCCCGTCCTGTACGGCATCGCTGGAAATGGCGGCACTGTTGCTGGATATCCAGCCTGGTGATGAAGTGATTATGCCGAGCTATACCTTCGTTTCCACTGCGAACGCTTTTGTCCTGCGCGGGGCGAAAATTGTCTTTGTGGATATCCGCCCGGATACCATGAACATTGATGAGACGCTGATTGAAGCGGCGATCACTGACAAAACGCGCGCGATCGTGCCGGTTCACTACGCGGGCGTGGCCTGTGAAATGGACACCATCATGGCCATCGCCAAAAAACATAATCTGTTCGTGGTGGAAGATGCCGCGCAGGGCGTGATGTCCACCTACAAGGGACGCGCGCTGGGCACTATCGGCCACATTGGCTGCTTTAGCTTCCACGAAACCAAAAACTACACGGCGGGTGGAGAAGGTGGTGCGACGCTGATTAACGACCGGGCTCTCGTGGAGCGTGCAGAAGTGATCCGCGAAAAAGGCACTAACCGCAGCCAGTTCTTCCGGGGTCAGGTAGACAAATACACCTGGCGCGATATCGGCTCCAGCTATTTGATGGCGGATCTGCAGGCTGCGTACCTGTGGGCGCAGCTGGAAGCGGCGGAGCGTATCAACCTTCAGCGTCTTTCCCTGTGGCAAACCTATTACGATGCGCTTGAGCCTCTGGCAAAAGCCGGGCGTATTGAACTGCCAACCATCCCGGCAAATTGCGTCCACAACGCGCATATGTTCTACATCAAGCTGCGCGATAACGACGACCGCAGCGAGCTCATCGCCTGGCTGAAAGAGGCCGAAATTATGGCGGTGTTCCACTATATCCCGCTGCACTCCAGTCCGGCCGGAGAAGCGTTTGGCACGTTTGCGGGTGAAGACCGCTACACCACTAAAGAAAGTGAGCGTTTGCTTCGCCTGCCACTGTTCTACAATCTCGCGCCCGTTAACCAGCGTACGGTGATTAATACCCTTCTGAGTTATTTCGGCTGATATGTCTCTGGCAAAAGCATCGGTGTGGACCGCCGCGTCCACGCTTGTAAAAATTGGCGCCGGGCTGTTGGTCGTCAAGCTGCTGGCCGTTTCATTTGGCCCTTCTGGTGTGGGGCTGGCGGGTAATTTCCGCCAGCTTGTCACCGTCCTTGGGGTGCTGGCCGGTGCCGGTATCTTCAACGGCGTGACCAAATACGTTGCGCAGTATCACGATGATGCGGCTCAGCTGCGCAGAGTGGTGGGCACCTCTTCGGCTATGGTCACGGGTTTTTCAACCCTGATGGCGATTGTCTTTCTGCTGGCGGCGGCACCCATCAGCCAGGGATTGTTCGGGCACACCCATTACCAGGGGCTGGTGCGTCTGGTCGCATTGGTTCAGATGGGGATTGCCTGGGCTAACCTGCTGCTGGCGCTGATGAAAGGGTTTCGTGATGCGGCCGGGAACGCGATTGCGTTGATCCTGGGCAGCGTCATCGGCGTGATTGCCTATTATTTCTGCTATCGCCTGGGCGGCTATGAAGGCGCACTGCTGGGGCTGGCGCTGGTTCCGGCGCTGGTGATTGTGCCTGCGGCATTTATGCTGATGCGCCGGGGCGTCATCCCTCTTAGCTACCTGAAACCGCAATGGGACAAGGTCCTTGCCAGCCAGCTGGGTAAATTTACCCTGATGGCGCTCATTACCTCCGTCACGCTGCCGGTGGCCTACGTGATGATGCGAAACCTGCTGGCAGCGCATTATAGCTGGGATGAGGTCGGGATCTGGCAGGGCGTAAGCAGTATTTCCGACGCCTATCTCCAGTTTATTACGGCTTCCTTTAGCGTTTACCTGCTGCCAACCTTATCGCGACTGACGTCCAGACAGGAAATAACGCGCGAGATTTTCCGATCGCTGCGCTTTGTGTTACCGGCCGTCGCGGCTGCCAGCTTTACCGTCTGGCTACTGCGCGATGTCGCCATCTGGCTGCTGTTCTCGGCGAAATTCATCGCCATGCGCGATCTCTTTGCCTGGCAGCTGGTGGGGGATGTGCTGAAAGTGGGTGCATACGTTTTCGGCTACCTGGTGATTGCAAAAGCGTCCCTGCGGCTGTATATCCTGGCGGAAATTAGCCAGTTTGCGTTACTGACAGCATTTTCGCACTGGCTGATACCCATGCACGGCGCGCTGGGGGCGGCTCAGGCCTACATGGCAACCTATATCGTTTATTTCGCTGCCTGTTGCGGCGTATTTTTATTGTGGCGTAAACGCGCATGACTGCACTGATTCACATCCTGGGATCGGACATCCCACACCATAACCAGACCGTTTTGCGGTTCTTCAACGACGAGCTGGCATCGGGTAATCCAGATGCGCGTGAGTTTATGGTTGCAGGTCAGGATAAGGGCCTGAGCGAGGCGTTTCCGGCGCTGACGATTCGCTTCTGGCCGGACAAGGCCACGCTGGCGAAGGCGGTTGTTGCCAAAGCGAAAGCCGACCGCGAGCAACGATTCTTCTTCCACGGACAGTTTAATACCGGGCTATGGCTGGCGCTTCTCAGCGGGGGGATTAAACCCTCCCAGTGCAGCTGGCATATCTGGGGAGCCGATCTCTACGAAGTCTCCCGAGGCTGGAAATTCCGTCTTTTCTATCCGTTGCGCCGCATGGCGCAGGGGCGCGTGGGCTGCGTTTTTGCTACCCGCGGCGATCTCAACTATTTTGCTAAACAGCACCCCAACGTGCGCGGCGAGTTGCTTTATTTCCCCACCCGCATGGATCCGGCGCTTAACGCCATGGCGAATGACACGGTGCGTGAAGGCAAACTAACGATCCTGGTGGGGAATTCCGGCGATCGCAGTAACGAACACGTCGCGGCACTCAGGGCGGTGCATCAGCAGTTCGGCGACACGGTGAACGTGGTGGTGCCGATGGGCTATCCCGCCAATAACGACGCTTACATAGATGAGGTTCGCCGACAGGGGCTTGCGCTGTTTAGCGCAGAAAATCTGCACATTCTCAGCGATAAGCTGGAATTTGAGGAATATCTCGCGCTGCTGAGAAAATGCGATCTCGGCTATTTCATCTTTGCCCGACAGCAGGGGATTGGCACGCTATGTCTGCTGATTCAGGCGGGGGTACCGTGCGTGCTAAACCGCGAGAACCCGTTCTGGCAGGACATGGCCGAGCAGCATATTCCCGTGCTGTTTACCTCAGACACGCTGAACGTCGAGGTGGTACGGGAAGCCCAACGCCAGCTCACGCTGGTGGATAAAAATAGCATTGATTTTTTCAGCCCGAATTATCTCACGCCGTGGCACCGCGCGCTGCGTATCGCTTCAGGAGACAAAGTATGAGTCAGTTGCAATTCAGCGGCTTACTGATTGTCTGGCTTCTGAGCACCCTGTTTATCGCCACGCTTACCTGGTTTGAATTCCGCCGGGTGCGCTTCAACTTTAACGTGTTCTTCTCGTTACTGTTTCTGCTGACCTTCTTTTTCGGCTTCCCGCTAACCAGCATTCTGGTGTTCCGTTTTGACGTGAGCGTCGCACCGCCGGAAATCCTGCTCCAGGCGCTTCTGGCGGCAACCTGCTTCTATGCCGTCTACTACGTCACCTATAAAACGCGTCTGCGTTCAGCGCAGGCTGCTGCCCCGCGTCGGCCGCTTTTTACCATGAATCGGGTGGAGACCCACCTGACGTGGGTGATGCTGATGACCATCGCCCTGGTCAGCGTCGGTATCTTCTTCATGCATAACGGCTTCCTGCTGTTTAAGCTCCACTCCTACAGCCAGATTTTTTCGGCCGAGGTTTCGGGCGTGGCGCTTAAGCGTTTCTTCTACTTCTTCATCCCGGCGATGCTAGTGGTCTTTTTCCTGCGCCAGGACAGCAAAGCGTGGCTATTCTTCCTGGTTAGCACCGTCGCGTTTGGCATCCTGACCTACATGATCGTGGGCGGCACGCGCGCGAACATCATCATCGCCTTCGCGATCTTCCTGTTTATCGGCATTATCCGCGGCTGGATCTCGCTCTGGATGCTGGTTGCAGCAGGCGCGTTTGGCATTGTGGGTATGTTCTGGCTGGCGCTAAAGCGCTATGGAATGAACGTAGCGGGAGATGAGGCGTTTTACACTTTCCTTTACCTGACGCGCGATACCTTCTCGCCGTGGGAAAACCTGGCATTGCTGCTGCAAAACTACGACAAGATTGATTTCCAGGGGTTGGCGCCGATTGTTCGCGACTTCTACGTATTTATCCCTTCCTGGCTATGGCCGGACCGGCCTGGCGTGGTGCTTAACACGGCAAATTACTTTACCTGGGAAGTGCTGAACAACCATTCTGGTCTGGCAATCTCGCCCACGCTGATTGGTTCCCTGGTGGTGATGGGAGGAGCGTGGTTCATTCTCCCCGGGGCGGTTGCCGTGGGGCTGATTATCAAGTGGTTCGACTGGCTTTACGTGCGTGGCAACGAAGAGAACAACCGCTATAAGGCCGCCATTTTGCACAGTTTCTGCTTTGGGGCCATTTTCAATATGATCGTTCTGGCGCGCGAAGGGCTGGACTCGTTCGTTTCGCGCGTGGTGTTCTTCATGGTTGTTTTCGGCCTCTGCCTGTTACTGGCCAAACTGCTGTACTGGCTGTTTGACAGCGCAGGGCTTGTGCACAGGCGCGAGCGGCGGGGCAGCACAACGCTGTCGCAAGTCTGAGTAAGGATAGTAATGACTGATAAAATTTCTGCACCGCGCTATGCGCTACGTGGCCTGCAGCTTATTGGCTGGCGCGACATGCAGCACGCGCTGGACTTTCTTTTCGCCGACGGCCAGATGAAATCCGGTACTCTGGTGGCGATCAACGCGGAAAAAATGCTGGCGGTTGAGGATAACGCGGAAGTCAAAAGCCTGATTGAAGCGGCGGAATTTAAATACGCGGACGGGATCAGCGTGGTCCGCTCTATCCGTAAAAAGTATCCTGACGCTAATGTATCTCGCGTGGCGGGGGCCGATCTCTGGGAGCAGCTTATGGCCCGCGCAGGTGAACAGGGCACGCCCGTGTTCCTGATTGGCGGGAAGCCGGAGATACTGGCCCAGACTGAGGAGAAACTGCGTCGTCAATGGAATGTTAATATTGTCGGCAGCCAGGATGGTTACTTCAAACCGGAAGATCGGCAGACGCTCTTTGAGCGCGTTCGTGACAGCGGGGCAAAGATTGTCACCGTGGCGATGGGCTCCCCGCGCCAAGAGATCCTGATGCGCGACTGCCGTCTGGTCTGTCCGGATGCCCTCTACATGGGCGTCGGCGGTACGTACGATGTCTTTACCGGCCACGTTAAGCGTGCGCCCAAGGTCTGGCAAAATCTGGGGCTGGAGTGGCTGTACCGCCTGCTATCGCAACCGACGCGCATTAAACGACAGATCCGTCTGCTTCGCTACCTCGCCTGGCATTACACCGGGAAAATGTAATCAAAATGTAGCGCGATATGCTATTCGCGCTGCAACTCGCCTGCAAAACTGCTGATAATCTGTGCAATGCATTCATTTTTTTAATGCATCGTTTGCCATTTGGCAGATTTTAAGAAACCATTCGCTCCGTATTTTAGTACCCCTAAAAAACAATACCCGGTATTAAGCCGGGAAACAGCAAACACAATCGAGGATCTATGGCAGAGAAAAAACCGGAGCTACAGCGTGGGCTGGAAGCTCGTCATATTGAACTGATAGCGCTGGGCGGCACTATCGGCGTGGGCCTGTTTATGGGCTCTGCAAGCACGCTCAAATGGGCAGGCCCTTCCGTATTACTGGCGTACATTATTGCCGGGCTGTTTGTTTTCTTCATCATGCGTTCCATGGGCGAAATGCTCTTCCTGGAGCCGGTAACCGGCTCCTTCGCCGTTTACGCGCATCGTTATATGAGCCCGTTCTTCGGCTACCTGACGGCCTGGTCATACTGGTTTATGTGGATGGCGGTGGGGATCTCAGAGATCACTGCGATAGGGGTTTACGTCCAGTTCTGGTTCCCTGACATGGTCCAGTGGATTCCCGCGCTCATCGCCGTGGGGCTGGTGGCACTGGCAAACCTGGCTGCCGTGCGCCTTTACGGTGAGATTGAGTTCTGGTTCGCAATGATTAAAGTCACCACGATTATCGTAATGATTGTCGTCGGCCTGGGCGTGATTTTCTTCGGCTTTGGCAACGGTGGACACGCTATCGGCTTTGGCAATCTGACCGAAAACGGCGGCTTCTTTGCCGGCGGCTGGAAGGGCTTCCTGACGGCGCTGTGTATCGTTGTGGCCTCGTATCAGGGCGTGGAGCTGATCGGTATTACCGCCGGTGAAGCGAAAAACCCGCAGGTCACGCTACGTAGCGCGGTGGGCAAAGTGTTGTGGCGTATTCTGATTTTCTATGTGGGCGCGATCTTCGTTATCGTGACCATCTTCCCGTGGAATGAAATTGGCACGACGGGTAGCCCGTTTGTTTTAACCTTTGCCAAAATTGGCATCACGGCAGCGGCAGGTATCATCAACTTTGTGGTCCTGACGGCAGCGTTGTCAGGCTGTAACAGTGGGATGTACAGCTGTGGGCGTATGCTCTATGCGCTTTCGAAGAATAACCAGCTGCCTGCGGTGATGAGTAAAGTTTCACGGGCCGGCGTGCCGGTGGCGGGTGTGGCGGTTTCCATTGCAATACTGCTGATTGGCTCTTGCCTGAATTACATTATTCCTAACCCGCAGCGCGTGTTCGTTTACGTCTACAGCGCCAGCGTGCTGCCGGGCATGGTGCCGTGGTTTGTTATCCTCATCAGCCAGCTGCGTTTCCGTCATGCGCATAAAAAAGCGATTGAAAGCCATCCGTTCCGCTCAATTCTGTTCCCGTATGCGAACTATTTGACGATGGCGTTCCTGATTTGCGTATTAATCGGGATGTACTTTAATGAAGATACCCGCATGTCGCTGTTTGTCGGGGTGATCTTCCTGGCGGCTGTGACGGCTGCATATAAGCTTTTTGGCCTGGGTCGCCGTGCCACCACGCAGAAAGTGGAGGAATAAGCGGCAAAATGTGCAAACCATAACCAAACGCGCATTTTTTTCAAAAAAGCACTAGACAGCGGGGACGGAGGTACGTAATATCCAGCCCCGCAACGGCGCTAAGCGCCCGTAGCTCAGCTGGATAGAGCGCTGCCCTCCGGAGGCAGAGGTCTCAGGTTCGAATCCTGTCGGGCGCGCCATTTTAGTCCCGGCGCTAGAGCTGCGGTGGTCTGAGAAGTAGTCAGTACCGCGTGAAAGAATACAGTGGTGGCTATAGCTCAGTTGGTAGAGCCCTGGATTGTGATTCCAGTTGTCGTGGGTTCGAATCCCATTAGCCACCCCATTATTTGAAAGAGTTGTGAATTGCGAAGGTGGCGGAATTGGTAGACGCGCTAGCTTCAGGTGTTAGTGTCCTTTGGATGTGGGGGTTCGAGTCCCCCCCCTCGCACCACGACTTTTTAAATGAATTGAACTAAAAATTCAAAAAGCAGTACATCGGCGAGTAGCGCAGCTTGGTAGCGCAACTGGTTTGGGACCAGTGGGTCGGAGGTTCGAATCCTCTCTCGCCGACCAATTTTGAACCCCGCTTCGGCGGGGTTTTTTGTTTTCTGAGATTCTTCATCCTTGTAGTCATTCCCCAACAACGTCCTTTTTCATTGTCGCAATCCAGAGACATGCAACTCATTGAAAGTTAAATGAATATTTATTTCTGGGTTTTGCTGTCTCCTCCTGGCGACATATGCCCGCCTTTTCCCGATATGTTGTAGAGCTTAAAACGGTGCTTAACAGCATAATTTCCTTTTATCTTAAAATGTTGCGTTATGTAAAAGTTCTGGCTGTCATGTTGGCACGTTACGTGCAATAATATGCGTGTAGATGCTCATTCCATCTCTTATGTTCGCCTTAGTGCCTCATAAACTCAGGAATGACGCAGAGCCATTTACGGTGCTTATCGTCCACTGACAGATGTCGCTTCGGCCTCATCAGACACCATGGACACAACGTTGAGTGAAGCACCAAATATGTTGTCTTACAGACCTGTTTTAACGCCTGCTTTTATAGCAGGCGTTTTTTTATGCCTTATTCCCGATACCGGCGCACGATCAGGGCAACCATCACCAGAGCCGTTGCGGAGACAGCATAGAGTGCCGCTACTGAGCCAAACCCGGCAGCCACTGCCGCTGCAATGCCGGTGAAGAGAGAGGCGCTGAGCGTTTGCCAGCGCCAGGCTTTCCCACTGGCCGAAGCGGTTTGAGTAATATGAAAACTACTGAGAACGCCAAACGTCCCGGCCGCGAAGAGAATATTCGAAGCCAGATGCGCGATAAAGATCGCCCCCAGCGCACATGCCATCCACCCGGACAACAACGGTAGCGTTCCATAAGCGGCCAGAAAGATGCCCAGACAAACGATGATGCGCGGTGTGCGAGCGGCGAAGCGCGTCAGACTCTCTTTTTTTAGCAGCATGGGGCCGCAAAGCTGTCCCATGCTCCTTGCAAAAAGCAGAGGCAGGGCAAGACCCGCCGCATCCTGAGGATGGATTTGCTGTGCCAGGGCCGGAAGCAGCGCCATGGCCGGTGAGCCAACGGCCGCCAGCGACGGCAGGATGAGCAGACTGCGTTTCTGCCGAACGGTCAACGTCCGCCAGCGTAATGCCGCAGGGGCTTCCTCTTCCTCGAGGGGCGGGAGTGAAGGCGCAGAAAACCGGCGTCCAGCCAGCCATAGCATGAGCAGTGATCCGAGAAAGCTGGCGGCATCAATGGCCAGCAGGGTAAACACGGACGTCTTCTGGAACAGCACCACGCCCAGACCTGTCCCTAATAATACCTGAGAAGCAAAAATCACATTTTCCAGACAGGTTGCAGCAGGCAGCTCTGCTTCGCTGAGACCGCGCTTAAAGAGCAACGTCAGCGCGGGCCAGCTCATCCCGCTGAGCAGCGCCTCGGTGGATTGCACAGCGAGCAATGCGGCAACGCTGTGGTAACCCACGCCAAGCAGGGGAAAGAGCAGGGCGAGCAGGCCCAGCCCTTCGGTCAGTATCAGCAGGGATATCGGAGAACAGCGTGAGCACAGCTTTTCGCCGATCGTACTGCCGATAAATCCCGGTATCGTAGCGAAAAGAAAAGCGAGTGTGAGCAGACCGGGCGGAGCTGACCACGCTAACAGCAAGCCGAAGACCACGATCTGGGTTAAGCCATTCCCCAGCGAAGAAAAGATAAAAGCACAGGCAAGCAGGCGCAGCCAGCGGTGGCAGCGCAGCGCTTCAATAAGCGCATACAAAAGCGAGTTCATGACGATTTCCTTCAAAAACGATTTAGTCCACGCTGCAGAAAGTGCGTGTGTGTGAAAAAAAGTTAATGAAAAGACATCGTTACATTGGCGGGTTCGTTTGCGGATGCGGGTGTAAAGAATGTAGCAGGAGAAATGCGATAAAAAAAGGAGGCCATCTGGCCTCCTGATGAATTACTGCTGCGTACCGTTATTTTGCAGCGTCAGCAACAGCCCATCACGGCGCATGGCGGCCGCCTCTTCCGGCTTATGCTGCTTGTCCAGCGTATCGGCAAGCCACGCGTAGTCGAAGGCATCCGGACGCTGCTTCAGCGCCGCGCGGAAGGCGAGGCTTGCCTCCTGCCATTCGCCGTGCTTCATCAACGACTGGCCAAGCGTGCTCCACAACAGCGGGCGGTCACCAACGGTTTTAATCTGCTGGCGCAGCACTTTTTCTATTTGCTCAGGATTGTTGGTTTTCAGGCGCGGGATTACCATCACCAGGCGATCGTCGTACTGGCGCTTCAGACCGTCGAGGAGGATCTCCTGAGCCGTGTCGTGATCGTCACACTCAATGAGGTGTTCCGCCATTGCCACCTGCAGAGGAACCTGCTGGCGCGTTTTACGGCTCTGATTCTTCCACCACGTTTTCAGACCGTCGCTGCCCAGGTCAGCGCGCGCCTGATCCATCAGGCCAATCCACGCCAGACGCTGAAGCTCGTCACGATGTTCATCGTCGCCTACCTCGGCCTTCGCCATCGACGGAATGATGTCCAGCAGTGAACCCCAGGCGCCGGTACGAATATAGGCCTGCTCGGCAAGACGCAGCACTTCCGGATGACGTGGCGCGACTTCCAGCAGACGGTCGATACCGTGGCGAGCCGCGTGATTCTCATTGCGTGCCAGCTGCAGACGAACGCGCGTGATTTCCACCGGAATCGGGTCGCCGTGAGCCAGCTCAGCTGCCCGCTCCAGGTGCTGATTAGCTCGGGCTTCATCACCGCGCTGCTGCGCCGCTTCGGCCGCCAGCAGATAGTTCACTACCGGCTGTTCGGCGTGGTCGGCGTTTTTCGACATCAGCTTTTCAACCTGCTGATAGTCACCCTCGGCGAGCTTAAGCAGCGCCTGCTCGGTCTGTTTACGGGCGCGGCGGCGCTTACGGCCAACGAACCAGCCGCGCGTATGGGCACCGGTACGGAAAATACGGCGCAGGATCCACTCGATCGCAAACAGAACCACCACGCCGAGGATCAGAATGATCGTCAGACCCGTTACGCTAGTTTCAATGTTGTAGTTATCGGTCTGGATCAGGACGTAACCCTGATGACCCGCAAGCATAGGCCCGAGGACGATCCCGGCGATCAGCAGGATGAAGAGTAAGAGAACTTTTAGCATCATTACTCTCCTTGCGGTGCGCTTTCAGGCGCAGGAGCCGGAGCAGGTGCCGCTCCGCTCGTCTGCTCTGCAGGTACGCCCGGCTGCGTCAGAAGATTGCGTACGCGCGTCTGCATCAGTTTCTCCAGAATCGGCTGGCTGGCCAGCTTGTCCGGCACGTTCATGGTGATGTTCTGCTGGCTTAACTTATCAATGTCTTCGAGGAAGGCGGTGGTCGTCGCATCATCGGTGTTGTAGTAGGCGCGTACCCACGTTGAGACGTTATCAAGCGCCTGTTTATAGGTCTCTTCCTGATGACGCGGCACGGCCTGGGCCGCCACCAGCAGACGGGAACGAATGTTCTCGCGCAGATAGATATCCTGGTTCGGCGCGAGCAGCGGTACGGCAGTTTCGTCGCGACGGCGGATCGTGATAAAGCTGTCCATAAAGTTCTGCCAGCTTTTTTGCAGGTTTATGCGCCATTCGCTCAGGGAACTGGAAAGCTCGGTACCGTCGGAATCCATCGGGGAGTCGTCGTCGTTGTTATCCGCCAGCTGCAGGTTATCAATCTGATTCGAAAGCTGATTCACTTTAAGGATAATGCCATCGTAATCCACCTGTGAGACGGCGGAGAGGCTGGCGATGTCTTCGGTAATCGCGCGACGAGCGGTGATAAGGCTTGGATCGTTCATGTCGGCCAGGCTTGCATCGGCGCTTTTCAGCAGTGCGGCGGCGGTGGTCACGTCCTGGTCGCTCCAGAGCTTACGTCCGGCGAGCTTCACCAGGAAGTCAGCCTGCGAGAGCAGCCAGGTTTTGGCATCGGTGCCGGAAATCGTGGCGACTTTCTGCTGTACTTCACCCAGCTGTTTAGTCAGCTCTTCCTGTTTGCCGTTCGCTTCGGCAAGCGCGGCGGCCTGCTGCTTAATCACGGCTTCCAGCTCGGTTTTCTGCGTCTCCTGCTCTTTTTGCAGGGCAGTGAGCTGATTCACCAGCGCGTCGCTGGTGGACGTCTGGTTAGCGCTCTGTTGTTTCACCAGCCCGTACAGGCCAACCCCCGCTGCCAGCGCAATGGCGATGGCAATCGCGCTCAGCGCGAGGCTCGTTTTGTTGCTGCTGTTTTTCTTCTCAGCGGTTTTCTCAGTCGTCTCTGGCTGTGGCGTCGTCTCCACAGTCTCCCTGGTCTCTTCAACCACGGCGGAGGATTTGTCGTGTTCCGTCATTATGGCTTCCCATTTGAGAGTTATTGTAATGCGCGCAGCAGCGCATCGTTGTCGGCGTTATCAGCGATCCGAATATCCTGCCAGCCCAGTTCCCGGGCCTGGTTCGCCAGACGCTCACTGACGACCAGAAGCCGACAGCGGAGTAACCAGTTTTCGCGATACCAAAGCGGTATCAGCGACCAAAGCTGTTGTAACATTTCACCGCTGGTGACCACCAGCGTATTAATGCCGCGCGCGTGCCAGCGCATCGCCTCTTCCGCGCCATCGTAGTGTTTTGCACAGCGCTGGTAGCACTCAATAAACGTCACGTTCGCACCGCGTTCACGCAGCGTTTCACCCAGCAGCTCGCGGCCACCGTTGCCGCGCAAAATGAGCGCACGCTTTCCGGCAATAGTTTGTAATTCAGGTAATTGTAGCAAGACTTCACTGATTTCCCGATCTAACGGGTAACGAACGTCCGCGCCGCTTACGGTATGCAGTGCCAGGGCCGTTGTACGACCAATCGCGAAATAGCAGGGGGCGGCTGGCCAGGCCAGGTCCTGCTGCTGCAGCTGAGCGTGGGCAAATTCCACGGCATGTTGCGACAGCGCAAACAGCAGGTCGCCGTCCTGAAGGGTATTCATCTGGTCGGCGAGCGCAGAGAGCTCCCGACCGGGGGAGAATTCAATGAGAGGAAAACTCCAGGCCACCTGCCCCAGTGCGCGCAGACGGCTCACTAACTGCTCTCCTGCGGGAGAAGGGCGGGTGACGAGAATACTCATGCAGGGGGTTCTCCGTTGTAAACGTCAGCCAGAATCTCGCGGGCGCCGTTATCCAGTAATTCTTCCGCCAGCGACACGCCAAGCTGCTCGGCATCTTGCGCTTTACCGCGACGTTCGCCGCGTACCATCTGCGAACCGTCCGGGGCGCCCACCAGCGCGCGCAGCCACAGTTCGCCATTCGTCAATTCAGCATAGCTGCCAATTGGAACCTGGCACCCGCCTTCGAGGCGGGTATTCATCGCCCGCTCCGCTTTTACGCGGGTAGCGGTCTCGTCATGGTTCAGCGGTGCGAGCAGTTCGCGGGTACGCGCATCGTTCAGGCGGCACTCGATGCCGACTGCACCCTGGCCCACGGCCGGCAGCGACAGCTCTGGCGGCAGCGCCACGCGAATACGTTCCTCCAGCCCAAGACGCTTCAGACCGGCAACGGCGAGGATAATGGCATCGTAATCACCGTTATCCAGCTTGCCCAGACGCGTGCCGACGTTACCGCGCAGTGAGCGGATGATCAGGTCAGGACGACGCTCCGCCAGCTGACATTGACGGCGTAAACTGGACGTGCCAACCACGCTACCCTCCGGCAGCGCGTCGAGCGAGTCGTAGTGGTTGGAGACAAACGCATCGCGCGGATCTTCGCGCTCGCAGATGGTCACCAGCCCCAGCCCTTCCGGGAACTCGACGGGCACGTCTTTCATCGAATGTACGGCGATATCGGCGCGGTTCTCAAGCAATGCCAGTTCCAGTTCTTTGACAAACAGGCCTTTGCCGCCCACTTTCGCCAGAGGCGTATCGAGGATCACGTCACCGCGTGTGACCATCGGCACCAGTTCGACGCGCAATCCACTGTGGCAGGCTTCCAGGCGCTGCTTCACATAATGTGCCTGCCAGAGCGCGAGAGGGCTTTGGCGTGTGGCAATTCTCAAAACATTGTCTAACATGCTTGTTACCGTCATTATCAATCGCTAACCATCCTAACATTGTTGACTCTGGGATGGCAGTTTTACGGTTGATGAGCGTGAGAGGGACAAGGCGGCGTATTCGTCAGCCAGAGCCGTATTCAGGAATTTACACGTACAGAACGGTGCTACACTTGTATGTAGCGCATCTTTCTTTACGGTCAACCGGCAAGGTGTTAAATTGATCACGTTTTAGACCATTTTTTCGTCGGTACCACCAAAAATGATAAGGGCGAAAAAGGGTAACGGTTATCTTTTTGAAATACTGCGGGTCCGCTGTTACTCGTGTTTTGAATAGCTTGCGACACCCGGAAACATCAGGCGATACGTCTTGTACCTCTATATTGAGACTCTGAAACAGAGACTGGATGCCATAAATCAACTGCGTGTGGATCGCGCGCTTGCTGCCATGGGCCCTGCTTTCCAGCAGGTATACAGTCTGCTGCCGACATTATTGCACTATCACCATCCGCTGATGCCTGGCTACCTTGACGGTAACGTTCCCCAGGGCATTTGCCTTTTCACGCCTGATGAAACCCAACAGCATTATCTGAACGAGCTGGAACTTTACCGCGGCATGCCGCCACAGGAATCTCCAAAAGGTGAACTGCCTATTACCGGCGTTTACTCAATGGGGAGCACCTCATCGGTAGGGCAAAGCTGTTCTTCGGACCTGGACATCTGGGTCTGTCATCAGTCATGGCTCGATAACGACGAGCGTCAGCTACTGCAGCGTAAATGCAGCCTGCTGGAGAGCTGGGCGGCCTCGCTCGGCGTGGAAGTGAGCTTCTTCCTGATTGATGAAAACCGTTTCCGCCATAACGAAAGCGGCAGTCTGGGTGGTGAGGACTGCGGCTCGACTCAGCACATCTTATTGCTGGATGAATTCTACCGTACTGCTGTGCGTCTGGCCGGGAAGCGTATTCTGTGGAATATGGTCCCGTGCGAAGAAGAAGAGCATTACGATGACTACGTCATGTCGCTTTACGCGCAGGGCGTACTGACGCCAAACGAATGGTTGGACCTCGGCGGCCTCAGCTCTCTGTCAGCAGAAGAGTATTTTGGCGCAAGCCTCTGGCAGCTCTATAAGAGTATCGACTCACCGTACAAAGCGGTGCTGAAAACGCTGCTGCTGGAAGCCTATTCCTGGGAATACCCTACGCCGCGCCTGCTGGCGAAAGATATCAAGCAGCGTCTGCACGATGGGGAAATCGTCTCCTTCGGGCTGGACGCCTACTGCATGATGCTGGAGCGCGTGACCGAATACCTGAAAGCCATTGATGACACCACGCGTCTTGACCTGGTGCGTCGATGTTTCTATCTCAAAGTCTGTGAGAAATTGAGCCGCGAACGCGCCTGCGTGGGGTGGCGTCGTGAAGTGGTCAGTCAGTTAGTGAAAGAGTGGGGATGGGACGAAGCGCGTCTGTCCATGCTCGATAACCGGGCCAACTGGAAAATCGATCAGGTGCGTGAAGCGCACAACGAACTGCTCGATGCGATGATGCAAAGCTACCGCAACCTGATCCGCTTTGCGCGCCGTAACAACCTCAGCGTTTCTGCCAGCCCGCAGGACATCGGGGTATTGACCCGTAAGCTTTACGCCGCGTTTGAAGCTCTGCCGGGTAAAGTTACCCTGGTTAACCCGCAGATCTCGCCAGACCTGTCTGAACCGAATCTGACCTTTATCTATGTGCCGCCGGGCCGCGCGAACCGCACCGGGTGGTATCTGTACAACCGTGCGCCAAGCATGGATTCAATTATCAGCCATCAGCCGCTGGAGTATAACCGCTACCTGAACAAGCTGGTGGCCTGGGCCTGGTTTAACGGTCTGCTGACCTCGCGCACGCGCCTGTTTATCAAAGGCAACGAGGTGGTCGATCTTGCTAAGCTGCAGGAGATGGTCGCGGATGTGTCGCACCACTTCCCGCTGCGTCTGCCTGCCCCAACGCCGAAAGCGCTCTACAGCCCGTGCGAGATTCGCCATCTGGCGATCATCGTCAACCTGGAATACGACCCGACGGCGGCCTTCCGCAATCAGGTGGTTCATTTTGACTTCCGCAAGCTGGACGTCTTCAGCTTTGGCGAGCAGCAAAACTGCCTGGTAGGCAGTGTCGATCTGTTGTACCGCAACTCGTGGAACGAAGTGCGTACCCTGCACTTCAACGGCGAGCAGGCAATGATCGAAGCGCTGAAAACGATTCTTGGCAAGATGCACCAGGATGCCGCACCGCCGGACAGCGTTGAGGTGTTCTGCTACAGCCAGCACCTGCGCGGTTTAATTCGTACCCGCGTGCAGCAGCTGGTTTCTGAGTGTATCG
Organism: Enterobacter vonholyi; assembly: GCF_008364555.1. Lineage (GTDB taxonomy): Bacteria > Pseudomonadota > Gammaproteobacteria > Enterobacterales > Enterobacteriaceae > Enterobacter > Enterobacter vonholyi. The sequence continues at coordinate 41,817 of NZ_VTUC01000013.1, forward strand.
AACTGCGTCTCTCCAGTACCCGTCAGGAAACAGGCCGCTTTAAAGCGCTGCGCGTCTCCGGACAGACCTGGGGACTGTTCTTCGAGCGCCTGAACGTGTCGGTACAGAAGCTGGAAAACGCCATCGAGTTTTACGGCGCGATTTCACACAACAAGCTGCATGGCCTGTCGGTGCAGGTGGAAACCAACCACGTTAAGCTCCCGCAGGTGGTGGACGGATTCGCAAGTGAAGGGATTATTCAGTTCTTCTTTGAAGAGTCGGGCGACGATGCCGGATTTAACATCTACATTCTGGATGAGACTAACCGCGCCGAGGTGTATCACCATTGTGAAGGCAGTAAAGAGGAGCTGGTGCGCGACGTCAGCCGCTTCTACTCCTCTTCGCATGACCGCTTTACCTACGGCTCAAGCTTTATCAACTTTAACCTGCCGCAGTTCTACCAGATTGTGAACGTCGACGGCCGTACGCAGGTGATTCCGTTCCGCACCCAATCCGTCACGCCTGCAGCGCCTGCCAATCAGGACACCGCCCCGCTGTTGCAGCAGTATTTCTCCTGAGCCTTTTCGCCGGGTGGCGCTTACGTTTACCCGGCCTACGGTTCTAGCCGTTGTAGGCCCGGTAAGGCGCAGCCGCCACCGGGCAAGAAAACTACCTGAAACTCACGTTCTCACCCGCCTGCGCGGTCGCCGCCTGTTCCAGCAGATCCCAGAACGGTACGCCGCTACGGTCGCAAACCCATTCCCCGTCTTTCAGATCGAAATGATAGCCGCCCTGTTTAGCGGCCAGCCACACCTGGTGAAGCGGCTCCTGGCGGTTAATAATAATTTTGCTGCCATTTTCGAAGCTCAGGGTCAGAATGCCGCCGTTGATTTCACAATCGATATCGCTGTCACCGTCCCAGTCGTCAAGACGCTCTTCGATGGTCATCCACAGGTTGTCGGCAAGGCGATGGAATTCACTGTCGTTCATGGTTTTGTTCCTGTTTTTCGTGATGCCGGCAGTATAACCCTAAATAATTCCCGTTGCAGGAAAGCGGCAAACTCTTGCTTTTGTGTCTTCTCCTGCGATGATAGAAACAGATTTGAACTTACGGGCAACTTTATAATGAAAAACGCTTTCCGAACGCTTGCCGTTCTCATCACGCTGTTTAGCCTGACTGGCTGCGGACTGAAGGGACCACTGTACTTTCCGCCTGCGGATAAAACCGCACCGCCGCCGACGAAACCGGTTAACAGCGGCATTGAGTCTACCACGCCAAATACTAACGACCGTGGCGACAACGGTGGCCCGACTCAGGTTAATCTCTGACGACAACGTTCTGTACCCGCGCAATGGAGCAAATGATGCAGTTCTCTAAAATGCATGGCCTTGGCAACGATTTTATGGTCGTCGACGCGGTAACGCAGAATGTGTTTTTCTCGCCTGAACTGATCCGTCGCCTGGCGGATCGGCATCTGGGCGTGGGGTTCGATCAGCTGCTGGTGGTCGAGCCACCGTACGATCCCGATCTTGATTTCCACTACCGTATTTTTAACGCGGACGGCAGCGAAGTTAACCAGTGCGGCAACGGCGCGCGCTGTTTCGCCCGCTTTGTCCGCCTGAAAGGGCTGACCAACAAGCGTGATATTCGCGTCAGCACGGCCAATGGTCGCATGGTGCTCAGCGTCACCGATGATGAGCTGGTGCGCGTGAACATGGGCGAGCCTAACTTCGAGCCCTCCGTCGTGCCGTTTCGCGCAAACAAAGCGGAAAAGACCTATATTATGCGTGCGGCCGAGCAGACAGTATTGTGCGGCGTCGTCTCAATGGGTAACCCACACTGCGTGATTCAGGTTGATGATGTGGAAACTGCCGCGGTCGAAACGCTCGGCCCGGTACTGGAAAGCCACGAACGTTTCCCGGAGCGCGCGAACATCGGTTTTATGCAGGTGGTGAAGCGCGAGCACATTCGCCTGCGGGTTTACGAGCGCGGCGCGGGTGAAACTCAGGCCTGCGGAAGCGGTGCCTGTGCTGCGGTGGCCGTGGGCATCTCCCAGGGGTTACTGGCAGAAGAGGTTCGCGTGGAATTACCGGGCGGTCGGCTTGATATCGCCTGGAAAGGACCGGGTCATCCACTGTATATGACTGGCCCGGCGGCACATGTCTATGACGGGTTTATCCATCTATGAAACAACCAGGGGAAGAACTGCAGGAAACAGTGACGGAACTGGACGACAGGGCTGTTGTTGATTATCTGCTGCGCAATCCTGAGTTTTTTATTCGCAATGCACGCGTGGTCGAAGAGATGCGTGTGCCGCATCCGGTTCGCGGGACCGTGTCGCTGGTCGAATGGCACATGGCGCGCTCGCGCAACCACATCAGCCAGCTTGAAGAGAACATGACGCTGCTGATGGAGCAGGCCAGCACCAACGAAAGCCTGTTCTATCGACTGCTGCATCTGCAGGCGCGTCTGGCGTCGGCGCACAGTCTCGACGAGTTCCTCAGCCGTTTCCACCGCTGGGCGCGCGAGCTGGGGCTGGCGGGCGCAACGATTCGTCTTTTCCCTGACCGCTGGCGCATCGGCGCGCCGTCGGGATTTACCCATCTGGCACTCAGCCGTCAGGCATTTGAACCGCTGCGCATTCAGCGTCTGGGGCATGATCACCACTATCTGGGGCCGCTTAACGGGCCTGAGCTGCTGGTGGTATTACCGGAAGCCAAAGCGATTGGCTCGGTGGCGATGTCGCTGATGGGGCGCGATGGCGATCTGGGCGTCATATTATTTACCAGCCGCGACGCGCATCACTACGAGCAGGGGCAAGCCACGCACCTGCTGCAGGAGATCGCCCTGATGCTGCCTGAGCTGCTGGAGCGCTGGATTGAGCGCGTATGATGGACGGACTGCTCGCCACTGACGTCTCGCGCTTTCTGCGCTATCTCGGCGTGGAACGTCAGCTTAGCCCCATTACGCTGCTTAACTATCAGCGTCAGCTTGATGCCATCATGCAGATTGCCGACGAGATCGGCCTGAAAAGCTGGCAACAATGTGACGCTGCGACGGTACGCGGGTTTGTCGTGCGTAGCCGTAAAAAAAATCTCAGCCCGGCAAGCCTGGCGCTCAGGCTCTCTGCGCTGCGCAGCTTCTTCGACTGGCTGGTCAGTCAGGGGGGCTTAAAAGCCAACCCGGCAAAAGGGATCGCCACGCCGAAGGCGCCGCGCCATCTGCCTAAAAATATTGACGTTGACGACGTAAACCGCCTGCTGGATATCGATCTGAACGATCCGCTGGCCGTGCGCGATCGCGCGATGCTGGAGGTGATGTATGGTGCCGGGCTGCGTCTGTCTGAACTCGTCAACCTTGATCTCAAGCATCTCGATCTGGAATCGGGCGAAGTGTGGGTAATGGGTAAGGGCAGCAAAGAGCGCCGCCTGCCGATTGGCCGCAATGCGGTCTCCTGGATTGAGCACTGGCTTGACCTGCGCGGGCTGTTTGGCTCCGACGAAGATGCGCTGTTCCTGTCGAAGCTCGGCAAGAGGATCTCGGCGCGTAACGTGCAGAAGCGCTTTGCGGAGTGGGGCATTAAGCAGGGGCTGAACAGCCACGTTCACCCGCACAAGCTGCGCCACTCCTTTGCGACACACATGCTTGAGTCGAGCGGCGATCTGCGCGGCGTGCAGGAACTGCTTGGCCACGCAAATCTGTCGACCACTCAAATCTATACCCACCTAGACTTCCAGCACCTTGCCTCGGTGTATGACGCGGCGCATCCACGCGCCAAACGGGGGAAATAATGCGTTTTTACCGCCCACTCGGTCAGATCTCAGCCCTGACGTTTGACCTTGATGACACTCTTTATGACAACCGCGAGGTGATCCTGCGCACCGAACAGGAGTCCCTGGCGTTTGTGCAGAACTACCATCCCGCGCTGAAGGCGATACAGAACAAGGACTTCCAGAAGCTGCGCCAGTCCCTGCGTGAGACCGAGCCGGACATTTACCACGACGTGACCGAATGGCGTCGTCGCGCGGTTGAGCAGGCGATGCTCAACGTGGGTCTGAGCACACAGGATGCTGCCATTGGGGCGGAAGCGGCCATGGAAAACTTCGCCAAATGGCGCAGCCGTATCGACGTGCCGCAGGAAACCCACGACACGCTGGCGAAGCTTGCCGAAAAGTGGCCGCTGGTGGCCATCACCAACGGCAATGCCCAGCCGGAGCTTTTTGGCCTGAGTGATTACTTTGAATTCGTGCTGCGTGCGGGTCCTCACGGGCGCGCAAAGCCGTTCAGTGACATGTACCATCTGGCGGCAGATAAGCTTAACCTGCCGCTGGGTGAGATCCTGCACGTGGGGGATGACCTGACCACAGACGTGGCCGGCGCAATCCGCTGCGGGATGCAGGCCTGCTGGATCAAGCCGGAAAATGCTGACCTGATGATCGCCTCCGATAGCCGTCTTCTGCCGCACGTGGAAATTTCACGGTTGGCATCCCTCACGACGCTGATATAATCATCAATTGTTCTGTATAAATTAACAGGGTTTTGGCGAATGCTATTCGCCTGCCCGACATGACGTGACGGTGCCAATGGACGTTTCTTACCTGCTCGACAGCCTTAATGACAAACAGCGTGACGCGGTTGCCGCCTCGCGCACCAACCTGCTGGTGCTGGCTGGAGCGGGCAGTGGTAAGACGCGCGTGCTGGTTCACCGTATCGCCTGGCTGCAGAGCGTGGAAAACTGCTCGCCGTACTCCATCATGGCGGTCACGTTTACCAACAAGGCGGCGGCAGAGATGCGCCACCGCATCGCGCAGCTGATGGGCACCAGCCAGGGCGGCATGTGGGTCGGTACCTTCCACGGCCTGGCGCACCGTCTGCTGCGCGCACACCACATGGACGCCAACCTGCCGCAGGATTTCCAGATCCTCGACAGCGAAGACCAGCTCCGTCTGCTGAAGCGCCTGATCAAGGCGATGAACCTCGACGAGAAGCAGTGGCCGCCGCGTCAGGCGATGTGGTACATCAACGGCCAGAAAGACGAGGGGCTGCGCCCGCACCACATTCAGAGCTTCGGCAACCCGGTCGAGCAGACCTGGCAGAACGTCTACAAGGCCTATCAGGAAGCGTGCGATCGCGCCGGTCTGGTGGATTTCGCCGAGCTGCTGCTGCGCGCCCACGAGCTGTGGCTGAACAAACCGCACATCCTGCAGCACTACCGTGAACGCTTCACCAATATCCTGGTGGACGAATTCCAGGATACCAACAACATCCAGTACGCGTGGATCCGCCTGCTGGCCGGCGATACCGGCAAGGTGATGATCGTGGGCGATGATGACCAGTCGATCTACGGCTGGCGCGGGGCGCAGGTGGAGAACATCCAGCGCTTCCTCAACGATTTCCCCGGCGCGGAAACCATCCGTCTGGAGCAGAACTACCGCTCAACCAGCAACATCCTGAGCGCGGCCAACGCCCTGATTGAGAACAACAACGGGCGTCTGGGTAAAAAGCTGTGGACCGACGGCGTCGACGGCGAACCGATTTCGATTTACTGCGCCTTCAACGAGCTCGACGAAGCGCGCTTCGTGGTGAACCGCATTAAAACCTGGCAGGACAACGGCGGCGCGCTGGAGCAGTGCGCCATTCTCTATCGCAGCAACGCCCAGTCGCGCGTGCTGGAAGAGGCGCTGCTGCAGGTGAGCATGCCGTACCGCATTTACGGCGGCATGCGCTTCTTCGAACGTCAGGAAATCAAAGATGCGCTGTCGTATCTGCGTCTGATTGCCAACCGTAACGACGACGCGGCGTTTGAACGCGTGGTGAACACCCCAACCCGCGGGATTGGCGACCGCACGCTGGACGTGGTGCGTCAGGCCTCGCGCGACCGCCAGCTGACGCTGTGGCAGGCGTGCCGCGAGCTGCTGCAGGAAAAAGCGCTCGCCGGACGTGCCGCCAGCGCATTGCAGCGCTTCCTTGAGCTGATTGACGCCCTCGCGCAGGAAACGGCCGACATGCCGCTGCACGTGCAGACCGACCGGGTGATTAAAGATTCCGGCCTGCGCACCATGTACGAGCAGGAAAAAGGCGAGAAGGGCCAGACCCGTATTGAGAACTTAGAGGAACTGGTCACGGCAACTCGCCAGTTCAGCTACAACGAAGAAGACGAAGACCTGATGCCGCTGCAGGCGTTCCTCTCCCACGCCGCGCTGGAAGCGGGGGAAGGGCAGGCGGATACCTGGCAGGATGCGGTTCAGCTCATGACCCTGCACTCCGCCAAAGGACTGGAGTTCCCGCAGGTGTTCATCGTCGGGATGGAAGAGGGGATGTTCCCGAGCCAGATGTCGCTGGATGAAGGCGGTCGTCTGGAAGAGGAACGCCGTCTGGCCTACGTGGGCGTGACGCGCGCGATGCAGAAGCTGACGCTGACCTATGCGGAAACCCGCCGTCTGTACGGTAAAGAGGTCTATCACCGTCCGTCGCGCTTTATCGGTGAACTGCCGGAAGAGTGCGTGGAGGAGGTGCGTCTGCGGGCAAGCATCAGTCGTCCTGTCAGCCATCAGCGCATGGGATCGCCGATTGCGGAAACCGACACTGGCTACAAGCTGGGCCAGCGCGTGCGCCATTCGAAGTTTGGCGAAGGTACCATTGTGAATCTGGAAGGCAGCGGCGAGCACAGCCGCCTGCAGGTGGCGTTCCAGGGGCAGGGGATCAAATGGTTGGTGGCCGCCTACGCGAAGCTGGAAACAGTCTAACTTTCAGAAAAATATCGTTATTTTGTAATAATCTGCTAGCCTTATACGCTGAAGGTCAATTAATGCCCTTCAGCGTTCCGTTGCGTGTTGACGCCACAGTTATAGCTGGCGTAACATGCGCGCACGATTACGCTAAGAGGACATTCGCCTTGGACACACCCAGTAGATACTGGCTCAATTCCCTGTCATCCAGGAACAACTCCTAAGGCTATCTCCTCTTGCTGATGGCCTTAGTGGTTGTCAGCGACTGCATTATTCCCGTCGCGCTGAGTCAGGCTGTTTAATGGTCTGAAACCCAATTTGTTTCTGTGTGCCCACCGAACTGTCCGATATTTTTTGCATTGGGAGTCCCGGTCATGTTGAGCGCATTTCAACTCGAAAATAACCGACTGACTCGGCTTGAAGCCGAAGAGTCACAGCCCCTCATTGATGCCGTATGGGTGGATCTGGTCGAGCCGGACGACGATGAGCGCCTTCGCGTACAATCTGAGCTGGGGCAAAGCCTGGCAACCCGCCCGGAACTGGAAGACATCGAAGCATCCGCGCGTTTTTTTGAAGACGAAGACGGTCTGCATATTCACTCCTTCTTCTTCTTTGAAGATGCGGAAGACCACGCGGGTAACTCCACCGTGGCGTTTACCATTCGCGATGGTCGTCTGTTTACCCTGCGCGAGCGTGAGCTACCGGCATTCCGCCTCTACCGCATGCGCGCCCGTAGCCAGGCGATGGTAGACGGCAACGCGTACGAGCTGCTGCTCGATCTGTTCGAGACCAAAATTGAACAGCTGGCGGACGAAATTGAAAACATCTATAGCGATCTGGAAAAGCTGAGCCGCGTGATCATGGAAGGCCATCAGGGCGATGAGTACGACGAGGCACTCTCCACGCTGGCTGAGCTGGAAGATATCGGCTGGAAGGTGCGTTTGTGTCTGATGGATACCCAGCGCGCGCTGAATTTCCTGGTGCGCAAGGCGCGTCTGCCGGGCGGTCAGCTGGAGCAGGCGCGTGAGATCCTGCGCGATATCGAATCCCTGCTGCCGCACAACGAATCCCTGTTCCAGAAGGTCAACTTCCTGATGCAGGCGGCGATGGGCTTTATCAACATCGAGCAGAACCGCATCATCAAGATCTTCTCGGTGGTGTCCGTAGTGTTCCTGCCGCCAACGCTGGTGGCATCCAGCTACGGGATGAACTTCGAGTTTATGCCGGAGCTGAAGTGGAGCTTTGGTTACCCGGGGGCGATTATCTTTATGATCCTCGCGGGGCTGGCACCGTATCTGTACTTTAAGCGCCGGAACTGGCTGTAAAAATCTGGCGGGTGGCGCTGCGCTTACCCGCCCAACGATCGAATTCCCTCTCCCTGTGGGAGAGGGTTAGGGTGAGGGCAACATTACAGCCCTTTGCGCCCCCTGCGCTGGGTATAAATCGCATCGGCGACGAAAATCGCCAGCGCCACCCAGATAAAGGCGAACGTCACCATCTTATCCGCCCCCGGCACCTCGCCGTAAAACACCACCGCCAGCAGGAACATTAGCGTCGGGCCAATGTACTGGAAGAAACCCAGCGTGGAGAGACGCAGGCGCGTCGCCGCACCGGTGAAGCACAGCAGTGGAATAGTGGTCACCACGCCCGCCGCCATCAGCATCAGGTTCAGCGACCACGGGTTGCTGCCCATGTGGCTGATTGGGCTGTCGGCGATGCCGAAAAGATAAATCGCCGCCACGGGCAGCAGCCACAGGGTTTCAAACAGCATCCCCGTCTGCGCTTCCACCGCAATCTTCTTACGCACCAGGCCGTAGAACGCAAAGCTGAACGCCAGGCCGAGGGCAATAATCGGCAGCGAGCCGAAGGTCCAGAGCTGCACCAGTACGCCGCAGAAGGCCAGAATCACCGCCACCCACTGCATCCGGCGGAAGCGCTCACCGAGGAAAATCATCCCCAGCACGATATTCACCAGCGGGTTAATGAAGTACCCCAGGCTCGCTTCGAGCATGTGATGGTTATTCACCGCCCAGATAAACAGCAGCCAGTTGCCGCCAATCAGCACGGCAGAGAGTGCCAGCAGGAAGATCTTCTTCGGGGTTTGCAGAAGCGTTTTGACGCCCGACCACTGACGGCTGAGGCTCATCAGCGCAATCATAAAGAAGAACGACCAGATGACGCGGTGAGTCAGGATCTCATCGGCCGGAACGTAGGCGATAAGCTTGAAATACGCCGGGGCGATACCCCAAATAAAATAAGCGGCAAGGGCGAGTAAAACGCCCTGCCGCGTCTGTTTAGCATCCATCGGGAAAATCCGTTACAAAAAAGTGAATTAATTTTACCCGATTTTGCCGCCTCAACCCACCATATAAGTGGCGGTTGCGCTGGCGATATACACCTGTTCTTCGTTGTGTAATTCAACGCGCGCCACGGCGACTTTATTCCCCGCGCGCAGCAGGCTGCTCGTGCAGGTGAAGCGATTTCCACGCCCCGGCCGAAGATAGTCGACCCGCAGATCAATGGTACCCATGCGCGCCAGACGCTGGCGGAGTTCGTCTTCGTTGATGGTGTCATGGCGGGTCAGCGTACTGCCCACGCAGACCAGACCTGCCGCCACGTCAAGCGCGGAGGCAATCACGCCGCCGTGCAAAATACTTTGCGCCCAATTACCCACCATCATCGGCTGATTGTTGAAACTCAACTGGGCAAAGTCTTTCTCGTAACGCTCCAGCTCAAGTCCCAGCGCGCGGTTAAACGGCATATGGTAAACAAAAATCTCGCCCACGAGTTTTAACACTTCTTCGGCGGTAAGCATGGCTGACATGAGGCATCACATCCTTATTGTTAATAAAATGTTGATTTTATGCCTCGGCAACAAGGAATTCCACTTTCAGAAATGAGGATGCAGCAGTTGTCGCATAAGTCTGTAGAATGTCCGCCACATAACTATTCAGGTAATTTTACTCTTTTGCAGGAGAACACCACCGATGCGGACGTATCTGGCCTGGTTACTGGCGGCGATTTCGCTGCCCCTCACAGCCTATGCGCAGGAAGCGACAATCAAAGAGGTGCATGATAAGCCTGCCGTTCACGGTAGCATTATCGCGAATCTTCTTCAGGAGCATGACAATCCGTTCACGCTCTATCCGTATGATACCAACTACGTGATTTACACCCAGACCAGCGATCTCAACAAAGAGGCGATAAGCTCCTATAACTGGTCTGATAATGCGCGTAAAGATGAGGTGAAGTTCCAGCTCAGCCTCGCTTTCCCGTTCTGGCGCGGCATTCTGGGACCGAACTCGGTGTTTGGTGCCTCCTATACGCAGAAGTCCTGGTGGCAGCTCTCTAACAGCGGGGAATCCTCGCCGTTCCGCGAAACCAACTATGAGCCCCAGCTGTTCCTCGGCTTCGCAACGGATTATGAGTTTGCGGGCTGGACGTTACGCGATGTGGAAGTGGGCTTTAACCATGATTCTAACGGACGTTCCGATCCGACATCCCGTAGCTGGAACCGTGCCTATACGCGTCTGATGGCGCAGAACGGTAACTGGATGGTGGAAGTGAAGCCGTGGTATGTGGTCGGCAGCACTGATGACAACCCGGACATCACCAAATATATGGGCTACTACCAGCTTAAAGTCGGCTACCAGTTAGGTGATGCCGTGCTGAGTGCGAAAGGTCAGTACAACTGGAACACCGGCTACGGCGGCGCGGAAGTGGGCTTAAGCTATCCGGTAAGCAAGCATGTCCGCCTTTATACGCAAGTCTATAGCGGCTACGGCGAGTCGCTTATCGATTACAACTTCAACCAGACCCGCGTCGGCGTGGGCGTGATGCTGAACGATATTCTCTAGGCTGTTCGAATGTTTTTGCGTTAAACGTTGAAGTTTCTCTCTCAGGCGCTGAAAATAGCGCCTGTTTCATTTCAGGCATATGGGGTTAACGTGGCGCAGGCGGAAGTATTGAATCAGGAGTCGCTGGCTAAACAGGTTTTGCATGAAACCTTTGGCTACCAGCAGTTCCGCCCTGGCCAGGAAACCATCATTGAAACGGTGCTGGAAGGTCGTGATTGCCTTGTGGTGATGCCTACCGGTGGCGGCAAGTCCCTCTGTTATCAGGTGCCCGCACTGGTGCTTAACGGCCTGACGGTCGTGGTATCCCCCCTCATTTCTCTAATGAAAGACCAGGTTGACCAGCTGCTCGCCAACGGAGTGGCGGCGGCCTGTCTCAACTCGACCCAAACCCGGGAGCAGCAGCAAGAGGTGATGGCCGGGTGTCGCACCGGGCAGATTCGCCTGCTGTATATCGCGCCGGAACGCCTGATGCTGGATAACTTCCTCGATCACCTGGCGCACTGGAACCCGGTCCTGCTGGCGGTGGATGAAGCGCACTGTATTTCCCAGTGGGGACACGATTTCCGCCCGGAATACGCCGCCCTCGGCCAGCTGCGTCAGCGCTTCCCCGAGCTGCCGTTTATGGCGCTTACCGCCACGGCGGATGACACTACGCGCCTGGATATCGTTCGCCTGCTCGGGTTGAACGACCCCTATATTCAGGTCAGCAGCTTCGACCGCCCCAACATCCGCTATATGCTGATGGAAAAATTCAAGCCGCTGGATCAGCTTCTGCGCTACGTGCAGGAGCAGCGCGGCAAGTCCGGCATTATCTACTGCAACAGCCGCGCAAAGGTGGAAGACACCGCCGCGCGTCTGCAAAACCGCGGCTTTAGCGCCGCCGCCTATCACGCCGGATTAGAGAACCATATCCGTGCCGACGTGCAGGAAAAATTCCAGCGCGATGACCTGCAGATCGTGGTCGCGACGGTGGCGTTTGGGATGGGGATCAACAAGCCCAACGTGCGCTTCGTGGTGCATTTCGACATTCCGCGCAATATCGAATCCTACTATCAGGAAACCGGCCGCGCCGGGCGCGACGGCCTGCCTGCGGAAGCGATGCTGTTTTACGATCCGGCCGATATGGCGTGGCTGCGCCGCTGTCTGGAAGAGAAGCCGCAGGGACAGCTGCAGGATATCGAGCGCCACAAGCTCAACGCGATGGGCGCGTTTGCCGAAGCGCAAACCTGCCGTCGTCTGGTTCTGCTCAACTACTTTGGTGAAGGGCGACAGGAGCCGTGCGGCAACTGCGATATCTGCCTGGATCCGCCGAAACAGTACGATGGCCTGATGGACGCGCGTAAGGCGCTCTCAACCATTTACCGCGTGAACCAGCGCTTCGGGATGGGCTACGTGGTGGAAGTGCTGCGCGGTGCCAACAACCAGCGTATCCGCGACATGGGCCACGACAAGCTGCCTGTCTACGGTATTGGCAAGGACCAGAGCCACGAGCACTGGGTGAGCATCATTCGCCAGCTGATCCACCTCGGCTTCGCTACGCAGAACATTGCTCAGCACTCCGCGCTTCAGCTCACGGAGGCCGCGCGTCCGGTGCTGCGCGGTGACGTTGAACTGAAGCTCGCCGTGCCGCGCGTCATCGCCCTGAAGCCGCGCGTGATGCAGAAATCCTACGGCGGAAATTACGACCGCAAGCTGTTCGCCAAACTGCGCAAGCTGCGTAAAGCCATCGCCGACGAGGAAAACATCCCGCCTTACGTGGTGTTCAACGACGCGACGCTGATTGAGATGGCCGAGCAGATGCCGCTCAGCGCCAGCGAAATGCTCAGCGTCAACGGCGTCGGCACGCGCAAGCTGGAGCGCTTCGGTAAAGAGTTTATGGCGCTCATCCGCTCTCACGCCGACGGTGACGATGAGGAGTAGTCAGCCGGGCGAAAAAGTGCCAGGATGATGACTCACTAAATTATTTCCCCGCGAGCTAATTATGTTAATGCTATTTCTCACCGTGGCATTAGTGCACATCGTTGCGCTGATGAGCCCCGGCCCAGACTTTTTCTTCGTGTCACAAACGGCCGTCAGCCGCTCCCGAAAAGAGGCGATGATGGGCGTGCTCGGTATCACCATGGGCGTTATGGTCTGGGCGGCCGTTGCGCTGCTCGGTCTGAACCTGATCCTGGCGAAGATGGCCTGGCTGCATAACATCATTATGGTCGGCGGCGGGCTGTACCTGTGCTGGATGGGCTACCAAATGCTGCGCGGGGCGCTGAAGAAAGAAGAGAAAAAACCGGAAGAGCCAAAGGTGGAGCTGGCAACGGGCGGTCGCAGCTTTGTAAAAGGGTTGCTGACTAATCTGGCGAACCCAAAAGCGATTATCTATTTCGGCTCCGTGTTCTCGCTGTTTGTCGGCGATAGCGTCGGTGCGGGCGCACGCTGGGGCATCTTCCTGCTGATCGTCGTTGAAACCTTTGCCTGGTTTACTATCGTGGCCAGCCTGTTCGCTTTACCGGCGATGCGCCGCGGCTACCAGCGTATCGCGAAGTGGATTGACGGCTGCGCCGGCGCGCTGTTCGCCGGCTTCGGCATTCATCTCATCATTTCTCGCTAAGCATGACGCGCTGACGCAAGCAGCGCGCCAACCAGCATAAACAGCGAGCCAAAGACTTTATTCAGGGCCTTCATCTGCTTAGGCCCTTTAATCCACGCCGCAATTCGCTGCGCCAGCGTCGCGTATCCAATCATCACGATGATATCGACGATAATGGTGGTCGCGCCCAGCACCACGTACTGCATCACCTGCGGCTGATGCGGAACGATAAACTGCGGGAACAGCGCGGCGAGGAAAACGATGCTCTTCGGGTTGGTCAGGTTGACGAACACCGCCCGCTTAAACAGATGGCCGCGGTTTTGCGTCTGCGCGAGAGTATTCAGGTTGATGGAACCTGCCGCGCGCCACTGCTGGATGCCGAGCCAAATCAGATAGGCTGCCCCGGCCCATTTCAGCACTTCAAACGCCAGCACCGAGCGGGAGAAAAGTGTCCCCAGACCAATCCCAACCAGCACAATATGAATGCCCAGCCCGGCCTGCAAACCGGCAATCGACGCCACCGCACCGCGGTAACCGTGGTTGATGGAGGTAGTCATGGTGTTAATAGCACCCGAACCCGGAGAAAGGCTGAGGATAATGGATGTCAGCAGGTAGGCGAACCACCACTCGAAGGTCATTTGAAACTCCCGAACCGTCTATTTTTATGCCACAATACGCTATTATTGAGTCATTTTGTGACCGGTGACGAAAAAAACGATATTCCCTGGATTACGTGAGTGGAAACCCAATGTTTCAGCAGAAAAAGGACTGGGAAACACGAGAAAACGCTTTTGCTGCTTTCTCTATGGGGCCGCTGACCGATTTCTGGCGGCAGCGTGAGGAAGATGAGTTTACGGGCGTCGGGGGCATCCCGGTGCGTTTCGTTCGTTTCCGAAATGAAAAAAATGACCGGGTGATTGTGGTCTGCCCTGGGCGTATTGAAAGCTACGTTAAATACGCTGAGCTGGCCTACGACCTGGTCCATATGGGGTTCGATGTCCTGATTATCGACCATCGTGGACAGGGGCTGTCCGGACGACTGCTACCGGACACGCACCGTGGGCACGTCGATCGCTTCAGCGATTACGTCGACGATTTTGCCGCCTTCTGGCAGCAGGACGTTCAGCCTGGTCCCTGGCGCAAGCGGTATATCCTTGCGCACTCCATGGGGGGCGCGATATCGACGCTGTTTTTGCAGCGTTATGAACACCAGTGCGATGCCATTGCGCTGACCGCGCCGATGTACGGTATCGTTATCCGTTTTCCTGACTGGATGGTGCGTCATCTTCTCGACTGGGCTGAGGGCCATCAGCGCATTCGTGAAGGTTACGCCATAGGTACAGGACGCTGGCGCGCGCTGCCGTTCGCCATCAACGTCTTAACCCACAGTCGGCAGCGTTATCGCCGCAACCTGCGCTTTTATGCCGATGAACCACGCTTACGCGTCGGCGGCCCGACCTGGCACTGGGTGCGGGAGGGTATTATGGCCGGTGAGCAGGTGCTGGCGGGCGTAGGTGATGATGATACGCCGACGCTTCTGATTCAGGCGGAAGAAGAGCGTGTGGTGGATAACCGCATGCATGACCGCTATTGTGAACTGCGCGCTGCTGCCGGTCACCCTTGTGAAGGGGGTAAACCGCTGGTCATTAACGGCGCGTTCCATGAGATCCTTTTTGAAAAGGACGCTATGCGCTCAGTCGCGCTCAACGCCATTGTTGAATTTTTCAACAGGCATAATTGATTTTTGTTTTCCACCAGAGGTTGAAATCCCTATGTACCAGGTTGTTGCATCTGATTTAGATGGCACGCTGCTTTCCCCCGACCACACCCTGTCGCCTTACGCGAAAGAGACCTTAAAACTCCTGACTGCCCGTGGCGTGAACTTTGTGTTCGCCACCGGCCGCCACCACGTCGACGTGGGGCAGATCCGCGATAATCTCGAGATCAAATCGTACATGATCACCTCCAACGGTGCGCGCGTGCATGATACCGACGGCAACCTGATCTTTACCCACAACCTGGATCGCGATATTGCCGCCGATCTGTTTGGCGTGGTGCATAACAACCCGGCTATCGTCACTAACGTTTACCGCGACGACGACTGGTTTATGAACCGCCACCGCCCGGATGAAATGCGTTTCTTCAAGGAAGCGGTATTCAACTACTCCCTTTACGAACCGGGCCTGCTGGAGCCGGAAGGGATCAGCAAGGTGTTCTTCACCTGCGACAGCCACGAAGAGCTGCTCCCGCTGGAACAGGCGATCAACGCTCGCTGGGGCGATCGCGTCAACGTAAGCTTCTCAACCCTGACCTGTCTTGAAGTGATGGCGGGTGGCGTCTCCAAAGGTCACGCGCTGGAAGCGGTTGCGAAACGCCTGGGCTTCGGGCTCAAAGACTGTATCGCCTTCGGTGACGGCATGAACGACGCCGAGATGCTTTCAATGGCAGGCAAGGGCTGCATCATGCAGAACGCGCACCAGCGTCTGAAGGATCTCCACCCTGAACTGGAAGTCATTGGTTCTAACGCTGACAACGCGGTACCGAAGTATCTGCGCAAGCTGTTCCTTGAATAATCTTCACTTGATTGTTTATTGCTCAGTTGTCAACTAAAGAGTTCGCTACAATGCCTCTCCTTCTTTCTGAGAGACAAGCATTGTGGCGCTACTCATTATCACCACTATCCTGTGGGCCTTCTCCTTTAGCCTGATTGGCGAATACCTTGCCGGTTCGGTCGACAGCTACTTCTCGGTGCTGATGCGTGTGGGGCTGGCGGCACTGGTGTTCCTGCCGTTTCTGCGCACGCGCGGGCAATCGCTGAAAACGATTGTGCTGTATATGCTGGTGGGGGCGATGCAGCTCGGCATCATGTATTTGTTCAGCTTCCGGGCTTACGTCTATCTGTCCGTCTCGGAATTCCTGCTCTTTACCGTGCTGACGCCGCTCTACATCACGCTGATTTACGATCTGCTGAGTAAACGCCGTCTGCGCTGGGGATACCTGCTGAGCGCGGCGCTGGCGGTGATTGGCGCGGCGATTATTCGCTACGACAAAGTAAGCGATCACTTCTGGACCGGGCTGATGTTCGTCCAGCTCGCCAACATCAGTTTCGCTATCGGCATGGTGGGCTACAAACGCCTGATGGAAACCCGTCCGATGCCGCAGCATAACGCGTTTGCCTGGTTTTATATGGGCGCCGCGATTGTCGCGGTAGCGGCGTGGTTTATGCTCGGTAACCCGCAAAAGTTGCCTACCACCATCGTTCAGTGGGGTGTTCTGGTCTGGCTGGGCGTCGTGGCTTCCGGGTTGGGGTACTTCATGTGGAACTACGGCGCGACGCAGGTCGACGCCGGTACGCTGGGGATTATGAACAACGTGCATGTCCCGGCAGGGCTGCTGGTCAACCTTGCCATCTGGCAGCAACAGCCGCACTGGCCAAGCTTCCTTATTGGGGGAGCGGTGATCCTGGCTTCGCTGTGGGTCCATCGACGCTGGGTCGCTCCGCGCTCCGCACAAACGGAAGATGGTCGCACGCGTGGTTCCGCGCTGAGCGAATAAACGCCTCCGTAATCGGCTGACGCTGCTCGCCATCGCGCACGGCGGCGTACAGCCGGCTCCACAGTCCTTCACCCAGGGTTTTGGTGACCACCAGGCCCTGGCGTTCAAAACTCTCCACCACCCAGTGCGGCAGCGCCGCGATACCCATGCTGGCCGCCACCATCTGAATCAGCAGCAAGGTGTTATCCACGCTTTTCAGCTGCGGGCTAATGCCCGCGGGCTGCAGGAAGTGACGCCAGATATCCAGACGACTGCGCTGAACCGGGTAAATCAGCAGCGTTTCCGTCGCCAGGTCTTCCGGCGTGATGCGCGTTTTGGCCGCCAGCGGGTGGTCCGGCGCCAGCACCAGGCGCACCTCATAATCAAACATCGGCGAATAGTGCAGGCCGCTGCGCGGCAGAATGTCAGAGGTCATGACCAGATCCAGCTCGCCCTGCTGCAGCGATGGCTGCGGGTCGAACGTCACTCCGGATTTAAAGTCCATCTCCACCTGCGGCCACTTCTGGCGGAAGTTCTCAAGCGCGGGGGTCAGCCACTGAATACAGCTGTGGCACTCAATAGCGATACGCAGTTTGGTCTGCTGCGGTTCGTTACACGCCTGCAGCGCGCTCGCGATCTGTGGCAGAACCTGATTCGCCAACTGAAGGAGAATTTCACCCTGCGGCGTAAAGCGTAGCGGCTGGCTTTTACGCACAAAAAGACGGAAGCCGAGGCGTTGTTCCAGATCGCTGAACTGGTGAGAAAGGGCGGACTGTGTCTGGTGCAGCGTGGCCGCAGCAGCCGCGAGCGAACCGCAGTTTCGCAACGCTTGTAGCGTTTTCAGGTGTTTAATCTCGATCATGAAAGTCCTTCACTTCGCCATGAACATTTTGCGCTTGAGGAATATACAGTACCTGCCAATTATAGAAGTGTAAACATCTGGACGTCTAAATAACGAATTTCACAAGGGGTACACCATGACAATCCGCAATCACACTCTCGGTTTCCCTCGCGTTGGCCTGCGTCGCGAGCTGAAAAAAGCGCAAGAAAGCTACTGGGCAGGGAACGCCACGCGTGAAGAGCTGCTGGCAGTGGGACGCGAGCTGCGCGCCCGCCACTGGGATCAGCAGAAGCAGGCGGGCATTGACCTGCTGCCGGTGGGCGATTTCGCCTGGTACGACCATGTTCTGACGACCAGCCTGCTGCTTGGCAACGTGCCGGCTCGTCATCAGAACAAAGATGGATCGGTAGATATCGATACCCTGTTCCGCATCGGCCGTGGCCGTGCGCCAACAGGTGAGCCAGCTGCAGCGGCGGAAATGACTAAGTGGTTTAACACTAACTATCACTATATGGTGCCGGAGTTCGTAAAAGGTCAGCAGTTTAAACTGACCTGGACGCAGCTTCTGGATGAAGTGGACGAAGCGCTGGCGCTGGGCCACCAGGTTAAACCCGTGCTGCTGGGGCCAGTGACCTATCTGTGGCTGGGGAAAGTCAAAGGCGAGCAGTTCGATCGTCTGAGCCTGCTGAAGGACATTCTGCCGGTCTACAAACAGGTGCTGATTGAGCTGGGCAAACGCGGCATTCAGTGGGTGCAAATCGACGAACCGGCGCTGGTGCTCGAGTTGCCTCAGGAATGGCTCGATGCCTTCAAACCGGCGTATGACGCGCTCACCGGGGAGGTGAAGCTGCTACTGACAACCTATTTCGAAGGCGTGACGCCGAACCTGAACACGATTACCGCGCTGCCGGTGCAGGGCCTGCACGTAGACCTTGTACACGGTAAAGATGATGTGACGGAGCTGCACAAGCGCCTGCCCGCAGACTGGCTGCTCTCCGCCGGTCTGGTGAATGGCCGTAACGTCTGGCGCGCCGATCTGACCGAGAAATACGCACAAATCAAAGACATCGTCGGTAAACGTGAGCTGTGGGTGGCCTCGTCCTGCTCGCTGCTGCACAGCCCGATCGACCTGAGCGTGGAAACCCGTCTCGACCCTGAAGTAAAGAGCTGGTTTGCCTTCGCGCTGCAAAAATGTGAAGAGCTGGCCCTGCTGCGCGACGCGCTGAACAGCGGCGACACGGCGGCAATTACCGAATGGAGCGCCCCGATCCGGGCGCGCCGCCACTCCGCGCGCGTGCATAACCCGGCGGTGGAAAAACGTCTGGCGGCCATCACCGCCCAGGACAGCCAGCGCCAGAGCCCGTATGAGGTGCGCGCCGAAGCCCAGCGCGCCCGCTTCAATCTGCCTGCGTGGCCGACCACGACGATTGGTTCCTTCCCGCAGACCACCGAGATCCGCGGCCTGCGTCTGGACTTTAAAAAGGGCAATCTGGATGCGAATCACTACCGCACCGGGATCGCGGAACACATCAAGCAGGCGATTATCGAGCAGGAACGCCTTGGGCTGGACGTGCTGGTGCACGGTGAAGCAGAGCGTAATGACATGGTGGAATACTTTGGCGAGCACCTGGACGGCTTCGTCTTTACCCAGAACGGCTGGGTGCAGAGCTATGGCTCCCGATGCGTGAAGCCGCCGGTGGTCATCGGTGACGTCAGCCGTCCGGAAGCGATCACGGTTGAGTGGGCGAAGTACGCCCAGTCCCTGACCGACAAGCCGGTGAAAGGCATGCTCACCGGTCCTGTGACCATTCTTTGCTGGTCCTTCCCGCGTGAAGACGTGACCCGTGAAACCATCGCCAAACAGATCGCCCTGGCGCTGCGTGATGAGGTGGCGGATCTGGAAGCCGCAGGCATTGGCATTATTCAGATTGACGAACCGGCCCTGCGCGAAGGTCTGCCGCTGCGTCGCAGCGACTGGGACGCCTACCTGCAGTGGGGCGTGGAGGCGTTCCGCATCAACGCCGCGGTGGCGAAGGACGACACTCAGATCCACACCCACATGTGTTACTGCGAATTTAACGACATCATGGATTCGATTGCCGCGCTGGACGCCGACGTGATCACTATTGAGACCTCGCGTTCAGATATGGAGCTGCTGGAGTCGTTTGAAGAATTCGACTACCCGAACGAAATCGGGCCGGGCGTGTACGACATCCACTCCCCGAACGTGCCGAGCGTGGAGTGGATTGAAGCCCTGCTGAAAAAAGCGGCCCAGCGTATTCCGGCAGAGCGTCTTTGGGTAAACCCTGACTGCGGACTGAAAACCCGCGGCTGGCCTGAAACCCGCGCAGCGCTGGCGAACATGGTGAAGGCAGCGCAGAATTTGCGTCAGGCGTAGGGGTATTGGATGGCCCGGTAAGGCGTAACCGCCTCCGGGCTTATTGTTATTACGCTTTCTTACCGCCGTACTGGCTAAACCACGCCAGCATTCTCTGCCAGCCATCTTTGGCTGATTCCGCGTGATAGCTCGGACGATAATCGGCGTTAAACGCATGCCCGGCATCCGGGTACACCACAATCTCCGCCTTCGCATTGGCCGCACGCAGCGCATGGCGCATGGTTTCTACCGAATCCAGCGAAATACCGGTGTCCTGACCGCCATAAAGCCCTAACACGGGGGCATTTAACTCGGTGGCGATATCGACGGGATGTTTAGGCGAATTCAGCGTTTTTTCACCCACCAGTTTGCCGTACCAGGCGACAGCAGCTTTGAGCTGCGGGTTATGCGCGGCATACAGCCAGCTAATGCGACCGCCCCAGCAGAAACCGGTGACCAGCAGACGATGCGGATCGCCGCCGTTGCGCGCCGCCCAGCTGGCGACATGATCGAGATCGGCCAGCACCTGCGCGTCCGGGACTTTGCTGACCAGGTTGCTGAGCAATGTTGGAATATCACTGTAGTCGTTCGGATTGCCCTGACGGAAGTAGAGCTCTGGCGCAACGGCCAGATACCCTTCCAGCGCCAGCCGGCGGCAGAGGTCGCGAATGTGTTCGTGAACACCAAATATTTCCTGAATCACAATCACGATGGGTAGCGGACCCTCTGCCGATTTTGGTCGGGCGTGATAAGCAGGCATATTCTCCCCCTGCGAGGGAATAGAGGTCTCGCCCGCAGTAATTGCCGCTTCTGGAGTCGACACGATGGTTGAAGCATGTGGGGCCGCAGCAGGTGCAAAACCGGTTTTTTCAGTCATGGCATTCTCCGTACCAATGAGTTAGCGCAAAGGTAAATATAGACACCAGGTTAACAACTCACAGTGCCTTAAACGGTCTATCTTTTGTGCAGCACTTGGCGATATAACTTGTTAATGTGATGTAAATCACTTTTTTATGGAAATTCAATGTAACCATTTTCATTCATGGTGAGGTTCGTCACGAAAATATGCTTACTGCTTCTGTAAAGTACCGTTTTACTTCTTCTGACTAACCGACCCACAGAGGAGTCACCTATGTCTAAGTCTGATGTTTTTCATCTCGGCCTCACTAAAAACGATTTACAAGGGGCTACGCTCGCCATCGTCCCTGGCGATCCGGAGCGTGTGGAAAAGATCGCCGCGCTGATGGATAAGCCGGTCAAGCTGGCTGCCCATCGTGAGTTCACCACCTGGCGCGCAGAGCTGGATGGCAAAGCGGTGATCGTGTGCTCTACCGGTATCGGTGGTCCGTCTACGTCTATTGCTGTTGAAGAGCTGGCGCAGCTGGGCATCCGCACTTTCCTGCGTATCGGTACGACCGGCGCTATTCAGCCGCATATCAACGTCGGCGACGTTCTGGTCACGACCGCGTCCGTCCGTCTGGACGGCGCAAGCCTGCATTTTGCACCAATGGAATTCCCGGCAGTGGCTGATTTCGAATGTACCACCGCGCTGGTTGAAGCTGCGAAATCCGTAGGCGCAACCACTCACGTGGGCGTAACCGCGTCTTCCGACACCTTCTACCCGGGCCAGGAGCGTTACGATACCTTCTCAGGCCGCGTGGTTAGCCGTTTCAAAGGCTCAATGGAAGAGTGGCAGTCCATGGGTGTGATGAACTACGAAATGGAATCCGCAACGCTGCTGACCATGTGCGCAAGCCAGGGTCTGCGTGCCGGTATGGTGGCGGGCGTTATCGTCAACCGTACCCAGCAGGAGATCCCGAACGCCGAAACCATGAAGCAGACCGAAAGTCATGCAGTGAAAATCGTGGTGGAAGCAGCTCGTCGCCTGATCTAGTCCTCTCTTCTTAAATCAAAGGCCGACACGTTCGGCCTTTATTTTTTGCGTAGCGCCTCGCAGGAAAACCCTTTCAAACTGGACGTTTATACAGCACAATTCTATTTTGTGCGGGTAATACGTTGATGCAGGGGGCATTGTGGATATCTCAATCCTGATTTACGCGGTGATTGCGTTGGTGAGCTTAGGGATTGGCTGGCTGATTTCCAGCTACCAGCATGCGCAGCAGAAGGCTGACCAGCTGGCTGAGCGAGAAGAGATGGTCGCTGATTTAAGCGCTATAAAACAGCAGCTTGCGCTGAGCGAACACTGGCGCGATGAGTGTGAGTTGCTCAACAACGAGCTGCGCAACCTGCGTGATATCAACACGTCTCTGGAGGCCGATCTCCGCGAAGTGACCACCCGCCTTGAATCCACCCAACTGCATGCGGAAGACAAAATCCGCCAGATGATCAACAGCGAGCAGCGTCTCAGCGAACAGTTTGAGAACCTCGCCAATCGAATTTTTGAGCACAGCAACCGCCGCGTTGACGAACAAAACCGCCAGAGCCTCAACAGCTTGCTGACGCCTCTGCGCGAGCAGCTGGACGGTTTTCGTCGTCAGGTGCAGGACAGTTTTGGTCAGGAAGCCCGTGAGCGGCACACCCTGGCTCATGAGATTCGCAATCTTCAGCAGCTAAATGCACAGATGGCGCAGGAAGCGGTCAACCTCACCCGAGCGCTCAAAGGGGACAACAAAACCCAGGGCAACTGGGGTGAGGTGGTGCTGACCCGCGTACTGGAAGCTTCTGGTCTGCGGGAAGGATATGAATACGAAACGCAGGTGAGTATCGAAAACGACGCCCGCTCACGAATGCAGCCGGATGTGATCGTGCGGCTGCCGCAGGGCAAAGATGTGGTGATTGACGCTAAAATGACGCTGGTGGCGTATGAACGTTACTTTAATGCGGACGATGACTACACGCGCGAGTCAGCTCTGCAGGAGCACATTGCCTCCGTACGTAATCATATTCGCCTGCTCGGCAGAAAAGACTACCAGCAGCTGCCGGGTCTGCGCTCGCTGGACTATGTACTGATGTTTATTCCGGTAGAGCCCGCGTTTCTGCTGGCACTCGACAGGCAGCCTGAGCTTATAACCGAAGCGCTCAAAAATAATATTATGTTGGTCAGCCCCACCACGCTGCTGGTGGCGTTACGCACCATTGCGAACCTGTGGCGCTATGAGCACCAGAGTCGCAACGCGCAGCAGATTGCCGATCGTGCCAGCAAGCTGTACGACAAAATGCGCCTCTTTGTGGACGACATGTCTTCAGTCGGGCAAAGCCTGGATCGTGCGCAGGATAACTATCGCCAGGCGATGAAAAAACTCGCCTCCGGACGTGGCAATCTGCTGGCGCAGGCTGAATCATTCCGCAGTCTGGGAGTAGAAGTTAAACGCGAGATTAATCCGGAATTGGTCGAGCAGGCCACCGCCCAGGACGACGAGTTTCGCCTGCGAGAAGGGGCGAACGAACAAAAGACAAACAGTGAAGACAACACGTTAGCGGCGGATTCATTACCAGACGAGATTCCAGCGCGTTTTTTTCGCGGTGGTTGAAACGTAGGGCAAACGCGCCCAATCTGATACACTTCACGAACATTTTACTGATAAGCAGGCTCTAAGATGGCTGACGATTCACAAGACACAACGCACTTTGGCTTTCAGACTGTCGCCAAAGCGCAGAAAGCTGACATGGTGGCCCACGTATTTCATTCCGTGGCGGCGAAGTACGATGTGATGAATGACCTGATGTCGTTCGGCATTCATCGCTTGTGGAAGCGCTTCACCATTGACTGTAGCGGCGTGCGTCGCGGACAAACGGTGCTGGATTTAGCTGGCGGTACGGGCGATTTAACCGCGAAATTCTCTCGTCTGGTGGGTGAAACCGGTCGCGTTGTTCTCGCCGATATTAATGACTCCATGCTGAAAATGGGACGCGAAAAGCTGCGTAACATCGGTGTGGTGGGGAATGTTGAATATGTGCAGGCAAACGCCGAAGCGCTGCCGTTCCCGGACAATACCTTTGACTGCATCACTATCTCCTTCGGTCTGCGTAACGTGACCGATAAAGAAAAAGCGCTGCGCTCCATGTACCGCGTGCTGAAGCCGGGTGGACGCCTGCTGGTGCTTGAATTCTCCAAACCGATTATTGAGCCGCTGAGCAAAGCTTACGACGCCTATTCCTTCCACGTGCTGCCGCGCATCGGTGAGCTGGTGGCTAACGACGCTGAAAGCTACCGCTATCTGGCAGAATCTATCCGTATGCACCCGGATCAGGACACATTAAAAGCCATGATGCAGGATGCAGAATTTGAGAACGTTGAATATTTCAACCTGACGGCGGGTGTCGTCGCGCTGCATCGCGGTTACAAGTTCTGAGTGGAGGTGTCCCGTGCCCTTTAAGCCCTTAGTCACCGCAGGTATCGAAAACGTACTGAATGCTTTTCTCTATCGAGCTCCGGCGCTGAAAGCAGCGCGTCAGCGGCTAAACGGGAAGATATTACGTATTGTTTTAAAAGAGTTCTCGACGCCGCTTGTGCTGGTATTCAGCGAACGCCAGCTAGACGTTCTGGGGGCGTGGGAAGGTGAAGCTGACTGCTCGGTCATCACGCACATGAGCGTGCTGCCAAAACTGCGCGATCGCCAGCAATTAACGGCGCTTATCCGCAGCGGTGAGCTGGAGGTGGAAGGCGACATTCAGGTCGTGCAGAACTTCGTTGCTCTCACCGATCTGGCGGAGTTCGATCCGGCAGAGCTGCTCGCGCCTTTTATCGGCGACATTGCTGCCGAAGGCATCGGGAAAGTCCTTCATGGTGGCGCCTCCTTTGCGCGTAAAAGCCTCCAGCGCCAACAACGCTATGTGGCGGAAGTGATGACTGAGGAGTGGCGAATGGCGCCCGGGCCACTGGAAGTTGCATGGTTTGCGGAAGAAACCGCTGCTGTTGAACGCGCGGTTGATGCGTTTACCAAACGGCTGGAAAAACTGGAGGGCAAATGACGCCTGGTGAAATTCGGCGCCTCTATTTTATTATTCGCACCTTTTTGAGCTACGGGCTCGACGAGCTTATTCCCAAAATGCGCATCACGCTGCCGCTTCGCATCTGGCGGCGGATGCTGTTCTGGATGCCCAATCGCCACAAAGGTCAACCGCTGGGTGAGCGTCTGCGCCTGGCGCTGCAGGAACTCGGTCCGGTATGGATTAAATTCGGGCAGATGCTTTCGACCCGCCGCGACCTCTTCCCGCCTCTCATTGCCGATGAGCTCGCAATGCTTCAGGACCGCGTCGCACCCTTTGACGGCGCGCGCGCGAAAAAGCAAATTGAAGAGGCGATGGGAAATGTACCCGTCGAGACCTGGTTTGACGATTTCGATATTCAACCGCTGGCGTCGGCCTCTATCGCGCAGGTACATACCGCGCGCCTGAAAGATAATGGCAAGGAAGTGGTTATTAAGGTCATTCGTCCGGACATCCTGCCCATCATCAAAGCAGACATGAAGCTGATTTATCGTCTGGCGCGCTGGGTGCCGCGTCTGCTTCCGGACGGACGTCGTTTGCGTCCAATGGAAGTGGTGCGGGAATATGAAAAAACGCTGATTGATGAGCTTAACCTGCTGCGCGAATCGGCAAATGCCATTCAGCTGCGCCGTAACTTTGAAAACAGCCCGATGCTCTATGTACCTGAAGTCTATTCTGACTACTGCAGCCAGAACATGATGGTGATGGAGCGTATCTACGGTATTCCGGTTTCGGATGTCGTAGCCCTGGAGAAGCAGGGAACAAACATGAAGCTCCTGGCCGAACGTGGCGTACAGGTCTTCTTTACCCAGGTATTCCGCGACAGCTTTTTCCATGCGGACATGCATCCGGGCAATATCTTTGTGAGCTACGAACACCCTGAGGACCCGAAATATATCGGTATCGACTGCGGGATTGTGGGGTCGCTGAACAAAGAAGATAAACGGTATCTGGCTGAGAACTTCATCGCGTTCTTCAACCGCGACTACCGTAAGGTGGCCGAGCTGCACGTCGATTCCGGCTGGGTTCCGCCGGACACTAACGTCGAAGAGTTCGAGTTTGCGATCCGGACCGTTTGTGAACCGATTTTTGAAAAACCACTGGCGGAAATCTCCTTTGGGCACGTACTGTTGAACCTGTTCAACACGGCTCGCCGGTTTAATATGGAAGTTCAGCCACAGCTAGTTTTACTTCAGAAAACATTACTTTACGTTGAGGGTGTAGGCCGACAGCTCTATCCTCAGTTAGACTTGTGGAAGACTGCGAAACCTTTCCTTGAATCCTGGATTAAGGATCAGGTTGGCATTCCGGCGCTGGTGCGCTCGCTGAAAGAGAAGGGCCCGTTCTGGATAGAAAAAATGCCTGAAATTCCCGAACTGGTTTATGACAGTTTGCGTCAGAGCAAGAACCTTCAGCACAGCATGGATAAAATCGCCCGCGAGCTTCAGTCCAGCCGTGTTCGCCAGGGACAGTCCCGCTATCTCTTTGGGATTGGCGCAACGCTGCTGTTGAGCGGTACGCTGCTGCTGATCAACCGTCCGGACTGGCAGATGATGCCAGCCTGGCTGATGGCTGGCGGGGTGGTAGTCTGGCTTGCCGGATGGCGAAAAACGCGCTGAGTTTGCGTCGCCATCGATGGGTCGCATACGTATAATGCGACCTGACTCATTAATCATCTATCCCTGAGGAACATGTATGGGTGGTATCAGTATCTGGCAATTGTTGATCATTGCCGTCATCGTCGTGCTGCTGTTTGGCACCAAAAAGCTCGGTTCTATTGGTTCCGATCTGGGCGCGTCTATCAAAGGCTTTAAGAAAGCGATGAGCGATGATGAGAGCAAGCAGGATAAAACCAGCCAGGACGCTGACTTTACTGCTAAATCCATCTCCGACAAGCAAGAAGAAGCCAAAAAGGAAGACGCCAAACGCCACGATAAAGAGCAGGTATAAGTCGTGTTTGACATTGGTTTTGGTGAGCTGCTGCTGGTCTTTGTGATTGGCCTGATCGTGCTGGGGCCGCAGCGTCTGCCGGTGGCGGTGAAAACCGTTGCGGGCTGGGTGCGTGCGCTGAGATCGCTGGCATCGACCGTTCAGAATGAGCTGGCGCAGGAGCTTAAGCTGCAGGAATTTCAGGAAAGCCTCAAAAAGGTCGAGAAGGCGAGCATGGATAATCTGACGCCGGAACTGAAAGCCTCAATGGATGAACTGCGTGAAGCGGCGGAATCCATGAAGCGCTCTTACAGCGTCAACGATCCTGAAAAAGCGAGCGATGAAGCGAACACCATCCATAACCCGGTGGTGAAGGGCAGCGAAGAGCAGCGCGAGGGCGTAACGCCTGCCAGCGCTGAACATCAGGCTGCTGCGCCAGAACAGACGCCGCAGGAAACCGAAGTGAAAAAACAGGCGCAGCCGGAAGAACCGGTAACTAAAACGGCGGAAGTAAAGCCCGCTGCGTCCGTTTCCGAATCATCCCCCTCGTCGAGTGATAAAGCGTAAACATGGCAGTAGATGATACTCAACCGCTGATTACGCACCTCATAGAGCTGCGTAAGCGCCTGTTAAACTGCATTATTGCAGTTTTCGTTATTTTTCTATGCCTGGTTTATTTCGCCAACGATATCTACCAGGTTGTCTCTGCACCATTAATTAAGCAGATGCCGCTGGGCGCAACGATGATTGCGACGGATGTGGCTTCTCCGTTCTTTACCCCCATCAAGCTGACCTTCTGGGTGTCGTTGATAGCCTCTGCGCCCGTCATTCTTTACCAGGTATGGGCGTTTGTGGCGCCCGCGCTGTATAAGCACGAACGCAAGCTGGTTATCCCGCTGCTGGTGTCCAGCTCGCTGCTGTTCTATATCGGCATGGCGTTTGCCTATTTCGTTGTCTTCCCGCTGGCCTTCGGCTTCCTGACGCATACCGCGCCGGAAGGGGTCCAGGTGTCGACGGATATTGCCAGCTACCTCAGCTTTGTGATGGCGCTGTTTATGGCGTTTGGC
This sequence comes from Enterobacter vonholyi, assembly GCF_008364555.1. GTDB lineage: Bacteria > Pseudomonadota > Gammaproteobacteria > Enterobacterales > Enterobacteriaceae > Enterobacter > Enterobacter vonholyi. The sequence goes on from NZ_VTUC01000013.1 coordinate 69,661, forward strand.
GTGGCATTCGAAGTGCCGGTGGCCATTGTACTGCTTTGCTGGGTAGGGGTTACGACCCCGGATGACCTGCGTAAGAAGCGTCCGTATATTTTGGTGGGCGCCTTCGTGGTCGGCATGCTGCTAACGCCGCCGGATGTGTTCTCGCAGACGCTGCTGGCCATACCGATGTACTGTCTGTTTGAGGTCGGTGTTTTCTTCTCGCGTTTCTACGTGGGTAAAGGACGTCGAGCGGATGACGAAGACGATACGTCCGACAAGACCACTGAAGAGTAAAACCAGCCGCCCGTCAGGGCGGTTGTTATATGGGGATTTGCATGTTTGATATCGGACTCAACCTGACCAGCTCGCAGTTTGCGAAAGATCGTGATGAGGTGGTTGCGCGTGCGTTTGCCGCCGGGGTGAAAGGGCTGCTGCTGACGGGCACCAACCTGCATGAGAGCGAGCAGGCCCAGCAGCTGGCGCAACGATACGATCGCTGTTGGTCTACTGCTGGCGTGCATCCTCACGACAGCAGCCAGTGGACCGCGGAAAGTGGCGACACCCTACGCAGGCTGGCAAAGACACCAGAAGTGGTGGCGATTGGCGAGTGCGGCCTCGATTTCAACCGTAACTTTTCCACGCCTGAAGAGCAGGAAAAGGCATTCACTGCCCAGCTTGCGCTAGCGGCAGAGCTTGAAATGCCCGTATTTATGCACTGCCGCGACGCGCATGAGCGTTTTCTGACTCTGCTTGATCCGTGGCTCGAGAAACTGCCCGGCGCGGTGCTGCACTGCTTCACCGGCTCACGGCAGGAGGCGCTGGAATGCCTGGAGCGTGGGCTTTATCTGGGGATTACCGGCTGGGTTTGCGATGAGCGCCGCGGGCTTGAGCTTCGGGAGCTGTTGCCAGCGATCCCGGCTGACCGGTTGCTCTTTGAAACGGACGCACCTTATCTGCTGCCGCGCGATATGAAACCCAAACCGGCATCGCGACGAAATGAGCCCGCTTATCTGGGGCACATTATTGTGAGCGTCGCGAAGTGGCGCGGAGACGATCCGCACTGGCTTTCGGCACAGACGGATGACAACGTGCGTAAGCTGTTCGGGATAAATGTTTAAAGTTTACGGAAGTCGGTGTTTTTAACGCTCTGCAGCACCTGCTTGTTCAGCAGATTGAGCAACAGCATAGAGCGCGCTTCCCCGTCCGGCTCGGCAAAAATCGCTTGCAGGCCTTCGAAAGCCCCTTCGGTAATCACGACGCTATCGCCCGTATAGGGGGTTTCGGGGTCGGTGAGACCTTCGGGCTGTTGGTAAATCGACAGCTGATGAATAACCGTTGACGGAACCGTTGCCGGGTGGGCACCAAAACGAACGAAGTGGCTGACGCCGCGCGTTGCGCTGATGGTGGTGGTGTGGATGACTTCCGGGTCGAATTCCACGAAGAGGTAGTTCGGGAACAACGGCTCGCTGACGGTTGTGCGCTTCCCGCGCTGCATTTTTTCAAGCGTGATCACGGGCGTCAGGCAATTTACAGACTGACGTTCAAGATGTTCCTGCGCGCGCTGAAGTTGCCCGCGTTTGCAATACAGTAAATACCAGGCCTGCATAATCACTCTTTCCCTTAGTTCGGGGCGCAAGCATATCAAAACCCTGGCGGGATCGCTAAGTTGATTATAATGGGCGAAAATGGAACAGAACGCATAAGTTCACGCTTATTTAACAAAATTACAGCATCAAGCAGGCTTACGCCGTATAATGAAGCGCTTACAGAGAGGCCATGATTAACTGCATGAAATACCACGATCTCCGCGACTTCCTGACGCTGCTGGAAAAGCAGGGTGAACTCAAGCGTATTACACTTCCTGTTGATCCTTATCTGGAGATGACAGAAATTACTGACCGCACCCTGCGTGCCGGTGGCCCCGCATTACTGTTTGAAAATCCAAAAGGTTACTCAATGCCGGTTCTGTGCAACCTGTTTGGTACACCGCGTCGCGTCGCACTGGGGATGGGGCAGGAAGACGTCACGGCGCTGCGTGAAGTCGGTAAGCTGCTGGCCTTCCTGAAAGAGCCGGAGCCGCCGAAAGGCTTCCGCGATCTGTTCGACAAACTGCCGCAGTTTAAGCAGGTGCTGAACATGCCCACCAAACGCCTGCGCGGCGCGCCGTGCCAGCAGAAGGTGCTGGAAGGCGATGCGGTTGATTTGACTAAAATCCCTATCATGCAGTGCTGGCCGGAAGATGCTGCGCCGCTGATCACCTGGGGACTGACCGTCACGCGTGGCCCGCACAAAGAACGCCAGAATCTTGGTATTTACCGCCAGCAGTTGATTGGCAAGAATAAGCTCATCATGCGCTGGCTGTCGCATCGCGGCGGCGCGCTGGATTTTCAGGAGTGGTGTGCTGCACACCCGGGTGAACGTTTCCCGGTATCTGTCGCCCTGGGCGCCGATCCGGCCACCATTCTGGGGGCCGTCACACCCGTACCGGATACGCTCTCGGAATATGCCTTTGCAGGCCTGCTGCGCGGGACGAAAACGGAAGTTGTGAAGTGTATCTCTAACGATCTCGAAGTCCCGGCCAGTGCAGAAATTGTGCTGGAAGGTTACATTGAACCGGGTGAAATGGCGCCAGAAGGCCCTTACGGCGACCACACCGGCTATTACAACGAAGTGGATAACTTCCCGGTGTTCACCGTAACGCACATTACGCAGCGTGAAGATGCGATTTATCACTCCACGTATACCGGGCGTCCACCGGATGAACCCGCGGTACTGGGCGTGGCGCTGAACGAAGTGTTTGTGCCGATTCTGCAAAAGCAGTTCCCGGAAATTGTTGATTTTTATCTGCCGCCTGAAGGATGCTCCTATCGCATGGCGGTGGTCACGATGAAGAAGCAGTATCCTGGTCACGCGAAACGCGTGATGATGGGCGTGTGGTCTTTCCTGCGCCAGTTTATGTATACCAAATTTGTTATTGTCTGCGATGATGACGTTAACGCCCGCGACTGGAATGACGTAATCTGGGCCATTACCACACGAATGGACCCGGCGCGCGATACGGTGTTAGTCGAAAACACGCCGATTGATTATCTGGATTTTGCCTCGCCGGTTTCCGGTCTTGGCTCAAAGATGGGACTGGATGCCACAAATAAATGGCCTGGCGAAACCGACCGTGAATGGGGTCGCCCGATCAAAAAAGATCCTGCTGTGACCGCGCGCATTGACGCGATCTGGGACGAGCTGGCCATAATGAATAACGGTAAACCCTGAGCTGACCGTTAAGCCCTATAGACTTCCCGACAGAGAGAGCGAATGACAACCTTAAGCTGTAAAGTGACCTCGGTAGATGCCATCACCGACACCGTATATCGCGTCCGTTTAGTGCCAGAAGCGCCATTCTCTTTCCGCGCGGGTCAGTATCTGATGGTCGTGATGGATGAGCGTGATAAGCGTCCTTTCTCTATGGCCTCCACGCCAGCGGAGCAGGAATTTATTGAGCTTCATATTGGTGCGTCAGAGCTTAACCTGTATGCAATGGCGGTGATGGATCGGATCCTGAAGGAACGTGAAATCGTGGTGGATATTCCGCACGGTGATGCGTGGCTGCGCGATGACGAAGACCGTCCGCTGATCCTGATTGCCGGTGGTACAGGCTTCTCCTACGTGCGATCTATTCTGTTGACCGCCCTGGCGCGTAACCCGGACCGTGATATCACGATCTACTGGGGTGGCCGCGAAGAGAAACACCTGTATGACCTGTCTGAACTGGAAGCGCTGAGCGTAACCCATCCTAACCTGCGCATTGAGCCGGTGGTTGAGCAGCCGGAAGAGGGCTGGCGCGGGCGTAGCGGGACGGTGCTGACGGCGGTGCTGCAGGATCACGGCACGCTGGCAGGACACGATATTTATATCGCTGGCCGTTTTGAGATGGCGAAAATTGCCCGTGACCTGTTCTGTAACGAACGTGACGCGCGTGAAGACCGCCTGTTTGGCGATGCGTTTGCCTTCATTTAAATAAAAAACCCGCCCCTGACAGGCGGGAAGAACGGCAACTAAACTTCTGCCGGGTCGCATTTGCGACCCGGTTTTTTATCACACTCTCTCAAACACCGTCGCGATACCCTGACCCAGCCCGATACACATCGTTGCCAGACCAAACTGGGCATCTTTGCGTTCCATCAGGTTGATCAGCGTCGTGCTGATACGCGCCCCGGAGCAGCCCAGCGGGTGACCGAGGGCGATCGCGCCGCCGTTGAGGTTAATCTTCTCGTCGATCTGCTCCATCAGCCCCAGATCTTTAATGCACGGCAGGATCTGCGCGGCGAACGCTTCGTTCATCTCAAACAGGTCGATGTCGCTGGCGGTTAATCCCGCTTTTTTCAGCGCCAGCTTTGAAGCCGGAACCGGGCCGTAACCCATGATCGACGGATCGCAGCCCACGACCGCCATCGAGCGTACCCGAGCGCGAGGCGTTAATCCTAGCTCGCGGGCGCGGCTTTCGCTCATCACCAGCATCGCGGCGGCACCGTCTGACAGCGCCGACGAGGTCCCTGCTGTGACCGTACCGGTGACCGGATCAAACGCCGGACGCAGCGTAGAAAGCGCTTCGACGGTGGTTTCCGGGCGGATGACTTCGTCGTAGCTGAACTGCTTCAGAACGCCGTCTGCATCGTGGCCGCCGGTCGGGATGATCTCATTCTTAAAGGCGCCGGACTGCGTGGCGGCCCATGCGCGAGCGTGAGAGCGCGCGGCAAAGGCATCCTGCATTTCGCGGCTGATGCCGTGCAGGCGGGAGAGCATCTCGGCGGTGAGACCCATCATCCCCGCGGCTTTCGCCACGTTGCGGCTCATCCCCGGGTGGAAATCGACCCCGTGGCTCATCGGCACGTGCCCCATGTGCTCGACGCCGCCCACCAGGCAGGCCTGCGCATCACCGGTCATGATCATGCGTGCCGCGTCGTGCAGCGCCTGCATTGATGAACCGCACAGGCGGTTGACGGTGACGGCCGGAACCGAATGCGGGATCTCAGCCAGCAGCGACGCGTTACGGGCGATGTTGAAGCCCTGCTCCAGGGTCTGCTGCACGCAGCCCCAGTAGATATCGTCCAGCGCAGCCGGATCCAGCGCCGGGTTACGCGCCAGCAGGCTACGCATCAGGTGCGCGGAGAGGTCTTCCGCACGCACGTTACGGAACGCGCCGCCTTTTGAACGGCCCATCGGGGTGCGAATCGCATCAACAATGACAACCTTTTCCATTGTGACTCCTTAAGCCGTTTTCAGCTCGCCAACCGGACGGGCTGGCTCAACTGCGGGATAGTAGGGTTCGTTATGGCGCGCTTTGCTACGCAGACCTTCCGGCACCTCATAAAGCGGGCCGAGGTGCTGATACTGCTGAGCCATATCGAGATAGCGGGCGCTGCCGAGCGTGTCCAGCCAGCGGAACGCGCCGCCGTGGAACGGAGGGAAGCCCAGGCCGTAAACCAGCGCCATGTCGGCTTCTGCCGGGCTGGCGATGATGCCTTCTTCGAGGCAGCGCACCACTTCGTTGATCATCGGGATCATCATGCGGGCGATGATCTCATCGTCGGTGAAGTCGCGTTTTGGCTGGCTAACGTCGGCCAGCAGGCTATCCACCGCCGCGTCTTCTTCTTTCTTCGGTTTGCCTTTGCTGTCTTCTTTATAGCGCCAGAAGCCCAGACCGTTTTTCTGGCCGAAGCGGTTAGCGTCGAACAGCGCGTCAATGGCGTCGCGATAGTCTTTCTGCATGCGCTGCGGGAAGCCTGCCGCCATCACCGCCTGGGCGTGGTGGGCGGTATCAATGCCTACAACGTCCAGCAGATACGCCGGGCCCATCGGCCAGCCGAACTGCTTTTCCATCACTTTGTCGATTTTGCGGAAGTCCGCGCCGTCGCGCAGCAGCTGGCTGAATCCGGCGAAGTAAGGGAACAGCACGCGGTTGACGAAGAAGCCAGGGCAGTCGTTAACGACGATCGGGGTTTTGCCCATCTTGCTGGCCCACGCCACTACTTTGGCGATGGTGTCGTCAGAGGTTTTTTCCCCGCGGATCACTTCGACCAGCGGCATACGATGTACCGGGTTGAAGAAGTGCATACCGCAGAAGTTTTCCGGACGCTTGAGCACACTCGCCAGTTCGCTAATCGGAATGGTGGAGGTGTTAGAGGCCAGCACGGTATCCGGGCGAACCTTGTCTTCCGTTTCCGCCAGCACCGCTTTTTTGACCTTCGGGTTCTCGACGACGGCTTCGACCACTACGTCGACGCGATCAAAACCGCTGTATTCCAGCACGGGCTGAATGGTGGAGATCACGCCTGCGAGCTTCAGCCCGTCAATTTTCCCGCGCTCAAGCTGTTTATTCAGCAGCTTGGCCGCTTCGGTCATGCCCAGCGTCAGGGATTTCTCGCTGATGTCTTTCATCACCACCGGCACGCCTTTCCAGGCGGACTGGTAAGCGATGCCGCCACCCATAATCCCCGCGCCGAGTACCGCCGCATGTTTTGGCGTCTCAACGTTTTTAGTCAGCTGTTTGGCTTTGCCTTTCACGAACTGATCGTTGAGGAAGATACCGACCAGCGCGCGGGCTTCATTGGTGTGCGCCAGCGGGACAAAGCTCTGATTTTCGAGCTTCAGCGCTTCATCGCGACCAAGGCGGGCAGCCGCTTCAATGGTTTTCACCGCCGTGATCGGCGCCGGGTAGTGTTTACCCGCCGTCTGCATCACCATGCCTTTGGCGATGGTGAAGCTCATGGTGGCTTCAATCTTGCTGAGTTTTAACGGTTCCAGCTTCGGCTGGCGTTTGGCTTTCCAGTCGAGATCGCCGTTGATTGCCTGACGCAGAATGGCGAGTGCGCCTTCAACCAGCTTCTCAGGTTTTACAACGCCGTCGACCAGGCCAATTTTCTGTGCCTGTTCGGCGCCGACATCTTTACCTGCGGCAATGATCTCCAGGGCGCTGTCGGCACCCAGCATGCGCGGCATACGCACGGAGCCGCCAAAGCCCGGCATGATGCCCAGTTTTGTTTCTGGCAGGCCGATGCGCAGGTCCGGCGTCGCCAGGCGGTAGTCGGTCGCCAGCACGCATTCGCAGCCACCGCCCAGCGCATAACCGTTAACGGCGGAAATGGTCGGGACAGGCAGATCTTCCAGACGATTAAAGACGCTGTTGGCAAAGTGCAGCCACTGGCTCAGCTGTTCTTCCGGAACCAGGAACAGCGAAAGGAACTCGGTGATATCGGCACCGACGATAAAGGCCGCTTTGTTCGAACGCAGCAGCAGCCCTTTTAATTCAGGTTGCTTTTCAAGAATATCCAGCGCCTGGCCAAGACTGGCCACCGTCGCGGTATCAAGCTTGTTCACTGAGCCGGGGGCATCGAACACCAGTTCGGCAATGCCATCTTCCAGCCAGTTGAGGTACAGGGTGTCGCCTTTGTAGAGCATGTCAGTCTCCTGAATCCAGCAATTGGATCTGGTCATACCAGATGAATCGGAGTGTGGGATTTATGTTAATAAAATGCAAATTACTCATTAAGAAAATGCTGCATTGATCACGGTCGGTGGAAATCACGCAGCCGGAGTGAGGTGTGCTAAGATGCGATGACTTGAGGTCAAAAAACGAAAGGAATAATGATGGACTCACTGGCTTCGCTTTATAAAAATCATATCGTTACCCTACAGGAACGTACCCGCGATGTACTGGCCCGCTTTAAGCTGGATGCGCTGCTGATCCACTCCGGCGAGCTGATGAATACCTTTCTGGATGACCACGCTTATCCGTTTAAGGTGAACCCACAATTTAAGGCCTGGGTGCCGGTGACGCAGGTTCCCAACTGCTGGCTGCTGGTAGATGGTGTGAACAAGCCGAAACTGTGGTTCTACCTGCCGGTTGATTACTGGCACAACGTTGAGCCGCTGCCGACCTCTTTCTGGACGGAAGAAATTGAGGTCATTGCGCTGCCAAAAGCGGACGGCATTGGCAGCCAGCTGCCTGCAGCGCGTGGCAACATCGCCTATATTGGCCCTGTTCCGGAGCGTGCATTGGGCCTGGATATTGCGGCAGACAAACTCAACCCGAAAGGGGTGCTGGATTACCTCCACTATTACCGAGCCTATAAAACCGACTACGAACTTTACTGCATGCGTGAAGCGCAAAAAACGGCGGTAAATGGACACCGTGCGGCGCATGAAGCATTCCAGTCGGGTATGAGCGAGTTCGACATCAATCAGGCTTATCTGACCGCGACAGGCCACCGTGATACCGACGTGCCGTACAGCAACATCGTCGCGCTGAATGAGCACGCGTCTGTACTCCACTACACCAAACTGGATCACCATGTTCCGTCGGAAATGCGCAGCTTCCTGCTGGACGCAGGGGCAGAATATAACGGCTACGCGGCCGATCTGACCCGTACCTGGGCGGCGAATGCGGATACCGATTTCGCGCAGCTTATTAAAGACGTGAACGATGAACAGCTGGCGCTTATTGGCACCATGAAGGCGGGAACCAGCTATGTGGATTACCACATTCAGTTCCATCAGCGCATTGCTAAACTGCTGCGTAAGCACCAGATTGTGAAAGACATGAGCGAAGAGGCGATGGTTGAGAACGATCTGACCGGGCCATTCATGCCGCACGGTATCGGCCACCCGCTGGGCCTGCAGGTTCACGACGTTGCGGGCTTTATGCAGGATGATACCGGCACGCACCTGGCGGCACCGTCTAAATATCCTTACCTGCGCTGCACCCGTATTCTGGAGCCGCGTATGGTGCTGACGATTGAGCCGGGGATCTACTTTATTGAATCCCTGCTGGCGCCTTGGCGTGAAGGCCAGTTCAGCAAGCACTTTAACTGGGAAAAAATTGACGCGCTGAAGCCGTTTGGCGGTATTCGCATCGAAGATAACGTTGTGGTTCATGAAAACGGTATCGAGAACATGACGCGAGACCTGAAGCTGGCCTGATGGAAAGCTGGCTGATACCGGCTGAACCGGTCACCTTTGTTGAGGAAATCAAGAAAAGCCGCTTTATTACGCTGCTGGCGCATACCGACGGCGTAGAGGCGGCAAAGGCGTTTGTCGAGTCCGTTCGGGCTGAGCATCCTGACGCCCGCCACCACTGCGTGGCGTGGGTAGCAGGGCCGCCGGACGATTCACAACAGCTGGGGTTTTCCGACGACGGTGAACCGGCGGGCACGGCCGGTAAGCCTATGCTTTCGCAGCTGATGGGCAGCGGCGTGGGCGAAATAACCGCCGTGGTGGTGCGCTACTACGGCGGCATTTTGTTAGGCACCGGTGGGCTGGTAAAAGCCTATGGCGGGGGCGTGCAGCAGGCGCTTAATATGCTGGTCACTACCCGCAAAACGCCGCTTACCGAATATACTTTATTATGCGATTACGCCCAGCTATCGGGTATTGAAGCGCTGCTGCGGCAGTTTAACGGTGTCATCGCACACAGCGAATATCAGGCAATGGTGCAATTACGCGTGGCGCTTCCTCAGGCGGAACTGGCTGCTTTTTCAGCAAAACTGGCTGATTTTAGTCGTGGTTCGTTGCAATTGCTGCCGATTGAAGAATAATCCCCACCTCACTTTTGAATACCAAAGGAAGCGGCAGAGATGCATTTTCGTGCCATAACCCGAATCGTTGGACTGCTGGTCATACTCTTTTCCGGGACGATGATTCTCCCAGGACTGGTGGCGCTTATCTACCGGGACGGTGCGGGGCGGGCATTCACCCAGACCTTCTTTGTCGCGCTGGCGATTGGCTCGCTGCTGTGGTGGCCAAACCGTCGTCAGAAAGGTGAACTGAAATCTCGCGAAGGATTTTTGATTGTGGTCCTGTTCTGGACGGTGCTGGGGAGCGTCGGTTCGCTGCCCTTTATCTTCTCTGAACAGCCTAATCTGAGCATCACGGATGCCTTTTTTGAATCGTTTTCGGGTTTAACAACCACTGGGGCGACGACGCTGGTCGGGCTGGATTCACTACCCCACGCCATTCTCTTTTATCGCCAGATGCTGCAGTGGTTCGGCGGTATGGGGATCATCGTCCTGGCGGTGGCTATTCTCCCTATTCTGGGCGTTGGTGGCATGCAGCTCTATCGCGCCGAAATGCCCGGGCCTCTGAAAGATAACAAGATGCGCCCGCGTATTGCCGAGACGGCGAAAACCCTGTGGCTGATTTATGTCTTGCTGACGGTAGCCTGTGCGCTGGCGCTATGGTTTGCCGGGATGCCTGCTTTCGACGCCATTGGACACAGTTTCGCGACGATTGCCATTGGCGGGTTCTCTACCCACGATGCCAGCGTGGGCTACTTCGACAGCCCAACGATTAACACTATCATTGCCATTTTCCTGCTGATCTCTGGCTGTAACTACGGTTTGCACTTCTCTTTACTGAGCGGGCGCAGCCTGAAGGTGTACTGGCGTGACCCTGAGTTCCGCATGTTCATTGGGGTCCAGCTTACGCTGGTGATCATCTGTACTCTGGTGCTGTGGTTCCATGATGTCTATAACTCCGCGCTGACCACGCTAAATCAGGCGTTCTTCCAGGTGGTATCGATGGCGACGACAGCCGGGTTTACCACGGACAGTATCGCCCGTTGGCCGCTGTTCCTGCCGGTGCTGCTTTTATGCTCTGCATTTATTGGGGGCTGCGCGGGGTCCACGGGCGGTGGCCTGAAGGTGATTCGTATTCTGCTTCTGTTCAAGCAGGGCAACCGTGAGCTGAAGCGTCTGGTCCACCCGAACGCGGTCTACAGCATTAAGCTGGGGAACCGCGCGCTGCCGGAACGTATCCTCGAAGCGGTGTGGGGATTCTTCTCGGCGTATGCGCTGGTCTTTATCGTCAGTATGCTCGCGATTATCGCGACGGGTGTGGATGATTTCTCCGCCTTTGCGTCCGTGGTGGCAACATTGAATAACCTCGGGCCTGGCCTGGGGGTTGTGGCGGATAACTTTGCGAGTATGAACCCCGTCGCGAAATGGATCCTCATCGCCAATATGCTGTTTGGTCGCCTTGAGGTCTTTACGCTGCTGGTGCTCTTCACCCCTACATTCTGGCGCGAGTAAGGAGCCGTTGATGAAAACACTCATTCTTTTCTCTACGCGAGACGGGCAAACGCGTGAGATTGCCGCGTATCTGGCATCTGAACTCAAAGAGCTGGGGATATATTCGGATGTGGTAAACCTGAACCGTGCGGATCAGATAACCTGGCAGGATTACGATCGCGTGGTAATTGGCGCGTCAATTCGTTACGGGCATTTCCATCCGGCGCTGGATCGCTTTGTGAAAAAGCACACCGCGGTGCTCAAGAAATTGCCCGGAGCGTTTTACTCGGTAAATCTGGTCGCACGTAAAGCAGAGAAGCGTACGCCGCAGACTAACAGCTACACGCGCAAGTTTTTACTCAGCTCGCCGTGGCAGCCAGACCTTTGCGCTGTCTTTGCCGGTGCGCTGCGCTACCCTCGCTATCGTTGGTATGACCGCTTTATGATCCGTCTTATTATGAAGATGACCGGAGGTGAAACCGATACGCGTAAAGAAGTGGTTTATACCGACTGGTCGCAGGTGGCTAGTTTTGCCCGGGAAATCGCACATTTAACGGGCGATTCGCGACTTAAATAAGCGTTAAGCTTGAAAAGTGAGCGAACGATAAGTTTTTTGTATTTTGTGCTTGTCACGTCGGAATAACTCCCTATAATGCGCCTCCACTGACACGGAACAACGGCACACACGCCGCCGGGTTAGCGGAGTTCAGCGATGAACGCCAGCAGAGAAAAGCGAAAATAAACGCTTGACTCTGAAGCGGGAAAGCGTAATATGCACACCCCGCGCCGCTGCGAAAAGCGAAGCGGCACTGCTCTTTAACAATTTATCAGACAATCTGTGTGGGCACTCAAAGTGACATGGATTCTTAACGTCCTCGGACGA
>NZ_VTUC01000014.1 GCF_008364555.1 Enterobacter vonholyi
AGCGTTCAATCTGAGCCATGATCAAACTCTTCAATTTAAGTTTGATGCTCGTGAATTAAACTTCGTAATGAATTACGCATGTTCACTCAGAGACTTGGTATTCATTTTTCGTCTTGCGACGTTAAGAATCCATGTCACTTTGAGTGCCCACACAGATTGTCTGATAAATTGTTAAAGAGCAGTGCCGCTTCGCTTTTCGCAGCGGCGCGGGGTGTGCATATTACGCTTTCCCGCTTCAGAGTCAAGCGTTTATTTACGCTGTTCTCTGCTGACCCGGCGGCGTGTGTGCCGTTGTTCCGTGTCAGTGGAGGCGCATTATAGGGAGTAATTCTGAACCTGCAAGGATAAAGTGAAATTTATTTACTGACTGCTCACTTTCCAGGCAAAACCAACTCCAGACCTCAATTTTCGCCTGGTTTTTAAACAAAAACGAGCCGCAAGCGGCTCGTTTTTGCGTTTTGTGACTTACTGCACTGCCACAATGCGATCGTCGTTGGCTTCCAGACGGATAACTTTGCCAGGAACCAGCTCCCCGGAGAGGATCTGTTGCGCCAGCGGGTTTTCGATCTGCTGCTGGATAGCGCGTTTCAATGGACGCGCACCGTACACCGGATCGTAACCGTTCTTACTCAGCAGCTTCAGCGCATCGTCGGAGATGTGAATTTCATATCCACGTTCTTCCAGACGTTTGTACAGACGCTGCAGCTGGATCTGCGCAATCGACGCAATGTGTTTCTCACCCAGAGGATGGAATACCACCACTTCATCAATACGGTTGATGAACTCCGGACGGAAGTTATGGCTTACCACACCCAGCACCAGATCCTTCATGTGGCTGTAGTCCAGTTCACCGAAACGTTCCTGAATCAAATCGGAACCCAGATTCGAGGTCATAATGACAACCGTATTACGGAAGTCGACCGTTCTCCCCTGCCCGTCGGTCAGACGACCATCATCCAGCACCTGAAGCAGGATGTTGAACACATCCGGATGCGCTTTTTCCACCTCATCCAGCAGGATGACGGAATAAGGACGACGGCGCACCGCTTCCGTCAGGTACCCACCTTCTTCATAACCCACATATCCCGGAGGCGCCCCGACCAGACGCGAGACGGAGTGTTTCTCCATAAACTCGGACATGTCGATACGCACCATCGCATCGTCGCTGTCGAACATAAAGTTAGCCAGCGCTTTGCACAGCTCGGTTTTACCGACACCCGTCGGCCCCAGGAACAGGAACGAACCAATCGGGCGGTTTGGATCGGACAGCCCTGCACGGCTACGACGAATAGCGTTCGATACCGCCTCAACCGCTTCGTTTTGACCAATCACACGATTGTGGAGATCGTTCTCCATGCGCAGCAGTTTTTCACGCTCGCCTTCCAGCATGCGCGCCACGGGAATACCGGTCCAGCGCGCCAGGACTTCCGCGATCTCGGCATCCGTCACTTTATTACGCAACAGACGCATCGTTTTACCTTCTGACTGCGTCGCTATCTCAAGCTGTTTTTCCAGCTCAGGAATTTTGCCGTACTGCAGTTCAGACATCCGAGCCAGATCGCCCACGCGTCGCGCCTGCTCAATGGCAATTTTTGCCTGTTCGAGTTCAGCTTTAATGGTCTGCGTACCGGAAAGGGAGGCTTTCTCGGCTTTCCACTCTTCTTCCAGCTCAGAATACTGGCGCTCTTTATCGTCCAGCTCTTCATTGAGCATATCGAGGCGTTTCTTACTGGCTTCATCAGACTCTTTCTTCAGCGCCTGCTGTTCCAGCTTGAGCTGAATGATGCGTCGGTCGAGTCGGTCCAGCTCTTCCGGCTTCGAGTCAATCTGCATACGAATGCTCGACGCCGCTTCATCAATCAGGTCGATCGCTTTATCCGGCAGCTGACGGTCAGCAATATAACGATGCGAAAGCGTCGCCGCCGCAACGATGGCCGGGTCAGTGATCTGCACATGGTGGTGCAGTTCATAGCGCTCTTTCAGACCACGCAGGATCGCGATGGTATCTTCAACGCTTGGCTCGGCAACAAACACTTTCTGGAAACGACGTTCCAGCGCAGCATCTTTCTCAATGTACTGACGGTACTCATCCAGCGTAGTGGCGCCAACGCAATGAAGTTCACCGCGCGCCAGCGCAGGTTTCAGCATGTTTCCGGCATCCATCGCGCCGTCAGCCTTACCGGCACCGACCATCGTGTGCAGCTCATCGATAAACAGGATAACGTTGCCTTCCTGCTTCGCCAGGTCGTTAAGCACGCCTTTAAGGCGCTCTTCGAACTCGCCGCGGTATTTCGCACCGGCCACCAGCGCGCCCATATCCAGCGCCAGTACGCGGCGGCCTTTCAGCCCTTCCGGCACTTCACCGTTCACAATACGCTGCGCCAGTCCTTCAACAATCGCGGTTTTACCAACACCCGGTTCACCTATCAGTACCGGGTTGTTCTTGGTACGACGTTGCAGTACCTGAATGGTACGACGAATTTCTTCATCACGGCCGATCACCGGGTCAAGTTTGCCCTGTTCAGCACGCTCGGTCAGATCGACCGTAAATTTCTTCAAAGCCTGACGTTGGTCTTCGGCTCCCTGATCGTTCACGCTTTCACCTCCGCGCATGTTCTCAATCGCCTGAGTCACATTGGCGGTGGTCGCACCGGCAGATTTCAGCAGGTCGGTCAAGGTACCGCGTGATTCAAGCGCCGCCAGAACAAACAGCTCTGACGAAATAAAGTTGTCCCCACGTTTTTGCGCCAGCTTGTCGCAAAGGTTCAGGACGCGTACCAGATCCTGCGACGGCTGAACGTCGCCGCCGGTCCCTTCGACCTGCGGTAAACGGCTCAGCGCCTGATCGATAGCGGTGCGTAACTGGCCAGCATTAATGCCAGCGGACGTTAATAAAGGACGTACCGATCCCCCTTCCTGATTCAGCAAGGCGCTCATTAAATGAAGAGGTTCGATAAATTGGTTGTCGTGCCCCAGTGCGAGGGACTGGGCATCGGCGAGAGCAAGCTGGAATTTATTAGTAAGACGATCCAGACGCATAACTCCTCCCATAACAGGTCAAATTTGCTACTGGAGATTAAATGAGGTCATCCCTCAATTATTCAAGGTTAATGACCTGAATTATGTGAAAAGAAAACGGCACGTGCCGGATCGTCTTGATTCTTTAGGTTATATCAGCCAAATGAAACTTGCCATACGCCCCGTCGTCTTGTCGCGGCGATAAGAGAAAAAATCACCCTTTTCGGTGAATGTACAGCGATCACCGCCGAAGATCTGCGTTATGCCGACGCTGTTCAGGCGCTGACGAGCAAGCTGGTAAATATCGGCCAGATATTTATCTCCAGAAGGCAGGAAGGCGTCCACCGCTTGCGGATCTTTATCCATAAAGGCTTCGCGAACCTCCGGCCCCACTTCAAAAGCGCGAGGACCAATGGCCGGGCCAAGCCAGGCCATAATATTGGCGGGCTCATCCTTAAAGCAGGCAACTGTCTCTTCCAGCACGCCTTCACACAGTCCACGCCAGCCCGCGTGTGCTGCAGCCACCTCAGTGCCTGAACGGTTACAGAAAAGCACCGGCAGACAATCTGCGGTCATCACGGCACAAACGGTTCCCGGAGTATTGCTGTAAGAGGCATCAGCGCGTTTAGAAGCAAAGGGTTCCTCCGTCAACTTCAGCACCGCCTTGCCATGAACCTGTTCCAGCCAGACCGGTTTCGACGGCAGGTTCCCCGCAGCAAACAGACGTCTGCGGTTCTCTTCAACATGTTCCAGGTTATCGCCACAGTGAGCGCCGAGGTTCAACGACTCCCACGCGCCCTGGCTAACACCGCCAATACGTGTTGAACTGCAGGCGGCCACGCCGGCAGGCAATGGCCACTCCGGGACAATCAGTTTGGTCATAACCAGTCCACTTGATCCTTATGTTCTTCGAAATCAGTACGCATCGCGTCAATAAGGTCCACCATATCCTGCGGGATAGGCGCATGCCACTCCATCTGAATACCGGTGATCGGATGGTAAAGGCGCAGCATGGTCGCGTGCAGCGCCTGACGATCGAATTTACGCAATACGCTGATGAACTCATCCGACGCGCCCTTAGGCGGACGTGGACGACCACCGTAGACCTGATCCCCCACCAGCGGATGGGTAATGTGGGCCATATGCACGCGGATCTGGTGAGTACGTCCGGTCTCCAGACGCAGACGCAGGCGCGTATGAATACGGAAGTGCTCCATAATGCGGTAATGCGTCACCGCCGGTTTACCCATCGGATGCACCGACATATGGGTACGCTTGGTTGGGTGACGGCTGATAGGCTCTTCTACCGTACCGCCTGAGGTCATATGCCCAATGGCTACCGCCTCATATTCACGGGTGATTTCGCGCAGCTGTAACGACTCCACCAGACGTGTCTGAGCAGGAACGGTCTTCGCCACCACCATCAGACCGGTAGTGTCTTTATCCAGACGGTGCACAATGCCCGCGCGCGGAACATCCGCGATCGGCGGATAGTAATGGAGAAGCGCGTTAAGTACCGTACCGTCAGGATTCCCCGCGCCCGGATGAACAACCAGGTCACGCGGCTTGTTGATTACCAGAATGTCATCATCTTCATAGACGATGTCCAGTGGGATATCCTGCGGCTCGAAGCGGATTTCCTCTTCGATTTCAGCATTGATGGCGACAGCTTCCCCACCTAAAACTTTCTCTTTTGGTTTGTCCCAGATCTTGCCGTTTACCATCACGCGCTGGTCAAGGATCCATTCTTTTATGCGTGAACGCGAATAATCAGGGAACAATTCGGCCAAAGCCTGATCTAAGCGTTGACCGAGCTGATTTTCGGAGACTGTTGCGGTGAGTTCTACTCGTTGTGCCATAAACTGCTTCTTCGTTTAACGTTGGGTTTTACGGCTTTGCCGTTTAATATAGTGTGCTATTGTAGCTGGTCTTAATCGGGAGCAGGAACAGAGTTTCTCCCGGACAAACATTTGAGGAAAGTCAAAACGTCATGACGCGCATGAAATATCTGGTGGCAGCGGCCACGTTGAGCCTGGCTTTGGTGGGCTGCTCCGGTTCAAATGAACAGGTCCCTGACAATCCGCCGAATGAAATCTATGCGACTGCACAACAAAAGTTGCAGGACGGTAACTGGAAACAGGCGATAACGCAACTGGAAGCGTTGGATAATCGCTATCCATTTGGTCCGTATTCGCAGCAGGTACAGTTAGATCTCATCTACGCATACTATAAAAATGCCGATCTGCCGCTGGCTCAGGCAACCATCGATCGTTTCATGCGTCTGAACCCGACTCATCCTAACATCGACTACGTCATGTACATGCGCGGCCTCACCAACATGGCTCTGGACGACAGTGCGCTGCAGGGCTTCTTCGGCGTGGATCGTTCTGACCGTGACCCGCAGCATGCGCGTGATGCCTTCAATGACTTCTCCAAGCTGGTGCGCGGCTATCCGAACAGCCAGTACGTGACTGACGCTACCAAACGTCTGGTGTTCCTGAAAGATCGTCTGGCGAAATATGAATACTCCGTGGCGGAATATTATACCCGCCGTGGCGCATGGGTTGCCGTGGTTAACCGCGTAGAAGGTATGCTGCGCGATTACCCGGATACTCAGGCAACGCGCGACGGCCTGAAGCTGATGGAAAATGCTTACCGTCAGATGCAGATGACCGCTCAGGCTGAAAAAGTGGCGAAAATCATCGCCGCGAACAGCAGCAACACCTGATTTTGCCTCAATGCAAAACGGCAGCCCGCTGGCTGCCGTTTTTTTATTCGTTTCTGAGCGTCGCTGAAGCGCGTTAGCCTCAACACATCTTGTCAACTATGGCCCCAATTTATGCCTTCTACAAGGTAAATCTCACCTCTTCCTGCCCTGCCTCACAAAAAAGATTCCCTGACAAAAACCGACAAAATAACGTGATCTAAATCACACATTTTGACATTGGGTCGGGTATGCTGGAATCACCAAGACGGAAAGACAAGAGGTAAAATTTATGACAATGAACATTACCAGTAAACAAATGGAAATTACTCCGGCAATTCGCCAGCACGTCGCAGACCGTCTCGCCAAACTGGATAAATGGCAAACTCATTTGATTAATCCACATATCATCCTGTCCAAGGAGCCGCAGGGTTTCATCGCTGACGCAACTATCAATACTCCAAACGGCCATCTGGTCGCCAGCGCAAAACATGAGGATATGTACACCGCTATTAACGATTTGATCAACAAGCTGGAACGGCAGCTCAATAAAGTGCAACACAAAGGTGAAGCCCGTCGCGCCGCAACGTCGGTGAAAGACGCCAGCTTCGCGGAAGAAGTTGAAGAAGAGTAATCCTTTAAATTGAGTGTACCGCCAACGCGCCTTCGGGCGCGTTTTTTGTTTTTTATTGACAGGGTGAAAACAGTACAGGTACTTTAACGGTATCAATCGCAGGATGACTTTATGAAACTTACGCCGTTCTTCTTCGCATTCTTTTTTACCTTCCCCTGAACGGGAGGCGTTTCGTCGTGTGATAAAGAATGCGAAGACGAACAACAAGGCCTCCCACACCGGGGGGCCTTTTTTATTGATAACGATAAAATGAGACAGGCAACACTATGACACCGGAAAACCCGTTACTGGATCTGCGCGTAAAAATCAGCGCGCTGGATGAGAAACTGCTGGCGCTGCTGGCCGAACGCCGCGCCCTTGCCGTTGAAGTAGGCAAAGCCAAGCTGGACTCCCATCGTCCGGTCCGTGATATCGACCGCGAGCGGGATCTTCTGGAACGTCTCATTCAGCTCGGCAAAGCGCATCACCTCAATGCCCACTACATAACCCGGTTGTTCCAGCTCATCATTGAAGACTCCGTTCTGACCCAGCAAGCGTTACTCCAGCAGCACCTCAATAAAACCAATCCACACTCTGCGCGTATCGCCTTCCTGGGACCGAAGGGCTCTTATTCTCACCTGGCCGCACGTCAGTACGCTGCACGCCATTTCGAAGAATTTATTGAGAGCGGCTGCGCGAAGTTTGCCGACATTTTTAACCAGGTCGAGACCGGCCAGGCGGATTACGCCGTGGTGCCGATTGAAAACACCAGTTCCGGCGCCATCAACGACGTCTACGATTTGCTGCAGCACACCAGCCTGTCGCTGGTCGGCGAGCTGACGATCCCTATCGATCACTGCGTGCTGGTATCCGGCTCAACGGACCTGAACACGATCGAAACGGTTTACAGTCATCCGCAGCCGTTCCAGCAGTGCAGCCAGTTCCTGAACCGCTATCCGAACTGGAAAATTGAGTACACCGAAAGCACCTCGGCGGCGATGGAAAAAGTGGCGCAGGCTAATTCCCCCACCGTCGCGGCGCTCGGCAGCGAAGCGGGCGGCGCGCTGTATGGCCTGCAGGTGCTGGAACGCAACCTGGCAAACCAGACGCAAAACATTACCCGCTTCGTGGTGCTGGCCCGCAAGGCAATCAATGTGTCTGACCAGGTACCGGCCAAAACCACGCTGCTGATGGCAACTGGCCAACAGGCCGGTGCGCTGGTTGAAGCCCTGCTGGTGCTGCGTAATCACAACCTGATCATGACCAGGCTGGAATCACGCCCAATCCACGGTAACCCGTGGGAAGAGATGTTTTACCTCGACATCCAGGCCAACCTGGAGTCCGCTTCCATGCAGAAAGCTCTCCGCGAGCTGGGCGAGATCACGCGTTCCATGAAGGTGCTGGGCTGCTACCCGAGCGAAAACGTCGTGCCGGTCGATCCAATCTAACGTTCGATAAAGCGGCTTTTCTTCATCCCTGCCACGCCCACCGGCAGGGTGAAGATGGCCCCGGAAAGCGGATATTTCGCCACCTCCTCCGCCTCCATATTCTCCCGCGTGGTGGTAATAAACAGCGTTTTCATGTCATCGCCGCCAAAGCAGACCATCGTCGGGCAACGCACCGGCATGCGATACTCTTCCAGCTGCTCCCCTTGCGGTGAAAAACGCGCGATGCGCCAGCCGTCAAACAGCGCGCTCCAGTAACAGCCTTCCACATCCATCGCCGCGCCGTCCGGTATCCCCTCGCCCTCTTTAAACTGACGAAACACCTCTCGCTTACCCGGCTCGCCCTGCTCATCAAGCGGGGTACGGTAAATAACACCGTTGGGCGTGTCTGAGGAAAACATCCACTGCTTATCCGGGCTAAACGCTAAGCCGTTATGCCCGTGGATATCGCACTGGATCACCTTCGGCGTCAGGTCGTTGTCGATGCGCATCAGCAGGGCGCCGTTGTAATCTCCCGGCCCCCAGAACGTGCCCGCATAGAAGCGGCCCTGGTGATCGGTACCTCCATCGTTAAAACGCGCCAGCTGCGGGTTAGAGGGGTTATCACACACCTTGCGGCGCAGCAGGCCGTGTTTATCGGTCAGCCAGATACCCGTTCTCATCGCAACGATAAAACCACCCTGCTCGCGCAACGCGAAACAGCCCACCTCCTCGTGGAAAGAGAGTACGGTGTGTTCCGCCGTCGGCAGATGGTAGCGGTGGATCTCTCCTTCCAGAATATCGGCCCAGTAGAGTGCCTGCTCTTCGGCGCTCCAAGTCGGGCATTCAGGCAAATGCCCGGTGTAATTCAACAGCAGCTGCGGTTCGGCCATGACAGTTCCCCAAAATGAAAAAAGCCAGCATTGCTGGCTTTCAGTATATACATCATCGCATTACTGGCGACTGTCATTTGCCTGGCGCAATAAAGTCCGACTCTCATTCTGGAAACGCTGCGCGTAATCGCCAAACCAGTGCTCGACCTTGCGGAAGCTATCGATAAACGCCTGCTTGTCTCCGTGCTCCAGCAGCGTAATGGCTTCACCAAAGCGCTGATAGTAGCGCTTGATCAGCGCCAGGTTGTTCTCGGAGGACATAATAATGTCCGCGTAAAGCTGCGGATCCTGCGCAAAGAGACGCCCGACCATCGCCAGCTCCAGACGATAGATAGGTGAAGAGAGCGCCAGAAGCTGTTCAAGCTGTACGTTCTCTTCCGCCAGATGCAGACCGTAGGCAAACGTGGCAAAGTGGCGCAGCGCCTGAATGAACGCCATGTTCTGGTCGTGCTCAACCGCGCTGATGCGGTGCAGTCGTGCCCCCCATACCTGAATCTGTTCCAGGAACCACTGATAGGCTTCCGGCTGACGACCGTCGCAGTAAACCACCACCTGCTTAGCCAGGCTGCCGCTGTCCGGGCCAAACATCGGGTGCAGACCCAGCACCGGACCCGTATGAGCAGCCAGCATTGCCTGCAGCGGACCATTTTTGACGGAGGCCAGATCCACCAGGATGCAATCTTTCGGTAAAGGAGGCAGCTTCCCGATGATTTGCTCCGTCACGTGGATCGGCACGCTGACGATAACCATCCCTGCATCTTTCATGAGTTCCGGAGCATGCGCCCAGTCCTCTTTTTCCAGAATGCGCACCTGATAGCCAGAAAGCGTAAGCATCTTTTCAAACAGGCGCCCCATCTGCCCAGCACCGCCGACAATCACGACCGGACGCAGGGAAGGACAGAGAGTTTTAAAGCCCTTGTCGTTTTCGCTGGAATAGGACTCCCGCATCACGCGACGCAGAACATCCTCAATCAAATCCGGCGAAACGCCCAGCGCCTGCGCCTCTTTACGGCGGGAGGCGAGCATAGAGGCTTCGCGCTCCGGGACGTAAATCGGCAGGCCGTATTTGCTTTTCACCTCACCGACTTCGGCAACCAGCGCCATGCGGCGCGCCAGCAGATCCAGCAGCGCCTTATCCACTTCATCAATTTGATCGCGCAGTGCGGTCAATTCAGCAACCATAACTACCCTCTTAAGCCAGACGCGTCGCCAGCTGGCCGTTTAAATCTTTATGGATCTCACGCAGCAGTGCATCGGTCGTCTCCCAGCTGATGCAGGCATCCGTCACGGAGACGCCGTGCTTCATGGCGCTGCGCGGTTGTTCAGATGATTGATTGCCTTCATGAATATTGCTTTCAATCATCAGACCGATAATCGAACGATTGCCATCTTTGATCTGTGCGACCACGGATTCCGCAACCGCAGGCTGGCGACGGTAATCTTTATTCGAGTTACCATGACTGCAATCTACCATCAGTGCCGGGCGCAGTCCCGCCTGCTCCATCTCTTTTTCACACTGGGCCACGTCCGCCGGGCTGTAGTTAGGGGCTTTACCGCCGCGCAGGATCACGTGGCCGTCCGGGTTACCCTGCGTTTGCAGGAGGCATACCTGGCCTGCCTGGTTGATACCGACGAAACGGTGCGGCATGGCGGCAGCGCGCATGGCATTAATCGCCGTCGCCAGGCTGCCATCGGTACCGTTTTTAAAGCCAACCGGCATCGACAGGCCAGACGCCATCTCGCGGTGGGTTTGCGATTCCGTGGTACGCGCGCCAATCGCGGACCAGCTGAACAGATCGCCCAGGTACTGCGGGCTGTTCGGATCCAGCGCTTCGGTTGCCAGCGGCAGCCCCATGCTGACCAGCTCCACCAGCAGGCGACGCGCAATCTTCAGGCCTGCTTCCACATCAAACGAGCCATCCATGTGCGGATCGTTAATCAACCCTTTCCAGCCGACGGTAGTACGTGGCTTCTCAAAATAGACGCGCATCACCAGATAGAGGCTATCGCTGACCTCCTCCGCTAATGCTTTAAATCGACGAGCGTACTCAATGGCGGTTTCAGGATCGTGAATGGAGCAAGGACCACACACCACCAGCAGGCGCGGATCGCGGCCGGCGATGATATTTGAGATGGTCTGACGCGAGTGCTCAATCTGAGCCTCCTGCGCGACGCTCAGCGGAAATTCTGCTTTCAGTTGATCCGGGGTAATTAAAACCTGTTCGTCAGTGATATGTACGTTGTTCAGCGCGTCTTTTTGCATGATGGCGATCCTGTAAAGCTCGTTTGCGATAGTTGTTTTCCTCAATGAGGTGAAACCACGATACCATAAAAAGTAAACATTTCAATCCAAAATACGTACACATTACTTTACATAAGCCAATTTATTGCAAAAAACAGCCGCCAAAAACGTAAACTTTAAATTACAGACATATATTCTTAAGCCAGGCTATGCTGAAGAAAAAAGGAGAATGGCTATGCGTTCAATTGCTCTCATGCTGTTGTCGCTGTTTTTAACGGGCTGCCAGATCAATCCTTATACCTTTCAGCCCGACTGGACCAGTCCCTCCTGGTTTGATGCAGGTAAAGAAGACGCCATGAATGGCCTGCCGGTTAAAGATAACCAGACCCTGGCCGATAGTTTTAACGACACCCACGTTGATCGTAGTGAATATCTTCGCGGCTACGCTGACGGCCAAAAGAAAGTCTGCGAAGAAGGGTTTATTCACGCCTGGGGATTAGCGGGCAAATCTTTCCCTGCCAGTTGCGATACTGCCGAAAACGCGGCAAAACTGCGTGCGTCATGGCAGGAAGGGATGGATGAAAGTATGCGTTCCAGCAGACTTAATTAAGTCTATTTTTATCCACCGAAAAATAAACAACTGTAGGATTTAGCTTAGATTGGCCTGATGCTATTTCTGACATAATGACGGCTCTGATAAACAATGGTATTCTGCCCGCAACTCTCAAGGACATCTATTTCCGGAGCGATGTGGCGGATTCTGGTGAGAAATTTATTCTTGATCTCTTTTTTCCGACTCACTCTGGTGTTAATGCTGTTCCTTATGGTGGGCCCTGCGGCGGCAGGCACGCTTACGGAAACGGATAAATCGGTACGCTCGATTGTCTCAGGCATTGTGAGCTATACGCGATGGCCGTCACTTTCCGGGCAGCCTAAACTTTGCGTCTATGCCACTTCTCACTATACGCACGCGCTCAGCGGCGACGAAGGGCACAACGAGTTACCCTATACTCCCGTTATTGTACGTAACGATCAGGAAGCTCTGGCCGCGACGTGTGATGCGATTTATTTCGGGTCTGAATCACCGGCAAAACAACTTGAATTAATAAGTCAATATCAGGGCAGAGCGTTGCTATTAATCTCAGAGCAAAATCCGGAATGTGTAATTGGCAGTGCCTTTTGCCTGATGATCGATCGCGGCCAGGTACGGTTTTCCGTCAACCTGGATGCGTTGACGCGCAGTGGCGTAAGAGTCAATCCGGATGTATTAATGCTGGCACGGAATAAGCAGCATGGATAAAGATTTCACTTCAACGCCACGTCCGACGTTTAAAAGAACGTTGAGGCGAAACAGCATGATAAGCGTCATTATCACAATGACGTTAATATGGCTGTTGCTCTGTTTTGCTTCCGTCGTGACGTTAAAACAATATGCGCAAAAGAACCTCGAATTAACCGGCGCCACAATGAGCCACAGCCTGGAAGCCTCGCTGGTTTTCAACGACTCGCTGGCGGCAAACGAAACGCTTGCAGCCCTGGGCAAACAGGGGCAGTTTGCCGCGGCGGAGGTGATTAACGCGCATAAAAAGCGGTTTGCCTACTGGTCCTGGAACCCGGAAGATAACAACGACACGCTGGGCGCACTGGTCAGCCGCTGGCTTTTCCCCGTACCGGTTGCGCAGCCCATCATGCATAACGGCTTAAGGATCGGCGAAATCCGCCTTACCGCGCGTGACAGTTTGATCAGCCACTTCATCTGGACGTCGTTTGCCGTACTTACCGGCTGCATTCTCTTTGCCGCCGTCGTCGCGCTTATCATTACCCAGTCTTTGCATCGTGGGATGGTTATGGCCCTGCAGAACATTACCGACGTCGTGCATGACGTACGCACAAACCGCAACTTCTCCCGCCGGGTGAAAGACGGGCGTATCGAAGAGTTTCACCAGTTTGGCGAAGACTTCAACAGTCTTCTGGATGAAATGGAAGAGTGGCAGCTGAAACTCCAGGCGAAAAACGCCCAGCTGTTGCGGACCGCCATGCACGACCCGCTCACCGGTCTTGCCAACCGCGCAGCGTTTCGTAACAGCATTGCGGCCTTAATGAACGACCCTTCAGCCAGAACAAACTCGGCCCTGCTCTTCCTCGACGGTGATAACTTTAAGTTTATTAACGACACCTGGGGCCACGCGGCAGGAGACTGCGTGCTGATCGAAGTCGCCAGCAGGATGATGGAGTTTGGCGACAAACGTCATCAGTCTTACCGTCTTGGCGGTGACGAATTTGCCATGGTGCTGTACGGCGTTCACTCTGAGCTTGAGGTTCAACACATTTGTGCTGCGCTTTCGCAGCAGTTTATTCGTCCGTTTGATCTTCATAACGGGCAAAAAGCATCGATGTCACTCAGCATTGGCTTTGCTCTGGCGTGGGAAAATGCTTCCGTGGAAGCATTACTGGAGAGGGCTGACCGCAATATGTACCAGGTTAAAAACCAGCGTACGAAAACAATAAGTTAGAAAGGATACACTATGTTAAAACGTTACTTCGCGCCGTTAGTACTGGCCTCACTGGTTCTGGCAGGCTGTCAGTCGCCGCCGGAAGGCAAATTCACTCCTGAGCAAATTGCGGCGATGAAGTCTTACGGTTTTAACGAACTGAACGGTGACTGGTCGCTTGGCATGTCGGACACCATCCTGTTTGATAAAAATGACGCCAGACTGCGTTCTGAGAGTGAAACGCAGATCCAGTCCATGGCCTCTCGCCTGGCGGAAACCGGCCTGACCCATGCGCGAATGGACGGTCACACGGATAACTACGGGGAAGAAAGCTACAACGAAGCGCTGTCGTTAAAACGCGCCAACGCCGTGGCCGATGCCTGGGCGAAGGGTGCAAATATCCCGCGCAGCAATCTCACCACGCGAGGATTAGGTCAAAAATACCCGGTGGCGAGCAACAGTACCCCGCAAGGGCGCGCTGAAAACCGCCGCGTCGCAGTGGTGATCAGCACGCCATAGGGTTATTTAGCGGATGATTCGGCGAGCGTCACCCTGGTTGCCGCTCGCCAGCGCAGCCAGTCCACCAGAATAAACAGCGCCAGACTCACGCCCATCACCGGCAGGGCCAGCCCCAGCAGTACGCTGATTATCAGCGTAACCCCTCTTCCCCATCCTGACAGCGCCAGCCAGCTCTGACAAAGCGTCTGTACCGGACTCACTGCCGATTGCGCAGGACGACGCATCCACCACATCCGGTATCCCCAGATAATGAGCACGCACAGGGCGAGGCCGAACGCCACGAGCAGCAGCTGATTCACCAGGCCGAATAAGATCCCCATATGGAAATCCACGCCCCAGCGGGTCAGTTTTGCCATTAACGGGAAATCCTCGAATCGGGTTCTGTCCAGGACCTGCATCGTATGGGGATCTACCGCAACGGCGTCCACCTGAGTCGGCCAGCTGCGATCGATTTCCGTTACGGT
This sequence comes from Enterobacter vonholyi, assembly GCF_008364555.1. Taxonomy (GTDB): domain Bacteria; phylum Pseudomonadota; class Gammaproteobacteria; order Enterobacterales; family Enterobacteriaceae; genus Enterobacter; species Enterobacter vonholyi. The sequence continues at coordinate 14,370 of NZ_VTUC01000014.1, forward strand.
CCAGGCACGATCCATTGTTTTCGCCGGGCGGATCTCCAGCTTGCTGGCATCAATCCCCGCGTTACGCGCCGCGCTTAATACCCCGTCAAACTGCGTCAAATCCATCGCCATTTCCGGCATCATCATCCCACCGTGATGACCGCGATGGTCGGCATGTTCATCCATAACCTCATGTTGGCCGGATAGCGTCGTGTTCACCTGCGGGGTGAGCCAGTTCATCTCTGCACGCAGCTTATCCACGTTCCCGCCAGCCCACTGGGACCAGGTCAGGCCGGTTGCGGAGAACAGCAGCATTCCACCCAGCAGAACCCAGCCCAGCGTCACGTGCACCCGACGCCGGTTCTGGAAGCGATTGTTGATCCGCCGTTTGGGTCGGGTATAAAACCACAGGGCAATACCGCCCAGCGCGGCAACCCACATCCAGGAGGCTGCAAGCTCGCTGTAGAGCCTCCCCACGTCGCCCAACATCAGAGAGGTGTGGAGGTAATCAATGGTCTGACGCAGCGGTAAAATCCCGCTGGTGCCGTATACCGTCATATCTCCCAGTACCGTCAGGCTTACCGGATCCACGAAGATAGCGCGGTTCTCCGATGGCCCAAGTTTCGGGTCAGCGAACATCACGCGGGTGGTTTCGCCTTCAGCCAGCCCCGGACGAACGGCGTGCAAACGTAAATCTGATCCAACGGTTTTTTCCGCCACGGCGATTTGTTCGGCCAGAGGCTGCGGCTCGCCCACGGAATCCGCGTGGAGCGCGTGTCGGTAGAGCGCATTCTCCAGCTGCGGGGTCGCCACATACAGCGTCCCGGTCAGCGCGGCGAAGAAGATAAACGGGCCGACAAACAGCCCAACGTAGAAATGAAGGCGACGCAGCAGGTTTCCCCATGCCGCGCGCGAGGTGCAGGTAGTCATACTTTTCCTTTTTAAGGCAAAAAGTTATCGATTTTGTTTTTAAAGGGAAAAAGCAGACTGCCGCGGCGGCGCGCGGGTATCCGGGTAAAGCCAGGGGAAGAAGTGCCAGTGGTTGACCGCCTGACGCGGCGGCTTAACGCGAAGCCTCTGCAGCACCACGCTGAGCAGGACGATGAGCGCCAGCATCACGCCAGGGACATGCGCTAACAGCACGCAGTAGCCACAGGCTTCCGCATGGTCGACAGGCATCGTGTGCGGCATATCAACGTGATGCTCGTCCATCGACATCATGCTCATGTCATGATGCATACCCGGCATGGCGCTCATGGGATCTTTCTGCAATGAGACGGAGATCAGCGGCGCCACCACGATCAGCAGGATCGCAAACAGCGCGATCAATGCCGCTGCGCGTTTCCGGTCAGGCTGATGCAGTACGTTATCCACTTCCCCTCCACTCAAGAGGCAAGCATTGTAAATGATTTATGAAGAAAGGGTTAACTCGAGAGGTGCGATGGGATAAAAAAAGGGCCAGCCTTTCGGCCAGCCCTTTCTAACAGGATGTCGCTTAAGCGAATCTTAGTTCAGACGCTCCTAATAACACCCTTTCAAAAACATATACTTACCATAAAAAACAACTAGTTAAGTTAATTTTTAATGCAGCGAATTGTAGTGTTATGCAACCTCTGCCGCCATATTGCCGCCAACATAGAGAGAAAGAGGATTGAGAGAGACGGCTTGCTCTAAATGGTCAGGAGCAAAGTGCGCGTATCTCATTGTTTCGCGAATGTTGGAATGTCCGAGGATTTTCTGCAGTACCAGTATGTTTCCGCCGTTCATCATAAAATGCGCACCAAATGTATGCCTCAGGACATGCGTCTTTTGCCCTTCAGTTAGCTCGATATTCGTGAGTTTGAGCATCTTTTTAAACTCCTGATAGCAGGGCTTGAACATTCTGCCCTGACGTTCGGCTAGCTCGTCATACAACCATTTAGGAATGGGAACGGTGCGATTTTTCTTACCTTTGGTTTTTGTGAAAGTCAGTTTGCAGGGAGAGAGTTGAGGCCGCGTCAATCTCTCGGCCTCCCCCCATCTTGCGCCGGTTGCAAGACAGACTTTGACAATCATCGTGAGATCCTCTTTGCCGTATTGCTCGCAGGCTCTAAACAGCTCAGGGATTTGAGAAAGAGTTAGCCAGGACATTTCTTTCTCGGCTTCTTTGAATACGCGTACCCCTTCCAGTGGGTTGGGTAAACTCCACTCCCCTAACCGCCGCAGCTCATTAAACACAGCTATAAGATATTGCTGCTCACGATTCACGGTTATTGGTTTGGCGACCCATTTCGCCGGGTCTTTATGATATCCGTTGTCTATTTCCCCACGGAGTCGACGGTCGCGGTAATGAGCCCAATCTTTAGCGGTAAAGCGGGATGCAATTGGGTCGCCCAAACCGTTACACACAATTTGCAGCTTTGCTAACCGCGACTTACTGGCGACTAAAGCTTGTCCGTGCAGGTTATGCCAGAGTTGAATCAACTCGCTTAAGCGTCGGCGATCTTCTTTCTTGCCGAGCCAAGGCTTGTCCTCACTTTCATTCTTCGTAAATGTTTCGAATGCCTCGGCCTCACCTTTTGTATTGAAATGCCGACGAATACGCCGCCCTTCCCTACCGTTTGGATAAAGCTCGCATAACCATTTACCGTTTTTTTGCTTACTAACTGTCATAGCTACACCGAGGCCAAATATTTTTATTCACAAAGCGCAATGGCTTCACTGAAAACAGGAGCAATATCAGCTCGTTCTAATGGATCGTTAGGGTCTTTTTTCAGAACTTCTTTTAAATCTCGCCCTTCCATTTTTCCAGACTTGACGGCGTTCTTAGCCATGCCGCTTAAGGGATAGCGTTCATCCGTATCAGTGTCATAAACAAAAACGTAGTGACTATTTACACAGGATACTTTTGCATGCTCAAAGGTAAGCGGCCATTTATCACCAAGAGATTTACTATCAATCTCTTTAAATTTCTCAGCGGCTAAGGCTGAGGAAGAAAGCGCGATACCGGCCATCAAAAATAATAACTTTTTCATAACTGCTCCTTAAACATGCTTTTCCAAAGTAAAAATCACTGCACCTGATGGTGTGATGTCTGAAAGATTACATTCAAACTCCGCAGACTTATTTGAAAGCCTGACCTTTCCACCTGGTAACCTGATGACATCAAAAACATCGAGCGCACCATCAATGCCAATAAGCCAACGACCATTACCGATCTTTGAGTTAGAACAATCAACAAGCCAAGATGCGCCTACTCCATCAATAAAGATCAATTCATCAATATTTTCAGGAACCATTGTAAGGTCTGGAGTCCAACGCCCAATATCTTTAAGCTCGCCAGCTTCAAGGCGACATTTTCTTACTGTTAAGGCGCTAAGAGATTCACTTTCCCTGCCGTCTCGCATCTTGCCTTTGCCTGTAGAAAGCCACTCCAACGAAACGCCAGTGTCAAGTGCGCAGGTCACCACCACATCGCCCGGGAAAAAGTCACGCCTGACCCAAGTGCTTATAGTGCCGGAAGAAATACCCAATAAATCACCAAGCTCTTTTTGCATCGTAAACCCATAAGCATCAAGAATTCTGCGCAAAACGGTTTTGCCCCCGTTCGTCATGATCTCGTCATAGAGTTCTTTGCCCTTTAGCTTGCAACCGACTCGCTCATGTTTTGCATTTGCAAGCTCACCACTTACAAGCCAATTGATATCAGCACCCGTATCAAGACAACACCTAACTATGACATTGCCGGGTATTGCATCGCGTTGAACCCAGCCACTAACGCTGTGTTTAGCGATGCCCAACAGGTCAGCTAAATCCTTTTGCATCTTGACGCCATAGGCTGACATTACGCGCTCTAACACGCCATTTGATGCACCTATACGCCACTGAACATCGAGTTCAGAACTCATAAAAACCCCTACAGATAATTTTATGGGTGTTTACAGATAACTTTTTACGATCTATAGTGGCGCTTATCGACCAAGATGCACACCACTGCACCACATTTCAAACAACAGGAGATAATGCGATATGTCAGATGCAAAATCAATCTCGATGCACGACTCGCAAAACTCACAAAATCAAACTGTGCTGTTAGACCCGACTCAGTTTGACGCCATCGTTACAGCAATGCTGCCAGCCCTGCAGACAATGATTCGCTCTGCAATGTCCGACACCATGACAGTGAAAGACTTTGCCGCCACTCGCGGCGTTAGCGAGCGTCTGGTCTGGCAATGGCTTGATGAGGGCATTCTTCTTAAAGCTCCGACCAAAGACTTTTCCAACAAAGAGGAAGCCGGTAAACGAAGCCGCACCCTCGTAAACGTAAAAGCATGGCGCGACAAACTGACTCAACAAGCGATTGATTGTCGCTACATCGACCAGCGCACCGCTCTTAACTGAATTTGATTATGCAAGTTAGAGGGAACTTAACCATGTTTGATTTTCAGATTTCCAAACATCCCCATTATGACGATGCGTGTCGTGCTTTCGCTCAACGTCACAACATGACGAAGCTTGCCGAACGTGCGGGAATGAATGTTCAGACGTTACGTAACAAGCTCAACCCGGAACAGCCTCACCAGCTCACCCCACCTGAGTTATGGCTGCTGACAGACCTGACCGAAGACTCAGCCTTAGTTGATGGTTTTTTGGCTCAGATTCATTGCCTGCCATGTGTACCGGTCAACGAGCTGGCAAAAGACAAATTACAGTCTTACGTCATGCGTGCTATGCGGGAACTCGGCGAACTGGCGAGCGGCGCGGTCTCTGATGAGCGTCTGACCTCTGCCCGTAAGCACACCATGATTGAAAGCGTTAACTCCGGTATTCGCATGTTGTCTTTGTCGGCACTGGCGCTGCATGCACGTTTGCAGACCAATCCAGCAATGACGAGTGTTGTCGATACCATGAGCGGTATTGGCGCGTCATTCGGTCTGATTTGAGGTGCTCATGCTGAAAAATGAACCGTCATTCGCGTCTTTGCTCGTTAAGCAAAGCCCCGGCATGCACTGCGGCCACGGCTGGATTATTGGTAAAGACGGCAAGCGCTGGCACCCGAGCCGCTCACAGGCTGATTTACTGGCTGGCCTGACCACCAAAAAACAGGGGGAATCATGGCTATCGAAGCTGTTTCCGCGAATGTTCCGCTAAAGGCAGGCGCGCGTCTGGCTGGTCTCAACCACGTAGCTGAATTACGTGCGAGATATTGGGGTGATAGCTGGAAAGAGGTTGAGCGTTTTGTCGATGATATGCGCGATAAACGCGATCCACAATTTGAAGAAAATACTCGGGCGCTGGCCGCTATTTTCTTTCTGGCAAAAATACCGGCGGCTCGTCATGAGCTCGAATTAAGTGAGCTGACTACTGACGAGAAAAAGGCATTGATTACAGCGATGAATCATTTTCGTGCAGTAGTGAGCTTATTTCCAAAACGGCTAACCATGCCGAATTAATCCAAACAGAAAGTTAATGGCGTAAACCCGCCGGGCTTCTTATTGCCCGAAATCAGGAGAGTCAATTATGCGTAATACCGAAACCCGCAGCTTTCACACCGATAGCGATGCACTGGCCGTACTGCTGACCGATGCCAAAAAAGAAGAGCGTAAAGACCGAGCTCTGGCCGTTTCCATGCGTCTTGAGGCGCTGGCTATCCATATTACCAAAGAGGGTATGAGCGGCACCGAAGCCGCCGAACTGCTGCGCCGTGAAGCAACCCGCTTTGAGAATGAATCACAGGAGCTGCACTAATGGCCGACGCAATGGATTTAGCACAACAGCGTGAGCAGGAAGACCGCGAGCGTCACATCAGCAACGCGCGCAGCCGTATCGCTGCGCCCTCTCGTTTCATATGCGAAGAATGTGAAGCACCAATCCCGGAAGCGCGCCGCATTGCGATTCCGGGCGTGGCTTTATGCGTGACCTGTCAGCAAATCGCCGAACTTAAATCGAAGCACTACATGGGGGCGATATGACAATCAAAAATTTGACCGAGGAAAGCCGTTTAACCAAAGAGCAGTTAATAGCGCACATCACCCAAAGGCTGGCGCGGATTAAGCCACATTCACAGGTTAACGATAACCTCCGCAATGAAGCACTGATGAATAAGCGCGTATTGGAAATCGCACTGGCAGCGCTGACCGCGCCGGACTACATCCCGCCTCACGTACTGGACGCGATGAGCAATATGTGTGACGGAGGCTTTAACGCGAAAGGAATTTGGGATTTATGCCGGGAGTCAATTTTGCCCCCTGAGCCTTGCCCTCGTTGCGGGACAGTATCAAGCAGACCAGACGGTGCTCATTATTGCCATGCCGCTGATGCATAACACTACGGTTGCTTATGCTTATCCGTGGAATGCCCCACGGTCGGCAATAGCCAGCCCGTATCTTACTTATGACCAACAGCATCGCCGCGATCGTATGTTCGCGGCTTTGCTGCATGCGAGAAAGGTGCTTTCTCTGCAGCCTGAGTGCGTGCGTTTTGATGTATACCGCACCGCTGCGGTGTTGGAACAAAATCAGGGCAGTCAACGAGCCAATGCTTTTTTAATCAGCTTCTGCAAAAAGGCATTGCCGCGTCTGGAACTGGTCGCAAAAAAATACGAGTGCACGGGCATCGACAGCAAAGTGTCAGCCGCTGTTTTCGGTGGTCATTTCGATACTGAACTCATGCAATATCTGGCGTCACGTATGGTAAATATGGTTGCCAGATATAACCGCCTCCCTGATATGTCGCGTGCCGATATTGACCTGCTGGCCGCTGATATCGCTAATTTCATTCGCGCTGAACTGGCTGACAATGATGACGCTGAGTTTAGCGAGCTTAAAACGCTGTATACCTGGTATATGCGCGCCGGTTTTATTTCACTGCAATTTAACGTTACCCCGCCGCATTGGGAGCGCGTGACAAAAAAGTATGTCGGTCAGGATGAGATAGCACCGGCAGTAATGCGCATGTTTAATGAGGCTTGGTGGCGTGGCCGTCTGCGACGCATTGCTGCGTCATGGCGGGAGCATCTGCAAATTGCAGTCGGCAACGTCAGCAAGAAACGACACGCCTATGCGAGTAAAAACTGCGTGACCGACTGGCGTGAGCAGAAGCGCCGCACGCGTGAATTTCTCAAGGGGCTGGATCTCGAAGACGAGGACGGCAACCGCATTAGCCTTATCGAAAAATACGACGGGTCTGTCGCTAACCCTGAGATACGTCGCTGCGAGCTGATGACCCGCATCCGTGGGTTTGAAAATATTTGTAATGAGCTCGGTTATGTCGGGGAGTTTTACACCCTGACCGCGCCGTCTAAATATCACGCCACAACTAAAGCAGGCTACCGTAACAGCAAATGGAACGGAGCCAGCCCGTCGGACACACAAAGTTATCTCACCGGTCTTTGGGCGCGCATCCGTGCAAAACTGCACCGCGAAGAAATTCGTATTTTCGGGATACGTGTTGCCGAGCCTCATCACGACGGAACCCCACACTGGCACATGCTGATGTTCATGTTGCCGGAAGACGTTGAGCGCGTGCGATTAATCATCCGAAATTATGCATGGGAGGAAGACCTCAACGAACTTAAAAGTGATAAGGCTAAAAAAGCCCGCTTTCATGCCGAAGCTATCGACCCGGAGAAAGGCAGTGCCACGGGTTATGTTGCTAAATACATTTCTAAAAACATTGACGGCTATGCTCTCGATGGTGAAACCGACGACGAAAGCGGTGAACTACTGAAAGAGACGGCGCCCGCTGTTTCAGCATGGGCGGCTCGCTGGCACATACGTCAGTTTCAGTTTATCGGCGGTGCTCCTGTGACGGTATATAGGGAGCTTCGAAAAATGGCTGACCCAGAAACAGCAAGAGCGCTTAGTGTTGAATTCGCCGAAGTACATGATGCTGCTCATTTTGGCCGCTGGACTGACTATGTTAACGCTCAGGGCGGACCTTTCGTCCGTCGGGACGAATTACAGGTGCGTATTCTTTACGAGCCGCGAACAGAGCTCAATCAATATTGTGAGGAAATTGTCTGTATCAAAGGTGTGTACGATTCCGCCATTGGCGCAGGCACTCCGATTTTAACCCGGCTTACGCAGTGGAAAATTGTTCCTAAGCGTGTCGTTGATTTGGCCGTTGACCTTCAGGACGGCTTCGCCGTCCCTCGGAGTTCTGTCAATAACTGTACGGGAAGCGAAAGCGATCCACCGATATTGGATTTAACAAAACCGCTGAGTCGTCGTGAAAGACGAGAGCTGGCGAACCGACTGAGGAAGCAAAAACCATCAACACGACGAAAATTCATCCATGGAACGGACGAACAAAAAGCAGCTTTGTCGAAAACTATCGACGAGGTACAGCTCACAACCGGCATCACCATCAGCCGGGGCGAAGCCCTGCACCTTATGGCAGGTGGTAAGAGTTGCTTTAACGGTAAATGGTTGCGCGGAACGGCTAAGGGAGAAGTATTTTCCGCAGCGCCATCGCATCAGGCTCAAGCCAAGCGAATACTAAGACGCGTTGCGGCTTTAGCGGGAGCAGTAACAAACAATGGCACTTAATATTCATCCATATCATGCACATACAACATTCACACGTTTTTTTTCTCTTCCCATCTTTTGCTAATACGTGATACTGTACAAACATACAGTAAAAACTCTATGGGAGGGATTTCATGGTTGGCGAACATTTCAGCCGAACTCAGCAAAAGTGGGCATGCGTGCAATTTATTGCCGAGGTATCTCTGATTGCAAACTGCAAACCAACAGACTTAAAGCTCGCGCTCACTCTCATTGCGGATCTTGCAAACAGCGAAAATAACGAAACCGAAGATGATATTTTTTATAAGGCTGAATAGTTTATGAGAATCAATATCACGCTGGATAAAGAGCAAAAAATTAGCCAAACGACGTTGGATGCACTTGAGGCTGAGTTGTACCGCAATCTTCAACCTATTTACCCAAAGACTGCGATCCGCATTCGCAAAGGTTCTGCAAATGGTGTTGAGCTAAGCGGTTTGAAACTGGACGAAGATAAAAAGCGAGTAATGGAAATCATGCAGCAGGTATGGGAGGACGATAGCTGGCTGCATTAACAAACTCCGCCGATGCTGAAACTTGCTTTCAGTGCCGGTGGCGTTGAACAACGAGCCCGGCGAGGCGTTAGCATTTCTGGAGGGGTTATGGCGGGTCATGACTTAGATTTTCAGGTGGTCTATCGGGGTAAGACCTTAGAGTATTACCGCCCCGGAGGGTGGGTTTTCTTCCAGCGGCCTAAAGATTGCGGCGGCGGGTACTGGCTGGGGCGCACTTATGATGGCATTTTTATGATTGAGTACGAGCGACCGGTATCGCTAAATGATGGTATGGACTTTCTGGCCTCAATGAAAAAAGTAGAGGCAAAAAGCGAGGAGTTTGACCCGAATTATTCACTTTTTTAGCGGCGCATGCATCAGGTGCATGAGTTTGCATTCGTTTTTGATTCCAGTATTTGCGAGCCAGCGCCAGCGCTGGCGCGGCTCGGGGCTCCTGATGCACCTGCATTTAAAGCGACCCGTTAAGCGGGCAGGCGAGGCGGGGATAGCACTGCGCGCCAGGCGTGGAGACAGGATTTATTTTGCGCGTCTGTGCGCGTCGTGGCGGCGCGCTGTGAGGTGAGGTTTAATCGTGGGCGGTGACGGGATTGCGTGGCGTGTGCGGCGTCTGGTGAGGTCTGAGGGTGTACCGCCCGTAGGCGGCATTTTGGGCGGGGTTACTCGGTATCGATGCTGTAATCCTTAAAGCGGATCACCTCCATTCCTAACCAGTCGTTTATCTCTTTAAACCGCTCCTGCAGCGGCGTCAGCTCGTTACGTACAAACACCCGCGCCACCTTCTCGATATCACCCATCGAGCCGATATTTTCAGGCTTGCCGCCCATGAGCTGGAACGGCACGCGGTGCGCATCGAGCAGGTCAGCGGCGCTCACCTTCTTGATGTTAAAAAAATCATCCTTCGTGGCGACTTCACTCAGCGGAATAATCTTGATCCCGTCCGGTTTACCGTTAGGAGCATGGAGGAAAATATTTTTAAAATTCCCCATACCCTTCGAGTTAGCCATGGCTTTTCTAATTGCTTCAATGTCGGTGCTGTTTTGAGCCGCATCGGTCACATACATGATGTAGCCCGCGTGTGCGCCGTTCTGGTAATACTTTCGACGATACAGCGTAGCGGATTCATTCAGCCAGGCGGAATTGAGCGCGCTCAGGTATTCCGGCATCCCGTAGAGCTCCTGATTGATATCCGGCTCAAGCAGATGGCACACCGAACCGGGGGCGAACTGGTGCGGGTGTGTGTAGTCCGACACGTACCAGTAAACCCCCTCCTCTACTCCCCGGCGGGTGTATTTGGCCGGGGAAGTTTCCAGTTTAAAGAGCTGGCCGGTAACGCTCATTCGCTTTTCAAGGTAGCCGTTAGCAAACACCAGATAATCGAGCACAAGGCGGCTGAAGTCCTGACGAGACAGCAACGGGTGCGGAATAAAGGTGCTGGTCAGAATGTTGCGCTTGACGTAAATCGGGGAGCTGTGGTGTACGGCTGCGCGCAGGCTTTTTGCCAGTCCCGAGAAGTTGACCGGCGGCTCGTACCATTTGCCGTTATTGATGCATTCGACATAGTCGAGGATGTCGCGGCGATCCAGAACGGGCGACGGCTCACCAAAAGTGAAGGCCTCCATTTTCTGCGGCGCGCTGACAGTCATGCTGGTTTGTTTTGGCTGTTTCTTTTGGCTTTTTTTCATCAGTAGTTAATATCCAGAATTGTAGTTGATTGCATACCGCTACCGGCTGATAGCGGCTCGTTTACCAACGCATGCATGGTCGCCCACGCGACATCCGCGTGGCTGGATTCCTCGCTGCGGCTGGCTTCATAAGTGGCGCTGCGGCCACTGCTGGTCATGGTTTTGCGGATAGCCATAAATGACTGCGTGATGTCGGTCGCACCGGCGTCGTATTCCAGACACCCGCGCCTGATGGTGTCTTTCGCTTTCAGCACCATTGCGGTTTTCATTTCCGGCGTGTAGCGGATAGCGCGCGCCGCCGGGAAGAATGAGCGCACGAGCTGGTAAACACCCTGGCCGATGCCGGTCGCATCGATGCCGATATAGTCGACGGTGTACTTCTCGGTCAGCGCCCGGATGGCCTCGGCCTGTGCGGCAAAGTCCATGCCTTTCCACTGATGACGCTCAAGGATGCGGAACTTGCCACCGGCAATGAGCGGCGGAGCCAGTACCGCGCACCCGGCGCTGTCGCCGGTGTGTGACGGGTCATAGCCAATCCAGACCGGGCGCCAGTTAAACGGACGGTCGGCGAACGGCTCGAAGTCCTCCCATTCTTCCATCGCATCGACCATGCAGCGCTGCAGCTCCTCGAACGGGAATACCGACGCCTTATCGTCGACGAACTCGCACATAAACAGGTTACGGAAGTCATCCGCGCTGTTTTCCTGCCTGAGCTGGTCGAGGTTAAACAGGGTGCAACCACCGGCGAGCGCGTCCTCAATGGTGACAATCTGCCGCCACTGGCCGTCTCCGCACAGCACGCCACCGGCAAGCGCCTGATGACTGATATCAATGTCGACACGTTCGTCGCGGTTGCTGCGGCCACGGTTAAACAGCTCGCCTGACCAGAACGGGTAAGCGCCATGAGCCAGCGTCGACGGCGTCGAAAAATAGGTTGTACGGAGGTGTGACTGCGAGGCCATACCGGAGGCTACTTTGCGCAGCTTCTGGAAATTGGGGATCCAGAAAATTTCATCGACGTACAGGTCGCCGTTGTGGCTCTGCGCGGTGTTGGAATTGGTCCCGAGAAAAATCAGCTCAGCGCCATTGTTGCCGATGACGATCGGGTCGCCTGACAGGTCGACGTCAACCAGACGGGCAAAGGCGATGATGTACTTACGGAAAACGTAAGCCTGCGTTTTACTGGCCGACAAAAATATCTGGTTTTGCCCGGTCTTAAGCGCGCGCAGGAGGGACTCACGGGCAAAGTAGAACGTCGCGCCAATCTGGCGCGATTTCAGGATGTGGCGGATGCGGTGCTCTAACCCTGCTTTATGCCATCGGAGCTGATACTCAAACGACTGGTCGAAGAAAATCTCTTCCAGTTTCTCTATGGCCTCCTCGCTGAAATAATTACGTTTCGGCTTTTTGCGATCGCCTTTGTTGCGGCTGGCGATATTAGGGTTTAAATCCACCTCGTTTCCGGTCTGGCCGTAGCGGTTAACGCGCGCGAGCCGCTCCATCTGGCGCGACAGAAAATCAGCGACTTTGAAGTCATGCGCGGTCAGGTCTGGCTTTGCGTAGAGCTGGATAAGCCGCGCCTCCAGCGTCGATTCCACGCGGTTAATCGGCGCGGTTTCTTCCCATCCATCGCGCTGTTTCCAGCTCTGTACGGTCGGGCGCTTGAGCTGCAGCATGTCGCAGATTTGCGGCACGGCGAACCCCTGCCAGTACAACAGGCGCGCCTGTCGTCGCGGGTCATTGAGCAGTGAAAGGTCAGTTGAAATGGTCATGCTTGCCTCGTTTTTGGTGTTACGTGGCAAGGCTAAGGAAATGGGGTGTTATAAGCGCTAAGTGCCTGTTGTGTCACATCTAATCAGATCGTAAGCGGTGGCTGATACGGGTCAGAGTCGGGAAACTAAACCCGACCCGAAAACCCAACATCAGGACACCTGAACAATGGCAAAGAAAGTCTCTAAATGGTTTCGCATCGGCGTCGAGGGTGACACCTGCGATGGCCGCGTCATCAGCGGCGATGATATTCAGGATATGGCCGACACGTTCGACCCGCGCGTCTACGGCTGCCGCATTAACCTCGAACATATCCGGGGGCTGATGCCCGACAGTCCGTTTAAACGCTATGGCGATGTGACCGAGCTTAAGGCGGAGATTATCAGCGATGGCTCTGCGCTCGAGGGCAAAAAAGCGCTGTACGGCAAAATCCAGCCGCTCGACGAGTTGGTCAGCATGGTTAAGGCCGGGCAGAAGGTTTACACCTCCATGGAGATCCGCCCGAACTTTGCCAACAGCGGCAAGTGTTACCTCATCGGGCTTGCCGTCACCGATGACCCGGCAAGCCTCGGCACCGAATACCTCGAATTCTGCAGCCGCGCCGCGCAGAACCCGCTCGCCGGTAAAAAAGACCAGCCGGACGACGTTTTTTCTGTGGCCTCACTGGCTGAGCTGGAGTTTGAGGACGTCCCCGACACCAGGCTCAACAGCCTGACCGATAAGGTTAAAGCCATTTTTGGCCGTAAGCAGGCCAGCGATGACGCGCGTCTCGCTGATGTGCATGAGGCGGTGACCACCGTCACCGAGCAGGTGCAAACCAATCTCAACGCTACCGACCAGCGCGTCACCGAGCTGGAGACCGCTTTTGCACAGCTTAAGCAGGACGTGAACAGCAAAGTCGATGAAAACGCGCAGGCGTTCACCTCCCTGAAAAGCTCTCTCGACAGCACCGAAAGCCAGCGCCAGCCGCGCCGCGAGCTTTCAAAAGGCGGTACGGGCGACGAGCTGCTGACCAACTGCTGATAACACGCCGGGCGCGTTGCCCGGTCTCAACCTTTTTACCCGAACAGGAAACACCATGCGTAAAGATACCCGCTTTAAATTTAATGCCTACCTGTCCCGCGTCGCGGAGCTGAACGGCGTTTCCACCGATGACGTGGCGAAAAAATTCACCGTCGAGCCGTCGGTCACGCAAACCCTGATGACCACCCTGCAGATGTCATCTGCGTTTCTGACCAAAATCAACATCGTGCCGGTCGACGAGCTGAAAGGCGAAAAAGTCGGGGTAGGCGTTAACGGTACGATTGCCAGCACCGCCGACACCGCCGGTGATGATGAGCGTACGACCGCTGACTTTACCGCGCTGGAGTCGAATAAATACGAGTGCGCGCAGATTAACTTTGACTTCCATATCCGCTACAAACAGCTCGACCTGTGGGCGAGATTCCAGGACTTCCAGACCCGTATCCGTGACGCGATTATCAAGCGCCAGTCACTCGATTTCATCATGGCCGGTTTCAACGGCATCGAGCGCGCGGCGACCTCCGACCGTAAAAAGAATCCGATGCTGCAGGACGTGGCGACGGGCTGGCTGCAGAAGTACCGCAATGAAGCACCAGCGCGCGTGATGTCGAAAATCACCGCCGAGGACGGTACGGTTATTTCTGAAGTGATCCGCGTGGGTAAAAACGGCGACTATGCGAACCTCGACGCGCTGGTCATGGATGCCACCGGTAACCTGATTGACGAGATTTATCAGGATGACCCGGAGCTGGTCGTCATCACCGGCCGTAAGCTGATGGCTGATAAGTATTTCCCGATCGTCAACAAAGACCAGGAAAACACCGAGTCGCTGGCCGCTGACATCATCATCAGCCAGAAGCGAATCGGCAACCTGCCAGCCGTGCGCGTGCCTTACTTCCCGGCAGATGCGCTGATGGTCACGCGTCTCGATAACCTGTCGATTTACTTCATGGATGACGCACACCGCCGCGCCATTATCGAAGAGCCGAAGAAAGACCGCGTAGAAAACTACGAGTCAATGAATATTGACTACGTGGTTGAGGCTTACGCCGCCGGTTGCCTGATTGAAAACATCAAGCTCGGTGACTTCACCGCACCTGCAGCACCGGAAAGCGGAGAGTAAACCATGACGAGTCCCGCAGCGCGTCACATGATGCGGGTCTCGGCCTCTGAAACAGCGCAGCGGGCTGCTGTCCCGCTGCGTAATGCAACTGCCTATGAGCAGATGCTCGTTAAGCTGGCCGCAGACAACCGCACGCTAAAACAAATCAGCTCCAAAGAGCGCAAAGCTGCGAAAAAGCGCGAGCTGCTGCCGTTCTACCTGCCGTGGGTCGCTGGCGTCCTCGCAAACGGCAAAGGCGCGCAGGATGACATCGTCATGACGGTGATGCTCTGGCGTCTCGATGCTGACGATATCGCCGGGGCGCTGGAAATCGCCCGCTATGCGATGACCTACGGCCTGACCATGCCGGTCGGTCGCCGTCCGACGCCGTGCCTGCTGGCCGAAGAAGTGGCACTGGCCGCGCAGCGCCTGCTCACGGCAAAACAGCCGGTCAATCTGGCGAACCTGCTTGACACTATCGCGCTGACCGAGCGCGCGGATATGCCCGATATCGTGCGTGCGAAGCTGCACAAAATCACCGGCTACGTGCTGCGTGATGCGGAGCAACTGCCGGAGGCGATGGCACACCTGCAGCGTGCGATCCAGTTAGAAAGCACTATCGGGGTGAAAAAGGATATCGAGCAGTTAGCGCGCCAGCTCAGGCCAAAACCCGAACCGGCGCCGAAAACCAAAACGACTCAACCGCGCACGCGCAAACCTGCCGCCAAACCGGCGGCACGGCGCGGGCGTCCACCAAATGCGGCAAAAGCCGCAGGTTAAACGAGCGCTCCCCGAGCCGGGCGGCACGCCGGTCAATGCGGGTATCAATTGCCCTGACTGCGACCGGCGTCCACCGCCCACCCATTACCCGAGGTTGTCATGACGACACTGATTATTGAGCCAAAAAAAGAGCCGCAGGATGTGCCGGGCGTGGTGATACCGCCGCCGGGCGTGAGCGAGCCGGTAATCAAAAACACCCCGTTTTTTCCTGACGTTGATCCGAAGCGCGTGCGCGAGGAAATGCGTTTAGAGCAGACCGTTTCCCCCGTGCGCCTGCGCCGGGCGATTAAAAACGCGATCGCGGAGACAAACGCGGAGCTGAGCGACTGGCGCGAAAGTCAGCTCGATGCCGGTTACGCCACGCTGGCGGATGTCCCGACCGACGAGCTCGACGGCGAGAGCGTGCGCGTTTTCCACTACTTCAACGCCGTGTGCTCGATGACGACGGCCACGCTATATGAGCGTTTTCGCGGCGTGGATGCGACCGCCAAAGGAGACAAAAAGGCTGACAGCATCGACAGCACCATCGATGAAATGTGGCGGGACATGCGCTGGTCTGTGGCGCGCATCCAGGACAAAGCGCGCTGCATTGTGGGGCAAATCTGATGAAAGCGTATGCGCTGCAGGGCGACACCCTCGACGCGATTTGCGCCAGGTACTACGGGCGCACTGAGGGCGTGGTCGAAACCGTCTTAGAGGCTAATCCCGGCCTGTCTGAGCTCGGCGTGATCCTGCCGCACGGCACGGCAGTTGAGCTGCCCGAGACCGAAAGCGCGGCCAGAACAGAAACGGTGAATCTATGGGACTGAGTATGGAAAAAATCACCACGTTTATTGCCTACTGGCTGGCCGTGGGGCTGGCGTATGTCGGGGCAATGTCCCCCGAAAAGATGGCGCTTTACGTGGGCGGCGGATGCGCCATTTTTACCGCGCTGACGAACTACTGGTTTAAGCGCAAGACGTACCTCTATCTGACATCGCTCGGACTCGATAAAGGGGCTATTCGTGAAATCAATCGTTAAAAAATGCAGTGTGGCCGCCGTGCTGGCGCTGGCAGCGCTGATGCCTGACTTTCGTCTGCTTAACACCTCGCCCGGGGGGCTGGCGCTGATTGCCGACCTCGAAGGCTGTCGCCTGACGCCTTACCAGTGCAGCGCGGGAGTGTGGACATCGGGCATCGGCCACACTGCAGGCGTCGTGCCAAAGGGGGAAATCACCGAGCGGCAGGCGGCGGCGAATCTCGTCGCGGATGTGCTGAACGTCGAGAAACGTCTGGCCGTATGCGCGCCGGTGAAAATGCCGCCGCAGGTTTACGACGCGCTGGTCAGCTTCTCATTCAACGTGGGAACCGGCGCGGCCTGCCGGTCGACGCTGGTCTCGTTTATCAAACGCCAGCAATGGCCGCAGGCGTGCGACCAGCTCACCCGCTGGGTTTACGTGAACGGTGAAATTAACAAAGGGCTGGAAAACCGCCGCGCGCGCGAGCGTGCTTACTGCCTCAGGGGGATTCAATGAAAGTGATGTTGTTTTTACTGGCCGCGCTTATTGCGGTTGTGCTCTGGCAGCGTCATGAAAACGGCAACCTGACGCGCTCGTTTGAACGGGCGAACAGGGTCGCCACGGAACAAAAAACCGCGATCGGCATGCTGAAAAATCAGCTTTCCGTTTCGCAGGGAATTGCCAGGCGAAATGAAACCGCACAGGTCAGTTTACGCGGCGAACTGCTGGCCGCAGGTGCAATGGCCGTGCGACGTGAACAAACCATTACGAGGCTGATTAATGAGAATGAAACACTACGCCGCTGGTATGCCGATAAGTTGCCTGATGTTGTGCGCAGGCTGCACACCCGCGCTGGTTGCGCCTCCGCCGGTCATTGTTTACAGCGCCTGCCCGAAGGTGAGCTATTGCCCGATGCCGGGAAGCGACCCGGGCACTAATGGCGACCTGAGCGCCGATATTCGCAGGCTTGAGCACGCGCTCGCCGCCTGCGCGCTGCAGGTTGAAACCGTCAAAGACTGTCAGGATAAACTCGATGAAGAAAGCACGCAGCCTGCGCGAAGCTCTGATTAAAGCCGTTCCGCAGCTTGAAACAAATCCCGAAATGATGCGCATCTTTGCCGATGAGGGGAATATCGATGCGCGTCTCGCGGCCTCGCTGTCGCACGAGAAAATTTATACCCTGAATGTGATCGTGTGTGACTTTGTGGGCGACCCTGACCTGATTTTCGTGCCTGTGGCCGCATGGCTAAGGGAAAACCAGCCGGATATCTGCACGCTCGATGACGGGCGCAAAAAGGGCTACCGTTTCCAGATGGATTTGAACGACGGGGACAGCGTCGATATCAGCATCAGCCTGCAGCTCACCGAGCGCACCATCATAAGGGAGGAAAACGGCGCGCTGCACGTGAGCTATGCACCTGAGCCTCCGCTGCCGGAGCCAGTAACCCCACCAAAAGAGCTCTATCTTGACGGAGAGCTGGCGAGTAAATGGGATGAGTGAATTTAAGCCCTTTGATGACCGGCTCAATAGTCTGATTGCTGCCCTGTCACCTGCTGCACGCCGTAAGCTTGCCGGAGAGATAGCAAAGGAGCTGCGCAAGTCGCAACAGCAACGTATCAAGCTGCAGAAAGCACCGGACGGCTCACCGTATCAGGCGCGAAAGCGTCAGCCGCTCAGGGCTAAAACCGGGCGGATTAAACGGGCGATGTTCCAGAAGCTCCGAACAAGCCGCTACATGAAAGCCACTGGCCGCGAAAACAGCGCGGTGGTCGAATTCACCGGCAAAGTGCAGCGTATAGCGCAGATACACCAGTACGGACTAAAAGACAGACCAAACACACATGGTAAGGAGGTTCAGTACGCGGAACGTCCGTTACTTGGTTTCAGTTTTGAAGATGAAATACTCATTCGAGATTTGGTAATTAATAGCTTTAATTAACAATTTTATTACTTGAAGTGGGTGTTTGGAAATATTACAAACACCCATTTGCTATGATGTTCTTTGTGATGTTGTCTATTTTTTAAATGATATCCAAGGTGAGTTATAAGCAATTATCGTTTTATCTTTATACTTGCAATAGAGTTTGCCGATAATTTCAAGGCAAAATATTCCATCCAAATGGTAGTTTTCATATATATAATTGCAAAAACCCTCTGTAGAGAACGTTCGGCCTCTTGAAGTTCTAAAATATTCCATCATGTCAATCAACTTCGGATCGAAAAAACTAAGACTGTTTGTTTTTTTATTTTCTAAGACTGGGAAGTCAAAGGCGAATACATTATTCATTTTTGAAAAGGTATCGTAATCAATATCGATCACCTTGCCTTCTCCTATGTAAATATCCAATTTCATCTCATCGAGAAGAGCATTCATTTTTATATTGTTATGTGAGGCTGATATCATTTTTGCAAAATGCTTTTCCGTGATGCCTAACTTTTTAAATGCTAAACATGTAAGTAGTAATGCTAATTTGTTTAGCAATATATTTATCTTGCTGGGGGAGTTGTCCTTTCCTTTATCTGATGTGAACTCTATAGGTATGCCATGTGCAGCAGCATCTCTAATTTTTTTTATTGTGATGAAGTCCTGCTCTGTGAAGTTTATAATCTCCAATAAATCATTATCGATGGTTTTTAAAGCGTATTGATATCGCTCTTGAAAATTTGGCGTGATGGTGTTTTTGAAGTTTATTATATGCTTGCTGAGCGAGTCTAATATTATCTTGTTAGTGGGGTTATTCAGATCCAAAAGTTTTGCTTTTTCATCCAGTAAAGAAATTAGATCGTTTTTTATCTCTTTCATTTTGGATGGAGGGATTCTAACTTTTGCACTGCTATCAACTAGTTGTTGGCTGTAAACATCTAGAATGCTTGCGAGTCCCAGTATTTTATATTCCCAGTAACCATTGTAAGAATGCATGCTAACGAGTCTAGCCCATACATTTTGAAATTCAGATGAATTTTCATCTGAAAAATAATTTTTAAAAATTAAAGCCCACTGTTCATTGGTTATGTTTAATGGGTGGGTTATTAATGCCTTGGCTTGATAGGTTATATTGTTAGCGTCTGAATATCGATATGGGAAATAAAAAGGAGAGTAAATGTTATTCTCACTACCTAGTGAAACGTATTTAATGGAGAGGCCCGCACCCAAGATTAGTGAGAAAAAATTAACCATCAGTATTGATAGTTTCTGTGCTTCTTCAAGGGATAGTGTACCATTATTTTTTTCAATGCAAACTGTTGAATCCTCAGATATTGTGGTGTCATTTTCATTATGGGAGATAGAAAAACTGTGGGAGATAGTTAGTTCGTACTCTGCTTTATTATGTTTGAACTTTGTATTAAGAAATTCACTTTTTATTTTCTTGCTCAGACAGTCGTTTTCTGCATGAAATCCATTTAGACCATTAAAGAAAGTAAATAGACCTGGTATGGATATGTATATTTTGGAATACGAGTGATGAGCATTGTTTTTAATGATGAATTTAGGGTATATGCAGTTGGAATGTATGCTGCATGAGTGCAGGAGAAAGACATCATTTTTGTGAGAGCAGCTTATCACTGATTCGGTACCTTTAAAGCTCTTGGTTCTTTTTAATTCAAGCATCCCTGGAAAATCAATGCTTAAAAAAGGTACAGCGTTGCTCTTTATAATAAATACACCTTTGGTGATGAAGTTATCATCAATGTAAACATCAACATCTAGCTCTATGTTTTCAGAAAAATGTAATTCATCATTTTGCATGCATATGTCCTTGTAAGTTTAAATATTGGTAAGATTTGATAATGCTTGTTACCAATTAAAAGAAGAGTTGAATGTATCAATATTAACGAATGATCTTTTAAAAGATCAAGATGAGTTTTTACTGGGTGAGATATCGACATTGGAAAAATTGCAACGCTTTAGTAAAAATTTCGGATTTGACTTTTTTAGGGGGGATAGTGATGGCGCTTCGTTGTAGGAGCGTTCAAAGAACTCTTGTACGTAGTCAGAATTCTTGCTCTTCGTCATCATTTCCCCATGAATAATCTAAATTCTCTGCAGGAAATCGCTCGCGCGATCCGCAACCTTATCCGCACCGGCATCGTCACCGACGTCGACCACTACGAGGGGCTTTGTCGTGTCCAGACCGGCGGCATGGAAACCACCTGGCTGAACTGGCTTACCAGTCGCGCCGGTCGATCACGCGTATGGTGGGCTCCGTCCGTTGGTGAGCAGGTGCTTTTACTGGCGATAGGCGGCGAACTCGATACGGCCTTTGTTCTGCCCGGCATTTTCTCGGATGACAATCCTGCGCCGTCTGCCTCCCCTGATGCGCTTCATGTTTCCTTTCCTGACGGGGCGGTCATCGAGTACGAACCCGAAAACGGGGCGCTCACCGTGTCAGGCATCAAAACCGCTGACGTCACCGCATATGATTCCATTACGGCCACCGTGCCGGTGGTGCTGGTGAAAGCGTCGAGCCGCATCACGCTCGATACGCCGGAGGTGGTATGCACCAACAAGCTGACGACCGGCACGCTCGAAGTGAAGAACGGCGGGGAGATGAGCGGGAACATCGAGCACACCGGCGGGACACTGAAATCAAACGGCGTGCAGGTGGATAACCACGACCACGGCGGCGTCGAACGGGGCGGAAGCTGGACGGAGGGCATCAAATGACGGTGCGTTATCTGGGAATGAACAGCCAGACCGGCCTCAGTATCTCTGAGGTTGAGCATATCCGGCAAAGCGTGCGCGACATTCTGGTAACGCCGGTAGGCTCGCGCGTCATGCGTCGTGAATACGGCTCGCTCCTGTCGCAGATGATTGACCAGCCGCAGAACCCGGCGCTGCGCCTGCAGATTATGGCCGCGTGCTATTCCGCAATCCAGAAGTGGGAGCCACGCGTAGACCTCGCGACCATTACCTTTGAACGGTCGGAGACCGACGGCGGGCTGTATGTCGACATCACCGGCACCCGTTCGACCGGCGGCCAGCCATTTTCCATCACCATTCCACTGAGCTAATCACTATGGCAACCGTTGACCTGAATCAGTTACCCGTTCCCGATGTGGTGGAAGAACTGGACTTTGAAACCATTCTTGCCGAACGCATCGCGACGCTAATATCGCTTTATCCCGAAAATCAGCAGGAGGCTATCGCCCGGACGCTGGCACTTGAGTCAGAGCCGATTGTGAAGCTGCTGCAGGAAAACGCCTACCGTGAAGTTATCTGGCGTCAGCGTGTGAATGAAGCCGCGCAGGCGGTAACGCTGGCCTATTCAACCGGTCACGATCTTGACGTCGTGGCCGGGAACAACAATACCGCGCGACTGACCATCACCCCGGCGGATGACACTACCATCCCGCCGACGCCTGCTGTTATGGAGTCCGACACCGACCTCCGTCTGCGTACGCAACAGGCATTTGAAGGCCTGAGCGTGGCGGGTCCGGTCGGTGCTTATGAGTATCACGGCCGCAGCGCCGACGGGCGGGTCGCTGACGTCTCGGTCGAAAGCCCGTCGCCCGCCTGTGTGACGATTACCGTTTTATCGCGCGAGGGTGACGGCACCGCGAGCCCTGAATTACTGGCGATTGTTGATAAGGCGCTGAATGCCGAGGATGTGCGCCCGGTGGCCGACCGGGTAACCGTCCAGTCAGCTGAAATTGTGCCGTACCAGATTGACGCGACGCTCTACGTTTACCCCGGTCCCGAATCTGAGCCCATCAGGCAGGCATCAGAGCAGAGGCTTCAGAGCTATATCAGCGCGCAGCACCGCCTCGGGCGTGATATCCGGCTGTCAGCCATTTACGCGGCGCTGCATGTTGAGGGGGTGCAGCGTGTCGAGCTGGCATCACCGCAGGCCGATATTGTGCTGAGTAAGTCGCAGGCGTCGAACTGTACCGAGTACCAGATAACTATCGGGGGCTCGGATGAGTGACCGGCTGTTACCCGTCGGCTCGTCGCCGCTGGAGGTTGCCGCCGCTGCCGCGCTCGCTGAGATTCAGCGCGTGCCGGTACCGCTGCGCACCCTGTGGAACTGGCGCACCTGCCCGGTAAACCTGCTGCCGTATCTGGCGTGGGCGCTGTCGGTCGACCGGTGGGATGAGAAGTGGCCGGAGGCGACAAAGCGCAGCGTCTGCGCGTCGTCGTTTTTCGTCCATCAGCACAAAGGCACCATCAGTGCATTGCGTCGGGTGGTCGAGCCGCTCGGCTTTCTGATTGAGGTGCGCGAGTGGTGGCAGCTCAATGAGGAGCCTGGAACATTCCGCCTCGTTGTCGGCGTGCTCGACAGCGGCATCACTGACGAAATGTATCAGGAGCTCGAGCGCCTGATTGAAGACGCCAAACCGGCAAGCCGCCACCTGACGGGGCTTGCTATCAGCCTGAGTGCGACCGGTGAGCTGTATGTCGGCGCGGGATGCTACGACGGCGACGCGCTCACCGTTTACCCCTACACCCCCGAGGAAATTGTCGTCGGCGGTGAATATTACCCGGCCTCGGCCATCCATTTGATTGATAACCTGAGAGTGAACGCATGACCGCAAAATATCTTGCCATTCTGACCAATCAGGGCGCGGCGCGGCTGGCGAACGCGGCGGCACTCGGTACCAGACTAAACCTGACGCAGATGGCCGTCGGTGATGCGAATGGTACGCTGCCGACCCCTGACCCGGCGCAGACGAAGCTCATTAACCAGAAGCGCATCGCGCCGCTGAACCAGCTGAATGTTGACCCGGCCAATACCAGCCAGATTATCGCGGAACAGATTATTCCCGAGAATGAGGGCGGTTTCTGGATACGCGAGATTGGTCTCTACGACGATGAGGGGATTCTGATTGCTGTGGCAAACTGCCCGGAGACCTACAAGCCGCAGCTGCAGGAGGGGAGCGGCCGCACGCAGACCATCCGAATGATTCTGATTGTATCGAGCACGTCGGCCATTACCCTGAAAATCGACCCGTCGGTGGTGCTGGCAACGCGGCAGTATGTCGACGACAAGGTTATCGAGGTGAAAGCCTATGCTGATGATTTGCTTAAAAAGCATGTCGCGGGAAATAACCCACATGCACAATACCTGATGATTGCGAACGCATTAAAAGAAATGGCCGACGCCGGTTTGGTTGGTGAAGTTCTAAAAAACCTCGGTTTGCAATACTCCATTAGCGAACCCGATGCAGAAACAGTTGTTTACACGCTGCCCGGCGGTTATAAGCTCATGGCTTTTAACCGATTGGTGAATAACTCAACTACCGTTGGGACGGGAGTTACAACTCCAATAACGTTTCCTCAGTCGTTCCCTTTGAGATTGATTGCTGTGTTCGCTACCAAGAAAAACTATGTTCAGGCGGCTGTGAGCTGCGAGAACCACTCGCTGACTGGCTTTGATGCTGTGGTCACGCTGATAACAACTATTGCGGGTGGTATTACAAGCACTCGCGCAATGTTTTTCGCTATTGGGAAATGACCATGAAATATTTCTACAGCGCTAAAAATAATGCGTTTTATTACTTCGGCTGGAAAGATGAATATGATGCTGCTGGTACATGGCCAGATGATGCAGTTGAAATTTCTGATGAGATTCATGAAAAGTACTCGACTGACGCGCCGAAAGGTAAAATTTTAACTGCTGGCGCTGACGGTATGCCTACATGGGGCGATGTCCCACCACCGACTCACGAAGAAATTGTGTGTCAAGCGAGCGTTGAAAAACAGAACCGAATTGATGCTGCAAACAACTATATGAGCGCTAAGCAGTGGCCAGGCAAGGCCGCGATTGGCCGTCTGAAGGACACTGAAAAAAGTCAGTACAACGAGTGGTTAGACTATCTTGATGAGCTCGAAGCCATAGATACGTCCATCGCGCCGCATATTGAGTGGCCGGAAAGACCAGAATAAACGAAGCCCTCCACCCGGAGGGCTTTTTTGTATGTTGTGTTATCCCTCCACCAACGGCATTGCATCGCGCCTGCGCGACACACAACAGAAAATAGTCGCACCCCCTAACCACGGAGTTAAACAGATGGGCGACTATCATCACGGCGTCGAGGTCATCGAGATTAACGATGGCACGCGCACCATTTCCACCGTCTCGACGGCCATCATCGGCATGGTCTGCACGGCCAGCGATGCTGACGACAAGACGTTTCCTCTTAACGAGCCGGTGCTGATTACCAGCGTGCAAACGGCTATCGGTAAAGCCGGTAAAAAAGGCACGCTGTCAAAATCCCTGCAGGCCATCGCCGACCAGTGCAAGCCGGTCATTGTGGTGGTGCGAGTTCCCGAAGGTACCGACGACCCGTCAGACCCGGAAGCGGCGCAGAAAGAAACCATTTCCAACATCATCGGCACGACGGACGAAAACGGCAAATACACCGGGCTGAAAGCGCTATTAACGGCGAAAACCGTCACCGGCGTTAAGCCGCGCATTCTCGGCGTGCCGGGGCTGGATACGCAGGAAGTGGCGACCGCACTTGCGTCGACCTGCCAGAGCCTGCGCGCGTTTGGCTATGTTAGCGCGTGGGGCTGCAAGACCATTTCCGACGCCATCAAATACCGTGAGAACTTCAGCCAGCGCGAGCTCATGGTCATTCATCCTGATTTTCTGGCATGGGACACCACGGCGAACGAAACGGATATTGCATGGGCGACCGCCCGCGCGCTCGGCCTGCGTGCCAGAATCGACCAGACAATCGGCTGGCACAAAACGCTGTCCAACGTCGGCGTGAATGGCGTCACCGGCGTAAGCGCCTCGGTCTCATGGGATTTGCAGGAGCAGGCTACCGACGCCAATCTGCTGAATCAGGCCGGGGTGACAACGCTCATCCGCAACGATGGCTTTAAGTTCTGGGGCAACCGCACCTGCTCGGACGATCCGTTATTCGTGTTTGAAAACTACACCCGCACGGCGCAGGTGCTGGCCGACACGATGGCGGAGGCGCACGCGTGGGCGATGGATAAGCCGGTTTCTGCAACGCTCATCCGCGACATCGTCGCCGGTATCAATGCCAAATTCCGCGAGCTGAAAAATAACGGCTATATCGTTGACGGCTCATGCTGGTACGACCCGGAGTCAAACAGCGTGGAAACACTGAAAGCCGGGAAACTGTATATCGATTACGACTACACCCCCGTCCCGCCGCTGGAAAACCTGACCCTGCGCCAGCGCATCACCGATACCTATCTGGCAGACCTGTCAGACTCGGTCAACAGCTAAGGAGCTCAGAGCATGGCGTTACCACGCAAACTGAAATACCTGAATATGTTTAACGACGGTCTCAGCTACATGGGCGTCGTTGAATCCGTCACCCTGCCAAAGCTGACCCGCAAGCTTGAGAAATATCGCGGCGGCGGGATGCCGGGCTCGGTGTCGATTGACCTCGGCCTCGACGACGACGCGCTGTCGCTTGAGTGGACGCTGGGCGGTCTGCCTGACGTTGAGTTGTGGGCGCAGTACGCGTCACCGGGTGCCGACAGCGTGCCGCTGCGCTTCACCGGCTCATTCCAGCGCGATGACACCGGCGCAATTTCTGCCGTTGAGGTGGTCATGCGTGGCCGTCACAAGGAGTACGACGGCGGCGAGAACAAGCAGGGCGAAAGCGGCACGACCAAAATCGCGACCGAATGCTCGTATTACCAGCTCACGATTGACGGCAAAGAAGTCATCGAGATTGACGTCGTCAATATGGTGATGAAAGTCGACGGCGTCGACCGTCTCGCAGAGCACCGCCGGGCGATTGGCCTGTAACCCGTTAACCGGTCAGCGAGGCTGGCCGGTCACTTACTCATATTCAAAGAGAGCAACATCATGGAAAACATCAACGAAATCACCACCACCGAAACCGAAAACCCAAACATTGTGATCCTCGATAATCCCGTCATGCGCGGTGAGCAAAAAATCGAACAGGTGACCGTGACCAAACCCAACGCCGGTACTCTGCGCGGTGTGAGTCTGGCCTCGCTGGCAAACTCTGATGTCGATGCGCTGATTAAGGTGCTGCCGCGCATGACATACCCGGCGCTGACCGAACCCGAGGTCATGCGTCTGGAAGCGTCAGACCTGATTTTGTTCGCCGGTAAGGTGGTCGGTTTTTTGTCACCATCTTCGGCTCGCTGACCTTCCCGGATAACCTTTCGGTCGATGACCTGATGGCGGATATCGCGGTGATATTTCACTGGCCGCCATCAGAGCTGAATTCCCTGAGCGTGACCGAGCTCATCACATGGCGCGAAAAGGCGCTGCAGCGAAGCGGACACCACCATGAGCAATAACGTCAGACTTGAGGTACTGCTGAACGCAGTTGACCGGGCAAGCCGACCGCTTAAAGCTATCCAGACTGCCAGCAAGACCCTTGCTGGCGATATCCGCACTTCTCAAAACAGCCTGCGCGATCTGAATGCGCAGGCTGGCCGAATTGACGGATTCAGGAAAGCGAGCGCACAGCTTGCCGTGACAGGCCAGTCGCTTAACAAGGCGAAACAGGAAGCCGCCGCGCTGGCCGTCCAGTTTAAAAATACGCAGAACCCCACAACCGCGCAGGCGCGCGCGATGGAGGCGGCAAAGAAATCCGCCGCTGACCTGCAGCTCAAATACAACAGCCTCAGGCAGTCGGTACAGCGCCAGCGCACCGAGCTCGCGCAGGCCGGGATTAACACCCGTACTCTCTCGGCGGATGAGCGCCGCCTGAAAACCAGCATCAGTGAAACGACTGCGCAGCTAAACCGGCAGCGCGAGGCACTGGCGCGGGTCAGTCAACAGCAGGCGCGACTGAGTCGCGTTAAAGAGCGTTATCAGGCCGGTAAATCCCTTGCCGGAGGCGCTGCTGCGGCAGGCGCGGCGGGTGTAGGATTCGCCACGGCGGGAACGATGGCCGGGGTGAAGTTGATGATGCCGGGCTATGAATTTGCACAGAAAAACTCTGAGCTGCAGGCCGTGCTCGGCGTCGATAAACAGTCACCCGAAATGGAGGCGCTGCGCAAACAGGCGCGCCAGCTCGGGGACAATACCGCTGCGTCTGCAGACGATGCGGCGAGCGCGCAGATTATCATTGCGAAAAGCGGCGGGGATGCCGCAGCGATTCAGGCGGCGACGCCGGTCACGCTGAATATGGCGCTGTCTAACCGGCGCTCGATGGAAGAAAACGCCGCGCTGCTGACGGGTATGAAATCCGCGTTTCAGATGTCTAACGACCAGATCGCGCACATCGGCGACGTGCTGTCGATGACCATGAACAAAACGGCCGCTGACTTTGACGGGCTGAGCGACGCGCTGACGTATGCTGCGCCGGTGGCAAAAAATGCCGGGGTCAGTATCGAGCAGACAGCCGCAATGGTCGGCGCGCTCCATGACGCCAAAATCACCGGCTCGATGGCGGGGACGGGCAGCCGTGCCGTCCTGAGTCGCCTGCAGGCTCCGACCGGTAAGGCATACGAGGCCATTAAAGAGCTCGGCGTTAAAACGTCTGACAGCAAGGGCAACACGCGCCCGATATTCGCCATTCTGAAAGAAATGCAGCGCAGTTTTGAGAAAAACAATCTCGGAACAAGCCAGAAAGGCGAGTACATGAAAACCATCTTTGGTGAGGAAGCCAGCTCGGCGGCGGCGGTACTGATGACCGCTGCCTCAAGCGGCAAACTCGACCAGCTCACGGCGGCGTTTAAAGCCTCGGACGGGAAAACCGCTGAGCTCGTTAAAATCATGCAGGACAACCTCGGCGGCGACTTCAAAGAATTCCAGTCAGCCTATGAGGCCGTCGGTACTGACCTGTTTGACCAGCAGGAAGGGTCACTGCGTAAGCTCACCCAGACTGCCACGAAATATGTGTTAAAGCTCGACGGCTGGATCCAGAAAAATCAGGGGCTGGCGCAGACCATCGGCATCATAGCAGGCGGCGCACTGGCAATTATTGGTATCCTCGGGGCAATTGGTCTGGTCGCCTGGCCGGTCATTACCGGCATTAATATTTTAATTGCCGGTGCGTCGCTGCTCGGGACGGTTTTCTCTGTGGTGGGCGGTGCCATTATGACCGTGCTCGGGGCGCTTACCTGGCCGATTGTGGCTATTGGCGTTGTCATCATCGCCGGTGCGCTGCTCATCCGCAAATACTGGGAGCCAATAAGCGCATTTTTCTCAGGCGTAATGGAGGGGATAAAGCAGGCTTTTGCCCCTGTAGTGGAGTTATTCGAACCGTTAAAGCCGGTTTTTGACTGGCTGGGTGACAAACTTAAAGCGGCGTGGCAGTGGTTTAAAGACCTGATCGCACCGGTTAAGTCGACGCAGGAGACGCTCGACAGCTGCAAAAATGCGGGTGTGATGTTCGGTAAGATGCTGGCCGAAGCGCTGATGTTACCGCTCAAAAGCTTTAATACATTGCGTACCGGCGTTAACTGGTTACTGGAAAAGCTCGGGGTTATCAATAAAGAATCGAGCGACCTTGACCAGAAGGCTGCTAAAGCCAGTGCCGCCACCGGCTCGCAAAATGGGTCTTATATTCCGGCAACCTCAGCATATGGCGGTTATCAGGCATATCAGCCGGTAACGGCACCCACGGGTAAGACTTACGTCGACCAGAGCAAGCCTGAATACAACATTAATCTGAATGGTGGCATCGCGCCGGGCAGCGACCTTGACCGGCAACTCCGCGAGGCTGTCGATAAATTCGACCGTGAAAACCGTGCGCGTCAGCGCTCAAGTATGCGCCATGACTGAGGGGGATAAAGCATGTTAATGGTTTTAGGTTTGTTTGTGTTTGAGCGCCGTACGCTGCCCTATCAGTCTATGCAGTATTCGAAGGATTACCGCTGGGCGTCAAACGACCGTATCGGCAAGCCACCGGCTTACCAGTATCTTGGGGAAGGGGAAACCACGCGCACGCTGTCGGGCGTGCTCTATCCCGAAATTACCGGCGGACGTCTGTCACTGACCGCCATCGAGCTGATGGCAGACGAGGGGCGCGCGTGGCCGCTGATTGACGGAACGGGCATGATCCACGGCATGTATGTCATCGACAAAGTGACGCATACGCACACCGAGTTATTCAGCGACGGAGCGGCGAGAAAAATCGAGTTTAGCCTTTCTCTTAAGCGGGTCGATAAATCGCTGGCAGCCATTTATGGCGACCTGAAAACGCAGGCCGACAATCTGGTCACGTCTGCCGGTGACTGGCTGGGAGGGCTGGCAGGATGATTACAGGAATGGATATTCAGGCCGGGGCGAAGATTGCCCCGGCGTTTATGCTTAAGCTGGATAACGATGATATCACGCAGGATTTTAGTGACCGTCTTATCAGTCTGACCATGACCGATAATCGCGGATTCGAGGCCGACCAGCTCGATATTGAGCTTGATGACACTGACGGTCAGATAGCTTTGCCACCGCGCGGCGCATCCCTGACACTGTGGTTAGGCTGGAAGGGTGCAGCGCTGATAAAAAAAGGGACGTTCACGGTCGACGAAATCGAGCACAGGGGCGCGCCTGATACGCTGACCATCCGGGGGCGCAGCGCCGATTTTCGCGGGACGCTGAACTCGCGCCGGGAACAGTCATGGCATGACACTACGCTCTGGCAAATTGTGGAGACGATTGCGGCACGCAATAAGCTGACGGCCAGCGTGGCCGACACGCTGAAAGCCGTCGCCGTGCCTCACATTGACCAGTCGCAGGAATCCGACGCGGTGTTTCTGTCCCGCCTGGCTGACCGGAACGGGGCGTCGGTTTCGGTAAAAGCGGGAAAACTGTTATTCCTGAAAGCGGGGAGCGGTAAGACGGCCAGCGGAAAGCCCATTCCGCAGATGACGCTTGAGCGCGGGGACGGCGATCGTCATCAGTTTGCCATTGCTGACCGGGAAGCCTACACCGGCGTGACGGCAAAGTGGCTGCACACCAAAGACCCGAAGCCGCAAGAGCAAAAGGTGAAGCTCAAGCGTAAGCCAAAAGAGAAGCACCTCCGCGCGCTGCAGCACCCAAAGGCTACCAAAGCCCCGGCGAATGCCAAAGCCAAAAAAGAGCAGGAAGCGCGCGAGGGTGAGTATATGGCCGGTGAGGCTGACAACGTGCTGGAGCTTACGACCATTTACGCGACAAAGGCGCAGGCCATGCGCGCCGCGCAGGCGAAGTGGGACAAGCTGCAGCGAGGTGTCGCGGAGTTTTCAATCTCGCTGGCGATCGGCCGGGCAGATTTATTTCCTGAAACGCCAGTCGCGGTGAAAGGCTTTAAGCGCGTTATAGACGAGCAGGCATGGATAATCAGCCGGGTGGTGCATAACCTCAACGGGAACGGCTACACGACGAATTTAGAGCTTGAGGTTAAGATTTCGGATGTTGAGTACGAGCAAGCGAACGATTAAACAATACAAATTTTGTCTTGCAAATGCAAATTTGAGGTTTATCATCCCGACTAGGCCATGAGAGGGGGATATAATTATGATGCACTGTCCATTATGCCAGGACGCTTCACACGCAAGGTCAAGCCGGTATTTAAGCACTGAAACAAAAGAGCGTTATCACCAGTGCCAAAACATAAACTGTGGCTGTACTTTTGTAACACACGAAACACTTGCAAGGTACATAGTTAAGCCAGGTGAAGTGGTGCCAGCCCCGCCCCACCCCTCAAAATACAATCAGGGTAGTCTGTGGCTTTGAACCTGCTCCGGCAGGTTTTTTTATTTCTATCGCCAAAGCGTTAATCTCTGCCGCCAATTTGCCGCCATCGCCAATAAAAAAGGGGTTAGCATTACGCCAACCCCTTGTTTTCTACAAGCTTTCGGATGTTGCGAAAGCGCGTTATTAGTTCAGACGCTCTTTAATACGAGCAGACTTACCAGTACGCTCACGCAGGTAGTACAGTTTAGCTTTACGTACAGCACCACGACGTTTAACAGCAATGCTGTCAACTACCGGAGAGTGAGTCTGGAAGACACGCTCAACGCCTTCGCCGTTGGAAATTTTACGAACAGTGAATGCAGAGTGCAGACCGCGGTTACGAATAGCGATAACCACGCCCTCGAATGCCTGCAGACGTTTTTTGGAACCTTCAACAACCCATACTTTCACTTCCACGGTGTCACCTGGACGGAAGGAAGGTACGTCCTGCTTCATCTGCTCTTGTTCAAGTTGCTTAATAATGTTGCTCATAATTTAATCTCTTATCCTGGGTAAACTGATATTCGGGAGCGTATTACGCATTCCCATCATGTTCATGCTGCTGGTGCGCGTGTTCATTTTTGAACTCGGCCAGCAACTTTGCTTGCTCTTCAGTCAGAGCCAGGTTTTCCAGAAGTTCAGGTCTTCTATGCCAGGTTCGGCCCAGCGACTGCTTCAAACGCCAGCGACGTATCTCGGCATGGTTTCCAGACAGTAACACTGCCGGAACTTCCATCCCTTCTAACACTTCAGGACGAGTATAGTGTGGACAGTCCAGCAACCCGTCGGCAAAGGAATCTTCCGTTGCCGAAGCTTCATGGCCCAGAACACCCGGAATAAACCGGGCGACGGAGTCAATCAGCGTCATTGCCGGTAACTCACCACCGCTGAGAACGTAATCGCCGATAGACCATTCTTCGTCAATCTCGGTTTGAATTACGCGCTCATCTATCCCTTCGTAGCGCCCACAGACCAGAATCAGCTTTTGATTCGTCGCCAGTTCGCTCACGCCCGCTTGATCAAGCTTGCGTCCCTGAGGTGACAGATAAATCACCTTTGCGCCTTCACCTGCCGCGGCTTTTGCTGTGTGAATGGCGTCCCGTAAGGGTTGCACCATCATTAGCATCCCCGGTCCGCCGCCGTAAGGACGATCGTCCACGGTACGGTGCCGGTCATGAGTAAAGTCACGAGGACTCCAGCTCTGGATGCTCAGCAGGCCATTCTTTACTGCCCGGCCAGTTACCCCGTAATCGGTAATCGCGCGGAACATTTCAGGAAACAGGCTAATTATGCCAATCCACATAGCGCCGTCTTTTACCGTTTATCCGGAGAATTTAAAAACCAGGATCCCAATCTACTTCAATGGTTTGAGTAGTGAGATCGACTTTCTTGATAACCTGTCCATCGAGGAACGGGACCAACCGCTCCTTGATGCCAAATGCATCTTTCAGGTTTGCCTTAATGACGAGAACGTCATTTGACCCGGTTTCCATCATATCGATGACTTTCCCCAGGCTGTAGCCTTCGGTAGTGACCACCTGGCAACCCATAAGGTCTTTCCAGTAGTAGTCGCCCTCTTCCAGCTTTGGCAACTGCGACGAATCCACGACAATTTCACAATTAGTCAGCGCATTCGCGGCATCACGATCGTCAACGCCTTTCAGCTTGATGATGATGTCCTGATTGTGGTGACGCCAGCTTTCCAGCTCGACCTCTTCCCACTTACCGCCTTTCTGGATGAACCAGGGCTGGTAATCAAAAATGCTATCAGCGTCTTCAGTGGAGGAAAACACTCTGAGCCAACCACGGATACCGTAGCAAGAACCCATTTTTCCCAATACGATCGGTTCAACAGGTGCTTTACTGCTCATCATGACCACCGTGACAGATTAAGCTGCTTTGTTTGCTGCTTTGATCAGCGTAGCAACGCGATCGGAAACAGTAGCGCCCTGGCCAACCCAGTGAGCGATACGATCCAGATCCAGACGAGTTTCTTCTTCCGCGCCAGCGGCCAGTGGGTTGAAGAAACCAACACGCTCGATGAAGCGACCGTTGCGTGCATTACGGCTGTCAGTCACAACAACCTGGTAGAACGGACGCTTTTTAGCGCCGTGACGTGCTAAACGAATAGTTACCATAACATCCTCTTGTGTGAATAAAACAACCGGGCCCCATCGAGGAACGGAGCCCGGGTGTCATATTAAAAGCCCGAAAATTTTACTCATTTTCGGGCAAAAAGCAATCTCAAAAGCGATTAACGCCCTGGAAAACCGGGAGGCATCATGCCTTTCATCCCGCGCATCATCTTCGCCATGCCGCCTTTCTTCATTTTCTTCATCATGCGCTGCATGTCGTCGAACTGTTTCAGAAGGCGGTTAACGTCCTGCACCTGCATGCCGCAACCGGCTGCGATACGGCGTTTACGGGAACCTTTGATGATGTCCGGGTTAGCGCGCTCTTTCAGCGTCATCGAATTGATGATCGCCTCCATACGCACCAGCACCTTGTCATCCATCTGCGCTTTCACGTTGTCAGGGATCTGGCCCATGCCCGGCAGTTTGCCCATCAGGCTGGCCATGCCGCCCATGTTTTTCATCTGACGCAGCTGCTCAAGGAAGTCGGTGAGATCGAACCCGTCTCCTTTTTTCAGCTTGCTGGCGAGTTTCTCAGCCTGCGCGCGGTCAACCTTGCTCTCGATATCTTCGATCAGCGACAGCACGTCGCCCATGCCGAGGATACGGGAGGCAATACGGTCCGGGTGGAACGGCTCCAGCGCTTCAGTTTTCTCGCCCACGCCGAGGAATTTGATCGGCTTGCCGGTGATGTGGCGAATCGAGAGGGCCGCACCGCCGCGGGCATCACCGTCCACTTTGGTCAGCACGACGCCGGTTAACGGCAGCGCTTCATTAAACGCTTTCGCGGTATTCGCCGCATCCTGACCGGTCATGGCGTCGACAACAAACAGGGTTTCTACCGGATTGATAGAGGCATGCACCTGCTTGATCTCGTCCATCATCGCTTCGTCAACGTGCAGACGACCGGCGGTATCCACCAGCAGCACGTCGTAGAATTTCAGCTTCGCTTCTTTCAGCGCGGCGTTAACGATGTCGACAGGCTTCTGCGCCACGTCGGACGGGAAGAAATCCACGCCAACCTGCTCAGCCAGAGTTTCCAGCTGTTTGATCGCCGCCGGGCGATAGACGTCCGCAGAGACCACCAGCACTTTCTTCTTGTGCTTTTCGCGCAGGAATTTACCCAGCTTACCGACGCTGGTGGTTTTACCCGCCCCCTGCAGGCCCGCCATCAGCACCACGGCCGGTGGCTGAGCGGCCAGGTTAAGCACCTGGTTCTCTTCGCCCATCGCTGAAACCAGTTCATTACGAACGATTTTGACGAACTCCTGACCCGGAGTCAGGCTCTTGTTAACTTCATGACCAACCGCCTTCTCTTTTACGCGGTTGATAAAATCACGAACAACCGGCAACGCGACGTCTGCTTCCAGCAGCGCCATGCGCACTTCGCGCAGCGTTTCCTTGATGTTCTCTTCAGTAAGGCGTCCGCGGCCGCTGATGTTGCGCAGCGTGCGCGACAAACGATCGGTTAAATTATCAAACATTGTCTCTCGCCTGAGTAGAAACGTTGGGCCGCATTGAGCGACACATACACAGAATTTTGCCGGAGTATAACATGAAGGCGCCTTTGTTGTTATGCAACGGTTGGAGCAGGCGTCACGTAACGTTATACTGCTTCTCTTTCTTATTAAGACAACTGTCGATGCCTATATGCCTGTTTTCGCACTGATCGCCCTTGTTGCCTACTCTGTCAGCCTCGCGCTGATTATTCCCGGACTGCTGCAAAAAAACAGCGGCTGGCGGCGCATGGCTATTCTTTCGGCGGTGATCGCACTGATTAGCCACGCCTTTGCGCTGGAATCACGCATCATCCCCGGTGACGGCAGCGTGCAAAACCTGAGCGTCCTCAACGTCGGCTCGCTGGTCAGCCTGATGATCTGTACGGTAATGACCATCGTCGCGTCTAAAAATCGCGGCTGGCTGCTGCTGCCAATTGTCTACACCTTCGCGCTGATCAATCTGGCCCTCGCCACCTTTATGCCTAATGAGTTCATTACGCATCTGGAGGCGACGCCGGGGATGCTGGTGCATATCGGCCTGTCGCTCTTTGCCTACGCGACGCTGATTATCGCCGCGCTTTACGCCATGCAGCTCGCCTGGATTGACTACCAGCTGAAAAACAAAAAGCTGGCCTTTAACCATGAAATGCCGCCGCTGATGGTCATTGAGCGTAAGATGTTCCACATCACCCAGGTGGGGGTGGTGCTGCTGACGCTCACGCTCTGCACGGGGCTGTTTTACATGAAGAACCTGTTCAGCGTGGAGAATATCGATAAAGCGGTGCTCTCCATCATCGCGTGGTTTGTCTATATTGTCCTGTTATGGGGCCATTATCATGAAGGCTGGCGCGGTCGTCGCGTGGTCTGGTTCAACGTCGCGGGTGCGGGCATTCTCACCCTTGCCTATTTTGGCAGCCGCTTCATACAGCAATTTGCTGGCTAAGAAACAAAGGAGTTCCCCCTGGAACACATCTCTACCACCACGCTGATCGTTATCCTGATCGTCATGGTGGTCATCTCCGCCTATTTCTCGGGCTCGGAAACCGGCATGATGACCTTAAACCGCTACCGGTTACGTCATCGTGCTAAACAGGGTAACCGCGCCGCACGTCGCGTTGAAAAGCTGCTCCGCAAGCCGGATCGCCTGATAAGCCTGGTGCTCATCGGCAACAACCTCGTCAACATTCTGGCCTCTGCCCTCGGCACCATCGTCGGGATGCGCCTCTACGGCAATGCCGGGGTGGCGATTGCCACCGGCGTGCTGACGTTCGTGGTGCTGGTGTTTGCCGAAGTGCTGCCGAAAACCATCGCCGCGCTTTACCCTGAGAAAGTCGCCTACCCGAGCAGCTTCCTGCTGGCGCCGCTGCTGATCCTGATGATGCCGCTGGTCTGGCTGCTGAACATGGTGACGCGCGTCCTGATGCGGATGGTGGGAATTAAAGCCGATGTCACCATCAGCAGCGCACTCAGCAAAGAGGAGCTGCGCACCATTGTGAATGAATCCCGCTCGCAGATCTCCCGACGCAATCAGGACATGCTCCTGTCGGTGCTGGATCTGGAAAAGGTGAGCGTGAACGACATCATGGTGCCGCGTAACGAAATCGTCGGTATCGACATCAATGACGACTGGAAAGCCATCGTTCGCCAGCTGACGCACTCCCCGCACGGGCGCATTGTGCTCTATCGTGATTCACTGGATGACGCCATCAGCATGCTCCGCGTGCGCGAAGCCTACCGTCTGATGACCGAGAAAAAAGAGTTCACCAAAGAGGTGATGCTGCGCGCCGCCGACGAAATTTACTACGTGCCGGAAGGAACGCCGCTCAGCACGCAGCTGGTAAAATTCCAGCGAAACAAGAAGAAGGTCGGCCTGGTGGTCAACGAGTACGGCGATATCCAGGGGCTGGTGACGGTCGAAGATATTCTGGAAGAGATTGTCGGGGACTTTACTACCTCAATGTCGCCTTCCCTCGCAGAAGAGGTCACCCCGCAAAACGATGGCTCAGTGCTGATTGACGGCAGCGCGAACATTCGTGAACTCAACAAAGCCTTTAACTGGCATTTACCGGAAGATGAGGCTCGCACCATTAACGGGATGATTCTGGAAGCGCTGGAAGAGATCCCGGCAGCGGGCACACGGGTGCGCATTGAGCAGTATGATATTGATATCCTGGACGTGCAGGACAATATGATTAAGCAGGTGAAAGTCCTGCCCGTAAAACCCCTGCGCGAAAGTATCGCGGAGTAAGGTTGTAGGCCGGGTAAGGCGAACGCCGCTACCCGGCACTACGGATAGCGAATTACGCTTTCGCTTTCGCCACGGTCACCATCGCCGCGCGAATGGTACGGCCGTTCAGGGTGTAACCTTTCTGCATTACGCCCAGCACTTTACCGGCTTCAATCTCTTCAGATTCAACCATCGCAATCGCCTGGTGAACGTTTGGATCCAGCGGAACGTCGGTATCGGCAATCACTTCCACGCCAAACTTACGCACCACGTCGAGCATGGATTTCAGCGTCAGTTCGATGCCTTCGATCATCGCCGCGTTGTCCGGATTCGCTTTGTCAGCCACTTCCAGCGCGCGATCGAGGCTATCGATCACCGGCAGCAGTTCGTTGACGAATTTCTCCAGCGCGAACTTGTGCGCCTTCTCAACGTCCTGCTCGGTACGACGACGCAGGTTTTCCATTTCCGCCTTGATGCGCAGAACACTCTCGCGCTCGCGATTCTGTGCTTCTACCAGTTGGGCTTCCAGATTCGCAATTTTTTCATCGCGCGGGTCCACCTGCTCAGCAGATGCGTCTGGCTCTACAGCCTCAACTTCATCGTGCTGTTCCGTGATAATTTCTTCAGGGGCTTGCCCCTCAGGCGTTTTCTGTTCTTTACTACTCATGAATTTCTCCGCGTTTTTCTGCATTCATCTCGCTAACTTCGCTTATTATGGGGATCAGTTTCCGGGATTCAAGGGAACAAGACAGATTGTCATCATTCATCAGGCACAAGGACCTCCAGAAAATGAATAATCATTTCAGGTGTATTGGGATCGTCGGGCATCCGCGTCACCCTACCGCACTAACGACACATGAAATGTTGTATCGCTGGTTGTGTAGCAAAGGCTATGAAGTGATGGTCGAGCAGCAGATTGCTCAGGAGCTGCAGCTGAAGAGCGTCAAAACCGGCACGCTGGCGGAAATTGGCCAACAGGCCGATCTCGCCGTGGTGGTGGGCGGCGACGGCAACATGCTAGGCGCGGCACGCACGCTGGCGCGTTATGACATCAAGGTCATAGGCATCAACCGTGGCAATCTCGGTTTTTTAACCGATCTCGACCCGGACAATGCCCAGCAGCAACTGGCCGACGTGCTGGAAGGCCACTATATCAGTGAAAAACGCTTTTTACTGGAGGCGCAGGTGTGCCAGCAGGACTGTCAGAAGCGCATCAGCACCGCGATTAACGAGGTCGTGCTTCATCCCGGAAAAGTGGCGCACATGATCGAGTTTGAAGTCTATATCGACGAGATCTTTGCCTTCTCCCAGCGTTCTGACGGGCTGATTATCTCCACCCCGACCGGCTCAACCGCCTACTCGCTGTCTGCCGGCGGCCCGATCCTGACGCCATCGCTGGATGCCATTACCCTGGTGCCGATGTTCCCGCACACGCTCTCCGCCCGCCCGCTGGTCATCAACGGCGACAGCACGATTCGTCTGCGCTTCTCGCACCGCCGTAACGACCTGGAGATCAGCTGCGACAGCCAGATAGCGCTGCCAATTCAGGAAGGTGAAGATGTGCTTATTCGCAGGTGTGATTACCACCTGAACTTGATTCATCCGAAAGATTACAGCTATTTCAACACATTAAGCTCAAAGCTAGGCTGGTCAAAAAAATTATTCTGATTTTGCATCCAGCACTTTACTGTATATAAAACCAGTTTATACTGTATGAAAACACAGTTATGGTTTTTCATACAGGAAAACAATTATGCTGGCACAACTGACCATCAGCAACTTTGCCATTGTTCGTGAGCTTGAGATCGATTTCCACAGCGGCATGACGGCGATCACCGGGGAAACCGGTGCAGGTAAATCCATTGCCATTGATGCCCTCGGCTTGTGCCTTGGCGGCCGCGCCGAGGGGGACATGGTGCGCATGGGCGCAAACCGTGCCGACCTGTGCGCCCGCTTCTCCCTGAAAGACACCCCTGCCGCCCAGCGCTGGCTGGAACAGAACCAGCTTGAAGATGGACGTGAGTGTTTACTTCGCCGCGTGATCAGCAGCGACGGTCGCTCCCGCGGCTTTATCAACGGCACGGCGGTCCCGCTCTCCCAGCTTCGTGAACTCGGCCAGCTGCTTATTCAGATCCACGGTCAGCACGCGCATCAGCAACTCGTCAAACCCGAACAGCAGAAAGCGCTGCTGGATGGCTATGCGGGTGAATACGCGCTTACTCAGCTTATGGCCGAGCACTATCGCCAGTGGCATCAGAGCTGCCGCGAGCTCGCTCAGCACCAGCAGCAAAGCCAGGAGCGTGCCGCCCGCGCGGAGCTGCTGGAATACCAGCTCAAAGAGCTGAATGAATTTAACCCGCAGGCGGGTGAATTTGAGCAAATCGACGAAGAGTACAAACGCCTGGCGAACAGCGGGCATCTGCTCTCAACCAGTCAGAATGCGCTCAACCTTCTGGCGGATGGCGAAGACGTGAACCTGCAGAGCCAGCTGTATAACGTCCGCCAGCTGCTTACCGAACTGGTCGGTATGGATAGCAAACTGTCTGGCGTCCTGGATATGCTGGAAGAGGCGGCCATTCAGATCTCTGAAGCCGGTGACGAACTGCGCCACTACTGTGAGCGTCTGGATCTCGACCCGAACCGTCTGTTTGAGCTGGAACAGCGTATCTCCCGTCAGATCTCGCTGGCGCGCAAGCACCACGTTACGCCGGAAGAGCTGCCGTGCTACTATCAGTCTCTGCTGGACGAGCAGCAGCAGCTTGACGATCAGGCTGACTCGCTGGAAACCCTCTCCCTGGCGGTGAGCCTGCACCATGAACAGGCGCTGGCCACAGCGCAAAAGCTGCATGAAATCCGTCAGCACTATGCTCAGGAGTTAAGCCAGCACATTACCGACAGCATGCACACGCTGGCGATGCCGCATGGCGTCTTCACCATTGACGTTCGCTTTGAAGAGAATCACCTGACGGCGGAAGGTGCGGATCGCATCGAATTCCGCGTCACCACCAACCCGGGGCAGCCGTTGCAGGCGATTTCCAAAGTGGCCTCTGGCGGTGAACTGTCGCGTATTGCGCTGGCGATTCAGGTGATCACCGCGCGTAAAATGGACACCCCGGCGCTGATTTTCGATGAAGTGGATGTCGGCATCAGCGGCCCGACGGCGGCGGTGGTGGGTAAACTGCTGCGCCAGCTCGGCGAATCAACGCAGGTGATGTGTGTCACCCACCTGCCGCAGGTTGCGGGCTGCGGTCATCATCACTTTATCGTCAGCAAAGAAACCGACGGTGAAATGACCGAAACGCACATGAAGCCGCTGGATAAACGTGCTCGCCTGCAGGAGCTGGCACGCCTGCTCGGCGGCAGCGAAGTCACGCGCAATACGCTTGCGAACGCGAAAGAACTGCTGGCGGCATAAACTTTTTCGGGATCTCAGGGTCATACAGAACAACAAAAACGCCGCCAGACCGGTTTCAAAGTGGGGCAAGGTCTATTATCATCGGCATATTACATATGAGCCGCGTTCTGCTCGGGCCCGAAAAGGAATCAAATCACTATGCGTTGTAAAATGCTGACCGCTGCCGCAGCGGTTCTTCTGATGTTGACCGCAGGCTGTTCCACTCTGGAGAAAGTGGTTTACCGTCCTGACATCAACCAGGGGAACTACCTTACCCCTAACGATGTGTCCAAAATCCGCGTGGGGATGACACAACAGCAGGTCGCTTATGCACTGGGAACCCCGATGATGTCCGATCCGTTCGGCACTAACACCTGGTTCTATGTATTCCGTCAGAAGCCGGGCCACGAAGATGCGACCCAGCAGACCCTTACGCTGACCTTCAGCAGCGCCGGTGTGTTGACCAACATCGACAACAAGCCTGCCCTGACCAAATAATCCGGTGTCAGAAATGCAAAAAGGTGCTCATTGAGCACCTTTTTTGTTTTGTGTTGATCCCCTCGCCGCTTTGGGGAGAGGGTAAGGGGAAGAAAGCGCTACTTACTGGCCTTCTCCGCGCGCTGACGACGCAGCTCTTTCGGGTCGGCAATCAGCGGACGATAAATCTCCACCCGGTCGCCCTCTTTCAGCACATCGCCCAGCTTCACCGGACGGCTGTAAATCCCGACCTTATTCTTCGCCAGGTCGATATCGCTGCGAAGCTCAAGTATGCCGGAAGCGCGGATCGCCTCTTCTACGGTTGCACCCTCTTCCAGCGTCACTCGCTGCAGATACTGCTTTTCCGGCAACGCGTACACCACTTCTACAGCAATCTTATGCGACACTGTAAACCTCTTTGGCGCGGGTGGTGAACGCCTGAACCATATTCGATGCCAGCTCTTTAAAGATGCGGCCAAACGCCAGCTCAATCAGCTTATTGGTGAACTCGAAGTCCAGATGGAACTCAATGCGGCAGGCGTCAGCGCTCAGCGGCGTAAACTTCCAGCCCCCCATCAGGGTCTTAAACGGACCATCCACCAGATGCATCAAAATACTCTGATTGCTGGTCAGCGTATTGCGGGTGGTGAACGTCTTGCTGATCCCCGCTTTAGAGACATCCACCGCCGCGGTCATCTGCGTCGGCCCGGACTCCAGAACGCGGCTCCCGGTGCATCCCGGAATAAATTCTGGATAAGACTGAACATCGTTCACTAACTGATACATTTGTTCCGCGCTGTAAGGCACAAGCGCAGTACGGCTAATCTGAGGCATAGCATTTCCCATGGTCACACAACGGACAAATAATAACATTTATCACCTGTTAAAAAAACGCTAAGCCTCATCTCGTGCTAAGATAGCGCGTTAGACCTCACAGGACGCAATGAGGTGACTTTTTGAAATCAGATTACCGACGGCTTTACGACACTTATGACGAAGAAAAAAGCACATAAACCAGGCTCGGCGACCATTGCGCTCAACAAGCGTGCTCGCCACGAGTATTTCATTGAAGAAGAATTCGAAGCTGGCCTTGCGTTGCAGGGCTGGGAAGTAAAATCGATGCGCGCCGGGAAAGCCAACATCGGCGATAGCTACGTGATCCTGAAAGATGGCGAAGCCTTCCTGTTCGGCGCAAACTTTACGCCGCTGACCGTCGCCTCCTCACACTACGTGTGTGACCCAACGCGCACGCGTAAATTGCTGCTGAACAAGCGTGAACTGGAATCCCTCTACGGACGCATCAACCGTGAAGGTTTCACCGTGGTCGCCCTGTCTCTGTACTGGAAAAACGCCTGGTGCAAAGTGAAAGTTGGCGTCGCGAAGGGTAAAAAACAGCACGATAAACGCACTGACCTGAAAGAGCGCGAATGGCAGTTGGACAAAGCGCGCATTATGAAAAACGCAGGACGTTGATTCTGCGCACTTATTGTACTATTCAATAAGTTAGCGTTCCGGGCTGGTATCCAGGAAGTGAAATCTGGTATACTTAGTTCAACACTATTGGGGCTGATTCTGGATTCGACGGGATTTGCGAAACCCAAGGTGCATGCCGAGGGGCGGTTTGCCTCGTTAAAAGCCGCAAAAAAATAGTCGCAAACGACGAAAACTACGCTTTAGCAGCTTAATAACCTGC
Organism: Enterobacter vonholyi; assembly: GCF_008364555.1. Lineage (GTDB taxonomy): Bacteria > Pseudomonadota > Gammaproteobacteria > Enterobacterales > Enterobacteriaceae > Enterobacter > Enterobacter vonholyi. Next base: position 56,815 of record NZ_VTUC01000014.1, read on the forward strand.
TCTGAGCCCTCTCTCCCTAGCTTCCGCTCTTAAGACGGGGATCAAAGAGAGGTCAAACCCAAAAGAGATCGCGTGGAAGCCCTGCCTGGGGTTGAAGCGTTAAAACTAATCAGGCTAGTTCGTTAGTGGCGTGTCTGTCCGCAGCTGGCGTGCGAATGTAAAGACAAACTAAGCATGTAGTACCGAGGATGTAGAAATTTCGGACGCGGGTTCAACTCCCGCCAGCTCCACCACTTTTTAGTTGTTTGAAGTACAATGAAGTCTACTAAGCCCACACAGCACAAGCTCTGCGGGCTTTTTTACGTCTATTGTCGTCCAGTGAGAATTGCTGAGAACTACGAGTTATGGCACCCTGAATAGGACCCACTAAGAAGGGTCCAAAAATCGAGGGTCCCAAATGGCAAAAATCGCTAAGAAGCTCACTGACACTGAAATCAAAAGCACCAAACCTGCCGAGAAAGAGGTTAACCTTTTTGACGGCGATGGTTTGCTCCTGCGAATCGCTCCCCTGGCGAAGGGAGGGAAGAAAAATTGGTATTTCAGATATGCAGTGCCTGTGACCAAAAAGCGAACTAAGGTGAGCTTAGGAACCTATCCTCATCTTACACTTGCTAAGGCACGAGCTTTACGTGATGAATACTTGTCGTTGCTTGCAAATGGTATAGACCCACAAGTTCATAACACCCAGAAAGCCAATGCCCTAAAAGATGCAACGGAACATACATTTCAAGCAGTAGCCAAGAAGTGGCTTGATGAGAAAGTCAAAACGTCAGGCATCTCCCAGGATCATGCTAACGACATCTGGCGAAGCCTAGAAAGAAATATCTTTCCAACGTTGGGTGATACCCCCATTAAGGAGATTCGCCCTAAAATGCTTAAACAGCATTTAGACCCCATAGAAAAACGAGGTGTCCTTGAAACACTTCGCCGCATCATATCCCGCCTGAATGAAGTTTTCCGCTATGCAGCAACAGAAGAACTCATAGAATTCAATCCGGCTGACAATCTTGCCCAGAGATTTAGTAAGCCGAAGAAACAGAACATGCCAGCCCTGCCCCCAACCGAACTCCCCCGCTTCCTTACAGTGTTAAACAACGCCTCAGTCCGTATGGAGACACGATTGCTGATTGAATGGCAGTTACTAACTTGGGTTCGTCCTGGTGAGGCTGTTCGCACCAGATGGGCCGATATAGATACTGACAACTCAATGTGGAACATCCCGGCGGAGTTCATGAAAATGAAGAAGCCTCACAAAGTTCCACTAAGTAAAGAAGCTTTGCGAGTCTTGGATTCAATGAAAGCCATCAGCGGACGTAGAGAGTGGGTTTTCCCCAGTATCAAAGCTCCACTCAATCACATGCATGAACAAACAGCCAATGCGGCCATAATCCGTATGGGCTTCGGAGGTGAGCTTGTAGCTCACGGTATGCGATCCATTGCTAGAACGGCTGCTGAGGAGTCTGGCAAGTTTAGAACTGATGTCTTAGAAGCCGCCCTTGCCCACTCGAAGAAAGATGAAATCATTGCAGCCTACAATCGTGCAGAGTATCTCACTGAACGGGTGGTTCTCATGCAATGGTGGAGTGACTATGTTTCGTCTCAAAAATGCAAAGTTATTGCCGCATAAATCTCCCATGATGGGTTAACTATCTTGATTTAGTTAAAGAATTAATAATCACACCATTAACCTATGTGGACTAAGCATAGCCATTTACAAATGGGGACCTTGAGTCCACATAACGAAAGCTGTAGGTCATATCAGCTAAATAATTCACATCTCTTCTCGATTATCATACACCTCGAAGATTTACCAAATTCGCTCTAATCGATGATAAAAGAGTTGAATTTGGTTAAAAATTGATCAATTTTATCCTCTACATTGTATTGAATCATCCATGAGGTTTCGTGCATGGCTAGCGAAAATGATAAAAATCATAAAGTTAGAGTCGCACAGTACTTGAGGATGTCTACCGACCATCAGCAATATTCTTTACATAATCAGTCCGAATACATCAAAGATTATGCTGAAAAGAACAATATGGAAATCGCTTATACCTACGATGATGCAGGTAAGAGCGGAGTCAGTATCGTAGGCAGGCATTCTTTGCAGCAGTTACTTAGTGATGTAGAACAAAAGAAAATAGATATACAGGCCGTATTATTTTATGATGTGAGTCGTTTTGGTCGTTTTCAAAACAGTGATGAAGCTGCATATTATTCCTTTCTATTTGAGAGAAACGGTGTAGACCTTATATACTGTTCTGAACCTATACCCACTAAAGATTTCCCTTTAGAGTCTTCTGTAATACTGAATATAAAAAGATCTAGTGCTGCATATCACAGCAGGAATTTATCAGAAAAGGTATTTATAGGACAAGTAAATTTAATAAAGCTTGGTTATCATCAAGGCGGCATGGCTGGTTATGGGCTGAGACGTCTTTTAGTAGATGAAAATGGCATAGCTAAAGAAAAATTGAGTTTCCGCAAAAGAAAGAGTATTCAAACAGATAGAGTAATATTAATTCCGGGCCCCAAAAATGAGATAAAAATTGTAAATAGAATCTATGATCTCTTTATAGATTATAACGTACCAGAATTCATTATTGCTGAGAGATTAAATGAACAGAATATACCTGCAGAAAATGGAACATTATGGACTCGTGCAAAAATACATCAAATCTTGACAAATGAAAAATATATTGGAAACAACATATATAACAAAACCTCATCTAAACTAAAAAGTAGACTTGTAAAAAACCCCAAACATGAATGGGTTAGATGTGACAAAGCATATAAACCCATTATTTCAAAGAAAAAATATAATAAAGCTCAAGATATAATTCAGCTCCGATCCATACATTTGACTAATGAAGAGCTTTTAGAAAAGCTAAAACAAAAATTGGAATCTAATGGAAAACTATCAGGATTTATCATTGATGAAGATGATACAGGCCCTTCATCTTCTGTTTACAGAACCCGATTTGGTGGTCTTTTAAGAGCATATACTTTGATTGGTTATAAGCCAGAACATGATTACAGTTATCTCCAAATAAATGAAGCACTAAGATCATTTTACTCAGGTATAATTGAGGATTTTAAGGGGAGGATTTTAAAAAGTAACTGCTATATAGACGAATATAAATATGCCCCAATGCTTTACATCAATGATGAGCTTTTAATTTCCGTCCTTATTACTAAATGCATACATATGAAATCAGGTAAACTTAGATGGAAGGTCCGGTTTGATAACTCACAGAAAGCAGACATAACAATTGTTATACGAATGGATTCACAAAATATTTCGCCTCTTGATTTTTATATCATACCAAAGATAGAAAACGAATATAGTAAAATGTGCATGACGGAAACAAACAACATTCGATTAGATCTCTATAGATTTGATAATCTGGATAAACTTCTACAAATTATTACTCGCATGAAAGTGAGGGAACTATATGCTGCCTGAAACAAATGAATTCCCAATAATACAAATTGAGATTGCAAAAATAAAATTCCTTAACCCAAGAACTAGAAATAAGGTAGTGCATGAAGAAATTAAGGAAAGCATAAAAAAAAGAGGATTAAGCAAGCCTATAAGCGTGAGAGCGATTGATGAAGACGATTTCAAATATGCTTTAATTTGTGGTCAAGGGAGAATAGAGGCTCTCGTTGCATTAGGTGAAACCATTATTCCAGCAATTATAAGAGATGTATCAGAAGAAGATGCTTACGTTATGAGTTTAGTTGAAAACATTGCAAGGAGGAGACCACGTTCCAATGAGTTATTACAGGTAATAAAAGATATGAAAATCAGAGGACTTTCAGACTCCGAAATAAGTGAGATTACTGGGTATTCATCGAACTGGGTGAGCAGTATAAATATGCTTCTTGATAAGGGAGAGCATAAACTTCTCTCTGCAGTCGAACGGGGGAATTTGCCTCTATATCTTGCAGTGCAATTTGCAAGATGTGAAACTGAAGAAGCTCAAGATATTCTTACCGAAGCATATGATAAAAAATTAATTAAAAGCCGGGACATTATAAAGATAAAACACATTCTAAATCAGCGAACAATTGGGAATAAAGGTGCAAAAGCAGCCGGGTTTTATTATCACAAACCATCAAAAAGAATGACTGCTGAGGAGTTAATTGGGCTTTATGAAAATAGTATCGCTGAACATAAATCTGTTTATAACAACTCTAAATTTATAAAAACTAATTTACTGATAGTAAATGAGATTTTTAACATCATAATGATGAATAAAAGCTTTCAAAATTTACTTGAACAAGAGAATCTATCAGAACTGCCATCTCAGATCCTCAATCCAATAAACAAAGAGGCATCAAAATGATTCAGATACGTTTTGGCGACAATTTTATTTATTTAGAAACTAACAAGTTAATTCCCTCTAAGGAATTGTTAGAAAATGTAAAGCTAAGTCATAAATATCATCAAATAGTTACCTCAATTGAAAGCTTAGGTATTATTGAACCAATAATAGTGTTCTATGACAAAGATAAAGATGCCATTAAGATACTCGATGGCCATTTAAGGGTTGAGGCTTTAAAAGATTTAGGCATAGAAAAAGCTCCATGTATACTTTCGAGCATAGATGATGCGTTCACTCCTAACAAACAAGTCAATCATATAAATGTAGTTGAAGAACATAGAATGATAATCAAGTCCTTGGCAAAAGTTTCAATTGAAAAACTTAGTGCTGCTTTGGGCATATCTATTGATGCTATAAAAGATAAAGCTAATGTGATGAACGGTATAGATCCCAGTGTGATTGCGAAACTTTCTGATAAACCTATACCTAAGGCTACATTTGATGTTTTGAGGAAAATGAAACCAATTCGTCAAATTGAAGCAGTCGGTACAATGATTAATTTTGATAATTATAGTAAAAAATTTGCAATGAGCATCTTGGATGCAACACCGGCATCGATGATAATAAATAAAGGGAAAAACACTCCCTATAAAAAGGACATAAAAAAAACCATACTTCGTCTGGAACAGGAAATGGCAACAACTTCGGAAGAAACAAAAAAGCTTCAAACCGAGTATGGTTCAGATATGTTGAAATTCGTTATAATCCAGTCATATATTAATAAATTACTTGGTAACTCTAAAGTTCTTCATTGGTTCTTGGAAAACGAGGTTGATTATCTTAATGAGTTAAAAAGAATTTCGAAAATAAATTCTTTAGATGATAAGACTCTTGCTGAAAATAGCCAGTCATAGGTATGGTTTTATATAGCAGAAATAAACCAAGAAGTATACTTACACAACCATAATGGCTTCTCTTAGATATTAGCATAAGTAGGCAGTATAAGCCGTAATCATTCGAACGGTTTAAGGAGGTGAACTTATGGTTAACAGAATGAGATCTATTGCGAGAACAGCGACATAGGAATCTGGTAAGTTCAGGACTGGTGTCTTAGAAGCGGCCCTTGCCCACTCGAAGAAAGATTAAATAATTGCAGCTTACAATCGCCCGGAATATCTGGCAGAACGAGTGACTCTCACGCAGTGGTGGAGTGATTATGTGCAAACTCAAAGGCTAAAAGCTATTGCAACCTAATTACTTAAAAATAATCGCGAAGGCCGGACTCTAACATCGCAACTATCCTTATGATCTTTAGTAATTAATGCGACCCACATTGTCGATGATACTATCAGCCCCGACTGGTGATAATCGAACAAAGAGTATATTAATTTTGTTTACTTACACTAACTTCGACTTTATCTATATCATAAATACTTACATTTCCTCCAGTCGCATTTAACGGATCAAAAAGAGCAAGATTGATTCCTTCACTTACAGAACTACTATAAAGTACTCCATGAAAGCCAGTTTTCTTAATAAATTCGCATATATATTGGCTTGGAATATAATCAAGGGCTGCACTTTTAGGTAATACAGGTCTTGTTAGTTCATAACCAAGTCGTTCAAGAAAAGGTATATCTGCAAGCATTTTACCCATTTCACCTGGATCAGTTAATAAAAATGGTGAAACGGTTTCGCGAGGGTTTCTTAGGTCTATTAGAATCAGGTTATCTTTTAGAGTAAACTCTGCGACACAAGCTCTGTCACCTGTATGAGGTCGAATTTCAGACAAAGCTGTATCTGGTTTAGATCCAAGATATAAATAAGGTATACCAGTAGGATTTGCTCTTCCATGACTAACTAATCTCTTGGGAGGAGCCCCCATTTTGTCTATCGTAAAAGCAGCATCATCTGCATAAATACGGGCTCGATACCAATTTTTAGAAAAATCATCTAAAGCAAGGAAACTTAATAACTCGCCAAGCCTATCTGTATCAAGTGATTTATTGAGAAAATATCTATTTTCATACATGAGTTCCTGACAAAGATGATCCCATAATGCGAGAGATTCACTTTTATAATCATCAGAAAGTACGAAGGTTTTTCTAACAATATTTCCATCATCAAGTATATCACCTAATAACTCTTTGGCATGAGCCTCATCTAAAAGAGGATGTGAAAATAGCTTCCAATCCTCTTTCAAATGTGCGACTAGACTCTTACCATCCTGATGATTTTCGTAGATGTTTATCAATGAACTAAAGTGATCAAATAAAGCATGAGGCTCAATAATCTCAATACCTTTGGTACCACAATACGAACAATCGCCAAAATCTGGGGAAAGTGAAGGTATGATATTTTTTTTTAAACCATTATCCCCAAAACAGCTCGCACAGCAGTACTTGATCATATTATTTACCATCCATGAAATCGGCTAGGGTTTCTATATGGTGAATCATAGACAATTTTTTAACTGTTCCCAAACCAGGGAAGTGGCTCGGATTATGTAATCGTCTAAATTCTTTGATAGCCGACGTTTCAAGCAACATGGATTTGCCTGGATTTAAAGCAGCCATTAATTTATCAAGGGACTGTGCGAACTTACCTGCTGGGTCTGTCGGTGTATCACGTGTTGTCGAAACAAAATGATAGATGTACATTTCATCTTCATGCTTCGTATTAATGTAAGTTAGATGAATAGCAACCGCATACGCAGGTCCACCGGACTCACTAAATTCATCACCAACAATTAAGAAATCACCAAAACCATTCATACCCTCTTCTTCATAGTTAAGATGAAGATCTGAAAAGAACTCAGAATCGGGATGATCAGCATTTCGTCTTTTTTCAAAGCCATCTTTAATTAAAATTCTTTCTGAACCCGAAAAATGTTTTCGATAAGCTTTAGAACAATAGTTTGAAATAAATACATGTTTGTATCCATCCCCAAATCTTTCATGTAAAGCTTTTGGCTCATCAAACCCAGCATGTATAAAGGTGACTTTATGAACGAGATCTGAATGAAGGAGATTATCAACCTTCGCAATAGTCATACTCTTATCAAGAAGTATTCCTACAGAAATCTTTTTATAATTACTAAATTCATTTTTTAATAATTGAGCTATACTTTGTCCATCCGAAGAGTGATCACCACATGCCGGATTAATGATGACAATAGCCTTACCATCATTTTCTTTTATGGTTTTCAGTGTTCGCTCAAGACCATTGAGAGCCTCTCTCACAGGCTCTATAATTGGAGTAAAACCTGCCTCAGCCATTACATTAGCAGTGTCTCTAATAGCTAACAGTTCAAATTGTTTCCCACGAAAATAAGGATAATACATAGTTTGTTACTCCCATAACAATGCCTCATTAAGAGGAAGCTGCATAGTATTAATTAATCGCTCATGATCCTTAGAGCGAAGCTGAATAGAAAGTGCCGCTGGTTGTAAAGACTTTGGTAAGTTAAGAATCAACTCTCTTAAAGAAAGTAAACTTCTGCTTTCCTTTAAAGTTTTTAGCATTAAATTATATACAGAAACAGGTGGTAGGCCACTAAATTCTTCTTTTAAGAAACCATGCATTTGAGTATTCGGTATGTCGGGGATTTCTATACCTAACTCGGAAGCAATAATTTTCGCTTCATTAATTCTTAATGACTCAAAGATTGTTACAGGGCATAAAAAATCTAATACTTCTTCAGCTTCTCTTATAGTAGAAATTCGATTCCATCGGGTTAAACTCAATACCCCAATGGTAGATTCAGTTGTTTTCAGCACATCATCTATATGTTCTGAACCTGCTATTACATAGATTTTCCCAAATGCTTTACGGTAGTTTGTTATTTGGTTATGTAGACGGCTTAAGGAATCCCTTTCGGATTTTATTTCGTAAACCGTTCCAGTTCCGTTCAGAATGATGAGATCAGCTTTGCAAGAGCCGATTCTGAATTCATTAAGCATACAGGCAGTTCTTAATGAATGTTTCCCAAGCAAAAGATTGTGTGTAAGTGCAGAACGATAAACATACTCATTCCGCAAGCCTGTTTGTCTGAGTAAGGCAAATGCCTCATTGAAGGCTTCACCAACGGTAATCCCAAGTGTATCGGCATGGTCGAAAAGCTCGGTTTCTCGGAGAGAGCGAGCAAACATAGGAGACTGCCCTTTTTTCGCTATCTCACTAAAGACGGAAGCGGAAAAAAGTCTACTTAAAGCAGTCAATTGAAAAGAGTTAAGATTGTTACTTCTAATCATGGTGAATCACATAGTCCATCGTTCAGGATCTTGTTTGGTTACTGTCAAAATCCTTAGCAAAACCCACATAAAAGTCGTTCATCAGTGTAGGAAAGCTATGAAAAAATCTCTACCTTAGGTTACCAAACCAGCAGTGCTCTGCAAAGAAATCTCTAAGCAATTGGAATGTAGTCCTGCACTCAGATTCATTGTAGTTGTCTACAAACTTTAAAGTTGTGAGATATCACACAAACCATTGAAGTTAGGAGGATTTCAACGAATTCATCACCACCTTGGTAATATTAACAAGCTATACATTCCAAAACCAATAATCAACTTCATCATTAACTTAACTGCATGATTTAACTAAAAAAACTAAAGAGATAACTTTAAATGAAAATAAAAATATAATTCTAAGTCATTTTTAATTTGTAAATTTAGTTTTCATAGTGTACTAAACATGATGGAGAACTTAGCTCTGTTACTTGAATGGAGAAGATGAATATCTATGTCTTATTTAATCAATAAGGAAATTTTCAAAAAGAAGTCTGATATCATAACTAGAGCCCAAAATATAATTTCGGTCACAAATATTGGTGATGAGATTAATGGTGAAAATTATGATTTTATCTTAGATCTGCTAAAAAAACATGACGAATGGGAACATAAAACTTCAAATGGTTTCCTAGGAATTACAGTTGGTAAATCAATACATGGCACTACGTGTTTCTATATTAAAACAAATGACGGACTTGAAGATATATCCTTTCATTACGCAGTTAAATGTTTAAAAAAACAATAACTTCTATATATAGCGAGTACCGAAATCTTGAGTTATTTTATCGTTATACGCAATATCATTTACGTGGTTAGCTAAACCTTTAGCAAGTCTATGTCTAAATTCTGTTCATCTAGACTAGACAATTCATATAGTTAGGAGCAATAATAAGCAAAATCTCACTTATAAAATCATATGCAAGATCAATGTGATGAGGCAAGGATAGATGGAAATTCAAGAATTTATTGCAAACTATCGAAATCATCCAGTACTCTTCATTGGAACTGGGTTTAGCTTGCGGTACCTTTCAAACTCCTTTGATTGGAATGGGTTACTTTCACATATTTGTTTCGAACTAACTGGTGATAAAGAAACATATCTGGATATTAAATCAAAATGTCAAGTCAATGGCGAATATAAGTATGATAAAATTGCCAGTGACATAGAAAAAATATTTAACACAACTTTATCTAAAGATAGAAATGGGAAATTCAAAGATATAAATGATATTTTTTATAGCGAAATGGATAAAGGAATAAATTTAAGCAGGTTCAAGATATACATTACGCAATTATTATCCAATGTGACCATTAGAGAAGATAAAAATGATGAAATAGCTGAACTGATTAAAATGAGAAAAAACATCGGTTCGATTATTACAACTAACTATGATACTTTGATTGAGCAATTTTTTGAATTTGAGCCTTTGATTGGCAATAGTATATTGCTAAGTAATCCTTATGGCTCTGTTTATAAAATACATGGCTGTGTATCAGCCCCTTCTGAACTAACGATTACAGAAGAAGACTATAACTATTTTGATAACAAATATGAATTAATAAGAGCACAATTGCTTTCATTGTTCATACACAACCCAGTAATTTTTATAGGTTATAGTATTAGCGATAGGAATATACAACAAATTTTAAAAACTATATTTTCTTATGTTCCTACAAATTCCGTTTTAGCCAACAAGATTCGCAATAATTTTCTATTGGTTGAATATGAACCAGATTCAAATTCTACTACTATATCAGAGCATGATATATACATTGGGTCAGGAACAACCATACGGATAAACAAAATAAAAACAGACAACTACATATCCATTTTCTCAAGTTTATCTAATCTTATCCTTCCAGTTTCAGCGATGGATATAAGAAAAGTTCAGAAGGTTTGGAATGAGATTAAAAGTGGTGGAGACATAGAGGTAAAAATAACTGAAGATTTAGATTAGTTAAAAAATGGGCAAATGGTTTTAGCTGTTGGCTCACATAAAAGGGTCAAGTATGAATTTCAAACGAAACCAGAAATGATGCAAGATTATTTCAAAATTGTCGAAGAAGCTAACAAACAGTTAATTATACTATTGAACAAACAGAAAATACAAAGTTCTCAGTTCTTCCCAATTTTTGCTTTTAGTGAAATTTGCCCGGAATTAGAAAACGTCGAGATATATAAAGAACAACAGAGAAGAAAGCTTGCAGACCATTTTGAAAGAACCTCTAACAACAATTGTAGAAACGCTCACCCAGCAATTTCGCAAATAATGTCAGATCAGACAATTCCTTTATCGAAAAAGGATGATTGCATTTTTCATAGTTATTATGAGAATCAATTAGTTAGCGAAGAAGTTAAAATTTTCTTAATAAACTGTGAAGATAAAAATAGCACTTCTTATAGGCGTTTACTTTGCCTGTATGATTACAAAACCTTTGGGTAAATACAAGTGATTATAAAGGGGATTGGAATGTTCTCGAAGAACTGGATAAAATCAAAGACTCAATTGTATAACAGACTTAAAAACAGGATTTTATTTTTAAGTTTTATTTTTGAAGTTTTATTGCTAAATTTAATATATGCATCTACATTTATTATTTCTCTTTGGGTTATTTCTCTTTTTTCCTCCAACCAACCCTATCTTTTCATTTTGATTGTATACTTTATAGTTTTATCCCTGCTTATAGTAAAACTATGGAGAATAAATGATGCCTATAAGCATTTAAACGATTTTTGTTTATTTGCATATGCTACTTACATCGCTGTTTCAAAACTACTGCCCGGAAAAAACATTGATTTCCCTCTTCCAATAAATATTACTTGGCATGAATTTTGGAATGCAGACAACTACTTTGAATATATTAACTTGATAGTTTTAATCTTCATTGCAATTTGCACGACAGCCAAAACAATAATAGCTTATCTTTCATTCAAGATAGATTACAACAAGAAAAAAACAGATGGAATTCAAATATTATTCATCGACATTAAAAAAAATCTCAGCCAAAAGCACAGGGACAAAAAGAATGATAGTGATGATTAAATATATTACCATCATTTTAGGAATAAATGACATGCTACATAGCACTAATATAAAAACACTTTTCCATAACGGATTAAACAAATGATCTTTCATTATAGCAACCTCTAAAAAATAAATTTGTGTTATATGTACTATCACTTTATTTTAATATGTCAATAGCTATAATGATGTTCAATGTAAAGCAAGAGCTAACCAAAAGAAGCGGAGCTTCTTTTGGTCGTCTTGCTTTTTCCGCTCTTCGATTGAAAAAGAAATAAGCAGTAATAATATTATTTATCCTTTTCTCCATTCGATAATTTTTTTCAATCTTCATCAAAATGGAAAATTTCAATTTGTGTTATTTATTAAAATGAGATAAAGCCTTTTGACAATCATTACGATTGTAAGGACGATATTTGCAGTTACAAATATTATCAATGGAGATATTATTGTTGTTGCCCATGTAAATGTAAAACTGAAGTTAATACTAAAACCTCTAATCTTGTAATCTATAAAAACCCGGCTGTTATCTATGATTTCTGGAGTCACTGGGGGAAGAGTTGAATGTATAAAAGTTAAAACTACCAAGGCGAGTGAACATAGAATCGCATACGAAATGTTATGATATAATTCTTTCAATAAAAGTAATTTATTTTGAGAAACTTCACCAACACTATCAGCATTATTTCTAACCTTTTCTATAGTTCTATTCTCTTGATCATAAATCAATACAATAACAGAAAGCAATAAAGCCGTAAAAATAGCCCCAAAATTCACTAAAAGGGAATCAAGGTCTTTATTAAGATTGAAGTTTTTATAAGCCGAAAAGAGAGACAGTGATATTGGCATAATAATAAACGTAGTAATATCTAACTTTGATATTCCTTTCTTTGAAATATCTTTCAATGTATTGAAGTGTGCTTTCACAATACATAATATGTTAATTTTATTACTCATTATAGAAGCCCTTTATAGACCAATTTGTTTACGTAAGTCTTTTATTAAATCAGATGCCCAGGAATCCAATGAGTCAAACTCAGGATTACCCGCAATTACTTTAACCTTTTCTAAATCAATCTCAATTTGGCACATAGTGCTTCTTTCTGATTTCCCAACATTGAAAGTTTTAGTCCCTCCCTCCATAACAACTTTAACTTTAATTTGAGTTGATTCTTCACTCAACATCTCGATCAGTTTGCCTTGCTCACTCCCTTTATTTTTGAACTTTTTAAATTTACCAAAGGTACCATTCTTTTTCGGTTTTAAAACATATTCTCTATCAATGTCACCAAGCGATGAAATACTATCTTCAATAGACCGGGGGGCAGTAAATCCAATAACTCTTATTTCTTTTGTTTCGGCTTCCAGCCAAGGAAGCACGGCTTTATCATATGTAAGTGGATTTATTTGAATGTTTTTATTTGTCATGGCATTGAAAAACTTAGAGAACTCTGTCTGGAAAATCGATTTTATACCATCCTTCTTATAAGCATATAACAGACAGATACCCTTTCTTGACTCTAAAGGAATATAAAACCGGAAATAATAGTTTTTGACATCAGCATGATTTTCTTCCTTAGAGAAAGCTAATTGATTATCATCAGTATTAATAATATCATTTTTAATACCATAATGGCCTAAACTCATCCAGCCCGAAATGAATCTTTCTTTAGGTTTCGAAGTGACATGATGAAACTTATATGTTTCTTTGCTATCGTCAATTTTTTCAAAATCTTTATGCAACAACATAAATTGTTCGAGTAAAGAGAATAAATCATACTGGCCTATTCTGTTCAAAAAATCGTAACGTTCTTCAACATTTTTCGATTCATTATTCTTGTTGTAGCAACGGATAAAGTAAGGGGCTAATGAGTACATTATATATCCTTGTAGAAGGTCATAGCTTGATAAACACAACAATAAGCAAGCTAATAATTACCAACGAGAAATATTGCGTAGTCTTTTTCGATCAAAGTATGTCACTTTTCATCCAGAGGATTATTTATAACACCATTAAGATCAATGGTAAACATTTTTACTTGTACTAACCTTTTCGATTGCTGTGATATGTCTCTATTGTGAATAACATACTATGAAAATAATTATGTGCTTAATTCGAAATTATTACTAAGTATAATTAATTACACATCATTGACAAGCTATTATTTAAACTATATTTTACATTACCACCACAATTAATTGGGATTATTGAAAATATAAAAAGGAGTTTATATAATGAGACAAGATAAAAATAATAAAAACAGTAATGAAAAGTTTCACTTTGATAAAAAAGAGAAGGATATTGAGACTAAAAGCATTACAAGTTTGAGAACTCACTGTATTAGTGTAAGGTTGAATGAAAAAGAATTAGATATACTCAATTCTCAGCGTAAAAGATATAGTAAAGGTGAATGGCTCCGTATGGTATTACTTCAAAAATCACCTCCTGTTATACCAACTATCAATACCGAAACCTGGAAAGCTTTAACTGACATATCACAAAAGCTAAATCGGATTGCGAAACATATAGATTGTAAAAGCAAAGACAGTCAACTTACTCATACTGAATTGTTCGCTGTGAAGCGACAATTGGAAGAGCTTCGCAGAAACCTTCTAAGTGACGATATATGGAGCCTCCCGAATGAAGGGTATGCGGAAGATTCGCAGGGGTAAGAACTTTACTGGTGTGGTCCAATACGCATTGAAACCGGGAGCACACCACAAAAGTGATCCAGTCGTCATTGGCGGGAACATGTTAGGTGATTCAGCCCTTGAACTGATCGCTGAATTCGATAGCACCAAGTATCTTCGCCAGGATGTCGCAAAACCAGTTTGGCACAACTCGCTTCGCTTACCTGATGGTGAATCACTATCGAATGACCAATGGGCAAAGATAGCTGACGACTATATGAAAAAGATGGGGTTTAGTGATACTCACCTCTGTTGCTATGTGCTTCATGACGATCCGGCTGGTCAGCACATACACATTATCGCAAGTCGCATAGATCTCAATGGTGGGAAGCTCTACTTGGGTAGGAACGAAAACCTCATCAGCACACAGATCATCAGTAAACTCGAAATCGCTCATGGCCTGACAGTGACCAAAACTGCATCTCCCCCCTCGCAAGCACAACCGAAGCGGAAGAGAGTGTCCCGTAATGAGAAAATGCTATCGGAACGAACCGGGGTGCTTTCACCAAGAGAAGCTCTGCAGCAGATACTTGATAAAAGTTTATCTGATAAGCCGGACCTTCTAACTTTTATCAAGAGGCTGGAAGAAGCTGAAGTATCTTGGAAGGCCAATATTGCCTCTACCGGTAAAATGAACGGCTTCTCTTTCGAATACACAGGCATAGCTTTCAAGGCATCTCAACTTGGAAAGGCATACTCATGGGTAAATCTTCAAAAGCAACTTAGCTACAACCCTGACCACTTAAAAGCTATACGAACCAACACACCAACAAAAGACCCCCCTGCTGTTCCTGCTCCCATGCCAATACCTGTTCCTGTTCCTGTTCCTGTTCCTGTTCCTGTTCCTGTTCCTGTTCCTGTTCCTGTTCCTGTTCCTGTTCCTGTTCCTGTAGAACAAATAGCACGGAAGACAGTTAGCAGCGAAAGCATCAGCGAAAAAATTGCTGAACTCGAACTGCGGCTCAGAGAAGACAGACGAAACGAAATCGTAAAGAAGATTCTTCAAAAGAATGCAGCACAACAGCAAAAGCATCTTCTTTTCCTTAGGTGGCTTGCTTCTCTAAAGCAGTTCATAGAGCTTCTCCGAAGCTATGGTAAGAGCATTCTTCACAAGCCCCACCCTGGATTCTCAAAACTCGATGCCACACGGACTCTACACAAAAGAAGAAAAATTCATTTATAGTCAAAAATTTACCGCCTATCCCTGACAGCAATATCATTTTATTAGTAGTAAATTTAGGATAAGTCAATAATAAATTGATCGTTATTACAGATCGATAACTCTATTATGATAGATATTACCTATCAAGCAACAATCATCGATCGGTACAAGTGATTTTACTTTAGCCAGCCAGCCATCGAGAATCCCTACAAACACGCAGTAAATCTTCCACCCTGGGGTTGCTATGAAAAACGAAACAATTAAGTGCCCGTTCTGCTTTACACAAAGTCCTCATGGTGTGCGGATTTGTAAAGGCTGCCATGCAAAGATCGCTTACGGTGAAAGCCCGCTCAGTGTGGCATTCCTGTTTCAATTCGTTGCATTTGGGCTCGCGTGGTTAGCATTTTCGTGGACTGGCAGCACTCTTGTATCAGTCATTACGTTTTTCGTAAGCATCATTATTCTTATCTATAAAATTAAAAAAACGTATGCAGACAGAGTTGTTTTTATACGGTGAAATTAATTTCACACAACCGCAAACCTAAAATGAGAAAGTAAATGAACCGATTTATAAAGTCCTCTTTATTTATTATTGTCTTCCTGCTTTCTGGGTGTTCAACATCAGGGAACCAGAACCTTAAAAACGAAACACCTCAAAGCCTCCAGTCAAAGATCATTAAAAACAAAACAACCAAGACAGAGTTACTCACTAAGTTAGGTGAGCCTGACACCAGAACGACTCTTGACGATGGCAACGAGCAATGGAGATATTTCATGTATAACAATCAGTTTAATGCCTCGACTTTTATCCCTATTGTCGGTTTGCTAACTGGCGGTTCCCAGACTCAGTCTAAAACTCTCGAAATCGACTTCAATGGAGAAACCGTAAGCAAATGGAAATTCTCTACTGATAATAACAATACAAAATCTGGCATTCTCCAGTAAAATACTTAATCAGGAACAAGTCTAATGAAAATATCTTCGGTTCTTGCTGTTATTATTTCTGCATTTGTTCTTACTGCATGTAGCAGTGAGCCTTCCCAAGATGATATTTTTAAAGCTATGCGGAAATGGACTGGAAGCTATCTGACTTCAGTAAAAAAAGTAGATTGCACAAAAGAATCTGATAAAAGCTATAAGTGCAATATAATTATGGATATGAGCGGAACAAAGCAAGCTGGAACAGTTAAATTAATAAAATCAGATGATGGCTGGCAAGTAGGAAGTTATTAATAAAGTAAATTAGTAAAATGAAGCTCCCTTTCGGGAGCTTTTATAATCTAACATTTTTTACTCTAACGACTTCATGGGTTAGCTCTTTCTCTATTGCTTTTATCTCATATTGAGTTTTGATAGCCATAAAGATTTCTTCTGCTCGTTCTTGATTGTTATCTATGTAATTAACAAGCGAGTTTAGCTCCCTGATAACAGCTTCCTTATTGTTTAATCGCTGTAACATAGTACTTGTAAGACATTTGTATACAGAACTAAACATTGTCATAATGTTGTCTATGTTGCGATTAGATCTAGAATAAATATTTTTAGGGTAAAAATATTTTAAATGGTATCCCACAAAAATTAAATAAATCTGGTATGAGAAACTTTTATCTCCGGGCTGGTATCTTTTTGAAAGATACTTATCGACGATAATAATAAGTTGCTCTTCCAGAGTAAACTCTGGATAAATAATTTTCTTGTCCATAAAATGCATCCTTGCATTAGTTAAATAGTCTTCCTGACCATATATTTATATTTATCGCATTTATTAAACTTGTCAATAGGTGTAACCTATCAAATATTATTTTTTATTAAATGGCCTATTCAACTGTTCCATAGTAAGACCGTGTCTGTAAGCATTGTACTGCCAATAGCTAAATTGCTCTTTGTATCTATTGTTCTGTTTTTTCAACATTTCATTTTCGGCTTTAAGATTTAATATTTGTTGTGCCGCAATTGTTAAATTGGCTGGTTTCTTTAAGCCTGATTTTTTCAAATTGGACAAATTTTTCTTTGTTCTATATGCTTCAACAACTTCATCATGAGCACTTAAAGATTGCCTTGTGATAGTTCTGTTTAAATTCTTATAAACTGATTCACATAAATCACTCCATGTGATTTTGCCGTCCCAAGTCAGTATCATGTGTGTAATTGCCTTTATTTCACTCCTGTTTAAATGTTTTGCCATATGCATCTCCTATTTCAATTATTCAAAAGTTTATTAATTCTTTCTAAGTTTTTTTCGTGGTGTGAATCGCCACGGATAATCTAGACACTTCTGAGCCGTTGATAATATAGGTTTTCATATTCAGCCGGTGGCATCTGCTCGCTCGAACCATGCCGACGCTTACTGTTATAAAACATTT
>NZ_VTUC01000015.1 GCF_008364555.1 Enterobacter vonholyi
GCGGGGTGGAGCAGCCTGGTAGCTCGTCGGGCTCATAACCCGAAGGTCGTCGGTTCAAATCCGGCCCCCGCAACCAACACTTCTAAAACAATAAACACCCTGAAGGGTGTTTTTTTGTATCTGTCGTTTGTGAATTTGCCGGGCGTCTACCCGGCTGAGAGCGTTATCCGCGCCGCGCCAGCGTCGCCCCGTCAGAGAAATACGCACGAATCCCTGCCAGAATCGACTCCGCAACCTCCTGCTGGAATTTTGCGGTCTTGAGCTTACGCTCCTCTTCCACGTTACTGATAAACGCGGTTTCAACCAGGATGGACGGAATATCCGGCGCCTTGAGTACCGCAAATCCGGCCTGTTCAACGCTGTTCTTATGCAGCTTATTGATGTTCCCCAGCTTGCCCAGCACCGCTTTACCAAACTTCAGGCTGTCGTTAATGGTCAGCGACTGCACCATATCGAACATGGTGTGGTCGACGTAGCGATCGCCGCTTTTGCTTACGCCACCAATCAGGTCCGAGGCGTTCTGGGTGTCCGCAAGGTATCTCGCGGCGGTACTGGTCGCGCCTTTGGTTGAGAGCGCAAACACCGACGAGCCGCTTGGCTGACGGCTGGTAAACGCATCCGCATGAATTGAGACGAACAAATCTGCGCGCTGCTTCTGCGCTTTCGCCACCCGGACCTTAAGCGGAATAAAGATATCTTCATTGCGCGTCATATAGGCGCGCATATTGCCTTCTTTATCAATCAACGCCTTCAGGCGACGGGCAATTTGCAGCACCACGTCTTTTTCACGCGTACGGTATTTTCCCACCGCGCCGGAGTCTTCGCCGCCATGGCCAGGATCGAGCATGATCACAATCGGACGATCGCGCCCTGCTTTCCCCGGCTGCGGACCACTTTGCGCGGGCGGCACCTGACGCTGAAGATCGCCTTTGTTGTAATCCTCCAGCAGGGCGAGAAGCGGATCCTGAATATCCGTCGCATTCGCCGGGTAAAGATCCATCACCAAACGCTCTTTAAACGTCGCGACGGGCGCCAGGGCGAACAGCTGCGGCTTCACGTTCTGCTTAAGCTCAAACACCATGCGCACGGTTTGCGGGTCGAACTGCCCGACGCGCGCCGATTTAATAAACGGATCGTCGCCGCGGATCTGCGCCGCCATCCCTTTTAGCACGGAGTTGAGGTTAACGCCTTCGAGATCCACCACCACGCGTTCCGGGTTGCTGAGGGCAAATTGCTTATATTTCAGCACGCGATTGGATTCGACCGTCACGCGCGTATAGGTCGACGATGGCCAGACGCGCACCGCTACCACCTGACTGGTTGCGGCAAGACCGACCTGACTGACGCTAAGCAACCACATTGCCCCGGCCCCTTTTAACAAACGGCGGCGGCTTATTGCTGAATTGGATCCCGACATGCTTCTCCCGAGCAAGAACACTGACTGATATACAAAATGTCCAGATTGACCGAAAACTTTAACGAATGACGCATAAACTGTCATCTATAAAAGGGTAAACAATCATACGCTAACGCACGGATTACTTACCAAATTCTGTGGGTCGTGGAAAATTTGCGCTTGCACACGCGGTCACAATCGAATAAAAATACATAAATTACGAATAAACATTCATTAAGGGTTGTGCCATGGTGAAGGAACGTAGAACCGAACTGGTCCAGGGATTCCGCCATTCTGTTCCCTATATCAACGCCCATCGGGGAAAAACGTTTGTCATCATGCTTGGCGGCGAAGCCATTGAGCATGAAAATTTTTCCAGCATCGTCAATGACATTGGCCTGCTGCACAGCCTCGGGATCCGCCTGGTGGTGGTTTATGGCGCCCGTCCGCAGATCGACGCCAACCTGGCCGCTCATCACCACGAGCCGATTTACCACAAACATACCCGCGTCACGGATGCTAAAACCCTTGAGCTGGTGAAACAGGCGGCAGGTCTGCTGCAGCTGGATATTACCGCTCGCCTGTCCATGAGCCTGAACAACACGCCGCTGCAGGGCGCGCATATCAACGTCGTGAGCGGCAACTTTATCATTGCCCAGCCGCTCGGCGTGGACGATGGCGTGGATTACTGCCACAGCGGTCGCATTCGTCGTATTGATGAAGAAGCTATTCACCGCCAGCTGGACAGCGGTGCCATCGTGCTGATGGGCCCGGTCGCCGTTTCCGTGACTGGCGAAAGCTTTAACCTGACGTCCGAGGAGATTGCCACGCAGCTGGCAATCAAGCTGAAGGCTGAAAAAATGATTGGGTTCTGCTCCTCCCAGGGCGTCGTGAACGATGAGGGAACGATCGTACCGGAACTCTTCCCGAATGAAGCCCAGGCCCGCGTGGAGGCGCTGGAAGCCGAAGGCGATTACTACTCCGGCACCGTCCGCTTCCTGCGTGGCGCCGTGAAGGCCTGCCGCAGCGGCGTGCGCCGCAGCCACCTGATCAGCTATCAGGAAGATGGCGCCCTGCTGCAGGAGTTGTTCTCCCGCGACGGTATTGGTACGCAGATTGTCATGGAGAGCGCGGAGCAGATCCGCCGCGCCACCATCAACGATATCGGCGGTATTCTGGAACTGATCCGCCCGCTGGAACAGCAGGGTATCCTGGTGCGTCGTTCACGCGAGCAGCTGGAGATGGAGATCGACAAATTCACCATTATTCAGCGCGATAACCTGACCATCGCCTGCGCCGCGCTCTATCCGTTCCCGGAAGAGAAGATCGGTGAAATGGCCTGCGTGGCGGTGCATCCTGATTACCGTAGCTCTTCACGCGGTGAAATGCTGCTTGAGCGCGTGGCGGCGCAGGCGCGCCAGATGGGGCTGAGCAAGCTGTTCGTCCTGACGACGCGCAGCATTCACTGGTTCCAGGAGCGCGGGTTCACGCCGGTGGATATCGATTCTCTGCCGGAAACAAAGAAAGAGATGTACAACTATCAGCGTCGTTCAAAGGTGCTGATGGCCGATCTGGGATAATACGACGCCCTCACCGTCCAGCGAGGGCTTTCGTTCAGAGGGACTCAAATATCGCGCTCAGCCCGCTTCGGCGTTCCGTACGGGTGGCGATCGCCTGCACCAGCACCCGTTCATCGGCATAAAGCGACAGGCGCTGACGCGCGCGCGTAATGGCGGTATAGATCAGCTCGCGGGTAATAACGGGTGAAAGCTGCGTAGGCAGGATCAGCGCAGCATGGTTAAATTCGGAGCCCTGGGATTTATGCACCGTCATCGCCCAGGCGGTTTCATGCTCGGGCAAACGGCTCGGCTGGAAGGACTTCACGCTCCCGTCCGGCATCTGGAACCAGACGCGCAGGCCCTGACCGCAGTCTAGCGCAATCCCGATATCACCGTTAAACAACCCCAGCGCGCTGTCGTTGCGGGAAATCATCACCGGTCGCCCTTCATACCAGCGCGAATGCGGGGTACGGTTAATTTTGCGTTTTTGCGCCAGCAGCTGTTCCAGCCTGTCGTTGAGACCCCTGACGCCAAAGGGGCCTTCCCTCAGCGCACAGAGCAGCTGGTATTCGCCAAACGCGGCAATGACCTGCTCCGGCGCACTTTGCTGTTGTACGCTTGTCAGAAAGTGCTGGTACCCCTGCAGGGCGTCGTCCAGCATCGCCTGATACTCTTCCCCGTTTTGCAGCGATTTTTTCTCAATATCCGTAAAGGTTCCGGCAAACACCGCTGAGGTAGCGTGTCTGTCTCCCCGGTTTACGGCCGCCGCAAGCTGGCCGATTCCGGAATCGCTGCCGAAACGGTAGCTTTTCTGCAGCAGACACAGGCTGTCGCGCAGCGCCCCTGCAAGAGAGTGGCTTTCAGAGGTGAGCGTACATCCGGTAAGACGGGCTAACTCCTGAGCGCGTTCAGCGGTATATCCCAGGCTGGCATAGGTGCAAATATCGCCCAGCACTGCCCCCGCCTCTACGGAGGCAAGCTGGTCACGATCGCCGAGGAAAATGACGCGCGCGTGCGGCGGTAGCGCATCAATCAAACGCGACATCATCGTCAGATCAATCATTGAGGCTTCATCCACCACCAGCACATCCAGGTGCAGCGGGTTACCGGCATGGTAGCGCAGACGCTGGCTGCCAGGCTGTGCGCCAAGCAAACGGTGCAGCGTGCTGGCTTCATTGGGAAAAAGCGCAAGCTGCTCCCCGGTAAGCGGCAGCTTTTGCAGCGCGCCGCCTAACGACTCCGTCAGACGCGCAGCGGCTTTACCGGTGGGGGCCGCCAGGCGAATACGGCACTTTTGCTCCCCCGATAATTGAATCAGCGCGGCGAGCAGTTTTGCCACGGTGGTCGTTTTCCCGGTGCCCGGACCGCCAGAAATGACCGAGATCCGACGCGTTAACGCCACGGCAGCTGCCACTTTCTGCCAGTCTGTCGCATCGTCAGATATAAACAGCGCATCCAGCGTTTGCCGGAGCTGCGTTTCATCGCAGGGAAGCGGCGCGTTGCTCTCGCTGAAGAAGCGCGCCACCGTCAGTTCGTTACGCCACAGCCGGTTAAGATACAAACGTTCGCCGACAAGGATCATCGGCGTCCCGGTATCGGCTCCGCTTACGGCAGGCGAGCCGAGTAATATCTCCTGCCAGTCCACGGCGTCACCAAGCTGCGCGAAACACGCCTGTAAAGCCGGAGGCATTTTCTCATCCACCGCCAGACGCGACAGCGGCAGGCACACGTGCCCCTCTCCCGCGTCTTTGCTAAGAATGGCTGCGGCAAGCATGACGGCAGGCTCCTCACCTGCCACCATCATGGCAAACTGCACGTCCAGGTGGCGCAGTAATCGTTGTTCAACCGCGTCCAGCAGTAGCGCCTGCATCGTCATGCCACCTCCTCCGTGCCTGCGGCAAACAGGTTATCCATTTTTTCAATCAGTTCCTCAGCCGGACGCGTGCTAAAGATGCCGGAACGCGGGTCGTTAGCATCCACGCCGCGCAGGAACAGGTAAATCACGCCGCCAAAATGCGCTTCGTAACGATAATTGGCCATGCGATGGCGCAGGTAACGGTGCAGCGCCAGAGTGTAAAGCTGGTACTGCAGATCGTAGCGATGCAGTTGCATTGCCGACGCCATCGCCTGTTGGGTATAGGCTTCGCTGCTGTCACCGAGCCAGTTCGATTTGTAATCCAGCAGGTAGTAGCGTCCTTCGTGGCGGAAAACCAGATCGATAAAGCCTTTGAGCATCCCCTGCACCTGGCGGAAATTCAGCGGCGGGCATCCGGCAGATAGCGGATCGTACTCGCGGATCAGCGCATCAAGCGCCTCAGCCCTGAGCGGGCTGGCGATGGGGAGATAAAACTCCATCTCCACCTGCTTATCTTTGGCGGTCAACTGATTCAGCGAAATCCCCTGCGTCGTGAGCGGCGCGTGCAGAACCGCGCGGATCCAGTCGGTGAGAACCGGCTGCCACTGTGCGTCGTAACCACCGCTCTGTAACATCTTCAGCACCCACTCTTCGGAAACCGGCTGGGTGAAATCCAGCTCTTCAAACAGGCTGTGCAAAAACGTGCCCGGCGAAGCGCCGCGCGGGAACTGGTGTGGCGTCAGCACAGGCTCAACGGGTATGCTACCGGCTCCTGCGGCATCCACGTCCAGTTTTGGCATCAGATCCTGCGCAATACTCTGCCCGTGCTGCTGTAAGCCGGAGTAGCTGGTAACGCGCCAGTCATCGGCAATGGTACGTACCACCTGACGGGCATGGAGATCTGACTCGTGCAGATCCGGCATGTGCCAGCGGCTGTTATCGGGCAGCGATGGAATATGCAGGGCAACATTCTCAGTGCAAAGCGATTCGATGCACTGGCGCAGGCCCGCCGCGTCTTTGGGCTCCCCCTGTTGAATAAGCCGCCCCAGCGCGCTCAGATGAAAATCGCTCTCCCCGGTCTTTTCGCCACGGCGACGGAACAGCGGCGCAACGCCCAGGCTGCAGTGCCATACCGAACGGGTCAGCGCCACGTAAAGCAGGCGCAGGTCTTCCGCCAGACGCTCGGCTTCGGCCAGCTCAACGCTGGACTCCGCGTTGCTGAGATCGAGCACCGCCTCAAAAGATTCGCGATCGTGGTAAAAAGCCTGATCCTGCACGCGGTAATTGGCGATAAACGGCAGCCAGACCAGCGGATATTCCAGGCCTTTCGACTTGTGAATGGTGACGATCTGCACCAGATGTTTATCACTCTCGAGGCGCATCTGCTGGCTGGATGAATTGCTGTTCGGATCGGCAATCTGCTGCGCCAGCCATCGCACCAGGGCGTGCTCGCTCTCCAGCTGCGTACCGGCTTCCTGCAAGAGTTCGCTGATGTGCAAAATATCGGTCAAACGACGCTCGCCGCCTGCGGTAGCCAGCATATTCTCGGCAATGTGGCGCTGTGCCATGAGCTCGCGCACCATCGCCATAACTCCACGCTTCTGCCATTTTTCGCGGTAGCGCACAAACTCCTCTACCACAGCATCCCACGCGGCTTCGTCATTGTTGAGCGCATCTATATCGCGCGCGTTCAGTCCGAGCATCGCGCTGGCTAATGCGCTACGCAATGTACTTTCCCGCTCCGGGGCCAGCACGGCCTGGAGCAGCCATAACATCTCCTGCGCCTCAAGCGTTTCAAAGACGCTGTCACGGTTCGAGAGATAGACGGAGGGGATATTCAGCAACGTCAGGGCGTCTCGGATTAATGCGGCCTCCTGACGGCTGCGCACCAGCACCGTAATATCAGACGCCTTTACCGGGGTAGGGTTATCCCCCTTCCACAGCAGCGCCTCGCCCCGCGCCCCGGCACTGAGCCAGTCACGGATTTGCGCAGCACAGTGCTGGGCCATGGCATTTTGATAGTCGGCAACGCCGCAGCCTTCCCCATCCAGCAGCCAGAAGTTCATGGCAGGCTGCGTCACGCCGTTAAACTCGAAGCGCAGCGAGGCATTTTTCGGGGCAAATTTTACCGGCTGAAACGGGATCTCCCGGAACATAAACGCCGTATCCATGCGGCTAAACAGCGCGTTGACGCTTTCCACCATGCCAGGAGAGGAGCGCCAGTTAGTATCGAGCGTGTAATGCGCATCAACCTCGCTGCGGGCTTTCATATAGGTGAAAATATCCGCGCCGCGGAAGGCGTAAATGGCCTGTTTCGGATCGCCGATTAACAGAAGCGCAGTGTCGGGCTGCTGGCGCCAGATACGGCGGAAAATGCGGTACTGCTGAGGGTCGGTGTCCTGAAATTCGTCTATCATCGCAACCGGGAAGCGGGTGCGAATCGCGGCGGCAAGCGCTTCGCCATTTTCACTGCACAGCGCCGCATCCAGGCGGCTCAGCATATCGTCGAAACCCAGTTCACCCCGGCAGCGTTTCTCGCGCGCCACGGCTTCGCGAATTTCGGTCATGGCGCGAGCGATCATCAGATCGTTGAGCGTAAGGTTATCCGCCAGCAGGGTTTCTATTGCCACAAACAGGGGATGCTCAGGCACAATGCCGTCGGCTTTGGTCCGCTCAGCCAGGAAACGCTGGGAGAATTTCTCCAGCGCGTCCGGGAGCTGATAGCCCCGCGTCTCTTCCTGCGCCCAGGCGCTGATCTTGTCGATCCATTTCCCCTGATTGCCGCGGTTGAACTTGCGACGATCGATGCCGGAATTTTCGATGATGGCGTCAATCTCGCCGACTGACTCCATCCATTTTTGCTTGATGTCCGCAATTTTCGCGATGATTTTTTCATGCCGCGAGGCCAGGGTTTCATCTGCCGGCGGCGGGGATTTGATTATCGGCGCTTCCCCCTGGAGATAACGATCGATCGCGCGCAGCAGCGCCTCCGGGCCTTTCCAGAGCGCGTGTACCGCTTCGGCAATATCACGCTGTAAGGGATAGCAGTGGCGACGCCAGAAATCCGCGCAGGCCTGATAGCGAAGCACGGATTCATCTTCAATGAGCTGCTGTTCGAACAGCATTCCGGACTCGAACGCATTCAGGCTCAGCATGCGCTGGCAAAAACCGTGAATGGTAAAGACGGACGCTTCATCCATCTGCCGTTCAGCGAGCAGCAGCCACTGGGCTGCCTGCTGCTTATCGGCAATCTCTTCCAGAAGGCTCGCGTAGAGAGGGTTATCCGTGCTCTGACGCAGACAGGCAATGCGTAGTTCGTGAATATTAGTACGAATACGGCCCCGCAGCTCCGCGGTAGCGGCCTCGGTGAAGGTGACCACCAGCAGCTCTTCCACGCTTAAAGGGCGTGGAAAAGCAGCGTTGCCGCCAAGCCCTAACAGCAGGCGCAGATAGAGGGCGGCAATGGTGAAGGTTTTTCCCGTTCCCGCTGAGGCTTCAATCAATCGTTCACCCTGCAGAGGTAAACGTAAGGGATCAAGGGACTCAGCGGTATCGGTCATTCTTTCTTACTCCAGGGCATAGATTGCTGCAGCGCGCTGACGCTCTTCCAGACTTTCCAGCCTTTAGGGTTCACGTACTCCGTTTTCCCGTTCTGGCTACCGGAAACCTGAGACAGGATGGTGATTCCCTGCGGCTTAATGACCGCCTGATGGAAGAAGTCGGCAACCTTCTGCGGCGTCAGCTGTTTTATCTCGGCCACTACTTTATCACGCGAATCAAATTTCAGATTACCGCGATCGAAATCTTTGCTCAGCTGAGAGGCTTCTTCACCCAGCGTCTGCGGCGGCTGCATCACCTGCGCGATGACGCCCTGCTGGATCTGAGCAAATTCCTCCGGCTTCATGGCACGCAGTTTTGCTTCCACCTGCGGGAAGAAGGCCTGATAACGCTTCCAGAGATACGCCGGTTGTTTGTCGCTGCTTTGCAGCAGGAAGCCCAGCCCCCACTGACGCCCGACATTCATGGAGAAGGCAAATACCGCGTAGCCAAGCTGCTCCTCGGTGCGTAACTGGTTATAGAACCAAGGCTGAATAATCTGCCCCAGCACGGCGCTCTGCGCCGAGCTGGCGAATTCATCATAGCCCGTTGGCACAAATACCGCGGCCAGCGCGGAATCCGTGCTGTTACCCGCCTTTTCAAAAATCACATTTTGCTTTTTCTCAACCAGCACGTCCTGGTTGCGGCACCACTCGTCGCCTTTAGAGCCGAGCTGAGTGCGAACATTCTGCGCCAGGGTTTTAGCCTGCTCCTCACTCATGTTGCCGACAATCAGGAACTCCGGACGCGTATTGGTTTTCAGCGCGTCGCGGTACGCCAGCACGTCTTTTAAGGAGATTGAAGGCAGCAGCGCGCGGCGCTCCTCTCGCTGGAAATAAGGAACCTGCGACAGCATTTGCGCCGGCATAAGCGCAAGATCGTAGGCCTTGCCCTTCTCGGCAGAATCCATCATCTGGGCATACCAGGATTTAGCCTGCTCAAGCTGCTCTTCCGTCGGCGTGTAGCTGAAGTAGCCCTCCAGCAAGGCCTGGAACAGCTGAGGCAAGCGCTGGGTATAGCCGTTTGCATTAAGCATCAAACCGTTATTGGCGTTGGTGGAGAAGCTGATCCCGCCCACGGCGGCCTGGTTGCTGAGCTGATCGAGAGCGATACCGGCGAGATAGTCATTGAGTGCGAACATCACCTGATTTTTGGCGCTGTTCATTGCTTTCGGGTTACGCAGCACCACGCTGACATCGGCTTTTGGCTCACTGGCAAAATAGCGGCTTGGAGTATACACAACGCGCAGCGTTGGCTCATCAATGATGAGTTCTGGATGCGGGTAATCTTTAGTCGTTTTGATCAGCGAGAAATCATCCGGAATATAGGGGTTCAGCTCCGGCAGCTTCAACGCAATCTCCCCGGCCTTCTTCTGCCAGTCGGCGAAGGTCTGGGCGCTGATTTTATCCACCTGATAAGGGGCATCGACAAAGTACGCCGTCTTGTTATGCGGTTCGTTCGGGCTGATGTACCAGATGCGGGCATTCTCCGGCGTCATCATCGCCAGGCGGGCTTTTACCGCCCCGGCATCATACTGGTCGGCAATATTTACCGCGTCGAGGGTATGTTCCACCGGCACGCGGATCATGGTATCCGCCAGCCACTCCACATAGTCCATGTCGCGGGTTATGGATGGGTAGCGGAAGTCGAGATCCAGCACGTGCGCGAGTTCATCAAAATAGCGCTTATCGACGCCTCTCTCGCGCAGCAAAGCGAGGTAGCTAAATATAGCCGCCACGACTTCATCGCGGTTGGCCAGCCCTTTGTCGGTCAGGGTGGCGGAGATCGCCAGTACGCCGCTATTACCGTTCACTACCGGATCGGAATCGGCGCGAATACCTTCCGCCAGCCCCTGCTTTTGCAGCCAGTCAGACAGCGTACCCGGGCTACGGTTACCTATCAGGTAGGTCACCAGCTCATCGGTTTTACTGCGAAACTGCGCCGTGTTGTTATCAATGCGGAATTCGACGCGCAGCACTTTGCGCGGCATGGCAGGAACGTAGTGGATCACAATACCTTTTTGCGCGTCCGTGACCACCGGAACGGTTATTTGCGGCAGGTCGATATTTTTATTCGGCACCCGGCCAAACGTTTTGGCCGCCATGTCTGCCAGCTCAGGCAACGGTTTATTGCTGTAGATGACCGCTTTCATCAGGTTGGCGGAGTAGTATTTATCGCGAAACGCGTGCAGGGCATCCAGCACCGGGCTATTCGGTTTGTCGCTCAAGGTTTCGAGGTTACCGCCGGAGAAGCGCGAACCCGGGTGTGCAGGGTTGATGGTTTCGGCGCTGACCTGCGCCATGCGCATACCGTCTCGCGTGCGGGCCATGGTCAGCTCGGCATTCACCGCATTGCGTTCACGATCGGCGTATTTTTTATCCAGCAACGGCGCGGCGATGGAATCAGCAAGACGATCGACTGCCCCTTCCAGCGCATCATTTTCGACTTCGAGATAAAAGGCCGTGCGGTACGGTGCCGTACTGGCATTGTGGCTACCGCCATGCATCTTGAGAAATTCGGACAGGCTATCTGGCTGTGGATATTTTTTTGACCCCATCAGCGTCATATGTTCCAGATAGTGTGCAAGTCCAGGATGAGCGTCAGGATCTTCCAGCGACCCAACCGGCACCACTAATGCCGACAGGGATTTCACCGCCTGCGGGTCGGAAACCAGCAGCACGGTCATGCCGTTATCAAGACGAATAGCCTGATATTGACGGGTATCTTTTTCGCTCTTACGGATAGTTTCCTGAACGGGTTGCCAACCGGAGTCTGCGTGAGTGACGGGCGCCCAAAGGGCAATAAACAAAACAAACGCTTTAATCAAGGTGCTGCCTGGCATTACGACCTCTTTATCACGGCTACATCATTAACAAACTGCGTGCTGGACACGCCAACATCTCTTTCTTTGGGTACATCAGTCCGTGATAAGAAGTGCATCATAAATGAACACCCTTAGCTGCGCAATTTTTATACAGCGCTCAGGACTGATTAAATTTAAACAACGGCAGCAGGTAGCGCTGCGCCTCTTCCGTGATAGCCTCCAGGTACTCTGGCTCAAGCGTTCGCCATAAGCGCTGATACCAGACATCTTCACCTTCGCCACGCACCATCATGTTACCTTCGTAGGCCTGCATAAACTTACTGCGGGCTTTCTGCAGCGAAGCCTCATCCGTTAACATCGCATCATTCGGCGCGTCATAACAGGCTTTTATCCAGGCGCCGCCACTTTCCGGCAGTAGCAGGAGGGGTTTGTTCATTCCCTGGCGGTAGCCATCAATGTACAAAGACAGATACCGTAACGCCTGATCAGACTCCATTGGCGGGAAGCGCCATTCGCCCTCTTTGCGCACGAAAATGCGGCTTTCGCCTTTATGCCCACCCGCACTGTAGACAAGATGTTCCAGCCAGAGTTGCAAACCCTGTGAAACGCTAAGCATTGAAGGCCGCCAGCGAAGCAGCCCATCCTGCTGAACCTGGGTTAACCAGCCTGTGAGCTGTACCCCGTTGCAGTTGAGATCGATTTCAATACTACTCCCTGGCTGTCGGCACGCTCTTACGCGCTCTGCCAGGGCGGTCATCTCCTGACACTGCGCCTCCCAGACGATCTCCCCGAACGCCCCATAAGGCAACTGTCCCGCAGCGCGGTAGCGGCGGTAAAGTTTTTCAGCATCTTCCTCTTCAACCAGCGCATTCAACAGCTGCAGGTTTAACTGGTAGCGCTCCAGACCTTCCAGCGTAAACGGCTCTGCATCAGGAATTTCACTCTCTTCAGAACGGAAATTGACCTGTAGTCGCTGCTGGAAGAAAGCGCGCACCGGATGCGCCCAAAACCGCTGAAGCTGCTCGAAGGTCAGGGTGTCGACAGGGCGAGGGTCGAGTTCCTGAATAAAATCGGTATGCGCATTCCCCTCTTTTTTCGCAGCTGGCAGCCACTCCTGCGCATAGCTCTGGCGCTCGCTGGCCGTATAGTTCACCGGGTCAAACGGCATGCGGCTGTGGAAACAGGTGATATGGTCTTTCACCCTCTTCTCGCTTTCATCGCAGTTGCGCTCTTCATCCCCCGGCAGGTAGTGGCTCTGACCGATATAATCCACCAGTTCCTGCACCAGAACGGAGGGGAAACGCTCGCTGTTGTCCTGAATCGAACGGCCGATATAGCTGATATAGAGCTTACTCTGGGCGGAAATAAGCGCCTCAAGGAAGAGATATCGGTCATCATCACGGCGGCTACGGTCGCCCCGTTTTGGATTTGCGCTCATCAAATCGAACCCCAACGGCGCGAGCGCGCGAGGATAAACGCCGTCGTTCATGCCAAGTAAACAGACCACTTTAAACGGGATAGAACGCATTGGCATCAGGGTGCAAATATTGATGGGGCCTGCCAGGAAACGCTGGCTGATTCGCTCCTGGTCAAGCCGCTGCGTCAACTCATCCCTCAACAGCGACAGCGGAATGGCCTCCTGATAGTGGGAATTGACGCCTTCGTCGATGATAGCCTGCCACTGCGTTTCAATGAGCGCCATCGCCGCTTCGGTGTCATTGTCCGGCAGGAAGAAATCATTAAGCAACGCTCTGCAAACCGGGAGCCATTCTTCAAGTGGACGCGGCTGTAGCAGCTCGTGTCGCCAGCGGTTAAGCTGCATCAGGAGCGATGCTAAATGCCCCACCAGTTCAGCAATTAACCCGCTGGACTCATCGTAAGGCAGCACCTCATTCCACTCGCCCTGACTGCTCTCCATGGCATAGCCCAGCAGCATACGCGTCAGGCCAAATCGCCAGGTGTGCTGCCCGGTTGGAGGAAGTTCGAACTCCTGAACGTTATCGTCATCGATCCCCCAGCGAACGCCAGACTCATTCACCCACTGGCGAAGGTAGCGAAGCCCCTCTTCATTGATGTTGAAGCGTGCAGACAGAACGGGAACATCCAGTAACGCCAGGACATCTTCGGAGATAAAGCGGCTATCCGGCAGTGAGAGTAAAGTGATAAACGCCTGCAATGCCGGATGCGACTGACGGGCACGACGGTCAGAAATAGCATAAGGAAGATATCGCTCGCCCGTCGCGCTGCCAAAGACGGCCTGAATAAAGGGACTGTAGCTGTCGATATCCGCCACCATTACCACGATATCACGTGGCGTCAGTTCGGGATCGTCCTGCAGCATCGCCAGCAGCTGGTCGTGAAGCACTTCGACCTCACGCTGAGGGCTATGGCAAACATGGATCGTGATGCTGCGATCGTCAGCGTCCAGCTTACGCTTGCTGTCGCTGCGTTCGAACTCGTTCGCCGTCACGCCCATGACGGCACGGTTTTCCAGATCCAGAATATCTAACTGAATATTATGCAGCAGGCTGTCCGGAGCGATCTCGACAAAGGCATCCACGTCACCTTCGCCTGAGGAAGTGATGTCTGAAAGCATGTGAATGTAGTCACGCCCCAGCTTCCCCCATGAGGCAAGCAGCGGATTGGGCAGGTTCTGGATACCATCTTCGTCAAAAAGCTGCCCGGCAGTCGAGCCGTCCTTAAACAGCGGGACGGACCGTTCTTCAAAAAGGCGCTTTCGTTGGCGAGTTACCAGACGCGCAAGCCAGCGTTCATCGAGGATATCCCCCCAATACTGTCGGCAAGGGTTGGTGAACAAAATATGAATATCAATATGTCTACCCAGCGCATTCAACGCCTTTAGATAGACAGGCGGTAAAGCGGAGATCCCGCAGATAAAAACGCGTGACGGTAGTCTTGCTGGACGCTCTGTCGCATTTTCGAGTATTGAAATAAACCGATCGTACAGGTTGGCACGGTGCCACTTAGGCTGCCCAAGTTTCTCCGTATGTTCTACCAGTGCTTTCCACAGCGGTGCCTGCCATATTTGCGCCTCCGGCAGACCTTCAACCAGCTCGCCCGCTTCCCAACGAATTAACCAGTCAGAACGGTAAACAAGGTATTGGTCGTAGAGATCGGCAGTACGCGACGCCAGCTGGAACAGCTTGCGCTTGTCGGTATCGTCATTGAGGTAGTGGCGCAGCATGGCGAATTCATCATGCTGCAGCATTTCCGGCAGCAGCGCCATGAGCTTCCAGCTCATGGCCTGCTTGTTGAAGGCGCTCTGCTCCGGGATGTCCGGCAACACGCGCACAAACATCTCCCAGATAAAGCTCGCGGGCAGCGGGAAATCAATATTTGCGGCTATGCCAAATTTACGGGAAAGCGACATTTGCAGCCACTGTGCCATACCGGTGCTCTGCACCAGCACCATTTCAGGCTCAAAAGGATCGTCAAGCCGCTCGCGCTCAACGATAAACTCCATCAGCGCTTCCAGCACATCCAGACGATTTGAGTGGTAGACCCTTAACATAGACGCTCCCGACTACTGGCTAACCGGGCAATGCAGACGCGTTAACTCACCGCGCCGTCCCAGAGGAGAAATAAGTGTAACCGTGATGCTGACACATCCTGCGTGCGTTGTCTGCCCCCGACTGGCCTGCCAGCCTGCAGGGAGAACATTTGTTGAGAGCTGAGACTGATTCCAGGCATGGTGCCAGAGCTGGCGATACTGGTTAAACAGGGTGAACCGCCCCGCCAGCGCCCGGTGATAACCCGACAAAGCCGTCACGACGATCACCAGCAGCAGCATCGCCAGCAGGACTTCCACCATGCTAAACCCTTTTTCTCTGCTCACGGCAGCTGGCATAACGCGCTCTCCTTAAGGGGACAAAAATCACTCCAGCCGTGAGGCGAAAAACGAACTTTCCCGTCGACAATCTCTGCTGCGCGCCAGAGCAACAGGCCACTATCTCCGGCAATCAGTAACGCGCGCCCCTCACTCAGCTGGCGCAGACACACTCGCCACGCAGGTGTCTTTTTGCACTGAACCTGGGGATCTGACGACCAGCTCTGAACACGTCCCCACTCAAGCGCTGACTGTACCGTCGCCTGCTGCTGAAGCGAGCGGCTCTCGCCGCCAACGAGCGCGCTAAACGTTATGATCTGCTGATTGAGACCCGTGAGGATCAGTGTCCCGAGCACCAGTAAAAGCAGAACCAGCGCCAGCGAAGATATGCCGCGTTGACGATTCACAGGTTGTATCCCGTGACCGTATACAACGCCTGCCAGGGCTCCCCCTTCTCGCCTTTGCGAATCGCCGCCATTTCGATATTCACCTCAGGCGCAAAACCGGCATGCTCCACTGTTCTTACCACAAAATGCGCGATCGTAAGCCTGCTCGGGTCAGTAAGCTTTTCCCATCCTTTTCCTTCACATGAGGTCGCTCCACGCAGGGTTTCCAGCGCCCCCGACTCCAGACGAAAACCGGTGCTGTCATTTTCTGATGCGCTGTTATCCCAGTTGCCGTTACTGTTGGCGTCCGACCGCACAATGACGCAACTTCCAAGCCTCGCGGTCACCAGCGCCTGCCCCTGACAGTTTCCCGCGCAGTACCCCGCACGCTGAAGCTGTTTGCCCACGGAAAACAGATGATGCCAGACCTCTTCCTCTAGTTCTCTCTGGCCGGATTGCACTAAGACCGCTCGCTGCAAGCCGGGTAAAAATCGCGATGCGCTTATCAGCAAAAGGCTGCTAATCGCCGTAGCAATCAGAACTTCAGTCAGCGAGAAACCACGCTGCCTCATCGACATGAACCTCCCCCAATAACCTTACACATCCTGATGCGTCCTCCATTTGAGACAATAATCAGCCACTCTCCTGCACGGCTTTGAACGCGTATCCGCCCTGCCCACGCCGTATCCCTTAATCCATAGAACGCGAGCGACGGCGTTACCTCGCCGATCGCGACTTCAGGCCAGAGTGGTATCAGCACAAAGGGACTGCCCTTCTCACAGCCTTGGGCGGCAGAGCTCACCAGACAGTCCCGGCCTCCCACCCGCTGATGGGTAATTTGATGGTCGCGGTTGTAGCGGTTGGCATGATTGCGTAGAAAAAGCAGGTAATCTCGCACCTGACTGGCGGTTTGCCACAGCCGCTGCTGCCGCTGCCAGCTGTCCCATCCGTACAGCCCTGAGGCGCTAAGAATAACGACAAGCGATATGGCGACCAGCGTTTCGATAAGCGTAAAACCGTTCTCTTTTTTCATACCGGGAGTGTGGCGAAGCGCCGTGAACATGACGAGCATCGAAATATCGTTTTACGAGGCGTTATCCGCAGAATTGGGAGGGTTGCAGCGTGTTGCACGCTTTCTGGATAGCGCTTCGGGAAACGGGATATAGGCGAAAAAAAACCGGCGCTAAACAGCACCGGTTGTGTCACGCTTTATCGCATCAGATAGCGACGGGCGCTTTGATGCCCGGATGTGGGTCGTAGCCCTCAATTTCGAAATCATCAAAGCGGTAATCGAAGATTGATGCCGGTTTGCGCTTGATAACCAGCTTCGGCAGCGCACGCGGTTCGCGCGTCAGCTGGAGATGCGTCTGTTCCATATGGTTGCTGTAGAGATGGGTATCCCCTCCGGTCCAGACAAAATCACCCACTTCCAGATCGCACTGCTGCGCCATCATGTGGACCAACAGCGCATAGCTGGCAATGTTAAACGGCAGGCCGAGGAACACGTCACAGGAGCGCTGGTAGAGCTGGCAGGAGAGCTTCCCATCCGCCACATAGAACTGGAAGAACGCATGGCACGGTGCCAGCGCCATTTTATCCAGCTCGCCGACGTTCCAGGCGGAAACGATGATGCGGCGCGAGTCCGGATCGTTTTTCAGCTGGTTCATCACGGTGGTGATCTGGTCAATATGGCGGCCATCAGGCGTTGGCCATGCGCGCCACTGCTTGCCGTAAACCGGGCCCAGGTTGCCATTTTCATCTGCCCATTCGTCCCAGATTGAGACGTTATTTTCGTGCAGATACGCTATGTTGGTATCGCCTTGCAGGAACCAGAGCAGTTCATGAATGATCGAGCGCAGGTGGCAGCGCTTTGTCGTCACCAGAGGGAAGCCTTCCTGCAGGTTGAAGCGCATCTGGTGGCCAAAAATGGAGAGCGTACCGGTGCCGGTTCGGTCGTTTTTCGGCGTGCCCTCGTCGAGCACTTTTTTCATCAATTCAAGATACTGTTTCATGGTTCCTCAGGAAATTTGTTGCTGTGGACGACGACGATACGCCCAAATCATCATAATGGCACCCGCGACAATCATCGGTATGGAGAGGATCTGCCCCATGCTGATGTACTGTACCCATTCGCCGGTAAACTGTGCGTCTGGCTGACGGAAGAACTCGACGATAATACGGAATGCGCCGTAGCCAATAAGGAACAGGCCGGAGACAGCGCCCATCGGACGCGGTTTGCGGATAAACAGGTTGAGAATGATAAACAGCACCACGCCTTCCAGCGCCAGCTCGTACAGCTGAGACATATGGCGCGGCAGAACGCCGTAGGTATCGAAAATGGACTGCCACTCCGGATGTGATGGCAGCAGCGCGATATCTTCCGCGCGGGAGCCCGGGAAGAGCATCGTGTAAGGCACGCTCGGGTCGACGCGGCCCCACAGCTCACCGTTGATAAAGTTACCCAGACGACCGGCGCCCAGACCAAACGGGATCAGCGGCGCGATAAAATCTGAAACCTGGAAGAAGTTGCGTTTGGTGCGTTTGGCAAAAATCACCATCACCAGGATCACCCCAATCAGGCCGCCGTGGAAGGACATGCCGCCGTCCCAGACACGGAACAGATAGAGGGGATCGTTCAGGAATACAGGGAAGTTATAGAACAGCACGTACCCAATACGGCCACCGAGGAACACGCCGAGGAAGCCCGCATAGAGCAGGTTTTCGACTTCGTTTTTCGTCCAGCCGCTGCCGGGACGACTGGCGCGACGGCCAGCGAGCCACATGGCAAAAATGAAGCCCACCAGGTACATCAGACCGTACCAGTGAAGCGAAACAGGTCCTACTGAGAAAATGACCGGATCAAATTCCGGAAAATGCAGATAACCACTGTTCATCTGTCACCACAAGATGTTGTTATTCCGCTGAAAGTGGACAGCGGTAGAAATGCGATTCTGCCGTAAGCAGAGGCTCCAAAGTTGCGAATCATAGCATAAGGCGGGCGCGGAGGATGCGCCCGAGATGTAAAAGATGTGTATAGGTTGTTATGCCCGCTGGTGCCCTCTCCCACCGGGAGAGGGAGAAAGACGATTAGCGGCCGCCGCGGATTAGGCCGCCCATACCGCGTCGTTCCATAAACGCCGCGACCTGGTGACGGACCTCAGCAGCCAGCTGCGCCTCAAGGCTGCGTTCTGCGAGTTCGCGAGCATCATTGATGTCGATATGTCGCAGCAGGTATTTCACGCGGGCGACAGCGCGACCGTTCATCGACAGATGGCGGTATCCCAGACCAATCAGGATCGCAACGCACATGGAATCCCCGGCCATTTCACCGCACAGGCGTAAATCAATGCCGTACTGCTCCGCTTCACGGGCAATCATCGCTAACGCGCGAATGATCGCCGGATGCAGGCTGTCGTAGATACTGGCGACGCGGGTATTGTTGCGGTCGACGGCCAGAATATATTGCGTCAGGTCGTTCGTGCCGACAGAGATAAAATCAACACGGCTTGCCAGCTGCGGCAGCATAAAGACCATAGACGGCACTTCAAGCATCACGCCGATCCGCGGTTTCGGGATCGCATAGCCGATCATCTCTTCCACTTCACGCCCGGCACGTTCGATCAGCCGCCGCGACTCGTCTATCTCATCAATGCTGGTGACCATCGGCAGCAGGATGCTGAGATTGCCCGTCGCCGCGTTGGCGCGCAGCATCGCGCGCACCTGGATCAGGAAGATCTCCGGCTGATCGAGCGTAATGCGGATCCCACGCCAGCCCAGGCACGGGTTTTCTTCGCTGATCGGCATATAGGGCAGCTGTTTATCCGCCCCGACATCCAGGGTTCGCAGGGTGACAGGTTTGTCGTTAAACATCTGCAGCATCCCCTGATACTGCGCCACCTGCTCCTCTTCGGAGGGGAAACCGCTCTGCAGCATGAACGGGATTTCAGTACGGTATAAGCCAATGCCGTCGATGCGGCTGCCAAGCTTTTCTTCATGCTCAGGGCTTAAACCGGCGTTGAGCATGACTTTGATACGCTCGCCGCTCTTAAGCTGTGCGGGCAGGTTAACGTCATCTTCCGCCAGCTTGCTTAATTCATTCTCTTCGCTGATAAGTCGCTGGTATTCCTGGAGAAGAACCGGCTCAGGATCGACCAGCAGCTCACCGCGATAGCCGTCGACCACCAGCGTACGTCGGTGCAGTACCGACGGCTGAATGTCCGCCCCCATAACGGTAGGGATACCCAGCGCGCGCACCATAATGGCGGCGTGTGAGTTGGCGGCACCATCGCGCACCACGACACCGGCCAGCCTGTCCTGCGGCAGTTCAGCCAGCGTGGTTGCCGACAGTTCATCGGCGACCAGAACAAACCGTTGAGGCCAGGCATTCGGCCCCTGAATGGTGTCATCAAGATGGAACAGCAGACGTTGCCCCAGGGCCCGGAGATCTCCAGCCCGCTCTTTCAGGTAACCGTCGGTCAATGCCGCAAATTGGTCGGCAAATTTCTCGATAACCTTCTTAACGGCCCACTCCGCGACCGAGCCTTTATCCACTTCAGCAAAAAGCTCACGACGCAGACGCGCATCGGAAAGCAGGTGCGAATAGAGGTCGAAAATGGCCGCCGTCTCTTTTTGCGCACCTGCGGCAAAACGTTTGCTGTAACGACGGAATTCATTCGCCGCCTCTTCCAGCGCGGCGGTAAGACGCTCGCGCTCAAGCGCTTCATCAAGCGTTGAGGCTTCGTAAACCTGCTCCATCAGCGGCAGCGTGGCATCCATCCAGCCTTCAGCAATCGCTACGCCTGGCGATGCCGGAAGGGCACGAATGCGCGTATGGCGATACTGGCCAAAGAGCGCGGCAAGCTGAGACTGGGAGAGGATCGCCGCCATCTGCGTGGCCAGCGTGACGAGGAAAGACTCCTCGCTTTCGTCATACTGACGTAGCTCACGCTGCTGGACGACCAGCACGCCGAGCAGCTGGCGACGCTGGATAATCGGTACGCCAAGGAAAGCGCGGAAGCGCTCTTCTTTTACGGAAGGGATGTATTTAAAGCTGGGGTGTTTTTGCGCGTCAGCAAGGTTGATGGGTTCAGCCAGCCGCCCAACAAGACCGACGATACCCTCATCAAATGCGAGCGTTACGGTGCGTCCACGTGGCTTCTTCAAACCACGGGTCGCCATCAGGTAATAGCAGCGCCGATCGTGGTCGGCCAGATACACCGAACAGACCTCGGTCTCCATCGCAAGACAGATGTCGGTGACCAGAATATTCAGCGCCTCGTTCAGACGCGGAGCGCTGGCCACCTTCTCGACTATTTCTCGCAAGCGGGTGAGCATGATTTGCGTAGCTTAACCTCTTTTACGTCGCCAGGCAGGTGCGCTCTGCGGCTTAGGCGGGATCTCCTGAAGCTGCATTACCACACTTGCAAACTCTTTCATCACCCTACGGTAAACATCGCGTTTAAATGACACGACCTGACGAACAGGATACCAATAGCTCACCCAGCGCCAGCCATCGAACTCCGGCGTACTGCTGGTTTGCATATTGATGTCTGAATCGTTGCCCACCAACTGCAACAGAAACCACTTCTGTTTCTGGCCGATACAAACCGGCTTTGTGTCCCAACGCACCAAACGTTTCGGTAACTTGTAACGCAACCAGTTGCGGGTCGAAGCCAGGATGCGAACATCTTTCCGGCTCAAACCGACCTCTTCAAAAAGCTCCCGGTACATCGCTTGTTCTGGGGACTCTCCCGGATTGATCCCGCCTTGCGGGAACTGCCAGGAGTGCTGACCATATCGCCGGGCCCACATTACCT
This sequence comes from Enterobacter vonholyi, assembly GCF_008364555.1. GTDB lineage: Bacteria > Pseudomonadota > Gammaproteobacteria > Enterobacterales > Enterobacteriaceae > Enterobacter > Enterobacter vonholyi. Next base: position 21,281 of record NZ_VTUC01000015.1, read on the forward strand.
GGCCCTGACGATTACAAATTACTATTCCTACGTTCGGGCGGTAGCCATCGTCATCAATCACCGGACTACCCCAAACTAAACCTTATATATGAATGATTGTTTCACACTACAGGGAGGCGGTAAACCACTCTCTTACAGGGCTGCAACCTAATAACATTTGAATAACTCACAAATAAGTGCTGAGTTATAAACAGATGAGAGCCATTAAAAGGAATTTTATTCACCTTTTCTGTGGATATAGTTGTGAAGAAGTGTCTAATTACCGATGAACAACCTCAAACAACGCCGTCCCCCCCTTTTTAGCGCAATTCAATAATGCAATTATTTTCATATAGTTAAATGTATTTTCATGAACACAAAACAGAATAGCGTGACGTTCGTCACATCAGAGATCGTCGTGCTGATGAAAGATCGAACAGCGTCGGTTTTATCCACAGATTGTGCCAATAAGTTAGTCACAATTTGTTTGAAATTTCGATTTTCCTCGCACGTCAAGGCTGTAAATTGAAACAGTAGTCAGGGTTATGCCCAGTTATCCCATTTTTCTGTGGATAACATGGTGTAAGATCCTGTTCATTGTCAGTGACCAGATTTGAACAACCCGTTTTCCGACTCTGGTGAAACGATTTCAAACCAGTAAAAAAACATATAAATCATGTACATGGAATATTCGTACAGAAATAGTTAAACTCTATCCACAGGGGACAATTTCTTCGTTTATTTTTTAATCAAAAGGTTACCATCATGCATCCGCTTACACCCTTGCTCTCACCGCCGTCCAGCGAGGGCCAGTTGCTACAGCAGGCACAGCGTCTTGCAGGCTTTTCGCTTGGCGAGCTGGCGGCAATGGCAGGGCTTCAGATCCCGAAGGATCTTAAGCGGGATAAAGGCTGGATCGGCATGCTGCTTGAACTATGGCTGGGTGCCAGCGCAGGGAGCAAACCTGAGCAGGATTTTGCTGCACTTGGCGTGGAGTTAAAAACTATCCCTGTAGACAGCCAGGGCAAGCCGCTTGAGACCACTTTTGTCTGCGTTGCGCCATTAACCGGCAATACCGGCGTGACGTGGGAAACCAGTCACGTTCGCCACAAGCTGAAGCGCGTATTATGGGTACCGGTTGAAGGTGAGCGTCAGATCCCCCTGGCTGACCGTCGCGTTGGCGCACCGCTGCTCTGGAGCCCGGACGAGGATGAAGAGCATCAGCTGCGCCTGGACTGGGAAGAGCTGATGGACATGATTGTGCTTGGGCAGGTAGAGCGCATCACCGCCCGACACGGAGAAGTGTTACAGCTGCGTCCGAAAGCGGCCAACAGTAAAGCACTTACCGAGGCAATCGGCGCGCAGGGTGAACCGATACTGACGTTGCCGCGCGGTTTTTATCTCAAAAAGAATTTCACCGGCGCGCTCCTGGCACGTCATTTCCTGTTAAAAACATAGTTTTTTACTTATTTTGCGAGCTCTCAAACATAATCGACTGCTTTTTAAGATTTTACCGCTTCCTCAAGTCGCCATATCGGGTTAATACTAGATTATGATTTGATACAAGCCAGATGAGGACGATAACGATGAAAAAATGGGCAGTATTAGTGTCAGCAGTCGGTTTAGCGTTTGCCGTATCGGGCTGTAGCAGCGATTACGTCATGGCGACAAAAGATGGTCGAATGATCCTGACCGATGGCAAACCCGAAGTCGACGATGATACCGGTCTGGTCAGCTACCGCGACCAGGAAGGCAATAAAATGCAGATCAATCGCGACGAAGTATCGCAAATTATCGAGCGATAATCAGAGAGAGGTCAGTCGCTTGCTGGCCTTTTTGATTTTTTTCTTCCCCTTTTGCTTCCCCTCTGCCATGTTTATATTCCTTTGTCGGGCACGCCCTGACGCGGTCTATAAGTCTACTGAGGAAGCCGGCTATGCATTATCACCGTATCCCCCACAGCGCTCTGGAAATAAGCCAACTGGGGTTGGGCACGATGACATTTGGTGAACAAAACAGCGAAGCCGATGCCCATGCACAACTCGATTACGCCGTCAGCCAGGGCATTAACCTGATTGATGTTGCAGAAATGTACCCAGTTCCGCCACGCCCTGAAACGCAGGGACTTACCGAAACTTACGTCGGTAACTGGCTGGCAAAGCGCGGCAACCGTGAAAAGCTGGTGATTGCCTCAAAAGTCAGTGGCCCCGCGCGCAATAACGATACCGGGATCCGTCCGAACCAGATCCTCGATCGCAAGAATATCCGCGCCGCTCTGGATGCCAGCCTGAAGCGCCTGCAAACCGACTATCTCGACCTCTACCAGGTGCACTGGCCGCAGCGACCAACCAACTGCTTTGGCAAGCTCGGATACAGCTGGAATGAGAGCGCCCCCACCGTGACGCTGCTGGAAACGCTGGAAGCGCTGACCGAGTGCCAGCGCGCGGGAAAAATCCGCTACATTGGCGTATCTAACGAAACGGCCTTTGGGGTCATGCGCTATCTGCACCTGGCGGATAAGCACGATCTGCCGCGTATTGTGACTATCCAGAACCCGTACAGCTTGCTTAACCGCAGCTATGAGGTGGGTCTGGCTGAAGTGACACAGTATGAAGAGGTAGAGCTGCTCGCCTATTCCTGTCTCGGCTTCGGCACGCTGACGGGGAAATACCTGAACGGCGCGAAGCCGGCGGGGGCGCGAAATACCCTCTTTAGCCGCTTCACCCGCTACAGCGGAGAGCAGACGCAGAAAGCCGTTGCTGCCTATGTGGATATCGCAAAGCGTCACGGTCTTGACCCTGCACAGATGGCGCTGGCCTTCGTGCGTCGTCAGCCGTTTGTTGCCAGCACCCTGCTGGGCGCGACCACGATGGAACAGCTGAAAACCAATATTGAGAGTTTCCACCTGAACCTGAGTGAAGACGTGTTAGCAGAGATTGAAGCGGTGCATCAGGTATACACTTACCCGGCACCTTAATAAAAGCAAAACGGCAACGCAGGTTGCCGTTTTAGAGGTTGCCCCCTCTCCCTGCGGGAGAGGTCGGGGTGAGGACATCAGGCCTCACTTATCAACGGCGACGCTGCCAAATCCACAAGCCCGCGATCGCAATCGCAAACAGCCCGCCAAACCCGACGCCGATCCCCACCACCGGCACACCCACTTTTACCGCCAGCGAGTAGAGCCCCAGCATTAACAGCATTGCCAGGTTTTCACCCAGGTTTTGTACCGCGATAGCATTTCCCGCCCCGACGGTCTGCTTACCCCGTTCCTGCAGCAACGCGTTCAGCGGCACCACGAAGAAGCCCCCCAGAATACCAATCAGGATGAGGAGGACATACGCGGGCAATAACGCATGCTGCAGCGAGAAGATAAGCACCACGACGCCAATCAGGATCCCTGCGGGCATGCAGCGCGCTACCGTCTCGAGCGTCACCAGCTTCGCCGCCGCACCCGCCCCAACCACAATGCCGATGGCCACCATCGCATTAAGATAGGTCGGCGTCGCATTGTCCGTAATGCCCAGCGCCACCGGCACCCACAGGACCAGCAGGAAGCGCAGCGTGACGCCCGCCCCCCAGAACATACTGGTCCCCATCAGGGAGAAACGCGTTTCCCCGTTACGCCACAGCACGCGGCACGCGTTGAAGAAACTGCCGGTCATCGGTTTGAAGCGCCAGGATTGTCCCGGGCGAGCCACTGGCAGCTTCGGAATAAAGAGGTTTGCCACAACTGCCCCGCCATACACCACCGCGCAGATGCCCAGTGCCGCCAGGACATGCCAGTCGGCCAGTACGCCGCCCGCGACGGATCCGAGCAGAATAGCGGCAATGGTTGACGACTCCATCAGGCCGTTGGCTTTCACCAGCTTATCGCCCGTGGTCAGCTCGCCGAGGATTCCATACTTTGCCGGGGAGTAGGCGGCAGCGCCAATGCCCACCAGCGTGTAGCCAATAAACGGATTGAAGCCAAAGCAAATGCTGGCGGCACCCAGCAGCTTGAGACCGTTGGCAAACATCATCACCCGGCCTTTCGGGAAGCTGTCCGCTACCTGCCCGACGAACGGAGCAAAGATAATGTAAGCGCCCACAAACACCATCTGCAGGATCGGCTGGCTCCAGTCGGGGTAAAACTCGGCTTTCAGCAGCGCCAGCGTGGCGAACAACAGCGCATTATCACCGAACGCAGAGAGGAACTGCGCGGCAATGACCGCCATCATGCCTTTTGAACGCAGTGAGGTGTTAGTGTGTACTGACTCACGCATTTTGCTGTTCCGCCTCTTCAACCATGCCTTTCAGGGTCACGAAATCGGGCTTCCCGCTACCCAGCACCGGGAGCTGCTTCAGGTAGCGAATGTCGCGCGGCACGGCCAGTTCAGGGATACCGTGTTCACGCGCATAGCTTAGTAACCTGTCGCGCTTAAGTTCAGCGTCGGTCGTAAACAGCACCAGCGCCTCGCCTTTGCTGACATCACTCTTCACCACCGTAGCATGCATCTTATCCGCAGACACGGCCGTTGCCAGCTGTTCGACCATTTCCAGAGAGACCATTTCACCGGCGATTTTGGCGAAGCGTTTCGCGCGTCCCTGAATCTGTACAAAGCCCTGCTCATCGAAACGGACGATATCCCCGGTGTCGTACCAGCCGGTTTCAACCTCGCCGTTGACGTTTTCCGCTGTCGGCGCTTCCAGCACGCCCGGATTTTCCACGCGCAGATAACCGTTCATCACGTTTGGCCCTTTCAGCTGCAGACGGCCACCGTCCTCAATGCCCGGCACCGCCAGCAGACGCGCATCCATTCCCGGCAGGATTCGGCCAACCGTACCTGGTTTCGCCGCCATGGGCACGTTAATCGAGACCACGGGCGCACACTCGGTAACGCCATAGCCTTCAAGAATGCGCAGGCCAAACTTGTCCTGCCAGATCTGACGCGTGCTCTCCTGCAGTTTTTCCGCACCGGCCACCACATACCGCACGCGATAGAAGTCATACGGATTGGCGAAACGCGCATAGTTGCCCAGGAAGGTTGAGGTTCCGAACAGGACGGTGCAGTTACGGTCATAGACCAGCTCCGGCACAATGCGGTAATGCAGCGGGCTCGGGTAGAGGAACACTTCTGCGCCGGTCAGGAGCGGCGTGAATAGCCCCACCGTCAGGCCAAAGGAATGGAAAAGCGGCAGCGCCGACATAAAGCGGTCATTCGCGGTAAAGTCGGCAATGCTTTTGATCTGCTCAACGTTCGCCAGAATGCTCTTGTGGCTGTGGACGACGCCTTTCGGGTTGCCCTCCGATCCCGACGTGAAGAGGATAATCGCGTCATCTTCCGGCTGCTGTTTGACCTGGGCCAGACGCGGCATCAGCAGATGCGCAAAAATCCACAGCTTGTCGCCGCTGGTCACGTCCGCTTTCAGATCCTCCAGGAAGACCCAGCGCACCTGGGTGAGCTGCTCGGGAAGGTGCCAGAGCTTGCCTTTGTCCAGGAACTGTCGGGAGGTAAAGACGGTATTAATCTGGGCTGCGGTGATGGCGCTGGTCAACCCCTTCACGCCCGCCGTGTAGTTCATCATTGCCGGGATACGGCCCCGGGAAACCGCACCGAAAATCACCGCCGCGCTGATGCCCGCGTTAGGCAGCATCAGGCCAATCTTTTCGCCTTTTCTGCTGTACTTCTCCAGAATACGGCCCACAAACAGGGTTTTGGTCAGCAGTTTGCGATAGGTGTCCGGGGTAAAGTTGATGTCTTCGATACAGTTTTTCTTCGCGCCATAGCGGTACTGCGCGGATAGCAGAGATTCATACAGCGTTTCGCGCGGGCGCACGGCCATGCGCGCTTCCATCATAATCTGGTGCAGCATTTCCCCGGCGATTTTACGGCGATCGCGGGCACGCGGCGCTTCTGGTATCGGTAACGACGTTGGCGGCAGAATATGCAGGGTTATTTTAGGGAACAGACGCTGCTTCACCAGCCCCTTCAGGCGGCTGAAATGGGTTAGCTCTGCGCCTTCAATGCGCAGCGGTACCACGGTCGCTTTTGACTTCGCCGCGACAAACCCCGCGCCGTCGTAGATTTTCATCAGCGAACCGGTCACTGAAATACGCCCTTCAGGGAAAATAACCACCGGACGCCCTTGCTCAACCAGACGCACCAGATGCTTAATCATCATCGGTTTGGTCGGGTCGAGCGGCACAAAATCAATCAGCGGCGTCAGCCAGCGCATGTACCACTGCTGGCTGATAGAGGTATAGACCGCAAACACCGGGCGCACGGGTAAAAACAGCGCCAGCAGGATGCCATCTATAAAGGAAACATGATTTGGTGTGATAAGAACGCGTTCGCCGCGAAGCGCCAGGGCATCGCCAGTGACGTGGATGCGAAAAAGAATACGGAACAGTGTACGGAAGAACCCAAATAGCATCTCAACTCCCTTTGCCAGCCAGTGTGGAGGGTTGATAGTAAATGGTGGCAGATTACACGAGAAGTGATACGGGAGCGACAGCAAAAGTGGAGGCGAAAAAAAACCTGCGCATCCGCGCAGGTTGGTGCAAGAGATGAGTACGAAACCGTACTAAGAATTCTCACCAATCAATACCTCTGGGATCTCAACTGTATCAATCTCATTAACATCCTCGCCATCGGACAATCGCAACAGCCTGAGGCAAAGTGTAACCAAAGGTTCAGATTGACATTCTTCAGACATGACTGTGCGTGTAACGATTACACTACCAGGGTTGTCCTGCGTCACGTTTGTGGAGAGCGGAAATCCGCTCCCCTTGAATGCGCGCCGCTTTTCCGCAACACTATTTGGTGTGTAAACGCTTACCCCCAATAAGAAGGTAATGAATGGCGACAATAAAGGATGTGGCCCGTCTGGCAGGCGTGTCTGTGGCAACCGTCTCCCGCGTGATTAACGACTCCCCAAAAGCCAGTGACGCATCGCGCCAGGCGGTACAAAACGCCATGGAATCCCTGAACTATCATCCCAATGCCAATGCCCGCGCGCTCGCCCAGCAGTCCACCGAAACCATTGGGCTGGTGGTGGGTGATGTTTCCGATCCCTTTTTCGGCGCCATGGTTAAAGCGGTTGAACAGGTTTCTTATCAGACAGGTAATTTTTTGCTGATCGGCAATGGCTATCATAATGAACAAAAAGAACGCCAGGCCATTGAACAGCTGATCCGCCACCGCTGCGCGGCGCTGGTGGTTCACGCCAAAATGATCCCGGACGCCGAGCTGATTCACCTGATGAAGCAGATGCCCGGAATGGTGATCATCAACCGCATTATTCCCGGATTTGAAAAACGCTGCGTGGCCCTCGATGACCGCTACGGTGCCTGGCTTGCAACGCGGCACCTTATTCAGCAGGGCCATACCCGAATTGGCTATCTCTGTTCAAATCATCCGATTTCTGATGCAGAGGACCGCCTGCAGGGCTACTACGATGCCCTTCGTGAAAACGGGCTGCCGTGTAATGACCGCCTGGTGGCCTACGGTGAACCGGATGAGAGCGGCGGTGAACAGGCAATGACCGAGCTGCTGGGTCGCGGACGGAATTTCACGGCGGTTGCCAGCTATAACGACTCAATGGCAGCAGGGGCGATGGGGGTGTTGAATGACAACGGAATTGAGGTACCGGCAGAAATTTCGCTGATTGGCTTCGACGACGTGCTGGTCTCCCGCTACGTTCGCCCGCGTCTGACCACCGTGCGCTACCCAATCATCACCATGGCAACGCAGGCCGCCGAGCTGGCACTCGCGCTGGCTGAACAGCGCCAGCCGCCGGAAATTACGCATCTGTTTAGCCCGACGCTGGTCCGTCGTCACTCCGTTGCGTCGCCTGCAGAAGCGCAGAGCGAATAACGGTAGAGGTGAACCAGCGTGTTGGGGTATTCCAGCCCATCACCGATGTACTGCCAGCCGTAACGTTCGTAGAAGTCGCGGCAGGCAGACCAGAGATGGAGCTCCTCATACCCGGACTGCGCTGCGTAAGCGATAACATGCTGCTGAAGTTGTCCCGCCAGCCCCTTACCTCGCGCCGCCTCATCAACGTACAGCGCCGCCAGCCATGGAAAGAGATCCTGTCGGGTGATCAAATCGCAGCGCCAGAGCCCTACCGTGCCAAGAAGCTGTTCGCCTTCAAGGGCAATAAACGTTAACGGTAGTGCCCCCGGGGTCTGGCTGTGCTCAACGATGCTGTGGAAAAATTCCCGAGGAAGCCCTTCGCCAAAGGCCTGCCAGATCCAGTCGGTAACCTGCTCTGCGAAGTGTGGAGCCTTGTAAAGCGGGAGGATGACAGCCTTATTCATGTTTCACCTGCATTTTCTCATGTATTTACTGGCCTGATGCTCCAGCCCGGTTCGGTGATTATCTTACCAGAGTCAGGCTATTGAGTTTGACTTCAGGCTGGCCGGACGAATCGTTACCAAAAAGCGTGATCGTGGCAGAGTTTTTGCGCTTCCCGCATCGCTTATACGGCATAAGCTCTGTGGTAAACTGCAGATCGTTACGTGGAAGCAGGAATGTAGAATGGCAACAATGCTGGATGTATCACTGCGCGCGGGCGTGTCGAAGGCCACGGTATCGCGCGTGCTGAACGGCACAGGTCAGGTCAAAGAGAGTACGCGTCAGCAGGTGTTTGCTGCGATGGAAGAGCTGGGCTATCGCCCGAACTTTCTCGCGCGCTCGCTGGCTAACCAGACCAGCAACAGCATTGGTCTGGTCGTCTCGACCTTTGACGGCTTTTATTTTGGCCGCCTTCTCCAGCAGGCGTCGCGGCAAACTGAAACTCACGGAAAACAGCTGATCGTCACCGACGGTCACGACGCGCCGGAACAGGAAGAACAGGCGGTGCAGATGCTGGCCGATCGCCAGTGCGATGCCATCGTGCTTTACACGCGCTACATGAGCGAAAAAGCGATCGTCAAACTGATGAACACCGTGAAAACGCCGCTGGTGGTCATTAACCGTGAAGTGAGCCAGGCGCCGGATCGCTGCGTGTTCTTCGAACAGCAGGATGCCGCATTCAAGGCCGTGGATTACCTGATCGGCCAGGGTCATCGGGAGATCGCCTGTATCACCGTCCCGATCCACACTCCCACGGGTAAAGCGCGGCTGATGGGCTATCGCAAGGCGCTGGAAAAGCATGGTATCCGTCTGGACGAGCGTCGGATAAAGTACGGCGATGCGGGAATGACGCGGGGATACGAGCTTTGCAAGGAATTGATTGCCGACGGAGTACCGTTTAGCGCCCTGTTTGCCTGTAACGACGATATGGCGCTGGGTGCGTCCAAAGCGTTGCACCAGGCGGGGCTTAAAATCCCGCAGGATATTTCACTGTTCGGCTTTGACGATGCCCCAAGCGCGAAATGGCTGGAGCCTGCGCTCTCATCGGTTTATCTGCCCATCGACAATATGATTGTCACGGCCATCGATCAGGCGATCCGGCTGGCAAAAAACCAGCCGGTCGATGCCATCCCGCCGTTTACCGGCACGCTGGTCTTACGCGATTCGGTCACAACGGGGCCGTACTTTCATCAGATGAGTTCTAAAGCCAGCAGTTCCTGAATGGTCTGGCGACGGCGGATCAGCCGCGCTTTACCGTTATCAAATAGCACTTCCGGCAGCAGCGGGCGGCTGTTGTAGTTAGATGACATAGACGCCCCGTAGGCACCGGTGTCGTGCAGCACAAGATAATCGCCCGGTTTGACCTCTGGCAGCGCTCGGGTCTCCACTTTGCCGCCCTCCTGCTGGGTGAACACGTCGCCCGATTCGCACAGCGGCCCCGCAACGACCGTCTCAACGCGCGGCCCCTGCGTTAAATCACGGCCGTCAGCAGCCAGGGCGGTAATGTGGTGATAGCTGCCGTACATGGACGGACGCATCAAATCGTTAAAGCCTGCGTCAATCAAGACGAAGTGGCGAGAGCCCATCTCTTTCACGCTGCGTACCTGCGAAACCAGCACGCCGGCTTCCGCCACCAGGAAACGACCCGGCTCAATTTCCAGCTTCACCGCATGGCCCAGATGCGCGGCGATTTGGTCACGCGCGGCGCTCCACAGACCGTAATAGTGATCGGTATCGATCGCCTCTTCCCCTTCGCGATAAGGAATAGAGAGACCGCCGCCCGCAGAGATCGCCTCCAGATCCTGACCGAAGTCGACAACCTGGCGCACCATCGCGCCGCACACCTGTTCCAGGTGGCCGTAATCCACGCCAGAGCCAATATGCATATGAATACCCACCAGCTTCAGGCCGTAGCGCTGTAATACCTCCAGCGCGGCAGGCATATCGGCATACCAGATCCCGTGCTTGCTATTTTCGCCGCCGGTATTGGTTTTTTGGCTGTGGCCGTGACCAAAGCCCGGATTCACCCGCAGCCAGACGCGATGGCCGGGAGATACCTGACCCAGCTGCTCCAGCATATCCACAGAACCGGCATTCACCGGGATCTGCAGCTCGTGAACGCGCGCCAGCGTCGCGTCGTCGATCACATCGGCGGTAAAGACGATCGCGTCGCCGTCAGCTTTCGGATCGTATCCGGCCGCCAGCGCGCGTTCGATTTCGCCAAGCGAGACGGAGTCGACCTTCACGCCCTGCTCACGCATCAGGCGCAGAATATGAATATTGGAGCAGGCCTTCTGGGCAAAACGCACCACGTCAAACTGATGCAGGGCGGCGATCTTCTCGCGGACAATCTGCGCGTCGTAGACCCACACCGGACAGCCAAATTCGGCAGGCAGGCGCAGCAGGTTGTCGGCGTTCAAATCGGTATCAGTCTGGTTCAGCGGGCGTGGCATGGTCTTCTCCGGATAAATGCGTTTTGATGATTACGCCACAGCGCAAAGAGAATAAAAAATATCGTTTTATCGCGAGTCTATGCAAAAATGATATGGACAGTTCTCTGCTTTCAGGTGCCCTATGCCCGCCGTCAATTTACGCCACATCGAGATTTTTCACGCCGTGATGACCACCGGCAATCTCACCGAAGCCGCACAGATGCTGCATACCTCGCAGCCGACGGTGAGCCGCGAGCTGGCCCGCTTCGAGAAAGTGCTGGGGCTGAAGCTGTTCGAACGCACCCGGGGCAGGCTTCACCCTACGGTGCAGGGATTACGCCTGTTCGAGGAAGTACAGCGCTCCTGGTACGGGCTGGACAGAATAGTGAGTGCTGCGGAAAGCCTGCGCGAATTTCGCCAGGGCGAGCTATCGATCGTCTGCCTGCCCGTCTTCTCGCAATCTTTTTTACCGATGCTGCTGCAGCCCTTTCTGGCGCGATACCCGGAGGTCAGCCTCACCATCGTGCCTCAGGAATCTCCCCTGCTTGAAGAGTGGCTTTCGGCTCAGCGCCATGATTTAGGCCTAACCGAAAACCTCTCAACGCCAGCAGGCACGGCGCGCACGGAGTTACTTTCGTTAGATGAAGTGTGCGTTCTGCCCGCCGGGCATCGGCTTGCCGGTAAGGCGGTGCTCACGCCAGAGGACTTCCACGGGGAAAACTACATTAGCCTGTCGCAGACCGACAGCTACAGACAGCTGCTGGATACCCTGTTTGCCGAGCATCAGGTCAAACGGCGAATGGTGGTGGAAACGCACAGCGCGGCTTCAATTTGCGCGATGGTGCGAGCGGGCATCGGCGTCGCGGTGGTGAATCCGCTTACGGCGCTGGATTATGCGGAAAGTGGAATTGTTGTGCGTCGGTTTAGCGTCTCAGTTCCTTTTACCGTTAGCCTAATCCGCCCATTGCATCGTCCGGCGTCGGCGCTGGTGGAGGCGTTTAGCGAACATATGCAGGGAGGGCTAAGTATGTTGGCGGGCCAGCTAAATAAGATGTTGAATCAGACGCCCCGCTAAACAGCGGGCGTCTGAAAACTCAGTTGAAACGTTTCGCAATGGCCGCAACACGCTCGCCGAATTTAACCGCGGTTTGCAGATCGCCACTGGCAATGGCGCCAGCATCAGCATCTGATGGAGACTGCACCAGCAAACCTACTGAACCGCCCAGATTATTAATGTCCTGACGGGTTGCCGCGAGAGTATTTGACGGCGGCAGCCCCAGGCTCACCCAGATCCCACCGTGCTGAGAGGCTAGCGTTTGCAGATATTGCAACGATACTTGCTTATCACCGTTCAGGCTGGCGCTGTTGCTGAAGCCCGCGAACACTTTGTCCTGCCAGCTACGCACGAACCAGGCTTTAGAGGTCGCGTCAGCGAATTTCTTAAACTGCCACGGTACGCTTCCCATGTAGGTTGGCGCGCCAAAAATAATCGCTTTGGCATCGTTGAGTTTTTGCCAGTCGCTTTCCTGAATATCGCCATTACTGTCAATGGCGATAAGCTCAGCCTGCGCGCCCTCGGCGACAGTTTCAGCAACGCGTTTGGTATGGCCGTAGCCAGAATAATAGATAACTACAACGCTCATTGATAGATCTCCTGATGCAATATTGCCTTGTGAGTCAAACGATTAAGACGACTTTAAAATTGCTCTGCGAGCCCGTTGCCATTTTCGGTTCCCTGGTATCAAATAGAAACCTTACGTCGTTTTATACACGCAAACATTCACGGGCGTAAGAAGGCACCTTTACCTCACCTGGTTACCTCGAGGGAACCACCATGACCCATACAGCAGTTCTGAAAAAGGAGATGCCTCCTTACAACGTGTTCGATGAGCGCTGCCCGACCCGCGGCGTGCTGACGCGTATCGCCGATAAGTGGGCACTGTTAATCCTTGCGCGTCTGGAGAAGGGACCGATGCGCTTTAGTCATCTTCAACGTGATATTCAGCGAATCACCAAAAAGGTGCTGACCCAGTCTTTACGCAAGCTGGAACGTGATGGGCTGGTGTCGCGAAAGATATTCGCCACGGTACCTGTAACAGTCGAGTACAGCCTGACACCGCTTGGCCAGACATTAACTGAAACGGTGACGGTGCTTGCGCACTGGGTGGAAAATAATATTGATGCCATTGTGGCGGCGCAATCCGCCTATGACGCCGCCAACACGTAAACCAGAACGGGTGCTCAGGACAACATAAACGCCACGGCATCCGCAGCATGGATAGCGGTGGTATCAAATACCGGAAGAGGGCTTCGCTCAACCGGTACCAGCAAACCGATCTCCGTGCAGCCGAAGATCACCCCTTCGGCCCCCTGCTGCGCGAGTTTATCGATAACGCTGACGTAATACGCGCGGGAAGATTCGCTGAAGGTACCGAGGCAGAGCTCGTCAAAGATAATCTGATTGATGCGCGCCCGATCGTCTTCATCCGGGATCAGGCTCTCGATCCCAAATTCACTGTGCAAACGTCCGCGATAAAAATCCTGCTCCATAGTGTAGCGTGTACCCAAAAGCGCTACGCGGCGCATCCCGGATGCCGCAATCACACGCCCGGTCGCGTCCGCGATATGCAGAAACGGCAGCGAGCAGCGGTCTTCAATATGCGACGCCACTTTGTGCATGGTATTGGTACAAAGCACTATACCCTCGGCGCCAGCACGCTCCAGCCCAAGCGCCGCCTGGGCCAGGATCTCCCCGGCTTTATCCCACTCGCCGCTCGACTGGCAGGCTTCGATTTCATGAAAGTCAACGCTGTGCAGCAGCAGGCTTGCGGAGTGCAAACCACCCAGACGCAGTTTCACCCCTCCGTTAATCAGGCGATAATAAGGGATTGTCGATTCCCAGCTCATTCCACCTAACAGGCCGATCGTTTTCATCATCCCTCCTTTTCGTTGGTTTCTTTTTTTAACACATCCGATGCGAATAAAAAAAGGCGCTGCATTCAGCGCCTTTTAAACAAACATTGGTTATCCCCTGCATACGTTGGGCCAGGTAAACAGGCAATACGATCACACGCCGATGTTTCGCAGTTTCTCTCCGGCCATCAGCTTGCGCTCGATGTGTTCCAGCGTCACGCCTTTGGTTTCCGGGATCAGCCAGAACGTGACGCCAATAAACGCCACGTTCAGCACGGTATAGAGCCAGAACGTTCCCGCTGCGCCAATCGCGTCCAGCAGCGTCAGGAACGTCGCGCCGATGATCATGTTCGATACCCAGTTGGTGGTCGTGGAACAGGTGATGCCAAAGTCACGGCATTTGAGCGGCTGAATTTCGGAGCATAGGATCCAGACCACCGGCGCGGCGCTCATCGCGTACCCTGCGATACACATCATGGTCATCCCGACAGAAAGCCAGGAAAGCCCGCTTGAGGCCGTACCGTTATCAAACTGCATCAGGCAGTAGCCCAGGATCAGCGTGCCGAGCGCCATCACGCTGAAGCCAATTTTCAGCGCAGGTTTACGGCCCGCCTTGTCCACGGTGAACACGGCAATAAAGGTGGCGAACATGAAGGTCAGCCCGACCACCAGGGTGGCGATCATCTGCTGTTCCGTGGTGGTAAACCCGGCCATTTTGAAAATCCGCGGCGCGTAGTACATGATGATGTTCATGCCGGTGAACTGCTGCATCGCCTGCAGAAGCATGCCGAGGAATACCGCCCTGCGCACGTTGCGATTGATTTTAAACAGCGCCCAGCCTCCCTGCTTCAGCTTCAGGCTTTCGCGGATCTCGTTCAGCTCTTCGCGGGCTTTTTCTGAGGTATCGCGCAGCATGCGCAGCACCTCTTCCGCCTCCACGTGGCGCCCTTTTTGCGCCAGCCAGCGCGGGCTGTTTGGCAGGAAAATCACCAGGACGATCAGCACCAGCGCCGGTAAGGCCAGCACGCCCAGCATCGCGCGCCAGTTGCCGCTGTAGCTGAAGTAGGTGTCAGACAGAAACGCCAGCACAATACCCAGCGTGACCATCAGCTGATACATGCTGATCATCTTGCCGCGCACGTTTTCGCTCGCCATTTCGGAGAGATAAAGCGGCGCGGTGTAGGACGCAATCCCCACCGCCACGCCCAGCAGCACGCGGGAAAGCAGCAGGATTTCAACGTTAGCGGCAAACGCCGAGCCAATGGAGCCGGCAACGAACAGAATTGCCCCGACCATCAGGCTGTATTTGCGCCCCAGACGAAACGACAGCCAGCCGTTGAACAGCGCGCCGATGGCCGCACCGAGCATCATGCTGCTCACCACCCACTCCTGCAGGCGACTGCTGAGGGTAAAGTGATCGCTAATAAACGGTAATGCGCCGGCAATAACGCCAATATCCAGTCCAAATAACAGGCCAGCCACGGCGGCGGCAATGGAGACAAACTGGTTCATGCGGCGAGTATCACGCAGCGCAGCGGGCATTAGGGTAGAGTCATTTATAGATGTCATATTTTTCCTGCCTCAACAGCAAAATTCGTTAAATGAAATTACGAGAAAGCGAGGAAAAGTGTCAGGTGGGAAAAGGTGAAGATATGGATTATTTAGCTGCGACATAGCGATCTGTGATGGACATTACAATTTCAACTAACGCTTAATAATCACGTTATTTTACTAATGCATTAATTTTTCAGAATTAAAAGTGTGACGGATGTCGTTCATGATTTTCTAGTATGGATTTTTCGTGTTTACCCATATGGACTGTGACAATTTTTGAGCAAAAAAAACCTCCGCCCGAAAGCAGAGGTCCAGACCCGATGCGGGTTATCGCGCCAGCCAGCCGCCATCAACCGCCACGGTGTAGCCGTTGATATAGTCCGATGCCGACGAGGCCAGAAACACTACCGGCCCCATCAGATCGCCCGGCAGACCCCAGCGCCCCGCCGGAATACGGTCAAGTATTTCCGCGCTGCGCTGCTTGTCAGCGCGCAGCTGCTGCGTGTTGTTGGTCGCCATGTAACCCGGCGCAATGGCATTCACATTGATATTGTGTTTCGCCCACTCGTTTGCCAGCAGGCGGGTCACGCCCATTACGGCGCTTTTGGACGCGGTGTAAGACGGCACGCGGATTCCCCCCTGGAACGAGAGCATAGAGGCAATATTCACGATCTTGCCGCCGTTCCCCTGCGCAATAAAATGCTTCGCCGCCGCCTGGGACATGAAAAATACGCTCTTGATGTTAAGGTCCATCACGTCGTCCCAGTCGCGTTCGCTGAAGTTGATCGCATCTTCACGGCGAATCAGCCCGGCGTTGTTGACCAGAATGTCGATATGACCGAATTCCGCTACCGCGCGATCCAGCAGTTCAGGAATGGTATCGATTTTACGCAGGTCGGCGGTCAGGCTCAGGAAACGGCGTCCCAGAGCCGTCACGCGCTCGATGGTTTCTGTAGGCTCAACGATATTAATCCCGACGATATCGCAGCCCGCTTCCGCCAGGCCTAACGCCATCCCCTGACCCAGCCCGGTATCACATCCGGAAACCACCGCCACTTTCCCCTGCAGGGAGAATGCATCCAGAATCATGTTTATTCCTTACTCTTTCAGAGCCTGTCACTCACAGGCAGGTTTATGCTTCACTGCCTGCGACTACCGCAGATCGCTGACCGCAACATGGTCCATATCATCAAAGACCTGGTTTTCGCCCACCATTCCCCAGATAAAGGTGTAGGCTTTTGTCCCAACGCCGGAGTGAATAGACCAGCTCGGTGAAATCACCGCCTGCTCGTTGTGCATCACGATATGGCGCGTTTCCTGCGGCTGCCCCATCATGTGGAACACGCAGGCGTCCTCATCCATATTGAAGTAGAAGTAGACTTCCATGCGGCGCTCGTGGGTATGGCATGGCATGGTGTTCCACAGGTTGCCTGGCGCAAGCTCGGTCAATCCCATACTCAGCTGGCACGTCTCCAGCACGTCCGGCACGAAGTACTTATTGATGGTGCGGCGGTTGCTGGTGAGGTTGTCGCCCAGCGTCACGGGCGCGACGTCTGCCGGGGTCACTTTTTTGGTTGGACAGGTGGCGTGAGCCGGCGCACAGTTGTAGTAAAACTTCGCAGGCCTGCTGGCGTCGATGCTGGCAAAGACCACATCTTTCGCCCCTTTACCCACGTACAGCGCCTCGCGATGGCCAATCTCATAGCACTGTCCGTCTACGGTGATGGTGCCCGGCCCGCCGATGTTAATCACACCCAGCTCGCGACGTTCGAGGAAATAATTTACGCCCAGCTGTTTACCGACCTCGCCGCCAACGGAGACGGTTTTCGTGACGGGCATAATTCCGCCCACAATAATGCGGTCGATATGGCTGTAAACCATAGTGTACCTGTCGGCCTCGAATACCTGCTCGACTAAAAACGCATTGCGCAGCCCCTGAGTATCCAGCGTTTTGGCGTGCGCACTGTGGATGCTTTCTCTGACGTCCACGGTAACCTCCAGATGTGGTCATGCCCGAAGGCGGAAATAAACGAAACAGTGTTCCGTTTTTCATAATGAGCACATACTATCGGCATAAAGTGGGCTTTTCAATGAAATTTAAAACAACGTTTCATTTTTATTTTTGTTTATAACGGAAATGGTGTTCGGATCACAATTAAGCCGCCAGGAGAAAAAGGGCGCGAAAAAAAACCTCCCGGAGGAGGTTTTTTTAATGAGAAGAGGTTAGCGTTCGATGGCCAGCGCCACCCCTTGCCCGCCGCCTATACAAAGCGTGGCAATTCCTTTGCGGGCATTGCGCTTTTTCATTTCGTGGACCAGAGAAACCAGGATCCGGCAGCCGGACGCACCGATAGGATGACCCAGCGCGATCGCCCCACCGTTAACGTTGACTCGCAGCGGATCCCACTCCAGCATTTTTCCGACGGAGATCGCCTGAGCGGCATAAGCTTCGTTCACTTCAATCAGATCCACATCCGAAAGCTGCCACCCCGCACGCTCCAGGCAGCGGCGGGTCGCGTAGACCGGTGCGATCCCCATTAACGCAGGATCAACCCCCACGCTCGCGAACGCCTTAATGCGGGCCAGGACGGGGAGATCGAGCTCAAGAGCTTTGCTTTCGCTCATCATCATAACGGCGGCAGCGCCGTCGTTAATGGAAGAGGCATTTCCCGCAGTCACTGAGCCCTGCATTTCAAACGCGGGGTTCAGCCTGGCCAGGCCTTCAGCACTGGCGTCAGTGCGCGGCTGTTCATCGGTATCTACGACGACATGCTCGCCGCTCTGACGCTGCGTGCTGACCGGGACAATTTCGTCGCGAAAACGACCGGAATCGATCGCCGCACGCGCTTTTTGCTGCGAGCTTAGCGCATAGGCATCCTGCACCTCACGGCTGATGCCGTACTCGCGCGCCAGGTTTTCAGCCGTCACGCCCATGTGATAATCGTTGAATGCGTCCCACAGCCCGTCATGCACCAGGCTGTCGAGCAGCTGACTGTTGCCCAGCTGTGCGCCGGTCCGGCTGTCGGTCAACACGTGCGGCGCGCGGCTCATATTCTCTTGTCCGCCCGCAATGATCACGTCCGCCTCACCACACTGAATGGCCTGCGTCGCGAGATGCAGCGCTTTCAATCCTGAACCACAGACGTCGTTGATGGTGATGGCGGAGACGGTATTGGGCAGCCCGCCCTTCAGCGCCGCCTGACGCGCAGGGTTTTGCCCGGCACCGGCCGTGAGAACCTGTCCCAGGATCACCTCATCAACTTCATGTGCTGCGATCCCGCTACGTTCCACCAGCGCTTTCACCACCACGCTGCCCAGGTCAACCGCGGAGTGACGCGCGAGCGATCCCTGAAAACAGCCGATAGCTGTACGCAACGCACCCACTATAACGACATCTTTCATCACGACCTCTGTGTTAAATGACATGACGATAGTAGAGGATTGTTACTGGCAATTATCTTAATTGTTTAAAAATAGTGAGATTAATCACAAGGATCAGCGCGCATCCTGCAGATACTGCCGCAGCCAGCTTCCGGCAATGCCGGGAGGGGATCGTTTATTCCACAGTAGATCGATGCCGATCGCCCGCGGCCAGCCGGGAACATTGAGCTGTACCAGGGATTTCGCGGCGGCAAATTCATCCACCAGCGCGCACGGCAACACGCACCAGCCAAATCCCTGTACCGCCATACTCAAGAGTAACAGGTAATTCGGGGCTGACCAGACGGGCCCGCGCGCGATCTCCGCCTCGCGCTCAAGATAGGTGCTCAGCCGCAGCTCTCGCCAGCCGTGCAGCTCGTCACGCTGAACGTCATGTTGTCCGGCCAGCGGATGCGTGGTGGCGACATAGATCGCCATGCGGGTCTGCATCGGCAGCCGGATGGCGCCGATATCCGTAGGGTAACCGTCTCGCGCTTCGGTGAGGCCAACCTGCGCGCGCTCCTTTTGCAGCAGATCGATCACATCCTCCTCCTCGCCAATCAGACATTCGAATTCCGTATGGGGAAAGCGCGCGTCAAACTGTTTCATCATCTCTTCCAGCACGTCCGGGTTAAGGGTATCGGAAAGGACAAACGTCAGACGCGCCTCCGTTTGCGCCGATAGCGACACCGCCAGCTCATCCAGCCGCGTGCTGGCGGCGAGAATCGCCTGCACGTAGCCCAGCACCTGTTCCCCCTGGGCCGTCAACACCGGCTGGCGCGCAGAGCGGTCAAACAGCTCGAAGCCCAGATCGGCTTCAAGATTGGCAATGGACGTGCTGATCGTCGACTGGCTTTTGCGCAGCCGGCGTGCGGCTGCAGAGAAAGAGCCTGCCGCAACGGTCTCGACAAACGCGTTAAGAGCTTCGGGTGAATAGCGCATAACCTATCTACTTTAGCGATGGATACTATCTTTAATATATCAGCTTTAGCGATGAAAATAGGCCACATCAACGCCCATACCGGCGAATTAACGAGGTCTATCGCTATGCAACATCAGGATGCACTCCAACGTAAACTGCCGGAGCGGATCTTTCATGCTGTCTGTTTTGAAGGGATTGCGACGGCGATCCTCGCCCCTACCGCGGCGTGGCTTATGCAGCGTTCCGTGGTGGAAATGGGCGGGTTGACCATTGTTCTGGCGACCACCGCCATGCTGTGGAACATTATTTATAACTTCGGCTTCGACCGCTTCTGGCCCGTTCAGCACGTCAAACGTACGGCAAAAGTGCGTGCGCTGCATGCGCTTGGGTTTGAATGCGGGTTTATTGTGATTGGCGTGTCGATTGTCGCCGCCGTGCTGGGCGTTACCCTGCTGCAGGCATTCACACTGGAAATAGGTTTCTTCCTGTTCTTCCTGCCGTACACCATGTTCTATAACTGGGCGTACGATTGCCTTCGCGAGAAATTTCTTAAGCGTCGCCAGCAACGGCGCGCCCTGGCAGGCTAAACACCTTCTGGCCGGACGCCCGCTCCGGCCATTCACCTTCGAAGCAACTGCGCTCTCGGTGCATAACTATGGTAAATTGCACTCCATTCCGATGGTTTGATAGTTGAAACGTTGCTCTAATGTCGAAAATTTGGTCAAAAGATGAGACTCTCTGGAGTTTCGCTCTCTACGGCACGGCCGTGGGCGCAGGAACGCTGTTCCTGCCCATTCAGCTGGGCTCCGCAGGCGCAATTGTCCTGTTTATTACCGCCCTCGTGGCCTATCCCTTAACCTACTGGCCGCACAGAGCGCTGGCGCAATTTATTCTGTCGTCGAAAACGAAAGGCAACGAAGGGATCACCGGCGCCGTTTCGCACTATTACGGCCGGAAGATCGGCAACCTGATCACCACGCTCTATTTCATCGCCTTCTTTGTGGTGGTGCAGATTTATGCGGTGGCCATCACCAACTCGCTCACGGAGCAGCTGGCGAAACACCTGACGGTAGACACCACCGTTCGCGTGCTGGTTAGCCTGGGCGTGGTGCTGGTCCTGAATCTGATCTTCCTGATGGGACGGCATATCACGATAAAAGTGATGGGCTTCCTGGTGTTTCCGCTGATCGCCTATTTCCTGTTTGTCTCGCTCTACCTGATCGGCAGCTGGCAACCCTCGCTGCTGACCAGCCAGATGGCCGTCGATCGCCACACGCTGCACCAGGTCTGGATTTCGATCCCGGTGATGGTGTTTGCGTTCAGCCATACCCCGATTATCTCCACGTTTGCCGTTGACCGTCGCGAGAAGTTTGCCGATGGCGCCATGGATAAATGTAAAAAGATCATGAAGGTGGCGTACCTGATCATCTGCCTGAGCGTGCTGTTCTTTGTCTTCAGCTGCCTGCTCTCAATTCCGCCGTCGTACATTGTGGCCGCCAAAGAGCAAGGGGTGACTATCCTGTCCGCGCTGTCGATGATGCCTTCATCACCGGCATGGCTGGGCATCTCCGGGATTGTCGTGGCGATAATTGCGATGTCGAAATCGTTCCTCGGCACCTATTTTGGGGTGATTGAAGGGGCGACGGAGATCGTGAAGTCGTCGCTCAGTCAGGTGGGGGTGAAAAAGAGCCGCGCCTTTAACCGCGCGATTTCCATTATGGGGGTGTCGTTAATCACCTTTGCCGTCTGCTGCATTAACCCGAACGCCATTTCGATGATTTACGCCATCAGCGGCCCGCTTATCGCCATGATCCTGTTTATCATGCCGACGCTGTCGACGTATCTAATCCCCTCCCTGAAACAGTACCGTTCCATTGGCAACCTGCTGACGCTGATCGTCGGGGTGCTGTGCGTGTCGGTGATGTTTGTCGGCTAACGCCCTGCATGCCCGGCGTTCTACCGGGCATGCCCCTCAGTCTCGCCCAGCTGATTCCAGCGGAAAAGGCCTGTCCTGCACCACCGTTTTCATGACAAGCGTAGAGCGAAGGTGCTGCACGCCGGGCATGGCGGAGAGCTTCTCGTCGTAGAGCTTCTGGAAAGCGGACAGGTCGCGGGTCACGACGTGCATTAGATAATCGGGATCGCCAAACAGGCGCTGCGCCAGCACGATCTGCGGGATCTCCTCCACCGCCGCTTCAAACGCGCTAACCGCCTTTCTGTCACCCTCCTTCAGCGTCGCAAACACTATCGCCAGGAAGTTGAATCCCATTTTGGCGGGGTCGAGGCTGGCACGGTATCCCGTTATCGCCCCGCTTTGCTCCAGCGCCCGCACGCGACGATGGCACGGCGATAGGCTCAGATTCACTCTTTCCGCCAGCTCGGTCAGGGATAAGCGGCCATCAGACTGTAGCTCAGCAAGAATTTTTCGATCGATGCTATCCATGTGGAAGATTTTCTCAATTTCACCGTGTTGCGAGCATAACATTGAAAGCCTATTTCGCAGAGTTAGCGATATTCTTTTTCTCAACGTTTGACGCACTGCGGGAGTCTTCAGGAAGATGGAAATGAGTATTGTGGCCGGCTTTTGGGTGGTTTCTTTTCTGCTTATCATGACGCCGGGTGCCGACTGGGCCTACGCCATTAGCGCCGGGATTAACGGGCGACGCGTGGTACCGGCAGTGGTGGGGTTAATGTCCGGGCATCTGTTAGCCACGCTGGTTGTGGTGGCTGGCGTGGGGGTCGTGATTGCTCAACATCCGCTGGCGTTAACCGGGCTGACCGTCGCGGGAGCCGCGTATCTCCTGTGGCTTGGCATCGGACTGTTGCGTCACCCTGCCGCACCGGAAAAGGCCACCCACCATGCGGGAAACTGGAGGCAGTGGGCGGTGAAAGGGCTCTGCATTAGCGGCCTAAACCCAAAAGTGTTTTTACTGTTCCTGGCGCTGCTTCCTCAGTTTACGGACCCGACCGGAAGCTGGTCGATAGCGATGCAGATGTCCGCGCTTGGTATGATGCACCTTATCACCTGTACGCTGGTCTATCTGCTGGTGGGGTATGGTTCGAAAGCGGTGCTGGCGACCCGACCACAGGCGGCGCGTCTGGTAAGCATGGCATCGGGAGGGATAATGGTGCTGATCGCGATGGTATTGCTTTTTGAGCAGGTGAGATAAAAAAACACCGGCCATCGCCGGTGTTATTTACGCCCGAATATCGTCATATTCCCGCGTTTTATCAAACTCATGTTTCGCGAACGGGCACAGCGGGATAATTTTACGGTTCTCACCGCGCATCTTCTCCACCACTTTCGCTACCAGCTGTTTACCGACGCCCTGCCCTTTCAGGCTCTCATCCACGTCGGTGTGCTCGATAATGCTCAGGTGCTCGCCGGTCGGTACGAAGACAATCTCCGCGACCTGGTTGCCGTTCGCATCATTGACGTAAAACTTGTTATGGCCTTCCAGAATATCCATGGTTCCTCGCTTATTTTTGGCGATACTTCAGCGCACCGCTCGGGCAGGTATCAATCACGCGGACAACCGTTTCAACGTCCACTTCATCGGGAATGATCCACGGTTTACGTTTGAGATTAAACAGCTTTGCGCTGCCACGCACGCAGTTACCAGAGTGTTTGCAAATCCCGGTGTTGAAGTAAACGTCAATTTTCTCGCCGGTATAGGCCCGGTAACCCGCATCCAGTAGCTCTTTATCCATGACATTGCCTCTGTAATTATTATCGTGCTGAATGAAGAATAGCCTGACGGGATCCTGCTGGCTATATCGTTGAAAACGAAAAGCCAGGTCACAACTCTTTTCTTGTTAGATTGCGTCCGCTAGTGGCGCATGTCAGGCTCGGAAAATGTCACTTTTGCATAACTTGCGCAGGTTGAATGAAACGCAGACTCTCTTTTCAGGTAAAGCTATTTTTAGCGCTGGTGTGCTTCTCCTGCCTGCTGTTAGTTCTGCTGGGAACGATCCTGTTTCATTTTATTGACCGGCAGCTCCATCACGATCTCGGTCAGCGCGCCCGGGTTCAGGCCAGCCAGATCGCGCTGATGCCGGGTCTGGCGGCAATGGTTGCGGCCCGGGATATCCCCGGCATCGCCCGGTTAATTCAGCCGCTGCGCGCCGAAAGCGATGCCAGCTATATTGTGATTGGCGATACCGAGGAACAGCACCTTTATCATTCTGAATCCCCGGAGCGTATAAATTTACCGATGATCGGCGGGGATAACGCGGAGGTATTAAAGGGCAAAACTATTATTTCCGTGCGTCAGGGCGGGATTGGCGTGTCGCTACGCAGCAAAGCGCCCATCTTCAACGCGCAGCATCAGGTGATTGGTATTGTCTCGGTCGGCTATCTGACCTCCTATATTGCCAATATTAACGCCCGTATTCTCTGGCAGTCCGGGCTGTACGGCGCGGCTCTTCTGCTGCTGCTGTTTATGTTCTCCTGGCTGTTTACCCGCAATCTCAAAAAACAGATGTTCCGACTGGAGCCGAAAGATATCGCTCAGCTGGTTTTGCAGCAGCGCGCGCTATTAGAAGCCATGTATGAGGGGGTATTTGCCGTCAATGAAGAGAAGCAGCTGATTTTAATTAACCGCGCCGCACGAGAAATGCTGGATATTCGGCAAAGTGAGAAAGAACTTATCGGTAAACCGCTGGAAGACGTTCTGCAGACGTCGCCGGGCTTTTTATCCCAGCGCTACGCCTCGGTCAGCGCTGGCAGCCACGACCAGATTGCGGTGCTGAACCAGCGCGAGGTGATCGTCAACCGCGTGGCGATTGAGGTCGAACCGGGCGTTGAAAGCGGCTGGGTCTACAGCTTTCGCGACAAAAACGACATCAACACCCTCAGCAGCCAGCTCAGTCAGATCAAGCGCTATGCGGATAACCTGCGCATTATGCGCCACGAGCAGCTGAACTGGACCGCCACGCTGGTGGGCTTGCTGCAGATGAAACACTATGACGAGGCGATCCGTTACATTCAGGTGCAGTCCGAAGGCGCGCAGCGGGTGCTGGACTTTGTCTCCGCCCGTTTTTCCTCTCCCGCGCTGTGTGGGCTGCTGTTAGGCAAATACGTTAGCGCGCGCGAAAAAGGCATCGAGCTGCTGTTTGATCCCGCCTGCCAGCTCACCCGCATGCCCGCCACGCTCAACGAAACGGAGCTGATGTCGGTTATTGGAAATCTGCTGGATAACGCGGTGGACGCAACCCTTAAAGCACCGGTCCCCGCGCCGGTAGAGCTTTACATTTCAGACCGCAACCAGGAGCTGCTGATCGAGGTGGCTGACCGGGGCTGCGGGGTGGACGATGCGTTGAAGCCGCACATTTTCCGCCAGGGATTCAGCAGCAAGCCGGACAGCGAAAACGACATTGTGGGCACCGAGCACGGTATTGGCCTGTATCTGGTGGCAGGATATATCGACAAGGCTGGCGGCACTATTGAGATTGCCGACAACACGCCACAAGGGACTATTTTTTCTGTGTTTATTCCGAATGGGCAAAAGCATGACCCGAGCAATTGACGTTGTGATCGTTGAAGATGAGCCGCACCTGGCGGAGCTGCATCGCGAGTATATCGAGCAGAATTTTCATTTGCGCGTGGTGGGCATCGCCGCGTCGATTGAGCAGGCATGCCGCCTGATTCGTCAGCATCAGCCGCGGCTTATCCTGCTGGACAACTATCTCCCGGACGGTAAAGGCGTGGAGTTAATTGATAATCCGCTACTGAAAAGCTATGAGTGTTCGGTGATCTTCATCACCGCCGCCAGCGATATGCAGACCTGCAGCCACGCCATGCGCAGCGGCGCGTTTGACTACCTGATTAAGCCCGTCTTTTTCCAGCGCCTGCACGCCTCTCTGGAACGGTTTATGCGTTTCATCCACACCGTGCAGCAGGTGAAGGTGGTCGACCAGCATGCGCTGGATCGCCTGTTTAATCTTCCCGCAGCGGAAGCCTCCATTACGCCGTCGACGAAGGGCATTGAACCCCAGACGCTGGAACGGATTAAAAACCTGTTCGCCGAGCATCCCGATACCGCGATGTCGGTTGAAGAGGTGGTGGAAAAGGTGGGGATCAGTAAAACCACGGGGCGTCGCTACCTTGAATACTGCGTGGAGAGCGGGTTAATCAGCGTCGAAATGCTGTATGGCAATATTGGTCATCCGCGAAGGTTATACCGCAAAGCGCCCGATAAACCGTAATCCAGAACTGTTCACAGGCTAACGTTCGTGGATTTTATGGTGTTAATTGCTGAAACGACGGCGACAATCACACTTCGGAATCATTGCCCGCTTCACCCTCTTGTGGGTGGAGCCCGATACGCTATGTTGACAATTAGTTCCTCAAATGTAACTAAAAGGTTAACTATAATGTCGAACACGTTCCGAATTTCTCTGCTTACCGCTACCGTACTGTTCTCTGCTTCTGCACTATCTGCCCTGCCGCAGGGCTATCCTGCTGAGTATCAAAAAGTTGTTGATGCCGCAACGAAAGAGGGCAAGGTTGTTATTTACTCCACCACCGACATCAAAGCTGCCGGACCGCTGATCCAGGGCTTCGAAAAAACCTATCCGGGCATTAAAGTCGAATACAACGACATGAACAGCACCGAGCTGTACAACCGTTTCATCAGCGAACAGGCTTCCGGCGGCGTGAGCGGCGACGTGGTCTGGAGCTCCTCTATGGACACCGGCCTGAAGCTCGCCACAGACTACGCCATGGAGTATAAATCGCCGGAGCAAAGCCAGCTGCCGAAATGGGCGGTCTGGAAGGATAAGGCTTATGGCACTACCTATGAGCCGGTGGTCTTTATCTACAACAAGCGCCTGATCCCAGCCGGCGACGTGCCGGATTCTCACGCCGCGCTGGCGAAGCTGATTGCCAGCCAGACGGACAAATTCAAGGGCAAAGTCACCACCTACGACATCGAAAAATCGGGTTTGGGCTTTATGCTTTCGGTGCAGGATCACAACGCCGATCCTAATTACTTCAAAACCCTGGCCGACGTCGCCAAAGGTGGCTTATCGGTGCAGTCGTCTACCGGCACCATGATGGAGCGCGTCTCCTCCGGTGAAAACCTGATCGGCTTCAACATCCTCGGTTCCTACGCGGAAGCGCGTGCGAAGAACGATCCTTCGCTCGGCATTGCCTATCCAAAAGATTACACCCTGGTGCTGTCGCGCGTATCGTTCATCAGCCAGCAATCGCAAAACAGCAATGCCGCGAAGCTGTGGCTGGACTACGTGCTGTCTGAACAAGGGCAAAACATTCTGGCCAATCAGGCGGACATCCCCTCCATTCGTAACGATATCGAAGGGAAAAATGATATCGACGGCCTGACCAAAATCCTCGGCAACGCGCTGAAGCCAATTCCGGTTGATGAAACGCTGCTGGAATACCTGCAGCCGAAAAAACGCCTGGAGTACATCAAAGAGTGGCGTACCGCCGCCGGTAAATAAGCGTCTGAGCGCGGCGCAGGCCGCCGCGCTCCCTTATCGACTGAGTTCGTTTTTCTGGGCCGCAACACCAGGGATACCCCATGAATACATTACGCAGAAAGTGGCAAAGCCTGCCGCGAGGCATCGTCGTGCTGATAACCGCCCTGGTTATCTACACCCCGCTGTCGTTTATCGTGATACAGAGCTTCCTGTCCGCCCCGTTCTTTTCGCCGTCAAAAGAGTGGAGCTTTGAATCATTTGAATTTATTTTCACCGACCCTGATTTTTATAAGGCCCTGAAAAGCGGCTTTATTCTTGCTTTCGGGCTGGTCTTTATCTCCATCCCGCTGGGCGGCGTGCTGGCGTTTCTGATGGTGCGTACCGACCTGCCCGGTCGCCGGTTGATTGAGCCGCTGATCCTGGTCCCGATCTTCGTTTCACCGATGGTGCTGGGCTTCGGCTACGTGGTGGCCGCCGGTCCGGTGGGCTTTCTCTCCCAGTGGGCTCAGGCGCTGATTGGCTTTGTGCCGTGGAACATCTACGACATGTCGAGCATTGTGGTCATCGCCGGCCTGACGCACGTCCCGCACGCCTATCTGTATATCTCGTCAGCGCTGCGCAGCGTGGGCTCCGACGTGGAAGAAGCCGCGCGCACCGCGGGCGCGTCGCCCTGGCAGGTGATGACCTCCGTCAGCCTGCCGATGGTGCGCCCGTCCATTCTGTACGCCACCGTGCTGCTGTTCTTCCTGGGGCTGGAAGTGTTTGGCCTGATGCTGGTCCTCGGCGACCCGGAAGGCAACATGGTGCTGGCGACCTATCTCTATAAGCTGACGAACAAGATGGGCACCCCATCCTATAACCTGATGGCGGCGGTTGCCGTGGTGCTGATCTGCATCACCATCCCGCTGGTGATGCTCCAGCGTCGCCTGATGCGCACCGCCAACCGCTTCGTCACCATGAAGGGCAAGGCCTCGCAGGCCCGCGCGCTACCGCTGGGTAAATGGCGCTGGGTGGCTGGCGCGGTGATTGCCTTCTGGCTCACCGTCACTATCGGCGTTCCGCTGCTCGGCGTGGTGCTGCGCGCGTTTATCTCCAACTGGGGCGTGGGCGTTTCGCTGTGGGACGAGCTTTCTCTGAACACCTTCCGCACCATCTGGGCGCAGCCCAACCTGCTGCGCGCCATCGTTAACTCCATGGCGATTGGCGTGATTGGCGGCGCGCTGGCCGTGGCGTGCTACCTGTTTGTCGGCATTGCCATGCACCGCAAGCCGGACAACACCACGCGTTTCCTGGACTACAGCGTGCTGGTGCCGCGCGCCGTGCCTGGCCTGCTGGCGGGTCTGGCGTTCCTGTGGGTGTTCCTGTTCCTGCCGATGTGGCTGGATAACTCGCTGAAATCCGGCTGGCTTTCCGGGTTCGCCTGGACCGACTGGATGCGTGAAAACGTCATCGTCTGGCTGCGTTCGCTGCGCAGCACCATTTTCAGCGTCTGGCTGGCCTATACCGTGGTGTGGATGGCTTACGGGCTGAGGCTTATCTCTTCCACGCTGCTGCAGGTAGGGCCGGAGCTTGAAGAGGCGGCGCGCAGTACCGGGGCGACGCGCGGGCAGATCACCCGCCACGTCACCATCCCGCTCTCCCGCTACGGTCTTATCGGTTCGTGGCTGCTGATGTTCCTGATCTTTGAGCGCGAATACTCAACGGGTGTGTACCTGCTTTCACCCGGCACGGAGACCATCGGCTCGATGCTGGTTTCCCTCTGGGCCGCGGGTGCCATTGATATCGTGGCGGCGCTCTCTTTCATTAACATCCTGCTGGTCGTGGTAGGTCTGGGCATTGCCCTTCGTTTCGGAGTGAAAATACATGATTGAATTAGCGGTTGACGATCTGCACTTAACCTACGGCGACAATCCTGTTTTAAAAGGTGTCTCCATGAACCTGAAGCGCGGCGAAGTGGTCTCCCTGTTAGGCCCCTCCGGCAGCGGCAAAACCACCCTGCTCCGCGCAGTCGCGGGTCTGGAAAAACCGACCCAGGGGTCGATTGTGATTGGCAACAATAAAGTTTACGACGGCACGCCGCGCAGCGAGGTCCCGGCGGAAGAGCGTAACCTGGGGCTGGTGTTCCAGTCCTATGCCCTGTGGCCGCACAAAACCGTGTTTGAGAACGTGGCCTATCCGCTCAAGCTGCGCAAAGTCCCGGCCAAAGAGATCCAGCAGCGCGTGCAGGACGTGCTGGACCAGCTTGGTCTGGGCCATCTTGGCAAACGGCACCCGCACCAGCTCTCCGGTGGCCAGCAGCAGCGCGTGGCGATCGGCCGTGCGCTGGTGTACAACCCGCCGGTGATTTTGCTGGACGAACCGCTTTCCAACCTCGACGCCAAGCTGCGCGAAGAGGCCCGCGTGTTCCTGCGCGAGCTGATTATCAAGCTCGGGTTATCCGCGCTGATGGTGACGCACGACCAGAACGAAGCTATGTCCATATCCGACCGCATCCTGCTGCTCAACAACGGCAAAATTGAGCAACAGGGCACGCCGCAGGAGATGTACGGCTCGCCGAAAACGCTGTTTACCGCCGAGTTTATGGGCAGCAACAACCGCCTGCACGGCAAGGTCACCGAAGTGCGCGACGGCAGAGCGCGTATCGAAGGCAAAGGCTGGGTGCTGTGGGGTCAGGCCGGTGAAGGGGTGCAGAGCGGTGATGAAGCCACGGCGGTGATCCGCGTCGAGCGCGTGGCGGTAGTCGAGGGGCCAGGGGAAAATCAGCTTGAGCTGCCGCTGCTTACCAGCATGTATCTCGGCGACCGCTGGGAATACCTGTTCCGCACGGTGGGAGATGATTTTGTCATTCGTGCGTATGGGCATGAGGTTCGGGATCCGCAGCACTGCCATCTTTCGCTGCCGGAGAAGCATGTTTGGGTGTTCCCGAAAGGGTGATGAGTCAATAATTAATCTGCCATGGCCCGGTAGCGATTCGCTTACCGGGTCTACAAAACAAAGAAATGCGCAGATGCCAGGATAGATGGCGCTAGCCATTATTGTTAAGGCATTCGGACTAAAATAGCCACCTGACACTTTTTTCCGTCCGTACTTATAACGGTTTAAGACTTCATATCAAAATGTTATTACAGAGCATATAAAGAAAATTTATGCGCCATATCCAGCATTTTTGAAAACTAATTGAACATGCTCCGTCAGTCCAACAAGATCTTCATAGGCGATTGGGCCAAAATCAGGATAATGGTTTTCAATATACTCGTTAACATCTTCCATACCTTCACTCGCTCTGAGATTTTTAACAAATGTAGGCAAAATACGATGATTAACACCAGTACCATACTCTTTCGGATGATGGGTCATACACCACTCAACTTTACCTTTATACGATTGAATCGCATCTTCCAGTAAGGTGATAACTTCTGGAACCTCTTTTTCAAAACGAAAACTGGTATAAGGAGGGTACTTAGAGCGATCAATTTTTTCAAAATGGTCATTTATCCATTCATCTTCAATACGGCTCTGATAATGTAACCACTCCAGTTTTCCAAGAGAACCAATGAAGTCCAACAAGATTGTTTCTTTCTTACCTATCGGAAACATTATTTTAACCCCTGTAATTTATCAGAGATCGTAACACTTCCCTGATTTATAGATTTGATATGTTTTTCCCAATCTCCCTTAGGAATCGGTTTTAAGGACACTCTTGGATCGTAAACATACTGACCATCGGTATAAACCTGATGGAAAGCTTGTTCATGTACAATTTTTCCATTTTCATACACATTTAAGTTGTACGGAGTCGTCGGCCTTGCTTCAATAATTTTTCCGTGCCCGCCAGCTGCATCGAGAAGCTTAGGTGCGATATCTGAGCAATCCGTACAATCTGTATTGCCTATCCAGGCAATAAACTTAGGTTCGTTCATTTTTTCAATAACACTCTGATTGGCTGGATAACCGGGATTTTCAGGGCGAACATTTTCAAGGCCGGGGATCTTCTCGTTCTGATAGAAAAGATCATCCAGTGAAGGAGAATCCGGAACAGGCGTAGTTGTCGTCCAGCCATTATTGTTTGACGCTCCATCACCGTTGGTATTACCAGTATGATTTATCCCTCCGGTTGCTACACTATTATTCCCTGTGTTGGAGGGCGTATTTCCGGTTACAGTCTGGTCTCCACCAGTATTTGATGGTCCCGGGTTGATGACCTGCGTACCACCAGTACTGGTGATTGTCTTACCTGTCAGGGACTCATAGGCCGCTTTCTGAGCATCATTTAACTGACTGAGCTGGGAAGGATCATTGAGCGAGGCCACATAGATCAGATGCAACTGCTCATCTTGTGACAATGTATCCATTGCTGATGTGGATGCACCAATCCCAAGTAAAGCACCCAGACCACTGGCAACCAGGCGATCACGGCAAGCAGAAATTTTCAGACATCCCTGTGCAGCCAGTTTACCGCCCTGTATAACGACACCCAGCGAGTTATTCTCAACCTCCACCTTCGCCGTTTCTGACGCCGTCGCCGCCATGGAGACGCTGCCATCCGTCACCGCAGCGCCCGCCAGACCACCCGCGATACTCACGAGGCTACTGACCAGCCGTTTTTCCTCTGGCGTCAGGTCACTGGATTTTTTATCTCCATACAGCGCACTGACCAGATGGTCGGTCATCGCCGAGGCCGTAATGGCTCCTATGGCGCCGGCCTTCAGGCCATCAGCACTGCTCCCGCCACTCAGCTGCGTCAGCGCCGCCGCCACAATACCGTGCAGCGCGGCACGGGCTGTCGGGTCTTTCTGCTCCTTGACCAGGGTCGCCAGAAGGGGGGCTGCACCCGCTGCCGCGCCTGCCTTAAGGTTACCGCCAAGCGCACCTGCCAGTAATCCCGCCGCTGCGCTACCCTTCGTCCAGAAGGCACTCCCCGGACCGTACTCGGTATTCTGATATCCGGGCTGCGTCTTCAGGAACGCTTCCTGCTCCTGCGGGGTATCGCCCTGCAGTTTTCCTTCTGACGCCAGCTTCGCGCCCAGCGCCGCATTGGATTCCCGCGCTTTCTGCTCCGCATACTTGCCGTAAGCATCCAGCGCAGAGGTGGCCAGCGCCGAGCCTTCGCTCTGGACCGCCAGGTTATCCCTGACCTTTTGCACATCACCGCTCACGTCCACGCCGTGGTGGGCGTCAGCCGTATCACGGCTCAGGTCAGCAATATCCTGTTTCTGTCCCGCCGGGTTGCGAATGACAATGCTACCGCCACTCACCGCTGATGAGGTCGTGCCTGTGTGGCTCTCTTCTGCCTGGCCCGTACCGATGGCTGGTGCCAGGTTGCGGTTTTCACCGTTTCCGCTGCCGCCCGCGCTGCCGGAAAGCGCCACCGTGTAGCCGTTGCCGCTGGTCTGGCTCTCGTTGTGGAGATTACTGAAACCCAGCGTACCCGTGTCGAGGCTATTTTTATCTGCAGACGCCGTGGATGCAATCACCGCGCCGTCAAGCTGGGTATGATTTCCGGTGGTGACGGCAAAGCCGCCCTTGCCTGCGAATATCCCGCTCTGTTCAGCAACGCTCTTACCATTTTGGGTGATATTCTCACCCGATGCACTGACGCTACCGGAAGAGGCACCATAACACAGTGGCGGTATGCACAGACTAAGGGACGCGCCTGACGAAGACTGCTTGCTGTCATAACTGGCCGTATCCTGCACGCTGCTGATGGTGAGATCGCGTCCGGTGTTGACCACTACACGGTTACCTTCCAGCTCCGCACCTTTCAGGATGGTGTCGCGTCCGCTGTTCACCGTAAGCTGTTCATCAGCATGGACAACGCTGTTCGTATTGCGCTGCGACTGGCTGTTTTCCTTACCCTTATGCTGTGACGCTCCCAGCTCCACCGAGATGCCGTTTTGCGCACCAATCAGGCTCACACCGACACCGACGCTGAACTGGCTGCCGCTGTTTTTACTCTCAGAGTGGGTTGTGTTCTGGGAGGAAGACAGCAGAATATCCCGCCCCGCATCCAGCGCCACGTGTTTACCCGCGATCTGTACCCCCATACCGGCAATGTCATTTCCGGCACGAACAGAGACATTCTCGCCGGCATTAATGGTGGTGCCCTGCGTGTCGGTACTGTGGTAATGACTGTCCTGAGAGGACGTCCCCACCGTTAAAGACACTTTAGCCTTGATGAGCGACGAGTCCGACATAGCGCCCTGCGCCGCGGTTGCCGCCGACTGACCTGTTCTGATGGCGGTCAGCCGTGGATCATCGCCGTTTTCTGCGCTGCGGGCTGCCGTCTCAGCGGCTTTTGCAGCCTCAACTGCCCAGCCGCCAGCAGATGCCGTCACACCATACTGGGCGCTGCTGCTGTGGTTTTCACCGTCACGGGTATCCCGGCTCACCCCCATGAGGATATTTTCGCCACTGAGTGAGACCGATTTACCGGCACGGATATCCGTACCTGACAGGGAGAGATCGTTACCGGCCTGCGCGACAACGTTACCGTTTTTGCTGCTTAGCTGGCTGCGCAATCCGTTTTCGAGGCTGCTATCTTCCCGACTGCTGTTTTTTTCATGGCGGTAGCCTGCCGTGGCGCTGTAACCATCGCCTCCCAGCGTTCCCAGCAATTTGCTGCTGCCGTTGCTCTCACTGCGCGATGTATCGCGTCCGGCAGAAACGGAGATATCCCCATTTGTGGCTGACAGCAGAAGATCGTCCATGGCGTTCATCAGGCTGCCGCTGATATTCACGCTGCCGTCACGACTGTTAACGTAAATATCTGAGCCCTGAATAACCGACGCGTTTTGTGTGGTCCGGGTGCCGCTACTGTTGCTCTCCGCCTTGCTCATCCCGCCCGGGAGAAGCTGATTGCCGTGGGAACCCCCACCCAAGATGGCGCGAACAGCACTTCCGGCGCTCAGGGCGCTCGAGAGATTCCAGCCGCTATTTTTAGTGCTGTTGCTGTATTT
This sequence comes from Enterobacter vonholyi, assembly GCF_008364555.1. Taxonomy (GTDB): domain Bacteria; phylum Pseudomonadota; class Gammaproteobacteria; order Enterobacterales; family Enterobacteriaceae; genus Enterobacter; species Enterobacter vonholyi. The sequence continues at coordinate 55,239 of NZ_VTUC01000015.1, forward strand.
TTCGCTGTCTGTGGATGTGGTGATATCAACGTCACGTTTCGCATCGAGGATCACCGTTTCACCGGCCTTAGCCTGGCTCCCGGCAATCAGTATATTGCCGCTGTTGCTGCCTCCCTGTTTACCGGTGGCAGTCATCTGGATATTGCCTGCGGCGGCAAGATGGCTGCCGCTGTTAAACTCGCCCTCGTAGTGCGACTCAGAGGAAGACCGGGTGCGTCCTGCGGAAATGGCCATCATCTGCCCTGGTCCGTCAAGCGCGAGCGCACCGCCTTCGGCCCCCAGCCCCTTCACTTTATCGACGGTGCTGTTGCCACTATTGCCCTTACCGCGCACGATATCGCGCACGTTACGCACAGTGTCTTCAAATGGCGCTTTCACACTGACGGTGACGCCAGACGATTTGGACTCCTGCTTCATGGACTCAGTGGCCGTATCCCGTCCAGGAAGGATGGCGATGCTGTCGCCAGTGATATCGATATGGCCGGTTTTGCGGGAGGAATCATCCTTCGCTCTTCCGGCAACCACGTCTGCCGCGCTCAACTGGACGTCATTTCCGGCGCTGATAATGACATTACCGCCAGCAGTGCCCACCGTGCTGCGGGCATCGCTCTGCGTCGTATTTGCCCCCTGTCGGGTGCTTTTTGAAGACTGTGACCCGATGGTGATACCCAATCCTGACCCGCTGGAGAAAACGCCGGATTTCTTCGTCTTCTTCATGTCGTAGAACGTGTCGGTGTTGGTTGCTGCCTCCACGGTCAGATTATTTCCAGCCTTCAGAGCCACATCACGCTCAGCGGCAACTGACGAGCCCTGCACCGTCAGGTTGTTACCAGCCCGGAGAGCAACGTTGTCACCGGAAAGCTGCGTACCTTTCTCACGCGTATGCGTTTCTTCGTGGATGGTGTGAGTGGTTTTCTTGCTGAGGAACCCACCGGATGTCTTTTTCTTCTCCCGGTACGCATAGTCACTTTCCGTCGCAGTGGAAAGGGTGATATCCCGCCCGGCGGCCACGGCTGTATCGCCTGCGGCATAGACATCTGCTGCCTGTGCCGTCACATCCCGTCCGGCGACAACGGTCACATTCCCGCCCGCAGTGATGTCGGTTCCCGACTGGCGAACCGACTCGTTAATCACTTTTTTATTGCCCGACCTATAGCTGTCGCCCTGCGTGGTCTCTTCTGCAGCCAGATTCACGTCGCGACCCGCCTGCAGTCCGACGCTTTT
>NZ_VTUC01000016.1 GCF_008364555.1 Enterobacter vonholyi
ATCAGCATGGCGTTCCCGCAGTGGCGCTTTAACCTGCGCTCGTCCAATACCGAGCCGGTGGTGCGCCTGAACGTGGAATCCCGTGCTGACACGGCGCTGATGGAAGAGAAGACGCAAGAAATTCTGGCTTTGCTCCGGAAGTGAGGGGCTGCCGCCAGCGTATATCTGGCGGCTTGACTGTACCTGGATTGTGCAATCAGTGTGACATAGATCAGCAAAAGCTATTCATGTCACCTAATACTGAGTTAACATCTCAACCACATTTCAAGCCGCGCATAAGCCGTGGTGACCACACCTGACAGGAGTATGTAATGTCCAAGCAACAGATCGGCGTTGTCGGTATGGCAGTGATGGGGCGCAACCTGGCGCTGAACATCGAAAGCCGTGGTTATACCGTCTCCGTTTTCAACCGCTCCCGTGATAAGACCGAAGAAGTCATTGCCGAGAACCCTGGCAAGAAACTGGTTCCTTTCTATACGGTGAAAGAGTTCGTTGAGTCTCTGGAAACGCCTCGTCGTATCCTGTTAATGGTGAAAGCTGGCGCAGGTACCGATGCAGCTATCGACTCCCTGAAGCCTTACCTCGAAAAAGGTGACATCATCATTGATGGCGGTAATACCTTCTTCCAGGACACCATTCGTCGTAATCGTGAACTTTCTGCTGAAGGCTTTAACTTCATCGGTACCGGTGTTTCCGGTGGTGAAGAGGGCGCTCTGAAAGGCCCATCCATCATGCCTGGCGGCCAGAAAGAAGCATACGAACTTGTTGCGCCTATTCTGACTAAAATCGCTGCTGTTGCAGAAGATGGCGAGCCGTGTGTGACTTATATCGGTCCTGACGGTGCCGGTCACTATGTAAAAATGGTGCATAACGGCATCGAATACGGCGACATGCAGCTGATTGCTGAAGCTTATTCCCTGCTGAAAGGCGGTCTTAACCTTTCTAACGAAGAGCTGGCTGAAACCTTTACCGAGTGGAACAAAGGCGAACTGAACAGCTACCTGATCGACATCACCAAAGATATCTTCACGAAAAAAGATGAAGAAGGTAAATACCTGGTTGATGTGATTCTGGACGAAGCAGCGAACAAAGGCACCGGTAAATGGACCAGCCAGAGCTCTCTGGATCTGGGCGAACCGCTGTCACTTATCACCGAATCCGTCTTCGCGCGTTACATCTCTTCCCTGAAAGAGCAGCGCGTTGCGGCATCTAAAGTGCTGTCTGGCCCTCAGGCTAAACCAGCGGGTGATAAAGCCGAATTCGTTGAAAAAGTGCGTCGTGCACTGTACCTGGGTAAAATCGTCTCTTACGCGCAGGGCTTCTCTCAGCTGCGTGCGGCATCAGACGAGAACAACTGGGATCTGAATTACGGTGAGATCGCGAAGATCTTCCGCGCGGGCTGCATCATTCGTGCGCAGTTCCTGCAGAAAATCACCGATGCCTATGCTGAAAACGCCGGTATCGCCAACCTGCTGCTGGCACCGTACTTCAAGAAAATTGCCGACGAATATCAGCAGGCGCTGCGTGATGTGGTTGCCTACGCTGTCCAGAACGGTATCCCGGTTCCGACCTTCTCTGCTGCAGTCGCCTACTACGACAGCTACCGTGCGGCTGTTCTGCCAGCTAACCTGATTCAGGCACAGCGTGACTACTTTGGTGCGCATACTTACAAACGCACCGATAAAGAAGGCGTGTTCCATACCGAATGGATGGAATAAGTTAGCTTACTCGCTGTAATCAAAACCCGGAGCCTGTCTCCGGGTTTTTTTATGCAAAAAATGTCGCCCGTTATTCGAAGTAGTCTGAATCTCGGCCCGCTCGTAGCCATTACTCCTGGTTTGCCTTGACAGTTCAGTTTGCCAGGAGGTACAAAGCCCAACAGTTATGTTTATCGCGATGGTCTGGTGGCCATCAGTACAGTTAACTCACAGAAGTCATTAGCGAATGAAAATAACAATCTCCGGAACAGGGTATGTCGGTCTTTCTAACGGCATTCTGATTGCCCAGAATCATGAAGTGGTTGCGCTGGATATCGTGCAGGCCAAAGTGGATATGCTCAATCAGAAAAAATCGCCGATTGTGGATAAAGAGATCCAGGACTATCTTAGCCATAAAACGCTGAATTTCCGCGCCACGACAGATAAAGAAGATGCATACCGCGATGCGGATTACGTCATCATTGCGACGCCTACTGACTACGATCCTAAAACCAACTATTTCAACACCTCAACGGTAGAAGCGGTAATCAAAGACGTTATCGCGATCAACCCTGATGCGGTGATGGTGATTAAATCGACCATCCCTGTCGGTTTTACCAAATCCATTAAAGAAAAATTCGGTATTGATAATATCTTCTTCTCGCCGGAATTCCTGCGTGAGGGGAGAGCGCTTTACGATAACCTGCATCCTTCGCGTATCGTTATTGGCGAACGTTCTGAGCGCGCTGAACGTTTTGCTGCGTTGCTACAGGAAGGGGCGCTGAAGAAAGATATTCAGGTGCTGTTTACCGACTCCACTGAAGCTGAGGCGATCAAGCTCTTCGCGAATACCTATCTGGCAATGCGAGTAGCTTATTTCAATGAACTGGACAGCTACGCAGAGAGCCTTGGCCTGAATACCCGTCAGATTATTGAAGGGGTATGTCTCGACCCACGCATTGGCAACCACTATAACAACCCGTCATTTGGCTACGGTGGCTATTGCCTGCCAAAAGACACGAAGCAACTGCTGGCAAACTATCAGGCGGTGCCGAATAATCTCATTTCGGCGATTGTTGATGCGAACCGTACCCGTAAAGATTTCATCTCCGACTCCATCCTCGCGCGTCAACCCAAAGTGGTGGGCGTATATCGTCTGATCATGAAGAGCGGTTCCGATAATTTCCGCGCTTCTTCTATTCAGGGGATCATGAAGCGCATTAAAGCCAAAGGGGTTGAGGTTATCATCTATGAGCCTGCCATGCCGGACGATCAGTTCTTCAATTCTCGAGTGATCCGCGACCTGGATGCATTCAAGAAAGAAGCCGATGTCATCATTTCAAACCGCATGGCTGAAGAACTGGCTGACGTAGCGGACAAAGTCTATACCCGAGATCTCTTCGGTAGCGACTAATTCTCTTGCTCCATAAAAAACCCGGCGGATAAGCCGGGTTTTTTATTTTCAGACTTTGTAAAACTCGCGGTACCAGTTAACGAAGTTTTTCACTCCATCCTTAACCGAGGTTTGCGGTTTAAATCCGATCACCTCATAAAGAGCCTGGGTATCGGCACTGGTCTCCAGAACATCCCCTGGCTGGAGAGGCAGCATGTTTTTCTCTGCTTTTGTACCCAGTGCTTCTTCCAACGCGGTAATGTAATCCATAAGTTCGACCGGCGAGCTGTTACCAATATTGTAAACGCGATACGGCGCGGAGCTGGTCGCCGGGGAACCGGTCTCAACGGTCCAGTCTGCATCGGCCTGAGGAATGACATCCTGCAGACGAATAATGGCTTCGGCGATGTCGTCGATGTAAGTGAAGTCGCGCTTCATCTTGCCATAGTTGTAAACGTCAATGCTTTTGCCTTCAATCATCGCTTTGGTGAATTTAAATAGCGCCATATCCGGGCGGCCCCATGGACCATACACGGTAAAGAAGCGCAGCCCGGTGGTCGGCAAGTTGTAAAGATGCGAATAGGTGTGCGACATCAACTCGTTGGCTTTTTTAGTCGCGGCATAGAGCGAGACCGGGTGATCCACGGAGTCGTCAGTGGAGAAAGGCATCTTGCGGTTGAGACCGTATACGGAGCTCGACGAGGCATACAGAAGATGCTGAACATTGTTATGGCGGCAGCCTTCCAGCACGTTAAGATGCCCAATAAGGTTGGCATCAGCATACGCGTGCGGGTTTTCCAGGGAGTAGCGCACACCCGCCTGCGCGGCAAGATGAATCACACGATCAAACTTCTCAGCCGCGAAAAGCGTGGCCATACCTTCCCGGTCGGCTAATTCCAGCTTGTGAAAGTTGAAACACTCAGATTTTAACAGTTCCAGGCGTGCCAGCTTCAGGTTGACATCGTAGTATTCATTGAGGTTATCGATACCGACAACCTGATGACCAGCCTCAAGGAGGCGTTTACTGACATTCGCACCGATAAAACCTGCGGCACCCGTGACCAAAAATTTCATAGCTTCCCTCATAAACCCTATTCTTTAGATGCCGTAACGCATCACATGGCGTCTATGATAGCGCGAAGGGGGTTAGTTACATAACCCATCTTTCCGATATTACTCATCGGATTCTTATAGAAAAATCGCCAGTAATCGATAAACTATACAAACTTAATTATGTTTGCCCTTTTTTTATCAGTTAGGGATTGTATGACGCAAAACAACAATAGCCAGGTCAGCAGAAGCAATGATCCTGAGCAAATTGATTTATTTGATTTAGTGTTCCAGCTGTGGCGTGGGAAGTGGGTGATAGCAGTCTTTGTTGTTGTTTGTATCGCCCTGGCAATTGGATATTTATCCGTTGCAAAAGAAAAGTGGACCTCTAGCGCAATTATTGCACAACCTGACGCAGCTCAGATTGCCAGCTATTCTAATGCGTTGAATATCCTGTATGGTACCGCCGCACCTACAATGAATGACAACCAAACGCGTGCTATCGGCCGTTTTAGCTCATCATTCTCGGCGTTGTCGCAGGCGCTCGAAAACCAGGCTGTACCTGAAAAACTGACAATTGAGCCCAAGGTTAAAGATCAGCCATTCCCGTTAATTGTATCGTATACCAGTTCATCGGCAGAAGCCGCGCAAAAGCAGCTGGCGCAGTACATCCAACAAGTCGATGAGCAGACTGCAAAAGAGCTAGCTCTTGACCTTAAGGACAATATCAAAGAGCAGATCAGGACCCTGAACGATTCTCTGAAAAACCAGGAGAAGGTCGCTCAGGAGCAAAAGGATCTGCGTATCAAACAGATTGCTGAGGCGTTGAAGAACGCAGAAGCGGCGAAAATTACCTCGCCTCAGCTTCAGCAAACCCAGGAAGTAACTCAGGAAACGATGTTCCTGCTGGGAAGTGAGGGGCTGAAATCAATGATTGACAACGAAGCTTCTCTCCCGTTGGTTTTCCCAAGAGCCTATTATCAGACCAAACGAAATCTGCTGGACATCCAGAATCTGAACGTAAACCCGGACACAATCCACGTTTACCGTTATGTCATGAAGCCGGAACTCCCTGTACGTCGTGACAGCCCGAAAAAAGCGATAGTTCTAATTCTGGCCGTGCTGCTGGGCGCAATGATTGGTTCTGGCGTGGTGCTTGGCCGCAACGCATTGCGCAACTACAAACCAAAAGCCTGATTTGCAGGTAAAAAAACCGGGGATATTCCCCGGTTTTTTTATTTGTGCCGTTTGCGAAGATTTTCAATCACCGCCGTCAAATCCAGCTCCTGGTCTTGCAGCAGCACCAGCAGGTGATACATCAGGTCCGACGCTTCATTCGTCAGCTCCTCGCGGTCATGCACCGTCGCGGCCAGCGCGGTTTCAACGCCTTCTTCACCTACCTTCTGCGCAATACGCTTGGTTCCGCTGGCGTACAGCTTTGCGGTATACGAACTTTCAGGGTCAGCCGTTTTACGCTCTGCCAGCAGCTGTTCCAGTTGATACAGGAACAACCACTGGTGGCTCGCCTCGCCGAAGCAGCTGCTTGTGCCCTTATGGCAGGTTGGGCCGATTGGGTTTGCCAGCACCAGCAGGGTGTCGTTATCGCAGTCTGGCGTAATGCTCACTGCATTCAGGAAATGACCCGAGGTCTCGCCTTTGGTCCACAGGCGCTGTTTCGTGCGGGAGTAGAAGGTCACTTTGCCGCTGGCGAGCGTTTTCGCCAGCGCGTCCTGGTTCATATACCCCAGCATCAGCACTTCGCCTGAGACTGCATGCTGGACAACCACCGGCAGTAATCCGTCCGTTTTTTCCCAGTCCAGCTGCGCCTGTTGTTGCTCTGTTAACATACCCTGATCTCCACGCCCTGGTCGGCCAGGTACGTTTTTAACTCACCAATATTAATAATCTGCTTGTGGAACACGGAAGCGGCCAGCGCGCCGTCCACGTTCGCATCGCGGAAGGCTTCCAGGAAATGTTCCATGGTGCCCGCGCCGCCGGAGGCAATCAGCGGAACGTGGCAGACCTCACGAACTTTTTTCAGCTGTTCGAGGTCATACCCGTTACGCACGCCATCCTGATTCATCATGTTGAGGACAATCTCGCCAGCGCCACGCTTTTGCACTTCCTGCACCCAGTCGAGCGTTTCCCACTGCGTCACGCGCGTGCGGCTTTCATCCCCCGTGTACTGGTTGACGTGATACTTGCCCGTTGCGGCGTCATACCAGGTGTCGATCCCAACCACAATACACTGCACGCCAAAACGATCGGCAAGGCGGGTGATCAGCTCCGGGTCGGCCAGGGCAGGGGAGTTGATGGAAATCTTGTCGGCGCCAAACGAGAGAATTTTGGCGGCGTCGTCAGCGGACTTAATTCCGCCCGCCACGCAGAACGGAATGTCGATCACTTCCGCCACGCGTTCCACCCAGCTTTTGTCGACCACGCGGCCATCGCTGGACGCGGTAATATCGTAGAACACCAGCTCGTCTGCGCCTTCATCAGCATAGCGTTTTGCCAGCGGAACGATGTCGCCAATGATCTCGTGGTTGCGGAACTGCACGCCTTTCACGACCTGGCCGTCACGTACGTCCAGGCAAGGGATTATCCGTTTTGCCAGCATTGAATCGCCTCCGTCACAGTAAATTTACCTTCCAGCAGAGCCCGGCCCACAATCACACCCTGCACACCGGTACCGCGCAGCGCGGCTACGTCGTCTATATCACCGATACCGCCGGAAGACTGGAACGCTATCTGCGGATAACGCGCACAAACCTCTTCATAAAGCGAGACGTTGGAGCCAGCCAGCGTGCCGTCGCGGGAGATGTCAGTGCATAACACGTGCTTCAGGCCAACGGGCAGATAGATATCAACCAGCTCTTCCAGCGTCACGCCGGAGTTTTCCTGCCAGCCGCTGACGGCCACCTGCTTGTTGCCCTGTTCGTCAATACGCACGTCCAGCGCCAGTACAAGGGCGTCGGCGCCAAAGAGGCGGAACCAGCCCTTCACCGTCTCAGGATCTTTCACGGCGGTCGAACCTACCACCACGCGGGCCACGCCAGCGTCCAGCAGCGCCGCGACGTCATCTTCCGTACGCACACCGCCGCCAACCTGTACCGGCACATCAACACCCGCAACAAGTTGTTTAAGCAGCGGGATCTGGCGTTTCGCCGGGTCTTTCGCGCCCGTCAAATCCACAAGATGCAGTACCTGCGCACCCTGGGCGGCATAATCCTGCAGACGCGGCAGCGGATCGTTTCCGTAGTCTCGCTGCTGCCCGTAATCACCCTGATGCAGACGGACAACCGTACCGTCAATTAAATCTAACGCGGGAATAATCATCACATCTCCAGGAAGTTTTTCAGCAGCTGCGCGCCCGCGGCGCCAGAGCGCTCCGGGTGAAACTGCACGCCGAAGAAATTGTCTTTCTGTACGGCTGCCGTAAACGCCTCGCCGTAAGTGCACTGGGCGATCGTATTCACGTTCACCGGCATGGCGTAGCTGTGCACGAAGTAAAAATACGCGCCGTCTTCGATGCCGCGAAACAGCCTGTCGCCCGCTTTGGCGTACACGCGGTTCCAGCCCATATGCGGCAGAGGCAGACCGTGGTCAGTCATTTTCGGCACGTCTTCGTCAATAATGCCCAGCAGGTCAACGCCGTTATTCTCTTCGCTGCGGCGGCCCAGGATCTGCATGCCCAGGCATATGCCCAGCACCGGCTGGGTACAGGCCTTGATCAGATCGATCAGATCGCGTTCGCGAATCTGATCCATTGCAGCCTGCGCGGTACCTACGCCCGGTAAAAAGAGTTTGTCGGCGCGCAGCACCACGTCCGGGTCACGGCTCACCACCGGCTCGTAGCCGTGGCGCGCAATGGCCGATTTTACGGAGTTCAGGTTGGCGCATCCGGTATCCAGAATCACCACATTCATTACAGTACTCCTTTCGATGAAGGCAGGGCGTCACCTTCCACGCGAATTGCCTGGCGCAGGGTACGACCAAAGGCTTTGAAGAGACTCTCCACGCGGTGGTGGTCGTTCTTACCTTTGGTCTTCAGGTGCAGCGTCAGGCCCATGGTATAAGACAATGAACGGAAGAAGTGCTCCACCATTTCGGTGCTCAGATCGCCCACGCGCTGGTAATTGAAGTCTGCTTTATATTCCAGGTGCGGGCGACCGGAGATGTCCATGGCGCAGCGCGCCAGACACTCGTCCATCGGCAGGACAAAGCCAAAACGGTTAATGCCGCGTTTATCACCGAGCGCAAGCTTCAGTGCTTCACCCAGCGCCAGGCCGGTATCTTCCACGGTGTGGTGATCGTCGATGTAGAGATCGCCTTTTACCGTAATTTCCATGCGGAAACCGCCGTGGGTGGCAATCTGGTCGAGCATGTGGTCGAAGAAACCTACGCCAGTATGGATCTTGCTGCCGCCTTCGCGGTCCAGCCAGACCTTCACATCAATCTGCGTCTCTTTGGTGTTACGTTCAACGTGCGAGTAGCGGTCGCGTTTTGTCAGCTGCTCGCCAATCATCGTCCAGTTCAGGTTGTTGCGGTCGTATCGCAGTCCCGCGATGCCCATGTTTTCCGCCAGCGTAATATCGGTTATGCGATCGCCGATAACATAGCTGTTGGTTTTATCCAGCGCATCTTCAGCCAGGTAGCGCTCTACCAGCTTCACCTTTGGCTTACGGCAGTCGCACTCGTCGGCCGGCATGTGCGGGCAAATCAGCACCTCATCAAATACCACGCCCTGAGAGGTCAGCACCTGCATCATTAAATTATGCGGGCCGTCAAAGTCTGCCTGCGGGAAGCTGTCGGTACCCAGACCATCCTGATTGGTGATCATCACCAGCCTGTATCCGGCTTTTTGCAGCTTGAGCAGCACCGGAATCACGTCCGGTTCAAAGGCCAGCTTGTCGAATCGATCGACCTGAAAATCGGCTGGTGGCTCCGAAATAAGGGTGCCGTCACGATCGATAAAAAGGATCTTCTGGGTCATACTTTCTCCGCTTTCAGGGCGTCAATTACGCGCTGGCTCTCTGCGCGGGTGCCGACGGTAATGCGCAGGCATCCGCTCAGGGAAGGTTGTTTATTCTGGTCTCGTAAGATAATGCCCTGATCCCACAAAGATTTAAATACGGCACTCGATGCGGTGAAGCGTACCAGGATGTAGTTGGTTTCCGAGTCGAACACCTGCTCCACGCACGGGATATCCTTCAGGGCAGTCACCAGATACTGACGTTCCTCCAGGATTTGCGCCACGCGCTCGCGCATCGCGTTGATCCCCTGAGGCGTCAGCGCCTGTGCCGCAATATCGGCTACCGGCGTCGAGAGGGGGTACGGAGCGATCACCTTCAGCAGCAGGTCGATGACCTCTTTATTCGCCAGCGTAAACCCGCAGCGCAGGCCCGCGAGGGCGAAAGCCTTTGACAGCGTACGCAGCACCACCAGGTGCGGATACTCTTCCAGCCAGCCAGCCAGCGTCGCCTGCGGGCAGAACTCGATGTAGGCTTCGTCGGCCACCACCAGCGCTTTACCGTTCGTCATCTCCAGCAGGGTGCGGATATCCTGCGGGTTAATAATCTGCCCGGTCGGGTTGTTTGGGCTGCAGACAAACACGACTTTTACGCCGTCGAGATTGTCGGCAATCCCCTGCAGATCCAGCTGCCAGTTCTCCAGCGCCTGCACGTTGCGGCACGCCACGCCGAAGGTTTCCGCGCTGACGCTGTACATGCCGTAGGTCGGCTGGCAGTACATGACGGCGTCTTTGCCCGGCTCGCAGAACGCGCGGATCAGCAGTTCAATGCCCTCATCCGCGCCGCGGCTGACCAGCACCTGCTCTGGCTTCACGCCCGCGTACTGCGCGTAGTTTTCGATAACCGCTTTCGGCTGACACTCCGGATAGCGGTTCAGCGTTTGCTGCGACAGCTCAAACTGCACCGCAGTCGGGAATTCGTTAGCATTCAGCCAGACATCCCCTTTGCCGCCCAGACGACGCGCAGACTGATAGGGCGTCAGGCGACGGACATTTTCGCGGGCTAATTCTTCAATGTTCATGCTTGCTCCTTCAGGGCTGCAACGCGCAGCGTAACGGCATTTTTGTGGGCGGTCAGGCGCTCGGCGGCAGCCAGGGTTTCAATGGTCGAGGCCAGTGAGGCAAACCCTTCGCGGGAGAGTTCCTGCACGGTCATGCGCTTCTGGAAATCCGCCAGGCCGAGGCTGGAACAGGTTGAGGTGTAGCCGTACGTTGGCAGCACGTGGTTGGTGCCGGAGGCGTAATCGCCCGCTGACTCCGGTGACCAGTCGCCGAGGAACACCGAGCCCGCGCTGGTAATGCTGTCGACCAGATCGCGCGCGTTGCGGGTCTGAATAATCAGGTGCTCCGGGCCGTACTGGTTAGAAATGGCAATGCACTGCTCCATATCGCGCGCCACAATCAGGCGGCTGGCCGCTAACGCCTGGCGTGCCGTTTCGGCGCGGGGCAGGTCGGCAAGCTGACGCTCAACGGCTTCGCCCACGCGTTTTGCCATGTTGGCGTCCGGCGTCAGCAGGATGACCTGCGAGTCCGGGCCGTGTTCCGCCTGTGAAAGCAGGTCGGACGCCACGAAATCCGGCGTTGCGCCGCTGTCGGCAATCACCAGCACCTCAGACGGGCCGGCAGGCATATCGATGGCCGCACCGTCCAGACGCTGGCTGACCTGGCGCTTGGCTTCGGTCACATACGCATTGCCCGGACCAAAGATTTTGTCGACCTTCGGAATGGATTCCGTGCCGAACGCCAGGGCAGAAATCGCCTGCGCGCCACCCACTTTATAGACCGCCTGCACGCCGCACAGCTTCGCCGCGTAGAGGATCTCGTCGGCAATCGGTGGCGGCGAGCACAGCACCACTTTCTGACACCCGGCAATCCGCGCGGGAGTCGCCAGCATCAGTACGGTGGAGAAAAGAGGCGCAGAGCCGCCGGGAATATAGAGGCCGACGGACGCAACCGGGCGCGTTACCTGCTGGCAACGCACGCCGGGCAGGGTTTCGACATCTACGGTCTGCAGCTTCTGCGCGGTGTGGAAGGTATCAATATTTTTCACCGCAACAGCCATTGCCTGCTTGATGTCGTCACCCAGACGATTGCTGGCATCAATGATTTCCTGCTCGGTAACCTGTAATGCGCCGACTTCCGTCTTATCAAACTTCGCGCTGTATTCACGCAGCGCGTCATCGCCACGGGCTTTGACGTTATCCAGGATCTCTGCCACGGTGCGCGAGATGCTTTCAGAGGCGGAAATCGCCGGGCGCATCAGCAGCTCGCGCTGCCGTGCGTCGCTACAGGTATTCCAGTCGATGATTGTGTTAAAGCTCATGGCCATTACTCCATCATCTTCTCAATTGGCAGCACCAGGATGGAGCTTGCGCCCAGCGCCTTCAGTTTTTCCATGGTTTCCCAGAACAGGGTTTCGCTGCTCACCATGTGCATCGCCACGCGCTGCTGATCGCCCGCCAGCGGCAGGATGGTTGGGCGCTCGGCGCCCGGCAGCAGGGCAATCACTTCATCCAGGCGCTCGGTTGGGGCGTGCATCATGATGTACTTGGACTCACGCGCCTGAATGACGCCCTGAATGCGGGTCAGCAGTTTGTCAATCAGCTGCTGCTTGGCATCCGCCATCTCGCCGTCGCGCTGAATCAGGCACGCTTTGGAGCGGTAGATCACTTCCACTTCGCGCAGGCCGTTCGCTTCCAGCGTCGCGCCGGTAGAGACCAGGTCACAGATGGCGTCCGCCAGGCCCGCACGCGGCGCCACTTCAACGGAGCCGTTCAGCAGGCAGGATTTAAACTGCACGCCTTTCTGATCCAGATAACGCTTTAACAGGTGAGGGTAGGAGGTGGCAATACGTTTGCCGTTCAGCGCGGCCGGGCCGTCCCAGGCTTCATCAACCGGCGTTGCCAGCGACAGGCGGCAGCCGCCGAAGTCCAGACGACGCAGGGTGAAGTAACGCGGATCTTCGCCCTGCGCGCGGCGGGTCAGCAGCTCTTCTTCCAGCACGTTTTCCCCGATGATGCCGAGGTCAACGACGCCATCCATGACCAGGCCGGGAATATCGTCATCACGCACGCGCAGAATGTCGATGGGCATGTTTTCAGCCAGAGCAATCAGGCGCTGGGTGTGCAGGTTAATTTTAATCCCGCAGCGGGCCAGCAGTTCGCGTGAATCGTCACTCAAACGGCCTGATTTTTGAATAGCTATGCGTAAACGTGAGTTATCTAACATTCTTTATTCCTCGTTAACCTGTTTTAACCTGTCTGAATTCGGTCCAAAAAAAAGCCCCCGGAAGAAGATCTTCCGGGGGCTTTTTCATGCGTTCATGCACCACTGGAAGATCCAAACGTCTTCCAGCACACATCGCCTGAAAGACTAGTCAGGATGATGGTGATGATGGTGGTGTTTAAATTGAACGCGTGTCATATAAATTCTCGATGAATGCTTATTCATTTGATGTCTTTTAACCTAAACCAGTTGTGCGACATATTGCAAGGGCTTTTTTTGATCATTAATTCATTTCATATTGATGCTATGAATTGTGTGTTCTGCCGGGCTGGCGTAGCCTTATGAAAGACGAGTAAGAGTCAGGAGAATTCGCATGAAAAAGGTCGCGATTGTCGGTTTAGGATGGCTGGGAATGCCGCTGGCGATGTCATTAGCCGCGAAAGGCTGGCAGGTGACCGGGAGTAAGACCACCCGAGATGGGGTCGAAGCGGCGCGCATGTGCGGTATTGATGGCGTTGAACTGCGTCTGGAGCCGGAGCTGGTGTGTGATGCGGACGATCTGGACACGCTGATGAACGTGGATGCGCTGGTCATTACGCTACCCGCGCGGCGCAGCGGCCCGGGCGAATCATTTTATCTGCAGGCGATGCAGGAGATTGTCGACAGCGCGCTGGCGCATCACGTACCGCGCATTGTTTTCACCAGCTCGACGTCGGTCTATGGCGATGCTGAAGGTGTGGTAAAAGAGAGCTCCGAGCGCCGTCCCGTTACGGCGAGCGGTCAGGTCCTGAAAGAGCTGGAAGACTGGTTGCATAATCTTCCCGGCACGCAGGTCGATATCGTGCGTCTGGCAGGATTGGTGGGGCCTGGACGCCATCCGGGACGCTTTTTTGCCGGAAAGACGGCGCCAGACGGCCAGCACGGCGTGAATCTTGTCCATCTTGAGGATGTTATTGGCGCGATTGAGTTACTCTTACAGGCTCCGAAAGGCGGACACATCTATAATATATGTGCACCGTCTCATCCAGCGCGCAGCACCTTTTACCCGCTGATGGCACGTCAGCTTGGCCTGGCTCCGCCGGTCTTTAGTGAGGCAAAAGATGACAGCAAAGGCAAAATTGTTGATGGCAATCGCATTTGTCATGAGCTGGGGTTTGAGTATCAGTATCCCGATCCGCTGGTGATGCCCATGGAATAAGACCAGCAGCGGAGACGATCGCACACCAGAAGGGGGCGAGCATGAAACCGCTGCTGGATGTTCTTATTATTCTGGATGCACTGGAAAAAGAGGGGAGCTTTGCCGCTGCGTCGGCAAAGCTCTACAAAACCCCATCTGCGTTGAGCTATACCGTTCAAAAACTGGAAAGCGATCTCAATATTCAGATCCTCGATCGCTCCGGGCACCGCGCACGTTTTACCCGAACCGGACAGATGCTGCTGGAAAAAGGCCGCGAAGTTCTGCATACCGTTCGCGAGCTGGAAAAACAGGCTGTTAAGCTCCATCAGGGATGGGAAAACGAGCTGGTTATTGGCGTGGATGATACCTTTCCATTTTCTCTCCTGACGCCGCTGATTGAAGCTTTTTATCAACATCACAGCGTGACCCGTCTTATCTTTATAAATGGCGTGCTGGGTGGCTCCTGGGATGCTTTAACCCAGGGCAGGGCGGATATTTTTGTCGGTGCACTCCATGAGCCTCCCCAACTGAGCGATTTTGGTTTTGCCCGGCTCGGCGTGCTGGAGCAGGTATTTGCCGTGGCGCCCCATCATCCCCTGGCTCAGGAACCAGAGCCTCTTAACCGTCGTATGATTAAAGGCTACCGCGCCATCGTGGTTGGGGACAGCTCTCGTCCGGAATGTTCGGCCTCCTCGCAGCTGCTTGATGAGCAGGAGGCCATCACCGTTTTCGACTTTAAAACCAAGCTGGAGCTGCAAATAAGCGGCCTGGGCTGCGGCTATTTGCCCCGCTATCTGGCGCAGCGGTTTATTGACAGCGGTGCGCTTGTTGAAAAACAGGTACTTGCTCAAAACAGCCATGAGTCGGTGTGGGTGGGCTGGAATGAACAGACCGCCGGGCTGGCAAGTGCCTGGTGGCGCGACGAAATTTTAGCAAATAGTGCTATCGCCGCTGTTTATGCTCAGGGCAGCGTCGAGAAATCAGCCAGTTAGCAAAAAGAAAATTACCCGCTGCGTTGCAAAGTATTGCCTTTTGTATCCGATGTGGGGCAAAATGCCGCCGCTGCAACCAAATGAATAATCGACGATATAAAAGGCGTCGGTTATTTTTTTTTGCATGTACGAAACGAAACTAAAAACCAAGAGGCCGGGCTTCGTACCGGATAGATATTTACTAAAATCCGACAGTTGTTGTCGCTGAGGAAGAAACAAATGGGGCAATTTTTCGCTTACGTGGCGGTTATCACCTTAAAGGAGAATAACTATGTCGCATAACGCAACTCCAAACACCTCTCGCGTGGAATTACGTAAAACGCTTACGTTGATTCCGGTTGTTATGATGGGCCTGGCCTATATGCAACCGATGACGCTGTTCGATACATTCGGTATCGTATCAGGCCTCACAGACGGTCATGTGCCGACGGCTTACGGCTTCGCGCTGATTGCGATCCTCTTTACCGCGCTGAGCTACGGTAAGCTGGTTCGCCGCTATCCGTCTGCCGGTTCCGCCTACACCTATGCACAGAAATCCATCAGCCCGACGGTTGGCTTTATGGTGGGCTGGTCTTCGCTGCTCGACTATCTGTTCGCGCCGATGATCAACATTCTGCTGGCAAAAATCTATTTTGAAGCGCTGGTGCCATCGATTCCATCCTGGATGTTCGTCGTGGCGCTGGTGGCCTTTATGACGGCCTTCAACCTGCGTAGCATTAAGTCTGTTGCCAACTTTAACTCCGTTATCGTTGTGCTTCAGGTTGTCCTGATTGCCGTTATTCTTGGCATGGTGATCTATGGCGTGTTCCACGGCGAAGGCGCGGGCACCCTGGCGAGCAGCAAACCGTTCTGGTCTGGTGATGCGCATGTGATCCCGATGATTACCGGGGCAACCATTCTGTGCTTCTCCTTTACCGGTTTTGACGGCATCAGCAACCTGTCCGAGGAAACGAAGGATGCAGAGCGCGTGATCCCTCGCGCAATCTTCCTGACGGCGCTGATTGGCGGTCTGATCTTTATTTTCTCGACCTATTTCCTGCAGCTGTACTTCCCGGATATCTCCCGCTTCAAGGATCCGGATGCGTCTCAGCCAGAAATCATGCTCTATGTGGCGGGTAAAGCGTTCCAGGTTGGTGCGCTGATCTTCTCCACCATCACCGTACTGGCGTCCGGTATGGCCGCGCATGCAGGCGTTGCGCGTCTGATGTACGTAATGGGCCGCGATGGCGTATTCCCGAAAAGCTTCTTCGGCTACGTGCATCCAACCTGGCGTACCCCGGCGATGAACATCATCCTGGTCGGTGCGATTGCGCTTCTGGCAATTAACTTTGATCTGGTGATGGCTACGGCGCTGATTAACTTTGGTGCGCTGGTGGCGTTCACCTTTGTTAACCTGTCGGTTATCTCTCAGTTCTGGATCCGTGAAAAGCGTAACAAAACGCTGAAAGATCACTTCCAGTATCTGTTCCTGCCGATGTGCGGTGCCCTGACCGTGGGCGCGCTGTGGGTTAACCTGGAAGAGAGCTCGATGGTGCTTGGCCTGATTTGGGCGGGTATCGGCCTGATTTACCTGGCCTGCGTTACGAAGAGCTTCCGTAACCCGGTTCCGCAGTACGAAGACGTCGCGTAAGACTGTGTCGGGTGGCGGTTACGCCTTACCCGACCTACATAACCCGTAAGCCCGCGTAAGCGCAGCGCCGCAGGGCAAAAAAAAACCGGAGACCATCGCCTTCGGTTTTTTTATTTCTGACTTTCAGACTATCTCTTGCGCGTACTGGAACAGGGATTTCAACAGTGCCTGTTTCTCAGCATTCCCTTCATACTGGCCATAAAGCATTTCCAGCTCCTGAGCGTAGCTGTGCAGATACTCTGGCGTAAATACGTTGCGACGGTGCTGCAGCCAGCGTTCCTGCTCGGCTTCATCCAGCGTGCCGGGGTAGTTACGCGCGCGGTAATTAAACATCAGCTTTTCGATGCGCTTATCGGCGAAGGTGATATCAAGCGCCGGTAAGTTACGCGGCTCGGTTTGCAGAACGATATTCATGGCCGCGCGATCGGCATCGCTGAAGAAGCCGTTATAGAGCTGGGCATCCACGTTTTCAGACGGCACGAATGGCTCCGCCTCGGCAAAGATAGCAACCACTTTCTCGCGCACCTGCGGGTTTTCGCGCAGCACTTTCAGGTTATCGAGGCAGTGCTGACGGTTGATGCCCAGCCTGTCTGCATCTTCCGGGCGCAGCGTGTTCGCCTGAGCGAGTACCGGACATTTATTTATGTGCACCAGTTTGACCGGCACCGCGGGCAGATCGCCGAGTTCATTTTTTGGCGTGTACAAACGTTCGCGCAGGGTATCGCTGTCGAGCTCCAGCAGGGGTGAAATATCGCCCGCCAGGTCCACCATGATGACCGCATTACGGTTGTCCGGATGCCACGCCAGCGGCGCAACCCAGCTGGTATTGCCGCGCCATGCGCCAAACATGCCGGAAATATGCACCAGCGGCTTCATCTGCGGTACATCAATCAGCGTGATCAATTTCTGTTTACTGCGGTGGCTCAGCAGATACTCGAACAACCGGGGCTGTGCGCTTTTCACCAGCTTCGCCATGGCAATGGTGGCATAGACGTCCGCCATCGCGTCGTGGGCGTTGCTGTGCTCGATACCGTTGGCGCGCGTCAGGTGTTCCAGCCGGAAGCTGGTCAGCCCTTCCTCATTTTCCGGCCAGTTAATGCCTTCAGGACGCAGGGCGTAGCAGGCACGCATGATGTCGAGCAAATCCCAGCGGGAATTGCGGTTCTGCCAGCTCCAGGCATAGGGATCGTAGAAGTTGCGATAGAAGATATTGCGCGTCACTTCGTCATCGAAGCGGATGTTGTTGTAACCAACCACGCAGGTATTGGGAACGGTAAACAGATCGTGAATGCGTCGGGCGAACTCTGCCTCGTTAACGCCTTTCTCCCGCGCTTCCTGCGGGGTGATGCCGGTAACCATGACCGCACCGGGCTGCGGCAGGTAGTCATCAGCCGGTTTGCAGTAAAAGACCTCGGGCTCGCCAATAATGTTGAATTCGTCGTCGGTACGGATGGCGGCAAACTGCGCCGGTCGGTCCAGCGCCGGGTGAGTGCCAAAGGTTTCGTAGTCGTGGAACAAAAAAGTCGGGCGAGCGGCAGAGTCAGACACCAGTAATACCATCCTGTTAAAAAATGACGTCACTATGGTAAACGATCGCGCGGGTCAGACCGAATAAAAAGCACCGCCGCGAGGCAAATTTGCGCGCCAGCTTCAGAGAAAAATCTGCGTTCTGTCACATTTTTTTGCAATTAAGCCAGGTAACGACATCAGAACTCCCGTAAAAAGGTCATCGATTTTTACTGACCTGAGGATATACCGTTGAAACGCCGTCTGTTTATTGCTGTTTCTTTACTCGCTTCGAGTGTCTCATCTGCTTTTGCGGCCGAACCACTGGATTTTTCGCCGCAGCCTCCGGCCATTCAGGCTGGCTCCTGGGTGCTGATGGATTACACGACTGGTCAGATTTTAACGGCGGGCAACGAACATCAACAACGTAATCCGGCGAGCCTGACCAAGCTGATGACGGGCTATGTGGTGGATCGGGCCATTGATAGCCACCGCATTACGCCGGACGATATTGTCACCGTAGGGCGCGATGCCTGGGCAAAAGGAAACCCGGTTTTTGACGGCTCGTCGCTGATGTTCCTGAAAGAGGGCGATCGCGTCTCCGTGCGCGATCTGAGCCGCGGCCTGATAGTCGATTCCGGCAACGACGCCTGCGTGGCGCTGGCCGATCACGTGGCGGGCGGGCAGCCGCAGTTCGTGAAAATGATGAACGACTACGTGCAGAAGCTGAACCTGCGCGATACGCATTTTGAAACCGTCCACGGGCTGGACGCGCCGGGCCAGCACAGCTCCGCCTATGACCTGGCCGTACTCTCCCGGGCCATCATCCACGGCGAACCTGAGTTTTACCATATGTACAGCGAAAAGAGCCTGACCTGGAACGGGATCACCCAGCAAAACCGTAACGGCCTGCTGTGGGATAAAACCATGAACGTGGACGGCCTTAAAACGGGGCATACCTCGGGGGCTGGCTTTAACCTGATTGCGTCTGCCGTAGACGGCCAGCGCCGTTTAATCGCGGTGGTGATGGGGGCGGACAGCCCGAAAGGGCGTGAGGACCAGGCCCGAAAACTGCTGCACTGGGGACAGCAGAATTTCGATACGGTGCAGATCCTGCATAGCGGAAAAAAAGTGGGGACGGAGCGCATCTGGTACGGCGACAAGGAACAGGTGAAACTGGGAACCGACCAGGACTTCTGGCTGGCCTTGCCGAAAGCGGAAGTACCGAACATCAAAGCCAAATACGTGCTGGATAAAAAAGAGCTGGAAGCGCCGATTGCCGCGCATCAGCGGGTCGGAGAAATCCAGCTCTATGACCGCGACAAAGTGGTAGCCCACTGGCCGCTGGTAACGCTGGAAGCCGTTGATAAAGGCGGCCTGTTCTCTCGACTGAGCGATTACCTGCATCACACGCTATAAGTCCTGCTGAGCAGACTGGCAGGGTTGCGAGTCTGCTCACATAATAAACACTCCTCGTTTGCTGATAATGATAATCCAGTTTTATAGTGTATAAATATACAGTAATAAATGGAGGCAGCATGGACTACAGCATTAAGCAGCAACAGAAACGTAAGATTGCCGGTTTTCATTTGGTCGGCCCGTGGGAACACACGGTAAAGCAGGGCTTTGAACAGCTGGTCATGTGGGTTGACGGGCGTCACATTGAGCCGCTGGAGTGGGTGGCGGTCTATTACGATAACCCGGATGAAGTCCCGGCAGAAAAACTGCGCTGTGATACGGCCGTTACCGTACCGGACGATTTCGTTATTCCGGAAAACAGCGAAGGCGTCATGATGACGGAAATCGCGGCCGGGGACTATGCCGTGGCGACGGCTCGCGTGGAAAACTACGACTTCGCCACGCCCTGGTATCAGTTCTTCAATTCCCTGCTGCAGGACAATAAGTACCAGATGGCGCTTAAGCCCTGCTTCGAACGCTATCTCAATGACGGCAATGCGGACGGCTACTGGGATATCGAAATGTATATCGCCGTCGAGCATAAAACGGTTTAAGCCTGCTAAATGAAGGGTTTTTCAGCCGGGATCGATCCGCCCGGCTGAAAACACAGTACAATTGTGGTTTGCCGTGTAGCTGGAGAGCGGGTGTGCGTCCCGACAAATCATTAACTCCTTTTGAAATTCGGTTGTATAAACATTACCGCGTTGTGCACGGGTGTCGCATCGCGCTGGCTTTCGTATTGACGTTTGTACTGGTCCGTTTGCTGGACGTTCCGGAAGGGACGTGGCCGCTGATCACGCTGGTGGTGGTGATGGGGCCCATCTCGTTTTGGGGGAACGTGGTCCCGCGCGCCTTTGAACGAATTGGCGGGACTGTTCTTGGCTCGGCCCTGGGTCTTATTGCGCTGAAGCTGGAGCTCATCTCATTTCCGGTGATGCTGGCATGGTGTGGTGCCGCTATGTTCCTCTGCGGCTGGCTGGCGTTGGGCAAAAAGCCCTATCAGGCGCTGCTGATTGGTATTACTCTCGCGGTGGTTGTCGGGGCGCCCGCCGGGGATATGACCACGGCGCTGTGGCGAAGCGGGGATGTCATCCTGGGGTCGCTGCTGGCCATGCTTTTTACCGGTATCTGGCCGCAGCGGGCTTTTCTGCACTGGCGTATTCAGATGGCTAACTACGTTACCGCCTTTAACCGCGTTTATCAGGCCGGTTTTTCCCCTAATCTGGTCGAGCGCCCGCGGCTGGAAAAGCACCTGCAAACCATCCTTAACGACGTGGTTAAAATGCGCGGCCTGATCACGCCCGCCAGCAAAGAAACCCGCATTCAAAAATCGATTTTCGAAGCTATCCAGACGGTAAGCCGCAACCTGGTCTGCATGCTTGAACTGCAAATCAACGCCCACTGGGCTTCGCGTCCCAGCCATCTGTTGATGCTTAATGCGCAGACCCTCAAAGAGACTCAGCAGATGACGCAGCAAACGTTGTTGACCATCGCTCATGCGCTCTATGAAGGCAACCCGCAGCCGATACTGGCCAACAGCGAGCGACTGAATGAGATCGTCGCGGAGCTGAAGCAGTTAATCAATGAACGCCAGAGCGATAACGTGGCGGAAACGCCTATTCATGGCTACGTCTGGCTGAGCATGGAACTGGCGCGGCAGCTTGAGCTGTTATCGCACCTTATTTGCCGGGCGCTGCGCAAATAAAAGGCGTATGTGACGGCTGCTGCTTCGATTCAGCAGCAATTGGGGTTATGATAGCTTTAAACGATATACTCATTGTCATTCGCAGCCGCTGTCAGTAAGGTTATTGTTACAACGGTTGCCTTAACGAATCCGACTCTCACATTATCAGGGGTGTAAAAATGGAAACTACCAAGCCTTCGTTCCAGGATGTTCTGGAATTCGTCCGCCTGTTCCGCCGCAAAAACAAACTGCAGCGTGAAATCCAGGACGTTGAGAAGAAGATCCGTGACAACCAGAAACGTGTTCTGCTGCTCGACAACCTGAGCGACTACATCAAGCCAGGCATGAGCGTTGAAGCTATTCAGGGCATCATCGCCAGCATGAAGAGCGACTATGAAGACCGCGTTGATGACTACATCATCAAAAACGCAGAGCTGTCCAAAGAGCGTCGCGACATCTCCAAGAAGCTGAAAGTGATGGGCGAAATCAAAAACGGCGAAGCAAAAAGCGAGTAATCGCAGCGAATCGTGAAAAAGGCTCTCTGGTGACAGAGAGCCTTTTTTTTATGACTCAGAACGCGGCTGCAGCTGATAAATCCAGGCCTGAACCTGCTTGCCTTCAGAGGTGGTCACTGCGACCTCAACCCGGTCATAGCCGTCTTCAAATTCATCCAGCAATTGCCAGTGTGCGGCAAGGTTATCAGAGATAAACAGATAGCCTTCGACGCGGGGACCATCGGGGTGGAGCACGATCCCCGGGAAGTCCGCCGCAGCACCCCAGCCGCGTTCGTAAAACGTGCCGGATACGGAACCGGCCAGCCATTCGCCGCCGATGTTCTCAAGAATATGCGCATTAGAGTGGCCCGGGCGCAGCGTGCCGTAGACAAACAGAGCGTTCATTTTCCCTCATCCGCAAAGCAAAAAGCCTGCTTTAAAAGCAGGCTTTTTAAATTTGGCTCCTCTGACTGGGATCGCCTTTGCCAGTAGCTGGCTAATAAATAAGCTAAACCTGAAAGCTCTTGTTGTCAAGACCACCAGAATGACCACCAAGTGCTGAAGTGCAACAGACCATAAAATGGCCTCTCGCCAGTCGGCTATCGAGTTGGTTTCTCTGACCATGAACGCCGCATATTAATGACCTGCTCAACATCGACTAAATAGCTGCGCGGAATAGTAGATCACTTTGAGGGAACCCAGCCCGGATTGTGCGATCAGATCAATCACCAAATCAAAACAAATCACCAACCTATTGTGAAGATCTCCGCACTTATTTTGCGGATGGTGGTTTGGTCGCTAACAACCCCAGCTATATCGGTCTGCTGGAAGTTTTCAGGGACATGAAGTTTGATTTTCCTGATGTTACTCATAAAGTCAGTGTATGTATCGTAATAGGTGATGCTTTGTTTCCACATTTTCACCGACTGCACTCTTTGTATCTCTTCCTGCGAGCATAACCCGGATGCACTGGCTCACGCTGAAGTACCCGATACACACGTGCATCGGACCTGTAGAAAGGTTACTGTGTTTGAAACTCCCAGGCATCAATCTCACCGAAAGTGATCTTTTTGCGATGGTTTACCGCTTCCGAAGGTACTAAGTATAATTTGTCTTCCATTTGGAAAAAATAATAACGATTTCCAATGATGATTTTTTCTTCAGGATCTGGATATTTTTCCTTAAATATTTCATTGTCATCGTAGAAACATTTTGCAGGATAAGAGACTCGATCGATAATGAGGTCAGTGGAAGTCATGGGGGCGTTGATAGTGTGCAAATCGCGAGCTTCATAGGGGGTTATGAACAAGTAGTCGGACATCAACTCTACTCGTTGAACAAACTCATGTTCACTATCGTTATTTTTTTTAAGAATATCAACTAACCCGGAATAGAGAGCGTTTTTTTCAAAGAGTGAATTACCGGTCTTTGAGAATTTTACATATTGGTAAATCAGTTCATTGATAACTCTGAACTGCGGAATGGTGACAGTGGTCTCGCTGGCTGTCACTTCGGCACCGTTATAGTTGAGCCGATGGTGAAGCATTTTATTTCTAATCTGAGAACACATTTTGTACAGCGTATGAAGGAACAAATCATCAATTGAATCTTTATCAATATTGGATTCGAGAATGAGGATTTTTTTGTTGAAGCTTTCGTTGACACAGTCAAAACGAAGATCAACATAGCTATCCAGATAATCAAAGAAAATAGGAAATAGGACAAATTTTGTGTAATTATTTTGCAAGCTGCTATTCCATGAGAAAAAACCTATGCAGTTTAATGGGTATTTTGTAGTTGAGCTACCATTCGTCTTGCTGTATAAAAATCTATTGTTTGCCATATTGTTCATAAAGCAGTTACCGATAATAGCCTGAACAATGTCAAAATGTTTTTGCATCATACTGTGACTCCATGTCTGTAAAACATAATAAAACCTTAGATAAGAGGGGAATACTTAAATTTGCGCCAATGATCCTAACATTGTGGTGTTGAGACAAAAGCAATGATTGGTCACTGATGGCCGCCATTTTACTAAGAGTGTGATAGGGGTATCGTCTTGTTAACGGGTATACAGAACGCAGAACAGCAAAAAATCCTGCTTAAGTATCCTTAAGCGGACTCTTCTTAAATACGGCTCCTTTGACTGGGATCGCCTTTGCCATTAATTGGCTGATAATTAAGCTAAATCGCAAATCCCTTTCTGTCAAGCCCCCCCAAACTGACCACTTATGCTGTACATGCAATCTATCTTGAGCATACAAATCTTTTGTTAGTCAGAGTTTAAGTGCACCCGTTTTAGTTCCACGGCGCTGGTCAAGGAATACCTGCGCAGCAAGTTGGCAGGTTTTGAGCATGAAGTCTTTGCGGTGCTGTTTCTGGATACGCGCCACCGGCTGATCGAGCACCGGGAGATGTTCCACGGCACCATCGACAGTGCATCGGTGTATCCGCGTGAAGTGGTCAAGGAAGCCCTGGGGCTAGTTGAGGTGCGTATGCTGGATCAGGTCATTGTGGCCGGAGCAGGCTCCGTGTCGTTTTCGGAGCAGTGGCTGATTTTACGTACCATCTACACAAAAAAGCTATCAGTCCTTATCCACCCAACGCGCCTCGCCTTTTCCAATACGGCGGATGGTGACACTCGTTCCGCTCTGTAGAGATTCAACTTCAAGCAGGCTCGGTAGTTCCGCCTGAAGCCTCTGTCTGATTGTTGTGAGCTGTGAAAAATCTGGCGTCGCTATCGACACTTGTCCATCTTGCGGATCAACTTCAATACGCAGAGGCACTGTTGAGTCTGTTGCCCATTGCATCGTCCACTCCTGCGACGCCCACCTGCCATCTACGCTTGACACAACGTCGTGCCGAAACTGCTGCCAGATTGCATGAGTCTCAAGCGTGGGCCATCCAGGAACATGGTCGAAGCCTGCTACTTCTTCCGATCGTAACCAGGTTTTCATTTCCGCGCGATTCGTGAAGGCGGGCGCGAGTTGCTCCACGGCTATCTTGGCGGCCACCCGCGAGGGCAGTCCGGCCCGAACAAGCATGGCCATGGCGTTGGACGGTAGTCCAGCTTCCAGGCAGGCGGCAGCAGCTCCTTCGACGGGTAGTTCTGATTCGCCTCCATTGATGCGCCGATTCATCCGGATGGCTTCAATCGCCCAAACCAGGCGATAGACAAATGCGTCGTCCACGAAGCGCATTCCCTCTTGGCCGATGGCTGCTACGTCTTGCCCTCGCACCCAAGCTCCCAGCAAGTCTCTCCAGTTCGCCGGCAGTGGGTCATCTGGAACGAAGGGACGGATCGCAAGAAGCCGCTCTCCCATTCCAATGAGAGCAGCGATCAGGGCATCTGCGTCACTGGCGAGGGCGGCTGCATCGGCACGGTCAAGAAGCTCAGTCAGCACGACAGCCAACGCGTCGATGGCAAGGCCCGATTCTAGGCCCACTCCCATCGCGAACTGACCTTTGCGTTGCTCGACCGTTGTTTTGTTCCAAATGAGCTGTGCTCTACTGAGGAGAATCCACACTTGCTTCTGCTTTTCGGCGCCGTCAAGGTGAGCGATTTGCCTTGCCCAAAGTGAACCCGCAAGGGCTTCATCGAGCAGCCTTGGTAGATCCGCACTTTGCGCGTCAAGCGCTTCGACGAGCCCAAGGACGGTTGTATCCAACCGCTCGATGAGGCTCTCCATTGAGTCTGACTCCATCTCACCATCTACAGCATCCGGGAACCAAGCATCTTGCGTGCTAGACAGGTAATCCATGGCATCCCCACGCGCAAAAACACCCGACGTCGCGAGGCGCCGTATGACCTCGTTGACCACGACAATGATGCCGCTTGAGAGTGACCGAGCCTTGGCCGACGTGACCAACTCTCTCCATCGCTGGTGGCGCCAATTTTCTGGCTGATGCATTACGTGGATCACGAGTCCTTCGAGATCCACGAATGCGCGCCCGGCGCGGCCAGCAACGTTGGCAAACTCCTCACCCGTGATCAGAGTGCCCGCCCTGTACAGATTTGGGATCAGGAGTACCGCTGCATTGAGGTTCAGTCCCTGCGCCAAGGTGGGTGACGCCACGGTAACGCGTAGAACGCCTGCGGCAAGTAGTGTCTCCACTTCCCGCAGGAAGGGGCCGGGAAGACGACCATGATGAATCGCAACGCCGATGGCCAGACAGCGTACTGCAGGATGTTCCGCGCCTAGCCACTCCCTACCTACGGCCATGGCACGTTCAACCTCTTGGGCGTTGGCAAGCAGAGATGGCAGAAAGCCTCGTCGCTGCAGGTCCAGGGCCGTCTCGGCAAATCCTTCAACATGATCTCGTTGGGTGCAAAATACGAGAGCTCTCTTTCCTTGCTCAGAGAACTTCCATGCCGCTGCGAGAGTTAGCTCCTTGTTGTCCTTTGGAAATGCCGTACGACGAGGGCGAATGGGTGGGACCTCTGGCACAAAGTGTCGAATGAAAGGGCCATTTGGCTCAAGGTCGAAGCTCAGCCGCGCAGAATTTCCGAGCCAAGACAGAGTGCCAAAGCGCTGACGCGTAGGGCGCCAACTGGACTGGATCGGATCGCCAGGCGCATCACTGCGAATCCATGCAGTCAGATCGTTGAGCTGATCGCCTGCCGGCAGAATTGCCGAAAGACAAACGATCCGCCGGTCGCCATGGTCAGTGCGCCGCAGCAACCGTTGCACCAGATTCTCATAGCGGATCTCGCGTTCACTTGGACCAATCAGATGTCCTTCGTCTAGGACGATCAAGCCGACATCATTGATGATGTCGGGGTCGTTCCGCAAAGCAAAATCCAACTTTTCTGGGGTGGCTATGACGATGTTCTGTTCCCGGAGCGCATCCTCGTCATTTCCTGCTACACCGCTGCTTCCATACAGCGACGAGACGGAAAATCCAAGAGGTGTGAATGTCTTGCGGAAGGAGCGCTCGGTCTGAGCGGACAGAGCCCTGAGTGGCGTGACTATCAAAACGCGTTTACCACACGCCAGAGCCATCAACGCAGCGATCTCTGCAATCCGCGTCTTGCCCGCGCTCGTGGGGAGCGCGACCACTAGGTCGTCGGAGACATCGACGGCTCGCTGTGCCGCCAGAAGTTGAGAAGGCCACAATTCGACCTCAGATGACCTCCTGCAGTACAACTCAGAGACAAAAAGCTTCCGAAGTTGTGCGTAGTCTTGCGAGCCTAGTGGCCCTTCGGAGGGCAGAACCTTGTGCAGACTGCTTGCCCAAAGATCATCTATCAGGTTCACGGTGATTCGAAGAATCCACCAGAGTGACACCGCGCTGGCCGCTTTGGTCAACGAAATCGCCCGTTTCAGCAGGTTGCGAGCTTCTACAACGAGGGACTCTTGGCCGGTTTGCAGGGCAAACTCAAAGAACACCAATGCTCTGAACATTGTCGACGTCGCTACACGCGAAACGATATCGTCGGGGTCAAGCGCTCCCTCGGCCGCAGCTCTGGCGATTCCCTCATCTCGGTTCGCTGGGCTGCTAAGCCACTCCCTCGCACGTTGAACCAAGCCTTGAAGATCACGCACGATTAGGAGCGCGAGAGCATCCTCGGCAGGCGAACGATTCTGATCGGCCTGTAATTGCGACAGAAGCGAAAATGCCAGCGCAGAGTAGTTGGCCAAGTGATAGGAAGCAGCCCCCACTGTTCGATAGAACCCTCGAGATGCGTCGGCCTGTGACCCGTTCTGAACCAATGCCTCAAAGGCCCCACCTGCCTGTACGAAGCCTTTTCGCCAAGTCACTGCATCACCTTCAAGCTCGCGTAGCGCCAAGGAAGCACGTAGTACTGAGAAGCCATAGTCCGCAAGATCGGAGTCGATCCCTTCGCTGAAGGCTGGAGCGTCTGGTGGCAAGTTTCCTTCATGGCGAATAAGAGCCCTTGCTTGACCCCGGGCCTGCAAGCGACCTCGATATCCGTCTTGTGTGATGTCGAGCAGGAATGCAGTCAGTTCTTCAGTCGTTTCCAAGTGCCAGAGCCCTCTCGTAGCAGGCCAGAATGAAGGCCTGATGGTCTTCTATGCGCAAATTTGCAGAAAGATGGGGACGAACCAGATCCGCCGCTGCGAGATCGTCGTACAGTGCCTGAGGCGTGGCGTTGCCCGACAAGGTGAACAGCATGTGACTGGTTCGCCCTTGGGGCGCAGATCGACTGGCGACTTCATTACGAATCCGTCTACCCATCTGCCGTCGTTCGCCTTCACCCTCCATGAGTCGATCCGCGACGAAGAGAAGGGACGTTGCCGTAGGTCTGCCATCGTCTCTGGACAGTGCTTTTCGTGCCTCAGAGATGGTGGCGTTGGCAAGGTTTACACGACTCTTAGACTCGCCTTTTAAGTAGTGCAATTTTTGTTGGTCATCGAGCTTTAGACCGACGAAATCGTCGCCGCGCAGCGCCATCTCTCGACCATCTTTGTATCGCAGGCGACGGATCGGAACCTCGAATTCAAGATGTTCTTCGACCAACTCGGTCGCGAGGATCTCGCCAAGCTCTCCCGAACGTGCTCGGGTGGAGCGCGGCATGCGCTCAGCCAAAATTGCAGCCGCGCCTGGGTATCCCAACTCACGGACGTCTTCAGCTATTTCGTCCAAATTGTCGTAGTGAGCTCGGATCCGAGTAGTTAGGGTAGCTTCGATAGCAGCCCTTCCTCCATCGCGTTCGGACAAGCGCCATAGCTGCTTGTTGTCTTGCTCTTGGATAGTTATGTCGCACCAACGTGGATATAGCATTCAAAAGCTCCGTATTCTTATGCCAGGTCTTTCTGAGAGAGGTGGATTAAACCCTCTGTGCGACGGCCGCAAGCTGCAATTTTCTTCCAACCCAAAAGTTGCCTCACGTCATCACTTTAAGTTCTTCGACGTTACTCCGGCTTCAGCCTCGCGGAGAATACTAATGATCTGTTGGTTGGAAAAACGCTTCTTCATGGGGATGTCCTCATGTGGCTTATGAAGACATTACTAACATCGGGTGTACTAATCAACGGGGAGCAGGTCATTCATCCTGTCAAGACCACCAAAATGACCACCAATAGTTGCGGATTGAATAAATCAGGTTGAGCAATCCTCGGAATGTGGTGATCGTTACTATGGTTTAACCCTAAACGTTAGCATAACTAACGAGAGCATCGAGGAATCTATCCTAAGAGAGCAAAGAGGTCTAACAGTCTGCACATACTAAGAGTGGAAGTTGCTTACATAAGGGGCGGATGTTGTACTTGGACTGATTAGGCTATCTAGGGTTCCCCTCATAAAATATTTTTCAGAATCCTGGGTGTTGACAGTAGTAAATTGATTGGATTTCAGTTAGAAAATATTATCGATAAATTAACGGAGTGACGGGATGAGTAACGCGCATGAGGCCAGCGCGTCGGCCACTGGCTATCTGTATCAGTGTCGCTACGCATTGCTAAAAGGACTGGAAGCTACTCTGGATTCACCAGAGTTCAGGATTTCAATTGAAAAGTTTGATGATATAGCTTTTGAGGCAAACGGCTTACCGATTCATCTTATCCAGACCAAACATCATAAAGCCAAAACTGGAAAGCTGACTGACAGCAGCGCTGACCTTTGGAAAACGCTACTCATCTGGATAAAAAGTGTAGCCACCGATAGTGGCGGTTTCTCAAGAACTCGTCACTTCCTAATAACAACTGGTTTGGCACCTTCGAATTCGGCGTCTTTTCTATTACGAACAGAAAGTCGTAACGAGGCTCAAGCCGATTTTTTGTTACTCACGACTGCAAACAGTTCAAATAACCGCGCGCTACAAGAAGCTTTCAACGCCTATAAGCTCTTACCGGAGGAGGCTCGATTTGCTCTGTTAAGATCAATATATGTACTTGATAGATCTCCTTCGATTACTGATGTTAAAGAAGATATTTACCGGCAGTTGCACCGTGCTGTAGGAAGACAGCATATCGAAATTTTCACCGAGCGTTTAGAAGGCTGGTGGTTCGACCAAGTGATACGTATGCTCAGCGGCAATGAGGTGGGCAGCATCCCAGTGCTGGCTATTGAATCCCGCATTGATGAACTGCGAGAGGAGTTTCGACGTTCCTCATTACCTGTAGATTTTCGGTCATTTTCTCCTCCTCAAGAAGTGATCGCTCAGCTAGATAGTCGACCCTTTGTCAATCAATTGCGAAAGATAAATCTCGGTTCGGCCCGTATTGAGTATGCCATCCGTGATTATTACCGAGCTTCAGAGCAACGCTCAAAATGGGTAAGAGAAGAATTATTGCTTAATGATGAGCTTAAAACGTTCGAGCAAGACCTGATAGAGGCTTGGCAACCACGATTCGCCGCACAGAAAGACGATTTATTACCTGATAGTGATGAGTCCGATCGTATACGTTCTGGAAAGGACCTGTTCACATGGGCAGAACAGCAGGCATGTTTTCCTCTCCGCAGCCTACGAGAGCGGTTTCTTACCCACGGAAGCTACCATATTTTGGCTAACCGATACGCAGTGGGGTGGCACCCTGACTTCATGCAGAATAATAGTGATGAACAGAAAGGAGAGGATTGATGATGGAGCCTTGGTCTTCCCGTCCCATAGAGGAGAGCTACCTCTTCAACCCAGCTTTCTGCGTATTGCTTATAGCCAATACATCGTCAGAATTCAATAAAAAGACCGGTTGCTCTTTACCCTTTGCACTAGCCTTTATAATCCTTCCGATAATTCTTCATCAGAAAACACGCAAGGCTCTGCCTGCTACAACCGTAACGTCACTAATGGCATGGTGCCAGGACAACCGAGATACGATGATTAATTTCCCCGACAGAGTCAGGCGGCTAAACGGTATTACCCGTGAGAGCATATTATTTGGCACAAGGCAAAGCGCTCTTTGCTTGGATGAAAATGGTGACTTAAAGAAAGGAGCTAAACTGCTCCCACCTACAGAAAAACGAACGCCGCTGCTTACTCAGGAAGCCGGAGAATGCATTGAGCGTGCGGCATTTCTGGGGCGTTGGCTCGCAGCAGCTGGTACAACAGCGACTATTTATGCTGCATGGGGGATAGCGCCATGAGTCTTCAGATAGCCAGCCTTGTGATTTACAACCACGGGGGAGAACGTCGTGAAATCACCCTTCATCCCGGTCAACTGAACATCTTGACCGGCGCATCCAAAACGGGTAAATCAGCAATAATTGATATTATTGATTACGTTACCGGGCGAAGCGAATGTTACGTAGCCGATGGCGTTATCCGCAAATGTACGCAATGGTATGGGATCCTTTTTCAACTGAATGATAGCCAAATCTTTATCGCGCGACGCAATCCAGATGCCGGTACACAGTCTCACGGCGACATCTATATTGCCCGAGGGAGCTCCCTGTCGATTCCCGATGGCGCAACTCTCCACAAAAACACTACAGTCAACGCTGTGGAGAAATTTCTGGGAACGGCAATCGGCATTAATGAAAACGAACACCGTCCCCCGAGTCCTACGCGACCCTCTCTGGAGGCAAATTTCCGCCACTCGCTTCTTTTTTGTTTCCAGGATCAGAACGACATTGATAACAAACAGCGTCTGTTTCATCGCCAAGATGATGGTTTTATAGCGCAGGCTATCCGGGACACCTTTCCTTATTTTCTTGGCGCAATGGATGAAGAGCGGCTCTTACAGCAAGCCCAATTGGACGATGCGCGAAAACTACTGCGTCAGCTTGAAAGGTTGGTACGGGAAGCTGAATCGCTGGATGACGCCACATTTCCGCGTGCAAAAGCTCTTCTTGAAGAAGCTAAAATGGCAGGGCTTACCGACGATCGAACCGTAGTTGTAAACTATGAGGCCTGCATGACTCTGCTCCAAAGCTTGAGCGAGCGAGGAGTATTTTCAGATGCAGTTGTAGTAAGTGATCATGATGACATATTGATGCGACTGCGCTCAGAACGTCAAGGGATGCGTACTGAGCTTGAGAGACTGAATAGCGAGATTCGTGAAACGCGGGCGTTTACCTCAGAATCAACCGGCTATGAGCGAGAGGCGCGGGAGCAGCGTGCAAGACTCAGCGTAGTGAATTTGATAAAGTCCTCAGAGGTATCGCAGCTTTGTCCTCTTTGCGAAAGTCACCTCGAAAACATTCCTCCTTCTGTTGCTCAACTCAACCATTCACTCAATGAATTGAGCCGACAACTTGAGGCGGTAGAAGCAGAAAATCCAAGGCTCCAGAAGCGCTTAGCAGCCCTCCAAATACAGGAAAATACTCTCCTCAATAATCTTCGAGAGAATCAGAAAAAAATCAGTGATTGCATCCAACAAGCTGAATATCTGCGAGTACAGCAGGAAAACTTTATGCTGCAGGCGCGGACTCTGGGGAAAATCGCACAGTATCTTGAAACTGTCAGCGATGCAGAGCAGTATTCGGGTCTTCGCACCCGGTTAGAAAATCAGCAATTAACTGTAAGTTTCCTTGAAAAAAAATTGGATCCGACTGCTGTACGAGAGAAACTTGCGGCCTTCCTCAATATAATCGGCCGTTATATGACTGAATATTCGGAACTTCTCGATCTAGAACATCAGGGAAGCAACCTGCGTCTAGATATCCGCAAACTCACCGTTGTGGCAGATACCTTGGACGGACCGGTACCACTTTTCCGTATGGGCAGCGGGGAAAATTGGGTCGGCTACCATATTTTGGCTCATCTGGCCCTTCATCGCTGGTTCCGTCAAAAAAAACGCCCCGTGCCAGGATTTCTAATTCTCGACCAGCCATCGCAGGCGCATTATCCACCTGAAAAAGATAATGATGGGTCTATTGACGCTCTGAAGAATGAAGATCAGAACGCTGTAAATCGGCTGTTCAGCCTAATCAACCACGCTGCTAAAACGCTCGCCCCTGATTTACAGATAATAGTTATGGACCATGCAGACCTTAAAGATGACTGGTTTCAGGCTGCAGTCTCTGATCGCTGGCGTAATGGCGTAAAACTTATTCCAACAAGCTGGATAACACCCCAGAAATAATGGCAAGACGCAAATTTGAGCCTACAGCGAACTTATTTCTGAGCGTAAGAACACTGTGCTATGTTGGCGGGGATAGCTACTATCCGGTGACTGAAGTAATGAAGGTTTAACTGGAACAACGACGTCTAGGCAGGCGAAAGATTTGTAAGTAGGTCTGGAGAAGATAAGGTTTGGCTCTGCATGAGAATGTGAACGCTGGAACATAAATCCAATTGAGGCATTAACTATAACTTGCTGCAGTGCTGTGCCAATGCAATAAATTTAGTAAAAATATGATGGCTAGATTTGATAGGTTGATTTATAGGGGTTGTTATGTGTTTTGCAAATTTAAAGATACTCAACTTTCGTGATTTTGAGACAGTTAATATCCCTCTGACGGGCAACATAGTCTTGTTGGGCGAGAACCTCGTCGGTAAGAGCAATCTTCCATTAGCGATTCGCCTGTTCAACCTTATGATAGATAGATATTAATGGTGTGATTTATAAGGGAATGTACAATCATAAAAATGTGCCAAATACTAACAGGAGTTTTATGATGATTGATAGATTAGAGCTTACAAAAAACATTCAATTCTATAACTTAATAATACCAGAAGACAATCGAAACAGAACAATAACAGACGTTGAAATAACTAATATTTTGGATGCTGCAGATGACAATATTGAACCTGGTAGTGATTACCTATTAGAGGAGTTTAGAATTGACAAAAGATTAATTGAAAATGATATCCCTTATAAATATTCATTGCGAATCTTCCCAACACTCAAGCCAGTGTATTTTATTGGGGAGATCGAGGGCGGAGAGAACTACCAAGATAAAATTTATGCTTTTATATTAATTCTTGAGTTTGATAATAGTGTGGCAATAATAAAGAAAAGCTGTGCAAATATTTCAGATGATATTGAAAGAAGTTTTAATTTAGTATCGAGTAATTTATTGGCTAGCACCTTTAATGATTCTGATGTTTTATTCCAAAAAATATCCACAAGAACAATAACTAATTCAGATAAGGCAATCAGAAATAGATCTGCAGAATCAGCAGATCTTAAAGGTTCTTACTCTACTCATGCTGCTGGTAGGTCAATACCTTACTACTTAAAACTTAGGCAAGGTGCAATAATTAAGACAATCTCTGGTTCAGGACGATTGGTAGAGGCATCACAGAGAGTTAATTTCGATGAAATTGCGACATGGTCTTATAATCAACTTTGTCTGATAAGGCAAGGTGGAGGGGTTAAGGACTTCCTCAATTCTTTTGCAAAACAAAAAGATTTAAGTGAGGTTTTAAGATCTACTGTGCCAAGTGCCTTATTAATAGAAAGTACTTCATTATATGAAAAGTTACAATCGGAAGGCGCCATACTGAAATACAAATTGCCTGATGGATCCGATTGCATTCTAAATGAAATACAAGTAAATCGGTTGCTTCGTAAACTTGAAAAAGTTTATGAAATAAAATCCGACTTGACTATTCAAGTGCCGCTTGGTAAGGCTAAGATACGAAAAAACAACAAAACACTAACGATTGACTCTACTGTTCTAAAAAAAATAAAAGTTTCGTACAACTCTAAAGATATAACTTTGCAAAGTTTTATCTTTAAAAATGGTTTCTACAGCATTACGTTTACTGACCCATGCTATATGTATTTTATGGGTAATTGTTTCGAAGACTCTTCAGGCATATCGGAAATCAATAACATATTAGAAATGCTTGTCCCTAAAGCTAATATAAAAAACGTCTTAAGTGAGAAAGGTTTGCTTTTAAAAGGAATGGATAAGTTCTCTAATGATTCCATGTTTGATGTGGTGGAAAACATTCATAGTGGGGATGATTACATCTTTTGCGATGACTTAGGGAATGAGTGGGCAGACCATATCACATTTAATAAAGCGGATTCATGCATTTGTTTCATTCATTCAAAGCATGGTGACAAAAGCACATCAGCAAGTAAACTTCATGACGTTGTTGGTCAGGGTATAAAAAATCTTGGATATATGTATTTTAATACTGCTGATTTTACTGTTAAATTAAAAACAAAATTTAATAAAAATTATACTGGAGTTTACAATAAAAAGTCAGTATCAACCAAGATAAAAAAGGTAAGAAAAGGTGACACTAAAAACATTAAAAAATACCTTGACGACCTTTTTAAGGATGTTAAATTGCATAGAAAATGCATTCTTAGCTGTTCATTTTTATCCAAAAAAGAGATAGAGCGCGAGTTCATTAATTTGCGAAGAAAAAAACCGGTTAAGCCTCATGTGATTCAACTGCTATGGATCTTGTCTTCTTTTTCTCATGCTGTAAAAGAGGCTAATGCTGTTCCAATTATTTATTGCGATAACTAGAAAACATTTTGAGAGGGGTAATAAACCTCTCAAAACAATACCGATGAATATTCCTAATTTATACTATCGATTGGAAGTTTGGAGTTTATTTGAAAGGTGCATCAAACTCTATGTATCCAATCTCAATAGATTAAAGTTCAAACTCTATATAGCATGCTTTATTTAGAAGGAGACAATTGATACTACTCTTTTGATCAGGTATCAATCGCAGAGCTATAAGAATAAATAATAAAAAACTCATAAGCTGAATTGATGAGCTTTAAGTTACGCGCCAACAGGAAGGCAACTGATCCTATAAGATAATCCCTTGAAAAGTCAGCACTTGAATATGTGGGATTTTATCATGACCTCAAATAAGGCTGAGGCCAGAAATACGCGGGCTCCCGGCATCAGAGCGCCTAGCTTCTAGGCAATCCCCGAGCAAACCGCAATTGGCTTCGCTGCATAAGTGGTTGATAGAGAAAAGCGCGACACTGTCGTAGAAATCCCGGTTGGGGGTGGCGTTCGCTTATGCGCTCAATCAGTGGGGTGCTCTGTGTTATTACTGCGATGACGGGCCGGTGGAACCTGATAATGATGATGCGGAGCGGGCGCTGAGAGAGGTCTGTCTGGGGAAAAGAATTATATATTCTTCGGTAGTGACAATGGCGGTAAGCGCGGCGCACTGCTTTATGGGCTGATAGGCACATGCAAACTCAATGTATTGACCCTGAGGCTTATCTGCACCATATCCTGGCGTACTGCCGAAGGCGTCTACAAATAAAGTGGCCGAATTGCTGCCATGGAACGTGGTTCTCACCGATAAATAACCGTCAATACGGCGTTCACTTAACGCTTATCGATATAGTCATTCCATTTTCTTCAAGAGATATACCCTTTTGGCGTAGCTTTATGCCTAGTGTGTACTCTCTAATGTCCGCTTTCGTTAAAGATGAGTGTCAGACTTGAGTGTGTTCTACCTCAGAACACTGCTACATCAGGTCTGAAGTTATACAGTGAAATTCAATTTCTAAATCACAACCTTCAACCCATTTCACCGCTGCGAACCAAGGGGCGCTACGCCCGGCTATGTAGATCATATCTTTTCCTTCCGTGTGCTTTTCGTTCCCGTATCAGCTTCCGGCTAATCGTTTCCCAACACAACCCGTCCCGCAAGGGTAAATAGCACGCATTCTGCGCCCTTGCGGGCCGGAACGATGTCGGGAAAGCGAACCGTCAGGCGATACGAAGACGAAAATCACACCACTGACGGAGAAAAAATCATGACTATTTCCCTGCATACCCAGGCTAGCGCCCCTAACACCGCAGCGGCGACCAGCGTATCCCCGCTGGACCCGTCAGGCTCCTCAAAAACGAAATTTACCAGAACCAAAACTGATATTTATCAGACCGTCACTGACAGCATCATTGCGGCACTGGAAACTGGTGTTAAACCCTGGGCGTGTCCGTGGCAGCGTACCCCTGGTATGTCGGGTTTACCGTCCAATTACGCAACTGGTATGGGTTACAGTGTAATGAATATCATGTTGTTGTGGTGCAGTGCGTCAGAACAGGGATTCAATGATTCGCGTTGGATGACCTACAAACAGGCAAAAGCGGAAGGCGGGCAGGTACGTAAGGGAGAACACGGCACAACAGCTATTTTCTATACCATGTTGGAAAGGGAAAATAACGAAGGAGAAACTGAATATATTCCGATGCTTAAGACTTTCACCGTGTTTAATGTTGAGCAAATTGACGGTTTGACTCTGAGTGATGAAGCCGTTTTCCCGGCAGAGACCTTTGAGCCGTTACCGCAGGCGGAAGCGCTTTTCCGTAACAGTGGTGCAACCATCATTGCGAAGGGGCAGAACGCCTTTTTCGCACCATCAACCGACGAAATCCATTTACCGGAACGTCGTCTTTTTAGCGATGCTGCCAATTTCTACGCTACGGGTCTGCATGAGCTGGTTCACTGGAGTGGAGCCAAAAGTCGGCTGAATCGTGAAATGAAAGGGAAGTTTGGCAGTGAGGATTATGCTTTTGAGGAGTTGATCGCCGAGCTTGGAAGCGCGTTCCTAATGGCGGACCTAGGGATTGTCGGAGAGGTTCAGCATGAAAGTTATATTGCTTCCTGGCTGAAAGCACTGAGGAACGACAAACGCTATATTTTCAAGGCCGCCAGCGCGGCATCCAAAGCGCATCGTTATTTGATGGATAAAATCTGAGCAGGAAGGAGTCGCAACGGAATGCGGCTTTGCGTGTAGGGCCGCTTAAAACAGTAACGCTGTAGAGACACGAGTGAGGCGGAGCGCAGCCAGGCGAGCACCGAACAGTCATGTCTCTACAGTGGAATAACGCAAATCACGCGGACAGGGCTGAATGGGCAGCTATTCCCGGTTATCAGCAACTACCTGAAGCGCAAGTAGCCGCTGTTCCAGGTTATTCAGTCTTTCTTCGAGGTCATGGCTCTGCTGCTCAATATCTTCCAGCGTTTCTGACAGTACATCACGCAGCAGCACAAAATTTGCTTGTAAGGCATATACAAAATCGTTGCCGCGTTCCAGTAATGCTTCACGCGGAAAGCCATGTAACGCAGAATGTGTCATCCACGTCACCAACGCTTTTGCGCTCATTTCAGTTAGTACGTCCGAAAGTCGGTCAGTTTCTCTGTTCATACTGGAGTCCTGTCAGTTCTGATGGTGGGGGAGTATTTAGGTAGGGCATTACTTCCGGTCATTGCGCTGCTGGCGGGCGGGTTGGGGCAGTTGGTGATAAAGAACAACTATATGCAGTGACTTACATCGAGCCGTTGCAACTCGTCGAGTGTATAGATGCGGAAGACATTCCGGTGGCGGGTTTCCAGCGGGATGTGCTGATGGTTAACGATCACGTGCCTGATGCTGTCAAACAGCCGTTCAAGACCGCGTTTTTTCTGCGGGTCCGGCACGATATAAAAAACGTAAATCCAGTTTTTATGGGTCCGCGCCAGCAAATGGCTGGCGATGATCGACTGGTAACGGGCTTTGGTTTTCAGACGGCGCTCGGTCTCAATGGCGATCACGGTTCCGCCGGGCAGGGTAATCAGTCCGTCCGGGCGGTGGCTGGTCTGATAACGACTGAGGAAGGTTGTGCGATCGCCGTTTATCCATCCGGATGCGCCTTTTTGCTCAAGGATGATACGGGCGGTTTGATTATCAAGGTGGTGCTCCAGTGTCCAGCCGGTGATTTTTGACGGCTCAAACCGTGCCGGAAAAAGTGTATCGTCGGAGGTTAACACTACGGCCAGTCCGTCACTGGTTATGCCCCACAATGAAATTTTCATCGTGCGCGATACCAGGACATGTTTTTGTATTAAGCCCATACCCTCGACTTTTGAAAGAAGGGAATATAGCGATTTATGGTCTCTGAAGCCGAACAGCAGCATCAGCGTTTTAAAGTCACTGTACGTTTCTTCTTTCAGGAAATTCAGCAGTCGTTGTATTTTTTCGCGGTGCCGCGTCTGGCGTTCGCGGTATGCGGTGATAAGCATCATTCCCCCCTTTTAAAAATCCAGCAATGACGGGTTTTACTCTTTATCGGCATTCGGTGTTGTTGTGTCTTTTTCGTCCGTATCAAAAAAAAGATCGGGCCGCGTTGTGGTGATATCCGGCGTTGATGCCGGTCCGGGGGCGATTTCCTCCTCGCTAAAATCCAGGGTGATGTTTACCGTTGTGGCGGTGGCGGCAATCGCGGGCGACACGGCACAGATCTCCAGTTCGCGTTTTTTCACCCTGATGGGCGAAATCAGAGAAGCAGAGGGGAGAGTTTTTGTCGTGAAGATGAAGCTGACAAAATCGGGTAGGTTCAGGATCATATTGCTGTCGGTAAAGAAACGCTCGGCCTGCCTGATGGTGCGTTCGTCGTCGATAGTCTCTGTCAGCACGGCATCGGTTTTCGCTTTGCGGACCTCGTCATCCACTAATATGGTGCCTGACATCCTGGCCACCCATTCCGCGGTGTCCGGGTCCATGACACGGTAAACCAGTTTGAATTTGGCGTTCTCAACGACCGCGCCGACAACGGCGTCACCCTTCAAATCTGCCGGACAGTCTTTTAAATCGGCAATCGACTGGTGGTCCATAATAATATGCACGCCTTTATCGCGTGCCGCGCCTAAACCTTCCAGCGCGGGCCTGGATAAATGGTATTTCAGTTCGGAAAGATAAATAGCAATGGGGCGGGGCACGTCTTTCACCCGCTCGCGCCTCTCTGCCAGCTGGTACAGGCGTACCAACAGCATGCGCTGAGTGGTAATGATTTTGCTGTTGCGCATTGAACCAATCACATAACAGCAACCGCCTTCCTTAAATATCGTATTAAGCGAAAATCCAGTGGGGGCATTAATGGCATTGAGTAAAGCCAGCTCTTCAATTTTCCCGAAAAAGGCTTTTATCTTATCTGCAGTACCCTGAACGTAGTCTCCGTTATACACATCCCGAATGGTTGAGGCCGTATTACGGGTGACAAACTGCGCGGCTATCCGCGCCGCCTTCCGGTCGTCAATCCGATAAAAGTCAGATTCCTGCCCTTTTTCCGCCAGGCTGAAACCGGCAACAAACAATTCTTCCAGTTCATCTGGCGTGATGCCTTCAATCAGATTTAACTGGTATTGTTGTTTCCGCAGGTCAATCAGGGCAAAAGGTTTTCCTGCATCCTCGCAGGCTTTGCGGTAAAGGTGGGGTGCCCATTCATCATCCTTGGGGTCCATCACAAATACGCCTTCACCGGCCAGAATACTTTGATAGAGTAATATTCCGGTGGCAACGCCTTTGCCCGCTCCGGTGGTGCCGATAATATCTGCGTGTTGTTTTTGCCAGTCTTTTAACGGCAGATACATCGGCTGAACATCGCGGTCCATGCCGATAAATAACCCTTTGTTCAGGTCGATATAATCCAGCGGGTCATAATGCAGTGTTTCCGGCAGCAGTGATTTCACCGTACGGACATCGGTGCGTAATTCCCGTTCAAGCGTGGTTTTTCTGACGAGGCGTTTCTTTATTTTGTCTAATTCAGGGGTTAATACCCTGCGCAACAGAATATGCAAAATAAAACCCGTTACGGTAAAGGCAATCAGCACCGGCCATGCCGGAAC
Organism: Enterobacter vonholyi; assembly: GCF_008364555.1. Classification (GTDB taxonomy): domain Bacteria; phylum Pseudomonadota; class Gammaproteobacteria; order Enterobacterales; family Enterobacteriaceae; genus Enterobacter; species Enterobacter vonholyi. The sequence goes on from NZ_VTUC01000016.1 coordinate 39,787, forward strand.
GGGAATGCTGGCGACTACACGGCCTTTATAAAGCCACTGGAAAATCCAGATAACAACCGGGGCCATCGTACCGCAAAGAAAACACAGCAGGGAAAAAGCAATCATCAGCTTTTGCCACAGCGGGGCTTTTTGCCGTTCATCGCTTTTCATCGACGCGAAAAATGGCATCGTCAGCCCTGATAACAGCGCCAGCATCAGCTGATGCTGTTGCATAAAAGCAATGAAGCTAAGCGCGCCATTCACTATCGGCGACAGTGAAACGGCCAGCTTATTCAAAATCACGTTGCCTCCTTCATCAGCGGTTCGCCCCATGACATCACCCTATCAGTTCGCCCCACGGTGTAGGGCGAAAAGGCGGGGCGAGCGTATGGGGTAAAGATGGTGGCCGCTGTGCGGCCATATGCAGGAAAGCATGCTTCCCTGCACGTCACGGCGTGCGCCAGTTCATGCGGGCTGGACGCCCTTATTACCTGTCGCATGGGGGTAATGTCGCGGCTGGACGCCGCGCCAAAACCCCCGACGTCAACGGCGGCACACCGTCGCCCGCTACGCGCGACCACCCCCTTTAAGACGGTCGCTTTCGCCTTTTTCTTCCCTTTGCTCGTGCCTCGCAGCGGGAATAAAAGGGAAGCTGACCTTTAAAGAGGGTGGTCGCGCCACGCTACCGGCTTTTGGCCGGAGACTTAGCCGCGACGGTGTGCGGGGCTGTGCCCCCCAAATAAATCGCTGTCGTGGGCGACAGCTTTTCGCTCGCTGGGGCGGCGAAATTTATTCGGCTCCCCCCGGCCGGCAAAATCCGCGTGGGCGCGGCTGTTTGCCGGTGAGGCGCGGTGCCTGAACTATTTTCGCTCCTTAACCCGCGAAAATAATTCTGTCCGCTGCCTCATTTTTACGGCCCGCATTTCTTCACTCCTCAATTCGCGAAAAATGTGCTAGACCGTAAAAACCTGAAAACCGCCACGCCTTAAGCCTGATTCGGCTGAAATATTCCGCTGTCGTTTGAGAACTGAGAATAAAATAATAGCAGGGGTTAATATTGGTTCTCGCGGATTTCCCTGATGATGTCGGAATAACACTGACGACTTTCTTTAATGCTGGTTTCATTAAGCGTAAACCCTCGACGGTTAGCTTCTTCTGTCAGCGTTATCCTGTCGGTGCCGTTCAGCGTTTGCAGTAATTGCAATAACCGGAATATAACCCGGTAGTGATATATTTCATAATAAAGGCCGCATCCGTGCATCGACTCATTTTCAATGTGCTCAATAACACAGGCTGCGCGCATGGAATCTCCGCGCTGATGTGTCCAGGGATGCTGAATAAAACCCGGTTTCGTCATAAAGATAACCTCCGCTAATTAACCACGCATGCGGCCAAATTTATTGATAATCTGGCTGATAATGGCGGGGTCTGCCGAATCACATTCAAGTAAAAACGATTTTCTGGCATCGGCAGTATGGTCCGGCAGAAAACCGTGCCTGTTCTTTTTGACGATGTTAAAGAATGCTCGTTCGGCCGAATGGCATTCATTGCCGCCGCCGTTCCCGGTGGCTTTACCGTACATGCATAACACCACTTCACAGGCGTCAGCGGCCATGACGGAGGTGGAATATGACGCCATAGCGCTGAGTAATAATGCGGAGGATATTACTTTTTTCATTTCGGTCACCTTCACATTTAAACAAGGGTAGCATATTTGGATATGTTATTTACTGGAGTCCTTTGCTGAATACACCTCTCATGTCATTGAGATGAAGGGGTTTAAAATAAACATCACTCATCCGGCGTATGTCACCGTGAATATCAATGCTGACTATCACATCAATGCTCTTAAGCAACTTGCGTAACAGCACGTCGAAAGGCATGTTCCGGCAGTCGGGGTTTTCATAGCAGCGGTCAATTAACCCTTCGATACATTCTTCCGGGCTGCCCGCATGCAGGGAGGTTATCAATCCCTCATGCCCTGAACCGACGATTTTCAGGGCATCCCAGGCTTCCCGACCGCGAATTTCAGCCAGTAATATCCGGTCAGGGTTCATACGATAATTGGCGCGTATCAGTCTGCCGGGCGTGATAATGGCATTATCCCCGGCGTCCGCTGGATAAAAGAGATGGACATAATTGGTGTGGTGATAGAGCCGGATTTCGGGATTATCCTCAATGGTGGTCAGCCTGAGGTGCCGGGGAATCGAGTGCAGCAGCGTTTTCATATAGGTGGTTTTACCGGACCCGGTTTCACCGACGATAAAAATCGTCTTGCCGTATTCCACCGCTTTTTCCATAAAGCGGGGAATATCCTCACTCTGATAGTAGCGGGTCAGTTCAACATCTTTGCCTTCCGTTCGCTCCCTACCGGTCACCCGGTTATAAAATCCCGCATCAATCCATGACTGATGCGTTTTCTGCCCGAATGAGGGTTTGCGCAGGGTAATAGACACGGTATTACGCTCACAGGCCGGGGGAATAATGGCCTGAATGCGCTCGCCTGATTCAAGCGTGGCGGAAAGGATCGGCGAGGTGTCGTCGATATTATCGTCCTGCCACGACGCCAGCGCTCTGGCAAAGGCGTAACACTGGCGCAGCGTAATGGGGGCTTCATGTCTTCGCCATTTCCCCCGAATTTTGGTATGCAGTTCACCCGGCCGGTTAACGGCAATTTCCGTCAGGCCGTCCTGCGCAATAAACTCACCAAACAGCTGTTTTTTCATGAAATCCAGCGACAGGTTTTCAGCGTTCATACCACCTCTTTTTCAGTCGTAGCTGCCAGACGGATGAGAAATCAATGTCGGTGCCGGTCATGATCCCGATGACATCACCCTGATTCAGGTAAAGGGTGGGCGGGATATTGATGCTGTTGTCCAGCGTCGTTTTCGCCATTTCCGCCGTGGCGGCGCGGGTGTTTTCGGTGTAGTCGGTATTGCGGTCTTTCCCCGGGGCAGCATCCGACGCCGCCGCAGCCACGTCCTGCACGGTACTGAGCATCAGGGCTTTGCCGAAGCGCTCCCAGAAGTGATTGTCGATCCAACCTGAGATCCCCGCCTCGCCGAGCGGGCCGCTGGCCTGCGTATCAGTTAGCGGGATTTGCAGGCTGCCGGGCTCAGGCGTACGCAGCTCCGTCCACAGCACAAACATCCTGCTGCGTCCGTGTTGCAGCGCCCCGGTGCGGTAGATGCCACGGGCGACCGTTCCCGCCGGGATCAGCGTCACATGGTTGCTGGCGCTGTAAACATCTTCACTGACCAGGCAGGAAATATGCCCCGCGACATCGGACACGAAGCGCCACATCATCGAACACGGGATATAGCGGTCCACCGGGATATAGAGATCAGGATCGAGGCCCAGCCGTCTGACGCCGGTGACACGGGCGACGCCCGGATTGTCGTTATTACCCGTTTCCGGCGAGGCAGTCTCCGGGCAGCGCAGGCGGCCATCTTTACCTCTGGTCAGTACTGACGGACAGGATGTGTACGTCGTGGATGATGACGGACTGTTGGACGTTTCTGCGTTGCTACGCATTTCACCCGGGGACGTGCGTGCATTATCACCCGGCATTGTTCGGGCGTTGTTCAGCCCGTCAGCCAGTGCGGCTGCCTTGTTCAGGGCGGGTGGGGCTGGTGGC
>NZ_VTUC01000017.1 GCF_008364555.1 Enterobacter vonholyi
AAATGTTTTATAACAGTAAGCGTCGGCATGGTTCGAGCGAGCAGATGCCACCGGCTGAATATGAAAACCTATATTATCAACGGCTCAGAAGTGTCTAGATTATCCGTGGCGATTCAGATTCAATGATACGAAAAGTGTAACGCGTACGCAAAAACTATTGTAACCTGTTAAGAGTGGTCTCTAAGCATCCTACTTAGGTATGTCTTTCACCTCCCAAAAATCGATCTATGTCAACGATATATCCGTTGCTCTTTGCTATTGATATCCTTTAGCCAAAGGAAGGAGTAGTTCTATGGGAGGTTGCGCTGTCTGTGGATGTTCTCTAAACGATTCGCAAGATGCTGTGCATAAAGGTATTGATTATAAGTCTTGTCCAAAGTGTTCAGCAGATGCTGGAGTTCATGTGTTTTATAAAACAGAGGACTTTGGGTACAGGGATATGGGCGATGGTAGGCACATTGTTCAATCGTGGTGTCCTTCTTGCCGATCTGGGGAAAACCCATCTATCCCTGAAGCGTTCAGATGTAAGTGACTAAAATTATTTTCAAAAGGCTGCCATTACGCGGCCTTTTTTGTTTCCCATTGTTCTGAGAGGTCTCGCGACAGGCAATCATTGACTGTGGGAATGAATGAGACGTATTTTATTTGTGTGGTGAATCCTTTCTAAGCGAAAGGGCGTTCCAGTCAACTGCTATCTGCAGGTATGCGCGCGGCTTTGCTGACTGGGGTAGAGTCACCGGGAGGCACCATGCACCATGACAACAATAATACAAGTTTCAAATTCCTTGAGAGCCTGCCATAAAACGCAGGCCTTTTTTATGATTTTGCAAACGGCTGCTACGCTTAGAATTGTGGGAAGTCACTGAATGCCTGACGGTTATTCATAACCGATAGTGAATCAGCCGATACAGCTTCGCTCCTGAGCATAGGTCTTTCTCACACCTACCTTACTAATAGTCAACTCATTAGCCCGCCTTCAAAAGCGGGCTTTTTTTATTCTCACGACAGCACCCGCATAGAGCGAGGTGAGAGCATGTATCGAATGGACAAAATAACTACTGGCATTTCCTACGGCGCATCGGGAGGTAGTGCCATTTACTGGTTTAGAAGACTTCTTGATGGCTACTCCCCCGAGCAGTGGGCCGCTATAGGTGTGATCGGTAGTTTACTGTTCGGCTTGCTCACCTTTCTTACAAACCTCTACTTCCAAATCAAAGCGGACCGTCGAAGAGCTACACGGGGTGAATAATGTCTAATAAGTCAAAGCTCAGCGCAGCTATGTTGGCGCTAATCGCGTCCGGAGCAACTGCGCCATTTATATTCGACCAGTTTATCAGTGAGAAAGAAGGTAATGCGCTTGTGGCCGTTGTTGATCCGGGTGGCGTCTGGTCTTTATGTCACGGCGTGACCGTCATCGATGGCAAACGTGTTGTTCAAGGTATGAGGGCCACAGAGGAACAATGCCGGAAGGTTAACGCTATTGAACGCGATAGGGCATTGGCCTGGGTTGATCACAATATCAAAGTGCCTCTGACAGAGCCGCAGAAGGTGGGCATCGCATCCTTCTGCCCGTACAACATCGGTCCCGGTAAATGCTTCCCATCGACCTTCTATAAGCGGATCAATGCTGGTGACCGTAGAGGGGCATGCGAAGCAATCCACTGGTGGATTAAGGACGGTGGACGAGATTGCCGTCTGACTAAAGGCCAGAAGAATGGCTGTTATGGACAGGTCGAACGGCGCGATCAGGAAAGTGCGCTGACATGCTGGGAGCTGGACCAATGAAAATTAATCCGGGTCTTATCGGCGTTGTCATTATTGCTGGCCTTTCGGTCGCTCTCGTTAAGAGTTGTTCAAACGCCAGTAGTCTTCAGAGCGATAACGACGTTCTGCGAAGTGACAACTCTTTGCAGGGGCTGGTAATCACCACCCAGGCATTCAACTTCAATCGATTCAATCAGGTTACAGAACATACCAACAGGCTTAACTCCCTAATAGACACCAGCACCGAAGAAACCATAATCGAATATCGAGAGATTCTCCGCCGTGAAAAGACCTGCGATCTGCCTGTTCCTACTGACATTGCTGGTGGGCTGCTCGAATACGCGTACCGTTTACGTGCCAGCGCCATGCACTCCGATACCGGCAGACCTGATGAAACCAATGATCGTGCCGCTGCCTCCAGCTCAATGACGTACTGCCAGGCCGTTCTCTGGATTCAGCCGCTAATCGCCACTATAGAAAAAGCAAATAATCAATTGAATGGGATAAGGAATTTAGAGGAAACAAGGTTTTTACCAAACGGCCAAAAACAGCCATAGTTGCTGTTTACTTCATGCAGATATCACCATATTTGGTAGGGCTTTTGCCCTTGATTTAGCTAACTAGAGATACCATTTACATTTCTCATAACTAAATAATTTGAGAGAAAAAAATGGCTCTGGTAGATATGAAATTCAGTGTAGTTGTGACATTTGACATCACAGCGAATGGGAAAACTGATGTTTACAGACAGGTTTCCGAAATGTTGGCTGAGCATGGCTTTGTTAAAGAAAGTAATCAAGGACATGTTTTCCCCGAAAATGTCTATTTAGGTTACAAATCTCATAAAGTTGAAGAAGATGACAATTGCTATAAATCTGGATCAATCAAAGATGCCTCTAAGGAAATAGCTAATGAAATCAAAGATTTGATGGTTGACTTCTTTAAGGGACATAAAGTGAAAAATGAAATACTCATTCATGTAGGCCGTTCTTACACATCTACGGCCATCCTGAAATTTGAAGAAACCAAATAACTCTTTTTTAAAAAAAGGTAATTTCTTTCAAGCCATCGGCATAAGCTGATGGCTTTTTTCTGTGTATTCACACGTTCTATGTATAGATCGCCAACTGCGAAATGGAGCCAAGCGTTTACTTTTGGCGGTCTTCACCTCAGATGGATTCAAACGAACGGTCTACTCTTCAGCAATGCGCGTTGATATCAGAACATTTGGGGGAGAGGCTACCAAGCCTTCATTTTTTTATGGGTCCTCCTGGTGTGGTTGCCTGCCACGGGGCGGCGCGCTCGCGGGAAACGGCTAGTTTTTCGGATCCAGGGTCATCATCATCATGTGCGCAGGTCTCTGATTTCATTAGAGGCCATTTTCGCAAGATGTCGAATCGTTCAAAAAGTGTTCACCATCATGGACCAGGAAATTGCCACTTTAAAACTCAATATCAACCAGTTGGCAGGGATAACCGGCGTACACCGTCAGACGGTTGCCGCGAGACTGAAAAATGTCGAACCTGCTCCGGGCAGCAACAGCAAGTTAAAGCTCTATCTGGTGACCGACATTCTGACCGAACTGATGATCCCTACCGTTTCGGCCAATATCGATGATATGCCCCCATCAGACAGGCTATCCCACTGGAAAGCAGAGAATGAGAGGCTGAAGTACGAACAGGATACGGGGCAGTTAATACCCGCAGATGAAGTGGCGCGAGAATTCTCATTGATGGCGAAAGCCGTCGTCATGGTACTTGAAACCCTCCCGGATGTGCTCGAGCGCGACTGTGCTTTAACGCCTGCTGCGGTAGTTCGTGTGCAAAGCGTTATCGATGATCTGCGCGACCAGATGGCGGAGAGGGTGCAGTACGCTGAAAAAGAGGAGGAAGAGCCTGAGGAGGACTGATGGCAAAGCGGGCATCCGCCAGGGACATCCGCCGCGATGTTTCCGGTATTTTACGAGCCCCGCGTCGTATGCCGGTGGCCGATGCGGTCAGTACTTATATGCGCGTGCCAATGGGGGCGGGAAACTCAGTTCCGTGGGATCCGGATCTGGCACCCTATGTGATTGAGCCGATGAACTGCCTGGCATCGCGTGAATACGATGCGGTGGTGTTTGTGGGCCCGGCGCGAACGGGTAAAACCATCGGGCTGATTGACGGCTGGATTGTTTATAACATTGTCTGCGATCCGGCAGATATGCTTGTAATTCAGGTATCTGAGGAAAAAGCGCGCGAGCATTCCAAAAAACGCCTGGACCGTACTTTTCGCTGTAGCCCTGAAGTTAAAACCCGGCTAAGCCCAAGACGTAACGATAACAACGTCTACGACCGTACATTCCGCGCCGGTAACTATCTGAAGCTGGGCTGGCCATCCGTCAATATCATGTCGTCCTCGGACTATAAGAGTGTAGCGCTGACGGATTATGACCGCTTTCCGGAAGATATCGACGGGGAGGGGGATGCTTTTTCACTGGCATCGAAACGTACCACGACATTTATGTCCTCCGGGATGACGCTGGTTGAAAGCTCGCCCGGGAGGGATATCAGAGACACAAAATGGCGGCGCTCCACGCCCCATGAAGCCCCTCCGACCACCGGAATTTTATCGCTCTATAACCGTGGTGACCGCCGTCGTCTTTACTGGCCATGCCCGCATTGCGGCGAATATTTCCAGCCGGAAATGGACAATATGACCGGATACCGCGACAGCAGCGATCCTGTGCTTGCCAGCGAAGCGGCGTTTCTTCAGTGCCCTGCCTGTAAAGGCAGGATAACGCCGGACATGAAGCGTGCGCTGAACATGAAATGTGTCTGGCTCCGGGACGGGCAAACCATCGACAGTAAAGGCCAGGTTAGCGGTGATGGCCGTCGTTCCCGTATTGCCTCCTTCTGGATGGAAGGTCCGGCAACCGACGGATATCTGATTCTTCAGGACTGGTTCATCGGTTCAGTGACCCGGCCCATGTACCGGGCCTGGCTGAAGATGGCTATTGCTGTCGGAGAAATCAAGCTGCCGAGAGGCATCGATATGGACTCGCTTTATAACGCGGTTTATTCGGGGCCCGTTATGCCGTGGATTGATCCCGTTAAAGAAGCGAATGCCTGGAAAACGCAGATCCGCGGCGGTGCTGCTACTGAATCCGGTCATCATGCCTGAAAACACGATGATGATGATCCATAAGCCCTGGGGGTTTGCTGGTGGTGATGCGAGCGATATGCGCGACTATGCGGATCTTCTCGACAAGGTTGAATCCGTTCTTATCCCGGCTTATGCGCAGAAAACCGGAAAATCCACCGAAGAAATTGCGGCAATGCTGGAGGACGAAACCTGGATGAACGGCAGCGAGTGCCTTGAACTGGGTTTTGCCGACCAGGTGACACCATCCCTTCAGGCTATGGCCTGTATTCATTCAAAACGTATTGAGGAATTTGAAAAAATGCCAAAAAGCATTCGCAACATGATCACCCCGCCGCGCAACACTACCCAGCGTGACCCGGTTATTACCCAGCCTCAGGCACCGCAGGCAAAAACAGACCCTGCACCACCGGATGAAAATGCGATCCGCGCGCAGGTGATGGCTGAGCAGAAAGCCCGTGTTAACGCTATCGGCGATCTCTTTGCCATGTTCGGCAATAAGCACATGGAACTGCAGAATCAGTGTGTGGCCGACCCTGATTGTTCCGTCGATAAGGCGAAAGATTTGCTGCTGGCAGAACTCGGTAAAACGGCCACGCCGTCCAATAAAACCACCCAGCCGCATATTCATGCGGGCAACGGTAACTTCGTCGCGGATGGTATTCGCCAGGCACTGATGGCGCGTGCGGGATTCGCAGGTCAGGAGCAGGATAACGTTTATAACGGTATGACGCTGCGCGAGTATGCGCGTATGGCCCTGACAGAAAAAGGTATTGGTGTGGCCAGCTACAACCCGATGCAGATGGTTGGCCTGGCGCTGACCCACAGCACCTCTGACTTTGGCAACATTCTGCTCGATGTTGCGAACAAAGCGCTGATTCAGGGCTGGGACGAGGCGCAGGAAACCTTTGAGCAGTGGACCAAAAAAGGCCAGCTGTCAGACTTCAAAACGGCGCATCGTGTCGGTATGGGTGGTTTTCCTTCTCTGCGACAGGTTCGCGAAGGGGCTGAGTACAAGTACATCACTACCAGTGACAAAGGCGAAACTATCGCGCTTGCCACTTATGGTGAAATCTTCTCAGTAACTCGCCAGGCGATCATTAACGACGATCTGAACCAGCTTACCGACGTACCGATGAAGATGGGGCGCGCGGCGAAAGCAACGATTGGCGATCTGGTTTACGCCATCCTGACCAAAAACCCGAAACTCTCAGACGGAAAGGCGCTGTTCCATGCCGATCACAAGAACCTGAGCGCGGGCGCAATTTCTGTGGCCAGCCTGGACGAATCGCGCAAGCTGATGCGTCTGCAGAAGGAAGGGGAGCGAACCCTGAATATCCGTCCGGCCTACATGCTGGTGCCCGTCGCCCTGGAAACTCTGGCAAATCAGACCATCAAGTCGGCCAGTGTTAAAGGTGCAGACATCAATGCCGGGATCGTTAACCCTATCCAGAACTTTGCAGAAGTCATTGCCGAACCACGCCTGGATGAAGCTGATGCGAAAGCCTGGTATCTGGCTGCCGCGAAGGGCACCGACACCATTGAGGTCGCTTATCTCAACGGCGTCGACACGCCGTACATCGATCAGCAGGAAGGCTTCACCACTGATGGTATCGCCACGAAAGTGCGTATTGATGCCGGTGTGGCGCCGCTGGACTATCGCGGCATGACCAAATCCTCTGGTCAGTAAAAAACAGTCCTGACAAACAGACGCCCGTAAGGGCTTTTTTTATACCTGAAACCGGCCCCGCAAGGGGCTGAATGGAGAAGTTATGGCTAAGAACTATGCGCAGGACGGGAAAACGATCCCTCTGGTAAACAGTGGTGCAACCGATGTTCACAGCGGCGATCTGGTCATCAACCTTGACGTCGACAGCGCCACGTTTAGTGAGCAGGTTGCCCGCATATACGCGCGCGAACGTTATTGACGGTCGCTTCAGCTATTCGAGCAGCACCACGAAAACCCGATACACCACAGCGCTGGTATCCTGGTCCGATCCGGATAACGCCTACGCTGACGCGATGGAGCCCGTATTTGAGCAGGCGCTGGTGGCACGTTACGGCTTTAATCAACTGGAGATCACGGCTATCGGATGCACCCGGCAATCAGAAGCAAACCGAAAAGGCCGCTGGGGCATCCTCACCAACAATAAAGACCGTGTTGTTTCGTTCGATGTCGGCCTGGATGGAAACATACCACAGCCGGGCTACATCATCGCCGTGGCAGACGAACTGCTTTCCGGAAAGGTTATGGGCGGCCGCATCAGCGCCGTTAACGGTCGCGTTATCAAACTTGACCGCGTGGCAGATGCGGCGGCAGGTGATCGCCTTATTCTCAACCTACCTTCCGGAGCGTCGCAGAGCAGGACCATTCAGGCCGTGAACGGTGAATCAGTCACAGTCACCACGGCATACAGTGAGACGCCACAGGCCGAAGCTGTTTGGGTGGTGGAATCTGACGAGCTTTACGCTCAGCAGTACCGCGTTGTCAGCGTAAGCGATAACGATAATGGCACCTTCTCGATCACCGCTGCATGGCACGATCCGGATAAATATGCCCGTATCGATACTGGCGCAATTATCGACCAGCGGCCAATAAGTGTAATACCTCCTGGTAATCAGTCACCGCCAGCTAACATCGTGATCAGCTCGTTTTCTGTGGTTCAGCAGAATATCAGCGTCGAAACGATGCGCGTCAGCTGGGACCAGGCGCAGAATGCTATCGCCTATGAGGGGCAGTGGCGCCGCAATGATGGAAACTGGGTGAACATGCCGCGCAGCTCCACCACGTCATTTGACGTCCCGGGGATTTATTCCGGTCGCTACCTGGTGCGCGTGCGCGCAATTAATGCCGCTGAAATTTCCTCAGGATGGGGATATTCAGAAGAGAAGATCCTGACCGGCAAAGTAGGTAATCCGCCTAAGCCAGTAGGATTCACGGCCACGGGCATTAACTGGGGGATCCGTCTGAACTGGGGTTTTCCGGCAAACACCGGCGATACCCTCAAAACAGAAATCCAGTACACGGCCAACAGTGACTTTTCAAATCCACTCTTGCTCTCAGATGTGCCTTATCCATCTGCGGAATACACCCAGCTCGGCCTTAAAGCAGGGCAGGAATTCTGGTACCGCGCGCAGCTGGTTGACAGAACGGGTAACGAGTCCGGGTATACCGACTGGATCAGGGGGATGTCTAACGATAACGCCGATGATTATCTGGGTGATATTGCAGACGATTTCCTTACCTCGGCCGACGGTGACCGCCTGACCAGCGATATTGATACCAGTCTTGAAGCTGCAATGCAGAACGCGCTGGCCAACCATGGAACCTTTGAACATCAATGGGCGCAATACGGAGAGGTACGTGCCGATATCCTGGTTGTGAAAACGACTATTGCAGAGGTGGATAAGGCAATGGCCGAGCTATCAACGCAGGTACAGGCGCGGATAGAGGACGTCACTGCTTCACTGGAAGACAAACTTACAGCCGTCGTCGATGCCTCCGGTGCTTCTGCAATCTACACCCTCAAAACAGGCGTGAGGATAAACGGGATGATGTACAACGCCGGGATGTCGATTGCCGTGCTTGCTGAGGCCGGGAAGCCGGTAGTTACCCGTGTTGGTTTTAACGCTAATCAGTTCGTGCTGATGAGTGGCAGTAGTAATACGCAATATTCACCGTTCGCGGTGGTTAATGGCCAGGTCTTTATCAGTTCAGGTTTTATTCAGGATGGGACTATCACCAATGCCAAAATCGGCAACTTTATCCAGTCCAACAATTACGTCCCAGGACAGGCCGGATGGAAACTGGACAAAGGGGGTTCCTGGGAAAACTACGGCAGTGACGGGCAGGGCGCAAGAAAGACCACGAACGTTACTGACAGCATCAGGGATGCGAACGGCGTCCTCCGCGTACAGATTGGTAAACTTACAGGGGTATTTTAATGACGTGGGGCATTCAGACATGGGATGCCAATGGTAACCCGAATAATTACGGTATTAAGCCAGTATCTGTGGTCGGACGTATTCAACTTTCTGAGGGGCAAAACTCCGGAAGCTGGTCGTTTACAATTCCGGCAGGAATGAAGGTCGGGTTTGTCGTTTCTCTGGATAGGGGAGCGGTCTCGGTGGGGCGCCGTATCGTCGCCAGCGGAAATACGATAACTCTTGGCGCGGCAAACAGCGTTGGGATTGGAAACTATCCAGCCTCTGAATGTGAGCTCGTAGTTTTTGTGGAGAAGGCATAATGGCAGATTATGGCGCACTGATAACTCTGGATAATGGAAATCCCTTTATTACGCCACAGTCCACACCATTTTGTCTCTACAGGAAGGTAGTGGTTGACTCAGTAGCAAGCGGGGCATATCACGGTGCATCTGCAACAATAGCTCTGGATGTTTCTTATCCGGCAATGGTTTTTTGCAAAACGAGTGATACTGCTCAGCCTACTATGGTTACTGCAGCCAGATCAGGAGGAAATATTCTTGTTGGATCGAGCAATGCCTATGCACAGTCACATACCTTAACGGCTTACATCTTTGCTATTTATCCTCAGACATTGCCCAAATGGGGATTTGCTATCTGGGATGCCACCGGGAAGCTGGTTCTGACAAACGAGAGTCGGATACTGAGTGACCTTGTGACTGTTGGGACGCCAGGAGCTACGACAGGTGGAATTAATATTGACGTCACTCTGCCTGGTAGTTATGCGGTGGCACCCGCTATTCTTGGCTCCCAGATCATCCAGAACAATAACACTAAACCACCCACTATTGTGAATATCACTGCCTACTCAGGATGTCGGTTTAATGGTTCATCAACCAGGATTAATGCGGCGCCTTCGACAACGGCTACCGGTTCTGCTGCGGGTGGGACTACGACTGGAATAGCTTTGACGGCAATCAACACGACTGCATTCGATTAATTGATCGTTTAAAACGATCAATTAATCGATATTGATCTGCTCAATCTATTTTCATTAATTTTCCCGTCAGGTTAAGTTTCAAAGTACGAATTACCTCAGGGATAAAAAATGAAAAAAATACTCGGTAGTTTGCTAATTGTCTGTCTTCTTTCTGCTTGCTCAGCAAACATCTTTGAGAAGCAGCTTCCTGTGTGTGAGGCTGTAACCCTTTTAGGTGGGCAGGAACAAACCGTACAGATATATGGTGTGCGACAAGTAGCAAACCAGGTTGAATACAAAGCTGGATATCCTTTCAGCTGGCGGTGGATAAGTAAAAACAACTTCACCAGGTCAACCTGTTTAAAATGAACAACACGAAAACCCGCTCCGACGGGTTTTTTTATTATCTGAATTCAGGAGTCCTTTATGTCGGCAGGTACCATCACCCTGACAAACGGGTCCGCTATTGTTGGCGGTTCTGGAACCTCATTCGCAACAGAACTCACCGCAGGTGACTTCATTGTTTCTACTGTGGGCGGAGTTCCGTATACGCTGCCAGTGAAAACAGTCGATAGTGACACGCAGCTCACGCTTGTCAGTAACTTCACCGGGCCAACGCAATCCGGCGCTGCATGGTCAGCCGTCCCCCGCGTGGCGCTGAACATGGTAACTGCCGCGCTGGTGGCGCAAAGTGCTGAAGCGCTGCGTGGACTGAATTACGACAAACAGAACTGGCAGCAGGTTTACTGCGCCGCTGGAAACATCACAGTGAAGCTGCCAGACGGCACTACCTTCAACGGCCCTTCATGGAAATATCTGTCTGACAATATGGCAACGAAGAGCGGCGGGGCCGTACCTGTTAACCAGGGCGGCACCGGTTCGACAACTGAATCAGGCGCTCGCACAAACCTCGGTTTAGGAAACAGCGCAATCAGGGACGTCGGCGCAGCGGCGGGATCGGTCGCAGCCGGCGATGATTCGCGCTTAAATACTGTCGATCAGAAAGCGGGAGGGAAAATTACGAGCCCAATTACAGTCCAGCCAGGGATTAACGGTAACCCCGGTTTTTCCGTCAATTCTGGGGATAATGGTGGCGGTGGATTGATGAATAATGGCATCAGCCTGGTCGTGGCCAGTGGCTATAACCCAAATACAGGTAATTACGTCAACCTCATCAAAGGTACCTGGTATACAGGAGAATGGTCTTTCGGGGGAGCCCGTGGTGGCGGGGCTAATTTTGATAATGTCACACTAAACCTGAAAGGGTCTAATCAGGAAGGGATGGTCACCTGGGTTTTCCATTCCAATGGCGCTGCCACAGGCAATTGGGTAACGGCATCTGATGAGCGTATCAAAGAAAATGTAACGGTAATCGCTGATCCACTTATGAAAATGCAGCAGCTTCGAGGCGTTGAATGGGACCGCCTCGACACTCCTGCGCATGGGTATGGCTTCATAGCTCAGGAAGTTGAGAAGGCTTTTCCTGACGCTGTGAAATCTTATGGGAAAACAACCTTACGAAATGGAACAGAGATTGAGGATGTAAAATCTGTTGATACGTTTGGTGTTGCCGCGGCTCTTCACCATGAGGCGATCCTTGCTTTAATGGTGAAAGTTGAAAACCTTGAGCGTCAACTAGGAATATCTTAACGCGACCTGCCTTCGATTTTGTCGTTAAGTTCTTTAATGGCCTGGAGGCAAAGGGCGATAACACCTGCATATTCCACCGTATAGCTGCGCTTACTGTCATCTCTTTTTCTTGTCAGTTGCTGGGTGAATGTCACCTCACCAGCCTCATTAAATTCTTCAACTGACTCATACTGATCATGATCTTCAAATACTGACCCGACAGCCTCCGGCAGAACTTTGATGAGTTCCTGGGCAATAACCCCAGCAGATGGAAGACCGCTATCCTTCCAGTTGAATGTCACTCCACTTAAGCTCATTACTTTGTCGAGTGCGTTCTCGATGGCTTTGACATCGTCTTTTTTATCCGCATCTGAAGTCTGTGTCAGTGATGCGCAGGTGATATTTCCAGGGGTAATAAATCTATCTCCCCGCATTGCGAAATATTTTTCTGTGCCGGGTTTGGCTGCCTGGGTTGTGACAAATACCAGATCACCATAATTTTCGCAGAAGGAGTAGGACATACTATCCAGAGAGCCCGGATACTTGAACGCAAACACTCCGAAACTGCTGGACTGAGTAATGACATTTATTGAACCAGTGGCATTTAAAGCAGATGAAATCGTGCCTCCTGATTTTCCGTTCACCGTACCCAGCCGTGAATCATCGCCGGCTGCGACCGATCCCGCCGCTGCGCCGACGTCCCTGATTGCGCTGTTTCCTAAACCGACGTTTTATAGATTGCTCTCGAGCGGCCTGGCCGATAACTTCACCTGATTTTTTTGCAGAAATAACTGGGTGAAAAATATGCAAATTGGCTACGTAAGGGTGTCAACAAATGACCAAAACACGGATCTTCAGCGACAGGCACTCGAACGCTCAGGATGTGAACACATTTTCGAAGAAAAAATGAGCGGTACTGTGGCGAACCGGCCGGCGCTTAAAAAGCTTCTGAGAACGCTGAATGAGGGCGATACGCTTGTGGTCTGGAAGCTAGATCGTCTTGGTCGTAGCATGCGTAATTTGGTACTGCTGGTGGATGAACTCCGTCAGCGTGGTATCCACTTTAAGAGCCTCACTGACAGCATTGATACATCCAGCCCAATGGGGCGTTTTATATTTCACATCATGTCAGCACTTGCGGAAATGGAAAGAGAGTTGATTGTGGAACGAACCCGGGCGGGATTGGCTGCGGCAAGAGAAAAAGGGCGAATAGGTGGGCGACGCCCAAAGTTGACCGAAGAGCAATGGGCTCAGGCTGGCAGATTGATCGCAAATGGAGTGGATCGGAAGCAGGTGGCAATTATTTATGATGTAGCGGTATGCACTCTTTATAAGAAGTTTCCAGCTGATCAAACTACTTAGTCGTGACAACTGTCACATAAAACCTTGTTGTTTCAGGGCTAATACCTCTCTAAGATTGATTAAAAAGCGAGGTGTTAAAATGAAAGTAAGCATAAGAAGTATCCATAATCATGGGGATGCGAAAGAGGAATACGTTGTTTTAGATGTGAATGAAGACTGCAAATTACAATATTACATGTTGCAAGATACTACCTACACGAATAACGGTAATATTTCTTCAAAACTGAGGCATTCTTATTGGTTGCCTTCTTATGATGCGAAAAAAGGTGATGAAATAATTATTAATACTCGGTCAGGTAAAAATCTGATACCAGTTAGAGAAAAAGGTGGGAAAAAATTCACCTTCTATTGGGGGTTAAATTCGGCGGTTTGGAATGATGAAGGGGATTGTGCTGTCTTATTTGAGATAAATACTTGGAAGTCAAAGGGCGTATAATTATTATGGGCCTATACGATTTTATCGTTGTCGGGGGTTATTCCCCCATTTTTCCCTAATGATTCCCCGTATAAATTTTAAACATTGAAAACCAGCCGTAAGAGGCTGGTTTTCAATGTTTTTTTTGGTCGGCACGAGAGGGTTTGAACCTCCGCCCCCCCCATGACGGATAACTATGGATTTTTCAGTAGTAGTTCATGAGCTTTAGATAACCTTCCTTCGATGGCTTTATATCTCGTGCCAGCCATCACCCCTTCACCCAATTGAAGCCCATTTTCATTATAGAACTTTCTAATCGAGCTAATGTATTTCTCAATAATTTCTATTTCTAAAGAATAGTTTTTGTCCTTCCTAGCTAAAATTGCTACTCTCTCAAAGTAAAATGGGGCAGCCACTAAGCCAACTAAATCCATTTTTTTTAGCTCGGATTCGCAGCAACGCATCATCGTGTGCAAATCATTTTTATGTGTTTGAGCTAAGTTGTAAGTCTCTGTTCCATCGACAAGAAGCTCTCCGTTTGTACTTTCGGTCAAAAGCTGGCCGCTGGATTTTCCGAGGAAAGCAAATTCGTCATCAAAAGCCTTATCAAAAAAATCTTTATGGAACAAACCCATAACTTATCACTCGATATGAATAAATATTAAGTATTTATAGATCATCTTCTACGTAAAATGAATGGTATCTTCGCTAAAACCTTCGCCATTGTGACCTTTCGATAACCGTAAGTCATTGATTAATTTTATGTGAAAATTACGGTTTAGTGGCGAAAAATTAATGTATGCATTTGATTATTATGGATAACATGAGTGATTTAAAAACACCTTTGATTTAGCGTACTCAAGAGGAAGATAATTTCTTCAACTGAAAAATGGTTATCAAAACCCAAAAATAATTAAATACAATCAACTGGTTAGCCTGCGGCTAAAAATGTGTGACGAGAGCATCATTTCTGATGTTTTTACTTAAAAATCAATGCATCATGATTGAATTCATGAAATACTGCTGCGTCATATGGAATGGTTCGAAGCCGCAGACCTGATCGTTAAAGGTATGGAAGGCGCGATCAACGCGAAAACCGTAACTTACGATTTCGAACGTCTGATGGAAGGCGCTAAGCTGCTGAAATGCTCAGAGTTTGGCGACGCGATTATCGCGAACATGTAATCCAGATTCTGGGTTAAACAAGAGCGGGGGCCTGAGGGTTCCCGTTTTTTTTGCCTCTGCCTGCGGGAGACAACACGATGCTAGCTACTATTCTTATCGCTGTCGTTGCACTCATCCATCTCTACATTCTTGTGCTGGAAATGTTCCTGTGGAATACCAAAACAGGGCACAAGGCCTTTAATCTGCGTCCTGATTTTGCGCGCGATACCCGCGTACTGGCCGCGAATCAGGGGCTCTATAACGGTTTTCTGGCGGCAGGTCTGCTCTGGAGCCTCTGGCTCGGCGAAAAGGGGATCCAGGTAGCCATCTTCTTCCTGACCTGTGTACTGATCGCCGGACTGTTTGGCGCAGCCACCGCCAGCCGGAAAATTTTGTATGTACAGGCCGTACCCGCTCTCGCGGCGCTGCTTGCGTTGCTCATCTGACGCAATGCTTTGGTTGAGATAAGGCGTCCGATATACTGATGGCTTCACCCTTACAGGTTTGCTACGAGACAGTTATGAACAACGATATCCCACTGAAATATTATGACATTGCCGATGAGTACGCGACGGAAGCCGCAGAGTCCGTCGCTGAGTCAGAGCTCGACGCGCTTGCGCATTATTTCCAGCTGCTGCTTACCCGTTTATCGAATAACGAGGAGATTAGCGAGAAAGCCCAGCAGGAGATGGCCGCAGAGGCCGGGATCCGTGCGGGGCGCATTGATGATATTGCGAACTTCCTCAATCAGTGGGGAAATGAATAGCCTGCTTCAAAAACCGTTATGCTGATGCTTTGCGATACAGCTCAGCATCACGCTATCGGACCACATGCACTTTTTCCGCAGAATATGCGAAGCGGGGGCGTCGATAAACAGCGCGAAAATAACGGTCAGGCAAAAGAGTACCACTGGGAATAGTAAGGATAATTTCACGTTTTTAACCAAAATATGAGTGTGCTTCAGGGTAATCTACCGTCTGATTGTGACGACTATATGTTTTTGCGTAAAAAATTGAAATGCCCGACGGGAAAAAACGGGCACGCCAGTTTTGGATTACGGTGTGACGCCGGTGAGTTGCTTCGCCAGTTCGCTGCGGGTGAGTGCTTTTGAAAAATACCATCCCTGGATCAGGGCATCGGGATATCTGTCCGCAATAAAGCGATATTGAATTTCATTTTCCACGCCCTCGAATACAAGCGTTTTATTCAATCTTGCAAGAGCATCGCTGAAGATAGCGAAGATGTTTTGTTTATAATGCTCGCTGATGCCGTCCACCAGCGACTTATCAATTTTGATTTCATCATATTCAAGCAGCGACAGGCGTGCGAGGTTCGAGTTTTGCACGCCAAAATCATCTATTGATATTTTAACGCCGAGCGATTTGAGCTCCCGACAGAATCCCTCCAGGATATCTGCCGTGGAAACGGCTTTCTCAGAGAGTTCGACCTTCATCAGGGAAAGGGGAAGGTGATTGGCAAAACACGCACGACGCAAAATGGTAATGAACTGTCCATCTTCAATTTCCTTCCGCCCAACGTTTATTGATACTATCAGCTGGTGTTTTATTGCCAGTGGGGCAATTTCGGAAAGGGATTTTTCGATAATATTACTATAATATTTTTTATACAGACCAATCTTCTTAATTAATGGAATAAAAAGCTCCGGAGAGACGTCCCCGTGCTTTTGATCGCGCCATCTCGACAGAACTTCGACGCCCACGATTTTTTGATCGCGAATACGGATAATGGGCTGATAGTTAACGCAGATGGTATTCGTGATGACGGCTTTGATCAGCGTGCGTTCCAGAGAAAAACGATCTTCATAGATTCGGAAGATAAACAACGTAATCGCGATCCAGATCAAACAGAGAATGACCGCAAGAAGCGCAAAGATAAACGGAGGTAACGAGGCCAGCCCAGCGTCATGATGCTTCACGATGACGCACAGGTCCCAGAAGGCGCTGCACTGCGTCAGGGTCAGGGTAAACAACGTCGAATGCAGCCAGCTCTGCTGATTTAGCTCCGGAGCGGCCGAAAAAAAGACTCTGCCGAAGTCTTTCGTGGTAGCACTTAGCGAATAACTTGCGGTAACCGGGCTGAATTTATCGTAAGCATAGCGGGAGGTGAAGATAATAATATTGTTATAAATTGCCGCGTTGCCCGTGAAAAAGTCTTTTCGCGAAAACTGGGCCAGGAGAAAGCCTCTCGGCGTTTTATGCAGTTCTGCAGGAAGTGCAACGGGCGTTGCGAGTTTCCCCCAAAAAGCGGTACAGACTATTTTTCCCTTTTCGATAAAACCTATATCGCCAAAATAAAGATTATTAAGCTTGATTTGTCTGTAGCTATCAAGGCTGGCTTTATCACATCCCTGCGTCGTTATGCTTTTTAGGCCCAGCGCAACGTTTTGGGACAGGTCTTCTGAATAATGTAAAAGGGTTCGGGATATTTCGAGCTGTTTGCTCTTCTGCTGTCCTGTGATGACAGCATTGACGGCATAAAGAGACAGGAAGACCAGAAGCGTTGAAACGATAGCAACGGCAATGAGCTTTTTCATTTTCCAGATATCCAGTCCGCTCCCTGATTTCACAAAGCTTAACACAGCCTGGGCAAGGAACAAGCCTGATAGTCACGTCATGTGAGCAAATTCGGGCAGGTGAACTCATACGAAAGCATCAGTTTTTTAAGACAATTCTCAGCTAAGCTATTTTCATTGCCATAAGCAACGCCGGATTAGCACAGGCTTTTCTTCCAGAACATCCATGCTTGTTTTTTCTATTAAGGAAAAAATCGTGCGCAACGTGATGATCCCTATTATGAGTGCCCTGTTTCTTTTTCTGAGCGGCATTCTGATTATTAACTGGCAGCTATGGCAGATGGCGAAGCTGAGTAATAGTCATGCCGCGATGGCAGGCACCCAAAAAATAGAAAGTATTCTGGCTGAAGCAGTCAGTGCGGCCAACACGGCGAAGCGCGTTGCGGAGCAGGGATGTACCAGTAGCGGACAGCTGGCGCTGGGGACGGAAGCCGCGCTAAAACCGCATCTGCGCGCCATCATGATCCAGCAGCAGGGCAGAATCATCTGTACTTCCCTTCCCGGGAATGGCGTATTGATTATTCACCCTGAGACCTTACCTGCCGAAAAGTTGATGCTGCTACCCGGCAATCGGCTGGTGAACGGCATGCCGGTGCTTGTCTTTCAGATGCCCGTTGCGGGAGGGCGCGTCATGGTCAGCATCAGCGACGCGCATTTGCAGGATGCCATTACGAGCGCATCAAATAGCGTTGGCCTGGGACTGGTTGTCGGCGAAAGAATGTTTACCCGCAGCGGTGATGTGACCGGCTGGAAAGCGGCCTCGTGGGCGGGGTCACTGACGACCTCTTCGCACTTCCCCTTTAGCCTGGCCTGGCAGCCTCCTGCCTTTTTTAGCCTGACGCGGCTACTGCACCAGGGATGGAGCCTGATACTGCTTATTCTTGCATTATCCGTGGCGGTGGGCATTTTGATCCGTCGTTACAAGGGGAAAAGCACCTCATTCGAAGACGATTTGCGCAAAGCCATTTTGCAGGGGGAGATCGAGCCTTATTATCAGCCGATCGTGAACGGGGATACCGGCGGGTTGTACGGCGTTGAGGTCCTGGCGAGATGGAAACATCCAAAGTCAGGCTTTATCCCGCCGGATGTCTTTATTCCGATTGCCGAACGTAGCGGTTTAATTATCCCGTTAACCAAAGGGTTGATGGCGAAAGTGGTCGCACAGCTTAAACCACTGTTGCCTAAGCTACCGGACGGGTTTCATATCGGGGTGAACATCAGCGCCAGACACATCAATGCACCTTCCTTTATCGGGGACTGTCGCCTCTTCGGGAAGGGGTTTCAGGGTAAAGAGGTCAAACTGGTTCTCGAGGTGACCGAGCGTGAACCGCTGATCGATAATCCTCACCTGGTGGAAAACCTCAACATGCTGCATAACGCCGGTTTTGTTATTGCCCTTGATGATTTTGGTACGGGTTATTCCGGGCTGTCATGTCTTAATGCGCTTGCCATTGATTATATTAAAATTGATAAAAGCTTTGTGAACCGGGTTTCAGAGGAAAAGGACTCAACGATCCTGCTGGACTGCGTCATTGATCTGGCGAAAAAACTCTCATTGCGCATTGTAGCTGAAGGAGTAGAAACAAAAGAGCAGCTGGAGTATCTCAACCGTAATGAGATTACCCTGTTACAGGGATATTATTTTGGTAAGCCCGTCTCCTATATCGATTTTATTAAAGTCATTTTATCTAAACCCAGGGAGATCGTAAGTTTGTAAATCAAAATAAAGGCAAGCTTCCGTTGTCTGCTTAAGTGCAATTCATTTTCCTCTTATCCTGAGCTTTGTTACAGTGACAAGAGTTGTCAGCCAGGGATGTCAGGCGTGATAAGGTGGAAAAGCTCGTGCATGTGAAAAATACTTTTTACACAACAACCATTACCGTCATCATTGTTTCATTGATCCTCTCGCTGTCGCTCGCCGTCCAAATAGCCACGTCCAGACAGCAGTCAATCCAGCAAATTAATACCAGCGTTGCTAACCTGAGCCATACCCTTGATGTCTACACCGAGGGGATCATGCGCCAGAGTGAAATGTTAATTACTACCGTTTCCGACATAATCGAAATTTATGGTATGACCCCGCAGCAGGCGACCAATATTCAGCACATGATCAATAATCAGGATAACCTTCTTACCCAGATTAATAATGTGGTTGTTTACAACGCTCAGGGCGATATCTTCACCGCACTGCATGAAAGTTTTACCGGGTCACGCAAAGGCTCGGACAGAGAGTTTTTTATCTATCACAAAGAAAATAAAACTCAGCAGATTTTTATTGGGGAGCCGGTGGTAAGCAGAACCAATGGCAAATGGGTTATCACCATCAGTCGACGCCTTGAAACCGAGAGCGGGGCATTTAACGGAGTGGTGGTGGTGACGCTGGGTATCGAAAATTTTCTGGCACTCTACGGGCAGATTAATATCGGTCACTCGGGCGTCATCGGCTTAACGACGCAATCAGGCGTGCTGCTGGTCCGTTATCCCTTTAAAAATACTTATATCGGCACGATTGTTTCTGATTCACCGCTATTCAGGAAATATCTCAAGGTACAAAATTCGGGGATAGCCAGCTCCATCTCACGGTTTGATAAAATCGAGCGCATTTATGCCTACGAGAAAAACAGACGCTACGGACTGGTCACCACCGTGGCCGTTAGCATTGATGAAGCCCTTGCAGCCTGGCGCAAACAGGCCATTCAGCTGGCGGTGCTCATTTTCGTGTTCACGGCGATCCTCATCGTGGCGTCATACTTCCTGTATTCCGACCTGTCCCGAAAAACAAGGGATAACAAAGCGCTGAAGATTATTGCCTCAGAAGATGCGTTGACCGGGCTGTACAACCGCCGCTTCTTTGATGAAAAAATCCTCTCGGAAATCACTATGTGTGCTGAGCATGACGCACCGATTTCGATACTGATCGTGGACGTGGACTACTTCAAAAAATACAACGATAACTACGGTCATCCGGAAGGGGACCGGTGTCTGGCAATGCTCGGAAACAGCCTCAGGGAGAGCCTTACGCGTGATAATCAGATTGTGGCGCGATACGGCGGAGAAGAGTTTGCGCTGATATTGCCTGATACGGATATCCAGGATGCGCTCCGACTGGCCCAGACGATTATTCGCAATGTGTTTTCCCTGCAAATTGCGCATGCTTTTAGCCCCTTCGGACGGGTAACGGTCAGCGTCGGGATTTCTACCGCACGTGCCGTCGACATCGCTGGCAGCCAGCAAAATATCATTATTGCCGCTGACCAGGCCCTCTATCAGGCAAAGCGCGCAGGACGTAACCGTTACGCGTTTGTTGGGGTATGAGCAGAAAAAAAAGCCCACTCAGGAGTGGGCAAGAAAAACTGGAAGCAATGTGAGCAATGTCGTACTGAATACCTGAGTATTTCGCTCAACTATTCAGTGTTGAGAAAGATAATCTTTCTCAACAAAAGATGCAACCCCACAGTTTATGTGGCACGCTCTTTTTGTTGATGAATAATCACTCACTCTCTCATTGTGACGCCTATCACAAATTTCCTTTCTGAAATCCTGTGCTATTCTTTTTTGTGTCGTTGATTTAATGACAAAAACCATACAGAGAGGAAAGTTATGGGAATTTTATCCTGGATTATCTTTGGGCTTATTGCGGGTATTCTGGCGAAGTGGATCATGCCGGGCAAAGATGGCGGTGGGTTTATCGTCACCGTAATACTGGGTATTGTCGGCGCAGTAGTCGGCGGCTGGATCAGTACGCTGTTCGGTTTTGGCAAAGTCGATGGCTTTAACTTCGGCAGTTTCGCCGTCGCGGTGATTGGTGCGCTGGTTGTTCTGTTTATCTACAGAAAAATCAAAAGCTAAGGCTTAAAAGCGTTGAAAAAAGGCTGCCAGATGGCGGCCTTTTTACGTATTGGCGTTTACCACCAGCCAAGCTGGGTGCCGGCAAACGCCGCGATGGCAACGATCAGCATAATGAGGGTCGTTTTTCTCATTTATGCCCCAGGCGCCGCGTAACCACCGACAAAAAACCACGCTAAAAAAATCACCGCCGTTATAAAAATAACGACCGGGAAGAGGATCCCTATTCTCATATCATCACCTGTTTCGGTTTTTGTAACGCCGTAGAGTGTACGGGGTTAATCCATAGTGAGAAAGCGTGTTTTGCTTTTTCCTTTCTTATCCTGATACATCGCGACATCCGCGTCGCGTAATGCGCTGTCAGGATCGGTTGCGGCAGGGTCCACTTCGATAACGCCGAGGCTGGCGCCCGGATAAATAATATGAACGCTGCCCAGCCAGTATTCGCCTGCGATGCAGGCGCTGAGGCGCGTTTTGAGCAGCGTAACCTGCGCGTTATCTCCGTCCTCGTGGAGCTGGCTCAGCGATGCGACCAGAAATTCATCACCACCCAGTCGACCGATAATATCGTCCTGCTGTTTCTCTTCCTTCAAACGCTTGCCCACTTCTATCAGGAACTGGTCGCCAGCCTCATGGCCGTAACGATCGTTAATCAGTTTGAAATCATTCAGATCGATGAACGCGATGATGGCGTTACGCTTAAGGTGCCGGGCCAGAGAAAACAGCGTGGTCAGATCTTCAAAAATGGCGCGACGGTTGGGTAAACCGGTAAGGGCATCCGTGTAGGAGTGCGCGATGAGGGCCGCATTGGCTTCGCGAAGCTGGGTTACCAGCGACTCTTTCTGAATGGACTGGGCGATCAGCCCGGCGAAGAGCTTCAGAACCTGTTCCCCGCGCTCGCTAAGCGGCTTTCTGGCCGTGCTGGTGGCGCAGAGCGTACCGTAGAGTGAACCATCCGCAAGATGGACAGGTATACTCATGTAGGTCGTAATGCCAAGCGCTTTTGCGGCTTCACACTCGGGCCAACGTTCGGGTACGTCATTGCTGAATAACGTGTCACTGTCCAGCGCACGCTTGCACAGCGTCTCGTCCCATGGGACGCTCAGACCCTCCGGGATCGTCATCTGCTTGCTGTTGCGGGCGTAGAGGATGTGCTGCAGCCGCGCCTCGATATCGACCTTCGTCAGGTAGGTCGACTCCATGTCGGTGACAATCTCCAGCATCTCCAGCAGCTGGCGAACGAGGCTTTCAAGGGACTGCTCGGTGGCAAGGGTTTCTGAAACGCGAGCGAGGATAAGATCCGACATGACGTAGAATGACTCCCTGGCAGAAGACGTCTGCATCTGCATGTTATGCTGAGTTTTTAGGCTTCAGGCATAGTAAAACATGAATACAGAAAATTTAATATATGCAGGAAGCGGGGAGCAGGCGAGAAAAAAAGCCCCGTTGTTGAGACCGGGGCAAAGACATCTTGATTACGGAATGATGTTCTCTGGTCAAATCGAGAACATGCCACACTATAGTGCTGAAAAGTGCAGTTAAAATGGAGAAATCATGGAGAACGCGGCGATGACCCGTTACCCTTAGGGTGTAATGACGTCAAAAGGATCAATGAGATGAGATTTCTGCTTCTGGCGCTGGCGCTTCCCCTGACCGCCTGTACCGCAAAACCCACGCCACCCGATGCGCCGAAACCGCCGCACGCTATTGGTATGGCGAACCCGGCCTCCGTCTACTGCCTGGAGAAAGGCGGGGAACAGATCCCGATTCAAAGCCCGCAGGGCGTTCGCACCGAGTGCAAATTACCGGGCGGGGAAGTGATCGATGAATGGACGCTCTATCGTCGCGATCGTCCGCAACCCACCAGGTGACAGACGGATACCGCCTGCGATACACTTCTCTTTAGGATTAATCTTAGCCAGTTTCTGGCATTCGTTTCCGCGAGAGAAGTATGTTTCAGCTAAAACCGGGCAGCATGGCGATGATCGTGGGTGCCCGCACGGCGTCAGGCCGTCGCAATATTGGTAAATCTGTTGAGCTATTTGGCCTCTGCCAGCCTGGTCTGCGTTTTGTTAACCCGGTCAACGGCGTGATGACGCAATTACCGGCCACCGCAGATCGCGCGCTTTGGCTGGTGACGGGTGATGTCTACGCCTTTGACAACCAGCACGGCTTTGCGTTTGTACGCGCCGAACATCTGATGCCGCTCACCCCGGATGAAGCGCCGCAAATTCTGGATGAACTGACGATCGGCTGATCACAGATGACGCAGCCAGTCGACTAAGATCAGGGCGTGATTTTGCTCCGTGTTTTTGGCAGCAAAGAGCAGGGTGACGGTCTGCCTGCGCGCCAGCGTCGCCAGACGCACTCCCTCGTTAGCATGCTGCGCAAGCTCTTCCCGATAGGCCTTACTGAAGGCGGTGAAATCAATGGTTTCGCTATGAAAGGCCTTGCGTAGTTCATTCGAGGGCGTGAGCGCTTTACACCATTCGTCATAAACGAGGTCCGTTTTTTTAACCCCGCGAGGCCAGAGCCTGTCCACCAGCACCCGATAGCCGTCGTCCGGAACTGCCTGTTCGTAAACGCGTTTGCACTGAATCATGATTTCACCCTCCCAATTTAAGGTATTGTGATAATTGCAAAAGATCGGTAGTCTGAGGTTCCTTATGTTATCTGATAATACTCTGGCATAAGGAACCTTTCATGGAACACCTCCCGGTTAAAACGACGCTGCGCATTGCGCTGGTTGGCGATTACAATCCCAATGTTATTGCGCATCAGGCGATCCCGTTGGCCATTGACGACGCTGCAGCAGTCCTTGACCTCACCGCCGATTACGACTGGCTGGCCACCACGGAGCTGACTAGCCCTGAAGATCTGGTGGGCTACGATGCCATCTGGCTGGTTCCTGCCAGCCCCTACAAAAACACCGAGGCCGCTTTTATCGCCGCGCGCTACGCCCGTGAAAACAGCATCCCGTTCCTGGGCACCTGCGGCGGGTTCCAGCACGCGCTGATTGAGTATGCCCGAAACGTGCTGGGCTGGGCCGATGCGGCACACGCAGAGACGGATACCGAAGGCACCATGGTGATTGCGCCGCTGACCTGCTCGCTGGTGGAAAAAACCGATGCGATTGAACTGCGCAAAAATACGCTGATCGCCAAAGCATACGGCAAGCCGGAAATTGAAGAGGGGTATCACTGTAACTATGGCGTGTCGCCGGCGTTTGCACAGGCGCTGGAAAGCGGTGATATGCATGTTACGGGCTGGGACGATCAGGGGGAAATTCGCGCCGCGGAGCTGGTTACGCACCCGTTCTTCGTGATCACCTTATTCCAGCACGAGCGTGCCGCGCTCGAAGGGCGTCCGGTCGTGCTGGTGCAGGCGATGCTGCGCGCCGCTCGGGGGTAAAAAAGGCAGACCCGAGGGTCTGCCACACTGTTTAACGGGGCGCGATCTCCCGGTCTCGCCCGGCTAAGATGCCGCAGAGGGCCATTATCACGGCGGCCAGGGCGCAGCCCAGAAGCGGGATTTGCCAGTCTCCCGCGCTATCGTGAATTTTTCCCATCAGCGGGGGACCGCAGGCGGCGAGCAGATAGCCAATCGACTGCGCCATGCCGGACAACGCCGCCGCCTGGTGTGCAGAACTGGCGCGCAGACCGATGAACGTCAGGCCGAGGATCATCGTTGCCCCTGTGCCAAAGCCAAACACCAGCGTCCACATCACGGCCATGCCCGGCATAAACCATAATCCCGCCGCGCTTATCGCGCACATCAGCGCCACCGCGCCTGCGATCGCCCGCTGGTCTTTCAGACGGTGGAGGATCAGCGGAACGGCGAGTCCCGGCACGGCCGTAGCCAGCTGCAACAGACCGTGCACCGAGCCAGCCTGCGCTTCACTGTAGCCGTGGCTCAGCAGTATCGCCGGCAGCCAGCCGATGATGACGTAGTAAATCAGCGAGTTTATCCCCAAAAAGAGCGTGACCTGCCAGGCGAGGGCCGAGCGCCAGATCGCGCGGTTATGCAGCGCGCCTGCGGCCGTTACCGTTGCGACGTGTTTCTGACGCCACTGGGGCAGCCAGAGCAGCAGCGCGACCAGCGGAAACGCCATCAGCATCAGCAGCGCGCCATGCCAGCCGGCGCTACCCTGTGCCAGGGGAACGATCATTGCCGAACCGAACGCCGCCGAGACGCCCATCGTCAGGGAATAGGCGCCGGTGAGCTTCGCCACCTGGCCGGGAAAATCACGCTTAATTAATCCGGGTAACAGCACGTTCCCGAGCGCAATACCGCAGCCGACGATCGCCGTTCCGGTGAAAAGCAAAGCGGCGGAAGGCAGGGAGCGAACGGCAATCCCGACGCAAATCAGCAGCAGGGCGATAAACAGGCTGCGCTCCATGCCGATACGCCGGGCAACGCCCGCGGCGAGCGGCGAGACAATGGCGAAAGCCAGCAGGGGCAGGGTGGTCAGCAGACCGGTTTGCGCCGTACTTAAGCCATAATCAAGACGAATTGTATCGAGCAGCGGCGCTGCGCCGGTAAAGGTGACGCGAAGCGTAGTGGCAATCATCAGGATGCCTGCAACCAACAGCGCGCCGTGTTTTCCTGAGGTGCGAATAGCAGTAGTCATTATGTTCTCATACGTTCAAGCGAGCGCACACAATAACCATTTTATCAGCGGTTGAAATCAGGCTAAAATGACAGTTTATCGCTAATATCGGACAAACTGATGATTGGTCTGGGACTGGAAGGCTACGATCCAGATAGCCAGTACGATGCGGCCGTCGCATTTCGCATCCGCGTGGTGGCGGAGGAACAGTATATTCCCCGACATCATCACCGTAAGGGGCAGCTGATTCTGGCCCTCGGCGGCGCAATCACCTGTGAAGTGGAAAATGCGATGCTGATGGTGCCGCCTCAATACGCCGTCTGGATCCCCGGGCAAATGCCGCATAGCAACAGGGCCACGCCGGGCGCGCAGCTCTGCTTTTTGTTTATTGAGCCGGGGGCCGTCAGCCTGCCCGAGCGCTGCTGTACCCTGAAAATCTCCCCCCTGGTGCGGGAGCTGATTTTATCGCTCGCGGAAAAATCTCGTGAACAGCTGCAGCTCGCGGCCACCTCGCGTCTGGTGGACGTCCTGTTTGATGAGCTGCCGCTCCAGCGTCAGGAGCATCTGCAGCTGCCCGTCTCGCCCCATCCCAAAATTAGGCTGATGAGCGAGAAAATGGCGGAAGAGCCCGCCGCCTGGCAGACGCTGGCGCAATGGGCGAGCCACTTCGCCATGAGCGAGCGCAGCCTGGCGCGGCTGGTGGTGAAAGAGACCGGCTTAAGCTTTCGCCGCTGGCGTCACCAGCTGCAGCTAATTGTGGCATTACAGCACCTGATCGGCGGGAAATCGGTACAGCAGGTGGCCCAGTCACTGGGCTATGACTCTACCACCGCGTTTATCACCATGTTCAGAAAGGGACTGGGACAGACGCCGGCGCGTTATATGGCCAGCCTGACTACGACTTCCCGATAAACAGAGAGACAAGGCCTGCCGCAATCAGCGGGCCGACCGGTACGCCACGAAAGAGCGCCACGCCCAGCACGGTGCCCACCAGCAGACCCGCCACCAGCGAGGGCTGGCTGCTCATCAGCGTAACGCCGCGTCCCCCCAGCCACGAAACAAAAATCCCCACCGCGATCGCCACCAGCGATTTCCAGTTTACGAACGAGTGCAGCAGGGTTGATGCAGGAAGCGTACCGCTGGCGATGGGCGCCATTACCCCGATGGTTAAGATGATGATCCCGATGGTGAGGCCTTGTTTTTCTATCCACGGGAAAAAGGTATTTAACGGGGTCACGCGCACAATAATCAGCACCAGAATCGAGATGGCGACGGTGGTGTTATGGCTGACAAAGCCGAGCGCGGCCAGTGCCAGAAGTATGAGCAGAGTAGGGTCAAACATAAGGAATCCTTGCCAGAAAAATTGTTCTGTTTACTGTACGCGCAAACGCGGCAGAGAACAGTTTTAAAAAGATTTTATCGTTGTCATTACCTTGTCATTTACGCGGATTAAAACGAAAGCAGATATCGCAAAAGGGTCGCCATCATGAACGATCACATGTTTGTTGAAACGCTGATTATCTCCTCATCGTTTTTCGCTATTGCCGCTATTCTCGTTGCCTCCGTGCTGTTTCTGGAACGAAAAGGCTGACAGGGCGTCAGCCATCGCAGTTACGCTTTATGGAAGGTGACAAGCTCAGGACGGGCGATGCGCAGGTAATCCTGGGTATCCATAATCACGGATTTCTCCAGCAGGCCGGCGTTAAACGCGATTTCGTCAAAACGCTCGAACAGCAGCGGGTCGGCAACCAGCGCCAGGTCAGGATGGAAGCTAAAGGGCGGGATAGCGCCGAAAACGCAGGCGGTCAGGGCATCGACTTCCGCCGGGCTGGCGAGGGAGGCTTTTAGCCCGCCAAAATGGCTGGCAAGCTGGCTCAGGTCAGCCTGCAGGTCGGCGGCGAGGATCGCCAGAACGTGTTTTTTTACGCCGTTTCCCTTCACCTTGCAGACCAGGGCTTTTGCGCCTTGCCGCAGATCGGTCCCGCGAATTTCACTTACCGCTTCACATTTCCCGACCGCCTCGTGCTCCATGACGCGAAACCGCGCGCCCTGCTCGGTGAGTAAGGTAATCAGTTGCTGGTGGGTTCCTGCCTCAATAACGTCGTCAGTCATAACGATTTCCCGGTGATAATCCAGTATGCAGCGTTCTACATTAGCACGGGATGAGCGGGGTCGAAAGAAAACAGCCAGCGGGCTCGCTGGCTGTTGGGTTATGCGTTGCTGGTAGCAGACTGCTTGTGGAACAGCTCCCTGAACACCGGATAAATATCATCCTGGTCACGGATATGCTGCATGGCAAAATTGTCGAACATCGCCTGCAGATGCTCATATTCTCGCCACAGGGTCTGGTGCGCGCGGCGGGTGATTTCGATATAGCTGTAGTAACGCACCACAGGCAGAATTTTCTTCGCCAGAATCTCGTGACACAGCGGTGAGTCGTCGGCCCAGTTATCGCCGTCCGACGCCTGCGCAGCATAAATATTCCACTGCGCCGGGTCGTAGCGCTCTTTGACCACTTCATCCATCAGCTTCAGCGCGCTCGAGACGATGGTCCCCCCGGTTTCCTGAGAGTAGAAGAACTCATGTTCATCCACCTCCTTCGCCTGGGTGTGGTGGCGGATATAGACCACCTCCACGTTCTTATAGGTTCTGCTCAGGAAAAGGTAGAGCAAAATATAAAAACGCTTCGCCATATCCTTGGTTGCCTGGTCCATCGAGCCGGACACGTCCATCAGACAGAACATCACCGCCTGGCTGGAGGGCTCAGGGCGTTTTTCGTAGTTCTTGTAGCGCAGGTCAAAGGTGTCGATAAACGGTACCCGTTCGATCTTCGCCCTCAGCTCTGCAATCTCTTTACGCAGGCGCTCCTCTTCCAGCAGTTGCGCCGGTTCCGTGTTTTCCACCACCTTCAGGCTGCTCTCCAGCTCGCGCAGCTCGCGCCGTTTTCCTGCCGTCATGGCCGTGCGTCGCGCCAGCGAATTCTGCAGCGAACGTACGACGCTGATGTTGGCGGGTACGCCGTTGGCGGTGTAGCCCGCGCGGTGGGTTTTATATTCATTAAGCTGACGATGCTGATTCT
Organism: Enterobacter vonholyi; assembly: GCF_008364555.1. Classification (GTDB taxonomy): domain Bacteria; phylum Pseudomonadota; class Gammaproteobacteria; order Enterobacterales; family Enterobacteriaceae; genus Enterobacter; species Enterobacter vonholyi. The sequence goes on from NZ_VTUC01000017.1 coordinate 28,506, forward strand.
TCTTCAGATTCGGCAGCGCCAGGTCTTCGAACAGCAGGTCGAGATATTCATCTTTTGAAATCTGGAAGACAAATTCGTCCTGACCTTCACCGTCCTGGCTGGCCTGTCCCTGACCGCTTCCTGAACCACCTCCGCCGCCCTGAGGGCGCTCAATTCTGTCGTTCTGAATGAAGTGGTCATTACCTGGGTGTACGCGATGGCGCAGGCCGCCTCGCCCCTGATGAAACATCGGTTCGCTGATGTCATCAGTGGGGATGGAGACAGACTCGCCGCTGTCGACGTCGGTCACCGAGCGTTTGTTGATGGCCTCGGAGATAGACTGTTTAATTTGCGCTTTATAACGACGCAAGAAGCGCTGGCGGTTCACCGTGCTCTTGTTTTTGCCGTTAAGACGCCGGTCAATAAACCAGGTCATATACCCCCCGTACTGCATTTGCCAACTTGCATTTTGTAGGCCCGGCAGGCTCTAAGCGCCGCCGGGCACTTGTTTTAAGACGATTTACGCACGCGCAGGTACCATTCGCAGAGCAGGCGCACCTGTTTGCGGGTGTAGCCTTTTTCCATCATACGGTCGACAAAATCGTCGTGTTTTTTCTGTTCATCGGTTGAGGTTTTGGCGTTAAACGAGATCACCGGCAGCAGCTCTTCGGTATTGGAGAACATTTTCTTCTCAATGACCGTGCGCAGCTTCTCGTAGCTGGTCCAGTTCGGATTGCGCCCGTTGTTATGCGCTCTGGCGCGCAGGACGAAGTTCACAATCTCATTACGGAAGTCTTTCGGGTTGCTGATCCCGGCAGGCTTCTCGATTTTTTCCAGCTCCGCGTTCAGGGATTCACGGTCAAACAGCTGGCCGGTATCCGGGTCGCGGTACTCCTGATCCTGGATCCAGAAGTCAGCGTAGGTGACGTAACGGTCAAAAATGTTCTGCCCGTACTCTGAATAGGATTCCAGGTAGGCCGTCTGGATCTCTTTGCCAATGAACTCGGCGTATTTCGGGATCAGGTAACCTTTCAGGAACTCAAGATAGCGTTCAGCCTGCTCCTGTGGGAACTGTTCGCGTTCGATTTGCTGTTCCAGCACGTAGAACAGATGAACCGGGTTGGCCGCCACTTCCGCATGGTCGAAGTTAAATACGCGGGAGAGGATCTTAAACGCGAAACGCGTGGACAGACCGTTCATCCCCTCATCAACCCCGGCATAGTCACGATATTCCTGATACGATTTCGCTTTCGGATCGGTATCCTTCAGGCTCTCACCGTCATACACGCGCATTTTCGAGTAGATGCTGGAGTTTTCCGGCTCTTTCAGGCGCGAAAGGATGGAGAAGCGTGACAGCGTTTCCAGCGTGCCGGGCGCGCAGGGTGCATGCACCAGCTCACTGTGGTTAAGCAGTTTCTCGTAAATTTTGATCTCTTCGGAGATCCGCAGGCAGTAAGGCACCTTGACGATGTACACGCGGTCAAGGAAGGCCTCATTGTTTTTGTTATTACGGAAGGTCACCCATTCAGATTCGTTCGAGTGGGCGAGAATAATCCCGTTAAACGGCAGAGCGGAGATACCTTCCGTCCCGTTGTAGTTGCCTTCCTGGGTCGCCGTCAGCAGCGGATGCAGCACTTTAATCGGTGCTTTAAACATCTCGACGAATTCCATAATCCCTTGGTTAGCCCGGCAGAGCGCGCCTGAGTAACCGTAGGCATCCGGGTCGTTTTGCGCGAAGTTTTCCAGCTTACGGATGTCAACTTTACCCACCAGCGCCGAGATGTCCTGGTTGTTCTCATCGCCGGGTTCAGTTTTGGCGATGGCGATCTGTTCAAGGATAGATGGCCAGACCTTCACCACGCGGAATTTGGTTATGTCGCCACCAAACTCGTGGAGGCGTTTTGCCGCCCACGGCGACATGATGGTGCCGAGATAGCGACGCGGGATGCCATACTCTTTGTCCAGAATCTGCGCATCTTCCTGCGGATTGAACAGGCACAGCGGATGGTCATTCACCGGGCTGCGCTCGCCGTTGGCGCTCAGCACATAGATAGGCACGCGCTGCATCAGCGACTTCAGGCGTTCCGCCAGCGAGGATTTACCGCCGCCCACCGGGCCGAGTAAATAGAGGATCTGTTTCTTCTCTTCCAGACCCTGAGCGGCATGCTTCAGATAGGAGACAATCTGTTCGATGGCATCTTCCATACCATAGAACTCTTCAAACGCCGGATATCGGGCGACCACCCGATTCGAAAAGAGACGGGAAAGCCGAGGCTCCAGGGCAGTGTCAACCATGTTTGGCTCACCAATAGCCATCAATAGCCGTTCTGCCGCATTGGCATAGGCACTGCGATCTTGCCGACAGATGGTAAGAAACTCCTGCAGTGTGAACTCTTCGTCCTTGGCAGCTTCATAGCGCTGGCGATAGTGATCGAATATATTCATGGCATGCCGTCCTTTCGTTTTTTAGCACAGGATAAGAGCCGTTCGTATGAGTAGTGGAGGCTCCCGGAAGAGAATCTCTCGCACCTCACTGCCAGAGCAGCAACCTGTGTGCCAGGTCAGACGCTAAGAACCGCAGGGTGTTCAGGAAAACTCTTCTTAAATTAAAGCGTAGATGGCATTTGCAAAACTTGCATGCCCACAAAATCTACTTTCAATGACATATCAATAACTCATCCAAAAATTTCCACTGTCGTTATAAGACAAATGCACGTTTTTCATTCAGCGGTCATATAAATGAAAGCGTGTTGTCATCTGAAAAGTTAAAAATAACGGGTTAATCAGACTGATTAGCAGGCAAAAAATTTTGGGATGTACGGGAATGGCGGTTACACTTCACCCGCTGATTATTTGACTACAGGAAAGAATGGATTGTGACCAAACTCAAACTTCTGGCATTAGGCATCCTTGCCGCGACCGCAGTAAGCACCGCACAGGCGGAAAGTCAGTGGACGCTTGGCGCGGGTGTTGGCGTCATTAACAGCCCGTACAAACAGTATGACCGTGATGTGTATCCTGTTCCGGTTATCACCTATGAAGGGGATAACGTCTGGTTCCGCGGGCTCGGCGGCGGCTACTATCTCTGGAACGACAAGGCCGATAAGCTCTCCATAATGGCCTACTACGATCCAACGCACTTCAAGCCGGGTGACAGTGACAGCCACGCGCTTCGCCAGCTCGACAAGCGTAAAAGCTCGATGATGGCCGGCCTCTCATACGTGCATAACACCCAGTATGGCTTCCTGCGTACGGCCCTGGCGGGTGACACGCTGGATAACAGCAACGGCTTTATCTGGGACCTGGCGTGGCTGTACCGCTATACCAACGGTGGGCTGACCCTGACGCCGGGTATCGGTGTGCAGTACAACAGCGAGAACTACAACGACTATTACTACGGCGTCTCTAAAAATGAGTCCCGCCGCAGTGGTCTGAAAAGTTATAGTGCAGATGACGGCTGGGATCCTTACCTGGAGCTGACAGCGAGCTACAACTTCCTTGGCGACTGGAGCGTGTACGGTACCGGCCGCTACGAGCGTCTGAGCGACGAAGTGAAGGATAGCCCGATGGTCGATAAGTCCTGGGCAGGTATCTTCTCTGTGGGTGTGAGCTACAAGTTCTGATTGTGCATTAATTTAGTGCAATCTATGCATCAAAACGGGGCGCTTGCGCCCCGTTTGCTTTAGCGTGGTGCAGAGAAATTATCGCTTCACAATGCGAATCGTCTGCCCTAAACGAGACGGTTTTTCTTCACTCGCTTTCTGCGGGTTGGTCACGCGAGCCGTTTCCACGCAGACAAACGTTTTATAACCCTCATCCGTCATGTCGGCCATGCTGACGGACAGCGCAGGACCCGGGTTCCAGCCCACCACATCGCTGTGATGATGATGGACCACTTCAATGCCGCGGTTCAGGGCGCCGTCGTGGATCACGCTACACGCTTCCGGGTGCAGGTAGACGCGGTCGGTACGGTCAGGGAATGCCTGAACGCCGTCGCTCAGTTTGCCTTCTTTCGCGTTATCGACTTTATCGATATAGGTATCGCCCAGGCCGCTCACCTTCACTGCGCTGATATCACCCACGTTGAAATAGGTGTGCAGGGCAGAGGTGGTTTCGAACTCGCCGTGAGCTTCCAGTTCGATTTCGCAGGTTTTACCCAGCTTGAAGCGGGCATACAGGGTGAAATCGTGCGGCCACAGGGCGCGGGTTTCATCATTAGCCTGCAGCTCAAAGGTCAGCACGGCGCCGTTATCGTCTTCGTTGTGCGCTTTCAGGGTCCACTGCTGGTTACGGGCAAAACCGTGAGAAGGCAAACCCTGCTGGGCGGACGGGCCGAACCACGGCCAGCAGATAGGCACGCCACCGCGGATCGCTGCCCCTTTTTTGAAGGAGGTCGCATCGCTCAGCCACAAACCTTCGGCTTCGCCTTCCGGTTTCCAGGAGAGCAGGTGAGCGCCGTTCAGCGCCACGGACGCTTTAACACGCGGATGGTCAACGACGATGATATCAGCACCGTCAATCTGACGGCGGGATAGCACAGGGGTAAGCTGTTCGACTACCGGAAGTGCAAAAATTTTATTAATCATTAAGCAATCCTCTGTCTTATAAATAAAAAAAGGCGACCGAAGTGGACTCCTTTCCATTCAGCGAATTCAGTAACTTACTGATTTAACAGTAAAATGGTTACATCATTCTACAACACAAAACCCCATCTTACATCAGTGTTTGGGGCAATATGTGGACACTTTAAGAAAAGCCCGGCAAGCGCCGGGCAAAATCATATAGCTTTCTCCATCGGATTAAATCTGACGGCGTCCTGCAGGTAGTCAGGGGCTAAATGTGCGTAAACCATCGTTTGTTGGATCTTGGCGTGTCCGAGTATCTTCTGCAGTACGAGGATATTTCCCCCGTTCATCACAAAGTGAGAGGCAAAAGTATGGCGCAGGGCGTGTACCGCCTGGCCTTTCGGCAGTTCTGGTGCAACCTTCTTAAGCGCATCGCGCACCAGGTCATAATCAATATGAGGAAAGAGCAGACCGCGCCCCCGGGCTTTAAGTGCCGCCTCAAGCTTTTGGCTAATTGGTACGGTGCGATCCTTTCCGTTTTTAGTATCAATAAAGGTGACACGACCATGAGCCACTCGCGTGCTGGCCAATCTCTTAACCTCCCCCCAACGTGCACCGGTTGAAAGAGAAAGCTCTGCAGCGAGGCTCTCATCTTCTGGCAATTCGGCGAGCAGGGCGGCAATTTCTGATAACGAGAGAAAGCCCATTTCAGGAGTAGCTACTTTAAATTTTTTTGCGCCGGAGAATGGGTTTTTATCGTGGAAATTGCCCGTATCAATCAGAGTTGTGAAAACAGCTGATATGGCCGTGATGTCACGATTAATAGTGTTTGGGCTTACCCCCGATTCGAATCTTCTGGCGCGGTAGTCAGCAATCATTTTTTTATTAATCTGATCCGCGCGCGGATACCCGAGGCGTTTGTCGATAGCCTTTACTTTATTATGCGTGCTAGTGGCAGATTTCATCATCTGCCCCTTCACTTGGTACCAGAGTTCAATGAGCTCAGAGAGCTTTCTGCGGTCAGCAGGTCGTTCTTTCCATTCTTTGTTGTGGTAATGGCTAATAGCCCAGCGCTCATATTGCTGAGCCTCTGACTTAGTCGGAAAGCGTTTCCGTATGCGCTTACCCTCGCGGCCTTGTGGGCGCAAATCTACGAGGTATTTCCCGTCCGGTAGCTTAGAAACTGTCATCCGGCAACCCCCTGAAATTGGCTAAGTGTTTTTAACTGAGAATATTCCTACCCATAAGTGAGTATAAGTCTCAGAATAAACGTCTGATTAACTAGTGGATTAATCTTCTAAAAGGTTTGTTTTGTAGCTTCATATTCCACCAGTTGACCATAATTCCATTATTCGTCTAGCTACTAGCCAGCCTTTTTGCCGTTTTGGTGGTCGGATGTGCTGTTTTGCCCATTAGGGGAGAGAGCCGGACTAATCTGTCCGGCCACCTCATTGGTCTCATCGCTCATTAGCCACATTGTGTATTTTTTGAAGAGGTTATGACTTGTGATCTTAACCAGCGTCGAACCACCTGGATCGCGCACGCCGGTCTCATATTTTTTGATAGTGCTCAACGAAATTCCTGTCACCTCAGAAAATGCTGATTGAGTAAGACCCTCAGCCTCACGGATAGCCTTTATCTTTTCCCCAAGTTCTCTTGACATGGTTCCTCTTTGTGCTCTAAATTTGCGTTTAAGGTTCACAAATGTGCACCTTAAGACATTAATAACCCCGCAAACTGCATCAAGCAGCATCAGGGCGCAAGGATCCAAGAGGATAGCATTAATGACTAAAAAATTGGAAAACTCACTAGATTCAGCATCATCGAGCAGCAAGCTGCCCCACGATTACCCATTTGGAGATCGTGTTTCTGAGTCAATTGCAGACTATGCAAAGCGTATGGGTGTATCAGTTGGGGCGATGCGCAATCGCGCTGATCGCGGAACGATACCAATCATTCAGCCTGGGCCAGGTAAAAAACGCGAGGTAAATCTCTACGCTATCTATATGAATGCGCGTTACAAGGGCGAGCGCTATACGGAAATGATGAATTAATTTTCATACTGTCATTTAATACTCTGGAGATAGTTATGATTAATCATTTAATCCCATTTGTTAACTCAGCCAATGAAGTTTTAAGTATGTATTCATTGCGCCAAAAGGTAGCAGAGAAAAAAAATCAACCATCACTCAATGGCAGAAATTGAATGGTGCTGCCATCAACTTTATAGCATTTCAGGTGCTGCGGCCTACGCAGGACATGAAAAAGAGGCAGAAGTAATAAAGTCTGCTGCTGATTACTGGAAGCAAACTGGAATTAAACCTGACTCAATATTGCAATAGAGATTAAGCCATGAAAAGGATTTACGCCGAGCAGGTTAATAAACTGCTTGAGGACTTTTATTTTAATAATGAGTTTGAAAGCAGTAGCCGCTCGCTTTCTTTCAATGTCTTGCAAAATGGCATTCATCACGTCTATGGCACGGCGTTCTGCTCAGGTGATGATGAGGCCACGGCAGCACTCAAGCCAATACTTATGCAGGTGATAGATGGAGAGGTGCCGCTACCCATCGACCTGACGGAGTGCGCATGTTAATCGTACAAATCACATCATTAAATTTTGCCTTATTCGCCGGCTTATTTATTACGTTGTTTATTTATCATCGTTTCAGATATGGCGGGGCGCTTAAGGATTCAATCATATGCTCTGGATATTCTGCAGTGGTTTTTGTGGTGTTGGTTGATGCTTTTATTCTCGCTGCTGGCTGGTCTTACTATTCAGCGCTTTATTTCTGGAATCTGGTTTTGTAAATAAATAAGGGCGGTTTATGTCTGATTTTAGTTTACCCACACTTTCAGGTTGCACGGCGCCAGCCCGCATATGGAAAAGCGCCAGCATTGAGCTCAGCGCGTTTATACGTGGTCGCAAAAACCACTCAAGAATTAAACCGCACCATTATCTCGTTATTCGCTTAGGCAGGCGCTGGCGCATTCTGAGCAAGGACAATGGCCGCCACTGGCAGCTAATGACGCATGAAACATATAACAAGGAGTCAAAATTATGACCGGCAACCCGTTAGCACCAATGAATGAGCAAGTTAGAGCTGAGGCTCTGCGGCGTCTGGTGCAGGATTTTGACTTTAAAGAACGCGAGAAGTATCTGCAGCAGGGCTTATGCCCTTACTGCAATAAGCGTGAAATGTACATAAGCACGGAGCGCCCTTATCTAATTAAGTGCGGCCGTGAAAATAAGTGCGGCAAAGAGATAACCGTGCGCAGCCTTTACCCCGATCTCTTTGAAAACTGGTCGCGCCGTTTCGAGTCAACCCCACAAAACCCCCACGCAGCTGCAGATGCTTATCTACGCGATGCCAGAGGCCTGGACATTACCCGCTTTAAAGGCTGTTACACCCAGGAATCATTCGCGCGTGATGGCATGGGCAGCGCCACGGTGAGGTTTACGCTGGCCAATGGCAAAAAATGGGAGCGCATCATTGATGAGCCTGAGCGATTTGAGCAGAAAGCCAATTTCATCGGGTCTTATGCTGGCTACTGGTGGGAGTCGCCAGGAATGGATCTGCGTAAGGCTGACAAGATATTTATCACTGAGGGCATTTTTAATGCCATGAGCCTGGTGCAAGCCGGGCTCTATGCCGTCGCGACGCTCAGCAGCAATAATTACCCGTCAATGCTGCTCAGCATGCTGGCCGAAGCAATCCCGGACTCAAAAAAGCGCCCTCGGCTTATCTGGGCTTTTGACGACGACCGGGCTGGCCGCAGTCATATCGTTAAGTTTGCAAAGCGAGCTGCAGAAGATGGCTGGGAAGTTAGCGCGGCGCTGCATACGGAGAACGGCGGCCACCTTGACTGGAATGACTTACTGCAGCGCGACAAGCTGACACCAAAAGACTGGAAGCAATACCGGCATCATGGCCGCTTGTTACTGGCTGACTCACCAAGTGCAAAGGCGCTTTTGATTTATGAGCATACCGAGCGCACATCGTTTCATTTCAATTATGGGTTCCGTACGTACTGGTTTCAGCTTGATTTCAATAAGTACATGAGCGCCTTTGACCGCATACTCGACTTTGATCGAGAGTGCACAAGTGAGGAGGATGCCAAGCGCAAGGCCATCAAAGAAACCGGCATGATCGAGGAGATATCAAACTGCGAATTTACGCCGCTTTATTTCCAGCGATCAGAGCCCACGGATGAATCCTGGTATTATCTGCGCGTCAACATGCCCCACGCGCCAGCCATTAAAGGCACTTTCACTGCCAACCAGCTGGCCAGCTCTGCCGAGTTTAAAAAACGCCTCCTGCATATTGCTAAGGGCGGCACTTATACCGGCAGCACCAAGCAGCTGGACACCCTGCTGCGCTCACTGCAGATGATAAAAGAAGTTAAAACGCAGAATTTCATCGGTTACAACAAAGAGTTTCGCGCGTGGATTATGAATGGCGCAGCTGTTAGCGGCGGCCGGGTTTTTCACCTCAATGATGAGGACTATTTCGAGATCCAAAAGGCCAGCGTCAAAAGCCTGAGCTTAACCCCTTCACTCGTTATCAATACCGACCTGAGCCAGTTTACGACCAGCTGGCTCAACGATATATGGTCAGCGTTCGGCGTTAAAGGTTACACCGCTCTGGCGTTCTGGCTCGGCTCGCTGTTCGCAGAGCAGACGCGTGAAATGCATAAATCTTTCCCGTTCCTTGAGATACACGGCGAGCCAGGCACCGGTAAAAGTACGCTTATCTAGTTTCTCTGGAAGCTCTGCGGCCGTGAGGAATATGAAGGGTTTGATCCGAGCAATTCCACGCCTGCAGCTCGCGGCCGTAACTTTTCTCAGGTTGCAAATTTGCCGGTGGTACTGATTGAGGGCGATCGCACTAATTCAAGTGATAAGCCATCGAAACTTCGCGCCTTTGACTATGACGAGCTTAAGTCTCTCTATAACGGCCGTGCGTCGCGCTCTTTGGGGATTAAAACCAACAATAACGAGACTTATGAGCCACCTTTCGGGGGCAATACTTCTGGCTCAGAATGCTGCTGTTGACGCCTCAGAGGCTACCTTGTCGCGTATCGTGAGCATGTTTACTGATAAATCAAATCAGACCGACGCAACCCAGGCTGCTGCTGAGCGACTCGAGCAGATCCCAATGAGCGACGTCTCGGGCTTTTTCATTGCGGCCACGCAAAGAGAGGTAGCAGTCCTGCAGGAGTACGATCACCACTACCGCAAAGCGATGGCCGATATGGCCAAACATGGCGACATAAGACACCGGCGTGTCATTAAAACCCATTCGCAAATTATCGGCTTTCTGATGGCTCTGGCGCACGTAGTACCGGTTCACCCATCTCAAATAGAGCTGACACGTAATTTTATTTTCAGGCTCGCCGCAGAGCGCCAGCGCGCACTCAGCCTCGATCATCCACTGGTGCAGGAGTTCTGGGAGTTATTCGACTATCTCGATGCACAAGAACAGCATGGCATTAACCATGCGCCAGTAGACAAGGCTGAGGAGATAGCGGTTAATTTCAACCATTTTGAGGAGATCGCAAACACATACCGGCAGCGGCTGCCGTTCACTTTGTCAGAGATTAAAAAGCTGCTCAAAAGTGGCCGTGAACGTGAGTTTATCCGCACCGCCTCAGTGCGCAGCTCGGTGAGCGACAGATACAACACCGGCAAATCAAAAGAGATGCGCAAGCCTGAATTTTTTTACTGTTGGATTTTTAAGCGAAGTTAATCACATGGTATATTTTGATATGAAGGGCATGGTGGAATCTTGTTTGCTTAAGGGGTAAAGTTGGAACTATACCCACACAAGCCGAAACAGGTAAGTAGCTACCTGCTGAAACTTTACCTTAATTTATGGATAAAAATATGCACACAGGTTTTAAAGGAACTTATGAGGCGCTTTTGCGGCTACAGGAAGTCGTTAGCAATATTTCAATGACGAAAGGCTTGCTGTCCGACTCTGAGGGTGTGGAATTGCCTGCCATTAAATCAGACGATTTGGTTGACCAAATTGTTTGCATTATTAATAAGTTGAAGGTATATGGTGATATTGATTTAACCGAAAAAGAAATCAAGGCATATGAATCACTCCCGGAAAAGATAGACGGGCTTGCAAAGGTTCATGTCCCAGAGTTTGATGGCTCAGACTCAGCAAAAGCTATCGCATCTTATATGTTAACCTTGACTTATATTGACCATTTTATAGATGAGTCACTCACATGGCAAAGACTTGATAACGCCAATTTGCTTCCAAGAAATTTAAGTAGAAAAATTAGAAGCATGGAGGCTAGATTCAATAAATTGGATCCTGAGATAAATTTACTTGAAGATAAAATTAAAACCATCAATGATGCGCACGTAGCTGCGGAAAATATCCCTGTTGATTTAAATGAACTTCGTGAATACAACAGAGAGGCATCAGATTTAAAAGAAAAAATAACCAAGGTACATTTTGGGCTGGAAGCTCAAGAAGAAAAGGCTCAAAAAATTCTGGATGAGTTAACGAAGAAAAATAATGAAGCTGAAAGATATTTGGCACTTTGTGAGGAAGCTATAAGAGCATCAACTTCAAAAGGATTGGCTGGGGCATTTGAAATAAAAGCTGATAAACTCAATCGAAGTATTCAACTCTGGGTGGCGGGATTGGCTACCGCACTAGGCGTTGGCGGATTTGTTGGATATGAAAGATTGAAAGTATTATCAGGGGTGTTAAATAATCAGAATCCCAATGCTGTTGTGATTTTCACACAATTATTATTATCAGTATTTAGCATTGGAGCGCCTCTTTGGTTTGCTTGGATGTCTACAAAGCAAATAAATCAAAGGTTTAAACTTGCAGAAGACTATGCATACAAATCCTCAGTGGCAAAGGCTTATGAAGGATATAAAAATGAGGCATGTAAAGTTTCAGATGGTGAATTTGAAAAGCGTCTTTTTGATTCAGCATTGAGTCGTCTTGAAGAGGCTCCACTGAGGTTTGTTAAAGATGATGACTATACAACACCATGGACTGAAATGCTTAATTCTAAATCATTCCATAAATTTCTTGATGCATCAGTAGATAATATCAATTTCGTTAAAGGGCTTATAAGCAAAAAAAGCCAGCCTGTAGCATTGGCTAGCAATGACGATCTTATTCCTCTTGAAAAAGAAAAAGTAGACGCATAATTAATCCCCGCATCTGCGGGGATTTTTTTATGTTGTTAGTAGTAAGTCGAGGGCAAATTGTCGCTGTTCAGGGCTTAGTTGGCCAACAAGCTCTTTTACCAGTCTGTCCGTTGCCATCGAGCTGGGGCTGAGGGTGTGTGAGAACGTCAGATTGAATCGCCACGGGTTTAACAGACACCTCAGAGTCATTTAAGATGACTTAAAGAGAGGTGCCCATGAGCGGTAAGCG
>NZ_VTUC01000006.1 GCF_008364555.1 Enterobacter vonholyi
AAATGTTTTATAACAGTAAGCGTCGGCATGGTTCGAGCGAGCAGATGCCACCGGCTGAATATGAAAACCTATATTATCAACGGCTCAGAAGTGTCTAGATTATCCGTGGCGATTCAGACAACAAAAAACCCGCTAATAGCGGGCTTTTACAAACAAAAATTGTTAACTAGAAAAATGTGCTACGAGAAGTGTAGCCAGCACCCCGGCAATGCCAACGGAAAGTGGAATAACTACAGTTCCCCACTTCCATCGGGCTTTCTCTTCAATGTCTTTAAAACGATCGTCTATCTTTTTAATGATCGCTTCTTGTGTTATCTGAAGGGCGTCTTTCAATTCGCCTTTTGCCGAAAGAAGGTTCTCTTTTGTAACGAACGATTCTGAGCGGGTAGACAGTTTTACAAGTTCCAATCTTGTTTCTGTCAAAGCACTTTCTAAGCGCTCAACTCTTTTAACTATATCTTCCATACGTCCTCCTCCGCCTCCTCCAGTACCATTAGGGTTAGCTTCATCCTTAGATGGTGCTTCTAAAGGGGTCTCGCGCTCAACAATTTTTAGCCTATTCATCTTCGCACTCATCCATAGGATCTGACTCAGATGAAAACTCTGCCTTTTCTTTTTGTTCCTTCCAGAGATTTATAACTGAAGCCCGGAATAGGTCTAAATGACCGCAAGTTCTGCAGTGAAGTGGGTAGTAAGCTTTTTTGTAGTCAACTTCTCCACTCATATCGGTCAAAAAAGTGTAGGTAACGAGCAGTCTTCTTGCTGCTTCTCTAGCTAACTTCTGTTCATCTTTAGTGAGTTCAGACATGTTGGCTGGAAGCTTACTTCTGTCCACAGTTGATGTAGTGGGTGTAGAGAATTTGCTGTTGCCGCATATGGAGCATCTTATCGGCGGATTTTGTTCGGAAAGATATTCATAAAATTCAGTTGGAGCGAGTTTCCTTAAGGTTTCATGAATTTCTTTATGTTCCTTAGCTTTCCGGGCAATCTCTTCTTCTGCTTGCACCTCTTCAAGGTACATTTTAAGCAAGAATTCTTTCAATTCATCGTCTGAAGGTTTTTTTGTATTCATTTCGCATATCCCTCTATAAGCGTGGCTCATTTTCGCATCAAAACAGGCAACAAGAAAGAAAAGTGATATTAGAGATATAAAAATCGTTGATTTACATGGACTAAATATAGATATCAATTAAAAAATCGACATAAATCAACTTGTTGTGGCGATAAGAGCATGCAGAAGGCGCTTTAGTTGAAATTGAACGCCGCGACAGGTCAACCGATGTATCGAGGTACACATCCCCACTTTTAAGGACATCTCTACAACAGATGGTGAGTATAGGTTATTTCTGCTGTTCAACTATTGCGGTAGGTTATGAAAGCTGATGGCGATTGAGGGCAAAATGTGGGCAGTAGCAGAGAAAAAAACAATAAAAACTATAAGTTAAATTAATAAAAAAGGCGACCGAAGTCGCCTTTTTGGATCAAGCACTCATCTCAACTTATTTGGAGATGTGAGCGATCAGGTCCAGTACTTTGTTAGAGTAGCCAGTTTCGTTGTCGTACCAGGAAACCAGTTTAACGAAGTTGTCGTTCAGTGCGATACCTGCTTTAGCATCGAACACGGAAGTGCATACTTCGCCGTTGAAGTCGGTAGAAACAACGTCGTCTTCGGTGTAGCCCAGAACGCCTTTCATTGCGCCTTCGGAAGCAGCTTTGATTGCTTTCTTAATTTCTTCATAAGAAGCAGCTTTTTCCAGACGAACGGTCAGGTCAACAACAGATACGTTTGGAGTTGGAACGCGGAACGCCATACCAGTCAGTTTGCCATTCAGTTCTGGCAGTACTTTACCTACAGCTTTAGCAGCACCGGTAGAGGATGGGATGATGTTCTGAGCCGCGCCACGGCCGCCGCGCCAGTCTTTGTGAGACGGGCCATCAACGGTTTTCTGAGTAGCGGTGGTCGCGTGAACGGTAGTCATCAGACCTTCGATGATGCCGAAGTTGTCGTTGATAACTTTAGCCAGCGGTGCCAGGCAGTTGGTGGTGCAGGATGCGTTAGAGACGATATCCTGGCCAGCGTAAGTTTCGAAGTTTGCACCACGAACGAACATTGGGGTGTTGTCTTTGGAAGGACCAGTCAGAACAACTTTCTTCGCACCAGCGGTGATGTGTTTACGCGCAGTTTCGTCGGTCAGGAAGATACCGGTTGCTTCAGCAACAACGTCAACACCGATTTCGTTCCATTTCAGGTTAGCTGGGTCTTTTTCAGCAGTAACGCGGATGGTTTTGCCATTAACAACCAGGTGGCCGTCTTTCACTTCAACGGTGCCGTCGAAACGACCGTGAGTTGAGTCGTACTTCAGCATGTACGCCATGTATTCAGCGTCCAGGAGATCGTTGATACCAACGATTTCGATGTCAGAACGTTTCTGAGCAGCACGGAAAACAATACGGCCGATACGGCCAAAACCGTTGATACCTACTTTGATAGTCATATATTCCACCAGCTATTTGTTAGTGAATAAAAGGTTGCCTGTAAAATTACAAAAACCTTACGCAGCGTCAAGCGGAATCGTGTCAATCATTGCGACAAATCAATCCTGTGACTAACGTTTGTGCGACTGACTCGCCTCACTTTCCCTTTGAGCTTGCACCCATATGGGGGCTGCGCCGGGATTTTAAAGTCCTCGCAGGATAAAAATGTGAACGTGATCACAATTGCCTGACCGCTTATTCGCGACACATAAGTTTAGATCAAAAGTGCACGCAAGGGTGTTAATGTTTTGTTAGAATCCGGGTTGAAAGATGTCTGTTTCTACAGCGAGATGTAAGCATATGTCGAACCAACGTAACCCTGACGATTTGAAAAAAAACCTCACAGAAATGCAGTTTTACGTGACGCAGAATCACGGAACGGAACCGCCGTTCACCGGGCGTTTACTGCACAACAAGCGGGACGGCGTCTACCACTGCCTGGTCTGTAATGCCCCGCTGTTTAATTCACAAACGAAATTTGATTCTGGCTGCGGCTGGCCGAGTTTCTATGAGCCGGTGAGCGATGAGGCAATCCGCTATCTGACCGACTCGTCGCACGGCATGGTGCGTACGGAAATTCGCTGCGGCAACTGCGATGCGCACCTTGGGCACGTTTTCCCGGATGGACCTCAGCCTACCGGCGAACGTTTCTGCGTAAATTCAGCCTCAATGAGCTTCACCGATGATGAAAACGGTGACCAGATTAAGGGTTGAAAAAACGATTCAGCAAATTATTCCTTTGAAAGGGCGCGAGTGTGAATATTGATGACATGATTAGCGGCATGACGCAGGAGATTTATCAGCGTCTGGTGACCGCCGTGGAGCTGGGAAAATGGCCCGACGGCGTTGCGCTGACGCCGGAGCAAAAAGAGAACAGTTTGCAGCTGGTGATGCTGTGGCAGGCGCGCAACAACACCGACGCACAGCACATGACGATCGACACCAAAGGCCAGATGGTGATGAAGAGCAAGCGCGAGCTGAAAGAGGACTTCGGTATCACGCCGAAGCCGATTGCGACGATTAAAATGCAATAACGGTGCGGGTTGATGCCCTCTCCCACAGGGAGAGGGCGTAAAAGACTATGCCTGCGTTTCCAGCCAGTCTTCGAGCGTATACAGGGTTGCGCCTTCCGCAGCCATATCCATAAACGCCTGAGCGCTGTCCTGTGGTTGAATGTTCACCCCGCGGCAGCCGTCGGTGATGACGCTGATGGTGTAGCCAAGCTGAAGCGCATCCAGCACGGTGAACTTCACGCAGTAGTCCGTCGCCAGGCCCAGTACGATCAGCTCCGTGATTTCGTGGTGACGCAACCAGGCGTCCAGCGCCGTTTTCTGGCGATGCCCGTTATCAAAAAACGCGCTATAGCTGTCGATAGCAGGGTTTTCACCTTTATGGAACACTGCGTCGACGGCTTTCTGGTTCAGGAGCGGATGTAACTCCGCGCCTTCCGTCTGCTGTACGCAGTGATCCGGCCAGAAAGTTTGCGCCAGCCCGTCGAGTTCACCCTGGGTGAAGGGCTCTACGTTGTGCTGGCTGGCAAAGCTGCCGTGATTCGCAGGGTGCCAGTCCTGGCTTGCGACAACCGCTTCACCACGGGCTTTGCACCAGTCAATCAGCGTGTTTGCCACGTCAACGGTGCTGTCACCTTCGGCGACGGCCAGCGCACCGCCCGCGCAGAAATCATTTTGCAAATCGACCAGTAGCAGGGCGCGTTGCTTCATGAGCACTCCTTATTCGTCCGGGGTCAGTTCGCCGCGCAGGTTTTGCATCATCGCGCTGCGAATGGACTGAATGTCCAGATCCTGACTCAGTAAATAGTGAAGTTTAGTCAGCGTTGCCTCAACGGTCATATCGAAGCCGCTGATCACACCAGCATGCGCCAGCGCGTTGCCGGTGGCATAGCCGCCCATATTCACTTTACCGGACATACACTGGGTCAGGTTCACGACCACAATTCCGCGCTCGCTGGCTTCCTGAAGCTCTTTCAGAAATTCGCCATTCTGCGGCGCATTGCCCACGCCGTAGGAGCGCAGGATTAGCGCCTTCACCGGCTGGCGCAGGAAGTTACGCACCACGTCCGCAGAGATACCCGGATAGATGGTGACCACGCCAATCGGTTGCGGAGTAATCGGATGCACAATCAGCTCGCCCGCTGTGTTCGGCGCAGGAGGGGTTCCCAGACGACGGATATGAATACCGGCCTCAAGCAGCGGCTGCAGGTTTGGGGAGGCGAAGGCGTCAAAGCCGTCGGCATGGGCTTTGGTGGTGCGGTTACCGCGATACAGACGGTTGTTAAAGAACAGCGACACTTCGTTAATCGGGTAATTCGCCGCCACGTACAGGGAGTTCAGCAGGTTGATCTGCCCGTCCGAGCGCAGCTCCGCCAGCGGAATTTGCGACCCGGTAACGATAACCGGCTTGCTCAGGTTCTCCAGCATGAAGGAGAGCGCCGAGGCGGTAAACGCCATGGTGTCGGTGCCGTGCAGGATCACGAAGCCGTCGTACTGGTCGTAATGGGCTTTAATGTCATCCGCGATATGCTGCCAGTCTTCCGGCGTCATGTCGGAGGAGTCCATCAGCGGCTCGTATTCATGGATCGTAAAGTCAGGCATTTCCGGACGGTGGAATTCTGGCATCAGCGCAAGCTGACGCTGCAGGTGCCCGGAGACGGGGATATAGCCGTTTTCGGAGCGCTGCATACCGATGGTACCGCCAGTGTAGGCTACATAAATCGATTTCTTCTGCATGGTAGTGAGTTCTTGTTCTTCAAAAGAAAAAAATCCCCTCTTCGCGAGAAGAGGGGACGGTTTTAACGGACGTTCGCGCAGGTCAGGCAAAACGCGTAACGACTCTGTGGATCGTTAAAGGCCGCAAGCTTATCGCTTTCCGCCTTCATCGCTTTTGCCGCCGTGGCGACAGGCGCAGGCAGGTAAGCCTGCAGCGCCTCCGGCAGCATGGCACGTAGCGAGCCGGACATGCTGTCCATGACCATATCGAAGAACGACGGTTCGTCCTGGTAATACTCGATATGCCACTGCTTAAGCTTCGCCAGTTCGGCGGCTTTCTTCACCGCGTCATCGAAGTCACCCAGGCTGTCCACCAGCCCGTTGCTCTTCGCATCCTGGCCGGTCCATACGTGGCCCTGTGCAATCTGGTCGATCTGCTCAGGCGTCTTTTTACGCGAGTCCGCGACCAGGGTGATAAAGCGTTTATAGCCGTTCTCAATGCTGAGCTGCATCATCTCAGAAACTTCCGGCGGCAGGGATTTGGTCACCGACACATCCGCCAGCGGAGAGGTTGCTACACCATCGGTATGCACGCCCAGAGAATCCAGGCTGTTTTCCACGGTGTTGATCACCCCGAAGATGCCAATCGAGCCGGTCAGCGTGCTTGGGTTAGCCACAATGTAGTTGGCTGGCGTGGAGATCCAGTAACCTCCGGAGGCGGCCATTCCGCCCATTGAGACGACGACCGGCTTGCCTGCGGCGCGGGCCGCGGCAAGTGCAGCGCGGATCACCTCAGAGGCGCTGACGCTGCCGCCAGGGCTGTTGACCCGCAGGACAATTGCCTTCACTTTCGGATCGAGGCGAGCATCGCGGATTTGCGACGCGGTAGTATCGCCGCCCACGTTCCCCGGGGTCTCCTGACCGTCCATGATCGCACCGTTGGCAAAGACCACCGCGACGCTGTCACCGTTCTCATCCGGTTTTTTCGTCGAGTAATCATACATGCTGATGGCGCTGTAATTTTTGTCCTCTTTGCTCCAGCCAAACTGTTTGCTCAGGGATTTTTCAATCTCGGCGCTGGTGCCCAGGGCATCAACCAGTTTGTTATCGAGCGCATATTTTGCGGTATCACCGTCAACCTTACGCAGGCCTTCGAGCACGCCCTGCGCGCCAGGGAACACCTGCTCAGGCGTAATCTGACGGTTAGCGGCAACGGTGCCGAGATAGTTCTGCCACAGCTCGCCAATCCAGCGGCTGTCCGCTTCGCGGGCGGCAGGGGACATATCGTCGCGGATAAACGGCTCCACTGCGGATTTATACGTGCCGACGCGGAAGACGTGGGTGGTGACCTTCAGCTTGTCGAGCAGCGATTTATAGTACAGGCCATTGGTGGCAAAGCCGTGCAGATCGACCGTGCCCTGCGGGGAGAGCCAGATCTTATTGGCAAAGCTCGCCAGATAATATTGCCCCTGGCTGTAGCTGTCGCCCACGGCAATCACCGGCTTGCCGCTGTCGCGGAACTCGCGCAGCGCTTTACCGATGTACTGCATAGACGGCTGATCGCCACCGGCAAAATCTTTCAGATCCAGCACGATGCCTGTGATGTTGCGGTCATCTTTGGCCTGACGGATGGTATCGACGATATCGAACAGGGAATTTTCCTGCAGGCGGTCTGATGTCGCGCCAAACAGCTGGCGGCTGATTACGCCCAGACGGCTGCTGGCGGAAGGTTTATCAACAATAACGCCGGTGATATCGAGTAACAGCGCCCCGCGGGTCGAATGCTGCGCCTGATTCGCGTTGCTGATGTGCATCCAGATTCCCGCGCAAACCAGAACCAGAAAAATGAAGAAGATGTTCATCACCAGGTTGCGGACGAAGTTGAGCAGTCGCCACGTCCATTTAAAGAAACCGGCAATGATTCGCCAAAGGGTTCGCATGTATTCTCCCTAACCAGAAAATGACTGTTTCCGTCGCCACTGGACGGTAATGTTGGGTTATCGTAATGACCCAACCGCCACTTGTCAGCAGGAATCGCCTGCCAGGCTGTAACAAAATCTGCCGTCGTGTTAATTTTGTGAGTAAATTTCAAGAAAGGAGTTAACCAATGGACGCACTCGAACTGCTTGTTAACCGCCGTAGCGCTTCCCGTCTGGCCGAACCTGCCCCGGCAGGCGAGCAGCTGGAGAACATTCTGCGTGCCGGCATGCGTGCCCCCGATCATGGCACACTGCAGCCGTGGCACTTCTTTGTAATTGAAGGCGAAGGCCGCGATCGTTTCAGTCAGCTGCTGGAGCAGGGCGCGGTTGCCGCCGGGCAGGATGAGAAGGGCATCGACAAGGCGCGCAATGCCCCGTTCCGTGCACCGATGATTATTGCTGTCGTGGCGAAATGCCAGGCCGACCATAAGGTGCCGGTCTGGGAGCAGGAAATGTCCGCGGGCTGTGCGGTAATGGCGATGCAAATGGCCGCCGTCGCGCAGGGCTTCAACGGCATCTGGCGCACCGGGCCGCTGACGGAGAGCGTAGCCGTACGGGAAGGATTCTCCTGTGGTGAGCATGACAAAATTGTCGGCTTCCTCTATCTCGGTACTCCGCAGCTTAAAGCCTCCAGCACCACCAGCGTGCCGGACACCACGCCTTTCGTCAGCCGTTTCTGATAACGCGCGCTAAACTGTCTGGATTCTGAGCATCTGCCGCAGAATTCAGACAGTCATACTTACCTCTTTATGGAATGAGCGCTACCATAGCGCGATTGAGATGACAGGAGACGTCCATGAGCGAGCAAACCATTCGTTTAACGCAGTACAGCCACGGAGCCGGTTGCGGTTGTAAAATTTCCCCGAAAGTGCTGGAGACCATCCTGCACAGCGAACAGGCGAAGTTTGTCGACCCGAACCTGCTTGTCGGCAACGAAACGCGTGACGATGCAGCGGTTTATGACTTAGGTAACGGCACCAGCATTATCAGTACCACCGACTTCTTTATGCCGATTGTCGACAACCCGTTCGACTTCGGACGCATTGCGGCCACCAACGCCATCAGCGATATCTTCGCAATGGGCGGCAAGCCGATTATGGCGATCGCCATTCTGGGCTGGCCGATCAACACCATCCCGCCGGAAGTGGCCCGTGAAGTGATTGATGGCGGCCGTTTTGCCTGCCAGCAGGCGGGAATTGCGCTGGCCGGCGGTCACTCTATTGATGCGCCGGAGCCAATCTTCGGCCTGGCCGTTACCGGCGTGGTGCCGACCGAACGCGTGAAGCGCAACAGCACCGCGCAGGCGGGCTGCAAGCTGTTCCTCACCAAGCCTCTGGGCATTGGCGTGCTGACCACCGCCGAGAAAAAGTCCCTGCTGAAACCGGAGCACAAAGGGCTGGCAACCGAAGTCATGTGCCAGATGAACCTCGCCGGTGCGGCGTTCGCCAATATCGACGGCGTGAAGGCGATGACCGACGTGACCGGTTTTGGCCTGCTGGGGCACCTCTCCGAAGTGTGTCAGGGCGCGGGCGTGCAGGCGCAGGTCTGGTATCAGGACGTGCCGAAGCTGCCGGGCGTGGAAGAGTATATTGCTCAGGGCGCGGTTCCGGGCGGTACCCAGCGTAACTTCGCCAGCTACGGTCACCTGATGGGCGAAATGCCTGAGGAGTGGCGCAACCTGCTGTGCGATCCGCAAACCTCCGGCGGCCTGCTGCTGGCGGTGACGCCGGAATCCGAAGCCGAGGTTCAGGCTACGGCCGCCGAGTTTGGTATTACCCTGACGGCAATCGGCGAGCTGGTGACCGCGCGCGGTGGCCGACCGATGATTGAGATCCGTTAATTCGATGCGGTTGTTTATTGCCGAAAAGCCGAGCCTGGCCCGTGCCATCGCCGACGTGCTGCCTAAGCCGCATCGCAAAGGCGACGGCTTTATCGAATGCGGTAACGGGCAGGTGGTTACATGGTGTATTGGTCACCTGCTTGAGCAGGCGCAGCCGGATGTCTATGACAGCCGCTACGCCCGCTGGAATTTGAACGATCTGCCCATCGTGCCTGAAAAATGGCGCCTGCAGCCCCGACCTTCGGTGACCAAACAGCTCAACGTGATCAAGCGCTTCCTGCATGAAGCCGATGAAATCGTGCACGCGGGTGACCCGGACAGGGAAGGACAGCTGCTGGTGGATGAGGTGCTGGACTATCTGGAGCTCGCGCCGGAAAAGCGTCAGCAGGTGCAGCGCTGCCTGATCAACGACCTCAACCCGCAGGCGGTGGAGCGTGCGATCTCGCGCCTGCGCGCCAACAGCGAATTTATCCCGCTGTGCGTCTCGGCATTAGCCCGCGCGCGCGCCGACTGGCTGTACGGCATCAATATGACCCGCGCCTACACCATTCTTGGGCGCAACGCGGGCTATCAGGGCGTGCTCTCCGTGGGGCGCGTGCAGACGCCGGTGCTGGGGCTGGTCGTGCGTCGCGATGAAGAGATTGAAAACTTCGTCGCCAAAGATTTCTTTGAGGTGAAAGCGCATATCGTCACGCCTGAAGACGAGCGTTTTACCGCCGTCTGGCAGCCGAGCGATGCCTGCGAATCGTATCAGGATGAAGAGGGGCGTCTGCTGCACCGTCCGCTGGCGGATCATGTGGTTAACCGCATTACCGGACAGCCCGCTATCGTCACCAGCTATAACGATAAACGGGAATCAGAACCCGCGCCGCTGCCGTTCTCGCTGTCGGCCCTGCAGATTGAGGCCGCGAAGCGCTTTGGCCTCAGCGCGCAGAACGTGCTGGACATCTGCCAGAAGCTCTATGAAACCCACAAGCTGATCACCTATCCGCGTTCGGACAGCCGCTACCTGCCTGAAGAGCATTTTGCCGGTCGTCATTCGGTGATGAACGCCATTAGCGTGCACGCGCCGGATCTGCTGCCGCAGCCGGCGGTTAATCCGGATACCCATAATCGCTGCTGGGACGATAAAAAAGTCGATGCCCACCACGCGATTATCCCGACGGCGCGCGCCAGCAGCGTCAACCTGACGGATAACGAAGCGAAGGTCTACAACCTGATCGCTCGTCAGTACCTGATGCAGTTCTGCCCGGACGCGGTGTTCCGCAAATGCGTGATCGAGCTGGAAATCGCAAAAGGGAAGTTTATCGCCAAAGCCCGTTTCCTCGCGGAAGCAGGCTGGCGCACGCTGCTCGGCAACAAAGAGCGTGACGAGGAGAACGACGGTACGCCGCTGCCAGTGGTGGCTAAAGACGACGAGCTGCTGTGCGAGAAAGGGGAAGTGGTGGAACGCCAGACCCAGCCGCCGCGCCATTTCACCGATGCGACGCTGCTGTCGGCGATGACCGGGATCGCCCGGTTCGTGCAGGATAAAGATCTGAAGAAGATCCTGCGCGCCACCGACGGTCTGGGTACGGAAGCGACGCGAGCGGGGATCATCGAGCTGCTCTTTAAGCGCGGTTTTCTTGAGAAGAAGGGGCGCTATATCCATTCGACCGAGCCGGGACGCGCGCTGATTCATTCCCTGCCGGAGCTGGCCGCCAGGCCGGACATGACCGCGCACTGGGAATCGGTGCTGACGCAGATCAGCGAGAAGCAGTGTCGCTATCAGGACTTTATGCAGCCGCTGGTCGGGACGCTTTACCAGCTGATCGATCAGGCGCGCAGCACGCCGGTGAAAACGTTCAGAGGGATGGTTGCACCCGGTGGTGGCGCGAAGAAACCGTTTAAAAAGAAAAAGAGCGCGGCCTGATACACCCGGTTTACCCCCTCTCTCTGTGGGAGAGGGCCGGGGTGAGGGCACCCGGCCGCACGCTATAAACCTTAAATCACACCCTGCCCAATCATCGCATCCGCCACCTTCACGAATCCGGCGATATTCGCCCCGCGCACGTAGTTGGTTTGCAATGCCTCGCCGCCGTACTCCACGCAGGCATGGTGAATATCCAGCATGATGTGATGCAGGCGGGCATCCACTTTTTCCGCCTTCCAGCCGAGACGCGCGGCGTTTTGCGCCATCTCCAGGCCGGACGTCGCCACGCCGCCCGCGTTGGCAGCCTTGCCCGGTGCAAACAGTACGCCCGCTTCCAGGAACAGATCCGTCGCTTCGATAGTGGTCGGCATATTCGCCCCTTCGGCTATCGCCTTCACGCCATTGCTAATCAGCGTACGCGCGGCGTCCACGTCCAGCTCATTCTGAGTGGCGCACGGCAAAGCGATATCCACCGGCACGCCCCACGGCTGTTTGCCTTCAAGATAGGTCAAGCCAAACTCCCGGGCATAATCTGCAAGACGGCCATCGCGGCTGGCTTTTATTTCACACAGGCGTGCCAGCTTCTCCTTCGTAAAGCCCGCTTCATCCACCACCGTTCCGCTGGAGTCAGAGGCGGTTACCACGCGAGCGCCAAACTGCATCGCTTTCTCAATCGCGTACTGCGCCACGTTACCGGAGCCGGACACCGCGACGCGCATGCCTTCAAAGCCTAAACCGTGGCGCTTGAGCATGGCCTCGGTGAAGTAAACCAGGCCGTACCCGGTCGCTTCCGGGCGGATCAGGCTCCCACCAAACGACAGCCCCTTACCGGTAAAGACGCAGGCGCTGTTGTTGGCGAGCTTTTTCATCATCCCGGCCATAAAGCCCACTTCACGTCCGCCGACGCCGATATCACCGGCAGGCACGTCGGTGTCAGGACCAAGATGGCGATAGAGTTCGGTCATCAGCGCCTGGCAGAAACGCATGATTTCACCTTCGCTTTTGCCTTTCGGGTCGAAATCGCTGCCGCCTTTCCCGCCGCCCATGGGCAGCGTGGTGAGGGCGTTTTTAAAGGTCTGCTCGAAGCCGAGGAATTTCAGAATCGACAGGTTCACGGACGGATGGAAACGCATGCCGCCCTTAAACGGGCCGATGGCCGAGTTGAACTGTACGCGCCACGCGCGGTTAACCTGCACCTGATTGCGATCGTCAACCCACGTCACGCGGAACTGGATCACGCGCTCTGGCTCGACCAGGCGTTCGAGCAAAGACATCTGGCGATAGCGCGGGTTTTGTTCAAGGAAGGGCCACAGGGTGGTCATCACCTCACGCACGGCCTGCGCGAACTCGCTTTGGTGCGGGTCGCGCTGCTGAACGTGGGCAAGGAAACTTTCCAGAGAGCGTGTCTGATCCATAGATATAAGAACCTCTTATAATAATGTTTGTATATGACTTATGCGATTTGTGTTGTTTTTTTGACTATAACACCCGTACTGCTTTGTCTGGCAAGCAGAAATTTAGGACGAAAGGGAAATTAATGAGCGCGCGGGCGTCATAACCAAAAGCGATGACGAGATAAATTAAAGGTTCCGCGCGGGTTTACCGTTATAGTCATTATCAAGGGAACAACAGGAAGATGTGTCTATGAAACGTTATCTATTAACCGCGTTATGTCTGATCTTCACCGCTGGCGCGCAGGCTGACCGCATTCGTCCGGACGTGGAAGTGAATGTGCCGCCGGAAGTGTTTAGCTCCAGCGGCCAGAATCAAACGGTGCAGCCCTGTAATCAGTGTTGCATCTATCAGAATCAGAACTACTCGGAAGGCGCCGTGGTGAAAGCGGACGGCATTCTGCTGCAGTGCCAGCGCGACGAGCGCGCCATCAGCACGAACCCGCTGGTCTGGCGTCGCGTAAAACAATAAACGCTTCCAGCAGGGGAATATCCGCGGGGGCTAAGGCGTAGCCGAACGCCTCTTCCGGCGTACACCACGCCAGCGCGCTGTGGTAGTGCGCCGTGAGCGCACCGCTAAACGCAGGAACGTGCCAGGCGTGCAGGTTGATTAACCGCTGCGAGACCTCGCGCTGGTGGCTTGCCACGTATTGCGCGGGCAGCGCTTCAATACCCAACTCTTCACGCAGCTCGCGGATAAGCGCCTCGGGCTGGGTTTCACCCGCCTCGACTTTGCCGCCTGCAAATTCCCACATGCCCGGCTGGTCGGCGTGGGCAGGGCGCTGTGCCAGTAAAATTTTGTCGTCTTTTTCGATGATGGCGGCAACGACATCGAGTGTTTTCAGCATGGTCGTCAATAATTGATGGCGAAAAAAGACATATTATCGTGCCCTTTCTCAGAGTCCAGCTATCAGGAGAATCAGGTGAAAGAGACTACCGCCTGGGTTGCCCCTATCGAATCCCTTCCCGCCAGCCTTAAACCGATTGCCGTCATGCAGAAAAGGCATTTTGGCGCGGTGCTGAATCCCACGCGCTGGTGGGGGCGCATGCCGCGTCTGTTCTGGCTGGTGGCGCTGTTCGTCGGTTTTCTGGAGCGTCGTCGCGCGCGCCTGACGCCCGTTCTTCGTTCGCTGCTCATGACGCGGGTATCCCAGCTCTGCCACTGCGCTTTCTGTATTGATGCCAACAGCCTGCGGCTGGCCGAGCGCAGCGGGGCGCTGGATAAGGTGCAGGCCGTGAGCGACTGGCAGGGTTCCGCCTTGTTCACGGAGCAGGAGCGCGCGGCGCTGGCCTACGCCGAGGCGGTGACCGCCACGCCGCCCCGGGCGGATGAGGCCATCAGAGCGGCGCTGAAGCGCCACTTTACGGATGACGCCATCACCGAGATGACGGCGCTCATTGCCTTTCAGAATCTCTCCGCCCGCTTTAACGCCGCGCTGGACATCCCGGCGCAGGGGCTGTGCGCCACATTTAACGAGACGCCTCATGCTTGATCGCCATCTTCACCCTCGGATAAAACCCGCTCTGAATTTTATGGTCTCCGTGCTGGACCGACCGGGCATTACGCCCGACGGATTGACTCTGACAGGGTTTGCCATCGGCGTGCTGGCGCTGCCGTTTCTGGCCCTCGGCTGGTATCCGGCGGCGCTGGTCGCCATCGTGCTTAACCGCCTGCTGGACGGGCTGGACGGGGCGCTGGCGCGCCGCAGAGGGCTGAGCGATGCGGGGGGATTTCTCGATATCGCGCTCGATTTTCTGTTCTACGCCCTGGTGCCGTTTGGCTTTGCGCTGGCTGCTCCGGCAGAGAATGCGCTGGCGGCCGCATGGCTGCTGTTTGCGTTTATCGGGACCGGCAGCAGTTTTCTGGCGTTTGCGGCGCTGGCCGCAAAGCACGACATCGACAACCCCGGCTATGCGCATAAGTCGTTTTATTACATCGGTGGGTTAACGGAAGGAACGGAGACCATCGCGCTGTTCGTGCTGTGCTGCCTCTTCCCGGCGCACTTTACGCTGTTCGCGTGGGTATTCGGCGCGCTGTGCTGGCTGACCACCACAACGCGCGTCTGGAGCGGCTATGTGACGCTGAAGTCACTCAACCCTTAGAGAGCGCTCTCTGGCCCACGCTCTCCGCTGGTGACCGGGGTCTGCGGGTGACTGCTCCATTCGTACCAGCCGCCGTCATAGACGGCGACATTCTTCCAGCCCATCGCCCGGGCGTACATAAAGGTTTCGGACGCCCGCCAGCCGGTGCCGCAGTAAAACGCGACGTGCTGTTCCGGCAGAATATTCCAGCGCTTCCACTGGGCGGCGATATCGTCCGCGCTGCGCATGGTGCCATCCGGGTTATGGAAATCCTCCATGTGGGTCGCATCGCTGCCCGCGTGGCCCCAGCGGGCACCGGCAATTTCACCTTTTGGTTTGATGTAGCTGTAGCCGCTGGTTTCGCCGATGAACTCCGGCCACGAGCGAATGCTGACCAGGGAGGCATCCTGACGGTGCAGCATGCCGCGCGCCTGTTCCATATCCACCATCAGCTGCGGCTGACCGGGGATCGGCGCGCCAAAATCGGGGGCGGGCGTCACTTTATCGGGCGTGCCGCGCTCAACCGGCAGGCCTGCATCTGACCACGCCTTCCAGCCGCCGTCGAGAATACGCACATCCTTCACGCCCGCATACAGCATAATCTGCGCCACCCGCGCGGCGGCGTAGACGTCGCGGCCATACAAAATGACGGTGGTATCGTGACGGATCCCGTGCTTCGCCAGCATCGCTTTGAGCTTGTCGTCGGAGACTTTATTCCACAGCGGCTCGCTTTCCACCTCGTTGGTGTCGATATAGCCCGCGCCGGGAATGTGGTTCAGCAGGTAAAACTTCGGTGCGCCCCAGGCGGCCTCAATCACTTTCCAGTCACCTGACGGCGCAGCGGTGATGGGTTTACCCTGCTGGAGGCGATGGATCCACTCCGGGTAAACCAGCTGTTCAAAGTGCGGCAGGCGCTGAAGGCGCTCGGGCGTCTGCAGAGCGTCGCTGAGCAGCGAAACGTGGCGATATCCTGCTTTCTCCAGACGGGCTTTCACCGCCTGGTTATCCCTATCGTCACCGTACAGGGCGATGGCCGTCGCAGGGGTCAACTGATGCTGTTTTGCCCAAAGCGCAAGCTGCTCGTCACTCATTGCGCTAAGCCAGGCGGCAGCAAGGTTGAGTGCGGCGGGTTCATGCCCGGAGGGGCCGCTGAGCGTCTGCGGCCAGCCGTTATAAAACGCGCTGGCGCGGGTGTCGACAGGCGTGCCGTGCTGCGCCTGAAGCTGAGACAGCGTGATGGCGTTGGGCATATCAGCCGCCAGAGAGGAAAAAGAAGCGAGGCCGCAGAGCAGAGCCAGCGCGGTCAGTTGAGAAACACGTTTCATCGAATAACCTGACGTCAATAAAAGAGGGGGGCATTGTCGTCTCTCCCGAAACGTAAAACATTGCGTTAGCACATTATTGCCAGCGAGAAATCTCAATCAGCTTGCCGCCGGGCGGAATATCGTCCTCATCGTGCGTGACCAGCACCACCGGGATATTGCGCGAGCGGACGGCGTCAAACACCCATGCCCGAAATGAGGCCCGCAACGCTTTATCGAGGCGGCTGAACGGTTCATCCAGCAGCAGCGCCTGCGGCTCCGCGAGCAGGGCCCGCAGCAGGCTGACCCGGGCTCGCTCCCCGCCGGAGAGGGTGGCTGGATCGCTGGCGTAATGGCCGCTTAGCCCGGCGGAATCCAGCGCCTGCGCGACCGCCTCCCGCCGCGCGCGTCCGGCGATGCGCTCGGGCAGCGCCAGCAGCAAATTCTGCCCGACGCTGAACTGTTCGAACAGCAGCGCGTCCTGAAAGAGAATACCCAGCCCGCGGGACTCCACGGGAAGACCGTCGCAGCGACGCGCGTCGAGCCACAGTTCGCCCCGCGCCTGGAAATCGTCTGACAGCGCGCCGACCATCCAGGCAAAAAGGGTCGATTTGCCGCTGCCGGACGGCCCCATCAGGGTGACGATCTCCCCGCGGGGCACGCAAAAACTGACCTCGCGGAAAAGCGGTTCGATGGTGAGATTGTTAACCTTCAGCATTAACGTAATCCTTGTCGGTAGCGGCCCACGAGCCGGGATAGCAGGGCAGCAAGACCAAACACCGTGCCCGTGACCAGCAGTAGTCCCAGCGCCCGGTTAGCGAGGATCGGGATGCTGCCCCCGCTGCTGAGCGCGACGGTTTCGGTCGTCAGCGTGGCGAAACGCCCCGCGCCCAGCCACAGCGTCGGCATGTATTGCGCCATGCTGACGGAAAAGCCGGTGGTAAAGGCCAGCAGCGCAGGGCGCACCAGCAGGGGACATTTCAGCAGCAAGAATATTTTTCCCCGTCGCCAGCCGAGCGTTCTGGCGGTGAGGATGAGCCGGGGATCGATCCGCCGCCAGGCGGGCTGCAGCACCAGCAGCGTCCACGGCAATACCCACAGGAGGTGGCTCCAGAGCACGGCGGCGTAGTGCCCGTCGATGCCCAGGTGCAACGCAATCGCATACTGGCCGGTGACGAGCGGGAGGGCCGGAAGGGCGAGCGGTAACCATACCCACAGCGTGCCGCGCTGCGGACCCCATTCCAGCCAGAGCAAGCCGACGACCAGGGCAATCAGGGCTGAAAGCAGACCGAAGGAAAGGCTGCTTCCCACCGGGCCAACGTAATTCCTTTGCGCCAGCATCAACAGCACCACGGCGCACATCACGCCGCACGCGGGGAGGAACCCGCTCAGTGCTCGCTCAGGCAGGAGGCGCTGAGACCGGGGACGCGTCCCCGCGAGTTCCGGAATTGTGCGACGCCATGCTTTCCAGAGGCCGTACCCGAGGGCGGCAAGCGCGGACAGCAGCAGAAGGAGAAGCAGGCACAGCAGCGTCCCTTTTGCCTGCTGATGCGCGTCGCCCTGGCTCAGCCACTGCCAGGCCAGCACGGCCAGGGTAGGCGGGTTGCCGGGCCCGAGAACGATCGCCACATCCACGACCGAGAGCGACCACGCCAGCACCGCCAGCATTACTGCCCCGAGGACAGGTGCGATAGCCGGAATGATCAGCCAGCTGAGCGTCTGAAAACGCCCGTAGCCAAAGGTTTGCAGGACGATCTTCTGCTGCGCGAGCCGCTTTTCCGGCAGCACGGCATAAATCGCCCACAGCACAAACGCGCTCTCTTTGACCGCGAGCGTCAGGCCCAGTCCGGCGCCGTATCGGTCAAACGGCGGCGAACAGACAGTGCAGATCTGATAAAACAGACCGCCCTCGGCAAACAGCAGTAGCGCGCCGGTGGCGAACGCCACATGGGGGATCGCCAGCAGCCACGGCAGACGGGTAATGAGACGGCGCCAGCGCTTACCGGGCCATAAAAGGCTGACGAGGAAAAGGGCAATCAGCAACGCCCCGAGCGTGGCGATGAGCGTTGAGACCAGCGTAGCGACGGCCGCCTGCGGGAGCTGCGGATCGTTCAGCAGCTGCTGCCAGTTTGTCACCGAAAACGCCGGTGCCAGCAGCATGGCGCCGGCGGGCAGGAGCGGTAGATAAATTACCGCCATCGCCAGCCAGACAAGCCCGCTTAGCGGGTGCCGTAACGACGCAGCCATTCCTGCTCCAGCGCGTTCACCCAGGCGGACTGCGGCTCTGCAAGCACCTTCGGCAGCCCCTGAGGCGTATGGGCCAGCAGCTGTTTGGCTTCACCTTCGGGCAGCGTTTTTGCATCCAGCACGCTCGGATCGCCCCAGATGGCCGGGTCGGCCTTGCGGATCTGCGCCTGCGGTGACAGCAGGAAATTAGCGACCATTTTCGCCCCCGCGCTCGCGCTGGCGTTGGCCGGAATCGCCACAAAATGGACGTTGCCGAGCATCCCGCCCTGAAAACCAAAGCTATAGCTGTCGGCGGGCAGTTCGCCGCTCGCCACTTTCTGCTGCGCATGGGCCGGGTTAAAGGTCAGCGACAGATTCAGGCTGCCGCTGGCAAGCAGGGCATCCATCCGAGCAGGAGAAGGGGGAAAATCTTTCCCTTCGCGCCACAGCAGCGGGTGGAGCGTGTCCAGATAATCCCAGAGCGGGGCCGTGACCTCGGCAAAGGTGCTATCGGGGGCCTTTTGCAGCGCCTCCGGGTGAGCGGTTAGCGTCATCAGCAGCTGCTCAAGAAATGCCGTGCCGGTAAAATCGGGCGGGCGAGGATAGCTGATCTTGCCGGGATGCTGCTGCGCGTACGCCAGCAGCGCCTGAGGATCCACAGGCGGCGTCGGCATGCTGGCTTTGCGGGCGATAAAGGTCAGCTGCGCGCCGCCCCACGGCGATTCCGCGCCGTCTGTGGGGATAGCAAAATCCTCCGTAACCGGTTTGCGGGTATCAACATAGCGCCAGTTGGGCAACGTCTGCGCCCATCCGGTCTCCAGCAGGTTTGCCTCTTTCAGCGTGCGGAAGTTCTCGCCGTTAACCCACAGCAGGTCAACCGAGCCGTTGGTCTTACGCCCCGAGGCGGCTTCGGTCTGAATACGTTTTACCGCGTCGGCAGCATCCGCCAGCGGGACGATTTTTAGGGTAATGGCATAGTGCGTTTGCATCTCGCCGCTGACCCATTCCAGATAGCGGTTGACCGCCGGATCGCCGCCCCAGGCGTTAAACCAGACGGTCTGGCCTTTAGCCTGTTGCTGAATGGCCTGCCAGCCGTCGGCGGCAAATAGGGGGGCTGCCAGCAGCAGACCGGTCAGAAACGTGCAAAAACGCACACGGCGCATAATGCCTCACTTTTTAGCAGACGGGAGAAAACGGGAAAACAGCCGGCGGGTGACCAGCGGTAATAACCCCAGTAGTGTAAAGGCGAATACCATGCCAGGCGACAAAATATCGC
Source organism: Enterobacter vonholyi (assembly GCF_008364555.1). Taxonomy (GTDB): domain Bacteria; phylum Pseudomonadota; class Gammaproteobacteria; order Enterobacterales; family Enterobacteriaceae; genus Enterobacter; species Enterobacter vonholyi. The sequence continues at coordinate 19,329 of NZ_VTUC01000006.1, forward strand.
GCAGCGAGGTCACTTTCCCCAGCTCGCGCCCGGCGTTCAGAAAGATAATCGTGGCGGGCAGCATGGCTGTCTGGCTGACCCACCAGTAGCGGCAGACGCCAATGCGTGTCAGCCCCATCAGCAAATTCACCAGGAAAAACGGGAACAGCGGCATCAGGCGCAGGGCAAAAAGATAGCCCGCTCCGTCGCGCGCCATGCCAGCGTTTACCGTTTTCATCTGCTGAGCAAACCGCTGCTGAACCCAGTCGCGCAGCAGATAACGGCTTGCGAGCATCGCAAGCGTCGCCCCGAGGGTGGAGGCAAACGAGACCAGCACGGTGCCTTCCCACAGGCTAAACAACGCCCCGCCCAGCAGGGTAAGGATCGCCGCGCCGGGAATCGAGAGGGCGGAGACCGCGACATAGATCGCAAAAAAGGTCAGCGCGCTGCGCAGCGGCGCGTGGTCAACATGGGAGAGGAGTGCCTGCTGGTGGGTTTTAATCCCTTCCAGGGAGAGGGTTCCCGGGGAAAGCATGACAAACGTCAGAATAAATGCGCCCAGAAGGGCGCACAGGAAGAGTGTTTTTCGAATGTTCACGCGTCATTACAGCTTGAATTCAGCCCACACCGGCGCGTGGTCAGACGGTTTTTCCATGCTGCGGATGTCGTAGTCGATCCCGGTTTCGATGCAGCGCTCGGCCAGCGGTGTACTGGCGAGCAGAAGATCGATACGCAGGCCGCGGTTGTCGTCAAAGCCTTTAGAGCGGTAGTCAAACCAGGAGAAGCGATCCTGCGTTTCCGGGTTGGCATTGCGGAAGGTATCCACCAGGCCCCAGCCCAGCAGGCGCTCCATCCACTCACGCTCTTCCGGCAGGAAGGAGCATTTGCCGGTGCGCAGCCAGCGTTTGCGGTTCTCTTCGCCGATACCGATATCCAGATCCGTCGGGCTAATATTCATATCGCCCATGATCAGCACCGGATTCTCTTTTTTGAGTTCGGTGGTCAGGTAGTCCTGCAGATCCTGATAAAACTTGGCTTTTGCCGGGAATTTTGTTTCATGGTCACGGCTCTCACCCTGCGGGAAATAGCCGTTAATGACCGTGATATTTCCGAGCGCGGAAGGCACTTCCGCCATGATAATGCGACGCTGTGCTTCTTCACCGTCGCCCGGGAAGCCGCGACGCACGGAAACCGGCGGCGCTTTGGTCAGCAGCGCGACGCCATAGTGACCTTTCTGGCCGTGATAAAAGACGTTGTAGCCGAGTTTCGCCACCTCTTCGAGGGGGAACATGTCGTCGTGAACCTTTGTCTCCTGCAGGCCGATCACATCTGGCTGATGTTGCTCAACGATAGCTTCAAGCTGATGAGGGCGGGCACGCAGGCCGTTGATATTAAAAGAGACAAATTTCATAGTCGCTGCCAGTGCAAGGTGAATAGTGCAAGGATGGTAGCAGAATTTGCGTCAACTGTTACCGGCTTCGACCAATAACTGCAACAGATATTGCCGGTGGTGCAATATTTGCACCATTTTGACGCGCCTCGCCCTCAAACAGGGCGTAAATGACCGATAAATTTCGCGAGCGATCACAATTCCAGAATTATATTTGGCCTGTGCATACTCTTTCTGATTTTCATGCGGCAAAGCGCCGCTTGTCGTAAAAATATTCACTTTTTATGCACTAAAGATGAATAACTACATGTTGTAACTTATTGATATTGTGTTACCTCAACCCGTTTATGCAATTTTATCGCTGGCTGGCACGAAGGCTGCAATCTACATTCACAGTGCAAACACTCAATTATTTAACATTCAAATAACCTTTTATTTACCGGATGAGGTCGCTATGTCTCTGTCAATTACGCGTGAAAATTTCGATGAATGGATGATGCCGGTTTACGCTCCGGCGGCTTTTATTCCGGTTCGTGGGGAAGGCTCGCGCCTGTGGGATCAGCAGGGTAAAGAGTATATCGACTTTGCCGGTGGGATTGCGGTGAACGCGCTGGGTCATGCGCACCCGGCGCTGCGTCAGGCGCTCAATGATCAGGCGGCGAAGTTCTGGCATACCGGCAACGGCTTTACCAACGAGCCCGCGCTGCGCCTGGCCAAAAAACTGATCGACGCGACGTTTGCCGAAAAAGTCTTTTTCTGTAACTCGGGGGCGGAAGCCAACGAAGCGGCGCTGAAGCTGGCGCGCAAATATGCGCACGATAAATTTGGAACCCACAAGAGCGGTATCGTGGCGTTTAAAAATGCCTTCCACGGGCGCACGCTCTTTACCGTCAGCGCGGGCGGTCAGCCTTCCTACTCGCAGGATTTCGCCCCGCTGCCGCCGGATATCCGTCACGGTATTTATAACGATCTGCAGTCCGCCAGCGAGCTGATTAACGACACCACCTGCGCGGTGATCGTCGAGCCGATGCAGGGTGAGGGCGGCGTGCTTCCGGCGAAAAAGGAATTCCTGCAGGGGCTGCGCGAGCTGTGCGATCGTCATAACGCGGTGCTGATTTTCGACGAAGTGCAGACCGGCGTGGGCCGCACCGGCGAGCTGTATGCCTATATGCACTACGGCGTCACGCCGGACGTGCTTTCGACCGCCAAAGCGCTGGGCGGCGGCTTCCCGATTGGCGCGACGCTGACCACCGATAAATTCGCCAGCGTGATGACCGTCGGCACCCACGGCACCACCTACGGCGGCAACCCGCTGGCCACCGCCGTCGCCGGACAGGTGCTCGACATCATTAACACCCCTGAGGTGCTGAAGGGCGTTAAGCAGCGCCACGACTGGTTTGTTGAGCGCCTGAATGCCATCAACGGCACAACGGGGCTGTTTAAAGAGATCCGCGGCCTGGGGCTGTTAATCGGCTGCGAGCTCACAGCTGAGTTTGCCGGGAAAGCTAAACTTATTTCACAGGAAGCGGCAAAAGTGGGCGTGATGGTGCTGATTGCCGGTGCCAACGTAGTGCGTTTTGCTCCCGCGCTGATCGTCAGCGAGGAAGAGGTGCAAACCGGTCTGGACCGCTTTGCGCTGGCGTGTGAAAAGGTGAAATCCGGGGTGTCATCATGATGGTCATCCGTCCCGTTGAGCGCGGCGACCTCGCCGGGCTCATGCAGCTTGCCGGTAAGACGGGAGGCGGGCTGACCTCGCTTCCTGCCGATGAAAATACGCTGTCGGCGCGCATTGAGCGTGCCCTTCAAACCTGGCAGGGGACGTTGCCAAAAAGCGAACAGGGGTATGTGTTCGTGCTGGAAGACACCGACACGGGGACCGTGGCCGGGATCTGCGCCATTGAGGTGGCCGTCGGGCTTAACGACCCGTGGTACAACTACCGCGTCGGCACCATGGTTCACGCCTCGAAAGAGCTTAACGTCTATAACGCGCTGCCCACGCTGTTTCTCTGCAATGACCACACGGGCGCCAGCGAGCTTTGCACGCTGTTCCTCGATCCGGCGTGGCGAAAAGAGGGCAACGGTTATCTGCTCTCCAAGTCGCGCTTTATGTTTATGGCCGCCTTCCGCGATCGCTTTAACGAAAAAGTGGTTGCGGAGATGCGCGGCGTAATCGACGACACCGGCTACTCGCCGTTCTGGGAGAGCCTGGGCGAGCGCTTCTTCTCGATGGAGTTCAGCCGGGCGGACTATCTCTGCGGCACCGGCCAGAAAGCCTTTATTGCCGAACTGATGCCGAAGCATCCTATCTATACCCATTTCCTCAGCCCGGAAGCACAGGCGGTGATCGGCGAAGTGCACCCGCAAACCGCACCCGCCCGCGCGGTGCTGGAGAAAGAAGGCTTCCGCTACCGCAACTATGTCGACATTTTTGACGGTGGGCCTACGCTTGAGTGCGATATCGACCGCGTGCGCGCGATCCGTAAAAGCCGTCTGGTTGAGGTCTCTGAAGGCCAGCCCGCGCCGGGTGACTGGCCGGCATGCCTGGTGGCGAACGAAAATTATGCCAACTTCCGTGCGATGCTGGTGCGGACCAACCCGAAATGTGAACGTCTGGTGCTGACGGCTGCAGAACTGGATGCCCTGAAATGTAACGCCGGCGATAAGGTTCGCCTGGTGCGTCTCTGCCCTGAGGAGAAAACAGCATGACATTATGGATTAACGGTGACTGGGTCACGGGCGAAGGCGAACAGCGCGTAAAGACCAATCCGGTAGGAAAAGAGGTGCTCTGGAAGGGGAACGACGCCAGCGCCGCGCAGGTGGAACAAGCCTGCCATGCCGCCCGCCGCGCGTTTCCGGCGTGGGCAAAACAGCCTTTCGCCGTGCGCCAGGAAATTGTTGAAAAGTTTGCCGGGCTGCTGGAGGCAAACAAGGCCGAACTGACGCGCATCATCGCGTCTGAAACCAGTAAACCGCGCTGGGAAGCGACAACCGAAGTGACGGCGATGATCAACAAAATCGCCATTTCGGTGAAGGCGTACCACACCCGCACCGGCGAACAGCACACCGAGATGCCGGACGGCGCGGCCACGCTGCGCCACCGTCCGCACGGCGTGCTGGCGGTGTTTGGCCCGTACAACTTCCCGGGGCATCTGCCGAATGGGCACATTGTGCCCGCGCTGCTGGCGGGCAATACCGTCATCTTCAAACCGAGCGAGCTCACGCCACTAACCGGCGAAGCGGTGGTTAAGCTGTGGGAACAGGCAGGCCTGCCGCCGGGCGTGCTGAACCTGGTGCAGGGCGGACGGGAAACCGGTCAGGCGCTGAGCGCGCTGAGCGATATCGACGGCCTGCTGTTTACCGGCAGCGCCGGGACGGGCTATCAGCTGCACCGCCAGCTGGCGGGGCAGCCGGAGAAAATCCTGGCGCTGGAGATGGGCGGCAACAACCCGCTGATTGTGGAAGACCCTGACGATATCGACGCCGCGGTGCACCTGACGATTCAGTCCGCCTTTATAACCGCAGGACAGCGCTGCACCTGTGCCCGCCGTCTGCTGGTGAAAAGAGGCGCGCAGGGTGATGCTTTCCTGAAACGTCTGGTAGAGGTAAGCGCGCGCCTGGTCCCAGCCGCGTGGGATGCCGATCCGCAGCCGTTTATCGGCGGGCTGATTTCCGAACAGGCCGCGCTGAACGTGCTTAAGGCCTGGCAGGACCACGTCGCGCGCGGCGCGAAAACCCTGCTGGAGCCGAAGCCGGTTCAGCCGGGAACCTCGCTGCTGACGCCGGGCATCGTAGAGATGAGCGGCGCGAGCAACGTTCCGGATGAAGAGGTCTTTGGTCCGCTGCTGTGCGTCTGGCGTTACGACGATTTTGATGCGGCGATTGCGATGGCCAATGACACCCGCTACGGCCTGTCGAGCGGGCTGATTTCGCCGCATCGCGAGAAGTTTGATCGGCTGCTACTGGAAGCGCGCGCCGGGATCGTGAACTGGAATAAACCGCTGACCGGGGCCGCGAGCACCGCGCCGTTCGGCGGCGTGGGCGCGTCGGGTAACCATCGCGCCAGCGCGTGGTATGCCGCCGATTATTGTGCATGGCCGATGGCGAGCCTGGAAACCCCGGCGCTGACGCTGCCGGAGACGCTTAATCCGGGGCTGGACTTTACCGGAGGGGATCGCCATGAAAGCGCGTGAAGTCAACTTTGACGGGCTGGTGGGGCTGACGCACCACTACGCCGGTCTCTCTTTTGGTAATGAAGCCTCGACGAAGCACCGCTTTCAGGTTTCCAACCCGAAGCTGGCGGCAAAACAGGGGCTGCTGAAGATGAAAGCGCTGGCGGATGCCGGTTTCCCGCAGGCGGTGATCCCGCCGCAGGAGCGTCCGAACGTGGCGGTGCTGCGTCAGCTCGGCTTTAGCGGCACCGATGAGCAGGTGGTTGAAAAAGCGGGTACGCAGACGCCGCACCTGCTCTCGGCGGCAAGCTCGGCCTCTTCGATGTGGGTCGCCAACGCGGCAACCGTCGCGCCTTCAGCCGATACGCTGGATGGCAAAGTCCACCTGACGGTGGCGAACCTGAATAACAAGTTTCACCGCGCCACCGAAGCGGAAACTACCGAGCGCGTGCTGCGCGCCATTTTCAACCAGGACGCCCATTTTGCGGTGCATCAGGCCCTGCCGCAGGTGGCGATGTTTGGCGACGAAGGTGCGGCCAACCATAACCGCCTGGGGGGCGATTATGGTGACCCGGGCCTTCAGCTGTTTATCTACGGGCGAGAAGAGGGGGGCCACGCCGCGCCAACTCGTTACCCTGCTCGTCAGACGCTGGCGGCCAGCCAGGCGGTTGCCCGCCTGAACCAGGTGAATCCTTCCCAGGTGGTTTTTGCCCAGCAGAACCCGCATGTGATCGACCAGGGCGTGTTCCATAACGACGTGATTGCCGTTTCTAACCGCCAGGTGCTGTTCTGCCACGAGCAGGCGTTTGCCCATCAGGAGAAACTGCTCGCCACGCTGCATGAGCGCGTGCGTGGCTTCACGCCAATCCAGGTGCCAACGGAGGCGGTGAGCGTGCAGGATGCGGTAGAAACGTATCTGTTCAATAGCCAGCTGCTCAGCCGCGATGACGGCAGCATGATGCTGGTCCTGCCGCAGGAGTCCCGGGATCATCAGGGCGTATGGCGCTACCTGACCGAGCTGGTGAAGGCCGATAACCCCATTTCCGAACTGCGCGTGTTTGACCTGCGCGAAAGCATGGCCAACGGCGGTGGTCCCGCCTGTTTACGTCTGCGCGTGGTCTTGACCCAGGACGAAATGCAGGCGGTGAATCCGGCGGTCATGATGAACGATATGCTCTTTACGCGGCTGAATGACTGGGTCGATCGCTACTATCGCGATCGGTTAACGCAGGCGGATCTGGTTGACCCGCAGCTTCTGCGTGAAGGACGCGAGGCGCTGGACGCGTTATCGGCAATCCTGCAGCTGGGATCGGTTTACCCGTTCCAGCGCTGAAGGAGTGGATATGGAAAATTTACTGGCGCTGACCCTGGCCGATGAGACACCGGAACAGAAAGAGGGGGAGGGCCCCTCATTTCGCTGGCGGTGGCTGGGCCGCGGGGTGCTTGAGCTGACGCCGACAGCAAAAAGCGATCTCTCGCTGCTGCTTTCAACGGGTATCCACGGGAATGAAACGGCGCCCGTTGAGATTGTCGATCTGCTGCTGCGCGCGCTGTATCGCAATGAAATTGCCCTGACGTGCCGCGTGCTGGTGGTGCTCGGCAATCCCGCTGCGCTGGCGCAAAATAAACGGTATCTGGTGAGCGACATTAACCGCATGTTCGGCGGGCGCTGGTCGCAGTTTCCGCAGAGTGACGAAACGGCGCGGGCACAGTGGCTGGAGAACATCGTGACCACGTTTTTTGCCGCTGCGGGACCCGTGCGCTGGCATCTGGATCTGCATACGGCAATTCGCGCGTCCTACCACGTTCGCTTCGGCGTTCTGCCGCAGCGCAATCAGCCGTGGGAGGAAGATTTCCTGAGCTGGCTGGGAGACGCCGGGCTGGAGGCGCTGGTGTTTCACCAGTCGCCGGGCGGAACCTTTACGCACTTCACCTGTGAGCACTTTGGGGCGTTGTCCTGTACGCTGGAGCTGGGGAAAGCGCTGCCGTTTGGGCAAAACGATCTCACCCGCTTTGCGCCAACGCATCTCGCCCTTCGGGCGCTGCTGGGCGGAACGAGTCCCGAGCATACGCATCTGCCCGTCGAGCGGTATCGGGTCGTACAGCAGATCACGCGGCGCAGCGACGCCTTCCTGCTCCATATGGCCGCGCATACTCTAAACTTCACGCCGTTTCGCAAAGGGGCGCTGCTGGCCGAGGATGGCGAGGAGCGTTACGAGGTGCAGAAAACCACCGAGTATGTTTTATTCCCTAACCCGAGCGTGGCGTTTGGCCTGCGTGCCGGACTGATGCTGGAAAAAATATCCTGAACCTTTCCCCTCTCTTCATCCGGGAGGGGAAGTAAAATACCTTTTCTTAACAATTAAAGCGCCTGTGCGTGTTTTGCAGAATATTCCTGGTGAATTGCTTTATTATTCATCTTCACTCCGTTATACTTCTTCTAAATCGCTTTTAAATCATCGTATTAAATATTTTTCGTTGCAACTCTCCACGCTTTATCCTTATTTCCTCCACATTTGGCGAAAATTTGTTTTTTACACTTTCATTGTTTTACCGTTGCTCTGACTAATTGACGATAAACCCCGTAAAGTTAATCTCGTCAACACGGCATAGCGCCGAAGAATAACTGAAAGAAAGGAAATAAATTATGCGTAAGTTTACTGCACTGTTTGTTGCTTCTACCCTGGCTCTGGGCGCTACCAGCATGGCGTTCGCCGCAGATACTGCGACCACTGCACCTGCCGCGCCTGCTGAAGGCAAAATGATGATGCATCATAAAGGTCCGGGTATGCACAACGAGATGATGATGTTCAAGGATCTCAACCTGACGGATGCGCAGAAGCAGCAGATCCGCGATATCAGAAAAGGCGAACGCGACCAGATGAAACGTCCACCGCTTGAAGAGCGTCGCGCGATGCATGACATCATCGCCAGCGACAGCTTCGATAAGGCGAAAGCCGAAGCGCAGATCGACAAAATGGCCGAGCAGCACAAAGCCCGCATGCTGGCTCACATGGAAACCCAGAACAAGATCTACAACATTCTGACCCCGGAACAGAAAAAACAATTTAATGCGAATTTTGAGAAGCGTCTGACAGAACGTCCGGCGATGGAAGGTAAAATGCCAGCACCAACCGAATAATCGGTTCACTCTCTTAAGACCGCCGGGATCCTGTCCACAAAAGCGCAATCGCTGTGGACAGGACCGGCGGTTTTTCTTTCCTGCCCTCTTGTCTGCCGCCGCCAGCGCGGTATGCTCCTGTAGTCGCATCAGAGAATGTTTGTAGAGTCATGGCGTTAGAATTTTTATTAACGTTCCGCTAAGGCCTGCCCGCTCTGCTGCCGATACTGTTTCTGTGAATACCCAACGATAACAAACAAGACAGCAACGATAGCAATATCCTTGCCCTGGCACGGGTTGTGCCATTCAGGAGTGGTGATGGAGTTCTTTGATATCCGTAAGATGCCGGTCAGCCTCTGGCGAAATGGTGCGGGTGAAACGCGTGAAATTTGTTGTTTCCCTCCCGCGACGCGGGATTTTCAATGGCGTGCCAGTATCGCGACTATTGCCAGCAACGGCGAATTTTCCTCGTTTCCCGGCGTCGACCGGGTGATCACGTTACTGGAAGGAGGGGAGGTGACGCTGGATGCCGGTCAGGCATTCTTCCATACCCTCAAGCACCATCAGCCCTACAGCTTTGCCGGCGATCTGCCGGTGAAAGCGCTGCTGTCCGATGGGCGGATGGCGATGGACTTCAACATCATGACCCGGCGCGACTGCTGCCGGGCGAAGGTGCGCGTGGCTGACCGTACCTTTACCACCTTTGGCTCACGCGGGGGCGTGGTATTTGTGTTAACCGGGGCGTGGCAGCTGGGTGATAAATTGCTGACGGCCGATCAGGGCGCCAGCTGGGAGGAGGGTACCCATACGCTGCGTCTGCTGGAGGCTCAGGGCACCTTATTGTTCAGCGAAATCACGTGGCTGCCAGGTCATTGAGCACAATGATCTCAAATTTACCGGCTAATACCGGCTTACAGAGAATTTTATAGCCATCGTGGTCAAATCCGGCGGGCGTGCGCAGCAGGGTTGCCGCGTCGTTGATGTCGTCGACAGCGCCCAGCCAGAGCCAGTTGTTGACGATGTGATACTGGGTCATCGCCTCACCCACTTCTTTTAGCGCAACGGCGCTTTCCCAGGGCCAGCAGTTCACGCTGATGGCCGCCAGACCGGAGAGGAGCCGGGCGTGGTGCGCCTCAATGCTCTCTTTCCCACAGCAGGCACCGGCGCAGCGCTTCAGCGCGGATCGGAAACAGGCGCGTCCGCGGGTGGTTGCCTCCAGACCTAAAAGGCTGTAGCAAAGCTGCAGCTCGTCCGCCAGCGTCTGCAGCGCCTGGAGCGCGGCTCGTTTATTGGCGAACAGCCCATAGAGATTGGGGGCATGTGAGAAATCGACGTCGCGCGCGTAGACGACCTGCGGCTTGCCATCGTTGATCTGCAGGGAGCAGAGCTGACGGTTGCGGCGCAGGCGCTTGTTGAACAGCGGCTGCTGCTCTTTAATCAAACGCGCTTCCAGCAACAGCGCGCCCATTTCTCCGGCCGTCTGGAACCAGGTAATGCGTCGCGACTGGCGCAGCATGGCGGCCTCGTCCGGGGTACGCAGATGGGATAACACCCGACTGCGAATGTTAACGCTCTTGCCGATGTAGAGCGGCAGCGTGTCGCTTTCACCGTGAAAGATGTACACGCCCGGTTGTTTAGGCAATGCTTCAAGCCAGGGGCGAAGGTGCTCGGGATATTCGTAGATAGCCGCCGCTTCAAACTCAAGACGCGGGGCGGATTGACGCCTGCTCACATACTGCTCCATATACTGTTCAGGTATACAGTGTAGCAGGAGTGTGGTGGTTAAAAAAGAGCCGGGTGGCGGCGACGCCTTACCCGGCCAGGACGCGCGGCCTGATGCCCTCACCCCAACCCTCTCCCACGGGAGAGGGCGCAAACACAAAAAACGGTAACCCGGGTTACCGTTTTGCGTTTATTTCCAGAAGTCGTCAAACACCGTAATGGGCGTGTGGCGCTTGTGCTCGGTTTTCAGATACCAGCCTTCGATGATTTTCGCGGTACGTTCATCCAGCTTTTTGCCTTCCAGATAATCATCAATGTTGTCATAGGTGACGCCAAGTGCTGCTTCATCCGGCAGGGAAGGGCGATCGTCCTCCAGATCGGCTGTCGGCGCTTTCTTATACAAATGCTCAGGACAGCCCAGCGCGGCAAGCAGCTGCTTACCCTGACGCTTGTTGAGACGGAAGATAGGGTTAATGTCGGTGCCGCCGTCGCCGTATTTGGTGAAGAAACCGGTGATCGCTTCTGCCGCATGGTCGGTGCCGACCACGACGCCTTTGGTCATCCCTGCGATGCTGTACTGTGCTTTCATACGTTCGCGGGCTTTCTCGTTGCCGCGAACAAAATCGCTCAGCTCAATGCCCGCTTCGCGAAGCGCCTGCTCGCTTGCCAGCACCGAGCCCTTAATATTCACGGTGAGCACGCGGTCAGGCTGAATGAAGGCAATGGCATCCTGGCAATCCTGCTCGTCCGCCTGTACGCCGTAAGGAAGGCGCACAGCGATAAACTGCAGCGTCTCATCGCCCGTCTCTTCGCGAAGCTCTGAAATTGCCATCTGGCAGAGTTTACCGGTCAGGGTAGAATCCTGGCCGCCGCTGATGCCCAGCACCAGGGATTTCAGGAAAGCGTTCTTTTTTAAGTACGATTTTAAAAAATCCACGCTGCGGCGGATCTCTTCATGTGCATCTACCGTAGGCTTCGCGCCCAGTGCCTGAATAATCTCTTGTTGCAGAGCCATCACGCCCTCCATATGCAGTACATAAACAGAATGTGTTAACTGTTAAAACTAACCCTTTGGACGAGAAACGACAAGGATCACAGTTTCGAGTGCGCTAATTTGCGCCGATTTAGCAGCTTATCGTTGTTTTATTAGAATTTTCCGAAATTCGTCTGGCGTAACTCACAAAGTTGAACAATAGTACTTTTTATCCCATGCTTAGATAACACGCTGATAAACAAGAGGACGGAATATGAACAAGAACGTAGCAGGAATTCTTAGCGCAGCGGCGGTACTGACTATGCTGGCAGGGTGTACGGCTTACGATCGCACTAAGGATCAGTTTACGCAGCCCGTAGTAAAAGACGTTAAAAAAGGGATGACCCGTTCGCAGGTGGCTGCGATTGCCGGTAAACCTTCTTCTGAAGTGACCATGATTCATGCGAAAGGGACCTGCCAGACCTATATCCTGGGTCAACGTGATGGTAAGGCAGAAACCTACTTTGTCGCCCTGGATGATACCGGCCATGTGATTAACTCCGGCTATCAGACCTGTGCTGAATACGATACCGATCCGCAGGCACCTAAGGCGCAGTAACCCTGCTTGCCTGAGGATGTAAAAAACCGGCCCTGGGGGCCGGTTTTTTTATGCATCAGAAAATCTTATTTCTTTGCGCGAATTATTTGCCCGAAATGTGAAGGGAGTCAACAAGCCAGGTCAATGAGAGACAATTTGAGTCTATCCAGAATTATCCCCTGTCTGTACCATTGCGTATACTCACTCCAACGATAAACAACAGTACGCAAGCTACCTGTCTGCTGGGACAGCGAGTCGAGTGATAGCGCGATGGCAGGTAGTCATACAAGAGGGAAATCACGATGGAAAAGAAACATATCTACCTGTTCTGCTCAGCGGGCATGTCAACCTCGCTTCTGGTTTCAAAAATGCGTGCGCAGGCTGAAAAGTATGAAGTCCCTGTGGTGATTGAAGCGTTCCCCGAGACGCTGGCGGGCGAAAAAGGTCAGACAGCCGATGTCGTTTTACTGGGACCGCAAATCGCCTATATGTTGCCCGAAATTCAACGACTGTTACCGAATAAACCGGTCGAAGTGATCGACTCGGGGCTGTACGGCAAAATTGATGGTTTAGGTGTTCTTAAAGCTGCTGTGGCAGCCATTAAAAAAGCTGCTAATTAATTTTTATTTTTCCCGTCAAAGAGTTATTTCACACACAATACGCCGTAACATGCGTTACGGCATTTAAGGGTATTTTCCTATGAGTAAAGTCATCGCTTCACTTGAAAAGGTACTCCTTCCTTTTGCTGTTAAAATAGGAAAGCAGCCTCACGTTAATGCCATCAAAAACGGCTTTATTAAATTAATGCCGTTGACGCTGGCCGGGGCCATGTTCGTTTTAATTAACAACGTTTTTCTGAGCTTTGGTGAAGGTTCCTTCTTTTATTCATTAGGAATTCGGTTAGACGCTTCTACTATTGAAACCCTTAATGGTTTTAAAGCCATCGGCGGCAACGTCTATAACGGTACGTTGGGGATTATGTCGCTGATGGCGCCTTTCTTTATTGGGATGGCACTGGCAGAAGAGCGTAAGGTGGATCCGCTGGCCGCCGGGTTATTATCCGTCGCCGCCTTTATGACCGTAACGCCATACAGCGTGGGTGAAGCCTATGCCGTTGGCGCCAACTGGCTGGGCGGGGCCAACATCATCTCCGGTATTGTTATCGGCCTGGTGGTGGCAGAGATGTTCACCTTTATTATCCGCCGCAACTGGGTTATCCGCCTGCCGGATAGCGTACCGGCTTCTGTTTCTCGTTCATTTTCCGCGTTGATTCCGGGCTTCATTATTCTCTCCATCATGGGGATTATCGCCTGGGCGCTCTCCCACTGGGGCACAAACTTCCACCAGATCATCATGGACTCTATCTCTACGCCGCTGGCGTCGATGGGTGGCGTGGTCGGTTGGGCGTATGTGATTTTCACCTCTCTGCTGTGGTTCTTTGGCGTGCATGGTTCACTGGCACTGGCCGCGCTGGACAGCGGAATTATGACCCCATGGGCACTGGAAAACGTTGCGCTTTACCAACAGTACGGCTCCGTTGACGCGGCGCTGGCAGCGGGTAAAACCTTCCATGTGTGGGCGAAGCCGATGCTTGACTCCTATATCTTCCTGGGCGGTACCGGGGCGACCTTGGGTCTGATCATCGCGGTCTTTATTGTCTCTCGCCGTGCTGACTACCGTCAGGTCGCGAAGCTGGCGCTGCCATCAGGCATCTTCCAGATTAACGAACCGATTCTGTTCGGTCTGCCAATCATCATGAACCCGGTAATGTTCATTCCGTTCATCCTGATTCAGCCGCTGCTGGCCGCTATCACCCTGACGGCGTATTACATGGGCATCATTCCACCGGTCACCAACATTGCGCCGTGGACCATGCCGGCGGGTCTGGGCGCCTTCTTCAACACCAACGGCAGCGTCGCGGCCTTCCTGCTGGCGATATTCAACCTCGGGGTTGCCACCCTGCTGTACATGCCGTTCGTGGCGATTGCGAACAAAGCCGCCACCATCATTGATGAAGAAGAGAGCGAAGAGGATATTGCCCTCTCACTGAAATTCTAAGATTGACCGGCGCGGGGAAACCCGCGCCAGCCACAAGGAGCTTAAACATGTTAGATTTGGATAGTATTGTCGCAGACGAAGCCGTTGAGAACGATCTCGAAGAAGTGGTGATGGGGCTTATCATCAACTCCGGGCAGGCCCGCAGCCTGGCCTATGGCGCACTGAAGCAGGCCAAGCAGGGGGATTTCGCCGCGGCAAAAACCATGATGGAACAGTCCCGCACGGCGCTTAACGAAGCGCATCTGGTGCAAACAAAGCTGATTGAAAGCGATCAGGGCGAAGGAAAGATGAAGGTCAGCCTGGTGCTGGTTCACGCGCAGGATCACCTGATGACCTCGATGCTGGCGCGTGAGCTGGTGTCGGAGCTCATTGAGCTTCACGAAAAGATGCAGTAAGTCAGACTGAGTAGCAGGAGGTCAGCACGATGGAAATCAAAACCGCGCTTGAACAGCAGCTGTTTAACGGCAAAAATTTTCACGTGGTTATCTACAACAAAACGGAGAGCGCCAGCGGTCTGCACCAGCATGACTACTACGAGTTCACGATTGTTCTGACCGGTCGCTACTACCAGGAGATCAACGGTAAGCGTGTCCTGCTTGAACGAGGGGATTTTGTCTTCCTGCCGATGGGGTCTTATCACCAGAGCTTTTACGAATTTGGTGCCACCCGTATTCTGAACGTGGGCGTCAGCAGACGATTCTTCGAGAAGCACTATCTGCCGCTGGTACCGTTCTGCTTTGTGGCCTCTCAGGTCTATCGGGTCAAAAACGAGTTCATGACCTGGATTGAAACGGTTATCGCCTCGCTTAACTTCCGCGACAATGAATTTGATGAGTTTATTGAAACGGTGACCTTCTACGTGATGAACCGGCTGCGCCACCATCGGGAAGAGCAGCAGGTAACGGATGATATTCCACAGTGGCTGCGCAGCACCGTTGAGCTGATGCACGATAAAGGCCAGTTCAGCGAAAATGCGCTGGAAAATATGGTCTCCCTGTCGGGGAAATCCCAGGAATATCTGACCCGCGCGACGCAGCGCTATTATCGTAAAACGCCCGTGCAAATTATTAATGAAATCCGCATTAATTTTGCTAAAAAACAGCTGGAAATTACCAACTATTCTGTCACCGATATTGCATACGAGTCAGGATACAGCAGCCCCAGCCTGTTTATTAAAACCTTTAAGAAATTGACGTCATTCACACCGAACAGTTACCGGAAAAATTTAACGGTAATTAATTAACTGTCGGCGGATTACCCGCCACGAATATTGCTTTAATGGCTTGCCCAAATAGCGGGAAGAGCACGCTATACCTTGCAGGCGATTAACCTGATACGCTAAGGGAGATATTATGCAGAAGAAATTAAAAGTCGTAACCATTGGTGGCGGCAGCAGCTATACCCCGGAATTACTGGAAGGCTTTCTGAAACGTTATCATGAATTACCGGTCAGCGAATTATGGCTGGTGGACGTTGAGGAAGGTCAGGAAAAACTGAATATTATTTTCGACCTGTGCAAGCGCATGGTGGAAAAAGCCGGCGTGCCTCTGGCCGTGCATAAAACCCTGGACCGTCGTCTGGCGCTGAAAGATGCGGATTTCGTGACTACCCAGCTGCGCGTCGGCCAGCTGAAAGCGCGTGAGCTGGACGAACGTATTCCCCTGAGCCACGGCTATCTCGGGCAGGAGACCAACGGCGCGGGCGGCCTTTTTAAAGGCCTGCGTACCATCCCGGTCATTTTCGACATCGTCAATGACGTGCAGGAGATCTGCCCGAACGCGTGGGTGATTAACTTCACCAACCCGGCCGGGATGGTGACCGAGGCGGTCTATCGGCATACGAACTTCAAACGTTTTATCGGCGTCTGTAATATTCCGATCGGCATGAAGATGTTCATCCGCGACGTGCTGGAGCTGACCGACAGCGACGACCTCTCCATCGATTTGTTCGGCCTGAACCACATGGTGTTCATTAAAGACGTTATCGTGAACGGTAAATCACGGTTTGCCGAACTGCTGGACGGCGTGGCTTCCGGTCGCCTGACGGCGGCATCGGTGAAAAACATCTTTGACCTGCCGTTTAGCGAAGGGTTGATCCGCTCGCTGAATCTGCTGCCTTGCTCGTATTTGCTTTACTACTTCAAGCAGAAAGAGATGCTGGCCATCGAAATGGGCGAGTACTATAAGGGCGGCGCGCGTGCGCAGATCGTTCAGAAGGTCGAGAAGCAGCTGTTCGATTTGTATAAAGATCCGAACCTGAACGTCAAACCGAAAGAGCTGGAGCAGCGCGGCGGGGCCTACTACTCCGATGCGGCGTGCGAAGTGATCAACGCCATCTACAACGACAAGCAGGCGGAGCACTATGTGAATGTGCCGCATCATGGACATATCGACAATATTCCGGCTGACTGGGCGGTTGAGATGACCTGCATCCTGGGGCGCGAGGGTGCTAAACCGCATCCCCGTATCACCCGCTTCGATGACAAGGTCATGGGCCTGATTCATACCATCAAAGGCTTTGAAGTGGCGGCAAGCAATGCGGCGCTAAGCGGCGAACTCAATGACGTGCTGCTGGCGTTGAACCTTAGCCCGCTGGTGCATTCCGACCGCGACGCGGAGCAGCTGGCCAGCGAGATGATCCTGGCGCATGAGAAATGGTTGCCAAACTTTGCCGCTACGATCGAGAAGCTGAAGTTCAAACAGCAAAAGAGGACGCACAATGGAAAACCTGCTGATCGTTAATGCTGATGATTTTGGCCTCTCGAAAGGCCAGAACTACGGCATTATTGAAGCCTGTCGCCGGGGTGTGGTGACCTCTACCACGGCGCTGGTTAATGGTGAGGCGGTTGAACACGCGGCGCAGCTGAGCCGCGAGGTGCCTGAGCTGGGCGTCGGCATGCATTTTGTACTGACGCTCGGGATGCCGCTTTCTCCAATGCCGGGCCTGACGCGCGACGGCCAGCTGGGCAAATGGATTTGGGAACTGGCGGAGCAGGGTGCTCTGCCGCTCGAAGAGATTGCCCGCGAGCTGGAGAGTCAGTTCAACCGCTTTGTTGATGTGTTTGGTAGGGCGCCGACGCACATCGATAGCCATCACCACGTGCATATGATCCCGGCGATTTTCCCGATTGTCGCTGATTTCGCAAAGCGCAACGGCGTCGCGATGCGCGTGGATCGGGAGGTGCGCGGATTGCCGGACTGCGCTGTCACCACCACTGAGGGATTCAGCAGCGCATTTTACGGAGAAGAGATCAGCGACGCGCTGTTCCTGACGGTGCTGGATGATTCCGCCGCGCGAGGGGAACGGTCGCTGGAGGTCATGGCGCATCCTGCCTTTGTCGATAACACCGTGCATAAAAGCGCCTACTGCTGGCCGCGCTTGGCGGAGCTGGATGTCCTGACGTCGCCGTTGTTGAAATACGCGATTGCCGAGCGAGGGTATCGTTTGGGGACGTTCGGGGATCTTTGAAATAAAGCCCGGTGGCGGCTTTGCCTTACCGGGCCTACAAAACCAATCGAATGTAGGCCGGGTAAGCGCAAGCGCCACCCGGCTTTTTTACGCCGGTATCTGGTCAATCTTGCTGCTTCGCGACCAGACTCGGTGCGCGGCGAGCAAATCAAACAGCTTCGTCATAAAGGCATCGTCAACGTTATCTCCCTCGACAATGCCGTCCTCACCCTGATCGGCTACCTTCAGCTGCGCCTTAAACTGTCGCGCGTCGCCGGACAGCGCGATCGGCTTCAGGTGCTTATAGGCTTCCAGCAGATAATAGACGGCGTCGCCATTGGTCAGCAGGCTGGCAATATCCCCGCCCGGCACAATTACCGCATCGACGGTCAGCGATGGCGCACCGGCAAAGGTCGCCGCGACCGGCAGCACAGAACCATCGTCGGCCGTCACTTCACCCATGCGGGAATAGAGCAGTTTGGCATGCACGCCCTGGGTTTTAAGCGCCTGCATAATTCCCAGCACGTCGCTGGCGCGGGTTTTGTCGTTCAGCAGAACGGCGACCACGCGGCCTTTAATCGAGCCGCCCGGCACCGCATACAGGCTCAGAGACGGATCTTTCTTCACCCCGTTAACCTCTTTCGGCGGGGCAAGATTGCGCTGCTCGTCGGTCAGCGTAATGCCCAGGTTATCCGCAACGCTCTGGGCTAGCTGAATATCAATATGCGCCAGCTGATCGACTACCCGCTCGCGGATGTAGGTGCGCACCACTTTGCTCAGCTCAAAGCTGAAGCCGCCGATGATGTGCTGTTGCTCAATCGGCGTCTGGCTGTTCCAGAACAGGCGAGGGTGGGCGTAATATTCGCCGAACGAGGGGCTACGCTCGCGAATTTTGTTGCCATCGATACGCTCCTGGTAGGATTCGAAGCCACCGCGTTTCGGCCCGGGAGGGGTTTCACGCGGCCAGTTATCGTTGATGGAGTTCGGCTCATAGTTAGCCGGATTGGTATCAATATCCTGACGGTGCATACCGTCGCGCTGGAAGTTGTGGTACGGGCATGTTGGGCGGTTAATCGGAATTTCGTGGAAGTTCGGCCCGCCAAGACGGCTGATCTGCGTATCGGTGTACGAGAACAAACGACCCTGCAAAAGCGGATCGTTGGTGAAGTCCAGTCCCGGCACGATATGCCCCGGGTGGAACGCGGCCTGCTCGTTTTCGGCAAAGAAGTTATCCGGGTTGCGGTTGAGCACCATTTTACCTACCAGCTGCACCGGTACCAGCTCTTCAGGGATCAGCTTCGTCGGGTCCAGAAGATCGAAATCGAACTTAAATTCGTCCTCTTCCGGAATGAGCTGCAGACCCAGCTCGTACTCCGGGAAGTCGCCCGCTTCAATGGACTCCCACAGCTCGCGGCGATGGAAGTCTGGATCGCGCCCGGTCAGCTTCTGCGCCTCGTCCCATACCAGCGAGGCTTTACCCGCCACCGGCTTCCAGTGGAAACGGACAAACGTGGCTTTCCCCTCGGCGTTGATCATCCGGAAGGTGTGGATGCCAAACCCTTCCATAGTGCGGTAGCTGCGGGGGATGCCTCGGTCTGACATCGCCCACATCACGTTGTGTAAGGTTTCAGGCTGCAGGGAGACATAGTCCCAGAAGGTGTCGTGCGCGCTTTGTCCCTGCGGTATGGCCCAGTGGGGCTCCGGTTTTACCGCATGGACAAAGTCAGGAAATTTATGCGCATCCTGAATGAAGAACACCGGGGTGTTGTTGCCGACCAGATCGAAAATCCCCTCTTCGGTATAAAACTTGGTGGCAAAGCCGCGGATATCCCGGACGGTATCTGCCGACCCCGCACCGCCCTGCACGGTGGAGAAACGCACAAACACCGGGGTGATTTTATCCGGGTCGGAGAGGAAATCCGCTTTAGTGATCGCTTTCAGACTCTTATAGGGCTGGAAGTAGCCGTGCGCAGCGGAACCGCGCGCGTGGACAATACGTTCCGGTATCCGCTCGTGGTCGAAGTGGGTAATTTTTTCCCGCAGGATAAAGTCTTCCAGCAGGGTAGGCCCGCGCGCGCCTGCGCGAAGGGAGTTCTGATCGTCAGCAATGCGTACGCCCTGATTGGTGGTGAGCGCAAAACCTTCGCCGCCTTTACGGTGTGGCTCAAGAGATTTCAGCTTCTCGTTTCCCGTATCCGGCGATTTCATGCTTCCCGGTGCGGTAGGCTGTTCTCCCGGCGCGGAAGGGCCAGGCGAGGGGCGGTGAGAGCCGTCAGCAGGGGCGAGAGAGTCCATACCCGGTTGAGATTCTTCAGTGCCATGAATCGGTGATTGATGTGTTTTATCTTTGTTCGACATTGCACGCTTCTCCTTTATCCATTGCTAAAAACCCTATTAAGGATAGAACAATGTCGCGACATGGTTCGCTAACTAAGAGTTTTCACATGACGTGATTAACGAAAGGAGCCCTCTCACCCACTCGGAGCGCGACGGAAGGCAGCAGGATCGGCTATCATAGAGTTTTCCTGCTTCAAGAATTTGCTTTAGTGAACCAGTCGCTTATGAAACCTCTTCGTCAACAAAACCGCCAGGTTATTAGCTATGTGCCCCGCGTTGAGCCCGCGCCGCCTGACCATGCCCTGAAAGTGGAGGGTTTTCGCGATGTCTGGCTGCTGCGGGGGAAATACGTGGCCTTTGTGCTGATCGGCGAACATTTCCGTCGCTCACCCACCTTTACGGTGCCAGAGTCAGCGCAGCGGTGGGCGATGCAGATCCGCCAGGATGAAGAGGTTGAGGAATAGCAGCCATAAAAAAAACCGCCATCAGGCGGTTTTTTTATTTCAGACGGCGATTAACGGTGCGCCAGCTCGGCGTCGTCTTCACTTTCCAGAATCGCCTTGTCTGTCTGCTTCAGCCACTGGCTGGTCAGCGTGCCGGCGGTCATGGAGCCGCTCACGTTCAGCGCGGTACGACCCATGTCGATCAACGGTTCAACGGAGATCAGCAGGGCGACCAGCGTCACGGGCAGACCCAGCGCAGGCAGCACAATCAGCGCGGCGAAGGTTGCGCCACCGCCAACACCCGCAACGCCTGCGGAGCTTACGGTAACAATCCCGACCAGCGTGGCGATCCAGACCGGATCAAGTGGGTTGATGCCGACTGTAGGAGCAACCATCACCGCCAGCATCGCCGGGTAAAGACCCGCACATCCGTTCTGACCAATGGTAGCACCAAAGGAGGCAGAGAAGCTGGCGATGGATTCAGGCACGCCCAGACGACGGGTCTGCGCTTCCACGTTCAGCGGGATAGACGCGGCGCTGGAGCGGCTGGTGAAGGCAAAGGTCAGTACCGGCCAGACTTTACGGAAGTACTTCAGCGGGCTGACGCCGTTCACGCCCAGCAGGATGCCGTGCACCACGAACATAATGCCCAGGCCCAGATAAGAGGCGACAACGAAGCTGCCCAGCTTAATGATGTCCTGCAGGTTAGAGCCGGCAACCACTTTGGTCATCAGCGCCAGCACGCCGTAGGGGGTGAGCTGCATGACCAGACGAACCAGCTTCATCACCCAGCTTTGCAGGGTGTCAATCGCGGTCAGCACGCGTTCGCCTTTTGGCGCGTCGTCTTTCAGCAGCTTCAGCGCCGCTACGCCCAGGAACGCGGCGAAAATAACCACGCTGATGATCGAGGTTGGGCTCGCACCGGTCAGGTCTGCAAACGGGTTCTTCGGAATGAAGGAGAGCACCATCTGCGGCACGGTCAGGTCAGCCACTTTTCCAACGTAGTTGGTCTGAATCGCGGTCAGACGCGCCGTTTCAGCGGTACCCTGAACCAGACCTTCTGCGGTCAGGCCAAACAGGTTAGTGACCAGCACACCCACCAGCGCGGCAATCAGCGTGGTGAACAGCAGCGTGCCGATGGTCAGGAAACTGATTTTTCCCAACTGGGTCGCGTTATGCAGGCGGGCAACGGCGCTCAGAATAGAGGCGAACACCAGCGGCATAACGATCATCTGCAGCAGCTGGACATAGCCGTTACCGACGATGTTGAACCACTGAATGGAATCTTTAAGAACTGGATTATCGGAGCCATAAATTGCCTGTAATGCCAGACCAAATACGACACCCATGGCCAGACCAACCAGCACCTTTTTCGCCAGGCTCCACTGTTTGTGGCGCGCCTGCGCGAGAAGCAATAGCAATACAACGAACACAACGACGTTCGCGATGAGTGGAAAATTCATCCCCGTTCTCCTGATTTATTATCGGGTCGGTTTATACCGATCCTGTTGGCGGAAGGTTAGCAGAAGTGTGATGTAGCGCTTATATCCAAATGGAATGGGTTATGACAAATGGGATAATTTTGTTGGTTTACTGTTCAATCTGGTGATGAATAAAGCGATTGAACTGAAATTGCAGCGAATTAATCATCTGGGATGACCAGCGGACTGCACTGTTTTCGGGCAACGTTTGCGGCATCCAGACGGCGTAAGCAAACAGCGCCATGCACAATACCCGCTCAAGCTGGTTACCTTTTTGCGGCGCCAGGATGGGAAAACGGAAACGCCAGCGGCAGGGCCAAAGTAGCGGCACGCCCGCAGGCGTGAGCATATCGGCAAGGATATGGCTTAAATAGCCCAGCACCATCCCCTGAATGGCATCAGCGGGGACTATCCAGCTTTCGGGCACTTTTAAATAGAAAAGCGTCAGCAGGCCAAACACGGCCAGCAGGCTGTGCGTAAACCCCCGGTGGCCGAACGCGCGGGCGATGGGTTTAGATACCCACTTCAGGCGCTGTCCGAGGAAGGACTTGGGGTGGTCGATGTCGGGCAGCAGACAGGTCAATACGGCGGAAGGAACAATATGCCACCAGTCCCCCTGTGCCAGCACGGGGGTGAGCTCAGCGTTTTTGGCAAATACCGCGCACGCGATTGAAAAAAGCAGGTGGCCTTCCGCCGTCATGATAAAACCCACAAAACTGTCAATTCATACAGTATAGGGTTTTTATACAGTAGGCGGAAGAGGTGACGGTGTAACTGTTTGTCACAAACCGGAGGAGGGCGTTAACCGCCCTGCAGATGATGCGCCGTGAGTTCTGCCAGTGAATTTAGCTTCACATCGGCGAGGGCAAACCGGGGATCGTGGCGGCCTTCTTCCGCAGGCACCACAATGGAGCGCATCCGCGCGGCTTTAGAGGCGACCATGCCGTTAACGGAGTCTTCCAGCGCAACGCAGTTGAGGGGATCCAGGCCGAGCTTAGCGGCGCAGTCCAGATAGACCTGCGGGTGCGGCTTGCTGTAAGGCAATTTTTCAGCGGACGCCAGCGCGTCGAAACTGTCGCGCAGTTCAAACATCGTGAGCACTTTTTCCAGCATATGCAGCGGTGAAGCCGAGGCCAGTCCGACCTTCAGCCCCTGGGCTTTACACAGCGCGACGGCCTCACGTACGCCGGGCAGCAGTGGTCTGTTCTCTTCCACCAGCGAAATGGCGCGGCTGATAATGCGCGCGGTCACTTCATCACGACTTGGACCCACCCACGGCTGTTGGGCAAACCACAGGTCAACCACCATATCGATGCGCAGGCCAAGCGTATCGGGTAGTTCATTACGGCGGCTGATATCCACGCCCAGGCTGGCCATAACGTCCAGTTCGGCGCGATCCCACAGCGGTTCGGAATCGATCAGTAATCCATCCATGTCAAAAATTGCGGCAAGAATTTGGCGCGGTGTCGACATCACAACGTCTCCTTATCCAGGGTGTACGACAGACGATAAGTGCTAAGCACAATCTGCAATTTAGCATATTGCTTTTAAAGAGCGGGCGAAATTGATGACCAGCAGGTAGACTTAGGCACAAATAACGCGTCTTTATGAAGAGGAACTGATGACGTATCAACAAGCTGGACGCATTGCGGTCTTAAAACGTATTGCAGGCTGGGTGATTTTTATTCCTGCCGTCATTTCTACGCTGATTTCTGTACTTAAATTTATGTACGACCACAGCGAAAAACAGCCGGGTATCAATGCGGTAATGCTTGATTTTGCGCATGTTATGATTGAGATGATGCGTTTCAATACGCCATTTTTGAATGTCTTCTGGTTTAACTCACCCACCCCGGATTTTCATCAACAGCTGAATATCGGCTTTTGGGTGATATACGCCCTGATCTTTGTCGCGCTGGCACTGCAGGCCTCTGGGGCGCGAATGAGCCGTCAGACGCGCTTTTTACGCGAAGGCGTTGAGGATCAGTTGATTCTGGAGCAGGCCAAAGGCCCGGAAGGCATGAGTCGGGAGCAGATTGAATCCCGCATTGTTGTGCCGCGTCACACCATTTTCCTGCAAATTTTCCCGCTCTATATTCTTCCCGTGATTATCATTGTGGCGGGATATTTCTTCTTCTCACTGCTCGGTTTTCTGTAAGCGATAAGGGTGGCGGCAAGGCCACCCTTTCTCTTCTCAGGCGGCAAGCATACGCTCAAGTGCCCGCTGCGCGTTAACAAGGTGTTCTCCGCCAAAAAGAATGGCTCGGTTCATCAGGGTATAAAGCTGATACACCGACTGGCGGTCGAGGAAACCGGGCGGCAGGGGGGAAACAGACTGGTATCCGTCGTATATCTGCGGCGGCTGCTCCGGATGAAGCGGCAGCATGGCAAGATCGCACTCTCTGTCACCCCAGTAGCAGGCCGGGTCGAAGATGTAGGGGCCGTTTGGACCCAGCGCGCAGTTATCGGACCATAAGTCGCCGTGAAGCAGAGACGCCTGAGGCTGGTGGGATGCCAGACGCTGCTGAACATGCTCGACGATGGCGTCTATATTGCCAAATTCCAGCCCTTTCTCGGCGGCAAGTTCAAGCTGCCAGCCAATGCGCTGCTCGGCAAAAAAAGTCGACCAGCGACGCTGCCAGGCATTGGGCTGTGGCGTGGTGGAGAGGTCGTTGTCAAAATCGAGCCCAAACTGCGGCTGGTCGCTCCACTGATGGAGGCGCGCTAGCTGCTGGCCAAGAATGAATGCATTATGCGCATCCAGAGGACGGGCGGGGAGATACTCCATCACCAGGAAACTGTAATCGCGGTCGCTACCTACGGCCAGAACCTGTGGGACCGTCACCGTTTTACTGCGCGACAACAGCTCCAGCTGATCGGCTTCGGCGGTAAATATCGGAAGCAGCTCTCGTTCATCGCATTTAACGAAAAGATCGCGCCCTGCGTAGCGTACATGCCACGCGGCGTGGATCTCACCGCCTGGCAGTTCGTTACGCAGTTCAATTTCACCTTCACCCAGTTGCTCACGTAAAAGATGACTGATAGCCTGCCACATGTTCACTCTCCCATGTTGTCTGCCAGATCATAAAGTTAGCGCATAATTGCGGTAAAAAAATACGAACAAACGCACACCTGAGCGGTTTAAATTCATGCAGCGCACTTATTGTTCTTTTTTTCGCCAGTTTTCCCAGGTATCCACGTTAATTTCGCCAGGCTTGTCGGTCACGATCTCCACCAGACTGGCGGCCAGCGCTTGAACCTCTTCCTGGCTCAGGGCGCCGATCAGACCAAATGTCAGGGTGCCTAAATCATGAATATTGCCTTCGTCATCCGTCAGCGTGAGGAGAAAATTAGCCCGGGTAAACGCATTGTTGAGCTCATTCAGCTCGGTCAGCGATGCCTCATGAAGGTTGATGGTCACGACGTAGCGTGTGATGTCACCACTGCTCATAATTCACCTCATTGTTATCATGGAAGTTTTCTTAGCATAGTCGATAGTTTGCGTTTGGCGACTCGGTGATGACATTCCCCTCCGTAAAGACGAAGGGGAACAGGCGTTAATTTCGGGACAGGTAATCGACTATTTTTTGCGTATCGGCAAGTGAACAGAGACGTGTGCCCTGGTTGATGGTGGCGGCGCTACCCGCCGCTACGCCGTAGCGTGTCATTTCGAGCAGAGACGCGCCCTGCGCCAGTTTGAGCGTCATCGCGCCCACCATGCTGTCACCCGCGCCAACCGTGCTCTGACTCTTCATCGGCGGCGGAACAACCTGAACGGATGACGATTCATCAACTGCAAGCGCCCCCTGAGGGCCAAGGGAAACCACCACGCGCCGCGCTTTGCCGCTGCGCACCAGCTCCTGCGCGGCGGTGCGAACATCGTCAGGCTGCGTCAGTTCGCGGTTGACCAGCGCGCTTAACTCTTTCTGGTTGGGTTTGACCAGTTCAAGATTGCCCGGCACCAGTGCCGCCTGCAGGGCCTCGCCGCTGCTGTCAACGATGCAGCGGATACCGCGTTGCTGTGCAGCCTGAATCAGCGCCGTCAATTTTTCCGTGCTGACGCCAGGCGGCAGGCTGCCGCTTACCACCAGCAGCGCGCCGCTTTCTATCGTCAGCACTTTCTCTTCAAGCTGACGAAACTCGTCATCGGTAAGTTTCGCGCCCGGCATGACAAAACGGTACTGTTCGCCGCTGGATCCCACGTGGACATGCAGGTTTTGCCGCGTCCAGTCTTTCGCCTCGACGGTGTCTACGGCCACCTGTTCATCGGCCAGCAGAGAGACCAGGTGTTCACCGGTAGCACCACCTGCGGGAAAAATGGCCGTGGCTTTGCCGCCGAGATGGGTAATGGCGCGTGCCACGTTGATCCCGCCGCCGCCAGGCTCAAAGACCGGGGCGCTACAGCGCAATTTACCTTCCGGGTAAATCTGCGGCGTCAGGGTGGCGGAATCAAGGGAAGGGGAGAGCGTCAGGGTGTAGATAGAAACCATCATTACCTCCTTTTAGCATGGGTTCCTTTTAGTCTGGCACCATTTGTCAGGAAGGCAATGTAAATAACAGTATGATTTTAAATATGAATACTGAATAAAAGTCAGGCCGGAGATATATAAAATAAAACGCTTTTTGAGATCGTTCTTATTCAAAAAATGAAATAAGAAAACATTGCTATGTTATTTGCGGCTTTTTATAATTTGTTACCTTTCTCTGGACGCCTTGTCATTGATCCTCAAGAAAGATTCCGGGACCGTGTGGTCTCTTTTTTTGTTGTACGGACTCCTTAATAAAATGAAGCTTTTAAAGACAGTGCCCGCTGCACTGATGCTGGCGGGTGGCGTGTTTGCGGCTATGAACGCGACCGCCGATGATTCCGTTTTTACTGTCATGGACGATCCATCCACCGCGAAAAAACCGTTTGAAGGTAACCTGAATGCTGGGTACCTGGCACAATCCGGTAACACGAAAAGCTCTTCTCTGACGGCGGACAGTACGCTCACATGGTACGGTAATACTACCGCCTGGTCTCTGTGGGGTAATGCCAGCAACACTTCCGCTAACGACGAACGCTCTTCCGAGAAATATGCGGTAGGCGGACGTAGCCGTTACAACATGACCGACTATGACTATCTGTTTGGTCAGGGGAGCTGGTTAACTGACCGTTACAACGGTTATCGCCAGCGCGATGTCTTCACCGCCGGTTATGGTCGTCAGTTCCTGAACGGACCGGTACACAGCTTCCGTTTTGAATTCGGTCCGGGTGTGCGTTATGACGAATACACCAATGGCGATACCAAAACTCAACCGCTCGGTTACGCTTCCGGTACCTATGCCTGGCAGATGACTGACAACACCAAATTTACCCAGGGTGTTTCTGTATTTGGTGCCGACGATACGACGTTGAACTCTGAGACGGCGCTTAACGTGGCTATCAACGAACACTTTGGTCTGAAACTCGCCTACAACGTGACCTGGAACTCTTCACCACCAGAATCTGCGCCGGATCATACCGACCGCAGAACCACGGTTTCACTGGGTTATAGAATGTAATAAAAGCGGGCCGATGATGATGTCGGCCCGTTTATTGTCTGTGACTTTTTGATGTCCCTTCTGATGACCTGCATTCGCCCCTAGCCCCAAATCATTGCCGCCCAACGGAGTAGCAGCATTGCGCCGCAGATGGCAATCAGCACCAGCACCATTTTCCAGTGTTTTACGGCAAATCGTTTTGTTGGCATAACCTAATCCTTGTTCGTTAATATCCACAGTCTACCAAACAGGGCCGAAATATGCCCCTTTTCAGGATCGATTGGGTTATGCCAGCGTAGGGTTTGGTTCAGAACCAGTGGAATCGTTCGGCGAGAATCAACAATAAACCTGTGGCGGAAAGGATGTTCAATATCACAACCGTTCTACTGGATACGTTCATGGTATGCACCTTTGGGTTTAAGGACCTGTTCAAGAGTAGCCCAGCATCATCGAAATGCGAGCGCAGGGGAGAAGCAACCTGCAAATTCGTGCGAAAGTGCCAGCCCATCAATCTGGCCGCAGAGGGTGCAATCTCCTTTCCGTTAGTGTTAACATTACGTCGCTTGCCGTAAATCCGAATTAATCTGAATTCGGCAGGTGAATGATGACGAACCAATTTGACGATTGTTGGTCAGATGGTTTCGTAATCTATTGTCAAATCACGATTATTTTCTTTGTATATGCTCTTATGTGTGGGGCATCACTGCAAATAAGGATATAAAATGCCTGTAATTACTCTTCCTGATGGCAGCCAACGCCATTTCGACCGTTCTGTTAGCCCAATGGATGTTGCCCTGGACATTGGTCCTGGTCTCGCGAAAGCGACTATTGCTGGCCGTGTTAACGGTGAGCTGGTGGATGCCTCCGATCTGATTGAAAACGATGCGACGCTTGCCATCATCACCGCGAAAGACGAAGAAGGTCTGGAGATCATTCGTCACTCCTGCGCGCATCTGTTAGGTCATGCCATCAAACAGCTGTGGCCAAACACCAAAATGGCGATCGGTCCGGTTATCGACAATGGTTTCTACTACGACGTTGACCTTGACCATACTCTGACTCAGGAAGATATCGACGCGCTCGAAAAACGTATGCACGAGCTCGCCGAAACGAACTATGACGTCATCAAGAAGAAAGTCAGCTGGCACGAAGCGCGTGAAACCTTCGTGAAGCGCGGCGAGAGCTATAAAGTCTCTATTCTTGACGAAAATATTTCCCATGATGACAAGCCTGGCTTGTACCATCACGAAGAATACGTCGACATGTGCCGTGGACCGCACGTGCCGAACATGCGCTTCTGTCATCACTTTAAGCTGATGAAGATCGCCGGCGCCTACTGGCGCGGTGACAGCAACAACAAGATGTTGCAGCGTATTTATGGTACCGCGTGGGCCGATAAAAAAGCCCTGAACGCGTATCTGCTGCGCCTGGAAGAGGCGGCGAAGCGTGACCATCGTAAAATCGGCAAGCAGCTTGACCTGTACCACATGCAGGAAGAAGCGCCGGGTATGGTGTTCTGGCATAACGACGGCTGGACCATTTTCCGTGAACTGGAAACTTTCGTACGCTCCAAGCTGAAAGAGTACCAGTATCAGGAAGTAAAAGGCCCGTTCATGATGGACCGTGTGCTGTGGGAAAAAACCGGCCACTGGGACAACTACAAAGATGCGATGTTCACCACCTCGTCTGAGAACCGTGAATACTGCATCAAGCCAATGAACTGCCCGGGTCACGTTCAGATCTTTAACCAGGGTCTGAAATCCTACCGCGACCTGCCGCTGCGTATGGCGGAGTTCGGTAGCTGCCACCGTAACGAACCATCAGGTGCGCTGCACGGTCTGATGCGTGTTCGTGGCTTTACTCAGGATGATGCGCATATCTTCTGTACTGAAGATCAGGTCCGTGACGAAGTTAACGCCTGTATTCGTATGGTCTACGATATGTACAGCACCTTTGGCTTCGAGAAGATCGTGGTCAAACTCTCAACGCGTCCGGAAAAACGTATCGGCAGCGATGAGACCTGGGATCGCGCTGAAGCGGATCTCGCCGTGGCGCTGGAAGAGAACGGCATTCCGTTCGAATACCAGCTGGGTGAGGGCGCATTCTACGGTCCGAAAATTGAATTTACCCTGTATGACTGCCTCGATCGCGCATGGCAGTGCGGTACTGTACAGCTGGACTTCTCCCTGCCGCAGCGTTTAAGCGCCTCTTATGTTGGCGAAGACAACGAACGTCAGGTACCAGTAATGATTCACCGTGCTATTCTCGGTTCTCTGGAGCGCTTCATCGGCATCCTGACCGAAGAGTTCGCTGGCTTCTTCCCAACCTGGCTTGCGCCAGTGCAGGTCGTGGTGATGAACATTACCGATTCTCAGGCGGATTACGTTAAAGAATTGACGCAGAAACTACAAAATGCGGGCATTCGCGTAAAAGCAGACTTGAGAAATGAGAAGATTGGCTTTAAAATCCGCGAGCACACTTTACGTCGTGTCCCGTATATGTTGGTCTGTGGTGATAAAGAGGTGGAAGCAGGCAAAGTTGCCGTTCGCACCCGCCGTGGTAAAGACCTGGGCAGCCTGGACGTAAGTGAAGTGATTGAGAAGCTGCAACAAGAGATTCGCAGCCGCAGTCTTCAACAACTGGAGGAATAAGGTATTAAAGGCGGAAAACGAGTTCAAACGGCACGTCCGAATCGTATCAATGGCGAGATTCGCGCCCAGGAAGTTCGCTTAACAGATCTTGAAGGTGAACCACTGGGGATTGTGAGTCTGAGAGAAGCGATCGAAAAAGCTGAAGAAGCTGGAGTAGATTTAGTTGAAATCAGCCCTAACGCCGAACCGCCAGTTTGTCGTATCATGGACTACGGCAAGTTCCTTTATGAAAAGAGTAAGTCTTCTAAGGAACAGAAGAAGAAGCAAAAAGTTATCCAGGTTAAGGAAATCAAATTCCGTCCTGGTACCGACGATGGCGATTATCAGGTAAAACTCCGCAGCCTGATTCGCTTTCTGGAAGATGGCGATAAGGCCAAGATCACACTGCGTTTCCGCGGTCGTGAGATGGCCCACCAACAGATTGGTATGGAAGTGCTTAACCGCGTCCGTGACGATCTGAGTGAACTGGCAGTAGTCGAATCCTTCCCTACGAAGATCGAAGGCCGCCAGATGATCATGGTGCTCGCTCCTAAGAAGAAACAGTAAGGCCTTCAAGCAGCAAAATCTGTGGAGCCTTCGGGTTTCATAGGTTTTGTTCGCCTATGTTTCGTTTATTTAACAATGCGAAGTGGAAGTTATTAAGATGCCAAAAATTAAGACCGTACGCGGTGCTGCTAAGCGCTTCAAAAAAACCGGTGGTGGTGGATTTAAGCGTAAGCACGCAAACCTGCGTCATATTCTGACCAAAAAATCTACTAAGCGTAAACGTCACCTGCGTCCAAAAGGCCTCGTTTCTAAAGGCGATCTGGGTCTGGTTATCGCGTGCCTGCCGTACGCATAAGCCGTTAACGTTTAATTTTTTACTAAGAATATAGATACAGGAGAGCACATATGGCTCGCGTAAAACGTGGTGTAATTGCACGTGCACGTCACAAGAAAATTTTGAAACAAGCTAAAGGCTACTACGGTGCGCGTTCACGCGTTTACCGCGTTGCCTTCCAGGCTGTTATCAAAGCAGGTCAGTACGCTTACCGTGACCGTCGTCAGCGTAAGCGTCAGTTCCGTCAACTGTGGATTGCGCGTATCAACGCAGCAGCACGTCAGAACGGTATTTCTTACAGCAAATTCATCAACGGCCTGAAAAAAGCCTCTGTTGAAATCGACCGTAAGATCCTGGCTGACATCGCAGTATTCGACAAAGTAGCGTTCACCGCTCTGGTCGAAAAAGCGAAAGCAGCACTGGCATAAGCCAGTTGAGAGAGGGGGCCTGGCTCCCTCTTTTCATATAACCCTGTAAGAAGATTGACATTTACCCGTGCAGGCTTTTCAATAAGGTCTTAACAGTTTTTACCAGACAAGGTAACGCAAGCATGAATGCTGCTATTTTCCGCTTCTTCTTTTACTTTAGCACCTGATTTCAGGAGGCTAGCGCGTGAAAGATGAAACGAAAAACAGCGCCAGATAAGCCTCCCGATGGAGGCTTTTTTTGTGCCTGAATTTGAGAGAATAACTCCACCAAATCGGTGTCTGCACCGACATAATGAGGAAAATCATGTCACATCTCGCAGAGCTGGTTGCCAGTGCAACAGCCGCCATTAATCAGGCCTCAGATGTTGCCGCGTTAGACAATGTCCGCGTCGAATATCTTGGGAAGAAAGGGCACCTGACCCTTCAGATGACAACCCTGCGTGAGCTGCCGCCAGAAGAACGTCCGGCAGCGGGAGCGGTGATTAACGAAGCCAAGGAGCAGGTACAGCAGGCGCTTAACGCACGTAAAGCCGAGCTGGAAAGCGCTGTGCTGAATGCGCGTCTGGCTGCCGAGACGATCGACGTCTCTCTGCCGGGTCGCCGCATCGAGAACGGCGGTCTGCACCCGGTTACCCGCACCATCGATCGCATTGAAAGTTTCTTCGGTGAGCTCGGCTTTACCGTGGCGACTGGCCCGGAAATCGAAGATGATTACCACAACTTCGACGCCCTGAACATTCCTGGCCATCATCCGGCACGCGCTGACCACGACACTTTCTGGTTCGACGCAACGCGTCTGCTGCGTACTCAGACCTCCGGCGTTCAGATCCGTACCATGAAGGAGCAAGAGCCACCAATCCGTATTATCGCGCCGGGCCGCGTCTATCGTAACGACTACGATCAGACCCACACCCCAATGTTCCACCAGATGGAAGGCCTGATTGTTGATAAAAACATCAGCTTCACCAACCTGAAGGGCACGCTGCACGATTTCCTGAACAACTTCTTTGAGGAAGATCTGCAGGTTCGTTTCCGTCCGTCCTACTTCCCGTTCACCGAACCGTCTGCGGAAGTTGACGTGATGGGCAAAAACGGCAAGTGGCTGGAAGTGCTGGGCTGCGGCATGGTGCATCCAAACGTGCTGCGCAACGTAGGTATCGATCCGGAAGTCTACTCCGGCTTTGCCTTCGGTATGGGCATGGAGCGTCTGACCATGCTGCGCTACGGTGTGACCGATTTACGGGCATTCTTCGAAAACGATCTGCGTTTCCTCAAACAGTTTAAATAAGGGCAGGACAGAACAATGAAATTCAGTGAACTGTGGTTACGCGAGTGGGTGAACACCACGCTGGACAGCGACGCGCTTTCTAACCAGATCACCATGGCGGGTCTGGAAGTAGACGGCGTTGAGCCGGTTTCCGGTGCCTTCAACGGCGTGGTCGTCGGCGAAGTGGTAGAGTGCGGCCAGCACCCTAACGCTGACAAACTGCGCGTGACAAAAGTGAACGTGGGCGGTGACCGTCTGCTGGATATCGTCTGCGGTGCGCCAAACTGCCGTCAGGGCCTGAAGGTGGCCGTGGCGACCGTCGGGGCGGTACTGCCGGGCGATTTCAAAATTAAAGCGGCTAAGCTGCGCGGCGAGCCGTCTGAAGGCATGCTGTGCTCCTTCTCCGAGCTGGGTATTTCCGACGATCACAACGGCATCATCGAGCTGCCGCTGGATGCGCCAATCGGCACCGATATCCGTGAATACCTGAAGCTTGATGACAATACCATTGAAATCAGCGTCACGCCAAACCGTGCCGACTGCTTAGGTATCATCGGCGTGGCGCGCGACGTGGCCGTGCTGAACCAGACCGAATTGAACGCGCCGGAGATCGCGCCGGTTGAAGCGACCATCAGTGACGTGCTGCCTATTCAGGTTGACGCTGCGGATGCCTGCCCGCGCTACCTCGGTCGCGTGGTGAAAGGCATCAACGTGAAAGCGCCAACTCCGCTGTGGATGAAAGAGAAGCTGCGCCGCTGCGGTATTCGCTCTATCGACGCCGTGGTCGACGTGACCAACTACGTCCTGCTGGAGCTGGGCCAGCCAATGCACGCGTTCGATAAAGATCGTATCGACGGCGGCATCGTTGTGCGCATGGCGAAAGAGGGCGAAACCCTGGTTCTGCTGGACGGCAGCGAAGCGAAACTGAACGCCGACACTTTGGTGATTGCTGACCACAGCAAGGCGCTGGCAATGGGCGGTATTTTCGGAGGCGAGCATTCAGGCGTCAACGACGAGACGCAAAACGTGCTGCTGGAATGTGCGTTCTTCAGCCCGCTCTCCATCACCGGTCGCGCACGCCGTCACGGCCTGCATACCGATGCCTCTCACCGCTACGAGCGCGGCGTTGACCCGGCGCTGCAGTATAAAGCGATGGAACGTGCGACCCGCCTTCTGATCGACATCTGCGGCGGTGAAGCGGGCCCGGTTATCGACGTCACCAACGAGGCGACGCTGCCGAAGCGTGCGACCATCACCCTGCGCCGCAGCAAGCTGGATCGTCTGATTGGTCACCACGTTGCCGATGCGCAGGTGACCGATATCCTGAAGCGTCTGGGCTGTGAAGTAACCGAAGGCCAGGACGAATGGAAAGCCGTTGCGCCGTCATGGCGTTTCGACATGGAAATTGAAGAAGATCTGGTGGAAGAAGTGGCCCGTGCTTATGGCTACAACAACATCCCTGACGAGCCTGTGCAGGCAGGTCTGGTGATGGGCACCCACCGTGAAGCCGACCTGTCCCTGAAGCGTGTGAAAACCATGCTGAACGACAAAGGCTACCAGGAAGTGATCACCTACAGCTTTGTTGATCCAAAACTGCAGCAGCTGATCCATCCGGGCCAGGAAGCGCTGATCCTGCCAAGCCCAATCTCCAGCGAAATGTCCGCGATGCGTCTGTCCCTGTGGGCGGGCCTGCTGGGTACTATCGTTTATAACCAGAATCGTCAGCAAAACCGCGTGCGCATTTTCGAAAGCGGTTTGCGCTTTGTACCGGATAATCAGGCAAATTTAGGCATCCGTCAGGATCTCATGCTGGCTGGCGCCATCAGCGGTAACCGCTATGAAGAGCACTGGGACCTGGCAAAAGGGACGGTTGATTTCTACGATATGAAGGGCGATCTGGAAGCGATTCTGGATCTGACCGGTAAATTATCTGAAATTGAATTCCGCGCAGAAGCCATCCCGGCCCTGCATCCGGGCCAGAGCGCAGCCATCTATTTAGACGGCAAACGCGTTGGTTTTATTGGGGTTGTTCACCCTGAGCTGGAGCGTAAACTGGACCTGAACGGCCGTACCATCGTGTTCGAGCTGGAATGGAACCCGGTGGCTGACCGCGTAATTCCTCAGGCTCAGGACGTCTCCCGCTTCCCGGCGAACCGCCGTGATATCGCGGTTGTGGTCGCGGAAAATGTGCCTGCAGCAGATATTTTGGCCGAATGTAAGAAAGTTGGCGTAAATCAGGTAGTTGGCGTAAACTTATTTGACGTGTACCGCGGCAAGGGCGTAGCAGAAGGTTTCAAGAGCCTCGCTATTAGCCTTATCCTTCAGGATACCAGCCGTACACTCGAAGAAGAGGAGATTGCCGCTACCGTCGCCAAATGTGTAGAGGCATTAAAAGAGCGATTCCAGGCATCATTGAGGGATTGAACCTATGGCGCTTACAAAAGCTGAAATGTCAGAATATCTGTTTGATAAGCTTGGGCTTAGCAAACGGGATGCCAAAGAGCTGGTAGAGCTGTTTTTCGAAGAGATCCGTCGTGCTCTGGAAAATGGTGAGCAGGTAAAACTCTCCGGTTTTGGCAATTTTGATTTGCGAGACAAAAACCAACGTCCGGGCCGCAACCCGAAGACGGGGGAAGATATTCCCATTACAGCCCGCCGCGTGGTGACCTTCAGACCCGGCCAGAAGTTAAAAAGCCGTGTCGAAAACGCAACGCCTAAAGCAGAGTAATATGAACTAACTAAAAAGGCCGCCCATGCGGCCTTTTTTCTTTGCGCTCTTCGGCAAACCCGCCGTAAAATCAATTACATCTCACGCTACTAAAACCGTACACATGCTTGATTATGCCCATCACCAGCACCGTTCCGATCGGCGTCACCTGCTTTTGCTGGTGCTGCTGCTCATTGCCTCCGCGGGCGTGAGCCTCTGCGCGGGCGACAGATGGATTGGGCCTGAAAGCTGGTGGGGGCCTGACGGGCAGCTCTTCGTCTGGCAAATTCGCCTGCCGCGCACCGTCGCGGTGGTTCTGGTCGGTGCCGCGCTGGCGCTATGCGGCACCATAATGCAGGCGTTGTTTGATAACCCTCTGGCGGAGCCGGGGCTGCTCGGCGTGTCGAACGGAGCGGGCGTAGGCCTGATTGCGGCGGTAATGCTGGGAGGAGGAGAACTCTCGGGATGGCGTATTAGCCTGAGCGCTATTCTCGGTGCACTGCTGATCACAGCGATACTTCTTCGTTTCGCCAGACGGCACTTATCGACCAGCCGTCTGCTGCTTGCCGGCGTGGCGCTGGGGATCATCTGTAGCGCGTTGATGACCTGGGCGGTCTACTTCTCAACATCCTTTGACCTGCGACAGCTCATGTACTGGATGATGGGCGGTTTTGGCGGCGTTGACTGGCACCAGGGCTGGCTGATGGCGCTGCTGGTACCGGTCATCGTGTGGGCTGCCCTGCAGGCGCAGCCGCTGAATATGCTCGCGCTAGGTGAAACCTCTGCCCGCCAGCTCGGTATGCCGATTGGATTCTGGCGCAATGTGCTGGTAATAGCCATTGGCTGGCTGGTCGGCGTCAGCGTGGCTCTGGCGGGCGCGATCGGTTTTATCGGGCTGGTGATCCCGCACATGCTGCGTCTGTGTGGCCTCACGGACCACAGAACCCTGCTTCCGGCCTCGGCGGTTGCCGGGGCCGTTACGCTGCTGGTGGCCGACGTCATCGCCCGGCTTGCCCTGACGGCCGCAGAGCTGCCCATTGGTGTGGTGACCGCCACGCTGGGCGCGCCGGTATTTATCTGGCTACTATTAAAAGCTGGACGTTAAATCGACAACCTGAGGAAATGCTATGCAGTCAGATATCCTGAATACTGAAGTGACCACCATTGATGGCGATAAAACCACGCTGGAACGCTACAAAGGCAACGTGCTGCTTGTCGTCAACGTGGCATCCAAATGTGGCCTGACGCCGCAGTACGAGCAGCTGGAAAATATTCAGAAGGCCTGGGAGAAAGACGGTTTTACCGTGCTGGGATTCCCGTGCAACCAGTTCCTGGGCCAGGAGCCGGGCAGCGAAGAAGAGATTAAAACCTTCTGCAGCACCACCTATGGCGTGACGTTCCCGATGTTCAGCAAAATCGATGTCAATGGGGAAGACCGCCATCCGCTGTATGCGAAGCTGATCGCTGCCGCGCCGAAGGCCGTTGCGCCTGAAGGAAGCGGTTTTTATGAACGCATGGCCAGCAAAGGACGCGCGCCGCTTTACCCGGACGATATCCTGTGGAATTTTGAAAAATTCCTGATTGGTCGCGATGGCCAGGTCGTTCAGCGTTTTTCGCCCGATATGACCCCAGAAGATCCGATCGTCATGGAATCGATCAAGCTGGCGCTGGCGAAATAATGTCTTTGCTGATGCAGCTCATGGACGTTGCCGAGAGGGGACGTCTTGAGCCGATGACCGGCGCCGTCAATGCGGGAGAAATCCTGCATCTTGTCGGGCCGAACGGCGCAGGAAAGAGCACGCTGCTGGCACGGATGGCAGGCATGACTGACGGAGAAGGGCAGATAACGCTGCTTGAGCATACGCTCGCCGACTGGTCACCGGTCTCGCTGGCGCATCGGCGCAGTTACCTCGTGCAGCAGCAGGTGCCGCCCTTTGCGATGCCGGTCTGGCATTATCTGATGCTGCATTTGCACGACAAACAACATACAGCACTGCTGACTGACGTGGCCGCGGCCCTCGGGCTGGAAGATAAACTATCCCGGCACGCCAGCCAGCTTTCCGGCGGAGAGTGGCAGCGGGTGCGACTGGCGGCTGTCATCCTTCAGATCCACCCGGCAGGCAATCCTCACGGGCGGATGCTGCTTCTCGATGAACCCATGAGCGGTCTGGATGTGGCGCAGCAGGCAGCACTGGATACGCTTTTAAGCGCCCTGAGCCGACAAGGCATCGCCGTGGTGATGAGCAGTCATGACCTCAACCACACGCTGCGTCATGCCCACCGGGTGTGGCTACTGTCGCAGGGAAAGATGGTCGCCAGCGGTACTCGGGATCAGGTGCTTACGCCGCCCCATCTTGCCCGCGCATACAACATGTCGTTCCGAAGGCTGGATATAGAGGGACATAAGATGCTGATTTCTACCGGGCAAACGTAACCGTTTCTTGCCTCTTAGCACAATTGCACGCTAAATTACGAAAAGAACAAAAAGAGCAGAGGATTCGTCTGAAAATGCGATTCTGGTTTATCCTGATGGCCGCACTCTTTCTTGCGGGATGCAGTAGCCATCGTGCGCCGCCGCCTAACCCACGGCTTTCAGATTCGATCACCGTCATTGCCAGCCTCAACGACCAGCTGAGCAACTGGCGCGGTACGCCTTATCGCTACGGTGGCATGAGCCGCGGCGGCGTAGATTGCTCCGGCTTCGTTCTGATGACGTTTCGCGACAAGTTTGATTTACAGCTTCCTCGCGAAACGCGCAAGCAGGCCGAAATTGGTACTGAAATTGATAAAGACGATCTACTGCCCGGGGACCTGGTTTTCTTCAAAACCGGCTCGGGTGAAAGTGGTCTGCACGTGGGCATTTATGATACAGACAATCAGTTCATTCACGCCTCGACCAGCCGCGGCGTGATGCGTTCTTCTCTTGATAATGTTTACTGGCGTAAAAATTTCTGGCAGGCACGACGTATATAGTCTTTGTCAGAAACTTCTCTTATGGCGGCATGGTAACTAATAAATCATGCCGTTTTTTCTCAAATAAGATGCTTAAAGTTAAATTTATCTAAAATTATCGAATCCTGCATGTGTCTGTTTTATCTAAAACTGGCTATTATTTTGCAACCAGGATAAAATTATTTTAGATTCAGGGATAAATCTGAAAATAAATACGGAACTAATGAAATTATTCTTATTAAAATCAAGACAGTGGAATTGTGTCGGCAATTGCTCCAGGATGTCCTCTCTCATCTTTAATGCGGAGCGAGTGCAATGATTATTACGCTAGATAATGCTTACCAGTCTGAACTGCTGCTTCTGCCCGCCCGTAATAGCGCAGGGGAGCTTAAAGGTTTAGAGGTTCTGGTTAACTTTACTGGCGTCGGCAGCGATGTGAGGATCCCCACTGAACTCGTTATCCCTCGGCTTTCAGCAGCTGAAGAGTTAGTGCTTTTTAACGAAAAACTGCAATTGCTTGATACCTGTAAACTGTTTTTTATTCAGCATCAGTTAATTGCATGGATCAATATTACACCTGCAATAGTTGAATTTTTATTAAGTAATGGAAACGCTGTTTCAATTCTTGAGCGTTATCCGTTTCTTGAGTTTACTGTTAATGAGAATTATCCAGGTTTAAATAACGGCAAGGACGATCTGCAGCTGGCGAGAATGGCAATCCATTTCCCGTTGGTGCTGGCAAACTTTGGCGCAGGCGCCGCCTCGCTCAAAGCTGTCTATGATGGATTATTTAAACGGGTAATCCTAGATAAAGGATTCATTCAGCAGCGCGCACCGGAGCTCTCTTTTGAGCCTTTTATGCGCGCCATCCTCTGGCAAATCACACCGCATTGCCAGTCAGTGATCGTCTCGGGCATTGACGATCACAGCCTGTTGCAACGCGTGTTGTCCTTCAATTTTGGCGCCATGCAGGGCGCACTTTGGCCAGCCGTCTCTGCCGAGCACGTTACAACGCTGGTTCAGCAGCGATAACCCTTGCTTTCGCCCGTGTTTAAGTCCGGGTAAACCCTCTACACTAAAAGCAGGAGGACCTATGACCCTGTCTTTTACTGCTCAATGGCATGATGAGTTGCCCGGCTTTTACACCGCACTCAAACCAACACCGTTACAAAATTCACGCCTTATCTGGCATAACGATTTGCTGGCAGAAGAACTGGCCATTCCGCCTGAGCTGTTTCAGCGTTCAGAGGGCGCTGGCGTCTGGGGAGGTGAAACGTTACTCGCCGGAATGCAACCACTGGCGCAGGTTTATAGCGGACATCAGTTTGGCGTCTGGGCGGGTCAACTGGGCGACGGCAGGGGGATCCTGCTCGGTGAACAACTGCTTCCCAACGGAGAGACGGTTGACTGGCACCTGAAAGGCGCGGGCCTGACGCCCTATTCGCGAATGGGCGACGGGCGTGCGGTTCTGCGTTCAACGATCCGCGAATGCCTGGGCTCCGAAGCGATGCATGCCCTGGGGATCCCCACCACCCGCGCGCTGTCGATCGTTACCAGCGATACGCCGGTTGTGCGCGAAACCGTGGAAAAGGGCGCAATGCTGATGCGTATCGCGCAAAGCCATCTGCGCTTCGGTCATTTTGAGCACTTTTACTATCGTCGCGAGCCGGAAAAGGTGCGCCAGCTGGCAGACTTTGCCATTCGCCACCACTGGGCGCATCTGATGGACGAGGCGGATAAATACGTTCTCTGGTTCAGGGATGTGGTGGCCCGTACCGCAACCCTGATTGCCCGCTGGCAAACGGTAGGCTTTGCCCATGGCGTTATGAATACGGACAACATGTCGCTTCTCGGGTTGACCTTCGACTACGGCCCGTTTGGTTTCCTGGACGATTATCAGCCGGGGTATATCTGCAACCACTCCGACTATCAGGGGCGCTACAGTTTTGACAATCAGCCCGCGGTGGGCCTGTGGAACCTGCAGCGGCTTGCGCAAACCCTGTCGCCGTTTATCGACGTTGATGCCCTAAATGATGCGCTCGACAGCTATCAGGACATATTACTGCGGGAATATGGCACGCTGATGCGCAACAAGCTGGGGCTGGTGACGCAGGAGAGGGGCGATAACGACATCCTCAATGGCCTGTTTGCCCTGATGGCGCGCGAGGGCAGCGATTACACGCGCACCTTCCGGATGCTGGGGCAGACGGAGCAGCACAGCGCCGCCTCCCCGCTGCGCGATGAGTTTATTGACAGACAGGCGTTTGACGACTGGTTTGCATCGTACCGCGCGCGGCTGCAGCAGGAACAGGTAGATGATGCGACTCGCCAGACGCAGATGAACGCAACAAACCCCGCAATGGTGTTGCGCAACTGGCTGGCGCAGCGGGCGATTGAGCAGGCGGAGCAGGGCGAGTATGACGAGTTACACCGTCTGCACGTGGCGCTGCGCACGCCGTTTGCCGACCGGGATGATGATTACGTCAGCCGCCCGCCTGACTGGGGCAAGCGGCTGGAGGTCAGTTGCTCAAGCTAG
The DNA here is from genome assembly GCF_008364555.1 of Enterobacter vonholyi. Classification (GTDB taxonomy): domain Bacteria; phylum Pseudomonadota; class Gammaproteobacteria; order Enterobacterales; family Enterobacteriaceae; genus Enterobacter; species Enterobacter vonholyi. Next base: position 59,931 of record NZ_VTUC01000006.1, read on the forward strand.
ATATTTTTTGCCGGGAAGCGGCTTCGCCTTACCCGGCCTGAACATCACTGCGCGACCCAGCCGCCATCCATATTCCACGCTGCACCGCGAACGTTAACGGCGCTGTCGCTGCACAAAAACAGCGCCAGTTCGCCCAGCTGCTCCGGGGTAACAAACTCGCCCGAAGGCTGTTTCTCCGCCAGAAGCTGTTCCCGAGCCTGCTCCGGCGGAATGCCGTCGGCGATACGCTTGTCGATTTGCTGTTGCACCAGCGGCGTCAGTACCCAGCCGGGGCAGATCGTATTGGCGGTAATGCCGGTGCGCGCGGTTTCCAGCGCCAGCGATTTCGTAAAGCCCACTACGCCATGCTTGGCAGCAACGTAGGCTGACTTCTCTTTTGACGCGACCAGCCCGTGAACGGAGGCGATATTAATGATGCGCCCCCAGTTTTTCTCGCGCATGGCGGGCAGCGCCAGCCGGCTGGTGTGAAATACCGAGGAGAGATTAATGGCGATAATGTCGTTCCATTTTTCTACCGGAAACGCGTCAACCGGCGCCACGTGCTGTATGCCCGCGTTGTTGACAAGAATGTCCACGCCGCCAAACTGCGATTCGGCATAGCGCATCATGGCTTCAATTTGCAGCACGTCACGCAGGTCCGCATCGTGATAGCCCGGCTTTTTGCCCAGGTGCGCAATAGCTTCTCTTGCTGAGTCGCTATCGCCGAAACCGTTGAGGATAAGCTGCGCCCCGGCCTTCGCCAGTACGCGGGCGATCCCAAGGCCAATGCCGCTGGTCGAGCCGGTGACCAGGGCGGTTTTACCGTTCAGATTCATCTTTCTCTCCTTACACAATGCCGGTCAGATAAAACACGGCAATGACAAAAAGCACTGCCAGACTTTTAATGATGGTGATAGCGAAAATGCCGCCGTAGGCCTGGCGATGGCTCAGGCCTGTAATAGCCAGCAGGGTAATCACCGCGCCGTTATGGGGAAGGGTATCCATCCCCCCGCTCGCCATTGAAGCCACGCGGTGCAACACCTCTAGCGGGATATTGGCGGCATGGGCGGCGGCAATAAACGTGTCGGACATAGCGGCGAGTGCAATACTCATCCCGCCGGACGCCGAGCCGGTGATCCCCGCGAGAACGGTCACGCTGATGGCTTCATTCAGCAGCGGATTCGGAATAGCCGCCAGCGCGTGGGATAACACCAGAAAACCGGGCAGGGCGGCGATAACCGCGCCGAAACCATACTCCGAGGCGGTATTCATCGCCGCCAGAATGGCGCCGCTCACCGCCGTCCGGCTGCCTTCAGCCAGGCGCCCCTGGATATTGCGAAAGCCAAAAATCAGCACCAGCAAAATACCGGCGATCAGCGCCGCTTCCACGGCCCAGATGGCGGTGATCTTGCCCACCTCGGTCACGATCGGTTTCGCCAGACCGGGCAGGGTCAGCTCGTGGGTCGTGCCGTACCAGACGGGGATCCAGCGGGTAAACAGCAGGTTCAGTATGCCCACCACCAGCAGCGGGGAGATAGCAATAAGCGGGTGAGGAAGGTTAATGTTGTCCGGCGTTTCGGGCTCATTTTTCAGATCCGTGCCGTAACCTTCTTTGTTATTGAACGCCTTACGACGCTGGCGCTCCAGCCAGAGCAGGCCAAAGACGATAATAAACAGAGAGCCGATAAGCCCCAGCCACGGGGCGGCCCAGGCGTTGGTACCAAAGAAGCTGGTGGGGATGATGTTTTGGATCTGCGGCGTACCGGGCAGGGCATCCATGGTAAACGAGAAGGCCCCCAGCGCCACGGTGGCCGGGATCAGCCGTTTAGGGATGCCGCTCTGGCGGAACAGCTCCGCGGCAAACGGGTAAACCGCAAACGCCACCACGAACAGCGACACGCCGCCGTAGGTTAACAGCGCACACACCAGGACAATTACCGGGATGGCGTGGCGACGGCCCAGGATCTGAATCGCGGTGGCGACGATGGATCGCGAGAAGCCGGAAAGCTCAATCAGTTTGCCAAACACCGCCCCCAGCAGGAACACCGGGAAGTAGAGCTTGACGAAGCCCACCATCTTTTCCATGAACAGGCCGGTAAAGGTTGGGCCGACGGCGCCCGGATCGGTCAGCAGTACGGCACCGAGCGCCGCAATTGGCGCAAACAAAATCACGCTATATCCGCGATAGGCCGCCAGCATCAGCAGCCCCAGCGCCGCCAGGGCAATTAACACGCTCATTACGACTCCTCACTTTAATTATTATTCGGGTACCAACGAGATGCTTAACGTTCAACGGTGAGGGCGATGCCTTGCCCGCCGCCTACGCACAGGGTGACGAGTCCTTTTTTAACGTCACGGCGCTGCATTTCGTACAGCAGCGTCACGAGGATGCGGCAGCCGGAGGCGCCAATCGGATGACCCAGGGCGATCGCGCCACCGTTAACGTTCACCTTTCGCTCATCCCAGCCGAGCTGCTTACCCACCGCCAGCGCCTGCGCGGCAAAGGCTTCATTGGCTTCAATGAGGTCCACGTCATCGAGCGTCCAGCCCGCTCGTGCCAGCGCGGTCTGGCAGGCGCTGACCGGACCGATGCCCATCACCGCCGGATCAACGCCCGTCACGGCGTAACTCACGATGCGGCCCAGGATCGGCAGTCCGCTCGCCCGTGCGTTTTCGCCGCTCATCAGCAGCACCGCAGCGGCACCGTCGTTGAGGGTGGAGGCATTTCCGGCCGTGACCGTGCCTTCCTCCTGCAAAAAGGCGGGGCGCAGCTGCGCAAGCTGCTCGGCGGTGGTGCCTGGCCGGGGCTGCTCGTCACGGCTGACAATAAGCGGAGGCTTTTTACCCTGTTTCACCGTCACCGGCGCAATCTCCGGGGCAAAACGACCCGCTTCGGCGGCGGAAGCCGCTTTCTGCTGCGACCGGGCAGCGAAGGCGTCCTGCTCTTCGCGTGAAACGCCAAACTGCCGGGCGACGTTTTCAGCGGTGATCCCCATGTGGTAATCGTTGAACGCATCCCACAGGCCGTCCGTAATCATGCTGTCCTGCAGGCCCGTATGGCCAAAACGCAGCCCTGAACGCGCGCCGTCCAGTAGATAGGGGGCGTTGCTCATGCTCTCCTGACCGCCTGCGATAATCGCGTCCGCGTCGCCGCAGCGGATCGCCTGCGCGGCGAGCTGAACCACTTTCAAGCCCGCGCCGCAGACCAGGTTGACCGTTGTCGCCGGCGTGCTGACGGGCAATCCGGCGGCGATGGCCGTCTGGCGCGCAGGGTTTTGTCCGCATCCCGCCGTCAGCACCTGGCCGAAAATCACCTCGTCTATCGTCTCTGCTGGAAGACCGCTGCTTTCAAGCAGACGATGAACCGCGACGGCTCCCAGCTCGGCCGCAGAGAGGGGCGCGAGCGATCCGCGAAAACTGCCAATGGGGGTTCGCGTGGCCCCGACAATCATGACCTCTTTCATGGTGAGTCCTCAGCTAAAGCGCATCTCGCGAACGTCGTCCGCCACAATCATTTTTCCGGCCGTCTTAGCCGCTATTTCGTCGATACTGACGCCGGGGGCGTATTCCCGCAGGATGAACGCGCCGTCCGCGATCTCGAGCAGCGCGAGGTCGGTTAAGACCCGGCGGATACAGCCCGCCCCCGTGAGCGGCAGCGTGCAGCGCGACAGTAGCTTTGACTCACCGCTTTTCGACGCGTGGGTCATCACCACAATGATGTTCTGCGCTCCGGCGACGAGATCCATCGCGCCGCCCATACCCTTCACCATCTTTCCGGGGATCATCCACGAGGCGATATTGCCTTCGACATCCACCTCAAACGCGCCCAGCACAGTCAGGTCAACATGGCCGCCACGGATCATGGCAAACGACTGGGCCGAGTCGAAAATGGCCGCGCCCGTCCGTGCGGTCACGGTCTGTTTACCGGCGTTGATCATGTCCGCATCAAGGCTCTGTTCGTCAGGAAACGCGCCCATCCCCAGCAGTCCGTTTTCCGACTGAAGCATCACGTCCATTCCTTGCGGAATGTAGTTCGCCACCAGGGTAGGAATACCGATCCCCAGGTTGACGTAATATCCGTCGCGCAGCTCGCGGGCGACGCGCATGGCCATCTGTTCACGGGTTAACATCGTCACACTCCTTCCGCGCGCAGGGTGCGCTGTTCAATACGTTTTTCAAACTGGCCGACAATCAGCCTGTCGACGTAAATGCCCGGGGTATGAATGGCCGACGGGGGCAGCTCGCCCGGGGGAACAATCTCTTCCACCTCGACGACCGTTATCCGGCCCGCCGTTGCCATCAGCGGATTAAAATTTTGCGCGGTATGCCGGTAGACGACGTTACCGTACCAGTCCGCTTTCCAGCCCTTGATCAGCGCGAAATCACCGGTAATGGCTTCTTCGAGGATGTAGTGCTTACCGGCAAACTGGCGCACGTCTTTGCCGGTAGCCACGGGCGTGCCGTAGCCTGTGGCCGTGTAAAATGCCGGGATACCCGCACCGCCCGCGCGCACCTTTTCCGCCAGCGTGCCCTGAGGCGTGAGTTCAATCTCCAGTTCGCCGCTCAGCACCTGCTGCTCGAACAGCGCGTTTTCGCCGACGTAAGAGGCCACCACTTTGCGAACCTGCCGCGTCTCAAGCAGAAGCCCGAGACCGAAGCCGTCCACGCCGCAGTTGTTTGATACCACCGTCAGATCTTTCACCTGACGGCGTCTGACCTCTGCAATCAGGTTCTCCGGAATACCGCACAGGCCGAAGCCGCCCGCCAGCAAAGTCATTCCGTCCGTCAGCCCATCCAGCGCCTGCGCATAGCTGTCGACGCGCTTATCCAGTCCCGCCATCGTCATTCCTCCTCTTAACCGTGGCGGTATCATTAGGGGCGGCGACTCATTTGTTAATTTTGAATTTGTGACCCACTCATTTGGTTTTTTTATTAATTTCCTGTTAACTAAATTTTTTCAATTAGTTAACAAGGTGAAAAATGAGAATGAGTGTCAAACAGTTACGCGCGTTTTTAGCGGTAGCTCACACTCTCAATTTCGCGCACGCCAGCGAACGACTGAATCTTTCCCAGCCGGCCCTGAGCCTGACGATTAAAGCGCTGGAGGACGCGCTCGGCGGACCGCTGCTGCAGCGGAGCACGCGCAAGGTCGCGCTGACGCAGGAGGGCGAGACGTTTTTGCCGATGGCGCGCCAGCTGCTTGCCGACTGGGATAACGTCGAAGAGGCGATGCACCAATGCTTTACCCTGCAGCGCGGTAAAATTTCGGTTGCGGCCATGCCGTCGTTTGCCGCGAACGTCCTGCCCGAGGTGCTGAAAGCGTTTCGCGATCGTCATGCCGGGATTAACGTCACCGTGCATGACGTTATCAACGAGCAGGTGATAGAGATGGTGCGGGAAGGGCGCGTGGAGATGGGCATCGCCTTTGAGCCCGCGCCCACGCACAACCTGCTGTTTACCCCGCTGGGTCTCGACCGCTTTGTTGCCATTGTGCCGAAAGATTCCTTGCTGGCGGGCAAGAAGCGCCTTACATGGGAAGCGCTGCTGACGCTGGATTTCATCACCCTGCAGCGCCCCTCGGCGGTACGTCTGATGATGGAGGAGGAGCTGGCGCGAAGCGGCAGAAAGCTGGACGTGGCGCTGGAGAGCCATCAGCTGGTTACGGTCGGGCGAATGGTCGCGTGCGGGCTGGGCGGCAGCGCCGTTCCGGCGCTCTGCGAGGCGCAGATGACGGCGCTGGGCGCGGTCTGTATTCCGCTGGATAACCCGCCGATTGAAAAGTGCATTGGGGCGATCCATCCCGGGCACACGCAGCTCTCAAAAGCGGCGCATGCCCTGCTGGAAACGCTGAAGGATTTTTATCAGCCGGGTCAGGCGGTGTGACCCGGCTGACCCGCATGCTTCAGAAGCGGGTATCTACTGCTGCAGCCAGCTTCTCCAGCAGCAGCTCGCTGTCTTCCCAGCTCAGGCACGGGTCGGTGATCGACTGGCCGTAAACCATCTGCTGTCCGGCAACGATTTTCTGCGTGCCTTCCTTGATGAAGCTCTCGGCCATAATCCCGGCAACGGCGGTCGAGCCGCTGCGGATCTGCTGGCAGATCTCATCGCAGACGTCCAGCTGGCGGCGATGCTGCTTCTGGCAGTTGCCGTGGCTGAAATCCACTACCAGATGTTCCGGCAGGTCGAATTCGGCCAGGGTTTCACAGGCCGCCGCAATATCTTGTGCATGGTAATTCGGTTTCTTCCCGCCGCGCATAATGATGTGCCCGTAAGGGTTACCGCTGGTCTGGTAGATGGTCATATGACCGCTTTTATCCGGCGACAGGAACATATGGCTGGCACGGGCCGCGCGGATGGCATCAACCGCAATACGGGTGTTGCCATCGGTCCCGTTTTTAAAGCCGACCGGGCAGGAGAGGGCGGAGGCCATCTCGCGGTGGATTTGGCTTTCGGTGGTGCGTGCGCCAATTGCGCCCCAGCTGATCAGATCGGCGATAAACTGCCCGGTCACCATATCGAGAAACTCGGTCGCCGTCGGCACGCCCAGCTCGTTGACCTGCAAAAGCAGCTTCCGCGCCAGCTCGATGCCGTGGTTCACGCGATAGCTGCCGTTGAGGTCAGGATCGGAGATCAGCCCTTTCCAGCCCACCACGGTCCGCGGTTTTTCAAAGTAGGTGCGCATAACAATCTCAAGGCGGTGCTGATACTTATCCCGCAGGCCCTGAAGCCGTTTTGCATAATCCATCGCGGCATCCAGGTCGTGGATGGAGCAGGGACCAATCACCACCAGAAGACGCTTGTCTTCACCATTGAGGATTTTTTCAATGCGGCGGCGGGAGGCCGTCACGTGTTCCGCAACGGCAGCGGAAACAGGATGCCGCTGGGCCAGTTCAGCCGGCGTAACCAGGCTGTCAATGCGCGCAGTGCGGAGTTCATCGGTTTTATTCATGGAATGTCTCAGAAAATTTTTGCTTCATCGGCAGACTACCGGGAAGTGATGGGCATCACCTTAAACCAATCCCTGCTGATTTCAAGTTCGGGGCGACACCGCCCCGTGGTTGCCGATGATGATACCTGAATCTGAGTTAATGTACTAGCATATTAGTACATGCGGCGGTTTAGCCCCATGATGTCGAGAATTTTGGTGGCAATTTCTTCCACCGAATAGTTGGTGCTGTTCAGCCATGGGATCTGATTTTTGCGGTACAGGGCTTCCACTTCGGAGACCTCCATCCGGCACTGGCGCATGGAGGCGTAGCGGCTGTTCTCGCGGCGCTCTTCGCGGATAGCGGCAAGGCGCTCCGGATTAATGGTCAGCCCGAACAGCTTGTGCTGCAGCGGCTTGAGGGCAGCGGGCAGCACCAGGTTATCCATATCGTCAGCGATAAACGGGTAGTTGGCGGCGCGAATGCCGAACTGCATCGCCAGGTAGAGACTCGTCGGGGTTTTGCCGCAGCGCGACACGCCAAGCAGGATCACCTGCGCCTGGTCGAGATTGCGCAGCGAGATACCGTCGTCGTGCGCGAGGGTGTAATCGATGGCGGCGATACGCGCGTCGTACTTGGTCAGGTTGCCGGGGTTCAGCCCGTGGGTACGGTGGGCGATAGGGGTCGGGTCGAGCTTCAGCTCGCTTTGCAGCGGAGCCACCAGCGCCTGCACAATATCCTGGCAGAAGCCTTCACTCTGTAGAATGATGGAGCGAATCTCGTGGATAACGATGGAGTAGAACACCAGCGGGCGGACGCCGGTCTGCTGGTAAATGGCGTCGATCTGGTCCTTCACCGCTTTGGCGCGGCTCTCATTTTCGACAAACGGCAGCGTAATGCTGTTGATCGATACGGGAAACTGCGACATCACCGCGTGGCCCAGCACCTCGGCGGTGATCGCCGTACCATCAGAAATATAAAAAACGTGACGATCGACAGCACTATCCATTTTACCCACCCTGAATATCAGACGTAATTGTCTGAAAGCATAAATTAAAAAAGTAATTTACACAGCAAAGAACTTATCCTAATTATGAGTGAAACACTGTTTTTGATTTTCCTGAAAAGTGGATTTCATTCTTCAAATAGCGACTTTATTTTTGGGGTTTCTGGCTGAATATAGAGGAATCATCGGGTTAATCGTTGATGGGAAAGTATCCGAAAAGTTGAAATTTTAAATTGCTTACACGATTCACCGTTTTTTTAGCGGAAATAAATATGCCAGTATAAAAACGTAGTCAGGTGTTACTTACTCCGATCAAATATCACAAAAGGATTGTTTCGATGTCCAACAATGGCTCGTCACCGCTGGTGCTTTGGTATAACCAACTCGGCATGAATGATGTAGACAGAGTTGGGGGCAAAAATGCCTCCCTGGGTGAAATGATTACAAACCTCTCGGGTATGGGTGTCTCCGTACCGAACGGGTTTGCCACCACCGCCGATGCCTTTAACCTGTTTTTAGACCAGAGCGGTGTTAACCAGCGCATTTACGACCTGCTGGATAAAACGGATATTGATGACGTCACCGAGCTTGCCAAAGCCGGGGCGCAGATCCGCCAGTGGATCATCGACACACCTTTCCAGCCGGAACTGGAAAAAGCCATTCACGACGCGTACAACCAGCTCTCCGCTGACGATGCGCAGGCCTCCTTTGCCGTACGTTCCTCTGCGACCGCAGAAGATATGCCGGACGCCTCATTTGCCGGGCAGCAGGAAACCTTCCTGAACGTCCAGGGTTACGATGCGGTGCTGGTGGCGGTGAAGCACGTGTTTGCTTCCCTGTTCAACGACCGTGCCATCTCCTATCGCGTGCATCAGGGCTACGACCATCGCGGCGTGGCGCTCTCCGCTGGCGTACAGCGCATGGTGCGCTCGGACGTGGGCTCATCCGGCGTGATGTTCTCCATTGATACCGAATCCGGCTTCGACCAGGTGGTGTTTATCACCTCCGCGTGGGGTCTGGGTGAGATGGTCGTGCAGGGTGCGGTAAACCCTGACGAATTCTATGTTCATAAGCCTACGCTGGCCGCTGGCCGTCCGGCGGTAGTACGCCGCACCATGGGTTCAAAGAAAATCCGCATGATTTATGCCCCGACGCAGGAACATGGCAAGCAGGTTAAAATTGAAGACGTACCGCAGGAACAGCGCGACCGCTTCTCCCTGACCGACGCTGAAGTTCAGGAGCTGGCGAAGCAGGCGGTGCAGATTGAAAAACACTACGGCCGTCCGATGGACATCGAATGGGCGAAAGACGGTAACACCGGCAAGCTGTTTATCGTGCAGGCGCGTCCGGAAACCGTTCGCTCTCGCGGTCAGGTGATGGAGCGTTATACGCTGCACGCCCAGGGCAAAATCGTGGCGGAAGGCCGTGCTATCGGTCACCGCATCGGTGCCGGTCCGGTTAAAGTGATCCACGACATCAGCGAGATGAACCGTATTGAGCCAGGCGACGTGCTGGTGACCGACATGACCGATCCGGACTGGGAACCGATCATGAAGAAAGCGGCGGCTATCGTTACCAACCGCGGCGGTCGTACCTGTCACGCGGCGATCATTGCCCGCGAGCTGGGTATTCCTGCGGTTGTCGGCTGCGGTGATGCCACCGAGCGCATGAAGGACGGCCAGAACGTGACCGTTTCCTGTGCCGAAGGCGATACCGGCTACGTGTATGCCGATATCCTCGACTTCAGCGTGAAGAGCTCCAGCGTGGACACTATGCCGGACCTGCCGCTGAAGATCATGATGAACGTCGGCAACCCGGACCGCGCGTTCGACTTCGCCTGCCTGCCGAACGAAGGTGTAGGCCTGGCGCGCCTGGAATTTATCATCAACCGTATGATCGGCGTCCACCCGCGTGCGCTGCTGGAGTTTGACGACCAGGATCCGAAGCTGCAGAACGAAATCCGCGAGATGATGAAAGGCTACGACTCGCCGAAAGAGTTCTACGTCGGCCGTCTGACCGAAGGGATCGCGACGCTCGGCGCCGCTTTCTATCCGAAACGCGTGATTGTGCGTCTGTCTGACTTTAAGTCTAACGAATACGCCAACCTGGTAGGCGGCGAGCGTTACGAGCCGGAAGAAGAGAACCCGATGCTGGGCTTCCGCGGGGCCGGACGCTACGTGTCCGACAGCTTCCGCGACTGTTTCGCGCTGGAGTGCGAGGCGGTGAAGCGCGTGCGCAACGACATGGGGCTGACCAACGTCGAAATCATGATCCCGTTTGTGCGTACCGTCGATCAGGCGAAAGCCGTTGTTGACGAGCTGGCGCGTCAGGGTCTGAAGCGCGGCGAGAACGGGCTGAAGATCATCATGATGTGCGAAATCCCGTCCAACGCCCTGTTGGCCGAGCAGTTCCTGGAACATTTCGACGGCTTCTCTATCGGCTCGAACGACATGACGCAGCTGACGCTGGGTCTGGACCGTGACTCCGGCGTGGTCTCCGAGCTGTTCGACGAGCGCAACGAGGCGGTGAAAGCGCTGCTTTCTATGTCCATCCGCGCGGCGAAGAAGCAGGGCAAATACGTCGGGATTTGCGGTCAGGGTCCATCCGACCATGAAGACTTTGCCGCCTGGCTGATGGAAGAGGGGATCGATAGCCTGTCCCTGAACCCGGATACGGTGGTGCAAACCTGGCTGAGCCTGGCGGAACTGAACAAGTAACGCCACGCTGACCCGAAAAGGCGAGGATATTATTCCTCGCCTTTTTTATTTCATTTCTTATTTGCTCCCCATCACAAATAAAGTAAAAAACCAAATATCATAATTTGCCTGTTAATTTAGACAATTGTTAGCGCGCAACGCGTTGCTAATACTTGAGCCTTACTGCGCATTTCCCTTCAGATGATGCGCAACTGGTTGAAATACGTTTTAACCTGATAAAAAGGCAAATAACAATGACACTCTCCTCTGTATTGCGTACCAAAGATAAAATAGGTTATGGCTTAGGTGATATGGCCAGCGCGCTGGTCTGGCAAACGGCAACGTTATTTCTCGCTTATTTTTATACAGACGTTTTTGGGCTTCCCGCCGCGATTATGGGCACCATGTTTTTAGTGGTGCGCGTGGTCGATGCGTTTGTCGACCCGTGCATTGGCGCGCTGGTTGACCGCACACAGACGCGTCACGGACGTTTCCGTCCCTGGCTGCTGTGGTTTGCGATCCCGTTTGGCGTGAGCTGCCTGATCACCTTCTATGTGCCGGACGTTGGTCCAACGGCAAAAATCGTCTATGCCTGCGTGACCTACGCAATTTTAAGCCTGATTTACTCCGCGATTAACGTGCCTTACTGCGCCATGCCCGGCGCGCTGACGCTGGACCCGCGCGAGCGTCATTCTCTGCAGTCGTGGCGTTTTGGCCTGTCGTTTATCGGCGGGTTGATTGTGACGGTTATTGCCCTGCCGCTGGTCTCATTGTTAGGCCAGGGCAACGTGCAGAAAGGCTATTTCTATGCCATGAGTCTGATGGGCCTGCTGGGAATCGTTCTGTTCTTCTGCTGTTTCCTGATGACCCGCGAGCGTTATTCGCCGCGCAATGATACCTCCGGCTCGATGCTCACCGATTTAAAACTGCTGGCCGAGAACAGCCAGTGGCGTATTGTGTTCCTGTTTAATATTTTGCTGTTAACGGCGGTGGTGACGCGCGGGTCCGCCACGATGTATTACGTGAACTATGTGCTGTTGCGCCCGGATCTGGTTTTTGCCTTTATTGTTTCCGGCATGGTGGCCTCCCTAAGCGGCGCATTATTATCTGAACGGCTGCTGGGAAAATTTGACCGCGTGCGCGCCTATCAGTGGACGATAATTTCCTTCGTGATTTTTGGTGCGCTGATTTTCTTCCTGCCGCCTTCGCAGGTGTGGCTGATCTTTGGCCTCAACATCGTCTTTAGCTTTATTCAAAACCTCACCACGCCGCTGCAGTGGACCATGTTCTCCGATGTGGTCGACTACGAGGAGCATCGCAGCGGTCGCCGCCTGGACGGGCTGGTCTTCTCCACCGCGCTGTTTGCCATCAAATTTGGCCTGGCGCTGGGCGGCGCGGTCGTCGGCTGGGTGCTTGGCATGGTGGATTACGCCCCGGGACATGCAACCCAGGCTCCAGGCGTTCTCTCGACCATCAACGCGCTGTTCACCCTCATCCCTTGCGCGCTGTTCCTCTGCATGGTCGCGCTGCTGGCCATCTACAAGCTTAACAGCCGGCTGGTGGATTCCATCGCCCGTGAGCTAGCCAGCAAACGTGAAGTCAGACCCGAAGCGGGGCAGCTCAGCCCGGCAACCCCTTCCGCACTACAGGAGTAAAACATGACAGCTATCTATAAGGACGCGGGACGTCCCGTGCACGAGCGCGTCGCCGATTTACTGGCGCGTATGACCCCGGAAGAGAAGTTCGCCCAGATGCACGCGTACTGGCTGATCCTCGATGAAAACGGTAACCACCGCGAGCGCAGCGATCTCAGCGATGAATTCGCCGGCGTGAGCGAGCAGGCAGCGCTAGGCGAACGGTTAAAGCTGGGCGTCGGGCAGATCACCCGTCCGCTCGGTACCCATATCGTTGACGCGAAAACCGGCGTGCGCGCCGCGAACCGCCTGCAGCGGATGATGATGGAGGAGACGCGCCTCGGCATTCCGGCCTTGTTCCATGAAGAGTGCCTGGTGGGGCTGCTGTGCAAAGACGCTACGCTGTTCCCGTCGTCGCTGAACTACGGCTCCACCTGGGATCCTGAACTGGTACAGCGCGCGGCGGAGCAGATCGGTAAAGAGGCGCGATCCGTCGGCTGTCAGCAGGGGCTGGCGCCGGTGCTGGACGTTTCCCGCGACGTGCGCTGGGGGCGAACCGAAGAGACCTTCGGGGAAGATCCGTGGCTGGTGGGCGTGATGGCGACCGCCTACGTGAAAGGCTTACAGGGCGATAAGCGCGACCTGCTGGCGACGCTCAAGCACTACGTGGGCCACTCGTTCAGCGAAGGGGCGCGCAACCACGCGCCGGTACATCTGGGGTTCAGCGAGCTGAACGACACCTTCCTGCTGCCGTTTGAAATGGCGGTGAAGCTGGCCAATGCCGGGTCGGTGATGCCCGCCTATCACGATATCGACAATCAGCCGGGGCACAGCGACAGCTTCCTGCTGACTACCGTCCTGCGCGAACAGTGGGGATTCGACGGGATTATTGTCGCGGACTACGGCGGCATCAGCCTGCTGCACCAGCATCACGGGATTTCCCACGATGCGGCGGAATCCGCCGCGCTGGCGTACAACGCGGGGCTGGACGTTGAGCTGCCGAAAGACGACTGTGCGCGGCATCTGGCAGACGCCGTTGAGCGCGGGCTGATCTCTATGGCGAAAGTGGATGAGATCGTGGCGCGCGTGCTGACGGAAAAATTCCGTCTGGGGCTATTTGAAAACCCGTACGCGGATGAGAACGGTATCGATCTGCAAAACGACAAGACCCGCCAGATCGCGCGGGAGGTGGCGACGAAATCGCTCACGCTGCTGGAAAACAACGGTATTTTACCGCTCGGCGGTAAGCCCCGCGTGGCGGTGGTGGGGCCGACGGCAGACGATCCGCTGGCGTTACTCAGCGGCTACAGCTTCCCGGTACATCTGATCATCAGCGATATGGTGGAAGAGACCTCGCAGGTCACGACCCCGCGCGCGGCGCTGGAACAGTATCTCGGTGCATCGAACGTCCGCTATGCCAAAGGGTGCCACATCATCGAGAAACGGATGGCGGGTGCGCCGGTCTTCCCGGGCGACAGCGGCGGCAAGCCGATGCAGCAGTCGCCGGTGTCGCAGAGTACCGCCCTGATCCCCGAGGCCGTGGACGCGGCGCAGGAGAGTGACGTGGTGGTGGCCTGCGTGGGCGATCTTGCCGGGCTGTTCCAGAGCGGCACCGTGGGGGAAGGTTCCGATACCGATTCCCTGAACCTGCCGGGCGTGCAGCAACAGCTGCTGGAAGCGCTGGTGGCGACGGGCAAACCGGTGGTTGTCGTGATGACCGGCGGGCGCCCGTACAACCTTCAGGGGCTGGAGGATAAGGTCGCGGCGCTGCTGTTGGCGTGGGCGCCGGGGCAGGAAGGGGGCTGGGCGATTGCGGACGTGCTAACGGGACGCGCAGAGCCGCAGGGCCGTCTGGTGGTGAGCGTGCCGAAAAGCGCCGGGGCCATGCCGTATTACTACAATCACAAGCTCAAAAGCGGCGGCACGCCGTTTGCTTTCCACTTCGGTTCACGTTATCCGTTTGGCTTCGGCCTCGGCTGGACGACCTTTAGATGGGGCGCAGCCCGCCTCGCCGAAAGCAGCGTGCCGGTTGACGGCGAGGTGACGCTGAGCGTAGATATCGCCAATACCGGAGAGCGCAGCGGCAGCGAGGTGGTGCAGGTTTACGTCAGGGATAAGGTCGCCACCCAGGTACGACCTCTTCAGGAGCTGAAAGCCTTCCAGCGCGTCACGCTCTCGCCGGGCGAATCCGCCACGCTCAGCTTTACACTACCGGTAGAGATGTTCAACTTTACCCGCCGGGACGGGAAGCGCATCGTTGAGCCGGGCGAGTTTGAACTGCAGGTTGGCGCATCGTCGGCGGATATCCGCGAGGCGGTGACGGTCAATGTGACCGGGGAAACGCGGGTGCTGCCAGCGGAGTGGCGGATGCTCAGTACCTGTGAGGTTAAGCGCGCGTAGTCAGGATAAAAAAAAGCCCATCGTGGGAGATGGGCAAAGACTACACACAGCAATTCGTTGTTTCACTCAGGGGATTTCCATGCTTATAAATCAAGGTGTTGATTTATAACCGTGTGCTAATAGTAGGCATGTCATCTTTGAGCGTCGATCGGATTCGTCTCAATAGTTAAAGAGACGTAAAGATTTCTTGAGGTTAAGAGCAGAATGAGTGCGTGAATAGCGGGTCTGACCAGTGTGCAACGAATAAATACTTTAGCAGCGTTAAAGTATTGTGAGGGAGAATGTAGGCCGGGTGCGCGTTAGCGCCACCCGGCAAAAAACTTAATGGGTGTTTTTCTCTTCCAGCTCTTCCAGTTCGCTCAGAATCACGTCCGGGTCGGTTCCCGGCGGCGGAATTTCATGCACCCAGGCGGAGAACAGACGCCATGTGACGGCGAGCAGCACCGGGCCAATAAACAGGCCGATCATGCCAAAGGCAATCAGTCCGCCAATGACTCCGGAGAGGATCAGGATCAGCGGCAGGTCTGCACCCATGCGGATGAGGATCGGACGAATGACGTTATCCATGGTGCCGACCACGCAGCTCCAGACCAGCAGCACCGTTCCCCACGTGGTATCACCCGTCCAGTAGAGCCAGATAATACTAGGGACCAGCACCAGCAGCGGTCCCAGTTGCGCAAGACAGGTCATCAGCATGACAACGGTGAACACGGTGGCGTACGGTACGCCGGAAATCGCCAGACCAATACCGCCCAGCACCGCCTGTACCAGCGCGGTCACCACCACGCCCAGCGCAACCGCGCGCACGGCCTGCGCAGCCAGCAGTACCGCAGCGTCACCGCGTTTGCCCGCCAGGCGGGTGGCGAAGTGACGAACGCCTAAAGCCACCTGCTCGCCGCGCCAGTAGAGCAGGGCGCTGAAGAGCAGCATCAGGGTACAGTGCATCATAAATCGGCCGATATGCGCCGCCTGACCCACAAACCAGGTGGTAGTGGTGCCAATATACGGGCGGACTTTTGCCATTAGCGCGCTGCCGCCCATCTCCAGCAGGCTATGCCAGCCGCTGTAGAGCTTAGCGCCCACCACCGGAATGCTGTTCAGCCAGGCGAGATCCGGCAGCGTCAGGTCACCGCTGCTAATGGCGCGAATAACGGGGCCACTGGAATCCACCAGGCTATTGACCAGCAGGGCAATCGGAATAATAAACAGCAGGAACAGCAGGAGCGTCATGACCAGCACGGCTAACCCGCGGCGGCCAAACAGCAGCTTCTGCAAGCGCAGCAGCAAAGGCCACGTGGCAACGACAACGGTCGCAGCCCACGCGAAGCCGAGAATAAAGGGTTGAACAATCCACAGACACGCAATAATCATGAGGGCAAGAAACAGCACCGACAGCAAAATTTGCGCAACATCCCTGGGCTGGCGAAGATTGACCATAAATGAAACTTTCCTTAAAAGAACGCCAGTACAACTGGCGGGAACGGAAAACCGCGTCTCTTTAATCATTAATGATCTCAGCGGTTTTTGACAGGCGGATTTTGCCTGTAATTCAGCAGAGATTATAAGAAAAAAATGTGATAAAACTTTTAAGATACACGCAAACGATTTCATACAACTCTAATTAGGGTCGACAGTCATGATCCCACAGATTTCTCAGGCACCTGGCGTCGTTCAGCTGGTGCTTAATTTTTTGCAAGCACTGGAGCAACAGGGTTTTACAGGTGATACCGCCACGAACTATGCCGACAGGCTGACGATGGCGACCGATAACAGTATTTACCAGCTTCTTCCCGATGCCGTGGTTTTCCCTCGTTCAACGGCTGACGTGGCGCTGATTGCCCGGCTGGCCACACAGGAGCGCTTTGCCTCGCTGGTCTTTACGCCGCGCGGCGGCGGCACCGGGACCAACGGTCAGGCGCTGAACCAGGGCATCATTGTTGATATGTCGCGTTATATGAACCGCATCATTGAAATCAACCCGGAAGAGGGGTGGGTGCGGGTCGAAGCGGGCGTTATCAAAGATCAGCTTAACCAGTACCTCAAGCCTTACGGTTACTTTTTTGCCCCGGAGCTTTCCACCAGTAACCGCGCGACCCTCGGCGGGATGATCAACACGGATGCCTCCGGTCAGGGCTCGCTGGTCTACGGTAAAACCTCCGATCACGTGCTGGGCGTGCGTGCTGTTCTTCTGGGCGGCGATATTCTCGATACGCAGCCGATGCCGGTCGAACTCGCGGAAACCCTTGGCAAAGATAACACCGCCAGCGGACGCATCTATCGTACCGTACTGGAGCGCTGCCGCGACAACCGCCAGCTTATTCTTGATAAGTTCCCCAAACTAAACCGCTTCCTGACCGGATACGACCTGCGTCACGTCTTTAACGACGACCTGACCCAGTTCGATTTAACCCGCGTGCTGACCGGTTCCGAAGGGACGCTGGCGTTTATCACCGAGGCGCGGCTGGATATTACCCGCCTGCCGAAAGTACGTCGTCTGGTGAACGTCAAATATGACTCCTTCGACTCTGCGCTGCGCAATGCGCCGTTTATGGTGCAAGCTAAAGCGCTCTCGGTGGAGACGGTCGACTCCAAAGTGCTCAACCTGGCCCGGGAAGATATTGTCTGGCATTCCGTCAGCGATCTCATTACCGACGTGCCGGATAAAGAGATGCTCGGTCTCAACATCGTGGAATTTGCCGGCGACGACGCGGAGCTGATTGAGCGCCAGGTCACCACGCTCTGCCAGCGGCTGGATGAGCTGATTGCGCAGGGGGAAGGCGGCGTGATCGGCTGGCAGCTCTGTAACGATCTGGCCGGGATTGAGCGTATCTATGCGATGCGTAAAAAAGCCGTGGGCCTGCTCGGCAATGCGAAAGGGGCGGCGAAGCCGATTCCTTTTGCCGAAGATACCTGCGTGCCGCCTGAGCATCTGGCGGATTATATCGTCGAGTTCCGCGCCCTGCTGGACAGCCACGGCCTGAGCTATGGCATGTTCGGCCACGTCGACGCCGGGGTACTGCACGTGCGTCCGGCGCTGGATATGTGCGACCCGCAGCAGGAGATCCTGATGAAGCAGATCTCCGACGATGTGGTGGCCTTAACCGCCAAATACGGCGGCCTGCTCTGGGGGGAGCACGGGAAAGGGTTCCGCGCGGAATACAGCCCGGCATTCTTCGGCGAACAGCTCTACGCGGAGCTGCGCAAGGTGAAAGCGGCGTTTGACCCGCATAACCGCCTCAACCCGGGCAAAATCTGCCCTACTGAAGGCGTGGACGCGCCAATGCTGCAGGTGGATGCCGTCAAGCGCGGCACGTACGACAGACAGATCCCGATTGCGGTGCGCTCCTCCTGGCGCGGCGCGATGGAGTGCAACGGCAACGGACTGTGCTTTAACTTTGATGTGAAAAGCCCGATGTGCCCGTCGATGAAAATCACCAGCAACCGCATCCACTCGCCGAAAGGGCGGGCGACGCTGGTGCGGGAATGGCTGCGTCTGCTGGCCGACCGCGGGGTGGATCCGCTCAGGCTGGAGCAGCAGCTCCCGGAAAAACGGGCCAGCCTGCGCTCGCTGATTGAGCGCACCCGCAACAGCTGGCATGCGAATAAGGGCGAGTATGATTTCTCCCATGAGGTGAAAGAGGCGATGTCCGGCTGTCTGGCCTGTAAAGCCTGCTCCACCCAGTGCCCGATTAAAATCGACGTGCCGGAATTCCGCTCGCGCTTCCTGCAGCTGTATCACACCCGCTACCTCCGCCCGGTGCGCGACCATCTGGTGGCAACGGTAGAAAGCTACGCGCCGCTGATGGCGCGCGCGCCAAAGACCTTCAACTTCTTTATCAACCAGCCGCTGGTGCGCAAGCTCTCCGAAAAACATATCGGTATGATCGATCTGCCGCTGCTGTCGGTACCGTCTCTGCAGCGCCAGCTCGTCGGTCACCGCTCGGCAAATATGACCCTGGAACAGCTCGAGGCGCTCACCCCAGAGCAAAAAGCGAAGGTGGTGCTGGTGGTGCAGGATCCGTTTACCAGCTACTACGATGCGCAGGTGGTCGCGGATTTCATCCGCCTGTCGGAAAAGCTGGGGTATCAGCCGGTGGTTCTGCCGTTCTCACCCAACGGCAAGGCGCAGCACATCAAGGGCTTCCTGACGCGCTTTGCAAAGACCGCGCAGAAAACGGCTGACTTCTTAAACCGCGTGGCGCAACTCGGGATACCGATGGTCGGCGTCGATCCGGCGCTGGTGCTTTGCTATCGCGATGAATATAAGCAGACGCTCGGCGACAAGCGCGGTGATTTCAACGTGATGCTGGTGCACGAGTGGCTGCCGGTGGCGCTGGAAGATAAGGCGGTTCAGGATGTCAGCGGGGAACCATGGTATCTGTTCGGACACTGCACGGAAGTCACCGCGCTGCCGGGCGCGCCCGCGCAGTGGGCGTCCGTCTTTGCCCGCTTCGGCGCGAAGCTGGAGAGCGTCAGCGTCGGCTGCTGTGGAATGGCCGGCACCTACGGACACGAAGTGAAAAACCACGCCAACTCGCTCGGCATCTATGAGCTGTCCTGGCATCAGGCGATGCAGCGTTTACCGCGAAACCGCTGTCTGGCGACGGGCTACTCCTGTCGCAGCCAGGTGAAACGAGTAGAAGGTAACGGTGTACGTCACCCACTGCAGGCTTTACTGGAGATAATTGGATGATCTGGAAACGTGCCGTGACGCTGCAGGCGCTGAACGCCATGGGCGAGGGAAATATGGTGGGGCTGCTGGATATCCAGTTCATCCGCATTGGCGACGATGAGATTGAAGCCACCATGCCCGTCGATAGTCGCACCCATCAGCCGTTTGGTTTATTGCACGGCGGAGCGTCCGTCGTGCTGGCCGAAACGCTGGGCTCGGTGGCGGGCTATCTCTGTACCGAAGGGGAGCAGAAGGTGGTCGGACTCGAGGTGAATGCTAACCATATCCGCTCGGTGCGCAGCGGGCGCGTGCGCGGTGTATGCCGCGCGCTGCACGCCGGTAGCCGCCATCAGGTGTGGCAGATAGATATTCTCGATGAGCAGGATCGCCTGTGCTGCTCGTCGCGGCTGACCACGGCGGTTGTGTAAAGTTTTCAGATGTTTTGCCTTTGGTCAAAAACTAGCCAGATGGTTGTGATATACTGGTCAGGTTTTGTACATAAGCGAGGACATCATGGATACTGAAATAACCCCAACGCAGCTGGCAATTGAATATTTACGTCGCGATAAGAGCAACCTGTCTCCGGCGCAGTACCTGAAAAAGCTGAAACAGCTTGAGCTGGAGTTTACAGATTTGCTGGCGCTCTCTTCGAATGAACTAAAAGAAGAGATCTACTTTGCCTGGCGGTTGGGCGTTCACGTCCATTGAGCACTTAAGAATAAAAGGGCCGCGAGTGCGGCCTTTTTTGTGTCTGAAATTCAGTATCGGGGGACTCGTTGTTAAAAGACGGCTATAGTGTCCGGGTCAGCTCATTTTCCGTCCGGACCATCACATGCCGGTGAGATTAAAATCTTTCAGGCAATTTCCCCATATTGATTAGCACACCTCTTTCAACTTCGATATAACCCCCTTCTTTTAAAGCTGAAAGAATACGCATGACGCCGCTACGGGACAGGTGGGTTTTATCCCGGATATACCTTTCTGCAGTAATGTTCTGCCTGAATGATTCTTCTTCGTTTGAGAGTGCATAAAGCTGGGCGCGGACAATATTGTATGCGGAAGGTCCGGTTATATCTTCGTAGCTATGAAATAGCTTACCTGCAAGGCCCATCAGGTGATAAGCCAGCGGCTCCCATAGTCCATGATGCTTGATAATGTCATAAACAGAATCCATTTTAAGGGTTACGATCTCACAGTGATTAAAGGTTTTGATGTAACCGAACATCTGAGCGTAATGCAGATTACTGAGACCGAGCAAAGCGGGCGCCTTAACCGTTGCCATGGCTAAATCGTCGTTGTTACGGTGAATCATGACGCGACCGTTGAGGAGGATATAACAGAGGCGTTCGTCGCCAGCTACAAAATTTAATCGACGGCGGGGGAGCACTTTCTTCAGATTTGCACCCTGTTTTAGATAATCGATCAGTAGTTGTGTGGATGAAGAACAATCGAATATTAACGTCTGGGACATCTCATCAGCCATGTGCACGCCTATCCATTAAACCTGTCAATAGTGATGCGGTTCAGTATAGCGTGGATCCTGCTGAGTCTGTTTCAAGCAGCCCTGCTGCTAAGTATTTCAGCGGCACGGCGGATATGCAGGATGTCACAGCATGAAAAAACAAAGTATTTCGAAATGCTGGAGATAGTGAGAGATGCGTTAACTATTACCGGGTACGCATAGCGCACCCGGCATTTTCCTCAGACGTTCGCCGCACTCATCAACCGAGACTTCATGGACTGATATGCAGACGCTGCATAGTCCTCCGCCCAACGCTGATCCTCTATCGCCTCCAGCTGCACCGCGCAGTACTTCGTTTCCGGCGTTTTGGAGATGGGATCGAGGTTATCCTGGGTCAGCTCGTTGCAGGCGCCAATCCACCACTGATAGGTCATGTAAACGGCCCCGGGGTTGATACGCTCGCTGATGCTGGCGCGGGTAATCACTTTGCCGCGGCGTGAACGTACCCAGACCAGCTGCCCGTCAGTAATGCCCAGCTTTTCTGCATCGGCAGGGTTCATTTGCACCCGGCCCGGCTCGTCGGCCAGGCTTTGCAGCGCGGCGCAGTTCCCGGTCATGGAGCGACAGGAATAATGTCCCACCTCGCGTACCGTACACAGCACCAGCGGGAAATCTGCATCCGGGGTTTCAGCCGGCGCGCGCCACGGTGCGGCAAAGAGTTGCCCTTTACCGCTCGGGGTGTCGAACTGATTGTCTTTGTACAGGTACGGCGTGCCGGGGTGATCCAGGGTCGGGCAGGGCCACTGCACGTGGCCCATCTCGCCCATTTTTTCATACGTCACGCCGTAGAAAAGCGGGCACAGCTCGCGCATCTCATCCCAGATCTGCTGGTTGGAGTCATAACGCATCGGGTAGCCCATCTCGGTGGCGAGCAGGCTGATGATTTCCCAGTCGCGCTTCACGTTGCCGCTGGCCTCGATGGCTTTGCCAAAACGCTGGAAGCCGCGATCGGCACAGGTAAAAACGCCGCCGTGCTCACCCCAGGATGTGGCCGGTAGCAGAACGTCCGCCACTTCTGCCGTTTTGGTCATAAAGATGTCCTGAACCACAACAAAGTCGAGCGCCTCAAAACCGCTGCGAACGAGACCGAGATCGGCCTCGGTCTGAAGCGGATCTTCCCCCATGATGTAGTAGGCCTTGACCTTGCCTTCCAGCGCCAGATGGGGCACCTCGGTAATGCGCGTCCCGACCCGATCGTCCATTTTGTTGACGTCAATCCCCCAGGCATCGGCGAATTTCTGCCTGACCGCAGGATCGGTCACATCCTGATAGCCGGGGAACATATTCGGCAGAACGCCCATGTCGCAGGCGCCCTGGACGTTGTTTTGACCGCGTACCGGCCCGACGCCGACGGCAGGGCGGCCGAGGTTGCCGGTCAGCAGCGCCAGGCTGGAAAGCCCTTTGACCACATCAACGGCCTGACCAAACTGGGTCACGCCCATTCCCCACATCACGGTTGCGGAAGGGGCCGCCGCGAAGGTGCGCATCGCCTGGCGGACGTCACGGGCGGGGATGCCAGTGATATGTTCGACCTTCTCCGGCGCATAGTCTTTTACCGTTTGTCGGTAGGCCTCAAGCCCTTCCGTAAAGCGCGCCACGTAGCTTTTGTCATATAGCTCCTCTTCAAGCAACACATAGCCAAAGGCGTTAACCAGCGCCATGTTGCTGCCGTTTTTCAGCTGCAGATGTTGGTCGGCAATGCGTGCCGTTTCAATGCGCCGCGGATCGCAGACGATAATTTTTGCGCCGTTCTCACGTGCTTTCAGCACGCGGCGGGCAACGATAGGGTGGGAGTCCGCGCAGTTATAGCCAAACACCAGCAGGCATTTTGAGTTTTCAATATCATTGATTGAGTTGCTCATTGCGCCATTGCCGAGCGTTTCCTGTAAACCGGCGACGGACGGGCCATGACAGACGCGCGCACAGCAGTCCACGTTGTTGGTGTTCAGCACCGCGCGGGCAAATTTCTGCATCACGTAGTTGGTTTCATTGCCGGTGCCGCGAGAGGAACCGGTGGTCATGATCGACCTCGGCCCGTGCTGCGCTTTAATACTGCTGAGCCTGTGGGCGGTGTAGCGGATCGCCTCTTCCCAGGTAACGGGGGTGAATGCTTCGCCTTTGCGGTAGCGGATCATGGGCTGGGTGAGGCGAGGGGTGAGCAGACGGGTATCGTTGAGGAAGTCCCAGCCGTAAAAGCCTTTCAGACATAAGGTGCCCTGGTTTGTGACGCCCTCTGCCGCTTCGGCACGGATGATACGGTTATTTTCAACGACAAGGTTCAATTTACAGCCTGCACCGCAGTACGGGCAGACGCTGGCGATCTTTTTCATCAATAACAGACCTGTTAAGAAATGAAGCAAAGTTGACTGGAAAACCCAGTCCCGTATGCGGAGGTAAGCAGGAAGCGTGCCAGGTTGTCTTTGCGTGTATTACAGGGAGTTATGCGGGGAGGGCACGTGTCATCGTCAAGCTGTTCGTCAGTTTTGACGATGACACGTCAGGAGGCGCGGCGAGCTGGAACTTAGAGATCGTCCATCGTGTAACCCACCACGATTTCCAGCGTCTTGCGAATCACATCCGCCTGAACCACGTCGTGAGTGGCTTCCAGCGTCTGAATGAGCCAGAGGATGATCGCCTTATTAGACAGATGCCCCTCGGAGGCCAGAACACAGCGTACTGCAGTAGAAAAAACAGCGGACTCTTCAGCAAAACGATCGCCTGCGTGACGGAAGTATTCCGACAGCGCACTGTCTAAAAAAGCAGAGTGGTATTCGGGTTGAAGCTGAATATTTTGTCTCATTTGTTCTCACCGTAGCTGTAAAATTGCAGTCAATGTATTTTTTTGGGGTCGGACGGTTTTCCACTTCCAAATAACGGCACTACATTGTCTCTGTTATCGTTGAGAGGTCCCTCTCTTTTCGTTCGTCCTTGCGCGGTTCTGCGACGTGTAAAGGCGATGCTGTTTGAGCCAATTTCGGCAATCACCGCCTCAAGTGTCTCCCGCCGCCGGGGATCCTTTTCATGTTCTTTCATGCTCCGCAGACGCTGCATCAAGCCTTCGGTTGTCACTGGCCCCCGCTCTTTCAGAAGAGAAAGAACGGCTTCACCGATAAGCGTGTCAATCAGTCGGTCTGCGTCACTGCTATTCATAACCTTACCGTTCGAAGAGCAGACCAAGCAGCATGTGGTAATGCTCTTCCTCTTCTGGCCCATCGGCTCTTTCGAGGCGGCTGAGCAGTTTGGTACAGAGCGATTTGCGATTGAGGTTTCGCCCGTCGCTGAGGATTTCGACAACTACCTGGCCCAGCGTCTCTTGTTGAGTAGGTAGGGCGGCCTTTTCGAAGTACTGTGCGATCGCTGCTGCGGAATCTGTGGCGTAACCTTTCTGCTGCATGTTTCGCTCCTGTAAAATTTTGTAATCACTAACGTTACAATTAAGGTATACACAATTCCTAAATCTGTACATATAAAATGTACAAATTTTTAATATTTTTATGATATATTTTATAAAATCCTTTATTTTCAGTGAGTTGACTGGTTGACATGAACCGGTAATGTTACAGGATATATTGTACAAAAAGGTCTGGCACTGGTAAGTTGTACAGCGCAGAAAAATATTTCATTAACTGCCGTAAATGATTGAGATGTAAATTATTTGTCAGGCAATGAATGTGCTATAAATGATACTTATCCACCTTTTTTGTGGCCAAAACCCTAACCCCAGGAATCGCATGCTCACAACCATCATTTACCGCAGCCATATCTGCGAGGACGTTCCAGTGAAAGCGCTGGAAGCCATGGTCGCTGCAGCAAATAGTAAAAACCGGCAATCCAACGTCACGGGGATCCTGCTGTTTAACGGCACTCATTTTTTTCAGCTGCTTGAAGGGCCAGTGGAACACGTCTCTGCTATCTATGAGCAGATCTGCAACGATCCGCGCCACCATAACGTGGTCGAGTTAATGCGCGATCACGGGCCTGTCCGGCGTTTTGGCAACGTGGGTATGGAGCTTTTTGATTTGCGCCACTTCGACAGGGACGAAGTGCTGCAGCAGGTGCTCAACAGGGGGACGACACGCTATCAGCTGACGTATAACGACCGCCCGCTGCAGTTTTTCCGCACCTTTGTCGAGGCCACGGAAAAAGCGAACTATTTTGAATTGCCGCCTGCGGATTCCTGGGAGTTCGTTCGCGAGGAAACGCGTTTGTCTGCACAGCCTGAGGTGGTCGCGAAGGGGGCGGATTGCAGCTTCGCGTTCCAGCCGATAGTCGATCCGTTTATGCAGCAGGTTGTCTCCTGGGAGGCGCTTTTGCGCACCCCGTCCGGCGACTCGCCAGGGGCTTATTTCGCCAGCCTTCCGAATGAGGAAGTGTACGCGTCTGATTTGCAAAGCAAGCAGGTGGCGCTCTCCATGGCCAGCGCGCTGGGGTTACAGGACCAGACGTTATCCCTGAACCTGCTGCCTATGACGCTGGTTAACATTCCCAACGCCGTGGACTTTCTGCTCACCTCGATTGAAGCAAATGGGTTTGTACCCGAGCAAATCGTGGTTGAGTTCACCGAGAGCGAAGCCATTTCCCGTTTTGATGAATTCACGGATTCGGTCAGGCAGTTAAAAAGCGCGGGTATCAGCGTGACGATCGATCACTTTGGCGCCGGTTTTGCCGGGCTGCAGCTGCTGGCCCACTTCCAGCCTGACAGAATTAAGATTAATCGCGATCTGGTGGCGAACGTGCATAAAAGTGGCCCCCGACAGGCCATTATTCAGGCGATTATCAAATGCTGTTCCTCGCTTGAGATCCAGTTCTGCGCGGTAGGAGTAGAGAAGGCTGAAGAGTGGATGTGGCTGGAATCCGCGGGTATTTCCCAGTTCCAGGGACATCTTTTTGCCAGCCCGCGACACGGCGGTATTCCGGCTATAGCGTGGCCGGAGAAAAAATTCGAGTTCTGATAAAGCTGTACACAATCGGACAGAGTTAGCTGTACGAACGGCAAATTTTATACAACAATGTATTAACAGGTGAACGGAGGAGCAGCCCGTTCACCCGTTCAAAATGCGGTCTTAGTTATACAAATGGTGTGTACAATCTGATAAGGTTGGTGCAGTTAGGTATGGAAGTTCTGAGCGTGAGGGAGTTAATGGCCTATTACAGTATCGGCGAAGTGGCCGAACGATGCGGTATCAACCCCGTTACGCTGCGTGCCTGGCAGCGCCGTTATGGATTGTTGAAGCCGCAGCGCAGCGAAGGGGGCCATCGTCAGTTTGACGATGAAGATATCCTGCGTATTGAAGAGATCAAACGCCTGATGAAAAGCGGCGTCTCGGTCGGAAAAGTTAAAGCCTTGCTGGAAAACAAAGAAGTATTGACTCAGGGCAACTGGGTCTCGTTCCAGGAAGAGATGATGACCGTTCTGCGCTATGCCAGCCCGGCAAAGCTGCGCGCCAAAATCGGCGAATTCCGCCGCGATCACGCGATAGATGCGTTGATTGACAATATTCTCTCTCCCGTCCGGCAGCGCATGAATCAGGATCAAAACACCGTGCGTCACATGGCGAGCCTGTTTGACGGCGTCCTGATCGAATTCGCGATAGCAAGCCTGGCGGAATCCCGCAAAAAAGCCGGTAAAGACGCGCTTCTTATTGGCTGGGAATGCGATGACCGCACTCACCTGTGGCTGGAAGCCGCGCGCTTATCGCAGAAGGGCTGGCACATAGACGTCCTGGCGGAACCTATTGATTCGCCGCGCCCTGAACTCTTCCCGGGACAAAAAATCTTCGTCTGGACGGGGAAATCCCCAACGCCTCGCCAGCAGGAACAGCTCGACCACTGGCGTGAACAGGGGTTTGCTGTCTCATTTCATCACTAATTGTCTGAGGCCTTAAGGGCCTTTTTTTGTTTTTGTCATTTTCTGAGCAAAAGCTATCTCAAAAATAGGCATTTCCGATGCATATTTTACTTTTCTCCTCTGCGTTATAAACGTTGCGACGAAATGCATTATTAATCAATGCATTGAACAAATACATCCATCCTGACTGCATCCTCTCACAGGGTCTATGCTTAATAAAAGTAGGCAAAAAGGGCGGTTTAGCCGAATGCCCCTGCTGACAGAGGGTTGAAGTGATAATCGTTATCACTAACATGGTGTTATGCCCTGATGGCTTATCCGATGAGGTGGACCTATGGAACTGCATTCAGAAACCTTTAATCCTGCCGATTTCGCCTGGCGCGGTTTAACGCTCACGCCGGCGGCGGCGGCACATATTCACGAGCTGGTGGCGAAAAAGCCCGAGATCCTCGGCGTGCGTTTAGGTGTCAAACAGACAGGTTGCGCAGGTTTCGGCTATGTGCTCGATACCGTCACCGAACCCGAAAAAGATGACCTGGTGTTCGAGACTGACGGTGCGAAATTGTACGTTGCGCTGCAGGCTATGCCGTTTATTGACGGCACCGAGGTGGACTACGTCCGCGAAGGCTTAAACCAGTTATTCAAATTTCATAACCCGAAAGCCCAGAACGAATGCGGCTGCGGCGAAAGCTTTGGGGTATAGGCGGTACTATGTCTCGTAATACTGAAGCAACGAGTGAAGTAAATACCTGGAGCGGTGGGCACCTCAACTATAAAGAGGGGTTCTTCACCCAGCTGCAGACCGATGAGCTGGCAAAAGGCATTAACGAAGATGTCGTGCGGGCGATCTCGGCGAAACGTAACGAGCCCGAGTGGATGCTGGAGTTTCGTCTGAGCGCATTCCGCGCCTGGCTGGAGATGGAAGAGCCGCACTGGCTGAAAGCGCATTATGACAAGCTGAACTATCAGGACTATAGCTACTACTCCGCGCCCTCATGCGGTAGCTGCGATGACACCTGCGCCTCACAGCCCGGCGCGGTGCAGCAAACCGGCGCGGAAAACAGCTTCCTCAGCAAAGAGGTTGAAGAAGCCTTTAACCAGCTGGGCGTGCCCGTGCGTGAGGGGAAAGAGGTAGCGGTGGACGCCATTTTCGACTCCGTCTCGGTGGCGACCACCTACCGCGAGAAGCTGGCAGAGCAGGGGATCATTTTCTGCTCCTTTGGCGAAGCGATTCACGATCATCCGGAACTGGTGAAAAAGTACATCGGGACCGTGGTGCCCTCTAACGACAACTTCTTTGCGGCGCTCAACGCGGCGGTAGCCTCGGACGGCACCTTTATTTACGTGCCGAAAGGCGTGCGCTGTCCGATGGAGCTCTCGACCTATTTCCGCATCAATGCCGAAAAAACCGGTCAGTTCGAACGTACGATTCTGGTCGCGGATGAAGGCAGCTACGTCAGCTACATCGAAGGATGCTCGGCCCCGGTCCGCGACAGCTATCAGCTGCACGCGGCGGTGGTGGAGGTCATTATCCATAAAGACGCCGAGGTGAAATACTCGACGGTGCAAAACTGGTTCCCGGGCGACGGCAATACCGGCGGCATCCTGAACTTCGTAACCAAGCGTGCGCTGTGCGAAGGCGAAAACAGCAAGATGTCGTGGACCCAGTCCGAAACCGGCTCGGCCATCACCTGGAAATACCCGAGCTGTATCCTGCGCGGCGATAACTCCATAGGCGAGTTTTACTCGGTGGCGCTCACCAGCGGCCATCAGCAGGCGGATACCGGCACCAAGATGATTCACATTGGTAAAAACACCAGGTCAACCATCATCTCGAAAGGGATCTCTGCCGGGCACAGCCAGAACAGCTATCGCGGGCTGGTGAAAATCATGCCGACGGCCACCAATGCACGAAACTTTACCCAGTGTGACTCGATGCTGATTGGCGCAGACTGCGGGGCGCATACCTTCCCGTACGTTGAGTGCCGCAACAATACGGCCCAGCTTGAGCACGAGGCGACGACGTCACGGATTGGGGAAGATCAGCTCTTCTATTGCCTGCAGCGCGGGATCAGCGAAGAAGACGCCATCTCGATGATCGTTAACGGCTTCTGTAAGGACGTGTTCTCTGAACTGCCGCTGGAATTTGCCGTTGAAGCCCAGAAACTCCTCGCCATTAGTCTTGAACACAGCGTCGGTTAAGGAAAGCACATGTTAAGCATTAAAGATTTACAGGTCAGCGTAGAAGACAAAGCCATCCTGCGTGGCCTCAATTTTGACGTCAAGCCGGGCGAAGTCCACGCCATCATGGGGCCGAACGGTTCCGGGAAAAGTACGCTTTCTGCCACGCTGGCCGGACGCGAAGATTATGAAGTGACCCACGGCTCGGTCGAGTTTAACGGCAAGAATCTGCTGGAGATGTCGCCGGAAGATCGTGCGGGAGAGGGCATTTTTATGGCCTTCCAGTACCCGGTCGAAATTCCGGGCGTCAGTAATCAGTTCTTCCTGCAAACTGCGCTCAACGCGGTGCGCAAATACCGTGGCCTGGAGGCGCTGGACCGCTTCGACTTCCAGGACCTGATGGAAGAGAAGATCAAGCTGCTGAAAATGCCGGAAGATCTGCTGACCCGCTCGGTGAACGTCGGTTTTTCCGGCGGCGAGAAAAAGCGTAACGACATTCTGCAGATGGCGGTGCTGGAGCCCGAGCTGTGCATTCTGGATGAGACCGACTCCGGTCTGGACATCGACGCCCTGAAGATTGTCGCTGACGGAGTGAACTCCCTGCGCGACGGCAAGCGTTCATTCATCATCGTCACCCACTATCAGCGCATTCTGGACTACATCAAGCCGGATTACGTTCACGTGCTTTATCAGGGGCGTATTGTCAAATCCGGTGATTTCACGCTGGTTAAACAACTGGAGGAGCAGGGCTATGGCTGGCTTACAGAACAGCAGTAATGCGCTCCAGCAGTGGCACCGGCTGTTTGAAGCCCAGGGCGGCACGCGCTCGGCGCAGGCGCAGCAGCATCTGCAGCAGATGCTGCGTCTTGGTCTGCCGACGCGTAAGCATGAGAACTGGAAATATACCCCGCTCGATGGCCTGCTGAACGCCGAGTTTGTGACCCGTCTGGCGGATCTGACTCCTGAGCAGCGTGACGCGCTGGCAGTGCACGTGGATGCCGTGCGCCTGGTGTTTGTCGACGGTCAGTTCCGTCCGGAGCTGAGCGACGCTCTTCAGGCGAGCGGATTTGAGATTGAGATAAACGACGATCGCCAGCCCCTGAGCGCCCCGGTTCAGCCTGAGGTTTTCCTGCACCTGACCGAGAGCCTGGCCCGCAGCGTGACGCACATCCACGTGAAGCGTAACCAGCGTCCGGCTAAGCCGCTGCTGCTGATGCACATAACTCAGGGTCTGGACGGCGACGAAATCAATACCGCGCACTATCGTCACCATCTTGAGCTGGCGGAGGGCGCCGAGGCCACGATCATCGAACATTACGTCAGCCTCAATGAGACGCGTCACTTTACCGGGTCGCGTCTGACGATGAACGTGGCGGCCAATGCCCAGCTACACCATATCAAGCTGGCGTTTGAGAATGCGCAGAGCCACCACTTTGCCCATAACGACATTGTCCTGGGCCAGGATGCGGCGGCGTACAGCCATAGCTTCCTGCTCGGCGGGTCGGTGCTGCGCCACAACACCAGCACGCAGCTTAACGGTGAAAACACCACGCTGCGCATCAACAGCCTGGCGATGCCGGTTAAATCTGAGGTGTGCGACACGCGCACGTGGCTGGAGCACAACAAAGGCTACTGCAACAGCCGCCAGCTGCACAAAACCATCGTGAGTGATAAAGGGCGAGCGGTGTTTAACGGTCTGATTAACGTGGCGCAGCACGCCATTAAAACCGACGGGCAGATGACCAACAACAATCTGCTGTTGGGCCGACTGGCGGAGGTGGACACCAAACCGCAGCTGGAGATCTACGCCGACGACGTGAAGTGCAGCCACGGTGCGACGGTCGGGCGAATCGACGACGAGCAGATGTTCTACCTGCGTTCTCGCGGCATCGACCAGCAGGCGGCGCAGAAAATGATTATCTATGCGTTTGCCGCCGAACTGACGGAAGCGCTGCACGATGGTCAGTTAAAACAGCAGGTGCTGGCGCGTATCGGTCAGCGTCTGCCTGGAGGCGAAGCATGAGTTTTCCCGTAGAGAAAGTACGGGCAGATTTCCCGGTTCTGACCCGTGAAGTGAACGGTCTTCCTCTGGCCTATCTGGACAGCGCGGCCAGCGCGCAGAAGCCGAATCAGGTGGTGGATGCCGAAGCCGAGTTTTATCGCCATGGCTATGCCGCCGTGCATCGAGGTATTCATACCCTGAGCGCCGAGGCGACCCAGCGGATGGAAAACGTGCGCACGCAGCTTGCTGCTTTTCTTAACGCCCGCTCGCCGGAAGAGCTGGTCTTCGTGCGCGGAACCACCGAAGGGATCAACCTTGTCGCTAACAGCTGGGGTAACGCGCAGGTCCACGCGGGGGATAACATCATCATCACCCAGATGGAGCATCACGCCAATATCGTGCCGTGGCAGATGCTCTGCGAGCGCGTTGGTGCGCAATTGCGGGTCATTCCGCTCAACGTTGACGGGACGCTTCAGCTTGAGCAGCTTGACGTCTTGCTGGATGACCGCACGCGGCTGGTGGCGGTTACCCAGGTTTCCAACGTGCTGGGGACTGAAAACCCGGTGGCAGCGATTGTGGAAAAAGCCCATCAGGCGGGCGCAAAGGTCCTGATTGACGGCGCTCAGGCGGTGATGCACCACGCGGTTGACGTTCAGGCGCTGGACTGTGATTTCTACGTCTTTTCAGGCCACAAGCTCTATGGGCCGACCGGGATAGGCGTGCTGTATGTAAAAGAAGACATTCTGCAGGCGATGCCGCCGTGGGAAGGGGGCGGGTCGATGATCGCCACCGTCAGCCTGACGGAAGGCACGACCTACGCGCGCGCGCCGTGGCGTTTTGAAGCGGGCACGCCCAACACCGGTGGGATTATCGGCCTGGGGGCGGCGGTCTCTTACGTCTCTGCCATCGGTCTTGATCCCATTCAGGAGTATGAACGGCTGCTGATGCACTATGCGCTTGCGGAGCTTGCCAGCGTGCCGGATTTGACCCTCTACGGGCCTGCCGATCGTCAGGGGGTGATCGCGTTCAATCTCGGGAAACACCACGCCTATGACGTGGGCAGTTTCCTTGATAACTACGGCGTGGCTGTCCGCACCGGGCACCACTGCGCCATGCCGCTGATGGCGTTTTACCAGGTGCCGGCAATGTGCCGCGCGTCGCTTGTGATGTACAACACGACGGAAGAGGTCGACAGGCTGGTGGCGGGGCTTAAGCGCATTCACCAGCTGCTGGGCTAACGGAGAGGCAAACGATGGCAGAACTGCCGGACAAAGACAAATTGCTGCGCAACTTTGGGCGTTGCGCAAACTGGGAAGAGAAGTACCTTTATATCATCGAGCTGGGGCAGCGTCTGCCGCCGCTCGGTGAAGAGGCGCACAGCCCGGAAAATATTATTCAGGGCTGTCAGAGCCAGGTCTGGATTGTGATGAAGCAGTCTGATGACGGCACGATAGAATTGCGCGGCGACAGCGATGCCGCCATTGTAAAAGGGCTTATTGCGGTCGTCTTTAGCCTTTATCAGCAGATGTCGGCGCAGGATATTGTCGCGTTCGATGTTCGCCCGTGGTTTGAAAAAATGGCCTTAACCCAACACCTCACCCCGTCCCGTTCTCAGGGACTGGAAGCGATGATTCGCGCCATCCGCGCCAAAGCTTCAATCCTTAGCTAGACTTACAGAACAGCATTCATTCTGTTTCGCGAGGTGGTTCCCGCCTCGCTGGTTTTTCAGCTTTCTGGCGTTCTGTCAGTGAATAAGGAATCTCAGCATGAAGCGCGCGTCTCTCATAACTCTATTACTCCTCAGTTCGCTCGGTGCCCTTAATTCGGCCCGCGCGATGGACTATCCGTTGCCGCCCGCGGGCAGTCGTCTGATTGGGCAAAATCAAACCTACACGATACAGGAAGGGGATAATAAGCTGCAGACCATCGCCCGTCGGTTTAATACGGCGGCGCAGGTGATCCTGGAAACCAACAATACCATTGCGCCGGTTAATCCTGCGCCGGGAACCGTCATTACCATTCCGTCGCAAATGCTGTTGCCGGATACGCCGCGCGAGGGGATTGTGGTGAATCTCGCTGAGCTTCGGCTCTACTACTTCCCGCCGGGTCAAAACATTGTTCAGGTTTTCCCGCTGGGTATCGGACAGCTGGGGCTGGAAACGCCGGTGACGACCACGCGGGTGAGCCAGAAGATCCCTAATCCCACCTGGACGCCCACGCCGGGCATCAGAGCACGTTCTCTGGAGCAGGGCATCAAATTGCCTCCGGTGGTTCCTGCCGGGCCAAATAACCCCCTGGGACGCTTCGCGCTGCGTTTAGGCGTGGGCAACGGGGAATATCTCATCCACGGCACCAGCGCGCCGGACAGCGTCGGCCTGCGGGTCAGCTCCGGCTGTATGCGGATGAACGCCCCGGACATTAAGGCCCTGTTCGAACAGGTGCGGGTGGGTACGCGGGTGCAGATTATTAATGAACCCGTGAAGTTTTCCGTTGAGCCGGATGGTAAACGCTATATTGAAGTCCACCGTCCGCTGGCGCAGGTAGAAGGGGAAAATCCACAGGTCTCGCCCATTACCCACTCTGCCGACTTTGCGACCTTTGTTTCCCAGGCGGGAAGCGATAAGGCGCTGATTGATAAAGCCCTGTCACGTCGTGCCGGGATCCCGGTTATTGTATCGTCCGGTAGCGGCCCGTCAGCCAGCAATAGCGTGTTGTCGGTGCAGAACAGTCGGGTATCTGCTGCGGTAGCGGAGGATGAAGGTGAGAAGGTAACGCAGTAGCCGTTTGACGCAGGCAAAAAAAATGGCGCACAATGTGCGCCATTTTATTAACAGGTACTATTACTTACGGTATTTAGTAGCCTGGTTGTCCAGACGCTGGTTAGCGCGAGCTGCGTCGTCTTTAGCAGCCTGAACGTCGGAACGGATTGCGTTCACGTCGTTGCTCAGCTGGTCAACTTTAGCGTTCAGAGTCTGAACGTCAGAAGACAGCTGATCGATTTTAGCGTTGCTGGAGCAACCAGCCAGCAGAGTAGAACCCAGGATTACCGCGCCCAGTACCAGTTTAGTACGATTCATTATTAATACCCTCTAGATTGAGTTAATCTCCATGTAGCGTTACAAGTATTACACAAAGTTTTTTGGGTTGAGAATATTTTTTTGATGGGAATACACCTATTTTTGATCGTTCGCTCAAAGAAGCATCGAATCAGCCCTTTTCGGGCAAAAATCTAAGGAAAAAAAGGCATTTATCATCGGATTCATCTTAGATAATTCGCAATTAAATAGAAAAACCCGATTTGCATTTTGAATGCGTTTGGCTAATGCCAGGAATAAAAAAAGCGCCCGGAGGGCGCTTTTTATCCAAATTAATTCGTTCGGGAATTATTACAGCACGTGAACAGATGCGGTATTGGTAGTGCCGCTTGGTACCAGTGCGCCAGAAACCATGACCACAACGTCACCTTTCTGTGCCAGACCACGATCAACCAGCTCCAGAGCCACTTCTTTACCCAGACGGTAGAAATCATCCGTAGACGCGATCTCTTTCACCAGGTGTGGGATCACGCCTTTGCTCAGCACCAGCTGACGGGCAGTGGTTTCGTTGGTGGTCAGCGCCAGGATAGTCGCATCCGGGAAGTATTTACGCACGGCGCGAGCAGATTTACCGCCCTGGGTGGCAACCACGATCAGTGGGGCTTCCAGTTTCTCAGCCGTTTCTACCGCACCGCGGCATACCGCTTCGGTGATGCGCAGCTTGCGGCTGTCGTTGTTGTAGTCCAGACGGCTTTTCATCACGCGATCGGTACGTTCGCAGATGGTGGCCATGATGGACACCGCTTCCAGCGGATATTTACCTTTCGCGGATTCGCCGGACAGCATAACGGCATCGGTACCGTCGAGGATGGCGTTTGCCACGTCGCCTGCTTCAGCGCGGGTAGGGCGTGGGTTTTTGATCATGGAGTCCAGCATCTGCGTTGCGGTGATAACCACTTTACGCGCGCGCACGCATTTCTCGATCATCATCTTCTGCGCGAAGATCACTTCTTCAACCGGGATTTCTACACCCAGGTCGCCACGTGCAACCATGATGCCGTCAGATGCTTCGAGGATTTCGTCGAAGTTGTTCAGGCCTTCCTGGTTTTCAATTTTGGAGATGATCTGGATCTTCTCGCCGCCGTGCGCTTTCAGGTGCTCACGAATTTCAACTACGTCAGAACGCTTACGGATGAAGGATGCCGCAACAAAGTCAACGCCTTGTTCGCAACCGAAGATCAGGTCCTGTTTGTCTTTTTCAGCCAGCGCTGGCAGTGCGATAGAAACGCCCGGCAGGTTAACGCCTTTGTTTTCGCCCAGGTCGCCGTTGTTCAGTACTTTACAGATAACCTTGTTGCCTTCGATAGCGGTAACTTCCATACCGATCAGACCATCGTCTACCAGCACGGTGTTACCAACGGACAGATCGTTGGTGAAGCCTTCATAGGTCACTGCAACGATTTCGCTGTTGCCGACAACGGATTTGTCGGTGGTGAAGGTGAAGGTCTGGCCAGCTTTCAGAGAGACGTCGTTACCGCCTTCCAGTTTGATAGTACGGATTTCTGGACCTTTGGTATCCAGCAGGATCGCGGCTTTTTTACCGGTCTTGCTCATCACGTTGCGCAAGTTCTGGATACGCTGACCGTGTTCTGCGTAGTCACCGTGGGAGAAGTTCAGACGCATCACGTTCATGCCGGCATCCAGCATTTTGGTCAGCATCTCTTCAGATTCGGTTTTCGGGCCGATAGTACAAACAATTTTCGTCTTTTTCATGACAGTCTTAGTCTTTAAGTTGGGAAGGATATGGAAATCTCGCTCCGGGGGCGCACCGCCGCGGAGTCAAACCTGTGTTGCAAAAGAGTATATGACACGCACTAAGGATAGGAGACATCAAATGAGCGTGCAGAAGAAAGTGTGCCTGAGTGACAGCCCAACGAAGGAGAGGAGAAGTTGTACGTTGTTTTTTGTATTCCAAGCGCTGAAACCATTCACCAGGGATTAGGCGCGCATTATACGCTGATTTGAAGATAAAAGGAAAATGGAAACGGTGTTTCAAAAATAATCTATGCAGTTTCACATAATATTGTTATCAAGGCGTTAAGCCATGATGACAACTTATAGCGGCAGGTGAGGGACCTGCCGCATTTTGCTTATTTTTGCAGCGCCTGGCTGAGGTCGGCAATCAGGTCTTTCGGATCTTCAATCCCGACTGACAGGCGGATCAGCTGCGGCACAATGCCGTTTGCCAGGCGTTGCTCGAGCGGAATCGACGCGTGCGTCATGCTGTAAGGCTGGCTCACCAGACTTTCCACGCCGCCCAGGCTTTCTGCGAGGGTGAACAACTTCAGGTTGCGAATCACCTCGGCGGCGCGTTGCGCATCGCCTTTTACCACGACGGAAATCATCCCGCCGGGCAGGGCCATCTGGGTGCGGGCAAGCTGATATTGCGGATGCGACTCCAGGCCGGGATAGAACACCTTTTCGACCAGAGGGTGTTGCTCCAGCCATTGCGCAATCGCCAGCGCGTTGGTGCTGTGCTTTTCGACCCTCAGCGCGAGCGTGCGAATACCGCGCAGCGTCAGGAAACTGCTGAACGGATCCAGGACGCCGCCCACCGCGTTTTGCAGGTAGCCCAGCTTATCCGCCAGTTCCTTGTTATCCCCGACAATCGCCAGCCCGGCGACCACGTCAGAGTGGCCGTTAAGGTATTTGGTGGCAGAGTGAACCACGATATCGAAGCCCGACTCCAGCGGACGGTGGATCACCGGCGACGCGAAGGTGTTATCCGCCACGCTGATGACGTTATGACGACGGGCGATTGCCGCGATGGCCGCCAGATCCGCCAGCTTCAGCAGCGGGTTGGTCGGCGTCTCGACCCACACCATACGCGTATCCGGGCGGATGGCGGCCTCGAGCCCGGCGAGGTCGTCCGGTTTAACCCAGCTGACCTGCAGGCCGGTGCTGCGCTTGCGCACGTTTTCGATCAGGCGGTACGTCCCGCCGTAAACGTCATCAATGGCGACGATATGGCTGTCTTTATCCAGCAGTTCGAGCACCGTGGAGATGGCCGCCAGGCCGGAGGCGAAGGCGTAGCCGCGCGTACCGCCCTCCAGTTCGGCAATCGCGGTTTCCAGCGCGTGGCGGGTAGGGTTGCCGCTGCGCGAATACTCATAGCCGGTATGCTCGCCGGGTGA
This sequence comes from Enterobacter vonholyi, assembly GCF_008364555.1. Taxonomy (GTDB): domain Bacteria; phylum Pseudomonadota; class Gammaproteobacteria; order Enterobacterales; family Enterobacteriaceae; genus Enterobacter; species Enterobacter vonholyi. The sequence goes on from NZ_VTUC01000006.1 coordinate 97,026, forward strand.
CGGTTGCGCAAACGTCGAGGTGGCGTAAATCGGCGGCATGACGGCGCCGTGCTGGTCGTTGAACTCGCCGCTGTGGACGCTCAGGGTAGCCAGGTTTTTCATCATCAGTTCCTTTATTGCTGAAGACGGTTGCGCCAGGCGGTCAGAACGTCGCTGCGCGTAATCAGACCGAGAAAACGGTCGTTGTCATTAATGACGGCCACCAGGCCGCGGTCGAAGATGGCGTGCAGGGCGCTTTCCGGTGCGTGTTTATCAAGAAACTCCACCTGACGCGTCATGGCTGCCGTCACCGGCAGCGCGAAGCGATCGCCGTCGCCGCCGATATGCCGCAGGAGATCCCACTCGTCGATAATGCCCACCACCTTGCCGTTCTCCAGCACCGGCAGCTGGGAGATGTCATACAGACGCATGCGTGCCAGAACGGTGGAAAGCGTGTCGTCCGGGGCCGCGGTAACGGTGGCGCCTTCATCGTGGCGCAGGGCGATGTAGTCAGAGAGGTCGCCGGCCTGAGGACGCGTGATGAGCCCCTGCTGTCGCATCCAGTCGTCGTTGAACATCTTCGAAAGATACTTATTGCCGCTGTCGCAGGCGAAGGTCACCACGCGCTTCGGCGTGGTCTGCGCCTGGCAATACTTCAGCGCGGCCGCAAGCAGCGTGCCGCTGGAGGAGCCCGCCAGAATGCCCTCCGTTTTCAGCAGCTCGCGCGCGGTGGTGAAGGCTTCGCGGTCGGTGATGCGCCAGGCGCGATTCACCCCTTCAATGTGGGCCAGCGGAGGAATAAAGTCTTCGCCAATTCCCTCAACCAGCCAGGAGCCCGCGTCGTGGTAGCGTCCGGTTTCCACCTGGTCGGCCAGAACGGATCCGGCCGGGTCTGCCAGGACAAATTCAGTATGCGGAGAGTGCTCGGCGAACCACGCCTGCAGGCCGCCCAGCGTGCCGCCTGAGCCGACGCCCACGACGATGGCGTCGATCCTGCCGTCAAGCTGCTCGTACAGTTCCGGCGCCGTGGTTGTGCGGTGCGCCAGCGGGTTGGCTTCGTTGTTGAACTGGTCGATGTAAAACGCGCCGGGAAGTTCGTTAGCCAGGCGCTGGGCGTAATCCTGGTAATAGGCCGGGTGGCCCTTATTGACGTCGGAGCGGGTCAGCACCACCTGGGCACCCAGCGCGCGCAGGTGGAAAATCTTCTCGCGGCTCATTTTGTCCGGCACCACCAGAATCAGCGAGTAGCCTTTCTGGGCGGCGATTAGGGCCAGGCCGAGACCGGTATTGCCCGCCGTAGCCTCAATTATCGTGCCGCCAGGCTTCAGCTTACCGGTACGTTCCGCTTCGTTAATCATCGACAGCGCAACGCGATCCTTAATCGAACCGCCCGGGTTCTGGTTTTCCAGCTTCAGAAAGAGCGAGCAGGGACCGGTATCAAGCTTATGCAGCTGGATCAGCGGGGTACGACCAATCAGTTCGGTGACGGAGTGATAAATCGTCATGATGTTTTCCTTTCTGGATGTCATGACGGGATGATAGGGCGGTGAAATTTTCTCAATAAAGAACCATTCACTGCCGTTTAGAACAGAAAGGAATATAAATGCCATTTCTGGATGGCAGGACAGCAAGACGTAAAGTTGTCTGGATGTGAGGATGGCTATATCGGGATAAAATGCTGCAAAAATGACCGTTTTTTGCGCCCGTCCGCCAGCAGATATGCATCCGGCAGATAATCATTGCTGAAATTGGTCTAAATGCTGCCCACCCGGTAAATCCGCTGTTTATTTCGGAAAGTTATAACACATTCTTTTTTGTTCATTTAAAAGCTGGTAACGGCTGTTTACTATCGTTTGGACATCCATACTGCTAAACCGCCACGGGCGGCACGGATAATGAATAAGAATGATTGTACTGAGCAATATTTCGAAAGTTTTTGACAACGGAAAGGTGGCACTCACAGCCGTTGATAACGTCAATTTGACGATAGCACAGGGACAGATATACGGGATCATTGGTTACAGCGGCGCAGGTAAAAGTACGCTTATCCGCCTGCTCAACGGGCTGGAAAAACCGAGCAGCGGCAGCGTAACCATCAACGGGCAGAACATTTCTGCCGCAAAAGGTGAAGCGCTGCGCCAGGCGCGTCTGAAGATCAGCATGGTGTTTCAACACTTTAACCTGCTGTGGTCGCGCACGGTCAGCGAGAATATTGCGTTCTCGATGCAAATTGCCGGCGTACCGAAAGCCGAAATTAAGGCCCGCGTGGCCGAGCTTATTGAACTCGTTGGCCTGAAAGGCCGCGAGCATGCCTATCCGTCGCAGCTGAGCGGTGGTCAAAAGCAGCGCGTGGGTATTGCGCGTGCGCTGGCTAATCGCCCGGATGTGCTGCTCTGCGATGAAGCCACCTCCGCGCTTGACCCGCAGACCACCGATCAGATCCTCGATCTGCTGCTGGATATTAACCGCCGCTTTAAGCTGACCATCGTGCTCATCACGCACGAGATGCACGTGGTGCGCAAAATCTGCGACCGCGTGGCGGTAATGGAGAACGGTAAGGTGGTGGAAGAGGGAGACGTGCTGAGCGTCTTTACCCATCCGCAGCAGCCGATTACGCAGCAGTTTGTGCGTCAGGTGAGCCAGTACGCTGAAGAAGAAACGTTCAATACCGAACTGGCAAACGATCTGGAAGGGACGGTCATCAGGCTGACCTTTACCGGGCACAGCACGCATAAGCCGATTGTGGGCGAACTGACGCTGCGCTACGGCCTGCCGTTTAACATCCTGCACGGAAAAATGACCCAAACCGCTCACGGCGTGTTTGGTCAACTCTGGGTGCACGTCGTGGCATCTGACGAACAACTGAACAATATCCTCGCCGACCTGCAGCACAGCGATATTGAAGGCGAGGTGATTAAACATGGCTGAGAATCTCTTTCCGCATCTCGAGTGGGATCAGCTCTGGGCGGCGACGCTTGAGACGCTGTACATGACCGCGCTGTCCGGCGTGGCGACCTTTGTGCTGGGCATCGTGCTGGGTCTGGCGCTGTTTTTAACCGCGCGCGGCGGTCTGTTCCATAACCGCACGGTCTACAGCGTGATTTCGATCGTGGTGAACGTGTTCCGCTCGATTCCGTTCATCATTTTGATTGTGCTGCTGATCCCGTTCACCAAGACCGTCGTCGGCACCATTCTTGGCGCCAACGCGGCGCTGCCGGCCCTGATAGTGGGTGCCGCACCGTTCTACGCACGCCTGGTGGAGATCGCCCTGCGTGAAGTGGATAAAGGCGTGATTGAAGCGACGCGCTCGATGGGCGCACGACTGAGCACGCTCGTGTTTCGGGTTTTACTGCCGGAATCATCACCCGCACTGGTATCAGGTATTACGGTGACGCTGATTGCGCTGGTGAGCTACAGCGCAATGGCGGGGGTGATTGGCGCCGGTGGTTTAGGAAATCTGGCTTATCTGGAAGGATTCCAGCGCAACCATGGTGACGTCACGCTGGTGGCAACGGTGACCATTCTGATCATCGTTTTCATTATCCAGTTCTGCGGCGATGTCATTACTTCACTGTTAGATAAACGCTAATAAATACACACAGGAACCACATCATGAAAAAGACACTGACACTGATCGCCGCAGCAACCCTGAGCGCCCTGAGCTTCGCCTCCTGGGCCGACACCCTGACCGTGGGCGCGTCCAACACGCCGCATGCGGAAATTCTGGAGCAGGCAAAGCCGATTCTGGCGAAGCAGGGTATCGACCTGGAGATTAAACCGTTCCAGGACTACATTCTGCCGAATACCGCGCTGGCGGGTCATGACATCGACGCGAACTATTTCCAGCATATTCCTTACCTGAACAGCGTGCTGAAAGATCATGCGGGCGATAAGGACTACGATTTTGTCAGTGCGGGCGCGATCCACATTGAGCCAATCGGCATCTACTCCAAAAAATACAAGTCGCTGAAAGACCTGCCGGAAGGCGGCAAGATCATCATGCGTGACGCGGTTTCTGAAGAGGGGCGTATTCTTTCCATCTTCGAGAAAGAGGGCGTGATCAAGCTGAAGCCGGGCATCGATAAAGTGACTGCGCGCATCAGCGACATCGTCGAGAACCCGAAAAAGCTGAAGTTCACGCCTAACGTTGAAGCGTCTCTGCTGCCGCAGATGTACAACAACAACGAAGGCGATGCGGTGGTGATCAACGCCAACTACGCGATTGACGCCGGTCTGGATCCGGTTCACGACCCGATTGCGGTTGAGAGCGGTGAAAACAACCCGTACGCCAACATCATTACCGTACACCGCGGTGACGAGAAGAAGAAAGATATCGTCGCGCTGGTGAACGTGCTGCACTCGAAAGAGATTCAGGACTGGATCCGCACCAAGTACAAAGGCGCGGTTATTCCTGTAAACAACTAATTTACTGATTTTACTGATGAAGCCCGGCGAGTCTATCGCCGGGCTTCTTTTTTGTATCCGGCTGGAGAATCATTTAAGCTCAACGTTTAAAAGGCAATGGAGTGATGACGATGGGTAACGTGACCAAAGATGAAGCGCTGTACCAGGAGATGTGCCGGGTGGTCGGAAAGGTGGTGCTCGAGATGCGTGATTTAGGGCAGGAGCCAAAGCATATTGTCATTGCCGGAGTCCTGCGTACCGCGCTGGCGAACCAGCGCGTTAAACGCAGTGAATTGACAACCGAAGCAATGGAAACGGTGGTTAAAGCGCTGGCCGGGTAAGGCGCCAGCGCTTCGCAAGCTGCTCGAGCGAGCAGCAGAGCAGGTAGTAAACCACGCCCGTAAAGATAAAAATGGCCGCCGGGTAGATTTGCACCCGGTTGTTGACCTGTCCCGCCACCGTGGTCAGTTCCGGGACGTTCACGATAAACGCCAGCGACGTATCCTTCAGCAGGCTAATAAAAATCCCCACCAGCGACGGCAGAATATTCCTCAGCGCCTGCGGCAGCAGCACGCGCAACAGGGTTTGTTGGGTGCTGAAGCCCTGAGACAGCGCGGCCTCGTACTGCCCGGTCGGCAGCGCGCTCAGCCCGGCCAGCACCGAGTGCATCACGGTGGCCGCCGTAAACCAGGCCAGCGCCAGCATGACGGTCAGCGCCCCGGGCAGATCGCCCCCGGTGATGAGCGGCAGGAGATACCACATCCAGAAAATCACGAAGATAAGCGGGATACCGCGAATCAGTTCTGCCCATAAAAAGAGGACTTTTCGCACGAGCCCGGTAAAGCGCCAGGCCAGGCACGCGAGCAGTATCCCTCCGGGCAGAGCGATAACCGCAGCGCCTGCTGCCATCATTAACGAAAGCAGTACGCCTCCCGGTTCACCCGTTGCCGCGCGTCCCCACAGCAGATAATCGAGGTTATCGGTGATGACATTAAGTCCGGCAATCATGTTTTTCACTCCCTGCGATGACGACGTTCGGGCGTTTACGTTTCGCCTGTGGCCCAAGGCGTACCAGCACCATCCCCATGACCAGGCCGGTCAGCAGATAGAGCACGGTACCGAGGGTAAACGCCTCCAGCGCGTGCGCGTTATAGCTTTCGATCTGCCTGACCTGATAGGTGAGCTCGGCGAAGCCAATCCCGCTGGCGAGCGAGGAGAGCTTCATCAGATTGAGATACTGGCCCACAACGGGCTGCCAGGCGTTAGCCAGGCCCTGCGGCAGAAGGATGAAGCGAAACAAGCGCCACGTGGAGAATCCCTGGGCGAGCGCCGCCTCCCGCTGCCCGGCGGGCACGGAACGCAATCCTGCTTCCACCTCTTCGATTAAAAACGCCGAGGTAAAAACGCCCAACCCCCAGGCAGAGCATAAAAATTCGGGCGTAAACCACCAGACGTCGCCGGGCAGAATCGACCAGCTGTGATCGGCGTTGACCGCGTCGCGAAACGCCTGCGGCAGCCCGTTCCAGGCGGCAAAATACCAGAACAGTAGCTGCACCAGCAGCGGGGTATTGCGAAAGAGTGATACCCAGCCGCTGACGATCGCTTTCCCGACGCGTCCGCCGGACAGGCGCAGAAGCATAAAGAGCAGTGCGAGCAGGCTGGCCAGCACGATCCCCGCCAGCGTCACCCACAGGGTGGTGAGGAATCCGGAGAGTATCCACTGCAGAGGCTGTCCGGTCAGTACCCCCTGCCAGTCGAGCGCGGGCATTACAGATGCTCCTGATGCAGCGGGTTGAGCACCTTTTGCAGGAAGCGCTGCGCGCGCGGATGCGCTGGCTGGCTGAAAAACTGCGCCGGCGGCGCGGTTTCCAGAATTTGCCCGCCGTCGATAAAGACAATCCGGTCGGCGATTTCCCGGGCAAACTGCATCTCATGAGTCACCACGATCATCGTGATCCCGCTGTGGGCGAGGGCTTTCATCACGAACAGCACTTCACCAATCATCTCCGGATCCAGCGCGGAGGTGGGTTCATCAAACAGAATGATTTGCGGTGAAGAGGCGAGGGCGCGGGCTATCGCCACGCGCTGCTGCTGCCCGCCGGAAAGCTCCGCCGGGTAATGGTGGGCTTTTTCCAGCATCCCGACTTTCTCCAGCAGGGCCAGCGCGCGCTCCTGAGCAGGATGCGGCTTCCAGCCGTGAACGTGCTCCAGTGCCAGGGTGATGTTCTGGCTGGCGGTGAGATGGGCATAGAGATTGAACTGTTGGAACACAAACCCCACGCGGCTTCGCAGCTGACGCAGCCCGGTACCGGAGAGCTTTCCGGTAGGCTTGTTGTCGACCAGAATCTCCCCGCCGCTCAGGGTTTCAAGCTGGTTGATAAGACGGATCAGGGTGGATTTACCGGAGCCTGAAGGGCCGAGGATGGCAACCACTTCTCCGGGCGTGATGGTGAGGTTAATATCGTTTAAAACCTGATGGTCACCGTAGCGTTTGTCCACATGAAGAAACTCGACGCTGGCCTGTTCCAGATGTGAAAAATCCGCGGCACCGGCCGCGGAGTGTGAAAATAAACCTGAGAGCATAATTACCTGACTTCTATTTTAAAGGCGCGCGGCTGTGGAGCAGGGGTGCCAGGACCAAACCAGGCATCATAGATTTTTGCCGCCTGACCGGTCTTCTCGAGATTAACCAGTTCGTCGTTAACGGCCTTCAGCAGCGCCGTTTCACCTTTCTTCACCCCCACGCCAATCTCTTCTTTACTGAGCAGGTCGGGCAGGATTTTGAAGTTGGCTTTGTCCGGCGCCTGCGCCAGCAGGCCGGCCAGAATGGTGCTGTCCTGGGTAATGGCCTGGACGTTGCCATTGCGCAGTGCGGTCAACGCCAGCGGGATGTCGTCATAAGAGAGGACGCGGGACTGCGGGAAACGCTGGTGCAGCGCCTGCTCGCCCGTCGTTCCTTTGACTGCGCCGATGCGCGCCCGGCTATAGTCATCAAGCTTGTCCGGTGATTTTGCCGGAACGAGGAACTGCTGGCCGGTAACGAAGTAAGGCGTAGAAAAATCAATGACCTGCGCGCGTTCCGGGGTGATGGTGATATCCGCCACGATCAGGTCGGCTTTGCCGGACTGCAGCAGCGGAATGCGGTTGGCCGGATTGGTGGCAACCAGTTCAAGCTTCACGCCGAGCGATTTTGCCAGCGCTTTGGCAAAGTCCACGTCATAACCCACGATCTCATGCGTTTTGGCATCAATCGAGCCAAACGGCGGGTTGGCGTCAAACGTGGCCACTTTCACCACCCCTGCGGCCTTAATATCCGCCAGCTGATCGGCCTGTGCCTGCGCTGAAAGCAGGCTCCCCGCCGCCAGTAATCCCAGAACCAGTGTCCGTTTGGTAAACCCTTTCATATTTGCTGCCATAGTCATTCGCCATCCCGTTGTTTTTGTTTTACCCCGTTACGCTCCCATAAGGGAAAGCTATCGCCAAATAAGAAATCGTTCTTTGCTATGAGCAAAAAAGCATTAGTGAACAAGGTGTTAATGAAGCGTGAAAAGGACGGGGTGCTATTTGCAGATCCTGCACATAGACAGTGGATTTTGGTATTTCCCCTGCACGGGATTTGGGTGCTTAACTGAGGTCAGACACGGCGAGAGAGGGTAAGACGATGAAAAAGTGGATCAGCACGTTACGGCGGTTTTTTGCGGCCCGGCCAGCGAATGCGGAGAACAGCGCGCAACGTGTTCTTGAGTCGATACTGCCTGTCGCCAGCCTGTATGGCGTAGACGTTGCCAACATTGACCCGGAGTGGTTCCATGATAAAACGTCACGCTGAACTGCGCCGCACGCGCGAAACCTACTGGAACGAGGTGTGCGTGACGTTTAACGAGTGAAATAAAAAAGCACCGGTTTCCCGGTGCTTTTTTATTAGATCTTGCAGGCGTCGCCGCAGTCATCGTCGGCGACAATCGCCTGCGCTTTTTTGTCTGCATCGTCCAGACGTTCCGCATTACGCTCTTCAGCTTCATCCAGACCGTTAAAGACTAAGTTATCGAGATCAATTTCCATGTTGCACCTGCTCTGTTCAGTTTTCGATACTGGCACAGTATAGGGCAAAAAAAGCCAGCAATGTACCTCGCAGCACATAAGGATAATCCCTGCCATACTCAGTGCTTTATCGCTGAGGAGAGCACATGATTACACTCTGTAAAACCTGTGGAACCGCCTACGATACGCAGCCGGACAGATGCCCGATTTGTGAGGATGAACGCCAGTATGTACCCATCACGGGGCAGGCGTGGACCGATCTCGATACCATCACCGCGGCGCACAGCAACAAATGGCAGCAGCTGGAGCCGCGATTATTCGGTATCAAAACGGTTCCTGCGTTTGCGATTAACCAGCGGGCGCTGCTCCTGCAAACGCCCCACGGCAATATCCTCTGGGACTGCATCGCCAACCTCGATCCCGCAACCCAAACCCTCATCGCCGCCCTTGGCGGCATCAGCGCGATTGCGATTTCACATCCGCACTATTACACCACGATGCAGGAGTGGGCTGCGGCGTTTGATGCGCCGGTGTACCTGCACGCCAGCGACAAAGAGTGGGTGATGCGCGACAGCCCGGCCATTCATTTCTGGGAGGGGGATACGCTGGAGATTTTCCCGTCGGTTACCCTGCTGCGTCTGGGTGGGCATTTTGCCGGGGGAACGGTGCTGCACTGGCAGGAGGGGGACGGGGTATTGCTGGTTGGCGATATTCTGCAGGTCACGCCGGGTAAAGACGCCGTCTCGTTTATGTGGAGCTACCCGAATTATCTCCCGCTGCCGGCCCGAACGGTGGCGTCGGTGGTGAGTCATCTCGAAGGCAAAACCTTTGAACGTCTTTACGGCGCGTTCGAAGGGCAGAACATCCTGACCAGTGCGGACGAGATCGTGCAGCGGTCGGGCCAGAAATATATTGCTTGTCTGAAGTAAACCACGATGGGTAAACTTTACGAGTGTGATCTCGATCATGCCTAAACTAAAACAGATAAAAGAGACATTGCTATGCAACATATCATTGAAGGTTTTCTCAGCTTTCAAAAAGAGATTTTCCCGCAACGTAAAGAACTCTTCCGCAGTTTAGCGTCCAGCCAGAATCCCAAAGCGCTGTTCATCTCATGCTCCGACAGCCGTCTGGTCCCGGAACTGGTCACCCAGCAAGAGCCAGGACAACTCTTTGTCATTCGTAATGCTGGCAACATCGTGCCGCCGTTCGGACCGGAGCCAGGCGGTGTGTCCGCAACCATCGAATACGCCGTGGTGGCGCTGGGCGTCACGGATATCGTGATTTGTGGTCACTCCAACTGTGGCGCAATGAAGGCGATTGCCGATAACGCGAACCTGGAGCCGATGCCTGCGGTGTCACACTGGCTGCGCTATTCCGACGCGGCGAAAGCCGTGGTTGAGAAGAAAACCTGGGATAAGCCGATCGATAAGGTCAATGCGATGGTGCAGGAAAACGTGTTTGCGCAGCTGAGCAACATCAAGACCCATCCGTCCGTTGCGGTGGGCCTGCGTAATAACTCCATCCGACTGCACGGCTGGGTGTACGATATTGAAAGCGGCGAAATCCTCGCGCTGGATAAAGCGACGAAAAGTTTCGTTTCGCTGTCGGAAAACCCGGAAGTCTTCTTCGAGTAATTACCGACAGCAGGGCATGGAAGCCCTGTCACATCTCAATATACGGTAACCTTCTCCGCGATCCCGACGCGGGTTTTTCAGCCGCCTTCGCCATCGCTTCTGCAATCTCAGCACATTCCGCCAGCCCCTGAACGAAGGGACGGTCGTGCATCAGCCACGGTATCGCGCCGAAGGCGATGCGTCCGCGCACGGTGTCAGGCGCTTTTAAGGTGTAATCCTCGCCGATATCGGGTATCCGATCTCCCGTTGCTTCCAGCTGTTTTCGCAGCGTCGGGAAGGGCAGATCTTTCGTTTTGAGCGGCTTTTGTCCGCGTGCGTCAATAAATACGTTGAAACGATAGACGGTCTCTTTTGTGGTTATCACCGTTCGATCGCTGCCAACGTCGAGCGTGTAGTCGTCACCGAGCGCGGCCACGCTGATGATGCCGGCTTCGCGAAGTGCGAGCAGCCTGCGGATAGACTGCGGAGGAATGGCGGCATAATTGTCGATAAATACCCGAGCCAGCCCCTGACTGAAGCGTTCACCGTCTTGCTCATCGAGATGGGGGACGATCTCCTGAACCACTTCATGCAGCCGAAGCACGGTATAGCGCCAGGCCACGGTACGGCGTTCCCGTTTGTTGCGTTCAACCTCGTTGAGATTCTCTTCCGCCCAGGTAAAGGGGCCGTGGCGTTTACGATCCTCAAACCAGGCCTCACGAATAGTGTCCGCATTCAGCGTATGCAGAGACATTTTCTCGCACCATGCCGGATCGGCAAGCTGAAGCTCTTTGACCATCAGGGCAAAAATGCGGTCAAGCAGGCCATCCGGTCCTTTGGCTATCTCGCTTTCCACCACGAATTCGGTCAAAACCGACAGCGGTTCGTAAGGAATAGGGCAGTAAAAATCGGCTTCCGGCAGAATGCCCGTCCGGGACATCAGCGTAATGTGTAACCCTTCGCTGCCGTTGTCGAGGATGAATTTACCGTTACTAAACTCACCGTGCTGCATCACCACCGCCATAGCCGCGTCGAGACCGCTCAACGAGGTGCCCATAATGCCCACGCGGCAAGGGGGAATGCTGGCATCCATCAGGCCGGACCACGGGCTTGGGAAGAATGTGCGCGTGGCTTCATCCTCGTCTGGCCAGACGTGGCCGGTGGCGATAACCGCCAGGTCGAATTTATCCGGTAGGGCGCGGTCGTTGACCGAAATCGTCACGCCGGTTGTCGAAGGGTTGATGTCGGTGACCTTCGCTGATTCATGGATCTCAACCTGGAACCCCAGCTTTTTCGCCTCTTTTACGATTGATCGAAAGCTGTCGCGAAAATACTCCCCCAGCAGGATCCTCGGCAGGAACTGCCGATCGTGCAGGCGGGCTTTATCAACCTTAAAACGCAACAGATGGGCGTCGCTCTGTTCCTTGAGCCAGTCGAGGTAGGTCATAAAAATGGGCGGGATTTCAATGCTCGCAATGTTCGCCAGCATCAGCCGGGAATTATCGTCGTCGTTATAGGGCATTCCCACGCCGGCTTCATCGGCCTGTTCGAAAACGGAAACGGAGAGCGGCGTGCTGTTCTTAAGCAGGTGATAAAAGGTGTAAATCCCTGTGGGGCCGGAGCCGATAATCGCGATCTTCTTCATCAACACGTTTCCTGTGTTTTTTTCCATAGGAAAAGCGTAGCAGGAGAACAATGAAGAAAATAAGGGATTAGGAAAATTCAGGATATCAGAATAGGAGTTGCACCATTTCAGGACTGAAATGGTGCGTCCGAGTGGACTCGAACCACCGACCCCCACCATGTCAAGGTGGTGCTCTAACCAACTGAGCTACGGACGCAGAATGGTGCGTTCAATTGGACTCGAACCAACGACCCCCACCATGTCAAGGTGGTGCTCTAACCAACTGAGCTATGAACGCAACGTGTTGTCGGTGACAACGGGGACGAATATTAGCGGCACAGCATCGAGGTGGCAAGAGGGAAAATGCAATTTTCTCTATGATTTCACGCGATTGCTGTATTACCGCGCAAAGTGAAGAGAAAGTAGCCGCCAGGCGGCGGCTACTGCGTCGTTAACGTGCAGCGCGTTGCAAAATGACCGTTGATGGCTGGCGCTGCAGGAAGCGCATGCGCATCATCATCATAATCGCCGCCGAGGTCAGGCCGATGATAAAGCCCATCCAGAACCCTGCCGGTCCCATGCGCTCAACCACCAGGTCGGTCAGGGCCAGAATATAGCCACACGGCAGACCCAGCACCCAGTAGGCGATGAAAGTGATAAAGAAGATGGAACGCGTGTCTTTATAGCCGCGCAGCACGCCGCTGCCAATCACCTGAATGGAGTCAGAAATCTGGTAAATCGCGGCCAGTAGCATCAGGTGCGATGCCAGTGTGACGACTTCCGGATTGTCGTTGTAGAGCAGGGCGATCTGCTCGCGTAATGCGACGGTAAAGAGCGCAGTACAGATCGCCATGCAGACGCCGACGCCCAGCCCGGTTCGGGCGGCCGTTTGCGCATCGAGCGTTGAGCCCTGGCCCAGGCGGAAGCCCACGCGAATCGTCACCGCCGCCGCCAGCGACATCGGCAGGACGAACATCAGGGAGCTAAAGTTCAGCGCGATCTGGTGCCCGGCGACGTTCACAATGCCCAGCGGGGAGACCAGCAGGGCGACCACGGCAAACAGGGTCACCTCAAAGAATAGCGCGAGGGCAATCGGCAACCCTAACTGCACCAGACGCGTCATGATGTTCCAGTCCGGCGTGCTGAATCTGTGCTCGTTACGAATATCGCGCATGGAGCGGGCGCGCTTCACGAAGGTAAGCATCGAGAAGAACATTACCCAGTAAACGGCGGCCGTCGCCACGCCGCAGCCGACGCCGCCCAGCTCCGGCATCCCGAAATGACCGTAAATAAAGACATAGTTAACGGGAATGTTGACCAGCAGCCCGATAAAGCCCATCACCATGCCGGGCTTAGTTTTCGCCAGGCCTTCACACTGGTTACGCGCCACCTGGAAGAAGAGGTAGCCAGGCGCACCCCAGAGCAGCGCGCGCAAATAACCCACGGCTTTGTCCGCCAGTGCCGGGTCAATGTTATGCATAGCGCGAATGATATGGCCCGCGTTCCAGAGCACGACCATAATCAGCACCGAGACAAATCCTGCCAGCCAGAAGCCCTGGCGGACCTGATGGGCAATGCGCTCGCGGCGCCCCGAACCATTGAGCTGAGCGATAACAGGCGTGAGCGCGAGCAGCAGACCGTGGCCGAACAGGATGGCCGGAAGCCAGATTGACGTACCGATAGCTACGGCCGCCATGTCGGTGGCGCTGTAGCCACCCGCCATTACCGTATCCACAAATCCCATTGCGGTCTGGGCCACCTGCGCGACGATCACTGGTATAGCCAGTGCCAATAGCTGGCGCGCTTCATTCATGTACTTCTGCACGTGAACACCTTTATTTTGTAGTTATATGAGAGACTAAAAAAGCCGCCGAAACGGGCAGCAAGAAGAAAATGCAGGGGGGTGCCAGCTATTGTAGCGGGCTTTAGCTATTTATCTAGTGAAAAAATCGCCAGAATATGCGCCCCGCTGGCAACCTGTTTTTCCAACTGTTATTGTGGTGGGATTAAACGGTGCCATCACCGTTCGGAAAAAACAGGAGTTGTAAGCATGTTTACTGGTATTGTGCAGGGCACCGCCAAAGTGGTGTCCATTGATGAAAAACCTAATTTCCGTACTCATGTTGTTGAGCTGCCGGAATATATGCTTGAGGGCATTGAAACCGGCGCGTCGATTGCCCATAACGGCTGCTGCCTGACCGTTACCGAAATTAACGGCAACCAGATTAGCTTTGATTTAATGAAAGAGACGCTGCGGATCACTAACCTGGGCGAGCTGGTGGTAGGCGATACCATCAACGTTGAGCGCGCGGCGAAGTTCAGCGATGAGATTGGCGGTCATCTTATGTCGGGGCACATCATGACCACCGCCGAAGTGGCGAAAATCGTGACCTCGGAAAATAACCGTCAAATCTGGTTTAAAATGCAGGACCCGTCATTAATGAAATACATCCTCTATAAAGGATTTATTGGCATTGACGGGATTAGCCTGACGGTAGGGGAAGTGACGCCAACGCGTTTTTGCGTGCATTTAATTCCTGAAACGCTGCAGCGCACCACGCTGGGCGCGAAAAAACTGGGGCATCGCGTGAATATCGAAATCGATCCGCAGACCCAGGCTGTGGTGGATACGGTTGAGCGCGTGCTGGCAGCAAAAGAAGCCGCAATAATAAAGACCGCCGAAGAAGAATAAAAAAATAACCCCGGATATCCGGGGTTATTTTTTTTAGCGTGCGACACGCAGTCCGTGTTCTATCCCACGGCTGAATACCACCTGCCAGAGCTGAATATCCCGTGCGCGAAACGCCCCCGCGCAGGCATTCAGATAATAGCTAAACATTCGTTTGAATCGTTCAGAATAGTTGTCCGCAATCTCTGGCCAGGCTTTCTGGAAACGTTCATGCCATGCCATTAAGGTGGTGTCGTAGTCCGCGCCAAAGTTATGCCAGTCTTCCATCACGAAATGGGGTTCACTGGCGTTGGCAATCTGGCGAACGGACGGTAAACAGCCATTCGGAAAGATGTATTTGTTGATCCACGGGTCAACGTTGTTGTCGGTCCGCTTAGAGCCGATGGTGTGCAGCAGGAAGATGCCGTCCGGTTTCAGATTCCGGTCCACCACCTCAAAATAGGTATCGTAGTTTTTTGGCCCCACGTGCTCGAACATGCCGACGGAAACAATCCGGTCAAACTGTTCATTCAGGTCACGGTAGTCCTGCAGCCTGATATCCACATCGAGATCCTGGCAGCGCTCCCGCGCCATTTTTTGCTGTTCCGCTGAGATCGTCACGCCGACCACGCTGACGGCATAATGCTTAGCCATAAAATATGCCAGCCCACCCCAGCCGCAGCCGATATCCAACACGCGCATGCCGGGCTGTAGCTGCAGCTTCTCGCTAATCAGACGCAGCTTCGCCTGCTGAGCCTCTTCAAGCGTCGAGGCCTCTTTCCAGTAGGCGCAGGAGTATTGCATGAAAGGGTCCAGCATACGGCTGAACAAATCGTTGCCAAGATCGTAATGTTCTTTGCCAACGATCCACGCGCGTTTTTTACTCTGGAGATTGAAAAGTCGGGCAGAGGCGACGCGCAGGGTGTCTTTCAGGTTGCGAGGGAGTTGATTTTCAAGACCGGCACGCAACACGCTGGCGAAAAAGGTATCCAGACGTTCACACTCCCACCAGCCGTCCATGTAGCTTTCTCCCAGGCCTAACGACCCTTCCCGCAACACGCGTTTAAAAAAGTCGGGATGTTTAACCTGAGGATCGGATGGCGATGATCCATTGATAGTGATGCCTGCTCGACCTAACAGTTCACTGACGATCCGGGACCAGTTATCGTCCGGAACGCTGACTTCTTCTATACACGATGAACTCATAGCTTCTCCATCACCCTACTGTGATCAGAACCTTAAAACAGCGTAGACGCTTTTTTTGGTTTGTGAGAAATCTCACGGTAAATACCGCGAGGCTAGTATCCGACGTAGAACAGAGGAAGGGAGATAACCCTTGCCGAAATGCCTTCCATGGTAAAACGGGAGCACTCCGGCTCCCGTTAACACTTAATATTTATCGTATTTAATCGAACCAAATTTAGTATAGGCTTCAAAATTTGGTGATTCAATAGAAAATTGTTAGCAACCTAATCACTGAAATATAACATGATTTCTGGCGCAATCAGGCATGCGAGGTTTCCACCTGAGCACCGTTATCCTGCTCACGCTGCGCGGAGGCCTGCATGCGATAGCCCAATGCCGCCAGCGCTACGGTGAACAGCATCACGCTGGTGGTGGTCAAAAGCGGCGTAGCAATCAGCGCCGAGACCACCAGGCTTGCCAGGAAGCACAAACCCAGCTGCAGGGTGTTCTGCAGCGCGGCGGCGCGGCCTGTTGCCTGCGGGAACGGTTGCAGGGCCTGTGCCACAACGATAGGGTAAATCGCCCCGTTCGCAATGGCCATCACGCAGAACGGGATCAAAATTTCAGCCAGGCCCGCGCCCGGAATAAAGCCAACGGCCCAGGTCCCGATGACGCTTAGCGCATACAGCACCAGCAGCCACGGCAGCATCTGCTGGCCTTCCCATTTTTGCAGCGCCGCGCGACAGCCGTACCCGCCCACAAGGAACGCTATTGTCTGCGGAACATAGCTCAGGCCGATGGCTGCCGGACTGTAGCCCATATCGTGCAGAATGAACGGCGAGCCGGTGAGCCATGCGAAGAAGCTTGCCGAGCAGGCGGCATAGATCAGGACATTCCCGCGATACGCTTTGGCGCTCAACAGTGAGGTGAAGGTAATCGGCTTCGCGTCGGCATGCGCCTCTTTTTTATGCGCAGGCTTGAGGGCGAACGCCGGCAGCATCAACACCAGCGTGATGGCAAACAGCGTGGCGAAGATGGCCTGCCAGTCAAAGTGCGCGAGGATCCAGCTGCCCAGCAGCGGAGCCAGGGCAGGGGAGAGGCCCACCAGCGGCATAATGGTGGCGAAAATACGGTTTGTGCGGTTAGCCGGGTAGTAGTCGGTCACCAGCGCCTGCCAGGTCACGGCCGCGGCACAGACGCCCACGGCCTGAACGAAGCGCAGCACCAGCAGCCAGGTGGCGTCGCGTACCCATAACATCCCCAGGCAGCCCACGGCAAAAATGGCCAGACCCAGCAGCAGTACCGGTTTACGACCAAAGCGATCCGAGAGCGGTCCCCAGAGCAGCTGTGCAAAAGCAAAACCGGCGAGGAACAAACTCAGGCTGGCGCTGATGGCGGCAGCGGGGGTTTGCAAATCTTCCTGCATCGCGGCAAAAGCCGGCAGGTACATATCGGTGGCCAAAAAGCCCAGCACGCTTAAGCCGCCGAGCCAGACTAAAAAACCGTTCCTGGGTTGCATTATTTTATTCTCCTGAGGAGGCAGGTGTACATTGGCGCTGAGTGTAGGGAGTGCAAAGCCGCTTGTGAAACGCTAATATTTGGCGGGTGCATTCAAAATTTTTGCAGGCAGAAAATGTGGTCAGATTATTCTCTTGAAGTGGTCGATGCTGTCGCGCGTAACGGCAGCTTTAGCGGTGCGGCGCAGGAGCTGCACCGCGTCCCTTCGGCCATCAGCTACACGGTGCGTCAACTGGAGGAGTGGCTGGCGGTTCCGCTGTTTGAGCGGCGGCATCGTGATGTGGAATTGACGCCCGCCGGGGCGTGGTTTTTGAAGGAAGGGCGTTCTGTTATCAAAAAAATGCAGATCACCCGCGAACAGTGCCAGCAGATCGCCAACGGCTGGCGGGGACATCTTTCTATCGCGGTGGATAACATCGTGAAGCCGGAACGCACCCGACAGATGATTGTCGATTTCTATCGTCACTTCTCTGACGTTGAGCTGCGGGTCTCGCAGGAGGTGTTCAACGGCGTTTGGGATGCGCTGGCGGACGGCAGGGCGGAGATGGCGATTGGCGCCACGCAGGCGATCCCGGTCGGGGGACGTTACGCCTTTCGCGATATGGGGATGCTGAGCTGGAAATGCGTGGTGGCACGCGATCATCCCCTGGCGGCGATGGACGGGCCGCTTAGCGACGATACGCTGCGCAACTGGCCCTCGCTGGTGCTGGAGGATACGTCCCGTTCATTGCCCAAGCGTATCACCTGGCTTCTGGACAACCAGCGGCGGGTGGTGGCTCCGGACTGGGAATCGTCGGCGACGTGCCTCAGTGCCGGACTGTGCGTCGCGATGGTGCCCGTTCATTTTGCGCGTCCGCGCATTGATACCGGCGAATGGGTTGAACTGACGCTGGAAAATCCGTTCCCGGACGCGGCCTGCTGCCTGACCTGGCAACAAAATGATGTCTCGCCCGCCATGGCCTGGCTGCTGGATTATCTGGGGGACAGCGAAACGCTAAACCGGGAATGGTTACGGGAGCCAGCGTAGCTGGCCCCGTAAAGGGATTAACGACGGTAGTCGCGGAACGGACCGTCCGCTACGGAACGGCGTTCAATCAGGCGCGGGTGAACTTCAATGGACTGGGACTCTTCGCGCTTGTTGACGATCCTGTCGAGCAGCATATTGAAGGCCGTTTCGCCCAGCGAATCTTTCGGCTGGTGAATGGTGGTCAGCGCTGGGGTGAAGAAGCGCGCGTTACGCACGTTGTCATACCCGATCACGGAAATATCCTGCGGTACGCGCAAACCCAGTTCATCGGCGGCGCAGAGCGCGCCCATGGCCATGATGTCACCCCCGCAGAAAACGGCGGTCGGACGGTGCGGCTGGGAAACGATCTGCTGCATCGCGCGGTAGCCTGATTCCGGCTCAAAGTCGCCCTGCACGATCCAGTTTTCCGGCACGGTGATCAGCGCTTCTTCCATCGCTTTCATAAAACCGGCAAGACGGCCCGCCCCGGTGTTGCGCTCCAGCGGACCCGGGATCACGCCAATCTCGCGGTGGCCGCGTTCGATCAGGTAACGGCCGGCCATGTAACCGCCTTCAAAGGCATTGTCGATAACGGAGTCGGTGAAATCCGCACGCGCTTCGCCCCAGTCCATAACGACCATGGGGATGTGGCGATACTCTTCGAGCATCGACAGCACGGATTCCGGATACTCGGAACACATTACCAGCAGGCCGTCAACGCGCTTCTGCGCCATCATCGACAGGTAGGCGCGCTGTTTTTCAATGCTGTTCCACGCGTTGCCCAGAATCAGGGTATAGCCTTTCTGGAAGCAGTTTTTTTCAACCGCTTCAATGATCTCGGCAAAATAGGCCGCTTCACTGCTGGTCGCCAGCAATCCAATGGACTTGGTGTGATTAACCTTGAGGCTACGCGCGACCGCACTTGGCGAATAGTGCAGCTCCTTGATCGCTGCCCAGACGGCGTTGCGCGTCTCTTCCGCCACAAAGCGGGTTTTGTTAATTACATGTGATACGGTTGTAGTGGAAACGTTTGCGCGTTTTGCTACGTCTTTAATTGTTGCCATTAAATGTCACTCCAGACCATATCCTAAGCTCCTGAAAAACTTGAAGGTAAACGTTTGCCTTCTCTCACCCTTATCACGCAATCTTGAATTGCGGCACGCCGGGAAAACGACACGGGACGTCAGGAGGGGGTCAATGGCCGGTACGCTAATAAATTTAGCGTGGAATTTTGTCCTATCTTGATGAAAAGGGGAAGAGGTAAAGTGGTTATCAGTATAAATCCAGGAAGATTTTTGACGTAATCTGTGCAAAAATGAGCAAGCTCACTTTTCGTGTGGGGATTAAAAGGAGAAAAATTGATGAGTTCCGATCTTAAGTTTTCGCTGTTCACCACCGTTGTTGTGCTGGCTCTGATTGTTGCGGCCGGTCTGACGGCTGCGCTGCACTGATTTACGCGGAGGGAGAGCCTTCTCCCTCCCGACTCCCCGGATTGTTACTTCTCTGGCAAAAATCTTTTGCCATTTTGTTAACTTCTCATTTTTTGTGATTGATGTCATGCTTTCCGCTTCTTTGTTCTGTGTCACCACATGACACGGCATCCGGAGTTGACGCATGAAAATTAATTTTCCCCTGCTGGCCCTGGCGATTGGCGCTTTTGGGATTGGCACCACTGAATTCTCCCCGATGGGGTTACTGCCCGTCATCGCCCGCGGCGTGGACGTCTCGATCCCTGCGGCAGGCATGTTGATCAGCGCCTACGCTATCGGCGTGATGGTGGGAGCGCCGCTGATGACGCTTCTGCTTTCTCATCGCGCGCGCCGCAATGCGCTGATTTTCCTGATGGCGATTTTCACCCTCGGCAACGTGCTTTCGGCCATTTCGCCGGACTACACCACGCTGATGCTGTCGCGAATTCTGACCAGCCTTAACCACGGCGCGTTCTTTGGGCTGGGATCGGTCGTTGCTGCCAGCGTGGTGCCAAAACACAAGCAGGCGAGCGCCGTGGCCACCATGTTTATGGGTCTGACCATCGCTAACATCGGCGGTGTTCCTGCGGCAACCTGGCTGGGAGAAGCGATCGGCTGGCGTATGTCTTTCCTGGCGACGGCCGGGCTGGGCGTGGTCGCGATGGTGGCATTGTTCTTCTCCCTGCCGAAAGGCAGCGCCGGAGAACGTCCGGAAGTGCGTAAGGAGCTGTCGGTGCTGGTGCGCCCGCAGGTGCTTTCCGCGCTGCTTACCACCGTTCTCGGGGCAGGGGCGATGTTTACCCTCTATACCTATATTTCACCTGTACTGCACGATATCACCCACGCAACGCCTCTCTTTGTGACCGCGATGCTGGTGCTGATTGGCGTGGGCTTCTCGATCGGTAACTATCTCGGTGGGAAATTTGCCGACCGTTCCGTGAGCGGGACGCTGAAGGGCTTCTTAACCCTGCTGATTGTCATCATGATCGCCATTCCGTGGCTGGCGCGTAACGAGTTTGGCGCCGCGATGGCGATGGTCGTCTGGGGTGCAGCAACGTTCGCCGTGGTGCCACCGCTGCAGATGCGCGTGATGCGTGTTGCGCATGAAGCGCCGGGCCTCTCATCCTCGGTCAATATCGGTGCCTTTAACCTGGGCAATGCGCTCGGTGCGGCGGCCGGTGGGGCCGTTATTTCAGGTGGTCTGGGATACAGCTTTGTGCCGGTGATGGGGGCAATCATTGCCGCGCTCGGCCTGCTGTTGGTGATGATGTCGGGGCGTAAACAGCCAGAAGCAGCCTGCGCTGCGGAATAAACCAAAAACGCAGAAGGGCGAACCCTTCTGCGTGTCTTTTACGCGGCGAAGTTCTTCGCCACAAAGTCCCAGTTAACCAGTGCCCAGAAGTGTTCCAGGTAGTTCGGGCGCGCGTTACGGTAATCGATGTAGTAAGCGTGTTCCCATACGTCCACGGTCATCAGCGGCTTCGCGCTGGAGGTCAGCGGGGTGCCCGCGTTAGAGGTGGATACGATAGCCAGTTTGCCATCCGCCTCTTTAACCAGCCACGTCCAGCCTGAACCGAAGTTCTTGATGGCGGCATCGGTGAATTTCGCCTTGAAGTCCGCGAAGCTGCCAAATGCGGCGTTGATGGCGTTAGCCAGTTCACCGACAGGTTCACCGCCGGCATTCGGCGCCAGGCAGTGCCAGTAGAAGGTGTGGTTCCACACCTGAGCTGCGTTGTTGAATACACCACCCTCAGAGCTGCGGACGATCTCTTCCAGCGTTTTGCCTTCAAAATCGGTGCCCTTGATCAGGTTGTTCAGGTTGGTGACGTAAGTCTGGTGATGTTTGCCGTAGTGATATTCCAGGGTTTCCGCAGAAATGTGCGGGGCCAGGGCGTCTTTTGCATACGGTAGTGCAGGTAATTCGAACGACATTGCTTCTCTCCTTATTGTATTTTGCGTTGCCAATAACCACACAGACAACAAGGACAGGATAGCAAATTGAAAGGGTATGCAAAAGAGGAACTTACCCTGCCACGGGTGTGGCAGGGCAGGGGTTAGCGAATGGTTTTCGGCGTCATCACGCGACGCGCGCCGACGTAGTGGCGTACCCAGTAGTCTTCACTGAGAGAGGTGATCTGAATATCCTGACCGCTACGTGGAGACTGGATGAATTTCCCGTTGCCGACATAGACGCCGACGTGGTCAGCCGTGCCGCGACCCTGGGTGCGGAAGAACACCAGATCGCCATTTTCCAACTCACCGCGGTCAACCGGTGAGGCATCGCGGAGGTGGTACATCTCATTGGCGGTACGAGGAATGCGGAACTTGACCAGATCTTTATAGGCGTAATAGACGAGGCCGCTGCAGTCAAAACCGGTACGCGGCGAAGTCCCACCCCAGTGATAAGGTTTACCAATCTGCCCCATCAGTTTATTCATTGCGGTTTTTTGCGCTTTCTGTACGCGCACTTTATGCAATTCCGCAATTTTCGTGACCTTCGTGCATTTCGCCTTATGGCCTTTACGCGTGATGCATTTTTCAGTAACGAGGTTAGCGGCGGTTTGCGAAGCTTTACTTTTGGCAGAGTGGGCAGTGCGGGAAGGTTTTGTTTTTGTTTTGCTGGAAGCGGTCTGTTTCGTCTGAGCCGGTGTTTTTTTCTTGTCGTTCTTAGCGGTGGTTTTTTTCTTACGTTCTGTGGCTTTCACCAGATGGTTTTTTTGTACAGCAGAATGCCGCGCCTGCTGAGAGGCGTTTGCCACTGGCGTGAAAGTGAGTGAAGTAAACAGTAAAGCACAGAGCGTGATCGAGATTTTATTTATCCGCGCCACTGGGCAGTCCCCTGATAAATGCAGGTCATCAATAATACCCGCGTGTGATTTACAAAGCCCGTTGATTCTAATCTATAAAAAGCCAGAAAGTTAATAGCATTTTTCAATCTACAATCGTGTTTCGTTAGCAAGTGCAAAAAAATTCATCGTTCTGTCGCACATTTGCCCGCTCCCTAAGCAAAACCATGAATGCCGCAGGGGTAAACACCATTTGCAATGCAACTTTGCGTGACTCGGGGTAAAATGTATAAACGTGACAAAAATGTTATTTTCCGATGCCAGTCTGAACCGCTACAATGTCAGACGAATGCCGTAACAGAAGTTAAAGGAAGCAAGACATGAGCACCACTATTGAAAAAATCCAGCGCCAGATCGCTGAAAACCCGATTCTGCTGTATATGAAAGGTTCTCCGAAGCTGCCAAGCTGCGGCTTCTCCGCACAAGCGGTTCAGGCGCTGTCAGCCTGTGGTGAGCGTTTTGCTTACGTTGATATCCTGCAGAATCCGGACATCCGCGCTGAGCTGCCTAAGTACGCTAACTGGCCGACTTTCCCACAGTTGTGGGTTGACGGCGAACTGGTTGGCGGCTGCGATATCCTGATTGAAATGTATCAGCGCGGCGAACTGCAGCAGCTGATCAAAGAGACGGCGGCGAAGTACAAAACGGAAGAGCCGGACGCAGAGTAATTTTCTGCGCAAATAAAAAAGCGACCAGATAAGGTCGCTTTTTTTTATTCTTCGCTGTCACCCATCGGCAGCGGCCAGCCGCCAAGACGCTTCCAGCGGTTGACGATCTCACAGAACAGCTCTGCGGTGCGCTCCGTATCGTATAGAGCGGAGTGCGCCTGCGTTCCGTCGAACGGAATGCCAGCCGTAATGCAGGCTTTAGATAACACCGTTTGTCCCAGCGCCAGGCCGCTCAATGCGGCGGTGTCGAAGGTGACAAAAGGGTGGAAGGGGTTGCGTTTGAGCGACGCGCGCTCCGCGGCAGCCATGGTAAAGCTGTGATCGAAGGTGGCGTTATGGGCCACCATAATGGCGCGGCTGCAGTTGCTCTCTTTCATGCCTTTACGCACCATTTTAAAAATGGCGTGCAGCGCATCATATTCACTGACTGCTCCACGCAGCGGATTATGCGGGTCGATACCGTTAAACGCCAGCGCTTCCGGCTGTAAGTTTGCCCCTTCGAAAGGTTCAACGTGGAAATGCAGCGTGGTGTCCGGTGTAAGCCAGCCCTGTTCATCCATCTTCAGCGTGATGGCGGCAATTTCGAGCAGCGCATCGGTTTTAGCGTTAAACCCGGCTGTTTCTACATCAATGACAACGGGATAAAAACCACGAAAACGGTCGCACAGACCGCTAAATTGAGCGTTATCGGACATCAGGGTCTCTTACATGGGGAAAAAGCAGAGCGCATTATGGCAAATTTTGCGGGGTGATGCAGTAAAACTACGGGCGCACGTTGCGCCCTGAGGGATCAGTTGCCCAGACCGCGACCGGCGTCTTTGGCTTCAATCAGCTCGATTTTGTAACCGTCCGGATCTTCCACAAACGCAATCACGGTGGTGCCGCCTTTTACCGGGCCCGCTTCACGCGTGACGTTACCGCCATTTTTGCGAATGCGTTCGCACGCATCGGCCGCGTTATCCACTTCCAGCGCGATATGGCCGTAGGCCGTGCCCAGCTCATAGCTGTCAACGCCCCAGTTGTAGGTCAGCTCGATCACTGCTTCATCCGTTTCCGGGCCGTAACCCACGAACGCCAGCGAGTATTTGTATTCCGGGTTTTCGCTGGTGCGCAGCAGCTTCATGCCCAGGACGTTAGTGTAGAAATCGATAGAACGTTGCAGGTCGCCAACGCGCAGCATGGTGTGAAGTAGGCGCATAATTTCCTCATTAACCAATGGAATAAAAAAGCTTTTTGATCAGAAACGATGTTTTAGTATAGCGGCGAACTGTCGCCGCTATCAATGAACAATGGCGAGATTACAGTGAAGGGTAGTCGGTGTAGCCTTCCGCGCCGCCGCCGTAGAAGCTTTCCGGACGCTGCGGGTTGAGCGCTGCTTTTTTCTGCAGACGAGCAACCAGATCCGGGTTGGCGATGTAGTCACGGCCAAACGCGACGGCATCAATCAGCCCTTTATTAATCAGATCTTCGGCTTTCTCCGGCGTATACGCCCCTGCACCGATGATCACCCCGTGGAAACGTTCGCGCACTTTCTGACGGAAAGCCTCAGTGTATGGCTTGCCGCCGGCCCAGTCCGGCTCGGACATGTGCAGATAAGCGATGCCACGTTTAGCCAGTTCTTCGATCAGGTACAGTGCATCGGCTTCTTCGTTCGGACCGTTGTCGACGTTCTGGAAAGAACCGATTGGGGAAACGCGGATCCCGATACGATCCGGGCTCCACTCCTGACATACGGCATCAACCACTTCCAGTACCAGGCGAGCGCGATTTTCGACGCTGCCGCCGTACTGGTCGGTGCGATGGTTAGACGACGGTGACAGGAACTGGTGCAGCAGGTAGCCGTGCGCGGAGTGCAGCTCAATCAGGTCAAAACCGGCTTCACGAGCGTTGGCCACTGCCTGGCGGAAGTCGTTAACGATACCCGGGATTTCATCCAGCTCCAGGGCACGTGGCATAGAGGTATCCACGCGGATCGCATTACCGTTTTCATCACGCAGGGAAGTACGGGTATTTGCACTCAGGGCCGAAGCGGAGACCGGAGCCTGACCGCCAGGCTGAATGCTGCTGTGAGAGATACGACCGGTATGCCACAGCTGGACCGCAATGCGACCCTCTTCAGCGTGAACGCCTGCGGTAATTTTCTGCCATGCGGCGATCTGTTCCGGGCTGTGAAGGCCCGGCGCGCCCGCATAACCCTTCGCTTGAGCAGAAATCTGTGTGGCTTCCGTAATGATCAGGCCAGAGCTTGCGCGCTGACGATAGTATTCGCCCATCAGGGGGGTGGGGATGTCACCCGGCTCAATGCTGCGCAGACGGGTCAGCGGAGCCATAAACACGCGGTTTGGCGCCGTGACGGCACCCACTTTCAATGGGGTAAACAGTTTTTCAGCTGACATAAAGACTCCTGAGTAGACCAGTCGACTAGTAACAAAGTAAATAAAAAGCGCCCGTTATACGCCTGGCGCAGTAATACTGTTTCTCACATGTGCCAGCGCGCTTTCCAGCGGCAGGGCACTGCGCGAAATTTTTGCCTGCAGGTTGGCTCCTAACCAGAGGGAGTAGAGCACCTGAGACTGCATTAAGGGGTCGCCGGAAAAGGCCAGCGTTTTTTCTTCGCGGCCTTTTTCCAGCGCCTGGGCCAGCAGGGCGATTACGCCGCGGGCACCCTTATCCATCGCCGAGCGCATATCTTCGGAAAGATCGCACACTTCGGCAGACAGTTTGACCGTCAGGCATCCGCTGATAATGCCCTGCTGACAGAACTGGTTCAGCGTTTCCTGATAGTAATTCAGAACACGATCCCGATAGTTTCCCTCACCCGACGCAAAGTGGGTCGCCAGACGCTGGTGGTAGCCAGCATAATGACGCTCCAGCATCGCCACGCCAAAGGCCTCTTTGGACCGGAAGTAGTGATAAAACGACCCCTTCGGTACCTCAGCGGTTTTTAATAACTCGCTCAGCCCCATACCGGTAAACCCGCGATGCATGCAAAGCTGCTCGCCGGTTGCCAGTAGATGTTCGCGGGTATCGTGTTCAGTATTTCTGCTCATGGCCGCACTCTAATAGACCGTTCGGTCTAATGCAAGCGAGTTTACTGCCGACATGCACTCAGTATATCCAGCTGCGGTTGATAAACCGTTGATTTCACGTCCATCATACCCAATACGGTTGAGAATAAATTGTCCTGGGAAACCGCATTTTTTGCTGCCTGGTCACGCAAACACTGTCCGTTGATGCCAAAGTTTTTTGCATAATCCGGTGACAGCCAGAACATAAACGGAATATGCGTTTGCTGCTCCGGCGCCAGCATGTACGGCGTACCATGCAGATAAATGCCGCTTTCACCCAGTGATTCACCGTGATCCGAAAGGTAAATCAGCGCGGTGTTCATGCTTGCCTGTCGCGCTTTCAGCGCATCAATGGTTTTGCTGACCATGCTGTCGGTATAGAGGATAGTGTTGTCATAGGTGTTTACCAGCGCCTGATGGTCGCAATCCTGAATTTCATTGGTGTCGCAGGTTGGGGTGAATTTCCGGAAATTGTCCGGGTAACGGCGATAGTACGCCGGTCCATGACTCCCCATCAGGTGGATAACCAGCACCGTATCTTGCTTCACGCCATCCAGCACGTTGTCCAGACGGTAGAAGTTCACGTCGTCAATACAGGATTTATCTTTGCAGAACTGATCCAGATTCCACTGCGTCATATCGGTATGGGGGATGCGATCGCAGGCACCTTTACACCCGCCGTCGTTGTCGCGCCACAGCAGATTGATTCCCGCATGCTTCAGCACATCGAGCAGACCTTCCTGATGGTGCGCAAGGTCGGCATCGTACTTGCTGCGCGTCATGCCGGAGAACATGCACGGAACGGAAACCGCGGTTTCAGTGCCGCATGAGGAGGCCTGCGGGAAGTTAATCACATCCTGCTTTTTTAGCTCCGGGTTGGTTTCACGATCGTAACCGTTCAGGGAGTAGTTTGCCGCGCGAGACGCTTCGCCGACGACAAGCACCAGAACGGTTTTCTTTTGTTGACCGGAAATCAGTGGCCCTTTATGGGCATCTTCGCCAATCCGCACAAGCGTCTGATCGCCGGCAAACCAGCGCATCTTGCTGTACTTCACCACGGCGCTGACATAGTTCGCCGGAGTGACCATTTTGACGATGCTTTTGTTATTGCGGAAAAGCGACGCGTAATCTTTATAAAACAGCGCGGCCACCAGGATAATCACCAGCAGAGCGCCGAGCATCGCGGCAACCCGCGTCAGCAGGGCATACCACCATTTCCCGGTACGAATGCGGGTAAGAGCCAGCACCACCGAGGGAATGAGGCCTGCGATAACAATCCACAGAATCATCTGCGGGGTCACCAGGGCGGTCGCTTCCTGAGAGTTGGTTTCGAAGACGTTCACAATCATATTCTGATCGATCACCGCACCGTAGGTGTACATAAAATACGTCGCAGCGGCGCAACCGATGGTTAAAACAATCAGCAGCGGTTTACGGATATACGGGATATTAAGCAGGCTAAAAACAATCACCCAGCCGCAAAACAGCACCAGCGGTACGGAGGCGGCAAAGAGGAAGTCGTGCAGATGGACTGGGCCGATAATGGCCCAGCTGCGCTGGATAAACAGCCCGTTGATTAGCGTAAAGAAGAGAGCACAACCCAGAGTAAATTTAATGTCGTTACAGTGTAACTTTTTGATTGACCACATCGATCGGTAAACCTGTTATTGTCATGATGGGCCGAGTATAGAGAGGGAAGATTAGTGAAACCTTAATGCCACAAATCTGTGATATAGGCCTTGCACGTGGCGCGTTTAGCGTCTTCACTGTAGGTGAGAGTGGCTATCTGGAGGTGAGAGTGGCAGAGCAGCTGGAGTTTTTCCCCATCCAGAGCCCGTGCCGGGGTATTTGTCAGGTTGATGAACGCGGATATTGCCGTGGATGCATGCGTACCCGTGACGAGCGTTTCAACTGGCAAAACTTTAGCGACACGCAAAAGCAGGAGGTACTACGCCTCTGTCGACAGCGCCTTCTGCGCAAAATACGCGCAAACAAAGCGGGTGAGACCGAAGAACCCCAGCAACCTTCACTTTTTTAACACGGTAATTGCGTATACTCATGACATTACGTCCTTGAGGAAAATGTTATGGTTCAGCGAATTACCCTTGCCCCCCAGGGGCCAGAATTCTCCCGTTTTGTCATGGGCTACTGGCGCCTGATGGACTGGAATATGTCTCCGATCCAGCTGGCGAGCTTTATTGAAGAGCACCTCGATTTAGGCATCACCACGGTCGATCATGCTGATATTTACGGTGGCTACCAGTGCGAGGCCGCGTTCGGCGAGGCGCTTAAGCTGGTTCCGGCACTGCGCGATCGCATGGAAATTGTCACGAAGTGTGGGATTGCCACCACGGCAAAGCCGGAACACGCCCTCGGTCATTACATCACCGACAGCGCGCATATCATCAAGAGCGCCGAGCAGTCGCTGGTTAATCTGGCGACCGATCGTATCGACCTGCTGTTAATCCACCGCCCCGACCCGCTGATGGATGCTGACGAGGTGGCCGAAGCTTTCCTGGACCTGCATCAGAATGGGAAAGTGCGTCATTTCGGCGTTTCTAACTTTACCCCGGCGCAGTTTGCGCTTCTTCAGTCTCGTCTGCCGTTTACCCTGGCCACAAACCAGGTTGAGATCTCCCCGGTTCACCAGCCGCTGCTGCTGGATGGTACCCTCGATCAGCTACAACAGCTGCGCATTCGCCCGATGGCCTGGTCCTGCCTGGGGGGCGGACGCCTGTTTAATGATGATGAATTCCAGCCGCTGCGCAACGAGCTTGAGACGATCGCCCGCGAACTGAACGCGGAAAGCATCGAACAGGTGGTTTACGCGTGGATCCTGCGCCTGCCGTCAAAACCGCTGCCCATTATCGGTTCCGGCAAAATAGAACGCGTGCGTTCTGCACTGGCCGCTGAAGAGCTGCAGATGACCCGCCAGCAGTGGTTCCGCATCCGCAAAGCCGCTCTGGGTTACGACGTGCCATAAACCGCCAGAAGGTGACTTTCCGGTGAAATCTTTGCCCCTGGTATACACTTAAGGGGCAAAAAATAACCCGCGGAGGTCATATGAAGCGTTTTGCTCTGGCACTGATCACGCTGGTTGTTTGCGCAGGGGCGCAGGCAGCCAGCGACGAAGTGGAAATGAATCTCGTCACCCCACAAGGTGTGGGTCAGTCCATCGGAACGGTGAAAATCACGGAAACCGATAAAGGACTGGAGTTTGCTCCCAGCCTCAAAGCACTCCCGCCCGGTGAGCATGGTTTCCATGTTCATGCCAAAGGCAGCTGTCAGCCCGCTTTAAAAGAAGGTAAACCGTCGGCGGCGGAAGCGGCAGGGGGGCACCTCGATCCCCAGCATTCCGGTAAGCATGAAGGCCCGGATGGAATGGGGCATTTAGGCGATCTGCCCGTGCTTGTGGTCAATAACGACGGTAAAGCTACCGAACCCGTCGTCGCGCCGCGTCTGAAAAAGCTGGATGAGGTGAAAGGCAAAGCGCTGATGATCCATGTCGGTGGCGACAATATGTCCGATCAGCCTAAACCGCTTGGCGGCGGAGGGGCACGCTATGCGTGCGGCGTGATCTGATCCCCAATCGTTCCCGGTGGCGGTGCCTGTTCCAGCTGCGATAGCGAGCAGTGCAGGCGCCAGATTATCGAGGCTAAATCCCGGGCTGCGGGCAGATGATGCTGTGCAAGCGTATCGCAGATCCGCTGCAGTTCATTCAGCATGGTTTCCAGCGGTCGCTGCTGGACACCGCTCTCGTTCATCACATCGCGCAGCAGGGATATGCAAACATCACGAACCTGCGAAAGCGGGTCGGAACGCGTTTCCCACCCGCGAAGCTGCCAGACCACGTGCGAGCAGTTCAACAGCACTACGCCCCAGCGCAGCAGCCAGCGCCGGGAAAGTGCGTCCTGGCTGCTGTTCAACTGGCTGACGTGATGATAAACCAGCGATTCATATTCGTTTTCACTCATGTGTGGTTTACGGCTGAGCTGGTCGACAAACCCTCTGCGTAACTCCCGGATATGCCTGCGGCTCTTGCGTGCATCGGAGCCGGGACGTAACACCGCGAAAGCCAGCCACGCCAGCCCCACGCCAAGGATCTTCGCCAGGTTGTCATTGAGAAAGTCTGCGTAATCATAAACCGGCGGATTCGTTACGGAGATAAACGAGCCCATAAAGACAATCAGCTGTCCCCAGAGGCCCGCCAGCTTTGGCATCTGCAGCTTCAGAAGCTGCATGGTGGTCAACAGGGGAAACAGGAACAGCAGGAACTGCCAAAGATCGCTTATCTGCACCATCAGGCCAAATTTCACCACGAAGCTGAAGAGCGATAGCAGCACCAGCGTGCGCAACAGGAGAGTAAGTGAGTTGAACGGCGAGGCCGCGACGGAGTAAAGCACGCAGCTGATGGCGGCAAGCGTCAGGGCCGCCGTACCGGACTCCCACTGCGTGGTAATGCTCCATGCTCCCACCAGCATCAGCGCGCAGAAGGTGCGAAAACCGCTCCACAACGCTTCAAGATAGTCGGTATGGCGTGCAAGTGCCGGGCTTCCGGGGACGTTGAACTCCGTCAATGGGGTCGCATTCTCGACGGCCATAATCCAGCGGCTGCTGCGCAGGTACAGACGGCAGAAGTAATTCAGGCGCTGCCAGAAGGCGCGATGGCGGTAGTCGTACTCATCAACAGGGGCGAGCGGGGCGATGATCTTCGCAACGGTGTAGATGTCCGCATCCGGGCGCGAAAGTGCCGCGAGCAGCGTTTCGATGACGGCACGGGTATTTTCAGGCGGCGTCGGCCAGTTGAGCAGCATCCTGCGCAGGCTTGAGATGGCGCTGGTCATACGCAACTGCTGATGCAGCAAATAGTTAAGCAGGGTGTTCTGGCGGCGAAAGCGGTAGTGACTCCAGAACGCCTGAATACGCAACAGATTCATCGTCAGAATCTGTCCGATAACCTTTTCATGCGCGAGGCGGATATCGTCGCTGTTATCCGGTTGCCACAGCAGGCTCGCGTGTTCCAGTAGCCGGGTGTGCATGGTTTTTAGCGCAGTGATAAGCGTTGTGCCGTCGGATGTGCTGGGGAGGATCATCATCATGAAGCCGCCGCTAAGGATCCCGACAATCACTTCACAGACGCGCGCCTGGGCGATATTCCACAGTTCGGTGGTGTCGAGCACGTTAACTACCGGAAAGGCGATAATGGCGGCGGTATAGCCCGCCAGCTGAAAAGCGTAGGCGACGTTATTGGTAAAATGGGCGCAGGCCCAGGTACAGCCCCCCAGCCATGCCGCCATACTGAGCAGGAACAGCCACGGATCGTTCAGCGTATGCCCGGCGATAATTAACGCTGCGGTGGCGCCCAGCAGGCTGCCTGCGATACGGCCAAGGCTTTTACTGATCACCCCGCCTACCGTTGGGAAACTAACCACCGCCGCAGACGTCATCGCCCAGTAGGGCTCATCCAGGTTCAGGTAATAGGCAACGGTCAGCGCCAGACACATGGCAATGCCGTTACGTAGGGCGTAGCGCCACTGTGGACGCGTCGCTTTCATCCACGGCGTGTTTTGCCAGGCGATCCCCTGCAGCTTCATTAACGGGTTCCGATGGAGACTGTGCAGGTGGTGCCGGACACCAGCGTAATGTCCTGCGGTAAATGGTCAAACTCCACGCGAACCGGAACGCGCTGAGCCAGACGTACCCAGGGCACGTTCGGCTTAATGTCCGGCACAAGACCTGAATCCGTTTCAACGCTTTGATCGTAAATGGCACGGCCAACGCTGGATACGTGACCCTGTAACCTCTGAGAGCCGCTATAAAGCGTTATCGCGGCTGGCGAGCCCTCGCGAATATGCCGAAGCTTGGTCTCTTCGAAATAGCCCACGACGTAGAAGGAGTGACTGTCGACGAGGGCGAATATCGGTTGTCCCGTGGTGGCATAATTCCCCACGCGGGCGGAGAGGTTGGTCACCCATCCATCGACAGGTGCTGTAATCACGGTTTGGGTCAGCTGCCACTGCGCCTGCTTCAGCGTCGCCTCCGCCACGTTGACGTTAGCCTGCATTGCCTTCACGTTGATATTGGCGGTATCTAAGTCTTCCGCTGAGATGTAGTTTTGCGACAGATGACGGCGGCGATTGGCCTCGTTGTTGGCTTTTGCCAGATCCGACTGGGCTTTTGCCAGCTGGGCCTGGGCGTTCAGAATCGCAATGTGGTACGGGGTATCGTCGATACGGAATAAAACGTCCCCCTTTTTGACAAACTGGTTATCCTTAACTAAAAGCGTTGTGATACTTCCCGACACCTGCGGAGTAATGCTGACCTGTTCAGCGCGAACTTTGCCGTCACGCGTCCAGGGCGACTGCATATAAAAATTCCACATCCACCACCCCGCAACCAGCGCGAGGGCAAGGACAAACAGGGTGGAAAAGTACTTTAGCGTTTTCAGAGACATATTCACCACACAGTCAAAACGGCAAGGCCCAGGCATACGGAAAGGGCAAACAGGGAAAGATCCATCAGCATGGGATGCCAGATTTCACCGGAGTACATCCAGTCGCGAAGCAGACGATGCGCGATGAGCCAGAGCAGAAAACCCACCAGAACGGCCTTAAACAGCGGAGGAAAATAGACTGACGCACCGAAGATCAGGTCCTGAAGGGGCAACCCCTCTGAGCGATGAAAAAACGTCACGGGCAGAAATCCTTTGCAGTGAACAGAATGCCGCGTTGGCTTGTCTTAGTATGATGAAGCATCACAATTCAGTGTAAGTCATACTTTTAAGTTCGATGAATGCAGTATTGCATTTGTTTTGGCAATACAAATGCTGCACACTATTCTAAAATCAGTATAATAACTTAGCAAGCTAATTATAAGGAGATGAAATTGGAATCGCCATTAGGTTCTGATCTGGCAAGGTTGGTACGCGTCTGGCGTGCTCTGATTGACCATCGCCTGAAACCTCTGGAACTCACACAGACGCATTGGGTCACGCTGCACAACATCCATCAGCTGCCGCCCGATCAGTCGCAAATTCAGCTGGCAAAAGCGATAGGGATTGAGCAACCGTCGCTGGTGCGTACGCTTGACCAGCTGGAAGAGAAGGGGTTGATCTCGCGGCAAACCTGCGCCAGCGATCGTCGCGCCAAGCGGATTAAACTCACCGAGAAAGCGGCGCCAATCATCACGGAAATGGAAGCCGTGATCACCAGGACGCGCGGTGAAATCCTGTCAGGCGTTTCACCCGCGGAGCTGGAAATGCTCATCAGCCTTATTGCTCGCCTTGAGCAAAACATCCATGAGCTGCATTCTCGCGACTAATAAACACCAAGGCCTTGCAGCAGCAAGGCCTTTTTTTACTTAAAGACGACCACACGATTACGTCCCGTCTCCTTCGCTTCATACATCGCTTTGTCGGCGTTTTCCACGCACGTTTCTGCGGCTATCGCGGGTGACGTCGCCGTATACACCCCCATGCTGATAGTGACTGGCTCCGGTAGTTGACCGCCGCTGCTAGTGTTATCGAAGCTGCTCAGATTTAATCGTATGCGCTCCGCCACCTGGTGCGCTGCTTCTGATGAGGTGTTGGCCAGCATCAGAACAAACTCCTCACCACCGATACGGGCCGCGATGTCCTGCGGGCGTACGGAATCCATCAGCAGGTTAGCGACAAACTGCAGGACTTTGTCGCCCTGAAGATGCCCATAGGTGTCGTTGATGCGCTTGAAGCGATCGAGATCGCTTACGATGACGGAAACAGGCCGGCTGGGTTTGGCGATATCCAGCGCCTGCTTCAATGTTTCATAAAAATAGCTGCGGTTATAAAGGCGCGTGAGCGGGTCGCGAATTGAGTTCTGGTAGGACTGCTGATACTTGACGTGCGAGTCGCGATACAGCCTGAAAACATCGTAGAGCAGAACAAAAATGATCAGCAGCGTGGCGACAGTTTCAAATAAGCGGGCGCGATACCAGGAGACATCTTCGACATTTCCACCCGCTAACAGCATTGTAAGCGTGACGATATAGCAGACGCACAGAAAATTACCACCCACCCAGAATAAATTGCGTATGCACGTAATAAACATCAGCGTTCCTAATGTCACCACCCAGAGTGCAATTAATGCAATATTAATGAAGTGGCTCCAGAGAACCATAAATTCACGGGTTTCATTATCCACCAGATCAATGGATAAAAAGGAAGAGTGACTGGAATACATCCAGGCCAACCCTACTGCAAAGACGGTAAAGAGAAACTCGCCGCCCACAATAAGGATATGCGCCAGTCGTGAAAGGGGACAATTGCGCGTGGTATAGAGTATTGCCGAAACGATTATTAGCACCGCCATTAAAAGATGGCGGAACATATAGAAGATCATCGCATCGTTATAGTTCACAGCGTTGAACTGATAGAGGTCCAGCCAGGCGGGAAAGCAGGACAACGTCCCGACCATCAGCGATGCCGACCCGGCAAAGGCAAAAGCGATCGCTACCAGATACAACCGTTTTCGGTCGCACCAGTATTTCATTGCCATAAAGAAGGCAATAAACAGGTTAAACACCAGCAAAAAAATGGTGAGCGTAGGGAACAAATGAGACGAGAAGCTAGGTACCCATTCGGCAATTTTTGAAAACAGGGCGTGTAATATGCCAATGACAACAATACAACCCAGACAGAACGAGGTATAACGACCCTTTACAGAACGATGATTCGAAAACATATACGTTTTTAATGGCTTTATAATGAATTAGGGTGAGGTAATTGCGAGAGTTTATTCAATTAGCCTGAGAAATACTTTGCGCAAAAACAATATATGATGCGGTTAAAAATTGGCGGGATGAATCTATTTTGTAAATATATTTGTGGGGGTGATATATATTGTAAATGGATGTGGTCCGATGACCACATCCATTTTTAATTAACGTGGAGAAACGGTCACCTGGCTTCCGTTGCTTGCCAGAACGACGCGCTGGCCTGCAGAGAAGCGAGTGTTGCCTTGTTTCTGGACAACCATGATAGTGCTGCCATCGTCTTTACGAATTTCCAGCTCTACGCCCTGAGTTTTGTTCATCGCACCCTGTACGCCCTGGCCAGCTACACCACCTGCAACGGCGCCTGCGGCCGTCGCCAGCGAGCGGCCAGTGCCACCGCCGACGGTATTACCCAGGAAACCACCCAGGACGGCACCACCGATTGCGCCCATCACGTTGTTTTCATCACCACCCTGGATCTGTACAGGGCGTGCGTTAACAACGGTACCGTAAGTTACGTTCTGAACCTGTTTCGCTTCAGAAGCGCTGTAAACGTCGCCAGAGAGTGAACTGTCATTCACACAGCCAGCCAGAGTTAAACCAATCAGCGAAACGCCCAGTACACGTAAAATCATTTGAATCTCCTGTTCACCAAAAACGCCCGGTTGGGGCATCCGTTATGGCTAAATTATATGGCATAAGGGGCCATAGTTCATATCTTTGCACTAACAATAAGAAAATTGTACTTGAATTTGACTTAACGAGAGATAAACAGGAGCCGCCCGCGTTAGGCGTCTGACATTGTTAAAAAATATTATCACCCGATGGCAATGCTGCGCCGTTTATGGTTGAGTGGGTATCCTTAGCCCACGCAACGTAAGGAAAGCGCATGAAATCGGGTCGCTACATTGGTGTGATGTCAGGCACCAGTCTGGATGGGGTAGATGTCGTTCTGGCCGCCATTGACGAAAACATGGTGGCACAGCAGGCGAGCCTGACCTGGCCAATCCCCATTTCACTGAAAGAGGATATTCTGAGCATTTGTCAGGGGCAGCAGTTGACCCTCTCCCAGCTTGGACAGCTTGATGTCCGCCTGGGGGCGTTGTTTGCGGATGCGGTGTTGGCTTTAATGCAGAAAGAACATCTTCGCCCGCAGGATGTGGTGGCCATCGGGTGTCATGGACAAACGGTCTGGCATGAACCCGGAGGAGATGCCCCGCATACGCTGCAAATCGGTGATAACAACCAGATTGTGGCGAAGACGGGCGTGACGGTGGTTGGCGATTTCCGTCGTCGCGATATCGCCCTTGGCGGACAGGGCGCGCCGCTGGTACCTGCGTTCCATCAGGCGCTACTGGCGCACCCTTCCGAACGTCGTATGGTGCTCAACATTGGTGGGATCGCCAATCTGTCGATGCTGATCCCGGGGCAGCCGGTGCGCGGCTACGATACCGGCCCGGGCAATATGCTGATGGACGCCTGGATCTGGCGTCAGTGCGGTCAACCGTATGATAAAAACGCAGAGTGGGCGAGCGAGGGTAAGGTGATTATCCCGCTGCTGCAGTCCATGCTGAGCGACCCTTATTTTGCCTTACCGGCACCGAAAAGTACGGGGCGTGAATACTTCAACTTTGGCTGGCTTGAGCGCCAGCTGGCGTCATTCCCGGCGCTTGCACCGCAGGATGTCCAGGCGACGCTTGCCGAGCTCACGGCCGTGTCGATTTCCGAACAGGTGCTCCTCAGCGGCGGATGCGAACGCCTGCTGGTGTGCGGCGGGGGAAGCCGTAACCCGCTGGTGATGGCGCGTCTTGCGGGGCTACTGCCGGGTACCGAAGTGTCTACGACCGATGAGGCTGGCATCAGCGGGGATGACATGGAGGCGCTGGCTTTCGCCTGGCTTGCCTGGCGCACCATTGCCGGGCTGCCGGGCAATTTGCCGTCGGTAACCGGCGCTCGCGAGGCGAGCGTTCTTGGGGCGATTTTCCCGGCAAATCCGCGTCATAATCAGAGTTAACTGAAATTCAGCGCGGTGCGTCGCCGTTAGAATGGAACGAAACAGGAGGGTGGCCATGCCCTCCAGGACCAGGAAAGTCTTCGGAATATGCCCATGAAAAAACTTCTTCTTATTGCCGCCCCTTTGCTCCTGTCAGGATGCAGCGTCTACAACCAGCTCGTTGAGCGCATGCAGACCGATACGCTAGAGTATCGCTGCGACGAAAAACCGCTGACCGTGAAGCTGAACAATCCGCGCCAGGAAGCCAGTTTTGTTTACGACAATAAATTGCTGACGCTGAAGCAGGGCATTTCGGCCTCGGGCGCCCGCTACACCGACGGTATCTATGTCTTCTGGTCGAAAGGCGACAGCGCCACGGTCTACAAACGCGACCGTATTGTGCTGAACAATTGCCAGCTCGAAAATCCGAAGCGTTGAGATTTTTACAGGGGCGGCGCACAATAGCGCCACCCACTCTCAATGTCAGCTAACGCCATGTCAGATAACGACGAACTGCAGCAAATTGCGCATCTGCGCCGTGAATACACCAAAGGCGGCCTGCGTCGCCAGGATCTTCCCGCTGAACCCCTCGTGCTTTTTGAACGCTGGCTGAAACAGGCCTGCGAAGCGAAACTCGCCGACCCCACGGCCATGGTTGTCGCGACGGTGGATGAAAACGGTCAACCCTATCAGCGCATCGTATTGCTCAAGCATTATGACGAGAAAGGACTGGTGTTCTACACCAACCTTGGCAGCCGCAAAGCGCACCATCTGGAAAACAATCCGCGTATTAGCCTGCTGTTCCCGTGGCACATGCTGGAACGTCAGGTCATGGTGACCGGCAAAGCGGAACGTCTTTCGACGCTGGAAGTGGTGAAGTATTTCCACAGCCGCCCGCGTGACAGCCAGATTGGCGCCTGGGTATCAAAACAGTCGAGCCGCATTTCTGCCCGCGGCGTGCTGGAAAGTAAATTCCTGGAGCTGAAGCAGAAGTTCCAGCAGGGTGAAATCCCGCTGCCGAGCTTCTGGGGTGGTTTCCGCATCCCGATAGATCAGATTGAGTTCTGGCAGGGGGGCGAACATCGCCTGCACGACCGCTTTTTATACCAGCGCGAGAATGGCGGCTGGAAAATCGACAGACTGGCACCGTAATCCCCGAAATTTGTTGATTTAAGCGCTAGCGCACGCCGCGCTTGCGCTTTATTCTATGGGTCCTTTCGCATCAGGCGAAAAGTCGTGTACCGGCAAAGGTGCAGTCGTTTATACATGGAGAATTTGATGGCAAGCAGTAACTTGATTAAACAATTGCAAGAGCGGGGCCTCGTGGCCCAGGTGACGGACGAGGAAGCGTTAGCAGAGCGACTGGCGCAAGGCCCGATCGCGCTCTATTGCGGCTTCGATCCCACCGCTGACAGCTTGCATTTGGGGCATCTTGTTCCATTGTTATGCCTGAAACGCTTCCAGATGGCGGGCCATAAGCCTGTTGCCCTGGTGGGCGGCGCTACCGGTCTGATTGGTGACCCAAGCTTTAAAGCCGCTGAGCGTAAACTGAACACCGAAGATACCGTGCAAGAGTGGGTGGATAAGATCCGCAAACAGGTTGCGCCGTTCCTCGACTTCAACTGTGGCGATAACGCCGCGATTGCCGCGAACAACTACGACTGGTTTGGCAGCATGAACGTGCTGACCTTCCTGCGTGACATCGGCAAGCACTTCTCTGTTAACCAGATGATTAACAAAGAGGCCGTGAAGCAGCGTCTTAACCGTGACGACCAGGGTATCTCCTTTACCGAGTTCTCCTACAACCTGCTGCAGGGGTATGACTTTGCCTGCCTGAACAAACTGCACGGCGTTTCCCTGCAGATTGGTGGTTCTGACCAGTGGGGCAACATCACCTCCGGTATCGATCTGACCCGTCGCCTTCACCAGAACCAGGTGTTTGGTCTGACCGTTCCGCTGATTACCAAAGCAGACGGCACCAAATTTGGTAAGACTGAGGGCGGCGCGGTATGGCTTGATCCGAAGAAAACCAGTCCGTACAAATTCTACCAGTTCTGGATCAACACGGCGGATGCCGATGTTTATCGCTTCCTGAAGTTCTTCACCTTCATGGATATCGCAGAGATCAACGCGCTGGAAGAAGAAGACAAGAACAGCGGTAAAGCGCCACGCGCGCAGTACGTGCTGGCGGATGAAGTGACCAAACTGGTTCACGGTGAAGAAGGTCTGGCCGCGGCAAAACGCATTACCGCTAGCCTGTTTAACGGCACCCTGAGCGATCTGAGTGAAGCGGACTTCGAACAGCTGGCGCAGGACGGCGTGCCAATGGTTGAAATGGAGAAAGGGGCTGACCTGATGCAGGCGCTGGTGGACTCTGAATTGCAGCCTTCCCGCGGTCAGGCGCGTAAAACCATCGCGTCTAACGCGATCACCATTAACGGTGAGAAACAGGCCGACCCGGAATACACCTTCGTTGACGGCGATCGTCTGTATGGCCGCTACACGCTGCTGCGTCGTGGCAAGAAAAACTACTGCCTTGTCTGCTGGAAGTAATTAACAGTCTCCAGGGGCGTGGGAAACCACGCCCCTTTTGTTTTTTCAGGGTTTGGTAAGAAAATAATGAAGAACATCCTCGCCATTCAGTCCCACGTCGTTTTTGGACATGCTGGCAATAGCGCAGCGGAATTCCCTATGCGTCGCCTCGGCGCCAACGTCTGGCCCCTCAATACCGTCCAGTTTTCCAATCACACGCAGTACGGCAAATGGACCGGCTGCGTGATGCCGCCTTCGCACCTTACCGAGGTTGTGCAGGGCATTGCCGATATCGACCAGCTCAAGCGCTGTGATGCCGTACTGAGCGGTTATCTTGGCTCAGCGGAGCAGGGGGAGCATATCCTCGGCATCGTACGCCAGGTGAAAGCCGCAAATCCGTCGGCAAAATACTTCTGCGACCCGGTTATGGGGCATCCGGAAAAAGGCTGCATCGTGGCGCCAGGCGTTGCGGAGTTCCACGTCCGCCACGCTCTGCCCGCTAGCGATATCATTGCGCCAAACCTGGTGGAACTGGAGATCCTCTGCGAGCATCCGGTTAACAGCGTAGAAGAGGCAGTAACTGCATCTCGCGAGCTGATCGCGCAGGGGCCTGAGGTTGTGCTGGTAAAACATCTCGCACGCGCAGGGCTAAGTCAGGATCGCTTTGAGATGCTGCTGGTGACGAAAGATGATGCCTGGCACATCAGCCGTCCGCTGGTGGATTTTGGCCTGCGCCAGCCGGTGGGCGTAGGGGATGTGACCAGCGGCCTGCTGCTGGTGAAATTGCTTCAGGGTGCAACGCTGCGCGATGCGCTGGAGCATGTGACTGCGGCAGTGTACGAAATTATGATGGCGACGAAAGAGATGCAGGAATATGAACTGCAGGTGGTCGCGGCACAGGATCGTATCGCGAAGCCGGAGCACTATTTCAGCGCCACAAGGCTTTAAAAGATGCCGGGTGGCGCTGCGCGTGGGGGACTGTGGATTTTGTAGGCCGGGTAAGCGCAGCGCCACCCGGCAACACAGGCCGCTCGGTTAGTTCAACCCTTCCGCTTTCAGCGCCGCAGCCACCGCAGGACGCTCTGACACGCGTTTCATATACGATGCAAGGTGGTCTAACCCTTCCAGATTCAGCTTAACCGCACGAGCCCAGCGCAGCACGGTGAACAGATACGCATCGGCAATCGTGAAGCGCGACCCGCCAATCCACTGTTCGTCTTTCAGCGATTCGTTAACGTACTGCAGCTTTTTCTCCAGCAGGGCGCGCAGGGTAGGCTTAAACTCTTCCGGCGTATCCGGGCGGAACAGGGGGGTAAAGCCTTTGTGCAGCTCGGTGGCAATGTAGTTCAGCCACTCCAGCGTTTTATAGCGAGAAATGGTACTGACCGGTGCCAGCAGCTGGCGATCGGGCACGCTATCGGCCAGGAACTGCATAATCGCCACGCCTTCGGTCAGCAGAGTACCGTCATCCAGCAGGAGCGCCGGAACTTGTCCTTTCGGGTTAATGGCAAGAAAGTCATCGCCATTTTCCAGGCGCTTTTTCAACAGATCAACGCCATCCAGCGTGAAATCTTTGCCGCTCTCGCGCAGGGTGATATGGGAAGCAAGAGAGCACGCGCCCGGTTTGTAGAACAGTTTCATCGGTAACTCCTTTTTGCTGAGGTTTCAGCTATGTTAGTGCGCGAACGGGCAAAAAAAAAGCCGCTAATGCATTAGCGGCTTCTGTTCAGTCGTTTCTCAATAATCTTACGCAGTAGCGGTTTTGGTCGCTTCAGCCGTCTTGTCGTCGTCCTGAGTCATACGATTCAGTTTCGGCGCGGTCAGCAGCATCAGCGCCGCAATCACCGCTGTCGCAATACCAATCTGCATGAATACGGTACCGTAGACGTTCAGGGAGACCAGTGGGTCAGTGACGTTTTCAGGCACAGCCATCAGGTTCGCAATTTTACCCGCAATGATTGCCGCACCGGCAGTGGTCAAGAACCAGCTACCCATAATGAAGCCCATCAGACGCTGCGGCACCAGCTGTGCAACCATCGCCAGGCCCAGACCGGAGATCATCAGTTCGCCGATAGACTGCAGCGCGTAGCTCAGGATCAGCCAGTTAACGGAGACGATGCCTGCGTCAGTGGCAAACTTGGTACCCAGCGGCAGCACCAGGAACGCGCCTGAGCACAGTACCATACCGATTGCGAACTTGTGCGGCATTGGCAGACGGTCACCCATCTTGTTATAGATAGCCGCCAGAATCGGGCTACCAATCATGATCCAGAACGGGTTCAGCGCCTGATACTGCTCCGGCTCGAACGCGATGCCCAGAATAGAGTGCTCAACGTTACGAATGGCGAAGAAGTTCAGTGAGGTTGGCATCTGGCTGTACAGCACGAAGAAGATAATCGCTTCCAGCATCAGAATGAACGCCACAATCATCTTACGACGGGCAGCACCCTGCATGGCGAACGCTTCTTTCGCAAAGATAACCACGATACCCAGCGCAACCACGCCCAGAACGGCGCGAGCAATACCCTGGTTGTGCAGCAGCCAGGTGGCGATTGCCGCGAGGACAACAACACCCACGATGGTGGCCAGCAGTTTGCCCATGTGTACAGGCTCGAAGTCAGGTTTTGAACCGTAGTCTTTGACCCAGCTGCGGCAGAACAGGAAGTTCACAACGGTGATCAGCATACCCACGAAGCTCAGCGCAAACGCCACGCTCCAGCCGAATTTCGCGGCGAGCCATGGGGTTGCCAGCATCGAGAAGAATGAACCGATGTTGATGGACATGTAGTACATGGTAAATGCACCGTCCAGACGCGGGTCATCTTTGCTGTAGCAGGTAGAGAGCAGGGAAGACGGGTTTGCTTTGAACAGACCGTTACCCACGGCGATCGTTGCCATGCCCATATACACGACAGCGGCATCGTGCCCTGACCATGCAACCAGACCATAGCCAATTGCCAGTACAATAGCGCCCAGCATAATGACGCGCTTAGTACCCAGAACTTTATCACCCAGCCAGCCGCCGATAGCAACCAGACCATAGACAAGGGCACTGAAGGAGGAGAACAGCGTGATGGAATCAGCTTCAGACATACCCAGCTGTTTGACCAGGTAAACCGCCATGATCCCTTGCAGGCCGTAATAACCAAAACGCTCCCATAACTCGATAGAGAAGATGAGATAGAACGCTTTAGGCTGTTTAAAAGCGTTAAGACTCACGCTTTCATCTGTTGGTTTATTGTTTGCAGTAGACACATATACCTCTTTTTTTACATCCCATATTAACGGGGGTGTTCATAGCGTGATGGCCGTAGTCCATACGCCTTATAGTTATATTGGGAGGAGAAACGGCGGGTAATGTTCA
Organism: Enterobacter vonholyi; assembly: GCF_008364555.1. Classification (GTDB taxonomy): domain Bacteria; phylum Pseudomonadota; class Gammaproteobacteria; order Enterobacterales; family Enterobacteriaceae; genus Enterobacter; species Enterobacter vonholyi. The sequence goes on from NZ_VTUC01000006.1 coordinate 139,755, forward strand.
CTATCCTGCCCCATCTGGCAATACGTTTGTAATAATCTGTTACATATATCTGAAGTGGTATAATCGTCGGTTCATGCAAATGTTATTCAGCGTTAAATTTTATACGATGTATAAAGGTAGTTTTTTCGACTGGTAGAGCCCCGTCAGGACCGGTATTTGGCGATATGTTCTGCTATTTGCTGCTTCTGGCAGTGGTATAGCCCAAATTCTGAAAAATAGCTGGTCTTATCGTCGGTAAAGAAAGAGGGGCGTCTTGTCACATAAAGGGTTTAGGGTGATTTTGACAACAAAAATACAACATGAAGTTATCAGGGTGATCGCGATCACAGATGTATAGAAATTTTTGGCTATGAAAAAACTATTAACCTGTTTGAGCGTTAAACAACCGAAGAAGTGACAGGTGAGGGTAAACGAAAGGCGGACAAATAGCGGGCAAAAGAAGGGCTTCTGGTAGCCCTTCTTTTGGTAAGGGATTGTGACATTCAGGGATACACTTTTTCTTTGTATTCGCAGAGATCTTCAATAATACAGGAGCCGCAGCGAGGCTTACGGGCAATACACGTGTAACGACCGTGCAGAATCAGCCAGTGATGGCAATCAACCTTAAACTCAGCCGGAACCACTTTAAGCAGCTTCTCTTCGACCTGCTCGACATTTTTCCCCGGCGCGAAGTTGGTTCGGTTAGAGACGCGAAATATATGCGTATCTACGGCAATAGTGGGCCAGCCAAACGCGGTGTTGAGCACCACGTTGGCAGTCTTACGCCCCACGCCCGGTAAGGCTTCCAGCGCGGCGCGATCTTCCGGCACTTCGCCTCCATGCTGTTCCAGCAGGATCCGGCAGGTCTTAATGACGTTCTCGGCTTTGCTGTTAAACAGGCCGATGGTTTTGATATACGACTTCACGCCTTCCACGCCCAGCTCCAGCATGGCCTTCGGCGTATTGGCGACTGGATAGAGTAGGGCGGTGGCTTTATTGACGCTCACGTCGGTAGCCTGTGCGGAGAGCAACACGGCGATCAGCAGCTCAAACGGGGAGGTAAAATTCAGCTCCGTCGTCGGGTGCGGGTTCTCGTCCCGCAGACGGGTCAGGATCGCAATGCGCTTTTCTTTATTCATGAAGCCTTCTCGGGTGTCCCTTCCAGAACGCTGCGCTCAGCCGCGCGGCGCTTGCGTTTCTCATCAATCAGGTATTTTATCGCCAGCATCATGCCAAGGCCAATAAACGCGCCAGGCGGCAGCATCGCCAGCAGGAACGGCGTATCGGTGTGAAACACTTCAATGCGCAGGGCTTTGGCCCAGCCGCCCAGCAGGGCATCTGCGCCGTCGAACAGCGTACCGTTGCCGAGGATTTCACGCAGGGAGCCCAGCACGAACATGGCGCAGGTGGCGCCCATGCCTATGGAAAAACCGTCCAGCGCCGACATGGCGGGGCTATTTTTCACCGCGAACGCTTCCGCACGCCCAACGACGATACAGTTGGTGACGATAAGAGGAATAAAGATCCCGAGCGACTGGTACAGGCCGAACGCGTAGGCGTTAATCAGCATCTGAACAATACTGACCACCGACGCAATGATCATGACGTAAATCGGAATACGAATTTCCGACGGCGTCCAGCGTCGCAGGGCAGAGATGGAGAGGTTGGTCAGGGTCAATACCAGGGTGGTTGCCAGACCCAGACCGAGCGCGTTGGTGGCGGTGGACGTTACCGCCAGCAGTGGGCACATCCCCAGAAGCTGCACCAGCGCGGAGTTGTTCTTCCACAATCCCTGGACAATAACCTCTTTAACCTGGCTCATGATTACTCCTCACAGACCGGAAGATTGTTGATCTGCGCGGGCAGCGTTTCAGCGTACAGCCCGGCTCGTTTTACGGCATTTACCACCGCGCGTGGGGTGATGGTCGCACCGGTGAACTGGTCGAACTCGCCGCCATCTTTTTTCACCGCAAACGCGGTGTCACCTTCACCATGGATCACTTTACCGGCAAAGTGCAAAATCCAGTCGCTAAGACGGGTTTCAATTTTATCGCCAAGACCCGGCGTTTCATGGTGTTCCGTTACGCGGGTGCCCAGTATGGTGCCGGAGAAATCGCTGCCCACGAGCAGCTGAATGGCGCCGGAATAGCCGTCAGGCGCGGTCGCTTCCATCACCGCGCCGACCGGTTTATCCCCTTTGCGGGCGATAAAGAGGCGGTGCGGGCCTTTCCCAAGCTGCGGCGCGTCTACCACAAAGCAGCTTTTTTGCAGGTCATTATCGTAGAAATCGGACGGGATCACCTGATCGAACAGCGCCTTTTGCTGCTTCGAGGCCTGTTCTTCGATGGTCGTTTTGGTCAGCGCATTAACCAGTGCCGTTAGCCCCGTCAGGACCGCGGCGAAGACAGCCAGCGTGACGCCGTGTTTTTGCATCGTTTTTAACATGGCGAAACCCCTAGCGATGGCCATACACGCGAGGGCGCGTGTAGTAGTCGATGAGCGGAACGGTAATGTTGGCAAGCAGGACGGCAAAGGCCACACCGTCCGGATACCCGCCAAAGCTGCGGATGAGCCAGACCAGCAGGCCCGCCAGCGCGCCGAAGATCAGGCGGCCGCGGTTAGTCGTTGACGCCGTCACCGGATCCGTCAGGATAAAGAAGGCTCCTAACATAGTGGCACCGGAGAGCAAATGCATCTGCGGGCTGGCCAGTGATTCAGGAGAAAAGACCCATCCCAGCGTGGCGCACACCGCCAGCGTCACGAGGAAGCTGACCGGAATATGCCAGCGGATGGCTTTCTGCTGCAGCAGGAACAGGCCGCCCAGCAGATACGCCAGGTTGACCCACTGCCAGCCCGCGCCCGCCAGCATGCCGCTGTAGATCGCGGACTTCATGATCTGCTCAACGCTGTGCCCGGCATGCAGGGATGTTTTAAAGGTATCGAGAGGCGTCGCCTGGCTGATACCGTCCACGCCCATGCGCAGGGCGTTCATATCCGCACCGAGTGCCGTATGGCCGGTAAAGATGACGTGCAGGGCATCCATAAAGCCCGGAACCGTGGCCGCAATCTCGTGCGGTGGCAGCCAGCTGGTCATCTGCACAGGGAAGGAGATCAGCAGCACCACGTAGCCAATCATCGCCGGGTTAAACGGGTTATGGCCCAGTCCACCATACAGCTGTTTGGCAATGATCACGGCAAACACGGTGCCGAGCACTACCATCCACCACGGGGCAAACGGCGGAATACTGATGGCGAGAAGCAGGCCGGTCAGCAGCGCGGAGTTATCGGCAAGAATGCGGGAGACAGCCGCCTTACGCAGCTTAAGCACAAGGGCTTCCGCCGCTAAGGCGCTGGCACAGCCCAGGATTATCTGGAACAGGGTTCCCCAGCCGAAAAACCAGCACTGAGCGGCAATGCCCGGCAGCGCCGCCAGGCAGACCAGCATCATAATGCGCGACGTCTGGCGCTGATTGTGGGTATAAGGGGAGCTTGCGATTCTGAAAACCATTTAATCCTCATTAACTGCTTGCTGTGCGGCTTTCTTCGCCTGAACGCGCGCGATGGCGGCGGCCACGGCGGCTTTGCGCGGGTCATCGTTGGCGGCCTGCGGCTGCTCTTCCTGCTGCTCCGCCTTACGGGCTTTAGCCCGGGCAATCGCCGCTTCGACGGCGGCTTTACGCGGGTCGACCGGTGCTTCTGTTTCTGCAGCTGGCGTCTGCTGCGCCGCCTTGCGCGCTTTGGCCCGGGCAATCGCCGCTTCGACGGCCGCTTTGCGAGGGTCGACCGCTTCCTGCTCAACCACCACGTTCTGCTCGCCGGCTTTGCGCGCTTTGGCGCGGGCTATTGCCGCTTCAACTGCGGCTTTGCGCGGGTCAACCTCGGCATCCGTCTGGACCGTTTGCGCTTTTTCAGCCTGACGGGCGCGAGCCTGGGCTTTGCGAGCTTCACGCGCCGCGATGGCTTCACTGTTGTCAGGCTTCTCGCCGGCCGGGATCACCACAGGCTGCGCCGCTGTCGCTTTTTTCTCACGAACGCGCGCCAGTGCGGCGTTAATCGCATCCTGATCTTTCTCGCCGGGCTGAACCGCGGCCTGCTTATGGCGCTCCTGACGGGCGATTTTTTCGCGCTCCAGTCGCGCCTGGCGCGCTTCGAAACGTGCCTTAGCTTCCGCGGCGCGTTTTTCTTCCATGGAGATAGCATAAATCTCAGCCTTCTCCTGGCGGAAATACTGCACCAGCGGGATGTTGCTTGGGCAGACCCAGGCGCAGGCGCCGCATTCGATGCAGTCGGCCAGGTTATGGGCTTTTGCCTTGTCGTGCAGTTGCCCTTTGCTGTACCAGTACAGCTGCTGCGGCAGCAGATCCGCCGGGCAGGCATCGGCGCAGGCGCTGCAGCGGATGCAGCCTTTCTCTTCCTGCTCTTCGCCCATCTCGGTCGGGGAAGGGGCGAGCAGACAGTTGGTAATTTTCACTACAGGCACATCGAGCCACGGCAGGGTAAAGCCCATCAGCGGGCCTCCCATGATCACCATCTGGTCGCTGCCCGGGCAAAACTCAGCCTGCTCCAGCAGGTGACGCACCGGCGTACCCAGACGTGCCCAGACGTTGCCCGGACGAGAGACCGATTCCCCGGTCAGCGTTACCACGCGCTCGGTCAGCGGCTCGCCGTCGATCACCGCGCGCTTCACGGCGTACGCGGTGCCGACGTTCTGCATCAGCACGCCGATATCCGAAGAGCGTCCGCCGTGCGGCACCTGCTTACCGGTAAGGATTTGCGTCAGCTGTTTAGCACCGCCAGAGGGGTACTTGGTCGGGATGACGCGCAGGCTGATATCGTGGCTACCGGCCAGCACGGCGCGCAGCATCGAGATAGCCTGAGGTTTATTGTCTTCGATACCGATCAGCACTTCCCGCGGCTGCAGAATGTGCGCCAGGATGCGGATGCCTTCCACCACTTGGGCGGCGCAGTCCTGCATCAGACGATCGTCAGCGGTAATGTACGGTTCGCATTCGGCGGCGTTGATAATCAGCGTCTGAATATTATCGCCACCGCCGCGCAGCTTGACGCCTGTCGGGAAGCCTGCGCCGCCGAGGCCGGCAACGCCGAACTGATGAATACGTTCGATAAGTGATTCGCGGCTCTGGCTGCGGTAGTCGCTCCAGCCATCACGGTCGATCCAGCGGTCTTCACCGTCGGCTTCAATAATCACGCTCAGCTCTGAAAGCGCTGACGGATGCGCTACCGTATGAGGGGCAATCGCCACCACTTTACCGGAGGTGGGAGCGTGGACCGGCAGCATACGTCCGCGACCAAAGGTCAGCGGCTGACCGCGAAGGACCGTATCGCCTTCTTTGACGCACAGCTCACCCTCAGCGCCGATGTGCTGCTTGAGCGGCATAACGAAACGGGTGGCCAGCGGAATTTGACGCAGCGGCGTGCCGCTAGACTGGGTTTTCATCTCCGGTGGGTGAATACCCCCGTCAAAATCCCAAATCTTCTCTTTTCTGAAAGCAGAAAATAACTTAAGCATGTTGTTCCACAGGAATATTGCGAACCGGAATGGTTTGAAGATCCCACTTCCAGCTTTCGGTAGTCGTTTCAACCGGGCGCAGCTCGATACATTGCGTCGGGCAAGGTGCTACGCAGAGGTTACAGCCGGTGCACAGGTCCGCCACCACGGTGTGCATGGCGCGCGTTGCGCCAACAATGGCGTCGACCGGGCAGGCCTGAATACATTTGGTGCAGCCGATGCAGTTCGCTTCGTCGATCACGGCCAGCGCGCGGACCGGCTCCAGTACCTCCGCATCGCCGTCAACGGGCTGCGGATCAACGTTAAGCAGGGCCGCAATTTTCAACATCACCGCTTCGCCGCCGGGCGCACAGCGGTTAATTTTTTCACCCTGAATGCCTACCGCTTCCGCGTAGGGACGGCAGCCCGGGTAGCCGCACTGCCCGCACTGGCTTTGCGGCAGGAGCTCATCAATTTTCTCAACAACAGGATCGTCCTCTACCGCGAAGCGGCGGGAGGCGTAACCCAGGATAAGGCCAAACACCAACCCCAGAACGCTAATAGAGGCGATGGCAATCCAGATAGCACTCATTACAACTTCACCAGACCACTAAAGCCCATAAAGGCCAGAGACATTAAACCTGCGGTCACCAGCGCAATCGCGTTACCGCGGAAAGGGGCGGGGATATCCGCTGCCGCCAGACGCTCGCGAATCGACGCGAAGAGAACCATAACAAATGAGAAACCGACTGCAGCGGAAAAACCGTACAGCGCCGACTGCATAAAGTTATGGCCAAGGTTGATATTCAGCAGCGCCACGCCGAGAACGGCGCAGTTGGTAGTGATCAGCGGCAGGAAGATACCCAGCAGGCGATAGAGCGCCGGGCTGGTTTTGCGCACCACCATTTCGGTAAATTGCACTACCACCGCGATAACCAAAATAAAGGCCAGCGTACGGAGATAGGTTAACCCCAGCGGAATGAGGATCCAGGTATCAATCCACCACGCGCAGATGGACGCCAGCGTCATGACGAAGGTCGTCGCCAGCCCCATGCCCATTGCCGTTTCCAGCTTTTTGGAAACGCCCATAAACGGACACAGGCCAAGGAACTTCACCAGAACGAAGTTGTTAACCAGCACGGTGCCGACAAAGAGCAGTAAGTAATCGGTCATTATTTAGCCTGAAATAAAAAAGCCGCCTATTATCGGACAAACACACGCAGGCGACAACAGGTTATCTGTAGGGTTATTACGGGTTCACGAAGGTGTTTTTCACCCGTGTCGAACGCTTGAAGTAGGGTACCAGCAGCGCCGCGGCCAGCAACGGGAAAAGCAGCTGACGAACGGCCAGCGCGTCTGAAACGGGCGAAAAAGCAAATGCCTTCACCGCCAGCAGGACCGAAACCAGCAGCCAGATAATGTAGTGCTTAGGCACATTCTTACGGCGCTTAAAGAAGGCGATGGTCAGCCACAGCGTGTAGTACCACATCCCGATCGCGAAAACGAATGACACAAACCACAAAGCAATATTCAGCACGTTTTGCGACATCAGGGTCTGGATGGCGTGAGGGGTAATCAGTGCGGTGGTATAAAGCAGCAGCGCAAGTGATGCGCTTAATAAGGCAACCAGCAGCCATGCCAGTGGGGCGATTAACCAGCCTCCAATGCGTTCTCCAGGCGTTGCGGTCATGAACTCTCCCATAATCTGCGCGAAATGTTTTACAGCCAGTTGGCAGGGCGGAGAGTATATAACATTTCGCGCGGATGGCTACTTTCTTATAAAACGTAGCGCCATACTGACTTAGGCACTTCACCCACGTTGAACAAACGACCGCCGGAAACCAGCTCCGCACGGCGATGGTCAGCGGCACGATACATATTAATGATGTCCTGATTATCAGACAGGGTGTAGTTCAGATGGTCAAACAGTTTTTCCAGGCTCTCAAGCGAATTGATCTTGCGAAATTTTAATAAATAGTCCTGAACTGTCATATTAATAAGTTTCCATATAAAAGTGAGTAATACCAGTTAAGGTAATTCGTTCGAATAATAAACGGATTAATAAAGACGTAAACAGCCCACTCAGGTAACGCGACGAAATTAGGAGTTTTCTTTGCTGAAATTCAGGCATCAGACGATGCCTGGAAGAGAAGGTTAACCGTGTTCACCAGGGCTGGCAATAAGTAACTGACATATTATGTCACTCTTTATTGCGGTAACCGGTTACTTGGGTTGGGCGACTGTGACAGGCTCCGGCGGCTGGTAGTTATCGATATGGCTGGCAACGCCCAGCAAAATGACCGAAACCCCAAGGACAATCCATCCCGCTAATTCAATGATTCGATTAATAATTGACGTCATGATTCGTAGTTGTACTTTATCCTTAAATACAGGGTGCAAATGTTACAGCGACGTTTCCCCGGCCGCAAGCGCTTTGGGAACGGTTCCCTTAAACAAAATCAGTAGGTTAATACTATGTAACAAAAACAACCCGTACGACCTGCTATTTTAAGTCATATGGCACATTATTAATCTGTGGTAATGCCAGGCTAGCCAGTGTGAAATAAGAACGTCATAAAAGAGGATGGCACTATGAGTGATAATATCCGCGTTGGGCTTATCGGCTACGGGTATGCAAGCAAAACGTTTCATGCGCCTCTGATAGCCGGGACGCCGGGGATGGCGCTGGCAGCGGTATCCAGCAGCGATGCCGCTAAAGTCCATACAGACTGGCCTTCCGTGCCGGTTGTCTCTGAGCCAAAACACCTTTTCAACGATCCGAATATTGATTTAATCGTTATCCCCACGCCGAACGACACCCACTTTCCACTGGCAAAGGCCGCGCTGGAAGCCGGCAAGCACGTGGTTGTCGATAAGCCCTTTACCGTTACGTTGTCTCAGGCGCGCGAGTTGGATGCGCTGGCAAAGAGTCTGGGCAGGTTGCTGTCGGTGTTCCATAACCGCCGCTGGGACAGCGACTTTTTAACGGTAAAAAGGCTTCTCAGTGAGGGCTCATTAGGGGAGATCCTCTTTTTTGAATCGCACTTTGACCGCTTCCGTCCGCAGGTACGAAACCGCTGGCGCGAGCAGGCCGGTCCGGGCAGCGGCATCTGGTACGATTTAGCCCCGCATCTGCTGGATCAGGCCGTCAATCTTTTTGGTCTGCCGGTGAGCATGACGGTCGATCTGGCCCAGCTCAGGCCCGGAGCACAGACGACCGATTACTTCCACGCGGTGCTGAGTTACCCGCAGCGGCGGATTGTGCTCCACGGTACGATGGTCGCGGCCGCGGAATCGGCCCGCTATATTATGCACGGCACGCGCGGGAGCTACGTGAAGTTTGGTCTCGATCCGCAGGAAGACCGGCTGAAAAGCGGTGAACGTTTACCGCAGGAAGACTGGGGCTATGATATGCGCGACGGCGTAGTGACGCGGGTGGAAGGCGAGGAGCTGGTCGAGGAGACCTTTCTGACGATACCGGGTAACTATCCGGCCTATTATGCGGGCATCCGCGATGCGCTGAACGGCACGGGAGAGAATCCGGTTCCGGCCAGCCAGGCGATACAGATTATGGAGCTGATTGAGCTGGGTATTGAATCTGCCAAACATCGCGCGACGCTCTGTCTGGCATAATTTTTAAATATTTTAGTAGGCCGGGTAAGCGTTAGCGCCACCCGGCAGCGGAGTTAACCGCGAGCCACTTTATCTTTCAGCGCCTGCTTCTCTGCAGGCGTCAGGAAGGCACTCTCCAGCCCGTTGATCTGCGCCTGACGGATCTGCTCGCGGCTCAGACCCGCCTGCGGTGCGGCGATGTTGTACTCATGGATGATATCCACGCCCTGTACCGCCGGATCGTCAGTGTTCAGAGAGGCCAGCACGCCGTGCTCAAGGAACGTTTTCAGCGGGTGCTGCGACAGCGATGCGACGGTGCTGGTCTGAATGTTAGACGTCAGGCACGACTCAATCCCGATACGCTGCTCCGCCAGGAAATCCATCAGCGCGCGATCTTCTACCGCCTTCACGCCGTGACCGATACGCTCGGCGCCCAGCTCGCGGATGGCCTGCCAGATGCTTTCGGGGCCAGCCGCTTCGCCCGCATGCACGGTAATGTGCCAGCCGGCATCGCGCGCGCGGTTGAAGTGGGAGAGGAACAGGCTGCCCGGGAAGCCCAGCTCGTCACCGGCGAGATCGACGGCGGTGATGGCATCGCGATGGGCCAGCAGCGCCTCCAGCTCCTGCAGGCAGGCGGCTTCACCGAAGGTACGGCTCATGATGCCGATCAGGCGAGCCTGAACGTCGAAGGTTTTACACCCTTCGCGCACGCCTTCAATGACGGCTTCCACCACGCCTGCAACGGGCAGGCTGTGGGTCATCGCCATGTAGCCCGGCGAGAAGCGCAGCTCGACGTAGTGCAGGCCGTTGCGGGCGGCATCTTCGATGTTCTCAAACGCCACGCGGCGGCAGGCATCCAGCGACGCCAGCATCTTTACGCCCCAGTCGAGTTTGCTCAGGAAGCTGACCAGGTCCGGTTCATTAGAGGTCACCTGTACGTGAGGGATCAGGGACTCAAGGGTCTGAGCAGGAAGCGTTAAATTGAACTGGCGGCCAAGATCGAGGATGGTTTGGGCACGAATGTTACCGTCAAGGTGACGATGAATATCAGTTAAAGGCAGGCGTGTATCAATCATGGTCGCACTCTTTTCTGGTTAAAGTGCGCCATATTATAAAAACAAAACGGGGTAAAAAGCTATTTGCGCAAGGGAATATTCCGTTGCGCAAATTGATTACAGGAGCGTATTAATCCCGGCAATCAGGCGTTGAACCCCTTGCTCAAGCTTGCTTCGCGGGCTGCCCGCATTCAGGCGTACGAAGCCATTTCCCTCTTTTCCATAGGTATATCCCGGCATGATGGCGACTTTTTGCTGCTCGATCAGCACTTTTTGCAGCGCCCGATCGTCAATGTTCAGCGGGCGCAGATCGATCCAGGCCAGATAGGTCGCTTCCGGCGGCTGCCAGTTCAGTTTCGGAAAAGCGTGGTTTACTTCCTGCGCGATATACGACAAATTTGCTTCGAGATAACCCCGCAGGGCATCCAGCCACGGCTCCCCCTGCTGATAGGCGGCGATATGCGCCGTCAGCGCCAGCACGGAAGGGGAAGAGAGTCCGTCCCGTCCTTTTAGTGCGCTGAGATAACCGTTACGGCTCTCTTCATCGCCAACCATGCCGTAAGCGCCCGTCAGCGCTGGAATATTAAAGCTTTTCGAGCCGGAGGTGAGAAGCGCCCATTTCCCGCGCGCCACCGCGATCCACGGCGTGTGACGATGCTCTCCCCACACCATATCCATATGAATTTCATCGCTGATCACCGCCACGTCATAGCGTGCGCACAGTTCCGCCATGTGCGTCAGCTCATCCCGCGTCCAGACCTTGCCGGTCGGATTCTGCGGGCTGCACAGCAGCAAAATTTTGTTTTCCGGTTTCGCAAGCGCCGCTTCGAGGGCCGCCATATTGCCCTGCCAGCCTGCTGCCTGCTTTTCCATCTCAACCGCCACAACACGACGCGCGTTACCCTCTATGGCCTTATAAAACGCATCGTATGCCGGGGTGTGTACCACCACGCCGTCGCCGGGGTTTGACCAGAGACGTATCAGTTCAGAGACCATGTAGATGACGGAGGGGCCATAAACCACGGTTTCGGTATCAATCCGGCTGTTAAAACGCTGCTGAAACCAGTGCGCGACGGCGGCGAGAAACTCGTCGTTTTTCCAGCGGCTGTAACCGAACACGCCGTGTTGAATGCGCTGATGCAGCGCGTCGGTAATGCAGGGGGCGGTGGCGAAATCCATATCCGAGATGGTGAAGGGCAGCAGATCGTCCGCGCCAAAACGGTCGGCGACGTAGTCCCACTGCGTACACCAGGTGCCGTGTCGATCCACGACGGTTGAGAAATCAAACATGCTTTAATCCTTAACGTAAAACCCCCTCATGGAGAGGGGGCTGAGGCATCAGGCTTCTACTGTTCGCATCAGGGTAGCCAGCTCATCTTTCACTGACTGTACCTGCGGGCCGATAACCACCTGCAAATTGTGCTGATTTAACTGTACCACGCCGATGGCCCGGTTGGCTTTCAGGGCGTTGGTGTCCACTTTTGACATATCCGCCACCGACAAACGCAGGCGGGTAATGCAGTTATCCAGCGAGGTAATGTTATCCGCACCGCCCAGCGCTGCCAGAATTGCTGGGGTGTTATAGCCGGATTTGCCCACGGTACCGGCTACCGCCTGCTCGACGCTGGTGGCCGTATCGGTATCGCGGCCTGGCGTTTTCAGGTTAAAGCGGGTGATGGCGAAGCGGAAGATGCCGTAGTACACCACGAACCAGATCGCCGCCACGACCGGGACCAGATACCACTTGGTGGAGAGGCCGTGCAGGATCCCGAAGACTACGAAGTCAATCACGTTGCCGTCGGTGTTGCCGATGGTAACGCCCAGCACCGCCATCACGGTAAAGCCCAGACCGGTCAGCACCGCGTGGATGAGGTACAGCACCGGTGCGACGAACAGGAACAGGAATTCGATTGGCTCGGTGGTACCGCCCACGACGCAGGCGATCACGCCGGAAATCAGCAGGCCTTTAATTTTATGACGGTTTTCCGGGCGCGCGCAGTGGTACATCGCCAGCGCGGCACCCGGCAGGCCGCCGAGGAAGGCAGGCATTTTACCCTGAGACAGGAAGCGGGTTGCGCTTTCGGAGAAGCCGTGGGTGGTCGGGCAGCTCAGCTGCGCCTGGAAGATGGTCAGCGCGCCGCTCACATCGTGACCGCACACCTCCATGGTGCCGCCCGCTTCGGTGAAGCGAATCAGAGCCACCAGGATATGCTGCAGGCCAAACGGCAGGAGCAGACGCTCGCCGGTGCCGAAGATCATCGGACCAAAATCTCCCGCGCCGTTGATGATGCGGCCAATACCGTTAATGCCCATCGCAAAGACCGGCCAGATCAGCGGAATGATCAAACCAAACAGACCCATGACCACCAGGGTCACAATCGGCACAAAGCGGGTACCGCCGAAGAAGGCCAGGGCATCCGGCAGACGAATATTGTGGAAGCGCTCGTGCAGCATCCAGATAATCACGCCCGCGATCACTGCACCGAGGATCCCGGTATCAATAGACTGGATACCGATGACGCTCTGAATGTTGTTAGCTTTCAGCACGGCAGCGTCGGTGGTCGGCAGAATGCCTTTCGCGGTCAGCCAGAAGTTAACCGCCAGGTTCATCACCGCGTAACCCACAAAACCGGCAAACGCCGCGACGCCTTTGTTCTCGCGGGCCAGGCCCAGCGGGATAGCGATACAGAACATGACGGGCAGGAAGCTAAACGCAAAGGAGCCGACTTTACTCATCCAGATAAAGATCGCCTGCAGCACGGGAGTACCGAGGAACGGGATCAGCGTGATGACATCTTTACTGCTGAGCGAGCTGCCGATCCCGAGCATGATCCCGCAGAACGAGAGAAGTGCCACGGGCAGCATAAAGGTTTTACCCAGTTGCTGGAAAAATTCCCACAGCGATATTTTTTGTGCTGCTTTCGCCGTCATAAAACGACTCCTTTATTGTTAAAATCAGTTTGTCTGCCTCAATTCTGCGAGAAGATAAAACGTTTTATCAAAGTTTAGTGCGCGCTAAATCACATTCTCAGGCTTTGACTGGTAGTATAAAGATAACGTATTGATAAAACGTTTTACCGATCTCATTTTCAGGGAGTCACGCCAACACATGGCCGTAGTGAAAAAAGTCACCATCAACGATGTCGCGCTGGCGGCGGGGGTTTCCGTCAGCACCGTTTCTCTGGTACTGAGCGGAAAAGGGCGCATCTCTCCCGCGACCGGTCAGCGGGTGAACGAGGCGGTTGAACAGTTGGGCTTTGTGCGTAACCGCCAGGCGTCGGCGCTGCGCGGGGGGCAAAGCGGGGTGATTGGCCTGATCGTTCGTGACCTGACGTCACCTTTCTATGCGGAGTTGACGGCCGGGTTAACCGAAGCGCTTGAAGCGCAGGGGCGGATGGTCTTTCTGCTTCACGGCGGCCGCGAAGCCGATCAGCTGCTTTCCCGGCTCGATATGCTGTTGAACCAGGGGGTGGACGGGGTGATCGTCGCAGGGGCGTCGGGCGTGGGCAGCGAGCTGTGCGAGCGTGCCGCCGAAAAGGGCGTGCCGCTGGTGTTTGCCTCGCGCGCCAGCTACCTCGACGAAGCCGATACGCTGCGTCCGGATAACATGCAGGCCGCGCAAATGCTGACCGAGCATCTTATTCGTCGCGGTCATCAGCGCATTGCCTGGCTGGGCGGGAAAAGCTCGTCCCTGACCCGCGCCGAGCGGGTCGGCGGCTACTGTGCGACGCTGATTAAATACGGCCTGCCGTTCCACAGCGAGTGGGTCGTGGAGTGTGAGTCCAGCCAGAAGATGGCGGCGGAAGCGATAGGCGCGCTGCTGCGAAGCAGCCCGACGATCAGCGCCGTGATTTGCTACAACGATGTGATCGCCATGGGCGCCTGGTTTGGCCTGATCCGCGCCGGGCGTCAGAGCGGCGAGGGCGGGGTGGAAACCTTCTTCGGCCACCAGGTGGCGCTGGGGGCGTTCGCCGACGTCGGTGAAAACGCGCTGGACGATCTGCCGATCGTCTGGGCCACTACCCCCGCGCGGGAGATGGGTTACACCCTGGCGGACAGAATCATGCAGCGTATCGAAAATACGGATGTGCAGGCCGGGCACCAGATTGTGGCGGCGCGCCTGGTGCCGGTAAAATAGTATCAGGTGAGTTGCGTTAGCGGATTGAGCAACAGTTCGGCTTCCAGTGCCTCCACAAATTTTCGTACTTTTGCCGGGATCAGCCTGGAGGTCGGATAAACCGCCCAAACGGCCAGCGATTCCGGCCGGGCATCTTCCAGGACGATCCGCTCGAGTTTCCCCTCTCTGAAGGCCGGTTCTACGTACCAGCGAGATAAATTGGCGATGCCCAACCCTCCAAGGCAGGCTTCGAAAATTGCCTCAACAGAGTTCGCGGAGAATCGACCCGACACCTTTTGCCTGTAGCGCTGTTCGCCCTGTTCGAATGACCAGTGGACGGTATCTGACGTGGTCAGACAGCTATGTGCCGCCAGATCGTTAAACGATTTTGGATAGCCATTCGCGGCAAGATACGCCGCGCTGGCGCAGAGATCCCGTGGGTTGTGACACAGGCGATGGGCAACTAATCGGTTGTCGCGCAGCGGCGCAATGCGTAACGCCACGTCTATGCCTTTTCCGACAATATCCACCTGTTCGTCGGTGGCGAGTAAATCAACCTGCAGAGCGGGATGTTGCTGCATAAACCGTGTCAGCATGGGAGCAACGATCTTACGGCCAAACCCCGCTGAGGCGGTAATGCGCAGGCGTCCGGTAAGATGCGTCCCCTCGGGAAACAGATCGGCCAGCGCATTATTTTTATCTTCCAGCAGCGCCTGCGCATGGGGTAAAAAAACGTCCCCATCGCTGGTGGGTGAGAGGGAACGCGTGGTGCGGTGCACCAGCCTGACCCCCAGTTCCGCCTCAAGATTATTAAGAGACCGTGACGCCGCCATAGGGCTCACAGAGAGCCGACGCGCGGCGCCCGCCAGGCTACCCGCCTTGACGGCTTCGACAAACACTTCAACGTCTTCCAGCTTCATTGTATCGCTTTTCGTTATGCTGACCTATCAAAGTACATGTCTACATTATTAATCGTTACGCTGCCATAGTCTCTTCACAACCTGAAAAAATATCAGTCTGGAGTGAAGATGAAAAAGTTGAAAACGGTTCTGGCGTTCAGCGGCCTGCTCTTTGCAAGCACATCATGGGCAGATGCCCCCGCGCAGGTGAAACAGCAGGTCCCGGGGTATTATCGTCTGGCTGTCGGGGAATATGAGGTGACGGCGCTTTTCGACGGCTATAACGATCTTTCGCCTGCCTTGCTACACGGGCTCTCAGGCGACAAGGTTCGCGAACTGCTGGCTCAACACAAAATTGATGCCGAACGCATGCCTACTGCCTTCAACGCCTTCCTGGTGAATACCGGTAAACACCTGGTGATGATTGACAGCGGGGGCGGCCACTGCATGTCGGAAACGGCTGGCCAGCTGGTCAGCAATATGAACGCATCAGGGTATCGTCCTGAGCAGGTCGATACCATTTTCCTGACCCACCTGCATCTTGACCACGTGTGCGGCCTGAGCGATGCAGACGGTAAGGCGCTGTTCCCCAATGCCACCGTCTACGTACCGCAGGGGGAGGCCGACTACTGGCTTGACCCTGCAAAAGAAGCGAGCGCTCCGGCTAACGCGAAGGAGTATTTCGCTATCGCCAGGAATGCTCTGTCTGCGTATAAAGCCACCGGGCATCTTAAAACCTTCGTCCCGCCAGCTTCGCCGATCCCGGAAGTCCAGACGACCTATGCCACTGGTCATACGCCTGGCAGTACCGTTTATCGCTTTGCGTCGCAGGGTACGGCTATCAACTTCATTGGGGATTTGATTCATGCGCCTGCCGTCCAGTTCCCGCACCCTGAAGTGTCTATTCGCTTCGATGTCGATCCGAAAAAAGCCATCTCGTCCCGGACGCAGGAATTTAACGCGCTGGCGAAAGACGGTGAGTGGATGGCCGCAGCGCATCTGCCATTCCCCGGTATCGGGCATATTACCGCCGGGCAGCAGGGTTTTAGCTGGAACCCGGTAAATTACGGTCCTTATCAACGTGCGGCCAACGTGCCTCTGCTGAAATAATATGAGGTTATGAACATGAAAAGTTACACCGTAACGGCAAACGGTATCCGTCAGTATGTGGTCGAAGATGGTGAAGGCGCACCGGTTATTCTCCTGCATGGTTTCCCTGAAACAAACTATGCCTGGCGCTACCAGATACCTGTATTGTCCCGGCACTACCGCGTGATTGCGCCAGATTTACGCGGGTATGGCGAAACGGATAAACCTGCATCTGGCTATGATAAACGCAACATGGCGCGGGACATCCGGGAACTGATGCGTGCGCTTGGCTTACAGAAAGTGGTACTGGTGGGGCACGATCGCGGCGCACGCGTGGCGACGCGGTTTGCAAAAGATTACCCTGAGCTGGTGGATCGTATGGTGGTGATGGATAACGTGCCAACGCGCATTGTGGCGCGCGATCTTAATGCGTCGATTGCGCGTGCCTACTGGTTCTTTCTGTTTCATCTTGTGCCAGACCTGCCGGAAGCGCTGATTGCGGGTCGGGAGAATATCTGGCTGCGCCATTTTTTCTCGGACTGGACCTACGATCCGTCTACCATCAGCGGCGAGGCGTTTGATACCTATGTTCGGGCGTATCAGGCACCGGGGGCCGTGCGAGGCGCTATGGCTGACTATCGCGCCAACGCAGAGGATATTGCGCAGGATATGGCAGACGCTGAGGTGAAAATCACCTGCCCGGTAATGTCGCTGTGGGGTAATGATTTTCATGCGGTCGGCAAGCTTTTCGATATGGAAAGCGTCTGGGCCGAAATGGCGGAGAACCTGCGGGCGCATGGTATCGATGAGTGCGGCCACCTTCCGCAGGAGGAGCAGCCAGAGAAAGTGAACGCGCTTCTGCTGGATTTCCTGGCGGGATGGAAAAGCTAGCGGGCAATAAAAACCCCTCATGCGAGGGGTTTTGCTGTTTACTGCTGCGGTGCCGCCGGTTCGGCTGGCGCTGCCGGTTCAGCCGGTTCCGGCATTCCCAGAGCAGGCATACCAAACATGCCGACGAAGTCTTCCAGCGGCATTTTGTCGCCGTTGAGCGTGACCTGGCCGTTGGCGTACTGCAGGCTGGTGGAAATCGTGTTGTTATCCACCTTCGTGATGCGGAACATCTGGCCCATTGCCGCCAGGCCTTTCACCTGCTGGTTCGCCAGCTTGCCGGCGTCTTCATCGCCGTAGCCTTCCAGCTTCGCAATCTGGGTCATGAACTCGGTTGCCATATCCATTGGAATGGTCAGCTTGCTGTCGAGCGACTTCACGCTGCGATCCACTTCCTGCGCCAGCGTCTGCGGTTCACCCGTGGCGGTGGCCGGATCTTTCAGGAACAGCGACAGGTTGAAGCTGGTTTCGCCTTTGCTGTTTTTCCAGCTCAGCGGCGCAACGGTGACCACCGGCTCGCCTTTCAGCAGGATCGGCAGGTTGTTGAACAGCACCGCCATCGCCTGCTGCTGGTAGACTTCCGGGTTCTGCTGCAGCGCGGCATCGGTCAGCAGCGCCTGGCTCTCTTTGCTGTATTTCTGGCTAAACTCGTGCCACGCCTGGCCGTCGATATTGCCGATCTTCAGCGACAGTTTGCCGGTGCCCAGATCCTGATTCTGCACTTTCAGGCTCTTCAGCGTGTAATCCAGCTGGGTATTGATGCTCTTACCGTCTTTAGAAACGTCGGATTTTCCGTTGACGTCCATGCCTTCCAGCACGGCCATCTCTTTTCCTTCAACAGCAATGGCGACTTTGTCGAGAGACAGTTTCTGATCGCCGATACGCTCCTGGAAATCGGTCATGCGGCTGTTGCCGTCTGCTTTCAGGTTATTGAAGGTGAGCTGAACTTTTTGGTTATATTCGTTCACTGCGTTGACCAGGCCGCTTTCCGCTTCACCCGTCAGGGAGAACACGTTTCCATCGCGGTCAGCATCGAGTTTGAAGTGACCGCCGCTGAAGGCGACTTTCTCATTCTCTTTCTCGTAGTTCAGCGCTTTCAGAGCAATATCGGAACTCGTGTCACCGGAATAGCTAATGCGGGTATTAATGTCGAAAGGCGATTCATTCTTCGCCAGGTCAAAAAGCGGTTTGGTGACGTCGTTATTCACCAGCACGGTATGAACGGACGCCATCGACGGGATCAGGTTAAAGGATTTCAGCTGCGCCAGCGGCAGGGGACCGTGGCTCACCACCTCGTCCAGCACCACGCTCTGGCCCGGTTTCAGCCAGCCGTTTGCAGCACCGGCAACCGGCTTCACTACCAGCTGCATGCGGCTGGTAAACACGCCGCGATGATAGTTCTGGTAGCTCAGCTCAAGGCCCGCCTCCGGCGCGCTGCGCTTAATCTCTCCGTTAGCCTGCGCCACCATCTCAGCCAGACGGCCTTCCAGCTGTTTCCCGGTAAACCAGGAGGCACCCGTCCAGACCACGCCTAACGCTACAATCACTCCAACCGCTACGACCGATTTTTTCATTGCGACTATCCCTAAAATGAAACCAGGCGGTAAAAACCGCCTGGAGATATTAAGCCTGCAACTAGCTTAGCAAGAGTTGTTAAAAAATTCAGTAAGTGGTTAAAGCTTATTGAAAACACGCGCCAGGCGACCGGTGCCGCTTACGCTGACCGGAGACTCATTGGCTGCAACGAATGCTGACTCACCGGGCTTAAGCACCAGACGCTGTTCGCCTTTGTGCAGCGTCGCTTCGCCTTCCACGCAGAACAGGATCGCCGCGCTCTCCTGCGCGATGGTGGTTTCGGCCTGGCTCAGGTCGTGCAGGGAAAAGGCAAAATCTTCAACCGGAATCGGGAAGTCCAGCTCTGCACCGTTTTTCACCGGCTGGGTCAGCAGCTCCGCGGCAGGTTTCGCCACGAACTTCACGTTGGCTACCAGCTCAGGGATGTCGATGTATTTCGGCGTCAGGCCCGCGCGCAGCACGTTATCGGAGTTGGCCATCACCTCCAGCGCCACGCCCTGCAGGTAGGCGTGCGGGGTTTCCGCGAAGAGGAACATTGCTTCACCCGGATTCAGCTTCACCACGTTCAGCAGCAGAGGGGAGAACAGGCCGCTGTCGTCCGGATAGAATTCGGAAATCAGACGGATGGTCTCCCACGGTTCACCTTGCTGGCTGTCCAGAGCGGCTTTCAGCACCGCCAGGGCGTGGCTTTTCTCTTCATCCTGCATATTCAGCAGGCTGGCAAACAGCTGGCTCAGCGCATCGGCGTTCGGGTTTTCAAGGAAATGCGCGATGGCTTTATGGGCACCCGCGACCGGCTGCAGCAGGGAGATAATTTCTGAAAACTCGCGGAACGCGTTCATCGCAAGGAAAGGCGTTAGCGCGAACACCAGTTCCGGCTTGTGGTTAGGATCTTTGTAGTTACGCTCGGCAGCATCTAACGGAATACCTGCCGCGTTCTCTTTCGCAAACCCGATTTCTGAGGCTTTCTTGTTCGGATGAACCTGGATGGAGAGCGGCTGGTCAGCGCACAAAACTTTAAACAGGAACGGCAGTTCGCCAAAGCGCTGAGCGACTTTGTCACCCAGCAGCGCGGCTTTATCGGCATTAATCACATCGCGCAGGCTGCGTACCTGGCCGCTGGCGTCTTCAATTTTTGAGCTGCTCTTCGGGTGCGCACCCATCCACAGTTCCGCCATCGGCAGGTTGTTTGGGTTCGCGATACCGTAGAGATCCGTTAACGCAGTTTTACTTCCCCAGGCGTAGTTTTGCACTGAGTTAATGAGTTTTTGCATTATCAAGCCCTGATTCAAAGGTGGAATTAACTCCGGGTATTAAAGCAATAAACCTCATGGAAGTAACCTGTGGATGTAAAAAGTCGTACTAGTCTCAGTTTTTGTTAAAAAATTGTGTAGGATAAGCTGACTCGCTTTTAAGCCGGGCAGCGGAACATCTGCCCTGAATAAACAGACCGAAGCAGTAAGTGAGAGACCAATGTCGAATAAACCCTTCCATTATCAGGATCCTTTCCCCCTCAGTAAGGATCAGACCGAGTATTACCTGTTAACCCGCGATCACGTCTCCGTCTCTGAATTTGAAGGACAAGAGATCCTCAAGGTGGATCCGCAGGCGCTGACGCTGCTGGCGCAGCACGCTTTTCACGACGCCTCGTTTATGCTCCGTCCTGCGCATCAGCAGCAGGTGGCCGATATTCTGAGCGACCCGGAAGCCAGCGAAAACGATAAGTACGTTGCCCTGCAGTTCCTGCGTAACTCCGATATCGCGGCGAAAGGCATTCTGCCAACCTGTCAGGATACCGGCACGGCGATCATCGTCGGTAAAAAAGGGCAGCGCGTCTGGACCGGCGGCGGTGACGAAGCGGCGCTGGCACACGGCGTTTATAACACCTACACCGAAGACAACCTGCGCTATTCGCAAAACGCGGCGCTGGACATGTATAAAGAGGTCAACACCGGCACCAACCTGCCTGCACAGATTGACCTCTACAGCGTCGACGGGGACGAGTACAAATTCCTCTGTATCGCCAAAGGCGGTGGTTCGGCCAACAAAACCTATCTCTATCAGGAAACCAAAGCGCTGCTCACCCCGGGTAAGCTGAAGAACTACCTGGTTGAGAAGATGCGCACCCTCGGCACCGCGGCGTGCCCGCCGTACCATATCGCGTTTGTGATTGGCGGCACGTCGGCTGAAAGCACGCTGAAGACCGTGAAGCTGGCCTCAACCAAATACTACGACGGCCTGCCAACCGAAGGTAACGAGCACGGTCAGGCGTTCCGCGACGTTCAGCTTGAGCAGGAGCTTCTGGAAGAAGCGCGTAACCTGGGTCTTGGCGCGCAGTTTGGCGGCAAATACTTTGCCCACGACGTGCGCGTGATCCGTCTGCCACGTCACGGTGCTTCCTGTCCGGTCGGGATGGGCGTCTCCTGCTCTGCTGATCGCAACATCAAGGCGAAGATCAACCGCGAAGGCGTATGGATCGAAAAACTGGAAAACAATCCGGGCAAATACATTCCGGAAGAGCTGCGCAAAGCGGGCGAGGGGGAAGCGGTCCGCGTTGACCTGAACCGTCCGATGAAAGAGATTCTGGCGCAACTTTCGCAGTATCCGGTCTCGACCCGTCTCTCCCTGAACGGCACGATCATCGTGGGCCGCGACATCGCGCACGCGAAGCTGAAAGAGCGCCTGGACAACGGCGAAGGGCTGCCGCAGTACATTAAAGATCACCCGATCTACTACGCCGGCCCGGCGAAAACGCCTGAAGGCTACGCCTCTGGCTCGTTAGGCCCAACCACGGCGGGCCGTATGGACTCGTACGTTGACCAGCTGCAGGCCAACGGCGGCAGCATGATCATGCTCGCGAAAGGCAACCGCAGCCAGCAGGTGACGGACGCCTGCCACAAGCACGGCGGCTTCTACCTCGGCAGCATCGGCGGCCCGGCTGCGGTTCTGGCGCAGGGCAGCATCAAGAGCCTGGAGTGCGTGGAATACCCGGAACTGGGTATGGAAGCGATCTGGAAAATTGAGGTGGAAGATTTCCCGGCGTTCATCCTCGTGGATGACAAAGGCAACGATTTCTTCAAGCAGATCCAGTCGTCCCAGTGTTCGGCGTGTGTGAAGTAAATTGAAAAAACCGGGTGGCGTAGTCGCCACCCGACACCAAAAAGAGCGCACAAAGCGCCATAACGTTTCTCAGAAGTCATCAATACTTATCCCTTAAGCATGTGAGCTATCCCTCTTTTGTTATCAAGGAGAAAGTAATGACCACGGTACGCCATGAGAAAGACTCGATGGGCGCCATCGACGTCCCGGCCGACAAGCTATGGGGCGCGCAAACCCAGCGTTCGCTGGAGCATTTCCGTATCTCGACTGAAAAAATGCCCGTCTCGCTGATTCAGGCGCTGGCGCTCACCAAACGCGCGGCCGCGAAAGTGAACCAGGATTTAGGCCTGCTGACGGCAGACAAAGCGACCGCCATCATCAACGCCGCCGACGAAGTGCTGGCGGGCAAGCATCCCGATGAATTTCCCCTCGCTATCTGGCAGACCGGTTCCGGCACCCAGAGCAACATGAACATGAACGAAGTGCTGGCGAACCGGGCAAGCGAACTGCTGGGCGGCGTGCGCGGGATGGAGCGTAAGGTTCACCCGAACGATGACGTCAACAAGAGCCAGAGTTCTAACGACGTCTTCCCGACGGCCATGCACGTGGCGGCGGTGATTGCTATCCGCGAGCAGCTTATCCCGCAGCTCAACGTCCTGAAGTCTACGCTCAACGAGAAGGCGCAGGCCTTCCGCGACATCGTCAAAATTGGCCGTACGCACCTGCAGGACGCCACGCCGCTGACGCTCGGCCAGGAGATTTCCGGCTGGGTGGCGATGCTGGAACACAATCTGAAGCATATTCAGAACAGCCTGCCGCATCTGGCGGAGCTGGCGCTCGGCGGGACGGCGGTTGGGACCGGGTTGAACACCCATCCGGAGTATGCGGTGCGCGTGGCGGAGGAGCTGGCAAACATAACCGGGCAGCCGTTCGTCACGGCGCCCAACAAGTTCGAGGCGCTGGCGACCTGCGATGCGCTGGTCCACATCCACGGCGCGCTGAAAGGGCTGGCGGCATCGCTGATGAAAATCGCCAACGACGTGCGCTGGCTGGCCTCGGGCCCGCGCTGCGGCATCGGTGAAATCAGCATTCCGGAAAACGAGCCGGGCAGCTCCATCATGCCGGGTAAAGTCAACCCGACCCAGTGCGAAGCCATGACCATGCTCTGCTGCCAGGTGTTGGGCAACGATGTGGCCGTTAACCTGGGCGGTGCATCCGGCAACTTCGAGCTGAACGTCTATCGCCCGATGGTGATCCACAACGTTCTGCAATCGATTCGTCTGCTGGCGGACGGCATGGAGAGCTTTAATGAACACTGCGCGGTGGGGATCGAGCCAAACCGCGAGCGCATCAGCCAGCTGTTGAACGAATCGCTGATGCTGGTGACCGCGCTCAATACCCATATTGGCTACGACAAAGCCGCCGAGATCGCCAAAAAAGCGCATAAGGAGGGGCTGACGCTGAAAGCCTCCGCCCTGGCGCTGGGCTATCTGACGGAGGCGGAGTTCGATGCTTGGGTACGTCCCGAGGCGATGGTTGGCAGCCTGAAATAATTACCTCGCTACGTACAGGTGCAGCCGCGGAATAATCAGCTGAAGCGGCTGCGCCTGAGGTCGGTAACGGTGCTGGACATTTTCAGCATCGTAATTCAGCAATTCACCAATATCCGGCACTATGGCCCCCCGATCGTCATCATAGAGCGCAATCAGCGGCGTTGGGCAGGCATACTGCACCTGTTTTTGCTGGCCGGAATACCAGACGCGGGCGATAGGCTGAACCTTCACCGGGCGCTTAATTTTGAGGCGCGTATCCGCCGGCAGCGAGGCGATGCTGTGGTACTCCTGTTCGAGGCGCTCAATCCACTGCTCACGCGACCACGGCGCGACGGTGCGCGGCGTCTTCAGGCTTTTTTCCAGCTGCGCCAGAATTTCATCCCGGGTGAAGTTTTTAATGATGTGCTTATTCGCCCAGCCGAAGCGCAGCGTGGCGGGATGACGCAGTACCGTCAGCGTGCGATAGGCATTCAGGGTAATTAACCCCGGAAGCTGACGGTGCACCCACTCAAACCGGGCGGCGGGGGCCAGGCCCGACTCTTCGGTAACGATTTTCTCAAATGCCGCTTTCAGGCTGTTGATATGGGTAATCTGGCTTTCCAGCGCTTCGCGCGCTGCGGCATCGGTTTGCAGGCAGATCACGCCGGGCAGCCGCACCGCCGCCTTGCTGCTGCGCTGTTCAGACTGCTGCTGGATAAAAAGATGGCGATAGTGCTTCATCGCCAGCTCCAGTGCGGCATTGCCGATGTGCTGCTTCACGTCGATGGTATCCAGCGGATCGTGCTCGGCCCCTTTGACCACCTCGGGCAGGGTGAAGACGCGCGCGGCCAGCAGGCGGCAGGTCTGCAAACGTTCTGTCAGGGTTAGCAGCTCGTGTTCTATTTCCCGAAACGTGCTGTTCAGCCGTTCGATGAGATCGTAGGTCGCCATATACACTCTCATTAGTTACAACATACTTATCATATAGCACAGCACGCCGGGTCAGGCCAGCGTGCGCTTGAAGTCAGGCAGGGACGGGAAGGGCGATGTTATGGTACACCGGCCAGTTAAAGCAGAAGCGCGCGCCGCCGAGCTCGCTCTCCTCGCAATGCACCGTACCGCCCATGGCCTGGGCGATAGAGTAGACAATTGCCAGCCCCAGGCCACATCCTCCGGTGGCGCGATCGCGGCTGGGATCGAGGCGGACAAACGGTTCAAACACGGTTTCGCGTGCTTCCGGGGCAATCCCCGGTCCGTCATCCTCTACAGTCAGGCTGGCCTGGTTTCCCTGCAAATCCAGCCCAATTTGCAGCGTACTTTCGCTGTAGCGCATGGCGTTATTCATCAGGTTGTCCAGAACGCGCTCCATCAGGCGCATATCAAGCGCGCCGTAATCACCCGGCGTGACGCGCGTCAACAGCGTGCGCTGCGGGTTTACGCTCTGAACATCGTCAATATGGGTTTGCAGCCACGCGGGCAGATCCGGCGTGCTGAGGTTCAGTTCGTTTTGCGGGCGATCGAGGCGCGCGTAGGTCAGCAGCTCTTCAATCAGCGCTTCGAGTTGGCCAATATCGCGGTTCAGGGCCTGAGACTCCGCTTCCGTCAGATTCTCGCTCATCTCCAGACGATAGCGCAGGCGAACCAGCGGCGTGCGCAGTTCATGTGCAATCCCGTCGATCAGCTGCTTCTTACTGGCTATCAGGGCATTAATGTTATCGGCCATCTGGTTAAAGGCCACGCCAAGGCGTTCAAAGCTGGAACCGCTGTCGAAGTGAATGCGTTCGGTGAAATGCCCTTCGCCAAAACGCTGCGCGGCGGATTCCAGTTTCAGCATGTCCTGCCAGTGGGGGCGCATCCAGATAAAGACCGGAAACGCGAGCGAAATGGCGATAAAGGCCATCAGCGCCATGTCCAGCAGACGCATCTGGTGCAGATAATAGAGATAGGGCACCGGCCCGACGGCAAGCACGTAATGGCTGCGAGGAATACGCTGGATAAAGGTGTATTTCTCATCCAGCGCGACGATGTCCCCGTCGCGCAGACGTTGCATGGCAGGCGGGTCCAGATCGAAATCTTTCAACGGCTCGATGCGTAAATCGAATGACAGATTCAGATCCAGCTCTTTCAGGGTTTTCGCCCAGTCGTGTGGCGGGATCTCTCTTAGCTCGCTGCGCATCAGATAGAGCGAGCTTTTCATCAGATCGTCCAGCGACTGCCTGCCCGCACGTTCGGCGGTAAATTTATAAACCAGCCCGACCAGCATGGTCATCACCAGGAAGCAGACAAACAGTAAAAGATAAAACTGCACAAACAGCTTTTTCATTGGATCTCACCGCAAAAACACTATGTGCAGAATATACATGAAAACCCTTCGAGTTTTTCACGTCTGTCGAGCGTGTTATATGGCTTTCGCGCTGTTTTTTACCTTGGCGATGAGTTTTTCGGTCATCGCCAGTCCTTCAGCAATATGCGTATCAATCACATCCGTCCCGTATTCGCTGATGAGGTCCAGCAGTATTTCGTAAGACTGGATGAGTTCCAGCAGGTCAAAGAGCGCTTTTTGATCGGTTCTTGAGGGGGTGACGTGGTTAAGGGTTGCCTGATTAACAATCCACTCAAGATTGGTTTTTATCGCTTCTACCTGACCGTAGCTATACATATGTCATGGGCTTAAATCCTCATTTCAAGATTTATTGGAGAGATGTCGTGAAAGCTTCACGGCGAAAATGAGTAAAACGATCGCAAGAGCGGGGCGAGCTGAAGAAAGGAGAGTCGAGAAGGTAATTATGGAATAGTTCGCGTGCTTAGCAAGTAAATTGTTGCGCAAACGTAAAAATAAACGTACGAAAGAGAAGGCATCATCGCGCAATGCCTTCATTTCTGTCAGGTTATCTTCTCAGGTTTCCCATGCATGTGGGGCAAACAGATAACCCTTATTACGCACGGTTTTAATGCGGTAGGGCTCGGTGGCGTTATCCTGCAGTTTTTTGCGCAGACGCGAAATCGCCACGTCAACGCTGCGGTCCATTCCGTCATAGCTCACGCCACGCAGGTTTTTCAGCAGCGCGTCACGGTCCATAATCTGTCCGGCATGCGTTGCCAGCTCCCACAGCAGGTCAAAATCTGCGGTAGAAAGGGCGATAAGTTCGCCAGAGAGCAGCACCTGACGATTAATCGGATCAATAGACAGCGTCCCGAAGCGCATCGCTTTGTGCGGCGTCAGAGACGGCGCCGGTGCTTCGCGTTCGATGCTGGCGTGCTGGCGTAAATGGAGGCGCAGGCGAGCGAGCAGGACGGCAGGCGGTGTGGTTTTCAGAATGTAGTCATTGGCACCCATCTCCAGCGACAAAATGTGGTTCATATCGCTGTCCAGCGAGGTGAGCAGGACAATAGGGCCCTCCCAACGGGAGCGCAGGTCACGGCAGAGCGTCATGCCGTCTTTGCCTGGCAACATGATATCCAGCAGCACCAGATCCGGGTTTTCACGGACGACCACCTCTTCGGCACGATCGCCGCGAGGTTCAACAATGACGTCCATATCATGTTTACCCAGATAGGCGGCGATCAGCTGCCCGACTTCGGGTTCGTCTTCAACATAAACAATCTTATTCATACAGCGTCTGTTTTCGTGAAAAAAGCCAACATACACCGCGAAACCTTAACCTTCCATTAATCTTTCAAAATTAACGCCGGTTCCGTAATTCTGGCTGTTATTCGCTTTCACTAGCGCAGCGGTCGGCCACCGTCCACGGCAAAGGTTCTGCCGGTGACGTAGCAGCTGGTGAGCAGGTAATCCACGAGGTCGATGACCTCTTTCTCGCCGGGGGCGATTTTCATGAGCGACTTATTCAGCGCCTGCTGGCGATACTCTGCATCATCGTTTTCGTTAAACAAAATCATCGCCGGGGCGATGGCGTTCACCTTCACCTCCGGGGCGAGCTTGCGGGCAAACGAGCGGGTCATGTTATCCAGCGCGGCTTTACTGGCCGCGTAGGCGATGTGCTTGTCGCTGCCGCGCTCCACTACATAATCGGTGAAGTGAATGATGTCGCCCGCAGCGTGCCCGTGGCCGCGCAGCAGGTCCTGCAGAGCGTGGTTAAGCAGATAAGGGGCATTGACGTGGATCTGCAGCATGGAGGAGAGCGTTTCGCTAAGTGACGTACCGGGTTTTTCGGCACGCCATGCGCTGGCGTTATGGATCACGGCGCGCAGCCCCGTCGTGGTGGCTTTTACCGTTTCCGCGAAAGCCAGAATGCCTTCATCGGTTGAAAAATCAGCCTGAATGCAGACCGCCCCCGCTTTGCGTAACCCTTCAATCGACGGGTATTCCGTACGGTAGCTGACAATGACCGGATGGCGAAGGTTGAGAAAGTGATGGGCGAGGGCGAGGCCGATACGGCGGCCTCCACCGGTAATCAGTATTGGGCGAAGCGGTGCATTTCCCATCGTATTCTCCTTTACAGTTCAACAATGGGAAAGGCGATGCTATCCCATTAACATCCAGGTTGCCGGTAGGGCAGCAACCAGTAACAGTCCAATCAATGCCATCTCACGGCGTTTCAGCGCATTCTCCAGCTGATGCGTGCGGCGGGCATAGATAAACACCAGCAGACCCGGTGCGTACAGCACTACCGACAGTAGCAGATGCATAGGACCGGAAGCATACAACAACCACAGGCCGTAAATACAGGCTCCGACACCCACAACATAATGCGCCGGGCGTGTGGCAATTTTTAACAGATACGCACCCACTAAGAAATAGGGTACCAGAATCATCTCCGAGGCGATGGTCAGCAGGGTGTTATAGTCTGAACCTGTGAGCCAGATCAGCACCAGACAGACCTGAACGCTGATGTTGGTCAGCCAGAGCGATGCCGACGGCGCACTGTTTTGGTTTTGACGGGCGAACAGGCGTGGAAACGCTTTGTGCGTCGCGGCCAGGAAAGGCACTTCTGCCGCCATGATGGTCCAGCTCAGATACGCGCCGCAGACGGATATGATAAGGCCAGCCGCAATCACCACGTCGCCCCAGGGGCCGAGCATTTTCACCATCAGCCCTGCCATTGACGGGTTACGCATTTCAGCCAGTTCAGGACGCGCCACCACGCCCAGCGACAGCAGCGTTACCAGCAGATAGACCCCGAGCGCAGCGAGTACGGCCAGCAGCGTGGCGCGGCCCACATCGCGTTTATTTCGGGCTCGGGCAGAAACCACGACCGCGCCTTCTACACCGATGAACACCCACAGGGTAATTAGCATCGTGTTTTTCACCTGCTCCCAGACGGGGACGCCCAGCGCAACGCCGCTGAAATCAAGCTTAAACACGTCCATACGGAACGCAATGAAGGCCAGAACGATAAACAGGCCGAGCGGAACCAGCTTCGCGAGCGTCGCCACCAGATTGATGCTGGCGGCCGTTTGTACGCCACGTAACACCAGCCAGTGGACGAACCACAATAACACCGAGGCGCCCACAATAGACTGCCAGGTATTTCCGTCGCCAAAGAGGCGCAGCTCAGGCGTATCGGTAAAGAAACTGAGCGCCGAGAAGACGATTACCAGATAGGAGACGTTGGCGATAACGGCACACAGCCAGTATCCCCACGCGGAACAGAAGCCAATCAGCTCGCCGAAACCTTCACGCGCATAGGTGAAAATGCCGCCGTCCAGATCCGGGCGAATGCGGGTGAGCAGCAGCATAGCGAAGGCCAGCAGCAATATTCCGACACCCGTAATGCCCCAGCCAATGATGAGCGCAGAAGGGCTCGCGACTGCCGCCATATTTTGCGGCAAACTGAATACGCCCGCACCCAGCATTGAGCTTAAAACGAGTGCAGTCAGAGCACTCAGGCCAAGTTTCTTTTCCATTGGCTTCCTGTTATGAAAGGTCAAAATCCAGAATAATTATTTCGCTCAGGCGCATAAAAATGGTGGATCACACTAAGGCGCGGGATTTTACGGAGTGTAACGAAAGCATGCAATGACGTGAGGCAGAAATTCAAAAAAAGTAACAAAAAAAGGCGGCATTGCGCCGCCTTTCGTAAACGACTTTTGTTACTTGTACAGATCGGCGCTGATGGTCACGTTGTTACCACGTTCCTGCCACTGGCGGGTGATGTGGTAGTACTTCGCCCCTTTCTTCGCCGCACGCTTCGCGACCTGGTAAGAGACTTCCGTCATGTTGCCGTAGTTGCCGGTAAATTTGATGCTGTCGAACGGCACCATCTGCGCAGCAGTGGCGTTGTTCAGCTCTTCAATTTTGGTACCGTCCGGCAGCGTAACGGAGTAACGGCCACCTTTCGTGGACTGCGTTTCAAAGAAACGACCCACTTCAGCGCTTGGAGCCGCCGTCGTTGCGACGCCAGGAATTTCAACTTTCTTCGCGGCTTCGCCGCCTTTCGCTATCGCCGCGCGACCCGCTTCTGAATTCGCCGGGATGGCATCCGGGCTTTGCAGAACACGTTTTTTCGCATCTTTTTTATAGATGAACGCGGTAATGCGCTGGTTGCCACCCTGGTTAGCATCGACCTGACGCACGATGTAGAAAGAATAAGCTCCTTTCTCTTTCGCGGCTTTGGTGATGGCATCGTTCACTTCAGGCTGGCTGCGGTAAAAGCCCTGAACGGTGACGGTGTCGTAGGGTTCCAGCTCAATCGCCTGATCTTTCGGCAGTTCAACAACACCGTTGATCACGCGGTTTTTCGGTGCGTCAGCTTTTGGCGCATTGTCTTTGAATAGCGCGATGGTCACGCGCAGGTTACCGCTGTTGCCGTAATCTGACTGGTCAACGACATAAAACGAGGCCGCCCCGTTTTTATCAGCAGCTTTTGATGCAGCGGCGACGGCGTCGCCAATAGAATT
Organism: Enterobacter vonholyi; assembly: GCF_008364555.1. GTDB lineage: Bacteria > Pseudomonadota > Gammaproteobacteria > Enterobacterales > Enterobacteriaceae > Enterobacter > Enterobacter vonholyi. The sequence continues at coordinate 169,970 of NZ_VTUC01000006.1, forward strand.
ATAACGACCCACAATGACCGTATGGTCAAAAGGTTTTAACGCTGCCGCTTGCTCCGGCGTTAACTCTGTTGCGGCATTCGCAGACAGGGCGGTCGCGGAAAGAAGTGCGGACGCCAGGAGTGTGTTCTTAAGCTTCATAAAAATGATCCTTCGCCTTGCGCAAACCATGTACTGGTATTGTTGTTAATTTGAGACGGTCCCGATTATTGCATTTAAAACCCGTCGCTGTCTGCGCCATTTTTCACTGCCTGTGCTCACTGAATCACCTTATTCGATAACATTTAGTGATATGTTGAAAAAACACGCGTTTGACAAGTAAAACTGATAAAGCATATGACTTTTACAAGTTAATTTAATGTTAATAAGTTGTTCTCTTACGGCGCTATATCATGTTTTTACCGCTTCGCTTGCGCGATTTATCGGTTCCGGCGATGAATTTAAGGTAAATATCACTGTCAGTGACGCCGATCGCTTATTTTTCACAGATAAAGTAAGAAATAGTGTTTTCTGGCGGTAGATCACGGGCGCTATTTTCAGTAGGTTATAGACAGTTTGTTACTGTTTTATTTTCCGGGGTTAATCATATCTCGTCGCTGGTGCGATGGTGAAAATTGATACAAATCGCGGGCATTTATCGATAAACCATCATCAAGAACCGATGGAAGGGAAAACTATGCGTATTGGGGTACCAAAAGAACGGTTAGCCAATGAAACCCGCGTAGCGGCAACACCGAAAACGGTGGAGCAACTGCTTAAGCTGGGTTTTACGGTCGCGGTTGAAAGCGGCGCGGGCAAACTGGCGAGTTTCGATGACGAGGCCTTTATCCAGGCTGGCGCGGAAGTGGTCGACGGTGCTGACGTCTGGCAGTCTCAGGTGATTCTGAAGGTCAATGCACCGGAAGAGGGTGAGATTGCGCTGTTGAATCCGGGGACAACCCTGGTGAGCTTCATCTGGCCTGCACAAAACCCGGAGCTGATGGAGAAGCTGGCAGCCCGTGGCGTGACCGTAATGGCGATGGACTCCGTGCCGCGCATTTCGCGCGCGCAGTCGCTGGATGCCTTAAGCTCCATGGCAAACATCGCTGGCTACCGCGCCATTGTTGAAGCAGCCCACGAGTTTGGTCGCTTCTTTACCGGTCAAATCACCGCCGCGGGTAAAGTCCCTCCGGCGAAAGTCATGGTGATTGGCGCGGGCGTGGCGGGCCTTGCTGCAATCGGTGCGGCAAATAGCCTGGGCGCTATCGTACGTGCCTTTGACACCCGTCCTGAAGTAAAGGAACAGGTTCAGAGTATGGGCGCCGAATTCCTTGAGCTGGACTTCAAGGAAGAAGCCGGCAGCGGCGATGGTTACGCGAAGGTGATGTCCGAAGCCTTTATCAAAGCCGAAATGGAACTCTTCGCCGCTCAGGCGAAAGATGTCGACATTATTGTCACCACCGCGCTTATCCCGGGTAAACCTGCGCCGAAGCTGATTACCCGTGAGATGGTTGATTCCATGAAGCCGGGCAGCGTGATTGTCGACCTGGCCGCCCAAAACGGCGGTAACTGTGAATATACCGTACCGAATCAGGTGACCACGACCGCTAACGGCGTGAAGGTGATCGGCTATACCGATCTGCCGGGCCGTCTGCCAACGCAGTCTTCTCAGCTGTACGGCACTAACCTCGTCAACCTGCTTAAGCTGCTCTGCAAAGAGAAAGACGGCAACGTCACCGTTGATTTCGACGATGTGGTGGTGCGCGGTGTGACCGTGGTCCGTGAAGGTGAAATTACCTGGCCTGCGCCGCCTATTCAGGTTTCTGCTCAGCCTCAGGCGGCACCGAAAGCGGCGCCTGAGCCAAAAGAACCTGCTAAACCGGCTTCACCGTGGCGTAAATACGCGATCATGGCGCTGGTAATTATTTTGTTCGGCTGGCTGGCTGACGTCGCGCCAAAAGAGTTCCTCGGCCATTTTACCGTCTTCGCGCTCTCCTGCGTCGTAGGTTACTACGTGGTGTGGAACGTCTCCCATGCGCTTCATACGCCGCTGATGTCGGTAACCAACGCCATCTCCGGGATCATCGTGGTGGGGGCGTTACTTCAGATTGGTCACGGCGGCTGGATCAGCTTCCTGAGTTTTATCGCGGTGCTGATCGCCAGTATCAATATTTTCGGTGGTTTCACCGTGACTCAGCGCATGCTGAAAATGTTTCGTAAAGGCTAAGGGGTAGCATATGTCTGGAGGATTAGTGACAGCCGCATACATTGTTGCTGCAATCCTGTTTATTTTCAGTCTGGCGGGGCTTTCCAAACACGAAACGTCTCAGCAGGGGAATAACTTTGGTATCGCCGGAATGGCGATTGCGCTGATTGCCACCATCTTCGGACCGGATACCGGCAACGTAGCGTGGATCCTGGTGGCGATGATCATCGGTGGCGCGATTGGTATTCGTCTGGCAAAACGCGTTGAAATGACCGAGATGCCGGAGCTGGTTGCCATTCTGCACAGCTTTGTGGGTCTGGCCGCGGTGCTGGTGGGCTTCAACAGCTACCTGTATCACGAACCGGGTCTGGAACCGATTCTGGTCAACATCCACCTTACTGAAGTGTTCCTGGGCATCTTCATCGGTGCGGTGACCTTCACGGGCTCCATTGTCGCGTTTGGTAAACTGCGCGGAAAGATCTCCTCTAAACCGCTGATGCTGCCAAACCGTCATAAGCTGAACCTGGCGGCGCTGGTGGTGTCATTTGTTCTGCTGGTGGTCTTCGTGCGTACCGAAAGCGTCGGTCTGCAGGTGCTGGCGTTGCTGGTAATGACCATCATCGCGCTGGCATTCGGCTGGCACCTGGTGGCGTCCATCGGTGGTGCGGATATGCCGGTTGTTGTCTCAATGCTGAACTCCTACTCCGGTTGGGCTGCAGCGGCGGCAGGCTTTATGCTGAGCAACGACCTGCTGATCGTCACCGGTGCGCTGGTGGGTTCTTCCGGCGCGATCCTGTCTTATATCATGTGTAAGGCGATGAACCGTTCGTTCATTAGCGTAATCGCCGGTGGTTTCGGGACAGATGGCTCTTCTTCCAGTGCTGATGAAGAAGTGGGTGAGCACCGTGAAATTTCTGCGGAAGATACCGCAGACATGCTGAAAAACTCGCATTCTGTGATCATCACCCCCGGCTACGGCATGGCGGTGGCGCAGGCGCAGTATCCGGTTGCGGAAATCACCGAGAAGCTGCGCGCGCGGGGCATCAAGGTTCGCTTTGGTATTCACCCGGTGGCAGGGCGTCTGCCGGGCCACATGAACGTGCTGCTGGCGGAAGCGAAAGTACCTTACGACATCGTGCTGGAAATGGATGAGATCAACGATGATTTCGCCGACACCGACACCGTGCTGGTCATTGGTGCCAACGATACCGTTAACCCTGCTGCACAGGACGATCCGGGTAGCCCAATCGCCGGTATGCCGGTTCTGGAAGTGTGGAAGGCGCAGAACGTAATCGTCTTCAAACGTTCTATGAATACCGGTTATGCCGGGGTGCAGAACCCGCTGTTCTTCAAAGAGAATACCCACATGCTGTTTGGCGATGCTAAAGCCAGCGTGGATGCGATTCTGAAAGCGCTGTAAGTTGCGCTGAAACGAAAAAACCGCCGAATTTGGCGGTTTTTTTATTGTCGGGCGGCGTCAGGTGTTAATCGTCTTCCGGATCGTCCAGCTCAACCGGCGTCTGGTACTCATCCGGCTTAATGACCAGCAGGTCGCAGCGCAGATGGTCGATCACCTGTTCGGCGGTATTGCCGAGGAAGGCGGCAGAAATACCGGTCCGGCCGATAGTACCCAGCACCACAATCCCAGCCTGCAGGTGTTCCGCCAGGTCCGGGATCACCTCTTCAGGCAACCCTTTTTCCACGTGGGTCATTTTCTCATCAATGCTGAATTTCTGGCGCAGCGCTTTCATGGCCAGCAGATGCTGACCGCGGATCGCGTCGTTGTACACGCTCGGGTCAAACTCAGGTAGCTCAATGGCAATGTTAATAGGGGTGACCGGATAGGCACCTACCAGGTGCACTTCAGTATGATTGACCTGGTCTGCAAGCTGGATGGTCTCCTTCACCAGCTTCTCGTTCAGGGAGTTGTGGTAATCCTCTTCGCTAGCGAGGTTTACCGCCACAACGGCTTTCCCGCCTTCAGGCCACGGCTGGTCTTTAACCATCCAGACCGGGCAAGGGCATTTGCGCAGCAGATGCCAGTCGGTCGGGGTGAAGATCACGGATTCCAGCTTGTCGTGCTGGTGCGCCATCTTCAGCAGCAGATCGTGCCCACCGGCGACAACTTCCTGGATGATGGCTTCGAAAGGTCGGTTGTGCCAGACCACTTTAATATCAATGGGAACACCCGCTTCCAGGTAATACTTCGCCTGTTCTCGGATCCACGCGGTACGCTGGCTGATGACGCCCTGACGCATAGCGGTTCGCTCGTCAGGCGACAGAAGGGTGGTCATCTCATACGAGAAGTCATAGATCGGCAAAAACGCTTTGATTTTGCCACCAATCCGTTGATGTAAATACACAGCACGTCGTAATGCCGGCTGATCGTCCTGATTCGGATCGATAGCTACCAGCATGTTTTGATACTTGGCCATACAGGTCTCCTTACTACTGTCACCACAGTCTGTAATTAAAAGAGTAACCTATATATCCTGAATGAAACAGAGGGGAGGTTTTGCCAGATCAATAAATCATGCAAATTTATTGGTTCGTACTGCTGCATGATGAATGTAAAGATTTTCTTGGGCTTCAAATCGTTATGTGGGCGCGTCAGGGGCATATTGACAAGAATCCTCCTGTTAATAACAGCAACCTGGTCCCTATCCATATCACCGTTCCACTTTGCACCGACCTCATAAACCATCCGTGAATCCTCATGTCCCCTCGGTGTCGCTACAAACGAAGGATGTGCACATGCATAAAGTGACCAGCAGGCATGGTGTGTCTCGACTGATGGGGACAGTTCTCTGATTCCTGCCCTACGTAATCCATTCTTCCATCCGTAGGACAGAGAACCTGCCTTTGTTGTCGAGCGCTGGTCGGTTACCAATACTGTCCTGAGGCGCTGCGTTTCGGTTTTTCTATGTTCGCGGCGATTTTCAGGTTACTGTTTTATCTTAGATAGGTTGTACAAGAGTTCTGCTCTTTCAGAGCATCACTTTATGTAGCAATCGCTTGCTGGGAAGAGAAACCGTTTACGAGCCAAGGTTTGTGGCAGCGAAATAAATTTAGCCGCTTTTATTCGTCGGCATTTCCTGGTGTCGTTGTCCAGTAAGCCAGGGAGAGGGCGCATGGACAGGATGTGCAAGGAATAATTATCATAATGATACCAAATTTTAGTAGGGTGATCAGCCTTAGTCTGATGTTTCTTTTTATGATAGAAGTTATCTGACACATTTAATCGAGTAAAATTCATGAAAAAGATCGTACTTGCATTATTTATCACTACAGTAAGCCTTTCAGTTCATGCCACTGATAACACGAAATCCTTGTCTGATGAGGTGTTATCATATCAAGCCGAACTAATTTGCAGTCCTAAATTCAGAGAAGAAGCCGCAAAACCAGACTTTAAGATTAAAAAAGGATTGATTAACGCAACTGATCCTACTCCTTTCAATGAAGACGTTCTGAAAGCTTATCAGGAAGTAGTGAAGGAACATCCGGGGATTGAGAAAATCGTAGTCGACCCTAAAAATGTTGACGCGTGTAAACCAAACGTCATTGAAAAATACCGTAAAAAACATCCGCTTTAAAAACGAACTGACCAGAGCTTAAGCCAGGCTAATTAAATTTAAATGGTATGGTGTGTATCTTTACGAGATGCTCGACAGGCTAACGTTTACAGGCCGTACCATATAACTTTTGGACGTACTTGAACTTTTATCATGATACGTCGATAAATTTACCGAAGTTAGCGATCCCCATTACATCGAAATGGCAGTGCCAAACTACAAATGACAATTGTTTTCATCCCCGCATTGATAGCTATCTTGGTTGCAAAAGAACGGGAATCTGGTCGTGCACTAACGCAGCAAGAAAAAGGAATGCTCCACTTTGGAGGGCAGGGCATTCAGCTGCAGTGGCAGATGAAGCGATAAATGCTGTCGTGGCTGTATACGACAAAATATACAGATCTGCTAAAAGTTCGGTAAAATTTGCTAATGCCCTGGCCCGTTTTGCGCCATTACCTGATGTTGTATTCTCTAATGTTAGCCCCGTTAATGCTATATATGCCTGTTCGCTTAATCCGCTTGCCATTTTTATCCGTAATAGTAGCGGTTAGGGTGCTGCAGCGAATGGAATGACTCTCATCAATAACCAGCCTAATGGCTTCTAAAGGATCTTCTACCTCAACAAGATCCACAGTCTTATCCAGACCGAATGGCACAAGGTGGAAGGCTGTTTTCCCCGATGATTTTCTGGTTATTTTCACGGGATACAGTACGTCTCCACTTTTATGAATAAATTCAAGGCGTTCAATGTAAATCATGGCGATTCTCCTGGTTTGTCTGCATGAATATACAAACCGAAGATAGGAGATACAATACAAATAAATAGGGAAATCTAAAATAGCCTAACATGACGTGTAATACATTGAATTATTTGCGTAATCTTATAAAGCGCATGCAAAAATCGAATCGTTTACTAGCCTTATTGCCAGCTGACGTGACCTGCGCCCTATGACTCAAGAAACCGTTATGTACGTATGCATTCCGAACACCTGCTATTCTCTCATTTCGGAATTCATGTGGCTCTCTTGTTTCTTTATAGGATCACGTCGATTAACTCCGGCCCCTGATTTTTCATATTATCCGCGGTGCGCGTCACGGCGTTCCAGATGAACTCGTCGGCGGGTACTGCTCCGTTGGCAGCAATCTCTTCAGCTTCTTTCCCGCCTATATCCTGCCGCATCCACTTGCGGGCAGCTTCTGATCGCAGAACCAGAGGACGACGGTCGTGAATGTCGACCAGGCCTTTTATCCGCTGCAGACATCACGATAAGAAATCCCTCTGATTCATCACCACGCTCAAATGGCGTGCTGCCGACCGCTGCCATGAATATCGGCTGGCCACCTGCCCGATGAATGAAATGGGGCTGCTTCTTGTCGCCTTCCTTTTTCCACTCAAACCAACCGTCTGCAAAGCAGATTGCCCGGCCATACTGCCACAGAGGTTTAAACATTCTGCTGGTGGCGACCGTTTCGACGCGCGCGTTTATCAATGGTGCTTTGTCCCACCAGCCTGGCGCGTAGGATCAGAGGACCGGGTCAAGATGCAGCTGCTCGTCGCGTTCGCTCAGCAGCAGAATTTTAGTACCGGGCGCGACGTTGTACCGGCCAATCGGCTCCGGGTCGTATGCGATGTCATGGTCGTCTTCGTCGGCAAGATATAGCAGGTATTCTTCACGGGGTTGGGCTTGTGCAAAACTTCCACACATAAAAAAACTCCAGTCAGTCAGAATGAAAGTAAAGGGCAGGGAGAAAAAGTCGCGCGCTGGTAAAGTCTTACAAACGGATCGGTGGCGAATATGCTCTTGAGGGGAGAGAAGGTAAAGCGACACGTTGCGAAACGGGAAGTAGCTACGCAAAATTGGAGGATGTTGGGCGGCGAAATGAGCTGCTGGGGGGAGTTTTTAGGGCGTTTGATTATCCTACATTCTCCGTTATCGTCTGATAACGAACCAAAATGTCATTTTTCTTTGATAACTTATTGAATGTTGAAGGGTCTACATACCATATTTATAAGTCATGAAAATTTATCAGAGGAAAAGCACCGTGGTCGTCACCGCGATAAACGCAATAAACAGCAGCACCATCACTGCTATCGCAAAGGTCGTGGAGTCCTGGACGTAGGTTTTTTCTTCCCCCTTCATTGGGCCGACAAGCATGATCCAGATGAAGATAAAGGTCACTGAGGCAATCACGACTGAAACGAAAAACAAACTTTCTCTCAATTCATAACCTCAACGAGAACCTTTCGGGCGCTGTGTGGGGACGTACTACGGTGAAAATATCTTGAAACGGAAGTGATTACACCAGACCAATAAATCACAAGAATTTATCAGTCTGGTCATCAATATGCGGAGTGTTACGCCACGTTACGGGCGTGCCCGGCAAGAACGGCCAGCGCTTCACCGTTTTCGATAGTGATATATTTACCCTTAACGGCCAGCATCCCGCTTTTCTGGAAACGACCCAGCAGACGGCTGATGGTTTCCACGGTCAGACCCAGGTAGTTGCCGATATCGCCACGCGTCATCGTCAGACGGAATTCACGCGGCGAGAAGCCACGCTCGGCGAAGCGGCGGGAGAGGTTGTAGATAAACGCGGCCAGGCGCTCTTCGGCATTCTTTTTAGAAAGCAGCAGGATCATGTCCTGATCGCCTTTGATCTCACCGCTCATCAGACGCATCATCTGCTGACGCAGGTTAGGCATCTTGCCGGACAAATCGTCCAGGGTTTCAAACGGAATTTCGCAAACCATCGAGGTTTCGAGTGCCTGAGCAAAGCTCGGGTGGTGGCCCGTACCGATGGCATCAAAGCCTACCAGGTCACCCGCCAGATGGAAGCCGGTGATCTGCTCATCGCCCTGTTCGGTGATGGTGTAGCTCTTGATGGTGCCAGAACGGATAGCATAGAGCGATTTCAGTTCGTCTCCCGCTTTAAACAGCGTCTGCCCTTTCTGAATAGGCTTCTTACGCTCGATGATATTATCAAGCTGATCGAGTTCATGCTCATTCAGGGTAAACGGGATACAGAGCTGGCTGATGCTGCAATCCTGGCAATGGATAGCACAACCGCCAGACTGAATGCGTCGTATAATTCGCTTTTCCGGGATCATAGGTTTGCTCAAGCCTTAATTGATATTGGTCAATTTTAACATCTTTTTGGTAAGTACGTAAGCCTGACAAACCCTCAATAAGGACAAGAGACGACAATGCGTCGCCATCTTCTTGAAATTCCACAGCTTGATTATGGATTTTTAGCCTAACCGGTAGAAAATTAAGCACAAAAAGCCTGGGAACTAGAGCAAGAGATACCCTTCGTGACGCAGCAACCACTCTTTTCGCTGCACGCCACCGGCATAGCCTGTCATGGTACCGTTGCGGCCAATGACGCGATGGCAGGGCACCACGATGCTGACCGGGTTAGAGCCGTTAGCGGCACCCACCGCGCGTGCAGCGCCTGCGCGACCTAACTGCTCCGCGAGCTGGCCGTAATGCATGACCTGTCCGCAGGGAATCGACCGCAGCGCCTGCCACACTTCGCGCTGAAAAGGCGTGCCAGCCGTGGCGGTCGGCAGAGTATCAATGATGCTGAGATCGCCTTCGAAGTACGCCGCAAGCTTGTCGCTCAGCCCACCCGGGTTGGTGGCGCTGATACGTTCATAACCCTGCAAGCGGTAATGAATATTGAGCAGCTCTTCCATGCGGTCGCTGTGCTCTTCCCACTCAACGGCGCGCAGGCAAAACTGCTCGTCCGCGATCACCCACAGCGGCCCAAGCGGCGTCGCAATCTTATCTTCGAGTAATCTCAGCATCCTCATTCCTTTAGTTCAGCCTCGGGTATATTCCCGGCCCAATCGGCAGGCCGACAAGATACCACGCCACCAGCATCACCAGCCATACCCCTAAAAAGATAAGCGGGTAGGGTAAAACCAGCGAATAGTAGGTACCCAGTTTGGCCTCGGGTTTATAGCGCTGGAGGAAGCCTAAAAACAGCGGAACAAACGGCGAGACCGGCGCCAGTGGAATCACCGAGGAGTCCGCGATACGGAACAGGATCTGGGCAAACGCCGGGTGAAAACCCAGCATCATAAACATCGGCACGAAGATCGGGGCCAGAATCGACCAGATGGCGGAGCCGCTGGCGATAAACATGCACAGCAGGGATGACAGCAGCGCCAGGCCGACAAACGCCGGTACGCCGCTTAGCCCGGCAGCCTCCAGCGCGTCGGTCAGGCCCACGGCCATAAACTTGCCCATGTTGCTCCAGTTAAACATCGCCACAAACTGGGCCAGCGGGAACACCATCACGATAAAGCCCGCCATCTCTTTCATCGGCTCGATCATCAGCTGCGGCAGATCGCCCTGACGGCGGATTTTGCCGGTGGCGATACCGTAGGCGAGCGAAACGACAAAGAAGAAGAGAATAATCAGCGGCACGATGCCCTGGATAAACGGCGAAGGCAGGACCGTATGTTTAACCGGATCGCGCAATATGCCGTTTTCCGGCACCACCATCAGCGCCACCAGCGCGATAAAAGCCAGCGAGACAATCCCCGCCACGCGCAGGCCAAAGCGCTGCGTTTCGCTCAGCGTCTCCAGCTTTTCATCACTGCGGCCTTCCCATTTGCCCAGGCGCGGCTCGACGATCTTATCGGTAATCAGCCCGCCGACAATCGTCAGGACAATGACCGAGCTTGCCATAAAGTACCAGTTGTCGATCACGCTGACGTGCATGGCCGCATCAATGGTTTTCGCCGCCTCCGTACTGATGCCCGAGAGCAGCACGTCGGTGGTGACGATCAGCAGATTGGCGGTGAATCCACAGCCCACGCCCGCAATTGCCGACAGCAGGCCCGCCACGGGGTGGCGCCCGACGGCGAGGAAGATCAGCGCCCCCATCGGCGGCATGATCACCAGCGCGGCGTCGGAGGAGATATGGCTAAAGAAGGCGATAAACAGCACCATGTAGCTGGCGTACCGCGCGCTGACGTGAGAAGCCATCTTTACCATCAATGCGGGCAGCAGGCCCACGCGTTCGGCCAGTCCGGCACCCAGCACCAGCGCCAGAATGGCGCCCAGCGGGGCGAAGCCGCTGAAGTTTTTAATCACGTTGGGTAAAAACCAGTGCAGCCCCTCAACGCTGAGCAGGTTTTTCACCGCCACCAGGCTGCCGTCGGCCGGACTGCGCACGCTGACGTCAAAGGCGGAGAGCACGGCAGTGGCGACCATCAAAATCACAATCAGATAGATAAACAGCAGGAAAGGGTGCGGCACTTTATTGCCGATCCTTTCAACCCAGCCATAGAGCTTACCGGATGGGGAATGCGAAGGTATGGATGACATACTCATGGGCGTTCCTCGGGAGTGTTGTTGTGTTGTGTTATGTTTTTTTATTTTAAAGGTGACGGTGTCACGCCCCGTGGGATCGGACACGCGTACGGTTTTTCTTGTATTTGCTGTTCAAACTCTTCACGGCATTTTTTCAGCAGCGATGCGTCCTGCAGCAGATTGAGCGCGGTTGCGCCCATCACTTTTCCGGCCAGCAGCATGCCTTTGTGGGCAATAGAGGTTCGCCCCTGAGACACCAGCTGCCAGGTGTGCAGCGGCGTGCCGACGGTAAAGCAGGGGCTGAAGCACTGGGCCACCGGCATTTTCCAGCTGACGTCGCCCACGTCGGTTGAACCCGCCAGCACGTTGTCGGTGACGGCGTAAGGCGCGACTTCATCTACCAGCAGCGTCGCCTGATGACGACGGGCAAAGGCTTTACCCGCGTCGCCACCCGTGGCGGCAATATTTTTCAGGCTGTTTTGCAGATCGTTGGGCGTCAGCGTGGCGCGGATCTCGCGGGCAAACTTTCGCTCTTCTTCGGTCCACTGCGGCGTGCCGTAGTGCTGCATGGCGCGATACATCGCCGCCTCGAGCGTGCGGTTCGGCAGGTAGCTTGAGCAGGCTTTATCAAAGCGACACTCGACGGTGGTTTCGGTCATCATCGCCGCGCCCTGGGCAATTTTCTCGATGCGTTCGTAGATCTGCTGCGCATCGGCCATCTCCGGGGCGCGGATCAGGTACAGCACTTCGGCCTGCGCCTGTACCACGTTGGGGGAAATCCCGCCGGTGTCGGTGATGGCGTAATGGACGCGCGCTTTCTCAATGATGTGTTCGTTGAGGAAGTTGGTGCCGGTGGTCATCAGCGTCACGGCGTCCAGAGCGCTGCGTCCCAAATGGGGGGAGTTGGCCGCGTGCGCCGCCACGCCGTGAAAACGCCAGGCGGCCTGAATATTCGCCAGCGTGCTGACGTTAAACATCCCGGCAAAGGCTTCCGGGTGCCAGGTGACGGCGGCATCGACGTCATCAAATAGCCCTTCGCGCACCATAAAGGTTTTCCCGGAGCCGCCTTCCTCGCCGGGACAGCCGTAAAAACGCACCGTTCCGCTGCCGCCGTGCTGCTCCAGCCAGCTTTTCACCGCCACCGCGCCCGCAAGTGCTGCGGTGCCTAAGAGGTTATGCCCGCAGCCGTGGCCGTTAGCCCCCGGCGTGGCGGTTTGCGCGGTCGCGCAGTGTGCCTGCTGGCTTAACCCGGCCAGCGCGTCGTACTCGCCCAGCAGGGCGATAACCGGTTTTCCGCTGCCGAAGCTGGCGATAAAGGCATTTGGAATACCGCCTGCCTCGCGGGTCAGCGTGAAGCCTTCTGCTTCCAGCTCGCTGGCCAGCCGTTCGGCGGACCAGAACTCTTCAAAGCGGGTTTCGGGACGATCCCAGATCGCGTCGGCAATATCGGCTAACGTCCGACATCGCGTGTCGATCGCATCGGCAATAAAAGCGTAGTTCTCCTGCATTACACACCTCGCGTCCACGGGAAATTAAGCGCAGTTCGCGCCAGCGTTTCGATGGCGACAGGCATCACCTGCTCATCGAAGTCGAATTTTTCGTTGTGATGCCCGGCGCTCAAATCCGTGCCAAACACCATATAGGACGCCATGCCGCCGTTCTGCTGCACGCGGGCCATCATCAGCGTGGCGTCTTCGGAACCCGCTGGCGCTTTCACCTTATTGATGGCGTGAACAACCCCGGAAACCCGGCTCGCCTGTTCGCGCAGATAATCAACCCAGGCCGGCGTCGGCGCGCTGGAGGTGGCAGCCCCCATCAGGCGCATCTCCGCGCTCACGCCGTAGAGCGCCGCCGCGCCGGTAATCACCGCCTTCGCGCGTTCAAAGACATACTGATTAATCGCTTCGCTTTCGCCGCGGGTTTCAACCTTAATCAGCGCATTCGCGGGGACCACGTTGCGCCCGCTGCCCGCCTGCATCACCCCGACGTTCACCCGGGATGCGCCGTCGCTGTGCGGGGCGATGCTGTGCAGGGCGAGGGCGGCCTGCGCGGCGGCGAGCAGGGCGTTACGACCGTCCTCCGGCTTACCGCCCGCGTGCGCGGCCACGCCGGTGAAGCTCACGTCGAACTTGGTGGTGGCCATAAAGTTATCGCTGCCGCAGATTACCGTCCCGGCAGGTACGCCGGTGCCAATGTGAATGGCCGTGAAATAGTCCACGTCATCCAGCGCCCCGGCAGCAACCATGGCGCGCGCGCCGCGCGTTCCTTCTTCGGCAGGCTGGAAGATCAGCTTGATGGTGCCGTTCAGCCGGGCTTCATTCTGCTTAAGCACCTGTGCCAGCCCCAGACCAATGGTGGTGTGGCCGTCGTGCGCGCAGGCGTGCATCATGCCCGGATTGCAGGAGGCAAACCCGTCGCGGAACGGGCGATGGCTGTCGTCAAGCGCTTCGCTTAAATCAAGGGCGTCCATGTCGACGCGAAACGCCAGGGTTGGGCCCGGGCGGCCAGTATTCAGGGTGGCGACAATGCCGGTAAACCCGCCTTCAAACGGCGCCAGCCATTTCTCAGGCGCGCCCTGCGCGCGCGCGCGGGCAAACTCTCGCGCCAGGGTTGTGTCATCGGGTAACCCCATCCGGCTTTCGGCATCGACCACGTCGCGGCCCATCGCCAGTGCGTAACCCAGCGAGTCCAGTATTTCCGCGACTTTCGCGGCGGTACGAAACTCTACCCAGCCGGATTCCGCAAAATGGTGAAAATCGCGACGCCACGCGCTCAGCTGCGGCGTTAACGTCTGGATGTACTGCGCCAGTGTGTCCATATCTGTTCCTGTCATCATTAAAATATGTGAACTGCTTCACGCTGTGATAGTTTTTACTTATCACTAACCGATTTTTCACAGTTTTAACCGTTCAGGAATTACCCTCGCACATCCCTTTCCATTAAAGTAGATGACAGTTTCTTTACTCTGATAAACAACGGTTATCGGTCGGGCTATGACATTCCAGATTAAATTTCATCAAATCCGGGCGTTTGTTGAGGTTGCGCGTCAGGGCAGCATTCGCGGTGCCAGCAGGACGCTGAATCTTTCGCAACCGGCGCTGACCAAATCCATCAAAGAGCTGGAGGAGGGCATGGCGGCGCAGCTTTTCGTGCGCAGGAGTAAGGGCGTCGCGTTGACCGAATGCGGTGAGGGCTTTTACCAGCGCGCCCGGTTGATTCTGGAAGAGCTGCGTGCCGCGCAGGATGACATCCGTCAGCGGCAGGGTGAGCTGGCCGGGCAGATCAACATCGGAATGGGGGCCAGCGTTTCGCGCACGCTTATGCCCGCCGTTATCACACGCTTCCATGCGCAGCATCCGCAGGTCAAGGTGCGGATAATGGAAGGGCAGCTGGTGTCGATGATCAATGAATTACGCCAGGGCGAGCTGGACTTCACCATTAACACCTATTATCAGGGACCTTACGACCAGGAATTTACGTTTGAAAAACTCTTCGAGAAGCCGTTTGCGGTATTTTGTCGCGAAGGGCATCCGGCAATGGGGGCAACGTCGATCAATGAACTTCTGCATTATAACTGGACAATGCCGACGCCGCGGGGAAGTTATTATAAGCAGTTAGAAGAGGTATTTAGCCATCGCTCGCAAATACCGCGAATTGGTGTGGTCTGCGAAACATTTTCTTCCTGTATTATCCTGGTCGCGCAAAGTGATTTTTTAAGCATATTGCCGCAGGAGTTAGGCTGTGACCCGCTTCTGGCGCACCGCCTGGTCATGCTGCCGGTTGTCGAATCGCTTCCCAAAGCAGCATATTATTTAATTCAACGCCGTGATTCACGTCAGACGCCCCTTGCCGAATCATTAATTACGCAATTCAGGAGAGAAGCGAGAAAAATAATCGTGGCGTGAAAGTGAGATAATAAAAAAACAGGATCTGCCCGACATCAGACAGATCCTCCAGTACACACAGCAGTGCGTCCTTTCGCCAATCCTGAGTATTATATCCATGAAGCAGGTATATTTAGGTATAACACCTTTTCCGCAAAATGGAAGGGTGTTGAGTGTTTGATTTTACGAAAATTTAACACAAATCACTTATTTCATTCTTGCTGAAATTTTAGTTAAGTCTGATTTAAATCCATTTTATAAATACTATATATATTCATCAGGTTAATATTTATGGCCCACGGCGGCCTGTAACGGTGATTGAGGCCTGTCTCTGGCGCAGGTATAGTACCGTCCTCAGTTGTAGCCGGAGGATATCCATGAACCCTGACGACAAATCCTTTTTTCTTGACGCCATGGAAGATGTCCAGCCGCTGAAGCGTGGCCCGGATATTCACTGGCAGCCCAGCCGCAATACGCGGACGCGCCAGGAGGTGGATAGCGAACAGCTGGATAACTTCCTTACGCTGGATTTTCTTGACCTACTTCCCCTGGAAGAGCCGCTGGCGTTCCAGCGCGAAGGGGTACAGCAGGGCGTTATTGATAAGCTGCACTCGGGTAAATATGCCCGCCAGGCCAGCTTAAACCTCCTGCGTCAGCCTGCCGAACGCTGCCGTCAGATGCTCTATTCTTTTATTCGCCAGGCCGGACGAGACGGGTTACGCAATCTGATTATCATTCACGGGAAAGGGCGCGAGCAAAACTCGCATCCCAATGTGGTGCGCAGCTATCTGGCGCGCTGGTTAACCGAATTTGAGGAAGTGCAGGCCTTCTGCGTGGCGCTGCCGCATCACGGCGGCAGCGGGGCATGCTACGTTTCACTGCGTAAATCCGATGAAGCAAAACAGGATAACTGGGAGCGGCACGCCAAGCGCAGCCGCTAGCGGGCGATATTCTCGCCCGCCTGAAACTCAGAAGGTTTCCCAGTTGCTGTCGGTGGAGGCGTTTGCGGTTGCCGGGCGCAACAGCTGAGGCGTTTTCACGCTGGCCGGGCGTGGGGCTACCGCTTTTTCTTTTCCGTTCAGACGAAACGCGGCCACCGCCTGGCGCAGCTGCTCGGACTGATCTTCCAGCGCCGCCGCCGCCGTGGCGGATTCCTGCACCAGCGCGGCGTTTTGCTGCGTCACGCTGTCCATCTGCGAAACGGCCAGGCTCACCTGCTCAATGCCGCGGCTCTGCTCGTCAGAGGCAGAGGAAATCTCGCCCATAATATCGGTCACGCGGGTGACGGCGGCGACAATTTCCTTCATGGTGGAGCCCGCCTCGCTGACCTGCTCAGAACCGGTATTCACCCGGCTGACGGAGTTCTCGATAAGCCCTTTGATCTCTTTCGCCGCCTGCGCGCTGCGGCTCGCCAGGGTACGGACTTCACCTGCAACGACCGCAAAACCACGGCCCTGTTCCCCGGCGCGTGCCGCTTCCACCGCGGCGTTTAGCGCCAGAATGTTGGTCTGGAACGCGATGCTGTCGATCACGCCGGTAATATGCGCAATTTGCTGCGAACTGTCGGCGATTTCGTTCATGGTGCGAACCACGTTATCCACGACGTGACCGCCGCGCGCGGCCGTTTCAGAGGCATTTTTCGCCAGCAGCGTGGCCTGACGGGCGTTATCGGAGTTCTGCTTAACCGTCGCGGTCAGCTCTTCCATGCTGGCAGCGGTCTCTTCGAGCGAGGCGGCCTGCTGTTCGGTGCGAGCGGAAAGATCGTTGCTCCCTGCGGCAATTTCACCTGCGCCGGTGTAGATGGAATCGGTACTTCCGCGTACGGCGCTGACGGTGGTTACCAGCGACTGCTGCATCTCATGCAGGCCGGCGGCCAGCTGGCCCATCTCATTGCGACCCGAAATCGCGATATCCTGCGTCAGGTCGCCCCCTGCAATGGCGCGAATATGGTTCATAATGGAGTGGAGTGGTTTTAACAGCAGGTGCTGTAACCCCTGCCAGATGACCACCAGAACCGCGATCACGGCCAGCAGAATTGCCGCCAGCGTCCACTGCATCTGCGTGAAGCTGCTCTGGTTCTCTTCGGTTGCCGCCTTCAGCAGGGTATTGTTTTCGGCGCGCCAGCGGTTATAGACCGCTTCCATCTCGTCCTGTGCCTGCTGGGCGTCCAGATCGCCATAGGCCTGATAGTTGTCGGCGCGCAGATACTCAATTGATAAACGCATGACTTCGTGCATCTGGTTCCAGGATTTCTGCATCTCGTCGGTCAATGCCGCCTCCTGGCCCTTAACCTGCGGCAGTTTCTGCCACTCTTTGTTATAGGCTTCGGCTTTTGCCAGCGAGTCGCCTGCGGTGCCCAGCAGTTTATTGATCGCCGCAAGGGAAGCCGGGTCACGCTGGTTTTTCAGGTAGCGGATCGCCACGCGGGTGACGGTGACGCGCGTTTTCACCAGCGTGTTCACGCTGTCGCTCAGGCTTTCCTGCTGGGCGTTGAGCACGCCGGAATTCTGGAAGTTATGGCGATCGTTGCTGACGGCAGAGTAGAACAACCCTCCCGTGACAACTTGCAGCAGACAGAATATGGTGAGGGCAAAGATAATTCCGGTAATCACGTGCAGATTTTTCAGCATAGCGGTCGTCCGTTAGAAAGGATGCAGAGGTACACCAATACTATCGTCGTATAGAATTTAAACTTTAATTTAACTCGCGCTTAACTAAGGGCTCCGGTGAGGAACCTGTTGTAAATCCGGATCATTTTTATGAGGAAGGTTAACATGATCAGCATTGATAAAAGCGGGACATACGCGCTCGGGACGCGGACGGTTAATCGGCTGGGCTACGGTGCGATGCAGCTCGCCGGGCCGGGCGTCTTTGGCCCACCGAAGGATAAGCAGGCCGCGCTGGACGTGCTGCGCGAAGCGGTGGCGGCGGGGGTGAACCATATTGATACCAGTGATTTTTATGGTCCTCATATCACCAACCAGCTGATCCGCGAGGCGCTTCATCCTTACCGGGACGATCTGACGATCGTCACCAAGATTGGCGCCCGTCGCAACGACAAAGGCGCCTGGCTGCCGGCCTTTTCCGCGCAGGAGCTGACGCAGGCGGTGCATGACAACCTGCGTAATCTGCAGCTGGACGTGCTGGACGTGGTGAATCTGCGGATCATGTTTAGCGCACACGGGCCTGCGGAAGGGTCGATTGCTGAACCGCTCTCCACACTGGCAGAATTACAGCAGCAGGGGCTGGTGCGGCATATTGGCCTGAGCAACGTCACGGCCACCCAGGTTGCAGAAGCGCAGAAGATGGTGCCGGTGGTGTGCGTGCAGAACATGTACAACATTGTGAACCGGGGTGACGACGCGCTGGTGGATCTGCTCGCGCAGCAGGGGATTGCGTATGTGCCGTTCTTCCCACTGGGAGGCTTTACGCCGCTGCAATCTTCCGGGCTGAAGGCTGTCGCGGATTCACTGGGCGTCACGGCAATGCAGGTTGCGCTGGCATGGCTGCTGCAGCGTTCTTCGAATATTCTGCTGATCCCGGGCACCTCTTCCGTGGCGCATCTGCGGCAAAACCTCGCGGCGGGGGAACTGCAGCTGCCGCCTGACGCGCTGGAAACATTGAATACGCTGATGGACTGATCGTCACACGCGCAAAGCCCGACATGCGCTTCCGGGCTTTGCGCGTTTTAAATCTTCTGACACTTCAACGCGTTTGGGTTCGCTTCCGGAAATGACCTTGATCCTTGTCCATAATCCGTAATACTGTATTTATATACAGTATTCGGCGAGAAAGGCATTATGGACACTCTCTTTTCTTATCAACCAAAACAAATCATTGAATTACCTTTATTTTTAGAACGTGTTGCCTGTGGGTTCCCCAGCCCGGCGCAGGATTATGTGGAGGATCGTCTCGATCTTAACCGGCTGGCAGTAAGGCACCCCAGTGCGACCTATTTTATTAAGGTGAGTGGAGACTCCATGATTGGCGCGGGGATCGGCGATGGCGATCTGCTGGTGGTTGACCGCTCGTTAAATGCCGAACACGGAGATATCGTCGTGGCGTCGGTCGCCGGTGAGTTTACGGTGAAGGAGCTACAGACGCGCCCGGTTCTGAGACTGTTGCCACATAATGTCTGCTATCAGCCGATTACCTTTCAGTCCGAAGAGGAGCTGCAGATCTTCGGCGTCGTCACCCACACGCTTAAAACGCATAAACATGTTCGCGCTGGTTGATGTGAACAGTTTCTATGCCTCCTGCGAGAAGGTATTCCGCCCCGATCTGGAGGGGAAGCCCATCGTGGTGGTTTCCAATAACGACGGCTGCATTATTTCACTGTCGCGGGAGGCAAAGCAGTTCGGCATAAAAATGGGGGAGCCGTATTTTAAATTCAAAGAAAAACTATATCCGTCAAAAGTTTACGTCTTTAGCTCGAATTATGCGCTGTATGCCGATCTCAGCAGTCGGGTAATGCAGACGCTGACCGATCTCGCCCCGGCAATAGAGATTTACTCCATTGATGAGGCGTTCGTGAACGTTTCAGGGGTCAGTCACTGCCTGTCGCTGGAAGCGTTTGGTCACCAGATGCGCTCGCAGGTCTTTAAAAATACGGGCTTAACCGTTGGCGTCGGTATTGCCCCGACCAAAACGCTGGCGAAGCTGGCCAACTATGCGGCGAAACGGTGGTCCGGCACCGGCGGCGTGGTCGATCTCTCAGGCCGCGAGCGGCAGCGTAAACTGCTGGAAAAGGTTCCGGTAGAGGAGGTGTGGGGGGTAGGCCGACGCATCACGAAAAAGCTCAACGCGATGGGGATCACCACGGCGCTGGAGCTGGCGGAGGCCTCCTCGTGGGTCATTCGCAAACATTTTAACGTGGTGCTGGAGCGTACGGCCCGCGAGCTTCGCGGTGAGCCCTGCCTTGACCTGGAGGAGTTCACCCCCACGAAGCAGCAAATTATCTGTAGCCGTTCGTTTGGACACCGTATTACGCAGTACGAGGAAATGCACCAGGCGATTTGCGCCTACGCGGAACGCGCCGCAGAGAAACTGCGCGGCGAGCATCAATACTGTCGTTTTATCAGCGTGTTTGTGCGCACCAGCCCGCATGCGGACAACGAAATTTATTACGGCAATCAGGCTTCGGTCACCCTGATGACGCCCACCAATGACTCGCGCGATATCATCCGCGCCGCCACGGAAGCGCTGGGGCGGATATGGCTCGACGGGTATCGCTATATGAAGGCCGGGGTCATGCTGGCGGACTTTTTCAGCAGCGGCGTCGCCCAGCTTAACCTGTTTGACGATAATCGCCTGCGCGCCAACAGCGCGGCGCTGATGGAAACGATCGACAGCCTGAATCATTCCGGCAAAGGGAAGATATGGTTTGCCGGGCAGGGTATTGAGAAACCGTGGGCGATGAAGCGGGAAATGTTGTCACCGGCCTATACAACGCGGTACGCCGATTTGCCGGTGGCGAGGTAGAGTATCGTTGCGTTATTTCTTTTGAATCAACCAGGTTGCCGCAGCCGCCAGCGCGCCGATCAGCGGCATTTCGCCCGCACCGGCCAGGAAGTTATGGCGATCGATCTCGTTATTTTTACGGATATCGGCAAGGCGGGTAAGCGCCTCTTTTTCATCCGCGGCGCCGATCTCCTCGAACTGTTTTTCGAACCCCTGGGCGATGAGCTGTGCAGCCGCATCGGTGTTTGCGCTTTCGATTGCTATGAGGTTTGGGCCTTTTTGGAAAAAACAGTACTCCGGCATAAGTGCTCCAGAAAAAGGGGATACGGTAAAAATACTCTATTCCTGGCGGTTGAAAAATGCACGTAATTTACGGGGGGAATCATCAGCATTTCTTTATTATTTCAGGCAGTAACTGCTCAATCACGCTGACGACCTTTCTGACGCGCTGCGGAATAAAGCGGGCATCAGGATAAACGGCATAGAGGAAGCGATCGGGTAACCGCCAGTCGGGCAGCACCGGTACCAGCGTGCCCACCTGCAGCGCTCTGGCCACGAGCGGTCGCTGCATGCCGCCGATACCCATGCCGGATTCCAGCGCCTGCAGCAGCGCGTCGCTGGTGTTGGCACGGAAAACGGTATTCACGTTGACCTCGACCGTTTCCTCGTCAGAAATCAGGCGCAGGGGGGCATCCAGCGGAATGCCGCTGAACCGCACGTGTGGGAGCGTCGCCAGCTCGCTGACGGCGTGTACCGCCTGAAAATCGGGAGCGGCAAACAGCGCCGCCTCAATACGCCCCAGCACGCGAGCCGCATGCGCCTGCGGAGGCTCGCTGCCCAGCCGTATCGCGATATCCACGCCCTCCGTCACCAGATCGGCAAGGCGGTCATCGAGAGAAATCATCAGCTGCAGTTCGGGATGCAGGCGCTGCAGCGCCAGCAGATGCGGTAAAAAGATCTGGCCCAGGCCGCTCGGTAACTGGACATGGACGCGTCCCTGAACGCTATGATCGGCAGGATGTAAACGCCTCTCCGCTTCCCCCATGGCGTCCAGCACAAGCTGCATATCACGCCGGTAACGTTCACCCTGTTCGGTCAGCTTCATCGTACGCGTCGTTCGGTGCAGCAATACCACACCAAGCGCTTCCTCAAGCGCCGCGATCTGTTGACTGACGGCGGACTGCTTAATCCCGGTCTGACGGGCGGCCGCTGAGAACGAGCCCGCTTCAGCGACGCGTAGAAAGGTAGAAATGGCGGTGAGCTTGTTATTCATTTAATGATTCTGCTTATAAGTGCCATCGATTTCAGGGAGTATTTGCAGAAAAAATAATATATCACACTGTGGCTGTCACCCTTTCCGGAGAAACACCATGAGTAAGAGGCAGCAACACAACGTCGCCCTGGTCGCGGGCGCCAGCGGCATTGTCGGCAGGCAGCTGGTCAACACGCTCCTGAACCATCAGTGGGAGGTGATTGGCCTTAGCCGTCATGCCGGGTCGCATCCTGACGGCATTCCGATGGTCAAGGTCGATTTACTGGATGAACAGGACAGCGCCCGGGCGCTGCGCTCCCTGAACGGTGTCACCCACATCTTTTACAGCGCCTGGGCGAACGCGGCGAACTGGACGGACATGGTTGAGCCGAACGTCACTATGCTGCGCAATCTGGTCAGCACCCTCGAAACAGCGGCACCTTTGCAGACGATAAGCCTGATGCAGGGGTACAAGGTCTACGGCGCGCATCTGGGGCCGTTTAAAACCCCGGCACGGGAAAGCGATCCCGGCGTGCCGGGGGCCGAGTTTAACGCCGCACAGCTCACGTGGCTAAGCCAGTTTCAGCGGGGAAAAGGCTGGCACTGGAATGCCATCAGGCCGGGCGTTGTGGGGAGCGCGGTCCCGGGCAATGCCATGAACCTTGCGCTGAGCATCGCCCTGTACGCCTCCCTGTGCAAGGCGTTGGGTTTACCGCTGCGTTTTCCCGGTTCAGAACAGGCCTGGCACAGCATTGTTGACCATACCGACGCCGGGCTGCTGGCCGAGGCCACGCTGTGGGCCGCCGCGTCACCTGCGGCACAGAATCAGGCCTTCAACGTAAACAATGGCGACATATGGCGCTGGAGCGAGCTGTGGCCGCGCATCGCACGCTGGTTTGAACTGGACTTTGCGCCGCCGGTGAGGCTGTCATTTCATCAGCTGTTTAACGACTATCGCGGCGTATGGCGCGAGCTTGCCGGAGAGCAGCTGGTGGAAGCGGATATTCTGCAGCTGAGCGACGGGCGGTTTGCCGATTTTGTCTTTAGCTGGGATTACGACATGTTCGGTGACGGGAGCAAGCTGCGCAGGGCGGGTTTTACGCAAATGCAGGCGACCGATGAGATGTTTTTCCGCCTGTTTGCGCAGCTGAGAGCCGCGCGGATTATTCCCTGAGAACACAGGGCGTCCTGATAACCGTCAGGACGCCTGGGGCTTACTCAACCGCTAACATATTGACGATCTCGGCCACGCTTTTCACGCTGTGGATGTTCCCAATCCCGGTGCCGAGCGCGATATAGCCTTCATCGGTGTTATCTTCCAGCATGCCCAGGCGCAGGCCCCGTAATCCTCCCATCGCCTTGCCCAGCGCTTCGTTGCTTGCGCCTGCTTTATCCATCGCCGCCAGTTTTTCCGCCAGCTTGCCGGGTAGAGAGCGGTAGTAATGGGGCACGGTCCGGAAAAGCAGCAGGTCCAGGCCGTTGGCGGCAACAATTTTCTCTTTGACTCCCTGCGGCACGCGACTTTCTTCGCTGCTGATAAAGACCGAACCGGCAAACACGCCTTCAGCGCCTAACGCATGCGCCGCTCTGGCGGTGCGATTATCGGTAATGCCGCCCGCGGCCATCACCGGGATATGCTTCACGGCATCGGCAATCAGCGGCACGATGGAAAAGGTGCCAAGCACCGTTGCGGGCAATGTTCCGCCCTCGTCAAAACCGGTGGCGACAATAATGTCTGCCCCCATTTCTTCTGCGAGACGGGTGTTTTCCGGCGTTGGGTTGATGTCGCGGTAGACAATGGCGATACCTGCCTCTTTTAACTCATTGAACAGCGAGGGAATAATGCTGCCTTCCCCATAGCCCGTATACACCACGACCCTGACGCCTTCCTCTTTTACCACCTTAAGAATAGGCCCTGTCCAGACGTCATTAACGGCGGTAGGGATCAGGTTCACACCAAACGGTTTTTCGGTCAGCCGTTTGGTTTTTCGTATTTCTTCACGCATTTTTTCGGCGGTCTCTTCCGGCGTGGAAACCGCGGTATCGGCGGTTAACCCAGCGTTGGGCCCCAGCACGCCGAGCCCTCCGGCATTGCTGACCGCAGCGACCAGGCGGGCGTCAGTAAGCCAGGATAATGGTCCCTGAATAACAGGTTTTTCGATACCCAGGATCTGACAAATACGGTTATTTTTCATAGCAGACTCTCCCTTACGTTTGAATGGGGAAGAGTGTAGGGCGCACTATTGTTAGGAAAAACAGCCAAAAATATTCATCACTGTTATAAAATTAATAACAATCTCCTTATCCTGCTCGCGGCAAAAACATCCCTTATGCAAATAAACCTCTTTGAATCTATTCGGATTTTTATTGAAATTGTCGACTCGGGGAGCCTTACCCAGGCGGCGGAGAATCTGCAGGTCCATCGCCCGGCGGTCACCAAAGCGCTGCAGCTTCTGGAACAACACAGTGGCACGCGGCTCCTGCAGCGCACCACGCGTCGGATTAGCCTGACGCCGGATGGGGAAGCTTTTATCGCCGGAGTAAACCCCTGCTGGCGCAGGCGGACGAATTACTGGAGTCGTTTGGTACGGATCGGGCAATACATGGCCAGCTTAGAGTCGATATGCCGGTCTCGTTTGCAACGCTGCGGGTGATACCCAATCTGCCTGACTTTTATCGTCAGCATCCCGGGATCGACATCATTCTGAGCAGCTCTGACCGCCGTCGGGATATGCTGCGGGATGGACTGGACTGCGTGCTGCGGGTGGGAGAGCTGGAGGACGGCGATTATATTGCGCGTAAAATCGGGAACATAAAAATCACGACCTGCGCCAGCCCGGCCTGGCTGGCAAAACACGGTGTGCCAGAAACGCCGGATGATTTACGCAAGCATCAGGCCATCAACTGGATTAACACCAGCAGCAGACACATTCATCCGTGGACGTTTACCACGCCAGAAGGCGTCGCGGAGATTACCCTGGCCGGTAAGCTTGTCGTGGATAACTCCGAGGCCTACATCGCGGCAGGCCTGGCCGGGCTGGGGTTAATGCAGGGGATGAATCTTTTTCTCCAGCCTTATATAGACCGCGGCCTGCTTGTTGAGGTCTTGCCAGCCTATCGCTCGCCGGACCGCAAGCTGTCACTGCTCTATCCCCACCGTCACCTCTCCCGCAAGGTGCGGATCTTTACCGAGTGGCTGGAGAGTCTTGTGTGAAAACTGCCAGCTCGTGACACAGCGCACCAATTTGTTCCACGGCGTTCAGCAGGCGGGGCGTGGGTTCGTTTGCGCAGTTCAGCCGCAGAAAGTGCGTTAATTCGGCGGCAGGGGAAAACAGGGGGCCAGGGCTGACGCCTATACCCAGCGCCAGCGCGCGACGATGCACCTCCAGCGCGTTGACCTGCGGAGGAAGTTCGACCCACAGCAGGAAACCGGCAGCGGGCACGTTAACGTGTGTACCGGGTGGAAAGCTCGCCTTGACCTGTGCCACAACGGCGCGAACGCCCTCTGCGATCCGCCGCTTCAGCCGCCGCAGGTGACGATCGTAGTCGCCGCTCGCCAGGACGTCGCTCGTCGCCGCTTCCAGCAGCGGCGCACCGGCCCAGTCTCCGGCCATGCGGGCCTGCAAGACCTGCGGGGAGTAGCGTCCGGCGGCAATCCAGCCGATTCGCCACCCCGGCGCAAGCGTTTTAGACAGGGAGCTGCAGTAGATCACATTTCCGCTCTGGTCGAATGCCTTGCAGGCCGGAGGGCGTTGCCCCTCGCCGACCAGGTCACCGTAAACGTCGTCCTCAATCAGAGGAATACCGGCTTCTTCAAGCAGAGCAACCAGTTCCTGCTTGCGCGCGACGGGCATGCTGGCACCCAACGGGTTTTGCACGGTGGGCGAGGCCAGAACGGCCGCGGGGCGGTGGCAGCGGATGGCGTCCGCCAGCGGTTCCAGCAGCAGGCCTTCTGCAGGGTCGGTGGGGACCGCTAAGGCCTTCAGGCCTAAATCCTCCAGCAGCAGGAGCGTACCAAAGTAGGCGGGCTGCTCAATCGCCACCACATCTCCCGGCTGGCATACGGCCCGAAGGGCCAGGCGGAGCGCCTGCGTCGCGCCTGCGGTAATAATGAGATCGTCCGCACTGAAACGGGCTCCCCACTGCGCAGAGCGCGCGGCAATTTTACTTCGCAAATCCCGCCTTCCCGGAGGCAGGCTGTAGCTCTGTCCATGTGCGTCCAGACGACGGCCCGCAGAGTGTAACGCCCGCTGCAGCGCATCTCCCGGCAGCCACGTGGGATCGGGCAGGGCGGCGCCCAGCGGGATCAGCCGGGCTTCTGCACTGCTGAACAGCGACCGGGCCACGGCGGACATCGTGACGGGGACCGGGCCGGGTGAGGAACGCGCGGGCTCCACGCGCGGAGGGAGGCTGGTCTGGCGGATGTAATAGCCTGAACGCGGACGCGCAACGATCAGCCCTTCAGCCTCAAGGCAGCGAAGGGCCTCCAGCGCCGTCGGGAGGCTAACGCGCTCGCGTTCGGCCAGTTTGCGCGCGGAGATCATCCTGTCACCGGCGCGCAGCGCGCCGGACGTAATGGTAAGACGCAGCATATCCGCAATACGGCGATAGTGAGGAGAGGAGTGGTACGGCGCAGACATGGATAACTGTTCAGGCTAATTTTCGATGAAACTGACTATACAGCCAATGATGTGTGCCATCTATAGTGTCCGGCATGTTCAGGACAAGGAGGCATTATGCACAGCGATAATTTCAACATTTCCACCTATTTCAAGCGCATAAACTACACCGGACCGGCGGCTGCCGATACGGCCACCCTGCATGCGCTGATGCGTCATCAGCTCTTTTCCGTTCCCTTCGAAAATCTGGACGTGCAGGCGGGCAAAATTGTCTCTCTGGCGCCAGACGAGATTGCCGATAAGGTGTTAAAGAAAGGGCGCGGCGGCTACTGCTATGAGGTAAACGGGCTTTTTGCGATGGCGCTGGAGGCGTTAGGGATACCTTACCGCTTCGTGGCGGCGCGCCCGATGTTCTACCCCGCGCGGCGGCCGAAAACCCATATGGCGCTCATCGCCGAGGTGGAGAGCCGTCAGTGGCTTTGCGATCTCGGGTTCGGCAGCTACGGCATCCGCGCGCCAATGGCGCTGGACACGCTTGACGTGGAAATCACCCAGGATTTCGACACGTTTCGCCTGAGCCGCAGCGCGGAGGGAGTGTATTTGCTTGAGGCGAAGGTTGTGGGAGAGTGGGCCCGGCAGTACGGCTTTGATCTCACCCCTCAGGAATGGATTGACTTCGTTCCGGCCAACTACCTTAACTCCACGCACCCGGATGCCATCTTTGTGCAGAAGCGGGTGGTGGTCCAGCACAGCCCGGAGGGACGCCAGATTTTACTGGGCGATATGCTGAAAACCATTACGGCGAACGGCACTGAAACGCGGAAACTGGCGGAGGATGAAATCCGCCATGTCCTGAAAGACCGTTTTGCGCTAACCGCTGCGTAATCTGCCGGTGAACGGTAGGGCCTCAGCGCGGTCCGTCTTCTGCGGCTTTGCGCTGAGCTCCCCGCTGTAACAGCAGGCTAAACGACGCGGGTAACACGGTCAGCGTCACCAGCGTCGCAGCCAGCAGCCCGCCGATAATGGCATAGGCCATTGGGCCCCAGAAAACCTGGTGAGAGATCGGGATCATGCCCAGAATGGCGGCGCAGGCGGTCAGACAGATGGGTCTGGCCCGGTGCTCCGCCGCTGCCATAATTGCGGCATCATTTGCCATCCCCTGAGCCAGATTGCTGTCAACCTCGCTAATCAATATCACCGCGTTACGTACGATCATCCCCGCGAGGGCGATGACGCCCAGCAGCGCGACAAACCCCATCGGCGTGCCGCCGGGCAGCATAGCCAGCACGATCCCCGGTAAACCAAACGGGGCCATCAGGAGCGCCAGCAGCATCCGGGAGTATCGCCGCAGCTGGAGCATCAGCAGCAACAGCATGATGACCAGCGTCACCGGAAGAACGGTAAAGACGGAGCTGTTACCCTTATCCGATTCGGCGACCGCGCCGCCTTCTTCAATGCTGTAACCTGCGGGCAGGCTCGCGCGCAGTTTATCCACCGTCGGACGCAGCGCGGCGGATACCGCTTCAGCCTTCAGCCCCGGGGCAAGGTCGGTTTGCACCGTGATAAAGGGCACGCGCTGGCGGCGCCAGATGACCGGATCGTCCACGCCCCAGACCGGCGTCGCGACGGCGCTGAGCGGAATTTTTTTACCGTCATTCCCCTGAATCGTGAGCGAGGAGAGGGTGGCGGTGCTGTGGCGCGCGCTGTCCTCGGCCCGCAGCACCACGTCGACAAGGCGGTCATTATCCCTGACCGAGGTGATGACGCTGCCGGACCAGACGGTATTCAGCGTGCGGGCGAGGCTTTCGGACGATATTCCCGCCGCCCTGGCCGCCGTCTGATTCACCTTAAGGGTGATGACCCTTTCAGGCTCTCCGGCCGTCTGGTTAACGTCGCGTGAGAACGAAGACCGGCCAATCGCGTCCGTGAGACGGTTCGCAAACGCCCGGACCTGCAGATAATCCGGCCCGCTCACCCGGTATTTGATGGGCCAGCCGACGGGAGGCCCCAGCTCAAGGGGCGACACGCGCGTGATGATGTCGCTAAACTGCGTCGCCAGGATCGTGTTGAGCTGTGCGTGCAGACGATCCCGCGCCGCAAGATCCTTCGCGACCACAACCATCTGGGCGATATTTTCATTTTCCAGCAGCACGTCCATCGGCAGGTAAAAACGGATGGCGCCTGAGCCAACGTACGTCGAAAAGCGATCGATATTGCTGTTGTCGGCCAGCGCCTTTTCCAGCTTTTCCACCTCTCTGAGCGTTTCCGGCTGCGACGCGTTGGCCGGAAGCGTCAGGCTGACCAGCAGCTCGGGCCGGTCCGAGGCGGGGAAAAACTCGCCCTGCATAAACGTCGTGCCGTACGCTGACAGCCCCAGCGCGGAAAGGGCGAGCAGCACGGTAGCGACTCGGTGACGCAATGCCAGGCGTAAAAGCCGTCCGTACCCGCGCGCGATCCTTCCGGGTTCTGCCGCGTGATGTCTGACTGTTTCCGGCAGCAGCCACGTACCCGTTAGCGGCGAAAACAAGATCGCGACAATCCAGGAGCAGAGCAGGGCAATGAGCACCACCGCAAAGAGGGAAAAACAGTATTCACCGGCGCTGGAGGCCGCAAAACCAACGGGAATAAAACCGGCAATCATTACCAGAGTACCGGTGAGCATCGGGAAGGCCGTCGTTTTGAATGCGTGGGTGGCCGCGTGCCGACGGGAATCCCCCGCTTCCAGCCGGGAGACCATCGTTTCGACGGCGATCATGGCGTCATCCACCAGCAGGCCCAGGGCGATGATCAGCGCCCCGAGCGAGATACGCTGAAGGCCAATGCCTGCGAGCATCATGCCGGCAAACGTCATGGCGAGCACCAGCGGAATGGCCGTCGCCACCACCAGTCCGGCCCGTAAACCCAGCGAGACAAATGAAACCGCCAGCACGATAACAACGGCTTCGATAAGCACCCGGATAAACCCGCTTACCGCGTCACTCACCACCGCGGACTGATCGGCGACTTTCACCATCTCGATACCGTGCGGCAGCCCGGCGCTGAGGGTCGCCATTCTGGCATTCAGTGCAGCGCCGAAACGAAGCATGTTGCCTGTCGGCGCCATCGACACCGCCAGCCCGATAGCCGGCTTGCCGTTCACCCGGTAGGCCGGAGCCGGTGGCTCGGCGATTTCACGGGTGACGGTGGCAATATCGGTCAGCGGAATATAGCGATTGTTAACGTGCAGCGTGACGGCGCGTAAGCTCTCTTCGGTGGTGAGCGCTCCGCTGACCTTTATCGCCATGTTCTCCTGCCCGGTTCGCATAACGCCAGCCGGGACAACCGCGTTTTGCGCCCGGAGGGCGTCAGCAACTTCCTGAATATCGAGCCCCATACCGGCCAGGCGTGCCGGAGAAAAGGCGAGAACCCACTGCTCCTGCTGTTCGCCCAGCAGGGTGGTCTTACCCATATCCGGCAGGGACATGAGCTCGCGACGTATTGTCTCTACGCGATCCCGCACCTCCCGCAGGGTAAAACCGTCGGGAATAAAGGCATAAATAGTGCCGAACGTGTCGTCAAACTCGTCGTCCACGGCAGGCCCCTGCACCCCGTCAGGCAGGGACGGTGCGATGTCCTGCATTTTTTTGCGAACCTGATACCAGATATCGGGCACGCGTTGCGGGGGCGTATCGTCACGGAGGTTGACGTGGATAACGGTGCGTCCGGCACGGGTTTCACTTTCGAGATAATCCAGCCAGGGCGTTTCCTGCAGCTTTTTTTCAAGCGTATCGGTCAGCAGGCGGGTGGTATCCGCCACGGATGCTCCCGGCCACTGCGCGGAGACGACGGCCGTTTTAATAGTGAACGCCGGATCTTCATTACGCGGCAGCTTCTCATAGCAGAACACGCCCATCGCAATCACCAGCAGCATGAAAAAGCTGACCATCTGCTGGTTCTTAAGCGCCCAGGCGGAGAGGTTAAATTTGGCTTCCGCTCCGGTACTCATGGCTGAACCTCCCCTGGCACCACCGGCTCGCCGGATCGTAATGTGCTCACGCCCGCCGTAATCACCCTGTCGCCGGGCTCAAGGCCGGAGGCAATCATGACGGAGGTGGCCGTATAGCTCGCGGGCACCACCGCGCGCAGCTGCGCCCGCGACTGTGAAGCGATCACAAAAACGGCCGGTTTGTCGCCGACGCGGGTCAGCGCCGACGCGGGAAGCGCGTACCCGTGCGGGGCGGCGGAGGGCAACGTCACGGTGACGCTGGCACCAAGCGCCATGGCCTCCGGCGGGTTTTGCAGGGTCGCTCTGACGCGCCAGGTGCGGGTCTGAGGATCGGCCTGCGGGGTAATATCCCGCAGTACGGCAGAGGCCTGTACCGACGGGTCGCTGAGGAGGGAAACCCGCAATTCTGTCTTATCCAGAGGCGGAATCGCATCCGGAGTAGCAATATCAAACGCCACGTCGCGACCTTCTCCGGTCGCCAGCGTCAGCACGGACTGGCCGTCGCTGACAACCTGCCCCGCTGAGGCGCTCACGGCCGTGATGACGCCCGCTTGTGGCGCGATCAGGCGCGTCCAGCCGAGGCTTTCGCGAGCATTTCGCCACGCGGCCTCGCTGCTTTTTAAGCGCGCGCGGGCGACAAGCCAGTCAGCCCGGGCGCTGTCGAGCTGCGTGCGGGCGATAGCACCCGTTGGCATGAGCTTTTGCATTCGACTAACGTTAAGCGCGGCGACCTGGGCAGAGGCTTTGGCGCTTTCATAGTCGGCCGCGGCGCTGTCGAGCTGGTTTTTCCCGGTCGTATCGTCAAGCGTGGCCAGTAGCTGTCCGGCAGTGACCCGGTCGCCAATATCAACGCTGCGCGTCAGTACCCGGCCTCCGGTACGAAAGCTCAGGGTCGTTTCATCGTGGGCATGGATCTCACCGGTTCTTTCCAGCGCGGGAAGGGTTTGGGCGGTGCCAACGACGACGTAGCGTACCTTACGCACTGGGTCAGGTTTGTTTTCGTGTTTATCACCGCAGCCGGTCAGCGGAAAAATCGCCAGCGCAAGCAGGGCCAGGGGAAGAAAATGCAGCCAGGAAAGGGTGCGCGCCACGCCGTACAAATGATGCAGGCAGTGGCGGAGGGAGAGAAAAAATTCGTCTGACATAACGCCGCTCCATAAAGGGAATGGCGTTATTAAATGCGCGCTACGTCGAGAAAGATTCGACGTTCTGTCAAGGCTGTATCAAGAGTGGAAATTTTCATTACCGGACGGGTGCCAGGGCAATACGATGCGTACGGCGAGGCCGCCAGTTTCGGATAATGACGCGCTAATCTCACCCCCATGCGCCTCGCAAATTGCCCGGGCGATGGACAATCCGAGGCCGCTACCGCCGGAATGCCGCGCGCGGGACTGCTCCTCGCGGCTAAAGCGTTTAAACATTTCCGGTAAAAACTGGGGCGAAACGCCCGGCCCGTCATCGGTGAATTCGAGGATGTAACGCCCGCTGGCGTAACGCAGCGCCACATCAAGATGTCCGCCCTCGCGCCCGTAACGTAGCGCATTTTCCATGAGGATGGTAACAACCTGTCCCATACGGAACGCGTCGCCTCTGAAGGGACTGGTGCGCGGGTTACGCAGCGTTATCCGGAAATGATGCGCATCAGCCTGGGGCATGATCCAGGCAGCCCGCTCCTGAATCAGCTCATCCAGACAGAACGGCTGGTTCTCCAGCACAAGGTTACCTGCGTCGGCGAGCGAGAGAAGGTGGAGCTCATCGGTGAGTCGGTTGAGATGCTGAAGCTGTTTCATCACCATGCCCAGCTGTGCCGGGCTGGCATCAAACACGCCGTCTAACATGCCCTGCAGACGCCCGATGGCGGCCGTCAGGGGCGAGCGCAGCTCGTGCGCCATCGCGACGTGCGAGGCGCGGAGCTCTTTTTCATAGCGGGCGAGTTGCCCCGTCATGGAGTTAAAGTCGGTCGCAAAGCTGACCATTTCCGCTGGCGCATCCTTGATGAGCTCTGCCTGACGGCCAAACTGCCCGTCGGCGACATCCTTTGCCGCATCGCGAAGGCGGCTGAACTGCAGTGCCAGCGGTCGGGCGTGTTTGAGCCCCATCACCACGATAAACGGGATCATCACCAGCACCAGCAGGGCCACCGTAACCCAGTCCGCAGAGGCGATGGACGGTGTGGAATAGCTCAGGCCCCACCAGGTGTCCACAATCGAGTGGAAGCGGGCCGGATTGGCCTGCGGGTTCTGGCTGAGCGTAAGAAACTCCTGCCGGACCGCCGGTGGCATCCTGCCCATGATCCAGTAGTTCTGGACCGCATAGCGCAGCCACATGCAGGTGGCAATGACGATCACGCTGCCGATAGCCAGCGCCAGGATGCGCGCGCAAATCCAGCGCCACAGAGAGGAGTGCCGGTTTTTTATCATGGCTGTCTGAACCTGTAACCCACGCCGCGAACGTTGATCAGCACGCCGGAGATGCCCACCGCTTCGAGTTTTCTACGCAGGTTATAAATATGGGTGTCCACCACGCGCTCCAGCGCCTCGCTTTCCGGCAGACAGTGTTCCAGCAGGTACTGACGGGAAAAGGGGCGTGCGGGAGAGCGCAGCAGCGTTGCCAGAAGCGAGAATTCCGTTGGCGTAAGATCGAGCATCACGGGCGCGTCGTCGCCGTTGTCCACACTCGCCACAATGGCGGCGACATCCACCGCCAGCGTTTGCCAGCGAAGGATCTCGTCGTCTGTCTCTTTTTTACTGCTGCGCCGCAGCACCGCCTGCACCCGAGCCACTACTTCCCCCGGATGATAAGGCTTCACAACGTAATCATCGGCACCGTACCGCAGGGCGCCAATGCGATCGGGAGTATCCCCCATGGCCGTGACCATAATCACCGGCACATCGCTTTTACGACGCAGGCCAGCCAGCACTTCGGTGCCGTTAAGCCCCGGCAGCATCACGTCCAGCAGAATGAGGTCTGGCTTCCACCGCTGTGCCATATCCAGCCCGGAATGACCGTCCCCGGTAATGGTCACGTCGTAATTTTCCCGCCGTAAATAGGCTTCGAGCACGCCAGCCGCATCGGCGTCATCTTCAATAATCAGCACTCTTCTGGACAACATCCGTTCACCTTGACCATTTCTTAACACTATCCCGACGATTCATTGATTCAGCCAAATCATACTGCGCCAACATTGTGTGGCCGCCCTGTATCAGGAGACGCCAGCGTCTATATGGAGAGCAGTATGATAGCGATAAATAAAGTCCTGTATATGTCCGTCCCGCTTCTGATGGCCGTGGCTTCCGGCGCGCAGGCGGATGATGGCACCGCTTCCGATTCCCTAACCGTCGGGCTGGGAGGGCAATACGCCCCGCGTTACTCAGGCTCAGACAAGCAGGTGTGGCAGGTGGTTCCTGTGCTGCAGGGACGCAAAGGCGCTTTCTTCGTTGATGCGCAAAAAGGGGTGGGGTATGACCTGCAAAACGACAGCGGCTGGTATTTCGAACACACGCTGGGCTACGACTTCGGAAGGGCTGATAAAAATTCTGGCTGGCGTGAGGGCGCAAACAATCTGAAAGGGATGGGGGACATTGATGCCGCCCTGAATACCGGCCTTGCCGTGGGCTGGCAGGCCGCGCCATGGCTGAGTATGGAAGGCAAAGCGACGCTGCCGTTAACCGACAGCCAGGGGGCAAGCTATCAGGCCTCCGTTACGCTGATCCCGGTACAAAATAACCAGGACACGATCGCCTTGCAGTCTGCGGCCCTGTTTGGCGACAGCCGTTACCTGAATACCTGGTATGGGGTCAGCGAGCAGCAGAGCCGCCGCACCGGCTATCGCCGCTATGCTGCGCCGGGTGGATTTTACGGCGTCGACACCAGCCTGACCTGGAGCCATCAGTTCGATGCCCACTGGGGGACGGTCCTGAGCGCGGACTATACCTGGCTTGGCGACCATGCAAATGACAGCCCGATAGTGCTGCGGCGTAATGAGGGGTCTGCAACCGCCGCTATCACCTGGACATTCTAAATTCGTGGATCACGATGTGAGCGAGAGGGAGAGGATTACTTCTTCTTATCCATCATCGCCTTTAAATCGGCAAACGGGTTAAACGTGGCGACGCCCACGTCTTTTTGCGCGTCTTCCCCGGCGACCACGGTGGTGCCGTACCGATCCGCTTCGGTGTATTTCGAATGCTCGTGATCGTGGCAAAACAGGCACAACAGCTCCCAGTTGCTGCCATCTTCCGGGTTGTTGGTATGGTCGTGATCGATATGGTGAACCGTGAGTTCGCGAAGATTGGAATAGACAAACTCGCGCGAGCAGCGTCCACACACCCATGGATAGATTTTTAATGCTTTTTCGCGATAGCCGCTTTCCAGCCGCGCGTAGTTTTTGGGGATCAAAGCCATTGCCGATTTTACCTGCCATGAAAAGAGTGGGGAAGATTATATCCCATTATGGGGCGGAATGAAGAACCACGCTATTCTGTCAATTTATTTGATGCTTTCCGTTAAATAAACGGCATTTATTCTTATCGGGTAATGCGTAAAGTGGACAGAACGCAACGTATTATCAGGAAAAATGGTTATGAAAAAGATCGGATTTTTATCCTTTGGTCACTGGACGCCTTCGCCACAGTCGGGCACGCGCTCGGCGGCAGACACGCTGCTGCAGTCCATTGATTTAGCCGTGGCGGCTGAGGAGCTGGGGGCAGACGGCGCCTATTTCCGCGTGCACCACTTCGCCCGACAGCTTAGCTCGCCGTTCCCTCTGCTGGCCGCTATTGGCGCAAAAACGAAAACCATCGAAATCGGCACCGGCGTGATCGACATGCGTTACGAAAACCCGATGTACATGGCCGAGGATGCGGGCGCGGCGGATTTGATTTCCGGCGGTCGCCTGCAGCTCGGCATCAGCCGCGGCTCCCCGGAGCAGGTTATTGATGGCTGGCGTCATTTCGGCTATGTCCCGCAGGAAGGGGAAAACGAGTCGGACATGGCGCGCCGTCATACCGAGGTGCTGCTTGAGGTGCTGCGTGGGGAAGGGTTTGCCAAACCGAACCCGCAGCCAATGTTCCCGAATCCGCCGGGGCTGCTGCGCCTGGAGCCGTATTCTGAAGGGCTGCGCGAGCGTATCTGGTGGGGCGCAGGTTCCAATGCGACGGCCGTATGGGCCGCAAAGCTTGGAATGAATCTGCAAAGTTCAACCCTGAAGGACGATGAAACCGGTGAGCCGTTCCATATTCAGCAGGCAAAACAGATCCGCGCGTACCGTCAGGCCTGGAAAGAGGCAGGGCATACGCGCGAGCCGCGGGTGTCGGTCAGCCGCAGTATTTTTGCGCTGATGGACGACCGTGACCGGATGTATTTCGGTGCCAGCCGCAACGACAGCGATAGCGTGGGTTACCTTGATGAGAAAACGCGCGCCATCTTCGGGCGCAGCTATGCCGCGGAGCCGGACAAGCTGGTTGAACAGCTGAAAAAAGACGAGGCAATTGCCGAGGCGGACACGCTCTTACTGACCGTACCGAACCAGCTGGGTGTGGATTATAATGCGCACGTGATTGAGTCTATTCTCAAGCATGTCGCACCGGCAATGGGCTGGCGCGAGTAGTTCCGCTATCAGCCTTGAGATCGTAATGGAAAATCTGGCCCTCTGGTATCGCCGTTTTGGCGAGCCAGAAACCGCTCTGCAACCTGAAACCGCGCCCCCGGGCGCGCTTGCGCCGGGGCAGCTCCGCGTGCGGATGCTGTTCTCACCGGTAAATGCGTCCGATCTTATTCCCATCACCGGCGCCTATCGCCACCGAACCCCGTTACCGGCGATCGCGGGGTATGAAGGTGTTGGGGTTGTCATCGAGGCGCCCGCCTCGTTTGAGCATCTGGTGGGTCAGCGCGTCCTGCCGCTGCGCGGGCAGGGAACCTGGCAGCGCTATGTTGATTGCCCGGCAGAGTATGCGATACCCGTTCCGGACACCGTCGACGCACAGCTGGCCGCGCGGGCCTATATCAACCCGCTGGCGGCGCAGATGATGCTGACTCGCTACCCGCCGCGCGGAAAGCGGGTCTTGCTCACGGCTGCCGGATCGGATTGCGCCATTCTGCTGGGGCAGTGGGCGCGTCAGGCGGGGGCGGAAGCGGTGTACGGCATTCACCGTTCTGCCGTGCATGCTGAACGGCTGGAGGCGATGGGCATCACGCCTGTCGCGCAGCATGATGCAAACAGAATCGGCATCGTCGCCGCCCGTAGCGATATCGTCTACGATGCTACCGGCGGGCAGCTTGCGGAAGCGATCCTCAGCGTGATGCCCGAGCAGGGTATGTTTGTCTGCTACGGGCTGCTCTCCGGGCAAGCCTTCACACAGCGGCGGCCTGCGCCGCGCGTGGCGTGGTTCCATATCCGAAACGGTCTGGATGCGCTCGGCGTTGAGGCGTGGCGCGCGGAGTTCGAGCGCATCTGGCGGATGTTGCCCGACAGTGAGTACAGCGACGTTACGGTTTACCCGCTGGCGGATTGGCAGAGGGCGCTCAGCGCTTATCGTGAAGGTGGAAGGACCCGCAAGCCCCTCCTGTCGATGGAGGACTGAGCGCTATTTATGGCTCATATCGCTCAGCAGCACGGCGATACTTTGCCCGCCTGCCGTCTGTTCCAGACCAATCTTGACGATAATGGTTAGCGGGACGGAGAGCAGCATCCCAACGGGCCCGAGCAGCCAGCCCCAGAAAATCAGGGACAAAAAGACCACCAGCGTGGAGAGCCCCAGGCCACGACCCATCATGCGTGGCTCAAGAATGTTACCGAACACCAGATTGATGACCAGGTATCCGGCAAGCAGGATCAGCGCGTCATAAAGCCCGCTGAAAACCAGCACCTGGAGGATAGGGGGGATCGCCGCCAGCACGGAGCCAATGTTGGGAATGTAGTTGAGCGCAAACGCCAGCAACCCCCAGACAAACGCAAAGCGAACGTCCAGCGCCAGAAGCATCAACCAGACGACAACGCCCGTCACCAGGCTAATGGCGGTTTTCAGCACCAGATAGCGGGAAACGCTGTCCAGCGCGCGTTGAATCGCCCCCATTCCTTCGACCGGACGGACCATCATCTGCTGCAGCTTTGCTGGCAGCTGCGGCACCTCCAGCAGCATGAACACCACCGTTAAAAACAGCAGGAAAATGGAGGTCATGGCATTGGAAAGCTGCGCCAGCAGGCTGGTGACGATCGTCATCGCCGCGTTGGGGTCGATATATTTCAGCAGTTCTTCCACCGAGACTTCGATACCCGCCCGCTGCAGCCAGGGTTCTAGCTGCAGCAGGGGGATAGCCAGCGAAGAGCGGTATTTTGGCAGCGTTCGCGCCAGTTCATTGAGCGAGGTACCCAGATAAGCCACCAGCAGTACCATCGCCACAATAATGATGCTGATAAGCAGCGTGATAGCCAGCACGCGCGGAATGCGTAGCCGCGTCATGCGCTGCACCAGCGGGTTGAGGATCACCGCAATAAACAGGGCCAGAATAAAGGGCACAATAATGTCGGCGGCGAAGCGCACGCCTGTCAATATGATCACCAGCATGCCCAGCATGATGACAATTTTTAACCCGTTCAGGGTAATGATGGGTTTAGCCATGGTGACTCCGAAATTTTCTTTATATTTATAATAAAGGTGAAAGGCTTTGCAATAAACTAACCAAAATCAAACGGAGTGGGTAAAGAATTGCAAAGACTTTGAGTAAAATCCTGGCTTATGGTACAAATTCGGTGTGTTTAACTACCGAGGACAATTTTCATCCGCAAAGACGAGAAGCAACAACGCGGATAATTGTAATTTTATGGACAATATGTTCAGGACGTACTCTTCAAACAATACTGCTGTATACTCCACTTCTTTCTGCCTGCTTTCTGGTGAGCAACACTGGCGCACCGCACTATAGTCATTTCTTCTGCCTGAGCTGGCGCTAAGCGCTTAGCTGTCTGATTTCAATTCGTATTTTTGGGTTTGCTGCACGCAGCGGGCCACGATGGATTATATTCTCAAGCAGGAGAAAAACATGTTTTACTGGATTTTATTAGCGCTGGCTATTATCGCTGAAATTACCGGCACGCTGTCTATGAAGTGGGCAAGCGTCAGCGATGGCAACACCGGTTTTATTTTGATGCTGGTGATGATTTCACTGTCTTATATTTTCCTCTCGTTTGCAGTGAAAAAAATTGCGCTGGGCGTCGCGTATGCCCTGTGGGAGGGGATCGGTATTTTGTTGATTACGCTGTTCAGCGTGCTGATATTTGACGAAACATTAACAACAATGAAGGTCGCCGGTTTAACGACGCTGGTCGCGGGTATTGTGCTGATTAAGTCCGGTACCCGTAAACCTGGCAAACAGCAGAAGGAGCAGAACCATGCAACAGTTTGAGTGGGTTCATGCTGCCTGGCTGGGGTTCGCCATCGTGCTTGAGATCCTGGCGAACGTTCTGCTGAAATTCTCCGATGGTTTTCGTCGTAAATTCTACGGCCTGATGTCGATTGCGGCGGTTCTGGGGGCGTTCAGCGCGCTGTCCCAGGCGGTAAAAGGTATCGATCTTTCGGTCGCCTATGCGTTGTGGGGCGGTTTTGGTATCGCCGCCACGCTGGCTGCAGGCTGGGTGCTCTTCGGCCAGCGCTTAAATAACAAGGGTTGGATGGGGCTCATCCTGCTGCTTGCCGGCATGATCATGATAAAACTCGCCTGACAGTCCTCAATCCATGATTTACAGGCAGCGAAATTCGCTGCCTGTATTACGCTTAGAAAAGCAAAACATGAAGAGGATGGCTGATGTATCGCACATTAAGCTGGCGCAATATTCCCAATGCGAGAACGTTGTTTGCCATGGTCTTTATGGCGGGCATCGGCTTAATCATCTCCGTCGTCGCACTCCTCTATCTTTCCCTGAATCTTATCAGCACCAAAACCAATGAAATAGATGAACACCGCACGGCGCTTTCCGTGCAGGGGGCTATTCAGACATCGGTTAACCGCGTCTCATCTCTGGTGCTTGACAACGCCGTCTGGGACGATGCTGTGCGGGAAGCCTACCGTCCCACGCTTAATACCGACTGGCTGTACGACACCTGGGGCACCGGCTTTAAAATTAATAACCTCTATGACGGCACCTTCGTGCTGGATGAACATTTCAACGTCCTCTGGGGATCGTTTAAAAGTCAGCCTTTTCAGGAGACGAATCTCGATTTTTTCGGTGAGGGGCTGAAAGCTCTTATTGCTCAGCATGCGCGCGCCTTATCAAGCGATAAAAATATCTATGCCGGGATCAGCAAAACGCGAAGCGGCGTCGCCTTTGTGGGCATTGGGCTGATTCGCCCAATGGTCGGAAGATTACAGGTTACCGACGGAACGCGCCGCTATCTGGTGATCACCCGTCATCTGAACGCCAGAATCTTATCCGACCTGGGGGCGACCTTTCAGATCGATAACCTTCACTTTACGCCAGATAAAGTTAACGAGATGAGTATGCCGCTGCGCAGTTCGGCTGGGGAGCTGCTGGGCTATCTGAACTGGCAGGCGCGGCTTCCGGGGGCGCAGGCCGCCCGGGCGGCATCCTCTGATATCACGCAGATTGTTGTGCTGGCATCGGCCCTGATCCTGCTCTTTATTCTGGTGAGCAGCGTGGGGCTGTACAAGCTTGCGCGAGGAGAAAGCCAGGCACGTCTGGTGGCCAGAACGGACTGGTTAAGCCATCTGCCGAACCGGCGAGCGCTTATCGAGGCGCTGGATCGGGTGAGCTTACGCGGAGATATCGACGTCAAAAGCGTGGTGTTTATCGATCTGGATGGTTTTAAAGATGTGAATGATATCTACGGCCACAGCGTGGGGGACGATCTCATCGTGGCGATTGCGAAAACGCTGAGTGAACGGGTGCCGCCGGGCGGGATGCTGGCCCGCATGGGCGGGGATGAGTTTGCCATGACAATCGGCGGTGATGATGCAGAGGCCCGAGCCACCGCCTTTGCCGTTTCGGTGCTGGATTTCCTCGCCACCCCGGTTCAGCTGGGGGAACGCACGATCCATATCGGGGCCAGCATCGGTATCGCCAGCGGAACTCTGATTGAATGCACCAGCTCAGAACTGTTTCGCCGCGCCGATATTGCCATGTATCACGCCAAAATGAGTGGAAAAGGGCGGATTACCCACTACGATGCGGAGCTGAACAGCGTCCGGGAACGCAAGCTGGCGATTGAAAATCAGATCCGTAGCGGTCTGGAGCGCGATGAGTTTGAGGTCTGGTATCAGCCGATCGTAGACGCCCGCACTCAGACGATGAGCAGCGTCGAAGCGTTGGTCCGCTGGCCGCGTCGCCCGGAAGGGCCGCTGGGCCCGGATACCTTCATCGCCATCGCGGAGACCAGCGGTCTGATTTACAA
This sequence comes from Enterobacter vonholyi, assembly GCF_008364555.1. GTDB lineage: Bacteria > Pseudomonadota > Gammaproteobacteria > Enterobacterales > Enterobacteriaceae > Enterobacter > Enterobacter vonholyi. The sequence continues at coordinate 210,654 of NZ_VTUC01000006.1, forward strand.
ACTGGGCCAGTTTGTATTGCAGCGCGCCTGTCAGGATCTCCAGCCATACGGTGACTTAAAGCTTTCCGTTAATATCTCTCCCGCGCAATTTCGCGATCCCGCCTTCGAAGACAAAGTGGCCAGCGTGCTGGAGAGTACCCGTTTCCCGGCCCACCGGCTGCAGCTTGAGGTAACGGAGAGCTATGTGCTGGAAAATCCGGATCGTGCCCGCATGGCAATAGCCAATCTTAAAGCGCTGGGTACTGCGGTGGCGCTGGATGACTTTGGCACCGGCTATTCCAGCATTGGCTATTTGCGGCGTTTTAACTTCGACACCATCAAGATCGATAAATCCCTGGCCGGGCTGGTGGACAACGATGAACAGGCAGCCGCGCTGGTGAGCGGCACGGTGCGGATCGCCAACGCGCTGGGGATGGCGGTGGTCGCCGAAGGGGTGGAAACCGAGAAGCAAATGAAACTGCTGCGGCTGGCTGGCTGCGATCAACTGCAGGGTTTTTGGTTCAGCCAGCCGATGCCGATTGAGTCAATCAGGGCACTGCATCAGGTCAGACGATGCTGATTTATTGCTGTGCCAGCGCTTCCAGCTTGTCGCGAAAACCGGTCACGGACAAGGCCCGGTTATCTGCGCGCCAGCGATCTTTCGCCGCCGGAGCAGAGCTCTGCACGCCAATCAACTGCCAGCCGTTATCTGTTTTCAGCATCAGCGGTGAGCCACTGTCACCCGGCAACGTATCGCACTGGTGCGAAAGTACGCTGTTTTGCGCCCAGCCCGTCACAATACAGTCGGTGTGGGTGTAAAGCGTATCCAGATGGTCGACAGGATAGCCGGACTGCGTCACCTTTCGGTCAGCGGCTTTCAGGGCAGCGGTGAGTGCGTCTTTGTCGCCGTCAAATAACGGCAGCGGCGTAATGCCGGAAGGGGGGTAGCGTAAAACGATCAGGCCAAAGTCCCATGAGGCGGCCGCCGGTGGCACGATCCAGCCGTCACCATCCGGCTTCAGGCGTTTGCCGAGAGACGGATCGACACGGCCTTCAATGCCGTGGATTTCATAGCGCCAGGTCCCTTTTTGCGACACAAACCGCAAGGCCACCGCTTTATCCGGCTTGCCGTTTGGCGGCGTTAACAGACAGTGGCCTGCCGTCAGGGCAAGCTGAGGGGTGATCAACGTCGCAGTACATAAGTTACCGCTGGCGGTTTCCAGTTGACCTATAGCATCCCAGGGCGCCTGGGTGGGATCGGTGACGCGCGTGCGGTCGTCATGATTGAAAAAAAGCGTCTTGAGCTCTTTCGCGCTAATGGTGTCATCACCGCCATCATCCGCATGTGAGAATCCAGAAAAAAGACCAAACGTTCCCAGTAACAACACAACAGATTTACGCATATCTCACTCTGGTGGGGGGGAATTATGATTATTAAAAGTGAACCCTATGAAAATACTATAGACGGGACAGCGCTAAAGTGGGAGTAAAATCAGCGTGCTACAATCAGGAAAGATAAAAATGGCTGGCAATGAGCGCGCATAAAATAAGCAGGATCAGAATCAGCTCAAACCGATAGCGTCGCAGCATACGCCCTCCGGATAAAAAAAACGGCGCGGAACCTGTCCGGTTCAGCGCCGGTTTACCAACGTGCCCCGAAGGACACGGTTAAGCTTGTACTCTTACGCAGCTGGCTGTGCAGCTGGTTTAGCAGCTTCGTGTTTTACTGCTTTTTTATGATGCTTTTTAGCAGCCTGAGCTTTCTGTTCTACAGCCGGTTTGGTCGCTTTTTTGTGATGCTTTTTAGCAGCCTGCGCTTTCTGTTCTACAGCCGGTTTGGTCGCTTTTTTGTGGTGCTTTTTAGCAGCCTGAGCTTTCTGCTCTACAGCTGGTTTAGCGGCTTTATGATGTTTCTTGTGATGGACAGTTTTTGCTGGCGCCGCGGTGGTCGTTGCAGCAGGTGCCGCAGCAGCCGGTGCAGCAGTGGTTTCAGCAGCGAACGCAGCAGAAGACAGACCCATAGCAGCGGCAACAACCAGAGCTAATACTTTTTTCATGTTCATACCCTCGAATTTGGTTTTTCATTTAACCCCACTGCGGGGCCGTTGAAATAACTATATCCCTGTAAATTCGGGGTTTCCGTGAGTGATTGGTATCGGCGTGTAACCATATGTACATTGCCGGGGTCCTGCACAGACAGCTCCCTCTCCCATGAGGGGGTACGGGCTGGGGTGAGGGGGAACATACGGCTGTAGTGGTCATTCCGTTCACTTCATGTTCCTTGCTACTCTGTAACGCCATGACCGGTGAACGTGCCAGGGTGGCTCAATCGCCACCACCCTGGCGACCCGGGCTCCCGGCGGTAAATCGCCGCTTCGCGGTGCCCTCAGCTTATTCCTTCAGGCTATCGGGTCGGGCATGAGCCTGCATCCCTGCAGGCCACGCCCTCTCGGCGCATCCCTGCGCCTCGCCCCGGCCTTACGGAAACGCTTCGGCGATTTACAGCCGGACCAGGTTGTCGCTGTAAGTCATTAATTTTGACGAAGCAACGTTCATCGCTTCAGGTAAAAAATTACTGGGGATTCCTCAGCCCATGAGGGAGAGGGCTGGGGTGAGGGGGAACATACGGCTCTTTTACCTGAGGTCCCTCACCCCCGGCCAAACAGATTACAAATAGCGGGAGGTCAGATGCTCGCGGAAGTAACGGATATTCAGATCTTCACCCGTCGCCTGGGTGATTAATTGCGACGTGCTGAAGCGGCTACCGTGCTGCCAGATGTTCTGACGCAGCCACTCAAAGAGTGCGGAAAAGTCGCCTTCAGCGATGGAGGCCTGCAGACCCGGAAGCGCAGTTTTCGCGGCGTGGAACAGCTGTGCGGCATACATAGCCCCCAGCGTGTACGACGGGAAGTAACCAAAACCGCCGTCGGTCCAGTGGATATCCTGCATGCAGCCGTTGCGGTAGTTGTCTTTGGTGGACAACCCGAGCCAGGCCTGCATTTTCTCGTCCCACAGGGCGGGAATATCGTCTACCTCAATCTCGCCGTTGATCAGCGCCCGCTCAATCTCATAGCGCAGCACCACGTGTGCCGGGTAGCTCACTTCGTCCGCATCGACGCGGATATAGCCCGGCTTCACGCGCTGGTTCCAGGCAATAAAGTTCTCTTCGCTGAACGCCGCCTGGCTGCCAAAACGGGCGTGCACCGCAGGGAGAAGATGTTTGAGGAAGGCTTCACTCCGTCCCAGCTGCATCTCAAAGAACAGGCTCTGCGATTCATGGATCGCGGTTGAGCGGGCCAGCGCAATCGGCTGTCCTGCCCACGCGCGCGGTAGGTTTTGTTCGTAGCGCGCATGTCCGGTTTCGTGGATCACGCCAAACAGCGCGCTGAGCAGTTCATCCTCGTCGTAGCGCGTGGTGATGCGCACGTCTTCCGGTACGCCGCCGCAGAAGGGGTGCGCACTCACGTCGAGGCGACCGCCGTTAAAATCGAAGCCGAGCATCTTCATGGCCTCCAGGCCCAGCTCACGCTGTGTTGCCGTCGGGAAGGGGCCCTGCGGGGGAATAAACGACCGCTGAGCCTGTTTTTCCACCACGCTTGCCAGCAGGTCCGGTAGCCAGGACTTCATGTCGCCGAACAGAACGTCCAGACGCGCGCTGGTCATGTCGGGTTCAAAAATGTCCAGCAGCGCGTCATAAGGCGTACAGCCTTTTGCTTCAGCCCGCAGGCGAGCCTCTTCGCGGCTGAGTTTAACCACCTCTTTCAGGTTGGCGGAAAAGCCCTGCCAGTCGTTGGCGGGGCGCTGAGTACGCCAGGCGTGTTCACACCTGCTGCCCGCCAGGGATTTGGCTTCCACCAGCGATTCCGGCAGCAGGGTCGCCTGCTGGTAGTGGCGCGTCATTTCGCGCAGGTTGGCCTGTTCGACGTCATTCAGATCTTCTCCTACCGCCGCCGCTAACAGGTCGCCGACTTTTTTATCGGTCAGGAGCTGGTGCTGCAGGACGCTCATCTCTGCCAGCGCCTCGCCGCGCGCGGCGCTGCCGCCGGGCGGCATCATGGTGAACATGTCCCAGCTGGCGATGGAGGAGAGGTGCGAGAAGCGGGAGAGACGCTGGAAGGTTTTCACAAGTGACTGATAGGCTGATGTTTTTTGCAATTCTTATTTCCTCATGCCGGGGATGTGTTTCAGGGAGCATACAATGAAACCGAGCAAATTCCCCAACATTTCCCACACGGAGGAAATCTGTGCCGATCTCCTCCGTAGAAAACCGTCCCCGGCATTCCGGGAGACGGTTTTCGGTGGGCACTCAGGACTTATCGCGCATAACCTGTTGCAGGATTGCCAGCGCCTGGTTGAACTGAGCATCCGGAATGGTCAGCGGATAAAGGAAGCGGATCACGTTGCCGTACTGGCCGCAGATCAACAGCAGCAGGCCCTGGGCGAGCGCCTTTTGCTGGATCGCCTGCGCAATGGCGGCCGAAGGTTCACGGCTCTCGGGATCAAAAAACTCCGCCGCGATCATCGATCCTCTTCCCCTTATCGCCACGAGCGCAGGGAAGGTGCCCTGAATCTCCTCCAGCGTTGCTTTCAGCCGATCGCCCAGCTGACGGGCGCGCGCGCACAGTGACTCGTTGTCGATAATATTCAGCACCGCGTGCGCGGCGGCCACCGCAAGCGGGTTGCCGGCATAGGTTCCCCCCAGGCCGCCGGGAGCCGGCGCGTCCATGATTTCGGCGCGGCCCACCACGCCGGACAGCGGCATTCCGCCTGCCAGGCTTTTAGCCATCGTCATCAGGTCGGGTTTGTCCGCGTAGTGTTCCATGGCAAACAGCTTACCCGTTCGGGCGAAGCCGCTCTGCACTTCGTCGGCAATCATCACGATCCCGTGCTCATCACAGATGCGGCGGATGGCGGATACCAGCTCTGGTGGGGCGACGTTGAATCCGCCTTCACCCTGGATGGGTTCAAAAATAATCGCCGCTACCTGTTTCGCCTCAATATCCGCTTTGAACAGGCGCTCTATCGCCGTGATGGCATCCTGCGTCGTGATGCCGTGCAGCTCGGAGGGATACGGCACGTGATAAACCGACCCCGGGAAGGGGCCAAATCCCAGCTTGTAAGGCGCGACCTTGCCGGTTAACGCCATGGTCATATAGGTGCGGCCGTGAAAGCCTCCCCCGAAGGCAATCACGCCCGGTCTGCCGGTGTGGGCCCGGGCGATTTTAACGGCGTTTTCCACCGCTTCCGCGCCCGTTGTGAAGAACGCCGTTTTGGCCGGGCTCTGCACCGGGGCCAGCTCGTTAAGTTTTTCAGCTAATGAAACGTAGCTTTCATACGGCACAATCTGGTAGGCCGTGTGGGTGAACTGGTGAAGCTGTTTTTCCACTGCGGCCACCAGTTCAGGATGGCGATGGCCGGTGTTCAGTACCGCGATCCCGGCGGCGAAATCAATATAGTCGTTGCCTTCCACGTCGGTAAGCGTGGCATTCTCCGCCGAGCGGGCAAAGAAATTACACATTACGCCTACGCCGCGCGGGGTGGCAGAAAGTCTGCGCTGATGAAATTCCTGGTTACTCATGTCAGATACCCTTTTGTCGAAACGATCATACGCCAAGACGATCGCGCAGGCTGTAGTACGCCGCGCCCATCGCCGTAAATGGAATCCGCAGGCTGCGGCCGCCCGGGAAGGGGTAGTGCGGGAGGTTAGCAAACGCATCAAAGCGCTCGGCGTCGCCGCGCAACAGTTCCGAGATCAGCCGTCCGGCCAGGTGGGTGCAGGTCACGCCGTGGCCGCTGTAGCCCTGCATGTAATAGATGTTTTTATCCAGACGACCAAACTGCGGCATACGGGACAGGGTCAGCAGGAAGTTGCCCGTCCAGCGGTAGTCGATTTTGACGCCTGCCAGCTGAGGGAAGGTTTTCAGCAGCTTTGGCATCACCAGGCGCTCGACATCGTCCGGATCGCGCGCGCCATACACTACGCCACCGCCGTACAGCAGGCGGTTGTCGGCGGTGAGACGGTAGTAATCCAGCAGGTAGTTACAATCTTCCACGCAGTAGTTATTGGGGATCAGCGTGCGGGCGACCTCTTCCGCCAGCGGGGCGGTGGTTACAACCTGGGTGCCGCAGGGCATGCTGCGTTTTGCCAGTTCCGGTTCGATCTTATCGCCGAGATAGGCATTCCCGGCGACGATCACGTAGCGGGCCGTCACCTGGCCATGCTGCGTGCTCACCACGGCCGGGCTGGTGTGCTGAATGGAGGTCACCGGGGACTGCTCATATACCCGCCCGCCGTTCAGGCGAATGGCGTCCGCTTCGCCGATCGCCAGGTTCAGCGGATGAATATGCCCACCGCTGCGGTCCAGCAGCGCGCCGGTATAGCGTTCGCTGTCGACTTCCCGGCGAATGGCGCTGGCGTCCAGCAACTCCAACTGCGTGTTGCCGTAGCGTTCCCAGTTGGCTTTTTGCTCCTCCAGCGTCTCCAGCTGCTTATGGTTAAGCGCCACAAACAGCCCGCCGGGACGATAGTCGCACTGGATCTGATAGCGCTGGATGCGTTCCCGGATGATTTCCCCGCCTTCAAACATCATGCTCCCGAGCATTCTGGCGGCATCGGGGCCGTAGTTTTTCTCGATCACGTCGATATCGCGGCTGTAGGAGTTAACCAGCTGGCCGCCGTTGCGTCCGCTGGCGCCGAAGCCGATGCGCGCCCCTTCAAGGAGCACCACGTCATAGCCCATTTCGGCGAGATGCAGCGCGGAGGAGAGGCCGGTATAGCCGCCGCCCACCACGCACACGTCACAGCTGATCGACTCGTTAAGCGTCGGGAAGGGTTCGTAAGCGTTCGCGCTGGCCGCGTAGTAGCTGGTGGTATGTTCGGTCATGATTGAGGCTCCAGGGCAATCCAGATGGTTTTCAGTTCGGTAAATTTTTCCAGCGCGTGCAGGGACTTATCGCGACCGTTGCCGCTCTGCTTATAGCCGCCAAAGGGAACGGTCATATCACCATCGTTATAGTTATTGACGAAGACCGAGCCGGCCTTCAGGCGGCGGCTCATGCGGTGCGCGCGGGAAAGATCGCGGGTCCATACCGCTGCGCCAAGCCCGTATTCACTGTCGTTGGCCAGCGTTAAGGCTTCCTCTTCGGATTTAAAACGGGTGACGACCAGCACTGGTCCGAAAATTTCTTCCCGGCACAGCGGGGAGGCGGGGTCGATGTCGACAAAAATGGTTGGACCGACTGCGGAAGGCCATGATTGTTCTCGCCCGTCCAGCAGCAGCGTGCCTTTCCGGGTTCCCTCGCGAATGAACGTGTGGACGGTATCGGCGTGCGCAGCGTCGATGAGCATGCCCATCGTGCTGTCCGGGTCGAGCGGATCGCCCGGCTGCCAGTGACGAGCCTGCGCTTTTAGCCTGGCCAGGAACTCATCGGCGATGCTCTCTTCGAGCAGCAGACGGGTGCCGGCGATACAGACTTGCCCCTGGTTATAAAAAATCCCGGCGGCGGTCGCGCTCACGGCCTTGTCCAGGTCCGGACAGTCGGCAAAGATAATGTTGGCGCTCTTGCCGCCTGCCTCCAGCCAGACGCGCTTCATGTTACTTTCGCCTGCGTCCTTCAACAGCTGCTTGCCGGTACGGGTAGAGCCGGTAAACGTCAGCACCTCAACCTCCGGATGCAATGCCAGCGCCTGGCCCGCTTCGTGGCCGTAACCGCTTATCACGTTCAGCACGCCGTCAGGCAGGCCCGCCTCTTTCGCCAGTCCGGCCAGCCGCAGGGCGGTGAGGGGCGATTTCTCCGACGGTTTCAGTATCACGCTGTTGCCCGCGATCAGCGCCGGGCCCAGCTTCCAGCAGGCCAGCAGCAGCGGGAAGTTCCAGGGGACGATGGCCGCGACAACCCCGATGGGTTCGCGCACGATCATCGCCAGCTCGCCCGGACCCGTAGGCGCCACTTCGCCGTAGACTTTATCCGCCGCTTCGGCGTACCAGCGAATGGCGCGCGCCGCGCCGGGAATATCGTCGCGCAGGCTGTGGCGGATGGGTTTACCTGTGTCCAGCGTTTCCAGTAATGCCAGCTCTTCGCCGTGGCGTTCCATTAAATCGGCGAGCTTATTTAGCACGGCTTTGCGCTGCGCCGGAGACGCCTGCGACCAGTCACCGCGCTCAAATACCTCACGCGCGGCCTGAACCGCGCGGTCCACGTCCGCCTGCTTGCCCCGGGCGACGTTCGCCAGCGTCTGCTGGGTCGCGGGATTGACGGTTGCAAACGTGGTGTTATCGGCGGCGTCACAATAGGCACCGTTAATAAATAACCGGGTCTCAATGGCGCTGTTTTTTGCTTTATCCTGCCAGTAAGTCAGGTGCTGAAAATGCATATTCACTCCTTTCTTTCGCAATCAGATAAATAAAGGCATGGCCGTTTCAGGCAATACGAAGCCGTGGGGCATCCCGGGAATTAACCCGTTAAATGCCGACATCGATCGTTTTTATGTATTCCGGCGTAAGCGCGCTTACGCCGGAACTGAGTGGTAATTAGAACGTGGTGGGGGTGTGGGCACTGATAATGCGGCAGACGCCTGCCGAGGTGTTGCTGAAGCTGTGCGGTATGCCGGTATTGATGGCATAGCTTTGCCCAGCAACCAGGTGATATTGCTGGCCATTAATGGTCAACAATATTTCACCTTCCAGTATCGTACCGATCTCCTCACCCTGGTGTTTGATCCTCTCTCCGGTCGTGGTTCCAGGCTGGTAAGTTTCAAAAATCATCGCCAGCGTACGGTTCGGATTTCCGTTATGAACCAGCTTCATCGAAACCCCCTGACTGCCTATTTCGATAAGGTCTTCCTGATTAATAACCACCTGCGGTTCATCAGGTTTTTCCGGTTCCGAAAAGAATTCCGAGAGCGACAGCCCATAAACTTTCAGCAGCTTTTGCAGCGTACTGATAGCAGGACTGACTTTGTCCTGCTCAATGGTGCTGATGGCACTGTGTGTTAACCCAGACAGTTCGGCGGCACGCCGCTGCGAGAGACCCAGCTGCTGGCGGATCTCAGACAGACGTTTCCCTGGCGCCAGTCCGTCATCGCTCATAGTTGCATTTCCTTTACGGTAGTGGTCAAAGCCGCTGCTTCTCGGCAATGTGGCTTTGACAGGCGGTGATAAAACCTTCAAACAACATACGGGACAGGGCGTACTCGCTGCTGTTCCATTCGGGGTGCCATTGCACGCCGAGGGCAAAAGGGTGGTCATGAACGCTGACCGCCTCGACCAGCCCATCCGTCGAGCGGGCCTCCACGCGAAGCCGTGGTCCTAACGTCCGTGCACCTTGCCCGTGTAACGAGTTTACCCAAAATGTGTTACAGCCTGGTATTAATTGAGACAGCAGTCCTCCCTCCTGAACCTGAACTTCATGAGACGGAGCGTATTGTAGCTCAACCGGCAGTTCAGGATCTTCCCGGTGCTCGAGCAGGTCGTTCTGCTCGAACAGGCGGCGATACAGCGTCCCCCCCGTCGCAACAACCAGTTCCTGCAGCCCCCGGCAGATGGCGAAAATGGGGATGCGCCTTTCGAGCGCGGCGGCAATCAGCGCCATACTCAGAAGATCTCGCCCGGGATCGGCGTTAGGCTCATCGCCGTTTTCACCATAAAGGTGCGGCTGCACGTTACTTGGGCTGCCCGGCAGGTAAATCCCGTCCAGGGTGGGCAGCAGAGCGGTGAGCAGCTCTGGCTCTGCCAGCGCATGCGGTAAGGCAATCGGTAAACCCCCCGCGTTAATAATGGCATTCAGGTACTTTTCTTGCAGGGTCTGGGTCTCATGACCCTTAAGCCTGTTTCTACACATCACCACGCCAATAACTGGCTTGTTCATTATATTTTCCATGATCGCCCTCACAAAGTGGACTAAATTTAGGCCATTTTCGCCTGCAAAACGGCCTTTTCGTTCAATATTTTCTCAATCTAGCAACGGGATCTGCCTTTTGCAAACTTAATTTAACATTTGACAAACAATTTATTTGCATACAGATTCGATAGGGTGGACATTATATTTGACAGTCCAGAGCAGCGAACGCAAATCCCAAAAACGGTGGTAAATCATGGAAACCAATATCGTAGAAGTTGAGAACTTTGTGCAGCACACGGAAGAGAGGCGGGGCAGCGCCTTTACGCAGGAAGTGAAGCGCTATTTAGAAAAGTATCCTGACACCCAGTTTATTGATGTCCTCCTGACCGACCTGAACGGCTGTTTTCGCGGCAAGCGCATCCCGGTTGCCGGACTGAGCAAGCTTGAAAAAGGCTGCTATTTCCCGGCATCGGTTTTCGCCATGGACATTTTGGGTAACGTCGTGGAAGAGGCGGGCCTGGGACAGGAGCTCGGCGAGCCGGACTGTATCTGCGTGCCGGTACCGGGCACCCTGACGCCGTCCGCCGCCGACCCGGAATACATTGGTCAGGTGCAGCTCACCATGGTCGATGAAGATGGCGCTCCCTTTGACGTTGAGCCGCGGAACGTACTCAACCGACTCTGGCAGCAGCTGCGCCAGCGCGGCCTGTTCCCCGTGGTAGCGGTAGAGCTGGAGTTCTATTTACTTGACCGTAAACGCGATGCCGACGGCTATCTGCAGCCACCCTGCGCGCCGGGCACCGACGTGCGCAACACGCAGAGTCAGGTCTACTCGGTTGATAATCTGAACCACTTTGCTGACGTACTGAACGACATTGACGAACTGGCGCAGCTGCAGCTGATCCCCGCCGACGGGGCAGTGGCTGAGGCCTCTCCGGGCCAGTTTGAGATTAACCTGCACCATACGGAAAACGTGCTCGATGCCTGCGATGATGCGCTGGCGCTAAAACGTCTCGTCAGGCAGATGGCAGAAAAACATAAGATGCACGCCACGTTTATGGCAAAGCCGTATGAAGAACATGCGGGCAGCGGGATGCACATCCATATCAGCATGCAAAACAACCGAGGCGAAAACGTGCTCGCAGACGCCAGCGGCGAGGATTCCGCGCTGCTGAAACGCGCGCTGGCCGGGATGATCGACCTGATGCCTGCGTCCATGGCGCTGCTGGCACCGAACGTCAACTCCTACCGCCGTTTCCAGCCGGGAATGTATGTGCCGACGCAGGCGTCATGGGGACACAATAATCGCACTGTTGCCCTGCGTATCCCCTGCGGCGATCGCCATAACCATCGGGTCGAGTACCGGGTAGCGGGCGCTGACGCGAATCCGTATCTGGTGATGGCGGCGATTTTTGCCGGCATTTTACATGGCCTGGATAACGATTTACCGCTGCAGGAAGAAGTGGAAGGCAATGGTCTGGAGCAGGACGGACTGCCGTTCCCGATCCGCCAGAGCGATGCGCTGTGGGAATTTATGCAAAACGATAGCCTGCGCGAGCGGCTGGGCGAACGCTTCTGCCACGTCTATCACGCCTGCAAAAACGATGAATTACTGCAGTTTGAACGCCTGATTACCGAAACGGAAATTGAGTGGATGCTGAAAAACGCCTGATGACGTGCCCCGGTAAGGGGCCGCTTTGTTTCATCTCATACGTAATACCAAACGGCCTGCGCGGAGCCTGGCCTAACTGTTTGCTGGCACGCCAGCTATCTCCCGGGAGTCGCGTTATGGAGCGCAGGCGGCACAGGGATTTTCTTAACGACACTGTGTGACGAGGTAGGAAATGATGCAGATGTTCAACTATCCGCAGGGCGAAGGGGGCCAGTCAGGCGCCTGCTGTGAGTGCGAGTCAGAGACGGTGCGCTGGTACGATCGCGTGTGTTCTTTACAACTTCCCCCTTTGCTAAGCAGGTTTGCGTTAAGGACAGCGCGATTGCAAACCACGGTAAGCATGGGGGGGACGGTTTATGGCGACTAACACCTCTCTTGACTCGCCGGGCATGGCCGGAAGAACCCGGCTGCGCAGTTCCCTCAAGCTCTGGCAGGTGGTCATGATGGGGCTGGCTTATCTCACCCCCATGACCGTGTTTGATACCTTCGGCATTGTGTCCGGTATCAGCAACGGCCACGTGCCCGCCTCGTATCTCCTGGCGCTGGCTGGCGTCATGTTTACCGCCATCAGCTACGGTAAACTGGTACGACAGTTCCCGGAAGCAGGCTCTGCGTATACCTACACGCAGAAATCGATCGGACCCCACTTAGGCTTTATGGTCGGCTGGTCATCGCTGCTGGATTATCTCTTCCTGCCGATGATCAACGTGCTGCTGGCGAAGATCTACCTTTCCGCGTTGTTCCCTGAAGTCCCGCCGTGGGTTTGGGTGGTGGGGTTTGTAACGATCCTGACGCTGGCGAACCTCAAGAGTGTGAATCTGGTCGCCAACTTTAACACCCTGTTTGTGCTGGTGCAGATCGCCATCATGGTGGTGTTTGTCATACTCGTGGTGCACGGTCTGCACAAGGGGGAGGGCGTCGGCACCGTCTGGTCGCTCCAGCCGTTTATCAGCGAGAACGCACACCTGATCCCGATTATTACCGGCGCGACTATCGTCTGCTTCTCTTTCCTTGGCTTTGACGCGGTCACCACGCTGTCGGAAGAGACGCCAAACGCGGCGCGGGTGATCCCCAAAGCGATTTTCCTCACCGCTCTGTATGGCGGGCTGATATTCATTGTTGCCTCGTTTTTCATGCAGCTCTTTTTCCCGACGATCGCGCGCTTCAAGAACCCGGACGCCGCGCTGCCGGAAATAGCGCTGTACGTGGGCGGCAAGCTCTTCCAGTCGGTGTTTCTGTGTACCACGTTTGTGAATACGCTCGCTTCAGGCCTGGCCTCGCACGCCAGCGTCTCGCGCTTACTGTATGTGATGGGGCGTGACAACGTGTTTCCGGAGCGGGTGTTTGGCTACGTGCATCCGAAATGGCGTACGCCGGCCCTGAACGTCATTATGGTTGGGATAGTGGCGCTGTCGGCCCTGTACTTCGATCTCGTGACCGCGACGGCGCTGATCAATTTTGGCGCGCTGGTGGCGTTTACGTTTGTTAATCTCTCGGTGTACAACCATTTCTGGCGGCGTAAGGGGCTGAACAAAACGTGGAAAGATCGTTTCCACTATCTCCTGCTGCCGCTCATCGGTGCCGTCACGGTCGGCGTGCTGTGGATAAACCTCGAAGCGACGTCCCTGACGCTTGGCCTCATCTGGGCGGCACTGGGGATCCTTTACCTGACGTGGCTCACGCGCCGTTTCCGAAAACCGCCTCCGCAGTTTGAAGCCGGTAAGATAGAGCAGGCCTGGGATTCCTGAACGTGAAACGGCACCAGTACGCTGGTGCCGTTTTTGTGGATGGCGCGCCTTAACGGACATCAGCCCGCAGGCGTATTATCTCAGACGTTTATGAAGACTTGCGCCAACCAGCAGCGCGGCGCACAGCATCAGCGCGATAAACCCGCCCACGCCGTTCCAGCCGTAGTTATGCCAGAAGACACCGCCGAGCGTCCCGGCGATGCTGGACCCCAGGTAATAGCTAAACAGATACAGCGACGATGCCTGACCTTTGGCGCGACGGGCGCGCGGTCCAATCCAGCTGCTGGCGACCGAATGCGCGGCGAAGAACCCCGCGGAGAAGAGCAGCATGCCGGCAAAAATCAGCCACAGGGAGGAGAAGAGCGTCAGCAACAGGCCGACCAGCATCATCGCCGTGAAGAACAGCATGACCGGGCCGCGGCCATAGCGTGCGGTCATCGCCCCGGCCTTCGGCGAGCTCCAGGTGCCGGTAAGGTACGCCACGGAAAGCAGGCCGACCACCGCCTGGCTCAGATGCCACGGCGAGAGCATCAGGCGGTAGCCAATATAGTTAAACAGCGTGACGAACGAGCCCATCAGCAGGAAGCCGGTCAGGAACAGGCGCGGCAGCCCCTTGTCGCGCCAGTGCAGACGGAAATTGATAAACAGCGTTTTCGGACGCAGCGATGTCGGGCGGAAATGACGCGATTCCGGCAGAATTTTCCAGAACATCAGGGCAGATGCCAGCGCAAAACACCCGATGACTGCCAGCGCAATACGCCAGTTAAAGAAGTCCGTGAATACCCCGCTCAGCAGACGTCCGCTCATTCCGCCAATCGAGTTCCCGCTGATGTAAAGCCCCATAGAGAAGGCAACAAAGCTCGGGTGGATCTCCTCGCTGAGATAGGTCATCCCGACCGCCGCCACGCCGCTAAGCGAGAGCCCAATCAGCGCGCGCATCACCAGAATACCGTGCCAGCTGGTCATCATGGTCGAGAGTAACGTACAGACCGAGGCCAGCATCAGCGCGGTTACCATCACCGGTTTACGGCCAATGGCGTCGGACAGCGGCCCGGTAAAGAGCAGGCCAATCGCCAGCATGCCGGTAGAAATAGAGAGTGAAACGCTGCTGCTGGCAGGCGATACGCCAAACTCATGGGAGAGAACGGGCAGGATCGGCTGTACGCAATAGAGCAGGGCGAAGGTTGCCAGACCGGCGGAAAAGAGCGCCAGCGTGACGCGCATAAATTGGGGAGTACCACGTTTAATGAACTGAACCGGCTGCGATGCTGCGGGTAAATCATTGATATCTCTGGCCGGATCGATATCAATAGTAGTTGTACGACTCACACAGTTTCCTTGCTTAAACATCCCCGTGATTTCTGGTGACGGGTATGACCACCTGTTTAGGGTAGGAAAATGTAAATATTCTGTCTAATATATTAATAATCTCAAATGATACTTTAGAAATATGAATATCGAGCTGCGTCATCTCCGCTACTTTGTCGCCGTTGCCGAAGAGCTGCATTTTGGCCGCGCGGCGGCACGGCTAAATATCTCTCAGCCACCGTTAAGCCAGCAGATACAGATCCTGGAGCAGCAGGTCGGGGCGCGCCTTCTGGCCCGCACCAACCGCAGCGTGAGCCTGACGGCGGCGGGTAAGCAGTTTCTGAACGACAGCCGACAAATTCTGAGCATGGTCGATGACGCCGCCGCTCGGGCAGAACGGCTCTATCTCGGGGAAGCCGGAGAGTTGCGCATCGGGTTTACCTCGTCCGCGCCGTTTATCAGCGCCGTCTCGGAAACCCTGTCGTCATTCCGCCGCCATTTCCCGGATGTTCACATTCAAACGCGCGAGATCAACACCCGCGAGCAGATCGCGCCGCTGAATGAAGGCTCGCTGGATCTGGGGCTGATGCGTAATACCCAGCTGCCGGACTCGCTGGAGTGGGAGGTGATCCTGCGTGAGCCGCTGATGGCCATGATCCCGCACGATCACCCGCTGGCGTCGCGTCCGGCGGTTTCGCTGGCAGAGCTGGCAAAAGAGCCGTTTGTCTTTTTTGACCCGCAGGTTGGAACGGGTCTGTATGACGATATTCTGGGGCTGATGCGCCGCTACGATCTTGCCCCGGTCATCACCCAGGAAGTCGGGGAAGCGATGACGATTATCGGCCTGGTCGCCGCCGGGCTGGGCGTCTCTATTCTTCCAGCCTCCTTTAAACGGGTACAACTGCGCGAAATGCGCTGGGTAACCATTGCCGAAGAGGATGCCGTTTCAGAGATGTGGCTGGTCTGGTCAAAACATCGAGAACAGAGCCACGCCGCGCAGCGCTTCAAACAGCAGTTGATGAACGCCTCTGCCGGGCAGCATTTTCAGGCAAAAGTGGGCAAAAATGTGCGGTAAATCACATGGCTAAGTAAATATTTGACGGCAGCCATACAAGTGCTTCACCATAGCCAACAGTTTATTTCGAAGCTCGAAAATAAGGGAGTACGAGGTGGTCGCGGATAGTCAGCCAGGGCATATTGATCAGATTAAGCAGACCAACGCTGGCGCGGTGTATCGCCTGATTGATCAGCTTGGTCCGGTTTCGCGTATCGATCTTTCGCGCCTGGCACAGCTGGCACCTGCCAGTATCACCAAGATAGTCCGCGAGATGCTGGAAGCACACCTGGTTCAGGAGACGGAAATTCAGGAACCGGGCAGCCGTGGCCGTCCGGCCGTTGGGCTGGTGGTGGAGACGGAGGCCTGGCACTATCTGTCGCTGCGCATCAGCCGGGGGGAAATCTTCCTTGCGCTGCGCGACCTGAGCAGCAAGCTGGTGGTGGAAGACCGTCTTGAACTGCCGCTCAACGCCGAGGAGTCGCTCCTTGAGGCGATAGTCTCGCACATCGATCGCTTCTTTATCCGCCATCAGCAGCGCCTTGAACGCTTAACGGCGATCGCCATCACCATGCCGGGTATTATTGATACCGAAAATGGTATTGTTCACCGCATGCCGTTCTACGACGATGTGAAAGAGATGCCGCTGGGAGAGGTGCTGAAAAACCATACCGGCGTGCCGGTCTATATTCAGCATGACATCAGCGCCTGGACGATGGCGGAAGCGCTGTTCGGCGCGTCCCGGGGCGCGCGGGATGTGATTCAGGTGGTTATCGACCATAACGTCGGCGCGGGGGTGATTACCGACGGACGGCTTCTCCACGCCGGAAGCAGCAGCCTGGTGGAAATCGGCCACACCCAGGTCGACCCGTACGGCAAGCGCTGCTACTGCGGGAACCACGGCTGTCTCGAGACCATTGCCAGCGTGGAAAGCGTGCTGGAACTGGCGCAGGTCCGGCTCAGCCAGTCCATGAGCTCCTCGCTGCACGGACAACCCTTAACGGTGGATTCTCTATGCGCCGCCGCGCGCCAGGGCGATCTGCTGGCGAAGGACATTATTACTGGAGTAGGGAATAACGTTGGCCGCATTCTGGCCATTATGGTGAACCTCTTCAACCCGCAAAAAATCCTCATTGGCTCACCGCTGAGCCAGGCGGCGGAAATCCTCTTCCCGGCGATCTCGGCCTGTATCCATCAGCAGTCGCTTCCCGCCTACAGCAAAAATATTGCGGTAGAAAGCACCCAGTTTTCCAACCAGGGCACGATGGCAGGCGCGGCGCTGGTCAAAGATGCCATGTATAACGGCTCGCTGTTGATCCGCCTGCTACAGGGTTAACTCTTTTCCGCTGATGTAAGAAAAATTGCGCTATCTCAAGCCGGGTAGCGCATGCATCCCGTAGACTTCCTCCACTGAATTATTTACCTGGTTTATATTTTCGAAGCATACCCAAGAGGTGGAGTGAGTCATGCTTAAGCGTTTCTTTGTTACTGGTACAGATACCTCTGTCGGCAAGACCGTCGTATCCCGCGCATTGCTGCAGGCGCTGGCAGCAAGCGGTAAACGCGTGGCAGGGTACAAACCGGTCGCAAAAGGCAGTAAAGAGACGCCAGAAGGATTGCGTAATAAAGACGCCCTGGTGCTGCAAAGCGTCTCGTCATTGGAACTGCCTTATCACGCGGTCAATCCCATTGCGTTAAGCGAAGAGGAGAGCAGCGTAGCGCACAGCGGCCTGATTAATTATCCCCTGTTGTCCGACGGACTGGCGAACCTGAGCGAGAAGGTTGACCACGTAGTGGTTGAAGGGACGGGCGGCTGGCGCAGCCTGATGAATGATTTGCGCCCGCTGTCTGAATGGGTTGTGCAGGAGCAGCTTCCGGTGGTAATGGTGGTAGGGATCCAGGAAGGGTGCATCAACCACGCGCTGCTGACGGCGCAGGCGATTGCCAATGACGGCCTGCCGCTGATTGGCTGGGTGGCAAACCGCATCAACCCGGGCCTGGCGCACTACGCCGAGATTATTGACGTGCTGAGCACCAAACTGCCTGGCCCATTAGTCGGCGAGCTGCCTTATTTGCCACGCGCCGAGCAGCGCGAGCTAGCACAGTACATCGATCTCTCTGCCCTCGGTGGCGTGCTGACCGTAGATCGAGTCGTGGCGTAACGTCCGCGACAATACGGACCCCACCACGCAGGCGACCAGCAAACCGGGCAGTAAAAAATACTGTCCGGTCATTTCACAGACCATCAGCGCCGACATAATGGGCGCATGCGTGGTCGCGGCGAGTAGCGTTGCCATCCCTGCCAGCCCCAGCAAAATAGCCGTTTCAGAACCCGGCAGCCACAGCGCGAAAAACTGCGCGAATAGCATGCCTGTTGCCATGCCGACAAACAGCGTGGGCGTGAACACCCCGCCCGGCGCACCCGATCCGCTGCTCGCCAGTACAGCCAGCAACTTACAGATGAACACTCCGGCAATCACCGACAGCAGCGGCGGCGCGAGCAGAAAAGCCTGAACCACGCTGTAGCCATTCCCCCACACCTTCGGCGTCAGAAGAGACAGCAGCCCAACGATCGCACCGCCCAGCGCTAATTGCCACGGAGGCGAGAGTTTTAAGTGCAGGAAAAGACCGTGGCTGAATGCCATCAACCACATCAGCAGCGGTCCGCAAAGCCCTGCCAGCAGCCCCATGGCGACCAGCAGGGCATAATCGGCTGCGGTGAGTGTGCCGCTCAAATGGACCGCGTAGAGCGTGCCGGTACCCGGCGCCAGGAGCTGCGTGGTGAGCAGCGCCACCACCGCCGCGATAATGACGGGGCCGAGCGAGGCCAGCATCAGGGTGCCAAACAGAATCTCCGCAATAAACAGGCTTCCGGCTAATGGAGCATGGTAGGCGCTGGCCATCCCGGCCGCTGCGCCGCAGGCGATCCATAACTTCCATTCGGATTTGGGCGTAAAGCGCCGGGCAAAAAAGGAGGCGGCGAGGGCAGCAAGCAGGATCATCGCCCCTTCACGCCCGATTGCGCTTCCGCTGGCAACGACAAGCAGAGAGGCAAGGGATTTAACCAGGCTGGCGCCGTAGTCAAACTGACCGTCGCCCGTCTCCAGCGCTTCCATGTAATCGGTAGGGGCATGTGGCCGCTGAGCGGTCAGGCGCTGCCATCCCCAGAGCAGCAGCCCGGCAGCCAGCCCTCCCAGCGCGGGCGTCAGCGCGCGCCGCCAGGGTGAGAGCGACGCGGCGGCATTCACCAGGCTGCCGCTGTCGTTGCTGAGAAGCAGCCACTCCAGCAGATACATGCTGTGGCGGAACACCGCAACAGCCAGCGCGGCCAGCACGCCGGTGACGGTAGCAATCAGCAGTCGACGAAACATCGCGCGGATGTCTGGGTACGTATGAAGACGTTGCATGGGTCGCGAGTAAACGGGAAAGATACAATATTGTGGCGGGAAATCGCGGGGGTGGCAAAAGGTATGCGTGCGGAAAAGCCGGGCGATGCCCGGCCAGAAAGGTTAGCTGTCGGTGTGAATATTCAGCGCCCGGCGCGTACGACCTGAACTCAGATACTCGGCAATATAGTCCTGAGAAATCTCGCCGTTGTAGCGCCCGTCCTCATCTACGATCGGCATCCAGCTGGTGTTGCTCTCATACAGGCGTGACAGCACCACGCGCAGGTTGTCTTCCGCCTTGCCGGTCATGCGGAACGGATGCAGGATGTCGGCGCAGGTCCCGCTGGCGTTACGCGCTTCGCGACGCTTCACAAAGCCCAGCGGCTTGCCGTGCTCGTCGACTACGGTAATCGCGCGAATATCATTATCATCCATGGTCGCAAAGGCTTCGGGAAGCGGAGTAGAGCCCCGCACCGTAATGGTCGGCTGCTGGTCGGTGACGTCGCCCGCCGAGACCAGCAGCAGACGCTTCAGGGTACGGTCCTGACCGACAAACGAGCCGACAAACTCGTTTGCTGGTTTCGCCAGCAGTTCGTCCGGGCTGGCGCACTGCACGATTTTCCCCTGACGGAATACCGCGATACGATCGCCGAGCTTCAGGGCTTCGTCGATATCGTGGCTCACCAGCATGACGGTTTTTTTCAGCTTGCGCTGCATCTCCAGGAACTGGTTCTGGATCACCTCGCGGTTGATCGGGTCCACCGCGCCGAAAGGTTCATCCATCAGCAGTACCGGAGGATCCGCCGCCAGGGCGCGAATCACGCCGATGCGCTGCTGCTGGCCGCCGGACATCTCGCGCGGATAGCGATTCAGGAACTTATGCGGATCCAGCGCCACCATATCCATTAGCTCTTCGGCGCGGGTTTTACAGCGCGCTTTATCCCAGCCCAGCATGCGCGGCACGACGGTAATGTTCTCTTCGATGGTCATGTTCGGGAACAGGCCAATCTGCTGGATCACGTAGCCTATGTTGCGGCGCAGGGTGACGGTGTCCATCCCGCTGGTGTCTTCGCCGTTGATCAGGATCGTCCCGCTGCTTGGGGTAATGAGGCGGTTAATCATCTTCAGTGTGGTGGTCTTCCCGCAGCCGGACGGGCCCAGCAGCACACACATTTCCCCTTCAGGCACGTTCAGGTTGACGTTGTCGACGGCCTTAAAGGTCTGGCCGTGCTTCTGTGAAAATTGTTTGGTGAGGTTTTCCAGTTTTATCATTATCGAATCCCCTTCGGAGTCAGAACCACCTGCAGACGGTGCAGCAGCCAGTCGAGCACAATAGCTAAAAGACAAATCATCAGCGCGCCCGCAATCAACATGCGGATATCACTTCCGCCGATGCCGTTGAGCAGCAGCAGGCCCAAACCGCCCGCGCCGATCACCGCGGCAATCGCCATCACGCCGATGTTCATCACCACGGCGGTGCGGATCCCGCCGAAAATCACCGGCAGCGCCATCGGGATTTCGACCCAGCGCAGGCGCTGCCAGAAGGTCATGCCGATACCGCGTCCGGCTTCACGCAGGCCGGGCGGCAGGCTGTCGAGCGCCGTATGGGTGTTACGCACAATCGGCAGCAGCGAGTAGAGAAATACCGCCGTGATCGCGGGCAGGGCGCCAATTCCCTGACCGATCAGCGAAAACAGCGGGATCATCAGGCCAAACAGCGCAATGGACGGAATGGTCAGCACGATGGTGGCAATCCCCAGCACCGGCGTTGCCAGCCACCTGTGGCGGACAATCAGAATGCCCAGCGGTACGCCGATGAGAATGGCTAAGCCCACGGCCAGCGCCACCAGCCACAGGTGCTGCAGCGTCAGGGTTAAGAGGTAATCCCAGTTGTCCAGAATGTAGTGAATCGTCTCCATAGTGCCTCCTACAGCAGCTGTTTGCTACGCAGGAAATCGCGGGCGACCTGCTGCGGTGACTGATGGTCGATATCCACCTTTTTGTTTAGCTCGGTGATAACGTCGTTGTTGAGCTGGGCCGAGAGGGTGTTGAGCGCCTCTTCCAGGCCGGGGTTGGCCTCCAGCGTGTCTTTACGTACCACCGGCGTCACCGCATAGCTCGGGAAGAAGCCTTTATCGTCTTCTAGCACCTTGAGGTCGAAGCCTTTCACGCGCCCGTCGGTGGTGTAAATCAGCCCGGCGTCGACGAAGCCGTCGCGCACCGCGTTATAGACCAGGCCGGGGTCCATCTGACGGATCTGCGGGCGGTCCAGGTCCATCTTATAGGCGGCCTGAAGCGGCTTCATGCCGTCGCTACGCCCGGCAAACTCCAGGTCTAAGCCCAGCAGCCAGTTTTTGTCCGGGTTGGTTTTACGGATCTGCTCAATCTTCGCCACCATCTCCGACATGGTATTGATATGTTCCGCCTCGGCGCGCTTGCGCTGCATGGCGAAAGCGTAGGTGTTATTCATGTCGGCGGGCTTGAGCCAGACCAGACCGTGCTTCGCGTCCAGGCGTTTCACCGTCTCCCAGGACTCCTGCGGCGACATGCGCTTGTTGATGTGATTAAAGATGATGAGCGACGTGCCGGTGTACTCCCAGGTCATATCAATCTGCTTGTTGATCATCGCGTTGCGGGAGATCACCGTGGCGATATTGGTTTGCGGCTGCACCTGGAATCCTTTCTTCTGCAGGTACTGCACGGTCATCGCCGAGAGAATGTGCTGCTCGGTAAAGCTCTTGGTCGCCAGAATCAGCGGGGCCGCGATGGTCTGGCCGGTGAACAGCGCCGCGGCACACAGCGCCGCCAGGCCGGATATCAGTCTCATAAAAGCTCCTTGTTATTGTTATCGGGGGAGATGGGGACTCATCACGCGACCCAGCGCCGCCAGCAGGGTATCGAGGATCAGGGCGAACAGGGCGGTGGCAGCCGCGCCGAGGATCAGGGTCGGGAAATCGTTCAGGTAAATGCCGGGGAAAATTAGCTCGCCGTAGCTGCTGGCGCCAATCAGGAACGCCAGCGGCGCGGTACCAACGTTAATGGCGGTCGCAATGCGAATGCCGGAGAGCATCACCGGCCAGGCGGCAGGCAGCTCAACCTGGCGCAGACGCTGCCATTTGGTCATCCCGATGCCGTTTGCCGCTTCCAGCAGCGACGGCGGGACCGAGCACAGCCCGGCATAGGTATTGCGGACGATCGGCAGCAGCGAGGCGAGGAACAGGGCGATAATGGCGGGCGTATCGCCAATGCCGATCACCACCATCGCCAGTGCGAGCACGGCCAGCGGCGGCAGCGTGTTGCCTACGTTGAAGATTTGCATCACATATTCGGCGATACCCCGTGCGGCCGGGCGGCTCAGCAGAATACCGGCCGGAATACCCACCATCAGGGCAAAGAACATTGATGAGAAAACCAGAATCATGTGCTGTTGCCCGAGGTAGACCAGGTCAACCTGACGCGCCTTGATCGTTTCCAGTCCGATACCCCAGACGAGGAGGGCGAGGACCACGATAATGGCGCCGACAAACAGCAGCGAACGTTTGAGTAAAGGGTGCATTGCGGTGTGTCTCCCTGTGCGCATGCGTTATAGCAACCACCGGTTGCCTGTTGTTATGCCATGTTTCGGCAGGGGTATTTCACCTATAGCAAGCGTTTGGGAAGGGTTCCAGCGAAGGGGTAAAATCAGTAACCCTATGAAAACAGTGGCAACCTTAAGCCAGGCCTTACGGCGAAAGGCCTGATTGTGTGGCGGGCAGAATAGTCCTAAAGCGAATCTTTAGATGTGACAACGTCACATCTAAAGAGATCTTACACCGAAAAAAGGTCATTATCTTCATAGAGTGGCACGCACCCGTCGAACCCGCGACGAGACGGTGATAATTGATACCACGGCGACAACCGCAAGCATCAACCCCAGCGCCAGCATGGCGTTGAAGCCAATCCATCTGAACAGCAGCAGCCCCGCGATACCGCCCGTAATGAACGAAAACAGGGTGGTTAAGTGGGTTTTTAGCTGACTTTTTTGCGCCGCCGTATCTTTGGAGTAATCCCTGCGCAGCATCGCGACCATGACGGAGGCCAGGGAAATCCCCGCGTCCGTTAGCGTGCCGGTAATGTGCGTCGATCTCACTCGTCCGCCGGAAAGCTGCGTGGAGGTGGAATTATGAATGCCCATCAGAAAGCAGAGAAAAAGAATAATTTCGCGGTTGTTGTTGAGAGCATGGAAATACATTTCGTAGAAGGAAACGCCGGTCAGTAATATCCCCTCGACAAAAAGGATCTGGCAAAAAACCAGCCTGACGTTATGGATAATACCCCATATGACAATTGTGCGCGCAATAATGGCGCCAGCCACAAATGAGAGAATAATCGAGCCGAAGAAAATAATATCGCTCAGATCGGTAGAAGAAACTTCGCTGGATAACTGTGAGGTGTTGCCGGTCATGTGTGAGGGAAAAAAACCAAATGCCCCAAGGGCGATGGCGTTAAGCAAACCTGCCGAGGTCGCCAGCCAGAGAGCAAGCCGGCGATCCTCCTTATGCGTTCGTTCTTTCTTGAGTCTTATCAGCAAGAATACCTCCGGGTTGAGCTTTGCCTGCCTATTCAGGCTAGCAAAGCGATTCAACGGGCTGTCCAGGATATGGCTTAATTATTATTCCCTCTGACGACTTTCAGGGTTTCGTAATTAAATAAAACAGCCTCGTTGCGGTATTCATTCAGGCATTAAGTTTTACACCATGCCGTTATTGCCGTGACGCAAAAATGCCGGACGCTGGTTAAGGCGCTCGAACCACGCCTCAATGGCGGGCACGCCTGGCTTATCAAACGGCGTCATTTTCCAGCGATTCACCGACAGCCCAAGCACGACGTCCGCAAGGGTAAACGTCTCGCCCGCCGCAAAAGCCCCGGTGCGCTGCAGCTGGTTTTCCAGAATGGTGATGCAGTGGTTCCACTCCTTGATTCCCGCCGCAATGCGCTCAGGGTCGTTAAAGTCCGGGTTTTTACGCCCCAGGGCCGGGAAGACATAGCGCCAGGCGTTGTTAAATTCAGTGGCCTGCCAGTCCATCCAGCGCTCAACGTTGGCGCAGGCCTGCGGTTCTGTGGGCAGCAGATCGTGACGTTCGGCCTTGCGCGCCAGATAACGGCAGATGGAATTGGACTCCCACAGCACGAAATCGCCATCAATCAGCACCGGCACCATGGCGTTGGGGTTCAGTGCGCGGAAGGCATCCGTTTCCGTCGAGGCAAAACCGCTGCCGTAATCTTCCTGCTGATAGGCTATGCCCGCTTCTTCGCAGGTCCAGAGCACTTTACGAACGTTGATGGAAGTGGTTTTGCCGAGGATGCTGATCATTGCGCAGGTGTCCTTTAATGGATGTTATTGTTTAAAAACAATACACCAGATGTGCCAGAGAGGTTGGGGCAAAATTTGGTGGGGGCAACTGAAGGTAGTAGTGCGAAGCACTTTCGGAGAGCACTTCGCAGTCTAAAACTGATTTAAACAGGCTGTTGGCTACAGTGGCTGGTATAGAAACTTATACCGTTTCCATCCGGATCCTGCAGGGAAAAATAATGATGTCCAAATAGAGTTTCCTGCGCAATTTCCTGAGCTGAATATCCCTTTGCGATGAGGCCAGTTCGATACGTTTCAAGTTCCGATCTGGAATGGCCCGCGATCATGAGATCAATTTTTTCTGCAGCAAAATCTGGCCGCTGACCAACGCGGCTGATATGCAGACTCTGCGTTTCAGGCACATCCTTTTCGGTCAACAATAATTGGGTGCCGCCGCGTAACTCAATAATCGCCATGCCCGGAAATTTGTCGAGCGCACGCAGGCCTAGCCCCTGGTAAAATGCATAGCTGGCATCAACATCGTTCACTTTCATCACAAAATGTGCGAGTGCTGCAGAGGGTAATAATTCATTCATTTTCTTGCCTTTCATAGGCTTATCAGGAAATGAACGCATTGCAATCTTGTCGGGCAAGGCTTGCAGTGCTAATGTGACTGGCCAGTCGAAAACATTATCCGACTGATCAGTCGAATTAAGCAAGGGGAAATCGTGACGCGCAAAAAAGAAATCGATCGGGAGCTGGTTTTAGATGCTGCTGAAAGCATCATCCTTGAGTCTGGAGGGCGCGTATTTACGCTGGATGCCGTCGCGGAACGTGCTGGCATCAGTAAAGGCGGCCTTGTGTATACCTTTTCATCAAAGGATGGCCTGATTTACGCCGTGCTTGAGCGCGAAGTGACGCGTTTCCAGCAGGCAGTCAGTCAGCGTCTTACAGCTACCGCCGCAGGGCCACGAGAATTAATTCTTGCGCACATCGAGGAAGCGCTGGAGGAAGAGGATGCCGTAACACAGATGGCGGCGTTTCTTATTACGGCTCTCGTGCATGCGCCAGGTATGCTGGCGCCCGCTCGCAACCTGTATCGCACACTCCTCGAACCGCTATGCGAGGCTGGAGAGGAGATGGCCGATGTCAGGCACGCGTTTCTCGCTGTAGAAGGCATATTCCTGCTACGCGGACTGGGGCTCGCTGATATCCCGGCAGGCGAAATAAAATCGGTATTGCGTCACGCGCGTGAAATGATTTTGGCGGCGTTGGCACGAACCTGCTGAGACAATACAATAAAAGCACCTGTTCAATAGATGCTTTTATTCAGAAAATATGTCTTAGATTTTGCCCAGCAGAATATTCAACATGCGGCGCAAGGGCTCCGCCGCTCCCCACAATAGCTGATCGCCAACCGTCAGAACCGAATATATTGGATCGTTGTTGAGAGACATTTTCTTGTAACGGCCAATACCAACCTGAAGCGAACCGCTGATATAAGCCGGGGTCAATTTACTGACGCTTTCAACCTTGTTATTGGGCACATAGTTAACCCAGGGATGAGAATGCGTCACTAACGCTGCAAATTCTTCTTCGCTGACGTCACGCCTGAGCTTCATGGTGATTGCGGCGCTGTGGCAGCGTATCACGCCAACACGAATACACAATCCATTTACCGGGATCGCACCAGGAGACAAACCAAGAATTTTGTTTGTTTCGGCTTCACCTTTCCACTCTTCACGGCTATTACCATCCCCTAAATCGCTGTCAATCCACGGTATAATGCTGCCCATTAAAGGCGCGCCGAAATTCTGTATCGGCATGTCAGCGCTATTAATTAACGCACTGACTTTATTGACTAAAGGCAGCACTGAACCTGATGATGCCAGTTCATCAGAGGACAAATGCTCACTGATCCAGGCACTTTGAACAATTAATTCCCTGACATATTGCGCTCCCGCACCTGATGCAGACTGATAGGTCATAACGCTCATCCATTCGATCAGGTCAGCCTTAATCAACCCTGCCAGCCCCATAAGACTCAGCGTGATGGAACAGTTGCCACCGACAAAAAGTTTAATTCCCTCTTTAACGGCACGATCAATCGTGGGGCGATTGACGGGGTCGAGAATAATGCAGGCTTTCTCATCCATCCGTAGCGCTGAGGCCGCGTCAATCCAGTAGCCTTGCCAGCCACAATTAATCAAAGCAGGATAGATTGCTTTTGTGTAATCACCGCCCTGACAGGTAATGATGATATCCATTTCGGCCAGGTCACTGATAGAATTAGCATCTTTGAGTGTGTAGCTGACGCCGCCAATGACTGGACCGGCGGCCCCGGCGCTTGAAGTACTGTAAAAATGCGCTGAGATATCGTCGAAGTCGTTCTCTTCGACCATTCTCTGTAATAAAACAGAACCAACCATTCCTCGCCAACCAACAATACCAACCTGCTTCATTTGTTTAGCCTTATCAACGTTACAAGAATGTTAATTTCCGCAGCAGGTTATATCTCATCCAAACATGAAGATCACTACGAACTGCAGCTAATTCCTTCATTATTAAAATGTTTCATAAGACATCAGCAATATTTATACCTGATGCAGCCATCAGTTAAAAAACGATCGCAGGCATGACGTGCAATGACTGTCAATTAAGAATGAAAGAGCAATTATTAAGAAACGAATCTCTGGCAAAGGGGGAGCCCGGAATTGGCTGCCGGGCCTGGTGAATAGTTCAAAATTGGTGATGATTGTTCAGACAATCAGGCCGCCTTCACTGCCCTGATTTTTTTCGTGTCAGCCGCATCGGATTCTGTTTTATCCGCTACCGCTGGAGCAGTGAGATCGGGAAGCTTGCTGGTACGAAGAATATGCTGCACGGTCTCTTTCTGCTCGGCGAGATACAGGCCAAGATTTTCAGCCTGCGTTTCATCCATCTGCATTCCGCTTTGCAACAGCCAGTCGGTGAACGCGTCGGCCATATCAAGCAGCTTGTCATGAGCGTCAGCCTCTTTCTTACTGGCAAATGTCATTTTCTCTTCACCTTTTCTTACGACAACAAATTTTGTTTCAACAGCCATCGTTCACCTCGCTATACTGTATTTATATACAGTATATCAGCAACAGATCGATGTTGCAGCAAAATATGCATTACTGGCGAAGCTGCTGCGTTTCGGGGCCACCTATACTGCGCCGCCATGCCCCAGGCGCCTGACCATACTGACGCTTAAAGCTGCGGTTGAAGGACTGCTGGGAATCAAAGCCCAGCGCGATCGCCACGTTCAGAATCGGTTCGTCGCTGTGGGATAACCGCTCAACCGATTTTTGCAGCTTTTGCGCGCGAATATACCCGGCGAGGGGATAGCCCGTATGCTCTTTGAACAGGCGCTGGAGGTGCCATTTCGAGTAGCCGGAACGCCTGGCGACGGTCTCAATGTCCAGGCGACTGTCCAGGTTGTTGTCGATCCAGTCGAGTAAATCATGCATAAATGCGCCAGTGTTCATCTGGTTACCCCCACGCAGCGGATGAAAAAGTATCTTTGTCTGTTGCATTTAAAGGTGGCGCGTTTTTTCAGTAATTGCAAGTTTTATTGTTGCATTTAAAACCCTGACCGAAACGGGTCTTTTCACATCCGCTCAAATAGCACATAAAGTGCAACAATTATTCTTGCACTTAGTTAAGCGCCTTCCTACAATCGCCGCGAATAGTGTATTCGCAACTGTTACAGTTTTGTGGCGATGAACGACACAAATGGCCTGAAGACAGCCCCCGGACAAAGGAAGTGGCGCGGTGCCTCCTGCTGCGTCTTGCCCGGTGGCGACAATTACTGGAATAAAAATAATGAGCCTGCAAAAAACCTGGGGTAACTCTCCTCTGAGCGCGCTGGGGGCCATGTTGCTCTCCGTGCTGCTCGTCGGATGCGATAACAGCGTCGCGCAAAATGCCGCGCCACCTGCGCCTGCCGTGAGTGCCGCTGACGTGGTGGTGAAATCGATTAGCCAGTGGGATAGCTTTAACGGCCGGATTGAAGCGGTGGAGAGCGTTCAGCTGCGCCCGCGCGTTTCCGGCTACATTGATAAGGTGAATTACACCGACGGCCAGGAAGTGAAGAAGGGCGAGGTGCTGTTCACCATTGATGACCGTACCTATCGCGCCGCGCTGGAACAGGCGCAGGCGAACCTGGCAAGAGCCAAAACGCAGGCCAGCCTCGCGCAAAGTGAGGCTAACCGTACCGATAAGCTGATCAATACCCATCTGGTCTCACGGGAAGAGTGGGAGCAGCGACGTTCGGCTGCCGTTCAGGCGCAGGCCGACATTCGCGCCGCGCAGGCGGCGGTTGACGCAGCCCAGCTCAACCTGGACTTCACCAAAGTGACCGCGCCTATTGACGGTCGCGCCAGCCGGGCGCTGATCACCAGCGGGAACCTGGTGACTGCGGGCGATACCGCCAGCGTCCTCACCACGCTGGTCTCGCAGAAGACGGTGTACGTCTACTTTGACGTGGACGAGTCAACCTATCTTCACTATCAAAATCTGGCCCGCAGCGGGCAGTGGGCGTCCAGCAATCACACGGCGCTGCCGGTTGAGATTGGCCTGACGGGCGAGGAGGGTTATCCCCATCAGGGCAAAGTGGATTTCCTGGATAACCAGCTCACGCCGAGCACCGGGACCATCCGCATGCGCGCGCTGCTGGATAACTCACAGCGTCAGTTCACGCCAGGGCTGTTTGCCCGCGTACGCCTGCCGGGCAGCGCGGAATTCAAAGCCACGCTGATTGACGACAAGGCGGTGCTGACCGATCAGGATCGTAAATACGTTTATATCGTCGATAAAGAGGGGAAAGCACAGCGTCGCGACATTACGCCGGGTCGTCTGGCAGACGGTTTACGCATCGTGCGGCAGGGGCTGAATCCTGGCGACAAAGTCATCGTCGAGGGTTTACAGAAAGTGTTTATGCCGGGTATGCCGGTTAACGCCAAAACCGTTGCCATGACCGCCACCAGCGCCCTCAACTGATCCCTTGACCTGAGAATCCAACCCATGGACTTTTCCCGCTTTTTCATCGACAGGCCGATCTTTGCTGCCGTCCTGTCGATTCTGATTTTTATCACAGGGCTAATCGCCATCCCGCTGCTGCCGGTGAGCGAATACCCTGACGTCGTGCCGCCAAGCGTGCAGGTGCGTGCGGAGTACCCGGGCGCTAACCCGAAAGTGATTGCCGAGACCGTGGCGACGCCGCTGGAAGAGGCGATTAACGGCGTCGAGAACATGATGTACATGAAATCCGTCGCGGGCTCGGACGGCGTGCTGGTTACCACCGTCACCTTCCGTCCGGGTACTGACCCGGATCAGGCGCAGGTTCAGGTGCAGAACCGCGTCGCGCAGGCCGAGGCGCGTCTGCCGGAGGACGTGCGGCGTCTGGGCATTACCACCCAGAAGCAGTCGCCCACGCTGACGCTGGTGGTGCATCTGTTTTCGCCAAACGGTAAGTACGATTCGCTGTATATGCGCAACTACGCCACGCTGAAGGTGAAGGATGAGCTGGCGCGCCTGCCCGGCGTCGGCCAGATCCAGATTTTCGGCTCCGGCGAGTACGCGATGCGCGTCTGGCTGGACCCTAATAAAGTGGCGGCGCGCGGGCTGACTGCCTCGGACGTGGTCACGGCGATGCAGGAGCAAAACGTACAGGTTTCCGCCGGTCAGCTTGGCGCCGAGCCGCTGCCGAAAGAGAGCGACTTCCTGATCTCCATTAACGCCCAGGGGCGTCTGCACACCGAAGAAGAGTTTGGCAATATTGTCCTGAAAACGACGGAGGACGGTACGGTCGTCCGCCTGCGCGACGTGGCGCGGATTGAAATGGGGTCCGGAAGCTATGCCCTGCGTTCCCAGCTGAACAATAAAGACGCGGTCGGGATTGGTATCTTCCAGTCGCCGGGGGCGAACGCTATCGATCTGTCTAACGCGGTGCGCGCGAAAATGGACGAACTGTCGACGCGCTTCCCGGCGGACATGAAGTGGGCGGCACCTTACGATCCGACGGTCTTTGTGCGCGATTCGATCCGTGCGGTGGTGCAAACGCTGCTGGAAGCCGTGGTGCTGGTCGTGCTGGTGGTCATTCTGTTCCTGCAAACCTGGCGCGCGTCGATCATTCCGCTGATCGCGGTGCCGGTGTCGGTGGTGGGTACCTTCAGCATTCTTTACCTGCTCGGCTTCTCGCTGAATACCCTCAGCCTGTTCGGGCTGGTGCTCGCCATCGGTATCGTGGTGGACGACGCCATCGTGGTGGTGGAAAACGTAGAGCGAAACATAGAAGAGGGGCTTGCGCCGCTTGCGGCAGCGCACCAGGCGATGCGTGAAGTGTCCGGGCCGATTATCGCGATTGCGCTGGTGCTGTGCGCGGTATTTGTGCCGATGGCGTTTCTGTCGGGCGTTACCGGTCAGTTCTACAAGCAGTTTGCGGTGACGATCGCGATTTCGACGGTGATCTCCGCTATTAACTCGCTGACGCTCTCTCCGGCGCTGGCGGCACTGCTTTTAAAGCCGCACGGCGCGCCGAAGGATTTCCCGACCCGGCTTATCGATCGTCTGTTCGGCTGGATTTTCCGTCCGTTTAACCGCTTTTTCCTCCGCAGCTCAAACGGCTATCAGGGGCTGGTGGGTAAAACGCTGGGACGGCGCGGTGCGGTATTCGTGGTTTATCTGCTGCTGCTCTGTGCCGCAGGCGTCATGTTTAAAGCGGTGCCCGGCGGGTTTATTCCGACGCAGGACAAGCTTTACCTGATTGGCGGTGTGAAGATGCCGGAAGGCTCTTCGCTGGCGCGTACCGACGCGGTGATCCGCAAAATGAGCGAAATCGGGATGAATACCGAAGGCGTGGACTATGCGGTCGCGTTTCCGGGGCTGAACGCGCTGCAGTTCACCAATACGCCGAATACCGGTACGGTGTTCTTTGGCCTGAAGCCGTTCGATCAGCGTAAACATTCCGCTGCGGAAATTAATGCGGAGATTAATGCGAAAATCGCGCAAATCCAGGAAGGCTTTGGCTTCTCCATTCTGCCGCCGCCGATTTTAGGGCTGGGTCAGGGGTCGGGCTATTCTCTGTATATTCAGGATCGCGGCGGTCTGGGCTATGGCGCGCTGCAAAACGCGGTGAACACCATGTCCGGTGCGATTATGCAGACCCCGGGAATGCATTTCCCGATCTCAACCTATCAGGCTAACGTTCCGCAGCTGGACGTCCAGGTTGACCGCGATAAGGCGAAAGCGCAGGGCGTGTCGCTGACCGATCTATTCGGGACGCTGCAAACCTATCTGGGCTCGTCGTACGTCAATGACTTTAACCAGTTCGGACGTACCTGGCGCGTGATGGCGCAGGCCGACGGGCAGTTCCGCGACAGCGTGGAAGATATTGCGAATCTGCGCACCCGCAACAGCCAGGGCGAAATGGTACCGATTGGCAGTATGGTGAAAATCACGACCACCTACGGGCCGGATCCGGTGATCCGTTACAACGGCTACCCGGCGGCGGACCTGATTGGCGATGCCGACCCGCGCGTGCTCTCATCTGCGCAGGCGATGACGCAGCTGGACGCGATGTCTAAGCAGATCCTGCCAAACGGGATGAACATTGAATGGACGGATCTGAGCTTCCAGCAGGCCACTCAGGGCAATACGGCGCTGATCGTCTTCCCGGTGGCGGTGCTGCTGGCGTTCCTGGTGCTGGCGGCGCTGTATGAAAGCTGGACGCTGCCGCTGGCGGTGATCCTCATCGTGCCGATGACCATGCTCTCCGCACTGTTTGGCGTCTGGCTGACCGGGGGCGATAACAACGTCTTCGTGCAGGTGGGGCTGGTGGTGCTGATGGGGCTGGCCTGTAAAAACGCCATTCTTATCGTGGAGTTTGCCCGCGAGCTTGAAATTCAGGGCAAAGGCATCATGGAGGCCGCGCTGGAGGCTTGCCGCCTGCGTTTACGCCCGATTGTGATGACCTCCATCGCCTTTATCGCCGGGACCATTCCGCTGATCCTCGGTCACGGCGCTGGCGCAGAAGTGCGCGGCGTCACGGGGATCACGGTATTCTCCGGCATGCTTGGGGTGACGCTGTTTGGTCTGTTCCTGACGCCGGTGTTCTACGTGACGCTGCGTAAGTTCGTGACGCGTGGGAAAAAAGAGGAAAGGGACGTTCTGCCCGCGTAAGGACGTTGCCGATAATAAAAAACCGCCTTCATAGTGAAGGCGGTTTTTTTTCGCATCAGGTAAAACGTTATGACGTTTTTTGATACTGGGCAATAAGGTCGGGGAGTGGATCCCATCCGCTGCTGTCGGCGTTTTTCACCGCTTCCAGGGCGCTTGCCACGGTATGGCGGGCCAGTACTGCTAACGAAGCCTCTTCGGCTTCTTCAGAAATTGATTTGAAGTACCAGCAGGCGTTGGCGCTGACCACGCAGCGGGCCGGCACGTCAGGGCGGGAGGCCCACAGCTTTTTATCTTCGATGACCGAAAGGTAGATGTCGCGCAGGGTGATCTCTTCCGGCGGGCGACCAAGATGAATGGAGCCGTTACGGCCAAGCGTTGAGACGATAATGCCGTCTCGCGTCAGCGGAACCATCAATTTGCGGATGAAGCTCGGGTTCGCTTCCAGACCGTAGGCCAGAATCGCACTCGTCGAACGTTCACCCAATTGCTCCGCCATCGCTACGCTGAGAACCATCTGCAAAGCTGTCGGGAAGCGGTAATCTAACATTTCTCTGTCCTGGGTTGCGGTGAATCTTGTTCTTTTTGGCACCGCAGAGGTGAATAAGCAATAAACAACAATATAACAAACACGGTAATTTTTTTGAAGCAATCTGCGGCATTTGCGATCAAACCCCCTGTTCTGCTTTAGCTAAACGTGCGGTTCGGGAAGTCCACCGTCACCAGAAGGCCACCTTCTGCAGAAGTTGTCAGGTTTACGCTGCTGTTGTGTTGCTGCGCCACCGCTTTAACGATGGCAAGCCCCAGCCCGCTGCCGCTCTGCACCTGATTGGGATCGCGGAAAAAGCGGTCGAACACGCGCTCCTGCAGCTCGACCGGAATACCCGGGCCCGCATCGGAGACGCGCAGCTGGACGACGCGATCGCCCGCCCGCAAGTCGACCTGAATCCGCCCGCCCTCGGGGCTGTACTTCACCGCATTCTCAATGAGATTATCAATCAGCGACACCAGGCGTTCCCTGGCGCCGGGGATCCAGACTTCATCCTCGGCAAAGAATTCCAGCTCGATCCTGCGCGCAGACGCTAAGGGTTCCAGCTCGGCCATGCGCTCCTGGACGAGCGTCGTCAGCGGCACGGGCTCCATGACCGTATCAATACTCGCTTCACTGTGCATCATCAGCAGAAGCTGATTGACGAGACGCGCGGCGCGGCTGTTGCTGCGGATCACGCCGGCAAGCAGCTCCTGCTGGCTTTCGCTGATGACCCAGGACTGCAGCGCCTCCACGTTGATGCGCATCGCCGCGAGGGGCGTACGCAGCTCGTGCGCGGCATCCGCGATGAAAACCCGCTCCCTTTCCGCGCTTTCACGCACCCGGGCAAGGAAGTCATTGATCGCGTCCACCATCTGGCGAAGCTCTCTGTGCTTCGGTACGGCTTTTAAAGGAGAGAGATCGTCCGGCGTGCGTAACGTAATTTCATTGACCACCTTATTCCACGGACGCATCGCAATGCGGATGGAGAGCCATGCGGGAAACAGCAGAAAAGGGAAACAAACCAGAAGCGGCAGAATGTAGTATCCGCGCGAGTTCAGGTAGATAAAGAAGTTCCAGCCGCTGGCAGGGGTGAAAAGGGTTACCTCCACGTCGGAGTGGGGCGATTTCAGGGTTCGGCTGGTCCAGATGCGACCTTCACTTTGAACGTGCTCCATTTCGCCTTGTCGGGTATTTGTTATCCCCGCGGGTGCTCCGTCGGATGAAAAAATAACGTTATTATTTTTGCGAACGATGAGGTTAATCGACAGCAGGGGATCTTCCCCTCCGCCGTAACCTTCACGCAGCGCCTTGCTGAAGGCCTCCAGCACGGCGGTACGGTCCTGCGGGCGCCCGTCCATACGCTCAGCCAGGGTAAAAACGGTTTCGTACGTTTTGCTGCCCGTGATGATAGGAGGGCTACGCAGGTCCTCCCACAGAATGAAGGTTAAAAAAAGACACCACAGCAGGGTAAGCAGCAGCATCTGGGCGATGATAATTCGCCGTACCAGCGTCGGCCGCCTCAGGTGATACCAGACGTTTTGCATCACCCGGTCACCTTCTGTATTGAGACGGTATCAATAACGTACCCGACGCCCCGGACCGTTCGCACATAGCCGTCGCCGATTTTTCGCCGCAAATTGCCCATATGCACGTCGAGCGCATTGCTGAGATTCTCTTTGTTGCCGAATATCCTTTCTTCCAGAAACCGCCGGGTCAGCACGCGGTCCGCGCGCAGCATCAACGTCTCCAGCAGCGCGTATTCACTGGCCGTTAAATCGATATGGCGCGCGCTCACCGTCACGCGACGCGTCGGTATATGAAGAGAGAGCCCGCGAATTTCTATCGCCTCATTCTCAAAACCGTAGCTGCGCCGTGCAAGAGCCCTCACTCGCGCCAGCAGCTCGGCGAGAATAAAAGGTTTGACGAGATAGTCGTCCGCGCCGGCATCCAACCCCCGCAGGCGATCCTGCAATGTCCCTCGCGCCGTCAGGATGATGACCGGGATCCCCTTGAGCTGCTGACGCAAACGCGTCATCAGGCTCATGCCATCTCCGTCGGGCAGCCCGAGGTCGAGCAAAATAAGTTCCGGCACGCAGACGTCAAGCTGATGCAGCGCATCCTCTTTACGGCGAACCCATATGACGTCAAACCCTTGATCTGAGAGAGCGATACGTACGCCATTGCCGAGATCCAGGTCGTCTTCGATTAGTAGAATTTTCACACTGGTAACGGTATCAACCGTGAATGAAGAACATCTTAAGAAAAAAACGGTATCAGGAAATCAGCCTGGTTTACAGCACCTGCTTGCGCTTCAGCGTTTCTTCATTTTCGGCTCATAAGAACCTTAGGGTGAGTATTCAAAATGGGCGTTCTGGCGGTTAACCGCATGCATCGTCATCATTTGAATCCATAAGGACTTCCTTAATGAGAAACATCGAACTGCGTCATACGTTCCCTCATTTACTTTCGGGCCGCTGCCTGAAAACCATCGTGCCGGGCGTTGTTCTGGCGTTACTGGCTACGCCTGTACTGGCGGAAGAACAGCGGCAGGGTAACGTCTTAACCCTGGGGGGCGGCGTGGACGTAGGACCACGCTATTCGGGTTCAGATAAAACCCGCGTCTCAGCGGCTCAGGTAGTGGATTATTCCATGGAAAATGGCTTCTTTATCGGCACCACGCGAGGGATCGGTTACGGTAACAACATCGGCAACCTGGATTACAGCGCAGCGCTGAGCTATAGAACGGGCCGTAAAGATAAAGACGTGAGCAGCGATTCGATCGGCTCCGGCAGCGACGAGCTGCGAGGAATGGGGGAGATTAAAGGCTCGGCTATCGTAGTGCCCGGGCTTGAGTACAAGGTGACCGACTGGCTTCACCTGCAGCTGCAGGCTGAGGTACCGGTTTCTGAAAGAGACAACGGTGAAGCGGTACATTTTGGTATTTCCAGCCCGTTCTACACCTCACCAAAAAATGAGGTGGCGCTGGCGCTGACCGGCAGTTGGGGATCGGACAAGTATATGCAGACGTACTACGGGGTAAACGCCGCCCAATCGGCCGCATCGGGTTTTGCCCGACATGACGCCGGGGCCGGGATTTATGCCTGGTCGATGAACCTTGACTGGACCCACAAACTCACCTCGCGCTGGAGCGTACTTGCCTCAGCGGGTGTGACGCAGCTGACGGGAGATGCAGCGGACAGCCCGATCGTGCAACGCAAAACGTCACCCACGGGGAGTTTGAAGGTGACGTATAGTTTTTAGCTTGTGGTTTTGAGCGTGCACCAGCGGTAATTTAAGCCCCTCCGGTTGAGACGGTGGGGCGGTTCCCCTTACGGGCAGTTACAGCACTGCACACATGGTTGACGGATTTATCTAAAGCTCCATTGGGCCGTGATGACAAAAACGGAGGGGATGATAATACCCACATCCATACCAAAATAAGACGTAAAATTATACTGAAATCCATGATATATGTAGGGAGAAAAACCTATCCCTGTTACTTTTTTAAAATCATGGTATGAACCATGGTCGCCACAATCATCGAAAGTATCAAAGAAAAATTCGCCTACATATCCATAGATTCCCTTAAAAACCCAACCGTTATTCCATCCAGCCCAGTCTCTTCTTACACCGGCGGCCAGACATCTGTCATTAAAGCTGTTTTTCATTGTGCCTAGCACAACACTATATTTCGACGTATCCGAGAATTTCCGCTCCACGGATATAAACTTGTTTTCAAAGTTCTCCGTGTATTGTCCGTGATTATTTGTCAGATGATAAACGTATGAGCCAGTGTTAATTGAATACAGATTTATTTCATCTGCAGAGCAATTCAATGTCGCCAGATAAAAACTTCCGCACCAAAGCCATGCGGGGTATCTTTTCAGGACTATCTGCTTATGTGGAATATTATCCATATTCGCTCGCTTTGGCTAACGTACTGAAATTTTAAAGGGTGATTTTCGATCTGCAGTTGCAAAAATTTTAGCATATATACGGAAACTTGAGATACTCACGTAATGGGGCGGGGGCTGAGATCGCCTTACAGAACATGTTCAGCAAACCATTTCGCCCACACGCTTACAATGCTCAAAATCCGCTTTTTTATGGCCCCTTAATTCATAGCCCCAGGTATAATGTCTGCTTAGATAAACGGCAAAGAGGAGGTGATAAGATGCTGACATATATCACCATAGGTACAAATGACCTTCAGCGCTCCGTGGCGTTTTATGACGCTGTTTTTAACGTGCTTGGCTATTCACGTTTGCCTGCCTGGACAGAGAACTGGGCAATGTGGGGAGATGAAAATCATCCGGATGAGGGATTCAGCTTCTGTATTTGCCCTCCTTTTGACGGGCATCCCGCAACGGCGGGAAACGGGACAATGTTCGCATTCCGTGCAGATAACGCGGACCTTGTCAGACGTTTCCATGCAGCAGGACTTCTTGCAGGAGGGAAAAATGAAGGCGCGCCAGGGACACGAACCGCGTACGGCCCCGATTTTTATGTTGCCTATCTTCGCGATCCTGACGGGAATAAGCTGGCATGTGTTTTTCAGCACTATTCGCAGGAAGCAGATGAAAATTCAAAGGAACAATAGTTACTCCATGGATGAAATTTTAGGATGTTTAGCGGTGACGAAATCAGCCGTGCAATAAAGCTATATCAATAAAGGTGTCTACCGCAAATTGTGAAAATAACGCTGTTGTTCCATAGTTGCTGAAGCAGTTTTGAGCGAGGAGTGGACGCTGGCCTTTTATACTCGCCGATCTGTCTGACGTATGTATCATAGATTCATAGGCTCATGACTATAGTTTTCTCGACTCTATGACATCGCTATTCCAGACGATATGAGAGAAGGTGAGATTGCCAGCGTGCAGCACTGCAGCGTCCGGCCAGGCCAACCCCGGCTAAGGGGTAGTTTATGAACTATGTTTAATATCCGTCAGAATAGTACGATGGCTGTAGTTTATCAGGAACTGAGAGTCGGCGGCCTCAGTCCGGAGCATTTGAAAGCCAGAACCTCACTGAGAAGTGTGCCAGCATGACGTGGCAAATATCCCTGTCCGGAGAAGAATGTGTTCGGAAAACTATTGTTAAACTACATGCCAGGTTTACAAAATTTGTTAGCCTACGATAAAAGCTGGCTAAAACATGATGTTAAAGCCGGGTTATCCGTTGCGGCTGTAGCGCTACCCGTTGCGATTGCTTACGCTGAGCTGGCGGGTGTTGGGGCAATTGTAGGGCTCTATTCCTGCGTTTTACCAATGATAGCTTACGCACTGTTTGGCTCTTCACGCCAGCTTATTGTGGGCCCAGATGCAACGACATGCGCGGTGATTGCGGCCGTCGTGTTTCCGCTTTCTGCGGGGAATCCCGAACTGCACTGGCAACTGACAATTATCATGACATTGATGATGGGCGGGTGGTGCCTGCTGGCCAGTAAATTCCGCCTGGGCGCACTTGCCGATCTGCTTTCTCATCCCATTCTTACCGGCCTGCTTAACGGCGTAGCGGTGACGATTATTGTCGGGCAACTAGGCAAGGTGTTGGGGATTAAGCTTGATGAGGCGCAGGTTATTGAAAAAATAATCGCCTTGCCAGGCCGACTTTCAGATAGCCATTTATTAACCGTAGGGATATCCCTTTTTACGTTAATTATTTTAATGGCGATTAAAACGTATCGCAGCCAGTGGCCAGCACCTTTAATTGCCATTGTAATAACAACGGCACTGGTATGGGTGACCTCTGCGCAACAGTATGGGATTGCCACGATTGGGGGAGATGGCTTCCAGCCTGGTTTACCCGTCGTTAACTGGGGGGCGTTCCAGCCAGGTCCGATGCGTGATTTAGTGATCCCGGCGCTTAACCTGGCTTTGGTCAGTTTTGTGAGTCTGATGCTTACCGCCCGAAGTTTTGCAGCGAAAAATGGCTATGAAATTAATGCTGATGCAGAGTTCAGAGCACTGGGTATTGCGAACATTATGTCTGGATTATCTCAGGGGTTTGCAATCAGTGGAGCCGATTCCCGGACCGCAGTTAATGATTCAGTTGGGGGGAAAAGCCAGCTGGTTTCGGTGGTCGCAGCCTTGATCATTGGTATCGTCGTGGTGTTTTTCACTCAGCCATTACAATACATTCCGGTATCTGCGTTAGGTATTGTTCTAATGTATGCCTCATGGTCATTAATTGATTTACGTGGACTATGGAGCCTGAGGCGCAGAAATAAGCAGGCATTTCGTCTGGCCTTTTTCACGTTTGGCTGCGTTTTAATTATCGGCGTTATTCAGGGGATCGGCCTTGCGGTGTTGCTTGGCCTGTTACAGTTCCTTCGTACAGTGTTTCGTCCCTCTGAGCACTTACTGGGCACTGACGAAGATGGAATGATTCACTCATTAGGAAATACTAACGATATTAAAATGGTCCCGGGCGTGCTGATGTATCGATTTAACTCACCGTTGACCTATTTTAATGTGGCTTATTTTAAACGCCGGGTATTGAACCTGGTTGATGGTGCCGCTTTACAGCCTAAATGGGTGGTCATTGATGCCGTTGCCTGCTTCACCTATTCAGACATAAGCGTTCTGGCAACCATTAATGAGTTAAAGCGCGATCTGAAAGGTCGACAGATTAAATTAATCCTCGCGGGCAGGAAAACGGAGTTAACCCGCTGGTTTAAAGAGAGTCGGCCAACAATGAATGATGATGACATGATTCTGGCGCCAGACCTCTACCTGGCACTTCGGTTCATTCAAAGTAAAGAGAGCGCGAGTGAATCAGGAGGAGAGGTTTAAACCATCCTGGCTTGCCCGCCATCCGCGAGCAAGCCACACCCCTTAGCGATACAGCGTCTTTTCCGCAACCGGAATAAGCAGCCCGGAGCGCCAGTCCGCGAGCGTCAGCTGCGCAAGCCTACCCAGCGCGGTATAAAACGGATGCCCGGCGTTGTCGACAAACACCGACAGGAAGCGGGTGCTCCACGGCAGCAGGTGCCACGCCAGAAGCCGATCGCACTCAGCATCGCGACCATTCTCGGCAAGCCACGCTGCCAGCAGCAGCAATGTCCCAAAGTGGTCTTCCGGTTCGTTCTGCTGCATCTCAAACGCGATATTGTTCTCCCGCATCCACTGACGCAGGGCGAGGGTCGAGTCGCCGAACAGCACGGATTCGCGGTCGAGCCAGACGGAGCCCCACGGTGGAGCGGGCAGGGCGTAAGGGCCAATAAACAGCCGTTGCCACGCGTCCGTCAGCGGCTCGTCGGCAGGCGAGGCAAAGGATTCGGCAATGGGCTGCAGCGTTTCCGGCAGCAGAGGCCAGTCCTGAACCCAGCCGCCCGCGGTCAGGGCCTGGACCAGCGGAGCAGCCTGCTCGCTGTCGGGTGCAAAATAAAACAGCGCGCCCAGCACCCGGGCGCTGAACGCGAACGATTCACGCTGTGAGACGTCTTTCATTACATCTTCCTTGCTCGCGCGGATTTCGCCCGCGCGACTGTGTTAAACCAATTTATAGACCATAGAATAAACCACGGTCATGCGCTTCACTTTCTAGACCTTCTCGATCTGCACCAGATTGGTGTGCTGCGGGTTGCCTTTTGCCAGCGGCGACGGGCGGTGCGTGGTCAGCGTGTTGATGCATGAGCCGTGGTCGATACGATCGCCGTTCATGTTGGCGTCGTGCCAGGCACCCTGGCCCATGGCGCTCACTCCGGGCATGATGCGCGGCGTGACTTTCGCTTCAATTCTCACCTCACCGCGATCGTTAAAGACGCGCACTGTATCCCCGTTCTTAATACCGCGTTTTTCGGCATCAACAGGATTAAGCCAGACCTCCTGGCGGCAGGCCGCTTTAAGCACGTCGACGTTACCGTAGCTTGAGTGGGTACGGGCTTTGAAGTGGAAGCCAAACAGCTGCAGCGGGAACCGCGCGCGCTCGGGCGCATCCCAGCCGTCAAAGGTCGAGGCATAGACGGGCAGAGGGCTGATGGTCTCATCTTTTTCAAGCTCCCAGGTGGCCGCAATCTCCGCCAGCTTGCTGGAGTAAATCTCAATCTTGCCCGAAGGCGTTTTCAGCGGATTGGCATCCGGGTTTTCGCGGAACTTTTTATAGGCCACAAAATGTCCGTTCGGATCTTTACGCTTGTAAATGCCCATTTTTTTCAGCTCGTCATAGGATGGCAGCTGAGGGTCTTTTTCGAGCATTTTGGCATACAGATACTGCAGCCACTGCTCCTGCGTGCGTCCTTCCGTAAATTTCTGATGGATATCCGGCCCGAGGCGTTTCGCCACTTCGCTCATGATCCAGTAGATGGGCTTGCGCTCAAACTTCGGCGCAGTCACGGGCTGGAGGAAAATCAGGTAGCCCATATTGCCCGCATAATCGTTAGGAATGATGTCTTCCTGCTCGACGGTCATCAGGTCCGGCAAGATGATATCGGCGTATTTCGCTGACGACGTCATGAAGTTATCGATGACCACAATCATTTCGCACTTGCTTTCATCCTGCAGGATATCGTGGGTTTTATTGATATCGGAGTGCTGGTTGATGATGGTATTGCCCGCGTAGTTCCAGATGAACTTAATCGGCACGTCCAGCTTATCCTTTCCGCGTACGCCGTCGCGCAGGGCGGTCATTTCCGGCCCGCGGGCGATGGCGTCCGTCCAGCTGAAGCAGGAGATTTGCGTTTTGACCGGGTTATCCGGCAGCGGCATACGTTCAATGGTGATGGTGTAGGTCGACTCTCGCGCGCCGCTGTTCCCGCCGTTGATCCCCACGTTTCCGGTGAGGATCGGCAGCATCGCGATGGCGCGCGAGGTCAGCTCGCCGTTCGCCTGACGCTGGGGTCCCCAGCCCTGACAGATATAGGCCGGCTTCGCGGAGCCAATTTCCCGGGCAAGCTTAACGATGCGTTCTGCGGGAATGCCGGTGATGCGTGAGGCCCACTCCGGCGTTTTCGCCGTGTGGTCATCGCCCTGACCGAGAATATACGCTTTGTAGTGACCGTTAGCGGGCGCGCTTTCCGGCAGCGTTTTTTCGTCGTAGCCAACGCAGTATTTGTCCAGGAACGGCTGGTCGACCAGATTTTCGTCGATTAATACCCAGGCAATACCCGCCACCAGCGCGGCATCGGTTCCAGGACGGATCGGGATCCATTCATCTTCGCGTCCGGCTGCCGTGTCGGTGTAGCGCGGGTCGATAACAATCATGCGCGCGTTGGACCGCTCGCGAGCCTGCTCAAGATAGTACGTAATCCCGCCGCCGCTCATGCGCGTTTCCGCCGGGTTATTGCCGAACATCACCACCAGTTTAGTGTTTTCGATATCCGAGGTGCTGTTGCCGTCGTTGCTGCCATAGGTGTAGGGCATCGCGCAGGCAATTTGCGCCGTGCTGTAGGTGCCGTAGTGGCTCAGGAAACCGCCGTAGCAGTTCATCAGGCGCGCCACCAGCGAAGCGTAAGGGGAAGAGCGGGTGATATTGCCGCCGACAATTCCGGAAGAGTAGTTGATATACACCGCTTCGTTGCCGTATTTGGCCACCACGTCTTTCAGGCTGGCGGTGATAGTGTCGAGCGCTTCATCCCACGTGATGCGTTCAAACCTGCCTTCGCCGCGTTTGCCCACCCGCTTCATCGGGTAGTTCAGACGGTCAGGATGATTGATGCGGCGGCGGATTGAACGTCCGCGCAGGCAGGCGCGCACCTGGTGATCGCCATATACATCCTCGCCGGTGTTGTCCGTTTCGACCCAGTACACTTCGTTGTCGCGCACGTGCAGACGCAGCGCACAGCGGCTGCCGCAGTTGACAGAGCAGGCGCCCCACACGACGGTATCTTCAGGGGGCTGGACGGCGCCCTTCACCGCGGCTGCAGCGCTTTTAAGACCAAATGGAAGCGAGATCCCACCAGCGGCAAGCGCC
Organism: Enterobacter vonholyi; assembly: GCF_008364555.1. GTDB lineage: Bacteria > Pseudomonadota > Gammaproteobacteria > Enterobacterales > Enterobacteriaceae > Enterobacter > Enterobacter vonholyi. The sequence goes on from NZ_VTUC01000006.1 coordinate 253,616, forward strand.
AGAGAACCTATCGCCGTAGATTTCACGAGAGTTCGACGGCTAATTCCGCCGTGATGTTCAGCATCGGACATGGCTCACCCCATCATTATAATTGCGTATTATTTTTCCCGAAATGATATCCGGGCTAATGATGGGGTGAGTGTCACTAATTTGGGGAGACTAAATATTAATCCTTATCAAATCAAAGTGGATTGAAGCTCAATTACTGAGGTTCAGCTGCCGCACCGCTGCCTGTGCGGGTGTACAAAATCTTAAACGTGTCGTTAGCGCAGTGGCCTACGACCTGCGTGCCCGGCTGGTCGGCCTGGTCGTTCGGCACGATATTCAGCGTAAAACCTGACTCAGGCACGCCGTTGTTGACGATCTTCTGCTGAATGTCGCTTTTCACGCGCTCGCAGGAATCCGGTGCCGCCAGCGCGGCCGTCGAGGCACTCATTAACAGCAGGGCGGTAATCCAGGGTAACCGTTTCATCTGTAGCTCCTTTTCTCTGTGTGTTAAGTTAGTGTAGCAGGGGAGGCGTAAGTCTATGTTTTTATCTGTAATTTTCTGATTAATCTTAATGCTGCCACGCGTAGCTGGCTCCCTCGCGCGGCGAGCCGCTATCATGTAATCGAACGAGAATGCTCTGGTGAGACATTCTCAAATATTTCATCAAAAAAACGATGAAACGCATTAAAGCACTCAGCAATCATCTGGCTGGCTTTATTTCTTTCCTCTTCCGTTAAATACAGGGTATCTACAATCTCATCCTCGCTCCCCATTGAATGTCCAGTCTCATGACTCAAATGTAAATGACCGCAGTATTCCAGCTGTTTATCCGTGCCCTTTGTTATGGATGCCAACGTATCAAATGTCGCATTGCCGGTTGCCTCCATGACTTCAATTACGATTAAACGCATTTTGGCGCTTTGATTGTGAAGGGTTTGAATTAAATGGTAAGTCAGCTTTCGGCTGTTAATCAGGTTATCAGACCACAGAAAGCTCAGGTGTTCTGTGAGGCTAGCGGCGGAATTTTGCCCGCTGGTCTGCAGATCGTTTAGAAACCAGGGCCAGTGTTCGGCATCCTCCCTCGCATGGGTATTCACTGCCCGTTCCAGCGCATTGGCGGGCGTCGCAAACGGCAAAATATATTTATTAATATCGGCAAAGCTCATGACAAAATGTGAAATATAGGGTAAAAACCTCAGGCGCTCATCAAGAGATAATGTATCGTCATTGAGATAATTAAATAACGGATGATTCAGGAAGTTCATTTTGTGATATTCAATCTCTTTTGAAATGCCCGTCATAATATATCCTTTAGCGTTGACCGTTCCCCATAAAATATAGCCTGGTTTCCCGTCTGCGTGGGCGAAGCCGGTTTTCTCCACGTTCAGATGATTCGTTTTCACTATCGCGTAAGCCGCTGTATTTGCTAATATGATTGGGAATAATCTCCCTGTACGGAAATGAATGTGAAGATATACGCAGCGATAACGCTACTGGCAGCAACACTGGTGGGGTGCGACAACAGCTCCGCGCCGCTGTCGTTTACGCCCGAGATGGCGAGTTTTTCAAACGAGTTTGATTTTGACCCGCTGCGCGGCCCGGTCAAAGACTTTACCCAGACGCTGTTCAACGAGAAGGGCGAAGTGTCCAAACGGGTCACCGGCACCGTCTCGTCGGAAGGGTGTTTCGATACGCTGGAGCTGCACGACCTGGAGGCCAACACCGGCGTGGCGCTGGTGCTGGATGCCAATTACTATCTTGACGCTGAAACCCAGCAGCGCAAAGTGAAGCTGCAGGGGAAATGCCAGCTGGCCGAACTGCCGTCAGCCGGGATAACGTGGGATACCGACGACAACGGTTTTGTGGTGGCGGCGCACGGCAAAGAGATGGAAGTGAAGTATCGCTACGACGCGGATGGCTACCCGCTGGGCAAAACCACCGTTTCCGGGGATCAGCACCTGTCCGTTCAGTCGACGCCGTCTAAAGATCTTCGCAAAAGAATGGATTACTCGGCCGTGAGCATGTTGAACGACAAGCCGCTGGGCAACGTGAAGCAGAGCTGCGATTACGACCGCCACAATAACCCGGTGAGCTGCGATTTGACCATCACGGACGACAGCGTCAAACCCGCCGTTGAGCGCAAGTACACCATCAAAAATACGATTGAATACTACTGAGAATAAAACCGCGCAGGTTACTGCGCGGTCGGTTTCAGCAGGCTGGCGCCAGACGGTTTATGTCCGGCCAGGTGCTGATGCTGGAAAATGCACATGCGAATGGTATTGCGGTATTCACCGTTAATAAAGAACTCGTGAATCAGCTCGCCTTCCACCATAAAGCCCAGCTTGCGATAGATATGGATCGCTTTCTCGTTCTCTTTATCCACAATCAGGTAAAGCTTGTAGAGATTCAGAACGTTGAATCCGTAATCCATTGCCAGCTTAGCCGCCCGTGACGCAAGGCCTTTTCCCTGATGCTCAGGGGAGATGATGATCTGGAACTCCGCCCGACGGTGAACGTGGTTGATCTCAACCAGCTCCACCAGCCCGGCTTTTTCACCTTCACACTCCACCACAAAACGACGTTCACTCTGATCGTGAATGTGTTTATCGTAGAGATCGGACAGCTCGACAAACGCCTCGTAAGGCTCTTCGAACCAGTAGCGCATCACGCTGGCATTGTTGTCGAGCTGGTGCACAAAGCGCAGGTCTTCACGCTCCAGCGGACGGAGTTTGACGTCGCAGGACACCGACATTACGGGGCTACCGTGCGGCCAGTGCGGCGATCCAGGCAGCGCAGGGTGTTTGGCTCCCAGTATGCATTGACGTTTGCACTTTGCTGACACTTATCGCGTGCGTCAAAAGCAACATCTTCTTTGTCCCACTCTTTTTCGGCACGTTTGTTGACCTTCTGGCGAAGGCTACGGGTGTCATTCCATTGTTCTTTGTCCATAGCGGCGTTCTGGCGGCTTTGCGCGCTGTCACCAGACTCAATAATGAGCTTGCTGGTTTCCGCTGTCGCAGAGGCGGCAAAGGCGAACGATGACAGCGCCAGCAGGGCTGTCAGACAAAGGCGTTTGCTTAATGTGGTCATAGCGTTTCCTTTTAAATGGGTGCAGGTAATCAGGTTACCCCGTACAGATTCTACACTAATGCGAAATGACGGCATACCCGCGGGGCAAGTATGGAAAAGTAAAGGGCATCATCAGGTATGATGGTTAAATAAATCCTCACCTGACGTGAAATATGCTTAAAACGACGCTGCTTTTTTTTGCCACCGCGCTATGCGAAATCATCGGCTGCTTCCTGCCCTGGCTCTGGCTGAAGAAGGGGGGAAGCGCACTGCTGCTGATCCCTGCGGGCGTCGCGCTTGCCCTGTTTGTCTGGCTGCTAACGCTGCATCCGGCGGCCAGTGGTCGCGTTTACGCGGCTTACGGTGGTGTTTATGTGTGTACAGCGCTGCTGTGGTTGCGCGTCGTGGACGGGGTCAAACTCAGCGCATACGACTGGGCCGGGGCGCTGATTGCCCTGTGCGGTATGCTGATTATTGTGGTGGGATGGGGGCGCGCCTGAGCCCCCGGTTTTTGTGATCGCTAGCTGATTTCGCGATCTTTATACTTGTATGGTAGTAGTGTAGTTGCGTAAATTTCCAGCATCACAACGAGCGATGTAAGGAAAAGAATTATGAAGATTGTCGCGGCTGACGTGTTTGTTACCTGCCCGGGGCGGAACTTTGTCACCCTTAAAATCACCACCGATGAGGGGCTTGTCGGTCTTGGTGACGCTACGCTAAACGGACGCGAGCTCTCCGTGGCCTCATACCTGAAGGATCACCTTTGCCCGCAGCTGACTGGCCGCGATGCGCACCGCATCGAAGACATCTGGCAGTTTTTCTATAAAGGCGCCTACTGGCGTCGCGGCCCGGTTACCATGTCGGCCATCTCCGCCGTAGATATGGCGCTGTGGGATATCAAAGCCAAAGCGGCCAACATGCCGCTCTACCAGCTGCTGGGCGGCGCCTCCCGGGAAGGAGTGATGGTCTATTGCCATACCACCGGCCATACCATTGACGACGTGCTGGAAGATTACGCCCGCCATAAAGAGATGGGCTTCAAGGCGATCCGCGTGCAGTGCGGCGTGCCGGGCATGAAAACCACCTACGGCATGGCCAAAGGGAAGGGGCTGGCCTACGAGCCTGCGACCAAAGGCGACTGGCCGGAAGAACAGCTCTGGTCCACCGAAAAATACCTCGATTTCACGCCGAAGCTGTTCGACGCGGTGCGCAGTAAATTCGGGTTCAATGAGCATCTCCTGCACGACATGCACCACCGCCTGACGCCCATTGAAGCGGCGCGCTTCGGCAAGAGCATCGAGGAATTCCGCATGTTTTGGATGGAAGACCCAACGCCTGCGGAAAACCAGGCTTGCTTCCGACTGATCCGCCAGCACACCGTCACGCCGATTGCCGTGGGGGAAGTGTTTAACAGCATCTGGGACTGCAAGCAGCTCATCGAAGAGCAGCTCATCGACTATATCCGCACCACCATTACCCACGCGGGCGGGATCACCGGGATGCGTCGCATCGCGGACTTCGCCTCGCTCTACCAGGTGCGTACCGGTTCGCACGGTCCGTCTGATCTCTCGCCCGTGTGCCACGCCGCCGCGCTGCATTTCGACCTGTGGGTGCCGAACTTTGGCGTGCAGGAATTTATGGGCTACTCCGAACAGATGCTGGAGGTCTTCCCGCACAGCTGGCGCTTTGATAACGGCTATATGCATCCTGGGGATAAGCCGGGGCTGGGCATCGAGTTTGATGAAAAGCTGGCGGCGAAATACCCGTACGATCCGGCCTATCTGCCGGTGGCCCGTCTCGAAGACGGCACGCTGTGGAACTGGTAAGCGAGGAGAGAACGATGAAAAGCGTAGTGATTCAGCAGCCGAACGAACTGGTGATTGAAGAGCGGCCACGCCCGGAACCAGGCGCAGGCGAAGTGCGCGTCAAGATTAAACTGGCCGGGATTTGCGGTTCAGACAGCCACATCTACCGCGGGCATAACCCGTTTGCTAAGTACCCACGCGTCATTGGCCACGAGTTTTTTGGCGCGATCGACGCCGTGGGTGAGGGCGTTGATGCTGCCCGCCTGGGCCAGCGCGTCTCGGTTGACCCGGTGATCAGCTGCGGGCACTGCTACCCGTGCTCGGTGGGAAAACCGAACGTCTGTACCTCGCTGGTGGTGCTGGGCGTTCACCGTGACGGCGGCTTCAGCGAATATGCGGCAGTACCTGCACAAAATGCCTGGCCCATTCCGGATGACATTCCTGATAAACACGCCGTTATGGTGGAGCCCTTCACCATCGCCGCCAACGTGACGGGGCAGGCCAGTCCCACCGGGCAGGACGTCGCGCTGATTTACGGCGCAGGCCCGATGGGGCTGGTCACCGTGCAGGCGCTGAAAGGCGTCTATCAGGTGAAGCAGGTTATCGTGGTTGACCGCATAGACGAGCGCCTGGCGATGGCCCGGCGCAGCGGCGCGGATTGGGTCTTTAATAACGGCGAGCAGTCGCTGCAGGCCGCGCTGGACGAAAAGGGCATCAAACCGACGTTAATCATTGATGCCGCCTGCCATCCAGCTATTTTGCAGGAAGCGATAACCCTGGCCTCTCCGGCGGCGCGCATCGTGCTGATGGGCTTTTCCAGCGAGCCGAGCCAGATTGTTCAGCAGGGCATCACCGGCAAAGAGCTGGCGATATTCTCCTCCCGCCTCAATGCCAATAAATTCCCGGTCGTCATCGACTGGCTGAAGAAAGGGCTGATCGACCCGGAAAAACTGATCACCCATACCTTTGACTATCACCATGTAACAGACGCCATCGAACTGTTTGAAAAAGACCAGCGGCAGTGCTGCAAAGTCTTACTGACGTTCGGTCAATAATTAAATACGCGGTTAAGAGCCTGCGCAGACAGGCTCTGGTGGTACGCATCTTACCTTTCAGAGATAGCCATTATGACGCAAGCACAACCTCAAAGAACCACCTCCGATCTGGTGAAAGCCGCCGTTTCCGGCTGGCTGGGCACCGCTCTGGAGTTTATGGACTTTCAGCTTTACTCGCTGGGGGCCGCCCTGGTCTTTCATGAGATCTTCTTCCCCGAACAGTCTGCCGCGATGGCGCTGATTCTGGCGATGGGGACCTACGGCGCAGGCTATATCGCACGCATTGTCGGCGCCTTTATCTTCGGCAGAATGGGCGACAGCATTGGTCGTAAGAAGGTGCTGTTCATCACCATCACCATGATGGGGATCTGCACCACGCTGATTGGCGTCCTGCCGACCTACGCGCAGATCGGGATTTTTGCCCCGGTTCTGCTGGTGACGCTGCGCATCATTCAGGGCCTGGGCGCTGGGGCTGAGATCTCCGGGGCGGGGACCATGCTGGCGGAGTACGCGCCGAAAGGGAAACGCGGCATCATCTCCTCGCTGGTGGCGATGGGCACGAACTGCGGAACGCTCAGCGCCACGGCGATCTGGGCAGTGATGTTCTTTGCTCTCGATCGTGAAGAGCTGATTGCCTGGGGCTGGCGCGTGCCGTTCCTCGCCAGCGTCGTGGTGATGATCTTCGCCATCTGGCTGCGTATGAATCTCAAGGAGAGCCCGGTCTTTGAGAAAGTAAACGATGCACAAAGCGTGCAGCCGGATACCTCGCTGGGTTCCATGGTGAAGAACAAATCCTTCTGGCTGGCGACCGGCCTGCGGTTTGGTCAGGCGGGTAATTCGGGTCTGATCCAGACGTTCCTTGCCGGGTATCTGGTCCAGACGCTGCTGTTCGATAAGGCCATCCCGACCGATGCGCTGATGATCAGCTCCATTCTCGGGTTTATCTCCATCCCGCTGCTGGGCTGGCTTTCCGATAAAGTGGGGCGCCGTCTGCCGTATATTATCCTCAACATCTCCGCCATTCTGCTCGCCTACCCGATGCTGTCGATCATCGTCGATAAGAGCTATGCGCCGGGGACGATCATGCTCTCTATCATCGTTATCCATAACTTCGCCGTGCTGGGGCTCTTCGCGCTGGAAAATATCACTATGGCGGAGATGTTTGGCTCGCGAAATCGCTTTACGCGTATGGCCATCTCCAAAGAGGCGGGCGGTCTGGTGGCGGTGGGCTTTGGTCCGGTGCTGGCAGGGATCTTCTGCAATATGACCGGCTCCTGGTGGCCCATTGTTGCCATGTTGGTGGCCTATTCCGCGATTGGACTGGTCTCGGCGATCCTGATGCCGGAAGTGCGCGACCGTGATTTGAGCGCGGCGCATGACGCAGCCGAGTCTGCGCCAGAAGAGAGTGTGGGTTACGGCGCTGTCTCTTCGCGACGCTAGTGGTTTACAGCCTGCGTGACCTGTCACACAACTTTATTTTTATGTCACACCAGATGAGCAAAAGTTAATATATATCAAAAAATCAAACGGCAGTATCGGTATGGTTGATGGCAGTTCTCTTTTTACTCCAGCTGCCATTCTAGTTGGTGTAGTCAGCAGGCGCTGCCGCTTCAGAAAGAGCGGCAGCGATCCACAGCTTTCTAATTAACGAGTCTTAATCATGGAAAACACGTTATTACAGGCCAACGCGACGCTGCCTCAGTACGATCGCGACAGCCTCAAAGCACGCATTGTACATTTAGGCTTCGGCGCATTTCACCGGGCGCACCAGGCGGTGTACGCCGACATCCTTGCCGCTGAACACGGCAGCGACTGGGGCTACTGTGAAGTTAACCTGATTGGCGGCGAGCAGCAGATTGCCGATCTGAAGGCCCAGGATAATCTCTATACCGTGGCGGAGATGTCTGCCGATGCGTGGACTTCCCGCGTAGTTGGCGTAGTCAAAAAGGCGCTGCATGCGCAGGTTGACGGGCTGGAAACGGTGCTGGCGGCGATGTGCGAACCGCAGGTGGCGATTGTCTCGCTGACCATCACCGAGAAAGGGTACTGTCACTCACCGGCGACCGGGCAACTGATGCTCGATCATCCGTTTATCGTCGCAGACCTGCAAAACCCGCACCAGCCAAAATCCGCGCCGGGTGTCGTCGTGGAAGCGCTCGCGCGCCGTAAGGCGGCGGGTCTGCCGGCGTTTAGCGTGATGTCCTGCGACAACATGCCAGAGAACGGTCACGTGATGCGCAATGTCACCTGCGCGTACGCCCGAGCGGTAAACGGTGAACTGGCGGACTGGATTGAATCCCACGTCACCTTCCCGTCAACTATGGTGGATCGCATCGTGCCCGCGGTCACTCCCGATACGCTGGATAAAATCGAACGGCTGACCGGCGCGCGCGATCCGGCGGCGGTGGCCTGTGAACCGTTCCGTCAGTGGGTGATCGAAGATAACTTTGTGGCGGGTCGTCCTGCGTGGGAAAAAGCCGGAGCCGAGCTGGTGTCGGACGTGATCCCTTTTGAAGAGATGAAGCTGCGCATGCTCAACGGCAGCCACTCATTTCTGGCGTACCTGGGCTATCTGGCGGGCTATCAGCATATCAACGACTGCATGGAAGATAAGAATTACCGTCTTGCCGCGCACGCGCTGATGCTCAACGAGCAGGCGCCCACGCTGAAGGTCAAAGGCGTCGATTTAGGGCGCTATGCCGATCTCCTGATTGCCCGCTACAGTAACCCGGCCCTGCGCCATCGGACCTGGCAAATTGCGATGGACGGCAGCCAGAAGCTTCCGCAGCGCATGCTGGATTCCGTGCGCTGGCACCTGGTGCATCAGAAGCCTTTCCCGCTGCTTGCGCTGGGCGTGGCAGGCTGGATGCGCTATGTCGGCGGCGTGGACGAGCAGGGTAACGCGATTGACGTAAGCGACCCGCAGCTGGCGGTGATTCAGGCGGCGGTGAAGGGCAGTGCGGAAGGGGAAAGCCGGGTCAGGGCGCTTCTCGGCATTGAAGCCATCTTTGGCAAGGAGTTACCGCGTGAAGCCGTCTTTGTTGATGCGGTGATGAAGGCCTACCTGACGCTGCTGCAAAAGGGAGCGAAAGCGACCGTGGAGCAGTATGTGTCTCAGCGGTAATTCAGCACATGCCGCCGTTTGCGGCGGCATGTCCGCGCACCGCTTAGTGCATACCCAGGCGAATCAGCTCAATCGGTTCGAACTTACCTTCGCATCCTTCCACTTCAACCGTTTTGCTGCGGCGCACCTGCGCGGCATCCAGCCCGTCGCTGTGGATCGCTTTAATCACGCCAGTTTTGCCCGTGCCGCTAATCATGACGCGGCTGCCGGTGGTGATTGCATTGCGGTTACGGTCGTATGTCATCATGGTATTTCCTCCTCTCTAACCTGTTCGTTACGGCGTTATTTCAGGGTTGCCGTTCACGGAGCATATAAATACGCCTGTCTGCATCACATGTTTTTGTTTTTGATCAAACTCACACTTTTTTCTTTATTGTGCCGGGCGCTGACGGTTCACTACAGCAATTTACAAAGCAGACCGTTATTTTCATTAAATGATAGTTTCAGCAGGGAAGCGTTGAGGGTTGGTTTATATTACTAATGCCATTCTGGGTACAGGAAATAACCCTTTCATCGGAATAAGGAGTCAGGCTTATGTATAAGAAGATTTTGATGCCTGTTGATGTGTTTGAAATGGATTTGAGCGACAAAGCGGTTCGCCACGCGGCAAACCTTGCGAAGGCTGAGGGCGCCTCGATTACCCTGGTCAATATTCTGCCGGCCAGCAGCCGATCCCTGCTGCGTGGATTTAACGCCGATATTAAAAAGTTCGAAGAGTATATGACGGAGGAATCCGGTAAGAAAATGAACGCGTTAAAAAGACTTTTCGATATTTCGCCGGAGAAAATTGACAGCCTTGTTCGCTTTGGCAACGTCCGCGATGAAATTATCAGACTGAGCAAAGAAGGGGAATATGACGCGATCGTCATCGGGTCGAAAAATCCGGGCATCAGCACCCATCTGCTGGGGTCAAATGCGGAATCTATCCTGCGCTACGCCACTATTCCAGTGTTAGTCGTTCGCTAAACCCATCGCCGCGTCCGAAAGGGGCGGCGAATATTACTCTTCGCTAAACCACTCGCTATTTTCCTGACGAATCAGCTGCACGGATTCGCTAATTTCCTGCAGATGCAGCGTCATCGCTTTTTCCACGCCGTCCGGGTCGCGTTTTTCCAGCGCGCTGAAAATATCATGATGCTGTCGGAGCAGCATTTCCGGCGGGGAGACGTGATCGAGGCTCATATAACGCACGCGGTCGATGGTGGCCTTGATGTTTTCGATGGTGTCCCAGGCAAGCTGGCAATCCGCAATCTGCGCCAGTTTCTGATGGAATTCATCATCAAGCTGGAAGAAATCATTCAGCTGCTTACGGTCAATCGCAATTCGCTGCTGATGCAGGTTTTGCTCCAGCAGATAACACTGGTTGTCGTTGATGAGCGTTGCGGCACGGCGCGCCACCGCGCATTCAATGGCCTGGCGAACAAAACAGCCGTTGCGCACCTGAGAGAGAGAAATTTTGTTCACGTAGCTGCCGCGCTGCGGGCGGATCTGAATCAGACCGTTTTCTGCAAGCTTAATAAACGCTTCACGCACCGGCTGACGGGAAACGTCAAAACGCACGGACACCTCTTTTTCAGAAAGCGGCGTTCCAGGTGGGATCAGGCAATGGACAATATCACGTCGCAAAATGCGATAGATTTGCTGGTTTACGGGCTGGGTGGGGTTGAGTTGCGATTCAGCGGCCATGAGTTGTCATTTCTCAGAGAGTTAGCCTGAACATACTACCATTCTTTTATAGACCGAAACAGACCCGGCCCGCAGGCCGGGAAGGGCAGATTTAGCCACGATGGACGCTAAGTCCGGCAAAACTTTGGCTGACCGGCATCATTTCTACGGTATTGATGTTGACGTGTTTTGGCAGCGTCGCCACCCACCAGACCGTTTCGGTGACATCTTCCGGCGTCAGGGCGTTAGCGTTTTCGTAGGTTTTGTCTGCTTTCGCGTCATCGCCCTTGAAGCGCACGTTGGAAAACTCGGTGCCGCCCACGAGGCCCGGCTCGATGTCGGTGACGCGAATGGCGGTGCCGTGCAGATCGGTCCGCAGGTTAAGGCTGAACTGGCGCACAAACGCTTTCGTCGCGCCGTAGACGTTGCCGCCCGCATAAGGCCAGCTTCCGGCGGTGGAGCCGATATTGATAATGTGGCCGCGATTACGTTCAACCATGCCCGGCAGCACCGCGCGGGTCATATAGACCAGCCCTTTATTGTTGGTGTCGATCATGTTTTCCCAGTCTTCCACGCTGGCTTTATGGGCGGGCTCCATGCCCAGCGCCAGACCGGCATTGTTGACCAGCACGTCGATGGCGCGCCACTCGGCGGGCAGGTTAGCAATCATCTCTTCAATCGCCGCGCGGTTACGCACGTCCAGCTGCGCGGTCAGGATGCTGTCGCCTAATTCGTCCTTCAGCTCCTGCAGACGTTCCTGACGACGGCCGGTCGCAATAACCTTGTGCCCGTTGGCGACGAAGCGACGCGTGATGCTTTCACCAAAACCTGCCGTTGCCCCGGTAACTAAAATAATCATCTCACTGTTCCTCAACGCTTTTTGTGTTTTACTAACATAGCACGGCGGCAGAGGGTGCGTTAAGGCAACATTTGTATGACGGCGTTGCAGGGGATGGCGGCCTGGCCTACTCTGGGAGGATACCCGTACTCAGGAGTGAAAGATGACGGCCACGAATCCCTTTTTTGACATCAGCCTGCTACCTTACCAGGCCCCCCATTTTGATCAGATCAACGACAGCCACTATCGTCCGGCCTTCGATGAAGCCCTTCGCCAGAAGCGGGCGGACATTAACGCGATTATCTCTCAGGCCGCTGCGCCTGACTTCACGAACACCGTGCTGGCGCTGGAGAAAAGCGGCGCTTTGCTCGCGCGCGTCAGCAGCGTTTTCTTCGCCATGACTTCCGCGCACACCAATCCGTATTTACAGGAGCTGGAAGAACAGTTCTCCACCGAGCTTGCCGTGCTGGCAAACGATATCTGGCTGAATGACGTGCTGTTCGCCCGCGTGGAAAGCGTCTGGCAGGATCGTGCCGCGCTGGATGCCGAATCCCGTCGTCTGGTCGAGGAGACGTATCAGCGGTTTATTCTGGCCGGTGCGCGTCTGAATGAGACAGAAAAGGCCGAGCTAAAGGCGTTGAATACCGAGGCGGCCTCCCTGACCAGCCAGTTTAACCAGCGCCTGCTGGCTGCCGATAAGACGGGTGGGCTGGTGGTGGATTACGCGCACCAGCTTGACGGGCTCAGCGCCGGTGAAATCGCTGACGCCGCGCAGGCTGCCGCGGAGCGAGGGCTAAACGATCGCTGGCTGATCCCGCTTCTGAACACCACCCAGCAGCCCGCGCTTTCCGCGCTGCGCAATCGTCAGACCCGCGAAAACCTTTTCAACGCAGGCTGGACGCGCACCCAGAAAGGGGATGAAAACGACACTCGCGAGCTGATCCTTCGTCTGACGGCGCTGCGCGCCCGGCAGGCCAGCCTGCTGGGCTTTGAGGATTACGCCAGCTGGAGTATCGCCGATCAGATGGCGAAAACCCCGGCCGCCGCGCTGGAATTTATGCGCGGCATTGTGCCTGCCGCCCGTGCCCGCGCGGAACGCGAGCAGGCCGATATTCAGAAAGTCATTGACGACGAACAGGGCGGTTTCACCGTCCAGGCCTGGGACTGGGCGTTTTATGCCGAGCGCGTGCGCCAGGCAAAATATGCCCTTGATGAGTCGCAGATCAGGCCGTACTTTGCGCTCAATACCGTGCTGCAGGATGGCGTTTTCTGGGCCGCCAGCCAGCTGTTTGGCATTCGCTTCGTCGAGCGCTTTGATATCCCGGTGTATCATCCGGACGTCCGCGTATGGGAAATTTTCGACCACACCGGTGAGGGCATGGCGCTGTTTTACGGCGACTTCTTTGCCCGTGATTCCAAGCAGGGCGGGGCATGGATGGGGAATTTCGTCGAACAATCCTTCGAGTTTGCTTCTCGTCCGGTTATCTACAACGTCTGTAACTACCAAAAACCGACGAATGGCGGGATCGCGCTTCTCTCGTGGGATGACGTGATCACCCTGTTCCACGAGTTTGGCCATACGCTGCACGGTCTTTTTGCCAGCCAGCGTTTCGCCACGCTTTCCGGCACCAATACGCCGCGTGATTTTGTTGAGTTCCCGTCGCAAATCAACGAGCACTGGGCCAGCCATCCACAGGTGTTTACCCATTATGCGCGCCATTACGAAACCGGGGAGCCGATGCCGGACGCTCTGCGGGAAAGCATGCTCAACGCGACCCATTTCAACAAGGGGTATGACATGACGGAGCTGCTGGCTGCCGCGCTGCTGGACATGAACTGGCACGGCATCGGCGAGGCCGTTTCGGACGTTGAAGGCTTTGAAGCGGCAGCGTTGAAAAAAGAAGGGCTGGATCAGCCCGCCGTACCGCCGCGCTACCGCAGCAGCTATTTTGCCCATATTTTCGGCGGCGGGTACGCGGCGGGGTATTACGCCTACCTGTGGACGCAGATGCTGGCGGATGATGGCTATCAATGGTTTGTCGAGCAGGGCGGCTTAACTCGTGAAAACGGGCAAAAATTCCGCGAGGCGATTTTGTCTCGTGGTAACAGCACGGATCTGGCTGAACTTTATCGCAGCTGGCGCGGGCGCGATCCGAAGATTGAACCGATGCTGGAGAATCGCGGGTTGAGCGAATAGCGACAGTTTTGTCAGAAAAAAGAGCCGGGCTTTACGCCCGGTTTTTTAATTTCATCTTGTTGGTAAATGCTTCAGCAAAAAAAAATTTACAGGCGTTCTTTATAAATAAAAAATGTGAGATTAAAACGCGCTTCTACCGGTATATATAATTTACCGAGAGTAGTCTGTAAATGAGTGAGTAATTAATACTTTGATCTGGATTGTAAAAATAAAAAATCTTTTAACTGCCAATTTTTAGCTATAAATTTTTATTATTTTGTGCCGATAAATGGAAATGGCATAAGAATCGACGCAGTAGCAGTCAAGAAGGCGAAAGATGACCCTACCTTTGAACAATCCGGGCTTCACGGATACCGAGCCTTCTAAAGGCCTGATAAATAAAACTTTTACCTATATAGTAACGTTGTTGATAAGTATTTTTATTGCAGCAATAATTTCCCTGCTCATAATAAAAGATAATGTTAATAAAATCAGCGACAAGCACGATGAATTTTTGTTAAGGAAGGCCCTGGATACCCGCCAGGAAAACATGCGAAGTCATTTGAAAGACAATGCCGAGTGGGGAGATGCCTACAAACATCTTCATCTGACCACTGACATTCACTGGGCATGGGATAAGCAGAATCTGGGCAAGTCCCTGTATGACAACTTTGGCTACGAAGGGGTGTTTGTTCTCTCTCCTGAAGGGAGCACGCGATACAGCGTGGTTGACGGGAAACTGAAGCTTCAGGATCTGGAGCGCTGGTTAGACAAATCAACCAAAGACCGTTTACTGCGTGAGATAAGCATTAAAAATGGATTGCCGGTTTCTGTGCTAACGCTTATCAATTCGGTCCCGGCCATTGTTTCTGCTGAATGGATAACGACCGGCGATGATACGAGCGTGCAACCCTTACCGGGGAAATCTTCGACAATGGTGTTTATAGATAAGTTAACGGCTAAAAAACTCCTCACGATTGGGCAGGATGCCGGCATTCTGAATGTTCGTACCTCACCGGCTACAGTGACTTCCCAAATAAATAATCAGACGGAATTTACCTTAAGCACCCAGAATGGTGATGTGCAAATTATCTGGGACGGTGAAAATCCCGGCCAGGTGTTGATAATTTATTTTTTGCCATTACTCATTCTTTCAGTCGTTCTGACGGTCTCAATGACACTAATATTAATGCGTCATATTATGCACAAGGCGAGAATGCTTGACGAAAATAGCTTTCTCCTTGAGCAGGCGCGATTAAATCTAATTACGAGTGAAAAACGATTCCGGGACGTCAGTGAAACAACCAGCGACTGGTTCTGGGAAACAGATTTATCGTTAAAGATAACATGGCTGTCAGGTCGTTTTACTACAATAACGGGATATGAAAATAGCAAATGGATAGGCCGCAGCCTGGATGAACTCTTTCCGTCGACAAATGGGTTATCACTTGCCTGTGCCAGTCAGCGGGACTTAACTGAGCGCTTTGAATTTAAAAACTGTCCTTATACTCACGCGCAACAAACCACGTCATATTGCACGCTCCTGGCAAAATTTTCTGCTCAGCCTGATGGAACGGTGGTTTTGCGAGGCGCGGCAACCGATGTCTCTCAGGAAGTTGAAGCAACAAAACGTGTGGAGTTCCTGTCACGTCATGATGAATTAACCGGTCTGCCGAACCGCTATCATATTAAGGAATTTCTGGCAGGTCAGCTGGCTAAAGAAGACCTTAACCATTATCCCTTTGCCATGATTTGTCTCGATTTAGACAAGTTTAAACCCGTCAATGATATTTTTGGGCACTCTACTGGGGATGCTCTGCTCGGTGAGGTCGCTTCACGTCTTAAATATTGCGTTCGACGAGGTGATTTTGTCGCACGGCAGGGAGGGGATGAATTTATGATTCTCCTCGGCAACACCAGCCAGCAAGACCAGATTGAAGAGGTGTGTCGCCGCATCGTGCAAGAACTGAACCGACCTTTTTCCATTGAAGGAAATGAGGTAGCGATAGGCGTAAGCATGGGCATTGCACAGGCTCCCCGGGATAGCATCAGCGCAAACGATCTTCTACGCTATGCAGATATTGCGCTGTATCAGGCAAAGCAATCCGGCAGAAACCGATGGGTCTATTATCGCCCGGATATGTCGGAAAAGCTGACCGAACGCAGGAAACTGGAATTAGAGCTGAAGACTGCGATTCGCGAAGAACAACTCTACCTGGTTTACCAACCCCGTTATAACCTCCGGTATTCTAAAATAGAGGCCGTCGAAGCGCTGGTACGCTGGCAGCACCCGACTCGGGGGACCATAATGCCCGACCAGTTTATTCCGCTGGCAGAAGAAACCGGGCTTATTATTAGCCTGAGCAACTGGGTCATACGCAAAGCGTGTGCGGAAACGAAAGATAAATTGCCGGGATTATCGGTATCCGTAAATATTTCTGCTATCGAATTCCAGGCAAGCGATCTTGCTGAAAGGATAAAAGAGTTACTTCACGAAACAGGGCTTGAATCCAACCGGCTGGAAATAGAAGTGACGGAAAACGTAACGCTTTCCGATCCTGAAAAAACGCTGCAGACCATGAAGTCTCTCAAAAAAATGGGCGTCCGCATTCTGATTGACGATTTCGGAACCGGCTACGCCTCTCTGAGCTATCTGCGGAAGTTTCAGTTTGATGGGCTTAAGCTCGACAAGAGCTTTATTTTTACCCTGGGTGACTCGCCGCAGAACCAGTCAGTCGTGGAGAAAATTATCGACCTGGGGAAAGCCTATTCCATGGCGGTAACCGCAGAAGGGGTGGAGACCGTCGAACAGCTCGCTTTTCTTAAAGAAAATAAATGTGATGAGGTTCAGGGCTACCTGCTTGGAAAACCGGTCGCCATTACGGACTTAAATTTAAACGCAAGCAGAGTAAATCTCTAAAGCGTGCTTTCATTCAGGGAAGCGTAAATGAAAAACCGGGCGTTACGCCCGGTTGTTGTTATTCGCTCTCCGTTCGTATCCACGATCGTAAACACCGCTTTCTATCTTACGACCAGGACAGGGCATTTCGCATGCCGAACCACTGCCGCAGCGTTCGAACCCAACAGATACGTAGATATGTCAGGTTTGTGGGAAGCGATGATAATCAGGTCGGCATCGATCGTGTCAGCGAGCTTAAGGATTTGATCCTTTGGAGAGCCCGTCACGGCGTGAGTCTGTATCTTGTCTGGAGGAATTTTGAATTGCTTAACGATTTCATCCAGCTTTGCTAAGGCCGCGTGCTGGAACTCTTTCAGCTTCGGCATTTCGACCGAGTAGGCCAGGCCTAATGATGAATAATACGGAAGCGATGGAATGACAGTAAGAAAGTGAACTTTAGCTGTGTTAAGTGCTGTATGTGCCTGAACGAAGGGGATAACCATGTGCGTCAGGCTATCCTCCGAAATGTCAATTGGAACTAAAATTGAGTTGTACATTTGTCCCTCCTGAGTGTTTTTCACACAATTCAGGGTAGACCGTTAATTTCAGGAAAACAGAGAGCAGGGTGTCATAACGGGGACAAATTTCGGTTATGTGATAGGCGTACAGTCGAACCTGTCCGTGACCTTGCCAACGTGGCGTGACAACGAACAGGGACATCCGGGGATGAATCTCTCCGCGTCACGGTCCGTTTTCTGCAAAACGCCAAAGCCTCAACCGGGCGCAATGCCCGGTACCTTGTTCATATTGCGTGACAGCTGACGGACGCGATAATTTTATTCCCGCCCATATTGCCCATAATCAGTTCGAGTAATTTTCGGTATTCTTCACGGGTCATCACCTCAGCCCGAATTTCGGTTTTTCCCTCAGCCTGAGCCGTGGCGGAATAAATCGCTTTCAGACTTAACGTCAACTCTTTCGCCATATTAACGATGCTCTGCCGCACCGCATCTTCATGCTCGTCAGCACAGGTGATTTTCAGAACATAGCTTTTTTCGCCTTCATGGAGCACGGGCAGCTGATTAATCCGCTGCGCGGCTTCGCGAAGCAATATGTTGGCGCAGAGAATAATTAAGCTGGCCATGGCGGCATTCCAGAACTGGCCTAAACCACATAGCACGCCAATTCCGGCCGAGCACCACAGCGTGGCGGCGGTGTTCAGACCACGAATATTCATTCCTTCACGCATAATGACGCCTGCGCCAAGAAAGCCGATACCGGAGACGATCTGCGCTGCGATACGCCCCGGGCTATCAGGAGAAGTCGATACCGAACTTAAAATGAACACTGCGGCACCCGTGGCAACCAGTGCATTGGTACGAAGTCCGGCCATACGCTGGCGCCACTGTCTTTCCGCGCCAATAATTGCGCCCAGCAGCATCGCTGCGAGCAGATGAGAGATATAAGGGAACATCAGCCTGTCGCCTGTTAACGTTATTAAATAATAAGCGTCAGTGCTTTGCTAAGCACATCATAACGCCGTTTAAATGCTAAACGTGTCAGGACAACGGTGGCGGAAAGAGTGAATGTGTAAACATGAACATGCGATGCCCCACAAAATGAGTGGTTTTACTATTTCGGGATACAATCGCTTAAAGAGGATTGCTGCCCACCCTTTCAGGTAAGCAGCGAGAAAATTGCGCTAGCTTACCTTCGTATCGACGATAAAATGACTTTCCAACGAAGGTCTCCTGTGAAAATTTATTGCCAGTATAGTCAGGCGAAATAATGAGTAAAGCGAAAAAACAGCCTCCGTTATGAATTGTTTAAGTTCGCAAGGCATATTTTTTAAGACGTCATCTGATTTTAAAAAATACCCGCTATACTACATTTCCTTTTTTACAGGCGATAACAGACAAAGGCAGGAAGTATGTCTCTTCGTTCGCTGCGGGCATTGTGCCTGACAAGTTTTTTCATCGCGGATGTCCGCGATGGCCTGGGGCCTTTTCTCGGTATTTTCCTGACCGAACGCCACTGGACCCCTGATGATATCGGCATCCTGATGACGGCCGGTGGGCTGGCGGGATTACTGGCCACGCTGCCGGCGGGATTCATCACCGACACCTCACGCAGCAAGCGTACCGTGCTGGCGCTGGTGTGCCTGCTCATCACCCTTAGCACGCTCCTGCTCTGGTTTAGCCAGCAGAGCGCTGTTGTCGCCGTGTCGCAAATCGTCACCGGTATCTGTGCGGCGTTTGTCGGCCCGCTGATCGCCGGGATTACGCTGGGTCTGACCGGCCAGAGCGGGTTCAGCGCGCAGATGGGTAGAAACGAAGCGTTCAATCACGGCGGCAACTTTGTTACCGCACTGATTGCAGGCGGCATTGCCTGGTACTGGGGCGTCGGCGGGATTTTCCTGCTGATGACCTGTACCACGCTGTTAACGCTCTGCGCGCTGCTTGCCATTCGCAACCGGGATATTGATAACGACGCGGCGAGAGGACTGTCCTCTTCGGAGAGCCTGCCGGTTCCCGGTTTTGCCGTGCTGATTAAAAACCGGGCGCTGTTTGTGACAGGCCTGACGCTGCTGCTGTTTCATCTGGCGAACGCCGCGCTGCTGCCGATGCTGAGCATGAGGGTGGCTGCGGCACCCGCATCGATCAACCCCGGTTTGTACGCGGCGGGCACCGTTATCATCTCTCAGGCCGTGATGATCCCCGTCGCCATCTGGGTCGCCCACCGAATAGACCGCTACGGCTACTGGCGCTTGATTATGCTGGCGCTGCTGGTGATGCCGGTGCGCGCCGCGCTGGCGGCGTCTACGGACGCGCCGCTCATGATGATCCCGGTACAAATTCTCGACGGGCTGGCCGCAGGGATCCTGGGCGTCGTGGTACCGTCGTTTATCGTGGTGCTGCTGCGCGGTAGCGGGCACGTCAATGCCGGGCAGAGTGTGGTGATGCTGATGCAGGGGATTGGGGCATCCATGAGCCCGGCGTTAACCGGCACGATTGCCGGTCATTACTCATTTGCCACGGCATTCAGTGTCCTGAGCGCGATTGCGCTGGTGGCCGTCCTGCTCTGGTGGTGCTTTGCGCACCGGACCTGGGAAACAGACAGTACGCCGGGTGGGGCATAGCCGCCACCCGGCGTCACGCTTACGCCAGTTCGTTAGGGCACGCTTCGCCCTTTTCCAGCTGCTGCAGGTTACCCAGCGTGGTTTCCGAAATGCTGATCAGCGCTTCGGCAGTCAGAAACGCCTGGTGTCCGGTAAACAGCACGTTATGGCAGGCTGACAGGCGGCGGAACACGTCGTCCTGGATCACATCATTCGACTTGTCTTCAAAGAACAGATCGCGTTCGTTCTCGTACACGTCCATTCCCAGCGCGCCAATTTTCTGGGTTTTCAGCGCTTCGATAGCGGCCTGAGAGTCAACCAGCCCGCCGCGGCTGGTGTTGATGATCATCACGCCATCCTTCATCTGGTCAAACGCCGCCTGGTTTAGCAGGTGGTAGTTCTCCGGCGTCAGCGGGCAGTGCAGGGAGATCACGTCAGACTGGGAGAACAGGGTCGGCAGGTCGACGTATTCCACGCCCAGCTCCAGCGCAGCGGCGCTCGGGTACGGATCGAACGCCAGCAGACGCATGCCGAAGCCTTTCAGAATCCGCAGGGCGGCGACGCCGATTTTACCGGTGCCGATCACGCCCGCGGTTTTGCCGTACATAGTAAAGCCGGTCAGCCCTTCCAGCGAGAAGTTGGCGTCACGGGTGCGCTGATAAGCGCGGTGAATACGACGGTTGAGCGACATCATCATGCCAATCGCATGTTCCGCGACCGCTTCCGGGGAGTACGCCGGAACGCGCACCACCTTCAGACCCAGCTCTTTCGCCGCATCGAGATCCACATTGTTAAAGCCCGCACAGCGCAGGGCGATGTACTTCACCCCTTGTCTTTTCAACTCTTCCAGCACCGGGCGACTGCCGTCATCGTTTACGAAAATGCAGACGGCTTCACAGCCGTGCGCCGTTTTGGCGGTTTTTTCGGACAGCAGAAAGTCGAAAAATTCAAGCTCAAACCCGTAAGCCTCGTTAACATGTTGCAGATACTTTTTGTCGTACTGCTTTGTGCTATATACCGCGAGTTTCATAAGACTTTCTCCAGTGATTTTGCATTCACGTTAGCATGATTAAAATTATCTTACAATTTATAAAATATTATTGAATTCAATAAGTTCTATGAATTATTCTAGAGCATATCTACATCCTAACTCCATGATATTGTTGCTACGAGGAATCTTTGGCTTGAATCTGCTCAGGGCATGTAGAGAAAAATGCAGTGGGTTGAGGATGCGAAAAAAGCCTGTCTGAATTACGTTAAAGAATGGCAAGAGGGTGTGAAAACTGCAATCCTTCTGGATGTGATGGGACGATATCAGGAACCGGGTGAGTTTCTGATAAAGAGGGAGAATGATGCATGTCGCAACAGCTGGGGTTGTCCTTATCTCCGCCAATGCTGCCCGCTTTGTACTATTTCATTGTATCTATAGTAGTTTTTTTCTTGTTATATATCGGGAAACAGAAGGTTAACCGGCTACGAAAATACCCACTGTTCATAGCCTATACGCTGTTTGTGATAGCCATTGCAGCCATCCAGATTAACGTTTTTGCCAACGGCTATGAGTTTGTTCGCGGTTTTTTACATATCGATTTTGATCCCTGGCGGTACGATTCGGTGTACTGGGGGTCATTGATATTCGCAATGCTTTACCTGCTGGCAATGCCCAGGAACAGGTATTAGTTTCGCAGTGTTTTCCCTTTTTTACGCCTGAAATGATGCGTAACCCACTGAATATAAAATGTGTTCTTTAGGTTACACATAGCAAAAAAGTTACCTCATACTATTTCCAGCATCTATCCTTAATCTTGGCGTTAACTTCAACTCAACCGCTAAACATGCGACAATGCTCGGCACTGCCGGCTTAATTCTTTCGCTAAATCAGGATATTAACTGCCCATGAAGGGTAAATACAAAGCCGCTCTTGCGCTTTTACTGCTGTTCATACTGTTGCCGCTGACGCTGCTGATGACGCTTGCCCAGTGGGTTCCGACGCTCGCCGGGATCTGGTTGCCCGTGGGGACGCGCATCGCGTTCGAAGAGAGCCCGAAACTGACCCGCCACGCGCTGGTGATCCCCAATCTTCGCTATCTGGTTGAAGACTGCGAAATTGCCCGCATCGATAACGTGACGCTGTCACATCCGAGCCGCTGGAAGCTGGATATCGGCGCGCTGGATTTAAATTCCGTCTGTCTGAGCAAAATTCCTCAGTCAGCGCCTTCAACGGTCGCCCCGAAAACGCTCGCGCAATGGCAGGCAGTATTAC
The DNA here is from genome assembly GCF_008364555.1 of Enterobacter vonholyi. Lineage (GTDB taxonomy): Bacteria > Pseudomonadota > Gammaproteobacteria > Enterobacterales > Enterobacteriaceae > Enterobacter > Enterobacter vonholyi. The sequence goes on from NZ_VTUC01000006.1 coordinate 275,620, forward strand.
CCAATACCTGGCTCACGATTCACCGTCTGACGCTCTCTCCCTGGCAGCAGTGGCAGGGCGAGCTGCGTGCGTCGCTGACCCCGTCCAGTCAGGAGATCGCCTATAAAGGCGAGCAGGTCAGCATTAAAGGCACGCTTCGCGGTCAGACGCTCTCGGTCAGCCAGTTCGATGTACAGCTCCCGGACCAGCCGCAGCCGATTAAGCTGGTGGGCGAATTTACCCTGCCGCTGGTACCGGATGGCGTACCGGTGAAAGGCCACGCGGTCGCGACCTTTAACGTGCCACAGTTGACGTCTCTGGTCGATGCCGATCTGGACTGGGAAGACAATCAGGGACAGCTGGTGGTGATGGCGCGGGACAATCCCGATCCGCTGCTCGACCTGCCGTGGCAGATCACGGCGGAACAGCTGAACATCAGCGACGGGCGCTGGAACTGGGATCTCTCGGGTATGCCGCTGAGCGGGCGGGTGTCCCTTCGCGCCGACAACTGGCAGCAGGGGCTGGATAAAACCACCCTGACCGGACGGCTGAATGTGCTTACCCACGGTGATGCGGGGAAAGGGAACGCGGTACTGAATATCGGGCCAGGCAGGCTCAGCATGGAAAACAGCGACATGCCTCTGCACCTGAGCGGCGAGGCAAAGCAAAACGATCTCATTCTTTACGCTAAATTGCCCGCAACGCTGACCGGCAGCCTGTATGAACCGCAGCTGGCCTTTGAGCCGGGCGCGCTGCTCCGCTCGCGCGGGCGCATCATTGACTCACTTGATATCGATGAAATCCGCTGGCCGCTGGCGGGCGTGAAGCTCACCCAGAAGGGCGTGGATGGCCGTCTGCAGGCTATCCTGCGCGCCCATGAAAACGAGATGGGCGATTTTGAACTCCACCTGGACGGTCAGGCCAGCGACTTCTTACCCGATAACGGCCTGTGGCAGTGGCGCTACTGGGGGAAAGGCGGTTTTACGCCGATGCATGCCCGCTGGGATGTCGCCGGGAAAGGCGAATGGCGCGACAACCTTATTGAGCTGACGGCGCTCTCCACCGGTTTTGACAAGCTCCAGTACGGCACGATGGAGGTCAGCAAGCCTCGCCTGGTGCTGGAACAACCGGTGCGATGGTTGCGTGACCCCGAAAAACCGACCTTCAGCGGCGCGCTGTCGCTTAACGCCGGGCAAACCCGTTTCTCCGGCGGCAGCGTGTTGCCGCCATCGGTCCTGACCTTTAGCGTCGACGGCAGCGACCCGACTATTTTTCAGTTTAAGGGCGACCTCCACGCGGACAAAATCGGTCCGGTACAGGTAAACGGGCGCTGGGATGGCGTGCGCCTTCGCGGGCAGGCCTGGTGGCCGAAACAGTCTCTCACCGTATTCCAGCCGCTGATCCCGCCGGACTGGAAAATGACGCTGCGCGACGGGGAACTGTATGCGCAGGTCGCTTTCTCGGCGGCGGCCGATCAGGGTTTTGAAGCGGGCGGGCACGGCGTGCTGAAATCCGGCAGCGCCTGGATGCCGGATAACCAGATTAACGGCGTCGATTTTGTGCTGCCGTTCCGCTTCAGCGACGGAACCTGGTCTCTGGGCACGCGCGGTCCGGTGACGCTGCGCATCGGTGAAGTGGTAAACCTGGTGACCGCACGAAACATTACTGCCGATCTACAGGGGGACTATCCCTGGACGGAGGACAATCCGCTGCTGCTCACCAACGTGAAGGTGGAAACCCTCGGCGGGAAGATCACCATGCAGCAGCTGCGGATGCCGCAGCACGATCCGGCCCTGCTGCGGGTGGACAATATCTCTTCGAGCGAGCTGATTAGCGCCGTTAATCCGAAACAGTTTGCCATGTCGGGGCCAGTCAGCGGGGCGCTGCCGTTCTGGCTGGACAATGAAAAATGGATCATTGAAGATGGCTGGCTCACCAACCCGGGCCCAATGACGCTGCGCATCGACAAAGATACGGCCGACGCCATCGTCAAAGATAATATGGTCGCGGGTGCCGCGATTAACTGGCTCCGCTATATGGAAATTTCGCGTTCGTGGACGAGAATCAATTTAGATAATCTGGGTGAATTAACCATGCAGGCGACCATCAAGGGGACCAGCCGGGTGGATGGCAAAAGCAGCTCCGTCAACCTGAACTATACCCATGACGAGAATGTCTTTACCCTCTGGCGTAGCCTGCGCTTTGGGGACAACCTGCAAACCTGGTTTGAGCAACATGCGGCGATACCTGCTCCCCGCAGTTTGACCGGCAAGGAAAGTGAGGAACAACAATGAAAAAGATGGCTGGTGTGCTCACCGTTGCCGTTGCCGCGCTACTGACCGGCTGTACGCCGCGTATTGAAGTCGCTGCGCCAAAGGAGCCGATTACCATCAATATGAATGTCAAAATCGAACATGAGATCCACATTAAGGTCGATAAAGACGTCGAAACCCTGCTGAAATCGCGCAGCGATCTGTTCTGAGGACGCCATGAAACGAGTAGCTCTGATTTTGCTGGCGCTGGGGATGAACGTACAGGCGGCTACGCTCACCCTCAACGATGCCCGGGCCCAGGGGCGCGTGGGGGAAACCCTCAGCGGTTATCTGGCCCCGATTCAACAGGACGCCGAAACGCTGGCGCTGGTCAATCGCATCAACGCGGCGCGCACGGAAAGCTACCAGAAGCTGGCTGACAGCAATAATTTGCCGGTCGATGAAGTGGCCAAAATGGCTGGGCAAAAACTGGTTGCCCGCGCGCAGCCGGGCGAGTACGTGAAGGGTATTAACGGAAAGTGGCTCAGAAAGTAGCTAGCGGTAGCGCCTGCGGTATTCACCCGGCGAGACGCCAAAACGCTGCTTAAACGCCGTTGAAAAATGGCTATGGTCGGTAAAGCCCCAACTGTAGCCAATGCCCGCCAGCTTTTCATCATCGCCAGCAGTGCGCAGTACCTGCGCGCAGAGATCCAGGCGACGGTTTTTAATGTACTGCGCGACCACCAGCCCCTTTTCGGCAAACATGCGGTAGAGGCTGCGCACAGACATACCGCTCTCGGCGGCAATCCATTCAGGACGCAGCGATTCAGACTGAATATGGTCGTCAATCAGCGCCACCACATGCTGGAACTGGCGCTCCTTGCGCGGCTGAATGATTTCACGTTGCTGGAAAGCGGGGCGCAGCAGGCAGATCATCGCTTCGAGCGCCGCTTCGCTTTCACGATCGCTCAGGTCGGCATTGCTCATACTCTCCATCAACAGGCGATGGCTCAGCTGCACCGTGGGTAAGGTGCGGGAAAGGGCGGTCGCGCAGCTTATCTCCTGGAAACGACACTGCTGCTCAATAATCTGACGCGGAACCAGGAGCGAAATCTGGCGGGATTTTTCCTGCCAGTTGATTGAACAGGGACGCGACGCGTCAATCAGCGTGATATCACCGGTTTTGAGCAGCGCGCGACGGTCATCCTGCTCAATTTCCGCACTCCCTTCGAGCTGGAATACGGTATAGAACCAGGCATCGTTACTCTGAGCGATCTCCTGGCGGGAGCGGAACAGGTTAACGCCGCCTGCGGTCACTGTGCTGAGCTTCAGGCTGCGCGCATAGCTGGTCTCCAGCTCGCCGTAGAATTTACCCTCGGTGGGCTGCGCGTTAAAACGCCCGCAAACCTGGTTAATTTGCGCCAGCCAATGCTGATACTGTTCCTGCTCGCTTGCACACGCCATCGTTTCTCTCACTGCACCGTCAACGTTTTCGCATTGTTGCATTTGTGTTGCATTTTGTCAGAGCTATGAGGCTGACTATAGGAAAGAACACTCACCGGTAACAGCGATATAAGCGGCAATTATCGCGATTTGCGGAGCCTGTCACAGGTGGCAAAGCGAATGTCACAGAGACAAAAGCGAGAATACAAAACCCCTCTTAGACTGGATGAACACCCTGCGAAGAATAACGAAGGAGTATCCTATGTCTGAATCACAGGTGGCTATTCAGCCTGCCGTGCAGCAGTTTTTAGACCGACAGCATGGCCTGTGGATTGAAGGGCGTCAGGCCGCGTCGGACAGTGAAAAGCGGCTGAACGTCTTCAACCCGGCCACGGGCGAGGTCATTGCCTCAACTGCCGATGCCAGCGTCGACGACGTTGATCGTGCCGTCATGTCCGGCTGGCGCGCCTTTTTGGCCCGCACCTGGGCCGGAAAACTCCCGGCGGAGCGCGAGCGGATCCTGCTCCATTTCGCCGATCTGGTGGAACAGCACAGCGAGGAGCTGGCCCAGCTTGAAACGCTGGAGCAGGGCAAATCCATCAACATTTCCCGTATGTTTGAAGTCGGCTGCACCCTGAACTGGATGCGCTATACCGCCGGGCTGACCACCAAAATTTCGGGTAAGACTCTCGATCTTTCTATCCCGTTGCCGCAGGGCGCCCGCTATCAGGCGTGGACGCGTAAAGAGCCGGTTGGCGTGGTGGCCGGGATTGTGCCCTGGAACTTCCCGCTGATGATCGGCATGTGGAAAGTGATGCCAGCGCTGGCAGCTGGCTGCTCTATCGTCATTAAGCCGTCTGAAACCACGCCGCTGACCATGCTGCGCGTGGCGGAACTGGCCAGTGAAGCGGGCATCCCGGATGGGGTGTTCAACGTGGTGACCGGGAGCGGCGCGGTGTGTGGCGCGGCGCTGACCTCGCATCCGCATATCGCGAAGGTGAGCTTCACCGGCTCAACGGCGACGGGTAAGCAAATTGCCCGCGCGGCGGCGGACACGCTAACCGGCGTGACCCTGGAGCTGGGCGGGAAAAACCCGGCAATTGTGCTCAAGGATGCGGACCCCGCGTGGGTGATCGAAGGCCTGATGACCGGCAGCTTCCTGAACCAGGGGCAGGTGTGCGCGGCGAGCTCGCGCATCTACATTGAGGCGCCGCTGTTTGACACGCTGGTCAGCGGGTTTGAACAGGCGGTGAAATCCCTGAGCGTCGGGCCAGGCATGTCGCCGGAAGCGTTTATTAACCCGCTGGTGTCGCGCGCACATTGCGACAAGGTGCAGACCTTCCTCGATGAGGCGAAGTCGCGCCACGCGGAGCTGATCGTCGGTAACCGGGGGCCGGAAGGCAAAGGCTATTACGTTTCACCTACGCTGGTGGTCAACCCGGATGCCTCGCTGCGCCTGACCCGCGAAGAGGTGTTTGGCCCGGTGGTCAACCTTGTGCGCGTCGCCGACGGGGAAGAGGCGCTCCAGCTGGCAAACGACACCGAATATGGCCTGACGGCCAGCGTCTGGACGCAGAATATCAGCAAGGCGCTGGAGTATACCGACCGGCTGCAGGCGGGCACCGTCTGGGTGAACAGCCATACGCTGATCGACGCCAACATGCCGTTCGGCGGCATGAAGCAGTCCGGTACCGGACGCGATTTTGGCCCGGACTGGCTGGACGGCTGGTGTGAAACCAAGTCGGTGTGCGTGCGGTATTAAAAAGCAAGCCGGGTAAGGCGTAGCCGCCACCCGGCTTTTTTTCTACAGCGACCACCGATCCCGACCCGCCTCTTTCGCCCGATACAGCGCCGCATCGGCGCGGGCGATGATCTCGGTGCCCGCTAACCCCTCGGCCATGCTCGCAATCCCCATGCTCACGGTGACATGGTCGCTGACCGTCGAGGCGCCGTGCGGTATGGCTTCCGTACGCAGGCCGTCCTGAATACGCAGGGCAACCTTTTCCGCAATGTTTGCCGGGCAATTGAAGAGGATGACCACGAACTCCTCACCACCGTAGCGTGACACCACATCGTCAGGCGTGCGCACGGACTGCTTCAGCACGCGCGCCACGCGCGTCAGACAGTCGTCGCCCGCCTGGTGCCCGTAGGTATCGTTGTAGCGCTTGAAGTAGTCGATATCCAGCATGATCACCGAGAAGGTTTTTTTCTGCTCAACCGCGTTCTCCAGCACCACCTCCATTTTCCGGCGATTGGCGGTTTTGGTTAACGGGTCCTGATGCGCCAGCGCGTCCAGCCGCGAAATCAGCAGCTGATTTTGCTGGTTACGTCGCCAGGCTTCGTCAAACCAGCTCAGCAGAATGAAACGCCCGCAGATCAGGATCAGCGTAAACACGCTCCAGATAACAACGAAGTGTAGGTTGAGGCCATCGTTTCTTATCCAGCTTGCTATCGGCAGGGTGATCCAGAGTGGGAGCACAAAGGCGAGCAGCCCTTCAGGGTAAAAATAGAGCGCCGTCAAACCGGCGAGTAACAGAATAACGCACAGCGGCCAGACGTGCGGGAGCAGCAGCTGGGTGATAAACCAGAAGCAGGATACCGACCAGATGGCGCTACAGATAAACAACACCACGCTGATACCGGCGATACGCCGCCAGGCCATGAGGATCAGCGCGGCCGAGAGGATGATAATACCGAGCATGGAGGCATCAACCATTCTCGTCAGCTGGGGCGAGTGGGGATAAAGAGGATCGCTGGGCTTAAGCAGAACGTGTCGCAGCAGAATCATCACCGCGAAGCTGATATTGACGAAGGCCAGCCACGGCAGGTTCATCGCCAGCCCGTGCATGACCATGGCATGGCGCGTTGGCCAGGTCGCCCGTTCCAGCGACGGTTTTTTTCTTTTTTCCATAAAGCCCTTTCCCGTCCGGGGGATAAATCATGTCGATGAGATATCTGTAACTATAAGCAAGCCAGGACGATCCTCAAACGCCAGGGCAAAAAAAACCGGGCTATTGCCCGGCGGGTGGTTATTTTTCGTCTTTTTTCTTCCCGAGCGTTGGCGTCTCGTCGAAGAAGTTCCACGGCTTAAGCAGGGTATGCACCCATTCCGTTGGCATGATCGGCCACTCTTCCGCGCGCGCCACGTGGGTGGTGCCGGTGGTCATCCAGACTACGTCGTCCCGATCGTTGAGCGACTCGTTATCTTTGCTGTACTGCCCGAGGCCCGTGTCGTGTACGGAGCGGTTAGGGAATTTACCTTCCGGGTAGAGCTCATCAGGGTGGTAGCGGGTCACCCACAGCTGTTTGTCCATAAAGCTCAGGCGATGGTAGATCCACTCGTCCGGGGCAAATTTCGCGCCGGTCGCCACCGGGTGCGTACCGCCCGCGTAAGGGATGATCTGGTACGAGACCGGGTTACCCATGCGGTTCTCTTTACTTGTGTTGCTCAGCAGGCGAATCGTGCCCGGGTCGAACTTCTGCGCCGCCTGCTGCTCGGTATCAATATCATACTGATTGATCTGCATGGTGCTGGTGCGCGGACCCCCGGCGGTATTCGGCTTCACTTCCGGATCCATAGCCACCAGCTTGTTGTTGATGCCATCCACGTCCATATCAAGACGGAAGTTGTAGATGTGCTGGTGCGTGGTGCCCACGATGTTGTGGTCGATCAGCGTGCCGTATTTTGTATCGTCTTTGGCGGTGGCATCGTGCATGGTTTTCGCCTGCACGCCTTTCACCGCTTCGATACCCGTCGCGCCGGCGTCAATGCCGATGGTGCCATTTTCATGGAACACCCAGTCGAAGATGTAATCGTAATTGCCCACGGTACTCACCCAGCGCACCACCAGCTCGCGGCGCTCGGTGCTGACGTTAGGCTGGCCCATCTCCTGATGCTTATATTCCGGCCCCGCGTAGCGTTCGAAAATGGCGATCGCGCGCGGGATCTCCATCGGCGCGCCGGTGTAATCCGGAATGGTTTCATTGAGCATCACCGCGTTGGACGGCACGTCTTTACCGCGCACCAGCGGCGAGGTCAGGGTGCCCATGCCGTAGTCGCCGGAATCAAGATAGGCCTTAAAGTACCAGCCCACGTCCGGATCGCCGTAAGGAACGATCATGCCGCCGAGCGACCCCTGATACATAATCTGACGCTTTTTGCCGTTGTCGTTATACGTGACGGTTGAAATCATCGGGCCGACGCGGGAGTCCAGGCTCAGGTGGAAATCCCAGTTCTGCCAGTGCACCATATCGCCGGTGATGGTGTAGTTCTTGCCTTCCGGCTCGGTGATGTTGAGCGGTTTTTTCGGCGTCTCAACGCGGTCGCGGCCATCATAGGGACGCGGGGTCATGGGAACCGGAACAACGGCGCCTTCTTCAATCTTCTGGATCTTTTTCTGTTCAAGATCGACCACGGCCACCAGGTTCTCAATCGGGTGCGCCCAGTAGTTGCCGTCGCCCACGTCCAGATAGCTCACCACCTTCAGCAGGCGATCTTCCTGCTTCAGGCCGTCTTTACCGTCGAAATAGCCGACGGTCAGCGGCGTGGTAATCACTTTTTTCGGGTCGGTGATGCCGTGTTTTTTAAGCACCTCGGCGAACTCGGTACTTTCGTTAATAATCTGCTGAACCGCGGTGAAATCATCCAGCAGCACCATGCCGTGCGCGTCTTTCACCGGTTCCCAGCGCAGGATTTTTTTATCCTTCAGATCCACCACGCTTTCGATAACGTGCTTTCCATCGAGCATCACGATCTTCGCCTGACGCGGGGCATCCACAGCCGTACCGTTAAGCACAAAATCCCACACTTCGGCTTTCTCTGGCTCTGCAAGGGCAATCTGGGTAAAGCGGGTATTAGGCTTAAAGTCCGCCGAGGCTTTTACAATCTCAACGGCCTGCTTAATTTCGTCCGCCGTTAGCGCGTTTAGCGGGTGAGGGCGTTTTTCAACCTGGAAGGTCTGGTCAAGACCGGACTGGAAAACATCGTTGATGAAGGTATCGGAAATAAAGGCTTTCTTGCCTTTCATCACCACCGGCACCTCGAGCCTGAGGGTTTTGCCGTTGACGATGGCGGTTTTAGCGCCCGGTTTGACCTTCACAAAGGCACCGTCTTTCGCAATGGTGAACATCTGTGCGTAATCATCCCACTGCACGTCAGCGCCAAAGTCCTGCAGCGTTTTTTCCATCGGGACCATATGCGCCTCGCTGCCGTGGGCGAAAACAGGGGATTGCCAGGCGCAACACAGCGCAACGGCCATAGCCAGCGCCGTTCTACGGGCAGAAAAAGAAGAATTGCTTCCCATCGTAGACCTCATCTTGTTGTGTTTATTGTGTTGTGACAGCCTTATCCTGACAGGCGCCTGAGAAAAGCGTTTGCCTGCATCTGCCAGATTATTTGCCAGTCTTGCCAGGTTAAAAAAAGAGCGGGGATACATCACATGCTGGGCCATTTCCTCTCCCCACAAATGATGTCAGCACAGGCGACCCCCTCTCCCTTGAGGGAGAGGGCTGGGGTGAGGGGGAACATACGGCTGTAGTGGTCATTCCGTTCACTTCATGTTCCTTGCTATTCTGTCACGACATGACCAGTGAACGTGCCAGGGCGGCTCAGTCGCCGCCGCCCTGGCGACCCGGGCTCCCGGCGGTAAATCGCCGCTTCGCGGTGCCCTCAGCTTATTCCTTCAGGCTATCGGGTCGGGCATGAGCCTGCATCCCTGCAGGCCACGCCCTCTCGGCGCATCCCTGCGCCTCGCCCCGGCCTTACGGAAACGCCTCGGCGATTTACAGCCGGACCAAGGTATCGCTGTAAGCCATTAATTTTCCTGAAGCAATTTATCGCTTCCGGTTAAAAAAATTACAGGGATTCCTCCCCCTTTGGGGAGAGGGTCAGGGTGAGGGGCGTTAGCTGAAATCTCCCTGCTGGCGCGCCACCAGCGTCAGGATGGAGTAGAGCGCCACGGCCTGCTGGTGCTGGTTGAAGATCTCAACCGCCCATTCCACCACGCCGGTCGGTTTTTCCTCGGCACTGCGCTGTTTCTTCAGCGTTTTACGCTTGCAGGTCAAACGCACCTGAATGGTATCGCCCGGTTTGACCGGCTCGATAAAGCGCAGGTTTTCCATGCCGTAGTTGGCAATCACCGGCCCAACGCCCGCATCAACGAACAGTCCCGCCGCGGCGGAGATCAGGAAGTAGCCGTGCACCACGCGCTCGCCAAAGATCGACTCTGCCGCGCCGATCTTGTCCATATGGGCGTAAAAGTGATCGCCGCTCAGGCAGGCAAAGTTCACGATGTCCGCTTCCGTCAGGGTGCGGCGCGGCGTCAGCAGGCTGTCGCCCGGCTGCAGCTCCTCAAAGTATTTGCGGAACGGATGCACGCGATCTTCCTGCACCGTTGCGCCACGCACCCACTGCTTGCCAATGGCGGCCAGCATGGTCGGACTGCCCTGAATGGCGGTGCGCTGCAGGTAGTGCTTCACCGCGCGCAGGCCGCCCAGCTCTTCGCCGCCGCCCGCGCGCCCCGGGCCACCGTGCACCAGTTGCGGCAGCGGGGAACCGTGGCCGGTGGACTCTTTCGAGGCTTCCTCGTTGAGGATCTGAATACGCCCGTGGGCGCGCGCCGTGCCGAGAATAAACTGGCGGGCAATGTCCTGGTCTGCGGTGACCAGCGTGCCCGCCAGGCTGCCGCCGCCCGCGCGGGCAAGCTGCATCGCGTGCTGTGCATTGCGATACGGCATCAGCGTCGCAACCGGGCCAAAGGCTTCGGTTGAGTGGACTGCCGGAGTTTCATCCGGCTGCGGGCAGAACAGCAGCGTCGGCGGGAAGAACGCGCCCGCGGCCTGCAAATCCGCTTTGCCACCCAGGCGGACCTGGCAGCCTGCGGCGATCAGGTGATCCACTTTCTCCTGCACGTCCGCACGCTGTTCGGCGTTGACCAGCGCACCCATCTTTACCCCTTCCTGAGCCGGATCGCCCACCAACACCTTTTCCAGGCGGGCAATCAGCGCCTGGCTCACGGCGTCAATCTGGCTCTGCGGGACGATAATGCGGCGAATGGCCGTACATTTTTGCCCGGCTTTGGCGGTCATCTCGCGGACCACTTCCCGGATGAACAGGGCAAATTCCGGCTGCTCTGGCGTGACGTCTTCCCCCAGCACGCAGCAGTTCAGGGAGTCGGCCTCCATGGTGAACGGAATCGAATTCTCCACGATATTCGGGTGCACGCGCAGGCTTTGCCCGGTGCTGGCGGAGCCCGTAAAGGTCACCACGTCCTGACTGTCGAGCTGGTCGAGCAGATCCCCCGCGCCGCCGCAGATCAGGCTGATGGCGCCGTCCGGCACCAGCCCGCTGTCGACGATGGATTTCACCATCGCCTGCGTCACCTGTGCGGTGGCGGTGGCGGGTTTGATGATGGCGGGCATGCCGGCAAGCCAGGTCGGGGCCAACTTTTCCAGCATCCCCCAGCAGGGGAAGTTAAAGGCGTTGATGTGCACCGCCACGCCGGACTTCGAGGTCAGGACGTGACGCGCGGCAAAGCCGCCTTCTTTTGACAGAGGAATTAACTCGTCTTCCGGCCACACGGTGTCATCCGGCAGCTCGCGGCTGCCCAGGCTGGCGTAAGTGAAAAGGGTGCCGATCCCGCCTTCAATGTCCACCCAGCTGTCTGCTTTAGTCGCCCCGGTCTGTGCGGACAGGGCATAAAACGTCTCTTTTTCGCTAAGCAGGTGCTTTGCCACCGCCTTCAGCATGGCCGCACGTTCGATAAAGGTCATCTCGTGAAGCGCTTCGCCGCCGCGATCAATCGCATAGCGGCGGGCGGCCGCCATGTCCAGCCCTTCGCTGGTCACGCTCCACAGCGCTTCGCCACTGATGGCGTGATGAATAGTGCGTTCGCGGCCCCGGCCAGACTGCCAGGAACCGGATAAGAAGCTGGCTAACTGCTGCATCGCTTATCTCCAAATGTTACGTAATTTACTCATTAATAGTTTAATCATGAATCATAAAAATCAAGCGGCGTTTTTAATGAATTGTTAATGATGTGATCTGACTGGATGAATTACAGAATACGAAGGTCCGCTTATCAAGGCTTTCAGCAAAAGGCCTGCGAGCAACGTCACAGAATCAGGAAACAATTCTTGGGGTTATATTTAACCTTTGTGTAACTTTTAAAAAACAAAGTGATTCAACATTACGCTTTAATTTGCAAACTAACGAATCATAAAGGTGATGACGTGACGCAAGAACAACGGTTTGAGCAGCGCATAGCGCAGGAGACGGCGATTGAGCCTCAGGACTGGATGCCTGACGCCTACCGTAAGACGTTGATCCGTCAGATTGGCCAGCATGCGCACTCCGAAATTGTCGGCATGCTGCCGGAAGGGAACTGGATCGCTCGCGCCCCGACGCTGCGCCGAAAAGCGATCCTGCTGGCGAAGGTGCAGGACGAAGCCGGACACGGGCTTTACCTCTACAGCGCGGCGGAAACGCTGGGCTGCGCGCGGGAAGACATCTACCAGAAGATGCTCGACGGCAAGATGAAATACTCCTCCATCTTCAACTATCCGACCCTGAGCTGGGCCGATATCGGCGTGATCGGCTGGCTGGTGGACGGCGCGGCCATCGTCAACCAGGTGGCGCTGTGCCGCACTTCCTACGGTCCGTATGCCCGCGCGATGGTGAAAATCTGTAAAGAAGAGAGCTTCCACCAGCGTCAGGGCTTTGAGGCCTGCATGGCGCTGGCGCAGGGCAGTGAAGCCCAGCGCCAGATGCTGCAGGATGCCATCAACCGCTTCTGGTGGCCGGCGCTGATGATGTTCGGGCCGAACGACGACAACTCGCCGAACAGCGCCCGCAGCCTGGCGTGGAAAATCAAACGCTTCGGCAATGACGAGCTGCGCCAGCGCTTTGTCGACAACACGGTGCCGCAGGTAGAAATGCTGGGCATGACGGTGCCAGATCCCGACCTGCGTTTTGATGAAGAGAGCGGTCATTACCGCTTCGGCGAGATCGACTGGCAGGAGTTTGACGAGGTCATTAACGGGCGCGGCATCTGCAACCACGAACGCCTGGCCGCGAAACGTAAAGCCTGGGAAGAGGGCGCGTGGGTGCGGGAAGCCGCGCTGGCGCACGCCGAAAAACAGCGCGCCCGTCAGGCCGCTTAAGAGGAAATAACCATGAGCAATGTCTACTGGCCGCTGTACGAAGTGTTCGTACGCAGCAAACAGGGGTTGTCCCACCGTCACGTGGGCAGCCTGCATGCCGCCGACGATCGCATGGCGCTGGAAAATGCGCGTGATGCCTATACCCGCCGCAGCGAAGGCTGCTCTATCTGGGTGGTGAAGGCGAGCGAGATTGTCGCCTCCCAGCCGGAAGAGCGCGGCGAGTTCTTCGACCCGGCGGAAAGCAAGGTTTACCGCCACCCGACGTTCTACACGATCCCTGACGGCATCGAGCATATGTGAGGCAAAGAATGAACTCAATGACTGCCTATGCCCTGCGTCTGGGCGACAACGGTCTGGTGCTCTCCCAGCGTCTCGGCGCCTGGTGCGGCCACGCGCCGGAGCTGGAAATCGATCTCGCGCTCGCCAATATCGGCCTCGATCTGCTGGGCCAGGCGCGTAATTTCCTGACCTATGCCGCGGAGCGGGAAGGCCAGGGCGATGAAGACACGCTGGCGTTTGGCCGCGACGAGCGCCAGTTCCGCAACGTCCTGCTGGTGGAGCAGCCGAACGGCAGCTTCGCCGACACCATTGCCCGCCAGTACCTGATGGATGCCTGGAACGTGGCGCTGTATGAACGCCTAGCCCTAAGCCGCGACGGCCAGCTTGCCGCCATTGCCGCCAAAGCGATTAAAGAGGCGCGCTACCACCTGCGCTTCAGCCGCGGCTGGCTGGTGCGTCTGGGCGATGGGACAGAAACGTCTGCGCAAAAAATGCAGCAGGCCATCGACAGCCTGTGGCGTTTTACGGCGGAGCTGTTTGACGCCGATGACGTCGAGCGGGAGCTGATTGAGTCCGGCGTGGCGGTTGACCCGCGCCTCCTGCGCCAGCCGTGGGAAAGCGAAGTGTATGCCGGTCTGAATGAGGCCTGCCTGCAGGTGCCCGCCGAGGTGGCGTACCGCACCGGGGGCAAGCAGGGGCTGCATACCGAACATCTGGGCCCGATGCTGGCGGAAATGCAGTATCTCCAGCGCGCGTATCCCGGTCAGCAGTGGTAAAGGAGAACGCTATGCAACGCCTCGTCGACATCGCGCCTGCGCAAATCCCGCAGATCTGGGCGCTGTTAAGCAAGATCCCCGATCCGGAAGTGCCGGTGTTAACCATCACCGATTTAGGCATGGTGCGCAGCGTGAAGGCGCAGGGGGAAGGCTGGGTTATCGGCTTCACGCCCACCTACTCGGGCTGCCCGGCAACGGAACACCTGCTAGGGGCGATCCGCGAGGCGATGACCGCGCACGGCTTTACCCCGGTGCACATTGTGCTCCAGCTTGAACCCGCCTGGACCACCGACTGGATGACCCCCGACGCGCGCGAGCGCCTGCGGGCGTATGGCATCAGTCCACCGGTGGGGCATAGCTGTCACGCGCACGCCCCGGTGGAGGTGAGCTGCCCGCGCTGCGCCAGCATCGACACCGCGCTTATAAGTGAATTTGGCTCGACGGCCTGCAAAGCGCTCTACCGCTGCAATTCCTGCCGTGAGCCCTTCGACTATTTCAAATGTATTTGAGGCTGCCATGACAACGTTTCATTCATTAACAGTGGCAAAAGTGGAACCCGAAACCCGCGACGCGGTAACCATCACCTTTGCGGTGCCGCAGGCGCTGCAGGAGGCCTACCGCTTCCGTCCAGGCCAGCACCTGACGTTAAAAACGAAGCTTGGCGGGGACGAGCTGCGCCGCTGCTACTCCATCTGCCGGAGTGCCGCCCCGGGCGAAATCAGCGTGGCGGTCAAGGCGATTGAAGGCGGGCGCTTCTCCCGCTATGCCCGGGATGAGATCAAAGCGGGCATGGCGCTGGAGGTAATGGTTCCTCAGGGGCAGTTTGGCTACCAGCCGCGGGCCGAACGCGAAGGCCACTATCTGGCAATTGCGGCAGGCTCCGGGATCACCCCGATGCTGGCAATTATCTCCGCGACGCTTGAGACCGAACCGAACAGCCATTTCACCCTAATCTACGGCAACCGCAGCAGCCAGAGCATGATGTTCCGCCAGGCGCTGGCGGACCTGAAGGACAAATACCCGCAGCGCCTGCAGCTGGTCTCCATCTTCAGCCAGGAGCGGCTGGACAGCGACCTGCTGTATGGCCGCATCGACGGGGAAAAGCTGCAGGCGCTGGCGAAAACCCTGATCAACTTCCGCCAGTACGACGAGGCGTTTATCTGCGGCCCGTCCGCAATGATGGACGACGCGGAAGCCACGCTGAAGGCGCTGGGGATGCCGGACAAATCCATTCACCTTGAGCGCTTTAACACCTCCGGTATCACCGTTAAGCGCGCGGCGCACGTGCAGGTTGATGGACAAAAAGTGACCGTTCGCCAGGACGGGCGCGACCGTGAAATCACCCTGACGGCGGACGACGAAAGCATTCTCGATGCCGCCCTGCGTCAGGGGGCGGATCTGCCTTATGCCTGTAAGGGCGGCGTCTGCGCCACCTGTAAATGCAAAGTGCTGCGCGGGAAGGTGGACATGGCAACCAACTACAGCCTGGAGCCGGACGAGCTGGCGGCCGGGTATGTGCTGAGCTGCCAGTCGCTGCCGTTAACCGCCGACGTGATCGTCGACTTCGACGCGAAGGGGATGGCATGAGCGAACTGATTGTTACCCGTCATGGCCGCGTGCTGCAGCTGACGCTAAACCGTCCGGCGGCGCGCAACGCCCTCAACAACGTGCTGTTGACCCAGCTTGCGGAACAGCTTGAGGCCGCCGCCGTGGATGCCGAGATTTCCGTCTGCGTGATTTACGGCAGCGAGCGCTGCTTTGCCGCCGGGGCCGATCTCAACGAAATGGCGGAGAAAGACCTGCCCGCCACGCTAAACGATATTCGCCCGCAGCTGTGGTCACGCATCAATACGTTCAGTAAACCGCTGATCGCCGCCGTGAACGGCTTCGCGCTGGGCGCAGGCTGCGAGCTGGCGCTGCTGTGCGACGTGGTGATTGCCGGTGACAACGCCCGTTTCGGCCTGCCGGAAATCACGCTCGGCATCATGCCCGGCGCGGGCGGCACCCAGCGTCTTATCCGTAGCGTCGGTAAATCCCTGGCCAGCAAAATGGTGCTGACCGGTGAGAGCATTACCGCAGAGCAGGCGCTGAGCGCCGGGCTGGTGAGCGATGTTTTCCCGGCAGCGCTGACGCTGGAGTATGCCCTGAAGCAGGCGGCCCTGATGGGGCGCCACTCGCCGCTGGCGCTACAGGCAGCCAAACAGGCGCTTCGCCAGTCTCAGGAGGTGCCGCTTCAGGCCGGTCTGGCCCAGGAGCGCCAGCTGTTTACGCTGCTTTCTGCCACCGAAGACCGCCGGGAAGGCATCAACGCCTTCCTACAAAAACGCACTCCCGACTTTAAAGGACGCTAATTGTGGAATTTATTCTCAGTCATGTAGAACAGGGCGTGATGACCATTACGCTGAACCGTCCGGAGCGTCTGAACAGCTTTAACGACGTCATGCACCGGCAGCTGGCCGAGTGCCTGAAACAGGCCGAGCGCGATGACACCGTTCGCTGCCTGCTGATCACCGGGGCAGGACGCGGCTTTTGCGCCGGTCAGGACCTCAACGACCGCAACGTCGACCCTAACGGCCCGGCACCGGATCTGGGCATGTCCGTTGAAACCTTCTACAACCCGCTCGTGCGCCGCCTGGCAAAGCTGCCGAAGCCGGTCATCTGTGCCGTTAACGGCGTGGCGGCGGGCGCGGGCGCCACGCTGGCGCTCGGGTGCGACATGGTGATTGCGGCGCGTTCCGCCAGCTTCGTGATGGCCTTCAGCAAGCTCGGCCTGGTGCCGGACTGCGGCGGCACCTGGCTGCTGCCGCGCGTGGCCGGACGCGCCCGCGCCATGGGGCTGGCGCTGCTCGGCGACAAGCTCAGCGCCGAACAGGCGCAGGCGTGGGGCATGATCTGGCAGGTGGTCGATGACGAAGAGCTCTCCACTACGGCGCAGCAGATGACCCTGCATTTTGCGTCGCAGCCGACCTTCGGCCTGGGGCTGATCAAGCAGGCGATCAATGCTGCGGAAACCAATACCCTGGACGGCCAGCTCGATCTGGAGCGTGACTATCAGCGCCTGGCCGGGCGCAGCGACGACTACCGCGAGGGCGTCAGCGCCTTCCTCGCGAAGCGCGCGCCGAACTTTACGGGGAAATAAGATGCTGAACATACGTACGGTCGCCGTGATTGGCAGCGGCACGATGGGTGCCGGGATTGCCGAAGTGGCGGCCAGCCACGGGCATCAGGTGCTGCTCTATGACATCTCCAGCGATGCGATATCACGCGCCATCGACGGGATCCGCCAGCGTCTGGCCTCCCGTGTGACGCGCGGAAAACTCTCCGCCGATGCCGGGAGCCAGACCCTTGCCCGGCTTGTTCCCGTCACGGAGATCGACGCGCTCTCCACGGCCGATCTGGTGATTGAAGCGGCCTCCGAGCGGCTGGAGGTGAAAAAGGCGCTGTTTGCCCAGCTGGCTGAGATCTGCCCGCCGCAGACGGTGCTGACCAGCAATACCTCCTCCATCTCCGTCACGGCGATTGCGGCGGACGTCCACCACCCGGAGCGCGTCGCAGGCCTGCATTTCTTTAACCCAGCGCCGGTAATGAAGCTGGTGGAGGTGGTCAGCGGGCTGGCGACCTCCCCGGAAGTGGCCGACGCGCTGTGCGAGCTGGCGCTGAACTGGGGCAAACAGCCCGTTCGCTGCCAGTCAACGCCGGGGTTCATCGTCAACCGCGTCGCGCGTCCGTTTTATTCTGAAGCCTGGCGCGCGCTGGAAGAGCAGGTCGCGCCGCCGGAGGTGATTGATGCCGCCCTGCGCGAAGGCGGCGGCTTCCCGATGGGGCCGCTGGAGCTGACCGACATGATTGGTCAGGACGTAAATTTTGCGGTGACCTGCTCGGTATTTAACGCCTTCTGGCAGGAGCGTCGTTTTCTGCCTTCGCTGGTGCAGCAGGAGCTGGTGCTGGCTGGAAGGCTGGGCAAGAAAAGCGGGAAGGGCGTGTACGACTGGCAGGGCGACAAACCTGACGTGCAGTGGGTTGAGTCGGTGAACGACAGCTATAGCCCGATGCGCGTGGAAAAGCGACGTGACGGTGTCACGGAAATTGATGATGTGTACCTGATTGAAACGCAGGGAGAGACCGCGCAGGCGCTGGCGCTGCGGCTCAACGGCCCGGTGGTGGTGGTCGACCGCATCGAGCGTGACGTGGCGGTCATTGCCGCTGCCGCCAGCAACCCGCATACCGCGACGCAAAAAGCCATCCGCTACCTGCAGCAGCAGGGACACCGGGTGGTGCGAATTGCCGATTATCCCGGCCTGCTGATCTGGCGAACGCTGGCGATGATTGCCAACGAGGCGCTGGATGCCCTGCAAAAAGGGGTCGCCAGCGAGAAGGACATCGACACGGCCATGCGCCTGGGCGTGAACTACCCGAGCGGGCCGATCGCCTGGGGCGAGCGCCTGGGCTGGCAGCGCCTGCTCACACTGCTGGAGAACCTGCAGCGCCATTACGGCGAAGAGCGCTATCGCCCCTGTTCACTGCTGCGCCAGCGCGCGCTTCTGGAGAGTAGCTATGAGTCATAACGCCTGGCATAACGCCCGCACCATGTACGAACGGGACGCCTGTGCTCAGGCGATGGGGATGGACATTGTCGAGATGGACGAGGGCTACGCGGTTGTCACCATGACCATCACCCCGCAGATGCTTAACGGCCACAAAACGTGCCACGGCGGGCAGCTGTTTTCGCTGGCGGACACTGCCTTTGCCTACGCCTGCAACAGCCAGGGGCTGGCGGCGGTGGCCTCCGGCTGCTCGATTGATTTCCTGCGTCCGGGCTTTGCCGGGGACACGCTCACCGCCACCGCGCGGGTGAAGCATCAGGGCAAGCTGACCGGCGTGTACGACATTGAAATCCAGAACCAACAACAGAAAACCGTCGCCCTTTTTCGCGGAAAATCTCACCGCATCGGCGGCAGCGTGACAGGAGAAGCCTGATGCGTGACGCATTTATTTGTGATGGCGTTCGAACACCGGTGGGCCGTTACGGCGGCGCGCTTTCCGCAGTCCGAACCGACGATCTGGGTGCCGTTCCGCTGCGCGCGCTGCTGGCCCGCTACCCGCAGCTCGACCTGGAGCGGATCGACGACGTGATTTTCGGCTGCGCCAACCAGGCGGGGGAAGATAACCGCAACGTAGCGCGCATGTCGTCGCTGCTGGCCGGGCTGCCGCAGACGGTATCCGGAACCACCATTAACCGCCTGTGCGGTTCCGGGCTGGACGCGATTGGTTTTGCCGCGCGCACCATTAAGGCGGGCGATGGCGACCTGCTGATCGCGGGCGGCGTGGAGTCGATGTCCCGCGCGCCGTTCGTGATGGGCAAAGCCACAGCCGCCTTTCAGCGTCAGGCGGAGATCTTTGATACCACCATCGGCTGGCGATTTGTGAATCCGCTCATGCATCAGCAATTCGGAACTGACAGTATGCCGGAAACGGCAGAGAATGTAGCTGAATTGTTAAATATCAGCCGTGCCGATCAGGACGCGTTCGCCCTGCGCAGCCAGCAGCGTACCGCGCTGGCACAGCAGAACGGCATTCTGGCGCAGGAGATCGTGCCGGTGCCGGTGCCGGGTAAAAAAGGGGCGGTCACAGCGTTCAGCGTGGATGAACATCCGCGGGCGGACACCACGCTTGAACAGCTTGCCGGGCTGAAAACGCCGTTCCGTAAGAACGGGGTGATCACGGCGGGGAATGCCTCCGGGGTCAACGACGGCGCTGCGGCGCTGATCGTCGCCAGCGAGAAGATGGCGCTGGCGCAGGGGTTAGTCCCGCGCACGCGGATCGTGGCGATGGCGACGGCAGGCGTGGAGCCACGTCTGATGGGGCTTGGCCCGGTACCCGCCACCCGGAAGGTGCTGGAGCGCGCCGGGCTCAGTATTAACGATATGGACGTCATCGAGCTTAATGAAGCTTTCGCCGCGCAGGCGCTGGGCGTGCTGCGTCAGCTGGGCCTGCCGGACCATGCCGCGCACGTCAACCCGAACGGTGGCGCAATTGCGCTGGGCCACCCGCTGGGCATGAGCGGCGCCAGGCTGGCGCTGGCCGCGAGTAATGAACTGCACCGACGCGGCGGGCGCTACGCGCTGTGTACGATGTGCATCGGTGTGGGTCAGGGCATTGCCATGATCCTTGAGCGTGTTTGAGCATAAAAACAATGTGAGTACCCTACAATGACAAATACAACAAAGCTTGATCCGATTGAAACGGCCTCCCTTGACGAGTTACAGGCGCTGCAGACAGAGCGTCTGAAATGGACGCTGCATCACGCCTACAACAACGTGCCGATGTACAAACGCAAGTTTGACGCCGCGGGCGTTCACCCTGACGATTTCAAAGAGCTGGCGGATATCCGCAAATTCCCGTGCACCACCAAGCAGGACCTGCGGGATAACTATCCGTTCGATACCTTTGCCGTGCCGATGGAGCAGGTGGTGCGCATTCACGCGTCTTCCGGCACCACCGGCAAACCGACCGTTGTCGGCTATACGCAGGGCGACATCGACAACTGGGCCAATCTGGTGGCCCGCTCCCTGCGCGCGGCGGGCGGCAGCGCGAAGGACAAAATTCACGTGGCGTATGGCTACGGCCTGTTTACCGGCGGGCTGGGGGCGCACTACGGGGCCGAGCGTTTAGGCGCGACGGTGATCCCGATGTCCGGCGGCCAGACGGAGAAACAGGCGCAGCTGATCCGTGATTTCCAGCCGGACATGATCATGGTCACGCCATCCTACTGCCTCAACCTGATTGAAGAGCTGGAGCGCCAGATGGGCGGCGATGCCAGCGGATGTTCCCTGCGCGTGGGCGTCTTCGGCGCCGAGCCGTGGACGCAGGCCATGCGCCGGGAAATTGAAAAACGCTTAGGGATTACGGCGCTGGACATCTATGGGCTCTCCGAAGTGATGGGGCCGGGCGTGGCGATGGAGTGTATTGAAACCGTCGACGGCCCGACCATCTGGGAAGATCATTTCTACCCGGAGATCGTCAACCCGAACGACGGCACGCCGCTGGATGACGGTCAGCAGGGCGAGCTGCTGTTCACCACGCTGACCAAAGAGGCGCTGCCGGTGATCCGCTACCGCACCCGCGACCTGACGCGCCTGCTCCCGGCCACCGCGCGCAGCATGCGCCGTATGGACCGGATCAGCGGCCGCAGCGACGATATGCTGATCATCCGCGGCGTCAACGTCTTCCCGTCGCAGCTGGAAGAGGAGATCGTAAAGTTCGAACATCTTTCGCCGCACTACCAGCTGGAGGTGAACCGTCGCGGGCATCTTGATTCACTTTCCGTGAAGGTGGAGCTAAAAGAGAGCAGCCTCACGCTGACCCACGAGCAGCGTTGCCAGGTGTGCCACCAGCTGCGCCACCGCATTAAGTCGATGGTGGGGATTTCCACCGACGTGACGATCGTGAACTGCGGCAGCATCCCGCGCTCGGAGGGAAAAGCCTGCCGGGTGTTTGACCTGCGTAAAGCGGCGGCTAACGGCTAAGTTTCCTCTCACCCCGGCCCTCTTCCAAAGGGAGGGGGTTAGGGTGAGGGGCTATCCCAGGATCCTATGCTATGATTCATCCAGGACAAAAATAACAACAGAATGAATCACATGAATAAACTCGACGCCTTTATCCAGCACGCGGTCAGCTCCGTTCCCGTCAGCGGGACCTCGCTTATCTCCTCGCTATACGGTGACGCGCTTTCCCATCGCGGCGGTGAGATTTGGCTCGGCAGCCTGGCTGCCTTACTGGAAGGCATGGGGTTTGGCGAACGGTTCGTGCGTACCGCGCTGTTTCGCCTCAACAAAGAGGGCTGGCTGGACGTCTCGCGCATCGGACGACGTAGCTTTTACCGCCTGAGCGATAAAGGGCTTCGCCTGACGCGTCGCGCGGAGAATAAGATCTACCGCGCGGAACTGCCCGCCTGGGACGGAAAATGGCTATTGCTGCTCTCAGAAGGGCTGGACAAAACCACCCTTGCCGACGTCAAAAAACAGCTGATCTGGCAGGGGTTTGGCACGCTGGCGCCAAGCCTGATGGCCTCGCCGTCGCAGCATCTTGCGGACGTGCAGTCCCTGCTTCACGATGCTGGGGTGGCGGAAAACGTGATTTTCTTTGAAGCCCACTCGCCGCTGGCGCTCTCCCGCGCCGCGCTGCGTTCACGCGTGGAAGAGTGCTGGCAGTTAACCGAGCAAAACGCGATGTACGAGTCGTTTATCAGCTCGTTCCGGCCGCTGCTGCCGCTGCTGAAAGAGGCCGCGCCCGAGGAGCTGACGCCGGAACGCTGCTTCCAGATCCAGCTGCTGCTGATTCACTTTTATCGTCGCGTGGTGCTGAAGGATCCGCTACTGCCGGAAGAGTTACTGCCCGCGCACTGGGCGGGGCAAAGCGCCCGACAGCTCTGCATAAATATCTATCAGCGTGTCGCGCCGGGAGCGCTGGCGTTTGTCAGCGAGAAGGGCGAAACCTCCGTCGGCGAACTGCCCGTGCCCGGCACGCTCTACTATCAGCGCTTTGGTGGTCTCACAAGCGCATAAGGAGGGAAGATGCCTGTTTATCAAATTGACGGCCTGACGCCGGTCGTGCCTGACGAGAGCTACGTTCACCCAACGGCGGTGCTGATTGGCGACGTGATTCTGGGCAAAGGCGTTTATGTCGGTCCTAATGCCAGCCTGCGCGGTGATTTTGGCCGTATCGTGGTGAAAGACGGGGCGAATATTCAGGATAATTGCGTGATGCACGGCTTCCCGGAAGAGGACACGGTGGTGGAAGAGGACGGGCATATCGGCCACAGCGCCATTCTTCACGGCTGCGTGATCCGCCGTAATGCGCTGGTGGGCATGAACGCGGTGGTGATGGACGGGGCGGTCATTGGTGAAAACAGCATCGTCGGCGCGGCTGCGTTCGTGAAGGCGAAAGCGGAGATGCCCGCCAACCATTTGATTATCGGCAGCCCGGCCAAAGCGATTCGCGAGCTGAGCGAGCAGGAGCTCGCCTGGAAGCAGCAGGGCACGCGGGAATACCAGGTGCTGGTGGAGCGCTGCAAGCTGACGATGCATCAGGTTGAACCGCTGCGCGAGGTTGAGCCTGAACGGAAGCGGCTGACGTTTGATGAGAATTTAAGGCCGAAGTCTGCGGTGTAGGACGGGAAGTCTGCGCCAGGGCACTAACGGGAAGATGTGACCCCGCCTCATCATGCTATAAATCCTCCGACATAGACTCATCACGATAAAGGACGCAGAGTTATGCTGAGAGGAAAACGCGCTGTTATCACGGGCGGCGGCGGGGGATTTGGTCAGGCGCTTTGCGTCTGGCTGGCGCGAGAGGGCGTTGACGTTGATTTTAGCGCCCGTCGCGAGGAGGATATAGAAAAAACTTGCGCCCTCATAGCGGCTGAAGGGGGTGTGGCAAGAGGGTATCTCTGTGATTTAGCCCAGCCGGAATCCGTTTCTCAGTTCTCTTCGCAAGTCTTACATTCAGACAGGCCAATCGATATTTTAATACTGAATGCTGCTCAGTGGCTGTCAGGAACAATAGACGAACAATCGAGCTCTGAAATCGTCAATACCGTCAATTCAGGCCTGACAGGTTCAATCCTGCTCACCCAGACGCTGCTTTCAGGATTGCGACGCTCAGACGGCGCAGACATCATTGCGATTATATCCGCATGCGGTATTCCGAACTTTACAGATTCCATTGCCCATCCCGCTTTTTTTGCCAGTAAACACGGGCTAAGCGGCTTTCTAACGAAACTGTCAGCATACTTATCCAAAGAAAATATTCGGGTAACCGGGTTATATCCGCCTGATTTTGAACTGACCGGTTTAGATGCACATGTCGATCGTCAAACAAGAATGGGGGAGCGTCTGGTGAATGGACGGTCCATCTGGGAAACGATGCGTTTTGTGCTGACTCAGCCTCGAAGTTGCCATATTAGTACCATCTACTTTCAGGGGCCGACTCGTGAAGATCTGGCGCATCAGGCCTGAATCTGACGGCGGGCGCTCACCGTAATTGCTGATAAACGCGTTCAGGCATCCCATTATTCGCAAAACGGTTGCCAGAGATAATAAGGCTGTCTTTTTTCGCCATATCCATCAACAGCGCGATGCCAATGTAATTACTCCAGTTAAAGGTATTTTGCAGCACCACCACCGCATTGCCTTTTTCTTTGTCATAACCGATAAAGCTGGAGTAGCCGCCGATATAGCCGACCTGATAGGTGATTTTTTCCAGACCGATAAAGTCGGTGGTCCAGGCAATACCCTGTACCCCGTCGGGACGTTGAATATCGGTATTTCTGACTTCGGCGAAGACGCTGTCCAGCAAGGGATTGTGGGTCGTCGATACGTGATAGCGCGCATAGGCCGCCAGATCTTCGGCGTTGCTGTATAAGCTCGCTGCCGCCACCATGTTGTTGGAAAAATGCCAGTCCGGCGTGAGCTGTCCGCGCGGGATGAATTTCGGCTGATCGCCCGCGTGGCCGAGGGCGCGCTGCGGGTATCCTTTTAGCTGCTGTGGCGTAAAGCTGCTGTTAGCCATTTGCAGCGGATGGAAAATATAGCGCGAGGCTAAACTCTGGATATCTTCGCCTGTTTTGTGTTTCAGGATATAGCCGATCAGCGCGTAGCCGGTATTGGAGTATTGCGGCACTTTACTCTTTGGCGCTTGCCAGTCGGCGAGGTAACGCAACACGTTATCGCTATCCAGCTCGCCGTAGAAATTATCGCCCGTGCTTAAATAGCTGATGAATTTTCCAAGCATCGGAACATCCATATTCTGACGCGGCAGGCCGGAGGTGTGGGTTACCAGTTCAAGCAGGGTGATTTTTTGTGCATCCACGCTAAGCGGCGTACCCGGCGGTAACAATGTTGCCAGGCTATCGTTCCAGTTCAGTTGCCCTTCATTGACCAGACAAGCCACCACTTCCGCCGTGATCCCTTTGCTGAGCGAGCCGAGTGCAAACAGGGTGTCGGGCCTGACCGGATAACGATTGACCGCATCGGTTACGCCCCAGGTGTAAAACTGCGGTGAGCCGTGATTATGAATGACCGCGACCGTCATTCCTGGAACGGATTTTTGCGCCATGTAGTGACGCACCACGCTGTCAACGTCGCCATCCAGCGAATCATGAGTGAGAAGTTCCTGAGTACCTTCCGGGGAGGACATTTGTGAAAGTGTGCCACAACCGCTGAGGAGTGGGAGAGTAAGCAGAAGCCAGCGAATTTTTTTTGTTATGTTCTGCATACCTGATAGCGAGTGTGGTGGTCATTGGCGCGCCAGGAATGTATCACAAATAGCCTGCTTGAATGTAAACTTTCTACACGGTGACGGCCCTGTGGGTGGTCAACGTGACTTTTCGGCCAGCTTTGAGGGATTTTAGTATGACTCGCTTTTATCAACTTACCGCCACCCGTCTGGATGGACAGCTTACCTCTATGGCCGACTATGCCGGAAAGGTGGTTTTGGTCGTGAATACCGCCAGCCAGTGTGGCTTCACGCCGCAATATGCTGGTCTTGAAGCGCTGTACAAGAAGTACGCCGATCGGGGGTTAGTGGTGCTGGGCTTCCCCTGCAACCAGTTTGGTAAACAGGAACCCGGCGGCGCCGACGAAATCTCGAAAACCTGTTACATCAACTACGGCGTGAGTTTCCCGATGTTCGAGAAGGTTGAGGTTAACGGTAGCGCAGCGCATCCGCTGTTTCGTTATCTGAAAAACGAATTACCCGGCGTGCTGGGTGAGCGAATTAAGTGGAACTTTACTAAGTTTCTTATCGGACGCGACGGTAAACCACTGAAGCGCTTTGCTCCGATGACTACCCCAGAGAAAATGGAGGGGGAGATTGTTGAGGCTTTGCAGTGGTAGGTGTTGTGGTGACTGGGGCATTCCACAAATCAAGTGCTAACGAAAATGAATTATATGGAAGCTGGCAACTGACGCCCCTCGATTGTGGAAGATCTTACTGCCTTTCCTTATGACTGCTTTGTGCCAGCAGCGGACGTTGCGCGGTATGTTAGTTATGATACGAAATGTTTGCGTAAGATTTTTTCTAATAGTGAAAAAATTACTGTGACCCTTTTTGGAGTAATCGTCTGATAAGGCCGATATAAATAAAATTGCCATTTCTCCTGTCGCAGTTCTGGCAGGGGTTTTATGAGTTGACCATTTGCTAAGTACTCTCTACAGATAAAATCGCTGGACTGTACAACCGTTTTGCCAGCCAAAGCGGCCTGAATTTCTGCGTATGGGTCCGTAGTATAAAATTCAATATGACGAGGGACAAAGGTATTCACTGCGTCACTCATAAATTCAAAGATTTTTCCCGTTTCAGGATTAAGTAAACCACTGAATGGATAACGTTGCCGAAGATCTTCTAAATCCGTTGGAGCTCCCAGGCGCGCAACGAGTTCTGGGGATGCTACCAAAATATGTTCCACCTGCGTGATATTTTTAATGATAAAGTTTGGATTAGGTTCTCGCCCGACGCGTATACCTATATCGATACGATGCTCGACAGTATCAAGTTTCATCATGTCTAAACGCCAGTCGATAAATAATTCAGGATATGGGCGTAGCGCAGTCAATAGTTCATATAATACTTGTTCATGCTTTGGAAATCGAAGCGACGTGATACGGACAATGCCCTTCATTTCATTATCATCTTTCGCCGTCTGAAATAGTTTTTCCGAATCCTCAAGTAGTCGCCTGGCTTGAGGTAAAAAAAGCTCACCGAAGCTTGTGAGAAAGATCGAGCGAGTATTGCGTCTGAAAAGGGGTTCATCAAGCTGTTTCTCCAGCTCAGCGATTGTTCGTGTTACAACCGATGGTGAAACCGAAAGCTTTATAGAGGCTTCGCGGAAGTTGAGGGTCTCAGCGGCGATGATAAAAAACTTCAGAGCATCAAGTTTGTTCATGATTGTTGTGAAAGTTGCAATAATGTTTTTTGATATTAGCAATTAATTTGCAATTATTCCAGTCGTATAATCAAACCATCAAACAAGTAATCTATCGTATCCTTTTATCAGAACTTTGAAGAGTAATTTATGGCAATACAACCAGTAGAATTAAACAAAGCCTATCGTTTATTGCAGGTCGGGCCAACGACGATGATATCGGCTAAAAATAATGGTATTGAAAATGTCATGGCAGCTGCCTGGGTGGGATTAGTAGGCAATAACAAAGTGATGGCTTTTATAGGTCCACAGGCATTTACACGCGGCCTTGTCGAAAAAAGTGGATATTACGTTGTCCAGGTCCCAGTAGTAAATCAGATGGAAATGGTTTTATATGCAGGCGGTCACAGTTATTCTGACACACCAGAAAAAAACAATAAAATCCCACTTTTTTATCAGAAAGAGTTTGATCTGCCTTTAGTTGTAGGTTGCGCTGGCTGGCTAGTCTGTAAGGTTATACCCAATGAAGAAAATGAAAAGCAGCACAACTTGTTCATGGGGGAAATTGTCGGAGCATGGAGTGATGACCGCGTTTTCAGGAATGGGCACTGGATTTTTGATGATGCGCTTGATGAACTACGTACTGTCCATTACGTAGCTGGCGGACAGTTTTACGCCATTGGCAAAGGTACAAAATTTAATTATGGTCCGGGAAAAGACTAATCCTTACTTCTGTATAAATGTAGCCATAGAAAATGGCTACATAGAGGTAAGAACACCAAAATCAACCCATTAAAGATGTCCGCTCTTCGCTCAGAGCAGACATTATCCTCATCCAAGCCTGCTTCGCGCCAGGATAAAACCCATTACCCCCGCAGCCACGGCGTAATCGTCAGCCCGGTAAGCAAACCTTCCGGGCTGAGCAGGCGAGTGACGGTTTGCCCCCACGGCTCTATACGGTTAGCCACCAGCAACCGATAGCCTTTTTCGCTCAGAACGCGGGTAGCCGAGTCCAGATCCTGTACTTCGTACTCAATCCATCCCTGTGGTATCGGGTGCTCCGTGAGCCACTGTTCTTCTCCAAAACAGGACGCAGCCGCCTGTGCGAGCGGCCAGACGGCAAAATGCTTCACGCCTTCCAGCTGGCCCGCTTCAGTGAGCAGATATTCGCTATTCCCCTCCATCGGCTTCAGCGGAAGGCCGAGTGTCTGGACATAAAACGCGGCGCTGGACTCCGTATCCCGCGATATGGGCCCGAACCCGGCGACGAACAAGACATTAATACCCGGTAACGTCTGCAACATATCCACTCCTGAATGAGGTGAAATTCACCCTGAAATTATCTCACGATCGGCTGAAATACGACTCTCAATTCTGGTATCGCATTCACCGTGCCTGAACGTCCATGACGGGTTTAAAATTCAACGCGATGACGATCAGCAGCACGACTCCCGCACTCATGATCAACCATGCGCTGGTCAGCGAGACCGAACTGTCGCGAACGATCCCCGCAATTAACGGCATAAGCGCGGCAATCATATATCCACCTCCCTGAACTTTAGACAGTAACTTCCCGGCCTGCGCGGGCGTTCGCGCATGATCGAACGTGACGATAAGCGACAGCGGGAAGAGGGCGCCGATCCCGGTGCCAAGCAGCAGCGTGGATAAGACGGGCGTTGTACCCGGCGAAAAGACCAGGCACAGTAATCCCGCCAGCAGCAGCAACAATACGGCGATCAGCGGCACGCGGCGATCGGGGAATTTACCAATCAGCGCCGAGACGACAAACCCTGCAACAACCTCGGTTAACGTCAGCCAGGCCAGCATGTAGCCGCTGCTGCGTGCGGTCCATCCCGCCTGAATATAGAGCGGGGGCAGCCAGGCCAGTACCAGCGTATAGGCTCCCGTTCCCACGCCGAAAAAGAGCAACAGTAGTGCCGTACGGGAGGACGAGAGCGTAACGGTTTCGCGTGCTGGTTTTTCCCCCTGAGGATGCTTCACCAGCGTTATCCAGAGCATCAGCGCCAGCAGCGCTAACAGCCCTGCCATTGCCAGCGCGGGCTTCAGCGTTAGCCATGAAAACAACGGCTCAGCGCTGGCGGCGGCGACAGCCGCACCGGCCATAATGCCCGTGCTGAATAGCGACATTATCGTGCTGGCCGTTTGCGTATACTCCTTTTTTACCAGGGCAGGCATTAACGCCTGGATAGTGCCGATGCTGGCCCCGCCGAGTAACGCGGTGCCCATAAGATTCGCCGGTGAAGCGCTAAACCCGCGTAACAAACAGGCCGCAAGAAGGATGAAGAGCCCGAGCATAATTCCCCTGATTGCTCCGAGTGTGGCCAAAAGCCAGGGACCACACAGGGCGGCGAGTCCCATCATCGCCACCGGCAGGGTGGTCAGCAGGCTAAATTGCGTCGCGGTCAGCCCCGCTTCGCGCTGCAGCACGGAGAACAGTGGTCCAACCGAGGCCAGAATGGGGCGAAGGTTCAGCCCGACGATAAAAACGATAATGGCGAAGAGTAATGGCGATGTGCGTTTCAACATGGAATCCTTTTCGGGTGTGAATTGCCCGGGCAAATCGCCGCGAGCATTTATCTTAACGTTAAGATAAAATGTGTTTTTGCGTAAGATGTACCGCACAACAGGATAAATACCCACCCCATTAGAGGTGAAAATGAAAGACCATGTAGATTTCGTCGTCGGCCAGTGGGGCCGCGCCATGCCGGAGCTGGACGCCTCGTCGATGAAAATTTTTGGCCGAATGCTCCGGCTGATGAAGCATCTTGGAAAAGAATGGGCGGAGGCGATGGCGCAGTTTGGCTTTCGCGAGGGCGAGTTTGACGTGCTCGCCACGCTGCGTCGCGCCGGGGAGCCGTACTGCCTTTCGCCCACGCAGCTGTATACATCGCTGTTGATCACCTCAGGGGCGATAACGAACCGGCTCAACCGTCTTGAACAACAAGGGCTTATCACGCGGGTTGCCGATCCCGATGACAAGCGCAGCTCGCTCGTCAGCCTGACGCCGCGCGGGCAGGCTCGTATCGAACAGGCGCTGCTCGTGCATACACAGACGCAAAATGCTCTGCTAAGAAACCTCTCTGAGGCGCAACGCGCGCAGCTTGAGTCCCTGCTGAGGGAATTGCTGCTGGCGTTTCCGGCTGAGGAATGGGATGAAACGTCACCGTGTGCCGATAATACAAAAACTGCATGATTACACCTTACAGAAAGGGAACGTATGTCTTTACCGCCACTGTATGCGCTGCGCGCGTTTGAAGTTGCCGCACGGCTGAACTCCTTCAGTAAAGCGGCTGAAGTCCTGAATATCACGCCGGGAGCGGTCAGCAGGCATGTCCAGACGCTTGAAATGTGGTTCGACTGCGAGCTGTTTAAACGACAGGGGCCGAGAGTGGAGGTCAGCGACGCCGGGCGTATTCTGGCCGGTCAGCTTAGCGAGAGTTTCTCGAATATTGAGTGGGCCTGTCGCGCATTTAAAAGTGAAAACCACCTTCTGCGACTCAAAGCACCAAGCTCCCTGACGATGCGATGGCTTCTGAATGTGCTTAAATCTTTTCGCGAGAACCATGCGAAGCCGAAAATCGAAATTGCCAGCGTCTGGATGGACTTCGACACGGTTGACTTCAGCCGGGAACCTTACGATTGTGCGATCCTCCTCGGTAATGGCTATTTCGGCGAGTCAACAGAAAGCAGGCTGCTCTTCAGTGAATGGCTTATTCCGGTTTGTACCCCGTCTTTGCTGGAGTCTGCGCGGCATCAGCTTGCCCAGTGCGAGCTTATCCACCCCTCACCGGACCGACGAGACTGGCGACGCTGGCTTAAAAGGACGGGCTTATTCCCCGGACTCGACATGAGTGGCGGGATCGTGTTCGACACCCTGGAGCAGGGAAGCCTTGCGGCCATGCACGGACATGGTGTTGCTATAGCCGATCTTCGACTCACGCTTGAAGCCCTGAAAAGCGGGCTGCTCGCATTGCCCTTCAGGGAAGCCTTCGCAACCGGTGACGGCTACTATCTTGTCTGGCCCAAAAATTCGCTCAGAGGAGAGAGCATTGAACGGTTGCTGGCCTGGCTTAACCTTAATGCGCCTGTGGTGCCTTCTTTGGATATCGTCTGTCTTGATTTCAATGAAAAGCGGGTTTAATAAATAGCGGAATATTAATTGCGAGATATTCCGCATATTGAACGTGTTTATGCGTAGGGGATATTTGCCATCTTTTTATATCTATCCGGCAGGGCGCTGTTCAGGTTGAGTAATTTATCCAGTATATAAAGCGCAGGCGTTCCCTTTGCGCGTTCAGCGTCGATCAGCGCAGAGCGTAACAGATTGGCAGCCGATGTCATTTCACGGAAGTACTCCTCAGATTCAGCCGTCTGAACTTCGCCTGACGCGGCGTAATGCACCCTTGGCCAGTCCGCAAAGTCAAGCAGCGGAAGGATCCCGTCGTCTTTGGGTAAATGCGCAGAGAGCAACTCTTCAGCGTTACCCGGATTGCTTTGGGCGAAAGACAGAAGATGCAGTCGATGAATAAAGGGCGAAAGCATCTCAGCGCTATCGTTTTCTGACGAAAGTAACGTTATTAACGCATGAATATTTTCACCCGCGATGTTTTTTTCAGGTGAGATCATTTTCATTAGATGAAATAAAACATCGAGTGTCATACGTACTCCATATGCATGCAGGTGTATTTATTATTTGAGTTTCGCTCTCTGTTCCAGGTCAGGAAGAGACCGGGAATGAAGGGATGGTATTTCAATGAGATTACGTTTGAAAAACGAGAAATAGTGGGAATTAATGTGAGTTTTACTCAACATAGGTTTTATTATTCAATGAGATTCTCCAGATGTGATGATTAACTTACAATGATCAGCAGAATATCTGTCCGACAACCGTCTACAGAGGCGAGCAGACATGAGATTAGAGAGTGCGTCAGTTTTAGAAGAACTCCGGACCAGGCTAAGACCCGCATCGGTCGCGCAGGTCGGTGGGTTCCGGCCGCCTGAAGACCCCATTACGTCATGGTTTCTGAAGGGCGTTTCTCGCGCAGATGAAGGATTACCCACCTGGAAGGGCAAACCCATGTTTCCACTTCTTCAGATCAGGGTCGACGAGCTTCCTGTTATTCCTGACCAGTTGAAGGGCATAGCCCTTCTGGTGTTGTTTCACAATGTGGAACAACATCCCTTTGACGAACCGCACGGTGAAGGATGGTTAATTCGCGAGTATGCCAGCCTCGAAGGGCTTCAGCCATTGCCTGAATTGGACACGCCGTATCGGCCGTTTCCAGTTCAATGGCTGAGTGTCATTGACGATGCTCCTGGATGGGAAGATGCCTGGGATATTATTGATCTCTCTTGCGTAAATGATGATGAGCAGGCCAGTGAGAGTTTTTTTGAAGATTTCAATCGCTACAGGGGAACTAAGGTAGGGGGATTTCCGACTGAGATACAACACGGTGTGGGAATCGAAGAGTTTGTTTTTCAGGTTGGGTCAGAAGAAAAAGTAAACTGGATGTGGGCGGATAACGGTATCGGTTACTTTCACCGGTCATCAGAAGGGGAATGGCGGTTTTCATGTCAGTTCTACTGATGAGCTTCCTGCCGCGGGATCGACCACTCGCCCGGCAGTGATTTGTTTCACAAATCCCATCGCTCCTCGACCGTTCAGGATGGTATAACGTCCTGCGGCAACCGGGTTGCCGCAGACAGCCCACATAACTAAAGGCGTATATGAAACAGATTACTTTCAGTGACCTGCTGCAGCAAAGCGAGCAGGCGGCTAATTCCCCTCGCTTACGCGCGCATCGCAATTTACATCCTGAGCTTAGCGACCCGGTGCAGCGCCTGGCCATTGCAATGGAGCCCGGCACCTATGTTCGTCCCCATCGCCATCCGCACACCTTTGAACTGCTGACGGCGCTGAGCGGTCGCTTTCTGGTGCTGAACTTTGATGACAGCGGTAGCGTGACCCGGCGCGTCGTATTAGGCGAAGAGTGCAAGGTGCTGGAGATGGATGCCGGTACCTGGCATGCCGTGCTGTCGCTGGATAAAGGCGGCGTCATTTTTGAGGTTAAGCACGGGGGGTATCAGCCCGTGCCCGAGCACGATACCGCCCCATGGTCACCGGCAGAAAACGAGCCCGGCACCGGGAAGCTGATGAAATGGTACGCTCAGGCACAGGTGGGTGACGGTGGGTTTACCCTGTAATTATTCTCTTATGTGCCCGGCGCGCGGAAAGGCGAGCCGGGTAAAGAGATAAGCGATCACCTGAGTCAACTCACCGTACTAAAAAGCCAGTCACGAGCAGTCGACAGCGTCACAAACGGGCCTGACAGCGTGCTGTTGTGATGGGCGATAATATCGCTGGCGGATAAATAGTCATTATCCATTGTGGTATGCGCATCTGAAATCAATACCGTCCTGAAACCCAGCTCCGGTGCGGCCCGGCAGGTCGTATCGACACAAAACTCTGTTTTCATCCCGGCAATGACCAGCTGTTTGATGCCTCTCTGATTAAGTTCACGCAGCAATTCGGTATCACGAAAACAGCTGGGATAGCGCTTGATGAAAACAACGTCCTGCTCCTTCACGTCCAGTTCAGGTATCAGCTGTGATAACGGCCCATTCTCTGAGAGCGGGGAATCATCTGGTCCAATATGGCGGGCAAAAAAGACGGGCGCCTGAGCGTGTCGCGCGTTGGTGATTAACAGACGGATATTGGCCAGAACGGCATCGGCGGAACTGGGGGAAACTGGGCCCCGAAAGAGGCCCTGCTGCATGTCGATAATCAAGAGAGCATTGTCAGATGAAACCATTTTCTTTCTCCATTCAAAGGGTGGTGAACGGAGAGAGATTTCCCCGTCCTGGCCGGCGGGGAGTGAGGTTCTGTTTGTCAGTCGTTTGCTACAGATACGCTCGCACCGCCGAAGGTTCCGGTGGTGGTGAGGGTGGTTGTTGGCTGAACTGACTGATACATGCAATGACCTTTGTTTATTTCGCTGTTAGCGTAACTATCGCGTACAGTTATAGCGCTGGTGAGAGATTCTCTTCAATACACCAACATCAGTAGGTGCAACGTTAGCGTTGCGCCTGGCTGATATTATTTAATACTGTCGAGCCCTTTCAGGAAATCCTCAACCTGCTCGGGCGTCGCCGTGTCTGCCTGGTAAAGGATATCGAGCTTGACGTTCTTCAACCCGCAGAAGCCAAACACGCCTTCGATAATCTGCGTCTGAATCGCCGTCGAATAGCCGTGTTTATCAAATCCGGTGAGATCGCTACCGCCAGTGGCAATCAGGCGGACGGGAACATCCCTTAAGTTGCCCACAATCCGGCCGTCTTCGGCCACCTTATACGCCCAGTTCAGGGTTAACACGCGATCGAACCAGCCTTTCAACAGCGCGGGAACCGACCACCAGTACACCGGGAAGACGAATACCAGCATATCCGCGCGCTCGACGCGCTGCTGCTCGCGCAGAATATCGTCGGGGAGGGCGCTCGGATTGCCGTGATACAAATCGAGATCGGCGCGGGTCATCGCCGGATTAAACCCTTCAGCATGCAGATCGGCGATCTCAACCTGCGTACCTTCCTCGCGTAATTTTCCGGCAATACGGGCTGCCAGCGTATGGGATAACGAATTGTCGATCGGGTGTGCCGTCACGATCAGCGCGTTTTTAATGGCATGTGTTGCAGACATAGCGACCTCCAGATGGGGGAGAAGTAACGCCTATATTACTATTGGTAACTTAGTTGTCAATCCGCCCCCGGCGATCATTTTGTGCTATTCGCGTAGGTCTCCAGCACCCCGGTCATAGCGCCGCTGAGCGTATCTTCCGCCACGTTCCGGGCGAGCACGCCGTTGCCCGCCGCGGTGCTGAGCGCCTCCGCCGCGCCAATAATAGCCGTCAGTACCGCTTCCCCCTGAACGCCTTTTAAGACGATAAAAGGGGAAAGCGCGGTGCGCAGGCAGTCGGCACATTCGGCCACGCATGCTTCCCGAAACGTCTGCAGCGCGCGAGAACCGGACAGCGCCGCGGCGATTGGCCCGGTTTCAGGCCCGGCGGCAATTGCACAGTCGATATAGGCCGCGCTGAAAAAGCGGATCGTCTTCTCCAGCGTTTTGCTGTCGACCGCCAGCGTCTCGCGGAATTTCGCCAGCTGCCGATCGCTATAATCCTTGTACAGCGCCATCAGCAACCCTTCACGATCGCCAAAGTGGTCGTAGGGGATAGGTTTGGTCACGTTGGCCCGCTCGGCCAGGTAGCCAAGCGTCAGCGCCTCCGTGCCTTGCTGACGCACGATCCCTCGCGCAACCTCCAGCAGCTGCACGCGGCGATCCTCTTTTCTTAAGCGCTTAACAACCATACTTTCCTCAGAAGTGTTATCTACTCATGGTAGTTTACACGTTTTCAGCAACGTGCTGCACGCGTTGTTCCGCGGGGCGGATCCGAAACCAGATCGCATACATTGCGGGCAGGAAGATGAGCGTAATGATCGTCCCGCCCAGCGTTCCGCCGATCAGCGTCCAGGCCAGCGTGCCCCAGAATACCGAATGCGTCAGGGGAATGAACGCCAGCACGGCCGCCATGGCGGTCAGTAAGACCGGGCGTGCGCGCTGGACCGTCGCTTCAACCACCGCCTGGAACGGCTCGAGACCGTCCTTCTGGTTATGATCGATTTGACCGATCAGGATCAGCGTATTGCGCATCAGAATGCCGGAAAGGGCGATCAGACCGACCAGCGCGTTAATGCCAAACGGCTGATTAAATATCAGCAGGGTCGGCACGACGCCAATCAGCCCCAGCGGCGCGGTTAAGAACACCATCACCATCGCGGAGAGTGAGCGCACCTGCAAAATGATGATCAGCAGCGTTAGGGCAATCATGATCGGGAACAGCGGTAACATTGCCTGCGTCGCTTTGCCCGATTCCTCAATCGAACCCGCCATGTCAATACGGTACCCGGCCGGCAGCGCATCAACGATCGGCTGGAGCTGCTTCATGATGGCGACCGACACGTCCGGTGGCTGAAGATTGTCGGCAATATCGCCCCGCACGGTAATTGTCGGGGTGCGATCGCGACGGCGAAGGACCGGGTCTTCCATGCCGACCTCTATCTTGCCGATTTGAGACAGCGGCACGCGCTGTCCCGCATTGCCGACCAGGGTAAAGCCTTCGATTTTTGCCGGGTCAAGACGGATATCGCCCGCCGCGCGGGCAATGACGTCTACCGATCGAATATCTTCCCGCACGGAGGTGACTGGCACGCCTGAAAGCAGAAACTGAAGCTGATCGGCAACGGCGCTGGAGGTTAAGCCGGTCGCCTGCAGGCGGTTTTGATCGAGAGTGAAATGCAGGACGGGAACGCGTGACCCCCAGTCGGTGTTGACGGTTCGCATCATCGGGCTTGCCTGGAGCACGGCTTTCACCTTATCAGCGATGTCATGCACCTGTTCGACATCCGGGCCCGACACGCGCCAGGCAACCGGGAAGGGCGAGTAAGGGCCGAATACCAGCTGCGTCACCCGCACGCGGGCTTCGGGCACAAGACCGCTGGCGACGGCCTCCCTGAGCCTGAACTTGAGCGCCTCGCGTGACGTCTCGCTGTCCGTCAGGATCACGATTTTCGCAAAAGAGGGATCGGGCAGTTCAGGCGCCATTGCCAGATAAAAACGGGGCGACCCCTGACCAATATAGGCAGTGACGATTTTGGCTTCCGGCTGCTGGCCCAGCCACGCTTCTATTTTTGCGGTGGCGGTGCTGGTTTGCGCAATTGAGGTGCCGTAGGGCATCTGTACTTCAACCAGCACTTCCGGGCGATCGGAGGTCGGGAAAAACTGTTTTTTTACCAGCCCCATGCCGAGCACGGCCAGAATGAAAATGGCGACCACGGAGCCGGCCACGCGCCACTTTCTGGCGATAACGCGGCCAAGCAGCTGGCGAAAACGGTTATAGCGAGGCGTGTTATAGATGGCGGCATGGCCGCCTTCCACTTTGGGGATCGCCGGCAGGATCTTCACCCCAAGATAGGGCGTGAACACTACCGCGACAAACCACGATGCAATCAGGGCGAGGCCGACAATCCAGAACATATTGCTGGTGTATTCCCCGGCGGTCGACTGGGCAAACCCATTCGGCATAAAGCCAATGGCCGTCACCAGGGTTCCGGCCAGCATGGGCGCGGCGGTATGGCTCCAGGCGTAGGCTGAGGCTTTGATTCTGTCGTAACCTTCCTCCATCTTCACCACCATCATTTCGATGGCGATAATGGCATCATCAACCAGCAGGCCGAGGGCGAGTATCAGGGAGCCCAGCGTGACGCGGTCAAAGTTTATTCCCGCAGCCTCCATCACCACGAAGACGACCGCCAGCGTCAGCGGGACCGCCGCCGCAACGACTACCCCCACGCGCCAGCCCATGCTGACAAAACAAACCACCATGACCACAAGCAGTGCGACAAAGAATTTGATCATAAACTCATCGACCGACGAGCGAATATTGACGGACTGATCGGTGACTTTGGTCAGGGACATGCCAAGCGGCAGGCTATCATTAATTTTTGCCGTTTCCGCATCCAGCGCTTTACCCAGCGCCAGACCGTTCCAGCCTTCGCGCATTACGATGCCCAGCAGAAGGGCGGGTTCATGCTGATTGCGTATCAGCATCGTCGGGGGATCTTCGTAGCCACGTTCAACCGTTGCCACATCTGACAGCTTGAGGGTTTTGCCCTGAGCGACAAAAGGCGTATCGCGGATTTTCTGCAGTTCATCGAACGCGCCGTCAAGGCGGATAAAAATCTGCGCTCCTCGGGTCTCAATCGAACCCGCCGCGGTCAACGCGTTTTGGCTGTTGAGGGCATTGAAAATATCCTGGGGTGAGAGCCCTATCGTCGCCAGACGGTCGTGGGAGAAGGCGACATAAATCCGCTCGGCCTGTTCGCCGATAATGTTCACTTTCTTCACGCCGGGAACGTGCAGAAGCTGCTGGCGCAGGCCTTCGGCATCGCGTACCAGCTGCCGCTGCGGTTCGCCTTTTGCTTTCAGGGCAAAGAGAGCAAAGGTGACATCCGAGAATTCGTCATTGATCATCGGGCCGATGACGCCCGCCGGGAGACGCTGCGATTCATCTCCAAGCTTTTTACGCGCCTGATAGAACTCCTCCTGCACTTCGGCTGGCGGGGTCTTGTCCTGCAACGACAGCGTGATGAATGCCATGCCGGGACGGGTATAAGTTTCGGTACGGTCATACCACTTGAGTTCCTGCAGGCGCTTTTCCAGCGGCTCCGCGACCTGATCCTGGATCTCCTGCGCGGTCGCACCCGGCCAGACGGTTACCACCGTCATTTGCTTCACCGTGAAGGGCGGATCTTCCGCGCGCCCGAGCCCAAAGAAGGCGTAAATTCCGGCAATCGTGACCAGAACGATCAGAAACAGCGTGATGGAACGTTCGCGGACGGCCAGCGTGGACAGGTTGAAGCGGCTTCCGCTCATGGCGTGTTCTCCGCCAGGGCGTTATTGCGTTGTTTCGCGAGACTGACGACCTCACCTTCGTGCAGAAGATGTGCGCCTAGCGCAACAATCTTCTCACCGGGCTTCACGCCGCCCGTGACCAGCACGGCATCTTCACCCACGCTCAGCACCTTGACGGGCGTCCATGCGACCTTTGCGGGCTGGGCGGAAATGCGCCAGACGCCGGGACCTTTTCCTGCATCATAGAGTGAGGCCAGCGGGACCTGCATGATCTGACCTTCCGCTTTATTGTCCTGAATGTTCAGCGTGACGGTCGCCCCCAGCGGCGCGTTCGCCAGCAGGCCATCCAGCACGTAGCGGGCTTCATACGTGCGGGTCGCGGCATCGGCCGAGTCAGACAGCAGGCGAAGCGTTGCGGTGACCGGGTGTTTTTCATTGCCATAAAGCGTGGCCTGCGCTTCGCTGCCGACGGCAGGGCGCAATGTTTCCGGAAGCTGCACGAGCGCTTCACGCTGTCCCGCTCTGGCGAGCCTGATCGTCACCTGTCCGGCACTGACGACCAGACCCGGCTCGGCGAGCGTCTCCATGACCACGCCGTCTGAATCCGCCAGCAGGACGGCATATCCCGTGGCGTTTTGCGCCACGTTGGCCTGCGCGCGGGCGGCGCTGAGATCGGCCCTGGCCGTATCGGCTGCCGCTTTGATCTGATCATACTCCGAGGCAGAAACGGCGCCGGACGCCACAAGTCCGCGATAGCGCGCCTCATCGCTGGAGGCTTTTCGCGCGCGCGCCTGAGCCG
Organism: Enterobacter vonholyi; assembly: GCF_008364555.1. Taxonomy (GTDB): domain Bacteria; phylum Pseudomonadota; class Gammaproteobacteria; order Enterobacterales; family Enterobacteriaceae; genus Enterobacter; species Enterobacter vonholyi. The sequence continues at coordinate 314,717 of NZ_VTUC01000006.1, forward strand.
CATCCACCGCACGCTGCTGCGCCTGTGCCTGTAATTTCAGGTCAACCGGATCCAGGCGCAGCAAGGGCTGACCCTGTTTGACGGTCTGGCCCGTATCAACCAGTCGCTCAAGGATTTTGCCCTGAACTCTGAAACCTAAATCGCTTTGCGTTCTTGCGACCACCACGCCCGTGAAGGCGCGGGCGCTATTGTTCGCAAGCTCGACGGATGCGGATCGGACAAGCGGTGGCTTTGTACGCGGATCGTCACTTGCGGAAATATCGCCGCATGCCACCAGGGCAAACGGCATGAGACAAACGGCAACGCGGGCTGAAGTGAGCCTGAGCATGGGAAACCTTTTCGACGTAACAGGACGGTTTCCGCATTCTCTGACTGGTGACCAAAAATGTCAATGGTCACAAGTTAGGGGGCAAGGCTTCTTAAAATGAGTGAAGAGAGAAGCACCGCCGCGGTGGGAGCCATTTCGAGATTGTATTGCAGCTGAACGGGATTAATAAAAGGACACATCACCATGTGGATAGCCTGAGTGACCTCATCCAGCGGCGTTTTTCTTTCAAACTCTCCGGCCTGCCTGCCTTCGATAATGATGCTCTCAATCAGCTTCATCAGACTTTCTGCATACCGCTCTGTCGACGGCCACTGCTCGCGCGCGGCGACGGCGGCGATGTCGTAAAGCTTACGATCGTGGAAAAACAGCTCGCTTCCGGCCTCGGTGAGCGCCTTGAAAAGACGGCGGAGTTTTTCGCTTGCTGACGGCGCATCCTCAATGGCGGAAAGCACTGCCGCCATGATCAGCTCCAGGCGGTTAGCGCAGATCACTTCGCCAATAGCCTGTTTGGAATCGAAGAACTTATAAATGTAGGATTTTGAAAAACCAATGGATTTAGCCAGTTCGGCGACGGTGGTTTTTTCATAGCCGTAGTGACCGAAGTGCTCAAAGGCCGCTTCGACGATTTGCTCTCTGACAGAATGGTCAAGTGGACCACGTATTGATGGGGCGTTCATAGTTTTAGTCATTATGTAAGCTTAGCGTGACGGGCCATGGTTGGCAACGAGTGACCATTTTGTATTTTGGTTACAGTTGTGCTGCCTTACGCCGTAAAGACGGGACAATCGGCTAGGTGGAGTAAGTGTATCACTGTTTTTTACGTTAATGTTTTTTAAGCCAGTCGAGAAAAAACTGGCTAAACGCCGTTACCTGAAGCGGCTGCAGTTTGCGCTGGGGGTAAACAAGCTGCAGCCCGACATCTTTGCGATCGTATCGGCTAAACCCGGTGAAGCTGTCGGCAAACAGCACCGTGAGCCTTCCGGTTTCAACGTCGTCTTTGACGTCCCACCACGATTTCCCCGCGATGCCAGCTCCGCTGAGCGCCCACTGACGAAGCAATGCTCCGTCGTCGCACACCATGGCGGGCTCAACGCGAACAATGCTTTCCTCACCATTAGTTTCAAAGCGCCATTCATTCATCACCACGCCCTGCGATTCCAGCGCCAGGCACCGGTGCCGGGCTAAATCGGCAAACGTGGCGGGGACGCCGTGGTCGTTAAGATACGCCCCGGAGGCAACCAGCACCCGACGGTTCGGGCGGATGTTTCTGACAACAAGACTGCTGTCCGGCAGGTTGCCAAAACGCACGCTCATATCCAGCCGGTTAGCGACCAGATCCTCAACGTGTTCTCTTAACGAAATGAAAAATTTAACGTCAGGATGGCGCCGGGAAAAATCAATGACGGCGGGGCTAAGATACTGTCTGCCAAAATCCGAGGGCGCGGAAAGGCGAATATTGCCGCTGAGCACGCCCTCTTTTTGCGTCAGTAACGACTCGGCATGATGCATCTCTTCCAGCACGCGCAGCGCGGCATGGTAAAACTCTTCCCCGGCGCGGGTCAGGGTGAGGGATCGCGTTGAGCGGTGAAACAGGCGCGTCTGGTAACGCTCCTCAATCGCCTTCAGCCTGGCCGTCATGGTAGCGGGGGAAAGCGACAGGCGTCGTCCGGCGGCGGAAAGACTTCCGGCCTCGGCAACTTCCACCAGTAAGGCCATGTCTTCGAGTTTGCCCATTATTCATATTTTCCGAAAAGTGCATCTACTTTTAGCGTAATTATCAAAATCAGATGCCGGCTGTAAAGTGATTTTATCCAAACCATAAGGGTTAAAATCATGCAACGTACCTCACTTTTTGAACGCTACAGGCTGGGTTCGCTGGACCTGAAAAATCGTATCGTCATGGCGCCGATGACCCGCGCGCGCTCCCTTCAGCCGGGAAATATCCCCTCCGCGCTGATGGCAGAGTATTACCGGCAGCGTGCCAGCGCGGGATTAATCATCACGGAAGCCACGCAGATTTCGCCTCAGGGCCAGGGATACTCATGGACACCCGGCATCCATTCGCCTGAACAGGTTTCGGGATGGCAACTCACGACGGGCGCCGTGCATCAGGCGGGCGGAGTGATTTTTTCGCAGCTCTGGCACGTCGGGCGAATGTCGCACGCCAGTTTTCACCAGGATGGTCAGCCCGTCGCCCCGTCAGCACTGGCGCCAGACGCGCAGGTGTGGGTGGTGAATGAGCATGGGGAAGGCCAGATGGTTGACTGCCCGCAGCCGAGAACACTCTCGCGCAAGGATATTCACAGCATCATCGCGGACTATCGTCAGGCGGCACTGAATGCCGTCCAGGCCGGTTTTGATGGCGTAGAAGTTCATGGCGGAAACGGGTATCTGATAGACCAGTTCCTGCGTCAAACCTCCAACAAACGCACGGATGAGTACGGCGGTACGCTGGTGAACCGCATCCGTTTTGCCCAGGAGGTGTTAAGCGCCATTGCCGAGGCCATTGGTCACGAGCGCACGGGCATCCGCCTTTCCCCATTTATTACCCAGCGCGGGATGAACGACCCGCAGGTTTCGGAGGCCATACTTGCGCTTGCGGCCTGGTGTGAACAAAAAGATATTGCATTCATCCACCTGGCGGAAGCCGACTGGGATGATGCCCCTCAGGTACCCGAGCGTTTCCGTCAGTCCCTTCGCGAGACCTTTAGCGGAACTCTTATCGTCGCGGGTAACTATGACCTTGATAAAGCTGAAAAGATCCTTGCTGCCGGCTATGCCGATTTGATTGCCTTCGGCCGACCGTTTATTGCCAACCCCGATTTGCCCCACCGGCTGGCAAACCAGCTGCCTCTTGCCCAGGTGCGCGACCCCGCCACGCTGTTTGGCGGTACCGGCACGGGATATACCGATTACCCAACGTACGCTCTACAGGAGGAAACATTATGACCCGTAAAACTTTAATTATCGGCGGCGCTTCCGGCATCGGTTTCGCCGTGGGCAGCCTGCTTGCCGGGCGCGGTGAGGAGATTATTCTTGCCGGACGCGACAGCGCAAAACTGGACGCCGCGCGACAGCGGCTGAGCGCCCACGCCGCGTCCGTTCACAACCTCGTGCTGGACATCAGCCGTGAGGAAGAGCTTGTTGCGCTCGGTGAAACGCTGGGCGAGGTCAATAATATTGTCGTCACGGCGGGTTCACAGGCGCCGGGCGGGTTGCTTTCCGGACTGGATCTCCGTGCGGCAAGGCAGGCCTTTGATACAAAATTCTGGGGAAGCCTCAATGTCGCCCGCTATCTCAGCGGGAATATTGCCCCCCGCGGTACGTTGACGTTCACCAGCGGTTTCGTGGCGCGCCGCACCGTGGCGGGCGCCATCGTAAAAACAACGATGAATGCCGCCATTGAGGCTGCGACAAAAGTGCTGGCGAAAGAGCTTTCACCGCTGCGCGTCAACGTCGTCAGTCCGGGGCTGACCGACACGGAAGCGTATGCGGGGATGGACGCCGCCGCGCGGGAAAAAATGCTCGCCGGCGCGGCGGAAACCCTGCCAGCCAAGGCCTGGGGAAGGGCGGAGGACATCGCGCAGGGGTATCTTTTCGCCATTGATAATCCCTTTGTGACGGGATCGATTATTGATATTGAGGGCGGGGCGTTAATTAACTGACCCTCATTAAATTGGTCCGCAGGTCTTCGTCTGCGGGCGACGTAATACTCTATTGAGAAACAACATGAAATATACGACGTGTTTTTGTCCCGCTATCGCGGCGCTTATTTTTGCCGGTCTGTCGGGCAATGCTATTTCCTCGCAGGGGGAATGGCTGCAGCCGAAACAGCTTATTGTGGACAACAGTCTGTCACAGGCACAATTAAAGGCGAATGAAGCTGCTGCCAGAAAATATGCCACGTTCTGGAACACCGGTAATGAAACTCTGGCGCGTGATGCCCTGGCAGTAAACTTTATTGATAAAACGCCCCCGGAAGGACGTAAGCAAGGTCCCGAGGGCGCTATTCTAGCTTCCAGGGCGTTTCGGACAGCCGTGCCTGATTTGCGTTGTGACGTTGAGCAAATGATTATTTCAGGCGATCGCGTGGTTTCGCATCTACATTTTCACGGCACCTTCACCGGGACATTCGGCAAGCTGAAAGGACAGGGGCAGAAAATAGATTTTATCGCCACCGATATTTATGAAGTCGCTGACGGTAAGATTGCGGCAAACTGGCACATTGAGGACAACCTGACGCTGATGAAACAGCTCGGCGCGCTGTAAAGTCACCACTCCGGGGCGGCCCGGAGTGATGCGAAAATCCTATAAGCCAAGATCGCTCAGCGAAGGGTGATCGTCCGGGCGTCTGCCCAGCGGCCAGTGGAACAGCCGCTCGGATTCTTTTATCGGCATATCGTTTACGCAGGCAAAGCGGCGCTTCATCAGGCCGTCCGGCTCAAACTCCCAGTTTTCATTGCCGTAAGAGCGGAACCAGTTGCCGGAATCATCATGCCATTCATAGGCATAGCGCACCGCGATCCGGTTATCCGTGAATGCCCAGAGCTCTTTAATCAGACGATACTCCAGCTCTTTTTTCCATTTCCGCTCCAGAAACGCCTGGGCTTCTTCACGGTTGGTGGCGAACTCTGCGCGGTTACGCCATTGGGTGTCCAGCGTATAGGCAAGCGCGACTTTCGCCGGATCGCGGCTGTTCCAGCCATCTTCTGCCAGCCTGACTTTTTCGATGGCGCTTTCACGAGTGAAGGGCGGTAAAGGAGGGCGTGTGTTCATGGCGATTACCTCAGTGTGATTTATGTAGACAGGTCTGTCTACTTGCGGTAATCTATGCCTGAAAAATAACGCTGTCAACACTCTTTTTGAGGCTGTCGAAAAAATGAAAATCGAACCCGCAAGTAATGAGACAAAAATCAGCGTCAGAGATAAAATATTACTCACGGCGCACGATCTTTTTTATTCCACTGGATTCAGGGCGACGGGGGTGGACACGCTGATTAAAGCGTCGAAAGTGACTAAGGTGACGTTTTATCGCCATTTTCCGAGTAAGAGCTTGCTTATTCTCGCCTATTTACACTATCGACATGAAATATGGATTAACTGGTTTGAGGCCACGCTTCGTCGACATCTCGTGGACGGCCAAACGCCTGCGGACGCTCTATCGGCTACCCTTTATGAATGGTTTATTTCGCCCGAGTTCCACGGCTGCGCGTTTATTAACGCCAGCGCGGAAGCCAAATCCGAAGAGATTGAAAGCGAAATAAAAGAGATTTGCCGCGATCATAAAATCGAAACAAAGAAGATTATTGCGTTGCTGACGAAGATTGCTGATGAGCGCGTCGTCAATGAAATCATGTTGCTCATTGACGGCGCAATTATTCATGCGCAAATGGGCATGGATACAGAAACGATAATAAATGCGTTAAAAAGGGTCTTAGCGGAACTGACCGGCCAGTGAGATTCCGGTGCTTAATCAACTCTTGCACCAAGTCGATTAAGCATCCGCGTTACACTGTTGGAATGGTGCCGCCATCAATCACAAATTCAGTACCTGTGATACTCGCAGCATGCGATGAAGCGAGGAAGACGATGAGGTTGGCAACCTCAATCGGGCGGGCAGGGCGTCCGAGCGGTATTCCACCTAACGCCTTCATAATGATCTGTTTGCCACCTTCGTAGTCTGTTCCTGCCTGCTTTGCCAGTCTCTCCGCAAGTGCCACCGCCGCTTCAGTTTCGATCCAGCCGGGGGCAACGCGCACCACCCGAACACCTTTCGGCGAGACTTCCTTTGAAAGACTTTTACTGTAGGTTGAGAGGGCTGCCTTAGCCGCCGCATAACCCGTTGTTGAATCCGGTAAAGGCAGTTCGCGCTGGATAGACGTCACGTGAATAATCACCCCATTTCCCTGCTCAAGCATTCCGGGAAGCAGGGCGCGATCTAAGCGTACTGCAGGTAACAAATTAAGATTGAGCTCCTGCTGCCACTCGTCTTCGCCAAGTGCAGCAAAACCGCCACCGGGTGAGGTTGAACCGCCTGCAACATGGATAATTACGTCGACACCTCCCATCTGTTCCTGCACTGCGGATGCGACTGAGGCACATCCAGCGACCGTAGTAAGATCAGCGGCTACGAAAGTATCCGCGATATTTACGTCTGGATCGTGGCGCGCCGTGGTAAATACCGTTGCACCGAGTTGTTTTAAAAGTCCGACGACTGCTTTGCCGAGCCCTTTCGTGCCAGCGGTAACAAGCACGCGCTTGCCTTTAAAATCAATATCTAATGACATGGACTTTCGCTCCCATTATTTACAGTACAGGTATATTCAACATAGACTGAGTAATTGACAAGTACGTACGAAAAAGTGAGTTACTAAATTATGAGTAAGTTATATAGTCCGGAATCTGCCGCAAGCGGCGTGGAGCAAGTATTACGGTTGCTGGAAGGGCGCTGGAAATTAATTATTCTTTTTCATCTTTTCGACGGAAAAGTGCAGCGCTATTCTGATTTCGAAAAACTGATCCCCGGTATTTCCCAAAAGATGCTGGCGCAGCAACTTCGACAACTCGAGTCCGACGGTATCGTTTCGCGGATGGTTTACCCTCAAGTGCCACCGAAAGTAGAGTATCGCCTCACCGATTGGGGGCAGGCATTATGCCCGGCGCTTGATGCCATGCTGAAATGGGCAGAAAAACGTGAGGCTTACGCAAGCCTGTAAGCCTGGCGGTCAGCACGCTTCAATGGAATAGCGTTATCCGTAACCCATTTGTGCAAAGGAAACGAAAAAATGAGAACACAGAAACGATGCCTTGGCTGCGTAGCTATTGTGGTTGATGACTACGATCGCGCCATTGAGTACTACACCGACAAGCTGGGGTTTACCCTCGTAGAGGATACGCCCCAACCGGGAAAACGCTGGGTAGTCGTCTCACCCAACCCGGAAAGCGACTGCACTATCCTGCTGGCTCGTGCCTCTAACGAGAGGCAGGAAGGTTTTATCGGTAATCAAAGCGGCGGCAGAGTTTTCCTGTTCCTTCAGACGGATGATTTTTGGCGCGATTACCATGCCATGAAGGCAAAAGGCGTTCATTTCTGCGAAGAACCTCGTGAGGAAGAGTACGGTACGGTGGTGGTGTTTGAAGATATTTACGGCAACCGCTGGGATCTTTATCAGACTGCGCAACCGTGAATACCACCGCAAATGATGTGTCATTCGCCTTTTGTCCTGTACGCTTCCCAGCAGAGCGTACTCAAAATTATGGGGATGTCTCTTTAGGGCCAGGGCTCTCGTCCCGCTGTGCCAGCGACAGCGCGCTGGCGCTTGCGGGATCGAACAGCGAGATGCTCTCAATCTGATTGAGTAAAATCACCTTGCGGAATGACATGGCGCTGCGGGGTTCAGAGTCGAGCGTAATGTCATGCTCCGCATACCACCTGCTGTAATTATTCTCGATGCGCAGGTTCATCGTATTCGCATCCCGGTACCCGCTCAACATCGGGATCAGCACGATATTGGCCGTTTTTTCATATTCCAGAGTCGCGGTGTGGATCATGCCGACGTAAATCCGTCTCGAGCGGAGCGTGACCTGCGCCAGCTCGCCTTGTTCCATACACTGGTATAGCAGTTGTTCGATCCCGCTCGACTGCGCCAGACGTTTGTAGAGCTTTTTCCGGCTTTCGCCGTCCAGCCTGGCGCTGCCCGCCCAGTTAGAGCGGTAGAGGCAAAACAGGATGGCGAACGCCAGCATCACGACCACCGGCGCCTGAATGCCTAAAAAACTCCAGTTCATAAAGTCGATTTGCCAGTCGGTATATTTCGGTGAGGCAAAGTGAAAAGCGTTATTGGCGGCGGAAAGGGCGAGCAGCAGCAGCCAGAGCAGACCCGTGGCAATCACCCCCTGCAGAACGAAAATACAGCCGTACAGCGCCACAAGAAAATAGACGTCCCAGCCAAAGGAACGCTTGATTTTAAAGCGGGTCGACAGGTCGCGGCTGGTGTACCAGTACCCGCAGACCATCAGCACCATAAATATCGCCGTTCCCATATCAGGCCCTCTTCAGCATGTTGACGTGACGCAGAAAATCCTGCCGCACCTCGTTGCTTTTGTAGTTCACGGAGGCGTTTCCGTCCTGGTCGATAATGATGCGGTCGCCATCTTCGACGGCTTCAATAATTTCCTGCTGGCTCATCACCTGCAGTAAGGATTCCGGGCTGGAGAAAAGGGAGAGAAAGAAACGTTTCATGTCAGGCATCCTTATGAATTAAAAGGAATAAGCCTGGATGAAGACCGATAAATTTGCTTTAAGGATATCCTGAAAGTTATAGCCGGGTGATGGCGAAGCCTCACCCGGCCTGAAAATTCGCCAAAAGAATGGCTTTCAACTTGTTGATATTTCTGCTTAATAAAAAATAAATTTGCACAAACTTGGACAAATAACGTTAATTGTGTAAGTTTTAAGTATGCGATTACGCCACGTTGTTTACAGCCAGGATGTGACCCATGAGCACTTTGCCCTCTGTCGTGAGTCGGTTTGTTGAGTACTACGCCGCACTGGATAGCCAGCCGCCGTCCGCGCTGGTCGGGCTTTACCATTCAAATGCCACGCTTGTCGATCCGTTCGGCGAGCATGACGGTATCTTTGCGCTTCAGCGCTATTTCACCCATTTGCTGGCCAACGTCGAGAATTGCCGTTTTTCTATCGATCCGCCGCTGTGCAGTGGGAACCGGTTTGTTGTCACCTGGGTGATGCACTGGTCGCATCCGCGCATTGCCGGAGGTGAGCCGCTCGATCTGCCGGGGTGCTCGGTGGTGGAGACGGAAAACGATCTCATCACGCACCAGCGCGACTACTACGATGCGGGAGAGATGATCTACGAACATCTCCCTCTGCTGGGCTGGGCGGTACGCGGCGTGAAGCGGAGAGTTAAATCATGAAGACGGTGCTGATTACCGGCGCAAGCTCGGGCATTGGCGCCGGGCTGGCAAAATCCTTTGCCGCTGACGGCTACCATGTGATTGCCTGCGGGCGCGATCCGGCGCGTCTGGAAGCACTGCATCAGACCTGCCCCAATCTCACCGTTCGTCTGTTCGATATGACGGACCGGGACGCCTGTCGCCAGGCGCTGACCGGCAGTTACGCCGATCTGATTATTCTCTGCGCCGGTACCTGCGAATATCTCGACCAGGGCGTGGTGGACGCGGCGCTGGTAGAGCGGGTCATGAACACTAATTTCCTCGGGCCGGTGAACTGCCTTGAGGCGCTACAGCCGCAGCTGGTTGCCGGTAACCGCGTGGTGCTGGTGAGCTCGATGGCCCACTGGCTTCCCTTCCCGCGTGCAGAGGCCTATGGCGCGTCCAAAGCCGCGCTGAGCTGGTTTGCCGAAAGCCTGCGCCTGGACTGGGAGCCAAAAGGCATTGCCGTGACGGTTGTTTCCCCGGGCTTTGTCGATACGCCCCTGACGCAAAAAAACGATTTTGCCATGCCGGGCAGGGTGACCGTCGACGAGGCGGTGAAGGCGATACGTATCGGTCTGGCGGCCGGGAAAATGCACATCGCGTTTCCGTCCGGGTTTGGCTTCATTTTGCGGCTGCTCTCCGGGCTGCCTGCGTTTCTACAGCGCGCGCTGCTGCGCAGGATGGTGCGTTCATGAACATTGCGATTATCGGCAGCGGCATTGCCGGGCTGACCTGCGCCTGGCGCCTGGCCGGGCATCATCAGGTGACCCTGTTTGAAGCGGGATCCACACCGGGCGGCCATACCGCAACGGTTGACGTGACGACGCCCCAGGGCACATACGCGATCGATACCGGTTTTATCGTCTACAACGACCGCACCTATCCGCGCTTTATGGGCCTGCTCAGCGAGCTGGGCATCAGCGGGCAAAAAACGCAGATGAGCTTTTCGGTACACAACCCCGAAACGGGGCTGGAGTACAACGGTCACACCCTGACGTCGCTGTTTGCCCAGCGCCGCAACCTGGTGAATCCGGCGTTCTGGCGTCTGCTTGGCGAGATCGTCCGCTTCAATCGTCTGGCAAAACAGGCGCTGGACGGGGTGGTGGACCCGAACGCCACGCTGCAGACGTTTCTGGACCAGCACGGCTTTACGCCGTTTTTTGCGCGCCACTATATTTTGCCGATGGGAGCCGCCATCTGGTCATCCTCGCTGCAGGAGATGAAGCGCTTCCCGCTGCCGCTTTTCTTACGTTTCTTCCAGAATCACGGGCTGCTGGATATCACCCATCGCCCGCAGTGGTACGTGGTGCCGGGCGGCTCGCGAGAGTATATCCGTGCGATGCTGGACAAATTAGGCGATCGGCTGACGCTGCATCTCAACTCACCGGTGCAGCGGGTGAGCCGCCACGAGCAAGGGGTTACGCTTCAGCTTGAAAACGGCAGCCATACTTTCGATCGGGTGATTTTTGCCTGCCACTCCGCCAGTGCTCTGGCGATGCTTGACGATCCCACCTCCGCAGAGCGACAGGTGCTGGGCGATATTGGCTGGCAGCGCAACGAGGTCGTGTTGCACAGCGACCCGCGCTGGCTGCCGGTGCGGCCGCGCGCGTGGGCGAGCTGGAACTACCGCCTGAGCGCGCAGGAGCAGGCGAGCGCCTGCGTTACCTACAACATGAACATTCTGCAGGGGCTTCCTGCGGGCAGCCCGCTTTTCTGCGTCACCCTGAACCCTGACGTGCCGGTAGATGAACGCTTCGTTCTGCAACGCTTCGTTTATGAACATCCGCTGTTTAACCCGCAAAGCTGGCGGGCGCAGGTGCGGCGCGGCGAGATCAACGGTCATAACCGGAGCTGGTACTGCGGGGCCTACTGGTACAACGGTTTTCATGAGGATGGCGTGCGCAGCGCGCTGGACGTGGTCAATGCGATAGCGGCCGGAGAGGGGAACTAAGATGAACAGCTGCCTCTACCACGGCGTATTACGCCACCGCCGCCTCCAGCCGAAAAAACACGAATTCAGCTACAGCGTCTTTATGGCCTGGCTGGATCTCGATGAACTGCCGCTGCTGCCGTCCGTCGGCGTACGGCACAATCGCTTTGCCGCCGCCTCGTTCCACGACGCGGACTATCCGCTCGGCACGCCGCTTAAAGAGAACGTGCTCAGCAGGCTGGAGAGCCTGACCGGAGAACGTCCGGACGGGCGGGTCATGCTCCTGACGCAGCTGCGCTATTTCGGCTTTCATTTCAATCCGGTCAACTTTTACTACTGCTATGACGAGAAGGAGACGCTGCGCTGGGTGCTGGCGGAGGTCCGCAACACGCCGTGGAATGAACGTCATTACTATGCCGTCAACGGACAGAATGCACAGCCCACGGAAAAAGCGTTTCACGTTTCCCCCTTCAATCCAATGGACATGATCTACCACTGGCGCTTTAACGACCCGGATAACACGCTGCATATGCACATTGAAAATCATCAGGAAGCGAAGGTCTTTGACGCCACGCTGGCGCTGCGCCGGGAGCCTTTGACGCGCCCCGCGCTGCGTGGGCTTTTGGTGCGTATCCCACTCATGACCCTGAAAACCGTTTTTGCCATTTACTGGCAGGCGCTGCGGCTCTGGCTCAAGCGCGTGCCGCTGTATAACCACCCCGTCAGCAGGAGTGAACGCTCATGACCGATCCCGTCTTTGCGTTAGAACCCGATATCCCGCGCAACGTGCGCATCGCGCGCTGGCTGCTTTTTCGTCTGTTAAGCGGTATCCGCGGCGGCTCGCTCACCCTGCGTGAAGGGGCGCAGACCTTCCATTTTGGCGAGACATCCTCCGCGCTGCACGCCGACGTACAAATCCTCACGCCCGGCGTATACTGGCGCGTCTTAACGGGCGGTAGCCTTGCTGCCGCAGAAGCCTGGATGGACGGCGAATGGGAAACCACCCACCTTACGCCGCTTCTGGAACTGCTGGCGCTCAACGGCGAGGTGCTTGGCCGTCTGGAAAACGGGTTCCGCCTGTTCGGCAGGCCGCTGGAGCGTCTGCGCCACTGGACGCGGCGTAACTCCCGCGCGCAGGCGCGTGAAAATATTGCCGCTCACTACGATCTGGGCAATACCTTCTATGCCCATTTTCTGGATAAAGAGCTGCTCTATTCCAGCGCCTTGTTTACGGAGGACGAGCAGGATCTGACGGCGGCCCAGCAGGCCAAAATGGCGCGCCTGTGTGACCAGTTAATGCTAGAACCGAATGACCACCTGCTGGAAATCGGTACCGGCTGGGGCGCGATGGCGGAATACGCGGCCCGTCATTATGGCTGTCGGGTGACTACCACCACGCTGTCACAGGAGCAATACGTCTGGGCGACCGAGCGAATTGCGCGCGCCGGACTGCAGGATCGGGTCGAGGTGCTGCTCTGCGACTATCGCGACCTCACCGGACAGTACGACAAGCTGGTCTCGATAGAGATGATTGAAGCCGTCGGGCAGCGCTATCTGCCCACGTTCTTCCGTACCTGCCAGGCGCGGCTGCGCCCGGGAGGACGGATGGCGATTCAGGCCATCACGATTCAGGACCAGCGCTATCGCGACTACAGCAAAAGCGTCGATTTTATCCAGCGCTACATCTTCCCCGGCGGCTTCCTGCCGAGCATCACCGCGATGAACGAGCTGATGACGCGCCACACCGATTTCGTGGTGCGCAATCTTTTCGACATGGGACCGGACTACGCCCGCACGCTGGCCCACTGGCGGCAGCGCTTTGTCCACGCCTGGCAGGATATTGAAAAGCTCGGCTTCGATGAACGGTTCCGCCGCATGTGGCTGTACTACTTTGGCTACTGCGAAGCCGGGTTTAACGCCCGCACCATCAGCGTGGTGCAGCTGACCGCCGAGCGCGTATGAAACGATATCTTCAGGTCTTTCTGCTGGCCGTCGCGTTCGATCTTTACTGGACGCTGGTGGTGCTCTTTCGCGAAAAGGGCCTGATTATCTGGCTCGCGCTGGCGGTTCTGGCATGCCTGCTTTTGCCGTCTGTATACCGTTTTTACGCCATTGGGCTGGCCGCGGCGGGAAGTTTGCTGGATACGCTCTGGGCGCTGACGGGACTGATTGCCTTTACGGGCGACTCCCTGATGCCGCTATGGATGGTGGCATTGTGGCTGATGTTTGCCACCGTCTGGACGCAGCTTACGCGCACCACCACGTTGCCCGGCTGGCTGCTGACCCTGCTTGCCGCCGTGGGAGGCCCGGTAGCGTACCTGATTGGCGAGCGGCTGGGTGCCATCACGTTTCTGGAGCCGACCTTTATCGTCATCAGCTGGATGGCGCCGGGCTGGCTGGTGTTGATGCTGTTTTTCCACCTGCTGATGGGGAGACAAAAATGAGAGCTGCGGTTTTGCTGCTTTGTCTGACGCTGGTTGTTCCCGTTGCCCTGGCCGCCGACTGGCTGGCGTGGCGGAAGGTGGGCGACGCCACGCTTACCTGGGGGCCGTTCACGGTCTATACCTCCCAGCTGCGTACTCCGGACGGGCGTTACGGTCGGGAGAACCAGGATCAGGCGCTGATAATTACCTATGCGCGCGACATCGATCGCGATGAACTGGTCGAGGCGACCCGCGACCAGTGGCAGGCGCAGGGTATCCTGGCGCAGGAAGCGCAAAGCGAAGCCTGGCTGCGGATGCTCCAGTCGCTGTGGCCTGATGTCCGACAGGGCTCACAGCTGGCGTTTGTTCTCAACGATAAGCAGGGGCAGTTCTGGTATCGCGATCCGACCCTTCAGAAAACCTTTATTCCCCTGGGACCACGCCAGTCAGAAGCGTTCAGCACCCGCTTTCTGGCCATCTGGCTCGATCCCCGCACGCAATACCCTGAACTGCGTCAGCAGTTAATCGGAGGCCAAAAATGAAACGTTTCCTGATGATGGCGCTGGCATTGACGATGCTTCTGGCGGGCTGTAGCACGGAGGTGACCGAGTACCGCCAGCAGCAGCCGCGGCTGGATATCTTCCACTACTTCCAGGGTAAAACTGAAGCGTGGGGGATGGTGCAGGATCGCAGCGGCAAGCAGATCCGTCGCTTTCACGTTGAGATTGCCGGGGATGTGATTGGCGATACGCTGACGCTCAACGAGCACTTCGTTTATGACGACGGTGAGAAGCAGCAGCGAGTCTGGCATATCCGGCGCCTGGGGAACGATCGCTATGAGGGCACGGCGGGGGATATTGAAGGGGTAGCAACGGGGCAGGCCGCAGGCAACGCGTTCAACTGGCATTACAGCATGAACGTGAAGGCCAACGGCAGCACCTGGCTACTGAACTTTGACGACTGGATGTACCTGCAGGACGAGAACCATCTGTTTAATAAAACCGAGATGAAGAAGCTGGGCGTCACCGTCGCCACGGTAACGCTGTTCTTTACCCGTAAGACATGAGTCTAGTCGCGGGTGCTGTGAATTTTACTGCCCGAGTAGATGAACCAGAGAGCAATCCCCAGGCAGACTACCGCCCCCAGACGGCTCGGCGAAAAGGGAATAGCGGCATTACCCAGCCAGCCAAAGTTATCAATTAACATGCTCATGGTGAGCTGGCCGAATATCACCGCCACCGTGGCGACGGCGGTGCCGATGCGCTGCACGGCCACGACCATAATCACAATATAAGGCACGCCAAACATTGCCCCGAGAAGCTGCCATTTCGGCACGTCCAGCAGGCTGACGGCCTGCTTAGGCTCAAAGAAGAAAATCAGCAGGGCGGTCACCAGCGCGCCGACGGAGAAGGTCAGAAACGCGCTTTTAAATACCCCCACGCTGCTGCCGAGCTGGCCGTTAATGGCGGCCTGAATGCTCAGCGTTGCGCCGCCGCAGACGGCCAGAAGAATCATAATCAGTGTCATACGTTACCCCTGTGCGACCAGAACCAGTGCTGCAATAATGAACCCCAGTGCAATAATGCGCTTTGCGTTTATCTTCCTGTGCGGCGAACCCAGCAGACCATAGTGGTCAATGATCAGGCTTTTAAAGACCTGGCCGGCCAGAATGCCAATCATCGTCATGGCGATGCCGATGGTGGGTGTCGCCACGGTCAGGATGACCACGTATACCGGACCGAGCACGCCGCCGAGCAGCTGCCAGCCGGGCTGTGCGAAAAACGACGGGCTGTTGCGCGGGCTGAAAAACAGCATCAGCAGAAACGTTAGCGCGGCACCGACGCCAAAAATACTGAACGTCGCCCATAAATCCCCGACCTTTCCACCCAGCGGTCCCAGCAGCCCCGCCTCGACGGAGAGGCCCATCCCGCCAGCAATCACCAGTAAAATCAAAACAAACTGCATTTTTCTTCCTCCCTTTTCAGGCGAAGAAGATTACGTGGGTTGTTCAATGAGAAAAATGCCATAATGCAGTAAACACCTTTGCGAGAAATGCATTAATGGTTGACGCCAGCAACATTAACATCCGCGCGCTGCTGATCTTTATCGACGTGTATGAAGCGCAGAACTTCTCCGTCGTGGCGCGGCGGCAGGGGATATCGGCCTCGCAGATATCGCGCGTGATCCACCAGCTTGAGGATGCGCTCGGGCAGCAGCTTTTCTATCGCAATACGCGGGCCGTCATTCCCACGGAAAGCGGTCATCTGTTTATTCGCTACGCCCGGTCAATGGCGGAAAACCTGGAAGAGGCGCGCCGGGAGCTGGACGCGCGTGCGGTGGAACCGTCCGGTGCGATCCGCATTAACGGACCGGTGTTTTTCGGCCAGAAGCACATTGCGCCCGGCCTTCCCGGCCTGTCGGAACGCTATCCCCGCCTGAGCGTAGAGCTGACGCTGACCGATGATTTTATCGACCCGCACCGGGATGCCGCCGACGTTATCTTCCGGATTGGCGTGCTAACGGACTCATCTTTTCACGCGCGGGTGTTCGGGCAGCAGGTGTATCATCTTGCGGCGTCGCCTGGCTACGTGCGCCGACACGGTGCGCCTGAAGGGCCGGACGATCTGAATCGCCATCACTGTCTGGTCTATCGCGGATCGTCAGGGCCTAACCGCTGGCTGTTGCGCAGGGCGGGCGAGGCGTGGACGCATTATCCCGTGACGCCATTGATGACCTCGAATAATGCGGAAGCGCTGCTGGCTGCGGCGCGGGGCGGGATGGGGATTGTACTGTTTCCGGACTGGCTGGTGAGCGAGCCGCTCCAGCGCGGTGAGCTGATTCCGCTCCTGCCCGCGCTGGAGTGTGCCATCAATACGGAACAGCAGGCGATCGCGGCGATCTACCCTGATGCCCGACATCCGCCCCTGAACGTCAGGGCGGTAATTGATTATTACGTTGAGCGTTTTGGTACGCCGCTTTACTGGCAAACGTAAGGGATTACGCGCCAAGCTCTCTGCGGATAATCTCTGCGCCAGCGCTGAGTGCTCTCAGCTTGCCGTTAGCCACCTGACGGGAGAGGGGAGCCATGCCGCAGTTGGTTGACGGATAAAGCTTGTCCGCATCGACAAACTGCAGCGCTTTTCGCAGCGTATCGGCCACTTCCTCCGGCGTTTCAACGGCGTTGGTTGCTACGTCAATCGCGCCGACCATCACTTTTTTACCTCGGATCAGCTCCAGCAGATCCATCGGCACGCGGGAGTTGTGGCACTCCAGGGAGATGATGTCGATGTTAGAGGTCTGCAGCTTAGGGAAGGCCTCTTCGTACTGGCGCCACTCGGATCCCAGCGTCTTTTTCCAGTCGGTATTGGCCTTGATGCCGTAGCCGTAGCAGATGTGGACCGCGGTCTCGCACTTCAGCCCTTCAATGGCGCGCTCCAGCGCGGCGATGCCCCAGTCGTTGACCTCGTCAAAAAAGACGTTAAACGCCGGTTCGTCGAACTGGATAATATCCACGCCCGCGGCCTCTAACTCACGCGCTTCCTGGTTGAGGATTTTAGCGAATTCCCAGGCCAGCTTTTCGCGGCTTTTATAGTGCGCGTCGTAAAGGGTGTCGATCATGGTCATCGGCCCCGGCAGGGCCCATTTGATAGGCTTGTCCGTGAGCTGACGCAGATACCTGGCATCGTCGACGAAGACCGGTTTCTGGCGCGCAACCGCAGAAACTACGGTCGGCACGCTGGCGTCATAGCGGTTACGAATGCGAACCGTTTGGCGGTTCTCAAAATCAACGCCGCTCAGGTGTTCAATGAAGGTGGTGACGAAGTGCTGACGGGTCTGTTCCCCGTCGCTGACGATATCGATTCCCGCACGGATCTGCTCATCCAGAGACAGGCGCAGCGCATCCTGCTTGCCCGCCAGAAGTTCCTGATCCTGTAATTTCCAGGGTGACCACAGCGTTTCAGGTTGCGCAAGCCAGGTCGGCTTTGGCAGGCTGCCAGCGGTAGAAGTCGGGAGCAATGTTTTCATAATAAAAGACCTTTTTTAATGTTTTAAAGCGTGTAGTTATCAGACCACTGCTCAAGAATGTGTTTGTAAGGCTTAATGAAGTATTCTTCGGTAAACCGACCCTGTTCAATCGCCAGACGGCTTCGCTCTTCCCGGTCATACACAATTTTGGTTAAGGAGTGATCCTGCTGGTTCAGATCCGGTCGGTAGCACAGCCCGGCCGCCGAGTTGGCGTTATAAATCTCCGGGCGATAGATCTTCTGGAACGTCTCCATCGTGCTGATGGTGGCAATCAGTTCGAGATCGGAGTAATCACTCAGCAAATCCCCGGTGAAGAAGAAGGCGAACGGCGCCACGCTGTGTTCCGGCATAAAGTAGCGCACGCTCAGGCCCATCTTCGCGAAGTACTGTTCCGTTAGCGACTCGCCGTCCGGCTGATACTCCACGCCCAGCACGGGGTGCTGGTTGCCGGTGCGGCGATAGGTATCTTTGCTGGATACGCTCAGGCAAATCACCGGTCCTTTTGTGAAGTTCTCTTTGTATTCCGGTGAACTCACAAAATGGCGGAAAATATTACCGTGCAGTTCGCCAAACTTTTCCGGAATGCTGAAGTGCTGCTGGTTCTTGTTGTGCTCCAGCAGCAGGACGCTGAAATCATAATCCCGCACGTAAGACGAGAAGTTATTCCCGACGATGCCAGGGATGCGCAGGTTGTTTTTCTTGTCGACAATAGTGGTTTGCAGTATCTCAATAGCCGGGAACGGTTTTTCCGCTCCAATGTTCAAATCGACAGAGATGATTTCAAGCTCAACCGCATAGCGATCGGCGTTTGGGTTATCCCAGCGCGCCAGAGCGTTGAAGCGGTTGTTTATCATCACCAGCGTATTGCGCAGGTTTTCCTGACGTTTTTCCCCGCGCGCCAGGTTGGCAAAGTTGGTGGTCGTACGCGTATTTTCAGACGGGTTGTAATTCTCATCGAAGCAACTGCGCTTAAGGGTATATGTGAAAGCTTTGCTCATTGTGGTTATGCATCCTAAGTTCATGTTGCTAAGAAGTTACCAATGCATAATTTATGCCTGAGCCCGCGGCGCAGGGGAAGTGACTTAATTTCACTGCAACATGAGGGAAGTTCATGAACAGGATTGCGCAAAGGCTGGCATAGTAAGAATAAGGGGCATCGCGCCCCTTAGCGTTATGCTGTAGGACGTTCGTTCCAGGCGTCACTGTGCATGATGTTGCCATCGACAATGCGCCAGGTGATTTTTTCGTACTGCAGACTTACGCTTTCAACATGGTTTATTTTATCGTTAGAAGCGATCTTCACGTTCGGCACGCTGCAGTTAACACCAGTAACCTTTACGTTCTCCATCAACACGGTGTAATAACAGACTTCCTGTCCGGCATCATTAATATGATAGAACTTGATTTCAGCGCTTTTAAGCGCCTGACCGGTAGATGCTGCTTTATAGAGATAGGGCGTGGAGCTATCAACCTCCTTTTCAATCCGCATGGATGAGTGTTGTCGCGTGCCGGTGATCTTGCCGTTAGCGCTGTCTACCGGTAGGTTAAGGCATAACTCAGCCCTATGATCTCAATGCTACCTTCACGGTCCTGAACATCAACGGAACCTTTAATATCTGCTCCACCATCGTCTTTTAGCCACATGTAGGGAGGAATTGGCATTCTTTATTTCCTTGTTTTATTGAGTAGCAGTATTGTTAAGCGATAAATAATAGTCGCGAGGGTCAGTACAATTAAAATATCGATATTGGCATATGTGTCATATATTGTTTCAGCATTCACGTCGCCATAAATAAAATCACATATAAATGAGGCCACGTCATGATCAAGATAGCGTTCAGCGGGCCCCAATATGCGGCCTACTATAATGCTGATGCATAGAAACCAGACCGTTTTGAATAGCCTGATGCCCCATTTACGGACAAGTGTTGGTGTAGCCACTTTCAATCACCTCAACCCAGCCGCGTGCCATCAGTGAACGCATACAGGGAACCTGAATAAGGTCCGTACTCATCAGAGCATTGCGGATCAATGCGTAATCAGAATCATGGGCAATCGTGATACATCCCTCAGATAGCGTACCCGGATGCAGCCGAAATAAACCCCGATAGACGTTATCAATCCAGGTGCCATCATCGATTCCCCAGTCATCCTTGTATAAAGCAAACCACTCATCGCGGCCAAATTCTGCCCCGGATCTAACCTTGTTCCACCGATCCTGAACCTTCGCTTTTAACCCCGAAAAGAAACCTCCAGTCCCTCTGTCAACAATCCAGTATTTCCCTGGAGGAATTGGACCTGAGCCTTTAACAGCACCACATAATCCATTGTTTCTGTAAATTCCCTGCCCGGAATGCGCCATAAACACGCCAACGCCGTGCAGGTTAAAAGGCGCATAGTCAGCACCGTTAAGCAGCATTGTTCCTTTTAAGGCCATATTTTCTCCTTAGTCTTTTAATTAGACAAAGGCAGCCTACGCCTGATGTGGGTACAGATATTCAACTCACATCATATTTCTGCGCTGCTAATTTTTTTTAAGATAATGACCTGACAATTTTTAATCTCTTTTGCGGCTGTAACGTTAGTAAACGCTGAATAAATAATAAACAAGGGTCAGGCAACAAAACGCCATGCCTACTTCTCTGGCACACGCTCCGCAATTCCCGCTATAATCCCCAAAATTTCCAACCGGTTTAGAAACAATCATGACAAAACTCACCTTACAAGAGCAGATGCTGAAAGCGGGCCTGGTCAGCAGCAAGAAAGCGGCGAAAGTGCAGCGCACGGCAAAGAAATCACGCGTTCAGGCGCGTGAGGCTCGGGAAGCGGTAGAAGAGAACAAGAAGGCGCAGATCGAGCGTGACAAACTGCTGAGCGAGCAGCAGAAGCAGGCCGTGATGGCGAAAGAGTTTAAGGCGCAGGTGAAGCAGCTGATTGAGATGAACCGCATCACCGTGGCGAAAGGCAACATCACCTTTAACTTCACCGACGGTAATCTGATCAAAAAAATCGAAGTCGACAAGCAAACCCAGGCTCAGCTGATCAACGGTCGTCTGGCGATTGCCCGTCTGGTGATTAACGCCAGCGGCGACTGCGAATATGCAATTATCCCGGCGGTGGTGGCCGATAAAATTGCCCAGCGCGATGCCGACAGCATCGTGTTAAACAGCGCGCTCAGCCAGGAAGAGCAGGACGAAGACGATCCGTACGCGGACTTCAAAATCCCTGACGATTTGATGTGGTAAAACGCGTTCAGAACGGGGCGGCGTGACGGGCGTTAACCGGCTCTCCGCTCATGGGATGAATAAAATTCAGCTCGCTGGCATGCAGCATCAGCCGGGGCGTTCCTTCAGCGCCCGGTACGTCAAGACCACCATACAGATCGCAGCCCAGAATCGGGTGCCCCAGCCGCTGGCAGTGAATACGCAGCTGATGGGTTCGCCCGGTCTCCGGAGTAAGTTCAACCCGCGTTAACGGCAGTCCCGTCTCCTGATAAAACCGTTCCACCACCCGATAGCGGGAGCGGGCGGGTTTCCCGGTGATGGCGCAGATCGACATCAGCGGGAACAGCGCCGGGTCTTTGGCAATCGGCGCATCGATTACACCTTCGTCATTTTCCACATGTCCGCAAAGCAAGGCGCTGTAGACTTTCTCCACGCTACGCTGGCTGAACTGCTGGCACAGTGCCGCGTTGATGGTCTTATTGCGCGCAACCACCATCAGCCCGGACGTGCCGAAGTCCAGGCGGTGTACCAGCGTGCAGCCGGGGAAGCTCTGGACCAGACGATAGTGAACGGAATCAAGGTTTTGCGGATTTTTTCCCGAGAGGCTGAGCAGGCCGGAAGGCTTATCGATCAGCAGCAGATGTTCATCCTGCCAGAGGATCTGAATGTCATCGTGACACGGTGGGGCAATAAAAGAATCAATGATCGCAGACATCAGGTCGCCCGGCTGGAGAGTGGGAGCGGATGATAACGAAATGCGGGGGAAAAGAAAAACCCTCCCACCGGGCGGTGAGAGGGTGAAGTCTTACGCTGCAACCAGGCTGTCGATAGCGGCTTTCGCGTCGGTCTGCGCTTTGGTCGCCACTTCAGGACCGTAGGCGATGCCTTCAGCGAACACGAAGTTCACGTCAGTGATGCCGATGAAGCCCAGGAACAGGCTCAGGTACGGCGCAACCAGGTCGGTTGGGGTGTCTTTATGGATGCCGCCACGGCTGGTCAGTACGATCGCACGTTTGCCTTTCACCAGACCTTCAGGGCCATTCTCGGTGTAACGGAAGGTTACGCCAGCGCGTGCCACCAGGTCGAAGTAGTTCTTCAGCTGGGTAGGGATGTTGAAGTTGTACATCGGGGCGTTGATGACGATAACGTCGTGCGCCTGCAGCTCGGCAATCAGCTCGTCAGAGAGCGCCAGGGCTTCCTGCTGACGTGGGCTCAGCGGTGCATCGCTTGGGCGCAGCGCGCCAACCAGCTCGCCATCCAGTACAGGAATTGGGTTTGCAGCCAGGTCACGCACGGTGATTTCGTCAGCAGAATGCTGTTCACGCCACTGTTCAACGAAGTAATCAGACAGCTGACCAGACTGAGAGTACCCTGCCAGAATACTGGATTTCAAAACTAATACTTTGCTCATGGGTGATTCCTGTTTTTGCATTTGATTGAAGGGGGTTGCCCCGTTGCTTGTTGACACTCTATTCACAATCCTGCCATAGAGATAGCGCAATATATCGAAGCCTATGTTCGAATTTTTTGAATAAGGCGCGAAAGGCGTCATTGTGGTACTCTATAGCAATCATTAAAAAGAGAATTTATCAGGGCGTGTAGCTCCCTTTAACGTTATGACAGAACAACAAAAATTCACCTTCCCGATGCTCCTGCAACAGCTCGATTCTCTGATGCTGCGCGACAAACAGCGTTTCGCCCGTCGTCTGCACGGCGTTAAGAAGGTTAAAAATCCTGATGCTCAGCAGGCCATTTACCAGGAGATGGCGAAAGAGATTGAACAGGCGGCAGGGAAAGTCTTGCTGCGCGAAGCCGCGCGACCGGCGATTACCTACCCGGAAAACCTGCCCGTCAGCCAGAAAAAACAGGACATCCTTGAGGCCGTCCGCGACCACCAGGTGGTGATTGTCGCGGGTGAAACCGGTTCGGGGAAAACCACCCAGCTGCCGAAAATCTGTATGGAGCTGGGCCGCGGGATAAAAGGCCTGATTGGCCATACCCAGCCGCGTCGTCTGGCGGCGCGCACCGTCGCCAACCGTATTGCCGAAGAGCTGCAGACGGAGCCGGGCGGCTGCATCGGCTACAAGGTGCGCTTCAGCGACCACGTGAGCGATAACACCATGGTCAAGCTGATGACCGACGGTATTCTGCTGGCGGAAATTCAGCAGGATCGCCTGCTGATGCAGTACGACACCATCATCATCGATGAAGCGCACGAGCGCAGCCTGAACATCGACTTCCTGCTCGGCTACCTGAAAGAGCTGCTGCCGCGTCGCCCGGATCTGAAAGTGATCATCACCTCCGCGACCATCGACCCGGAACGCTTCTCGAAGCACTTCAACAATGCGCCGATTATTGAGGTGTCTGGGCGGACGTATCCGGTTGAAGTGCGCTATCGCCCGATTGTGGAAGAGGCGGATGATACCGAGCGCGACCAGCTGCAGGCCATCTTCGATGCCGTTGACGAGCTGGGTAACGAAAGCGCGGGCGACATCCTGATCTTCATGAGCGGCGAACGCGAAATCCGCGATACCGCCGACGCGCTCAGCAAGCGCGACCTGCGCCACACCGAGATCCTGCCGCTGTATGCCCGCCTGTCCAACAGCGAACAGAACCGCGTCTTCCAGCCGCACAGCGGACGCCGCATCGTCCTGGCGACCAACGTGGCGGAAACCTCGCTCACCGTGCCGGGCATTAAATACGTGATCGACCCGGGTACGGCGCGCATCAGCCGCTACAGCTACCGCACCAAGGTCCAGCGGCTGCCGATTGAGCCCGTTTCGCAGGCGTCTGCTAACCAGCGTAAGGGCCGCTGCGGCCGCGTGTCGGAAGGGATCTGCATTCGTCTCTATTCCGAAGACGATTTCCTGTCGCGCCCGGAGTTTACCGACCCGGAAATTCTGCGCACCAACCTGGCGTCCGTTATCCTGCAGATGACCGCCCTGGGGCTGGGCGACATCGCGGCGTTTCCGTTCGTCGAAGCGCCGGATAAACGCAACATTCAGGACGGCGTGCGTCTGCTGGAAGAGCTCGGGGCGATTACCACCGACGAGCAGGCGACGGTTTATAAGCTGACGCCGCTGGGCCGCCAGCTCAGCCAGCTCCCGGTCGACCCGCGCCTGGCGCGTATGGTGCTGGAAGCGCAAAAGCACGGCTGCGTGCGCGAGGCGATGATCATTACCTCGGCGCTCTCCATTCAGGATCCGCGCGAGCGTCCGATGGACAAACAGCAGGCCTCGGACGAAAAGCACCGTCGCTTCCACGACAAAGAGTCCGATTTCCTCGCCTTCGTGAACCTGTGGAACTACCTCGGCGAGCAGCAGAAGGCGCTCTCTTCGAACCAGTTCCGCCGCCAGTGCCGGGTGGATTTCCTCAACTACCTGCGCGTGCGCGAGTGGCAGGATATCTATACCCAGCTGCGCCAGGTGGTGAAAGAGCTGGGCATTCCGGTGAACAGCGAACCGGCGGAGTACCGCGAAATCCATATCGCGCTGCTGACCGGCCTGCTGTCCCACATTGGGATGAAGGACGCCGAGAAGCAGGAGTATACCGGCGCGCGCAACGCCCGTTTCGCCATCTTCCCGGGTTCTGGCCTTTTCAAGAAGCCGCCGAAGTGGACCATGGTCGCGGAGCTGGTGGAAACCAGCCGCCTGTGGGGACGCATTGCCGCCCGTATCGATCCGGAATGGGTGGAGCCGGTGGCGCAGCATCTGCTTAAGCGCTCGTACAGTGAACCGCACTGGGAGCGCGCGCAGGGCGCGGTGATGGCGACCGAGAAAGTGACCGTTTACGGCCTGCCGGTGGTCGCCGCGCGTAAGGTCAACTACAGCCAGATCGATCCGGCCCTGTGCCGCGAGCTGTTTATCCGCCACGCGCTGGTGGAGGGTGACTGGCAGACGCGCCACGCCTTCTTCCGCGAAAACCTGAAGCTGCGCGCGGAAGTGGAGGAGCTTGAGCACAAGTCCCGCCGCCGCGACATTCTGGTGGATGATGAAGCGCTGTTCGAGTTTTATGACCAGCGCATCAGCCATGATGTGATTTCCGCCCGCCATTTCGACAGCTGGTGGAAGAAGGCCAGCAAAGAGACGCCGGACCTGCTCAACTTTGAAAAGAGCATGCTGATTAAAGAGGGCGCGGAGTCGGTCAGCAAGCTCGACTACCCGAACTTCTGGCATCAGGGCAACCTCAAGCTGCGTCTGACCTATCAGTTTGAGCCAGGGGCAGACGCGGACGGCGTGACCGTCCACATTCCGCTGCCGCTGTTAAACCAGGTGGACGAGAGCGGGTTCGAGTGGCAAATCCCCGGCCTGCGCCGCGAGCTGGTGATTGCGCTGATCAAATCCCTGCCGAAACCGGTGCGCCGCAACTTTGTGCCTGCGCCAAACTACGCGGAAGCGTTTTTGGGCCGCGTCACGCCGCTGGAGCTGCCGCTGCTGGACGCGCTGGAGCGCGAATTCCGCCGCATGACCGGGACGACCATTGATCGTGAGGACTGGAACTGGGATCAGGTGCCCGATCACCTGAAAATCAGCTTCCGCGTGGTGGACGATAAAAACAAAAAGCTGCTGGAAGGGCGCTCACTGAGCGAGCTGAAAGAGGCGCTGAAAGGCAAAGTCCAGGAGACGCTGTCTGCGGTGGCCGACGACGGCATCGAGCAGAGCGGGCTGCATATCTGGAGCTTTGGTCAGCTGCCGGAAAGCTACGAGCAGAAGCGCGGCAACTATAAGGTCAAAGCCTGGCCTGCGCTGGTGGACGAGCGCGACAGCGTGGCAATCAAACTGTTTGATAACCCGCAGGAACAGCAGCAGATGATGTGGCGCGGGCTGCGTCGCCTGCTGCTGCTCAACATCCCGTCGCCGATCAAGTATCTGCACGAGAAGCTGCCGAACAAGGCTAAGCTGGGGCTCTACTTTAACCCGTACGGCAAGGTGCTGGATCTTATTGACGACTGCATCTCCTGCGGTGTGGACAAACTGATCCACGAGGCGGGCGGCCCGGTCTGTACGGAAGAGGGCTTTGCCCAGCTGCATGAAAAGGTGCGTGCGGAGCTGAACGACACCGTGGTGGACATCGCGAAGCAGGTGGAGCAGATCCTCACCACCGTGTTCAATATCAACAAGCGCCTGAAGGGGCGCGTGGATATGACCATGGCGCTCGGGCTGTCGGATGTTAAAGCGCAGATGGCGGGCCTGGTGTACCGCGGCTTTGTGACAGGCAACGGCTTCAATCGTCTCGGCGATACGCTGCGTTATCTGCAGGCGATTGAAAAACGGCTGGAGAAAATGGCTATCGACCCGCACCGCGACCGCGCGCAGATGCTGAAAGTGGAGAGCGTGCAGCAGGCGTGGCAGCAGTGGCTCAACAAACTGCCGCCTGCCCGCCGCGACGATGAAGACGTGCAGGCGATCCGCTGGATGATCGAGGAGCTGCGCGTCAGCTTCTTTGCCCAGCAGCTCGGTACGCCGTATCCGATTTCGGATAAGCGTATTCTGCAGGCGATGGAGCAGATTTCAGCTTAAAACCCTTGCCCGGTTTTCTCCCTCTCCCTGTGGGAGAGGGTCGGGGTGAGGGCATCAGCCCGCACAATTTTCACCCGTTCACAATCGCCAGCGTAAACCCATCCCATCCCTTAACCCCCACCGTTTGCAGCGCGGTGGCGGTTAAACGCGGATTATCCCCTATCATCTCAATAAAACGCCGCACCCCCAGCACGCGCGCGTCGTCGCTTTGCCCGTTAATGACCTCGCCATCGCGCACCACGTTATCGCCGATAATCACCGTACCGGGGCGGGAATAGTGCAGCGCCCACTCCAGATAGCCGGGATTGTTTGGCTTATCGGCATCAATAAAGATCAGGTCGAACGGGGGAACGTTGCCGAAATTTTCCAGCGAACTCAGCGCCGGGCCCTCAATTAATCCAATGCGTTCGTTTAACCCCGCAAGCTGAATATTCTCGCGCGCAACGCGGGCATGCGTGGGATCGGCCTCAAGCGTAATCAGCTTACCGTCCGGCGGCAGCGCACGCGCCATCCAGATTGAGCTGTAGGCACCCAGCGTACCGATCTCAAGTATCCGCCGCGCCTGCGTCATGCGCACGAACAGCGCCAGCAGCTGCCCCTGATTGGCCGCTACGTCGTGCTCGGGGAGCCCGGCGCGTTTGTTGTTTTCCAGAACCTGATTCAGTACGTCATCGTCAGGGATAAGAGAAGAAATCATGTAATTATCTACGGCAGACCATTTTTGTTGCATAGATTGACTCCTTGGGTTTTCTTCCTGGCCCTGTGGGAGAGGGCCGGGGTGAGGGCATCAGCGCCCAAACCGGGTTTACGCGCTATTCCAGCCGCCGCCCAGCGCTCTGTACAAATCAATCTGCGCCAGCAGCAGGTTGTTTTTCACCTGCACGACGCTGGTCTGAACCGAGTACAGCGTGCGCTGGGCGTCCAGCACGTCCAGATAGGAGGAGTAGCCGTTGCGATTGCGGTTCTGCGCAATGCGCAGCGTCTCCTGGGCCACCTCCTGCTGGGCAAGTAGCTCCGTCAGCTGTTCCTGATAGCGACTTATCGCATCAAGGCTGTTGTTCACTTCGGCAAACGCGTTACGCACGGTTTTTTCATAGGCGTAGAGCGCCTGGTTACGCTGGGACTGAGAAATATCCACCTGCGCATTCAACGCCTGGCGGTTCAACAGCGGGGCGAGAATACTGCCCCCGACGCTCCAGAGCTGAAGCGGGTTGTCCAGCAGGCCGGAAAGGGTTCGATCCTGTATCGATCCGGTCGCGGTCAGGTTGATCGACGGCAGCAGGCTGGCGCGTGAGGCGGCAAGCGAGGCGTCTGCCGCAACCAGCTGTCGTTCGGCCTGGACGATATCCGGCCTGCGGTTCAGGAGCGTAGAAGGCAGCTGTGACGGGAGCTTCAGGGGCGTCAGCGTCTTATAGCGTTCACTGCGAGCCACCGCGCCAGGATTGCTTCCCAGCAGCAGGCTGAGGGCATTCTCCTGCTGCGCAATCTGATGCTGCAACAAGGGAACTTGCGCCCGCGTTGAGCGCAGTTCGGAATCCGACTGCATTAGCTCCAGGCGCGAGCTGTAGCCCGTCTCAAACTGACGTTTCGCGAGGTTAAACGCCTCTTCGCGTGATTTCAGGGTGGATTCGGTCACGCGCAGCTGTTCGTCAAGCGAGAGCAGGGTGACATACCCTGATGCAACGGAAGACGCGACGGTCAAATCCGCGGCGGCAGCGGCGGCTTTTTGCGCCGCCAGCGAAGCCTCGGCGGCATTGGCCGTGCTGCGGTTGACGCCCCAGATATCCACGTCATAGCTCGCCGTCAGGCTACCTCTGTACAGCGTGCCGTAGACCGGCAGCCCGGTCGCGGCGGACTGCGAACGGGCGCGCGTCCCGGTTACGCCCGCGTCAAGCGAAGGAAACAGGCTCCCGTCAGCTGCATAGACCCGCGCCTGATACTCGTTAATTCGTTCGCGGGCGATCAGCACGTCGCTGTTATTCTTAAGCGCCTGATCCACATAGCGGTTGAGGTGGTTGTCATGAAAATTGCGCCACCAGAGCTGCTCCGCCGGGGTGGCAGGGCCAGAGACGGTGCGCCACTGCGCAGGAATTTGCAGCGTCGGCTGCGCCGGTTTTACGTCGACGGACTGGCATCCGGCCAGCATGACCGCCGCCGCCAGCGCGGCAATCGGGCGAAGGATCATTACTTCGCCTCCCGCGTATCAATGGTCACCTGTACCGACATGCCCGGACGCAGCAGGGCAGAGTCCTCAGGCTTACCGAGCACCTCAATACGCACCGGAATACGCTGGGCGATTTTGACAAAGTTGCCGGTGGCGTTGTCCGGCGTGATGGCGCTGAACTCCACGCCGGTCGCCGGGGAAATACTCTCCACGCGGCCCTGATACGCTTTGTTGTTCAGGGCATCTACGGTGAACTTCACCGGCTGGCCGACGCGCAGCTCTGCGAGCTGAGTCTCTTTAATATTCGCAATGACCCAGTGCTGAGGAGGCACAAGGGTGGTGAGATGGGTTCCGGCGGTCACATACGCCCCGAGACGCACGGCGATCTGGCCGAGCTGGCCGTCGCGCGGGGCGATGATGCGGGTGTTTTGCAGGTCAATCTGCGCCAGCTCAAGCGCCGCTTTCGCGTTTTCGACATCCGCCTCAAGCGCGCCGCGGTTCACAATCACCGTCTGCAGATCCTGACGCGACATCTCAAGGGCGGCTTTCGCCTGGTCGATGTCGGCGCTGCCCTGGGCGGCACTGGCAAGCGCCGCGTCGCGCTCGCGAATGGAAAGCGAGCCGTCGGAAGTCAGCTCTTTCACCCGCTTTAAATCCGCCTGGCTTTTCAGGCTCTGGGCGCGGGCATTTTTCAGCGCGGCGTCATTTTTGGCGATGACGGCTTCGGCGCTTTTACGCTGCTGCAGGTTGTTATTCAGGGCGGCAATTTTCATCGCCAGCTGCGCCTCGGCTTGATGCACGCGCTGCCGATAGATTCGGTCATCGATCTGCACCAGCAGGTCGCCTTTTTTGACCTGCTCAAAGTCCTGAACCTTGACCTCAGTGATATAGCCGTTTACCTGCGGGCTTATAAACGTCGTCTGACCGCGCACGTAGGCATTATCGGTAAACTGTGCGTGGCGGGTGAACGGCGGCAACTGCCACGCGTAAAGGATCACCAGCACGCCAACAATACCGATGGCGGCGGCGGTAAAAACGGAAACAATGCGCACATTTTTGCGGGTGTTGGCCTGCTCTTTGGCGGCATCCTGCTGACTCATAAACTCTCCAGAACTCTATCAATTATTTGTTGCCGGTGGCGTTCTTCAGCGCCAGACGGGCAGTGATGCGCAGGCGCAGCAAGCGCCATAAAATCCAGACCAGCGTGGCGGCAGCGATGCTCGCCGTCAGCAGATAAGTATCGTTGTAAGCCAGAATATTCGCCTCCAGCGCGGTGACCGTTTGCAGCTGCGTTATCGCCTGCGTTCCCAGCAGCGCGCTGTCGCCGATCAGGCTTTTATACATCTGGGTATAAAGCTGAATTCGCTCGTTGACCAGCGGGTTGAGCGTGGTGAGCTGGTCCGCCAGCAGGCTGGAGTGGTATTTCTCGCGCCAGGTCTGGAAGGTGCCGAGGATAGCGGAGCCCAGCAGGCCGCCGAGGTTCTGGCTCATGCCAAACATCACCGAGAAGCTGACCAGGTTACGCGGGTCGGCGATCACGCCGCCAATGGCGGCCAGCATGGCGGGCGCCAGGAAGAAGGCGCTGCCGAAGCCGAGCAGGAACTGGCTTACCATCAGCTGATCCGGGCGGGTCAGGTTGTTAGACTGGCTGTCCAGCAGCGAGGCAACAATCATCAGCGCCAGGGAGGTAATAATTGGCCACGCCAGTTTCGTCGGCTTGATGGTGAGACAGCTGGTGACAATTCCGCAGACGATCCCGGCGAAAATAGACCACGCCAGGTGCGTCATCTGCTCGTTCTGTAAGCCTACGTACTGCAGCCAGCCGATGACACCGGTGTTTTGCTCTGCCAGCACGATACGGATCAGCAGCATAATCAGCCCCAGGCGGACGATGCTGCCGCTCGACAGCCAGCGGGTGTTCAGCAGCGGGTTAGTGCGGTTATGTTCAAAGACGATGGCCGCCACAATCAGCACCAGCGATAGCGCCAGCGACCAGCCAATCCACGGCGCTTCGAACCACCAGTCAAGGCGGCCTAACGAGAGTACGGCGCAGAGCAGGGCCATCCCGGGGGCCATTAAAAAGAAGGTGATAAAGTCTTTTTTCTCGAATACCTTGCGCCGGTCGCCCGGCGGCAGTTTTAAGGCTATCACGCAGGCCAGGGAGATCAGCGCCAGCCCCAGCTCGAAGAAATAGAGCCCGCGCCACTCGTCCAGCTGCAGCAGCTCGGTTGAAAACAGGCGCGCCAGCGGGATGGCGAGCGACGACCCGGTGATACCAATGGTCAGCGCCTTCAGGCGGTGCTTCGCAGGCCATGCCTGGATCTGGTAATAAATCCCCAGCGAGCTGAGCGCGGCGGCCACCATGCCGTGCGCGGCGCGAACCATCAGCGCCGAGCTGAGATCGTTAACGAACAAGTGGAAAAAGGTGACCAGCACGTACAGCACCAGAAAACCTTCGGTGAAGGCGCGCAAACCGTACTGCTGGCGGAATTTGACCAGCAGCAGGTTAATGGAGATGTTGGTCATCACATAGACCGCGGGCAGCCATGCGATTTCGGTCGACCAGGCGCCGAATGTCCCCTGCAAATTTTGCAGGTTGGCGGTCACCACCGCATTCCCCAGCGCCCCCGTCAGGCAGACCAGCAGGCCCACGACGCCGTAGGCAATGCGTTTTGGCGTACTGTGTTCGGGCGTGGAGGGCGAACCCAGCAGGGCGGGTTTCTCATGTGGCTGCCACTCGCGAGGAGCATAAGGGTCGCGTTCGGGCAGGCGCATAACGTCGTTTACCTTAGAAATGATTGAATAATTAGCGGGCTAGCGATTCTACGTCTGCCGCAAATGATAATTCAAGTGAATATGATTTACGCATGTTAATCAAATGGTGAAGGGAAATTTAAGGAAAAAGAGCGGCCCGCAGGACGGGCCGGGAACGGTCAGAGACGTTCGGGCTGCGCCTGGATGAGTGTTGCACGCTTAACGCGGCTGGCGCAGAAAATCGCGATTAAGGAAATGGTTACCGTGACGGCAAGATACCAGGCCACCGGCACCCAGTCGCCGTCATATTTTGCCAGCAGGCCGGTGGCAATCAGCGGGGCGGTACCGCCGGCCAGCGCGGCACCCAGCTGATAGCCGAGTGTAATGCCGGTGTAGCGCACGTTTGCACTGAAAATTTCAGAGCACAGCGTGCCGAGTACCGCCGTGACAGGGGCCCACAGCACGCCAAAGGCGATGACCGTCGCGAGCACGATGCCCCAGGTTGTACCGGTATTGAGCAGCATAAACCACGGAACGATAAACAGGCCAAGCACGAAGACGCTGATTGCGTACATGCGCTGACGGCCTACCTTATCGGAGAGCAACCCCATCAGCGGGATCATTATGGTCGCCACCAGGGCTCCCAGCGTCACGGCTTCCAGCGCCTGTGATTTTTGATAGGTCAGCGTGCTGGTGGCATAGCTCACTACAAACGTAGAGAAGATGTAGAAGGGGGCGGTTTCAACCACCTTCAGACCGGCGGCGATCAGCACTTCACGCCAGTGATGCTTCAGCGTATCGCGCAGCGGGGCCTTAGCCACCTGACCGGACGCTTTGACTCTCTTAAAATCGGGCGTTTCATCAATATCCTTGCGGATCCACAGGCCGAGCAACACCAGAACCGAACTCAGCAGGAACGGGATACGCCAGCCCCAGGAGAGAAAATCCTCCTCGCTGAACAGAGTCATCAGCGAAACGATAAAGGTTGCCATCAGCATGCCGATGGTGACGCCCGCTTGCGGAATGCTGCCGAAGAAGCCTTTACGTTTTTCTGGCGCGTATTCATAGGCCAGCAGCAGCGCGCCGCCCCATTCACCGCCGATGCCCATCCCCTGAATGATACGCATCAGGATCAGCAGAGCGGGAGCCCACAGGCCAATCATCTCATACGTGGGCAGCAGACCAATCATGACGGTTGCACCTCCCATTAGTGAGAGGGTTAGAACGAGGGTTTTTTTACGTCCGATACGGTCGCCAATATGGGCGAAAAGTACCCCGCCAATGGGGCGAATAAAAAAGGTTAATGAGAAAGAGAGATACGAGAGAATGAGACCGATCACCGGATCGACCATCGGGAAAAAGATCTTATTGAAGACCAGCGCGGCCGCCGTACCGTAGAGAAAATAGTCAAACCATTCAATGGCGCTCCCGGTAAGGCTGGCAATTAATACCTTTTTATTTTTTCGTAATACCGTCGTCGTACTTTCATGTTCTGTCATGACCTGAAACCCCGCCACGTTGATGATGAGAGAGAGGTGTCACCTGGCGCGCTTCAGGTGCAACCTGTGATGATGAAAAAGGTTGTGAAATTGTTAAGCAACTTAGGGTTGGATGTTGTTTTTGGCAAGCGAAGGGGGGATAAAACTGGTCAGATCACGGTGAAATAAGCAGCGCCGGGTGCTTTTACATAACGTCTGCACAATACAATGTTTTGTAAGGCTGGAAATCAAAAGCATAATAGGCAGGTGCAACCCGATGATTTTTGGATGTTTCTGGTTATTTCAGAAAATGATAAATTCGGCGCTTCAACAACGTGAGGAGTTCATCATGGTTCACCCCCATTTTCCCCTTCTGGCGGATGCCACGCTGGCGGCCATCAATACTGTCGGCGCATGGCTGGCGCAGGACGAACTGAGCGTGACGCGTCAGGCCCCGGAGATAGATGCGGTGATTCTGGCTGGAAACGCGGTGATCCCAACCATTGACGCGGCCTGCCGTATTGCCGCGCAGAGAGAAATCCCGCTCCTGATTAGTGGCGGCATCGGGCATTCGACCACCTTTTTATATGCTGCCATCGCCAGTCATCCGCGTTACCACACCGTACCGGTCGCAGGGCGGGCCGAAGCAAGCATTCTTGCCGACATTGCGCGGGAGTTCTGGAAGATCCCGCAGGGGCATCTGTGGGTTGAGGATCAATCCACCAACTGCGGTGAAAACGCGCGCTTTAGCTGGAACATGCTGAAACAGCGTCATCGAACGACCGGGCGGGTGCTGGTGGTGCAGGATCCGACGATGCAGCGCCGCACGATGGCGACGTTTGCCCGCGTTTGTCGGGATGAGTCCGAGTCACCGGAGTGGACAAGCCATCCCGGGTTTACGCCAACGCTGCAAAACGGAAAAGAGGGCGTGGAATTCGGTGAGGGCAACACCGGGCTGTGGCCCGTTGACCGCTATCTTTCTCTGGTTCTTGGGGAACTGCCGCGCCTGTATGATGACGCCAACGGCTATGGCCCGGCCGGGCGGGATTATATTGCTCACGTTGAATTCCCCGAGGCCGTCATGGCCGCATGGAAACAGCTGCAGCAGGATCCGGTCCTGAAGGTGACGCGAAAAATCATCTGAGCACGGAACAATTCCCTCGCCCCAATGGGGAGAGGGTTAGGATGAGGGGAAAAAATCACAGCGCCGCAAACTTATCCAGCGTCCGCACCAGTTGAGTGACGAAACCGTATTCGTTGTCATACCAGGCAACGGCTTTCACCAGCTGAAGTTCTCCCGCCTCTGACACCTCCGTCTGCGTGGCGTCAAACACCGAACCATAGTGCGAGCCAATCACATCTGACGACACAATTTCTTCGTCGGTATACCCAAACGATTTATTGCCCTGCGTCGCCTTTTTCAGCGCGGCGTTGATCTCCTCAACGGTGACTTTCTTGCCCAGAATGGCCACGAGCTCGGTTACCGAACCTGTTTTTACCGGCACGCGCTGCGCGTGGCCCTTAAGTTTGCCGCTGAGCGCAGGGATCACCAGGCCAATGGCTTTGGCGGCACCCGTGGTGTGCGGAATAATGTTCTCTGCCGCCGCCCGGGAGGCGCGAAGGTCTTTCCCGCGCGGGCCATCTACCAGCGCCTGCGTACCGGTATAGGCGTGAATGGTGGTCATAGTGCCCACCTTAATTTCAAACGCATCGTTCAGGGCTTTCGCCAGCGGAGCGAGGCAGTTGGTGGTGCAGGAGGCGACGGAGATGATGGTATCACTGGCGTCAATGGTGTCGTCATTAACGCTGTAGACGATAGTTTTCATGTCACCCGCAGGCGCAGAAATCAGCACTTTCTTCGCGCCGGCGTCCAGGTGCGCCCGTGATTTCTCTTCAGAAGTATAAAAGCCGGTGCACTCCACGACGATATCCACGCCTGCGGCTTTCCACGGAATGTGCTTCGCCTCTTTCTCGGCGTACACCGCAATGGTTTTACCGTCCACAATCAGCGCATCCTCGGTGAAGTCCACGCTCCACGGGAAGCCACCGTAGTTGGAATCATGCCTTAGCAGGTAGGCCAGCACTTTCGGGGAGGTGAGGTCGTTGATGGCGACGACGGTATTACTGTCCTGGGTTTCAAGAAGGCGACGCAGTACAAGGCGCCCAATGCGTCCAAAGCCGTTAATGCCAATTTTACTCATGGTGTTCTCCTGTAAACGTGTCGATGCGACAGTTTGAACTCATCCAGGCTTAGACCATCACGGGCAGGGCGGCAATTGAAGATGCTTCATGCGGGAGGAAGTATTTGAAAAACCATACAGAAAAGTTAATGAATTTTTAAGGAAAGGGGATTATGTTGGCGCGGTAACTGTTTTTAATTGAGAAATCACATGCGCACTAAATATACAAGCCTGCAAATCGGCATCCACTGGCTGGTGTTTCTGTTAATCATCGTCGCCTACTGCGCCATGGAGTTCAGAGGTTTCTTCCCGCGCACCGCGCGCCCGGCGATCAACATGATCCACGTCTCATGCGGTATCAGTATCCTGGTGCTGATGGTGACCCGTCTTCTGGTTCGTCTGAAGTTCCGCGCGCCACCGATTCAACCGAAGCCAAAAGCGATGGTGACGGGGATGTCCCATCTGGGGCATCTGGTGGTGTATCTGCTGTTTATTGCGCTGCCGCTGATTGGCATTGTGATGATGTATAACCGGGGCAGCGACTGGTTTGCTTTTGGCCTGGCGATGCCGCATGCGGCAGAGTCAAAATTTGACCTGGTTGATGTGCTGAAAG
Organism: Enterobacter vonholyi; assembly: GCF_008364555.1. Taxonomy (GTDB): domain Bacteria; phylum Pseudomonadota; class Gammaproteobacteria; order Enterobacterales; family Enterobacteriaceae; genus Enterobacter; species Enterobacter vonholyi. The sequence continues at coordinate 350,311 of NZ_VTUC01000006.1, forward strand.
AGTGGCACGAAACGCTGGCAAATCTGGGCTATTTTGTGATTGGCCTGCACGCCGCGGCGGCGCTGATGCACCACTATTTCTGGAAAGATAATACCCTTCTGCGCATGATGCCGAAAAAGCGTTCGTAGTATTTAACGCTTGCCGGGTGGCGATGCGCCACCCGGCTTGTTTTTTAACCCAGCAAAGCACGCTCTTCGGCAGTTAACGCCAGCCCCTGAGTTGACCCCGTCTCCGACGACTTCACCGCCGCTTCCAGCACGGCCATCACCGCTAATGCCTCAACAGGATGGACAGGATTGGCGATTTCCCCGCGTAGCGCATCACGCACGTTAATATAGTACTGGCGCTGATCGCCTTTCGGGGTAGGGATCGTCTGCGGCGCGCCGTCAGCGCCGAAGAACACCATACTGTCGCTGTCTTCGCCCCAGAACTCACTGCCGGGGATCACCCCAGAGAGCAGCTGTGCTTCCTGCTGATCGATTCTGGCCTTCACCACGCTGCCCTTGTCCCCGTGGACGGCAAAGCGCGCCGTACCGCCTGCCACCAGCATGCTGGCGTGCAGAATCACCTTATGCTCCGGGTAGTTTAAGACCACGTGCGCCCAGTCGTTAATTTCTGCGCCGTCGCGCAGCGTCGCGATATTCCCCTGAACCGACTGCGGCAGGCCAAAGAGCTGCAGCGTCTGGTCGATAAGATGAGGCCCCAGGTCAAACCACAGGCCGCTCCCGGGGACATTCTGCTCGCGCCAGCGTACGCGCACTTCCGGGCGGAAGCGGTCGATGTGCGATTCAAGGTGTTTAACCTTGCCAGGCGTGCCTTGCTCAATAACCTGCTTAATGCCGAGGAAATCGCTGTCCCAGCGGCGGTTGTGGAAGACGGAGAGCAGCAGCTGCTTTTCCTCCGCCAGCGCAATCAGGTCGCGGGCTTCCTGCATGTCGAGGGTGAAAGGCTTATCCACGACCACGTGTTTACCCGAGTTCAGGGCCAGCGTCGCCAGCGGGGCGTGCGTGGCGTTGGGGGAGGCAATCACCACCAGGTCAACATCAGGATGCTGAATAGCCTCTTCAGGGGTGGCGACCACCTGTACGTCCGGCAGATCGCGTTTTACCTTCTCTTCATCGCGAGAAGAGACAACTGCCAGCTTAAGCCCGTCCACAGACTGGATCAGCGGGGCATGGAAGGTTTTCCCGACAAATCCATACCCGATCAGCGCAATGTTGATTGTTTGAACTTTACTCATGACCTTCTCCACGTTAATTCGCGCACACCGTGACCTGCAATGCGCCAGAGTCCCCAAGCTCAGGCCAGGGACGATCTAAAAAGAGTTGTTGAATGTTGGATAACCCGGAAACCAGATACGGCTCGCAGCGGTTAATTTTCAGATGATCGGCGACAATCCAGTGCACGTGGCTTGCGTCCAGCATTGCGCGTTTAACCTCGGCATCCGCTTCTTTACCGGCGCTCAACCCAAGTTCGGCATGAATGGCGCACGCCCCGAGGATAGCGATATCTGCCCGATAGCGGGACAGCAAAGATAACGTGGCGCTTCCGGCAAACAGGCGCTGCTGGTGGTCCCATTTCCCCCCGAGCAGGATCAGCTCAACGTCTTCCCGGTCGCTAAAGTGCTGGGCGATATCCAGTGACGTGGTAATGACGGTGAGCGGCCCCTGAAGAAAGGTGGCGACGGCCATCACCGTGCTCCCGGCATCCAGAAACAGGGTGGAGCCCGGTGGAACCTGCTGTGCGACCTGCTTACCCAGGCGCTGTTTGGTCTCCGGCAGCAGCGTATTGCGGCCCTGACGGTTCATGGCGGAGAGATTCAACGCGATGGCTCCGCCGTGGTTCTTCTGCGCCAGGCCCTGGTTCTCCAGGTCGGTCAGATCCCGACGGATGGTATCGGCTGAAACCTGCAGCTTTTCGGCCAGCTCGGTGATGCTGGCCTGGCCTTGCTCGCTCAGGATATCCAGAACGTAGCGTTGACGAGCGGTTTTGTGCATGGGGGTACATTCCTGCAAAATGTCGCAATAGTTTGCATAATACAGCATTTTAACGAAGAGAGAAGGGCAATGTCGTTTTGATGTGGGGGAAGTAGCGGGATGATTCAGTTGTATGATTATTAAAATTTTATTAAACAGGTATAAGAAAGCCGTTTTGAATGTTAATCACAATGTTATTGTTATGTTTTATTTAACGGTTTGGGTTATGTAACCACTGCACTACCATTGAATGGGTTTTAATTCTGTTAAATCGTTTTAGTGTGGTTTTTAATTGCTTTAATTAGTTTATTAATAGCATTAAATTTTAATTCAGCCTGTTTGGCTACTTAAATTGACACTTCTTTGAAAATCTTTGTGTCTGACCCGCGCGGAAATTAACGCAAAAATGTACAGGGAGCAAATTAAGAATTTTCCTTAAATAACAGTCGGTTTATATGTTTCATCTGAAAGGTCATTTTAAGAGTTTTGTCCAGAAACCCCATGTTTTTTCTTAATTGTAACACCGCCTTAACATTGGGGGTGTAGTGGCCTATAACACATTTTGTTATGCTGCTAACCACTTTAGGAAATAAGTAAATTCTTAATTTAAATAAGACGCAGGCAGATCTCATCTCCAGAGGAAATGGGTATGGGGGAGTTTTACCTAAAATACGGCAAGGATGCTAAATAAGATATTTGTCTAATTATCTATACCTCTTTTTGGGTAATTGCTTCAGTGTCACTCAGAGTCAGGGAGATAACAATGACGATATTACGAAAGCCTATGTTACGCCGATTTACAGCAGCACTGGCATTCATTTCATTAGCCATAAATACTGCGTACGCCAATACCAGTCAGGTGGGCATTGCCCCGGTTGCCACGACAACCTTAAAAGAAAGCATTCTTTTTGCTATCGATCGCGATCCGTCTATTAGTCAGCAGGCCGCACAATTAGGTATTGGCCAGGCACAAATAGATGAAGCGCGCAGCGGCTGGATGCCGCAAATATCGTTGAACGGGAGTACAGGGCACAGCCAGACCACCGATTCCAGCGGGTCGCTGAAGAATTCGGCCGCCTGGGGGCTGAGCCTGACGCAGCTGCTGTACGATTTTGGCAAGACCAATAACAGCATCAGCCAGTCTTCCGCCCAGCGCGATAGCTATCGCTATCAGCTGATGGGCACGCTCTCTGACGTGGCGGAAAAAACGGCGCTGAGCTACGTCGAGGTCAAACGCTATGCCGATCTGCTGCAGGCGGCAAAGGAGAACGTTCAGGCGCTGAAAAACGTTGAGCAGCTGGCAAAGCTGCGTGCCGACGCGGGCGTGAGTTCGACCTCCGATGAGCTCCAGACCCGCACGCGTATTGCTGGCATGCAGGCGACGGTCGCACAGTATCAGGCCGCCTTAAACAGCGCCCGCGCGCGGCTTGCGGTATTAACCGGTATGCAGGCAGAAAACTATTCGCCTGTACCCGCAAACCTCGCGGTTGAACCTGATTCGCTCAACCGCATTGATTATTCGCTGATACCGGCGGTTATGGCCGCGCAAAACATGGAGCGCTCTGCCCAGTACGGCGTGGAAACGGCGAAGTCCCAGCACTGGCCGACGTTAAGCCTGAAGGGCGGGCGCACCCGTTATGAATCGGACAACCGTTCGTACTGGGACGACCAGATCCAGCTCAATATTGACGCACCGCTTTATCAGGGGGGCGCAGTTTCCGCACGAGTGCGGCAGGCTGAAGGAGCACGAGCGATGGCCTCCTCTCAGGTCGATCAGGCGCGTTTCGACGTCCTGCAAAAAGCCTCCGTCGCGCAGGCGGACTGGACCGGCGCACGGGGAAGAATGGAGGCCGGGAAGCAGCAGCTGGAAAATGCCCTGCGCGCCCGGGATGTTTATAAAAATGAGTACACCCTGAGCAAGAGGAGCATTAACGATCTGCTCAGCGTTGAGCAGGATGTCTGGCAGGCTACTTCGGCGAAAATAATCGCTGAGTATGATGGCTGGAGTTCGGCAATTAATTATGCTTCCGCGGTTGATAATTTAATGCCGCTTATTGGAATAGAGAAAAACGCTGCCGCAAAATTACCCGATTTGAGTTAATAAAAGACGCGCAGTGTTGCGCAAAGTAAGACTGAAAATAATGGGTGTTTTTTCCCAGGGATAGCTACATCCATCTGGTGGACATATCCACAGGAATCCGTACACCTGCAAGGAGAAGAATATGAGTAACATAAAAGTTGTTGATGTCATCATTCGCAAAACGGCGGAGAAAACGAAATTAACCGGCGAAGGAAATCTGTCGGTCTCTATTTCATCCCCGAGCGTGATTGAAATCCAGGGTTCTGCTCAGGATGTGGTGCGCTATGTCCGCCAGGGTAAAGACCTCCTTATTTATATGAAAGATGGCAGCGTTATCCGCTGCAATAACTATTTTGTTGAAGATCCTGAAACGCATACTCAGTCAGAGCTGGTATTCAACGATCGTCAGGAACTGACGCATATTTCTTTTGCCGATGCCGGGGACGCGTCAGGCGCTGCGGTGACCGAGTTAACCGCACAGGCCACACCGATTAGCAGCATTCAACCTTTCCTTGAACAGGAAAGCGTATTAAGCGACGCGCCGTGGGGCTGGATTGCGGGAGCTGCATTAGGTGGCGGTGCCATCGGGGCGCTGCTGGCAAACGGCGGCGACGGCGAAACTAAGACAAAAGTTATTGATAATACGAAAGAGGTGGAAAGCGCCACGCCAACCTTCCTGCTGTCGGATAAAGCGGGTGACAAGCAGGGCGTGCTGAGCGCAAACGAGATCACGGACGACAGCAACCCAACCTTTAGCGGTACCGGTCAGCCGGGCGCGACCATCCAGGTTAAAGACAGCAGCGGCAGCACCATTGCGAGCACGATGGTCGGCAAAGACGGCACGTGGACGGTAATGTTACCGACCCAGACGGACGGGGAGCACACCTGGTCGGTCGTGCAGATCGACGGCAGTAAAACCACCTCTGCGGGCAGTATCACCGTGACGGTTTCAACCGCCGATGCCGCCATTACGCTTGCCACCACGGCGGGCGATAACGTGCTGAACGCCAGCGAACAATCCGCGGGCTTTACGGTTTCCGGAGCCAGCAAAAACCTGGCGCAGGGTACCTTACTTACCGTAACGCTGAACGGCAAAACCTACCCGGCTGAAGTCGGGGCAGACGGCGCGTGGAACGTGAACGTGCCTGCAGCAGACGCGCAGGCGCTGGGCGACGGCACCTGGACGATTAACGTCAGCGGCAAAGACGCGGCGGGTAATACCGTGAGCGGCAGCCAGACGATCGGCGTGGATACCACCGCACCAACCCTCTCTGTCGATACCCTCGCGCAGGACAACATCATTAATGCGGCTGAGCACAATCAGCCGCTGACCCTGACCGGTAAAACGAATGCGGAAGCCGGTCAGATCGTCACGGTCACGCTGAACGGTAAAAACTATAACGCTACGGTGGGTAGCGACGGCACCTGGTCCGTCACGCTTGCAGCGAACGACGTGCAGGCGCTCAACGAGGGCAATCACACTCTGACGGTTAACGTTAGCGACAAAGCGGGCAACGGTACGTCCGTGACGGGAGATTTCACGGTTGATACCACCGCGCCGGTCGTCACTATTGATACCGTGGCGGGCGACGATACCCTCAATATCAGCGAGCAGGGGCAGGCGCAGATTATTTCCGGGCAGGCGAGCGGCGCGTCGGCAGGCGATGTGGTCACCGTGACCGTTGGCGGACAGTCCTTCACCGGCGTGGTGCTGGCGGACGGCAGCTGGAGCGTAGGCGTTCCGGCGTCCGTGCTGGGCGCGTTGGGAGAAGGTAACCATACAATTTCAGTTTCCGTGACCGACGCGGCAGGCAACACCGGCAGCGCCACGCACGATATTACGCTGAGCGGAAACCCGCCAGAATTTACGATTGACGCCATCAGCCAGGACAACGTGCTGAATGCTCAGGAGGCAATGCAGCCGCTGAGCCTCACCGGCACCAGCAACCTGCCTGACGGCAGCACTATCACCGTGACGCTGAACAACGTCAGCTATCAGGCCACCGTTGAAAACGGTATCTGGGCGGTCCAGGTGCCGGTTTCCGACGTGCTGAATCTGGCGAACACCCTTTACACCGTTAGCGTCAGCGGTACCGACAGCGTGGGTAACAGCGGTTCTGCCGGGGCGACGCTGCTGGTGGATACCGTACTTCCGCAGGTCATTATCAACACCTTTGCGGGCGACAACCTGGTCAATAAAGCCGAAGCGGGCGTCGATCAAACCCTCAGCGGTCGCGTTACCGGCGCGGCGGCGGGCGATACCGTATCTGTCACCGTGGGCGGCAAGAGCTACACCGCAACGGTTGGCAACGACCTGACCTGGAGCGTGAAAATTCCGTCAGCGGATCTTCAGGCCTTCGGCGACGGGGATTTAACCTTTACCGCGTCGGTGACCAACGGGCACGGCAATACCGGCACCGGCGAGCGCGATATCAATATCAATGCTGAACTGCCGGGCCTGCGCGTAAACACCATTTCCGGCGATGACGTCATCAACGCGATCGAACAGCAGCAGGATCTGAGCGTCACCGGCTCCAGCACCCATCTGGCTGCCGGCACGCAGATTACCGTTACCATCAACAACGTTGATTACGTTACCGCGGTTAACGCCAGCGGCAACTGGCAGATCGGCGTCCCGGCGGCGGACCTGCAGGCCTGGAGCGCGGGAGGCATCACGGTTAGCGTCAGCGCGGTAGATGCCTGGGGCAACACCGTTGCGGCTGAACACCCGATTGAACTGGATCTGAACGCCGTGGCGGTCACCATTGATACCGTCTCCGGCGACGACCTGCTGAATGCCGCAGAAAAAGGGGCCGATTTAACCCTTTCCGGCCAGACGCAGGGCGTGGAGGCGGGGCAGACCGTGGTGGTGAAATTCGCCGACCAGACCTTCACCGCGCAGGTGCAGCAGGACGGCTCCTGGAGCCTGACCGTGCCCGCCAGCGCCATGGAAACACTCATCGACGGGCGCGCGCAGGTGAGCGTCAGCGTCACTAACGTCAACGGCAACAGTGCCGACGCGTCGCGCGTGGTCACGGTGGATACGCAGCCACCGGCGATTACGCTCGATAACCTGACCGCCGATAACATCATCAACGCGGCTGAAGCGCAGCAGGATTTACTGTTAAGCGGTAGCAGCAGTGCGGAACCCGGCCAGACGGTTACCGTGACGCTGAACGGCAAAACGTATCAGACTACGGTCCAGACGGACGGTACCTGGCAGCTGAGCGTCCCGGCGGCAGACGTCGGTGCCCTCAACGATGGCATCGTTACCGTGACGGCCACCGTGAGCGACGTGGCGGGCAACACCAGCAGCGCCGACCGCGTGGGGCTGGTGGACGCGACCGTGCCGCAGGTGACCATCAACAGCTTTGTCACCGACACCAACACCGTTAACCAGCTCGCCCATTCACAGGCGCAGATCCTGAGCGGCTCCGTCACCGGCGCGGCAGCGGGCGATCTGGTGACCATCACTATTAACAGCGTCGATTACACCACCGTGGTGGATGCGGCGGGCAAATGGAGCCTTGGCCTGCCGGCGTCCGTCGTGCAGGGGCTGGCTGACGGCACCTGGACAGTTGACGTCTCCGTGACCGACAGATCCGGCAATACCGGAAGCAGTTCGCTGGATGTGGTGGTGAATACCGTGACGCCCGTCATCGGTATCAACACGCTGGCGGCGGACGACGTGATTAACGCGACCGAGAAAGGCGAAGATCTGCAGATTTCCGGCACCAGCAACCAGCCGGAAGGCACGACTATTACGGTGACCCTCAACGGCATTCAGTACACGGCCACCGCTGACGCCAGCGGCAACTGGAGCGTGACCGTACCGGCGGCAAACGTGCTGGCGCTGGGCGAAGCGAATTACACCGTGACGGCGAACGTCACCGATAGCGTAGGCAACAGCGCCTCAGCCTCACACGATGTGCTGGTAGACAGCTCGCTGCCGGTGGTGACGATTAACACGCTGGCGGGCGACAATATCGTTAACGCGGCGGAAGTGGCGGCAGGGCAAACCCTGTCCGGTAAAGTCACGAACGCGGCGCCAGGTGACACTGTCACGATTATCCTTGGCGGCCAGACATACACGGCTGCCGTGCAGGACGATCTGACCTGGAGCCTGCCGTTAAGCGAGAGCCAGTTCACCGCGCTCGGTAACGGGGATCTCACCGTATCGGCCAGCGTCACCAACGCGCACGGCAATACCGGTTCCTCTTCGCTCGACTTCACCATCGACGCCCAGCTTCCGGGACTGCGTATTGATACGGTCGCAGGCGACGACGTGATCAACGTGATTGAACACGCGCAGAACCTGATTGTATCCGGAACCAGCACCGATCTGGCGGCGGGCAGCGCCGTGACCGTGACCATCAACGGCAAAGCCTATTCCGCAACGGTGCTGGCGGACGGCACCTGGCAGGCAGCGGTACCTGCAGCGGACGTGTCCCAGTGGGCGGATGGCTCACTGGATATCAAGGCAAGCGCGCAGGATGCTTCTGGCAACCCGGTAACCATCGGGACCGTCGTGGACGTCGATCTCACGCCGGTCGCCATCACCATCAACAGCGTGACCGACGACAACGTGCTTAACGCGGTGGAAAAAGGCCAGGATTTGGTGCTGTCCGGCACCACTTCCGGTGTTGAAGCGGGCCAGACCGTGACCATCACCTTCGCAGGGAAAACCTACACCACGACGGTGGATGGCAACGGCGACTGGACCTGGACCGTTCCGGCTGCCGATCTGAGCGGCCTGAAAGACGGCGACGCCAGCGTTCAGGTCAGCGTCATCAACGTGAACGGCAACGCCGCGTCTTCGGCGCAGGAGTTCAGCGTCGACACCACCGCGCCGACGGTGACCATCAACACCATCAGCGGCGATAACATGCTGAATGCGGCAGAGGCGGCGCAGGATCTGACCCTGAGCGGGACCTCTACTGCCGAAGCGGGCCAGACGGTCACCGTGACCTTCAACGGCAATCAATACAGCGCGCAGGTGCAGGCGGACGGCAGCTGGACGCTGGACGTGCCTGCGGCGGATCTGGCGGGCATCACCGACGGCAGCGCCGCGGTAACGGCGACCGTGTCAGATAAGGCAGGCAACCCGGCCAGCGCGGGCTCTTCAGTGCTGGTCGATACCACCGTACCGCAGATTTCGTTCAACATCGTTGCGGGCGATGACGTCGTGAATATTGCCGAGCACGGCCAGGCGCTGATCGTCTCCGGTAAGGTGACGGGCGCGCAGGCGGGCGACGTGATTACCGTGACCCTGAACGGGAAAGACTACAGCGCCATGCTGGACGCGTCCGGCAGCTGGAGCGTGGGCGTTCCGGCGGCGGACGTGGGCGCGCTGGCAAACGGCGAGCAGACGATCTCCGCGACCCTCACCGACAAAGCCGGTAACAGCACCAGCGCGACGCACGAGTTTGACGTCTCCCTCACCGCGCCGGTGATTGCCATCAATACCCTGGCGGCTGACGACGTGATCAACGCGACCGAGAAAGGCCAGGATCTGCAGGTGTCCGGCACCAGCAACCAGCCGGAAGGAGCCGCCATTACGGTGACGCTGAACGGCATCAACTATACGGCCACCGCCGACGCGAGCGGGAACTGGAGCGTGACCGTTCCGGCGGCAAACGTCTCGGCGCTAGGCGAAGCGAGCTATGTGGTGACGGCGAGCGTAACCGACAGCGCGGGCAACAGCGCGAGCACCGGCCACAGCGTGCTGGTCGACAGCGCGCTGCCGCAGGTCACCATCAACCCGGTCGCCACGGACGACGTTATTAACGCGGCGGAAGTGGCTGCCGGACAGACCCTGAGCGGGAAAGTGAGCGGCGCGGCGAGCGGTGACACTGTCACCGTTACCATCGGCGGCAATACTTATACGGCGACGGTTCAGGACGATCTGAGCTGGTCGGTCAACGTGCCGTCCACGATCTTAACCGCCATCGGGAACGGCGATCTGACGGTGTCAGCAAGCGTCACCAACGGCCACGGCAACACCGGCACCGGCGAGCGCGAAATCGTGATAGACGCTAACCTGCCTGGCCTGCGGGTCGATACCGTGGCAGGCGACGATGTCATCAACAGCATCGAGCACGCTCAAAACCTGATTATCACCGGCTCCAGCGAAGGCCTGGCAGCGGGCGCGGCGTTAACGGTGACCGTCAATGGTAAAACCTACGCCGCAACCGTGCTGGCGGACGGGACCTGGACGGCGGCCATTCCGGCGGCAGACGTCAGCGCGCTGAATGCGGGCACGGTCACCGTGACCGTGGACGGCCAGAGCGCGGCGGGCAATCCGGTTTCTATTAGCCATGACGTGAAGGTGGATCTGGCGGCAGTCGCCATCAGCATTAACCCGATTGCCTCTGACGACGTGATTAACGCGGCGGAGAAAGGCGCGGACCTGGTGCTGTCCGGCTCCACCACCAACGTGGAAGAAAACCAGACCGTCACCATCACCTTCGGCGGTAAGTCGTACACCGCGACGGTCGATGCCGACGGCAACTGGACAACCACCGTGCCGTCTGCCGATTTGGGCAGCCTGAAGGACGGCGATGCCAGCGTGCAGGTGAGCGTCACCAACGTGAACGGCAACAGCGCGTCCGCGGGCCGCGAGTACAGCGTAGACGCGACCGCGCCGACGGTGTCTATTGAAATCATCAGCGACAACAACATTATCAATGCGGCCGAAGCGCAGCAGGATCTGGTGATTAACGGCGTCACCAACGCCGAAGCGGGTCAGACCGTCACCGTGACCCTGAACGGCGTGGACTACACCACCACCGTTGAGGCTAACGGCAGCTGGAGCGTGACCGTACCGTCCGCCGATCTGGGCGCGATTGCCGACGGAAACTACACCGTCAGCGCCGCCGTATCGGATAAAGCGGGCAACCCGGCCTCCGCGGATCGCGACGTGCTGGTTGATACCACCGTTCCACAGCTGACCATTCACACCGTTTCCGACGACGACGTGATCAACAGCGCCGAGCATGCGCAGGCCCTGATTGTCACCGGTTCCGTGACCGGCGCGGCGGCGGGCGATGTGGTCACCGTCACCCTCAACGGCAAATCGTACACCGCCACTCTCGACGCCTCCGGCAACTGGAGCGTTGGCGTGCCTGCGGCGGACGTAACCGCGCTGGCCGCCGGGGATTACACCATCACCGCGGCGCTGACCGATAAAGCCGGCAACAGCAACAGCGCCACGCACGGCGTAGAGGTGAACCTGACCGCGCCGGGGCTGACCATTGACACCGTTTCCGGTGACGATGTAATCAACAATACTGAGAAAACCCAGGATCTGACCCTCTCCGGTACGGCTTCCGGCCTGGCGGCAGGTGCGGTGGTGACCGTGATGCTCAACGGCAAAGCGTACAGTGCGCAGGTGGACGATAACGGAAAATGGACCACCACCGTTCCGGCGAGCGAAGTCGGTCAGCTGGGCGAGGCGCTTTACACCGTCACCGCCTCGGCGACGGACGGCGTCGGTAACAGCACCAGCGCGTCTCACACCGTGAACGTGGAGTCCGTTCTGCCGGGCGTGATCGTTAACACCATTGCGGGCGACGACGTCATTAACGCGGCAGAGCTGGCAGCCGGCCAGACCATCAGCGGTAAGGTGGTGAATGCCGAAGCGGGCAACACCGTGACCGTGACCATTGGCGGTAACATCTACACCGCAACGGTGCAGAGCGATCTCACCTGGTCCGTCGATGTGCCTGAATCTGTTCTGACGGCGCTGGGCAACGGCGATTTGACGGTGTCAGCCAGCGTGACCAACGGCGTCGGCAACAGCGGATCCGCTGAGCGCGATATCACGATCGACGCTAACCTGCCGGGCCTGCGCGTGGATACCGTGGCGGGTGACGACGTGATCAACAGCATCGAACACGGGCAGAACCTGATTATCACCGGTTCCAGCGACGGGCTGATGGCAGGCGCGGCGCTGAACGTGACCGTAAACGGCAAGACCTATCCGGCGACCGTGCTGGAGGACGGCACCTGGAGCGCGGCGATCCCGGCCGCGGACGTCGGCGCATTGAGTGCTGGCACGGTTACCGTGACCGTTGCGGGCCAGAGCAGCGCCGGTAACCCGGTTTCCATCAGCCACGATGTAACGGTGGATCTGGCGAGCGTTGCCATCAGCATTGACGCCATCGCCACCGATGACGTGATTAACGCGGCCGAGAAGGGCGCGGATCTGGTGCTCTCAGGCACTACCTCAAACGTCGAAGAAAATCAGACCGTCACCATCACCTTCGGCGGCAAGAGCTACACCGCGACCGTAGGCGCCGACGGCAAGTGGACGACCACGGTGCCAGCGGCCGATCTGGCGGGTCTGAAAGACGGCGACGCCAGCGTGCAGGTGAGCGTCACCAACGTCAACGGCAACAGCGCCTCGGCGGGCCGCGAGTACAGCGTGGATGCGACCGCACCGTCCGTGACCATCAATACCCTGGCGACGGACGACATTCTCAATGCCACCGAAGCGAAGAGCGATCTGACGGTTTCCGGCACCAGCACCGCCGAAGCGGGCCAAACGGTCACCGTATCGCTGAACGGCAAAGACTACACCACAACCGTCAGCGCGGACGGCAGCTGGACGCTGAACGTTCCGGCGGCCGATCTGGCAGGATTAACCGACGGCAGCGTCACCGTTACCGCATCAGTCAGCGACAAGGCGGGTAACCCGGCGTCGGTGGATCACAACCTGGCGGTAGATATCACCGTCCCGGCGGTGACCATCAATACCGTGGCGGGCGATGACGTGATTAACATCGCAGAACACGGCCAGGCGCAAATCATCAGCGGCACCGCCACCGGCGCGGCAGCGGGCGATAAGGTCACCGTCACCATCGGCGGCCAGACGTACACCACCGTGCTGGACGCGGCGGGGAACTGGAGCGTGGGCGTCCCGGCGAACGTGATTTCCGGCCTCAGCGACGGCACTGTGACCGTCACCGCGTCGGTTACCGACTCGGCGGGCAACACCGGTACTGGCAGCCATAACGTGACCGTCGATACCGGTCTGCCTTCGGTCAGCTTCAACGCCATCAGCGGCGATAACGTGCTGAACGCGGTGGAGAAAGGTCAGGACCTGAGCGTCAGCGGCACCAGCGCCAACCTCGCGGAAGGCACCGTGGTGACCGTGACCCTGAACGGCAAAAACTACGCGGCCACGACGGCGGCAGACGGCACCTGGAGCCTGACGGTTCCGGCGGCGGATCTGGCGGGTCTGGGTCAGGCCAACTACACCCTGAACGCGAGCGCTACCAACGGGGTGGGCAACAGCGTGAGCAACACCGCGAACCTGCTGGTGGATACCGCGCTGCCGACCGTCACCATCCACACCGTGGCGGGCGATAACGTCATTAACGCGGCGGAAGTGGCGGCAGGCCAGACCCTGAGCGGCACCGTGGCGAATGCCGAAGCGGGCAACACCGTCACCGTGACCATTGGCGGCAACACCTACACCGCGACGGTGCAGAGCGATCTGACCTGGTCCGTCAACGTGCCGTCTGACGTGCTGACCGCGCTGGGTAACGGCAGCCTGAGCGTAACGGCGACCGTCACCAACGGCCACGGCAACACCGGTACCGGCGAGCGCGAAATCGCTATCGACGCTAACCTGCCGGGCCTGCGCGTCGATACCGTGGCGGGCGACAACGTGGTCAACAGCATCGAACATACTCAAAACCTGATCGTCAGCGGATCCAGCGACGGGCTGGCGGCAGGCACGGCGCTGACCGTCACCATCAACGGCAAAGACTATGCGGCCACGGTGCTGGCGGACGGCACCTGGAGTGCGGCTGTTCCGTCTACCGACGTGAGCGCGTGGCCGGAAGGCTCCGTCAAAATCAGCGTGACCGGCGACAGCTCAGCGGGTAACCCGATTACCATCAGCCATGATGTGACGGTAGATCTGGCGACCGTTGCCATCAGCATCAATGCGATTGCGACCGACGACGTGATTAACGCGGCGGAGAAGGGCGCGGATCTGGTGCTGTCCGGTGCGACCACCAACGTGGAAGCCGGGCAGACCGTGACCATCAGCCTGAACGGCAAAATCTACACCACCACGGTGGACGACAGCGGCAGCTGGACCTGGACCGTACCGTCTGCGGATCTGGCTGGCCTGAAGGACGGCGATGCCAGCGTGCAGGTGAGCGTCACCAACGTCAACGGCAACAGCGCCTCGGCGGGACGTGAGTACAGCGTGGATGCCACCGCGCCGACCGTCACGATTAATACCCTGGCGACGGACGACATTCTGAATGCCGCCGAAGCGAAGAGCGATCTGACCGTGTCCGGTACCAGCTCTGCAGAAGCTGGCCAGACGGTGACCGTGTCGCTGAACGGCAAAGACTACACCACAACCGTCAGCGCGGACGGCAGCTGGACGCTGAACGTCCCGGCGGCCGATGTTGCGGCCCTGACGGACGGCAGCGTGACCGTTACCGCATCGGTAAGCGATAAGGCGGGCAACCCGGCGTCGGTTGATCACACTCTGACGGTGGACGTGACCGTTCCTGCGGTGACCATCAATACCGTGGCGGGCGACGATGTCATTAACCTCGCAGAACACAGCCAGGCGCACATCATCAGCGGCACCGCCACCGGCGCGGCTGCGGGCGATAAGGTCACCGTCACCATCGGCGGCCAGACGTACACCACCGTGCTGGACGCGGCGGGGAACTGGAGCGTGGGCGTCCCGGCGAGCGTGATTTCCGGCCTCAGCGACGGCACCGTGACCGTCACGGCGTCGGTTACCGACGCGGCGGGCAACATCGGTAGCGGCAGCCATAACGTGACCGTCGATACCGGGCTGCCGTCCGTGGCGTTCAATGCCATCAGCGGCGACAACGTGCTGAACGCGGTAGAGAAAGGTCAGGATCTGAGCGTTAGCGGCACCAGCGCCAACCTCGCGGAAGGCACCGTGGTGACCGTGACCCTGAACGGCAAAAACTACGCGGCCACGACGGCGGCAGACGGCACCTGGAGCCTGACCGTTCCGGCAGCGGATCTGGCGGGTCTGGGCGAAGCGAATTACACCCTGAGCGCGAGCGCGACCAACGGCGTGGGCAACAGCGTGAGCAACACCGCGAACCTGCTGGTGGATACCGCGCTGCCGACCGTCACCATCAACACCGTGGCGGGCGATAACGTCATTAACGCGGCGGAAGTGGCGGCCGGCCAGACCCTCAGCGGCAAGGTAACGAACGCGGAGGCGGGCAATACCGTCACCGTGACCATTGGTGGCAACACCTACACCGCGACGGTGCAGAGCGATCTGACCTGGTCCGTGAGCGTGCCGGAGTCCGTCCTGACGGCGCTGGGTAACGGTGACCTGACGGTGTCAGCAACCGTCACCAACGGCCATGGCAACACCGGGACCGGCGAGCGCGAAATCGTTATCGACGCCAGCCTGCCGGGCCTGCGCGTTGATACCGTGGCGGGCGACGATGTGATCAATAGCATCGAACATACTCAAAACCTGATCGTCTCCGGCACCAGCGACGGGCTGGCGGCAGGCACAACGCTCACCGTGACCGTCAATGGCAAAACCTATGCGGCCTCCGTGCTGGCAGACGGATCCTGGAACGCGGCGATCCCGGCGGCAGACGTCGCGGCCTTCGCAGCAGGTACCGTCACCGTGACCGTTGCAGGTCAGAGCGCGGCGGGCAACCCGGTGACCATCAGCCATGACGTGACCGTCGACCTGGCGTCGGTGGCTATCAGCATCGATGCGATTGCCACCGACGACGTGATTAACGCGGCGGAAAAAGGCGCGGATCTGGTGCTCTCCGGCAGCACCTCGAACGTGGAGGAAAACCAGACCGTTACGGTTACCTTCGGCGGCAAGACTTACATCGCTAAGGTGGATGCTGACGGTAACTGGACGGCCACCGTGCCGTCTGCGGATCTCGCGGGCCTGAAGGACGGCGATGCCAGCGTACAGGTGAGCGTCACCAACGCGCACGGCAACAGCGCGTCGGCGGGCCGGGAGTACAGCGTGGACGCGACTGCGCCAACCGTGACCATTGATACGGTTGCAGGCGATAACGTGATTAACGGCAGCGAAGCGGCTGCGGGCGTTGCCATCTCCGGCACCACTACGGCGGAAGTCGGTCAGACGGTCACCGTGACGCTGGGCGGTAAGAGCTATACCGCGCAGGTGCAGCAGGGCGGCATCTGGAGCGTTAACGTTCCGGGCAGCGACCTCTCCACGCTGGCGGATAAGGGCTACACCGTGCAGGCGAGCGTGAGCGACGCCGCGGGTAACCCGGGCAGCGCGGGCAAGACAATTACGCTTGATACCACGCCGCCGACCGTCAGCTTTAACGTTGTCGCGGGCGATGACGTGATTAACAGCGTGGAGCACGGCCAGGCGCAGATCGTCAGCGGGTCGGCAACCGGCGCGAACGTCGGGGATAAAGTGGTTATCACCCTCGGTTCGCACCAGTACACCACCACCGTTGACGCCAGCGGCAACTGGAGCGTGGGCGTTCCGGCCAGCGTGATTTCCGCCCTGACCGACGGCACCGTGACCCTCAGCGCGACCATTACCGACAGCGCGGGTAACAGCAGCACCCAGACCCATGACGTGGTGGTCAACACCGCCTCCGTGGCGCTGACGGTGAACACCCTTAGCGGTGACGACGTGATCAACGCGGCTGAAGCCGGTTCGTCACTGGTGATTAACGGCTCCAGCGCGCAGTTCGCCAGCGGGACTCAGGTCACCGTGACCCTGAACGGCAAGAGCTATACGGCCACCATTCAGAGCGACGGCACCTGGACGACTACCGTACCGGTTGCAGACGTCAGCGCCCTGGCCGATGGCGCCAGCTATCAGGTGTCCGTATCGGCACAGGACAGCGCGGGCAACAGCGCCTCCGCAACGCATACTATCAGCGTGGATACCACTGCGCCGGTGGTGAGCATTGGGACGCTGTCGGTTGACGACATGCTGAACGCCGCGGAAGCGCAGCAGCCGCTGACCGTGCACGGTTCTTCCAGCGCGGAGGCGGGTCAGACCGTTACCGTGACGCTGGGCGGCAAAACCTATACTGCGCTTGTCGGCAGCGACGGCACCTGGACGCTCGACGTGCCGGCGGCAGATCTGGCCGTCCTGAGCCAGGGCGCGCTGACGGTGACCGCCTCGGTCAACGATAAAGCCGGTAATAACGGCCAGACCACGCACACCTTAACGGTAGACACCGTTGCGCCAACCGTGACCATCAGCACCGTGGCCGATGACGATATCGTCAACAACGCGGAGCAGCTGGCGGGCCAGACGATCCGTGGTACGACCACGGCGGAACAGGGCCAGACGGTGACCGTCTCCTTCAACGGGCACAGCTATCAGGCGACCGTCGAGGCGGACGGATCGTGGTCGGTCTTCGTGCCGGGCCGTGATTTCCTCGGCCTGAGCGACGGGGAGTACACCATCACCGCTTCGGTGAACGATAAGGCGGGCAACCCGGGCAGCGCAACGCACGACGTGACGCTGAACGGCGATGTGCCAACCATCACCATCAACACCTTTGCGCAGGATGATATCGTCAACGCCGCCGAGCACGGCACGCCGCTGATTATCAGCGGTACCACCGACGCGCCTGCAGGCCAGACGGTGACCATCACGCTGAACGGTAAAACCTATGCGGCTACCGTCCAGAATGACGGTACCTGGAGCTATACGGTGGGCAGCGCTGACGTGACCGCGCTGGCAGACGGCGGCTCGTACGTCATCAATGCGCAGGTGAGCAACACCATCGGCAACAGCGCCAGCGATAACCATACCGTCACGGTGGATCTCACCGCGCCGTCGATGGTGATAAGTATTGATTCGCTGCAAAACGATACCGGCCTGAGCGCAACGGATTTCATTACCAACGACAGTCAGGTCGTCGTCAACGGCTCGCTGACCGCGCAGCTCGGCAATAACGAGAAGGCGCAGATCAGCCTCGACGGCGGCGTTACCTGGATTGACCTGACCGTGACCGGCACCACCTGGCGCTACGCCGATGGCCGCACCCTGACGGACGGTATGTATCAGTACCAGGTGCGGGTGATTGATAACGCGGGCAACGTGGGGGCAACGGACAGCCAGGACGTGGTGATTGATCTGACGAAGCCTGCGGCAACCACCATTACCGTGGATTCCATTACGCAGGATACCGGCCTGTCCGGCAGCGACTTTATCACCAGCGACAACCAGATCAGCCTTAAAGGCACGCTCGGTGCGGCGCTGGGTAGCGGCGACCACGCGCAGATCAGCCTTGACGGCGGCGTCACCTGGACCGACGTCAGCGTCAGCGGCCTGAGCTGGACGTACGTCGATGGCCGCACGCTGGCCGACGGGGATTACAACTACCAGCTGCGCGTGATTGACGATGCGGGCAACATCAGCGCCACCGCCTCTCAGGTGGTGACCATTGATACCGTTGCGCCGGACGCCAGCAAAACGATCGCCATCGACAGCATCAGCGACGATACCGGCCTGAGCAGCAGCGACTTTATCACTCGCGACACGTCCCTGACGCTGCACGGCTCGCTCGGCGCGACGCTGGCCGACGGGGAATACGCGCAGATCAGCATCGACGGCGGCGTCACCTGGCAGAACGTGATTGTCACCGGCAACAGCTGGTACTACGTCGATAGCCGTACGCTGGGTAACCAGACCTATGACTACTACGTCCGCGTGGTGGATGCCGCCGGTAACGTGGGGGCCAGCGCCCATCAGCAGGTGACCGTCGATACGGTCGCCCCGGATGCGGCGATTACGGTGACCGTGGATAACATTACCGTGGATACAGGCTTCGACAATAACGACTTCCTGACCAGTTCGACCTCGTACACGCTGCACGGAACGCTCGGCGCAGAACTCGGCGCGGGTGAATTCGTGCAGGTGAGCATGGACGGCGGCAGCACCTGGGTATACGCCACCGTGAGCGGCACGCAGTGGAGCTACAGCGACACGCGTACTCTGACCGACGGCAGCCATAACTATCAGGTACGGGTCGTCGATCTGGCGGGGAACGTGGGGGCAACCACCTCGCAGGCGGTGACGGTGGATACCCAGGCGCCGCAGTACGGCGTCACCATCGACAGCATCAGCGAAGATACCGGCCAGTCCGGCAGTGATTTCATCACCATGGACACCACGCTGACCATTAACGGTTCGCTGGGCAGCGCGCTGGCAAGCGACGAGCGCGTACAGATCAGCCTGGACGGCGGGAATACGTGGCTCGATACCACGGTCACCAACCAGCGCTGGAGCTACACCGATACCCGCGATCTGCCTGACGGCGACTACACCTACCAGGTGCGGATTATCGACCAGGCGGGCAACGTGGGTTCGACCGCGTCTCAGGTCGTCACGGTAGACACCACGCCGCCGACCACGGTCGGCACGGTCGTCAGCTATACCGACGGCGAAGGCGAGCGTCAGGGCACCTTTGGCAGCGCGGTGGCAACGGACGATAACTCGCCGCTGATCAACGGGACGCTTAACCGCGCCCCGGATGACGGCGAGATCGTGCAGCTCTACCGTGACGGGGTTCTGCTCGGCCAGGTGACCATGAACGGCAGCGCGAGCTGGTCCTTCCAGGACAACGGCCTGAGCGACGGGAATCACACCTACATCGTGCGCGTCACCGACAGGGCCGGAAACTACACGGAATCCGACGGCTTTGTGCTGAACGTCGATACCAGCATCCCGACCACCACGGCGGCGATTACCGCGCAGACCACGTCGGACACTACGCCGATCGTCAGCGGTACCGTCTCCGCTGACCTGGTGAACGGTGAATATCTGGTGGTGACGGTGAACGGCAAAACCTACACCTCCCAGACGGGCGGTGCGGTGGTGGTCGACCCGGATCACAACACCTGGTATCTGCAGATCCCGGACGGCGATGCGCTGAGCGTGGCAAGCTACAGCGTGACCGCGCAGGTGAAGAGCAGCGCGGGTAACGGCAATACCACCGGTACGGCGACCGGCAGCCTGGTGATTGATACCACCTCGGTGAATACCGACTGGGCAACCACGGCGGGGAACAGCAACAACTCCACCATGACCCTCGGCATGAACAGCAGCGGTCTGTGGAATATCATCGCTAACGGCCAGTCATACTCCAGCAGCGACAGCTCGACCTATGCCGGCAATACGCTGACCAATACCCGTAACTACTACGTGGTGAGCCAGACCGCCGCCGACTTTGACCGTAACGGCACGCAGGACATTTTCGCGACGGAAAATACCTACGCCGGGTCAACGCAGGTGATGTGGACCTACGATGGCAGCACCTATAACGCCAGCCAGCTGGCAATGGGCACTACCATCTGGTACGGCGGCGTAATTGCGTACGATAAAACCGGCGATGGCTATCTGGATCTGGCCTACGGTGACTCCGGCGCGGACTCCATTACGTACCTGATCAACAAGAACGGCGTACTGTCGCCGGATGGGACCAATGGCGGAGCAGGTTTCTGGGGGCAATTCACCACCATGCGTGAAATCTCCGGCGTCGATCTGAACAACGACGGCACGGTAGATATTGTCCAGCACACTAACCGCAGCGGCGCGTACTCGTTAACCGTGATCAACAACAACGGTAACGGCACGCTCTCCATCGGTCAGAACCTGACGAACGTGTTTGTGGCAAACGCTTCAAATACCACCACGGCGGCATCCATGACGTGGGCGGACTTCAACGGCGATGGCTACATGGATCTGTACCTGGGCAGCAGCTACAACAACAACGGCGGGGTGATCTACTACAACGACGGTACCGGGAAGCTCTCGGCCACCAAGAGCGCGGTAGAAGCCTCTAACGCAGCGGCGGGCTATTTGTCTGTGGCGGTGGACTGGAACGGCGACGGACAGATGGACATCGTCAAGCTCAGCACCTACAGCGGCTCGCAAACGGCGACCCTGTTCACCAACAACGGTTACGGCTCTACCTGGACCTCAAGCCAGCTGGCTTCAGGCCTGGCGAACGTCACCGGCGTGGCGGCTGTCGACTACAACTGGGACGGCGCGCAGGACCTGCTGGTTTCTCAGCAGAACGGCAAGGTGGTGCTGGTGCAAAACAGCAAAACCATTGCTGACGGCACCGCGATGCATCTGCACATTGTCGACAGCGAGGGCATCAACGCCTACTACGGCAACACGGTCAATCTGTACAACGCCGCGGGCGTGCTGGTGGCCTCGCAGATCATCAACGCCCAGTCCGGTATCGGTTCGAACGATACCTCTGCGCTGGTGAGCTTCTACGGGCTGGATCCGAATGAAACCTATTCGGCTGAGATCCTGAAGATCACCAACGGCGTGTCGGATAACGTCACCTGGAGCGGTCTGGAAGCAGGCAACGGCAAGGAGGGCTATGTCCTGACGGCCGAAGCCGCCACCGGCGGCCACAGCGGGACTATCACCGGGACCGGGTATAACGACACCTTTATCGCGGAAAACGGCACCTATACCTACAACGGTTCCGGCGGCTGGAATACCCATTCCGACTATGACACCTGGAGCAACACCGGTGGGATGGACGTGGTGGATTACCGCAATGCGACCTCCGGCGTAACCGTTGACCTGCGCCTCTCAACCGCGCAGGACACCGGGTTCGGCACCACGCGTCTGCTGAACATTGAAGGGATTAACGGTTCGGATTTCGACGACGTCATCACCGGCAACAGCGGTGATAACCAGTTCGAAGGCCGCGGCGGAAATGACACCTTCAACATTGGCAGCGGCGGTCACGATACGTTGCTCTACAAGCTGATCAACGCGTCGGATGCGACGGGCGGTAACGGTCACGACGTGGTGAACGGCTTTACGGTCGGGACCTGGGAAGGGACAGCGGACACGGATCGTATCGACCTGCGCGATCTGCTCTCCGGCAGCGGCTATACCGGCACGGGCTCGGCGAGCTATGTGAACGGCGTGGCCACGCTGGACAGCAGCGCGGGCAATATCAGCGATTACATCCGCGTGGTGCAGAACGGCAGCAATACCGAGATCCAGGTTGACCTGGACGGTACGGGCGGCCAGTTCTCGCCGACCACTCTGGTGACCCTGAACGGCGTGCAGACGGATCTGGCGACGCTGCTGGCGAACCATCAGCTGTTAATTGCGTAAAACAACGCCGCGGGGAGCGATCCCCGCGGCCTTTTGGCATTTCTTTACACGAATAGTCATAACCCTATATTTCACAAGATTATTTTGCGGGCTCGTTTAGAAAGCGTTCGTTTTTTAATCATCCCGTAAAGGTATCATTTCAGGGCGGAATTACCGCTCTGGACAGGACGTAGCCTTATGAAGACACATCCACTGTACGAACCCTGGCTGCAGGGCATGCTCATCATCGCGAAGCACTACCGGCTGGATTTTTCCGCGGAGCATGTTCGGGTCACAATTAACCATGAAAGCCAGTCTCCGCGCCAGCTGGTGCTGGAGGAGATGGCGCGCCAGCTTGGGCTGGGGATGCGTGTGGTGGCGGCGGAAGCGGTATCCCTCGATCCGTGGCGTCTGCCGCTGCTGGCGGAATTTACCGGCGGGCAGATTGCGGTGATCAACCGCATGGACAACGAAGGCAACGTCAGCCTGCAGTTCAGCGGCGATGCGGGGCTGGAGACGACGCTGACGCGCGAGGAGATCGGGTCGCGGTTAAAGGGCCTGATGGTGCTGCGCCCGCTCGAATCCACGCCGGATGCCCGCGTGGATGACTACATCAAACCGTATGAGAAAAACTGGTTCTGGCAGCTGGCGCTGAAGGACTGGCGACGCTACAGCGATATTATGCTTGTGGCGCTGGTGGCTAACGTGCTGGCGCTCTCAGGCATGGTCTTCTCCATGCAGGTATACGACAGGGTGGTGCCGTCGCAGTCGGAGGCCACGCTGTGGGTGCTGTTTGGCGGCGTGATGATTGCCATCGTGTTCGAATTCATCATGCGTATGCTGCGGGTGCATATTTCTGATGTAGTGGGCAAGCGCGCCGACCTGCGTATCTCTGAACGCGTTTTTGCCCACGCGCTGCGGATTAAAAACGGCGCGCGATCGAAATCAACCGGATCGTTTATCGCGCAGATCCGCGAGCTGGAGTCGGTGCGCGAGCTGATCACTTCCACCACCATTGCGGCGATTTCCGATCTGCCGTTCTTCCTGCTGTTCGTCTTCATTCTGTGGATGATTGGCGGTCCGCTGGTGCTGGTGGTTCTGCTCGCCGTGCCGCTGCTGCTCATCCCGGGCCTGCTGGTACAGCGCCCGCTGGGGAAACTCTCCAGCGAAGGGATGCGCGAATCCGCCATCCGTAACGCCACGCTGGTGGAAGCGGTGCAGGGCATTGAAGACATCAAGCTGATGCGCGCCGAACAGCGTTTCCAGAACCAGTGGAATAACACCAACGACGTCGCCGCCAGCGTCGGCATGAAGCAGCGCTGGCTGACGGGCCTGCTGCTCACCTGGACGCAGGAGGTGCAGTCCATCGTTTATGCGGTAGTGCTGCTGGTGGGATGTTATCTGGTCATCAGCGGCGATATGACCACCGGTGCGCTGGTCGGGACCTCGATTCTGGCGTCGCGGACCATTGCGCCGCTGTCGCAGATCTCAGGCGTGCTCTCGCGCTGGCAGTCGGCGAAAGTGGCCCGCAAGGGGCTGGACGATCTGATGCAGCGTCCGATTGACGATCCGCAGCACGGCAAGAAGGTGCACAAGGCCCACCTGCGCGGCGACTATTCGCTTGAGGACGTTGGGTTTTACTACGACGAGGAAGAGAAACTCACCGTGCTCAACATCAGCAAGCTGCAGATCCGCGCCGGGGAGCGCGTGGCTGTGCTTGGACGCAATGGTTCCGGGAAAAGCACGCTGTTACAGCTTCTGGCGGGCATGCAGGAGCCGCAGCAGGGCAGCATTCTGCTGGACGATATTGCGCTCAATCACCTCGACCCGGCCGACGTGCGTCGGGACATGCAGCTGCTGAGCCAGCAGGCCCGGCTGTTCTTTGGCTCCGTGCGGGACAACATCCTGATGGGGAACCCGCTCGCCACCGATGACGAAATTCATCAGGCGCTGGTCAACAGCGGCGCGCTGGAGTTTGTGCGCAAGCAGAAAATGGGGCTGAACACCATCATTAACGAAGGCGGAACGGGCCTCTCCGGCGGACAGCGTCAGGCGCTGCTGCTGGCGCGTGCCCTGATCACTTCACCAAATATCCTGCTGCTGGACGAACCTACCGCCTGGCTGGACGAAATGAGCGAGAAGCAGTTTATTCAGCATCTTCACAAATGGCTGGGTAAACGCCGGACGCTGGTCGTGGCGACGCATCGCCTGCCGATTCTGGACCTGGTCGACCGCATCATCGTGCTGGAAAACGGCAAGGTGGTGATGGACGGACCGCGCGACGCTATCCTGCACCAGCACGGTATGGCACCGCAAAAAGCAGCACAGCGCACCGTGACCATGAAGCCGGCGGCGGTTGCAGAGGGGGGCGCGGCATGAATGATTTGTCTGGTTTCAATAGCCGGCTGAAGGAGCCTCGCCTGCCGCGATCTACCCTGGTGGCATGGTCGCTGTTTGCCCTGCTGGCGGTGTTTATCGCCTGGGCAAGCCTGTTCCATCTGGATGAGGTGACCACCGGCAGCGGTAAGGTGATACCATCTTCGCATGAGCAGGTCATTCAGTCCCTGGAAGGCGGCATTATCCACAGCCTGATGGTGCGCGAAGGCGACATTGTGGAACGCGGCCAGCAGCTCGCGCAGCTTGACCGGACGAAAACCGAGTCGAGCGTGCTGGAGAGTGAGTCTCGTCTGAATGCGGCGCTGGCAACGGCGGCGCGCCTGAAGGCCGAGGTGAACGACACGGAACTCGCGTTTCCGGAAGAACTGGATGACGACGTTGAGCTGGTCAAACAGGAAACGGCGCTCTACCAGTCCCGTCGTGAAAGCCTCGAAAAAGGACTGGCCGGTTTGCGTCAGGGGGCCGAGCTGGTGCAGCGCGAACTGTCGTTAACCCGTCCGCTGGTGACACAGGGAGCGGCCAGCAAGGTGGAGGTGCTACGTCTTGAGCGTCAGAAAAATGAGCTTGAGAACAAAATCACCGAGATGAAAAACCAGTATTACGTTCGCGCCCGTGAAGAGCTGGCGAAAGCCAATGCGGAGATTGAAGCCCAGCGTTCGGTGATGAAGGGTCGGGAAGACTCTCTGACCCGGCTGACCTTCAATGCCCCGGTTCGCGGGATCGTGAAGGATATCGACGTTACGACCGTGGGAGGCGTCATCCCGCCGAACGGCAAGCTGATGAGTCTGGTTCCGCTTGACGATCAGATGGTGGTTGAAGCGAAAATTTCGCCGCGCGATGTGGCGTTTATCCATCCCGGACAGAAGGCGCTGGTAAAAGTGACGGCCTATGACTACTCCATTTACGGCGGGCTGGAAGGGGAAGTGACCATGATTTCGCCGGACACCCTGCAGGATGAGGTGAAAAGAGATGTTTATTACTATCGCGTCTATATCCGTACCGACAGTAACCATCTGACCAATAAGCAAGGTCAGGAATTCCCGGTCTTTCCGGGCATGATTGCTACCGTAGACATTAAAACCGGCAGCAAAACCATTCTGGATTATCTGTTGAAACCGCTGAACAAGGCAAAAGAGGCGCTGCGGGAACGATAGGTTAAGGGCGTTCGGAACACCGAACGCCTGGTGAATTATACGGTTGACGTCATGTTTTGAGCGTGGCGTCGCTCTTTAGGTACAACGTTGATGTAATGGGTAACATACGCAAAATATAATCCGGCATAATTTTCAACAAGTTCGAGAAACGCCGGGTATATCGACATTCGACCATCACCACGATCTTTAAGATAACCTGCCTCTTGTGCCGATTTAATTATTCGGTTGACGTGAATGCGCGAAACAAAAAATTCTTTTGCTAGCGTGCTTGCTGAATATTCAATGACGGCACCATGGGCTGATTTGTTTTTCATGGCCTGCAGGTAAAGATAAAGCATAATCATACGCCCGCCATCTTTATCGATAAATAACCCCACTTCTGGCAGCACCTTTCGGAACGTTAATCCCCGAAAAAGATATTCAGCCGCGCGGCGAAAAAAGTTGTTTCTCAAAATATCATTATCCAACAGGTTAACATTAATGTTAAATGCTGGGTAAAGAATACTGACGGGCAAAAAAGCACCGGACATATAACGCTTAAGTTCATTAAGACCTTTTTCAGTGGGCGCGATTCTCGTTTTACGTCGGTCTTCCATGCAGCGCCAGGTCCTGATGCGCCCGGTAGTTCTGAGTATCGTAATGATCGCAATAACGCTGTTAGGGCTGGCTATCTTATAGCGAGAACATAACTCTTTAATCTCTGAAACTGACTCGGCCTGATTTCCAAAAATAAAACAACACATGGAGAGAATAATATTGAATCGTGATTCCTGCAGCATTGTCTTGTAGAACAAAGGTTGTTTTTTGTAGATGGTGTCATTAATTGTGTAGTGCTCTGATATTGCCTCACCGAATCGCGGATTGCTCTTTATAACATCCCTTCGATGTAGCAAGGCCCTGGATGAGATATGATTATCCATAGCATTTTTCTCGTATTTGAATGAACCGATAGATGAAGTATCCAGTCTTCTTTTTCGGAATTTTCATTATACCCTGAGAATGAGATGTTTGTCGGGGTTATTTGAAAAGAAAAGTATATTTAAACCGCGGTGATTAACGCAAAGATGTTCCGGTGAGTTCAACTGATAAATGTTTCGTACCCTGTGGCTGTATTGTAAAATTAATGATTATAAAAGGTGCGTTAGATTTTACGTGTTCACAAATGGAAAAGGTGCGTTAGTGCCCAGGAGCAGTTTATGACCCACAAAATTTCTCACAGAAATGGGGCGTGCGATGAACAAAAATTTGTCATTTCAGCCTGCGGTTTTACGTTCCAGGGATATCGTCTGATCCTAAGCCAGTACGGAATAGAGGCTTCGCATCTGCACTTTGAGGGGGATGAAATATCCGAGCGGGATATGGAAAATATCCTTATAAATCAAACTGCTCATATCGTTGTCTTTCTTGGTAAGGGGGTCGTGAATCTCCTGGAAAGCCTGAAGCGTCTGGCATCCGTGCTCAATACACTTCCCGTTATTCGACGCGTCACCCTGTATGGTGAAATGCCGGATGGCTGGCTGTATCGCACCCTGGGCAGTCTTTTAAATAATAGTTATCAGTTATCATTGATTCGTATAGCCCGCGTTTCAGATATTATAACCTTTATTCATCCGCACCATAATTTATTTAAGGACCGTTCGTGCTTATTGCGCGATCGTTACCGGGATAACTCTTCCCAGGAAAACGTAAAGTGGCTAACAAAAAGAGAGATTGATGTTTTATTAAATTTCTATCGCGGTATGTCAGTAAAAGAAATGTGCGAAAGAATGGGGTTGTCGAATAAAACGGTTTATACCCATCGGAAGGAGGGTGTTCTCAAATTAAATTTAATTAAGCGATGGCTACACGATCCGCATAATTTAAAAGCGGAAGGGCGAATTAAACATCAGCGCCAGAAAACAGAATTCACGGATAAGGAAACAGAAATATTTAATGCGCTACTTAAAAGAGAGATCTTCCCTGCCTATCAGATTATTACCGATCGTGACAAAAAGGGCGTAGGTTTTGAAATACTTATCCGCTGGAATAAAAACGGTAAAATTGTCAAGCCAGCCAGTTTTCTCACGGACATTTCAAATCATGAGATATGGTTAAAAATAACAGCGTTAGTCATCCATGCCGCCGTTTCGGGTATTAATAAGTATAACGGGAAATATTATTTTTCTGTGAACATCCCGCCTCGCCTGGCTTCCGGGAATGCATTGCCTGATATGGCACGCAAAGCCATCGATATGCTGCTCAAACCGCAGTGGGCCGAAAAGCTGGTCTTTGAATTTGCAGAGGATATTGACGTAACGAAGGACAAAAGGATCCCTGAAACCATGCGGCATTTACGTAATACGGGGTGTCGATTGTATCTGGATGACTGCTTCTCGAATCATCAAACTATGTTCCCGGTGCGCCAGGTGCATTTTGATGGACTTAAGCTGGATCGGGACATCGTTGAGCATTTTGTGGCAAACGATAATGACTATAACCTGATTAAAGCGATACAGCTTTATAGCGATATGACCGGAACGGACTGTATTGCAGAGGGGGTTGATAGTGAAGAAAAGTTTGAGAAATTAGTCGCGCTAGGCGTCAAGAATTTTCAGGGGTATTATTTATCGCGGGCCGTGAAAGAGGATGAGTTAGACCGTATGGTAAGATTGTTTAGTTAGGTAAAAATAAAGCCCCGAAGGGGCTTTTATTATTTTCGACCCAGCAACAGACCGAGAACAATACCGACAGCACCCGCGGCGACGAGGCCGGTGAGGGGATTATTTCTGACCGCTTCTGTTACATCGGAAACGGCATCGCTGGCCTGCGCGGCATATTTTTTGGCTGCACCTTTTACCTGATGCTTTGGTGAATCAACGAATTCACCAAACTGCTGCTGCGCTGAGCCTGCTAGTTCATCAAATTTATTTTTTGCTTTATCTTCAGCAAACTGGGTGTTTTTATCAGTACCGAAATCAGACATTTTTGCCTCCTTTTGTTGATAATTAAAGGATAGCCGCTCTTTGTGGATACGGGAGACGCAAGGCTAAATTCGGCACCTGAAAGGGCGGTTTTCGGATATATCTCTATATCCGGAACCCGTTATTTC
Source organism: Enterobacter vonholyi (assembly GCF_008364555.1). Lineage (GTDB taxonomy): Bacteria > Pseudomonadota > Gammaproteobacteria > Enterobacterales > Enterobacteriaceae > Enterobacter > Enterobacter vonholyi. The sequence goes on from NZ_VTUC01000006.1 coordinate 379,133, forward strand.
TCATTGTCATCCTGACCGTAAAACAGTTTCCCGATGCGGATCAGAGGGCGGCCCTGTGACTTACGGTGCAGGTTACTGTCTCTGAGCGAATAAACGCAGCCGCAGTATTCCTGCTGGTAAAACTGTTCCCGCTTGCTGATCTCAATCATGCGTGAAGAGCCGCCCTGTTTGCGCCAGTTATAGTCCCAGTAAACCATACCCGGATAGCGCGCGGCCGCACGCTGGCCGCAGTCGTTTATCTGCTGCATGTTCTTCCAGCGGGAGATCCCGAGCGAGCTGCTGATGACGTTGAATCCATTCTCTGCCGCATAGAGCGCCGTACGCTCGAAACGCATATCGAAGCACATGGTGCAGCGGACGCCGCGCTCGGGTTCCCATTCCATGCCTTTCGCGCGCTCAAACCAGTTATCGGTGTCGTAATCGGCATCAACAAACGGCACGCCGTGTTTTTCCGCAAAGCGAATATTCTCCTCTTTACGAATGAGGTATTCCTTTTGCGGATGGATATTGGGGTTATAGAAGAAAATGGTGTACTCAATGCCCGACGCCTGGATGGCCTCCATCACTTCACCCGAGCAGGGGGCGCAGCAGGAGTGCAGCAGCAGTTTGTCAGCGCCGTTTGGCAAGGTGAGTTGAGGGCGGATAAAAGGGGCTGTCGTCATGGCGTTCTGCACTATGTTTATGAATTTTATGGAAGGGTAGCATAAATTCAGAATCTGTTGAGACGGGATCGACGCAGGAAAGAGCGATCCCGCGGGGCGGGATCTTCTCGGGTATGACGTGCCGCTATTCGGCAAATTTGAGCAACGCTTCTCCGTCAAGACGGTATCGTACCCATTCGGACTGCGGCAGCGCGCCAATGCTCAGATAAAAATTGATGGCGGGCTGGTTCCAGTCCAGCACGCTCCATTCGAGGCGGCCACACTGCCGTTTTACCGCGAGCTGAGCGATATGTTTTAGCAGCGCTGTTCCCGCGCCTTTACCGCGATATTCCGGGGAAACGTAAAGGTCTTCCATATAAATCCCGTTGCGGCCAAGCCAGGTTGAATAGCTGGTGAAGAACACGGCATAGCCGGCGATCTTGCCTTCACACTCCGCGATCAACGCTTCGGTTTTTGTGCCTGCGCCAAAGAGCGTTTCCCGGATCTCCTCCGGTGTGGTAACCACTTCTTCCGGGGCTTTTTCATACACCGCCAGCTCATAAATCATGGCGTAAATGGCTGCCGCATCTTCGGGGCGCGCCTGACGAAGGGTGATGCTCATTGTTTTTCCTGCTTTTTTGCGTGCGTCTTGATTGATGGCGTTAAGCATACGGCGTATTGTCTGAAGAATTAAGTGCAATGAAATCAACAAATGATGAATATTATGCATCCGGTACTGAGGCGTCTTGATTTAAACCTGCTGCCCGTTTTCGACGCGATTTACCGCCACCGCTCCGTTCGGCTGGCCGCTGACGAGCTGGCGATGAGCACATCGGCACTGAGCCATGCGCTGTCGCGTCTGCGTGCCACCCTGAATGACCCGCTGTTCTTCCGCGAAGGGCATCGCATGTCCCCCAGCGTGTATGCTTCTCAGCTCGCGCCTTCGATTGCTTCCGCACTGTCGTTTCTGAATCATGAGCTGACTCCGCAGCCGGAGTTTGATGCAGCCAGCAGTTCGGAGTGCTTACAAATTGCGATAACGGACTTTACCGCGCTGTGCATTTTCCCGGCGCTGATGCACAAACTGCAGCTTGCGGCCCCGGGCTTGCGTTTCGAATTGCGCTATCTGCCTCACAGCCCGGCGCTGACGGAACTGCTGGCGGGCGAGGTGGATCTGGCGCTGGGCTTCAGCACTCAGGATGATATCCGGCACCCGGAGCTGGAAGAGATCGACTGGTTTGAAGATGAGTATGTGGTCATTAGCAACGCGCGCCGGACGCGGCTGACGCTGGAGGAGTATCTCGCTGCCCGACACCTGGTGGTGACGCCATGGAATGAGAAGCAGGGCGTTCTGGACGTGCGGCTGGAACAACTGGGCTATACCCGACAAATCGCGATCAAAACGCCGTCGATGCTCAGCGCACCGTTTATCGTAGCGGAAAGCGACCTGCTGATGGCCATCCCTCGATACGCCGCTGAGAAGCTGGTTGCGGCAGCAGGCCTGAGGATTTTTCCTTTACCGTTCTCGATACGCACGTTTGAAGTGAAAATTTACTCGCATAAACGCAGCGGCCAGCGGGGCGCAACGCGCTGGCTTCAGGAGGAGCTGCAAATGCTGGCGCAAAATTCCATAAAGGCTTCGACTGCGGCGGGAGCAAGTCGACGTGAAGGCCGCGTGATATAGAGAGGATAGGTTTCGCCCGGCCATTCCGGAAAAATTTCGACCAGCATTCCGTCAGCGATCAGCTGTTCAACGCTGAGTGAAAGCACCTGGGCAATGCCAACGCCACTTACGCAGGACTGAACCATCAGATCGACATCGGTTGTGGTGAGATGGCCACGGGTTTCAACCGTCAGAACTTCCCGACCACGGCGGAATTCCCATTCGAACGGCTTACCGCGGCGAGGATCGATAAACTGGATGCACTCATGACTCTTCAACGCTTCAGGATGCCCCGGTCGCCCGTGCCGTTCCAGATAGGCCGGTGATGCTACCGTCAGCACGCGTGTCTTTAACAACAATTTTGACGTAATAGTCGAGGGGAGTTGCGGCCCAAAACGCACCGCAACATCTATTCCCTCCGTCACTAAATCCCCGACGTCCGGTTGCTGGACCACTGTCAGTTCCAGTTCCGGATGACGTTCGCGTAACAGCGGCAGGTTCGGCGCCAAAATATGTCGGGCAAATATTGGATTAAGACTGACCCTTAATGTACCCCGAACAGCCACGGCGGCACCGGAGACGTAGCTCGCTGCAACTTCGATACCTTCCAGATGCGGCGCGGCGCGCTCATACAAAGCCCGACCTTCATTCGTCAGGTTCAAGGTACGCGTAGTCCGGTTCAGCAAGCGCACGCCTAGCCTCTCTTCAAGCCTGTCTATCGATCTGCTGACGCCAGACGCTGACAGCCCCAGCACCTCGCCAGCGCGGCTGAAGCTGCCCGCCTCTACCACCGCGGCCAACACGCTTAATCCTGACAGTAACCGTCCGTCAAAACTCATTCCCGCTCACCTTTGACTTTATGCAAATATAATTTGAATAAAGCTACCTTTATCAAAGATGGCGCGCAACCTATTGTGTCAGCCAATTCGTTGCGAAGAGCAATTTTCACGATCGTCGTCCTGGCGAACCGCGCAACGAACGGCACCACTTAACCCTGAGGAACATGAAATGACAACGACGCGCACACTTTTTAAAGGCGGCATCATCCTGACCCTGGATGCTGACGTACCCAATCTCTCCGTGGGCGATGTGCTTGTGCAGGACGACCGGATAGCGGCTGTCGGCCCGGATTTGCATGCGGATGAAGCCCATGTGATTGACGCCACCGATCATATTGTTATGCCTGGCCTGATTGATGCCCATCACCACGCGTGGCTTGGGGTTATGCGCCGCATGATGCCGGACGTCGACGATCTTTTTGCTTACATTGATGTCGTCGCAGAGAAACTGGGCAAACACTATCGTCCACTGGACATGTACCTGAGTACCATGCTCACGGCACTTGCCTCACTGGACGCTGGTATCACGACCATTATTGATGCCTGCCACAACTCGCGCAGCCCCGAGCACACTGATGCAGCACTAGATGCTCTAAAGGAGAGCGGCATCCGGGCGTTACATATGGTTGGTGCGGCAATGGATAAAGAAGCTCCATCGGCGCATTTGCCTGCCGATTTGGAGCGACTGTCGCGAGGCTGGAATACAAATGACAGCCTTGTGCAGGTTGGTCTGTTTGGTCAGCTCAATCTTGACTGGTGGGAGATCGCACGCAAGCTCGACATGCGCATTCTGACTGAATTCATCGGCGATCTCGCTAACCTCGGCCCTGAGTTTGCCAGACCGGGCGTACTGGGCACGGATAACATCTTCAATCACTGCTCAAGAGTTCCTCAGGATACGTGGAAGCTGCTGGCCGATGCACGGGTCAACGTCACGGTCAATCCACGTTCGGATGCGTTATTTGGTTTCGACGATGAAACCTTTGCTTACCAGCAGGCTGTTGATAACGGCTTAACCCCGGCGCTGGGCATCGACCTGGATACTGCGTTTGGCAGCGATATGTTCGGAGAAATGCACGCGCTGTTCGGTCAGCAGCGATCGGCTATGCGCTACCGTCGCTTCCGTGGCGAGGAGAACGTGCCATCTCCCATTACGGCAGAGGCGGTCCTTAAGGCGGCAACTGTGAATGGTGCGCGAGCGGCCGGACTTGAGGACCAGATTGGGACCCTTACGCCAGGAAAGCAGGCCGACATTATCATGATTCGTACTAACGGCGTCGCCGTTTTCCCCGTGACCAACGCGATCGGCACTGTTGTGCAGGCGATTGAACGGTCTGATGTGGATACCGTGATGGTGGCTGGCCAGCTGCGCAAGCGTGCGGGCAAATTAACGGGCATCGATCTGGCGTCGCTGAGTGCGGATATCATCCGCTCTCGCGATTACCTGCTCAAAGCCAGCGGCTATCACGCCGATCTCTTTACAGCATCTTGATAACTGAGCGGCCCGACACTCCGGGCCGTTCAACTCTCTCACGCCTGTATCATCAAGGAGAATTTGATGGAAGCCCACGTCATAAAGCGGCTAGCGGAGGATAATACTCTGCCCGTGCTTCTTCCCCGCCCGGCAACGGGCGTTATCGCCGCGCTATTTTTTGGCTATCTGGCCGTCGGACTGCCGTTGCCGGTGATTCCTTTGTTCATCCATGGCCATCTCGGCTTTAGCAACGTCGTGGTGGGACTGGTAATAGGCATCCAGTTCCTGGCAACGGTGCTCACTCGCGGCTACGCCGGACGGATTACCGACCAGAAGGGCGGCAAACGCTCCGCGCTTCAGGGCGCGATCCTTTCGGCGCTGGCTGGAGGACTCTATCTGGTCGCTTCAGCAACGGACCTTTCACCCACAGCGACACTTTGCATTGTTATCGCAGGGCGTCTGATGGCCGGGTTTGGCGAAAGCCAGTTCGTGACGGGATGCGTGTCATGGGCAATTGCCTCCGTTGGCCCTCAGCGCGCCGGGATGTCTATGTCGTGGACTGGCATCGCAATGTTTGCGGCACTTTCAATCGGTGCTCCTGTTGGAATGGCCTTTTATCAGCATTACAGCCTCGCGACGGCGATGATTGCCTGTATTGCTTCACCGCTATTGGCCACGCTGATTGCATTAGGTACTACATCATATAGATCGCCAGGAGGTCCGCGGCTGCCATTCCATCGCGTAGTAGGGCGCATCTGGCGCGAAGGTCTGGGATTGATGCTGCAGGGTGTCGGGCTTACCGCTTTTGCCTCATTGTACTTTGCAGCACATCACTGGCAGAACGCTGGACTGGTAATGACTGCCTTTGGCCTCGGTTTTATTTTTGTTCGCCTCGCCTTCGGGCATCTGCCAGATCGGCTGGGCGGCTACCGCGTTGCGGTATGGTCCCTGGTGGTTGAAGCTCTCGGTCAGGCAATGTTGTGGCTGGGCTCAAACGAAGGGGTGGCGCTTGCCGGCGCTTTGGTCACCGGGTTGGGCTGTGCGCTGGTATTCCCCGCGCTGGGCGTTGAAGCCTTAAGACGCGTTCCACAAGCCAACCGCGGCAGTGCAATGGGCGCATTCGTTGCCTTTCTGGATGTCGCTTATGGAATCGCCGGGCCTGTAGCTGGCCTGATCGCCGGCCAGTTTAGTTATGCCGCTGTATATCTGTCTGGTGCAGTCTGTGCGCTGCTGGGGGCGCTGATTGCGAGCGCGTCTCGCATGCAGCAATCCTGAATAAACATCCGAGCCGGTAGCCCTTGCTGTCGGTTTAATAATCTGGAGAAATTATATGTCACGCATTTTCATCTCCGGTTCGTCTACAGGCCTCGGCCTGATGGCAGCCGAACTGCTGGTTCAACAAGGACATCAGGTTGTATTGCACGCGCGTAATGCCAACCGTGCTGAAGATGCCCTGCGCACCTTACCCCAGGCTGAAGCTGTCGTTGTAGGTGACCTGGAGACCATTGCCGGTGCCAGGGAAACGGCTTTATGCGTCAACGAACTGGGGCATTTCGATGCCGTCATCCACAATGCTGCCGTTGGCTACAACGAAGCGTATCGCGTGACCCGCGACGGGCTGCCGCATGTTTTCGCGATCAACACGCTCTCGGCTTACATACTTACCGCGTTGATTGAACGTCCGCAGCGCCTCGTCTATCTGAGTTCGGGTATGCATCATCATGCCCGGGAAAACCTGGATGATATTCTCTGGCAAAAACGTCGCTGGAATGGTGCTGACGCCTATGCTGAGAGCAAATTATATGACGCTATGCTGGCTTTTGCTCTGGCGCGTCGCTGGCGTAACGTGCGGATCAACAGCCTGGAGCCTGGCTGGGTGCCGACAAAAATGGGTGGGCCGCACGCTCCGGACGATATGGACCTGGCACATCTCACTCAGGCATGGCTCGCAGCCAGCCATGATTCTGCGGCTGATGTGACGGGCAAATATTTCTACCACATGAAGCGCATGGCCGCTAATCCACAGGCTCTCAATGCGGCATTGCAGGATCGTCTCATTGATATATGTACTGAGATTTCAGGGATAACGCTGCCGGAGTAATACGTAACGTTAACAAAATGTGTGTTAACTATAAAAACAGAGTGTTTACATTATATCAATAATAAATGTACCATACCCCCCTATAGTATCAGGAGGGCGTATGCCGCATTCACCCGAAGATAAAAAACGTATTCTTACCCGCGTCCGGCGCATTCGGGGCCAGGTAGATGCCCTTGAACGCGCGCTGGAGTCGGGCGATCCCTGTCTGGCCATCCTGCAGCAAATTGCCGCCGTGCGCGGGGCTGCCAATGGCCTGATGGGCGAAATGGTTGAGATTCACCTCAAAGATGAGCTGGTAGCGGGGGAAACCACGCCGGATCAGCGTGCCGTACGCATGGCGGAAGTCGGCCATTTACTGCGCTCTTATCTAAAATAAATCCACATACCTGACAAGAAGGGAAGACATATGAAATCTCGCGCTGCAGTTGCATTTGGCCCCGGCCAGCCGCTCAAAATCGTTGAAATTGACGTGGCACCGCCAAAGAAAGGTGAAGTGCTGATCAAAATTACCCATACCGGCGTATGTCATACCGATGCGTTTACGCTCTCGGGCGACGATCCGGAAGGCGTTTTCCCGGCGGTACTCGGCCATGAAGGCGGCGGGATTGTGGTGGAAGTGGGCGAGGGCGTGACCAGTCTGAAGCCAGGGGATCACGTGATCCCGCTGTACACCGCGGAATGCGGCGAGTGTAAGTTCTGTAAATCCGGCAAAACTAACCTCTGCCAGGCGGTGCGCTCCACTCAGGGGAAAGGGCTGATGCCGGACGGTACCACCCGTTTCTCGTATAACGGCGAGCCGGTTTATCACTACATGGGCACCAGCACCTTCAGCGAATACACCGTTTGCGCGGAGATCTCGCTGGCGAAGGTGAACCCGCAGGCTCCGCTGGACAAAGTCTGCCTGCTGGGCTGCGGCGTGACCACCGGCATCGGCGCGGTGCACAACACGGCAAAAGTTAAAGAGGGCGATACCGTGGCGGTGTTCGGTCTCGGCGGCATTGGTCTGGCGGTGATTCAGGGTGCGGTTCAGGCGAAAGCCGGTCGTATCATCGCGGTCGACACCAACCCGGAGAAATTCAGGCTGGCGGGTGAAATGGGCGCGACCGATTTCGTGAACCCGAAAGATCACGAGAAGCCGATTCAGGACGTCATCGTTGAGATGACCGACGGCGGCGTGGACTTCAGCTTCGAGTGTATCGGCAACGTCAACGTGATGCGTTCCGCGCTGGAGTGCTGCCACAAAGGCTGGGGCGAGAGCATCATTATTGGCGTGGCCGGAGCGGGCCAGGAAATTAAAACCCGTCCATTCCAGCTGGTCACCGGGCGCGTATGGCGCGGTTCCGCGTTTGGCGGCGTGAAGGGGCGTACCCAGCTTCCGGGTATGGTTGAAGATGCTATGGTCGGCAAGATTCAGCTCGATCCGTTCATTACCCACCGCTTACCGCTGGAGCAGATTAACGAGGCGTTCGATTTGATGCACGAAGGAAAATCCATCCGTACCGTTATCCATTTCGGCGACAAGTAACTCTTCTGCCAGCGGTTTTTCGCCGCTGGCATTTCTTTAATAATCTTCTCTAAAGTGTGACCAGTGCGGCGTTTTTAGCCGTAATCTAAATCTCTGCCGTGCCGATGACTATTTAACAGGCGTGTTTTTACGCATCTTACCTACAAGAGAGTCGACGGTCATGGACAACACTACTTCGATGCTGGCGCAGCGCAAGCTGGGCTTCTTGCATCACATCAGGCTGGTTCCGCTGTTTTCCTCCATTCTCGGTGGCATTATTCTTCTGTTTGCCTTGAGCTCGGGTCTGGCAGGGTATTTCCTGCTGCAGGCCGATAACGATCAGCAGGATGTCACATCCGAAATTCAGGTGCGTATGGGGCTGTCGAACAGCTCAAACCATCTGCGAACCGCGCGTATCAATCTGATCCACGCCGGTGCGGCAAGCCGTATCGCAGAGATGGATGCGATGAAGCAGAACATCAGCGAGGCGGAAACACGCATTAAGCAGTCTCAGGATAGCTTTACCGCCTACATGAATCGCGCCGTGCGTACCGCCGAGGGCGCAGCGCTGGATGCGGAGCTTAAGACCCGGTATGACGCCTATATCGCGGGCATGCAGCCGATGGTGAAATTCGCCAAAAACGGCATGTTCGAGGCGATTATCAACCATGAAAACGAAACGGCGCGTCCGCTGGACGACGCTTACAACGCCGTACTGCTGAAGGCAATTAAAATCCGTACTGACCGTGCCAATGCGCTAACGGCGCAGGCACACAGCCGCACGCAGCTGGGCCTGATGTTTATGGTGGGCGCGTTTGCGCTGGCGCTGGTGCTGACGGCGATGACCTTTGTCGTGCTGCGCCGCACGGTAATCAATCCGCTGCAGCGTGCAGCGAAACGTATCGAGAATATCGCTAAGGGCGACCTGACGATGCCGGACGACGTGGCGGGGCGCAGCGAAATTGGTCGCCTGACGCGCGATCTGCAAACCATGCAGCACTCGCTTGAAAACACCGTAGGCACTGTTCGTCAGGGGGCGGAGGAGATCTACCGCGGCACCAGCGAGATTTCAGCCGGTAACACCGACCTCTCTTCCCGTACCGAGCAGCAGGCCGCAGCCATTGAGCAAACTGCCGCGAGCATGGAACAGCTCACCGCGACGGTGAAGCAGAACGCCGATAACGCCCATCACGCCAGCAAGCTGGCGGAAGATGCCTCCGGTAAAGCCAGTCGCGGCGGTCAGATGGTTTCCGGCGTGGTGAAAACCATGGGCAATATCTCCAGCAGCTCGAAGAAGATCTCTGAAATCACCGCCGTGATTAACAGCATTGCCTTCCAGACCAATATCCTGGCGCTTAACGCGGCGGTAGAAGCGGCGCGGGCGGGCGAGCAGGGGCGCGGATTTGCCGTGGTGGCAAGTGAAGTGCGCACTCTGGCAAGCCGCAGCGCGAATGCCGCAAAAGAGATCGAAAGCCTGATCAATGAATCCGTTTCGCTGATCGACCAGGGTTCCGGCGAGGTTGTCGCCGCCGGTAACACTATGAATGAAATCGTTGAAGCGGTTAAACGCGTGACCGACATCATGCTGGAGATTGCCGCAGCGTCCGACGAGCAGAGCCGCGGTATTGTCCAGGTGAGCCAGGCGATTTCTGAGATGGATAAAGTGACCCAGCAGAACGCCTCGCTGGTGGAAGAAGCCTCCGCGGCGGCGGCTTCTCTGGAAGAACAGGGCGCGCGTCTGACCGAGGCGGTCGGGGCGTTTCGGTTGAGCAGCAAGACACAGGGGCGCACTCAACCGCAGAACTCCGCAGCGGTAAAACCGGCTGCACTACGTCCGGCGGTAGCAGATAGCGGGGATAACTGGGAGACGTTCTGAGTCGACAGCCGCGTCGGGTGGCGCTTCGCTTACCCAACCTACAAAAACTGACCTACAAAAAAGGGACCTTTCGGTCCCTTTTTCACATCTTATTTCTTATCGGGTAACGCGTACGCGATAACGTAATCACCGCGATCCGGCGACTGGCGAGCGCCACCGGCGTTAATGATGATGTACTGCTTACCGGTTTTCGGCGACACGTAGGTCATCGGTCCGGACTGGCTGCCGACCGGCAGGCGGTCTTTCCAGATCTCTTTCCCGGTGGCGGTATCAAACGCGCGCAGGTAGAAATCCTGGGTGCCGGCAAAGAACAGCAGGCCGGACTGGGTAGAGAGCGACGCGCCCAGGGTCGGCATGCCGATTGGGATTGGCATGTGCATACGAATGCCCAGCGGGCCGGTATCTTCCACCGTGCCGACAGGGACCTGCCACACCAGCTTGCCGGTTTTCAGGTCAACGGCTGACATGGTGCCAAACGGCGGCTTCTGGCACGGAATACCCAGCGGCGACAGGAAGCGTTCGCGCATCGCGCCGAACGGCGTGCCGTCCATTGGGACAATCCCCATCTCGATGCCGCTGGCATTTTTCGCCACGTTCGCGCGCGGCACCATATAGTTTGCCAGGCCCAGGCGCATATCGTTGACGAACATCAGGCTGTTGTTCGGGTCAACGGAGACGCTGCCCCAGTTCATCCCGCCGAGTGAGCCAGGGAACTGCAGGGAACGATCGAGACCCGGTGGGGTGAAGACGCCCTGATGACGCATCTCTTTAAACTGAATGCGGCACAGCAGCAGGTCGACAGGCGTCGCGCCCCACATGTCGGATTCGGTCAGCGTCTGGTTGCCAATCATCGGCATGCCGACGGAGTACGGCTGGGTCGGGGAATACCGTTCACCTTCAACGTTACCCGCCGGGACAGGGCGTTCCTCTACCTTCGCGACCGGCTTACCGGTTTCGCGGTTAAGCATGAAGATCATGCCCTGCTTGCTGGTCTGCACCAGCACAGGCGTGGTGCCGCCCTTACCGTCAGGCAGGTCGTACAGCAGCGGCTGGGAAGGCAGGTCGAAGTCCCACAGGTCGTGGTGGGTAGTCTGGAAATGCCAGCGAACCTGACCGGTGGCCGCGTCGACGGCGACGATGGATGAACTGTACTTATCGTCCAGTGCGGTACGCTCTCCCGCCCAGAAGTCTGGCGTGGCGTTGCCGGTTGGCAGGTAGATTAGATTCAGTTTGGCGTCGTAAGACATCGCTGACCAGACGTTCGGCGTACCGCGGGTGTAGGTCTGGCCTTCCGGCGGCAGGCCGGTCAGGTTCGGATTACCCGGATCCCACGCCCAGGCCAGCTTACCGGTGTGAACGTCGTAGGCGCGCACCACGCCCGGCGGCTCGCCGGTAGAGTAGTTATCCGCGACGCGACCGCCGACGACGACAACGTTCCCGGCAACCAGCGGCGTGGAGGTTTGCTGATAATATCCGGGCTTAATCTCGCCCATGCCGACGCTCAGATCCACGGTGCCATGGTCGCCAAAGTCGTCGCAGACCTTGCCGGTATCCGCGTTGATGGCAATCAGACGGGCATCGGTAGTGGGCAGGAACAGGCGGCGAGGGCATGCTGCAGGCTGCGTTTCTGCCTGTGACGTTGTCACGCTGGAGTGGTCTTCAAAATAGCCCAGACCGCGACAGCGCTGCCAGTTAGGGGCCGTGGCTTTGGAATCGTAGCGCCATTTTTCTTTACCGGAATCCACGTCCAGCGCCAGCACTTTACTGTATGGAGTACAGACAAACAGCGTGTCGCCAACCTGCAGAGGCGTGTTCTGATCTTCCGCACCCGAGCCGTTGCTCTGCGGAATATCGCCGGTGTGTGCAACCCACGCGACTTTCAGCGAGCTGACGTTTTGCTTGTTGATCTGGTCCAGCGCGGCGAAACGGTCGCCGTGGGTGGTATTGCCCCAGTGCTCCCAGTTCTTTTGCTGCTCGCCAGGGGCGACGGGTTTCACCGGAACGGGCTCGTTGGCAGCCACGAGGGTCTGAGGCTTAAACATCCAGCCCAGGCTGACCAGCATGGCCACCGCGAGCAGGGCCGCGACGCCAAAGGCGGGCGTCTTGTTCGGTGCAGCGTAGTTTGCAGTGCGCAGGAAGGGCCAGACGATGGCGCACAGGAACGCCAGTACGGCAAAGGTAAACAGGCGGGAGAAGAGCGGCCAGAAATCCCAGCCCGCATCGCTTACCGCCCAGAACAGTGAGGCAATAAATCCAATGCTATAGAGCACGATCCCGCTGGTGCGGTTGAGGAAAATCAGGATCGCGGCAATCACCATTACCACGCCCATTATCAGGAAGTAACTACTTCCGCCCACGGTGGCGAGCTTAAAGCCCAACCCGCCGACGGCCAGACCGATGAGCATCATCAGTCCGGCAAGAAGCCACTGCAGAATACGAGGTATCCCGCGCGGCGCGCTGCCAAATGCCATTTCTGTCTCCTTAGCTCCCCCCGCTGTGTCGGGTATGTACCAGTTGGGTAATAAATGCGGTGGGATTGATGGTTGATACCGGTGAATTCTTTTATATCAAATAATTTACGAACCATTTGGTGAATTCGCCGCTATGATAAAACTGTTAAATTGTTTTACGCAATTGTTAATGATTTATTCCGCATTATTTGATTAAGGCACAGGTCAACCCCCTCGCCCCTGAGGGGAGAGGGTCAGGGCGAAGGGCAAAAAGGTTTTAAACCGGCATTGATTTACGGATGGCGCTCAGCAGCGTCTGCGCACCCGTTGAGAGTGGGGTGTCGACGCGGGTCAATATGCCGATGGGTTCACCGGGGCCAGGGGAGGTAATCGGCAGCGCGATCAGCGTTCCCTGGCGTAAATCATCTTTTACCGCCCCGGAAGGGACGAACCAGACGTAGTCATAATCCAGCGTAAGCTGGCGTGAAAGCGAGGCTGACAGCGTTTCGATACACCCTGAGGGCAGCGTACACCCCTGCATTTGCAGCAAGGTTTCGGCGGTCTGGCGCGGGACGGTCCCTTTTGGGCACACCACCAACGGCCACTCCATGACGCGGCTTAACGTCACCGTGTCCTGCAGCAGTGGGTGATCGGGACGAACCACCAGCTTCAGGGACTCCAGGAACAGCAGTTCGTAATTGAGCCCCCCCATCAGTTCAGGGTCGGACATGCGGCCGATACCGATATCCAGCTCGCCCGATTTCAGCCCCGCGAGCAGCATGGTGTTATTCATGGTGGCAACCTGAATCGTGGTATGCCGTTGCTGCTTGTGGAACTGGCCAATCACCGGCGGAAGAATGCCCAGCGCGGCGGTGGGCAGGGCCCCGACGCGGACGACCTCGCTGGTGTGTTCTTCTTTTCGGTGCAGCGACTGGCCTGCGGTATTGAGCGCATCCAGCACTTTGACGGCGTGCGTAAGGAACTGTTCGCCCACGATGGTAAGCTGCGCGCCCAGCCGACCGCGGTCAAAAAGACGGGCGCCGGTCAGCTGTTCCAGCTCGTTGAGTGTTTTAGATAGCGCGGGCTGGCTCAGGTTAAGGGTTTCAGCCGCACGCCCCAGCGTTCCCTGTTGAGCGACGGCCACAAATGTATGCAAATGGCGCAAGCGTATGCGCTGACTGAACAGACCATTTTTTTCCATAGGCGATGTTAAAAACAGAGCGATGCGGGTGACAAGTTAAGTTATTTAATTTTGATAACCTGATAGCAAAATATTTTTAACATTTGATCTGTTTGAGTTACAACATGTTTTTCGGCGGGGAATAAGAGCGAACGTCCTTGTTCATTTATTGCTCATTGCTGAGGGGAAAGGGTTAAGCGTTTAGATTACGCCGTCACCGCCGTCAGAACACCACACCTGGCCGGACGTAAACGAACATTCATCCGAGGCCAGCGTGACGTACAGCGGGGCGATCTCGACGGGCTGACCCGGACGTCCCAGCGGCGTATCTCCGCCAAACTCCTTCACTTTTTCCATCGGCTGGCCGCCGCTGGACTGCAGCACCGTCCAGTATGGGCCGGGAGCGACCGCGTTGACGCGAATGCCTTTCGGACCCAGCTGCTTGGCTAAGGATTTGGTAAATACCGCCAGACAGGCTTTGGTCTGGGCGTAGTCCAGCAGCACCGGGCTGGGCTTAACGGCCTGAACGGAGGAGGTATTAATGATAACGGACGAGGCCTTCAGGTGCCGCAGGGCCGCCTTCGTGATCCAGAAAGGGGCATATACGTTGGTTTTAAACGTCGCGTCAAAATCTTCGGTAGTCAGCTCTTCAAGGGATTCACGGAACTGCTGGCGACCGGCGTTGTTGACCAGAATATCCAGCCCGCCCAGCTTCGAGACGGCTTCTTCGACCAGGTTCTGGCAGAAGGTTTCGTCCCGAACGTCCCCCGGCAGCGCGACGGCGTTCCGGCCTTCGGCTTTGATCAGGTCGATGACCTCCGCGGCGTCTTTTTCCTCTTCAGGCAGATAGTTAATCGCCACGTCAGCGCCTTCACGGGCATAGGCGATGACCACTGCGCGACCGATACCCGAGTCACCGCCGGTGATCAGCGCTTTTTTACCGGCCAGGCGGCCATGCCCTTTGTAGCTGGTTTCCCCGTGGTCGGGTACAGGCTGCATTTCGGATGCCAGTCCCGGTGGCGTTTGTGGCTGTTCCGGGAACGGGGGCTGCGGATAAGCGTTCGTACGTTGTTGGGTATCACTCATAGCTGACTCCTTAAGCCAAGGGGTGAGATTTGATGGATAACTGCAGCGTTAACGCTTCGCTGAATTATTTCTGCAAACGATCGACGCGGACGACGGCAGGAGATGATTTTTTATCAAGCGAACCGTTGATGCTGATCATCTGATCGGGTTTTACCGTTCTGCCGTCAAAGACTGCCTGGGGAATAATAACGTCGATTTTTCCGGTTTTATCCTGAAATACAAACTTATCGCCGCTACCGTCAATAAGATTACCGCGCAGTGAAATGGTCGCACCGTCGTGCAGTTGTTTTGCCTGATCGATGGTCATAATACGCGCATCATCGGTTCCGCGATATCCGCTATCCAGCGCATGGGGTGGCGGCGGAGCTTCACCTTTTTGTAACCCGCCGTTATTATCTGCGAAGGCGGCCGGAACCAGAAATATCATAAAAGCGGAAATAAGCGATAATTTCATCGGATATCCTTCATTTTGGGTGTCTTGACTTATTAAGTATTGTTGCTATTCCTTTATGTGGCAAATGTGATAAGTCCTAAAAACATTCGCGTGAGAAATCAAACTTATCGGATAATAAGCGAAACGGTGACGATGACCATGAAGCGTGAAAATGAAAAGTTGCCCGGGATAGATGAGAGTTTTCGCTTGCTGACGTTTGAATACGCGTTTCGTCAGGTGGGTTTTATTGTTCTGCTGGCTATTATCATCGCGGCTATCGCCGGTCTGTTTTCAAGCGGGTGGGTCAGCGATACGGTCAAAACCAATTCCGCAAAATCACTGACCATAAGCTATGAACGGTTTGGCCGACGGGAGACGGAGACGCGAATGGAGCTGGCGTTCCCGGTGCAATCAGACGGTAAGTATGTTCTCAGCATGACCAGCGAGAGCAGCGATGTTTACGAGCCTGGCAGCGTCTGGCCGCAGCCTGACAGCATGTTCAGCCGGGGTAAGACCCTCTATTTTGTTTATAGCAACTTGAAAAAATCAGACAACTTCTCTGTGTTATTCTTCACCACGCCTTCGAGAGCCGGTAAATGGAACACAACCATCCGTATTAACAGCGAGCCGGAGATAACCTTCTGGCAATTTATTTACCCCTAGGAGGCTGATATGGAAATGGTCTTTCGTGCGCTGGCGATTTATCTGTTCCTCGTGGTGGTTTTTAAAGTGGCCGGGCGGCGTGCGCTGCTGCAGATGACCAGCTTCGATCTCATTCTGCTCCTGATAATTAGTGAAGCTACTCAGCAGGCGCTTCTTGGACAAGATTTTTCCGTCACCGGTGCGATGATTACGATTACCACACTGGTAGTAGTAGATATTATTTTTGGCCTTATGAAGAAGTATTTTTCCCCGGTGGAGAATATTCTGGACGGCACTCCCGTGATTCTGGTGGAAAACGGAGTGCCCCTGGCTGATAAACTCAAAAAGGTCGATGTATCTTGCGATGATATTCTGGTGTCAGCGCGTCAAAATAATGGTATTACCGAAATAAGCCAAATTAAATATGCCATTCTTGAGCGCAATGGACATATTTCAATCATTCCTTTCGAGAAATAAGAGGCGAAAAGATGAGCAATCTTTTTCACGACAACAATTATACCGTGGGTGAACTGACGAAAAAACTGGCGAGCAAATTAACCGATCTCGGGCTTCGCTTAACCACGGCGGAATCCTGCACCGGCGGAAAGCTATCGGTAGCGCTCTGTGCCGAAGAGAACACGGCCGATTTTTATGATGTTGGCCTGGTCGTTTTCAGCGACGAAGCCAAAGCGCGGATCCTCGGCGTTCGTCCTGAGACGCTCGCGCGCTACACCGCCGTCAGTGAGCAGACGGTTACCGAGATGGCTGCCAGCATCCGCGACATCGCCCAGGCGGATATCAGCATCGCCATCAGCGGCTATGCAGGCCCTGAAGGGGGTGACGACGGCACGGCGGCGGGGACGGTCTGCTTTGCGTGGAACATCCGCGGCGAGACGCAAACCCGCACCGTACTTTTCTCCGGAGACTGTCAGGACGTGGTGGAAAAAGCGGTGCATTTTTCGCTGGCCGAGCTGGTGACAGCATTGTCGGACGGAAATAACGGATAAACTCACGTGGAGGTTCTATGGCTGTCATAGTCATTACCGGTGGGACGGCGGGCGTGGGAAAAGCCACGGCGCTGCGCTTCGCAAAAGCAGGTTACGATGTCGGCCTTATCGCCCGCGATGAGGCCAGCCTGCACTCAACCCAGGAAGAGCTGCGCCGCTTCGGCGTGAATGCGCACGCCGTGCAGGCGGACGTCGCCGACAGTCAGGCGGTGGTGGATGCGGCTAACGAGATTGAGTATCGCCTCGGCGCGATTGATGTCTGGGTGAACAACGCCATGGGGGCCGTGCTGGCGCCGTTTCGTACCCTTACGCCGGACGAGTTTCGGCGCGTGACAGAGGTGACATACCTCGGCTACGTGAACGGCACCCGCGCAGCTCTCGAGCTCATGGTTCCGCGCGACAGGGGCGTGATTATCCAGGTAGGGTCTGCGCTGGCCTACCGTTCCATTCCGCTGCAGTCCGCCTACTGCGGGGCCAAAGCGGCGATCCGCGGGTTCACCGATGCGGTGCGTACCGAGCTGATGCATGAGAACAGCCGGGTTCAGCTTTCGATGGTGCAGATGCCGGGGCTCAATACGCCGCAGTTCGAATGGGCAAGGAACAAGTTCGCCTGGGCGATGCGCCCGGTACCGCCGGTGTTCGAGCCTGAAGTCGCCGCCAGCGCCATCTTCAGGGCGGCGCAAAAACCGGTGCGCGAGCTGTGGGTTGGCAGCAGCACCATTCAGTCGATTGTCGGGCAGTTCCTCTTCCCGGGTTTTCTGGACAGGCTGATGGTCAAGAAAGCCTGGGAAGGCCAGATGACAGACGATCTGAACGCGCCGGACCGTCGGGATTATCTCGACCAGCCGGTTAACGACCTGCACAAAATCCATGGCCGTTTCACTGATGAAGCGAAAACTCGCGCGTCGTCCGTGACTTCCGATATGCCGGGCAAAGTGGCGTTAGGGGCCCTTGCGGTGGCGGGTATTGTGTTGACGCGTTTGCTAACCCGCCGGAAACCGTAATCAGCGCAGCGCGCTGCGGTGCGTCCAGAACCAGCGATAGCCGTAGCCGCCAAGGCTGAGCTCGAAGGTTTTACCGCAAACCAGCGCGTCATTGTAGCGTTTGTCCGCGAGACAGGCGGTCCAGGTGGCGTTGCGGATCCCCTTCACGGTGAACTGCACCGGCTGGTCGCTGAAGTTAACAAAGGTCAGGATGCTGCGTTCTTCGGTCTCGTAATAGATCCCCAGTACCGCGTCACGATCGATCGTGAGGAGCCGAAAGGGCGCAACGGCGATTTCGGGGAACTCCGAGCGGGTATTGGCGATATCAATGATCCGGTGCAGAAGCGAGTTGCGGTGGAGGAGCGAATCCGCGACGTTGATTTTCTGATAGCGATAAGGACCGCGGTCGATAATCGGCGCGATAAATTTTTTCGGGTCGGCTGCCGAAAAACCGCCGCCTTGCGATCCCGCCCACTGCATCGGGGTGCGCACAGCGTAGCGCTCCTCCAGCTCGAGGTCATCCCCCATGCCGATCTCATCGCCGTAGCGCATCACCGGAACGCCGGGCAGGGAAAAAAGCACCGCATGGCAGAACGCCAGTCGCTTCAGATCGCCGTTTAGCATCGGCGCCAGGCGGCGGCGGATCCCGCGCTGATAGACGTTCATCTCCTCTTCAGGGGCGAAGGTATCGAGGACAAACTGTTTGTCTTTCTGGCTGATGCCCTCCAGATCCAGCTCGTCGTGATTGCGCAGCCAGTTGGCAAAACAGCATGAATCGGGCGGGACGATCATCTTCTTCACCGCGTTGCGCAGCGGACGGGCGCTTTTGCGGGCCAGGCTGACGTAAAAATATTTGTTGAGCCAGAAATTGAGCACCAGATTCAGGCGGTCATTATTGCCAAAGTAGTCCTGATAGGCCTCCACCTCAACGTCGACCTCACCCAGCAGGATCGCGTCCGGGTTGTGTTGCTCGATAAGACGACGCATATGCTCGAGGATCCACAGGCCCTTTTTTTCATCACCGTTTCCCGCCTGGGTGGTCAGGTGAGATGCGGCATCCAGTCGAAATCCCGACACGCCCAGCTTGAGCCAGAAGAGGATGATGTTCTCAATCTCTTTCAGCACCGCGGGCGAGGTGAGGTTCAGATCCGGTTCGTGGCGATAGAACATGTGCCGGTAGTATTGTCCCGCCTCGTCGTCCCAGCTCCAGATGCTCTTTTCGACGCCGGGAAACATGGGGGGCGTATCGTCCTCGTCGTTATCTGACCAGAGGTAGTAATCCCGGTAGGGTGATGCCGGGTTGCGGCGTGCCTGCTGGAACCAGGGATGCGCGTCGGAGGTGTGCTGGATCAGCAGCTCGATAATGACCTGCATGCCCAGCTCGCGGGCCTGTTCGATAAAGGCGATGATATCGGCCAGCTTTCCGAAGCGGGGGTCCACCTGTAGATGGTCGCTGACGTCATAGCCTTCATCGAGAAAGGGCGTGAGGTAAAACGGTGTGATCCAGATAACCGTCGCCCCCATGCGGCGAATGTACCGCAGCTTGGCCGCTATCCCGGCGATGTCCCCGCAGCCATCGCCGTTCAGATCATAAAAGAGTGCGGTATCAATCTGGTAAATAATGGCCCGTGTATGCCAGTCCGTCATAGCGTGCCTCAGTGATAGCCTTCAGTATCCGAAACCTTGCCCCGGAAAACGTAGTAGCTCCAGGCGGTGTATACCAGGATCACCGGAATAATCAGTAACGTCCCAACCAGCATAAACAGCTGGCTGGCAGGCGGAGCTGCGGCCTCCCACAGGGTGATGCGCGGCGGGATAATGTTCGGCCAGAGGCTGATACCCAGCCCGCTGAACCCGAGGAAGATCAGCCCCAGCGTCAGCAGGAAAGGGCGCGCGTGGCTGTCCGGATTGCGGGTCAGGCGCCAGATCAGCACGCTGAAAATGCCGACCAGCAGCGGAACCGGCAGGAACCAGAAGAAGTTGGGCAGGCTAAACCAGCGGTCGGCGACGTACTGCCAGCCGAGCGGGGTCCAGACGCTGACCACCGCGATAACCACCATCAGCGCCAGCAGCACGTGGCGGGTCAGTTCGCGCATGCGTTGTTGCAGCGCGCCTTCGCTTTTCATAATGAGCCAGGTGGTGCCCAGCAGCGTGTAGGCGACGACCAGACCGATGCCGCAGAAGAGGTTAAAGGGCGTGAACCAGTCCAGCGCCGAGCCGACAAAACGTCGGCCCTCCACGTCAAAGCCGTTGATCACGGCGCCCACCACCACGCCCTGGCTGAAGGTAGCGAGCAGGGAGCCGCCGGCGAAGGAGTAGTCCCAGAATTTGCGGTGTGAGGGGGTGGCTTTGAAGCGGAACTCAAAGGCGACGCCGCGAAAGATGAGGCCGATCAGCATTGCGGTGAGCGGGATCGTCAGCGCATCAATAATGACCGCATAGGCCAGCGGAAACGCGCCGAAAAGCCCCGCGCCGCCGAGGACAAGCCAGGTCTCGTTGCCGTCCCAGACGGGCGCCACGCTGTTGACCATCACATCGCGCTCTTTCGCATCGCCCACGAAGTTAAACAGCAGGCCAATCCCCAGGTCGAAGCCGTCCATAATGATATACATCAGCGTGGCAAACACGATGATGGCAAACCAAATCACCGAGATATCGACGCCCATCAGATTCTCTCCTCTTCCGGAACAGACTCCGCTGCAGACAGCGGACGGGCTGGCGTGCCCGAGGTGTTTGACGTCAGCGTATCGACGGGCTGAGGACCTTTCTTAATCAGCCGGATAAGATAAACATAGCCCACGCCAAATACGGATGAGTAGACGACGAAGAACGCAAGCAGGCTGATGCTCATCTGCAGGGTGCTGTGCAGCGATACCGCGTCGATGGTGCGCAGGTAGCCATAGACGACCCACGGCTGACGGCCCACTTCGGTGGTCACCCAGCCGGCGAGCAGCGCCAGCAGCCCGGAAGGCCCCATGCAGAGGGCAAACCAGTGGAACGGACGCGAGTGGTAAAGTCGATGACGATAGCGCAGCCAGAGGCTGACCAGACCGAGAGTAATCATCAGCAGCCCCATCCCGACCATCACGCGGAACGACCAGAAAACGATGGTCGAGTTTGGGCGATCCTCTTTTGGGAAGTCTTTCAGCGCGGGGACCTGTTTATCCAGACTGTGCGTCAGGATCAGGCTGCCGAGGGCAGGGATCTCCAGACCGTATTTGGTGCGCTCCTCCTCCATATCCGGCAGGCCAAACAGCAGCAGCGGGGTGGCCTCGCCGGGCGGATTTTCCCAGTGACCCTCAATGGCGGCAATTTTCGCCGGCTGATGCTCAAGCGTGTTCAGGCCGTGCATATCGCCCACCACCGCCTGAATGGGCGCGACCAGCAGCGCCATCCACATCGCCATCGAAAACATGGTGCGAACGGCTGGCGTATCGTTCCCGCGCAGCAGGTGCCAGGCGCCCGACGCGCCGACAAACAGCGCGCTGCTCAGGAACGCGGCGATAGCCATATGAATAAGACGGTAAGGGAAGGAGGGGTTAAAAACGATGGCCAGCCAGTCCTGCGGGATAACCTGCCCATTTTCGATAGTGAAACCCTGCGGCGTATGCATCCAGCTGTTGGAGGCGAGGATCCAGAAGGTCGACATTAGCGTGCCGAGCGCCACCATGCAGGTCGAAAAGAAGTGCAGGCCCGGCCCGACCTTGTTCCAGCCGAACATCATAACGCCGAGGAATCCGGCCTCCAGGAAGAAGGCGGTTAACACCTCATAGGTCAGAAGCGGGCCGGTAATGCTGCCCGCGAACTGGGAGAACCCGCTCCAGTTGGTGCCAAACTGATACGCCATAACCAGCCCGGAAACGACGCCCATGCCGAAGTTAACGGCAAATATCTTTAGCCAGAAGTGGTATAGCGATCGCCAGACGTCGTTTTTGGTGCGCAGCCACATGCCTTCCAGCACCACCAGATAGCTGGCGAGGCCGATGGTGATCGCGGGAAAAAGGATATGGAACGAGACGGTAAAAGCGAACTGAATTCTGGCCAGATGAAATGCATCGAGTTCGAACATGGTCCGTACCTCTGAGACGATGGGGCACGCGACTTGCCGGGCAGTTCAGGACTGCCCGGCAAACCGATTACGGTTTAGTCTTACCGGCACCCAGCTCGGCACCGGTCAGCGGGTCGGAATGTGGATCGGACTTCGTGCGGGCAGACATCGCCTTAACCAGGGTTGCCTGCTCGGTTGTGAGCGTCACGCTGGCACTGCCATCGCCGCCGTCAACCGCAGGCTGGGGGGACTCAACGTAATCGAAATGTTTATCGCTGTTCCAGCTTCCGCGAACCTCTCCACCTTCAGACATATTGTAGTACTTGTTGGTGAATTCCTCGATTGGCGGCAGTTTTCCCGGCGGGAAATTATTACGGATGGACTGCAGCGCCTTCTCAAAGGAGAGCTGATGCGCCGCCTCACGCGTCATCAGAAACGCCAGCGCGTCCTTAACGCCGGGATCGTCGGTCACGTTGATCAGCCGTTCATAGATGATTTTGGCTCTGGCTTCGGCCGCCACGTTTGAGCGTAGGTCCGCCGTCGGCTCGCCAATGGTGTCGACGTAGGCCGCCGTCCAGGGCACGCCTGCTGAGTTGGTGAGCGGCGTACCGCCGCCGTAGAGCAGGGAGGTGATGTGGCTGTCATTCCCGTTTTCGGTCATGGAGCGATAGAGCTCGGCCTCATTTTCCACCCCTTCCGCCAGCGCGCCCTTGGCACCTTTATTCAGCATACCGACCAGGGTGCCGATAATTTCGAGGTGGCTTAACTCCTCGGTTGCGATATCCATCAGCATATCCTTACGGCCCGGATCGTCATCGCTCAACCCTTGCGTAAAGTACCGGCAGGCGGCAGCCAGTTCACCCTGCGGCCCGCCAAATTGTTCCAGTAAAAGGTTGGCAAGGCCGGGATTCGGTTCGGCGACGCGAACCGTGTATTGCAGCTGTTTGACGTGTCGAAACATGCTCACTCTCCTGTGGGTTATTTTTTCGCTTCGACACCCGACGCGTCTGAACGCAGCAGGAACTGTTCCGTCGTTTGCGGGATATGACGAATCAGCCAGTCGGCCATTTCGCGCTCTTCGGCGAGGATCGTCTCAATAGCGGGTATTGAAGCGGTATCGCCCGCTTTTTTCGCCGCCGCTAGCAGGGAGGTATAGCAGGCGATTTCAAACTGTTCGAAAACATAGCCGCTGATCGAGCCCTTCACGATTTCGTCGGAAGGGAACATGCCGCCGATGGATTGTCCCAGCGCCGCCATTTTGCTCATCGAGTCTTTTAAGACCGAACGAGAAATATCATTACGGTCGAGGATTTCCTCCAGCAATGTGATTTGCCGTTTTGTCTCATTAATATGTTGCTCAATTCTGGCGCGAACATCAGGATAATTATCGATACGGCTGGCCATGGATTCCAGCATTGATTCGGCTTGCTTTTCCATTGCATGGGCATCGCGTAGCCAGTCATGGTAGTGTTCTACGTGATTCATCATTGTATCCTCATTAGGGGTTCGCTTATTTGTTCTCACTTTCAGCAGCCTGATCGGCACGTGCGGCACTATAGCCAGATAAATGGCCGACAATATTGGCATAAATACTGATGATAATGACCCATAGCACGCTGTTCTTCCACCATATTACGGAAGGGATAGCGAGAATGAACCATATTATTGCTGCCGCTAAATGGCACCGTTTAATTGTCCTGGGACTGATGCTCATTTTATTTAACCTATGTTATAGCGTCATTTTTGCGCTTTTTGGTTAATATTGCCTACGGCCAGATCGGTGAGTTTCAGGTCGGTCTCTTTTTCTTCTTCCAGGGTTTCGGCAAGAAGCTTAACGGCTTTTTTATAGCCCAGTTGTTCTGCTAATGTGGCAAGGGTGCCGTAGCTGGCTATTTCATAATGCTCGACTTTTTGCGCAGCGGCAATTAAGGCAGCATCACGCACTTCATTTTTTTCGGTGCTTTCGATCACTTCGTTGGCTTCTTCAATTAAGCCTTCCATCGCCACGCACTTCATGCGTTTAATCTTAATTCCTTCTTCCTGTTCGACAATCTGGTCGATACGTTCGATCTGACCCTGCGTCTCCTCCAGGTGCGCGGTAAAGGCTGCGCTCAGCTTCTCGCTGGATGCGGCGCGGGCAAGCTTGCTAAGCGCGCGAGTCAGCTGTTTTTCCGCACTGTAGGTGTCCGAGAGAAGATGAATAAATATATCCTCAACACTTTTCATATTCATAATAATTACGCTCCGGTAAAATAAAGAATGGGTACTGCGAGCTTTTCAGCCCGCAGCATGCTCTCTGGTTTTATTAAAATAGTACTAAATAAGATCAGGAGTTATCAGATTTACGGCCTCCGCCGTGACTGTTCTGTCCCCCTTTCTTACCCGCTTCAGATGCGCGTTGCGGATCGTTTTTAAAATTACCACCGCTATGCTGGCCACCTTTACGTCCAGCTTCTGATGCTTTTTCACGGTCTTCAGCGAAATTACCGGAACCACCACGATGCTCTGCCATATTAAACCTCATAGTCATATATTGGTTATGTCAGTACGATACGAAAATATTTCCGTATCACTCGTCGTTCGAGTAATAACTCTAGTCGCTGTGCGGCATCCGTCAAATGCATTTGGCTATTTGCGGTTGCGTTATTTTTAAATATTTGTAAATTTGCGCTTCGCTTGAGCTGGAAATATGGATAGACAGGAAGGACTTGTAAACAACTGTTCAGATTATTCCTAACTTTGAGCTAAAAATTTGAAAGCTGAGGATAAAAATAATGACGCGTTAAAATTGGTTAATTTGCCGTCAGAGGAAAATAAAAAAATACTCCTTTATAGCTAGAAAGCGAAACCCTAAATAATTATAAGGAAAATCCTGGATAAAAAGCGTCGGGCACGAAAGGGCGGTTTCGTTGAGGCTTGTTAAGAGGCCAGTCGCACACGGTTTGACCACTGTCGTCTTAAGATCACAAATCAGAAATCTTTCCCCCCGGAAGGAACGGGTTTCTCTACACTCCAGGTAATATTCACTGGAGGCATGACATCATGGCGAACACCATCACGGCTGATGACATTCGGGAACACTTTTCGCAGGCTATGTCGGCGATGTACCAGCAGGAAGTTCCGCAGTACGGCACCTTGCTTGAACTGGTAGCGGACGTAAACCTGGCGGTGCTGGAAAATAACCCACTATTACATGAACAACTGGCAAACGCCGATGAGCTTGCGCGCCTGAACGTGGAGCGTCACGGGGCAATTCGCGTTGGCAGTGCGCAAGAGCTTTCAACCCTGCGCCGTATGTTTGCCATTATGGGCATGTACCCGGTCAGCTATTACGATCTCTCCCAGGCGGGGGTGCCGGTTCACTCAACGGCGTTTCGCCCGATCGATGATGCGGCGCTGTGCCGTAATCCGTTCCGCATCTTTACTTCGCTGCTGCGCCTTGAGCTGATTGAAAACGTCGCGCTGCGCGAACGTGCGGCGGAAATCCTCTCTCACCGGAACATCTTCACCCCGCGCTGTCTGGCGCTTCTCGATCTGTATGAATCGGAAGGGCACTTTACTGACGAGCAGGCGCACGAGTTTGTGCAGGAAGCGCTGGAAACCTTCCGCTGGCACCGTCACGCGACGGTCGATCAGGAAACCTATCTTGCGCTCCACAACGAGCACCGGCTGATTGCCGATGTGGTCTGCTTCCCCGGCTGCCACATTAACCACCTTACGCCGCGCACGCTGGATATTGATCGGGTGCAGGAGCTGATGCCGAAGTACGGTATCGAGCCGAAAATTCTGATAGAAGGCCCGCCGCGTCGCGAGGTGCCCGTACTGCTGCGTCAAACCAGCTTCAAGGCGCTGGAAGAGCCGGTGCTGTTTGCCGGGGAACATAAGGGCACCCACACCGCGCGCTTCGGTGAGATTGAACAGCGCGGCGTGGCGCTGACCCCGAAAGGCCGGGAGCTGTACGATAGCCTGCTTGCCCAGGCCGGTACCGGTAAAGATAACCTGACCCATCAGCTGCATCTGCGGGAGATCTTTAGCGCCTTCCCGGACAGCGAACTGTTAATGCGCCGTCAGGAGCTGGCGTATTTCCGCTACCGTCTGACGCCTGCGGGTGAAGCGCATCGCCATGCGTTCCGGCCGGGAGACGATCCGCAACCGCTGATCGAGCGCGGATGGGTGGTTGCCCAGCCGATCACCTACGAAGATTTCCTCCCGGTTAGCGCCGCGGGGATTTTCCAGTCCAATCTCGGGAATGAAACCCAGGCCCGCAGCCACGGTAACGCCAGCCGCGATGCGTTTGAAGACGCGCTGGGCTGCCCGGTGTATGACGAGTTTACCCTCTACCAGGAGGCTGAAACGCGCAGCAAACAGCGTTGCGGTTTGCTCTGAAATCGTTACTCTGCTGGGGTGTGATGGAAAAAATAAGGTCGTTATGCAAAATCCTTCCGCCCCTGTGGCTGAAACGCGCCAGGGCGCACTCTCTGGTTTAACCGATGAAAATGTCCACGTCTGGTGCGGCATTCCCTACGCCGCACCGCCCGTGGGCGAGTGGCGCTGGCGCTCCCCGCGGCCGCCTGAACCGTGGGATGGCGTTCGCGAGGCCACCGCCTTTTCGGCCTCAAGCTGGCAAAGCAGCGAATATTGTCAGGAGCTGGGCGGGGGCGATCCCGGCCAGTTCTCAGAAGACTGTCTTTATCTGAACGTCTGGTCCCCCAAAGAGCGCGCCGGGGCGCTTCCGGTTATGGTATGGCTGCACGGTGGTGGCTTTACCATTGGCGCGGGGGGCTTGCCGCCCTATAACGGCAAAGCGCTGGCTACGCGCGGCGTTGTTGTCGTGACGATCAACTACCGTCTCGGCCATCTCGGCTTTTTCGCCCATCCCGCGCTGGAGGGCGAGGAAGATCGCGTGGTGCATAATTTTGCACTGCTGGATCAGATCGCCGCGCTCGAATGGGTTAGGGACAATATCACCGCATTTGGTGGCGACCCCGCTAACGTGACCCTGCTTGGCGAATCCGCCGGTGCGCGCAGCGTGCTTTCTTTGCTGGCATCGCCCCTGGCGGCTGGCTTGTTCCACAAGGCGATTGTGCAAAGCGGGTACACCTTGCCGGACACGCCGCGCGAACAGGCGCTGCAAAAAGGGGAGGCGCTGGCCGCCCATTTTGGCCTGGAGAAGGCGACTGCTGAGCAGCTGCGCGCCATTCCGCCCGAGGCGTTCTGGCCGTTAACCGCGCCGCTGAACGTCGCCCCGGCGCCCATCGTCGGGGACTGCGTTCTGCCCGAAGCGATGCTGGACGTCTTTTTCGCTGCCCGCCAGCATCCCGTACCGGTGATGATTGGGTCGAACAGCGATGAGGCCAGCGTAATGGCGGTGTTTGGCATCGATCTCGCCGGGCAAATCCAGAAGCTCCGCCGGGAGCGGCGCTTCGGACTGGGGCTGATTAAGCTGCTCTATCCTGGCGTCAAAGGCGATGAAGAGCTGGGCAGGCAGGTGTGCCGCGACATGGCGTTCACCACGATGGGCTACGTCGTGATGCAGGCTCAGCAGCGCGTCGGCGGATTGTGCTGGCGTTACTGGTTTGACTATGTCGCGGAAGCGGAACATGCCACCTATATCAACGGTGCCTGGCACGGCAACGAGGTTCCCTATGTCTTTGATACGTTAGGTCAGGTGGAGCCTTCACGTCAGTACGTCAACGAACGGGATCTGCAGTTTGCTGCCCACGTGGCCGATTACTGGGTGAGCTTTGCGCGTGACGCTGGTCCTCGCGAGATCCTGCCAGGGCCGACGCACTGGCCCGCATGCCGAAAAGGGCGGGACGTTTTGTTACGCATTGGCGTGAATAAAAATGCAGGTTTTCGGCTTGAAAACCGCTTTATGCGCGCCCGCATGAGCCTCTTCAAACGGGTGATGAAGCACCACGTCAGCCTCGATTAAGCAAACATGCGCGAAACGCCGCCAGTCCGTTTTCCTCGCCTGGCGTTTCGCGCAGCACCAGCCGGTAGCTGGCGCCGGTTTTTATGCTGGTTTCATAAGGCCGCATCAGTCTTCCCGCGCGGACATCTTCGGCCACCAGCGTTTCATCGGCAATGGCAACGCCCAGCCCCTGAATGGCGGCCGTGATGGCGAGATCCATCGTGTCGAAGTGTTGATTTTTGTGCATAGCAAAGCCCGGACCTTCCTGTTTCGTCAGCCACAGCGACCAGTCTGTCTTATCTCTTGTGGGGTGCAGGAACGTCAGCGATCCCAGCGTTGCACCCGCCCGCACCGGGCTTATCACCGGGGTGAGCGCCTCTTCGAACAGCAGGTCGCCTGCGCTCATGTGCGTCCCGAACACGATGGCCGCGTCGTAAGATTCGGTTTTGAAATTGACGTTGTGATCGGTAGTGGTGGTCAGGGCGATCTGCAGATCCGGCTGCTCACGCTCCACCTCCAGCAGGCGCGGCACCAGCCAGCGCATGGCGCAGGTGGGTGCCTTGAGCCGGATCACGGTCTGCTGGCTGCGGGCCTGGTCGGCCACGGTCAGCAATTGTTCAAAAGCAGACTGCAGCTCCGGAAGCAGGGCGCTGCCCTGCGAAGAGAGGCGCAGGCCGCGCGCGTGGCGTTCAAAAAGCGGAAAGCCAAACCACGCTTCGAGGGAGGCTATCTTGCGGCTCACGGCCCCCTGCGTCAGGCAAAGTTCTGCGGCAGCATGGGTCAGATTCAGGTGACGCGCGGTGACTAAAAATGCGTCGATGGCATTGAGCGGGAGCGAACGGCGCGACATGGAAACACCTCAGCTATGCATTTTTCTCATGGCTATTATGACAACAATTCGATTGTCCCGACAACAGAGATGTTGTTTGAATAGTTATGCAATGTCCATGAGAAGGGAAAGAGGATGACTTTACGAACGCCAGTGCAGACGCGCTCCAAACTGCCCGATGTGGGCACCACCATTTTTACCGTTATCGGCCAGCTCTCGGCGCAGCATAACGCGATTAACCTTTCTCAGGGCGCACCGAATTTTTCCTGCGACCCGAAGCTGATTGCGGGCGTCACCCGCGCAATGGAGTCGGGGCATAACCAGTATGCGGCGATGACTGGCCTGCAGCCGCTCAAAGAGCGCATTGCCGATAAAATTGCCACGCTTTACGGCACGCGCTATGACCCGGCCGGCGAGGTCCTGGTGACCGCCAGCGCCAGCGAAGGTCTCTATTCGGCGATTAGCGGGCTGGTGCACCCGGGTGATGAGGTGATTTACTTTGAGCCCTCTTTTGACAGCTACGCGCCGATTGTCCGTCTGCAGGGGGCAACCCCAATTGCCATCAAGCTGACCGTGCCGGATTTTGCCGTCAACTGGGATGAGGTCCGGGCTGCCATCTCCCCACGCACGCGCATGATTATCATCAATACGCCGCACAACCCGAGCGGTCAGGTCTTCTCCGCCGACGATCTGCAGCAGCTGGCGGCGCTGACCCGCAATACTGACATCATTATTTTGTCTGACGAAGTGTACGAACACGTGGTGTTTGACGGTGAGCCGCACCACGGGATGGCCACGCACCCGCAGCTGGCGGAGCGTAGCGTGATTATTTCTTCTTTCGGAAAAACCTATCACGTCACCGGCTGGCGCGTGGGTTACTGTGTTGCACCGGCGGTGCTGATGGACGAGATTTGTAAAGTCCATCAATTTTTAATGTTCTCTGCCGATACGCCAATGCAGCACGCGTTTGCTGAACATATGGTCGACCCGCAAACCTGGCTGTCGCTGTCGGCGTTTTACCAGCGCAAGCGCGATCTGCTGCAGAGTCTGCTGGCCGATTCGCCGTTCACGCTGCTGCCCAGCGCCGGATCGTTCTTCATGCTGGCGGACTACAGCCAGTTCAGCGACGAGCGCGACAGCGATCTGGTGAAGCGGCTGATCGTCGAGTACGGTGTTGCCACTATTCCGCTGTCGGCGTTTTATGCGGACGGTACGGATAATAAATTGATTCGTCTCTCTTTTGCGAAAGATGAGGCAACGTTACGGGCAGGTGCCCATGCCCTGTGTCGGGTTAAACCACGCTGAGATAGGCTCTGAGGAGTATGAGATGAAATTACGCGCGTTAGTTGTCGGCATGGGATTGCTGTGTACCTTTTCCTCCTTCGCGGCGTCCGAGCTGCGTTACGGTCTGGAAGCAGAGTATCCGCCGTTTGAAAGCCGCAATGCGGCAGGCGAACTGGAAGGGTTTGACGTTGAGCTGGGGAACGCCATCTGCAAAGCGGCAGCGCTGAAGTGCAGCTGGGTGGAAACCTCGTTTGATGCGCTGATCCCGGGCCTGGTGGCGAAGAAATTCGACGCCATCAACTCGGCGATGAATATCACCGAGCAGCGCCGCAAGAGCATTGATTTTACCCAGCCTATCTACCGTATTCCGTCGCAGCTGGTGGGCAAGGCCGGTACGGCGGTCGAGGCGACGCCTGAAGGGCTAAAGGGGAAAACCATCGGCGTGCTGCAGGGCTCCATTCAGGAAACCTATGCCAAAGAGCACTGGGAAAAGCAGGGTGTCACCGTGGTGTCTTATAAAGATCAGAATATGGCCTGGGGCGATCTGCTGAATGGCCGTATCGACGCCTCGCTGGTCATGTCCGCGGCCGGGCAGGCAGGTTTCCTCAGCAAGCCGCAGGGGAAAGGGTTTGGCTTCATCGGCAAGCCGGTGTCTGACGACACTATCCTCGGCAGTGGGATCGGTTTTGGGTTGCGTAAAGGGGACGAGGCCACCAAAAAGCAGCTTGATACCGCGATTGATAAAGTACGTGCCGACGGCACGATCGCTAAACTCGCTGATAAGTACTTCCCGGGTATCGATGTCAGCGTAAAATAACCGCCTCATTGGCCCCGGCGAACGATGTCGCGCCGGGGCATTTTTCTACACATTTTCCAGGCTTTCTTTACACCACTTTCGGGCCGTTCTGGTCGACAGAAAATATTTCTCACTTTGTTCATATAATCACCGGCCAACAATTGGATTCTTAACCATTTTTGTTTAGGCTGTGCGTTCTTTCTTGCCGTCATTTCGCCGAGCGCGGAACACATTCACACGACCATAAGGACGTTTTTCCAGGCATGAATCGCAGACGTTTTCTAAAAGGCTCGCTGGCAGTGGCAGCCCTGAGCGGCACATCCGGCCTTGCCTCCCTGTTTTCCAAAGCGGCATACGCCGCCGACTCTGACATTGCTGACGGCCAGAGCCGTCGTTTTGACTTCTCCGTACTGCAATCCATGGCGCATGACCTGGCAAAAACCCCGTGGGGTGGCGCGCCGCGCCCGCTGCCGGAGACGCTGGCCACCATGACGCCGCAGGCGTACAACGCCATCCGCTACGATGAAAAACAGTCTCTGTGGAACAACATTGAAGGGCGTCAGCTGGACGTGCAGTTCTTCCATATGGGAATGGGGTTCCGCCGTCGCGTGCGGATGTTCTCGCTGGACCAGTCGACCTCTATGGCGCGCGAGATCCACTTCCGTCCGGAGCTGTTCAGCTACGGTGAAACGGGCGTGGATACCAAACAGCTGCAAGGGCAAAGCGATCTCGGCTTTGCGGGCTTCCGCGCCTTTAAGGCGCCGGAGCTGGCGCGTCGCGATATCGTCTCCTTCCTGGGCGCGAGCTACTTCCGCGCGGTGGATGACACCTACCAGTACGGCCTTTCCGCCCGCGGTCTGGCGGTAGACACCTTTACCGACACGCCGGAAGAGTTCCCGGACTTTACCTCCTTCTGGTTTGAAACCGTCAAGCCAGGCGACACGACCTTTACCGTTTATACGCTGCTCGACAGCCCGAGCATCACGGGGGCCTATAAATTCGTGATCCACTGCGAGAAGAGCCAGGTGATCATGGAGGTGGAAAACCACCTCTACGCGCGTAAGGACATCAAGCAGCTCGGCATTGCGCCGATGACCAGCATGTTCAGCTGCGGTAATAACGAACGCCGCATGTGTGACACCATTCACCCGCAAATTCATGACTCCGACCGCCTGGCGATGTGGCGCGGCAACGGGGAGTGGATTTGTCGTCCGCTGAACAACCCGCAGAAGCTGCAGTTTAATGCCTATATGGACAAAAACCCGAAAGGGTTCGGTCTGCTGCAGCTCGATCGCGATTTCTCCCACTATCAGGACGTGATGGGGTGGTACAACAAGCGTCCAAGCCTGTGGGTGGAACCGCGTAACGACTGGGGGAAAGGCGCGGTTGGCCTGATGGAGATCCCGACCACCGGTGAAACGCTGGATAACGTGGTCTGCTTCTGGCAGCCGGAAAAAGCAGTCAAAGCGGGCGACGAGCTGGACTTCAAATATCGCCTCTACTGGAGCGCTATGCCGCCGGTGCGCTCCCCGCTGGCCAACGTCTTCGCCACCCGCACCGGCATGGGCGGCTTCCCGGAAGGCTGGGCGCCGGGCGAAAATTACCCGAAAGTGTGGGCCCGTCGCTTTGCGATAGATTTTG
Organism: Enterobacter vonholyi; assembly: GCF_008364555.1. Classification (GTDB taxonomy): domain Bacteria; phylum Pseudomonadota; class Gammaproteobacteria; order Enterobacterales; family Enterobacteriaceae; genus Enterobacter; species Enterobacter vonholyi. Next base: position 411,524 of record NZ_VTUC01000006.1, read on the forward strand.
TCGGCGGCGATCTGAAGGCCGCTGCGCCAAAAGGCATCGAGCCGGTGATTACGCTCTCCAGCGGTGAAGCGAAGCAGGTGGAGATCCTCTACGTTGAGCCGTTTGACGGCTATCGCATTCTCTTTGACTGGTACCCGACGTCGGATTCGACGGAGCCGGTGGATATGCGTCTGTTCCTGCGCTGCCAGGGCGACGCCATCAGTGAAACCTGGCTGTACCAGTATTTCCCACCGGCGCCGGATAAACGTAACTACGTTGACGACAGGGTAATGCGTTAACGATCGATTCCCTCTCCCTCCGGGAGAGGGTTAGGGTGAGGGGCAATGACCGCAGTAAAATCCGAAATTATCCCGGTATCTGACGCTCTCGAGCTTCGCGCCGTCGAAGAGCGCTATACTGCCGACCTGCACAATCTCGTCGTCAAAAACAGAATCTTTCTGCAAACCGCCTTTGACTGGGCGCAGCACGTAGGCAGCGAAGAGGATACCCGCCGCAACGTGCAGAGTAACCAGATGCTGCACCAGCGCGGCTACGCCAAAATGTTTTTGATCTTTAAGGATGATGCGCTGGTTGGCGTCCTGTCGTTCAACACGATTGAACCAACCAACAAGGCCGGGTACATCGGCTACTGGCTGGATGAAGCCCACCAGGGGCTGGGTATTCTCTCCCGGTCACTGCAGGCGTTTATGCGCTACTACGCTGAGCGCGGTGAGATCCGTCGTTTTGTGATCAAATGTCGGGTGGCGAATCAGCACAGCAACAGCGTTGCCGTACGCAACGGTTTTACGCTGGAAGGGTGCTTGCGGGAAGCGGAATACCTGAATGGCCGCTTTGAAGACGTGAATATCTACGGCAGGATTTATACCCTATAACGCACCCAGCAGCGGCGTACGGGTGATGCGCTGGTCGCCGTTAATCACTTTTTCGCCGCGCAGGTGAATGCTCTCGCCGGCAAATGCTTCAATAACCGCATCGCCGGTAATTTCAACCCGATGTTCGATCAGCACATCCCCGCTGATGCGCGCGCGCCCCTGAATCACGACTTTATCATCCAGCATGATCGGCCCGCCGCGCAGCCAGGCCTGACCGCCAATCAGGACGTGATGCTTGATGACACAGTTTCCCTCGACCACGGCATTCTCCGCAATCTGCGAGCTGTAGCGCACCGTTGGGATGGCATCTTCATCAAAGCCGGCAATCACGCGGGCGTTACCATAGACTTTTGCGCAGTCGCACACCCACACGTTGTTGAGTTCGTTTCCCTCGAGGATCGCGTTGTCGAAGACTTCGGCCCGGTGTTCAACAAAGGCAAAATTAACCATCGCCTCGCCGTAGATTTGCGCCTGGTGCACAATCCTCGACTGGCTCACCGTTGCCTTATCGTAGATTTGCAGGATCTGTTCATGGTCCGGCGTCAGCCCTTTGGCAGCAATGACCACGCTGTGGTGCAGCACGCGCGCTTCGCCGTAGATATGACACTCGCCCCGCACGCAGGATTGCTGAATGGTGACGTTGTCACTTATTCGCGCCCCGTGGCTGACCTCTGCGCCGTCCAGCCAGCAGCTGTCACCGATACGGGCATCATGGCTCACGACGCACGGCAGGGTAAGACGCGCGTTGCCGGACACGGTCGCTCCGGCGAACACCACGCTGTTTTCATCGTAGATCCAGCAGTGGCCGTCCTGCGCGAGGGCGCGCTCATCGTCAATCCAGCCGCCTCTCGTCCCGACAGTCACGTCGTTAAAGTCCGCCGTGGCGATAATCTGCCGCAGCGTAGTGGCGTGGCTGGTTTCGCCATTTTTCCATTGCCAGAGGCGGGTCTCGTCGCTGAGGCGATATTTGTTCATCTTTATTTCTCTGATAAGCGTCTTAACTAAACGTAGCAAATTTTTCGATTTTCGAGCGGCTGGCAACCAGACGGTAAACGCCTTAAAATAGCATTCAGAATGCACTTTCACTTTATGAGAACGCAGGAAAAATAATGACCGTCGATGAGAATTACTTCACAGAGAAATATGGCTTAACCCGTACCCATTCAGAAGTGCTGTACAGCGCGGAGATTGTGAAACCCGGTAAAACGCTGGATCTGGGCTGCGGCAACGGCCGTAACAGCCTCTATCTTGCAGCTAACGGCCACGATGTCACCGCGTGGGACAAGAACCCGATGAGCATCGATAATATCGAGCGCATTAAGGCGGAAGAAGGGATCGATAACCTCCACACGGCGATTAAAGATCTCAACAACCTGAGTTTTGACGGCGAGTACGATTTCATTCTTTCCACCGTGGTGCTGATGTTCCTGGAGTCAAAAACCATCCCGGGTCTTATCGCTAATATGCAGCGCTGCACCAGGCCTGGCGGCTACAACCTGATTGTTGCCGCGATGGACACGGTGGATTACCCGTGCACCGTCGGCTTCCCGTTTGCGTTCAAGAGCGGTGAGCTGAGCAACTACTATGAAGGCTGGGAGTTGCTCAAATACAACGAAGACGTTGGCGAACTGCACCGCACCGATGAAAACGGTAACCGCATCAAGCTGCGCTTTGCCACGATGCTGGCGCGCAAGCCCGCTTAACGGGCGGCCAGCAGGCAGATCTGCAGGGCCGTGTTGTAAGACGCTTCGAACGACGACAGCGGCAGGAATTCAAACTTCGAGTGGAAGTTATGCGCCCCGGTGAAGAAGTTCGGCGTGAGTAGCCCTTTTGCCGAGAGCGCCGCGCCGTCGGTGCCGCCGCGCATCGGCGTCGGTTTCGGCGTGATGCCGAGCGATTCCATCGCCTCGAACATCAGATCGATAGCGCGCCGGTCTTCACCAATCGCATTGCTGATATTGCTGTAGGTATCTTCAATGCGATAGTCCACTCTGGCCGTCGGATATTGGGCGGCAATCAGTGCGGCCACGTCGGCAATCTGCTGCTTGCGCGCGGCAAAGCTGTCCTTGTCAAAGTCGCGGATATTGGCCTTAAGAACGGCCTCGTTCTGTCCGGCCTGAATGCCGTTAAACCAGATATAGCCTTCACGTCCCTCGGTGCACTCCGGCGTTTGCTGGCGGTCAAAATGGCTGATGTAATCAGTCGCCATCAGCAGGGGATTCACCAGCACGCCTTTGGCGGACATCGGGTGCGCCGTTATGCCGGTAAAGCGGATCTCCGCGGCGGCCGCATTAAAATTCTCGTAAACAATTTCACCCAGCTCGCAGCAGTCGATGGTCCAGGCAAAGTCGACGTCGAAGCGCTTAAGATCCAGCGCCTTGGCACCGTTCAGGCCGATCTCTTCGTCAGGCACAAACGCCACGACGATATCCCCATGCCGATGCTCCGCCGTGAGGTTTTCCAGCACCGTCATGACCACCGTGACCGCCGATTTATTATCCGCGCCCAATACGCTGGTTCCGTCGCTGAAAATAATCTCCTCATTCGGATAAGCCAGAATTTCAGGGTGCTCGTTAACCCGCAGCCAGATGTCTTTCTCTTTATTCAGACAGAGATCTTCACCGGTAAACGTTAATATTTGTGGATGAATATCCGGTGAAAGTCCCACGTCGACGGTATCAATATGGGTAATAAAGCCGATGCGCGGCGCACCGGGCACGTTGCCTTTTTTTACCGCCGTAACCGTGGCGAATTCATCAATCACAATGTCGTCTAACCCCAGCTGTGCCAGCTCCTGCGCCAGCTCGCGCGCCATGTCATGCTGGCCCGGCGTTGAGGGAAGGGTTTTGACTTTGGGATCGCTCTGGCTGGTGATAGCGAGATAGCGGAAAAAACGATGCGTTAATTGTCTGGAAAGCGGCGAGCCCATAGTGATTTATTCCTTATTTATTTTTCAGGTGTTTGCCACATCACTTTAATGTTATTTATGAAATGGCAAAAGAATTAATTAGCCGTCGAATTAAAAAGACAGGAATAAATGATGACAAGCAAACTCACAACTATAGCGCTGGCGTTCGCTGCACTCACGGTCAGTTCCACCGTTGCTGCGAAAACGCTGGTGTATTGCTCTGAAGGATCGCCGGAAAACTTTAACCCTCAGCTATACACCTCGGGAACCAGCGTGGACGCCAGCGCCGTGCCGGTCTATAACCGTCTGGTCGATTTCAAGCCTGGCACCACGGAGCTGGTGCCAAGCCTTGCGGAGCGCTGGGAGGTGAGCGACGACGGCAAGGTCTACACCTTCTTTCTGCGTAAGGGCGTTAAGTTCCAGAGCAATAAATCCTTCACGCCAACCCGCGACTTTAACGCCGACGACGTGATCTTCTCGTTTATGCGGCAGAAAGACGTGAATCATCCCTACCACAATGTCTCTAACGGCAGCTACTCCAACTTCGAAAGCCTGGAGTTCGGCAGCCTGATAACCGCCATTGATAAAGTCGATGAGCACACCGTGCGCTTTACCCTGGCGCACCCGGAAGCGCCGTTTGTCGCCGATCTGGCCTGGTATTTTGCCTCAATCCTTTCAGCGGAATATGCTGACGCGATGATGAAAGCGGGCACGCCGGAGAAGGTGGATATGGAGCCCATCGGCACCGGGCCGTTTAAGCTGGCGCAGTATCAGAAAGATTCCCGGATCCTGTTTACGGCGTTTGCCGACTACTGGCAGGGGAAATCGAAGCTGGACAGGCTGGTGTTTAGCATCACACCGGATGCCTCCGTGCGTTTTGCGAAAATTGAGAAGAACGAATGTCAGGTCATGCCCTTCCCGAACCCGGCCGATCTGCCGCGCATGAAGGCCAACAAAAATATTAATCTGATGAGTAAGGCTGGGCTGAATACCGGCTTCCTGGCGTTCAACACGCAGAAGCCGCCGCTGGATAACGTGAAGGTCCGTCAGGCGCTGGCGATGGCCATCAATAAACCAGCCATTATTGATGCGGTGTTCCACGGTACCGGCACCGCTGCGAAGAACCTGCTGCCGCCGGGCGTATGGAGCGCAGACAGCGAGCTTAAGGATTACGACTACGACCCTGAAAAAGCCAAAGAGCTGCTGAAAGAGGCCGGTTTTGCCAACGGCGTGAACGTCGACCTGTGGGCGATGCCGGTGCAGCGTCCCTATAACCCGAATGCGAAACGCATGGCTGAGATGATTCAGGCGGACTGGGCGAAAATAGGCGTGCAGACCAAAATCGTTACCTATGAGTGGGGCGAATACCTTAAGCGTGTGAAGGGCGGTGAACATCAGGCCGCGCTGATGGGCTGGACGACGGCAACGGGCGATCCGGACAACTTTTTCGGCCCGCTATTTACCTGCACCTCGGCAAACGGTGGGTCAAATTCGGCGAAATGGTGCTATAAGCCCTTTGATAAAATTATTGCGGAAGCAAAATCAACGACCGATCGCGATAAGCGCGTGGCGCTATATAAAGAGGCGCAGCAGATGATGCATGACCAGATGCCCGCGGTAATGATTGCGCATTCAACCATTTTCGAACCGGTGCGCAAGGAGGTGACGGGCTATGAAATTGACCCGTTTGGCAAACATCTGTTCTGGCAACTGGATATAAATCAGTAATTTTTCACTGCCCGGCACGCCTCCGGGCAGTCTTTTCGCAATTTGTGCTCTCCGCATCATTTTTTGTCACAACAAACCCGCCGGTCTTTTGCTATAACTTCAAATGCATACTTGCAGATAACATGGAAAACTATCATGCGTACTCAAACTTTTTTTAAAGTTGCAGTGCTTACTGGTCTGTTGGCGTTAGCGGGCTGTTCTTCGAAAGTCGCAGCTCCCGAACAATATTCTGGCTTTTTAAAAGACTATTCAGGATTGCAGCAGACAACGTCTGCGACGGGTAAACCAACGCTGCGTTGGGTTGATCCTTCCTATAACGAAGCTAATTACGACAGTATTCTCTGGACACCGATTACGTATTATCCAACGCCAAAACCAACCACGCAAATTGGGCAAAAAACGCTTGATGAGCTGTTGAACTACACCAATACCAAAATGAAAACGGCGATTGGCACGCGTAAGCCGATTGTGACCACGCCGGGTAAACATAGCCTGATTTTCCGCGGCGCGATTACCGGGGTGAGTTCGCAGAAAGAAGGTCTGCAGTTCTATGAAGTGGTGCCGGTCGCGCTGGTGGTAGCAGGTACGCAGATGGCAACCGGGCATCGCACCATGGATACGCATCTCTTCTTTGAAGGCGAACTGATCGATGCGGCTACCAACAAACCGGTCATGAAGGTGGTGCGCAAAGGCGAAGGTAAAGATCTGAACAACGAAAGTACGCCGATGACCTTTGCAACCCTGAAGCAGGTTGTTGATGACATGGCGACGGACGCCACCATGTTTGATGTGAAAAAGACCGCGAAATAAAATAAAAAGGCCTGCGTAATGCAGGCCTTTTTATTTACGCCATTCGTAAGCGTCTGAACCAGGTTTCTGGTTTGGTAAACATCACCATATTTCCCCCCAGAATCAGCAATAACCCCACGATACCGTTGATATGCCAGACGTAGCCTTCATACACCGTAGAGATGGACAGCGCCACCAGCGGGAAGAGCAGCGTACTGTAGGCCGCTTTGCCCGGACCGATACGTCCCACCAGCGTGAAGTAGGCGCCAAAGGCAATCACCGAACCAAATACAGCCAGATAGAGCAGCGCGCCAATGTAGCTGATGGTCCACTCTGGCGCGAAGCTATCGCCTCTGAACAGCGCAATGCATCCCATCACCAGCGTGCCATAGAGCATCGCCCAGGCGTTGGTGGTCATGGTTTCCAGGCCTCTGCGCTGATGGCGCATGCTGATCATATTGCCCAGCGAGAAGCCGTAGGTGCCGAGCGCGGAGAGGCCAATCCCGGTCAGGAGCGACGCGCTCCAGCCGCTGGCAAGCAGATCGTCCCAGAAGAGAGTGACGATCCCAGTCAGGCCCAGTGCCGCCGCCGTCCAGAAGCGCGCCGGCGGGCGCTGCCCGAAGAAGATAAAGCTGTTGATGGCGTTATAGAGCACGGCCATGGAGAAGATCACCGACTCCAGCCCTGTGTTGATGTGCGAGGCTGCGGCGTAAAAACACCAGAAGTTAAAGCAGAAAACGCAGCATCCCTGGAGCATACAAAAGAGGTGATCCCGCAGCGCCAGCTTGCGCAGGCGGCGCAGGGCGATTAACACCGCCATCATCGTGAGGCTGGCGACGGCGAAACGCCAGAAAATCGAGACGGGCGCCGCTACGGGACCCTGCTGCAGGAAAATCGCAATCCAGGTGGTTCCCCAGATGACCACCACCAGTCCGTATAATATAGCGTTCATACTTTTTCTCTTCTCAAACCACGGAAGCCCGCAGTATGGCGCTGAAATTCGCGACGGGCTTTCACCGGGTTGCGGGTGACTTGCAAAATCTTGCGCTTTTTTCTTCCTGCGGGACTGGCAACGGGGGGCAACTCTTCTTAGACTGATATTCCCATCAATTATGCGCTAACGGTTATGTCTCACGCTTACGATACCTTTGAAACGCTTTGCCAACAGAATGCAGTCCTGCGGGAAACCGTCTCGCTGAATTCGGGTATTCAGCTGGCAGCGTGGTACAACAAGCACGATACGATAACGGTAAAAAGTAACCATCATACCCTCAGCCTGTACGTGGCGGACGGCTACGAAAGCTATCAAAAAACGCCGGGCGGCTGGAAGAACGGCGGGGGACCGGACCGTTTCTGTCTGATGCCCAAAGAGAGCGAATCAACGTGGGATATCCGCGATGACCTGTCGTTTGTGCATCTCTACTGCACCGACGAACACCTGCGCGACGTGGGGGAAAAAATCTGGGACAAGCGCCCGCTTTCGCTGACCCTGGACGAGCGCATTTTTGGTAGCGATCCGAAGATCACCGCGCTGTATCGCCAGTTTTTGCTCGGCTGTGACTGGCAGCAGCACGCCAACCAGCTCACCCTGAGCACGGCCTCCACGCTGCTGCTGACCCATCTGCTGCAAAACTACTCTAATGTGAAGTGGAAGCTGCCGGTCGTCACCGGAGGGCTATCGCCATTCGTGCTGCGCAACGTGCTGGCCTTCATTGAAGAGAACCTGGGCCAGCCCCTGACGCTGGCCGAGCTGGCGGCGCAGGCCGCGCTCAGCGAATACCACTTTGCCCGCATGTTCCGCCAGTCGACGGGGCTGGCGCCGCATCAGTACGTGATGCAGAGGCGAATGGATAAAGCTAAGGCCCTCGTCCAGCATACGACGACGCCGCTGACGGACATCGCGCTTGCCTGCGGGTTCAACTCCGCCAGCCACTTCAGCAACCGCTTTCGCAGCGCGACGGGCATGACGCCTTCGCAGCTACGTGCGGCGAGTGCGTGAAAACAGGGCGTAGCACATCCCGCCCAGCACCAGTCCCCAGAATGCCGAACCGATGCCCAGGATCGTGACGCCGCTTGCGGTCATCAGAAACGTGACGATGGCCGCGTCGCGCTCTGCTTCGTGACTCAGCGCCTGATATAAACTCCCGCTGATGGTGCCCAGCAGCGCCAGACCGGCCAGCGTCTGGATCCAGCTGAGCGGCAGTGCGGCCATCAGCCCGGTAATGGAGCCACCGAAAATTCCCGCCAGCAGGTAAAATCCTCCCGCTGCGATGGCCGCCAGCCAGCGTTTACCCGCATCCGGGTGTGCATCCGGGCTTTGACAAATGGCGGCGGTTATAGCCGCAATGCAGATGGAAAAGACGCCAAACGGAGAAAACAGCAGCGCCAGCCCTCCCGTGACGATGATGAGCGGTGAGACCGCCAGCGGGTAACCGGAGGCTTTCATCGTGGCGAACCCCGGCGCGTTTTGCGAAGCCATGGTCACGAGGAAGAAGGGCAAGCCAATACTCACCAGGCTGGTGAAGGTGAAGGCGGGTGCAATAAATTCGGGCATTACCAGAGAAAGGGTGAGTTTATCCGTGACAACGTCACCTGCCGCCCATGCCACAATCCCGCCCACCAGCAGCGTGACCACGATGGCATAGCGCGGCGACAGCGCTTTTGCGATTAGCCAAGCCGCAATCATGCTGCCGCACAGCAGAAAGTGCCCCTCAAGATGCGCAAACGCGTGGAGGCCAAACTGCAGCAATACCCCTGCCAGCATGGCGGCAGCAAGCGAATGAGGGATCAGCTTCATCAGACGGGCGAAAAGCCCGGTAATGCCGCAGAGCAAAATAAGCGCGTTAGCAAAGATGAACACGCCGATGGTTTCTGCCAGCGTGACGCCGTGCAGGCTGGTGGCGAGCAGCGCCGCGCCGGGCGTCGACCAGGCGGTCAGTACGGGCGCTTTGTACCACCAGGAAAGCGCCAGCGTGCTGACCCCCATCCCAATTCCCAGCGCGGTCATCCAGCCCGCAATCTGCTGTGCGCTGGCGCCTGCCGCGGCGGCGGCCTGCCAGATGATGGCGGCCGAGCTGGCGTAACCAACCAGAACGGCGACAAATCCAGCCAGTGCGACCGGAATAAAGTGAGAGGAAGGGCGCATGAAAACTCCATTGTGCGTTATAACGTCCGGAGTAAGGTAGCACTGTGCGCTATAGCGTACAAGTGGTATGCTGATCGTCACCAGGAGGGAACATGGATATCACACTACACCTTGCAACAACGCTGAAAACGCTGCGCCAGGCGCGCGGCTGGAGTTTGTCGAAGCTCGCGGACGAGACCGGCGTGTCAAAAGCCATGCTCGGTCAAATCGAGCGCAATGAATCCAGCCCGACGGTGTCGACGCTGTGGAAAATTGCCACCGGGCTGAACGTGCCGTTTTCCACGTTCATCACCCCAGAGGCGGACCGGCAGGCGGTATTTGACCCCCAGCAGCAGGCGATGGTCGTCAAGCCGCTCTTTCCGTGGGACGAGACGCTCGGGTTTGATTATTTCTCCATCACGCTGGCACCCGGCGCGCTGAGCGAATCCACGCCGCATGAGGCCGGAGTAATTGAACATGTCGTCGTAATAAGCGGCGAGCTGGAGATGAAGCTTGGCGGCAAATGGCAGATGATTTCTGCCGATTCGGGCATCCGTTTCGCAGGCGATAAACCGCACGCCTACCGCAACAGCAGCGACCGGACGGTGCATTTTCACTCCCTGATTCATTATCCCCGCTGACGCTGCGCAAAACTGTTTCGCTGACGCATACTTCTGACTACAATAGCCGCCATTTTGACCATAACGGATAACGACGAAGTATGCGCCTGCAATCCCATCATCTTGAACTTTTAAGCCCGGCCCGCGACGCCGCCATTGCCCGTGAAGCGATCCTTCATGGCGCAGATGCCGTCTACATTGGTGGCCCAGGCTTCGGTGCCCGCCATAACGCCAGCAACAGCCTGAGCGATATTGCTGAACTGGTGCCGTTCGCCCACCGTTTCGGGGCGAAAGTGTTCGTGACCCTGAACACCATTCTTCATGATGATGAGCTGGAGCCTGCGCAACGTCTGATTACCGATCTCTACCAGGCCGGGGTGGATGCCCTGATTGTTCAGGATATGGGCGTGCTGGAGCTGGATATTCCTCCCATTGAACTGCATGCCAGTACCCAGTGTGATATCCGCACGGTTGAGAAGGCGAAGTTTCTCTCTAACGTCGGCTTTTCGCAGATCGTTCTGGCGCGTGAGCTGAACCTGAATCAGATCCGCGATATTCACCAGGCTACAGACGCGACGATTGAATTCTTCATCCACGGCGCGCTGTGCGTCGCCTATTCCGGTCAGTGCAATATTTCCCACGCGCAGACGGGCCGCAGCGCCAACCGCGGCGACTGCTCTCAGGCCTGCCGTCTGCCGTATACCCTGAAAGACGATCAGGGCCGCGTCGTGGCGTTCGAAAAACACCTGCTCTCCATGAAGGATAACGATCAGACGGCCAACCTGGGCGCGCTGATCGACGCGGGCGTGCGTTCCTTCAAGATTGAAGGGCGCTACAAAGATATGAGCTACGTGAAGAACATCACCGCGCACTATCGCCAGATGCTCGACGCCATTATTGAGGATCGCGGCGATCTGGTGCGCGCGTCCGCCGGTCGCACCGAGCATTTCTTCGTTCCGTCGACGGACAAAACGTTCCACCGCGGCAGCACGGACTATTTCGTTAATGCCCGTAAAGGGGATATCGGCGCGTTTGACTCACCGAAGTTTATCGGTTTACCGGTGGGTGAAGTGCTGAAAGTGGCGAAAGATCACCTTGATGTCCAGGTGACGGAACCGCTGGCGAACGGCGATGGCCTTAACGTGATGATTAAGCGTGAGGTCGTGGGCTTCCGGGCTAATACGGTCGAGAAAACCGGCGAGAACCGCTACCGCGTCTGGCCGAATGAGATGCCGGCCGATCTCTACAAGGCGCGGCCGAACGCGGCGCTTAACCGTAACCTCGATCATAACTGGCAGCAGGCGCTGCTGAAAACCTCCAGCGAACGTCGTATCGCTGTGGACATTGAGCTGGGCGGTTGGGAAGAGCAGCTGATTCTGACCATGACCTGTGAAGACGGCATCAGCGTAACGCATACGCTCGATGGCCTGTTCGAGGTGGCAAACAACGCGGAAAAAGCGCTCAACAGCCTGAAGGATGGGGTGGCGAAGCTTGGCCAGACGATTTACTACGCCCGTAACGTTGAGGTCAGTCTGCCGGATGCCCTGTTCGTGCCGAACAGCCTGCTTAACCAGTTCCGTCGTGAAACGGCAGAGATGCTGGATGCCGCGCGCCTGGCGCAGTATCCGCGCGCTAGCCGTAAAGCGGAAGCCGTACCTGCACCCGTATACCCGGAGACACATTTATCCTTCCTGGCCAACGTTTATAACCATAAAGCGCGTGAATTCTATCATCGCCACGGCGTGCAGCTGATCGACGCGGCTTATGAAGCGCATGAAGAGAAGGGCGATGTGCCGGTGATGATCACCAAGCACTGCCTGCGCTTTGCGTTTAACCTTTGCCCTAAGCAGGCGAAAGGGAATATTAAGAGCTGGAAGGCAACCCCCATGCAGCTTGTAAACGGTGATGAAGTTCTGACTCTCAAGTTCGACTGCCGTCCTTGCGAAATGCATGTGATTGGCAAGATGAAAAACCACATCTTCAAAATGCCGCAGCCGGGCAGTATTGTGGCGTCCGTCAGTCCGGACGATCTGATGAAAACTCTGCCTAAACGCAAGGGCAGTTAATTACCGAACGTGGGTATCCGGTTTGCGCGATTTCTGCCACTGGTGGTGTTCGCGCAAACCCTCCGCCGACTCTTCCGCAGCGCTTCGTAACTCATCGCTGTCGGCTTCATGACGAAGTTGATGCGCCACATTCTTGACCCATAAATATTCGTGTCCTTTGTGCCCGGCCATAAGCTGGCCTGAAAAGAGTGCACAGATAAGCATGACGAGAGATAAGCCTTTTTTAATCATGAGATAGCCGCTGAATGACATTGCGGGGTTATCATGCCGATTATTTTTTAGTGTTATTATTTAATAATTCAAACTCGTGAAAAGAGATTGTCAAATAATGTGTGCCCGGAAAATTGTCCAGGACATTTCCTAAAAAGTTATGAATGTTTGTAAAGTGCCATTTCTGGTCCATAATCGGATATTTGCATTAAGGATAAATCTTATATAATAGTTAATCTCTGGCTAAGGAACGGGTCATTAATAAATGAAAAAAATAATTGCGCTTGCGCTTCTGGCGGTTGCTGTTGGGGCCGTTGCAGGGATTCGTTATGCTGGTGATAACAAACCAGAATATATACAATCGGCAGAAATTCGCGTTGGTTCCTATTTGACCAGCGATTATGGAGCCGTTACCTGTACCAGTAAAAAAATTAACGATGTGCGTTGGGAATTAGACTGCACCCAGCAGACGATAGGAAAAACATTCCAGTTTGCGGCGTACCCCTCTGATAAAGCACCTTATGGAGTGGCGCGGTCATTTTATCTTGAAGCCATAAATGATGACGCAAAACAGAGCGCTGAACAGGGCCTTATGCGTTATTTGCAGATCAATACTCATGCAGGTTAATAAGACTGTTTAACCTTCGTTAAGACAACGGGTGTTAGGTTGTATGGGATCCGCAGCCCGGCCATGGAGTGTCGGGACGTAGAGACCAAAATACAAATCTATCCATGCAAGCATTTACCGCCATTTTTGGCGGTTTTTTTTGCGCGGTGTTTACCGTCGTTTTATGACAGCAGTCGATAGTGCGACTGTACCAGACCCGAAGGGAAGCTGCGGCTGGATACCAGCGTCAAATCGATATCCTCTGGCAGGGCGCCAAACAGCGATTTTCCGGAGCCGAGCAGGACTGGAACGGTTGTGATCACCATATCGGCCACCAGTCCTTCTCGCAGGAACGACTGTATCACCTGCCCACCATCGAGATAGACGCGATGGACGTTCTGCAACGCCAGGTAGTCGAGCACCTCTTTAGGCGTGCGCCCTGAAAACTGTACTTTTCCCTTCAGCGCGTCGGGCACGGGCGTGTCGGCCAGCTGTCTGGAGAGCACCAGCACGGGCCGGTCATAAGGCCATGCGTCAAAGGTCAGCACTTTCTCATAGCTGCCTCTGCCCATCACTATCCACTCTTTGTCCGCGATGAACGCCGCATAGCCATGATCTTCAGTCGGATCATCGCGCTGCAGGAGCCAGTCGATATCATCATTGTGTCGGGCGATGTAACCATCAAGACTGGTTGCGATAAAAACGTGTGTGGTGACCATAAGGTTCTCCGTATTCCAGCTAAACCAAAAGACTGACGCCTCAGCGGGCTGTAGCGGAATGAGAAAATTGTTTGCGGTACTGGGCCGGGGAAATCGCGAACTGCTGGCGAAAGTGATGACGCAGCGTCGATGCCTGGCCAAACCCGGTCTGTTCCGCGATGCTGTCGATACTTAAACGACTGCTTTCCAGATAATCTTTCGCCCGCAGCAGGCGCTCATTGAGTAACCAGCGGGCAGGCGTCGTTCCTGTTGCCGCCTCGAAGCGACGAAGAAACGTGCGCTGACTCATACCGACACGACGCGCCAGCGAGTCGACGCTGTGCTGCTCGGTAAGATGCGTGTGCAGAAAATCAAACAGCTGGCCGAGGCGCTGGCTTTCCCGCAGCTGTGCCACCGGGCGGCTCAGCTGTTGCGGCTGAGAGCCATCCCGGTGTGGGGGAATGACCAGCCGCCGCGCCACGCTGTTAGCGGTTTCCATTCCATAATCCCTTCGTACAACGTGAAGGCAGAGATCGATCCCCGCCGCGCTGCCTGCAGAAGTCAGGATATCGCCTTCGTCCTGGTAGAGCACATCCTCAACCACGTCGATGTCAGGGTAGCGGGCTTTAAGCGTCTCAATGTAGCGCCAGTGCGTCGTGGCTTTGCGCCCGTTGAGCAGCCCCGTAGCGGCCAGCACAAATACGCCCGAACAGATGGACAGCAGCTGGCATCCTCGCGCGCTGGCCTGACGTAATGCGTTGCAGAGCGCGTCCGGAACCGGCGAGTCCAGCCCACGCCAGCCGGGAACCACAATCAGGTCCGCAGACGCAAGCAGGCTTAAATCACCATCGGTGACGATACGGATCCCGCCTGTTGCCCGAAGTTCACCGCTATCCACGCTCGCCACCGCAAAACGATACCATTCATCGCCCAGCTCGGGACGTGGCAGACCGAAGATCTCCACCGCTACGCCAAACTCAAAGGTACACAGGCCGTCATAGGCCAGCACCACCACCAGCGGGCGGGCAATTTGTCTTAAGTTTGTCATCTTTTTGCTGTTTTCTGGCATAAGCGAGCGCATTCACGTGCTGAATTTCTGGATAGAGTAGTGTTAACACAAACGCCAAAGATGAGGAAGGATCATGAGCTATGTTACTGAATTTCCGGCTGCCGAGCCGCAGGAAGCCGTCACCCATTTTCTGCGTCGCCTGAGCGTAGAAACCGACTGCGCCGATGTGCATCACGCCATCGCCAATAATGAGCAGGACTTTGTTTTGCTGCACGTGGTGGGGAGCCCGGAGCAGTTTGCCCGTCGCCATGTGCCGGGCGCTCTGCATATGCCGTGGAGCCAGATGACCGCTGAGCGCATGACCCAATGGCCTGAAGGGACGCTGTTCGTCGTCTACTGCGCGGGGCCGCACTGTAACGGCGCGGACAGAGCCGCGCTGAAGCTGGCGCGTCTCGGGCTGCCGGTCAAAATCATGCTCGGTGGGATCACCGGCTGGGAAGATGAACGCTACGCGTTTGCCAGCATCGAAACCACTGCCGCGCTGTGAAGATGAATTTTTTTCAACACCCGTGAAATTTTCTCGTTTGCCGGTACCGGGGAGGTATGACATTGTTTTTGGACATTTAGACATCCAGAAGTCTAAAAGTTCAAATAATGAATTATCACTGCGGGCAATTATTGCCGGCAGACTGAGGAGATTTCCATGCAACGACACCACGCCCCATACCGCGCCGACGTAGTCGGCAGTTTTTTACGCCCGGATGCCATCAAGCAGGCTCGCCTGCAATTTGCCAGCGGCGAGATTGACGCGAGACAGCTTCGCGCGGTGGAGGACGAAGCCATTCGCCACGTCGTTGAGCAGCAGTGCGCGTGCGGCCTGCATGTCGTGACCGACGGTGAGTTTCGCCGCGCCTGGTGGCACTTCGACTTCTTCGACGGTCTGCAGGGCGTTGAGCGTTACGATTCGCAGCAGGGCATCCAGTTTAACGGGGTGCAAACCAAAGCCCACGGCGTGCGCGTCACCGGCAAGCTGGGCTTTGGCGAGCACCCGATGCTGGACGATTTCCGCTATCTGAAAAGCATCAGCGGTAACGCCCAGCCAAAAATGACCATTCCCAGTCCGAGCGTGCTGCATTTCCGCGGCGGTCGCAAAGACATTGATGCGACGGTGTATCCGGACCTGAACGTCTATTTCGACGATCTGGCGACCACCTGGCGCGACGCGATTCGCGCATTCTACGATGCAGGCTGCCGTTACCTGCAGCTGGACGATACCGTATGGGCCTACCTCTGTTCGGACGATCAGCGTCGTCAGATCCGCGAGCGCGGCGACGATGCCGATGAGCTTGCACGTATCTATGCCCGCGTCCTGAACAAGGCGCTGGAGGGCAAGCCGGACGATCTGACCATCGGGTTGCACGTCTGCCGCGGTAACTTCCGCTCCACCTGGATTTCCGAAGGCGGCTACGAGCCGGTGGCGGAAGTGCTGTTCGGAACGGTCAACGTTGATGCCTTCTTCCTGGAATACGATAACGACCGCAGCGGGGATTTCGCGCCGTTGCGCTTTGTTCGCCCGGGCAAGCAGCAGGTGGTGCTGGGTCTTATCACCACGAAAAACGGCGAGCTGGAGAACCCGGAGGGAATCAAAGCCCGTCTGGAAGAGGCGGCGAAATACGTGGCGAAAGAGCAAATTTGCCTCAGCCCGCAGTGCGGCTTTGCCTCGACCGAAGAGGGCAACAGCCTGAGCGAAACCCAGCAGTGGGACAAAGTCCGTCTGGTCACGCAGATCGCCAGCGAAGTCTGGTAAATCCGTTAGGCGGCGCTGCATTATAAAAGTGCAGCGCTGTGCCATTCTGAGACGTTCTCTTTACATCCTGCGTTCCCCTCCCGGAAATAGCGCTATCTCCATTCTGGCATTCTTTTTGCTCCTGCTTCGCTGACACATTTATTTCCGCGTCCACGCCGTAACGGACGTTTTCGCACAGCGTTCTTTTTCAGGAGTGAAAATATGCACCGTCGTACCTTATTAAAAGCCTTTGCGTTATCCGCGTCCGTCGTGGCGATGGGAATGAGTTTTGGCGTGCAGGCGGCCGATACCATCAAAGTGGGGATCATGCATTCTCTCTCCGGCACGATGGCCATTTCCGAGACCCCGCTTAAAGATGTCGCCCTGATGACCATCGACGAGATCAACGCCAAAGGCGGCGTGCTGGGCAAGAAACTGGAGCCGGTAGTGGTGGATCCGGCCTCAAACTGGCCGCTGTTTGCCGAGAAGGCGCGCCAGCTGTTAAGTCAGGATAAAGTGGCGGTGGTATTCGGCTGCTGGACCTCGGTTTCGCGCAAATCCGTACTGCCGGTCTTTGAGGAGCTGAACGGCCTGCTGTTCTATCCGGTGCAGTATGAAGGCGAGGAAATGTCGCCAAACGTGTTCTATACCGGCGCGGCGCCGAACCAACAGGCCATCCCGGCGGTGGAATACCTGATGAGCGAAGACGGCGGCGCGGCGAAACGCTTCTTCCTGCTGGGCACGGACTACGTTTATCCGCGCACCACCAACAAGATCCTGCGCGCGTTCCTGCATTCGAAAGGGGTGGAGGATAAGGATATCGAAGAGGTTTACACCCCGTTTGGTCATAGCGACTACCAAACCATCGTTGCCAACATCAAAAAATTCTCAGCGGGCGGCAAAACCGCCGTGGTGTCGACCATCAACGGCGACTCCAACGTGCCGTTCTACAAAGAGCTGGCTAACCAGGGTCTGAAGGCGACCGACGTGCCGGTGGTGGCGTTCTCCGTCGGCGAAGAAGAGCTGCGCGGGATCGACACCAAACCGCTGGTGGGTAACCTGGCGGCCTGGAACTACTTTGAGTCCGTCGATAACCCGACTAACCAGGCGTTCGTGGCGGATTACAAAGCCTATGCGAAGGCGCACAAGCTGCCGAACGCCGACACCGTGGTCACCAACGACCCGATGGAGGCGACCTACGTGGGCATTCACATGTGGGCGCAGGCGGTAGAAAAAGCAGGAACTACCGATGTGGACAAAGTCCGTGCGGCGATGGCCGGTCAGTCCTTTAAGGCACCGTCAGGCTTTACGCTTACCATGGATGCCACCAACCATCATCTGCATAAGCCGGTCATGATCGGTGAAATCGAAGGTAACGGTCAGTTCAACGTGGTGTGGCAGACGGAACAGCCGGTACGCGCCCAGCCGTGGAGCCCGTTCATCGCCGGAAATGACAAAAAGCCCGACCAGCCGATGAAAACCGCCAGCAACTAAGCCATCACCGCAGGGAGAAACGTCATGAACGCCATGCGCCTGTTCATCGCTCTTGTATGGCTTTCCGGACTGCTGCCAGGGATGGTGCAGGCATCGGATGCCGATCGTTTTGTTGCCGCCAGCCGCAGCCAGCAGGCGGATTTGTTGACGCAGTGGGCCGCCGCGCCGGATGCCGCCAGGCTTCCGCTGCTTCAGTCCCTGCAGAAGGAAAATCTGTATGCCGACAGTCAAAAGCACGCCTTTGCGCAGCATAACGGGCAAATGGTGTCGCTTGGGGACGCCCGTGCGGCAGAAGGGCCAACCAAAGCCGTTCGTCTGACGAACCGGCTGCGCGTGCTGGCTGCGACCGCCATCGCCACCCATCAGCTGGTGAGTGACAGTGTCACCGAGAGGCGGGCGGCTGCGCGTCAGCTGCAGCGCGATGCCCAGCCCGGTATGCTCGCTTTTCTGGAAAAACGTGTGAACGATGAAACGGACGCCGTGGCGCGTCAGGCGCTGCTGCTGGCGGTCGCGAACCTCCAGCTGGCAAGCCCGCAGGCAGAAGTGCGCCGCAAGGCCGTAGAACTATTAGGTCAGTCCGACGATCCGGACGTACAGTCCAGGCTCACTCCGTTTACCCAGCCAGACACTGAGCCGGATGGCGGCGTGCGCGCGGCCGCAGAAGAGAGTCTTAGCCAGATCCAGCATCGGCTGATGTGGGGCGATCTGCTGGGCCAGGCGTTTATGGGGCTCTCCCTCGGGTCGGTGCTGCTGCTGGCCGCGCTGGGGCTGGCTATCACCTACGGCCTGCTGGGGGTGATTAACATGGCCCACGGCGAGATGCTGATGCTAGGGGCATATGCCACCTGGATGGTGCAGCAGGCGATGGCCGGGCTTGCGCCCCAGTGGCTGGCGCTCTATCCCGTTATCGCCTTGCCGGTCGCGTTCTGCCTGACGGCGGGCATTGGAATGGTGCTGGAGCGCACGGTGATCCGTCATCTGTACGGTCGTCCGCTGGAAACGCTGCTGGCAACGTGGGGGATCAGCCTGATGCTCATCCAGCTGGTGCGCATGACCTTTGGCGCCCAGAACCTGGAGGTGGCTAACCCAGCCTGGCTCTCCGGCGGTGTGCAGGTTTTTGCCAACCTGACGCTGCCGTGGAACCGCATCGTGGTGCTGGGCTTCGTGCTGCTGGTGCTGTTCTTTACCTGGCTCATTCTGAATAAAACTCGTCTGGGGCTTAACGTGCGGGCGGTGACGCAAAACCGCAGCATGGCCGCCTGCTGCGGGGTACCGACAGGGCGCGTCGATATGCTGGCGTTCGGGCTTGGCTCCGGAATTGCGGGGTTAGGCGGCGTGGCGTTATCGCAGCTCGGTAACGTCGGGCCGGAGCTGGGCCAGGGCTATATCATCGACTCCTTCCTTGTGGTGGTGCTCGGAGGCGTAGGCCAGCTGGCAGGCAGCGTGGCCGCGGCGTTTGGTCTGGGGATCTTTAATAAAATCCTTGAACCCCAGATGGGGGCGGTGCTGGGCAAGATCGTGATTCTGGTGGCGATCGTGCTGTTTATTCAGAAACGCCCGCAGGGGCTGTTTGCGCTGAAAGGGAGGGTGATTGACTGATGAGCCAGCCGCTGACCTTAACGCTGGCGCGCAAAGCGCCACGCACAACGCTGATTGTAGGCAGCCTTCTGGTGGTGTGCTTGCTGATATTGCCGTTTTTCGCCTTACTGCCTGCAACGCATCCGCTGGCGCTGTCAACCTGGATGCTGACGCTGACTGGCAAGATCCTCTGCTATGCCATCGTTGCGGTGGCGCTGGATCTGGTATGGGGCTACGCCGGGATGCTCTCTCTCGGGCACGGCATTTTTTTCGCCCTGGGCGGCTACGCGATGGGCATGTACCTGATGCGCCAGGCCGCGGGTGACGGTCTGCCTGCGTTTATGTCGTTTCTTTCCTGGAGCGAGCTGCCGTGGTTCTGGTGGGGAACCCAGCATTTTGCCTGGGCGCTGGTGCTAATTGTGCTGGTGCCGGGGCTACTGGCGCTGGTGTTTGGCTGGTTTGCCTTCCGCTCGAAGATCAAAGGGGTCTATTTTTCGATTATGACCCAGGCGCTGACCTATGCCGGGATGCTGCTGTTCTTTCGCAACGAAACCGGCTTTGGCGGTAATAACGGCTTTACCGGCTTCACCACGCTGCTCGGGTTTTCGGTAACGGAAACGACCACCCGTATCGCGCTGTTTCTGGCGACCGTGCTGTTGCTGCTCCTGGCCCTGGGCTGCGGATTTGCGCTGGCGAAGAGCAAGTTTGGCCGCATTCTGACCGCCGTTCGCGACGCCGAGAACCGCCTGACGTTTTGCGGATACGATCCGCGCGGGTTCAAGCTGCTGGTGTGGACGATTTCTGCCGTGCTGTGCGGTCTGGCGGGGGCGCTCTATGTCCCGCAGGTGGGCATTATCAACCCGGGCGAAATGTCGCCGACGAACTCGATAGAGGCCGCCATCTGGGTAGCGCTGGGCGGGCGCGGCACGCTGGTGGGGCCGGTGATTGGCGCGGCGCTGGTGAACGGGGCGAAAAGTTTCTTCACCGTCGCGATGCCGGAATACTGGCAGCTGTTTCTGGGGCTGATTTTTATCGCCGTTACGCTGTTTTTACCGCGCGGCGTCTACGGACTGTTTCGTAAGGGAGAAAAATAATGCAGCCAGCCGAAGGGTTATTCACCCGCCAGCTGCCCGGCGATCGCTACCGGGACCAGACTGATCCTGTACTTCAGCTTGAATCCATTAACGTTAATTTTGACGGCTTTCAGGCCCTGACCGATCTCTCGCTGAATATCGGCGTGGGCGAACTGCGCTGCGTGATCGGTCCCAACGGGGCCGGCAAAACCACGCTGATGGACGTCATCACCGGCAAAACGCGGCCAAAGAGCGGCAGGGCGATTTACGATCAGTCCATTGACCTGACCGCGCTGGAGCCTGCGGCCATCGCCCGCCAGGGCATCGGGCGTAAATTCCAGAAGCCCACGGTCTTTGAGGCGCTGACGCTGTGGGAAAACCTGGAGATCGCGATGAAAAGCGATAAGTCCGTCTGGGCGAGCCTGCGGGCAAAACTCAACGGCGCGCAGCGCGACCGCATCGATGAGGTGCTGGTTTTACTGCGGCTGACCGCCGAGCGCGACCGCCGCGCCGGGCTGCTTTCCCACGGACAAAAGCAGTTTCTGGAGATCGGCATGCTGCTGGTGCAGGACCCGCATCTTCTGCTGCTGGATGAACCCGCAGCCGGGATGACCGACGCGGAAACGGAATACACCGCAGAGCTGTTCAAAACGCTGGCAGGCAAGCATTCCCTGATGGTTGTTGAGCACGATATGGGCTTTGTTGAAACCATCGCCGATCGCGTGACGGTGTTGCATCAGGGGCGCGTGCTGGCGGAAGGTTCACTTCGCGAGGTGCAGGCCAACGAGCAGGTGATTGAGGTCTATCTGGGACGTTAAGGAGAGGGAATGTTACAGGTCAACGAACTGAATCAATATTACGGCGGCAGCCATATTCTGCGCGGCGTGAGCTTTGAGGCCGTCACCGGCGAAGTCACCTGCCTGCTGGGGCGCAACGGCGTAGGGAAAACCACGCTGCTGAAGTGTCTGATGGGGCTGATCCCGGCCAAAACCGGGGAGGTCATCTGGCAGGGAAAAACGATCACCCATAGCAAACCGCACCAGCGGGTGCAGTCTGGCGTGGCGTATGTCCCGCAGGGTCGCGAGATTTTCCCGCGCCTGAGCGTAGAGGAGAATCTCATGATGGGGCTGTCGCGATTTTCAGCACGCGAGGCGAAGCAGGTGCCGGAGGAGATCTGGCAGCTGTTCCCGGTGCTCAAAGAGATGAAGCATCGTCGCGGGGGGGACCTCTCCGGGGGACAACAGCAGCAGCTGGCGATTGGTCGCGCGCTGGCGAGCCGTCCGCAGCTGCTGATCCTGGATGAGCCGACTGAAGGCATACAGCCTTCCGTCATTAAAGAGATCGGCCACGTGATCCGTACTCTGGCAAGCAGAGGCGACATGGCGATCCTGCTGGTGGAGCAGTTTTACGACTTTGCCGCCGAGCTGGCCGACAGCTATCTGCTGATGTCGCGCGGCACGATTATTCAGCGCGGGCGGGGTGAAAACATGGAGCAGGAGGGCGTTCGCGGCCTGGTTGCGATCTGAAATGTTATAATATAACATCCTCATTCTTATAAAACGGAATGAGGATGTTATCTTGGCTGCACATATTGGAAAATTTGCCATGACTCTGGGGGCGCTGCTGGTCAGCGGCCAGCTGTTTGCTCATTCGCACGGCCATCAGATGACCGAAGCGGAACAGAAGGCGGCGAACGGCGTGTTTGAGGATAAGGACGTGAAGGACAGAGCATTGTCTGACTGGGACGGGACCTGGCAGTCGGTCTATCCGTTCCTGCTCGATGGTTCGCTGGATCCGGTCTTTAAGCAGAAAGCGCAGAAGGATAAAAGCAAATCCTTTGATGAGGTCAAAGCCTACTACCGCACGGGTTATGCGACGGACGTGGATGCCATCGGTATCGAAAATAACGTGATGGAATTCCATCAGGGCAAAGCGGTCAGCCGCTGTCAGTATGATTACAGCGGCTACAAAATTCTGACCTACGCGTCAGGTAAGAAAGGCGTTCGCTATCTGTTTGAGTGTAAGGACGCCGCTAGCAAGGCGCCGAAATTTGTGCAGTTCAGCGACCACACCATCGGACCGAAGGCCTCTTCGCACTTCCACATTTTCATGGGCAATACCTCCCACGAGGCACTGCTGAAAGAGATGGATAACTGGCCGACCTATTATCCGAATGAGATGTACAAAGAGCAGGTGGTGGAGGAGATGTTGCACCACTGATGCTTTATTGCCGGGTGGCGGCTTCGCCTTACCCGGCCTGCATTTGCTACGCCGCTTTGGGTGACTCGCACCAGGCCTTCACGCTCATCCCGCGCAGAATCATCAGCCAGGCCATGACGATGGCGACCATCATGATCGCAAACAAGGACCAGTGCGGCAGATTGGTCAGGATAATACCGGTGATCATCGGGTTTGCCGCCGCGCCGAGCCAGCCCAGCGCCTGGGCGGAGAAATAGCTCGCCTTCATTCCCGGTGGGGCAATGTTGTCGATCAGCATGTATTCACCCGGCGCATAGATAATCTCCCCCAGCGTGAAAATAGCGGCAGCGATGCCCCAGTAAACCAGGTTTTCCCCGGAGAGCATAAAGCCGCCCAGCCCCAGGATAAAAAACAGGGTGGCAAGGGTCATCAGCGGGCGAATATTGCTGGCTGAGATCTTGCGGCCCAGCGCATATTGCAGCGTCACCACCACGGCGGCGTTGACGGGCAGCACCACGGCGACCACCTTTTCGGCGAAATCACTGTCCGCATGCGCGGCCAGAACGTATTGCGAAATACAGCTCGCGAACGACCCGCCCACGTACGACGCCAGCAGGCCAGAGAGCGTGTACCAGAACAGCGCGCGGTCTTTCAGTAATACCGACGGCTGCCACGGCGTCTTCTCCTCTGCGGTATCTAACGCCACGCTTTTCTGTACAAAGAAATGGATAAAGCCCAGCGGCAGGGCGGCGCAAAAGGCCGCCAGCCAGAACGGCAGCTGCAGGCTGTACATCACCAGCAGGGTGCCAATCGGCGGGCCGACCGTCCAGCCAATGTTCAGGAAGCTGTAGTTAAGCGAGAAGACCCGCGCCTTCTGGCTGGAGGTGAGCACGTCGGAGAACCAGGCTTTCAGCACCGTCGAAAAGACGGAGTAGGCGCAGTTGATCAGCGCAAAGAACAGCACCACCAGAGTGACGTTATTGACCAGCGGGATCGCCACAAAGCCGGCGATAAACGCCACGATCGCGATCAGCATGTAGCGTTTTTTATCAAATTTATCGGCCAGAATGCCAAATCCCAGGCTGAATACCACGCCAATGGTCAGCGCCACGGTCAGGGCATAACCAATATTCTCAACGCTCATGCTGTAGACGCGCGTGAGATAAATGGTCATGAACGGCAGCGTTGCCCCTCTACCGATGGTTAACAACAATGACGATGCCAGCAGCGCTGCGGTTGAGCGCCTGAGAGATGGTTTCATATTCCTGCCCGACAGTTGCTTATGCTTTTATTAGATGTGTGTTAACAGGATTACCATGACATAAGGGGCTTGTATAGCGCCTGATTTATCCCTAAGTGCTTCAGCTGCCTGCCAGAATTAATGATCTTCTCGCAGCGTGCTTTTTTCTGTTACCTTGAAGTGTTAACAAATTATTAATAATTCAGGGGCAGGGTATGACGCGTAAAGACGGGATGCTGGCTTTGCTGGTGGTCGTAGTATGGGGGCTCAATTTTGTGGTCATTAAGCTGGGGCTGCACAACATGCCGCCGCTGATGCTGGCCGGTTTACGCTTTATGCTGGTCGCGTTTCCGGCCATCTTCTTTGTGGCGCGTCCAAAGATCCCCTTTAAACTGCTGCTGGGCTACGGTCTGACCATAAGCTTTGGCCAGTTCGCGTTTCTCTTTTGCGCCATCAAGTTCGGTATGCCGGCGGGTCTTGCCTCGCTGGTGTTACAGGCGCAGGCGTTCTTTACCATTATTCTCGGGGCGTTTGTGTTTGGCGAGCGCCTGCAGGGCAAACAGCTGGCGGGGATCACCCTGGCGGTGTTTGGCGTGCTGGTGCTGGTCGAGGCCAGCCTGAATGGTCAGCACGTGGCGCTGCTCGGGTTTATGTTGACGCTGGCGGCGGGGCTGAGCTGGGCCTGCGGGAATATCTTCAACAAGCTGATCATGCAGCACGAGGCGCGCCCGGCGGTGATGTCGCTGGTGGTGTGGAGTGCGCTGATCCCGGTTATCCCGTTTCTGCTGGCGTCGTGCATTCTGGACGGTCCGGCGGTGATGCTGAACAGCCTTGTCGACATTGATATGACCACGATCCTTTCTCTTGTCTATCTGGCCTTTGTCGCCACCATTGTGGGCTACGGGATCTGGGGATCGCTGCTGGGGCGTTATGAAACCTGGCGCGTCGCGCCGTTATCCCTGCTGGTGCCGGTGGTAGGACTTGCCAGTGCGGCAATATTGCTGGATGAAACGCTGAGCGCGCTGCAGCTGTTTGGCGCCGTGCTGATCATGGCCGGGCTGTACATTAACGTCTTTGGTCTGCGGGTGCGTCGGACGACGCGGATAAGCGAAAAGGCATAAAAAAAGCCCCGCATCTGCGGGGCAAAAACGAATCAGAGGCCGTGCTGATTATAATAAGGCACGCCTAATTCGTCGGATTTGTCGCTACCAGCACCCATGTGGTTGAAATCATAAGGCGACTGGTCATGTGCTGACGGCAAAATCATCGAATCAGGATTATTTTGCTGCGTTGCACGAGGGGTTTGCTCCGCGAAGGTCTGGCTGGAGAACAGCACCAGCAAGGCGAGGGCGGCGGAGGCGATAGCTTTCATGATTTCCTCGGTTACGTCTGTTACAGGCGATAATTAACTACAGTGTTTTAAGGGATACAGGTATCGGGATTCGCCCGGCACGCTCGTGATTCGGTACTTATGAGGCGGCACGTCAAAATAGTTTTTGAAAGTACGCGTCAGGGTTTGCTGCGATTCAAAGCCGTAACGCTCCGCCAGATAAAGGATCGGCTCGTTGCTTTCTTTCAGTTTCTGGGCAATTTCCGTCAGCTTGCGGCTACGAATATATTGACCTAATGAATGGCCGGTCTCTTTTTTGAACATCCGTTGCAGGTGCCATTTGGAGTAACCCGAACGCTCTGACACTTTTTCAAGGGAGAGCGGCGATTCCAGGTTATCCTCGATCCAGTCCAAAATGCTATGAATGGTGATAGCGTCAGTATTGCGTCTGGACATCGTCATACCTCTTTTTTTTCTGTTTACGGCAGGATTTTCTTCAGCAGAAGCTCAAGGGTTGCCACTTCATCTGCCGTTAAGTTTTTTGTTAGTTCCTGATGCAGTGTTTGTCCTACTAATTGATGACATTTCTCGCACATGGCCGCGCCATCGCTGGTTAGCTTCACCAGTACGCCGCGTTTGTCATTCGGGTTAGGGCTTCGTTCTATCCATCCTTTGCAGACGAGACGATCGAGCATGCGGGTTAACGCACCCAGATCGACAGAGAGCACCTTTTTGAGCTCAACCGGCGTGATACACACTTCGCAGCGAATGGAACACAGCACTTTGAACTGTGTTGCGGTGATATCCAGCGGTGACAGGTAGTCATTGAGCAGGCGATCTTTTTTCTGATTGACCATATGAATAAGACGACCCAGCGGAACAACGTCGTTAAAGATATCACTGGTGCTTTTCACAATGGTTGCCCTGGCAAGTAGTTAGTCACGGCAGATATTATTGCTCAGGCAAGTATAAGTCAACTGAATGAACCAGCCGATGCCACGAATTGCTAAAACGTTTCATGAACTTTTTTTAAGGTGTTTCAAATCATAGAGATAACTTCCTGTTATCTTTTCAGAAGGAAAATAATCGTTACGTTGCGCCCATGGCTGAATGTCACACTTTCCCCCTATAATTGCTGTGTTAAATATGGATAAGGACGACAACGCACTATGTTGGATTTAATAAAAGCAATCAGCCTTGGGCTGGTGGTCTTGCTGCCGTTGGCTAACCCGTTAACGACGGTAGCGCTGTTCCTCGGGCTGGCAGGGAACATGAACAGCGCCGAGCGCAACCATCAGTCGATGATGGCCTCGGTGTATGTGTTTGCCATCATGATGGTGGCTTATTACGCCGGACAGGTGGTGATGAATACCTTCGGGATTTCCATCCCTGGCCTGCGTATCGCCGGTGGGCTGATTGTGGCCTTCATTGGTTTCCGCATGTTGTTCCCGGCGCAAAAAGCGCATGAGTCGCCGGAAGCGACCAGCAAATCGGAAGAGCTGGAAACCGAACCGAGTGCGAATATTGCCTTTGTGCCGATTGCCATGCCCAGTACGGCGGGGCCGGGTACCATCGCGATGATCATCAGCTCCGCGTCGACGGTGCGCGACAGCGCAACCTTCCCGGACTGGGTCCTGACGGTGGCACCGCCGCTGATTTTTGCGATTATCGGGGTTATCGTGTGGGCGTCGCTGCGCAGCTCCGGCGCCATTATGCGCTGGGTAGGCAAGGGCGGTATCGAGGCGATTTCTCGTCTGATGGGCTTCTTACTGGTCTGTATGGGCGTGCAGTTTATTATTAACGGCGTGCTGGAGATTATTAAGACCTATCATTGATGTGATTGCCGGGTAAGCGCAGCGCTGCCCGGCATAAATAAACCTTACCCGTGCTGCCCCTGTTCCTCCAGCGCCACCGGCCACTTACGGAAGATGAGCACTGACCAGATCAGCGCCACCAGTGCCGGAATGGCACCCAGATAGCCAATCGCCGACATCGACACGTGCAGTATGACCTGATTTCCCACCAGCGCACCCGCGCCAATGCCGAGATTGAAAATCCCCGAGAACAGCGACATGGCGACATCCGTTGCATCCGGTGCCAGGGCCAGGACTTTCACCTGCATGCCGAGACCAATAATCATGATCGCCACGCCCCAGAACAGGCTGAGGATTGCCAGATGGCTTTCGCTGCCCGCGGCAGGCATCAGCAACAGCAGGCAGGCCAGCAGCAGACCAATAGCGCAGCTCACCAGCGTCGAGGCATGCCGGTTACCCAGCTTGCCGAACAGCACGCTGCCAATAATGCCCGCGCCGCCGAGGATCAGCAGTAATACGGTGGCAAAGTTGGCGCTAAAGCCCGCCACCACCTGCACAAACGGTTCAATGTAGCTGTACGCCGTGTAGTGTGCCGTCACGACGATGGCGGTCAGCAGGTAGATACTCAGCAGCGCAGGGCGACGCATCAGCAGCGGCAGGCTTTTCAGCGAGCCGGAATGTTCGCTCGGCAGCGCGGGCAGAAGTTTAATCAGACACACCAGCGTCACCAGCGCGCCCATGCCGATAGCGAAGAAGGTGGTACGCCAGCCGAAGTATTGCCCCACGATGCGGCCAATCGGCAGACCCAGCACCATCGCCAGTGCGGTACCGGTGGCAATCAGGCTCAGCGCCTGGGCGCGTTTACCAGCCGGTGCGAGTCGAATAGCCAGCGAGGCGGTGATCGACCAGAACACCGCATGGGCAAAGGCAATGCCGATGCGGCTAATGACCAGCACCGTAAAATTCCACGCCATAAACGACAGTACGTGGCTTGCAATAAACAAGACAAACAGGCCGATCAACAGCCTGCGTCGCTCCATCTGGCTGGTCAGCAGCATAAACGGCAAGGACATCAGCGCCACTACCCAGGCGTAGATGGTCAACATAATGCCCACCTGAGCCGTTTCCATCTGAAAACTATCAGCGATGTCAGACAACAGCCCAACCGGCACAAATTCTGTGGTGTTAAAAATAAACGCGGCAATGGCCAGCGTGACCACGCGTAGCCACGCAACCCTGCGGGAAACTGTGTTCGTTGTCATAGGGATGTCGGAGATTCGTTGCTGAAAAGAAGAGGAGACGATCTTAAAACGTTGAACGGCGAAAACTCAACCATTATGTGATGCAGATCTCAAAATTTACCTTGTGAAAGCGGTAGCCGGGAACGCTGTTTTCATTGAATATAAAAGAACAACACAATAAAAACAGGCGGTAAGACAATGCAGGAGATTGATTTTTATCTGGTCGATGCGTTCAGCAATATCACGTTCGGCGGCAACCCGGCTGCCGTTTGTCCGCTCAAGGAATGGTTGCCCGATGAGACTTTGCTGAAGATGGCGCAGCAGCATAATCAGTCGGAAACGGCTTTTTTCGTCTGCACTAAAGGGGGCATTGAGCTACGCTGGTTTACCACGCTTACAGAGGTCAATCTCTGCGGCCACGCCACCCTTGCCGCTGCGTACGTTCTGTTTAATGAACTGGATTACCCCGACTCGCGGATCCACTTTGACACCGCCTCTGGCCGCCTGACGGTAACCCGGGAGGGGGAATGGATGACGCTGGACTTCCCGGCATGTCCAACCCATGAAGAGACACCTCCGCCGGAGATGCTCTCGGCGCTGGGTATCAGCCGCTACGTTGAAGCCCGTAAGGGGCGCGCATGGCTGATCGTGCTGGAAAATCGCCAGCAGGTCGAGGCGCTTGCGCCACACTTTTCGGCGATGACGCCGGGCGAGCATAAGGTGAGCGTGACGGCGCGCGGCGAGGGGGAATACGATTTTGTCAGCCGCTTTTTCTCCCCCGGCGTTTCCGTTCCGGAAGACCCGGTCACCGGCTCCGCGCACACGATGCTGATCCCGTACTGGGGTGAACAGTTGGGGAAAACAGCCATGCTTGCCCGTCAGGTTTCCGCGCGCGGCGGCGACGTGCGCTGTGAGCTGAAAGGCTCGCGCGTGCTGATGAGCGGACAGGCCACGCTTTATCTGAAAGGCACAGTTTTTCTGCGCTAAATACCCATAACAAGAGAGGAAGAGACAATGCAGGAAATTGATTTTTATCTGGTGGATGCCTTCAGCGATAAAACCTTTGGCGGCAACGCCGCAGCGGTATGTCCTCTGGAAGAGTGGCTGCCGGACGAAACGTTGCTCAAAATGGCGCAGCAGCATAACCAGTCTGAAACCGCCTTTTTCGTGCGCACCGACGGTGGGTTTGAGCTGCGCTGGTTCACCACGCTGGATGAAATTAACCTCTGCGGTCATGCCACGCTTGCCGCATCGCACGTTATTTTCGAATACCTTGACTATCCGCACACTGAAATCACCTTCACCACGCGCTTCGTGGGCGAACTGACGGTTAAACGCAGCGGCGACTGGCTGACGCTGAACTTCCCGGCGTGGTCAACGGAGGTTGTCGAGAACCCACCTGCGCTGCTGTTTAGCGCGCTGGGCATCACTGAGGCAAAAGAGGTGCGCGTCGGACGTGATTACCTGGTGGTGCTGGAGAGCCAGCAGCAGGTGGAAGCGTTAACGCCGGATATTGGGGCGCTGCTTCCGCTGGATAAAATGGTCTGCGTGACGGCGCCGGGAGAAGAATATGACTTCGTCAGCCGCTTCTTCTGCCCGGGCGAAGGGGTGCCGGAAGACCCGGTCACCGGATCTGCCCACAGCATGCTGATCCCTTACTGGAGCGAAAAGCTGGGCAAGACGTCGCTCAATGCTCGTCAGGTGTCACACCGTGGCGGAGATCTGCGCTGCGAGCTGAAGGGCGATCGCGTGCTGATCGGCGGTCAGGCCACCCTGTATCTGAAAGGGCGTGTCTTTTTGCGCTAACAGGGCGGAGCGATAAGTTAATACTATGAAGCACCCTGGCAGGCCTGCGCTATGTTGAAATTTAGCCTCATAAAAAAGCAAGGAGCCTGCCATGTATTCCATTACCTCTGAATCTGCACGTCACCCGGATATTCTTAGCCTGATCGCGGCGCTTGACCGCTATCAGAGCGAACTCTATCCCGCTGAAAGTAATCATCTGCTCGATCTGGCTTCGCTGCCGGAAGCCTCGCTGATCCTGATGGTCATTCGCGACCAGCAGCTTCAGGCCGTTGGCTGCGGCGCAATCGTGCTCAACGGCGACGGAACGGGCGAGATGAAGCGGGTCTATATCGATCCGGCCCATCGCGGGCAGCATCTCGGCGAGACGCTGCTGGCCGCCCTGGAAGATGAGGCCCTGAGCCGTCATTGCCACACGGTACGGCTGGAGACCGGTATTAAACAGCGCGCCGCGGTGCGTCTTTATGAACAGTGCGGATACGATTTACGCCCGGCGTTTGCCCCGTACGTTGACGACCCGCTCAGCCTGTTTATGGAGAAGGCGCTGGTTGAAGACGTTCGTTTAGCAGCGCTATAAAGGCCTCCAGCTGGCGGGTCATCGCCCCGCGTCGCCACACCAGCCAGGTGGTGAGCCAGCGCCAGTTTTCCGCCAGCGGCCAGGCTTCAATCTGATGATGCCCAGGCATACTCTCCAGCATTGAGCGCGGCATCAGCGCGATGCCTGCGCCCGCGATAACGCAGGCGAGCATGCCGTGATAGGACTCCATCTCATGAATGCGGCCGGGCGCGGCGCGGTCAGCATGAAACCAGCTCTCCAGGTGTCGACGGTACGAGCAGTTGGCGCGAAAAGCGTAAACGTCGCTGCCGCTAACCTGCGCGGCGCGTGCGACCTCCGCGTGCCCGGCAGGCGTGACCAGCATCATCTCCTCCCGATAGACCGGCATGCCTTCCAGCTCCGGGTGCGACAGCGGCCCGTCGACGAAGGCGGCGCTGAGGGTTCCCTCCAGTACGCCATCGATCATCGTCCCGGATGGCCCGGTAGAAAGGGCAAACTGGATGCGCGGATAGCGCTGGTTAAACTGCGCCAGCGTTTCAGGAATGCGCACGGCTGCGGTACTTTCCAGCGCGCCGAGGGCAAATAACCCCTGCGGCTCATCTCCCGCTACAACCATGCGCGCTTCATCCACCAGGGCGAGGATTTGCTTGCTGTAGCGCAGGAAGTTATGCCCGGCCGGGGATAAACGCAAACGCTGGTTCTCACGAATAAACAGCTCAACGCCAAGATCGGCTTCCAGCTGGCGAATGCGGGTCGTCAGGTTAGACGGCACGCGATGCACCTTCTGCGCCGCCTGGGTGATACTGCCCGTCAGTGCGACGGCGTTAAACATTTCAAGCTGGGTTAAATCCATAATGTTCTCGTTTCGTGAATAAGGTGGTTAGTATTATTCATTTTTAAGAAATAGCAGAGTGAGCCACAATTAATCAACCGAAACACGTGGAGAACAACATGACTTATTCATCTGCTACACATGCCTTCTCTGTCAGCCCGGCCACGGGTGAAACCCTCTCAACCTGGCCTTGGGCGACGCCGGAACAGGTTGACCGCGCAATTTCTCAGTCCGACGCGGGGTACCGCCAGTGGCGTCGTGAAAGCGTTGCCCACAGGGCGCAAAAGCTGCGCGATCTCGGCGCAGCGCTGCGACACCGCGCGGAAGAGATGGCGCAGACGATCTCCCGTGAAATGGGCAAACCCATCCTGCAGGCGCGGGCGGAAGTGGCAAAATCCGCGGGTCTGTGCGACTGGTATGCCGAGCACGGCCCGGCGATGCTGCGTGCGGAGCCTACGCTGGTGGAAAACCAGAATGCGGTCATTGAATACCGTCCGCTGGGGCCGATCCTCGCGGTGATGCCTTGGAACTTCCCGCTCTGGCAGGTGCTGCGCGGCGCGGTGCCAATTCTGCTGGCCGGTAACAGCTATCTGCTCAAACACGCCCCCAACGTGCTCGGCTCTGCGGATCTTATCGCGCAGATCTTTGCGGATGCGGGTTTCCCAGAAGGCGTGTTCGGCTGGGTGAACGCCACCAATGACGGCGTCAGCCAGGCGATTAACGATCGTCGTATTGCGGCGGTGACCGTCACCGGCAGCGTGCGTGCCGGGGCAGCCATTGGTGCTCAGGCGGGGGCCGCGCTGAAAAAATGCGTGCTTGAGCTGGGCGGCTCTGACCCGTTTATCGTCCTCAACGATGCCGACCTGGATCTTGCCGTGAAGGCGGCGGTGGCGGGTCGCTATCAGAATACCGGGCAGGTGTGCGCGGCGGCCAAACGCTTTATTGTGGAAGAGGGTATTGCGAAGACCTTTACACAGCGCTTTGTCGATGCAGTTTCTGCGTTAAAGATGGGCGCGCCGGAAGAAGAAGAGAACTACCTGGGCCCGATGGCGCGGTTTGACCTGCGCGATGAACTGCATCAGCAGGTGCAGGCGACGCTTGCAGAAGGGGCAACGCTGCTGCTGGGCGGAGAGAAGATCGGCGGTGAGGGGAACTATTACGCGCCAACCGTGCTGGCGAACGTTACCCCGTCGATGACGGCGTTCCGCCAGGAGCTGTTTGGTCCGGTCGCGGCCATTACGGTCGCGAAAGACGCGGATCACGCCCTGACTCTTGCCAACGACAGCGACTTTGGCCTGTCTGCGACGGTCTTCACCGCTGACGCAGAGCTTGCGGATAAATTCTCACGCGAGCTGGAGTGCGGCGGCGTGTTTATCAACGGCTATAGCGCCAGCGATGCGCGCGTGGCCTTCGGCGGTGTGAAGAAAAGCGGCTTTGGACGCGAGCTTTCCCACTTTGGGTTGCACGAGTTCTGTAACGCGCAGACGGTATGGAAGGATCGCGTGTAATCCTCGATTTCGGCCCTCATCACGAGGGCCGTTGTCATTTATCTGCAATGGTTCTGTCATTTTCATTTCGTAGACTTCATCGCGTCTAACGCCTTGTAAATGAAGCTAATTATGAACCTAACGCAAATTTTTCGCCGTATTGCGCAGCGTCTCACTCCCCGTCACTTTGGCCTGTTGACAGGGATCTTTTGCATTATTGGCCTTTTCTCCGCGCTGCAGCTCTCCTCGTCATTTCTGCTTAACGCCTCCCTGAACGACGCTCAGCGCAACGAGCAGCAAAACCTTCTGGCCTGGCAGCAGCAGAGCAAGCTGGATCAGGCCCGTGTTTCCCTGCTGGCGGCAAGCGATTTGCTTAACCGGTCCGGCGTCTGGTTTATGCAGGATAAAGAGACCGGCTCCGACGGGAGCTGGCATAGCCTGATGGATGATGCGCAAAAGGCGCTGAAGATTTCTCAGCAGGCATGGAAGGCCTGGCTGGCGCTGAATCCGCCGAAAGACGACGCGCTGGTGAACAGCTATCAACTTTTCTACGGCGCGATCGAAGAGCAGGCTGAAGGTCTGGTCAAAACCAACACCATCGACGCTTTTTTTGCCGTACCTGCTCAGGCGTTTCAGTCTGATTTTAATGACAACTATGCGCGCTATCAGCAGGCAAGCGAGAAGCAGGCCATGAAGGGGCGCCAGAGCCTCATGGCGCAGCTCTCCGGCCTGCAAACGTTGTTCCTGTTTGCGCCTGTGCTGTTGCTCGCCATCGCGGTTATCGTGTGGTTCGGCATGTCGAGATGGGTGATTACGCCGCTTCGTCGACTCATCGCGCATATCAACCGGCTGGCAGCAGGGGATCTCTCCGGCAAGCCGCCCAACGTCATGCGCTTCAACCGGGAGATAGGGCAGCTCAGCGACAGTATCGCCACGATGCAGCACGGCCTGCAGCAGCTGGTGACGCAGGTCAGCCATGCCACCGCCACGATGGTGGAAAACATCGGCTCCCTCGCGGAGGGTAACCAGAAACTGTATCAGCAGTCAGCGCGTCAGGCGAAAGAGCTTGAGGATGTGACGGCGCATATCGCGTCGCTGGAAAGCCATGTGGAAGGGAATACCGGCTATGCCAGGCTCGCCAGCTCGCGGGCCGATGAGGCGCGCCAGGCCGCCGTGGGCGGCGACCAGATGATGTTAACCGTAAACGCGTCCATGCAGGCGATCGTCGACCGATCGTCTGAGATGCGTGGGATCGTGGCGATGATCGACAGCGTGGCGTTTCAGACCAACATCCTGGCGCTCAATGCCGCCATCGAAGCTGCCCATGCAGGAAACCAGGGACGTGGGTTTGCCGTCGTCGCCCGGGAGGTCGGTCTTTTGGCCAGAAAGAGCAGCCACTCGACGCAGACCATACAGGAGCTGATCAACCGCTCGCTGCAGGGCATTGAAGACGGTTCCCGCGCCGTCACCCTGATGGAAGAGAATCTCCAGCAGGTCACCGGGCTGGTGGGTAATCTAAGCAGTTTGCTTAATGAGATCTCCGCTGCCACGCTCAGTCAGGGAGAGAGTATTCACCAGATGACGCGTCAGCTTCAGGCGCTGAATCAGGTCTCCCGTCAGACGGATTTGCTGGTCTCTGACGCCTCGGATGCCTCAGAGCGGCTGCAAAAGCAATCCGATCTTTTATTGCAGGCCGTTTCGCGTTTTCGTCTTAGCGCCTGACGTAATACATAAGCCTCTGTTATACTCGCAGCCCGTTTTAGCCTGAGGGCAAGGAGCAAAGTGTGGCTGCGGTCATCCATAATGAGATGTTGGACGAGATTCTGGCGCAGGTTCGTCCGTTAATTGGAAAGGGGAAGGTTGCCGACTATATTCCGGCCCTTGCCTCGGTAAGCGGGAATAAGCTGGGCATCGCTATCTGTACTATCGACGGACAGCGATTCCAGGCAGGCGATGCCACTGAACGTTTTTCCATTCAGTCCATTTCGAAAGTGCTGAGTCTGGTTGCAGCGATGCGCCAGTACGAAGAAGAAGAGATTTGGCAGCGCGTGGGTAAAGATCCTTCCGGCCAGCCTTTTAACTCGCTGCTTCAGCTCGAAATAGAACAGGGGAAACCGCGAAACCCCTTCATCAACGCCGGGGCGCTGGTGGTCTGCGATATGCTGCAAAGCCGCCTCAGCGCTCCGCGCCAGCGAATGCTTGAGATTGTTCGTCAGCTCTCGGGCGTTGACGATATTGCCTATGATGCGCTGGTAGCGCGCTCGGAGTTTGAACACTCCGCCCGTAACGCGGCTATCGCGTGGCTGATGAAATCCTTCGGTAATTTCCACAACGACGTGGCGACCGTCCTGCAAAACTACTTCCATTACTGCGCACTGAAAATGAGCTGCGTTGAGCTGGCTCAGACGTTCCTGTTCCTTGCGCATCAGGGTCATGCGCCGCATCTCGATCAGGAAGTGGTTTCTCCTCTACAGGCTCGCCAGGTTAACGCGCTGATGGCCACCAGCGGGATGTATCAAAACGCCGGTGAGTTTGCCTGGCGCGTTGGATTGCCAGCTAAATCGGGCGTTGGCGGCGGAGTCGTGGCGATTGTGCCGCACGAAATGGCGATAGCCGTCTGGAGCCCGGAGCTGGATGAAACGGGAAATTCGCTTGCCGGTGTCGCGGTTCTGGAGAAACTGACCCAGCGTCTGGGACGTTCCGTATACTGATGTCCGATCTTGATCCTCTTTTTTCCCGCCTGGCGCGATCGACATTTCGCTCGCGCTTTCGCTTAGGCGATAAGGAACGACAGTACTGCTGGGACAAAGGCCCCGAAACCATTGACCAGCATGCCGCGGATTTTGTCGAAAAGCGCCTTGCGCCTGCACACCCTGCAAACGACGGCAAGCAGACGCCCATGCGCGGACACCCGGTGTTTATCGCCCAGCATGCCACGGCCACCTGTTGTCGGGGCTGTCTGGCAAAATGGCATAACATTCCACAGGGTGTAACGCTCACTGCGCAGCAGCAAAATTATATTGTCGGCGTCATTCACCACTGGCTGGTGTTGCAAATGAACGCCTAAATTTGACGAGTTATGCTCCTGTGTTATTTGTGTTATAGATGCATCCTAAGTTAGTCCCAATCGTGCTGACGACCGCAATAATTGCCGTAAGCTTTCATATGGAATGATATTTAATGCGTTCTGCTCTTACTGCCTTCAGGCCGTTCCAGGTTGACACGCCGCTGCGAAATGCATCGACGATCTTTATCCTCACCACCTTATTCTATTTTGTGGGCGCGGAGTTACGGCTCGTTGAGGCCCTCTCTCTGTTCTGGCCGCTGAATGGCGTCATGGCAGGGATCTTCGCCCGCTATGTTTACCTGAATCGCCTGCATTACTATGCGGTATGTTATGTCGCGATGCTGTTGTACGACGCGGTGACGACTAACTGGGGTATCGCTTCATTGGTGATCAACCTGTCTAACATGATCTTTATCGTTGTCGTCGCCGTGCTGATTCAGCGCGACAAGCGGCTAATGAAGAAAACCCCCGATCCGCTTAACGCATTACGCCTGTTTAACTACTGCCTGATTGCCGCGCTGCTTTGTGCCTTGCTCGGCGCGGTGGGGTCGGTTGGGATTGACAGTCACACCTTCTGGCCGCTGTTTGCCGACTGGTTTAGCGAGCAGTTCTCAACCGGCGTGCTTGTTGTGCCTTGTATGCTCACGTTACGTATGCCCGGGCGTGAACTCAGGTTACGTCTGGAGCAGTTGCTGCCTGTGATGGCGCTGATTGTCTCGGTGGTCGCTTCGGTGGTGATTGGCGGAGCGGGGAGCCTTTCGTTTCCTCTGCCTGCGCTTATCTGGTGTGCGGTTCGTTACTCCTTGCCTGCGACCTGTCTGCTGACGTTTATCACGGGCGCCACTGAAATTATTCTGGTCGCCAACTCGATTATTAACATTGCCGTGGCGACGCCGTTTACGACCCCAATGATGTTTTCAGCCCGGCTGGGGATCGCCACGATGGCGATCTGTCCGGTGATGGTATCCGTCAGCATGGCGGCGATTAACTCCCTGATCCGTCAGGTTTCGCTCAGGGCGGATTATGACTTTTTAACGCACGTCTATTCGCGTTCCGGGCTTTACGAGGCGTTAAAGCAGGAAGAAACCTACCGTCATACACGTTTTCTGACCGTCATGCTGTTGGATATTGATTATTTCAAAAGCATTAATGATAACTACGGCCACGAGTGCGGAGACCGCGTGCTGGCGTCGTTTGCCCGACAGGTTCAGCAGGTTGTCGGTGAAGACGGCATGGTGGCGCGCATGGGCGGGGAAGAGTTCGCGGTGGTAGTTAATTCAGGCGACGCGCAGCACGGTTTTGAACTGGCTGAACGTATCCGATCTACCGTTGCCAGCCATCCTTTTACATGGCGTCACCAGACGCTCTATCTGACGGTCAGTATTGGCCTCGGAAGTGGGAAGGCAGAGTCATGGCAGTTGACCGAGGTCTTCAACAAGCTGATGGCCGAGGCGGACGATCATCTCTATCGTTCAAAAAAAGCGGGTCGAAACCGTACCAGCGCCCGGGTGGCGGACGAGCAAATTGCTACGCCCTCCGGGAGTGAAACCTAGCTGCGTTAATCGTCATAAGGCATTGACGTGAATAGTAAGCGGCTTAACAGGACGTCAGAACACTGACAATGTCTCTGTTTAAGCTACGCTTTTAGTAACGCTTTACGTCAGGAGACATTATGAAAGCACCTGCAACCCCTGAAAATGAAACGGAACGTCTCAACTCGCTGCGCGAGTCTGGTTTGCTTGAGATTGACAGTTCCCCGGCGTTTGACCGCTTAACGCGTCTGGCAAAACGCTTTTTCCAGGTGCCGCTGGCGATGGTCAATCTTATCGATGAGCATTCGCTGATCGTCAAGTCGGCTGATGGTCAGGCACCGAGCGCCGTTCCGCGTAACATCTCATTCTGTGGACATACGATCCTCACCGAAGCGCCGCTGGTGGTGGGGGACATGCTTCAGGACGATCGCTTTGCGGATAATCCGCTGGTGGCCGGTGAGCCGCGCGTGCGGTTTTACGCGGGCTTCCCGCTGCGCCTGCGTGACGGCGCGAGCGTGGGCTCGCTGTGCCTGATTGATTACGCTCCCCGTGAGTTTTCAGCGTCCGACCTCGCCGTGCTGGGGGACCTGGGCGCGCTGGCGGAAGATGAATTTGCTGCCATCAGTGCGGCGACCACGGATGAATTAACCGGGTTATTCAACCGTCGGGGCTTTAATCAGCTTGTGCGTTTCACGCTTTCCGTTGCCCGGCGCCGGGCTGAGCCGCTGACGCTTGGCTGGCTGGATTTGGATCGTTTTAAGGAAATTAACGATCGCTACGGCCATGAAGAGGGAGATAAGGCGCTGAAAGCCATGGCGCAACTGATGCGTAGCTCATTCCGTGAAGCAGATCTGCTGGTGCGTTTTGGCGGGGATGAGTTCGCCGTGCTGTTTGCGGATACGGATGAGCAGGGGGCCTGGATTGCCATGCAGTATCTCGCCGAGCAGGTAGAAAGTTATAACGCCCGTAAGCTGCATCCCTGGTCGCTTCATTTCTCATGGGGGCTTAGCGAATTCGATCATAACGGCAACGATCTGCAGCAGTGGTTAAAAGATGCCGATGAAAAGATGTATGCCATGAAACAGCAGCGCCAGCGCGCCCGGTGACATAACAAAAGCCTATGTTCGAACCGTTTGCGTTAAGAAGATGTTAAATGCACAGTGATGGTATTCAACGTAAGGAAAAACAATGAATACCTCACTGCAAATCAAAAACCTCACCCGAGACGAAATTCTTACCCATATTGATGCGCTGGCCGGGATCCTAGAAAACTGCGTAAACGGCGGGGCATCCGTCAGCTTTATGCTCCCTTATAGCCTGGATAAGGCCCGTCTTTTCTGGCGCGGTATTGCCGAAAGCGTAGCGCGAGGCGAGCGGCTGGTGCTTGCCTGCGTCGATGCGCAGGACGGCGTCATCGGAACGGTGCAGCTGATCACAGACCAGCCGGAAAACCAGCCGCATCGGGCCGATGTGGCAAAGCTGCTGGTTCATGAGAAAGCGCGCCGGAAAGGGGCCGCGATGGCATTGATGGAAGCGCTGGAGGCTGAGGCCCGGGCCAGAGATATTTCGGTTCTGGTGCTTGATACCTCCACCGGCAGCGGGGCCGAAACCTTCTACCAGCGTGCCGGCTGGCAAAAGGTTGGTGAGATCCCGCGCTACGCGCTGATGCCGGACGGTGCCATGACGGCCACGTCCGTGTTTTATAAGTTCCTGTAAATATTCTGCACAACTACGCGACGTATTGATCAAAACAGGGTTTCTGGTCGTTAAGTTTTGATAAGTTATCGTACCAATCTTATCAGGCTGTATGACTAATCATAAAAGGAACCCCTTGTGAACACGCTCAACCGTCGTGATTTTCCCGGTGCTCAATACCCAGAACGCATCATTCAGTTTGGTGAAGGCAACTTCCTGCGTGCGTTTGTCGACTGGCAAATCGACCTGCTAAATGAACATACCGATCTTAATGC
This sequence comes from Enterobacter vonholyi, assembly GCF_008364555.1. GTDB lineage: Bacteria > Pseudomonadota > Gammaproteobacteria > Enterobacterales > Enterobacteriaceae > Enterobacter > Enterobacter vonholyi. The sequence goes on from NZ_VTUC01000006.1 coordinate 451,157, forward strand.
CGGCGTGGTTATCGTCCGTCCTATTCAGAGCGATTTTCCACCGTCGCTGAGCACTCAGGATGGTCTCTATACCACTATCGTTCGTGGCCTGAACGGGCAGGGGGAAGCGGTGAGCGAGAGCCGTCTTATTCGCTCGGTTAACCGTGAAATCAGCGTCTACGACGACTATGACGCGTTTCTGAAACTGGCTCGCAATCCGGATATGCGGTTTGTTTTCTCGAATACCACTGAAGCCGGTATCAGCTACCACGCAGGTGACAAATTCGACGATGCGCCTGCAGTGAGCTATCCGGCGAAGCTGACGCGACTGCTGTTTGAGCGCTTCAGCCACTTCAACGGTGCACCTGATAAAGGCTGGATTATCATTCCGTGCGAACTGATTGACTACAACGGAGATGCCTTACGTGAACTCGTCCTGCGCTATGCGCAGGAATGGGCGCTGCCTGCGGCCTTTTTCCGGTGGCTAAACGACGCCAACTGCTTCTGCTCGACGCTGGTAGACCGTATCGTGACCGGTTACCCGCGCGATGAAGCGGCTGCGCTTGAAGCTGAGCTTGGTTATCACGATGGGTTCCTGGACACGGCTGAACATTTCTATCTGTTCGTTATCCAGGGGCCGGCATCCCTTGCGCACGAACTTCGTCTGGATAAGTACCCGTTAAACGTGCTGATTGTCGATGACATCAGGCCCTACAAGGAACGCAAGGTGGCCATTCTGAACGGCGCGCACACGGCGCTGGTGCCGGTCGCCTTCCAGGCCGGGCTGGATACGGTAGGCGAGGCGATGAATGATGCCGAGGTCTGCGCGTTCGTCGAAAAAGCGATTTATCAGGAAATCATTCCGGTCCTCGATTTGCCGCGTGAAGAACTGGAATCTTTCGCCAGTGCGGTAACAGGACGTTTTCGTAACCCCTACATCCGACACCAGCTGCTCTCCATCGCGCTTAACGGCATGACCAAATACCGCACCCGCATCCTGCCGCAGCTGCTGGCAGGGCAGAAGGCGACGGGGCAATTACCAGCACGCCTGACGTTTGCTCTGGCCGCATTGATCGCGTTTTATCGCGCGGAGCGTAATGGCGAGAGCTATCCGGTGCAGGATGATGCATGCTGGCTGGAACGTTATCAGCAGCTGTGGGCGCAGCACCGCGATCGGCAGCTGAGCACCCGTGAACTGGTGCAGTCGGTGCTCAGCGTGAGTGAGCACTGGGAACAGGATCTGACGCAGGTGAACGGTCTTGTCGACCAGGTGACGCTGGATCTGGATGCCATTCTGCTTAAGGGCATGCGCGCCGCGGTTAAACCGCTTTGCTAATGCGTTCACCCGGCTTCGGCCGGGTTTGAACAGGTCCCATTTAGTTACAACATACTATGTGCTTTGTTTTTAAAAAATCACATGCAGCACCGTGCGGTTTTCGCTACTCAGGGGAGAAAATGCAATGTTCCGTTAACATGCTTGCAACGGTGACGGGGATCACGTTTAATAGCCTCGCTCTTTTCTTTCCTGAAACTCACTATGATCGTTCGTCCTAAACAGCACTGGCTACAACTGATTTTTGTCTGGCACGGTTCGGTACTTCCCAAGATCTATACCCGATTGCTGCTCAACTTCCTGCTTTCTATCGCCGTTATCCTGATGTTACCGTGGTATACCTCGCTCGGTATCAAATTTACCGTGGCGCCATTTAGCATTCTCGGCGTGGCGATCGCTATCTTTCTGGGTTTCAGAAACAACGCCTGTTATTCACGCTACGTCGAGGCGAGGCTGCTCTGGGGGCAGCTGATGATAGCGGCACGCTCGCTGTTTCGCGAGGTAAAAAACACCTTGCCTGACGATAAGCACCTGGGCGAATTTGTCCGCCTGCAGATTGCTTTTGCCAACTGCCTGCGCATGACCCTGCGCCGGGAGCTGAACGCCGAGCAACTCTCTCGCTATCTTGCTGCGGATGATTTACGTCACGTGATGAGCTCCAACTCACCGGCGAACCGTATTTTACTGATCATGGGGGAGTGGCTGGCCGTGCGGCGGCGAAACGGGCAACTCTCAGACATTCTGTTCCATAGCCTGAACAATCGTCTGAACGACATGTCTATCGTCCTATCCGGCTGCGAGCGCATTGCAACCACGCCGGTGCCGTTTGCCTATACGCTGATTTTGCACCGCACTGTGTATCTGTTCTGCATCATGCTGCCGTTCGCGCTGGTTGTGGACCTGCACTACATGACGCCCTTCGTTTCGGCGCTGATCTCCTACACCTTTATCTCGCTGGACACCCTGGCGGAAGAGCTGGAAGATCCGTTTGGCACCGAAGATAATGACCTGCCGCTGGACGCCATCTGCAACATGATGGAACGCGATCTGCTGCAGATGAACGATGAAGAGAACATTCCGGACAGGCTGATGCCGGATAAGCACTATCAGCTGACCTGACGGGCGTTCCACTCGTCGCGGGTGATCTCCCACAGCTCGGAGTCCAGCATCCCGCTGACGTAGGCTTTCTTCTCCGTTCTGATAAGCCGCATGCCGCAACTGTCTGAAATACGCCGGGAGCGGCTGTTGGCGGCGGCTTTAGGCGCGCGCAATACGGGTTTGTTTAGCGTATTGAACCAGTAATCCGTCGCGGCAATACTGGCTTCGCGCATATATCCGTGCCCCTGAAATTCCGGCGCGAGCCAGAACCCGCGGTTGTTGTCCTCGACGTCGTACAGGCAAATAATGCCCATCAATTCATCCGGCACATCGCGTCGCCGGATGCTCCAGAACCAGGCAATCCCTTTTGCCATATCCGGCAGCGCCACGTTGTTGACATAGTTTTCCGCGCCGTTATCCGGGTAGGGCCAGGGCACGGAGGAGACCATATAACGGACAATCTCCCAGCGCGGATACAGCTTTTGTATCTGGACGGCATCTTCCGCTACCAGCGGTTTCAGCAGTAAGCGTTCTGTCGTGAGCGTCGGTATCGTCATGCGCGGATCTCCCTATTTAGGCGTTATGCTTTTGTTTGCGTTCTGGTATTTTCATCTTAATAGCACTCTATCTCAGCTATCTCACCTTTCCATCCTACTATCATTTGCAGAGGTCACTATGGCATTGAGGCGAGCCAACCCGCAGGAAGCCGAAACACTCTGGAACATTCGCAACCAGGCGATTCGTCACGGCTGTAAAACCAGTTACGACGCCGAGGTCATTGCGCGCTGGACGCCGGATCTCATGCCCGAACGCTATCGGCAGATGGTCATTGAATACCCTTTTTACGTGGTGGAAGATGAAAAGGGCGACGTTGCGGCGACCGGCTATCTGGATCTGGATACCCACTGTCTGGAGGCGATATTCACCTTGCCCGCGGCATTCGGTAAAGGCATGGCGACCCGGATTATCGAGGCGCTCAAAAATGAAGCCCGTAGCCGGGGGATAACCCGTCTGAGGCTGGATGCAACCCCTAACGCACAGTCGTTTTATCAGACGCTGGGGTTTGTCACGCTGCGCGAAAACTATCATCATTCGCGTATGGCGGGGGCTGATTTACGCTGTTTTGAAATGGCGATCGACTTGTAATGTGAGGAACACATGGCCGTCACGGTAAGACCTCTATGCGAAAACGATTATTCCCAATGGCGACCGCTGTGGGATGGCTATACCCATTTTTATGATTGCTACCTCGAGGAATCCGTCACCGCAGCGACGTGGGAAAGGGCGCTCTCAGCGCATTCACCGATGTTCTGCCGGGTGGTAGAGAAGGACCAAAAGGTCATCGGTTTCGCGATGTGTATTCTGCATGAAGGAACCTGGTCTACCGCGCCCATCTGCTACTTGGAAGATCTGTTTGTTGATGCCGATGAACGCGGGGCGGGAGCAGGTAAAGCGCTCATTGACGCCCTGATTGAGGAAGGCAAGCGCGAAGGGTGGTCAAAACTGTACTGGGTCACCCGGGAGAACAACCCGGCGCGTAAACTCTATGACAAATACGGTGAGGCTGACGATTACGTCCGCTATCGCCTCTCCCTTTAAGGCGACAACGCCTGTGTTTGTATCACACTGTATCAAGGTCCCGGATACATACACAGGCTTGCAATAAACCCGCTTTCGCACATATCCGCTATACACTGCAGTGTTGTTATATCCCCGTGAATTGTAATCAACCGGAGATACCAACATGTTTTGCAAACTCGCGTACTCGACCCTTGCACTGACCATTTCTCTTGGCACCGTGATGTCCTGTCAGGCTGAAGTCACCGGCACGAATATCGCGGCCGCCTTTGATCATCCGCAGCAAATTAACGCCGGCGATCTGAACGTCGGTTATGTCGACCTCGGCCCGAAAGACGGTCAGCCGGTTATTTTACTGCACGGCTGGCCCTATGATATTCACAGCTACGCCGAGGTTGCACCCGCACTGGCGGCAAAAGGCTATCGGGTGATTGTGCCTTCTCTGCGCGGCTACGGCACCACGCGCTTCCTGTCAGCCAAAAAGCCGCGCAACGGCCAGCCTTCAGCCATGGCAAAAGATATTGTGAACCTGATGGACGCCCTGAATATTAAGCAGGCGGTATTTGCAGGATATGACTGGGGTGCCCGAACGGCAGATATCGTTGCGGCGCTGTGGCCCGAGCGCGTTAAGTCACTTGTTTCAGTGAGCGGGTATCTCATCAGCAGCCAGCAGATTGGCAAACAGCCGTTGCCGCCAAAAGCGGAGCAGCAGTGGTGGTATCAGTTCTACTTCGCCACCGCGCGCGGTGCTGAAGGCTATGCGAAAAACACGCATGACTTCGCCCGTTTAATCTGGTCTCAGGCATCGCCTGACTGGAAATTTAGCGATGCTGTCTTTAACGCCAGCGCCAAATCCCTCGACAATCCGGACCACGTCGCCGTGACGCTCAGCAACTATCGCTGGCGCTTAGGGCTGGAAAAAGGTGAGCGCAAATACGACAGCTACGAGCAGAAACTGGCCACGCTGCCGAATATCACCGTTCCAACGATCACCATCGAAGGTGGGAACAACGGCGCGCCGCATCCTGCACCGCAGGCCTATGCGGGTAAATTTACCGGTAAGTACGAGCACCGCACTTTTGGGGCCACCGTAGGGCACAACCCGCCTCAGGAAGATCCGCAGGATTTTGTTAAGGCCGTTGTTGACGCTGACAAACTCTGAAATGTGCTATTTTCAGTACGTTACCCTTCGGTCTGGAGATTTCGGTGGAGCATATTGATCATATCCTTGTCGTCGATGACGACAGGGATATTCGTGAACTGATTGTCGATTACCTTGCTAAGTCTGGTTATCGCGCGACGGGCGCGGCCAACGGCAAAGAGATGCGCATCGTGCTGGATAAACAGCATATCGACCTGGTTGTGCTGGATGTCATGATGCCCGGCGATGACGGCCTTACGCTGTGTCGAGAGCTGCGCGTCGGGAAACATAAAGATCTCCCCATCCTGATGCTGACGGCGCGCAACGAGGAGACGGACAGGATCCTGGGTCTGGAGATGGGCGCGGATGACTACGTGGTGAAACCATTTGTCGCCCGCGAGCTGCTGGCGCGTATCAAAGCGATTTTACGGCGTTTTCGCACGATGCCGCCCAATCTACAGGTGACGGAAGCAGGGCGGCTAGTGATGTTTGGTGAATGGCAGCTCGATACCGTCGCTCGCCACTTAATCGATCCGGAAGGGGTAATTGTGGCGCTCAGCGGCGCGGAGTATCGGCTGCTGCGCGTTTTCCTTGACCATCCGCAGCGCGTGCTGACCCGTGACCAGCTGCTCAACCTGACGCAGGGGCGAGACGCCGAGCTGTTTGAACGCTCAATCGACCTGCTGGTTAGCCGGGTTCGCCAGCGTCTCAACGAAGATGCCCGCATGCCCGCTTATATCAAAACCGTGCGCAGCGAAGGCTACGTTTTTACGATGCCAGTGACCATCAAAGAGGTTAACGAATGAGGCTCTGGCCACGCTCGCTGCTGGCCCGTTTGCTGCTCGTCGTGCTGGCCGGTCTGCTGCTGGCTAACGCCCTGAGCCTGACGCTGGTCATGGTTGAACGCATGCACAGCGCCCGCACGGTGATGCTTGGTAATCTGGAAAACGATGTCGCAACCAGCGTCGCCATATTAGACCGCTTACCGGCGAGCGAACGTGCCGCCTGGCTGCCGCGGCTTGAACGGGGTAACTATCGTTATATTCTGGGCACAGGGGAACCTGGCGCAGCGCCGACGGATAAGCGTTCGCAAGATGCTATCCGAACCTTAAAAGCGACGCTTGCCGCGCATTACCCGCTTAGCTTTACCGCGGTTCCCGGCGCCATTTCGCATATTCAGGCCCATCTTACGTTACGCGATGGCGCACCGCTGACCATCGACCTGATCCCGCGCATGCCGCCCGTCGCCAGCTGGCTACCGGTCGTTCTCATCCTGCAGCTGCTGGTTCTGGCTGTCTGCTCCTGGATAGCCGTGCGGCAGGTCGTGCGGCCTTTTTCACACTTTACCCGCGCGGTGGATGCGCTGGATCCGGCGGCCAGCACGCCAATGACGGAAAAAGGGCCGCTTGAGGTGCAGCGGGCAGCGCATGCCTTCAACGCCATGCAGGCGCGCATTCAGTCTTATCTCCGGGAACGCGCGCAGATCCTGGCCTCGATTTCTCACGATCTCCAGACGCCCATTACCCGCATGAAGCTCCGCGTCGAAATGGCCGGAGAGCCTGAACTTCGCGACAAACTCCTGAACGACCTTGATAACATGTCTCGTCTGGTGCGGGAGGGCATTGCGTATGCCCGGTCATCGGAATCACTGGAGGAGACGTCGCTTAAGCTGGAGCTGAACGCCTGGATCAACAGCATCGCCTGCGATTACCAGGACATTGGTAAAAACGTGCACTTTCAGGCAGGCGAAGCCCGCTTGCCCATCGTCACGCGGCCGCAGGCGCTTCGCCGGGTGATGACCAATCTGCTGGATAACGCCCTCAAATTCGGCGAGCATGCTGCGATTTCAATTGACGATTCATCAGACAGCGAGGTCATTATTCACATTGTGGACGACGGTCCGGGGATCCCCGAAGCCGAGCTTGATGCGGTATTACAGCCGTTTTATCGGGTTGAAACCTCGCGCAACCGCGAGACTGGCGGGACAGGACTCGGACTGGCGATCGCCGCGCAGCTCACCGCTCAGCTGGAAGGAAAGCTCAGGCTGGCGAACCGTAACGGGGGCGGGCTGGACGTCTCCATTACGCTACTGCGCCGTGAGTAAAATTGTACGGCTTTGTATCTCTCTGCCTGGGCGATACAGAGCCAGACAAAACCCTCGCATTTACACATATCCTGAACACATCCGCACGCTTAAATAGCCTCACTGCAGCGTCGCAGGACTTGTATTGTGAGGTTTCTATGTTTCTGGTTATCGCTTTTCTGGGTGGGATGATAAGCCTGCTCAGCCCATGTACGCTCCCGGTTATTCCACTTTTGTTCGCCGGTTTCCAGGGCCAGCGTCGGCATATTCTGGCCCTGCTTGCTGGGATGATCGTGATGTTTACCCTGGTGGCGATGGCCGTCACCGTCGCCAGCGAGTGGATCGCAGAGGCAACCATCGTTGGGCGCTGGGTCGCGCTCGTCATTCTGGCCACTGCCGCGCTAGCCTTAATTTTTCCGTCTTTCGCCCAGCGTATTGCGGGACCGGCCGTCAGCGCGGGTAATGTTCTCAACACCCGAAGCGGGCAAACGCGCGGAATGGCATCGGCTTTTCTGGCCGGGCTTGCTGTAGGACTGCTCTGGTCTCCCTGCGCCGGTCCCATTCTGGGTGCGATTTTCGGCATTAACATTGCGGGGCATTCCGCTATTACCACCGGCGCTCTGCTGGCCGCCTATGGCAGCGGATGCGCAATGATGCTGGGATTACTCGTCATTGGAGGCCGCACGCTGATGGCACCTTTAAGGGCAAAATCGGCGCTAATGGAAAAGCTGCGACAGGGTGCAGGCGTTGTGATGTTAGCGACCGTCGCATTTAACGCGACGGGGATGACTTCGCTGCTTAAAGGGGCAAACGGCGTCTCGGACCGTCTTGAAACCGCGCTGTTAAATCTGACGAAACCCACAGCCACGCCGGTGAAGCTTGAGCCGATAGTGATTACAGAGCCCAGCAGTCAGCTGCCTTCGTTCAGCGGTGGAACAGGGTGGGTGAACGGTGACCCTGTCACGTCTGAATCGTTACGCGGGAAGGTTGTACTTATTGATTTCTGGACGTGGGACTGCATTAATTGCCAGCATACGCTCCCCCATGTGCGGGAGTGGGCCACTAAGTACCAACCGCAGGGTCTGGTGGTGATCGGAGTTCACACCCCGGAATACCCCTGGGAAAAACCGCTTTCGTCGGTTAAAAATGCGGTGAATAAATGGCAACTGCCGTATCGGGTGGTCACGGATAACAACTATAAAATCTGGAATGCTTTCGGCAACCAGTACTGGCCAGCGCATTACTTTTTTGATGCCAAAGGGCAGCTGCGCTATACCGCCTTTGGCGAGGGTGACTATGAGCAACAGGAAAAGGTTATCCAGCAGTTGCTCAAAGAAGCTCGGTCATAGCCCGTTCAGGGCTGGCGTTGAGCCACGATAAACAACCGGGGGAAAGCCAGCAGTATCTGCCCGTTTTCCTGAAGCGGATACTGCTCTTCCAGCAGTTCATGGTAGCGTTTCAGGAAACGTTTCTGCTCGCTTTCATTCAGTTCCTGGAGCCAGGGCCGCAGGCCGGTGGCGCTTACCCAGTCAATAATGGCCTGATGAGAGCTCATTTTGTGATAATAGGTCGTCCGCCAGATATCCACGTCACAGCCAGCCTCCGACAGAATATCGTAATAAGCATGTACGCCTGGCAGAGGCTCGCGGCCACGGTCTGGGTAGTCTTGCTCAAGCGCCACTTCACGCATCGCCACATGGGTCGGTTCCAGCCAGTTGTCAGGCATCTGGATCGCCAGTACGCCATTTAGCTTAAGCAGGGAGACAAGATGTGGCAGGAGATCGTAATGGTCCGGAACCCATTGCAGCGACGCGTTGGCATAAATCAGGCCCAGCGGCTGGCCAGGCTTGTACTGACGGATATCGGCCTCAATAAAGTGGCAGTCAGGTAAGGCTGCGCGTGCTTCCTCAAGCATGGCAGGGGAGTTATCGACCCCGGTGATATGTGCAGATGGCCAGCGATGCTTCAACAGCGCCGTGCTGTTTCCTGGTCCACAGCCTAGATCAGCGATGGTAGCGATCTCATCCAGAGGAATTCTGGCGAGCAGTTCTGCAGCTGGACGCGTTCTTTCTGCGCCAAATTGCAGGTAAAGAGAAGGGTTCCAGTCGGTCATCATCAATTCTCCGTTTGGCATGCTTCTGCAAGAATAGCACAGGCAGGCGCCTTCAAAGCGGTACGGGAGAGGTTCAGGGCAGATGAATTCCGCAGTTTCTGTGAAACAAAAGAGAGGAAAAAAATAAGAAAACGGAAATATTACCCCTTAAAGGATTAAGGGGCAATGTTTTTATTGTAATAATTTTATGATTATTGTTTTTTAATATTTTATCGGCAAAGTGCTTCTTATGTTCTGTACCCGAAACTTTAAATATTAGATAATAATCGATGGGTATATCCCTGGTGTTTCATAGGTCTTTGACCTCCTGACCGCTTAGTTTTGCGAGAACTTCGTGGTCAGGTACTTTTTAAGTATAGGGAATATGCGGCACAATGAAAGCTGTCCTAAGAGACAGGTGAAACTAGTTTCAGGTGTTATTATCAGGAACATGAGAATGAATTCTGTCATTGAATTTTTTTTACACGACTACGATGATTTACCACCAGCATTAGCGCGCGAACTCTACAGACTCAGAAGAAAAACTTTTCGGGACCGACTCGACTGGAAGGTGGAATGCGTCGAAGGTATGGAAAAGGATCAATTTGATTCCCATAACACGACATACTTACTGGGTATGTATGATGGGCAGCTGCTATGCGGCGCGCGATTTATTAACGCAACGCAGCCGACAATGATAAGCGAGATCTTTCACAACTATTTCGATAATCCCATTGTTTTTCCAGAAGATGTTCCCTGCTGTGAAGTGAGTCGTTTATTTTTAGATAAAGAAACACGAGACTCCGCAAGCCTGCAGGGCGTGCCCGCCAGTAAAGCATTGTTTCTTGCAATGATTATTTATTGCATTAAGAATAAATATCATGGAATGTACGCAGTAGCCAGCCGTGGTATGTATGCCATATTTCGCCATGCTAACTGGAAAGTTGAAGTTATTCAGCGCGGTGTTTCTGAAAAAGGGGAGGTTATTTACTATATTTACATGCCTGCCAGTATAGGCATTATTGAAGACATTATTAGCAAAGATAAATCCAGTCACTGGCTTCGCGAAATGCTTGAGCATTTACACCATTTATAACCAGTGGCTGAGGCTTACTCCTCCAGTAACCGGAGTTCCGTTCCAAGTTTTATTGCGTGTCTGGCATTATTCACACCGAGTTTTTTCATTATATTGCCCATATGGAATTTAACGGTGCGCTCGGCAATAGACAAAATAACAGCAATTTCTGCGTACGTTTTCCCGGCACTGACCCATTTAAGGATTTGGCGCTCACGTGGCGATAAGAAAACATTCTTTTTCTGCTGATGCTGACTATACAGATTGAGTGTCTTCTGATGTAACTGAACAAGGAAGCGTAGAAATTGCGGCCGATACTTCTCTATGTCAATGCCAGAATGCTTAGGACTGATGACGGATAAGACAACAAGATTATTCAGATAGTCATGCAGAGGAAACGTCTGTCCCTGGTAAATATCATACTGGACACTTTCGTCGAAAATGCGTGTCAGGTTATAACCATCCGACAGTACGACATCACTTTCCCAGAAAAAATCTTCAACACAGCGCAAAGCCCTAATAATGACAGGGTCAATGAACTGGTATTTTCTTTCAAGGTAGATATTAAACCACTCAGGGCTATTATTGATTATCCTCATCTGTGAAGGATCTTTCTTGTTCATAATAGCGTAGGCGAAGACGATCCCTTTGAAATCCTCAAAAAACGCGTCAAGCTCACTCTGAATTAGCGTATTGATCGTTATGTCGTTGTAATATGTATCCTTCACGTGAGATGCTGCCTCCTGTTCGAATGGAGGAGCAAGTATAATATGCTTCGTTATCCGTAGCGAGTCGCATTTTAATCCAGACAACAGATAAGACAGGCTACCTCAGCGGGCAGCCTTGTGAACGTTTGGCATTTTTGAATGGTAAATGCAGATGACTCAGGGAATTGTTGATGATTTTATCGAATTGCGAAATCGTTCACTAAATATAGTAGGCTGCAAAATTTAGGAGGTTTTCCCTTTTCTTACGCGTAACGTACAAGCATACCGTTTACATACGTCTATAAATCAGGATTTAAACCAGTAGGTTACAGAATACCTTTAAGGGCAACATGATACAGCAGCATGATGGTTTTACCGTCGACAATCTTGCCCGTTTCAATGCTGCGTAAAGCCTCTTCAAGCGTCATTTCCAGCACGTCGATATCTTCTCCTTCAGCCTTGATCCCGCCGCCTGCGCTGGTTCTGTCATGTGGTTGGTACTCGGCAAGATAAAAGTAGAGTTTCTCCGTGACGGAGCCTGGGCTCATATAGGCTTCAAAGATTTTCTGCACGCGCGAAACGTGAAATCCGGTCTCTTCTTCCGCTTCTGCTTTAATGCGGCTTTCGGGATCCATGTTGTCCAGCAATCCTGCTGCTGCCTCAATTAAATCGTCTTCATGGCCGTTGATAAAGACAGGGAAGCGGAACTGGCGCGTCAGGATCACCGTCTTTTTCTCACGGTTATAGAGTAGAATCGTCGCGCCGTTGCCACGGTCATAGACTTCCCGATGCTGCCGCTGCCATTCACCATCACGCCGCTGCAGGTCAAAGGTGTATTTTTTGAGGATGTACCAGTTGTCTGACAGGGTTTCACTGTCGATGATGCGCACATCTGCACGTTTTGATTGCACGAATGTCCCTCCTTACGTAGAGTAATGATCATAAACAGCATCATCATGCATGTTCAGGATAAAACATGCAACATCAGGAATTCACCATGCTCACCAGTCAGCGAAAACAATTGATCCTTGAAAAGCTTGGTGTCGAAGGTCAGGTACAGTCAAAAGCGCTCAGTATTCTCTTTGACGTCTCTGAAGACACCATCCGGCGCGATCTGCGCGAGCTGGCGGCAGAAGGGCGTTTGCAGCGTGTTCACGGCGGCGCGCTGCCGTCATCTTCCGCTATTGCTCCTTTTGCCGAACGGCAATCCGTTAAGATGGATGCCAAAAAAAGGGTGGCCCGGAAAGGGGCACAGCTAATTTCATCAGGCCAGGTGGTGATTGTCGACGGTGGCACGACAACCTCCGAGCTGATTACGTTTTTCCCTCCTGACTTGCGCATCACCGTGGTGACGCACAGCCCGAGTATTGCTCTGGGGCTCGTTGATCATCCTTCCATTGAGGTGATTTTGATCGGCGGACGCTTGTATAAACACTCGATTGTTGCGGTCGGCACTGCGGCCATTGAAGGCATAGCGAATATACATGCGGACCTGTTCTTTATGGGCGTGACCGGTATTCATCCTGACGCGGGGCTGACAACCGGTGATTTCGAAGAGGCATGCATCAAACGTGCATTTTCCGGCAGAGCCGCGGAGACGGTCGTTCTGGCTTCTCCGGAAAAGATCAACACCGCGTCTTCGTTTGTGATTGGCGATGTGTCTTCGGTAAATACCATCGTTGTTGAAGACGGTACAGATAAGGACTGGATCCGCGCGGTATCGGAAAAGGGCGTATCCGTCGTTCTGACCTCAGATCGTGACCCCCTCTGACAGCCAGCCTTTGACCACGGGCTGGCTGGCGTTCCGGATTAAGCTTCTGGAATGTTCTCAAGCGCGGTATAAACGCTGAGACCATATTTTCGGGCTACTTCAATATCCTTATCGGCACCTTTAGACGCACCGGCAATACGATAAATCGCATCACATTTTGCGATGAGCCGGTGAGCAACGGGGTACAGCATCGCTTCGCTGATTTCATCACCCACCGTTATTGAGCCTGCGGCTTTTGCCAGCGGCAAAGCAAGCCATTCACCAATGACCGGAATGTGGCCACGCTGGTAAACGGCTAATGCTGCGCTTTCGAGACGCGCCAGATTCTCATCGATTCGTGCCTGAACGCCATCGGTACCGCTGCGATAGGGCCCGGCAATTAAAATCAACTGTTGTGTCATAAATACCTCTGTCAGTGTTATTGCATGAAAATGCACATTTACAGACGAGACTTTACGACATCACTGGCCAGGAATACAGCATTTCGTGCAATATCGTGCAACAAACTGCATGAGTGAATCGTTTGACGGTTACTGGAAGACTCGTTGAGCTACTCGCTCTCCGGCGTATGGCACACGGCCTCGATGTTATGACCATCAGGTGAGATGACAAAAGCGGCATAATAATTTTCACCGTACGAACGCAATCCCGGCCCGCCGTTATCACGTCCGCCAGCGCGAAGCGCGGCATGGAAAAAATCATCAACCTGCTGACGCGTATTAGCCACAAACGCCAGATGCAGGGGCGCGGGTTTGTCATTTGTATGGAAAAGGCAAAGTGAAACGTCCCCGGAGCTCATTTCAACACCATACTCCGGCGCGCCTTCATCGATGATTTTTACCCCAAGCGGGCGAAGCGCCTCGAGGAAGAAAGTTTTACTTTTTTCATAATCGCTGACGCCGAATTTCACATGATCGAACATTATCGACTCCTCAAAAGAGATAGAGAAATGAAGAGTATAGAAGGTGAGAGGAGTCGAATACGATCAAAGGCGTGTCAATGTGACAGATATCTCTCTACATAGCAGACCGTTTCCGCCCAACAAATGTCCAGCGCAGGTAGTCGTAAATCCAGTTAAACAGTAACGTGTACGGCAGGAAAAACAGTACAAGACCGATCTCAACAAAAAATGCCTCAGTCACTGTAAGATTCAGCATAACCATCGCGACAGGAATTAGGGTGATGATGAGTCCCGTTTCAAAACCTACAGCATGGATCGCTCGAATGAGAAACGTCCGTTGAAAGCGGTATTTTTTCTGCAGCGAGTCGAAGAGTTTATTAAAAATAAAATTCCAGACCGTTGCGGTAAGGGCGGATATCACGGACAACGAGCCCGACTGGAGTATCGACACGTTCATCAGCCAGGCAAGAGACAGCGCGATAATAATGTTGGCCATCACTTCAAAAATGACTGCGTGGAAAATTCTCTCTTTAACACTTTTATTTAATTCAATTTCCATTTGCTTAGGGCTGCGTTTTCAAAAGCTGAAGTATATCAGACATCGTTCAACCCTTTCTAAACGTACAGGTTATGTTAAATGCAGCCCAGGCCCGCTAATGTGGAATGTACAGCTTCAATAAGAGGGGTCTGGGGCTCATGGCCCAGAAAGGAAACCAGTTTTGAATTATCCATTTCTATTGTCTGCTCCCAGATATAACGCATCTCCTGCATTTCATGCAGTGTGGTATTAAAGGGGCTTATCGCCGAGATAAGCCACCAGGGAAACGATTTCACCTTCGCCTGAATACCGGCACGCTCCGCGACGTGCTTTATGGCGGCAGTCATCGCTGTCCCGTCAGGATCCCAATGCCCGCGCATATGGAAACTGGCAAACGGTTCGAGTTCCTCCCGACGCGACAGCAGTGCAACGAGCGTTTCGGCGACATCCGGCAGATAAGCCCACTGGTGGCCTGCGCCGGTTTTCCCGGGGTTTTGAATTATCTTCGGCGGTTGCCCCGGTTTGACCAATCCCTGCGAAAACCAGTTATTGCCGGCATGGGGACCAAAAAAGTCACCTGCACGTAAAATCAGCACCTTTCCGCCACGCTGCGCATAGTCTGCAAGCTCCTGCTCCATTTGCACCCGTATCGCACCTTTTCGGGTAAACGGATTCTGAGGAGAATCCTCGCGTAAGAGGGGAAAAGCATCCGGACCGTAGTTATAAATCGTGCCCGGCAGAACGATTAACGCACCGTTTCGCTCCGCTGCATTTATGGTGTTATGCAGCATGGGCAAAACCAGCTGTTCCCAGTTTCGATAACCCGGCGGGTTTACGCCATGGATAATAACGCTGCATTCGGACGCCGCTGCCTCAACCTGTTCTGCATTCTGCGCATCACCACTTATCCAAGGAATGCTTTTGTTGCGATCGTCAGTTTTCGGAGCGCTGCGGCGCAATGCACGCACATCCCATTCATCACGGATCAATTTGCGGGCTATTTCGCCACCGATCCCACCCGTTGCGCCCAGTATCAGTACCTTATTTGTGTTTTTCATCGTTTGACCCTTATTGGATATCTGCTTGACATCATAATGACCGCACGGGCTAAATGTAATTGCATAATATAAGCCAGCAGGTATTCATTTTTGTATGAAGCTAAATATCCCGTGGGAATGGTATCGCACCTTTCTGGCCGTGATGAGGGAAGGGTCTCTGTCAGGGGCCGCACGCAGGCTTGCCATTACTCAGCCAACCGCCGGGCGCCATATTGCGGCGCTGGAGTCAGCCCTGGGCCTTGTTTTATTTACCCGTTCACAGACAGGATTACAGGCCACGGATGCAGCCGTTGAGCTGAAGGGCCATGCGCAGTCGATGGAAAATACGGCCATGATGATTGAGCGGTCGGCAGCCAGTTTCAGTTCCGGCGCAACCGGATTACGAGGCATTGTGCGCGTCGCCGCCAGTGAAATCATCGGCACGGAGGTTCTGCCTCCAGTGATTGCACAAATAAAGAAAGAATATCCGCAGATAGTTATTGAACTGGTTCTGTCTAATCGCGTTCAGGATTTACTGAACCGGGAAGCGGATATTGCCGTACGCATGGCCACGCCTGTGCAGGAGCAACTGATTGCACGCCGGATGGGCAGGGTTGAAATAGGTCTGCATGCCGCGCCAGCCTATCTGTCACGATGTGGTGCTCCGGAAAGTATTGATGAGTTATTCACCCATACGCTCGTGGGTTTCGATAATACGACTCCCTTTATTTTACAGGCACTTAAACAATATCCACAGCTAAACCGTGAATTGTTTACCGTGCGGAGTGACAGTGATATTGCACAATTAAACCTCATTCGTGCAGGAGCGGGTATCGGTATGTGCCAGGTACAACTGGCCGATTTTTCTCCGCCGTTACAGAGGGTCATGCCTGATTTCTTTGCATTTCATCTCGACACCTGGCTGGTGATGCATGAGGATTTACGCCATAGCCAGGCCTGTAAAACGGTGTTTGATTATCTTGCGGAGGGTTTGCAGGCTTATATCAACAGGACAAAACGGTAAATAATAAGGCTGGGAAGAACAGTACCGTCAAGCTGACGTGCTATCTGCGTTTTAAGGGATGTGAAATGCGTAAGTTCAGTTCAAAGTTCTGATGCGGCAGATGAGCGTATTCAACACGGCCTTTGGTTGAGACGTTGAGCAAAAGCTGGATGCACATAAGATGGTCAGCTAAGACGCTTTAATAGTCCATCGGCATCCAGGCTAACGATGACCACAAAACACCAGATTTCCCCTGATTTCATACCGGTGCGCATAATGTATATTATGTTAAATCGCCTACTGTGGTAAATAAGTTCACAAGACACTCCCACTAACTGATAAATCAATACGTTAGGATTTCTGATCTCCCTCTCGTTTCTTGCATCATGTTGATCGTTAACTTACTTCATGAACTTAGATGGTTCACATAAAATCATAGGGTTAAGTCACCCCTAATCTTTCGTTTGCTGGCATTATGTTTAAGAGCTATTTTCTTAATATCCACATATAGATAATGAAATTCGTTGTGATTTCTGACTACTCTCCGGATGGGAAGAATAAAATCCGCCTTCTGTGAAGGCGGATTTCTACTTTGTCAGGCGTTCAATCAGCTGGCGCTGGTATTCAGGCAGCTGGCTGGTTCTCACCCCCTGAAAAAAAAGTGGCGGGAGCCATGTCATGCCCGCATGTAATGCACTGGCTTTCATGGGTGTGAAAACATCGGCAAGCTCGGTACCTGTTCTGCCATTTTTTCCGTATGTTGAGTCATCACCGGCAGCAGTAGTAACAATAAGCATTTCCTTACCCTTCCATAAATCCGGGCCAACGCTACCCCATGTGTCATTCATATACGCTTTCATCATTGGGGTGATATTGAACCAGTGGGTGGGAAAGATAAATACTATCCTGTCATTCTGGCGTGTGATACGCCTCTCCTCATCACCGTTTATCTTGCGCGTATCGAAACCATAGAGCGTTTCAAGGTTACGAACAGTGACTCCATCTACGCTCTCAGCAGCCTGCTGTAGCCCTTTAATCATAACGGACTGCTCCGGATACGGATGAGAAACGATTACAAGCGTCCTTATATGGCTTTTCTCTTTACTGATGGCAGCTTTAAGTGGCATCACTAAGACCAGCAGAAAAAACGCCAGCATTTTAACAGGCAGCCCCGGAAAGAGTGGTTTCATACTTGCCTCCAGTTTCAGGGAAATTAAAGTTAAACAGGCAGATTTTGCCTCACAGAACAGGCAGTATCACTGCGACAGGAAATCACGAAGGTAAAATCTCAATCGTGGCCGCTCTGGCGCGTGTCCCTGTCATTGCGGAAACATAGCTGCTGCCGGAGTACTTTTTCTGGTAAGCCTGATCTATTTTACTTTCAAGCTCAGGGTCTGATGGTTTTGCAAACAGGACGTCGAACTCCTGTCCAATAGCCAGTATCTTACCCGCCTGCTGGGACAATGCAGCCTGATACCATTTTGAACGGGTACCACTATAGGCTCGGACGAAAAGTCGGTTACCCACCTTCACTTCCCAAATCCATGTCGGCTTACCGGTCGTATTCATATCGGGATGATACGGAGCGATTTTTAGGTCATCGGCCTCATCTATTCTTGTTAATACTTCATAGTTCCAGAACATAAACCTCTCCTCTTTCATATGCGGCTATTTTTTTCTATTGCAGCATTAACTCGATAAATTAATGTTGCATGAGAAATTAGAGCCTGCTTCACGAGTAACAGCAGAGTGGCTGTTATTAAAATTAGGATTAATGCATCTCAGCGACGGTATTACCGACTATCAACTGAATAATATATTGGCGGTCCATAATGAAACTGAGCTGGCATGCCTTTCCTGCGGTTGCCAGTCGACTCCAGAGTACCAGCACTGCCTGTATTTTTGCCTGTTCGAGCGCAAATCCAATACCATCAAGACTGTCTGCGTTTGTCTGAAGTTCTTTTATCATCTTCACGCATTCGCCGGTCAGGCCATCATAGCTAAGTGAAAACGTTTGTTTAGTATCCATTCGGCACGCTCTTTAGGGGGAATACACAACACCCCATGCTAAGAGAGCAGTGTCTGTCGTTTGTCGCACAGACACTGCATCTGAAAACACCGGACGGTGCTATGGCTTACTTATACCGGTATAAGACGGATCAAATGCCAGCGTCACGAATCCGCGCTCTGCCAGGGTCTGAGCATAAAGACCTGAAGCTAAGATTTTTGTTGAAAAATGCAGTGATGTTATCGAACGGGATCTTATCCATACGATCATATAAATCGACATGTGTTGCATCTTTAACAATCAGAAGCTCTTTTGGTTGATTTGCCGCTTCATAAGCCGTTTTGGAGAAGTAAAGCGAATGCGCTTTTTCACCATGGATGAACAGGATCGGGCGCGGAGAAATTTCCTTAATATAGGTCATGAGCGGGAAATTCATGAAGGCCATCGGCGTTGTCACGGACCATGAGTTACCAGAGTTGACGGCTCGTGGATGATAGCCGCGTTTGGTCATGTAATAGTCCGCATAGTCCACGAGGAACTGTGCTTCACCGCCCTTCAGTTTATTATAGGCTGGCTGGTATGCAGGTTTACCGTTTGCCGCATCTTCCCAGCGCTGGAGGCTCATCTTCTCCAGCGCCTGCTCGCGTTGCTCCGGCGTTACGCTGTCGTTGTAGCCTTTCGACATCACGCGGCTCATATCATACATGGTGCTGGCAACGACCGCTTTTACGCGTTTATCCACGGCAACAGCGTTCAGGGCAATCCCACCCATGCCGCAGATACCGATGACACCGATACGTTCACGATCCACATAAGGTTGCAGTCCAATGAAATCGACTGCGGCCATAAAGTCTTCGGTATTGATATCAGGCGAAGCAATATTGCGGGGTTCACCACTGCTTTCCTGCTCTTTTACAGCGCCAAATGGCCCGGAAATCACAAGCGCAGCAAGCTTCTTGTTCCCGCGATCTTTAGGAAGATACACATCAGCGGCAAGCGTAATGCCGTAACGGTTTTTAAAAGTCACTTTTTGATGATCCACTTTTTCGCTCCTTGGGAAAGTCTTATCCCACGTCTGAACCAGACGGACTGAAGAATCTGCTGTACTTGATGCTGGCTGGGCGACCGCAGCTTCTGTTGAAATCAGAGCCATCGCTCCGGCAAGGAGTGCGCCATTAAAAAAGCGCGTTGAAGATTTTAGCGTCATGATATTAAAACCTTTCATTGGATATTGAGGGATATGTTTCAGACAGCATGCATGAGTATTTCAGTTACAACTTCCGGTGGGTAATCACTGGCGATACCAAACGCTTTGACATTGATCTGGACGTTCTCAACGATAGCGGGCAGATCTGCTTCCCTGATGTTCAGCTGTTCAAGACGTGTTGGCGTACCAATTTCTTCGAACCACTTCTCAAGCGCTGCGATGCCGTCGTCTGCCGAACTGAGTCCGAACACATATTTTGCGAAACGATCAAACTGCGGTGTATTTCGGTTTTTGTACCATTTCATCCAGGCGGGCATAACAACGGACAACCCTGCCCCATGCGGAACGTTGAAAAGTGCTGATAAAGAGTGCTCGATTGCATGATTCGGATAACTGAATCCGGCACAGCCTGACAGGATCAAACCGTTTTGGGCAAGGGTTGCAGCCCAGGCAAATTCCCCACGCGCAGCCTCATCCTCCGGATTGGCGATGAGCGTTTGTGTGGTTTCAATTACCGTATTTAGCAGTGCTTCAACCAGACGCGACTGAATTGCAGGCTGAACGGTTGCGGTGAAGTACACTTCGATAAGGTGTGAAATGATATCAGCGGCAGAATAGACCAGGTAATCCCGGGAGACGCCCGCCATCAGTGCCGGACTCAGGACGGATACCACAGGACGCGTGTAGTCGTTACCGATCGATAATTTTTCATGTGTTTCTTCATTGGTGACAACGGCATACGGGTTCATTTCGCTTCCCGTTGCGGCCAGGGTCAGAATGGCAAACAAAGGTAAAGCAGAGGAAAGCTCGCCTTTACCAGCGAATAAATCCCAGACGTTACCATTATAATGTGCGCCGGCCGCAATAGCCTTAGCACTGTCAAGTACGGAGCCGCCGCCAACGCTAAGGATAGCGTCCACGTTATGTTGTTTGGCCAGTTCCACCCCTTCACGGACTTTGGATATCACCGGGTTACTTACGATACCGCCAAGTTCTATATACTCGATGCCGTTATCGGCAAGATTCTGGCTGACCGTATCGAACAGGCCTTCTCGTTTAATACGTTCGCTTCCGTAGCACAGCAGGACTTTTCGTGCGCCAGCACTGGCAATGTGTGCACCGATAGTATTCTCTTTTCCGGAACCGAATTCGATTCGGGTTGGGTTGTAGAAAGTAAACTCTTTCACGTATGTCTCCTCCGGATAACCTGCCTGACAGTTAAAAATGGCTTTAACCTGAACGGTTTAAATTTGCTCGCGGTGAACCCTGACTTACAGGACACTGCCTCATTTCAGTGTTGTTATTTTGAGTGTCTTTAATGAAGGGTGTTATTAAAATACTCTGCATTATTTGCCTGATCCTCTGAACCTGATCTCAAAGCGTATATTTCAATTTTCATAGCTGCTAAGTTGTTAACGTCAAAAGGAGTAACAAATGTGAGGCATTACAGAATGATTTCTGAGAAGTCGGTTGAAAAACTACTGGGTGAACTTTCGGTCGATATAGCTCAGCGCACACCCTGCACCGGTGATTTCCCTACAGCCGTAGAAGGACTCGAATTGTTCCGCCGAAACGAACCCGCTCCTCCGGTGAGCTGCCTGGTCCCTCCCAGTATCGTTCTGGTGGCCGATGGCGCGAAGATCATGTGGGTTGGTGGTGAACCTTACGAATACAATGCGGAAAAATTCCTGATCACATCTCTTGACCTGCCAGCCAGCTCGGAAGTATTACAGGCTTCGACATCCCGTCCCTGCGTGGGCGTAGCCTATAAACTTGACCAGCGCGTACTGATGGAATTAATTGCACAGGGAAGCCTGCCGCCGGTTAAAAAACGAGACGCGGGAACGGGTGTCGGTATAGGAACTATTACTGATGTTTTGCTGGAGCCTTTCTGCCGTCTGCTTTCTTTGCTTGACGAGCCTGAAGCTATTCCTGTTCTCGGGCCGCTGATTCAAAGAGAGATACATTACCGGCTTTTGATGAGCGATCAGTCCGATCATCTCAGACAGATTGCAGCAGTAGACGGCCATGGCTACCGTATCGGTAAAGCTATTGACTGGTTAAAGACCAATATTGCATCACCTTTACGCGTAGAAGAACTGGCAAGTCGGGTGCAAATGAGCACGCCCTCTTTCCACCAACACTTCAGGCAGCTTGCGGGAATGAGCCCGCTACGGTATCAGAAATGGCTGCGCCTCAATGAAGCCAGGCGACTGATGCTGAATGAACATTACGATGTCACCACAGCAGCCTATGCTGTCGGTTACGAAAGCCTGTCGCATTTCAGCCGGGAATATACGCGGATGTTCGGGGAATCACCCAAGAAGGATATAACCGTGCTGAGAAAGTCAGCTGGTAAGCTTTAGTATTATCGTAATGTATTTTACCTTATCCTGTTATTGTACCGGTTGCGCAAAACTTGCAGGAAAGCCATAAAGGCGGGAGAATCCTGTCGGCGGTGAGGATAAAAGATGTGGTAGCCCTCAAACCAGGGGCACCACTCGGTCAGTACCACAATCAACCTGCCGTTTCTGATATATTCATCCGCAACATATTCTGGAAGGCAGGCTACGCCCAGGCCATCAAGAGCTGCATCAAGCTGATGTACCGTGCTGTTCGCAATATATTGCCCCTTCACCTTCAGGCTGAACTTCTGGTCTTCCTTCTCGAATTCCCAGGCATACAAACCACTCGTGTCGGAATACCGGACGTTGATGCAATTGTGGTTCAAAAGATCCTGCGGTTTTTTAGGCTTCCCATAGCGTTGAAAATAATCCGGTGCTGCAACAATCAATTGCCGCCAGTCCTGGCTGATTTTAACGGCAATCATATCATTATTCAGCGCATCTCCGGGGCGGATCCCCGCGTCAAAACGCTGATCAACGATGTCGGTAAATCCATAATCAATTCCGATTTCAATCTGAATGTCAGGGTAGCGGCTCAGGAAGTCAGGCAACACCGGGCGGATCAGGTACTGGATAACGTCATCTGAACCCGTAAGGCGAATGATGCCAGTGGGCTTTTCACGAAGCTCACTCAGCCGACTAATTGCGTCATCAACCTGCTCCATCAAGGGGCCAATTTCGTTGATGAGCCTTTCACCCGCTTCTGTGGTGGAGATACTGCGGGTGGTTCTGGCCAGCAACCTGATCCCAAGCCTTTCTTCCAGGGATTTTACTGTATGGCTGACAGCTGAGGGCGTCACACCGATCTCTGCTGCCGCTTTAGTAAAGCTCTTGAGTCTGGCCACGCTTAAAAAAACTTTCAGTTCATCCACACTCGCCTCCTCCAGGGGAGAAGCCAGCGTACCAGCCAATGGTTAATTATCAAATATTTTTCACAAGTAAGTGAAATAAATGCTGATTAATTAATTTTATATCAAATGTTACCTTCACATCATCAATAGTGAGCGTGTCATTACTCTGATAACGCGTTTGTGGCTCTGATCCTGAGGTAACTGTTATGCAAGATTTCATCTATCACAAGCCGGTAAAAATTCTGTTTGGGCATGACCAAATCCCTGCACTTGCGCAGGAAGTCCCGCAGGATAAAAAGGTCATTTTTTCATGGGGCAGTTTACTCTGTTTACCTACATCCGACCGTTTCTGGAGAATGTCACGAAAGTTAATTCTGATGAAGTAACGCTAATATTGTTACTGATTGGGGTAGCTGGACTTGCCGGAACGACAGTGATTGGGTTTGTGATCAAAAATCGCCTTTATCAGACACTGGTTGGGATACCACTTGTCATGGCTACAGTCGCTGTAATCCTGATCCCTATGGGTAACAATATTCCTACCGTCTGTGTTTTGTTGGGACTTTGGGGCGTGTTATCAACAGCTGCACCGGTAGGATGGTGGAGCTGGGTTGCCAGTGCCACTGCGTCAGATACAGAATCAGGGGGCGGTCTTATGGTAGCAACAGTTCAGTTCTCAATCGCACTGGGGTCTACAGTGGGCGGGATTTTGTTTGATCAGTTTGGTTTTCAAAGTACATTTGCGTTAAGTGCAGGAATACTTATTTTCTCAGCGATGTTGACTCTGTGGACCTCAAAGCTAAGAACAGTACCTGTATGAATCGTCGCTTAGCCTCCTTAAAGGGGGCTTTTCAAGCTATCTGGCACCATACCCCGTTGCCAATATTAAGTAGTTCATGGTGAGAAAAACTCACATTACCCATCTGGCGTTCTACTCAAGACGCGGGACCGGGTTACGAAAGCTTATCCCATTTCAGTCGGGAATATACGCGGATGTTCGGTCAATCACCTAAGAGGGATATTACTGTGCTGAGAAAGTCTGCCGCTAAGCTTTAATACACCCTGGTATCGTTTACATTTAAGTCAAGCAATATCATTTGATCACCGAGTTAACGCTGCTATTATCTAAGTCTTAGTGTTCGAATCATAAATTTTTTCAATAAATTATCCTGCTAATTAATAGTCCTCACGGAATGAAGGAGCTTCCTCGATGAACTTACCCGGTCAGCAGTCGCCTGACAGCACCCTTCCCTCATATGATCTCTCGCGAAGCCTTGGCCTACAGGCCGGTGCAGATATCGATTTTAAAAAGCTGGCCGCGCAGCTCGACTGCTCGCGTAATTTTTACAATGTCGGCATCATTTTTGATGATGGCAAGCAACGCTGGCTGGTTCGCCCGTCTCGACGCATTGCTGATGTGAATCAGAGCACCGTCAGCCATGTAGTCATCAGTAAAATTCCAGATGCTAAGGAAATCAGTGCAGAAAAAGCTGTGGTTGCGACGCTAACTACTCCGTCACTTGCTACGGAAATTACCTCGACCGGTTTTGCCTGTGGCGCGATGATTGTTACGCTTGTCATGGCGTTTGGTGCCGGTGCGGCAGTACCGTTTACCGCTGGCGGGTCTGGTGTGATTGCGGCGATTAGCCTGTCCGGTACGCTGGCTACGGGAGCGCAATGCATGATTGGCGCGGGCCGTCTGCTGGCTATCCATAACGACCATGGTTCCGACGTTGCATGGCTTGACAGCCAGGACTGGTACGTTGCTACCACGACAGTTCTGGATGTTATTTCGCTTGCTGCGGCAGGAACCGCGCTAAGAGGTACTTTAGAAACGTACAAGCTGATGAAAGCGGCGTCTTCAAGTAAAGTTACCGCCTGGTTCCAGAGCCTGAGCCGTGCCGAGCGTAAGCGCATCACGGAAGAGATCATTAAAGCGCAGAATCCAGGTATCTCCAGTGCCGGGGTAAAGGCCGCGATCCGCGCAGGTGTTTATCCGAAACGTTTCCCAAGCGAATCGTTACAAAAATCACTGCAGCGCGAGCTGATGAGTGCGGTCAACAACGCATCGGCCTTTGTGGGGAGCTCACTCACTGGGACTATCCGCAATCCGCAAAATACCGTCCAGTCAGGACGCTATGTGGTTGGTGTGCTGCAATCATTTTTACCTAACTGAACGCTGAGTATTCAAATGTTTAAAGTTTTAACCCGTCGCCTGCAACACTGTAACGAGGTGGCTACCAGCATAAGCAATACCTCCCCGACACAGCTGCAACAGCTAAAGACTCAGTTGGCTGAAGAAATGGGCAAACCTGTGGGTCTACACACCATGGGTATTCCGGCGGCAATCAGTACTCTCGGGGTAATTGTTAGCTTCGCGATTCCTCAGCTGTGGTTGGGCTATGGCGTATTCGCCGCACTCGGCCAGCCAGCCGAACGCGTATTCGTGTGGATTGTGCTGATCGCCCTACTGTTCGCAGGCATCAACGGCGTGACGATGTTTATGATTGGCAAAGGAAGCATGCGCGCCGTGCGGTTACATCTTACGCTGGCGGTGATAAGTCTGGTATTAACGGCAGCCTATCTGCTGGCCGCGCTGAGCGGTAGCGCTGCTCCGGGCGTCAGTCTGGCCGCTGCGATGGTGAGTACCGTCATGCTGGGGCTTAGCGGCAGCTGCATCTTCTCTACCGCTTTCTATAAGATGCTGCTATTTACTCTGCATAACAGAGCCTGGCGCAAACTGATCAGCAAGGCGCGCTAAGCATTCATCACGTAAAAACCCGCCGCTAACGGCGGTATTTTTTTGGTTTTTTAAGCCTGCGCAACCAAATCAACTTATACGCCGCAGGGATAATAAACAGCGATAGCAGCGGAGCCGTGATCATGCCGCCAATCATTGGCGCCGCTATCCGGCTCATGACTTCTGATCCGGCACCGGTTCCCCACAAAATGGGCAGCAGACCGGCAATAATCACCGCGACGGTCATCGCCTTTGGCCGCACGCGCAGCACGGCGCCATGATAAAGGGCGTCATCAAGTCCCTGTACGGTGAAGGTTTCCCGATGGGATAACTTCGGATGCGCTTCAACGGCATGACGCAAATACATCAGCATTACCACCCCAAATTCTGCCGCCACCCCTGCCAGAGCGATAAAGCCGGTGCCGGTTGCCACAGACATATGGAAACCCTGCCAGTACAGGAACCATATCCCCCCGACCAGCGCGAACGGCAGGCTCATCAGGATCAGCAACGCTTCATCCACGCGACGGAATGCCAGATACAGCAGAATGAAGATGATCATCACCGTCATCGGTACCATTAGCTTCAGTTTCTTATTGGCGTGCTCAAGCAGTTCAAACTGTCCAGAGAATGCGACGCTGGTGCCCGGTCTCAGCTTTACGTTCTGACTAATAGCAGTCTTAATGTCGTTCACCACCGACACCATATCCCTGCCGCGGGCATCGATATAAATCCAGCTCGCAGGACGGGCATTCTCCGTTTTCAGCATCGTAGGGCCGGAAACGACGTTGATATCCGCCACATCGCCCAGCGTGATCTGCTGTTTCATCGGCGTCAGGATCGGCATCTGCCTCAGCGCGGTCGGGCTGTTTCGGTAGTCCTGAGGATAGCGAATATTAATCGGGTAGCGGGCGACGCCTTCCACCGTTTCTCCCACCGTCTCCCCGCCGATGGCCGTGGAGACGAAAAGCTGCACGTCGCCAACCGTCATCCCGTAGCGGGAGGCTTTTTCCCGGTTGATATCAACGTCGATGTAGCGCCCGCCTTCCAGACGTTCAGCCAGGGCTGACACCACTCCCGGCACCGTTTTAGCTACCGCTTCAATGCTCTGCGCCGTGGCGTCGATATCAGCCAGAACAGTACCTGACACCTTGATGCCAATCGGGCTTTTAATGCCGGTTGAAAGCATATCGATGCGGTTGCGGATGGGCGGAACCCAGAGATTCGCCAGGCCAGGTAAACGAACGGTCTTGTCGAGCTCGTTAACGATCTTGTCAATCGTCATGCCGGGTCGCCACTGATCCTCAGGCTTAAGCTGAATGGTGGTTTCGACCATTTCGAGCGGCGCGGAATCCGTTGCCGTTTCGGCTTTGCCGGTCTTGCCGAAGACAGAGGCCACTTCAGGGACTGTTTTTATTAACTTGTCCGTGGTCTGTAAGAGCGCGGCCGCTTCTGCCGGAGACACACCCGGCAATGTTGATGGCATATACAGCAGATCGCCTTCGTTGATCTTTGGCAGGAACTCGCCGCCCACCTGGCTCAGGGGCCAGATCACCGTGAAGATGGATAAGGTCGCAACCAGCAGGGTGGTTTTTGGCCAGTGTAGCACCCTGATCAGTAGTGGATGGTAGGCTTTAATCAGCAACCTGTTTAATGGGTTACTGGTCTCTGCGGGGATTTTACCCCGGATCCAGAATCCCATTAGAATGGGGATCACGATGATGGCCAGCGCGGCCGCCCCCGCCATGGCGTACGTTTTCGTGAAGGCCAGTGGACCAAACAGCCGCCCTTCCTGTCCCTCGAGGGTAAAGATGGGAATAAACGACAAGGTAATGATCAGCAGGCTGATAAACAGCGCGGGGCCAACCTCTACAGAGGCGTTGGTGATCACCTTCCAGCGGGTGGCGTTATCAATCGGCTCCCCCGGGTGGCGGTGGTCCCACTCTTCCAGCCGTTTATGCGCATTTTCAATCATCACGATGGCGGCATCCACCATCGCGCCGACGGCAATGGCAATGCCTCCCAGCGACATGATATTAGCGTTCAGCCCCTGGAAATGCATAACGATAAAGGCAATACACAGGCCAAGCGGCAGAGAGATAATTGCGACCAGCGCAGAGCGGACGTGCCACAGGAACAGCGCGCAGACGATGGCCACCACGATAAACTCCTCAAGAAGCTTGCCGCTCAGGTTGTCGATTGCCCGATCGATGAGCTGGCTGCGATCGTAGGTAGTCACAATCTCAACGCCTTCCGGCAGGCTGGCCTTCAGCGTCTCCAGCTTGTCTTTCACCGCCGTTATGACCTCGCGCGCGTTTTTACCCGAACGCAGGATCACCACGCCGCCCGCCACTTCACCCTGCCCGTTCAGCTCGGCAATACCACGGCGCATTTCCGGCCCCGTTTGTACGCGGGCAACATCACGCAGGTAAATCGGCACGCCGTTCTCACCGGTTTTCAGGACGATGTGATTGAAATCATCGATGGTCTGCAGATAGCCGCTGGCCCGGACCATATATTCCGCTTCCGCGAGTTCTACGGACGATCCCCCCGCTTCCTGATTAGACGATTCAAGGGCCTGCTTAACCTCCGGCAGGCTGACGCCGAACTGCGCCAGCTTTAACGGGTCAACCTGAATCTGATACTGCTTCACCACGCCGCCGACGGAGGCCACCTCGGCCACGTTCGGGATAGTTTTTAGCTCAAACTTCAGGAACCAGTCCTGCAATGATCGCAGCTCGGCGAGATCGTGTTTTCCACTGCGGTCCACCAGCGCATACTCAAATATCCAGCCCACGCCCGTGGCGTCCGGGCCGATTTCTGAACTCACGCCGGCAGGGAGTTTGCCCTGAACCTGATTCAGATACTCCAGCACGCGCGAACGGGCCCAGTACAAATCGGTGCCATCTTCAAAAATGACGTACACGTACGAATCACCAAACTGCGAAAAGCCGCGCACGGTCTTTGCGCCGGGAACCGACAGCATGGTGGTGGTGAGTGGATAGGTCACCTGGTTTTCAACAATCTGCGGGGCCTGGCCGGGATAGCGGGTTTTGATAATCACCTGCACGTCAGACAGATCGGGTAAGGCATCGACAGGCGTGTTAATAATCGTCCATGTGCCCCAGACGCTGAGGAACAGCGCCCCCATCATGACCAGGAAACGATTGGCCACTGACCGTCGGATAATCCATTCAATCATCATCGTCTCCTTAATGGCCTGAATGCGCGTCGTCAGCGGCTTCAACGTGGCGCATGCGCTCCAGCGCACCGGTAATATTGGCCTCCGAGTCAATCAGGAACAGACCGCTGACCACCACCGACTCCCCCTCCTCCAGTCCGCTACCAATGCCGGACTGCTGCTGAGATTCATGCAGAACGCGGATCCTTTTCGGCATAAAATTCCCGTTCGTATCAACGGTAATAACGCGCTGCTCTTTGCCGGTATCAATAACGGCCTGAGACGGAATGAGCAGCATTTCCTGACTGTGGGTATTCAGCTTCAGGTAGGCATTCATGCCAGGTTTCAGCAGCTCATCCTTGTTGGAGACCTGCAGGCGCAGCTGCAGCGTACGGGTGGTTGGATCCACGCTCGGCAGAAGACTCCATTTTTCAACCGGGAAGGATTTATCCGGCCAGGCCGGTATCGAAACAGCAAACTGCGAGGTATCTTTCAGCAGATAAGCAATGGACTCAGGGACCGCCGCACCGATCCAGACCGGATCCATCCCCTGAATTTGTGCCACGACCTTATCTTTCGAAATATTCATCCCGGTACGGAGGTCAAAGGCAGTAATCACCCCGTCGATCGGTGCCCTGATGGTAAACCGGGTCTGGATCGTTCGGGTCGCACGCAGCCTCTGAATATCCTCATCCGGCATACCCGCCAGCCGAAGCCGTTCCAGAACCCCTTTGATTTGCGTCGGCGTTCCGCCGGTGCCGGAGAGCAACAGGAACTCGCTCTGCGCTTCGACCCAGTCCGGAATGGTGATATCAATCAGCGGCGTTCCTTTCTTCACCTTATCGCCGATCGTCAGCGGGTAGACTTTCTCAACGAACCCTTCCGCGCGCGCCTGCACAATGACAAACTGATAGTCGTTATAGCTGACGTTGGCCGGGATCGTCTGGGCATAATTCAGCGTTCCGCGCGTCACCTTTTGCGTTTTTAATCCTAAATTCTGGACCTGGGTCGGATCGATACGGATACCGTCACCGCTTTTATCGTTATTTTCGTCCGCATATTTCGGGACCAGATCCATATCCATAAACGGTGATTTACCGGGCTTATCGAATTTCACGTCTGGTTTCATCGGGTCATACCAGAAAAGTACCCTTCTTTCAGAGACGCTATTTTCTGTTTTTTCAGATGAATGAAACGCCTGCAAAGTCGTCACCGATATCAGCCCTCCCGCAATAAGGCTGCTGACTATCATGGCAGCATATTTTATTTTGAATGAGGCCATGCCGTTTCTCGCTATTTAATGCTCTTCAGTAAAGAGATATTGCCCTGCTGAACAAATGAAAAATCAACATGACTGTCGACTTTCAATGCATTGATACTCTCGTCAGCCTGAATAAAGGTGAAACGCATGGTCATCGAGGGCCAGCCAATCGCCGGGATCGCTTCATGAGAAATCGTGACTTTTTTATTCGTGAGATCAATATCCTTCACGATGCCGGTCCCGGTGATGAGCTGCTCTGAGGTCGCTTCGCTGGTAGAGTTCATCCCCTCGTGCTGATGAACCTCAGCCTGGATGCTGGCAGAAAACACAATGGAGGTCGCTCCGAATACAATGGCCTTAAGAGAATTGCGCATGCTTATTTTCCTGTTTAATTAAATAACGTTATTCGACCCAACCGCCGCCAAGCGCGGTGAAAAGATTAATTTCATTAACCTGCCTGGCATAAATAAGGTCGAGAATATTTTGCTGTGTAGCGAAAAGAGAACGTTCCGCGTCCAGGACTTCGATATAGCTGACTGCACCGCTGGAATATAGCCCACCTGCACGTTGAAGAGTGATGCGGAGTGAATCAAGGTACCGCTGCTGCGCAGCAAGCTGCTGGTTGATGCTGTCCCGCAGCGCGAGCGCGTCGGCAACCTGTTTGAATGCGGCCTGTATTTTTTGTTCGTAATTAATAACCGACTGCTGCTGGCGAATTTCGGCCAGCTTCAGGTTTGCCTTATTCCTGCCCGCATTAAAAATGGGAATGTCTATTTTAGGGATAAAATTCCACATCCCGCTGCCCGCGGTAAACAGGCTGGATAATTCCGTACTGCCAGTTGAAAGCCCGCTGGTTAATGATATTGACGGGAAAAAGGCGGCACGCGCGGCGCCGATATTCGCATCGGCCGCTTTAAGCTGATACTCCGCTTCCAAAATGTCCGGGCGCTGCAGCAGTATCGCTGAGGAGAGATGAGGCGGCAGTTTTACCGGCGCAACGTCGCTGGCGTTCATGCCGCTCTCGCCCGGGAGCGCGCGATACGTGCCGAGGACCAGCTGCAGGGCATTATTGGCCTGCGCCAGCTCTCCCTCTCTTTTGGCAATCTCTGCCTGCGTGCTTTCGATCTGTCCCCGGGCCTGTTCCAGCGCCAGCACGTTCGTACTGCCCGTCACCAGCTGTTGCTCAACGAACGCATAAGACTGCCGGTAATTTTTCAGTGTATCCCGCGCGATACGCAGCTGTTTAAACGCCAGCTGCTGGTTGAAATAACTCTGTGAAACGTTAGAGACGAGCAGGATATGCACCGCGCGACGGGCCTCTTCGCTGGCGAAATAGTTTTGTCGGCCGGCCTCGCTCATGTTCTTCAGCTTGCCGAAGAAGTCGAGTTCATAGCTAAGCTCAAAACCCGCGTCGTACTGCTGCGCGGTCGGTTTGTCACTTTTCAACCCACCGCTGTAGGTGATACCCGAGGAGGCATTCAGCTGCGGATAACGATCCGCATCCGTCACGCTGAACTGCGCCCGTGCCTCTTCAACCTTCAGAGCGGCCATTTTTACATCGCGATTATTGTTCAGCGCTTCCGTAATCAGCCCGGCTACCTGCGGGTCGACGAAAAAGTTGCGCCACCCGGTGTCCTGATACCCCACCACCGCAGGCGTCAGGCCGTTGCGCGAAAGTGAAAACTGCTGGGGTACCGGTGATGCCGGGCGCTGGTATTCGGGGGCCAGCGAGACGCAGCCCGCCAGGATAAATACCGTACTGATGCTGAGTCGTTTTAACAGGAACATAGCGGTTCAAATGAAGTCCAGAGTATTTTTAGGGCTACTCTACTGAACGCTTCCTGTTTGACGGGTGACGGGATAATGACAATGTTGTCATTTTTAACGTAAGTCATTGTGAACGGTTGCGGGCTCCATAGAATGTCATCAGCAGCCAGTCAGGGGAGCAAGATGAAAATACTGATCGTTGAAGATGAAATGAAAACCGGTGAGTACCTCAGCAAGGGGCTCACTGAAGCGGGGTTTGTCGTGGACCACGCTGTTAATGGCCTGAACGGCTACCATCTCGCCATGACCGCTGAATACGATCTGCTGATTCTGGATATCATGCTGCCCGATGTGAACGGCTGGGACATTGTCCGCATGCTCCGCTCTGCCGGCAAAGGGATGCCCATCCTGTTACTCACGGCTCTCGGCACGATTGAACACCGGGTTAAGGGGCTTGAGCTGGGCGCGGATGACTATCTGATTAAGCCTTTCGCCTTTGCCGAGCTGCTCGCCCGGGTCAGGACGCTGTTGAGGCGCGGAAATACGGTGATCGCGGAAAGCCAGCTTCAGGTGGCTGACCTGACGGTTGACCTTGTGTCGAGAAAGGTCAGCCGTACCGGAAGCCGCATCCTGTTAACCAGCAAAGAATTCAGCCTGCTGGAGTTTTTCATGCGTCATCAGGGAGAGGTGCTTCCCCGTTCACTGATTGCCTCCCAGGTATGGGACATGAACTTTGACAGCGACACGAACGCGATTGACGTTGCGGTAAAGCGGCTGCGCGCAAAGATCGATAATGACTTTGAACCGAAGCTGATCCAGACGGTGCGCGGCGTGGGCTATATGCTGGAGGTGCCGGATGCGCGTTAAGCCCCTCCGACGCCCGTTCTCGCTTGCGCTGCGGCTGACCTTTTTTATCAGCCTCTCCACCATACTGGCCTTTTTCGCCTTTACGTGGTTTATGCTGCATTCCGTTGAAAAGCACTTCGCCGAGCAGGATATCAGCGACCTGCAGCAAATCAGCACCGCGATGCACCGCATCCTGCAGTCACCGGCCGATCCTGACCAAAAGAAAATCAGCAAGATCAAAGAGTCGATCGCCAGCTACCGCAACGTGGCCGTCCTGCTTCTGGATCCGCAGGGCAATACCCTGTTCAGCTCGGCGCAAGGAGCGGCACTACGCCCCGCGATGAACACGGCGAACTTTAGCGAACACCGCCGCGCGCAGGATGTGTTTCTCTGGACGGTTGAAGGCCCGGCCGACCCCATGCACGGCGGGTCCGACATGAAAATGGAAACGTACCGGATTATCGCCTCCTCAGGCACGGCGACGCTGCAGGGCAAAACGCAGGGCTACGTGATGCTGATCGGGCTCTCCATTAATTTTCATCTGCACTACCTTGAGGCGCTGAAAAAAAACCTTCTGGCGATTGCCGCCGTTATCAGCCTGCTGATTATTCTTGTCATCCGCATCGCCGTGCGCCAGGGACATTTGCCCCTGCGTAACGTCAGCAACGCTATTAAAAACATCACCTCCGAAAATCTTGACGCGCGGCTGGAGCCGTCCCGCGTCCCCGTTGAGCTGGAGCAGCTGGTCATCTCCTTCAACCAGATGATCGAAAAGATTGAAGATGTTTTTACCCGTCAGGCTAACTTTTCCGCCGACATCGCGCACGAAATCAGAACCCCCATCACCAACCTGGTGACGCAAACGGAAATCGCGCTGAGCCAGAACCGTTCTCAAAAGGAGCTGGAAGATGTGTTGTACTCCAGCCTCGAAGAGTACAACCGGATGACCCGCATGGTCAGCGACATGCTGTTCCTTGCTCAGGCGGATAATAATCAGCTTATCCCGGATCGGGTGATGTTTGATTTAAGCGGCGAGGTCATGAAGGTGTTTGATTTCTTCGAAGCCTGGGCGGAAGAACGCCACATCGCTCTGAAATTTAACGGGATGCCCTGCCTGATAGAAGGCGATCCGCAGATGTTCAGGAGAGCAATCAATAATCTGCTCTCCAACGCCCTGCGCTATACGCCGGAAGGGAAAACGGTAACGGTCTCCATCAGAACACAGGATAACAACGTTGAGCTGGTGACAGAAAACCCCGGTACGCCGATCCCGCAGGCGCATCTGTCGAAGCTGTTTGACCGTTTTTATCGCGTCGACCCGTCCAGGCAGCGCAAAGGCGAAGGCAGCGGAATTGGGCTTGCCATCGTGAAGTCCATCGTCACGGCGCACAACGGAAAAGTCCGCGTGGAATCGGATGCGGTGTCGACGCGCTTCATCCTCACCGTGCCGGGAAAGGTTGCCTGAGCGCTCAGCGCACGGAACGGCACACCTCCAGCACTTTCTCTCTGAGCCACCGGTGCGCCGGGTCCTGCTCCATGCGCGGATGCCACATCTGTGACACCGTAATGGTCCTGGTCTTAAAGGGCAGTTCAAAGACGTGTACCTGCTCATTCATCGGCTGATTGAGCAGGTACAACGCAGGCACCATGGCAATCAGATCGGAGGCCAGCGCCACGGATAACGCCGTAGGAAAGCCGGGCACCACGCTGGCGATCTTGCGTTTCATCCCCTTTTCTGCCAGCGCGTCATCGACAGCCCCATGCAACGATCCGTTCGGAGAGGCCACAACATGGCCCCACGCGACATAATCGTCAAGGCTGACATCATGCCGTAATGACAGCGGATGCCCCTTGCGCACCGCGCCAACAAACCGATCCTGAAAGAGCCTTTGCAGCCGTATTTCAGGCCCCATATTGTTCTGCACGCCAATCTCCAGGTCGACCAGCCCCTCGCGCAAATAGCGCGACGTTTTTTCAGGTTTCGGCGAAAAACGAATACAGACGTCGGGCGCCACCTCCGCCACCGCCGCAATAAGTAGTGGCCCAAATGCCACCACAAAACCGTCGTTGGCCCGGATGGTGAACAGCCGTTCGAGATTTTCCACCTTCAGCGTGTCGGTGGAGGGCTGCAGAACCGCCCTTGCCTCGTAGACGGCGCTTCTGGCGCGATCCCGGGTGGCTTCGGCCCAGGGCGTCAGCACCATGTGACGACCGGCCCGTACCAGAATAGGATCGCCGGTCACCTCCCGGAGCCTGCTGAGGGTACGGCTCATGGCGGAGGTGCTCAGGCTTAAACGTCGCGCCGCGCCCGCCACGCTGGCTTCTGCCAGCAAAACGTCGAGCGCAACCAGAAGGTTAAAATCAGGATCGGACACGGTGGCTCCTCAGATATGGCGTTATGTGCAATGATTAAGTGCAAATGCTGCGTCTTCCGCCCTGTATACCGCATGATTATAGTTTCGTCATCACGATTCTTATCCGGAGTAACGACGATGACGCTATTTTCAAACCTGCCCGGCGATGAAGGTTTACCCGGGCATGAACGCGCCCGGGTCCTGGCCGCCGTTATGACCACCACGCTGATGGGCGTCTTTGACGGCACCATGATCAACATCGCGCTCCCCTCTATGGCAAGGGCGATGCAGGTCCCCGCGAACGTTGCGGTCTGGTTCGCTAACGGCTATCTGCTGTCAGCGGCAATGACGCTGGCTATTTTCGCCGCGCTGGCGGCGCGCGTGGGCTATCGCCCGGTCTTTCTGAGCGGGCTTGCCACCTTTACGCTCACCTCACTCGGCTGCGCGCTGGCAACAACGCCGGAAATGTTAACCGGGATGCGGATCCTGCAGGGCATCGGCGGGGCGGCGACCCTGAGTATCGCCCCGGCGATCCTGCGTTCCGTTTTTCCTGGCCGACTGCTTGGCCGTATTCTGGGGCTGCACGCCCTGCTTATCGCCTCCAGCACGGCGATTGCTCCTGTGCTCGGAGGAACAATACTGGACGCCCTGAGCTGGCAATGGCTGTTCGCCATTAACCTCATTCCGGGCAGCATCGCCCTGATGCTGGCATGGCGGGCTTTACCGCGGGAATCGGCCGTGGACCGAACTCCCTTTGACGCGCCGGGCGCCGTGCTCTCCGCCGTCCTGCTAGGTTCCGCGATCATGCTGGCCGACAGCCTTCAGCACGTGGCGCAACAGATTAGCGCGCAGGCCATCTTCTGGGGCGTTCTCGCACTGGTCAGCGCCTTCGCCTTTACCTGGCGGATTCGGCGTGCGCAACATCCGTTACTGCCGCCGGTGATGTTCAGAAACGGGCGCTTCACCCTCGCCGCGCTGACCTCGTTGGCCTCGTTTGTCAGCCAGGGGATCACGTTTGTCGCACTGCCGTTCCTGTTTCAGAGCGTATATGGCTACAGCCCTGTAGTGTCCGCGCTGCTGTTCACCCCGTGGCCGATTGGCATCGTACTGATCGCGCCGCACGCGGGTCGCTGGGCTGATACCATTTCCGCGCCGCTGATCTCGACCCTCGGGCTGATCGTGTTTGTTGGTGGGCTGGTCCTGCTGGCGACGTTGCCGGCAAATCCTTCCGTATGGAATATCTGCCTGCGCAGCCTGGTTTGTGGGATTGGGTTTGGCTGCTTCCAGAGTCCCAATAACCGGGAAATGCTCTCTAACGTGGCGCGGGAATATGCCAGCTATGCCTCTGGCGTGCTTTCTATCGTCAGGACATTCGGCCAGTGTCTCGGTGTCGCCGCGGTGGGGGTGCTGATGGGAGCAGCGGCAGGATGGGACCATCAACATGCTATCCAGGTTGCACTGTGGTTAGCCGTCATCGCCTCGACGGGTTCGGTGGTATTTAGCCTGAGCAGGCTGCGCCCTGCGGTTCGGGCATCCGCGTAAATTGTTGCAGCGCCTCTCGGCGCTGCTCGTTTTTACGCCTACGCTGCAGGGCGTTCGTTCCACGCATCAGTGTACTGAATATTTCCGTCCAGAATTTTCCATGTGATTTTTGCATATCGCAAAGATACATTTTCCATGTGACCAGTACCGGGACAATCTCTTGTATCATGCATTATTGGAGTTATTGAAATGACCTTCACCCCTTCCATAAGGATATTGAAGTATTCCACTTCCTGACCAGCATCATTGATGTGGTAGAACTTTAATTCAGCACTATGAAGCGTTTGACCTGTAGCCACAGCTTTGTATAGATAGGATGAAGATGAATCAATTGCTTTTGTTAGACTGAAAGCAGAGTGTTGCCTTGTACCTGTAAGTTTACCCGTTGCATCATCTGTTGGAATGCTCAGGTTATGAATCAGATCTCTGAGCTCTATACTTCCTTCACGGTCTGCAACATCAGAACCGCCACGGATCATTGCTCCGCCATCGTCTTTCAAAAAGAGGTGTACTGGTACAGCCATTTCTATAACTCCTTATGTTAATTAATCTCTTATTCCATTGGCTATGAGGTTAATTACAGGCATGATCGCTACACCATCTGCATAGAACAGATCAGATGCAGGCCGGGTAAGCGCAGCGCCACCCGGCAAGAAAGACAGCGCGTTTGTTTACTCCAGCGCCAGCAGCGCAAAGCTCGCCAGCCAGTGCCCGCCGCTGTAGTGGCTGCCGACCACATGCTCAACGCTTGCGGCCAGATGTTTAATCACCGCCTCGCGCAGCGCCTGCTGCGCCGGATGGTTAGCGGGAAGCGCTTTGGCAATATGCTTCATACACCACGCGCGGCTGAGGTTTAATCCGTCGAGATGGGCAATTTTCGGGTCGGTGCGATCGCTCACTTCCGCCGGATTCATCAGCGCCGTAACGGCACCCACCTCCGGGAGAAACGCGTCAAACCAGGCCGGGAAGTCTTCAGACACTTTGCTCATCAGCAGCGCCTCCGTCAGCGCGCCGGAAATATACTCGTCTCCGCCGGGCTCATAATGAGCCGGATAGCGCGTGTCGGCGAGATAAAACCGCTCCGCCGCTGCCACAATCGCCTGTTCAAGCGCCTTGTCTCCCACTGCGCGACCGTAATCGAGCGCCAGCGCGAGGGCAAACGCGGTGTTGTAGTGCGTCCCGACGCGGATCGGATAGGTGAGCTTGCCGAGGTAATCCACCAGCCGGTTGCGAATGTCCTGAGTTAACGGCTCCAGCATCTGATACCAGCCCGCGGCCTGCGGCAGCGACGACTGTTTCAGCTCCTGGGCCAGCGCAAGCAGCCAGCCGTAGCCATACGGCCGCTCAAACGAGGCGCGGAACGGCGCGGTGAAATAGGCCAGTTCCTTCGCCACGTTCTCTTCGGTTATGTGCTCGTCAAAAAGCGCGACGATCGCATCCCGGCAAGGTAATTCTGGATAGAGCCGCACGCAGCGCAGCAGCAGCCAGTAGCCGTGCACCGCCGAGTGCCAGTCAAAACAACCGTAGAAAATGGGATGCAGCTCGCGCGGCGGCAGAACGTCACCATCATCATTCAGCAGGTGCATGATGTGGTTCGGGTATTCCTGGCGCAAATAGGTCAAAGGCATGCGGGCAAACGCGTCGGCCTGATCTTGCGTTAATTCCATGACAGCTCCTTAGCGAAACACGAGGAAATACATTAAGAACACGTTCACCACCAGCAGGGTTAACGCGGTCGGGATCTGGATCTTGATCACCTGATATTTGTCCTTAAGCTCCAGCAGCGCGGCGGGAACGATATTGAAGTTCGCGGCCATCGGCGTCATCAGCGTGCCGCAATAGCCCGCGTACATGCCAATCGCCAGCAGCGGCGCCGGGTTGCCGTGATGCACGTTGATTAGAAACGGCAAGGCGATACCGGCACTTAACACCGGGAATGCCGCAAAGGCGTTACCCATGATCATGGTAAACAGCGCCATACCCACGCAGTAAATGACTACCAGCATGAAGCGGCTATCCGGGTTCACAAACAGGCTCACCACCTTCTGTACCGAGTCGCCCGTGTTGGCCACCACGAACACGCCGCCGAGCATGGCCAGCATCTGCGGCAGGATCACCGCCCAGCCAATGGTATCGACAAGACGACGAGACTGACGAACGGCATGCAGCGGCGTGCCTTTGGTCAGCCACCAGCCGGTGAGGATCGCCGCGACGCAGGCCACGCACAGCGCCGCCAGGGTCAGCTGTTTCTGATCGAGCAGAAACACGCCGCCGATCGAAACGCCCTTCAGGAATAACGTGCCCAACACCGTCACCACGGGGATCATCAGCGCGGGCAGGAACAGCCAGTTTTTAAGCCGCTTTGACGACGCGACGCGCTCCTCCTCGGTCGACATTTTATAGTGCCCTTTCCCGACGAGGCCAAAACCCGCCAGCAGCGCGATAATGATAACGCCGCCGCCGATAATCCGGTAAGCCAGCGATTTCCCCAGCTCCTGGACCATCAGATCGCCAAACAGGAAGATCCCGCCAAACAAGAACCAGAACAGCGCGGTGGTAAAACGCTTCGGATTAGCGCGATCGCGCAGGGTCATCACAACCAGCAGCATCACGACAAAGCCAATCAGGTAGTACACGCGGTTAATGGTGATAAGCGTCATCATTGCGCAGCCTCCTGCGTACCCTGCTCTGCACGCCAGGCCATCACGTCGCGACGGATGCTTGCATCGAGGCGCAGCAGGCGCGTCATATGAATAACTAATGCCGCAATGGCGGTTGGAATGGCCCACAGCCCGATATGCAGCGGTTCAATGCCCTGAATACCATTTTCTTTCAGGAACGCGTCGATCAGCAGCACCGCCCCGAAGGCAATAAAGATATCTTCCCCAAAGAAGACCGCGATGTTGTCGCACGCGGCTGCATGGGCTTTGATTTTGTCGCGAATGTGCTGCGGCAGCTCGCCATATTCGTTCAGCGCCGCCCCTTCGGCCATCGGCGCCAGGAGCGGGCGCACCGTCTGGGCATGACCGCCCAGCGACATCAGCCCCAGCGCGGCGGTACCTTCACGGGCGACAAAATAGAGCATCAGAATACGCGCCGAGGTGGCGCTGGCGATCTTCGCCACCCAGGCCTGGGCGCGCTCTTTTAGCCCGTAATATTCCAGCAGACCAATCACCGGCAGGATCAGGATGAAGGTGGCCAGCGATCGGCTATTGACGAACTTCTCGCCAAAGGTCTCCAGCAGCATGCCGAAATCCATGCCGACCAGCAGACCCGTCGCCAGCCCCGCCACCACGACCACCAGCAGCGGGTTGAAGCGCAGTGCAAAACCAATAACCACGATCGGTATCCCGATCAGCGGCAGCAGCGTAGTACCGTCCATAACGTTTACCCTATCGAAAGTGAGCGTTGCGCGCCGACGGCTATTTTTTTAATTTGCGGCGAGCGATGTTGTGTTTTGTTGGCAGGCTTCGCAAAACCTGCGCTAAAAAGCTATATCTGAACCTCAAAAACATGTAAACAAATTATCAATAAAATGTTCTTATTTTATCGATGAGTTTACATTTCTGGCTAAGGAACGTTATGACCTCAGAAAAGAGTGCTTCACCCGATCGCGACGATATCAACGATGGCCGGATCGTCTCTTCCCGCCATCTGGTATCCGAGCGCTGCGCGGAGTTATCAGAGCTGGAATATGCGCTGATCATGACCAGCAACGCGTTTAACAAATGGATGGTGCGCTGCATGACGGCTGCCGGCGAGCCCGATATGGGCGCCTTTGACGTTTCGCTGCTGCATCACGTGAACCACCGCGACCGCAAGAAAAAGCTGGCCGATATCTGCTTCGTTCTCAACGTGGAAGATACCCACGTCGTGACCTATGCCCTGAAAAAGCTGGTCAAAGCAGGCTACGTGACGAGCGAGAAAGCGGGCAAAGAGCTCTTTTTCTCTACCACCGAGGAAGGGAAAGCGCTGTGCATGAAATACCGGGACGTGCGGGAAGCGTGCCTGATTGCGATCCACGCGGAGAGCGGCATTGCCGGGAAGTCGATTGGCGAGACCGCGCAACTGTTACGCACGATCTCATCCCTGTATGACACCGCCGCCCGGGCGGCGGCGTCACTGTAACTAAGGACGGCGGAACAGCGTAATGCTCCGTCCGGCCAACGCATACTCTACGGTTTCGGTGATCGCTGTCCCGGTGGCAGCATCATCCGCCGTAGACAGCTCCAGCACCCATCCCCCTTCGCCAAACTGCGGGATCTGGAACGGCACGGTGCCTTCAAAAGGATTGAACAGCATCAGCACGTCGTGCCAGATACCGTCCTCCTGCCTGAGATCCGGCCTGCTGATGGAGACCCCGAGGGTTGAGCCTTCATCCCACTGCTCGGCCTGCTGTGGGCCGCCCCCGGCATTGAACCAGCGGATCTCCAGCCCGTCGCGCCAGCTTTCACGGCGCAGCAGTGGCTGTTGCGCGCGCAAGGTAATGAGACGACGGGTAAACTCGCGCAGCGCAGCGTCGTTTTCGGACAGCCCCTTCCAGTCGATCCATGAGATCTCACTGTCCTGGCAGTACCCATTGTTGTTGCCCTTCTGCGTGCGGCCAAACTCGTCCCCCGCCAGCAGCATCGGCGTGCCGTGGGAAAACAGCAGCGTGGTCAGGAAATTACGTTTCTGCCGCTCCCGGGTAGCAATAATATCCGGGTTCTCGGTTGGCCCTTCCTCGCCGTAGTTGTATGAGCGGTTATCGTTATGCCCGTCGTTATTGTCCTCGCCGTTGTCGGCGTTGTGCTTCTCGTTGTACGACACCAGGTCATTCAGCGTAAAGCCGTCGTGGGCGGTGATAAAATTGACGCTGGCCCACGGACGACGTCCGCGCAGATCGTACAGATCGCCGGAACCGAGCAGCCGCGCGGCAAAGTCCGTGGAGACATTGTCCCCCTTCCAGTACTCGCGAACGGTGTCGCGGTATTTGTCGTTCCACTCCCCCCAGCCCGGCGGGAAACCGCCGACCTGATACCCGCCGGGGCCGATATCCCAGGGTTCACCAATCAGCTTCAGTCGGGATAACACCGGATCCTGGGTCATGGCGTCAAAAAAACCGCCGCGCGGGTCAAACCCTTCGGGCTCGCGGCCCAGGATCGTCCCGAGGTCGAAGCGAAAACCGTCGATGTGCATCGATTCCGCCCAGTAGCGCAGGGAATCCATCACCATCTGCAGCACGCGCGGATGCGAGGTGTTGACCGTGTTTCCCGTCCCGGTGTCGTTGATGTAATACCGGTGCTGGTCCGGGAGCGTGCGGTAATAGCTGTAGTTATCAATCCCCTTAAACGAGAGCGTCGGGCCAAGCTCGTTCCCTTCCGCCGTGTGGTTGTACACCACGTCAAGAATGACCTCGATGCCCGCGTCATGATAGGCGCGCACCATATCGCGAAAGCCCTGGATCCCCGCCGGGCCGTAGTAGCGTGACGCAGGGGCAAAAAAGCCCAGCGTGTTATAGCCCCAGAAGTTCTTCAGGCCGCGGTCGAGCAGGTGCTGATCGTCCGGAAACCAGTGAACCGGCAGCAGCTCCACCGAGGTGATGCCGAGGCTTTTGATATAGTCGACAGAGGCTTTGTGCCCCATCCCCTCAAACGTGCCCCGCAGCTCGGGCGGAATGGCCGGGTTCATCTGGGTAAACCCTTTCACGTGGCTCTCATAGACAACGGTATGCGGCCAGGGCACGTTCGGCCGGCTGTTGTCCTGCCAGTCAAAGGCGTTCGGGTCGATGACCCTGCATTTCGGCGTAAACGGCGCGCTGTCGCGGGTATCAAAGCTCAAATCCAGCTCGTCATGCCCCAGCTCATAGCCGAAATGGGCGTCGTTCCAGTCGATGTCACCCACCAGTTCGCGAGCGTAAGGGTCGATAAGCAGCTTATACGGGTTGAAGCGATGACCATTTTCCGGGTCGTAGGGGCCGTAGACGCGATAGCCGTACAGCGCGCCCGGCTTCAGATCGGGCACATAGCCGTGCCAGACCTCATGGGTATACTCCGGCAGCTCCAGCCGGGCGATTTCCTTTTTCCCGGACGGGTCAAACAGACAGAGCTCCACCCGTTCAGCATGAGCGGAGAACAGCGCGAAGTTGACCCCTTTCCCGTCATAATTCGCACCCAACTGCTGGCCATGACCGGCCCGAATTTCAAACGTTGTATCCTTTGCCATTTTCGTTCTCCACGATTATTCGCAGGTAAGCAGAACCAGTACACATCCCTTTTCTGACGTTAAATCCAGCGTCTTTTGCAGAATGCGGCTCTCACCGCTGAACAGATCCCGATAGCGCTTCCCGGCCAGTTCGTCGGGTATCGCTACAGTGGTATTGACCCACAGCTGATGATTATCGGTGATGCCAAAAACCAGACGCGGCACGGCGACAATCAGCGCCTCCTCGTCCTTAACGCGCGCATAAATAATCAGGTTCTCCTCCCGCTCGCCGGTGACCTTAAGCGGCAGCCAGTCGCCGTAGCGGAAAAGCGCGTCGTAGTGCGGACGCAGCCGCAGCAGCGTGGCGGTAACGAACTGTTTGACCCTGCCGTCCCGCCAGCATGCCGGGCTGTCAAACACCGTGGCATCCGCCACGCTGAGGTGCTGCACCAGGGCCGGAAAGTTCGGCTCGCGTCGGTTATCCGGGTCAACCAGGCTGAAGTTAAGCGCCTCGCTGCCCTGATAGATATCCGGCACGCCGGGCGCCGTCAGCTTAATCACAGTCTGGCTGAGGCTGTTCATCAGCCCCGCGCGGATAAAGGGCTGCATCGCCTCGCTGAAATCATGCAGGAACGGGGCGTTGTCCGGCGAAAGCATGTGTCGCGCGTAGCTCAACACCACGCTCTCATAGCTCTCGTTACTGTCGATCCAGTCGGTGCGCTGTTTCGCCTCGCGCAGCGCTTTTTCGAGGAAGCCGAGGAAGCGTTCTTGCAGTGATTTCAGCCCGTCGGCGTCGTCCGGTGACAGCGTGGCGGGCCAGACGCCCGCCAGCGCCTGGTAGATCATCCACGTATCGGCGGCGTTCGGCGCGGTACCGTCATTGAGAAAGCGCACCTGGGTCTGGTTCATCTGCCGCCAGCGGGCAAGGTTGTCGCCCCACCGCTCCGGGGCTTCCGTCAGGGTGTAAAGGCGCGCGCGGGCATCCTCCCCGCGCTTGGTATCGTGTGTGGAGGTGCCCAGCAGCGCATCGGGCTGACGGGCCAGACGAATGCGCATCTCCTGGTGGAAGCGGGATAAGGAAAACGCGCGCGGCGTCGGGTCGGCGCCCACTTCATTGAGCGCAAGCTCGAGGTTGTGGCGAAAGAAGAGCGTGTCTTCAACGGACTTCGCCATCAGCGGCCCGGTAAGCTGCTGGAAGCGGGTCCTGAAAAGCGCGGCGCTCTCGCGGCAATCTTCCGGCAGATCGCCGGTAAGAATGCGCACGATCAGGCTGAGCGCCGCTTCCGACGTCTCCACGCTGGCTACCACGCGGTTAAGCAGCGCCACGTCCGGCGGGGTTAATCCTTCCCGGGTGCCGTAGGTGCGGTAGACCGGAAACGCAATAAGCAGTTCGCGCAGCGCGTGACGGATTTCCTCGCGCGGCAGCGCAACCTCATTGCGGCGGGCCAGATCCTCAGCAAGGTTTAGCAGCGTGGTGAATTCACCCTCGAAATTGCGATCGGTCATCAGGCCTTTGGCATCGCGCAGCTCCGCGTGGCGATCGACCGTCACGCCCAGCGTCTCGTCGTGGATT
Source organism: Enterobacter vonholyi (assembly GCF_008364555.1). Lineage (GTDB taxonomy): Bacteria > Pseudomonadota > Gammaproteobacteria > Enterobacterales > Enterobacteriaceae > Enterobacter > Enterobacter vonholyi. Next base: position 495,411 of record NZ_VTUC01000006.1, read on the forward strand.
GTCTCCAGGCGCGAGAGATTATCGTCGTCGACCAGCACTTCCGCCAGCGAGGCAATAAACTCGTAGCCGGTGGTGCCGGATACCGGCCAGTCTGCGGGGAGCTGCTCACCTTTTGCGAGAATTTTTTCGACCGTGATGTAACAGTCGGGCCCGGCGGCCTGACGCAGGCGCTGCAGATAGCCCAGCGGATCCGCCAGACCGTCGACATGGTCAATGCGCAGGCCGTCCACCACGCCCGCGTGGACCAGCTCAAGGATCAGCCGGTGCGTGTCGTCGAAGACCGCATCATCCTCAACCCGAACGCCGACCAGCCCGGTTATCTCAAAGAAGCGCCGCCATGAGAGCTGCTTCGGCGCCTCCCGCCAGGACATAAGCCGCCAGCTTTGCGCGTCGTGCAGCTCGGCTATGCTCTTTTCCTCGCTGTAGGTACCCGGGTTGAGCGGATACTCGGCGTCGTAGTAAACCAGCGCGGCCTTTTCCGTGACAGGGTCACGTTTTAAGGTGATGGCACCCTTCTCCAGCTCCGCCTCAAAGGTATCGCCAAGAAACGGCAGCGTAAGCGGTCGTGACCCGTCGATATCGAAGTAGCGGAAATAGCGGCTCTGCTGGCCATATTCAATCACGTCGCGCCACCAGGCGTTTTCCAGCGAGGTGGACATATGGTTGGGGACAATGTCCAGAATCAGCCCCATACCGGCCTGCTTAAGCGCCGCCGCCATGCGGTCAAACCCCTCTCGTCCGCCGATCGCGGGGTCGATTTCATTCGGGTTGGTCACGTCATAGCCGTGGGTAGACCCCGTCGTGGCAGTGAACACGGGCGACGCGTAAAGGTGGCTGATGCCGAGGTCCTTCATATACGGCACCAGCGCCACAACGCGGTCAAAGGTCATGCCGTTACGGAACTGAATTCGGTACGTGGCGGAAGGGATCATAACGATGCTTCTCCATCAGCAAAGCGAACGACAATACCGTTCGGGGGTAAAACGTCAGAGACTTCCGGCCAGGCAAAGCGCGTCTCACCCGCGAGATCGGGCAGCGCGACGGGCTTAATGCCGATATTAAGCGCCAGCGAGAGCGTCCCCGACGGAAAGCGCCAGCACACCGCCACCATGCCGGGCGCGGTCTTGAGCACATGGCCCTCAACGGCACCGCGCGGATGCAGAAGCGGAACGATATGGCGATGGCGCAGCGTCAACAGATTGCGCGTGTAGCGCAGCCACGTTTTGCCCTCGTCGGTGGCAATCTTATGCCAGTCGAGCTTTGAGCGAACAAAGGTGTTCACGTCGTTCGGATCCGGAACGGCTTCATCGTGTCCGGCGTGACCGGTAAACTCTTTCGCGCGCCCTTCCCGTACCGCCTTTGCCAGATCGCCGTGAAAGTCGGTGAAGAACAGGAACGGATGCGTTTCCCCAAACTCCTCGCCCATAAACAGCAGCGGGATATGCGGGGAGAGCAGCAGCGCGGCAAGCAGCACCCGCGTCTTGTCGGCACCCGCGAGGGAGATAAGCCGCTCGCCCTGGGCGCGATTGCCTGTCTGATCGTGGTTTTGAATAAAATCGACGAAGAACTGCGGCGGCTGCGTGCGGCACTCCACCCCGCGAGATTCTCCGGTTTGCAGAGACACCTCGCCCTGGTAGACAAACCCTTCCGCCAGCGCCCGGGCGAACTTCTTCTCAGGCTCAAAGGCAAAATCCTGGTAATACGCGTGGGTCTCGCCGGTGGCAAACACGTGGGCGGCGTTGTGGAAGTCATCGTTCCACTCGCCGGTAAACAGCGGCGCGTTGCCCTGTTCATCGCGGGGATGCAGGAAAATCACGTTGCGGCTGTCTTCCGTGGTCAGGTGAACGTGACGGTGCGGAATGGCCTCGCGAATTTTTGCGGCAATCTCCTCGAGAACATGGGGGTCCGAGCCGTCCTTAATCTGGTCGATGGCATCAAAGCGCAGCCCGTCCAGGCGGTATTCCGTCAGCCAGTAGAGCGGCGCGTCGGTGATGTACTGCCTGACCGGCTCGCGCTCGTAGGCGATGCCGTTACCCCACGGCGTCATCCGCTGTGCATCAAAAAACGCGGGCGAAAGCAGAGGCAGATAGTTTCCTTCGGGCCCAAAGTGGTTGAGCACGATATCCAGCACCACGGAAAGCCCCAGGCCGTGGGCGGCGTCGATAAAGGCGTGGAAATCCTCCGGCGTGCCGTACGCTGAGTGTGGGGCATACAGCAGCACGCCGTCATATCCCCAGCCGCGGGAACCGCCAAACTGGGAGACGGGCATCACTTCAAGCTGGGTAATCCCGAGCTCTGCCAGATACGGCAGCTTGTCGATGGCCGACCGGAAGGTGCCCTCCGGAGTGAAGGTGCCGATATGCAGTTCGTAAATGACCGTCTCTTCCCACGGACGCCCTGCCCAGTCGCGGTTGACCGGCTGGTAAAGTCGGGGATCGATCACCACCGAGGGGCCGTTAACGTCGCCCTTTTGCGCCCGCGAGGCGGGATCGGGCACCGCCATGCCGTCCTGAAGAACAAACTGATATTCTGCACCGTGCGTGACGCCAGGGACGTCTGCCTGGAACCAGCCGTCGCCGGTTGCCGTCATCGGCACGTCGGTGGCGGCAAGACGTAGCGTAAGTTCTTTCTGTCCTTCTGCCCAGACGCGAAAACGTACAACGTCATCGGAAATAAACTCAGCACCCCACTGCTTTTGAAATGTCCTGAATTCCATTCATTGTCCTCGAATGACCCACATTTTACGCGGAACGAAGTACAAGCTTAGTTCAGGATTAAAAGTACGTGAGCTCAGCGGATTTAACCGCTTCGTCTATTCTTTATGAAATAACTCACTATCGGGAATACTATGCAGATTCGAAAAGGATTAAATACGGACCTCGTCCGTCTTGAATGTTGTGACTTTTCTTTCACCATTAGCCACATTGCGCGAGAGCCCTTTATCCATTGTGATTTGCATATTGAAGCCGTCGCCGAGCCCTGGATAAAAACCTACGAACTCGACATTCAAACGCTTGAAAACCATTGCGTTAATCCGGACGCCATATTTCTTGTGGCGGAAACGGACGACGGTGAAATAGCCGGATTTATTACCGCGTCAGTCGGCTGGAATAAGTTTATCTCGGTGGATTACATAGCCGTGGATCGCACGAAACGCAGAACCGGCGCCGCACAAAAATTGATGGCCGCCGCGCACGTGTGGGCCCGCAGCGTAAACGCGCCGGGATTACGGCTTGAAACACAAAATGTGAACGTCTCAGCCTGTCTGTTTTACCGTAACTACGGGTTCACCCTGGGCGGATACGATCGTTATCTCTACAACGCCCTACCGGAAAAAGACGAGGTCGCCCTGTTCTGGTATTACATGCTGGTCTAGCGGAAACACATTGCCACATCGCGGTCATATTTCTGTCACTGAATTTCATTACGCTTTCGGGATTTTAACCACGGTGTTGAGGAAAGAAGCGTGAATTCAATGGCTAAGGCATTACTGCTGGCATTACCTGTTTTGAGTGCAGCGGCAACCGCGACGGCTGCCGGGCGCGACCTGTGCGAACCGAAAGCGTACGAAATGGCGCTGCGCTATCAGCAGAAATCGGCAGAGATTATGGCCCTTCAGCTGCAAACCTATCGGTTTGCCACCGAGCGTTTCAACGAAAAGTTAAAGGATCTGAAAACGCCCGAAAACTACGCCGTGGTGATGGACCTCGACGAAACGGTGCTGGATAACACCCCTCTGCTGGTGCGCGACGCGGAGCAGTGTCACGACTATACGAAATGGGACACCTGGAGCGACTGGGAGAAACAGGGTAAACCCGGCTTAATTCCGGGGGCGAAAGCGTTTCTTGACCACGTGAATCAAAGCAAAGTCCGCATCTACTACGTTTCGGATCGTATGCAGGAAAATAAAGCCGATACGCTCAGGACGTTAAAAGCCCTGGGACTTCCGCAGGTGTCCGATGAAAGCGTGCTTCTGGACACGGTCAGCAAGGAAGAGCGTCGCCAGAGCATCCTCAAAAAGCAGCAGATCGTGATGCTGTTCGGCGACAGCCTGCCGGACTTCGCCGTGCAGTTTAAAAACAAAAAGCCAAGCGAGCAGCAGCGTGAGCTGGTTGAAGCCAGCGCCGAACGCTTCGGCAACGACTGGATTGTGCTGCCTAATGCCGCTTATGGCTCATGGTCCAAAGCCACGCCGGACAGCTGGAACGTACCGCTGAAAAAATAATGTCTACGGGCCGGGAAAGCTATCGCGCGCCTTCCCGGCCCTTCGGTTTCCTATCCATCCCGTTTATAGGTCCTATCATTTCTGGGCAGGTTCTTATAATTTTACGGAGCAGTAAGATGAGCACTTTCAAAGGAGACTCGTATGCTTACCGTGAAAAAACTTGCTCTTTCCACGCTGATTTCCAGTTCACTGTTTTTTTACCCTGCGCTCCAGGCCTCGGCGGAGACGCCGCAGCACGTCGTTAAACAACCTGCGGGCGGTTACAGCGTGCAGGTCGGCGACGTTCTGGTCACCTCGTTTACCGACGGGACCGTCGCGCAGGATCTGCACAAGCTGCTGCGCCGGACAACGCCGCAAAACATTGATGCGCTGCTCGCGAAAAACTTTCAGACCAACCCGGCTGAGGTCTCCATCAACGCTTTTCTGATTGCGATACCCGGACATAAAATCCTGGTGGATACCGGCTCGGGCCAGCTCTTTGGCCCTGATACCGGCGGACGTCTGGTTGAAAGCCTCGCCACGCAGGGGATAAAACCCGAAGACATTACTGAAGTCCTGCTGACCCACGCCCACTCCGATCATGCCGGTGGCCTGGTGAAGGATGGAAAAGTGGTGTTCAGCAACGCGCGCGTTTTCGTTGGCAAACCGGATATCGACTTTTTCTTTAATGACGACAACCAGAAGAAAACCGGCTACGGCAAGAACTACTTTGACGTCGCGCAGAAGACCTTAAAACCCTATCTGGATGCGGGAAAAGTGGTGCCGTTTAGCGGCACATCGGAGATTCTACCGGGGCTGACCGGCACGGTTCATCCCGGACACACGCCGGGCTCAGCCTTCTACACGCTGACAAGTAAAGGCGAGAAGATCACCTTTGTCGGCGACATCATTCATGCCGCGGCGGTTCAGTTCCCGCAGCCTGCGGTGACCATCACCTACGATGAAGATCAGAACAAAGCGGCAACCGTTCGCGAGCATGCGTTCGCTGACTTTGTGAAAAACAAGGACCTGGTTGCCGCCCCGCACCTGCCTTTCCCGGGCATCGGCTATGTGACGAAAGGCGAGAAAGGGGGCTATGCCTGGGTCCCTGTGACCTATACCAACCGTGACGCCAGCAGCGCGAAATAAGATGACGCCCATCTCTGATATGGACATAGACCTGATCCTGACCCTGGACGCCCTGCTTCAGGACAGGAATATCACCCATGCGGCCGCGCGGCTGGGCATCAGCCAGCCCGCGCTGTCCGCCCGTCTGGCGCGTCTGCGCACGCTGTTTGGCGAACCGCTGTTTATTCCCTCCCCGCATGGACGCGGGGTATTGCCCACGCCGCGAGCGGAAGCGCTCAGGCCGCAGGTGGCAAGCGTGCTGCGCGGCATCAGCGCGATGTTTGCGCCCACCGCGTTTGATGCGCAAACCAGCAGCCGGACCTTTGTTATCGCGCTGCATGAGAATCCGGCGCTGATGCTCGGCACCGGGCTACTTAACCAGATTAGAACCGATGCCCCCGGTATCCGCCTGCGCTTCGCCCTGCCGGAGATAGCTGACCTGCCGCAGCAGCTGGAAAACGGGGATGTGGATATCTACATTGGCGTGAGCGCAGGAGCCCATGACGGATGGGTGAGGCGCAAACTCCTCGACGACGCGTTTGCCACCGCCCAGCGTAAAGGCCATCCGCGCGGAACGGGTCCGTTAGATCTGGATAGCTACTGCGCGCTTTCCCATCTGGTGGTGTCGTCGGCGGGGGATCCGTTTAGCGGCTTTGTTGACCAAACCCTCGCCGGGCTGGGCTACCAGCGACACGTCGCCATGTCCACCCAGAGCTACGCCGTAGCGCCTGCGCTGGTTGCCGGTACCGACCTGGTGTGCACCCTGCCGGAACGGATGCTGAAGCAGTTTGCCTGCACGCTGGATCTCTTTGCACCACCGCTGCCGCTCCAGCCGATTACCATCAACATGTACTGGCACCCGAAAAACAGCCAGGATCCGGCGAATGCCTGGCTGCGCGAACAGCTGCTGCGGGCCGCCGGACGTCAGGTGTGATCGAGCGTTACCAGAAACTTTTTAAGCACCTCTGAGCGAATAATCCGGTGGCAAACCAGGGTGAGTTCGCTCTCCCGCAGCCGGTCGAGGATGTCCACGTAGACGACATTCTCGACGCTCACCGCCTTTGCCGACGCGGGGAGCAGCGCCAGCCCAAACCCCGCCGAAACCAGGCTTATCACCGTGGGCACGTCGGTCGCGTTCTGCACGACGTCCGGCTGAAAGCCCGCTCCGCTGCAGGCATCATAGAAGTACTGCTCCAGCCCCATTCCCTCCGGATCGCGCAGGGAGATCCATTTTTCGTCTTTCACCGACGAAAGCGTCAGCGCGGCGGATCCGGCCAGCGGATGCTGACGATACAGCGCCAGCACCGTTTTCTCCGAGGCGAACGGGCGGCTTTGCAGATCGTCCGGCAGCGACGGCAGCGGCGCGCGGATGATGGCCACATCCAGCTGGTTGCTCTGCACGGCGGCGTAGAGCGTCTGCACGTTTCCGGTCATCAGGGACATGGTAATGGCCGGCCAGCGGGTGTGCATCTGGCGCAGCGCGGCGGGCAGCCTGCCGTCAAACATCGCGCTCGACACGCACCCGAGGTTTAACACACCCTGCTCGCCCCGTGCCGTTTGTCTGGCGTCCAGCACCGCCTGTTCGGTCAGCGAGATGGCGAGCCGGGCTTTCACGAGAAATGCTTCGCCCGCGGGCGTCAGGGTCAAGCGGCGGTTCGCCCGGCTGAAAAGCGTGACGCCTAAACGTTCTTCCAGGGCCTTTATCTGCTGGCTCAGCGCCGGCTGCGCCATGTTCAGACGCTCGGCGGCCCGGTGCATGTGGAGCTCTTCGGCCACGACGATGAAGTGGCGCATCTGACGAAACTGCACGAGACGTCCCCCTGTATTGATATAAATTTCCTTATCAATTTAACAGTAATGATGCAATTGATGCTATTGGTCATTGCCATAAAAATGGAGGGATTCAACCGAGGGAGGAAAATATGGAAAACAAGATTAACGATCTTCGCAGCGCCATCGCCTTACTGCAGCGCCACGACGGGCAGTATATTGAAACCGATCGTCCGGTCGACCCCAACGCCGAACTGGCGGGCGTCTATCGCCATATCGGCGCAGGCGGCACGGTCAAACGCCCAACCCGCACGGGCCCGGCCATGATGTTCAACAGCATCAAGGGCTATCCGCACTCCCGCATCCTGGTGGGCATGCACGCCAGCCGCGAGCGCGCGGCGCTGCTGTTAGGCTGCGAGCCTTCTGAACTGGCAAAGCACGTCGGCCAGGCGGTGAAAAAGCCGGTCGCGCCGGTTGTCGTTCCGGCTGCGCAGGCTCCCTGTCAGGAGCAGGTCTTCTATGCTGACGATCCTGACTTCGATCTGCGCAAGCTGCTTCCGGCCCCGACCAACACGCCGATTGATGCGGGTCCGTTCTTCTGTCTGGGACTGGTGCTGGCAAGCGATCCGGAAGACAGCTCGCTGACGGATGTCACCATTCACCGCCTCTGCGTGCAGGAGCGCGACGAGCTTTCCATGTTCCTTGCCGCCGGGCGCCATATCGAAGTGTTCCGCAAAAAGGCAGAAGAGGCAGGAAAGCCGCTGCCGGTGACGATCAACATGGGTCTCGACCCCGCCATCTACATCGGCGCGTGCTTTGAGGCCCCCACCACGCCGTTTGGCTACAACGAGCTGGGCGTCGCCGGGGCGCTGCGCCAGCAGTCGGTCGAGCTGGTGCAGGGCGTGGCGGTCAAAGAGAAAGCCATCGCGCGGGCGGAAATCATCATCGAAGGTGAACTGCTGCCGGGCGTGCGCGTGAGAGAGGATCAGCATACCAACACCGGCCACGCGATGCCGGAGTTCCCGGGCTACTGCGGCGAGGCGAACCCCTCCCTGCCGGTGATTAAAGTGAAAGCCGTGACCATGCGAAACCACGCGATCCTGCAAACGCTGGTGGGACCGGGGGAAGAACATACCACGCTGGCCGGACTGCCGACGGAGGCCAGCATCCGTAATGCCGTTGAAGAGGCAATTCCGGGTTTCCTGCAAAACGTCTATGCCCATACCGCGGGCGGCGGCAAGTTCCTCGGGATACTGCAGGTGAAAAAACGCCAGCCGTCAGACGAAGGACGTCAGGGCCAGGCGGCGCTTATCGCCCTGGCCACCTATTCGGAGCTGAAAAACATTATTCTTGTCGACGAAGACGTGGATATTTTCGACAGCGACGACATCCTCTGGGCGATGACCACCCGCATGCAGGGCGATGTCAGCATCACCAATATTCCTGGGATCCGCGGCCACCAGCTGGATCCGTCCCAGTCGCCGGATTACAGCACCTCGATTCGCGGAAACGGCATCTCCTGCAAGACCATCTTCGACTGCACGGTGCCGTGGGCGCTGAAGGATCGCTTCGAGCGCGCGCCGTTTATGGAGGTGGATCCGCGTCCGTGGGCGCCGGAGCTGTTTGCTGGCAACACAAAATAAAAACACCACGCGTATGGCCCGCGGGTCATACGCTGATTTTCTTTTCAAGCGTGGCGATGTTTTCACCCGTCACGCGTTCCACAGTGAAACGATCGACGCTCAGCAAAATGAGCATCAGCCCCCTGCCGCTCTCCAGCAGCGGCGAGATTTCACAAAAACGGTCTCGCCTGGCGGCCTCAAGCCGCTCCAGCGGGAACGCGTCACCCGCGTCGGTAAAAACAATGCAGACATCGCTGTCGCGGATGTCGAACCGTACGCTGAATGCGCGCGAGGCATCCTCATGCAGCGCGTGGCGGATGATATTCGTCGCCACCTCACAGACGGCGAGATCGAGCGCGAAACGCCACTCGTCATCTACGGGAAGCGCCCTCAGCCGCTCTTCCAGCCAGCCGGCCAGCGGCGTCAGGGAACCGAGCACCGCCGGAAATTCTGCCTGCACCGGCGTCTGCATCTACTGCCCCAGCTGCGCAAGCGCGCTGCTTTTATCCGGATAGATACGGAATATGCGATCCATGCGGGTCAGGGTGAACATATTCATTATCCCGGGGTTCAGGGAGCACAGCGCCATGTCGCCTTTCCCGTTCATCAGCTTAAACAACGACACCAGCATTCCCAGCCCGCTGCTGTCGATAAAATCCACTTTGCTGAAGTCGACAATCAAAGCCTTGCGATCGTCGCCAATTTCTTCCGTGACGGACGCTTTAAACGTCGCGGCAACGGAGGCATCCAGCCGCCGGACCGCGGGCGTGAGAATGTTGGCATGCGGTAGTCGTTCGGTGTTAATAATCATTCTGTTCTCCCTGACGCTCGATCACGAGCAGTGAAACGTCATCGGTTAAGGCGGTCGGTTCATCACGATTTGCGTTGCGCCAGCCGGTCAGGTGGTCACCGAACCGCGGCAGGAGCTGGTCAACCGGAAGTCGGGCATGGTCATGAAGCCAGCGTTCGAGACGCTGCGGGCCAAACTGCTCGCCGCTGACGTTCTCACACTCCGTGATACCGTCACTGAATAAGCATAAGCGATCCCCCGAATTGAGGGTAAACGCGACGTCCTCCCAGCTGAGGTCAGGCATCAGCCCGACCGGCGGGCCGCCGTTGCCCACGGACGTGACGGCGCTGTTTGCGTTCACAATGACGGGAGTTGGATGCCCGGCCTGACACAACACCCCTCGTCCGCTCTCGGGGTCGATCACCCCGTAGATAATGGTGAAATAGCTGGTAATGTCGCTCTCTTCACTGCAAAAGCGGCTGTTCAGGATCCTGATCACCTCCGCAGGCGACTGAATGCCGCCCCGATCGGTAAACAAAAAACGGTCTACCACCCGACCATGTAAGAACTGGCGCGCCACCGCGAGGGACATCATCGCGGCCCCCACGCCGTGACCGGACACATCCACGCAATAGAACCCAATGTGAGAATCGAGTGGAAAAATATTGAACACATCGCCTGAGACCCACGCAGACGGCAAGAAAAGCCAGTCGGAAAAGTAGTTCCCAAAGCGTAAGCGGTGCGATGGCAGCACCGAGTGCTGAACGCGCGCCGCGAGTTCAAGATCCTGTTCAATCTGATGCAACGCTTCACTCAGGCGCTTGTTGTGCGCCGCGAGGGTCGCCTCCAGGGTCAAAATACGGACCCCGGCGTGGAGCCGCGCCCGCAGTTCATCCTGCTCGACCGGCTTGCTTAAAAAGTCGTCCGCCCCGGCATCAAAGCCCTGCGTTAAATCCCCGGCATTTTCGCGTGCCGTGAGCAGAATGACATAGACGTAGTGGCCAAACTGACGGTTGCGGATGGTCTGACAGAGCGTGAGTCCGTCCATTTCCGGCATGTCCCAGTCGCTTATCACCATGCTGATCGGCTGGCTGGACAGTATTTCCAGCGCGGCGACGCCGTTTTCCGCCTCGCTCACGATATACCCCCACTGGGTGAGCATTCGGGAGAGTAACCGACGATAAATCAGCGAATCTTCAACGATTAACACGTGCAGCGCTGACATACATCCCTCCTAAAGCGGTAAGAACCAGATGAGGCTCACGGTCCCTTCCCTGAATTTTGCATTCCCGTTGCCGTGCCCCGGATAGCGCGTCCCCGCATAGTTCGCGTACTGGATGGAGAACGAACCCGGCGTATAGCCGGCATAACCGAAGCTGTAGCTGTAATCGCCGTTCCAGGGCTGCTGCTGGCTGCTGTCCGGGAACCAGAATGCCGTCGCGCGAACGAAGAAATGTTGTTTGAAGGTGTAGCCGCAGCCGCCGAGCATGACGTTTTTATTTTTGCGAATGTCATCGCTGCTGAGATCGTAGTAGCGCGGCACCCAGCTGTACCCGACCTGGCAAATGATGGAATCCCCTTTATTAATCAGGAGCGTGTTTTCGACCGGTTTCGGTAGCGAAAACTTGTAGGCCAGCGTAAAGGCGCCCTGTTCGAAATAGGTATGTCGTCGGCTACCCGACGTCCAGAAGTGGTTATCGCCGTAGTTGCTGTAAACCAGGCTCACCGTGTTGGCGTGCCAGTCATCGTAGCCGAAGCTGTAGCGAAAATCGGCGGTGTAGCGGCTGGTGTCTCTGACCGGCAGTCGGGACGTGATGTTGGCAAACCAGAAGCTGTAGGGGGAATACTGAAGGCTGAGATTTAGCGTCTGGTTAAACTTTTTCTTTTCCGTAGCGGTGTCTGAACTGTTCGGAATGCTCATCCACTGCTCTTTCAGTCCCGAGCTAAAGCTCAGCGCACCTGAGAATTTCTTGTCGTTACCCGAGAACAGGCGCCCCCAGCGGCTGGTAAAGACGCCAGCCTGAACGGGTTCACCGTTCTTATCGCGCAGGGATTCATTTTCACTGCTTTTCGCCGCCTCCGCGGCGGGTATCGCGGCGAGCAGCACGCCCGCCATAAGCCATTTTTCGCGCATAACCGCCATCCTTAGTTAGGTATCCAGCGTGCGCCGACGTCGTATTTTGCCATCAGCCACAAAATACCCAGTGCCGCCGCATGCACTAACGTGTTCTCTATCCAGGCGTGACGCCATAAGTCGAAGGTGATGAACTGGCTCACCAGCAGCACCACGTACACATGCAAAATAAAGGTATAAAGCGAGTGCTGGCCGAGCGGGATCAGGAACCATCCCAGCAGGCGATTGAGCGGCGTCCAGCAATACGTCAGCACCAGGTAGACGGTGACCATCAGGGCGATATCGTTTAACACCCTCACCGGGCCCAGCCCGTTCTTCGCCGCCCAGGTGTGATAAAACGAATTGAAGCTGTCAGGCGGGATGACGTGCATCAGCAGCGCGGGCGGCATAAACGGGTTGGTATGGTTCTGGGCGACAAATCCCAGCACCAGCGACACCATGACTAGCGCCACTACCACCCCTTTCCCCGGCGGCGTCCGGGCGAAAGAGAGCAGTTCGGCTTTATACCAGCCGCTGGCCATGCCCAGCACAAAGATGAACTGCCAGGCGAGCAGCGGGAAGGCAAATTCGAATTCCGACGGCGTCAGCCGAAGCGGCCAGCGCTGCCACAGGCCGTACACCAGCAGCGACAGCCCCAGCAGCCACCAGACTTTTCCTTTCTGCAGCATCCCCAAAAATAGCGGGCTGAGTAGCAGCAAAAAGATATACAGCCCCAGAATTTGCGTCTGATGGGGGCCAATCTGCAAATAGAGGATAATGTTGAACCAGGTCTCTTTAATTTGCGGCGTAACAGGATAAAGCGACCAGCTTTGGCCCGAAAAGCGGTCGGTAAAATGGGTGACCTCGAAAACGTTAATATGCGGGATATAGGCCAGGAGAATAAAGGACACTATGATAATGATATTTACACGATATATTTTCCACGCCCTGAGATAAAGCCCCCAGGAAACCGTGAGCAAAACCACTTTTTGCAAACGCGCGCGGTTCAGCATGCCCAGCATAAACCCCGAGAGAATAACAAAACCTTCTGCACCGGTTGTTAACCCAAAACGCTCCCAGGAGAATATATTAAATACCGACATCACCTCCGTATGCGCCACGACCATCATGACGAGGGCAATGCCGCGCATAAAGTCGATTCTCAGGTCCCTGGCACCTGCAACGGCATACCTCCATGCTGTTGATTTAGCGTCATCTTCTTGCGCTACCGACGGCGCAACATGGCTCATAGGGTGTCTTTTGCCTGAAAACGAAAATTAAGGTCTAAATAAAGTAGATAGCCTAAAGGAATAGTAACCGCAATTTATCGTCAGCAGATGAAAGATATTAAGCAGAATTTAAGCTGAATTAACCACTGCTAAATATTAATAAAAACGTGGCTGGACACTTTTATTCGGCGTTCTACACTTATCTTAAATCTTGTTTAATCGCTATTTTCTTTCGCTTTTGGGCAACTGTCTGCGCAGCAGAATGGGTCTGCATTTTCACGGAATCAGGAACGCCGGAACTATGGATTTTTATTTTTCCCGTTTTGAACATCGTCGTCCTCCGGAACCGTTAACAACACCGCGCTGGGTCATGTTCACCTGGCAGGTGTTAGCGGTCGCGGCGCTTATTCTGGGTGCCAATTATATTTACTGGCGCTGGACCGCCTCCCTGAATACTGACGCATTATGGTATGCCATTCCGCTGGTCCTCGCCGAAACCCTGGCCTGGATAGGGACCGTGCTGTTTACCATCAATTTGTGGAAAGAACAGGATCCTCCTCAGAGTCCGCCGCCCGGCGAAATTAACGAATGTCTGTCGCCTGAGGAGGCCGTTGAGCCCCGTCCCGTAAAAGTGGATATGTTCATTGCCACCTACTCGGAAGACACCGAGCTGGTCAGGCTGTCCATTCGCGATGCCCTGAAGATGGCGTACCCGTTCCCGATTGACTACCGCATCCACGTGCTTGATGACGGCCGCCGCCCGGAGATGAAAGCCGTTTGTGAAGAGGAAGGCGTTAACTATATCACTCGCCAGACCAACATCGGCTTTAAGGCCGGCAACCTGCGCAACGGCCTTGAGCAAACCGACGGCGATTTCATTGTTATCTGCGACGCCGACACCCGGGTATTTCCCACCCTGCTTAGCCATACGCTGGGCTACTTCCGCGACCCGGACGTGGCCTGGGTGCAGACGCCGCAGTGGTTCTTCGATCTTCCGGAAGGAGAAAATCTGTCGCGCTGGGGCCAGCGAAAGGCCGGAAAAGTGGGCTACGGTCTGGGCTGGCTGATTCAAAAGTGTGTTGGCCCGGTCACCGTAGGCCGCGACCCGTTTTTTAACGATCCGCGCATGTTCTATGACGTGATCCTGCGGCGGCGCAACTGGGCGAACGCGGCTTTCTGCTGTGGCGCGGCGTCCATTCACCGTCGCGAGGCGGTCATGCAGGCCGCGCTGAGAAGCTACGTCTGGTCCGTTGAAGAGGAGATCCATCGTCACACGCGCGATATTCGCGATGAGGAGACCCGGGACGCGCTGCAGAATGCAATGCGTCCGCACGTGGCGTTTGACACCGAGCTTACCCCCTACAAATTCCACGTCTCGGAAGATATTTACACCTCGGTGCTGCTGCACGGTGACGCCGCACGACGCTGGCGCTCGGTTATGCATCCGCGGGTTGAGTCGAAGATGCTCTCTCCGCAGGATATGCTCACCTGGATGATCCAGCGCTTTAAGTACGCCGCCGGCTCGCTGGATATTTTGTTTCATGACAACATCTTCAGCCGTCGCCGCTTCAGGCTCTCTCTGCCCCAGACGCTGATGTATGCCACCACCTTCTGGTCATACATGGCCTGCGTATGGAACACGGTGTTTTTGATTTCACCCATTATCTATCTGTTCACCGGCATTCCGCCGGTGTCCGCCTGGTCGACGCCGTTCTATCTGCATTTTCTCCCGTTTTTTATTTTCTCCGAGCTGGCCTTTATGTTCGGCACCTGGGGGATCTCGGCCTGGGACGGCAGGGCCTCATACCTCTCCTTCTTTTCCATGAACCTGCGCGCGCTCAATACGGTGCTGCGGGGCGAACAGATCAAATTTCACGTCACGCCAAAAGAGCGGCAGACGGGCCGTTTTCTCTACCTGGTGAAGCCGCAGATTGCCATCGTGGTGCTCACCCTCGCAGGGCTTATCTGGGGCGGTATCCAGGTGGCGCGTGGACAGGTGGACGACCCCTCCGGCTATGTCATCAATATTTTCTGGGGAGGGGTGAACATCGCCGCCATGCTGCCGCTGATTTTCGCGGCCATGTGGACGCCCGCTGAAGAGGACGAGGTCACCCAATGAGGATACGTGATGCCCTGCTGCCCGC
This sequence comes from Enterobacter vonholyi, assembly GCF_008364555.1. Taxonomy (GTDB): domain Bacteria; phylum Pseudomonadota; class Gammaproteobacteria; order Enterobacterales; family Enterobacteriaceae; genus Enterobacter; species Enterobacter vonholyi. Next base: position 510,411 of record NZ_VTUC01000006.1, read on the forward strand.
GCGCAGCTACCTCACCATTTTGCTCGGCTTCCTGATCGGCTTTGCCATTGTGGTCTGGGTGGAGAAACAGATGCCCACGCGCGTGGAAAGCAGCGGCGGCATCGCGCTCAGTAAAGACTTTCCGCCGCTGCCCACAAAACGGGCGCTGACCTATGACGAAGCCATCTGGGCGCGGGTCGCCTGGCAATACTACGTGAATAATACTCAGCCAAACGGGCTGGCGAACGCCAGCGACGGTGAACCCTGGCTGAGCCTCTGGAGCGTGGGAAGCTACCTCTTTGCGACCGCTGCCGCAGAGCAGCTCAACATTATTTCCGCCGATGAGTTTGACGAGAGGGTCAGCACCGCCGTGTTCACGCTGGGGCAACTGCCGCTCAATGACAAAGGTCTCCCCGCCGCCTATTACCATGCGGACACGCTCAAGATTCTGGGCAAGCCTGACGCCTCCGCAATCGGTCTGAGCCGGCTGCTGACGGCATTACAGACCCTGCTGTGGCGCTATCCCCAGCACGCGGCGGCTATCCGCGATTTGTTGAGCGTTTGGCGCACCGCGGCGCTGATTGAAAATAACACCCAAAGCCAGGCTGCGGTGCCGCTCCACCACTGGACGCTGACCGACGACGAACAGCGGGACAGCTTTGGCTACCGTCTCTATGCCAGCCATACGCTGCGCCTGATAGACAGCGCGGCAGGACTCGCGGTGACCAACCCGCCTGAAGGGCAAAAGATGATCGATCTGGATGGCGTAATGGTGCCCGATGAAGGGCTTCGCACGCCCTGGGGCAAGCAAACCTCGCTGATCAGTCTCCCCTATCTTTTAACCGGTCTTGAGCTGGGTTTTGATGCGCAGAGCGCTGAAATTGCGTGGCGAATTATGCAGATCCAGCAGCGGCGCCACGGCCTGCGCGCGCCAAAACCGCCGATCAGCACGGATTATGCCGAACCCGCGCCGGATTACGTTAACGATCTGCCGGACAGGCAGCCGGTACAGGTGCGTAACCTGCGCGACGAGGTGCCGGAGAAAGTGGCGATTACCTCCACCCGCACCGCGTTTGCCTGGTATGCCCTGTTCCGCAACAGCTGGAGCGAAGCGTTGCGCCAGCAGGTTCTGGCCCTTCAGGTGCCGGGTAAAGGCTGGCAGCGCGGGTTAAATCTCAACAACAGCGTGAATGGCGTCGTGGACGCCGATACCAACGCCATTGTGCTGGAAAGTCTGTCTTACATCGCACATGGCCAGATGCTCTGTCTGGCCTGCCTCTACACATCCCCCTCAGCAGGAGCAACGCCATGAAGCCACGATCCCCGATCCTTTTCCACCTGCTCACGGGAATAACGATCTGCTGGCTGGCGCTATCGACCGTGCGTGCGGATACCGAGCTCCCTGCATCAGGTTACTCCCCGCGCAGCGGCGAGCTGACCGCTCGGGAGATGACCATCGCGAAAAACGCCTGGCAGTATTTCGTCACCAACTATCAGCCCACGACGGGCCTGGTGAATGCGGTCAACAAATATCCCTCCACCACCATGTGGGACAGCGCCTCCTATCTGGCCGCCCTGACGGCGGCGCGCGAGCTGGGGATGATTGATAAAGCGGAATTTGACCGCCGGATGCTGAAGTTTCTCGCCACGTTAAACACCCTGGTACTGTTCCGCAACGAGCTGCCCAACAAGGCCTATAACACCATCAGCGGCCAGAAGGTGGACTACACCAATAAGCCCGGCGAAATTGGCTTCTCGGCGCTGGATATCGGGCGAATGCTGGTCTGGCTGAAAATCATCAAGGAGCGTTACCCGGAATACGGCAACAGCATTGATAACGTGGTGCTCGGCTGGGATTTCAGCCACGCGATCGACCCCTGCGGCACGCTGTACGGGGCCTATCTGGAGAACGGCCAGCCGAAGTACGTTCAGGAAGGTCGACTGGGCTATGAAGAGTACGGCGCGGCCGGTTTCCAGCTGTGGGGATTTAATACCTGCAAAGCCAGCCGTCCGCAGCCTTACGAGCTGGCCGAGATCTACTGCGTGCTGGTCCCGTACGATACGCGCGATCCACGCAACACGTCGCAGCATAACTACGTGGTGACAGAATCCTACCTGCTCTACGGGCTGGAGTTCGGCTTTGACAAACCGACCGACCGGGATAACGCCCCGCGCGACTACTCCCTGACGTGGATGAAAAACTTTGCCGACCGCGTTTATCAGGCTCAGGAGAACCGCTATACCATTACTGGCGTCCTCACCGCGCGCTCCGAGCACCAGCTCGATAAGGCCCCTTACTTCGTCTATGACACCGTTTTCAGCGACGGGTACAACTGGAACACCATTACCGATAAGGGACAGTTCGTCCCTAACGCTGCCGCGATTTCGCTGAAGGCGGCGCTGGGCATGTGGGTGCTGTGGAACTCCCCTTATACCGACCGCCTGCTGAATACCATTGAGAATGCCAATGAAGAGGGAAAAGGCTACTACGAAGGGCTGTATGAAAACGGCGACGGGCCGATCAAAGAGTTCACCGCGAACAACAACGGCATCATGCTGGAGGCCCTGTTGTTCAAAAAAGAGGGAAAACTGCTGGCCTTCAACACCGACAATCCGAAGAGCAAGGATTTTGCCCCGTCGCTGTGGGATCAAAAGCTGCTCGATCAGTTTGAAGAGAACAACACGCTGCGCAGCCGTCCGTTCCTGACCAGCACACCGGCCGTAAAAAGCTGGTGCGACCGGACCGGCGTCACGCAGCGCACCAAACCCGCCTGCCAGGCCTGCCAGTGCGCGTCATGCAGCGCGGACGAGCCCGTTAAACTGCCTCCGGTGACTGCGCAATGCTTAAAACCTTAGCCAGAGGGCTTGCGGGATTACTCCTTGCAGGCGCGATCGTCTTTGCGCTGTTTGCCCATCAGGGCGCAGGCTGGCGCTGGCTCATCAGTGGCGGCTGGCACTCGAGCGCGCGTATTGCCGCCCTGACGCCGGAAGAGCGGACGTGGGCGGCGATCGCCTGGCGCTATTTCGTCAATAATACCCAGCCGCAAACCGGGCTGGTCAACGGCAGCGACAAACAGCCCCGCGTCACGCTCTGGCAAATGGGCGACACGCTTATCGCCCTGCTGGCGGCCAAAGAGCTGGGGCTGATTGACGACGCCGAATATGACGCTCGCCTGACGCGGCTGATGGGCACCCTTAACCGCCTGATGCTGACCGAGGCCCGGACGCCGGGTCGACTCTATTCCAGCCAGACGGCGACGCCGATCGACTTTAGCGGCAAGCCCGTTAAAAATGGCTGGTCCGCACGCGATATGGCGCGTCTGATGCTCGCCCTGCGCCTCACCGCTGAGCGGGAACCGCAGTACAGCGAATACCTGGATAAAATCATCCTGCGCTGGAATTTCTGTCCGGTCATCGATCGTGAAGGCGAACTGTGGTCCTCTTCCCTGCAAAACGGCCAGCCGGTGGTGCGCGAGGAGCTGCGCCTGGGCGAGAGCGAATATGCCGCAACGGCGTTTCAGCTGTGGGGGTTTTCCCCGGAGAAAGCGTTTACGCCCCCGGCGCACCACGTCATCATCGCCCAGCGGCGTCTGGCCGTCGATGCCAGGGATCCGCGCACCACGTGGCAGCCCTCTGTGATTTCCACCCTTCCCTATATGCTGCCGGGCCTGGAGTTTGGCTGGGAGCCCGAAGGCGTTGCGGCCGCTCGGCAAAAGCACCTGCGCAAGCAGGCCGAAAACGTCTGGCTGAGCCAGAAGAGCCGCTGGGAGACCGATAAGATCCTGACGGCCAGGGCAGATTTCTCGCTTCCGCAGGCGCCCTGGCATATCCAGGATACGGTCTGGGGAAATGGCTATGCCTGGAACTCTGTCGGTGACGATGGTCGGGACTACACCCGTTTCGCGCAGGTATCGACCAAAGCGGTCTTTGCCCTGTGGGCCCTGTGGGACACCCCTTACACCGACGTGCTGATGGCGGTGACAAAGCATCTTAACGATCCGCAAAAAGGCTGGTACGAAGGCCGCCAGGAAGCCACGGGCGATACTAACGCTGCGCTCACCCTCTCCACCAATGCCACGGTGCTGGAAGCCCTGTTCTTCAAACACAACGCGGGCCCCCTGTTTGACGCCCGCCGGGCCAAAAAAGAGAGCTACTTTACGCGCCGTGTGGCAGATGAATATACGCCCGTCGGGCACTGTCTACCGGGCGAAAACGCCGTAAGGAGGACGCCGTGAAATTTTACCGCGATCTGTTTGAATCCAGCCTGAACCGCGTCTTTCCGGATAATGATAAAACGGCGTTTTTTCAGACGTTTTATGACGCCTTCGTCCATATGTCACCCGAGACGGAGCAGCATTTTTCTCGCCTGCCGGATAGCGAGGGTCAGCAGACTCTGTTTAAGAGTTTCTTCGCCATGCTTGCGGTAGACGGCGCGTTAATCGTGCCTGATTTTCTCGAGCGCCTGGCGCGGGAGCAAAGCGACGACGGTCTCCACCTCCCCCCGCGTTTTTTCGCCCTGTGGCGCGAAGCGATGTTGAACACCGTGAGCCTGCGCGATCCGCAGTGCGACGATGAGATCCTGACGGCCTGGGCCATGGCGATCGCGCCCGGGCTGGAATACCTGCGCCGGCAGGCAGAACTGCACTACCGCGCGTAGGAGGATCACGATGAGCGCATTCACGAACGATCTTAACGCGCTGCCGGCCGCCGTCATGATTTATGACTCCGAGGAACGCCTGCAGGCCTGGAATCACAACGTGGCCCTTTTTTATCCGGTCATTACCCCGTGGCTGAAGGCGGGCACAACGCTGGAGTCGCTGGCGGAACGCTTTATCGACGCCGTTTACAACGTCGACCCCGGCCTGCGTCAGACGCTGCGCGAGTCGATCGTGCGCAACTGTCGGCAGGATAAACACTGCGAAGTGCGGCAGGCGGGCCAGCGGCGCATCTTCGTCCAGCATCAGCGGCTTGCGGACGGCGGCATTGTCAGCCTGCACAGCGATATTACCGAGCTGGATGAAGCACAGCGGGCGCGGCACCAGCTGCATGACGATTTTCTGCTGACGGCGGAATCCATCCATATCGGGATCTGGGACTGGCAGGTTTCCGGCGACACGCTCCAGGTGAACGACACCCTGCTTGCCATGCTGGGCCAGTCGCGCACCCAGTGGCGATATCCGGTGCGTTTTTTACTTAACCAGGTTCACGAGGACGATCGCGCAGCGCTGCGCAAGGCTCTACAGGCTTCGAAGCAGGATCATCGCCCGGTCTTTGAATGTGAAATTCGCGTGCATCACCCTACCGAAGGACTGCGCTGGATGCTGCTCTCCGGCCAGGTGGTCACGCTCTCTATTGAGGGAAACGCCGAGCGCGTGATTGGCACGCTGCAGGATATTACGCGCCGCAAGGAGGCTGAAATTCAGGCGTTCGCCTCGGCCATTGAGGCACAAAAAGCCAATGAGGCGAAAAGCGCGTTCCTGGCGAATATGAGCCATGAAATTCGCACCCCCATGAACGGCATTATTGGCATGACCCAGCTGTGCCTGGATACGGCGCTCAGCGCCGATCAGCGCGATTACCTGACGCTGGTAATGAGTTCTGCCCAGTCTTTGCTGCACATCATTAACGATATTCTCGACTTTTCCCGGATTGAAGCCGGAAAAGTGGAGCTGGAGGCGGAGCCCGTCCCGGTCCGCCCCTTTATTCAGTCGCTTATTCGCCCGCACATGCCGGGAGCCAGCGAAAAAGGCATCGAGCTGCTGGTCGATATTGCGCCCGACGTTCCCGACGTGCTGCTGGTCGACGGCGCGCGGCTGCGCCAGATCCTGACCAATCTGCTGGGCAACGCGCTGAAGTTTACCCATAAGGGGGAAGTGATCCTGATTGTTGAGCCCGGCGATAGCGCGGATCGATGGCGTTTCCGGGTGTGCGACAGCGGCATTGGCATACCGGCAGATAAGCAGAAAGCCATTTTTGAAGCCTTCAGCCAGGCGGATAACTCAACCACGCGCCGCTATGGCGGTACGGGGCTCGGGCTAACCATCTCTGCGCGACTGGTCGCGGCGATGGGCGGCGAATTAACGGTATCCAGCGAGCCGGGGAAAGGCAGCGAATTTTCCTTCGCGCTGCCGCTTGCGGCCCAGGCGCCTGGCCCGGAGGAACGCCGGCATAGCCATCGCTTTAACGGGGAGCCCGTGCTGGTGGTTGATGATAACGCGACCAACCTGCGGCTATTGGCCGCCATGCTTAGCCAGATGGGGCTGAAACCCACCTGCGTTAATAACGCCAGCGAGGCCATCAACCGGGTTAAAACCGGGACGGCATGGCCGCTGATCCTGCTGGACGCGCAGATGCCGGATATGGACGGCGTGTCGCTGGCTCTCGAACTTTCGGTGCTGCCGCAGGTTGCTGAGAGCCACATCATCATGCTGAGCTCCATGAGCCGACATTTTGATATCAATATGCTGAAGCGGATCGGTATCCAGAACTACCTGCATAAACCTATCGCCCAGAATGAATTGCATCAGGCGATTGCTGCGGCGTTTGAACGTGCGCCGAAGACGGTGAGTGAAAGCGCGCCCGCGCCCACCGTCGCGCCGGACACAGCCGGGCTCAGGGTCCTGCTTGCGGAAGATAATCTGGTCAACCAGAAGGTCGCTGCGCGCCTGCTCGAGCGGCTCGGGCACACCTGTCAGATCGTCGATAATGGCGTCGCGCTGCTGGAACGCTGGCGCGCGGGCGTGTGGGACGTTTTGCTGATCGATCTTCAGATGCCAGAGATGGACGGTGAAACCGCCATTCGCCTGCTGCGTGAAGAAGAACGCGCCCGCCCCGGCCCGGCTCAGCCCACCGTCGCCATGACGGCACACGCCATGCAGGGGGATAAAGAGCGCTGTCTTCAGATGGGTTTCGACGGCTACATTGCCAAACCCATCAGCCAGGAGCGTCTCGCTGAAGAGATTGCTCGCGTGCTTCCGCGCCACGATGCCCCTTCCGACTTCCCGGATGAAGCACGCCTGCTGAAGCAGTGCGCTGACGACCCTGCGCTGGTTCAGGAGCTGCTGGCCCTGTTTGGCGAAGGGCTGGAGGAGGCCATGAAGGCCATCACCCGGGCTATCGACAGCGACGATCGTGAAGCGCTGCGCCGCGCGGCCCACAAGCTGCGAGGAGAAGCCGTCACCCTGGACTTCAGCACGCTCGCACAGCAACTACAGGTGCTGGAGAGCGAGGCGCACACGCTGGAGGGGCAACAGCTTGCGACGCTAAACCAGCAGCTTCAGAAGGAATCGCTGCGCCTGATGGCGTGGCTCAACGCGCGCGGGGTAAACGCATGAACGCTCGCAACTGCGCGCTGCTCTTTGCCCTGTTGACCACCCACACTGTGGCTAACTCTGCACCGGTCAGCTGGTCTCTTGCTGGAGAATGGCAGGTTCAGGACGCCAATAATAGCGCGCATCCTGCTGCATCAGGCTGGCGCCCGCTTCACGTCCCCGCCAACTGGTACAGCGCCGGATACGATCATCAGGGCGCGCTGTGGTACAAGCACGCCTTTTCCCTGCCCGTGCAGCCGCCCGACGTAATGAGCACCCTGGTTTTTGACGGCGTCGATTACCTGGCCGAGGTCACCCTGAACGGCCAGCAGCTCGGCCAACATGAGGGCTATTTTCAGCGCTTTTCGCTGGATGCCAGCCAGGCGTTACAACGTCACAACCGACTGGTGGTCAGGGTGGACAGCCCTTACGAAGATCCCAATAAGGTCTGGCCGCTGCATAAAACGCTCATGAAAGGGATCCTTAACCAGCATGACACGCGTCCCGGCGGGGCCTGGTCGCCGCAAGGACAGGACGCCAACTCGGGCGGCATCTGGGCACCGGTGAGGCTGCATCTTAGCCGGGGCGCTACCCTGGATGAGACCATCCTGCGACCAGACTGGTCACAGGGGCTGACGCACCCCGCGCTGAAAGCAGATATTCGCTATCGGGCGCTCGGCCAGGGCCCAGCGACCGTGCGGCTCACCGCCACGCCCGCCAATTTCAGCGGCAATCGCTTCCAGGCTGACTTTCCGGTTACCCTCGAAAGCGGCGCCCATTCCGTGCAGGTGACGCTGCCTATGCCGAAGGCAAAACTGTGGTGGCCCGTCGGTACCGGAAAACCCCACCTGTATACCATTCGCGTGGCATTGCGGGATGAAAACGGCCTGATGGATACGGCGGTCACCCGCACCGGGCTGCGCAAGATCGTCGAGCAGCCCGACAATAAGGGCTGGCTCATTAACGACAAACGCCTTTTCATTAAGGGCAGCAATTACATCGGCTCCCCCTGGCTCAGCACCATGACGCGAGAAAAATACCGTCGCGATCTTCGTCTGGTGGAAGCCATGAACGCCAATGCCATACGCGTGCACGGACACGTTGCCGGACGTGCGTTGTATGACGTGGCCGATGAGATGGGCATGATGATCTGGCAGGATGTTCCGCTGCAGTGGGGCTACAACAACAGTGCGGCTTTCACGGAAAATGCGGTTCGACAGACGCGGGAGATGATCGAACAGTTCGGTAATTCCCCCGCCATTATCGTCTGGGGCGGGCATAACGAACCGCCGTGGAACTCGCCCTGGATGGAAAAACGCTTCCCGGACTGGAATAAAAACCTCAACCGCGAACTCACGCAAAAGGTAGCGGATACGCTTTCCGAAGATACTTCGCGCATCGTGCATCGCTTTTCCGCCGTTGAGGAGCATTACTGGGCGGGCTGGTACTTTGGTACCGTACGCGACCTGCTTGCTCCGGCCAAAACGGGGATCATCACCGAGTTCGGCGCGCAGGCGCTTCCCCGCCTGTCAACGCTAAAAACCATCATCCCGGCGGCGTCGCTCTGGCCAAAAACGACCGCCGCTGACGATCCCGGCTGGACCGTCTGGAAATACCATAATTTTCAGCCCTTCCAGACCTTTAAGTTTGCCGGTATTCCGCGCGGGAAGAACATTCAGGCGATGATCCGCAATACTCAGGCGTACCAGTCTCAGCTGGTGGCCACGGCGGCAGAGAGCTACCGTCGACAGCGATACCAGCCGGTGACGGCCCTGTTCCACTTCATGTTTGTAGAAACCTGGCCCTCCATCAACTGGGGCGTGGTGGACTACCTGCGTAAGCCTAAAGCCGGGTTTTACGCCTTAAAACGCGCCTACCAGCCTGTTTTGCCGTCCATTGAACCGGTGACGGCGCAGTGGCAATCCGGGGCGGCGGGGAGCGTGCGTCTGTGGGCCATCAACGACACCTGGAAACCGTGCCGCGAATGCCGCCTGAGCTGGCGCATCACGCAGCGCGACAAGGTGCTGGCAAAAGGCACGACAACGATGACGATCGCAGCAGATTCGGGAGCGATGGTTAAAACGCTTACGGCTACGCCCGAGGGCCAGGATGACGTGTCGATTCGGTTTACGATTGAAAACAGCGCGGGAAAAATTATCGGTGAAAATCAGCGCACGGAGTCCGTTATAAGATGAGCGAGGGGAAAAGGAAAATTGCCGCTTCCCCTGCTTTCTTGTACCCTTTCAGCGTTTATCCCAATCACCTAAAAATCGAGACATCCGGACGCCTATGACTGCACATATTTCCAAAGATCCTTTGCATGGCGTAACGCTGGAGATGATGGTCAACGCCCTGGTGGCGAAATATGGCTGGAGCGAATTGGGCGACCGAATCAAAATTAACTGTTTCAGAAAAGACCCCAGCGTTAAATCGAGCCTGAAATTTCTGCGCCGTACCCCGTGGGCGCGCGCGGAGGTCGAAGCCCTGTATCTGGACTCTCTCGATGATGAGGGAAATACAGAGCAGGCGGCGCCCGCATTTAATCCCTGGGCCAACAGCAGGATTATCAAGAGCTAATACGCAAATGACGCGACACGTAAAACGGATTGGTGCGCTGGCTGCCTGCGCACTTTTACTTGTAAGCTGCTCCTCAAAACCACCCAAATCACTGGTTACCCCTCTTCCCACCGTCAATAAACCGACGCCGCAGGCAAACGAGCCGATGCGCGGGATCTGGCTGGCGACCGTCTCGCGTCTCGACTGGCCGCCGGTGGCCTCGGTGAATGGCCGCAGCGCGGACCAGCGCATCGCGATGCAAAAGCAGGCGCTGATTGCAAAGCTCGACAACCTTAAGCAGCTCGGCATCAACACGGTATTTTTCCAGGTGAAGCCGGACAGCACGGCGCTCTGGTCATCTAAAATTTTACCGTGGTCAGATATGCTGACAGGCAACATCGGTGAGTATCCGGGATACGATCCGCTGCAGTTTATGCTTGATGAAGCGCACAGGCGCGGCATGAAGGTCCATGCCTGGTTTAACCCCTATCGCGTATCGACCAACACCAAGCCGTCCACCATCGCCGCCCTTAACCGGACGTCATACCAGACGCCGTCCAGCGTTTATGTCCAGCACCCGGAATGGATCCGCATCTCGGGCGACCGCTTTGTGCTCGACCCGGGTATTCCCGACGTGCGGGACTGGATAACCAAAGTGGTGACCGAAGTGGTGGCGAACTACCCGGTAGACGGCGTGCAGTTTGATGATTACTTCTATGCCGAATCGCCGGGATCCGCGCTCAATGACGCGCAGAGCTGGCGGCAGTACGGCCAGGGGTTTGCCTCAAAAGCCGACTGGCGTAGACACAATACGCAGCAGCTGATTGTCCAGGTCTCCCGCGCGATCAAGCAGACAAAGCCCAACGTGGAGTTTGGCGTCAGCCCGGCGGGCGTGTGGCGTAACCGCTCCTTTGACCCGGCAGGCTCCGACACCCGCGGCGCCGCGGCCTATGATGAATCCTACGCCGATACGCGTCAGTGGGTGCAGCAGGGCCTGCTGGACTACATCGCGCCGCAGATTTACTGGCCCTTCTCCCGGGATGCCGCGCGCTACGACGTGCTGACCAGATGGTGGGCCGACGTCGTCAAGCCGACCCACACTCGCCTGTATATCGGCATTGCGTTCTATAAGGTGGGCGAGCCGTCGAAAAAAGAGCCGGACTGGACGGTTCAGGGCGGCGTGCCGGAGCTGAAAAAACAGCTCGATCTCAACGATTCGCTGCCCAACGTCAACGGCACCATCCTGTTCCGGGAAGATTACCTGAACCAGCCGCAGACCCAGCAGGCGGTAAACTATCTCCGTGGACGCTGGGGTAGCTGAGTGACCACCAGGCAGAAACGCCCCGTTTCTGCCTGGTCTTTTACGGCTTCGGCCCGAACATCGCCTCAAGCTGCTGGGCATCCGGCATACCCACCACCTGCTGCAGCTCGTTTTCCGCATTCAGATAGTAAATGGCCGGCGTGGCGTTTGCGCCCAGGCTGTCCATCAGCGCCTGATGTTTTTGCAGGATCTCAACCGTTTCGCGAGAAGCGTCCCCTTCAGGCTTGGGCAGTTTTTTGCCGCCGGAAAGCTCGTATTCGCGCCAGGCAGCAACCGGATCTTTCGCGTTCAGTATAGCGGCGGCGTTGCGTCCGCTGTTGGGGTTGAGGAACGCCACCAGCAGCGTATTGAGCTGCACCTTACCGGCCTTCACCCACGGCTGCGCCTCGGACCAGAACTGCTTGCAGTACGGACAGAACGGATCGGCAAAGACAAAGACCTTACGCGGGGCGTTATCCGCCCCTTCCTTCAGGGGATGCGCCGCGTTGAGGTTTTTCCACATCTCGCGTCCCATCGGGGCGTAAATCTCTTTCTGGAAGTAGCCCTCGCTGAGGTTCTTCCCTTTGTCATCATAAAGATAGCCTGAGATCACGTGCTTGCCGTCCGGCGTGAGAAAGAGCGTCACGCCCATATCCTGATACTGCCCGAGCCAGGCTGGCGCTCCGCCCGGCGCATCCAGCTTCTTGATGATTTTGATCTGCTGCTGCTCGCTGAACTGCTTCACCACGTCCGGTATGGCTTCAGCCGCCTGTACCAGCCCTGACGTCGCCAGCGCCGAAAGTAACAGTAATTTTTTCATTTCCCTCTCCGGTTTATCGGGGGCATTACGCCCCCTTCAGGTTAGCGGTTTTTCAGTGCTTCACTGACCATTTCGTCGAACTGTTCGAACGGCACCCAGCCGGGAAGCAATCCCTCGCCGATAAGCGTGGCGGGCGTGCCCTGGATCCCCATTTTTTCCGCCACAATGAGGCTTCGCCTGATCGTCAGAAAACTCTCCTCATCCGGCGTCGTCACGCTCACGCCCGCCCGCTTTTGCGCCTCCTGAATGCTGGCGTCATCGTGGTACCCCTTTTTCGCCATCAGGGTATGGTTCAGCTTCATAAACTGCTCAGGATGCGCACGCCAGACGGTTAACGCGTCTCGTGCGGCGGTCAGCGAACTTTCCGAGCGGAAAGGTAAAAACTTAAAGACCACCGCCACGTCCGGGTGTTTTTCGACAATCTTCTCCAGGTACGGATCGAATTTTTTACAGTACGGGCAGTTGTAGTCGGTAAACACCACCAGGGTGAGCTTTGGGTTTTTCGCACCGATGCGCGGGGAGTTCGGATCGTTAAACAGGAAATCAGCGATCATCTTTTGCGCACGCTGCTCCTGGTCCGGCGTCAGCGGCTGCGCGGCGAATACCTGAAGCGGGGCCAGCAGGAGCAGCAGCGTAATAAAGAGTTTTTTCATGACACAGTTAGCCTTTTGCGTTGTTCAGGGTGGTGACCAGGGTGCGCTTGTCCAGCAGCGGCGAGAGGATCTCGCCATCAGGCTGGCCGGGGCCATACACCGCGTTAAACGGAATGGCGTAGCGGTTTCGCTTCGTCAGAAAATCCGCGATAAACGCGGACGGCTGGCTCCAGTCTCCGCGCAGGGCCACCACGTCCGGCTGGCGCAGCGCGGCAATCACGTCCGGCTGGCTGAGCACCCGATGCTCGTTAACTTTGCAGGTCACGCACCAGTCCGCGGAAATATCCACAAACACCCGTTTCCCCTGCGCCAGCGCGTTCTCGATAGCCTTTTCACTGAGCGGCTGCCACGGGATAGTCTGCGCAACGTTTTGTGCCGGAGCGTCAGGCGCCGCGTTAAGCAGACCGCGCACCTGATACCCGCCGAACGCCGACAGCGCGATGACCACCAGCCAGAACAGCGGCGAAGATTTTTGCCCCTTTAGCGCAAACAGCACCAGCGCGACGGCAGTCAGCCCCAGCATCACGATCTGGCTGACCGCCTCGCCCAGATGCACGCTCAACAGCGTCGCCAGCCAGAGGCTGGAGGCCAGCATCATCAGGCCGAGGATGACCTTGAGCGTGTTCATCCAGCGGCCGGGTTTTGGCAGCAGCATGGCCGTTTTCGGCACCAGGGCAACGAACAGCCACGGCAGGCTCATGCCCACGCCCAGCATCAGGAAGATAAGCCACAGGGCGTGCAGCGGCGCGCCAAGGGCAAAGGCGACCGCGGTACCGAGGAACGGCGCGGAGCACGGCGTCGCCAGCAGAGTGGCGAACATCCCTTCGCAAAAGCTGCCGCCGATCCCCGATCCCCCTGCCGTCGCCAGCCGTCCTGCGGCAGAAGAAGGCAGCAGCATTTCAAATGCTCCAAACAGGTTCTGCGCAAACAGGAAGGTCACGGCGACCATCAGGCCGATAAACCACGGGTTCTGGAACTGAATGCCCCACCCCAGCGACGCTCCGGCCAGCTTCAGCGCGGTGACCATCCCGGCCAGCAGCATAAAGGAGGTGAGGATCCCGGCGCTGGTGGCGAAGAAGCGTAGCCGGATGGTACGCCTGTCCGATCCCGCCTGAAGGATGCTGTTAAGCTTCATGCCCATCACCGGCAGCACGCAGGGCATCAGGTTCAGGATCAGCCCGCCCAGCAGCGCAAAGAGCACCATTTTTCCCGTCCCGCCCGGCGCGGAGGTCTCTTCGGGCGTTGTCCCAACGGTCATGGTGGTTTGCTGCGCCCGATCGCCGTTGGTCAGCACAAACGACAGCCTTTTGCCTGCCAGCGAGGCGGGTTTGTCTCCCCATTCGTCGGTCACGGGTACCGTCACCCGAAGCGCAGTGCCGTCATGTTTAATAACCGGCTCGCCGGGCAGAATATCGCCCTCCAGCGGATCAAAGTAGATCCCCGGATTGTCCCATTTCCCATCCGTGGTGCCGGTAATCACCAGCTTGTCGCCAGAGAGCCAGGCGGAGAGATCCGTGGATACGCCAGACGTGCCTGGAACGGCGCGCATCGCTTGCTCGAAGTCGCTGCGGAAGCCCTCATCCACCGGCTGGGTAAAATCGAGATGCAGCGGGTAGTCCGTCAGCAGGCAGACGTTGCTGCACGTAGAGAGCGTCAGCGTCCCATCGAGCGTGTCGCCCTTCACCCCGTCGAGAACGATCGGGATAGTGACCTTATCGTGATAGCCCTGCGTCGTCATGCCGGAGATATCGAAACGCGACGGAACCGGCCAGGACCAGCTGTCCGTTATGCCGTCCGGCCAGCTGATTTTCGGCGCCACGCCGCCCTCGCCCGGCGATCGCCAGTAGGTTTTCCAGCCGGGCTTTAGCTCAACGGTGAGCAGACCCTTAATGTGCGTTTGTTCCCTCTCCGCCTGAAAGCGGATGCGGGCGTGATCGTTTTGTGGGGAGACCAGCCAGCCGGTGTCCGCCGCATGGACAATGCCAATGCAGGACAGCCACAGGAAGACGAATCCCCTGAAGAGGTTAACCATGTTGTACTCCGTGAACAGTGAAAAATTATCGTGTGAGGACGATGTTTATCATTCACGGAAAACGCAGTTTTTCAGGTGTATTCGGGGAGGCGGTGCCTGAACGGGCTGTTCCGCGGGAGCCAGTGCCCGCCCTTGCGTAAACAGCTGCAGCAGCGCGAAGAAGATAATAATGGCCGGTAACGCACCGTCGAAGAACAGCGGCTGGGCGCAGAGAAGCGAGTGAGCGCCTAGCTGACAGGGCGATGGCCCGGACTGCTCGGTGCTGGTTTGCGTTGGGGCATCAGCACTCAGAGAAATCTGCGGATCCAGTCCCTGTAAAAAATGGTTGAGCATCACCGCACGCTGCACGAGGCAAAGCGCCATCGCAAGACAGGTGATAATCAAAAGCCATTTTCCGAGGAGCTGACGGTTGCGCATAACATTCCAGAGTGACAAGACGCCCCGATCATAAACGATAGTGATGAATCTACAAGTGCCGGAAGTGTAAGGTTTTGTCTGTCGCCGCTATTCGCCCGTCAGCGCGTCATAGACGTCCCGCAGCCGCGTGCGCAGAAACAGCACCGCCTTGTGCTTGCGGGATAACAGCGCCTGTTCGCTGGCGCCGGTCTCCTCTGCCAGCATTTTGATGCTGTAGCCGTGGAGCTCGGTCTTTTCAAATACCTCCCGCTGCGGCGGAGGAAGTTCAGACAGCGCCTGCCCCAGTTCTTCCCACAGCAGCGTCTTGAGGTACTCCTCTTCCGGCGTGTGCGGTACGCCGAACAGGGTTTCGGCCAGCTCGTCTTCCGGAAAACCCTCGTCGTCTTCGCCCGTAAAATAGCCGGAGAGCGACACCTCACGCTTTTTGCGCGCCCGGTCGGTCATCTCGTTACGCGCCGCGCGGAACAGCCAGGCGGCGACGTTTTCGACCGGCTGCTCCACTTTCATCAGCTGATACGTCACTTCCTGCAAAATGTCGTCGGCATCATCGCGCACGGAGATCCGTCCGCGAATGAAGGCTTTCAGCCGGGCGCGGCAGGCATTGAGCGCCGACATCAGCATGGATCCGCCCGTCTCCCCGGCTTTCATCTCGCTCACTCTGCATCCGGCGCTTTTGGCGTGGCTTCATCGCGCTTATCGTCACGATGACCGTGCCAGCCGCAGTGCCCGCGACCGTGGCGACCAAACCCTTCGCGACGCTGCTGAATAAACGCCTCGCGCTGTTCGGGCGTCATGTTCATCCAGCGCTCGTGCATCCGGCGGTGCGCGCCAAACATCCCGGGGCGGAAACCTAAGCCGCCAAACAGAATGCGGCTCAGCACCAGAATGCCCAGCGCCTGCCAGAATCCGATGGCCTTCACGCCCAGGATCGCCGGGAGCAAGGCGTTCCACAGGGACATCACCAGCAGGCCGAGCACGATGAAAATCACCGCGCCGATGACTAAGCCCTTGCCCATACGGTGACGACCGAATCCGCGCCCGTGACCTCTGCCGTGCATTTCAAAATCTCTCATGGTGTTTACCTCGTTTACAGTAACTGATTATGGCTTGTGATGAGGTAGACGGATGAGGGAGGCAAATATTGCTTGGGGGAATGAATAATTTTGCGGGGAGCGTATTTTCACACGCCCCGTGAAAGCCATTGCTGGCGCTTGTTCACCGTTTAAGGCCGGTTTAGAGCGTTCTTAATTTCCAGGATTTTATCTGCACACTCTGCAGCTGATAACAGGGCGGTATCCAATATGAGATGTTCTCTTTCCCAGGTTTCGTACTCACGGTTTTTAACCTGTTCCCAGTCAGGATGCGTGAGCCCTGGAATATCAGAGACTCTGTTCTCTACGCGAAAACGATGTTCTTTTTCGTCTGAGCAGACAATTTCAACTTCCAGGAAAGGCACCTTCAACGACAGAGCAATATTGCGGAAAGCATCTCGCACAAGGTTAATATCATTAACGGAATCGGTCACAACGGTGGAGCCCAGCTTAAGATTCTCACTTGCTAAGCCATAGAGGGCAAAATAGCCCTCCGGACCCGTTTTCTGGCCGGGTTCAGAAACTGAACGAATGGCCTGCTCAACGGTATCAACCCGCAGATAAACAGCCCCCAGCCTTTGAGCAACAATTTTTGCAACGGTACTTTTACCGCTGCCGGGTAGCCCACTAAAAATGATTAACATAACTTTCCCTGGTGATAGTTAATATTAGATTTGTGCTGCCTGTAGAGATCTCCTGAATTATACAGTTACGGTTATGCCAGGTACAAAAAAGGCTCCTTGCGGAGCCTCCCTCATTCAATCAAGCCTGCACCGGCAACCTAAAACTCGAAATACTCCGTGAAAGCTGCTGCGCCTGCTCTTCCAGCGAGGCCGCTGCCGCGGCGGACTGCTGCACCAGCGCGGCGTTCTGCTGGGTCACGCCGTCCATTTCGGTCACCGCCTGCCCGACCTGGCCGATCCCGCGGCTCTGCTCTTCAGATGCGACGGAGATCTGCTCCATCAGAGTATTCACTTTATTCACCGACGTAATGATCGAGTCAATCACCTCGCCCGAGCGGCTCACCAGCTCCGCACCGTTTTTCACGCTGGATACCGACTGCGCGATCAGGCTTTCAATGTCCTTAGCCGCCACCGCGCTTTTCTGCGCCAGAGTGCGCACTTCGCTGGCCACGACCGCAAAGCCGCGACCCTGCGTACCGGCGCGCGCCGCTTCAACCGCCGCGTTCAGCGCCAGGATGTTGGTCTGGAAGGCGATGCTGTTAATCACGCTGGTGATGTCTTCAATGCGCTTCGAGTTCGCCGCGATGGTATTCATCGTGTCGATGACTTCACGAGTCACCGCTTCACCGGTGTGGGCATTTTTCACCGCGTCCTGCACCAGTTTACCGGCCTGATAAACGTTGTCGGTATTGTTCGCCACCGTCGCGCTCAGCTCTTCCATGCTGGCCGCCGTCTGGGTTAACGCCGAAGCCTGCTGTTCGGTGCGTGACGCCAGGTCGATATTTCCGGAGGCAATCTCCTGCGCTGCGTGCGTTACGGTATGGCTCGCATCGCGCACCTGGGCGATTGTCGCCAGCAGTGCCTGACGCATCTGCTCCATCGAGCCCATCAGATGGTCGATTTCGTTGCTTGTACTCCCCTTCACCGGCACCGGAATGTCCAGCTTGCCTGCCGCAATCTGGCTGCAGTGCTCGCGCGCCAGGTTGATCGGCGCAAAGACAAAGCGCTTCATCAGCAGGCTGACGGCGATAATCACCACCACAAACAGGCTGGCGATAGCGGCAACGATCGCCAGGCCAGAGACGAAGTTACTGCTCGCATCTTCGTTCAGGCTTTTGGCGTATTTCTGGTGGACGGAAAGCACCTGGTCGAGAACGATCTCGTACTGGCGGTCAAGGCGGGAGACTTCCGGGATCAGCGCGTTGAATTTAGCCACATCGTGCGCCTCGGCGGCGTCGATCAGCGGCGCCAGCCCCTGGTTGCGGTAGTTTTGCCAGCCGTCCTGATAGGCTGTCACCAGCGGCGCTTCATCCGGCAGACGCGGCGACGCCATAAAGGCCGCAAAGGCGTGGTCCGCTTTGGTCAGCGCCTCTTTCACGGCGGCAAGCTTGGCAGCCTCGTCGGCAGTATTACCCGCTTCCACCATCTTCACATACTCCATAACCCTCACGCGTAGCGTACGGCTGTGGTTGATGGGGTCAATAATGGACAGCACAACCTGGATCTCTTTGTTGACGTTATCCAGCGAATTATTACTTTTAATGATGAGGCCAACGCTGGTGACGGTGCTGACAACAAAGAAGAAAAGCAGCGAGAACAGGACAATCAGGGACGACTTTTTCAACGACATAAACCAATACCTCAAGGAGAATTATTCCTTATGGTTATCGGCGCTTCCAAAACTTAAATTAATTAAAGTTATTGAAGTATCCTGTCGGGCTATTTAGATGACTTATAGCGCCGCTGCAGGGTGGCAGACAGCTTGCGTTGCAACGGTTCCGGGGTCTCCCCCTCGATCAGTTTGCTAATCAAATCAAAGCAGTGCCACGCCAGCTGTCGGTTATCCTGGCGGATGGTATCCACCGGGATCGTCAGCGAATCGTAGAGATAGTGATCGTCAAAACTGGCTAACCTGATATCGCTTTGCAGCAGGTTATGCTGGCCCATATAGCGCAGCACCCCTTCCAGCAGCCCGCAGGCGGCGGCGAAGAGCGCTTTTGGCGGACGCCCCAGGCGGGCGCAGAGTTCAGCAAACATCTCGTATCCGGAGCTCGGGTGATAGTTGCCGTGAATGATCCACTCGGGGCGCAGCTCCACGCCGGCCTCACGCAGCCCTTGCTTAAACCCTTCCAGTCGGTCGCGCGTCGGGGATAAGCGGGGCTGCCCGCCGAGGAAGTAGAACTCATCAGGATGCTGACGCGCAATGTCGGCCACCAGTTCGGTCGTCGGGGTAATGGAATCGGTGATCACCAGCGGCAGCGCGCTGTCGTTGATGTGACGGTCAAACAGGACCACCGGCAGCTGCTCGCTGAGCTTATGGTAGTCCGCATCGTTGAGCATGCTGGAAGCCACAATCAGCCCGTCCACCTGACGCGCCACCATGTTGTTCACCACTACCGTCTCCTGCCCCGGGTTTTCATCGCTGCAGGAGATCAGCAGCTGAACGCCCGCCTCGCGGCACAGCGTTTCCAGCTCGTGAGAAAAGACGGCAAAACCGTAGTTGGTGATCTCCGGGACCACCAGACCAATGGTGTGGCTGCGGTTATCGCGCAGCGACCGGGCGTGAATGCTGGGCTGATAGTGGTGCTCTTTTGCAATTGCCAGCACGCGCTCGCGCGTCTCCTCCGCCACGCGAAGCTCTTTGCTGCGCCCGTTGAGGACCAGGCTGGCGGTGGCTTTTGATACGCCCGCCAGCTCCGCGATGTCTTTAATGGTGACGCGTTTTGTTTTTCTCACAACGACTTAGATCCGGCTGCCAAAACCCTCATTCTATCATGCAGGCGCGCAGCGACCAGTAGCGTAATGTGATATCGGACGCACCTTCGAATCGCACCCGGGACGGATGGTCAGGAAAATAGCGGCTGCTCATCACTCCTTCACCGTGGTTGATGAAGATTTCAACGCTGGAGCGGTCGCAGAGAACGCGTAAATGAGTGACGTCGCCCTGCCAGTAGCGGGTCAGCGTTTCACCGGTTTTCAGGCTCGCGCGTTCCAGACGCAAGCCCTGCTCATCGACCATAAGACGCAGCGCGCCGGCAAAATCGACGTTCACGCGCGCGGCGCTAAGCTCAAACTCCAGGCGCGTCGCGTCCAGCTCAGGCGCCTCGAGAGCGCGCCCCTGCCAGCGCTGCTCATCTTCACGCAGCGCCGCCAGCTCGCGCGCCGGGATCTGCCAGAGCCTGCCGTCGCGGTACCGTAATTCGCGCGGGCAGGTCATCTGGTGCATCCAGCCGTTCGCCCGGGTTGGCTGAAGCATCTCTTCCCCGTCCGGTACGCCCATCCAGCCGATCAGAATGCGGCGTCCGTCTTCCGCCAGCGTGGTTTGCGGTGCGTAAAACTCAAAGCCCGCGTCCAGCTCGTGGAGCTCGCCGTGATCGAATGCGGCGCTGGCGTAATCAAACGCCCCGCTCATCCAGGTAGCCGGATAGGTATTGAGGTAGCGATACGGCTCGCGCGCCAGCCCCTGCGGACAGCTGATCAGAACATGCGTTCCGTCGAGGTCAAACAGGTCCGGACACTCCCACATATAGCCCGCGTCCGTCAGGCCGTTAACCCCGTGACCGGCGATCTCCCCGCAGGACGTCCAGGCGTGCAAATCGGCTGACTTAAAGAGCAGCACCTTGCCGCGCTTTTGCACATCCTGCGCGCCGAGCGCCATGTACCACTCCCCTTCGTGCTGCCACACCTTCGGGTCGCGCACGTGTCCGGTGTAGCCTTCCGGCAGCGCCAGCACCGGCCCCAGCTTCGTAAACGTTCCGTCCGGCTGCTCCACGGCCAGGCACTGCCAGGCGGTGCGGCTGCCGTCATCGAACTTGACGTTGCCGGTGTAGCACAGTGTCAAAACGCCCTGGTTTACCACGGCGCTGCCGGAGTAGCAGCCGTTGCGGTCATACTCTTCGTCGGGCATCAGCGCCAGCGGCTCATGCCGCCAGTGCACGAGGTCCGCAGAGCTCCAGTGCCCCCAGCACTTGAAGCGATGCTCGCAGTCCAGCGGGTTCCACTGATAGAACAGGTGGTAGCGGCCGGCAAACCAGATAAACCCGTTCGGGTCGTTCATCAGCCCCGTCACCGGCGCGGCGTGCCATTGCGGATAGTGGCTATCCGCCAGCGCCCGCGGCTGACCTTTCATAACGGCCTGCAGGATCGCAGGCCAGCGGGAAGGTAACGTCATTATTCAGAATCCGTTTTATATTTCAGCAGCAGCGAGACGGTAAACGCCACGCCGAAGGCAATCACCATGCCGATAATATAGTTCAGCAGCGAGCTGGCCTGCACGATGGCCATGCCCGGGATGGCGGTCAGCCCGACGGCAGTCATGTATACATGTACGGAGACCACCCAGGCCCCGCCCACCGCGCCGCCAATCAGCGCGGCGATAAACGGCTTAACGAAGCGCAGGTTGATACCAAAAATGGCCGCTTCGGTGATGCCCAGCATCGCAGAGAACGCCGACGGTAAGGTAATGGCTTTGATTTTGGCATCTTTGGTTTTGAACCACACCGCCAGACAGGCGCCGCCCTGCGCCACGTTCGCCATGGCCCAGATCGGCAGCAGGAAGTTAACGCCAATCGACGGGTTACCCAGCAGCCCGGCTTCAATCGCGTGGAAGCTGTGGTGAATACCGGTGATCACAATTACCGAGTAAAGCCCGCCGAACAGTAGCCCGGCCAGCCAGCCCGCGTGGGCGATCAGCGTGCTCAGAATAAAGGAGATACCGTCCCCCAGAGCGCGCCCCGCCGGGCCGATAATCAGCAAGGCGATAAAGCCGGAGATAACGACGGTGAGGAACGGGGTCAGGATCAGGTCTAACGCATCCGGGATCGCGCGGCGCAGGTTTTTCTCGACGATGCTCATAAACCAGACGGCCAGCAGCACCGGGAATACCGTGCCCTGATAGCCAATCATCGCAATCTCAAGACCGAAGAAGTTCATGGTGTGGAAGCCCGACGCCACGCCCCAGGCGTTGGTCAGCGCCGGGTGGGTCAGAATGCCGCCCAGCGTCGCGCCGAGGTACGGGTTACCGCCAAATTCGCGCGCGGCGGTGAAGCCAATCAGAATAGGCAGGATGATGAACGCCGCGGAGCTGCACATGTCCAGCATGATGTAGATGGCGTTATCCGCATTGACCCAGCCGTAGGTTTTCACCATGCCGAGAAGGCCCATCAGCAGACCGGACGCCACAATCGCGGGGATGATTGGCACAAAGATGTTGGAGAGCAGACGGGCAATGCGCTGGAACGGGTTCAGCTTGCGCGCCGCCAGATCTGCGGCTTCCGACTTGCTGGACTCACTTATCCCGGCCGCCTGAATAAACGCGGCATAAACCTTGTTGACCACGCCCGTACCAAAAATCACCTGCATCTGCCCGGCGTTACGGAAGCAGCCTTTTACGCCGTCGACCTTGCCGATGGCCTGCTGATCCGCCAGCGCGTCATCGACCAGCACCAGACGAAGACGCGTTGCGCAGTGCGCCGCGCTGGCGATATTTTCCTTGCCACCGAGCAGCGGAATAAGCTCGCGGGCGATTTGATTAAAATCCATAGATACCTCTGCCTGACTTCTTTTTATGATGTACGAAACGCTCCCGCCAGGCGGGAGCGTGATGGGTTAAAACCAGGTTTCCATCTGGACCCCAAAGTTCCATTCCCCGCCGGCGTTGAAGCCGCTGCTGCCAAAGGCATCATCGCTGGCGTAATGATCCAGTTTGCTGCTCCAGTCCATCCAGGTGGCAAACAGGCGCAGCTCAGGACGGCTGAAGAAATCGCCGATTTTGCTCGCTTTTAAGGTTGGCGCAAAGGTCAGCTTGTAGAAACTGCCGTTGACGGCGTTGCGATCCTTATAGCCTTCCGGATTTAAATCCATGTACTGATAGCTTCCCTCAAACGCCAGCGCGAAATTCTGGGTGACCTCTTTGATCAGGCGGGTATTGAGCGTTACCCACTCATAGCTATCGCCCTTGACGTAGCGATCTTTACTGCTCTGTGCCAGAACGGCGGGCGCAACGCTCCAGCCACCGCCGATCGGCGTGACACCGTAACTTGCGAAGCGCCAGGTATCCGCCTCAGACAGCAGCGCGCCGTCGGAGCCGATGCTTTTCACCTCCGCACCCAGCCCGTGACCATACAGCAGCGCCGTTTTGGCAGTCCCTTCGCGCAGGCCGTAGAAGCTATCATTATGCAAGCCTACCAGGGCATGAACGCCGTGATTGGCGGCATCCGTTTTAATCAGATCGCCGTTAGTGTCTTTACGGTCGTCGTTATCCTTCGCCCGCAGGCCGCTCACCATCAGCTGGAACGGGCCGGCGAAGTGGTTCATGCTGAGAATATAGTTTTGAACGTTGTTGTCGGTCTGCTCCACGCTGCCGAAGTTGCGGCCGTAAATGGAGAAGTTACTGCGCAGCGAATCGTTCCATTTCACGTCGTAGACGCCGCCGCCGGTACCGGCCAGGAACACCACGTCGGAGTCCAGCCAGTGAATGTCAAAGTTGTCGCGGTCGAAGCGTTTACCTGCCCAGAAGGTACTGCCCTTCAGCGCGCCGGTAAAATCAGGCAGGTTGCCCAGCTCCGCGAAAGCCTGGCGAATATTGAGATCGCTGGTATCGGCTGACCAGTCGTTATAGGTTCTCTGACCGTCGGCCAGCATCGCCTTGAAGCGCGTGGTCGCCCCGTTATCCAGGGTTTGCTTGTGCTCCAGGTTCAGCTCGACGTAGGTGTCGGCTTCGTTCCCCAGACGCCCTACCGCGCCGCCGGTTTCTCCGGCTGGGGTCAGATAAGGGCCGCTTTTGCTGCTGGAGGCCGCATCGTTCATCAGCAGGCCAGAGCGGGCATAGCCGTGGAACTCAAACCCGCCGGTCTGATCCGCCTTCTTCTCCAGCGCGGTGGTGCGCTGCGCTACCGCCTGAGTTGTCGTTTGCGTCTGCTGCTGAGCGGCAACCAGCTGCTGCGTTTTTTGTTCCGCATCGGCGGCGCGTTTTTCAGCCACCTGCGCACGCGTTTCCGCCGCCTGGAGGCGCTGCTCCATCGCGGCAAGACGCGCTTCGATACTTGTCATATCCGTTTGGGCAAAAACAGAGGTACTTCCGGCCAGCATGCCTATCATCACGGCAAGTCTGCGTTTTTTATACATTTTGTCGCATCCCTAAAAGAAGTCATTAAACGTGCTAAATTGCTAAACCGGTTTAGGTTGCTGATACTAAACCTGTGAATTTTGGATCGGCAATCTTTTTTGCTAAACCGTTTTAGTAAGTGTGATCGAGGCGACAATTCAGGCCGCCGGATGGCGGCCAGTGAAGGGAGGAATTACAGTTCGTGCTGCCACGGCAAGGCGGTCATCGCCCCTTTGGCCGTGGTGGCTAATGCGCCGCAGCGCTGGGCTAAGGCGATGACCGGCGTCAGGTCCTGCCCGGCAGCCAGCCCGTAGAGCAGCCCCGCCACAAAGGCATCGCCCGCGCCGGTGGTATCGACACACTCAACGGGCGTTGCCGGATAGTGCTCCACGGCGCCGTCATGCCAGGCGATGACGCCCTCTTTACCCTGAGTGACCAGCACCAGACGCGCCGGGCAGCGCTCCATCAGCACTTCCAGACCGACGTTGACCTCCGCGCTGCCGGTGAAAAAGGCCAGCTCTTCTACCGAAAGTTTCACCACGTCGGCGCTTTGCAGGGCCTGCTCCAGGCAGCCATGCAGTGTGTTCTCATCCGGCCAGAGGTCCGGGCGAATATTGGGGTCGAAGCTGACGTAACCGCCCGCTTCACGGATGGCGGCCATCGCCTCAAATGTCGCCGTACGGCTCGGCTCTGCGCTTAGCGCGATAGAGCAGACGTGCAGCCACTCTCCGGCGCTAAACGGTGGCAGATCGGCGGGTTCCAGAAACAGATCGGCGCTCGGGCGCACCATGAACGTAAACGAGCGCTCGCCATGGTCGTCCAGATCGACCACTACCGTTGAGGTGCGGTGCGCCGGGTCAAGGCGCATCCACGTCACGTCAACCCGCTCGTCAGCGAGCGTTTTCGCCATAAAGCGCCCGAAAGGATCGTCGCCAACCCTGCCGATAAAGGCGCTCTGGCCGCCGAGCCGGGCAATTCCGACCGCAACGTTTGCCGGTGCGCCGCCGGGACACTGCAACAATCTGCCTTCTCCATCGGGCAGCAAATCCACTACCGCATCGCCAAGTACCCAGATTTTCTTCATGTGATCCTCTTAGCTAAACTATGTTAAACCGTTTTAGCTATTTAAGCACAGGCCGTGCAAAGGGGAAATAACGGGAGGGAAAATTGCCTTACCGCACCAGATGCGGCCAGTAGATATCGCCGACGCCATTAAGCTGCGGCCGGGCAAACAGGAAGCCCTGGAAACGACGGATACCGGCGGATTCAAGCCAGCACCACTCTTCTATTTTCTCAATGCCTTCAGCCACCAGGGTGATTTCCAGATCGGAGCAACAGCTGATGATGGAGCGCACGATCGCCTGCTTCGGGCCGCTCAGGTGGATGTTGCTGACAATTTCGCGGTCGATTTTAATTTTGTCAGGCTGGAAGCGGGTCAGCAGCGAAAGCCCGGCATAGCCCGAACCAAAATCATCGATCGCCAGGCCAATCCCCTCGCCGCGAAGCTGCTTAATGGCGCTGTTAAACTGGTTGAACCCGGAGATCATCTCGTTTTCAGTGACTTCAATGACCACCTGCTCCGGCTGAAGGCCATGCTTTTTAATCTGATTGACCAGAAATTCCACCGCGCCAGGGACATTAACCAGCGACATGGGTAGCAGGTTTACCGCGATTTTATGGCTGCCAATGCCCAGCTTTTCCGCCAGCGCAAAGGCATACGCTTTTGTCTGGAGATCGACTTCGTAGACGTTGTCCGGGTTGACAGTGCTGAAGAAATGCTCCGGGCTGCCGCCGTCGTTGCCGCGGATAAGCGCCTCAAGGGAGCTGATCTTCCCTTCCGAGGGCTCGACAATAGGCTGCAGCGCAAACTGGCAGGTTTGCCCGACAATCAGGCCCAGATGCTCACCAAAGGGTAACGTTTCGGTCGAGAGCGTCCATTTGTCCGGGGTGTAGCGTGCCCCCGACGGGGCCGGACGTTTACCGGTTATAAAGGTCTGAATAAATTTGAACACCCGATCGTCGGAGGTCAGATAGCTCTCCAGCTTGCTGTAGCGCAGCACCGACTGCAGCACCTCTTTCGGCGACTGCATTTGCAGATCGAACAGCAGCATGCCGACGTTTTCGAAGCGTCTGCGCGGACCATAGTCCCGCAGCAGTTCAACCACCCCGCTGTGCCGCTTGTCCTCACGGATGGTGTGGAACAGTTTGACCACACTCTCTTCCGACCCTTCGAGGATCTGCAGAACGTCGTTCCCTTTAGCAAGGAGGACGCCGGTGATATTCAGTTTTGCATTGCGGCCCCTGGCGCGCTCCACCAGCTCCCGCAGTTCAGTGGTCGGGGGGGATAAATTCAACTGGCTTCGGTAGATCAGAGTCGTCAGCACAAAAATGGGTTCCGATGAGAAAGAGAGGTGCTTTGAAGCTTCTATTTAACATACTTAATCAATGCGACCTAACTTATTCACACCACAAAGGAACGTTACTTTCCCCCGTCGCCAATCCGGCTGTCGATCCTCTCCTGCATATAGTCGTAGAACGGGTTCGAGGTGACCCGCATCAGCGCTTCTTTTCCGACGCTCAACACGGACGTTTCTCCCCAGAGCGCAATCGTCCCGAGGCTGATGCCGTAGCGGTTTTTCACTGCAGGTTCACGACCATAAAGATCGTCATCCGGCGGGAACGGCACCGCAACGTGCGACAGGGAATAGACATCCTGCGGCCAGGACTGCGCAAGCGGCACGACCGTCTCCTGCGTGCTGCCTGCTGGAGTGATTTTCGCCACCGTCGAGAAACTGTGCTCGCCAGCATTGGTAATAATAGTGACACTGTAACGCCTTTGCGCAACCGGCAGTAGGGCCGAGGTAGCCGTCCACGACGACGGTTTGAACAGCGGGCGGAAGCTCGCCGCCTGGTTGATGTCAAACACCACCAGCTCGCTGCCGTTTGCGGGAAGCTGGTCGAACAGGCCGGTCACCACCGCGCGGGTGCTGACCGTAGAATCCATGACCGACTGGAACGCCAGCACCGGCGGCAATTTCGCCAGCCTGTTTACCCGCGCCTCACGGCCAATCTGCTCCTGCAGGGCCTTCGTCAGCAGCCACGACTGGCGAGCGGCGTTAACCGGGAAAGAATTGTATTTATACGGGTTATATTCCGGCGCAATATTCAGCCAGGCTGCTTTAGCAAACGCCGGCAGCAGCGCCGGTAACCCGGCGAAACCGGCAAAGCGCGCAAAGGACGTCACGCCGATCATCGGTGAGAGCAGGATCACCTGCTGGGGTTTACGCAGCGCAGAAGTGTCAAGCGCATCGAGGGTATATTTCATCGCCAGCGCCCCGCCGTTGGAGTAGCCCACCAGATGCAAAGGCACAGCCTCACCCGCCAGGCGCGTGGCTTCCCGCACCGCAAGACGCGTCGCCGCCAGCCACATTTCCCAGTCAACGTCCGTCAGCGCACCGGGCGCGGTGCCGTGCCCGGGTAGACGCGGGACCACGGCCACAAAGCCGTGCTGTTGATAGTTCACGGCAAGGCGTCGGACGCTGTAAGGCGAGTCCGTCAAACCGTGCAGCAGCACCACCGCGCCGCGTGGCTTTCCGGCCGGCATCAGCACAAAGGAGCGGTTGGCATCGGGGGCAAACTGACCGGGCCACACCAGGCTCTGGCGGTAGTAGCGGTTTAACGGGGTTTGTTCCTCGCCCGCTGTTTTCGCCGTCACCGCGTTATCCAGATCGGTGAAAATCGACTTTTCCCGGGCCTGATACCCGGCAAAGTCGGTGTTGTCCATCTCGCGCGCGGACATCTCATTGGCCCGCCAGGTGTGCCACAGGTGCAGTTCCGGCCCCTGCTGCGAGAGATAGACCCGCACCGCCAGCAGGACGACCAGTACGATCCCCACGACCATTCCTGTTTGCTTTGCAAGCGCGATCAGGCGCACGCTGACTCGCCAGGGCAGATTTGCCATGCCGGGATCCCTTTTATATTCACAGTACATCTATCTTATCAAAAATGTGAACGGACTGACGTATTCACCAAATTCATACCTGCCCGCTCAGCCAGTGCACCAAAAGTGAACTACGCTGCACAAATGTTGATCATTGGTTAACTAAATATTGCATGAAGTTTACTGCGCAGCGGGTTTTCGCCCGCCTGTGAATATGGCACGCGTCATGCATTGTTAATTGGGTAACACAAAATCAGCTTTTGACAGCCTGTTAACAGCGAGGCGGTATGACGACGAAACCTGAGATGTTGAGCCGTATCGAAGCGACCTTCAGCCAGCTCACGCCCAGCGAAAAGCGGGTCGGAAGCTGGCTGCTGGCGCACGCCGCGCAAATCCCGTTTGAAACGGCGGAAAGTGTGGGTCAGGCGAGCGGGACCAGCGGAATTACCGTCGGACGCTTCCTGCGCAAGCTGGGGTACCGCAACCTGGAAGATGCCAAAAAAAGCCTGCGCGATCCGTATCAGCCCTGGGGCATGAACGAGCGGCTCGACTCCTGGCAGCAGCAGCGCCCTCTTTCCAGCCGCCTTCAGCACGCCCTGTCGCTGGAAGTGGATGCCATCACGCAGGTGTACCAGCTGGCGCAAACGGACGCCTTCCGCCAGGTGGTACACCATCTGGCCCACGCGGACGCGGTCTTTGTGCTGGGGATCCAGTCCACGCGCGGGATCGCCAACGCCTTCTTCAGCCACCTTGAATACCTCCGCCCGCGGGTGAGCTACTCCGAAGGGGCATCCGGCAGCTGGGTGGAATCCCTGAACTCGGGGTTCTCGCACCCTTATGTCGTGCTGACAGATACGCGTACCTACTCCGCAATGGCGCGCCAGTACTGCCGCGTCGCGAGCGAGAAAGGCATTCCGCTGGCCTTAATCACCGACATCTGGTGCCCGTGGGCGCGGGATTACCCGATGGATTTGCTGCAGGTGAAAACCGATACCGGTCATTTCTGGGATTCACTTGCCCCCGTAAGCTGCCTGTTCAACCTGCTGCTGTCGGGCGTGGTGGAAGCGCTGGGTGATGCGCTTCCGGCTCGTCTGGCGGTAAACCGACAATTACAACAAGAGTTTGGTCAATTCGAACGCTAAAGGAGCGGAGCTATGCCCGTAGAGAGTGAACTGATTGATGTGGCGAAGACATTCCCCACGCTGCATATCGATCTGAAATACGCCACCGCCGACAACATCACCGGCCGCCCGATCTATCAGGAGGCGCTGTGCCTGCTGCATACCGATGCCGCTACCGCGCTGGCAAAAGCCATCAGCATTGCCACGCTGGCCGGGCTGAAGCTGGTGGTCTACGACGCCTATCGGCCGCAGCAGGCGCAGGCTCAGCTGTGGGAGGCCTGCCCCAACCCGGAATACGTGGTCGACGTGGCGATTGGCTCCAACCACAGCCGCGGCACGGCCATCGACGTCACCCTGATGGACGAACATAACGCCGTGCTGGATATGGGCGCCGGTTTTGACGAAATGCATGACCGATCGCATCCGTATCACCCCTCCGTACCGCCGCACGCCCAGCGTAACCGTCTGCTGCTGAACGCCATCATGTTTGGCGGCGGTTTTGTGGGTATCAGCAGCGAATGGTGGCACTTCGAACTGCCGAACGCCGCCAGCTACCCGCTGCTTGACGACCGTTTTGCCTGTTTTCCCCTGACGCACACCTCTCTTTGAACCTGGAGCACTGCCATGAAAACATCGCTTCTCTCGACCATCATTGCCGCCACGCTGGCCCTGAGCGCACCGCTGGCGCTGGCTGCCGTCCCGAAAGACATGCTTGCGATCGGTAAAGCCGCCGACCCGCAAACGCTCGATCCGGCCATCACCATTGATAACAACGACTGGACCGTCACCTATCCGTCCTACCAGCGTCTGGTCAAGTACAAGCCAGGCTCTACCGAGGTGGAAGGCGATCTGTCGACGGGCTGGAAAGCTTCCGACGACCAGAAAGAGTGGACCTTCACCCTGGCGGATAACGCCAAATTTTCCGACGGCACGCCGGTTACCGCCGAGGCGGTCAAACTATCCTTTGAGCGCCTGCTAAAGCTCAGCCAGGGGCCGTCTGAAGCCTTCCCGAAAGATCTGAAAATAGATGCCGTTGATGACCATACGGTGAAGTTCACCCTCAGCCAGCCGTTCGCGCCTTTCCTCTACACCCTGGCAAACGACGGGGCGTCCATCATTAACCCGGCGGTGCTGAAGGCCAATGCCGCAGACGATGCGCGCGGTTTTCTGGCGCAAAACACCGCCGGTTCCGGGCCGTTTATGCTCAAAAGCTGGCAGAAAGGCCAGCAGCTGGTGCTGGTACCAAACCCGCACTGGTCTGGCGACAAGCCGCACTTTAAGCGCGTCTCGGTAAAAATTATCGGTGAGAGCGCGTCGCGCCGTCTGCAGCTTTCCCGCGGTGACCTGGACATTGCCGACTCCCTGCCGGTCGATCAGCTGGCGGCCCTGAAGCAGGAAGGCAAAGTCGCCGTCGCCGAATACCCGTCCCTGCGCGTGACCTACCTCTACCTCAACAACAGCAAAGCGCCGCTCAATCAGGTGGATTTACGCCGCGCGGTCTCCTGGGCGACGGACTATCAGGGGATGGTGAAAGGCATTCTGAGCGGCAACGGCAAGCAAATGCGCGGCCCGATCCCGGAAGGCATGTGGGGTTTTGACGCCGCGGCTATGCAGTACAGCCTCGACGAGGCCAAAGCTAAAGCAGCCCTGGAGAAGGTCAAAGACAAGCCCGCCAGCCTGACCTTCCTCTACTCGGACAACGATCCAAACTGGGAGCCTATCGCCCTCTCAACCCAGGCCAGCCTTGGCAAGATCGGCATTAACGTCAAGCTGGAGAAACTGGCCAACGCCACCATGCGCGACCGCGTCGGCAAAGGCGATTACGACATCGCCATCGGCAACTGGAGCCCGGACTTTGCCGACCCGTATATGTTCATGAACTACTGGTTCGAATCGGATAAAAAAGGGCTGCCGGGCAACCGCTCGTTCTATGAGAACAAAGAGGTCGATTCCCTGCTGCAGGCCGCGCTGAAAACCACCGACCAGGCGGAACGCACCAAAGATTACCAGCAGGCGCAAAAGGTGGTTATCGACGAAGCGGCATACGTTTATCTGTTCCAGAAGAACTACCAGCTGGCGATGAACAAAGAGGTCAAAGGCTTCACCTTTAATCCGATGCTCGAGCAGGTGTTCAACATCGCCACCATGAGCAAGTAACCGTTTCGCCGGGGGAAAGCGTATGACGTTCTGGAGCATAGTGCGCCAGCGCTGCTGGGGGTTACTCCTGGTGGTGGCCGGTGTCTGTATTATCACCTTTATTATTTCGCACCTGATCCCCGGCGATCCGGCCCGTCTGCTGGCCGGCGATCGCGCCAGCGACGACATCGTGCAGAACATCCGCCAGCAGTTAGGGCTGGACCAGCCCCTGTACGTTCAGTTTGGCCGCTACGTTGACGCCCTGGCCCACGGTGATTTAGGCACGTCCATCCGTACCGGTCGTCCGGTTGCGGAAGACCTGAAGGCCTTTTTCCCCGCCACGCTGGAGCTGGCCTTTTGTTCACTCCTGCTGGCGCTGGTCATCGGCGTGCCGCTGGGGATTTTATCGGCGGTGTACCGCAACCGCTGGCTGGATCACCTGGTACGTTTAATGGCGATGACTGGCATCTCCACCCCGGCCTTCTGGCTTGGGCTGGGCGTCATCGTGCTGTTCTACGGGCACCTGCAAATCCTGCCGGGCGGCGGCAGGCTGGACGACTGGCTCGATCCACCGACGCACATCACCGGCTTTTATCTGCTGGACGCGCTCCTTGAGGGCAACGGCGAGGTCTTTTTCAATGCGCTGCAGCACCTGATTTTACCCTCGCTGACGCTGGCATTTGTCCACCTGGGCATCGTCGCACGCCAGGTCCGTTCGGCGATGCTGGAGCAGCTTAGCGAGGACTACATTCGCACGGCCCGCGCCAGCGGCCTGCCCGGCTGGTATATCGTCCTGCGCTACGCCCTGCCGAATGCGATGATCCCGTCGATTACCGTGCTCGGGCTGGCGCTGGGGGATCTGCTGTACGGCGCCGTACTGACCGAAACCGTCTTTGCCTGGCCGGGCATGGGCGCCTGGGTGGTGACGTCCATTCAGGCGCTCGATTTCCCTGCCGTGATGGGCTTTGCCGTCGTTGTTTCGCTGGCCTACGTGCTGGTTAATCTGGTGGTCGATCTGCTTTACCTGTGGATTGACCCGCGAATCGGGCGCGGAGGTGCCGAATGATGTTAACGCAGGAAACGCCCGTCCCGGTTAAAACCGCCAGACAACGCATCAACTGGGCAAAGCTGTTCTGGATGCTGCGTCAAAGCCCGCTCACGATCGTTGGCGGCATCATTATGCTCGTGATGCTTTTCATTATGGTGGCCGCGCCGTGGATAGTGCCGCACGACCCGAACGCGCTGGATCTGACCGCCCGCCTGCAGGCGCCTTCTGCACAGCACTGGTTTGGCACCGACGAGGTGGGCCGCGATCTGTTCAGCCGCGTGCTGGCGGGCAGCCAGCAGTCCATTACCGCCGGGCTGGCGGTGGTGGTAATTGCGGGCGGCATCGGCTCGCTGCTGGGCTGTCTGTCCGGCGTGCTGGGCGGACGCGGCGACGCCGTCATCATGCGGGTAATGGACATTATGCTCTCCATTCCTTCCCTGGTGCTGACCATGGCGCTGGCCGCCGCGCTGGGGCCGAGCCTGTTTAACGCCATGCTGGCAATTGCGATTGTCCGCATTCCGTTCTACGTCCGCCTGGCGCGCGGCCAAACCCTGGTGGTGCGCCAGTTTACCTACGTGCAGGCCGCCCGCACCTTTGGCGCCTCCCGCTGGCATTTGATCCGCTGGCATATCCTGCGCAACGCCCTGCCGCCGCTGATCGTGCAGGCGTCGCTGGACATCGGCAGCGCCATCCTGATGGCCGCCACGCTGGGGTTTATTGGCCTGGGGGCGCAGCAGCCGACCGCCGAATGGGGCGCGATGGTGGCCGTCGGCCGTAACTACGTTCTGGACCAGTGGTGGTACTGCGCCTTTCCCGGTGCGGCGATTTTGATAACCGCCGTGGGCTTTAACCTGTTTGGAGACGGTATTCGCGATCTGCTGGATCCGAAGTCAGGAGGGAAACAGTGATGACCGACCCGGTACTCAAGATTGAAGACCTGCACCTGAGCTTCCCGATTTTTCGCGGCGAGGTCCACGCGCTTAACCACGTCTCGCTGGAGATCGGCAGGGGTGAAATTGTCGGCGTGGTGGGCGAATCCGGTTCCGGTAAATCGGTGACCGCCATGCTCGCCATGCGTCTGCTGCCGGAAGGCAGCTACCGCATTCATCACGGCCAGGTGAAATTACTCGGCGAAAACGTCCTGACGGCGTCCGAGAAACAGCTTCGCCAGTGGCGCGGCGCAAAGGTGGCGATGATTTTTCAGGAGCCCATGACCGCCCTTAACCCGACGCGGCGGATTGGCAAACAGATGGTGGAGGTAATTCGCCAGCATCAACCGCTTTCCAGGCGTGAGGCGCAGCAGAAGGCGATTACCCTTCTGGAAGAGATGCAAATACCCGACGCGAAGCAGGTCATGGCGCGCTATCCGTTTGAACTGTCCGGCGGCATGCGCCAGCGGGTGATGATCGCCCTTGCCTTCTCCTGCGAGCCGGAGCTGATTATCGCCGACGAACCGACCACCGCGCTGGACGTCACCGTCCAGCTGCAGGTGCTGCGCCTGCTGAAGCACAAGGCGCGGGCCAGCGGCACCTCGGTGCTGTTTATCAGCCACGATATGGCCGTGGTGTCCCAGCTCTGCGACAGAATGTACGTGATGTATGCGGGCAGCGTGATCGAGAGCGGCACCACGCAAACGCTGATCCACCAGCCTGTGCATCCTTACTCCATCGGCCTGCTGCAGTGCGCGCCGGAAAACGGCCAGCCGCGCGCCCCGCTTCCCGCCATCCCCGGCACGGTGCCCAACCTCAGCCAGCTTCCGCAGGGTTGCGCGTTCCGCGAGCGCTGCTTTGCCGCCGGGGCGAAATGCAGCGAAACCCCACGCTTAGCGCCCACTGGCGCAGAAGGCCAACAGGCCGCCTGCTGGTATCCACAACGGGAGAAAGCCCATGTCTGATGTACTGCTGGAACTGGATAGCGTGCACGTCAATTTTGCAGCGCGGAAAAACTGGCTGGGGCGCGTGAAGGAAAAGGTCCATGCGCTTAACGGGCTCGACCTTGAGATCCGTCGGGGAGAAACGCTCGGTATCGTCGGGGAATCGGGCTGCGGGAAAAGCACGCTGGCCCAGCTGCTGATGGGCATGCTTAAGCCCAGCACCGGCGCCTGCCAGCGGGCGCACCATGCGGGCGGCATGCAGATGGTGTTTCAGGATCCGCTCTCCTCGCTCGACCCGCGCCTGCCGGTCTGGCGCATCATCACCGAGCCGGTGTGGGTACAAAAGCGCAGCAGCGAGCGCGACCGCCGTCAGCTGGCTGAAAACCTGGCGCTGCAGGTGGGCATTCGCCCGGAGTATCTCGACCGGCTTCCGCACGCCTTCTCCGGCGGGCAGCGTCAGCGCATTGCCATCGCCCGGGCGCTCTCGTCCGATCCGGATATCATCGTGCTTGATGAACCCACCAGCGCGCTGGACATCTCCGTGCAGGCGCAGATCCTCAACCTGCTGGTGACCCTGCAGCAGCAGCGTAATCTGACCTACGTGTTGATCTCGCATAACGTCTCGGTGGTCCGGCACATGAGCGACCGCGTGGCGGTGATGTACCTTGGGCAGATTGTGGAGCTGGGCAGCGCCGCTCAGGTGCTTGGGGAGCCGCGCCATCCTTACACCCGTCTGCTGCTCGATTCGGTTCCCCGCACCGGTGAACCGCTGGATGAGACGCTGGCCTTACGCAAAACGGAGCTTCCCGGCAACCGTCATCTGCCCGAAGGCTGTTTTTTCCGTGACCGATGCCCGATGGCCGCGCAGGGGTGCGAACAGCCCCAGCCGTTACAGCCCTCTCGTGAGGGCCGTGACGTCCGCTGCTGGCGCAGTCTGGGTTAAATTTGCGCCATCCCACCGTCCACGAACAGCTCGGTGGCGTTAATAAAGCTGGCCGCGTCGGAGGCCAGAAACGCCACCGCTTTACCCACCTCACCCGGCGCGCCTAAACGGCCGAGCGGCACCTGTGCGGCCAGCGCGTCGTACAGCCCCTGACGATGTTCTTCCGGCACCAGATCGCCGAGGCCTGGCGTTTTGATCGGGCCCGGGCTGACCACGTTGACCCGGATCCCACGGCCCTGCAAATCCAGCGCCCAGGAGCGGGCAAAGTTGCGCACGGCGGCCTTGCTGGCGCTGTAGACGCTAAAGTTTGCCGTCCCCTTAATGGAGACCGTCGAGCCGGTCAGAATAATCGACGATCCGGCGGAGAGCAGAGGCAGCGCCTTCTGCACCGTAAACAGCACCCCGCGGACGTTGGTGCCGAAAATCCGGTCAAACTGCTCTTCGGTGATCGCGCCCAGCGGCAGCATATCCCCGCCACCCGCATTGGCGAACAGAATATCGAGGCGGCCTTCTTCTTTGGCTATCCGGGCATAGACCTCGTCCAGATCCGCCAGTTTTGACACGTCCGCGCGAATGCCCACTGCCGTTGAAGCAATTTCTGCGACCGCCGCTTCAAGCTCGGCCTGACGGCGTCCGGTGATATACACCTTCGCGCCCTGCGCTGCCAGCTCCTGCGCCGTGGCAAGACCAATGCCGGTGCTGCCGCCGGTGACCAGTGCAATTTTTCCTGAAAGAGTCGTGTTCATGTCATTTACCTTTTGTTGGGTTTGCGTTGGACAAACTTTATCCCTTGCAGGATTAGTGAAAAACCAGCAAAAATGAAAATGACTATTCACATACAGAAATAATCGGGGAAACCTCATGGACCAGCTAATGGCGATGCGCGCTTTTACCCGGGTGGTGGAAACCGGCAGCTTTACCCGCGCGGCGGACTCGCTGAATATGCCGATCGCCACCCTGAGCAAGCTGGTCAAATCACTTGAGGCGCATCTGGAGATACGTCTCCTGCACCGGACGACTCGCCGTGTGGTCGCGACGCCTGAAGGGACGGAATACTATGAAAAAGCGCTCAGGGTCTTGATAGATATCGAAGATATCGACACCGCGTTTCGCGTTTCCCGCGCGACGCCCAAAGGGCATTTACGGGTTGACGTGGGCGGCTCCACCGCTCGGGACGTGCTTATCCCCCTGCTGCCGGATTTTATGCAGCGCTACCCGGAGATCCGCATCGACCTTGGGGTAGCCGATCGTCCGGTGGATCTCATCAGCGGTAACGTTGACTGCGTCATCCGCGGCGGGCCGCTGAACGACTCTACCCTCATCGCCCGCCATATTGGCAACGCCGAAATGGTCACCTGCGCGACGCCGGGTTACCTGAAAAACCATGGCGTTCCGGCCTATCCCCAGGAGCTGTGCAACGGCCACAAGCTGATCAGCTACCTTTCGCCCGTCACCGGGCGGGCATTTCCGTTTCGCTTCAGAAAGAACGGCGAGGCGCTGGAAATCAATATTCCGCACTATCTCGGCGTCAATGAAAGTAATGCCCATCTGGCGGCTGCCGCAGCGGGATTGGGGATCGTTCAAACCTTTGAGTATTCGGCAAAGTCGTATTTGCAGGCGGGAACGCTGACGGCGATCCTGGGCGACTGGCGCCCTGCCGCCTATCCGTTTCATGTAGTTTACCCGCAGAACCGGCATCTGACGCACCGTCTTAAGGTGTTTATTGCGTGGCTGGCGGAGGTGTTCCCCGCCGCGCTGAAGGGGTAGCCGGGCGCGAACCCGGCTGGGGCTTAGTTAAGCTTATAGTCCAGGGTAATCTCGGCTTTCAGGAGCTGCGATACCGGACAGCCCGCTTTTGCTTTCTGAATAATGCCATCGAACTGCTGGGGGGCGATGCCTGGAACGGTGACCTTGCTTTTCAGGGCAACCTTTGTGATGGCAAAGCCGCCGTCGGTTTTATCCAGAGAGACGTCCGCCGTGGTATCAATAGAGTCAGCGGTATAGCCCGCTTCACCGAGCATCAGCGACAGCGCCATCGAAAAACAGGCCGCATGTGCCGCGCCAATCAGCTCTTCGGGGTTGGTCCCCTTTTCACCCTCAAAGCGGGTATTGAAACCATAAGGCTGTTGATTAAGAACGCCGCTCTCGGTGGAAACCGTTCCTTTACCGCGCTTAATGTCGCCAGACCAGTGTGCCGAACCGTGCTTATGAATAGTCATTCTTGCTCTCCTTTTGGCTTACAAAGGGTTAAGTATAGACTACGCATCTGACCCACTCTGGAACACAGACAATTCCAGGACTTTCACCTGCTGAACCGACAAAAAGGATAATGATATGGCGCTAAAAATCAGCATGGCCGTTGCCCTGACCACACTGGCGGTATCGCTGTCTTCACTGGCGAAAACGCCGGAGAATTTTATCTACACCAGCTCCGGCGAGCTCGACGCGGTGTTTCCGCTCGTTGCGCGAAGCGATATCGGCGGCGTGCAGATCGTTTACAACTGGCGCGCGCTTGAGCCTGAGAAGGATCGCTACGATTTCTCGCGCATTGAAAGAGATCTCGCGCGTCTTAAGGCTGCCAGGAAAAAGCTCTTCATCCAGATTCAGGACCGTTTCTTTGAGGCGGATGCGCGCTACGTGCCGGACTATCTGATGCACAATAAGCAATACGGTGGGGGGATTGCGCCGCAGTTCGATAACCCCGGCGAAGGCAAGCCTGTCGGTTCAGGATGGGTGGCTCGTCAGTGGGATCCCGCCGTGCGCCAGCGCTACCAGGCTTTGCTGGCCGCCCTCGCGAAACGCTTTGATGGCGAGGTGTATGGCGTAAACCTGCCCGAAACCGCCATCGATCTCGACGAAAAAAATCCGCCCGCCGGGTTTACCTGCGACAGCTATTTCGCTGGAGAAATGGAAAATCTGGCCTTTGCGCGAAAGGCTTTTAAGAAATCACACGTGGTGCAATACGTGAACTTCTGGCCGTGCGAGTGGGATAATGACCACAACTACATGGGGCGTCTGTTTACGTATGCCAGCGCCAACAATGTCGGTCTGGGTGGGCCGGACATTGTTCCCAACCGCAAGGCACACATGAAGAATGCCTATCCCTTCTTCCATAAAAATAAACAGACGCTGCCGCTCATCGCCATGGCGGTTCAGGAACCGACCCTGACCTATAAAAATCCTGAGACCGGCAAGCCCTTCACCAAAGCAGAATTTGATCGGTTCGCGGAAAATTATCTCGGGGCGGATATTATTTTCTGGAGCACATCCTCTCCCTGGCTAAAGGCAAAATAATCACCCGTCAACCCTGCTCTTAAGCCAGGTAGCGGGCCAATTCGTCGAGAAACACGCGCAGCGCGGCAGGCTGATATTCCCGTGACTGATAAATGCCATGGATGGCAAGCGGTTTCGGCTCCAGCGTTTCCAGTATCGGTACCAGCAATCCCTGATCCAGCGCGGCACGCGCCTCGCGCTCCGGCAGCATGGCAATACCACAGTGCTTAATCGCCGCGTCCATCAACAGCGAAGAGATGCTGGCGCTCAGGTTGCCGCTGACTGCCACGCTCAGGCTTTCTCCTTCCGGCGTCAGGAAGTGCCAGGACTGCCCGGCAAAAAAGCTGTAATGCAGGCAGTTATGCCGGGCTAATTCTTCGGGGCTGACGGGGATACCGTGTTGTGTCAGATACTCCGGCGAGGCGCAAAGCACCGAGCGGCACTCCCCCAGCCGGCGGGCAATCATGCCGGGTTCAGGGTTATCGGTAATACGTACGGCGACATCAATGCGCTCTCCCACCAGGCTAACCGGGTGGTTATTCACGTCCAGCTCGATGCGCAGCTGCGGGTAGCGCGCGAGCAGACCGGGCAGCACCGGCGCAATCAGATGCATGGCGGTAAAGTGCGCGCATGCCACCCGCAGGGTGCCGGACGGCAGATCTTTTTCAGACTGGCCTTCAATTTCCTGAGAGATCTGCGAGAGGGTCCGCGTTTTTTGCAGCACCTTTTCGCCTGCTGCGGTCAGCGTCAGCTTGCGCGTGGAGCGGTTTACCAGCCGCGTGCCCGCCCACTTCTCCATTTGTTCAAGGTACCGGCTGACCATCGGTCGGGAAATACCCAGCGCGCGGGCTGCAGCGCTCAAACTCCCCAGCTCGCATATCCGGTTGTAAACCTGAGCGGCAATAACGCGATCCATATAAGCTCCATTTGCTCGATTTATGAAACTAAGCATGTCTTGTTTCAGGAATTCTGGCAAATGCGAATTTCCGTACAATAGAGACATTCCTGAACAACAGAGACAACAGCATGAAATTAACTCACCTTGCCCTGCTTTCCACCCTTTTCACACCCGCTGTTTTTGCCGCGCCGTTGACCATTGACACCTATAACCCGCAGGAGAAAGGCATTTTCGCTGTCTCCTCCACCCTGGTTTCCGGCCCGAAAGAAGCCGTACTGTTTGACGCGCAGTTCAGCGTGAAGGATGGCGAAGCGCTGGTAGAGAAAATTCGCCGCAGCGGTAAAACCCTGAATAAGATTGTGATCACCTCCGGCGATCCGGATTTCTATTTTGGCCTGCAGCCGCTGGTTAAAGCCTTCCCGAACGCCAAAGTCGTGGCCACGCAGCACGTGGTTGACCACATCAAGGCCACCAAAGACGCCAAGCTCGCCTTCTGGGGTCCACAAATGAAAGACGGCGCACCGACCGAGCTGGTCGTCCCACAGGTGCTCGCCTCCACCACGTTTATGGTTGACGGTGAGAAGATCGACATCGAACAGCCTGACTGCTACGCGGCCTATGTGTGGATCCCGTCAGCGAAAACCATCCTCGGCGGCACCGGGGTAGCCTGGGGGATTCACGTCTGGACGGCAGACACCCAGACGGCGGAAAGCCGTAAGCAGTGGCAGGAAACGCTGGTGAACATGGCGGCGCATAAACCCGAGCGCGTGATTCCGGGTCACTATCTGGGTACCCCGCCAGCCGGGACAGGGGCGATTGATTTTACCCGCGACTATCTGCAGCATTTTGAACAGGCGTTATCGGCACATAAAGATTCTGCGGGCGTCATCAGCACCCTGAAAAAACAGTATCCAAACCTGGCCGAAGAGAGCTCGCTGGAATTAAGCGCTAAGGTGAATACCGGCGAAATGAAGTGGTAATTTAAATTCTGCTCCTGCTATATTTTCGTGATAGCAGGAGCACCGTTATAATATCCTCTCAACAGCACTTCGATTAACCCCCACATTTCAAAAGCGCATAAAAGCATGCACTTATGTCATTTTTATTTCTAAGATGAATCTGAACCACAACCGGGAAAATATTTGCCATTCTGTTTATGAATTAAATTTTTTGCGAGCCGTACCATTAAACAGAAAACGACACGGAGGCAGCATGTTTACTTATTACCCGGCTAATACCGCAGCAGCACAACCTGAACTCGTTAACGCGATTGCGCAGGGTCTTCACGCCGAGCACGGTGCTGTGACTGAAGATGACATTTTGATGGAACTGACCAAGTGGGTGGAATCCACAGATAATGACATCCTCAGTGACATCTACCAGCAGACCATTAACTACGTCGTCAGCGGGCAAAACGCACCCTTGTAAAAACCTGCTAAGCTGGATCTGCAACCTAAGGGGTTACATTTCGTTTGCGTCAGCAAACTGGTCCTTAAAACTATCAACAGGATTGAGGAGTTAACATGAAATCGAACCGTCAGGCACGCCATATTCTGGGACTGAACTACAAGCTTTCGAATCAGCGTAAAGTGGTGATTGAAGGCGACCACGAAACGCAAGTCACGCACGCCACCGGCAGAAAACGCCACGCCGGCAAGTAAGTTCCAGACTGAGATCCAGAACACCATCGGTAATCCCGGTGGTGTTTTTGTTTATGTGTTGCGGTAATTAATATTTAGCTCCTTTATAATACCGTCGGACCGCACCCCATCGCACAGGCCAGAAAGATGACAAACAGCAGTGTCAGGGACGGATCTTCATAAAAAGAGTGAGTGACATGGACAACAAACTGAAAAAACATCGTTCCTTATACATCCCATACGCCGGACCGGTTTTACTCGAATTCCCCCTGCTCAACAAAGGCAGCGCCTTCAGTATGGAAGAGCGCAGCAGCTTTAACCTGCTGGGTTTACTGCCAGAAGTGGTTGAAACCATCGAAGAACAGGCAGAGCGCGCGTGGATCCAGTACCAGGGTTTCAAAACTGAAATCGACAAACACATTTACCTGCGCAACATTCAGGACACCAACGAAACCCTCTTCTATCGCCTGGTGCAGAACCATCTCGAAGAGATGATGCCGGTGATCTACACCCCTACGGTGGGTGCGGCCTGCGAGCGCTTCTCAGAGATCTACCGTCGCTCCCGCGGGGTATTCATCTCCTATCAGAACCGTCACAACATGGACGATATTCTGCAGAACGTGCCGAACCACAATATCAAAGTCATTGTGGTGACCGACGGCGAACGTATTCTCGGCCTCGGCGACCAGGGCATTGGCGGGATGGGGATCCCAATCGGTAAACTCTCTCTCTATACTGCCTGCGGCGGCATCAGCCCGGCTTATACCCTGCCGGTCGTGCTGGACGTCGGCACCAACAACCAGCAGTTGCTAAACGACCCGCTCTATATGGGCTGGCGCCATCCGCGTATTACCGACGACGAGTACTATCAGTTTGTCGACGACTTCATCCAGGCAGTGAAGCACCGCTGGCCGGACGTTCTGCTGCAGTTTGAAGACTTCGCGCAGAAAAACGCGATGCCGCTGCTGAACCGCTATCGCGATGAGATCTGCTCCTTTAACGACGATATCCAGGGCACCGCAGCCGTGACGGTGGGTACGCTTATCGCCGCCAGCCGCGCAGCCGGCAGCCAGCTGAGCTACCAGAAAATCGTCTTCCTGGGCGCAGGCTCTGCGGGCTGCGGTATTGCCGAGCAGATTATCGCCCAGACGCAGCGCGAAGGCTTAAGCGAAGAGCTGGCCCGCTCCCGCGTCTTTATGGTTGACCGTTTCGGCCTGCTGACCGACGGCATGCCGAACCTGCTGCCGTTCCAGACGAAGCTGGTGCAGAAACGCGAAAACCTGAAAAACTGGGATACCGACAACGAAGTCCTTTCCCTGCTGGACGTGGTGCGCAACGTGAAGCCGGATATTCTGATCGGCGTTTCCGGGCAAACCGGTCTCTTCACCGAAGAGATTATTCGCGAGATGCACAAGCACTGCGAGCGCCCTATCGTGATGCCACTTTCCAACCCGACCTCGCGCGTGGAGGCAACGCCGCAGGACATCATTGCCTGGACCGAAGGTAACGCGCTGGTTGCGACCGGCAGTCCATTCGACCCGGTGGTGTGGAAGGATAAAACCTATCCGATTGCGCAGTGCAACAACTCCTATATCTTCCCGGGCATTGGACTGGGCGTGATCGCCTCCGGCGCGTCCCGCATTACCGATGAGATGCTGATGTCGGCGAGCGAAACCCTCGCGGGCTACTCTCCGCTGGTCAACAACGGTGAAGGGCTGGTGCTGCCGGAGCTGAAGGACATTCACAAGGTGTCGCGCGCGATCGCGTTTGCGGTAGGTAAAATGGCGCAGCAGCAGGGCGTGGCGGTGAAAACCTCTGCCGACGCGCTGCAGCAGGCCATCGACGACAACTTCTGGAAGCCTGAATACCGCAGCTATCGACGTACGTCGATTTAATCCGCTCCGCCCGGTGGCACTTCGCTTACCGGGCCTACGGGCCGGGTGTTTTCCCTCTCCCTGTGGGAGAGGGTCAGGGTGAGGGCAACAGACCGCACCATCGAATACCCACTAGCCAAACCCCTTTTCCCCCGCTACACTCCATTCATCCATTAACCCACTGAATATATAAGGAGGCCAATTATGCTGTATCGTGAAATTTTCAATGTTTCACATACATTTGGTGATCGCACCAGCTCAAGCGTTATCGGTATCGTGCTGCGATAACTTCTGCTTGAGCGAAGACACCAACCCCTGAAATCCCTTCTCTCGGGCTTACTGAGTTATCGTCAGCGATGTTTGACGAGGCATAAACATGCCTGTAACTCTTGGGTAAGCAACAATGAGCACTTTACTCACTGCACAATCTTTACGCGTTGATACGGCGTTTGGCACGCTCTTCGACTCACTCTCCTTTACGCTGAAAAAAGGCGACCGCATTGGTCTGCTGGGCGACAACGGCTGCGGCAAAAGTACGCTGCTGAAGGTGCTGGACGGCACGGATTCCCCTGCGGCCGGAACGGTAGCGTTGGCCGGGCACTGCCTGATGGCGCGGGTGGAGCAACATCTCCCGGACGCTATTTTTCCGCTGACCATGCTGGATGCCGTCCTGGCCCAGTTGCCCTCAACTGAACGGGACAGCCTGCGCTGGAAAGCCGAAACGCTGCTGGCAAGCATGGGCTTCACGCCGCAGGATATGTTGCTGCAATCCTCCACGCTGAGCGGCGGACAGCACACCCGCCTGCTGCTGGCGCGGGCGTTGATTCACGAGCCAGACCTGCTTCTGCTCGATGAACCCAGCAACCACCTTGATTTGCCGACCATGCTCTGGCTGGAATACTTTCTACAGAACTGGTCGGGTAGCTTTGTGCTGGTCTCGCATGACAGACAGCTGCTGGATGCCGTCACCAACGGTAGCTGGATCCTGCGCGATAAAACGCTGCACTACTTTGCCCTTCCCTGTACGGCAGCACGGCAGGCGCTTGACGCCAAAGATGAAAGCGACGCGCAGCGCCATAAGGCGGAGCAAAAGGAGATCGACCGCGTAACCGCAAGCGCCAAACGCCTGGCGACCTGGGGCAAGGTTTACGACAACGAAGACCTGGCCCGCAAAGCCAAACAGATGGAAAAACAGGTCGAACGGCTCAAAGAGAGCCAGACCGCGCTCACGGCGGGCAGCCCGTGGACGTTAACTCTGCGCGGCGACGCGCTGCGGGCGGACCGTCTACTGGAGATGGAAAACATCGGCGTCCCGCCCGCGCCTGGGCTACCGCCGCTGTTTAACATCGAAACGACGCGGCTGAAAAGCGGCGATCGCGTGGCGATTGTTGGTCGTAACGGCTGCGGCAAATCGTCACTGATGAAGCTTATCTGGCGACATTTTACGGATGAACCGGCGGAAAGCGGGCTGAAAATCCATCCGCGCGTGTCGCCTGGCTACTACGACCAGACGCTTCATCAGCTTACAGACAACGCCACGCTTCTCGACGCGCTGGAGCCTTTCGCACCGGATCCGCAGAATCGCAAAATGGCCCTGATAAGCGCCGGGTTCCCGTGGTCCCGCCACGGGCAGAAAGTCAGCACGCTCAGCGGCGGCGAGCGTTCGCGCCTGCTGTTCGTGGGCCTGACGCTTGCCCGCTACAGCCTGCTGATGCTGGATGAGCCAACTAACCACCTTGACATGGAAGGCAAAGAGGCGCTGGCGCAAACCCTTCAGCAGTTTGAAGGCGGCGTTCTGCTGGTCAGCCATGACCGACAGTTAATTAGCCAAAGCTGCAACCGTTTCTGGCTGATTGAAGAGGAAAAGCTGAGCGAGTGGCACGATGCAGAAGCGGTCTTTGAGCGTCTGCGTGAAAGCGCGGGGCTGGTGACATCCACCGCACCTGCTATCACCGCTTCGGCGGTTCAATCCTCGCCGTATGACGATCTGCTCGAACGGTTGGTCGCACTGGAAACGCTGCTGGAAGACGATCTGGCGCGTAAGCCTAAGCATCAAAAGCCGCAGCTGCAGGCTCAATGGCGTAAAGAGATTAAGGAGATAGAAGCACAGCTGTAAGTCTGCGCCCGGCGAGTCTCTCTCGCCGGGCCAGTATTTTCCCCCTAAATTATTAGAGGAACGCCGTATTCTTATTCTGAAAATGGATTAAATAATGACATTATGTTGCCGTTGCCTTGCATTACAGCGCCAAACCAC
This sequence comes from Enterobacter vonholyi, assembly GCF_008364555.1. Lineage (GTDB taxonomy): Bacteria > Pseudomonadota > Gammaproteobacteria > Enterobacterales > Enterobacteriaceae > Enterobacter > Enterobacter vonholyi. The sequence continues at coordinate 555,357 of NZ_VTUC01000006.1, forward strand.
TAATCCTTGAGGAGTATTACACCTGCTATGCAGATACTCATCATGAACAAGGAGATACACATGAAGGCTGCTGTTGTCACTCAGGATCATCAGGTTAATGTCACCGAAAAAACCTTGCGCCCGCTAAAGCACGGGGAAGCTCTGCTGAAGATGGAGTGCTGTGGCGTATGCCATACCGACCTCCACGTGAAGAACGGTGATTTTGGCGATAAAACCGGGGTTATCCTGGGCCATGAAGGGATTGGTATCGTAAAAGAAGTCGGCCCAGGCGTGAAATCGCTGAAAGTCGGCGACCGCGCAAGCGTGGCCTGGTTCTTTGAAGGCTGCGGGCACTGCGAATATTGTAATACCGGCAACGAAACCCTGTGCCGTGACGTGAAAAACGCCGGTTACTCCGTTGACGGCGGCATGGCGGAAGAGTGCATCGTCACCGCGGATTACGCGGTAAAAGTGCCGGACGGTCTGGATTCGGCGGCGGCCAGCAGCATCACCTGCGCCGGGGTCACCACCTACAAAGCGGTGAAGGTGTCCGAAATCAAACCAGGCCAGTGGATTGCGATTTACGGTCTGGGCGGTCTGGGCAACCTCGCGCTGCAGTACGCCAAAAACGTCTTTAACGCCAAAGTCATCGCCCTTGACGTTAACGACGAACAGCTGAAGCTTGCGGCCAGCATGGGTGCGGATCTCACCATCAACTCCCGCAGCGAAGATGCCGCTAAAATTGTGCAGGAGAAAACCGGCGGCGCGCATGCTGCAGTCGTCACTGCCGTCGCAAAAGCCGCCTTCAACTCGGCGGTAGATGCCGTACGTGCCGGTGGCCGCGTGGTCGCGGTTGGCCTGCCGCCGGAAGCGATGAGCCTGGATATTCCGCGTCTGGTGCTGGACGGTATTCAGGTGGTGGGTTCGCTGGTTGGCACCCGTCAGGATCTGCAGGAAGCGTTCCAGTTCGCCGCTGAAGGCAAGGTCGTGCCGAAAGTCACGATGCGTCCTATCGAGGACATCAACGCCATCTTTAAAGAGATGGAACAGGGCCAGATCCGTGGCCGTATGGTGATTGACCTGCGTTCATAATCACCCACCGTTCAATTACCGCTCCTGACAGGGGCGGTTTTTTTATAGCCATTTTCCGGCAATCCTTATCTTAATTCCTTTGTTCCCTTGTTTTCCCCCGCGCCCGATGATGAATCCGACGCTAACAAGAAGATAACAAAGGAATTCACCATGCAAACCCCATTTCGTCTGCCGCTGCTGACGGCGCTGATTCTGACGACCACCGCAGCGTGGGCAGCAGATGCGCCCGTCAAAGGCGGCACGCTGATTTATCTGGAGCAACAGGCGCATACCAACCTTTACCCGCCTGCCGGGGGCTTCTACCCGAACGGCGGCATTCTGAACCAGATCACCGACAAACTGACGTGGCAGAACCCGAAAACGTTACAGGTGGAGCCCTGGGTAGCCGAAAGCTGGACCACCAACGCCGATAAAACCGAATACACCTTTAAGCTGCGTCCCGGCATCACCTTCTCCGACGGCACGCCGCTGGACGCCAACGCCGTAGCGAAGAACTTTGATACCTACGGCTTAGGCAACAAAGCGCAGCGTCTGCCGGTGTCAGAAGTGATCAATAACTACGATCGCAGCGAAGTGGTCGACCAGCTGACCGTGAAGTTCTACTTCAAAAAACCGTCGCCGGGATTCCTGCAGGGCACCGCCACGATTGGCTCGGGCCTGGTCTCGCTCAGCACGCTGAAGCGCAACTTTGAAGAGCTGGGTGACGCCCGGCATATCATTGGCTCCGGCCCGTTTGTGGTGAAGGACGAGAAGCTGGGTCGCGAAGTGACGCTGGAAGCGCGTAAAGACTACCAGTGGGGACCGAAAAAACTGGCGCAGCAGGGGCCGGCCAATCTGGACGGCATCAAGTTTATCGTGACCCAGGAAGACAGCGTGCGCGTCGGCGCCCTGCTGGCCGGTCAGGCCGACTTTATTCGCCAGGTACAGGCGTATGACGAAAAGCAGGCGACAGACCAGGGCTATAAAATCTACGCCGCCCCAACGCGCGGGGTGAACGACAGCATCAGCTTCCGCCCGGATAACCCGCTGGTCTCCGATATTCGCGTCCGCCAGGCGCTGCTGCATGCCACCAACGCAAAACAGGTGGTCGAGACCCTCTTCTCGGCCAACTATCCGCAGGCGAAGTCGGTAATTGCCGATTCTGCCGCCGGTTTTGTCGATCTCAGCGACAAATTGACCTTTGACCCGGCAAAAGCCAACCAGCTGCTGGACGAGGCGGGCTGGAAAGCGGGCAGCGACGGGATCCGCGCCAAAGACGGCCAGCGGCTGGCGCTGACGGTATATGAATCCCTGCCGCAGCCGCAAAACAAAGAGGTGCTGCAGCTGGTTGCCCAGCAGTGGCGTCAGGTGGGCGTGGCGCTGAGCGTGAAGGCCGGCGACGCAGGCAGCCGCACGCTGGATAACCTTGATCCGCTGAAAACCCCGTTAACCGTCTCCGAAGTGGGACGCGCCGATCCGGACGTGGTGAAAAGCATGTTCTACCCCGCTAACCGCGACGCGCTGCTGCAAAAAGGCGGCTCCAGCGACAAGGTCAAAAGCTTCCGTGACGACAAGCTGAATGCGCTGCTGGTAAATATCTCCTCAGAGGTCGATCCGCAAAAACGCCTGCAGCTGACCGGCGACGCCCAGCGCTACCTGCTGGATAACGCCTACGTCATTCCAATTTTCGAGGAGCCGCAGGTCTTTGCCGGTGCGCCGTGGCTAAAAGGCGTCAATTTTGAAGCGGTCGGCCGCCCGTCGTTCTACGGCGCGTGGATTGAGAAACACTGAGGAGCTGACGATGCGCCACGCACTTCTTCAACGCTTTGGTCACGGGCTGCTGGTACTGTGGGCCGCCTTTACCCTCTCGTTCGTGTTGCTCCAGGTGCTGCCGGGCGACGCGGTGCTGATTAAATTTCAGAACCCGGACCTGGGCTTAAGCCCGGCGCAAATTGAGGAGATGCGCGTGGCCTACGGCGCGGACAGCCCGCTGTGGCAGCAATACGGCCATACGCTGCTGGCGATGCTGCGCGGGGATTTCGGCTATTCGTTACAGGCCGGGGTGCCGGTCAGCGAGCTGATTGCCAGCAATCTGCCGGATACCCTGAGCCTCGCCCTGCCCGCCTTTTTACTCGCGGTTCTGCTGGCGTTTGCGCTGGCCTTTGCGTCGCGTCTGCCGGGTCTGCGCTGGCTGAGCAATACCCTCCAGTCTCTGCCGGTCCTGTTTATCTCTTTACCGACGTTCTGGCTGGGGATTGCCCTCATCCAGCTCTTTTCTTTTCAGCTGCGGCTGATCCCGGTGATTAACCCGACGCCGCTGCAGGGGCTGATCCTGCCGATCGTGACCGTCGCGATCCCGATCTCCGCCCCGCTGGCACAAATCCTGATGCGCAGCCTCGACCAGGTGGCGACGCAGCCGTTTGTTGCCGTAGCCCGGGCCAAAGGGCTGAGTGAAACCGCCGTGCTGTGGCGTCACGTGACCCGCAACGCCCTGCTGCCTGTCCTGAACATTGCCGGGCTGCTGCTGGGCGAGCTGATTGCCGGGGCGCTGATCACGGAAACCGTTTTTGGCCGCAGCGGGCTCGGGCAGCTGACCCAGCAGGCGGTGAATAACCAGGATATTGCCGTGCTTCAGGCGGTAGTAATGATTTCCGCCCTCGGCTTTGTCCTGATCAACCTGCTGGTGGACCTGCTTATGCCGCTGCTGGATCCCCGTCTGCAAACCGTTACCGGAGGTGCATCATGAGCCTGGTCGATTACGCTGCCGCCGCGCGAAAACGCGTTCCCGGCTGGCAGGGCGTCGCGTGGCAGCCCGGACTGTGGCTGGCATGGGCGGTAATTATCATTGCGATTTTCGCCGCCGTGGCGCCCGGCCTGTTAACCCACTACAGCCCGATTGAGGGCATCGCCGGAGCGCAACGTCTGGCGCCGCAGGCGGGACACTGGCTCGGCACCGATCAGCTTGGCCGCGATGTTTACACCCGTATTGTGTACGGTGCGTCCCACTCCCTGAGCGCGGCGCTAGCTGCCGTCACGATGGGGCTGGTGGTCGGCACAGGTCTGGGGGTCATCGCCGGAGCGTTCGCCGGACGCGTCGAGTCTTTCCTGATGCGTTTTGTCGACGTGCTGTTGTCCATTCCGTCACTGCTGCTCTCGCTGACGGTTATTATTCTGCTCGGGTTTGGCACCGTTAACGCCGCCATTGCCGTCGGCGTGGCCTCTATCGCCAGCTTCGCCCGCCTCGCGCGCGGTGAAGTGGTGCGCATCCGCCATACGGATTACGTCGAAGCGGCGTTTGGCAGCGGCGGGACGTTTTTCGCCGTGCTGTGGCGACACATCCTGCCCAACGCGTTAACCGCCGTTCTTGCCTTTGCCACGCTCCAGTTTGGTCAGGCTATCCTGGCCCTTTCAACGCTGAGCTTTCTCGGCTATGGCACCCCGCCGCCCGTGCCGGAATGGGGATTATTGATCGCCGAAGGCCGTAACTATCTCTCTACCGCCTGGTGGTTAACCACCTTCCCCGGCGTGGTCGTCATCGCCGTCGTGCTTGCCACCAACCGTATCAGCCAGCAGTTCAGCGGAGGCCTGAAATGACCGTACTCTCGGTAGAAAACCTGACCATCAGCTACCGTACCGCGCGCCAGTGGCGCGAGGTGGTGCATAACGTCAGCTTTACCCTCAGGCGAGGGGAAATGCTGGCGTTTGTCGGCGAATCCGGATCCGGCAAAACGACCACGGCACAGGCGATCATTGGCCTGCTGGCGGATAACGCCCGTCGCGATGCGGGGAAAATCGTGCTCAACGACGAGGAGATTAGCCGGTGGTCAGCGAAGCGTCTCGATACCCTGCGCGGGGCGCGAATCAGCTTGGTTCCGCAGGATCCGGGTAATTCACTCAACCCGGTGAAGACGATCGGTGGTCAGGTCGGGGAAATTATTCAGCTGCACCAGAAGGTAACTCGCGCCCAACGCGACGAGCTGGTGCTTGCCCTGCTGACAAAGGTCGGCCTGAGCCACCCCGAACAGCGCATGACGCAGTATCCGCACCAGCTCTCCGGCGGAATGAAACAGCGCGTGTTGATTGCCATCGCGATAGCGCTGTGTCCGGATGTCATCATTGCCGATGAGCCCACCAGCGCGCTGGACGTGACGGTGCAAAAACGTATTCTCGATCTGCTGGATATCCTGCGCCGGGAATCGGGTACTGCCGTTCTGTTTGTCACCCACGATCTGGCGCTGGCCGCTCAGCGCGCGGACAGGCTGCTGGTTTTTCGCCATGGTGAGGTTCAGGAGCACGGCGACACCGCCGACATCGTTCGCACGCCGCAGCACGCCTACACCCGCCAGCTGCTGAGCGATCTCCAGGGCCAGCGCCTGACCATCGCCCCGGTAGCCGGCCTGCCGCTCGCGTCACCGGCCATTCGCGCCCGCGCCATCAGCAAACGGTTCTCGCTGGGTAAAGGTCATCAGCTTCAGGCGCTGGATCGGGTGACGTTTGACGTCAGACGCGGCAGCACCCATGCGCTGGTCGGTGAATCCGGCTCCGGGAAGACCACCCTCGCCCGTATTTTGCTGGGTTTTGAACAGGCCGACAGCGGACAGGTCATTATTGATGACATTGATGCCACCGCGCTCAGCCGCGAGGCCCGTCGTCAGCTGCGCCAGAAGATCCAGTTTGTTTACCAGAACCCGTTCGCCTCTCTCGACCCGCGTCAGACGCTGCTTGACATCATCGAAGAGCCCCTGAAGAACTTTTCCCGCCTCGCGAAGGCTGAGCGAAAGGTGCTAGTGGAAACCGTGGCGCAGCGGGTTGCGCTGCCCGTCGAACTCCTGACCCGCACCGCCAGGGAGCTATCAGGCGGTCAGCGCCAGCGCGTGGCCATCGCCCGGGCGCTGATTCTGGAGCCGACTATTCTGGTGCTGGACGAAGCCACCTCCGCGCTGGACGTCACCGTGCAGGCGCAGATCCTGGCACTGCTTCAGCAGTTACAGCAGCAGCTGGGATTAACCTACCTGTTCATCACGCACGATCTCTCCACCGTTCGCCGGATCGCCCACAGCGTCACGGTGCTGCGCAGCGGTCAGGTGGTCGAACAGGGCGACGTCGAAACCTTATTCACGTCGCCACAGAACGACTATACCCGCGAGCTGATTGCTGCCATTCCCCATTTTTCACCCGCTACGGAGGAGTTCGCATGACGCGAAAACGCCTGGGATTTTTCACCCGCTTGCTTGACGACGCCACGCCGAAGGAGCGCTATCGTCTGGCAACCGAACAGATCCGCCACGCCGAACGCCACGGTTTTGACAGCGCCTGGATTGCTCAGCACCACTTCCATGAAAGTGAAGGCGGCCTGCCGTCGCCGCTGCTATTTCTGGCACACGTAGCCGCACATACCGAAACCATTCGACTCGGCACGGCCATCATTACCCTGCCGATGGAAAACCCGCTGCGCGTCGCAGAAGATGCCGCGGTGCTGGATTTACTCGCCGATGGACGTCTCGAAGCCGGTTTTGGTTCGGGCGGCACGCCGACCTCTTTCCTGCCGTTCGGACTGACGTTCGAACAGCGCGGCGCGGCCTTTGCTGACCATCTACATGTGATCCAGAGCGCCTGGCGCGGGGATTCGCTCACCCATCCGGATAACCACCTGTACCCGCCAGCGCCACAGCTTGCTGACCGGATCTGGATTGCCACCTTTTCCGTCGACGGTGCCGTTCGCGCCGCGCGGGCCGGACACGGTTTGATGCTCTCCCGCACGCAGCCGCGCCCGGCAGACCAGTTGGATTTAACGCTCGACGCGATCCAGAACCCGATTGTGGATGCCTACCTTGAGGCGCTGCCTGCGGGCATCGCACCGCGCATTCTTGCCTCACGTACCGCGTTCGTCGCCGACAGCGATGACTATGCGCTGAAAGTTGCGACGCCGGGCCTCACGAAACAGGCACAGCAGCATCGCGCTGCCGGACACGCGGTTAAAGGTGACACCGTCACAGATTTTCGTCGCCAGTTCGACGCCCACATCGGTTCGCCCGAGACGGTGCTGCGTTCGCTGCAGGCCGATTCCGTTCTCCGGCGCGCCACGGACATCTCATTCCAGGTCCATTCGGTCGAGCCCATCCATCGCGACACGCTGCGCTCTATCGAACTGATCGCCGAACATATTGCCCCCCACATCCTTTGAGGAGACACCTATGTCATTAAGTCACGACATTCTCGCCGAGCTGGCGGAAATTAAACCCGGTTCCCCTCTGGCAGAGGCGCGCGCCACGCGGGACGCCGCCACAAGACACGCGCAGGGCAGCTACGAAATCTTATTTACCCAGCAGGACAGCGATTTTGCGCTGGACGAACGCTTCGCCGTCGCGGCAAAAGTCGCCAGGTGGCACAACGCGGAGGCGCTGGCCGCACACTATGCGGGGTTTGGCCTGGCAGACCCGACCTCCGACCGTCTGACCCCGGCGCTGAACTTCGCGCGCCTGCTGACCTTCTCTCCCGTCGAAGCCACGCCCGCATCGTTAAAGGCGCTGACCCAGGCGGGATGGAACAAAGAAGGTATCGTGACCCTGGCGCAGCTGATCGCCTTTGTCAGCTTCCAGAGCCGACTGATTGCCGGGCTGCGGCTGCTGAACGACAGGCCAGTCGCCACAAGCGATGCCCCGGTGGCGGCAGGCGTCTGGCACACGACCGCAACCACGGCCACCGGCAAGGCGGCTCCCGTCGCCTTCACCCAGCAGGAACTGGGCTGGGAACCATGGATCGCCGCCAAACCTCTGGCGGATTTTCGTGATGACGAGGTTGCGATCCTGGCGAAGTTTGGCCACACCGATTCCGACTATTTCCGCCTGCTGGGCCGCAACCTGCCGGTGCTTGAACAGCGCACGCTAACGGATAAAGGGATTTTTTATACGCCGGGGGGATTGCCGCGCGCCGAGCGCGAGCTGGCCGCAACGGTCGCCAGTAAAATTAACGGCTGCATCTACTGCGCATCTGTCCATGCGCGGAAAGCGAGCCAGCTGTCAAAGGATGACGCTGCGGTAGAGGCCCTGCTGGCCGTGCGTCCAGGACAATCCCTGAGCGAGGGACAATCTGCGCGCTGGCAGGCGGAGATAAATTTTGCGGCGGCGCTATCGGTTACTCCGCCTGCCGCCACGCCGCTGCACCTTGCCGCGCTTGAAAAAGAGGGGCTGGACACCTTAGCCCAGCTTGACCTGGTGCAGTCCGCCGCGTTCTTCGCATGGGCGAACCGACTGATGCTGACCCTGGGCGAGCCCTGGCTTGCCTGAATTCGATCAGGCTAGCGCGCGAGCGTTAGCCTGAGCCCGTCTGGCCCGCAGGTAACCGTAGATCAACAGCGCGCTCATGGCCGAGAACGAGAGTATCGCCGCAGGCAGCGTGACGTAGCGCCAGCTAAAGCCGAGGGTAATCATCATCCCGCCAAAATATGCACCGATCGCGCTGCCGAGATTAAACGCCATCTGCCCGCCCGCGGCACCCAGCATCTCACCGCCCTTCGCATTTTGCAGAAGCAGAATTTGTAGCGGCGCAGAGAGCGCAAACAGCCCGGCACAACAGATAAAACCCATGACCAGCGAGGCCGTTTTCAGTTCGCCACAGGCGAAAAGCAGCAGCAGCGAGGCGACAATCACCATGTCGGTGGTCGCCGCAATGCGCAGCGGGCTAAAGCGTCCCGAGAGCTTGCCGCTCAACAGGTTGCCCAACACCATGCCAAGCCCCATTAGCATCATGATGGCCGTCATCACCCCTTCTGAAAAACCGGAGACGTTGACCATAAACGGCTTAACGAAGCTGAACCACGCGAACACACCGGCATTGCCAAACATGGTGGCGGCAAAAATCAGCCAGGGTTCTGGTTTTTTCAGAAAGTGGAACTGCTCGGTTAATTTAATTTCCGATGTGTCGCGGATGTTCGGCACCCAGATCAGCACCGAGAGGATCACCAGCGCATCGAACAGGGCTATCAGGAAAAAGGTATAACGCCAGCTGAACTGATGCCCCAGCCAGGTGCCGAGCGGCACACCCACCAGGTTGGCGACGGTCATTCCGGCGATCATCCCGGCCACCGCGACCGTCACCTTACCCGGCGGCGCGATTTTAGAAAGAATAATCGCCCCGACGCCGAAAATGGCGCCGTGCGGGAAACCGGAAATCAAGCGCCCGGTCGCCAGCCAGAAATATGACGTAGAAAACGTAAACAGAGCGTTCCCAACCGCGCACAGGGCAACCAGAAACAGCAGCGTAGTTTTTAAGGAGAACCTGCCTGAGAAAAGCGCCACAATCGGGGCGCCAATCACCACGCCGAAGGCGTAAAACGAGATCATATTCCCGGCGGAGGGAATCGAAATACCGCTGTCATGCGCCAGCTCGGTTAACACGCCCATAATGCCAAATTCAGCCATGCCAAGGCCAAATGTGCCAAGCGCCAGCGAAAATAATGTCTTTTTCATGCCTCAACCACGGGTTAATCACTCGCAGCGGGCATTATTGAATAATCTTGTATGGTGAGCCAGTTCAAATCAGATGGCTGACAGGTTAATCCATTAATTCAGGAGTTTTCTCCAACCGCGACACGGGGCAATGGAAAACAAAAAGCCCCGGCAGGCGTCAGGGCTTTAAAGGGTTTAAGGTCTGGCTTTTACGGTGTGCTTTCTGCCGCTGCTTTAGCGCGTGTAATCGCGCCAGCATTGAAAATTGGGTGCTCGTGATTGTTCGTTACGTCACGAACGCGGTAAATTTTCCATGCATCATCTTCACGACGAAGAAATACCTCCAGGTGAATGCTTCTCCCGTTACCCGCCCCTTCAATAACCTGGACTGCTTCACCGTTTAAAAATGACCTGGCGTTTTCCACTCGTAACGCAGGTATCCATTCACGAGAATAATCTTGGGTATACGTAAAATAGTCAGACTCTATTAACTCCTGTTCAGAGATTTCCTGAATGGTATTAATGCGAGCAATCGTATCAGCAGAAACATATTTACGCAGTTCGTCGGCAGGATAAGGCCTGGTTTCATCGCTGCCGAATACGGAAAGATAGGATTTATAAAATGATTCAGTAGCGTCTTGTGCGCTACGTTCTTGATTGGCAGCCGAACTACATCCCACCAGCAACATAACGAATGATAACAATATCCTTTTCATCAATGCATCCTGTAAATTTTAAAGGATGGTTGCATTTTGCGGTATCCAGGCCCCGGATACATACTTTTTTGAACGAAATCAGAAATCCATTGTGTACCGTCATACATAGTCATGTGGCCTATGCCATTTCCACCAGGGTATGGCTGTATCACGGCCACATCACCAGCAATTAACGTTGAACCGGGCGGCAGCTCACTGAATCCAGCACGTAATAATTCAACCCCATAATCTTTTGCATAATCTGTGTTCGCTACCTTAACACCGCCAGCCAGAATGGCAAGGCGGGTAAACTTGGCACATTCACTATGAGAGCGCCCCAGAGCGTGTGAACGGAGATACGAAACCGCAGCGTCTTTATTCCAACTCATTCTTAGTTCCTTTAAGTAAATAAGAATGAAATTAACGCATTAACCACATATAAAGAGCGGGATTAAACGTGCTGATTTTATTGAATCCTCAGCATTCTAATAGGGGAACGGGTGCTAAGCACCTTCGTGAATACCTCATTATCTGCTTAAAAAAGTGTCGTGAAATTAATTACCTAAAAACAATACGTTTAATATCAGGTGGATTACACTTCATAGTGCGGCCTCGCTTTTTCCACGCCGGACAACCTGAGGATGACAATTATGGGAAGCAAAAAGAAAGCCCCTGTCGCTGTTGATGTCGTATCGAATGCACCGCTTAAGACCAAAGAGTATGAAAAAGAGCTCCGCCGCCTGCACGTCGAACTGGTTAAGCTCCAGCAGTGGGTCGTCGCCAAAGGGTTAAAAGTGTGTATTGTTTTTGAAGGACGCGATGGTGCAGGCAAAGGCGGCACCATTAAAGCGATCACCGAGCGCGTCAGCCCGCGCGTGTTTCGCGTTGTTGCGCTCCCTGCCCCGACGGAAAAGGAAAAAAGCCAGCTCTACTTCCAGCGCTATGTGCCGCACCTGCCCTCGGCGGGTGAAATCGTGATCTTCGATCGCAGCTGGTATAATCGCGCGGGCGTGGAGCGGGTGATGGGGTTCTGCACGGAGGAACAGGCGGAGAAATTTTTGGACGGCGCGCCGGTTATGGAAAAAGCGATGGTCGATGCCGGAATTATCCTGCTGAAGTACTGGCTGGAGGTGACGCCGAAAGAGCAGGAGCGGCGCCTGCGCGACCGTATTAACGATGGTCGTAAAATCTGGAAGCTATCACCGATGGATATTAAATCCTTTAACCTGTGGGATGAGTATACCCTTGCGCGCGACGCCATGTTTGAAGCCACCGATACCGCCTGGGCGCCGTGGTTTGTGGCACGTTCAGAGGATAAAAAACGCGTGCGCCTGAATATTATTTCGCATCTGCTTTCGCAGATACCGTATAAAGAAATTCACGTCGACAAGGTGGATTTACCGAAGCGCAAAATCGGCAAAGTCAAACCCACAAAATACCCGTTCCGCTATGTGGAAGAGCGGTTCTGATTTGAAGAGTAGGCCCGCGCAAGCGCAGCGCCGCCGGGCAGAGCCGACGGCGCAGGTCTTACTTGATCCCTTCCGTACTTTCCTGTTTCGCTTCCAGCCGTTCCACGTCACGATACCAGCGCGGATGGTGTTTCTGCGCCCAGCGGCGGCTCACCTTCCCTTCAATCATCCCTTTAATCGATCCTTTCACCCAGAACGCCATATACATATGGATCAGGATGGCGTGAATCAGAATGATGGCCGACGTCGCGTGGATCAGCAGCGCGTAGCGAATCACCTGTATCGGGAAGTAGTGTGCAAAATACGGACGCCAGATAATCACCCCGGTCACCAGCAGCACAAAAATCATGCTCATGATGGTCCAGAACATCATCTTTTGCCCGGCATTGTATTTCCCCACCTTAGCCACTTTGTGCTCGTTGCCCTTCAGGACTTCGACGATCCCTTTCACCCACGGGATATCCTGCTTGTCCGGGATGTTATGATGGACGAAGCGCACGAACATAAACATCAGCACCACGAAAATCAGCACGCCGAAGAACGGGTGCAGAATGCGCCCCATCTGCGGCGTACCGAAAGTTTCGGTCAGCCACTGCAGCGTCGGGAAGAAGAACGAAATTCCCGACACCGCCACCAGGAAGAAGCAGATCACCACCGTCCAGTGACAGGCGCGGTCGACAAACTTTGTGCGCACTATCATTTTCGACTTACTCATGATGCTCCTCCTCGTCGTCATCCACCTCTTTGTTTGGCCCGATACCGATGTAGTGATAAATCAACCCAGCGAAGGTGGCGATAAAGCCCGCCGCGGAGAGCGGCTTGAGCGCCCCTTTCCAGAGGTTAATGGAGGTATCGATCGCCGGATCCTTCGGCAGGTTGTGGTACAGCTCGGGCTGGTCGCTATGGTGCAGCACATACATCACGTGCGTGCCGCCCACGCCCTGCGGGTTGTAAATGCCCGCATTCTGATAACCACGTGCTTTCAGCTTGTCGACCCGCGCCTGCGCCACGTCCAGCATCTCTTTTTTGGTGCCGAAGTGGATTGCCCCGGTCGGACAGGTCTTCACACAGGCAGGCTCCTGCCCGACGCTGACGCGGTCCACGCACAGGGTACATTTGTATACCCGGTTATCCTCTTTATTGAGGCGCGGGACATTAAACGGACACCCCGCAATGCAGTACCCGCAGCCGATGCAGTTGTCCTGCTGGAAATCGACTATCCCGTTGGCGTACTGAATAATCGCGCCAGCAGACGGGCACGCCTTCAGGCAGCCCGGATCCTCGCAGTGCATGCAGCCGTCTTTGCGGATGAGCCACTCCAGCCTGCCGTTCTGGTCGGTTTCGCTAAAACGCATCACCGTCCAGGATTTAGCGCTCAGATCCGCCGGATTATCGTAGACCCCAACGCAGTGCCCCACCTCGTCGCGGATGTCGTTCCACTCCGAGCACGCCACCTGGCAGGCCTTACAGCCCACGCAGGAGGAGACGTCGATAAGCTTGGCGACCTCTGCCTTGTAGTCCCGCGCGCGGGGCGCGGGAGTTATCGGGTTGGTCGCGGAGCGTTTGATAACGTCTTGTGTTTCCATCGCCATTGAATCGCTCCTTACGCTTTCTCGATGTTGACCAGAAACGCCTTGTACTCCGGCGTTTGCGAGTTGGAATCCCCGACGTTTGGCGTCAGGGTATTGGCGATGTAGCCTTTCTGCGCAACGCCTTCAAAGCCCCAGTGAAGCGGGATACCGACGGTTTCCACCTGCTGACCATGCACGTTCAGCGACTGCAAACGACGGGTCACCACCGCCACCGCGCGAATAAAGCCGCGCTTGCTGCTCACCTTCACGCGGTCGCCGTTGGCAATGCCTTTCGCCTTCGCCAGCGTCTCGCTGATCTCCACAAACTGTTCCGGCTGCGCGATGGCGTTAAGCCGCGCGTGCTTGGTCCAGGTATGGAAATGCTCGGTCAGGCGGTAGGTCGTTCCCACGTATGGGAATTTGTCCTTTTTGCCCAGACGCAGCGCGTCGTCTTCGTAGATACGCACCACCGGGCTGGAGACCACGTTCGGGTGCAGTGGGTTTGTCCCCAGCGGCGTTTCCATCGGCTCGTAGTGCTCCGGGAACGGCCCTTCCGCCAGCTTGTTGAGAGCAAACAGACGTCCCAGCCCTTCCGGCTGCATAATAAACGGCCCGGTGCTGCTGCCCGGCGCGGCGGTGTTGTAGTCAGGGATATCGTTCCCCGTCCATTTCGCCCCGTTCCACTGGATCAGCATGCGTTTCGGATCCCACGGCTTGCCGTTAATATCCGCCGATGCACGGTTGTACAGCACGCGACGATTCAGCGGCCACGCCCATGCCCAGCCCAGGGTGTTGCCCAGCCCGGACGGGTCGGCGTTGTCGCGGTTGGCCATCTGGTTGCCCTGCTCCGTCCAGCTGCCGGTGTAGATCCAGCACGACGATGCCGTGGTGCCGTCATCGCGCAGCAGCGCAAAGCTGTTCAGCAGCTGGCCCTTTTTCGCCACCAGGTTGCCGCTCGGGTCATACAGATCCGCCAGCGCCACGCCGTTATTCTCTTTGGCGACTTCCTCTGACTCAGGACGATCGGGCTGCTTGTAGCTCCAGCTCATCTTCAGCAGCGGCTCCGCGCCTTTACCGCCTTCGGTGCGGTACATCTCGCGCAGGCGGTGGTAAATCCCGGCGAGGATCTCGCCGTCGTTACGCGCTTCGCCCGGTGCGTCCTGGCCTTTCCAGTGCCACTGCAGCCAGCGGCCGGAGTTGGCAATGGAGCCGTCCTCTTCCGCAAAGCAGGTGGACGGCAGGCGGAACACTTCGGTCTGAATCGACGCCGGATCGACATCGTTTGATTCCCCGTGGTTCTGCCAGAAGGTGGAGGTCTCGGTCACCAGCGGATCGATAACCACCATGTACTTCAGCTTGCTCAGGCTGCGAACGACTTTGTTTTTGTCCGGGAAAGAGGCTACCGGGTTGAAGCCCTGGCAGATATAGCCCGTGACGTCGCCCTTATCCATCATGTTGAAATACTTGATGACGTCATAAGCCTGATCCCACTTCGGCAGCCATTCAAAGCCCCAGTCGTTCTCTTTCTGCGCCGCATCGCCGTAGAAGGATTTCATCAGGCTGACGTAGAACTTCGGATAGTTGCTCCAGTAGTTCACCTGGTCCGGCAGCGTCGCTTTTGGCGTATTGGCCTCAAGATACGTTTGCAGATCGGCCTGTTTTTCAGACGGCAGCGTCAGGTAGCCCGGGAGGCTGGTCGAGAGCAGGCCGAGGTCGGTTAAGCCCTGAATATTGGAGTGACCGCGCAGCGCGTTCACGCCGCCACCGGCCATCCCCATATTGCCGAGCAGCAGCTGGATCATCGCCATGGTACGGATGTTCTGCGCGCCCACGGTGTGCTGCGTCCAGCCCAGCGCGTACAGGAACGTGGTGGTTCTGTCGGCGGCGCTGGTGGAAGCCAGTACCTCACACACCTTAAGGAAGTCCGCTTTCGGCGTGCCGCAGATGTTCTCCACGACGTCCGGCGTATAGCGGGAGACGTGCTGCTTCAGCAGGTTCCACACGCAGCGCGGATGCGTGAGCGTTTCATCGCGCATCGCGTAGCCGTTTTCATCGAACTGATAGTTCCAGGATGTTTTATCGTACTGGCGCTTTTCGGCGTCATAGCCGCTAAACAGCCCGTCATCGAAGGCAAAATCATCCCGCACCAGCAGGTTCGCGTTGGTGTAGTGCTTAACGTATTCCGCGTTAATTTTGTTGTTTTCGATCAGGTACAGCAGCACACCGGACAGGAACGTAATGTCCGTACCGGAGCGGATTGGCGCATAGATATCGGCCACCGATGCCGTACGCGTAAAGCGCGGATCGACGACGATAAGCGTCGCATCGTTGTTGTTTTTCGCTTCCATCGCCCAGCGGAACCCCACCGGATGGGCTTCAGCGGCGTTACCGCCCATCACCACCACGACGTTAGCGTTTTTGATATCAACCCAGTGGTTGGTCATCGCACCGCGACCAAATGTTGGAGCAAGACTTGCTACCGTTGGTCCGTGTCAGACGCGCGCCTGGTTGTCTACCGCCAGCATGCCGAGAGAGCGCACAAACTTTTGCGTCAGCATGCCGGTTTCATTACTGGCCGCAGAGGCACACAGCATCCCGGTGGAAAGCCAGCGGTTGACCGTTACACCCTGCGCGTTCTTTTCAATAAAGTTGGCATCGCGGTCGGCTTTCATTAACGCTGCTATACGGAAGAAGGCCTCATCCCAGGAGATACGCTGCCATTTATCAGAACCCGGCGCGCGGTATTCCGGGTAGCGCAGGCGGTTTTCGCTGTGAACGTAGTCCAGCAGCCCCGCCCCTTTCGGGCATAACGCCCCGCGGCTCACCGGATGATCCGGATCCCCTTCAATGTGGTAAATCGCTTCTCTGGCGTTCTTCGCGCCATCGCCCAGGCTATACATTAAAAGCCCACAACCCACGGAGCAGTATGTGCAGGTGTTACGGATCTCTTTCGCGCGCAGCAGCTTATAGTTGCGTGCCTGAGCCAGCGCCATTTTGGGGGCAAATCCCAGCATGGCTGCCGTTGTTCCGGCCATACCGCCCGCGCAGATTTTAAAAAATTGTCTGCGGCTGACGTCCATTGTTGTCCTCGTTATCTGAAAACATTTCGCGCCGCAAACTAACAGCAAAGCCCCTGATTTTTTTGCGTCAAATCAAGGTCATCTGCCTTCCCCCCCTTAATAGTCACCCCCGGAACATTTCATTACCCCTTTTTGATTAACGGTTTAAGAGAATAATTCACGACAGCGACAGGCGTAATACGATACATTTTTCCTTTGATTTTTATTGCGATGACGAAGTAATGGACAGAAAGAGAGCAACGCTTATTGGGCTGGCGGCGATATTGTTATGGAGCACCATGGTCGGCCTTATTCGCAGCGTGAGTGAGGGGCTTGGGCCGGTAGGCGGTGCGGCGATGATTTACACTCTCAGCGGATTACTATGTCTGGTGACGGTAGGATTTCCTGATATCAGGCGGTTTTCACTCCGCTATCTTATTGCCGGCAGCGTTTTATTTGTCAGCTACGAAATATGTCTGGCGCTGTCGCTGGGCTATGCCGCGACGCGCGCTCAGGCGATTGAAGTCGGTATGGTGAATTACCTTTGGCCAAGCCTGACGATCGTATTTGCGATTTTGTTCAACGGGCAAAAGTCTACCCTGTGGGTGCTCCCCGGCCTGGTCATTTCGCTGCTGGGCGTCTGCTGGGTATTGGGCGGTGAAGAAGGGTTACATCTTGAGGAAATAACCCGCAATGTCGTTTCCAGCCCCCTGAGCTACGCGCTGGCGTTCGCCGGGGCCTTTATCTGGGCTGCCTACTGCACGGTAACCAGCAAATTTGCGAAAGGACAAAACGGTATTACCCTGTTTGTTTTGCTGACCGCGCTGAGCCTGTGGGTGAAATATTTTCTGAGCGATCAGCCCGAGATGGTGTTCACGCTTCCGGTGGTGGTGAAGCTCGTCATGTGCGGGATCGCGCTTGGGTTTGGTTACGCCGCATGGAATATTGGCATTCTGCACGGGAACGTCACGGTTCTGGCTGCCGTATCCTATTTTACCCCCGTGCTCTCTGCCGCGCTTGCCGCCGCGGTGCTAAGCTCTCCCCTTTCATTCTCGTTCTGGCAAGGGGCGCTGATGGTCTGCGCCGGGTCGTTGCTCTGCTGGTACGCAACAAGACAATAGCGCCTCTCCAGCGGCCGGGTTAATTTCAACCCGGCAACATAATTAACATAAATTTAAAATGTGATCGCACCTCAGAATATTTATCATAATAATAGAGCGTCTGTTTAAGTTCGGTTTATATTGAGCGCCTTCTGTAAAGCCACCTGAAGCGAGTTGACGTAAACTGACAACCCAGTGAAATTAGTCAGTAATAAACATTAACGCTCTGCATAGCATTACATGCAATAATTCAGCCCTGGCAGCTTTAATGGAATATACGAAATAGACGTTGAAAAATTAAATCAACCCATTGTTTTTAAGGAGAAACAGGCGATACCCCCCTGCCAAACCATCGGAAATTGCGAAATATAACGCAATAGACTAAAACCATCAGAAATTATCTTAAAAGCAATAATCCCACTGACTAAATAACCATTAATCGTATAAATTCCGGCCATATTGTTTGAATAATCGCCTTCTTGCACGATCGAGATCACACTAATTGAAATTATCTCTAATATTTTGAAACTTATTATTGAAATAA
Organism: Enterobacter vonholyi; assembly: GCF_008364555.1. GTDB lineage: Bacteria > Pseudomonadota > Gammaproteobacteria > Enterobacterales > Enterobacteriaceae > Enterobacter > Enterobacter vonholyi. The sequence goes on from NZ_VTUC01000006.1 coordinate 573,292, forward strand.
GACTACGAGATTCTTAAAAATAGCATGCCATTGACGAACAGCCTCGTTTAGAAATCGTTCACAGTGGTTCAGGAAATACTGAAAAAAATTATAAGGAATATTTAAGATGAAACTTAAATTAGTTGCAGTGGCAGTCACTTCCATGCTGGCAGCAGGCGTTGTTAACGCTGCCGAAATTTACAACAAAGACGGTAACAAGCTGGATCTGTACGGTAAAGTAACAGGTCTGCACTATTTCTCTGATGACGCTGGCGCAGATGGCGATAAAACCTACATGCGTATCGGCTTCAAGGGCGAAACCCAGGTTAACGATCAGCTGTCCGGCTACGGCCAGTGGGAATACCAGATTCAGGGTAACAAAGACGAAGGCGACAACCAGTCCTGGACCCGTGTGGCGTTTGCAGGTCTGAAGTTCGCGGAAGCAGGCTCCTTTGATTACGGTCGTAACTACGGCGTAATTTACGACGTGACCTCCTGGACCGACGTTCTGCCAGAATTCGGCGGTGACACCTACGGTGCCGACAACTTCCTGCAGTCTCGTGCTAACGGCGTTGCGACCTACCGTAACCAGGACTTCTTTGGTCTGGTTGACGGCCTGAACTTTGCTCTGCAGTACCAGGGCAAAAACGGCAGCGTAAGCGGTGAAAACACCAGCGGCCGCAGCCTGCTGAACCAGAACGGTGACGGCTACGGCGCGTCCCTGACATACGATCTGGGCGAAGGCTTCAGCGTAGGTGGTGCAATGTCCTCTTCCCGTCGTACCGCTGACCAGAATGCGGCTGGCGTATACGGTGAAGGCGACCGCGCAGAAGTATACAGCGGTGGTGTGAAATACGACGCGAACAACATTTACCTCGCGGCACAGTACTCTCAGACCTATAACGCAACCCGCTTCGGTACCTCTAACGGTAATCGCAGCGACATCTACGGCTTTGCAAACAAGGCGCAAAACTTCGAAGTTGTGGCTCAGTATCAGTTCGACTTTGGCCTGCGTCCATCCATCGCCTACCTGCAGTCTAAAGGTAAAGACATCGAAAACTTCGGCGACCAGGATCTGGTTAAATACATCGATGTTGGCACGACCTACTATTTTAACAAAAACATGTCCACCTACGTGGATTACAAAATCAACCTGCTCGACGACAACCAGTTCACTCGCCAGGCAGGCATCGGTACCGACAACATCGTTGCGCTGGGTCTGACCTACCAGTTCTAAATCTTGTCTGTACAAAAGCCAGCTGCACAAGCTGGCTTTTTTTATCTCCCTCTTTTACCCGCCAGACGACTCCCCACCCGCCGCCCGACGCAGCCAGTTTTGCAGCAGCTTGCCGTCTTCAGTCATCTCTGAGTCAGTACGCACGCAGAGGTAATAGTCGCGCCCGTCATCAATCGGCAGGTCAAATATCTTCACCAGTTCGCCGCTCTCAAGATAAGGCGCAATCAGCGGCTCACGCATTAACGCACACCCCAGACCAGCCTGAACGCCCGCCAGCGTCAGCAGACCGTCCTCAAACATCGGACCGCTGCGGCGCACGGGGCGCTTCACCCCCTGCTGTACAAACCACTGCGCCCACGTGGTGCGCTCCTCATCGTGCAGCAGCGGCATTTGCAGCAGTTGCTCGGGCGTGTCGATATGGCCGTGAATGCGCAAAAACGCGCGGCTGCACACCGGGACCATCTGACCGGAAATCAGCTTTTCGCTTTGATAGCCCGCCCACTGCCCGTTGCCAAAACGAATCGACATATCCGACGCGTCGCTCAGATAGTTACGATGGTTGGCATACACCACGTTGATCTCGGTTTGCGGATTGGCGCGCATAAACGCAGGCAAACGTGGGATAAACCACCCCATACCAAAAAGTGGGATCAGGCTGATGGTGACCTGACGCGTTTGCGCCTGCTCCGCCAGGTGCTCCGTCGCCTGGCGCAGCACGTTAAACGCCGCGCGGATAGAGCGGTAATATTCCCGCCCGTGCTGGCTCAGCACCAGCCTGCGCCCCTGACGCTCCGTGAGCGGCATTTGCAGATACCCTTCAAGCACCCTGAGCTGATGGCTTACGGCCGACGGAGAGATGTCCAGCTCCTGCGCGGCCAGCGTGACGCTGCCCAGCCGGGCGATGGCCTCGAAAGCACGTACGGCCCGAAGCGGCGGATCGTTTGCCAGTCGGCTTTCTGCATACGCCGTCAGGCTCGCCAATTGTTCTGTTTTATTCATATGTTGATTTCTTTAGGCTTTTCACCCCAAAACAGGCATTAACTATCTTCATATAAATCATAAAGATAAAACAATATTTATTTATCATAAGAAATAATAGATGCGTATTTTACAATTTAATTCATTTATTGGATGGTAGCCGCAGAACGAGCACTTTGCGGGTACAGACGTTGGATACACTCATACAACAACTGATCAACGGTGTGATGCTGGGCAGCATCTACGCGCTGATTGCGCTGGGCTATACCATGGTGTATGGCATCTTGCGCATTATTAACTTTGCTCACGGCGATATTCTGATGGTCGGTGCGCTCACCACGCTCTCCGCCATAAACGCCCTGAATACCACCTTTCCACAAATGCCGCTGCTGTTGCAGCTTGGCGTTGCCCTGGTGATTGCCATGGCCGTTTGCGCCGTGCTGGCAATGGCCGTTGAACGCTTTGCCTACCGTCGACTGCGCAACGCACCGCGCCTGGCGCCACTGATCTCGGGTATCGGCGTCTCCGTCCTGCTGCAAACCGTGGCGATGATTATCTGGACGCGCAACCCGCTGATGTTCCCGCAGATCCTGCCGATGGACCCTATCGCCGTCACGTCCGGCAGCGAAGCGCACCCGCCCGCCATCGTGACCGTTACCGGAATTGTCACCGTGGCGCTGGCACTGGCGGTGATGACCGGGCTGTGGCTGCTGGTGGAATACACCCGTCTGGGGCGCAGCATGCGCGCCGTGGCGGAAAACCCGCGCGTGGCCACGCTGATGGGGGTTAACCCAAACGCCATTATCACCCTGACGTTTGCCATTGGCGGCGTGTTCGCCGCGCTGGCAGGCGTAATGATGGCGAGCAACTACGGCAACGCCAGCTTCTCGATGGGCTTTTTGCCCGGGATCAAGGCCTTTACCGCCGCCGTGCTGGGGGGCATTGGCAACATTCGTGGCGCCATGATCGGCGGGATACTGCTCGGCATTATCGAAGCGCTGGGCGCGGGCTACCTGGGTGAACTGACCCACGGCGTATTTGGCAGCAACTATCAGGATGTCTTTGCCTTTATGGTGCTGATTCTGGTGCTGGTCTTCCGTCCGGCTGGCCTGCTGGGCGAGCGCGTGGCGCAAAGGGCGTAAGGAATACCATGACAACACTTCAACTCCAGACTCCGGCGACGACGCGCAAATTCTGGTCAGGCATGAGCCTGTTCTGCCTCGCGCTGCTGGTTGCTCCCGTGGTGACCACGCAGCTTGGCGGCAACTACTGGGTGCGCGTTATCGACTTCGCCCTGCTCTACATCATGCTGGCTCTGGGGCTCAATATTGTGGTGGGCTATACCGGCCTGCTGGACATGGGCTTTATCGCCTTTTACGCGGTTGGCGCTTATCTCGCTGCGCTGATGGCCTCCCCACACCTGCTGGAGGTGTTTCCTGTTCTCGGCGTCTGGTTCCCGGACGGGCTGCACACCTCGTATCTGCTCATTATTCCGCTGGCTGCGCTCGTCGCTGCAGTCTGCGGCATTTTACTGGGAGCGCCCACGCTGAAGCTACGCGGAGACTACCTGGCGATAGTGACCCTTGGCTTCGGCGAAATTATCCGCATCCTGATGCGCAACCTAGACCGTCCCGTGAACATCACCAACGGCGCAAAGGGCATAACCGGAGTGGATACGCTGAACCTGTTCGGCCTGAAGTTTAGCGGCGTATACCACTGGTTTGGTTTCAAAGTGCCCGCCCTGTGGCTGTGGTACTACCTGCTGATGCTGGTGATTGTGGCGATTATTTTTGTCTGCCTGCGCCTGCAGCATTCCCGTATTGGTCGCGCCTGGCACGCTATCCGCGAGGATGAAGATGTAGCCCGCGCGATGGGCATCAACGTGCGTAACTATAAGCTGCTCGCCTTTGCGATGGGGGCCTCCTTTGGCGGCGTAGCGGGTGCGCTTTTCGGCGCGTTTCAGGGATTTGTCTCGCCGGAATCCTTCACGTTACAGGAATCCATTGCCGTACTGGCGATGGTGGTGCTGGGCGGTATGGGGCACATTCCGGGGGTGATCCTCGGCGCGGTACTGCTTACCGCCCTGCCGGAACTGCTGCGCAGCCAGGCAGCGCCGGTTCAGCAGGCGCTGTTCGGTACGGTGCTGATTGACCCGGAAGTACTGCGTCAGCTGTTTTACGGTCTGGCACTGGTGCTGGTGATGCTGGTGCGCCCGTCCGGGATCTGGCCGGTACGCCACAAGGAGGCGAAAGCATGAGCCTGTTAACCGTACGCAACATGACAAAACGCTTCGGCGGCCTTACCGCCGTGGATGACGTTTCCATTACCGTGAACAAGGGCGAGATCTACGGCCTGATTGGTCCTAACGGGGCGGGAAAAACCACCTGTTTTAACCTGATCACCGGGCTTTATCCGGCGGACAGCGGCGAATTTTCCATTGCCGATAAGCCCTATTTTCCAAAACACATTGAGAAAGTCACCGCCGCAGGAATTGCGCGCACCTTCCAGAACGTTCGCCTCTTCAACGAGATGTCGGTGCTGGAAAACGTGATGGTGGGCCGCCACGTGCGCACCCTTAACGGTCTGTGGGCCGCGCTGAGCCGCCACAAACGCGCTCGCGAGGAAGAAAAGCAGACCCGCGAACTGGCCTGGCACTGGCTGGAGTACACCGGCATTGCGCAGTTCGCCCACTATCGCGCCTGCGATCTGGCCTATGGTCATCAGCGTCGCCTTGAAATCGCCCGCGCGCTGGCAACGGATCCGCTGCTGCTGGCGCTGGACGAGCCCGCCGCCGGGATGAACGCGGCGGAAAAAGTGACGCTCGGCGAACTGCTCATCCGCATCCGCGATGACGGCAAAACCCTGCTGATGATTGAACATGACGTCAAGCTGGTGATGGGCATCTGCGATCGACTGACGGTGCTTGATTACGGCAAAACGCTCGCCAGCGGCACGCCGGAAAGCGTGCGGCGCGACCCGGCGGTAATCGCCGCCTGGCTTGGAGGCAACGCGCATGTCTGAATTGCTGAAGGTGGAACGTCTGGACGTGCATTACGGCGGAATTCAGGCCGTACGCGATGTCTCCTTTACCCTGCGCGAGGGCGAACAGGCTACGCTGATCGGCGCGAACGGCGCGGGGAAAAGCTCCACCGTGCGCGCCATTACCGGGCTGGAAAGCTTTAGCGGCAGTATTGAATTCAGCGGTAAAGCGGTGCGTAAACAGAGCCCGGAGACCCTGCTTCGCGACGGACTGGTGATGGTCCCGGAGGGCCGCGGGATCTTCTCCCGCATGACGGTACTGGAAAACCTGCAGATGGGCGCCTGGCTCAGGCGTGACACTGTCACCGTTAAGCGTGAGATGAACGAGGTGTTCGAGCGCTTCCCGCGCCTGGGCGAACGCCAGCATCAGCTTGCCGGTCTGCTGTCCGGCGGTGAGCAACAGCTGCTGGCCCTTAACCGCGCCCTGCTCAGCCGCCCGCGCCTGCTGATCCTCGACGAACCGTCGATGGGCCTTGCCCCGAAGATGGTCGAGAACATTTTTGCCGTCATCGCCGGGCTGCGCGAGCGCGGAGTCGCCCTGCTGCTCATCGAACAAAACGCCCGTCTCGCGCTGGAAGTCACCGACAGCGCGTGGGTGATGGACAGCGGTAGCATTGTTCATCATGGCGAATCGACAGCGCTGCTCGATGACGACCAGATTGCACAGATTTATTTGGGCGAAATGCCCGTTTAACAACACCAGCCAACATCAGGGACATACCATGAAAACAGTAAAAATCAGTGCGCTCAGCGCCGCTATTCTGCTCGGTAGTTTTGCCTCCACGTCCGCGTGGGCCGCCGACGGTGAAACCGTGGTCATCGGTCTGGCGGGGCCGCTGACCGGCCCGTCTGCCCGTATCGGTAAAGATCTGGAGAACGGCGCGCAGCTGGCAATTGACGACATTAACAAGCAGCACCCGACCATCGGTGGCAAAGCTGTGACCTTCAAGCTGCAGTCCGAAGACGATCAGTCCGACCCGCGCACCGCCGTAGCCGTCGCACAGCGTCTGGTGGACAGCGGCGTGGCGGGCGTGGTCGGTCACTGGAACACCGGCACCAGCATTCCAGCGGCCCGCGTTTATCACGATGCGGGCATCGCACAGGTGGCACCGGTCGCGACCGGTCACGCCTATACCAAACAGGGTTTTGACACCAGCTTCCGCGTGATGGGCCACGACGATGACGGCGGCCAGCTCGCCGGCCAGTACGCGGTAAATACCCTGAAAGCCAAACGCATTGCGGTGATCGACGACCGTACCGCATTCGGTCAGGGTCTGGCAGACCAGTTTATAAAATCGCTTGAAGCGCAGGGCGTGAAAATTGTCGATCGTCAGTACGTGGATGACAAAACGGTTGATTTCAGCGCCGTGCTGACCGCCATCCGCAGTAAAAACGCCGATCTGATCTTCTTCGGCGGCGTCGACAGCCAGGCCGCTCCGCTGGCCCGTCGCATCAAACAGCTGGGCATGAATGCCACGCTGATGGGCGCAGGCGGATTCGTCAGCCAGACGTTCCTGCAGCTGGCACAGAAAGAAGGAGAAGGCGTGGTCGCTCTGGAGCCGGGCCTGCCCGTTGACCAGATGCCGGGTGGCAAAGCGTTTGAACAGGCCTATCAGGCGCGCTACCACACCCATATCGAACTGCACGCCCCATTCGCCTATGACGCCACCCGCGTGCTGGTTGCGGCGATGGAAAAAGCAAACTCCGTTGAGCCCTCAGACTATCTGCCAGCCCTGCGCGCCATCAGCTATTCCGGCGTCACCGGACAGATCGCATTTGATAAAGAAGGTAACCTGAAATCGCCGTCGTTCACGGTCTATAAGGTTGTCGACGGCAAATGGCAGCCGCAGACCGTGCTGGGTGGCACAAAAGCGAAGTAACGCAGCGAGGCAATGTGATGAGTGATAATAACGAGCTGGGCATTCTCGCCCGCCGCAAAATTGAAGCCGAAATTATTAAGCCAATTTATGAAATCCTGGTGCGCGAGATAGGGAAAGCCCGCGCCCAGGCGGTGATTGGCGAGGCTATCGAGCAGGCCGCAATTGACGCAGGCAAAGCGTTTGCCAGCAAAGAACCCAACGGCGCGGACGTAAAAAGCTTTATCGCCCTGCAGTATCTGTGGGAGAAAGATAATGCCCTGGAGGTCAAGGTGATCGACGCCGACGACCAGCAGTACAACTACAACGTCACCCGCTGTCGCTACGCGGAGATGTATCACGAGATGGGGCTGGGCGAGATTGGTCACCTGCTCTCCTGCGCGCGCGATGAAAAATTTATCGTTGGCTATGCGCCCGACGTAGAGCTAACCCGCACCACCACCATTATGCAGGGCGGCGCGTGCTGTGATTTCCGCTACCGCAGCAGTAAGGACAAGACATGATCCGCGTCAACGCCGAAAGGCTGTGGTCAACGCTTGAGATGATGGCGCAGATCGGCGGCACGCCCGCCGGTGGCGTCACCCGTCTGGCATTGAGCGAGGAAGATCGTATTGCGCGCAACCTGCTGCGCGACTGGGCGCTGGATGCCGGTTTTACCTGTGACGTCGACAGCATGGGCAATATGTTTATCCGCCGCGCCGGGAAAAAACCGCAGCTTGCCCCAGTCATGACCGGTTCGCACGTGGATACCCAGCCGCTGGGAGGGAACTACGACGGTGTTTACGGCGTGCTGGCCGGGCTGGAGCTGCTGCGAACCCTTAACGATAATAACGTTGAGACCGAGCGTGACGTTGTGCTGGTGAACTGGACTAACGAAGAAGGCGCGCGCTTTGCGCCAGCCATGCTCTCATCAGGGGTCTGGACGGGGCAATTTAGCGAAGCCTACGCCCATGCCCGCGCGGATATCGACGGTATCACCGTAGGTGAAGCCCTGGATAACATCGGCTACCGGGGTGAAGCCCCTGCCCGCGCGTTTCCGGTTCACGCCTGCTACGAGCTGCACATCGAACAGGGCCCGATTCTGGAAGACGAAGGTCTGGATATCGGGCTCGTCCGCGCGGCCATGGGCCAGCGCTGGTTTACTCTGACGCTGGACGGATTTGCCGCCCATGCAGGAACGACGCCGATGCACAGCCGCCGCGACGCGCTGACCGCCTTCGCGGAGCTGGCGTTGAAGGTGGAAGATATCGGCTATCGGCATGCGCCGGACGGACGTGCGACGATCGGTATGGCGCAGGTTACGCCAAACTCGCGCAACGTCGTGCCGTCTCGCGTGGTATGCAGCGTGGAGTTTCGCCATCCGGCGCAGGCGGCGCTGGAAGCCATGGAGGCGGCGCTGCATAAGGTGGCTGAAAGCCTGAGCCTGCGCGGCGTGTCGGCTCTCGTTGAACGCATTTTTGACTACGCGCCCATCGCGTTTGATGCCGAATGCCTGGCGCGTTCGGAGAAGGCCGTGGCGGAACTGGGCTATTCGTCGAAACCGATGGTCTCGGGTGCGGGACACGACACCTGCTATGTCAGCAAAATTGCGCCCGCCAGCATGATCTTTATCCCCTGCGTGAAAGGCGTCAGCCATAACGAAGCGGAGAGGATCCTCCCTGAGTGGTCCGAGAAAGGGGCGAACGTGCTGTTGCACAGCGTCCTGTCCGCGGCCCAGGAGAGCTAGAACGGCGCGAGCGACACTAGACGGCAACGCGTCGGCTAATTTCAACCACCCGATCGCTGGGAAGATGGTAGTGGTTGATGACGTGCGTGCAGTTGCGCTTCATGAAGGCAAATATGTGCCGTTGCCAGGCCGCCATACCGGACCCGCCTTCGCCTGCCACAATGGTTTCATGCCCGACATACCAGGTGGCGTCATCGGTGGCGAAAAGCGCGTTAATCTCGCTGACGCCCTGCAACAAACGCGGGATGTCCGGGTGTTCCATAAAGCCATACTGCGCCACGCCGTGCCAGTAGCCCGGCGCGCGCTGCTCTACCCTGATGCGCTGCTCTTCCCCGACGTAGGGCACGTTGAGAATATCAATGGTCAGCGACAACACGTCCTGCTGTAGCGCCCGGTTTCGCGCGACGTGCCAGCGCATTACCGGCGGGATATTGTGCTGTGTCCGGGTCAAAAAGACGGCAGAGCCCGCCACTCTGGGCACCGTCTTTTGCCGAAGCTGGGCAAAGAACGCATCCACGCTGACGCCCTTCTCGCCCACCGATGCGGATACCGCCTTAACGCCGCGGTGCCAGATCAGCATCACCGTACAAATAGCTGCGGCCATCAGCAGCGGTATGTAGCCGCCTTCCAGGACCTTTATCAGATTGGCAAATAAGAATGTGGCATCAATTACCAGAAAACAGAGGGCGATAACCGCGCTGCTGGCCAGGCTCCAGCGCCACACTTCCCGCATCGCCACAAACAACAGCCCCGTAGTCATCAGCATGGTTAATGACACGGCAATGCCGTACGCCGCTGCAAGCTTATCTGAGGATTTAAAGAACACCACCAGCCCGATGGTTACTACCATCAGCAGCCAGTTGATTATCCCGATATAAATTTGACCGTAGCTTTCTGCCGCCGTCTGCTTGATGCGTAATCGAGGTAGCCAGCCGAGCTGTATCGCCTGACGCGTCATGGAAAAAGCGCCGGTAATAATCGCCTGACTGGCGATGATCGTCGCCAGCGCGGCAAGAATGATGAGCGGTACCTGCAGGGCTGGCGGACAGAGCGTATAGAATAGATTTTGCTTGCTGTCGGCACCGGCCAGAATCAGCGCTGACTGACCAGCATAGTTGAGCAGCAGCGAAGGAAAGACGATGCCGTACCAGGCAAGCCAGATGGGCTTTTTACCAAAATGCCCCATGTCGGCATACAGCGCCTCGGCCCCCGTCACGCAGAGAAATACGCCGCCCAGGACCAGGAAACTGGTGTACCCGTTCGAAAACAAAAACGCGATGCCGTACGCAGGATTGAGAGCCAGCAATACCGAGGGGTGCTGAACAATCCCCCGCACGCCCAGGACCGCAATCGCCAGAAACCACAGCGCCATTACCGGGCCAAATATCTTCCCTATGCGGGCGGTACCAAAAGGCTGGATCAGGAACAGCGCCAGCAACACCGCCACCGTCAGGGGTAATATGTACGGCTGGGACTCCGGAATGACCATCTCCAGCCCTTCCAGAGCGGAAAGCACGGAGATGGCTGGGGTTATCGCGCCATCTCCGTAAATTAACGCGGCGCCTATGAGGGCAGCAAAAATGACCCAGCGACCGCCTTTGCCTTTTTCCACCAGAAGCGACATCAGGGCCATAATGCCTCCCTCACCATGATTATCAATTCGCATGGCGAAGGCGGCATACTTGATGGAGGTCACCAGGATAAGCGTCCAGGTAATAAGAGAGAGCAGGCCCAGGATGACGCCTGGCGTAGGGTCATGCTCTGAGAGCGAAAGCACCGTCCGGAAGGTATAAAGCGGGCTGGTGCCGATATCACCAAAAACGACGCCCAGCGCGCCCCCCGCAAGCAGGGTTAACCGGGAAAGCGGTTGGGACGCATCACTGCTGTGGCGAGAGCTCATATTTTCCAGCAAGAGTCAGATAATCCTGTAAAAAACATAGCCCATCAGCCCCGCCCGCGCCAACCGCTCGCCCTGTTTTACTGCGCTGTTTACTGCGGATTGACCTTCGCCAGGCTAAACCAGATCCCCACTGCCAGCAACAGCAGCATTCCGCCCGCGCTGCCCAGCGCCACGCTGTGGGACGTAATAAACGCGCTTTTCGCCGCCTCAATCACCGGCTCAGCCAGATGCGGCGTCAGGTTCTGCGCCACCTTCATCGCTTCACCAATCGATGACGAGGCTTTGTCGACGAGCGAGGCGTTCAGCCCCTGCGGCAGCTCAATCGACGCCGAGAAGCTGCGGGTCAACAGCAGACCAAAAATGGCGATCCCCAGCCCGGCCCCCATCTCATAGGACATGGTTTCAATCGCCCCCGCTGCGGCGGCTTTCTCCTTCGGCGCGGCAGCCATAATTGCCGAGGTCGAGGCCAGCAGCGCGCTGGCGGCACTGAAGCCGAGCAGCACCATCAGCCCCCACGCCTGCCACTGCTGCGTGCTGAAGTCGAGCGTCGACAGGCCGATAAAGCTGACGGCGCTGAGCCCCATGCCGCCGGCCGCGACGATGCGTAGCCCCAAACGCCCAACCAGCACGCCCGCGATCGGCCCGCTGAATCCGCTGGCGACCATCACCGGCAGCATAAACATGCCCGCTTCAAACGGCGTAAAGCCGTGAACAAACTGCAGCTCCTGGGCCATCAGCAGCTCAAACCCGACCAGGGCAATCATGGCGGTCATCGCCATCACCACGCCGCTCAGAATGATGCGGTGACAGAACAGGCGCATGTCGATCATCGGTACGCGGGCGCGAAGCTGAATACGCACAAAGATAAACAACAGCACCGAGCCGCTCACCAGCGCGGAAGCCACCAGCCACGGCGACAGCGCGCCTTTTAGCGCGGTTTTGGCGCTGTAGACCAGCAGCAAAATCGCCACGATCAGCATGATGGCATGGCTGATATTCAACGGCTGCTCCGGTCGTCCCTGCTGAGGAGGGACAAAACGCGCGGCCAGCGAAACCACCACCAGCACAATCGGCACGTTGATTAAAAACACCGATCCCCAGTAAAAATGCTCCAGCAGCATACCGCCGATCAGGGGGCCAAACGCCGCCCCGCCGGAACCGACCGCCGCCCAGACGCCGAGCGCGATGTTGCGATCTTTCGCGTCGGTAAACAGCGTGCGGATCCCAGCCAGGGTGGCAGGAATGATCATTGCAGCACCGATCGCCAGCGAGGCGCGCGCCGCGATCAGCCATCCTGCTGAAGGGGCAAACGCTGCCGCCAGCGACGACAAGCCAAATAGCGTACTGCCAATCATGAGCAGTCGTTTAAAACCAATCCGGTCACCCAGGGCGCCCATCGGCAGCACCATACCCGCCATCACCAGCGAGTAGATATCGATGATCCACAATAATTCGTTACCGCTGGCGCCCAGCGTCATGCTCAATGTTGGCGCCGCCACGTGCAGCACCGTCGCGTCAATCGCGACCGGAATATACACCAGCACGATAATCACTAACGCTAACCACTGACGAAACATAAATTTCCTTTTCATTTTAAACCTGGACACATGTCCAGATTGCGATCCTACGTAAAGTTGAACGCGTGTCCAGCTTTTTGTTACACTCGTTTCGTTCCCATTGAGAGTGAGTAACGATGCGATATCTGAGCAAGGATGAACGGCGCGAAGCCATCTTACAGGCCGCCATGCGCGTGGCGCTGGCCGAAGGACTGGCGGCAATGACGGTACGCCGCGTTGCAGCTGAAGCCGGGGTTGCGACCGGACAGGTTCACCACCATTTTACCTCCGGCGGAGAGCTAAAATCGCTGGCCTTCGTACGGTTAATTCGCGAGCTGTTAGATGCGGATGTCGCGGGTAAACAGGCCGGATGGCGGGAGCAGCTTCATGACATGCTCGGCAGCGATGACGGCAGGTTCGAGCCCTATATTCGCCTGTGGCGCGAAGCGCAGATCCTGGCCAGCCGCGATGCCGATATCAAAGGCGCCTATGTGATGACCATGGAGATGTGGCATCAGGAAACGGTGGCGCTGATCTGTGCGGGAACAGAGGCCGGGGTATTTCGTCCTGGCGATCGGGCGGAAAATATCGCCTGGCGCTTGATTGGCCTGGTATGCGGTCTTGACGGGATGTATATCTTAAACATGCCCGAAATGGATGAAACCGCGTTTAACAATCATCTGGATAAATTAATCACCCTCGAGTTATTTACTCCCCCGTCTCAGAAGTGAAGTTGTCGGGGGCCAACAGCCCCCTCTTTGCGCATTATTTCCCGGCCTGAGGATGTGTATCAAAGCCCGCCATTACCGCCGTTAGCTCCGCCAGGGAAAATCCGTGTTTTGCATCGTCAACGCCCAGTCCAAAGCGTTCCTGCATCAGCTGATAAAGCGCCTCGGCATCCGGCAAATGGATCTGCTCCTCCACATGGCCATTCTGCCAGTGGGTAAAGTTGAAGTTGGTCAGCGTCAGCTTGCCGCCGTCCGGCAGATGGCGACACATCAGCAGATGATGACGGAAATGCGACTGCGGCCAGTGCGCCGACCAGAAATTCCCCATCACGTAATCGCTGAAATACTGCGTAGTCAGGTCAAACTGGTACATCGACTGCCAGTGCTCGTGGTGACGGAACTGCAGCACCCAGTCGTTGCCCTCGCTCAGCAGACGGTACAGGCCGTGCGGCGTCTCCTGTTCTTCATTAGCGAGCAGGCGAATCGGCGCCGTCAGCGTCTGGCCGCCAAACCCGACATCGGCTATCCAGCGCTCACCGTTAAGCTCAACCAGCAGCAGGCGATGCGTGCGCGGCGGCATTTGCGGCGGACTCGCTAATACCACGCGTCCCAGCACGCTGCGCACCGTAAATCCGACCTCACGCAATACGCGCTCGAACAGGCCGTTTTGCTCAAAGCAGTAGCCTCCGCGACGTGCGGTGACCAGCTTGTCAACGAGGCACCGATCGTCAAGCTGGATTTCGCGCGGCAGAACGACATCGATATTCTCAAAAGGGATTGCACAGTTGTGATGTAAATGCAGCGCGCGCAGGGTATCGATATCCACCCGTGTCGGCTGCGTCCAGCCGATGCGGGCGAAATAGGCGGTCAGGAATGGGGACATGCATCAGTTTCCTTTGATTGTGATGTTCTGTTTATAAACTAATTTTACCCACTCACTTTGATTTACGTGCTTTTTCGCCATAATCATCGGTGTAGATGAGGAGATCCTATGAGCCACTTTCGCCCTGTTGAATTACGTCATGCCAGCCGTCTGCTGAACCACGGCCCTACTGTGCTTATCACCAGTCGGGATGAAAGCCTCGACAGACGTAACGTGATGGCCGCCGCATGGTCAATGCCCGTTGAGTTTGAACCGCCGCGCATCGCGATCGTCGTGGATAAAAGTACCTGGTCACGCGAGCTGATCGAGCGCAGCGGGAAGTTTGGCATCGTCATCCCCGGCGTGGCGGCGGCAAACTGGACATACGCGGTCGGTAGCGTCAGCGGGCGCGATGAAGACAAATTCAACTGCTACGGGATCCCGGTGGTGAACGGTCCTGAGCTTGGCCTGCCGGTGATTGAAGAAAAATGTCTGGCGTGGATGGAGTGTCGGTTACTACCCGTCACCTCCGCGGCAGAAAAATACGATACGCTGTTTGGTGAAGTGGTTTCAGCGGCAGCCGATGAACGCGCGTTTGTCGCCGGACGCTGGCAGTTTGACGGGGATAAGCTGAATACCCTGCATCATCTTGGGGCCGGGACGTTTGTGGCGAGCGGGAAAATGGTGAAGGCGCTGGATTGAGAAAACCCTCCCCCAATTGGGAGAGGGTGACCGTATTACTTCGCACGACGCGCAATAATTTCATCCGCAACATTCCGCGGGGCTTCCGCAAAATGATGGAACTCCATCGTATACGTCGCGCGTCCCTGGGACATCGAGCGCAATGTCGTGGCATAGCCAAACATCTCGGCCAGCGGCACGTCAGCGCGAATAATCTGGCTTCCGTACTGCTCCGCCATCCCCTGCACCATACCGCGACGGGAAGAGAGATCGCCCATGATGTTACCGGCGTACTCTTCCGGCGTTTCCACCTCCACATGCATGATCGGCTCAAGGATCACCGGGTCCGCCCTGCGGGCGCCCTCTTTAAAGCCGAGGATCGCCGCCATGCGGAACGCCATCTCCGAGGAGTCAACGTCATGATACGAGCCAAACGTCAGCGTCGCTTTGACGTCTACAACCGGATAGCCCGCCAGCACGCCGCTGTTCATCGCTTCCCGCAGCCCTTTCTCAACGGACGGAATATACTCGCGCGGAACCACGCCGCCCTTAGTGGCATCTTCAAATTTAAAACCACTTCCAGGCTCCAGCGGCTCCAGGCTCAGCACCACATGGCCGTACTGCCCTTTGCCGCCGGACTGACGGACAAATTTGCCTTCGATATCCTTCACCGTTTTACGCAGGGTTTCGCGGTAGGTTACCTGCGGACGACCAATGTTCGCTTCGACGCCAAACTCACGCTTCATGCGGTCGACGATGATCTCAAGATGTAGCTCACCCATCCCGGAGATAATGGTCTGGCCGGACTCTTCGTCAGTATGCAGGCGGAAAGATGGATCTTCCGCCGCCAGACGCTGCAGCGCGATCCCCATTTTCTCCTGATCGCCTTTGGTTTTCGGCTCAATCGCCAGCGAAATCACCGGATCCGGGAACTCCATGCGCTCAAGCGTAATGACGGCGTTCGGATCGGTGAGCGTGTCACCGGTGGTCACGTCTTTCAGCCCCACGCAGGCCGCGATATCCCCGGCGCGCAGTTCGTCCACCTCGTGACGATCGTTGGCATGCATCAGCACGATACGCCCGATACGCTCTTTCTTCCCTTTCACCGGGTTATACACCGCGTCGCCTTTACGCAGCACGCCAGAGTACACGCGGATAAAGGTCAGTTGACCAACGTACGGGTCGCTCATCAGCTTGAATGCCAGGGCCGAGAACGGCTCATCATCGCTCGGATGACGCTCCGCGTGCTGCCCTTTTTCATCCACGCCATCAATAGCAGGCACGTCCAGCGGCGACGGCATAAGCTCAATCACCGCATCGAGCATGCGCTGCACGCCTTTGTTTTTGAACGCGCTGCCGCACAGCATCGGCTGGATTTCGCCCGAGATAGTGCGAATACGCAACCCTTTGATGATTTCCGCTTCCGACAGATCGCCCGTTTCCAGGTACTTGTCCATCAGTTCATCGCTGGCTTCCGCAGCCGCAGAGACCATTTTTTCACGCCACTCCTGGGCGGTGCTGACTAAATCATCCGGCACGGGCGCATAGGTAAACACCATACCCTGAGTCGCATCGTCCCACAGAATAGTGCGCATCTTGATGAGATCCACCACGCCGGTGAAACGATCTTCTGCACCTACCGGGATGACAATCGGCACCGGATTGGCCTTCAGGCGTTCCTGCATCATCCGCACGACGCGGAAGAAATCGGCTCCCGGACGGTCCATTTTGTTAACGAAGGCCAGACGCGGGACGTGATATTTATTGGCCTGACGCCAGACGGTTTCCGACTGCGGCTGCACGCCGCCCACAGAGTCATACACCATCACGGCGCCGTCGAGCACGCGCATGGAACGTTCCACCTCAATGGTGAAATCCACGTGCCCCGGTGTGTCGATGATGTTGATCCGGTGCGGTTCATATCCTCTGTCCATACCCGGCCAGAAGCAGCTGACGGCCGCCGAGGTAATCGTGATCCCACGCTCTTGCTCCTGCGCCATCCAGTCAGTGGTTGCCGCGCCATCGTGTACTTCACCCAGCTTGTGGCTCATCCCGGTATAAAACAGGATGCGCTCAGTGGTGGTGGTTTTACCGGCATCGATATGCGCGGAGATACCGATGTTGCGATAACGTTCGAGAGGGATGGGTCGGGGCATGATATTTCCTTAAGTCTTATGACTTGTCTGTGACGACCAGGATGGTCGTGCATTCGTTCGTTTGCTATAATAGTCCTATTGTACGAGTATTATCGAACTATTTTTTAATGGTTGACCTATTGTTGATATAGCTCAATCTGACACCATACGCAGGAAAACGATGATCCCAAACCACCCTGAAACTGAACAAATACTGCTGGAAAATGTGCTATTTGCCCTCGGCAACCCGCTCCGGCTTGCGATAATTCGCCGGCTGGCCGATGGCAGCGAACTCAGCTGCAACGCGCTGCGCCCGGAAGATGTGGTGAAGTCCACGATGACCCATCACTGGCGCGTACTGCGCGACAGCGGAGTCATCTGGCAGCGTCCGCAGGGACGCGAAAACATGATTTCATTGCGAAGAGACGATCTGGATACCCGCTTTCCGGGACTGATGGCGATCCTGCTGCAGGTTAAGTAATTTGAGTCCCTTCCAGGCGATAGACCGGGACCTGCCGGGTTGTTTTGGTCAGCGTATCGAACACCTCGGCGTTGGACGTCACGATCCGCATCCCTGTTTTGCGTAACCGTTGCACATCGGCCGCGATGCGCTGAATGCCAAACCAGAAAAGTCCGTCGAGCGCGGTTACAGACAGCCCGTTTTCCAGCGCCAGCTTGAGGCGTTCCTTTGGGGCTTTAACCTGCTGGGCAATTTGCCGGTAAGGCAGTTCGTTACATCCTGTTGCGTCACTGCGATGGATACGCGTTTTCAGCTGATAGGTAAACTCGTCAGGTATGCCGTCCAGATCCCTTTTAAGGCTATAGACGCAGCCAAAGCGCTTGCCGTTAAACAGAACATTTTTCTGACTGAGCTGAAGCTCTTTTCTGACAGCGTCAATCAGCTGGGGCGCGCGGGTGAGGAGCAGCCTGAACGGCAGCTCGAAGCTGGTGACATAATCCACATTAAGCAGCGCGAGACGCAGACGATCCTCTGCACCGGACTGTTGCTCACGACACTCCTCCAGCACCTCCGCCCACTGGCGCGTCAGGCGCTCCGGTTCGGCGGCTTCGGTAAGGAGGTATTTTTCAATCTGATAATCAACTCTTCCGGTCATGGTGTGATATCCCGTCGCTGTGGATGCGGTAATTCTATACAGCGCAGGGATATTTATAAAGGACTGAACCGCAGCGACATCCTGAAAATGTCGTTGCGATTCAGTATCCTGAGCTTTCTGATCAGTGCGCCATAATCCAGCCCATCAGAAGCGTGGCGAAAATCACCGTCGACGCGCCGCCGATGCGGGTGGCGATCTGCGCGAACGGCATGAGCGACATCCGGTTAGACGCGGACAAAATGGCCACGTCCCCCGTTCCGCCCAGCCCGCTGTGGCAGCAGGTCACAATGGCCGCTTCCACAGGATACATATTCAGACGCGACGCAATAACGTAGCCGCTCAGCGCCATCGCAATCACAACTGAACCGCATACCACAACGTATCCCACCGAGAATACCGACACCACGCTCTCAAGCGGCACGTATAACATCCCGAGGCCGATCATCAGCGGCCAGACCAGCGCAGCCGAGACGAATTTATAGCAGCTATGCGCGCCCTGCTCCATTGAGGCCGGGATCACCCTGAAGTATTTACACAGAACGGCAACCAGGATCATCAGCACCGGGCCGGGAATGTGCACCAGTTTTTCAAACAGTCCGCCGACGATGAAAAACGCGCACACCATCAGTAACCCGCCCCCCATCAGATGAAAATCCGTCTGCTGCGTGCTTTGCGCCCCGGCAAACAGGCTGGCGTCGTCTTTACTCCGCGTGAGCATGCCATTTCCCGAGAGCGCAGGACGTTTCGCGCCGAGTCGCGCCAGCGAGCCCGCACAAATAATGGCGAAGATATTCCCAACGACCGCAGCGGGTGCAAGCTGCGCAACGAAGACGTCCGGCGTCTGCCCCAGTATTGCCGAATAGGCCAGGGACAGCGGCAAAATCCCCTCGCCGATCCCGCCGCCAATGATGGGCACAATGATGAAGAAGAAGGTGTGGTAAGGCGTATAACCAAACAGTGAGCCCACAATGAGGCCGCTCAGCACGGCCATGCATGTTCCCGCCACCAGCGGAACAAACATGCGCATCATCCCCTGGATCAGCAGCACCCGATTCATCCCCAGAATGCTGCCGACTACCAGGCAGGCGATGACGAAATAGAGCAGATTCGCCTCTTTCATCAGCAGATGCACGGTATCAAGGGTATGTTTCCCGAATACGCCAAAATAGACCAGCACGGAGGGGACCATCAGGCACAGGATCGCCGGGCCGCCGATATCTTTCAGTACCGGGATTTGACGCCCCACTTTGGCAAACGCGAAACCGAGGGTCATGATGACCGCGAGGCCACCGATCATATTTTTCGGCAACAGCCCTGCCCAGGCGGACGTCGCCACAATGGCAGCAATCCCGACGAACAGCATCAACGGGACCGTGCCCACCTCGGTATTGTTGAGCCCAAAGGCAAAACGCGAGGTAGACAGCTCAGAAGTCGGTACAGGATTATCTTTCATATAATCACCTGAAAATTGTGTTCGGATATACAGAGAAAGGAATAAACTGGAGCTATTCCTGATACGAATAAAAGTTCTTAAATATAAATAAAGACTTAGATGGCCTTTTCTTAAACCAGGCTCAATATGAAATTATCACGAGCCTGCCAGGAGAAATGTGAACAATACGGCCCTTTGACTTTAAATAACTTAATTCATTATTAAGTAACTAAAGTTATTTATGGTGACCAGCATCGCTTTATTGCGCCTTATCAATTTTTAACGAAAGTATTACTTGCTCAACTAATACAACCTTTTTGAAATTAATAAAACCAGAAAGAGTGTGACCCATGTCACTCCTGTGCTGCTATCTAAGCGATAGATTAGCGCTGCAATAAAACACATAAAATACCCTACAGGAAATACTATGCCTTCATTACTTTTACAGTCACTGTTTCCACTCGTCTTTATTATGTTACTTGGATGGCTAAGTGGAAAGTTGGGATATTCCCGGCGTGAAGATGCAAACGTCATGGCAACCGTGGTGATTCGTTTCGCCCTTCCTTTTCATCTTTTTATTGGTGCATTGCATACCGATCCCAATAAAATTAAGAACCTGACCTTTATGGCCGTTTTGGTGGTCGGTTTAATGGGGTCGTATTTGCTGACCTTATTTATTTCACGCTACGTTTTTCGCCACGATATCAAAACCAGCGCCATTCAGTCTCTGGTTTGCGCCTTTCCTGATATGGCCTACTTTGGCGCACCGGTTCTGGCGGTATTGATTGGGCCGGAAGGATTTATCGGCGTGCTGATCGGCAATATTATTACCAGCGTTATCATGATCCCCCTGACTATCGTCCTGATTCGTATGGGTGATAAAAGCGGTCATGCTGGCCTGGAGGCGCTGCATCCGGGCGCGATGATCGTGCAAAACCTCATCAAAGCGGCACGCAACCCTATCGTCTGGATCCCGGTTTCCGGCGTATTGCTCAGCCTGGCCGGCGTGCAAATCCCTGCCATTCTCAGCATGCCTATTGAGATGGTTGGCAAGGTTTCAGGCGGACTGTCCCTGTTTGCCCTCGGCCTGCTGTTTTACGGTGAACGTCCAAAACTGAACGTGCAGACATTTACCAATATCAGTATTAAAAACTTAATTCAGCCAGCAATGATGGCCGCCGCCGGGCTCGCCTTTGGCCTGAGCCATACCTTACTACAGCAGGTAGTAATTATTGGCGCAACACCTTCCGCGATTGCGGCGGGGATGTTTGCGTTGCGCAGCGATACCTATATTGATACCGCATCCTCTTCCATATTAATTGGCACTGCCATCGGGGTCGTGACCGAAGGCATCATGATTTATTTAATCTCTTAATCTGTTTTATTAAAAAAATTCAGGAGTTAACCATGTCCCGGAAAGAAGTTCTGTACACCCCCTATAACGGTGCCGTATTGCTGGAAAACCCGCTACTAAATAAAGGGCTCGCATTTATTAAAGAAGAGCGTGATAATTTTAATCTGCATGGGTTATTGCCGCATAACGTTGAAACCATTGAAGAGCAAACCGAGCGCGCCTGGGTGCAGTTCTGCCATTTTAAAAGCGATATTTCGCGTCATGTTTACCTGCGAAATATTCAGGACACCAATGAAACTCTCTTTTATAACCTCTTGCGTTCGCATCTGAAAGAGACGTTACCGATTATCTATACCCCGACGGTCGGTGAAGCCTGCGAGCATTTCTCCACGATTTATCGACGCGCGCGCGGCCTGTTTATTTCATGGCCTAACCGCCATCGTATTGATGAGATGCTGCAAAGCTTTTCGCGCAACGACGTTCGCGTGATTGTGGTGACGGACGGGGAACGTATTTTAGGGCTTGGCGATCAGGGTATCGGCGGGATGGGCATTCCAATTGGCAAGCTGTCGCTTTATACCGCCTGCGGAGGGATCCACCCGGCCTCCACCCTCCCGATTATGCTGGATGTCGGCACCAATAATCAGCAACACCTCGACGACCCGATGTACATGGGCTGGCGCCACCCGCGCATCAGCGACGACCAGTACGCTGAGTTTATGGATATGTTTGTCAGCACCGTTAAAGCGCGCTGGCCCAACGTTCTCCTGCAGTTTGAAGACTTTGCGCAGAAAAACGCCACGCGACTTCTCCAGCGCTACCGCGACCAGCTGTGCTGTTTCAATGATGACATCCAGGGCACGGCAGCCGTCACCGCCGGTACGCTGATGGCTGCGGCCCATGCCGCGGGTACGCGCATTCGCGATCAGCGCGTGGTCTTTTTGGGCAGCGGCTCTGCCGGGTGCGGGATCGCTGAAAAAATTGTGGCGCTGATGGTGGACGACGGCCTGACCGAGTCCGAAGCCCGCAGCCGGATCTTTATGGTCGATCGCTTCGGCCTGCTGACCGACGACATGACAAACCTGCTCGATTTCCAGAAAAACCTGCTTACCGCGCGCGATGCCGTTTGCAGCTGGCAGGTGGACGCGAAGAATATTTCCCTTCTGGACGTGGTGAAGAACGCGCATCCCACGGTGATGATCGGCGTTTCAGGCCAGCCTGGGCTGTTCAGCGAAGAGATCGTCAAAGAGATGCATCGCCATTGTCCGCGCCCCATCATCATGCCGCTCTCGAACCCGACCTCGCGGGCGGAAGCCCAGCCGCAGGATCTTATCGCCTGGACACAGGGTGCCGCGCTGGTGGCCACCGGCAGCCCGTTCGCTCCGGTGTTCTGGGAGAATGCGCACTACGAGATCGCCCAGTGTAACAACGCCTATATTTTCCCTGGTCTGGGGCTTGGCGTGCTGGCCTGCAACGCGCGCCGGGTGACGGAAGAGATGCTGATGGCAGCAAGCCGCAGCCTGGCCGCACAGTCTCCACTGGTGACCACGGAAAGAGGCGGACTGCTGCCGCCGGTAGATCAGATTGAAACGGTTTCACGCCAGATTGCCGTCGCCGTCGCCCGGGCCGCCATTGAACAAGGCGTGGCGCCGTCTTTAGATGATGAAACCCTGATGGCGCGCATTGAGAAGACCTGGTGGCAGGCAGACTATGCGCCGTACCGCCGTTCTGCGCTGTAGCGCTGGTCATGCCCTCACCGCAGGGTGAGGGCATTGCTGAGGGTTTAGTGCTGTACGCCTGAGCGGTCAGAAAATTCGCTGGCGGAGAGAATATCACCCCGTGTTGCCGCCTGTTTCTGGCGAGCATAACGGTCAGGTACCCCTTCAGGTCGCGTTTTGAAGCGACGGTGCAGCCACATATATTGTTCAGGCGCCATGCGTACGGCCTGCTCAATTGCCTTGTTCATCTGCGTCGCCACGACTTCTTTATCGCCGCCCTGCAACGCCTCACTGATATCTTCCAGGATGATCAGCTCGTAACCGGTGCCGTCCGCCCTGCGCCGCGGCACAAAGGGTATGACGGCAGGGTTAGCGCTTTTGACCAGCATATAGCTGCCCGCCGTCGTCGCGGCATCCGGCACCGCGAAGAACGGCACAAACACGCTGTTGGTTTTGCCATAGTCGTGGTCCGGGGCGTACCACAAAATTTCATTCTGCTTCAGCGAACGGATCATTCCCTTTAAATCATGGCGATCGAGCATGGTTTTGTTGGAGCGCAGGCGCCCGCGCGTCTGAAGCCAGTCCAGCAGGGCATTATTATTAGGACGATAAACCCCGATACCGGGGTTAAGCATGCCGAATATCCGCGCGCCCAGCTCAAGCGTCAGAAAATGCATTCCCACCAGCACCACGCCCTTTCCTTGCGCTCTGGCTTTCTCCATATGCTCATAACCCGTCACGGTAAAGCATTTCCGCACTCGCCATGCAGGCCAGAACCACGCCATCCCGGTTTCGATTACCCCCATTCCTACCGATTCAAAATTACGCTGCAGCAATGACTCTCTCTCCGCCTTTTTCATCTCCGGGAAACAGAGCTCCAGGTTGCGGCGTGCAATCTCGACGCGGCGCGGAAGCAGGCGCATCGCCAGTCTACCCAGGCCATTACCGATTCTGAACAGAAGCGGATAAGGGAGCAGCATGATGAGCCACAGTGCCGCAATGCCGGCCCAGCTTAGCCAGTAACGGGGATGAAGAAAGGCGAGTGAAAAACGGGGTAATTTTGTCATCAGAAAATTATCCTTTAACGTGTCTGTCCTTAATTGATTCTGTTGGAGATCTTTCCTAAGGATGTATGAAATGTCAGCCAGAAACGTAAAGTGTAACGGATAAGACAAAACGCATTTTTATCGATTTTTGCGAAAAAGCGGGAAGATGAGAGGGGAAAAACCGGGGAGAGAGTTTCCCCCCGGCAGTTGCGCTTACATTGAATAGCCTGGCTTTTTGATTAGTTCGTCCAGCTTCGGTCCTATTTCGGTATCCCAGACCTGCGCCTTCCAGTCCTCCTGGTTCACCTGATTCAACGCAACGGACACGGAACTGTCTTTGCTGTTGAAATGGCGAATGATGACCTCAGCAATATCCTCGGCCAGGGCAGCTTTTTGTTCGTCGTTCAAATCACGGGGAAAACATTTGATATCTACGTGTGGCATGTGCAGGCTTCCGGTTGTGAATGTGGGTTCCACGTTATCAGATAATATTATTTGCCTTTAACACCTTGTGCAGTTCCGGCAGCTGACATACGGTGTCCGCAATCGCCGTGAATTTAGGGGTGTTCTCGGCAAACCAGGCGTGACGAGGCCCCCAGGTGCGCGCCACCGCAATATAAACATCCAGCAGCGTCAGCCTTTCCCCCAGCGCGAACGGGGCAGCCTTGAGCTGGCTTTCGAACCACAAATAGAGGGACTTCCGGTATTCGATGCAGTTTTTCTGCAGCTGTTCGGGCGCATCCGGCACCCAGCGTTCGGGATAGTCCGCATACGTAAACGTGGGGTAGACGTTGGCCACAAACCAGATGAGCAAACGCTGAAACTGCTGGCGTTCGGCCTGCCCCACGGGCGGCGCGAGATCGGGACATCTGTCGAGCACCATCAGGGCAATCGCCGCCGTTTCGGTCATGATGGCGCCATTTTCGAGCTCCAGCGTAGGTACCTGACACAGCGGGTTGAGCTTTTGCAGTAATTCACGCTGCGGACCGGGCTGGTCAAACCCGTCAACGTTGATAAATTGATAAGGGATATCAGCCAGGGTCAGCATCACTTCACCGATCGCCGAGCCCCAGCCGGGTACGCCATAGAGTTTAATCATGTTGCCCCCTCGGGAATGAAAACCCTAAGTGTAGAGTACCCTTAGTAGGTTATCCCAGGCGGGTTGACCTCCGATTGCGCCACCGCTTCGCCCTGCTCGCCCCAGCGCGCCAGCACCTTCTGGTACTCTCCGCGCTTAATCGCGCCGTCCAGCGCGGCCTGCAGCGCGTAAACCAGCTCATTGCCCTTTTTAGTGGTCGTGGCAACAAACGCCTTCTTTGGCCCTAACCCCACGACGCGGGTTTTGCCGGTGAGCGCGGCTTTCCAGGATGAAACCGACTGAGGGCCAAAGAACACATCTGCCCTGCCGGACTGGATATAGAGATTGCCCGAGGCATCGTCGTGGAGATAGACCGGCAGCGCGGGCGCCCGCCCCGCCTTTTTGTTCTCTTCGTTCCAGCCCAGCAGGATGCGCTCCTGATTGGTGCCAGAGCCAACAATCACCCTTTTCCCGGCCAGATCTGCCGCGCTTTTGATTGACTGAATATCGCTGGTGGATTTCACTGAAAACGCCAGCGAATCGACGCGATAGGTCGCAAAATCAAACTTCTCTTTACGCTGTTCGGTCACCGCAATGTTCACCAGCGCCACGTCGTAGCGCCCGGAAGCGATCCCCAGCGGCCAGTCTTCCCATGCCGTCGGCACCAGCTTTAGCTTCAGCCCCAGGCTGCCCGCCAGCAGGCGGGCGATATCCGGGTCGCTGCCAATCCGCGTGCGGTTATCGCTGGCCAGCAGCGCCAGCGGCGGGGGGGTCAGCATCGAGACGGCGACCGTCAGCGTACCCGGCTCAACGAATTTATAACCGGCGGGGATCTTCGCCACGGCCTGCCGATCCACCGTCACCGGCAGCGGCTGCTCGTTGGCTTTCAGATCGATGCTGGCGTGGCTCGCCGTCGTAAAAAGTAGCCCCGCCAGAAGTCCGTATTTCATCTGCGCTCCTTACAGCACTTTTGACAAGAACTGGCGCGTTCGCGCGTGTGACGGACGGTTTAACACCTCGTCACTGCTGCCCTGCTCGACAATTTTTCCGTCGACCATAAACACCACCTGATCCGCCACTTCCCGGGCAAAGCCGATCTCGTGAGTGACCACCACCAGCGTAGTGCCGGAGCGGGCCAGTTTTTTGATAACATCCAGCACTTCCCCCACCAGCTCCGGATCCAGCGCCGAGGTGGGTTCATCAAACAGCATCACGCGTGGACGTAACGCCAGCGCGCGGGCAATGGCAATACGCTGCTGTTGCCCGCCGGAAAGATGCCGGGACCAGGCATCGGCTTTATCCCGCAGTCCGACCACATCCAGCAGGCTGTACGCTCTTTCCACCGCCTCTTTTTTACTGAGCTTTTTATGCGCGATGGGCGCCTCAATCAGGTTTTCCAGCACCGTGAGGTGCGGAAAGAGGTTGAAGTTCTGAAAAACATAGCCCACGTTGACGCGCTGCTTGAGGATCTCTTTCTCCTTCAGCTCGTAGAGCTTGTCGCCCTGACGACGGTAGCCAATGTAGTCCCCGTCAATCTGAATAAAGCCTTCGTCGACGCGCTCCAGATGGTTAATGGTGCGCAGCAGCGTCGATTTGCCCGACCCGGACGGCCCGAGAATAACCGTCACGGAACCGGGCGGGATCTCAAGCGAAACGTTGTCGAGCGCTTTATGGCGTCCAAAATACTTGCTGACGCCGGTAATGGAGATATGTCCTTCAGGAGAGGCTTGCATGGATAGGCTCCTGTGCTGTCGTGGTGGTGACGGAACGGGTACGACGAGCGGCACGATTCTGATTAACCGCAGAGCGGCGTTCGCTGCGGGCAAGCGCGCGTTCAACACCGTACTGGATAGCGGACAGGACGGTGGTGATCGCCAGGTACCACGCGGCACCGACCATCAGCAGCGGGATCACCTCCTGCGTGCGGTTGTAGATCATCTGGATGGTATAGAACAGTTCCGGCATCGCCAGGACGTACACCATCGCCGTGCCCTTGGCGAGGCTGATGATTTCATTGAAGCCCGACGGCAGAATAGTGCGCAGCGCCTGAGGCAAAATGATGCGGACCGTGCGGCGCCAGGCCGGTAGGCCGAGCGCGGCGGCGGCCTCATACTGCCCGTGATCGACCCCGAGGAATCCGCCGCGAATGATCTCGGCGGTATAGGCGCTCTGCACCAGGGTTAACCCCACCACGGCGGTAGAGAACTGCCCCAGCACGTTGATGGTTTCAAAGCTGCCCCAGGTGATGCCGGTGAACGGCACGCCGAGCGAGAGCGTGTCGTAGAGATAGGAAAAGTTGTACAGGATGATCAGCACGACGATCAGCGGCAGCGAGCGAAACAGCCAGATGTAGGCCCACGCCAGGCTGCTCAGCAGCCAGGAAGAAGAGAGTCTCGCCAGGGCTAGCATGCCGCCAAACACCACGCTCAGCGCGGTACCGATCAGCGTCAGCAACAGGGTCTGCCCGACGCCTTCGAGGATCACCGGGTCGAAGAACCAGCGGGCGAACACCGCCCACTCCCAGCGCGGGTTAAAGGCGACTGACTGAATCACGACCGCCAGGACAAACAGCGCCACCGCGGCGCCGACGGCCCGCAGCGGATAACGCGCCGGGACCACCTTAATGGTTTCAACGTTGCTCATCGTCGTTCCTCATGCGGTTTTACTGAACGCTTCGCGTACCAGCGTTTTCGTGAATCGCAGCCGACCGTCAAACGGAGGCTGGCTGTACTCTTCCGGATCGCGGTTCAGATCGAACTGCGCCTGATAGCCCTGGCTGAGATAGAGCCTGACCGCTTCCGGCTGGCGAAAGCCGGTTGTCAGGTAGATCTGACTGTACCCTGCCAGCACCGCCCTGCGCTCAAGCTCCTGCACCACGCGCCCTGCAAGCCCCTGCTGACGCAGGGTTTTGTCCGTCCAGATGCGTTTGATTTCCGCGGTGCGTTCGTCGAACGGTTTGTACGCGCCGGTGGCAATAATCTTCCCGTCGCGCTCCAGGACGATAAACAGCCCCTGCGGCGCTAAATACCACTCGGTGAGCTCAATTTCCGCATCTTTAGAGAAGTAGTCCCCGTAGCGAGCCGCATATTCCCCGAACAGCCCCTCGATAATGGGCTGAAGCTCGGCATCTTCCGGTGAAACATCACGAAATCGTTCGCTCATCACGCCTCCTTAATCACCCAGGCCTGCCGGGTTCACTTCTGACTGAGGAATGCGCTCAACCCCTTCACCCCAGCGGTTCAGCACTTTGTCGTAATCGCCGTTTTTGATGACGCCATTCAGCGCGGTTTGCACCGGCTCAACCAGCCCGCTGCCTTTCTTCAGCGTCACCGCGATGTGCGCCGCCTTCGGCCAGCCGCCGTCGACGCTACCCACCAGTTTGGTTTTCCCGTTCAGCGCCGCTTTCCATGCGCCAATCACGTTCGGACCAAAGTAGGCATCCGCGCGCCCGGACTGCAGCGCCAGGGTTTGGGCGGCATCGTCTTTGGTATAGATCGGGGTAAAGGGCTTCAGTCCTTTCTTCAGATTTTCAGCATTCCATGCCAGCAGGATGGCCTCCTGATTGGTGCCGGAGCCGACGATAATCCGCAGCCCGGCAATGTCTTCCGCCTTCTGCAGCGACGTAATCGGGCTGGTGGATTTCACATAAAAGCCGAGGGAGTCCTTCCGGTAGGTGGCGAAATCAAACTTCTCTTTACGCTCTTTGGTGACGGTGATGTTGCTGATGGCCGCATCGTATTTCCCGGACGCCACGCCCAGGGGCCAGTCTTCCCAGGAGGTTGGCACCACGTTCAGCTCCAGCCCCAGGCTGTCGGCGACCAGACGGGCGACGTCAACCTCGCTTCCCAGCAGCGTTTTGTTGTCGTCGGAGAAAACCGTCAGCGGCGGTTGATTGAGGCCCGCCACCGCCACGGTAAATTTCCCCGGCACGGCAAAGCGATAGTCTTTCGGCAGCTGTGCCACCGCATCATTGTTTTTGGCGGTATTAATCGGCGTTTTATTGGCCTCAATGCTCACGCCGGTGCCGTTAATATTGACGTTCTCTGCCCAGACGGCAGGGGTAAAGGCCAGCGCGAGCGCCAGAACAAGCGATGATTTCTGCATAGCGGGGTTCTCTTTTATTGTTGTGTGTACTGGTTTTTCGGTTGGTCTAAGCCAAGGCTTTCGCGCAGCGTGGTGCCCGGGTAGTCGGTACGGAACAGGCCGCGGGCCTGCAGAACAGGTACCACCTGGTCAACAAAGCGCGGGAAGGTGTCCGGCGTGCCGCCCTGAATGATGAAGCCGTCTGCGGCATAGCCTTCGAACCAGGCCTGCAGACCATCGGCTACCTCTTCCGGCGTACCGGAAAAGCGTGGACGAGGCGAAGCGGCTTCAAGGGCCACCTGACGCAGGGTTAAGTTGCGCTCTCGGGCATTACGCTTAATTTCATCGGTGGTGCTGCGGAAGCTGTTTTTGCCTAAGTCGCCGATATCCGGGAACGGCTCGTCGAGCGGATACTGGCTGAAATCGTGATGTTCAAAATAGCGTCCGAGGTAATTGAGGGCGTCGTTAATCGACACCAGCGCCGCCGTGGTCTGGTACTGATTTTCCACGTCATCGGCGTCTTTACCCACAATCACGCTGACGCCCTGGAAAATATGGAGATCCGAGGCGCGGCGGCCGTTTGTTTCCAGCTGCTGTTTTACGTCCTGATAAAAGGCTTTTGCCTCGTCGAAGGTCTCGTGGTGGGTGAAAATGGCGTCGGCATGTTTCGCCGCCAGTTTTTTCCCGTCGTCCGACGCCCCGGCCTGAAAGACAATCGGGCGACCCTGCGGCGTGCGGCCAATATTCAGCGGACCGGCGACCTGGAAGAAGTCACCGTGGTGATCGAGCGTATGCAGTTTGGCCGGGTCAAAAAATTGACCGCTCTCTTTGTTGCGGATAAACGCGTCGCCTTCCCAGGAATCCCACAGCCCTTTCACCACGTCAAGATACTCATCGGCAATGCGATAGCGCAGCGCGTGTTCGGGGTGTTTTTCGCGGGAAAAGTTCTTCGCCGACCCTTCCAGCGGCGAGGTCACCACGTTCCAGCCCGCGCGGCCGTTGCTGAGGTGATCGAGGCTGGCAAACTGGCGCGCCGTGGTAAAGGGCTCGCTGTAGGAGGTGGATAAGGTTCCCACCAGTCCCAGGCGCGAGGTGATGCTGGCCAGTGCGGAAAGCACGGTTAACGGTTCAAAACGATTCAGAAAATGAGGGATCGATTTCTCGTTAATATAGAGACCATCGGCCACAAAGAGAAAATCGAGCTTACCTTCCTCGGCCTTTAACGCCGTCGCTTTCACGAAGTCGAAATTAATACTGGCGTCGGCGATCGCCGCAGGATGGCGCCACGCGGACATATTTCCGGATGCACCATGCAGAATGGTGCCCAGCCGCAGTTGTCGGGTTGCAGACATATTTACCTCTCCTGAATTAAACGTGTTGCAGGGCTTTTTCCGCAAGCTGTGCAAAATAGCGGGCAGCGGGCTCAATCAGTGCTTCATCCGGGTTGAAGGCCGGATGATGTAAACCAAACGGGCTGTTGCTGCCAATGCTGACAAACGCGCCGGGAACTGACTGCAAATAGACCGCAAAATCTTCCCCGCCCATATGCAGCTCGGCGTGCCGGGTTTCGTAGCCTGCTTCTCTGGCGACCGAGGTGGCGAAATCGGCCCAGCGCTCGTCGTTCACCAGCGCGGTGGGCCCGGCATACCAGGTGATATCAATCTGCGCGCTGAAGGCGCTGGCAAACCCGGCGGCGATTTCACCCACGCGGGCTTTCACATTCTGCTGCACTTCCGTGCGATGGGTGCGCAGCGTGCCTTCCAGCTCGACGCTTTCCGGCAGCACGTTCCAGGTGTTACCGCCCGCGATGCGGGTCACGCTCAGCACCACCGAATCCAGCGTGTTGACGTTGCGGCTGGCGACGCTTTGCAGCGCCGTCACCAGCTGGCTTGCCAGCACAATGGCGTCGTTGCCTTCGTGAGGACGCGCGGCGTGCGCGCCTTTACCGGTAATGCGGATCACAAAGCGGTCGACGTTGGCATAGAACGGCCCGCCGCGGGTGGCGAACTCACCGACCGGCAGGCCGGGCTCGTTGTGCATGCCGAAAATCGCGCTGACGTCACGCAGGGCACCGGCGCGCACCATGCTCTTCGCACCGCCAAAGTTCTCTTCGGCAGGCTGAAACAGGATCCGCACCCGGCCGTTTAGCGAAGCTTCCCGCTCTTTCAGCTTTAACGCGGCACCGAGGATAACGCTGGTGTGAATATCGTGTCCGCAGGCGTGCATCACCCCTGCACGCTGCGAGCTGAACGGCACGCCGCTGCGCTCTTCTATCGGCAGGGCATCGATATCTGCCCGGAGCGCAACCAGCCTGCTGCCCGTCCCGATTTCCGCCACCAGCCCGGTCGACAGGTCGTAAGGCTGCGGGGCGATCCCGGCATTCGTCAGCCACTGGCGCAGGCGCGCGGTGGTTTCGACCTCCTGGCCGGACAGCTCCGGGTTCTGGTGCAGTTCGCGACGCCAGGCAATCAGCTGTTCGCCAAAGCTCATACGGTGACCTCCTTGTTAAGATGCGCCTCGGCAAGCAGGCGCAGCGACGCGACGCGCGTTGCTCCCTCCGCTACAGGCGTGTCGATGATAAATTCGTCAATGCCCCACTGCTGATGCAGCGCGTTGAGCTGTTCCAGAACCGAATCAGCGGTGCCCGCCAGCAGCGACTGCGCGCGCCGTGCAATGCGCACCGGCTCGCTGCCCGCCTGGCGCGCAAACGCGTAGGCCTGCTCTTCGCTGGCCACGGTGACACGCTGTCCGTTTGCCAGCTCAACGCCCCACACTTCGACCTTCTGCGCCAGCGCGTCTGCTTCGGCCTGCGTCGGCGCGACGATCGCCTGTACCGCCACTATCACGTCCCGCGCGCTGTTCTTACGCCAGGTCGATACCACCTCGCGCAGCAGGTCCGGATCGCCGTTCAGGTGCGCGGCAAACACAAAGTTCCAGTCGAGCCCGGCGGCCAGCAGCGCGCTATCGATACTCGCGCCCAGCAGGAAACCCTCAGCAGGCGACGGCGGCAGCGGCGTGGCGCGGACGGCCTCTTCATTAGACTGATGCTCAGGACGGATCCAGCGATCGAGCTGAGCCAGCTGTTCTGCAAAGCTGCCCTTTTCCTGTTGATTCAGGCCCTGCTGCAGCGCGCGGGTTGAGAGCGGTAATCCGCCGGGGGCTTTCCCGACGCCGAGATCGACGCGGCCAGGCGCCAGCGCGGCCAGCACGTTGAAATTCTCGGCGACTTTATAAGGGCTGTAGTGCTGTAGCATCACGCCGCCAGAGCCAACGCGAATGCGCGTGGTCTGTCCGAGGATCCAGGCAATCAGCAGCTCCGGCGCAGGGCTGGCAAGCTGTGGGGTGTTGTGGTGTTCGGCAATCCAGAAGCGGTGATAGCCCAGATTTTCTGCCTGCTGCGCCAGCGCCAGGGTACGCGCCAGCGCATCGGCAGCCGTTTCGTTTTCAGCGATGGGGCTTTTATCCAGAATGCTGATTCGCCATGACATGTTGCGTTCTCGTTTGACTTAACATGTCGACATTATTAAAGGCGCATTTCACCACTGAGAAACAATTAATTTACATTTAGTTTGCCGGAAATCAGATATATAAAACCATGCTAAGAATAAGACTTTAAGGAGGCGATCAGCGTTTCCACCTGCTCCCGACGGGTAATGCGGACGAAGCGAATATGGCTGTATTGCGGGTTTTGCAGATCGGCTTCATAGCGCGTGCGGTTATTACGCCAGGTTTTGATCGTCCAGATGATAATGGATTCTCTGCTGAAGAACGCGCGCCGGAAACTCTCTTTATTTCCCGTTCCGGGCCAAAGCTCGTGTTTATGCCAGGCCCGTTTTATTGCTCGGGTGACCGCCTGCCTGAGGGTGCGGGCAAACCCATAATCCACCCACACCACCACATCTACATTGCGCCATTTCACCGGTCGCGTACGGTTGTAGTTTCCGTCGAGCACCCAGTCTGGCGAAGCCTGTAGCGCCTGCTCCAGCTTTTCTTGAAACTCATCGTCCGGCGTGCCCTGCCAGTCAGCCTGCCAGTAGAGTCTGTCCATCTCGATACAGGGAATAGACAGCGCGGTCGCAATCTGCTTCGCCAGCGTGCTTTTTCCGCTCCCGCTGGTTCCGATGACGTTAATTTTCACCTCCGCCTCACTGTGTTAACGAAAACTGACCAAATGATAGCGTTTTCATCCTGTTAACGAAACGCTATTTCAGCATGACAATTTTTCCACAGTGACGATCTCCCTCTTGCAGTTTGGGTTATGTCATTTATTTGCATCGCCATCCCAAAATGCCCCTGAAAATATTTTCATTTTTATTACATCCGACAAAATTAACAGATTAAAAATAATGAACAGTGGGTATTTCAGGCAGTCAAAATTTCAGAGAGAATAAGCAGAAGACAGTTATAAAAAATAATCACACTCATCTTGCCGGAGCGTTTTCCGGATGTTTTTTATTCTTGCACATCATCATGGAGTTACTCATGAGGCGTAACACTCCCGTTACACAAAACGAGTATTTACTTAACGATGGTTCGACGTTAATGTCGACCACCGATACAAAAAGTCATATTACCTACGCTAATTCCGCTTTTATTGAAGCCAGCGGATATAAAGAAGAGCATCTTTTGGGCGAGCCGCATAACCTCATCCGCCATCCCGACATGCCTGCCGAAGCGTTTGGCGACATGTGGTTTACCCTGCAGCAAGGTGAGACCTGGACCGGGCTGGTGAAGAATCGTCGTAATAATGGCGATCACTACTGGGTGCGAGCAAACGTGACGCCGGTCTGGCAGGGCGGATCCCTGACGGGCTATATTTCCGTGCGAAATAAACCCACACGCGAGGAGATTGCGACCAGTGAAAAACTCTATACAAAAGTGCGTAATAACGAATTAAAACATTACCGTTTTTATAAAGGATTGCTGGTTCGACGCGGTTTATTTTCATTTATCTCGCTCTTTAAATGTCTCAGCACCCGTAAACGAATCCATCTTGGTATTGCGACGACGGCGTTACTCTCCTGTCTGGCCGTGTATTTATTTCCTGATAAATTTGTGCAATCGGCAAGTCTGGTGCTGCTGTTTACTTCCCTGGGTTATTATCTTCATGCGCAGATCGCCAGTCCGTTAAAATCCATTGTGCAACAGATGCAGCGCGTGGTTTCAGGACGTAAAACGGACTATTACCATTTTGACAGGATCGATGACATCGGGCTGATGATGCGCCTGGTGAATCAATCAGGTTTGAACCTGAATTCGCTGGTTGACGATGTCGGGGCGCAAATCAGCGGAATTAGCACCATCAGCCAGCAGGTTGCCAAAGAAGGTGCGGCGCTACAGACGCGCTCTGAAGAAACAGCAGACTTTCTGCAGCAAACCGCGTCGGCAGTAGAAGAGATTGCCAGCGCGGTGAAGCAGACGGCCGAAACCGCGAACGAGGCGATCCAGATGGCCGATCGCACCAGCGACAGCGCACACCGCGGTGAAGCGATGATGAAAGAGACCATCGGTATGATGCAGTCCGTGTCGCAGGATAACAGCCAGATCGTTGATATTATCAGCGTTATCGATCGCATTGCCTTCCAGACTAACATTCTTGCGCTGAACGCTGCCGTTGAAGCGGCGCGTGCGGGTGAAGCCGGGCGCGGTTTTGCCGTGGTGGCGGCTGAAGTGCGTAATCTTGCGCAGCACTCCGCGACGGCGGCAAAAGAGATCAAAGCGCTGATCGAGAAAAACGTCGCCAGCGTCAACGCTGGCGTGGAGAAAGTGGAACAGACCGAAACGCAGCTGACGGTTATGATCGACAACGTGCTGCGTGTCTCCTCCCTGATTAAGGAGATCGGCCACGCCACGCAGGAGCAAACCCAGGCGCTGACGCTCATCAACGCATCCATCTCCCGTATCGGTGCAATGACCCACAACAATACGGGGATGGTGGATAACGTCACTCACGCCGCGAATCACCTGACGGAGCGCACGACGCGCCTTAAGCAGGCGATTGCCGTTTTTGGCGGTTAGCCGTTCGGGGTCTGTGAAGCCTGAGATTATTTTTGTGCGTTATCGAAGATCCGTCACCCGCCTGTTACCGTTTCATGTTAACGGCGGGTGCTCTGAGGTAACCCCAATTTATACCATCTGGTAATAATTAAGATATTCTGATGATTAAATAATCAACCTCGCGATTGTTTTGACTAAAAACTCATCACGATTCAGCGTGTTGTGATCCCCGTCTGCTCTGACCACACGATTTCCTTCGACGTGCATCACTTTCGGCACGGTTATATTTTGCGTCGCTTATGAATTGCAGGTAGGATGCCTCGCCATGTTTCGCCTTATCCATACGCAGAATGACTGGGAAGGCGACATGTGTTTGCGCAGAAGCAATCGTTTGTATTGCGCTCTGCCAGGCAGGACTATCACGATAATGGTTCAGACAGGCAAACAGGTAACTCAATGAAAACAAGCAATAAAAGCGCAGCCGATCATCACGCTGCTAAACGTCGCTGGTTGAACTCCCACGAAGAGGGCTACCACAAAGCGATGGGCAACCGTCAGGTTCAAATGATCGCCATCGGCGGCGCTATCGGAACGGGTCTGTTTTTAGGTGCTGGTGCACGCCTGCAGATGGCTGGCCCGGCTCTCGCCCTGGTCTATCTGGTGTGCGGGATCTTCTCTTTCTTCATTCTACGCGCGCTGGGCGAGCTGGTACTGCATCGCCCTTCCAGCGGCAGCTTCGTCTCTTATGCCCGTGAATTCCTCGGTGAAAAAGCCGCTTACGTTGCGGGCTGGATGTACTTCGTCAACTGGGCAATGACCGGTATCGTCGATATCACCGCCGTAGCGCTGTATATGCACTACTGGGGCGCGTTTGGCGATGTGCCACAGTGGGTCTTTGCGCTTGGCGCGCTGGCGATTGTCGGCACCATGAACATGATCGGCGTGAAGTGGTTCGCGGAGATGGAGTTCTGGTTTGCGCTGGTAAAAGTACTGGCCATAGTGGTGTTCCTGGTCGTGGGTACCGTCTTCCTCGGCAGCGGTAAGCCGCTGGACGGCAATGCCACCGGCTTCCACCTGATAACCGATAACGGTGGATTCTTCCCGCACGGTCTGCTGCCTGCGCTGGTGCTGGTTCAGGGCGTCGTGTTCGCCTTCGCCTCTATCGAACTGGTGGGTACCGCAGCTGGGGAATGTAAAGACCCGCAGACCATGGTGCCAAAAGCCATTAATAGCGTGATCTGGCGTATCGGTCTGTTCTACGTCGGTTCAGTGGTGCTGCTGGTTCTGCTGCTCCCGTGGACTGCCTATCAGGCGGGTCAGAGTCCGTTCGTGACCTTCTTCTCTAAGCTGGGCGTGCCTTACGTTGGCAGCATCATGAACATCGTGGTCCTGACCGCGGCGCTCTCCAGCCTGAACTCCGGCCTTTACTCTACCGGTCGTATCCTGCGCTCCATGTCGATGGGCGGTTCTGCGCCGAAATTCATGTCGAAGATGAGCAAGCAGCACGTGCCGTACGCCGGTATTCTGGCGACGCTGGTAGTGTACGTATTCGGCGTATTCCTGAACTATCTGGTACCGTCTCAGGTATTCGAAATCGTTCTGAACGTGGCGGCACTCGGGATTATCGCGTCCTGGGGCTTTATCGTGGTCTGCCAGATGCGTCTGCGCAAAGCGATTAAAGAAGGCAAAGCCGCTGACGTCAGCTTTAAGCTGCCTGGCGCGCCGGTGACCTCCTGGCTCACCCTGCTCTTCCTGTTCAGCGTGCTGGTGCTGATGGCGTTCGACTACCCGAACGGCACCTACACCATCGCGACCATTCCGCTGCTGGCCGTGCTGCTTATTGCGGGCTGGTTCGGCGTGCGTAAACGCGTTCATGAAATTCACAGCACCGCGCCGGTTCATCCTGATGATGAAAAACACGACGCGCCGCTGGTGGAAGAAACCTCGCGTTAAGCATCCGGTAAGCATTAAAAAGGGAAGGCAAATGCCTTCCCTTTTTTTATCTTACAGCGCGATACGAATGACATCGTCAGGCTGGGTAGCTTCCTGCTGGCGAGTCGATTTTTGCTTCACCGTCACGTACAGGGTTTTGCCATCCGCAGAGAGCGCCAGGCTGTTCGGGTAGACCGGCGTGTCGAACGTTTTAGTCACCTTATACGTTTTCGCATCTATCACGCTCACCTTGCCGGCTTCACGGTGCGTCACATAGGCTTCATTGCGGGCTGGGTTAAACAGGACCGCCAGTGACTCAGGCGCGGATATTTTCTCGATCACGCTACCGTCTTTCAGGCTCACCACCAGCACTTCCGGCTGCTTTGAATCGGTCAGGAACGCGCGCTGCCCGGCAGTGTCGAGGCTCAGGTTCAGGTAGAAGTGCTCTTTCCCGTCATCCTGCACTTTTTTACGGCTCAGGATTTTGTTCGTGGCCGTATCAATGGTTAACAACTCGCCGTCCGCATTCGTGGTGTACAGACGTTTCGCCTGCCCATCCAGCGCCAGGCCGGTGCTGTAAGTACCGGTATTGGCAATGGTCTCTTTTAGCTTCAGCGTGGCGCCATCCACCACCCAAATCACGCTCTCTTTACCGACACCGGTGATGTAAATGGTGTTGCTCGCGTCGTCCGCCACCAGCTGGCGCGGCTGCAGCGGTTTGACGGTTTCGCTGCGTTGACGCCCGTCCAGCACCAGCCGCCCTTTTACGTCACCCGTTTTAGCATCAATCGCGGTTACCGCGCCGTTGATCGTATTGCCGAACCACAGCGTTTGGGTCGCATTGTCAATGGTGGCACCAAAGGGCTTGAGATCGCTATGGATCGCCTGCGTCACGTCCAGCGTGACCGGATCAAGACGGTAGACCACTCCGCCCTTATCGGTTTTACGGCTTTGCGAGGTCGCCACCCACAGCGCATTCTCCTGCTGGCTGACCGCCATTTCATACGCCCCTTTGCC
The DNA here is from genome assembly GCF_008364555.1 of Enterobacter vonholyi. Taxonomy (GTDB): domain Bacteria; phylum Pseudomonadota; class Gammaproteobacteria; order Enterobacterales; family Enterobacteriaceae; genus Enterobacter; species Enterobacter vonholyi. The sequence goes on from NZ_VTUC01000006.1 coordinate 610,762, forward strand.
CACCGCTTTACGCAGCACCTCTTCGGCGGCATGCACCTGGAACGTCCCGGCAAGCAGTAAAGTGGCAGACAGCAGTGACAGGCTCAGACGCGGTGAGCACAGATGACGTAAAGACATAACAATTCCTTTTCTGAAAAGTGGGGTTTGGGCTGACATCACTTCCGGCAGACAACGTCATGGCATTGCCTTTTGATAATGAGAATAGTAATCATTAATGTGTTAAATGTGGAGTTTTTCTTTCCCGCTTCGCCTTCCATTAACGCAATGTGCGGTTATAGTTTTCAAAACTTTTACAAAACCTTTAACATATATGGACATGTTCCATTTGGTTCGTTTACATACCACAACCGGTTTTATTCATGAAAATCATTTCTGCCCGTAAGGCTTCTCTCCCGCTGCTGCTGGTTCCTGTTATTTCTGCGCCGCTCACCGCAATGAGCGCGGAAGAACAAACCATGATCGTCAGCGCCACGCCGCAAACCGTATCGGAACTCGATACACCGGCAGCGGTCAGCGTCGTTAATGGCGATGACATGCGCCAGGCCGCGCCGCGCATCAACCTGTCTGAATCCCTTGGCAGCGTACCCGGGCTGCAAATTCAGAACCGTCAGAACTATGCCCAGGACCTCCAGCTTTCGATGCGCGGATTTGGTGCCCGCTCAACGTTTGGCGTGCGCGGTATCCGTATGTATGTCGACGGTATCCCTGCCACCATGCCGGATGGACAGGGCCAGACGTCCAACATCGATCTTTCCAGCGTGGAGAGCGTTGAAGTGCTGCGCGGCCCCTTCTCTGCCCTGTACGGCAACGCCTCCGGCGGCGTGATTAACATCAACACCCAGACCGGTCAGCAGCCGCCGACCATTGAAGCCAGCAGCTATTACGGCAGCTACGGTACCTGGCGCTACGGCATGAAAGCCACCGGCGCGATGGGTGATGGCACCCACGCGGGCGATGTGGATTACACCGTTTCCACCACCCGTTTCACCACCAAAGGTTACCGCGACCACAGCGGCGCACGGAAAAACCTCGCTAACGCCAAACTGGGCGTGCGCATTGACGACGTCAGCAAGCTGACGCTGATTTTCAACAGCGTGGACATGAAGGCCAACGATCCGGGCGGGCTGAGCTATCAGGAGTGGCAGAACAATCCGCGTCAGTCTCCGCGCGGCGACCAGTACAACACCCGCAAGACCATCAAGCAGACCCAGGCCGGTCTGCGCTACGATCGCCAGCTCAGCACTCAGGACGACCTGAGCGTGATGATGTACGCCGGCGAGCGTGAAATGACGCAGTACCAGTCGATTCCGTATCAGCCGCAGCTAAAAGCCTCCCATTCCGGCGGCGTGATTGATATGCAGCGCCACTATCAGGGCGTGGATACCCGCTGGACGCACCGCGGCGAGCTGCTGGTACCGGTGACTTTTACCACCGGTCTGAACTATGAAAACCTGAGTGAAGATCGTCGCGGTTACGAGAACTTCGTGATGAGCAATGGCGTGCCGGACTATGGCGTGAAGGGTGATAAGCGTCGATACGAACGTAACCTGATGTGGAACGTTGACCCTTACCTGCAAACGAGCTGGCAGCTGACGCAGAAACTCTCTGTTGATGCGGGGGTGCGCTACAGTTCGGTCTGGTTTGATTCCAACGATCATTACGTTACGCCGGGCAACGGTGATGACAGCGGTGACGCGAGCTATCACAAATGGCTTCCGGCCGGTTCCGTGAAGTATGCGGTGACGGACGCATGGAACCTCTACGCTGCCGCAGGGCGTGGGTTCGAAACGCCAACCATCAACGAGCTCTCCTATCGCGCCGATAACCAGGGAGGCCTCAACATTGGGCTGCAGCCGTCCACCAACAATACGTATGAAGTGGGCAGCAAAACCCGAATCGGCAACGGCCTGCTGACGGCGGCGCTGTTCCGCACCGATACGGATGACGAGATCGTGGTGGACTCCAGTTCAGGCGGCCGCACAACCTATAAAAATGCCGGGAAAACTCGTCGTCAGGGTGTGGAAGTTTCCCTCGATCAGCAGTTTGCTGAGAACTTGAAGCTGAAGATGGCGTGGACGTATCTGGATGCCACCTACCGGACTAACGTCTGCAGCGACGCAGACTGTAACGGTAACCGGATGCCGGGTATTGCCCGCAATATGGGTTTCGCCTCGTTTGGCTGGCAGCCGGAGGAAGGCTGGTACGCGGGCACGGACGTGCGTTACATGAGCGATATCATGGCCGACGACGAGAATACGGCGAAAGCGCCGTCGTATACGGTGGTCGGGCTGAACACAGGGTACAAATTCAACTACGGCAGCTGGGGCATGGACGTCTTTGGCCGCGTCGATAACCTGTTCGATAAAGAGTACGCGGGCTCGGTTATTGTCAACGAGTCTAACGGTCGTTATTACGAGCCTGCACCTGGCCGTAACTACGGGGTCGGGCTGTCGGTCTCTTATCGCTTCGAGTAAGCTAAAAGAAAAGTTTATTTGATTAATGAAATAACGCTCCTGATGGCAATAAACCATCAGGAGTTATTCACCGGATAAATAATTAGGTGCGAAATATAGTCGCCCTGCTAAATAATCTCTTAGTTAAAATATTGTCGCTGTAAAAGCAAATTCGCTTCATCAATCACCTTATCAATCGCCTTCTGGCAGGCAACAACATCTCTTCTCTCAAGGGCGGAAAGGAGTTCGTCATAGTGATATGTCGAGGCTTTGATATCGTTAAGCTCCTGATGCAGATAGTTCATACAGGGCCCGATGCGCACCCAGAGCTGCTCAATTAATGCATTAAGCGTAGGCATTTCCGCATACTGATACAGCGTAAACCGGAAGACGCGATTCGCATGCAACGCCTGCTGGACGTTCCCGTTGCGCATGGCCTCATGGAAGGCCTCCGACAATTTGCGCAACGCCTCCAGTTTGCTATCAGACATATTCCGACAGGCTGCGGCAACCGCCATTGGCTCAAGCTGTTTTCTTATGGCGTTAATCTCGTTATAGCGCTCCAGCGTAACCTCCGGGACCAGAAATGCCTGCGCGGGCGTGGCGTGTAATGCCCCTGATGACACCAGGCGCAAAAGCGCCTCGCGAACAGGGGTAATACTGGTTCCTAATTTATCGGCAATTTCTTTCGTAATCAGTCGTGCCCCAGGTTTGAGTGAGCCTGTAATTAACGCTCCTTTCAAACTGAGTTCAACTTGCATAGTAAGACTGACCCTTTGGGCTTTTTCTAAGTGATCCAAATCAAGCATGTGGAATTCCTGTAGCTAAAACTTAATGCTATTTTTAAACGCCAGTTTTAATAAAACGGCGCTGGTCCGATATATCCTGTATCGTCATGCCTGGTGGTGGGAGTACGTAAAAACAGCAAAAAAAGCAAATTTTGTTTTTTTATCGTTTTCGGGCTCATCCGGGATGATGGCGCGAAAAGCTATGTCCAGTAATTAAAGACAATATATCGTATCTTCACAAATAAATAGGGCGGGAACCCCCGCCATATTGCTGTTTATTTATTGTCACTCGCGACGCGAATCACGACTTTGCCGAAGTTTCGTCCTTCCAGCAGGCCAATCAGCGCCTCGGGGGCGTTCTCCAGCCCGTCCGTTACCTGTTCGCGATAGTGGATTTTCCCCTCCTGCACCCAGCGCCCCATCTCTTCCTGGAACTCCTTAATGCGGTGCCCGTAATCCTGTCCGATGATAAAGCCCTGCATACGAATGCGTTTCTTCAGGATGGTCGCCATCAGAAGCGGCAGGCGATCCGGCCCCTCGGGCAAGCCCGTCGCATTGTAGCCGCTTACCAGACCGCATACCGGCACGCGCGCGGAGGTATTGAGTAACGGCAGCACGGCGTCAAATACTTTTCCGCCGACGTTTTCATAATAGACATCAATTCCTTTCGGGCAGGCGTGCTTCAGCTGGTCGGCAAAATCGGCCGCGTGATGATCCAGACACAGGTCAAACCCCAGAACCTCAACGGCATGGCGGCATTTCTCCGCGCCACCGGCCACACCAACCACCCGACAACCCTTGATTTTGCCGATCTGCCCGACGGTCGCGCCAACCGGACCGGTCGCCGCAGCCACCACCAGCGTTTCACCCGCTTTCGGTTGCCCGATATCCAGTAGCCCCATATAGGCGGTAAAGCCCGGCATACCCAGTATCCCCAGCGACCAGGAAGGATGAGACGGATTTTCGCCCAGCTTCACAAGGCCGCTGCCGTCCGAGAGTTCATACTCCTGCCAGCCGCTGTAGCCCAGCACCCATTCACCCGGTTTGAAATCGGGATGATTTGACTGCTCAACCCGGCTGACCGTTCCTCCCACCATCACCGCACCCAGCTCAACCGGCGGTGAATAGGATGGCGCATCGCTCATGCGCCCCCGCATGTACGGGTCCAGCGACAGCCAGACGGTACGAAGCAAAAGCTGCCCCTCAACAGGGGCTGGAACAAGCTGCGTTTCCAGACGAAAATTTTCCGCCACCGGCGCGCCCTGAGGACGAGAGGCCAGCACCCAGCGGCGATTTTGCGAAACAGGTTGATTCATCAGGATCTCCTTCTGGTACAAATGTTATTACAGCCTGGCTCACGATCGGCGTTATCGCATTAGCATTACGAGCCGGACTGGTTAAGCCGTACAACCAGATAGATGCAGGTTTCATTCGTTTCGTTGATGAACCGGCAGTCATTTGGCGGCCCCAGCTCGAGACAATCTCCGGCGTGCATTTCATGGCGAGTGTCGCCCTCCTGAAACACCAGCTCACCGGACTGGAGCCAGATAAGCTGACGCGCCAGCGCGTAAGAAGAGGCAGGCATCGGAACATCGCTGCCCGCAGGCAGTTCAACCTGAACAAGGTCGATGGGCAGATCGGTGCGGGGAGAAACATGGCGGCGCAGGTAGTGCGTCTGCGGATCTCGCCAGACGGGCTGGTTTGCAAGGCGCAGCAGCTTGCCCTCCTGCATTTCGGCCCGGGCAATCAGCGTTGACATGCTGATGCCAAACGCGCCGGACAGGCGGGCAAGCAAGGTGGCCGTCGGGCTACTGTCTCCGCGTTCAATCTTGTGGATCATGGCGCGGGAGACGCCTGCCCGGTCGGCCAGCTCGCTCAGGGACCACCCGCGAGACTCACGCTCCAGGCGAATTCTTGCGCTAATCCGTTGATTCATCGTGTCTGTTATGGTGTTCATGACGTCATACTATAGTGAATGAAGAGCATTTCAATGGGCTTTTGATAACAAAAAAATATGGCTTATGCCGTAGCGTTCGAGCTATACGGTTGTGTAATATCGTAGCCACAACGTAACACTATAGTGAACAACACACAGAGGTTTAATCATGATCGTTCGTCATGCCTGCAAAGAAGACTGCGCTGCGATAGGAGAGATTTACAACCACGCGGTGCTGCATACTGCCGCGATCTGGAACGATAAAACCGTCGATACCGATAACCGAATCGCCTGGTTTGAGGCACGCACTCTCGCGGGTTACCCGGTTCTGGTAAGCGAAAAAGACGGCGTGATTACCGGCTACGCCTCTTTCGGCGACTGGCGCGCCTTCGACGGTTTTCGTCATACGGTTGAGCACTCGGTCTACATCCACCCGGAACACCAGGGAAAAGGCATTGGCCGCACGCTGATGATCGCGCTGATTAACGAGGCCCGCGCCATCGGTAAACACGTGATGGTGGCCGGGATTGAAGCGCAAAACCATGCCTCGATTCACCTCCACGAAACGCTCGGCTTTGTCACCACGGGGCAGATGCCGCAGGTGGGAACCAAGTTTGGCCGCTGGCTGGACTTAACCTTTATGCAGCTGCAGCTGGACGAGCGCAGCGAACCGGACGCTATCCCATGAATCAGTCGCTGACGCTGGCGTTTCTGGTGGCGGCGGGAATTGGTCTGGTGGTGCAAAACACCTTGATGGTGCGTATCACCCAGTCCTCCTCCACCATTCTCATCGCGATGCTGCTGAACTCCCTGGTCGGCATTGTGCTGTTTGTCAGCATTCTGCTGCTGAAACAGGGCGTCGCCGGATTCAGCGAGCTGGCCGCAACGGTTCGCTGGTGGACGCTTATCCCGGGGCTGCTGGGGTCGTTTTTCGTGTTTGCCAGCATCAGCGGATATCAGAACGTTGGCGCGGCAACGACTATCGCCGTGCTGGTAGCAAGCCAGCTGATTGGCGGGCTGGTGATGGACGTGCTGAGGAGCAATGGCATTCCGCTGCGCGCCCTGATTGGCCCGGTGTGCGGCGCGGTGATGCTGGTGGTCGGAGCCTGGCTGGTGGCGCGACGCCAGTTTTAAACGTTACATTATGGTGCCGCCTTTCGTCAGCTGTTCCTCACGCGCGTCCATCTCCTCTTTATGCTGCTTACCGTGGTGCGAAATCGCGGTGCGCAGACGCTGCTGCTGGGTATAGCGATCTTCACGACTGAGCTCAGCATCATCGCTTAATTCGATCAGCAGTTCATTCATGTGGGTAATCACGCTCTCTTCGATGGCGGCATCGACGCGGGCGATAACTTCATTTAAATGTGACATTGTCACTCCTTGTTATGTGCCCGGTGACGCAGCGCCACCGGGCAAACGATCAGTTCAGCTTCGCCTTAGAGAAATCGCTGCCCATCAGGCTCACGCTGTATCCGGTCACGTTGCTGCGGGTCGCGTAGAACGTTTTCCCGTTGGCCAGCGCGATCCACGGCGCCTGCTGGTAGAAAATCTCCTGCGCCTGGCCGTAAAGTTTCGCGCGCTCGGCCGGGTTACTGGTCAGCTTCGCTTTTTGCACCAGCGCATCATACCCCTTATCGCACCAGCGCGCGGCGTTTGAGCCGGTTTTAATGCTGTTGCAGCCGAGCAACACATCGGCGAAGTTGTCCGGGTCGCCGTTATCGGACATCCAGCCAAACAGCGCGGTGTCATGTTCGCCTTTACGCATTCCGGAGAGATATTCACCCCACTCGTAAGAGACAATTTTGGCTTTAACGCCGACTTTAGCCCAGTCGCTCTGGATCATCTCTGCGATACGACGCGAGTTCGGATTATAAGGACGCTGAACCGGCATTGACCACAGCGTGACTTCCGCGCCCTTCTCAAGACCCGCCTGCTTCAGCAGGGCTTTCGCTTTTTCAGGATCGTAGCTGTAGTCCTTCAGGTCTTTATTGAAGCCCAGCATATTTGGTGGGATCGGCGATTTTGCCACCGTGCCCGATCCCATAAAGACCGCATTAACGATGGCCTTCTTGTCGGTCGCGTAGTTAAGCGCCTGACGCACCAGCACGTTATCGAACGGTTTTTTCTCTGTGTTGAACGCCAGATAACCGACGTTCAGCGCATCGACCGAGTGCAGCGTCAGGTCTTTGTTGTTCTTAATGGCATCAAACTGAACCGGGGATGGCGCAGGAATAATCTGGCACTCGTTGGTCTGCAGCTTCGCCAGGCGGGTTTCTACATTTGGCGTGATGGAGAAGATGAGATGCTTCGTCGGCACTTCGCCTTCCCAGTAGTTCGGGTTCGCGACGTAGCGGATCAGCGAATCTACCTTATACTGCTGCAGGACGTACGGCCCGGTACCAATCGGCCAGGTGTCTACGTTTTCAGGCGTGCCTTTTTTCAGCATCGCGTCGGCGTATTCGGCGGAGAGAATGGAGGCGAAATCCATCCCCCAGTCGGCCAGAAACGCGGCGTTGGGTTCGCTGAGGGTGAACTGAACGTGATAATCGTCGACCTTTTTAACGTCCTGGATCAGCTTATCGAGACCCACATCGTTAAAGTATTCGTAGTTGCCCTGCGACACGTTGTGATATGGGTGTTTAGGGTCTTTCTGACGCATGACCGAGAAAATAACGTCATCGGCGTTAAAGTCGCGCGTCGGTTTGAAATATTTATTGCTGTTGAACTTCACCCCTTTGCGCAAGGCAAAGGTATAAGTCTTGCCGTCCGGCGAGATTGTCCAGGACTCTGCTAGCGACGGCACCGGGGTGTTTTTCACCGGGTCGAAATTGATCAGGCGGTTGTACAGTACCTGAGAACTGGCCACAAAAGACGGGCCAGAGCTGGCGATTTGCGGGTTGAAGGACTCGGGGGACGCTTCAGAACAGTAAATAAGGGTGTCGTTGTTTGCCGCCCATGCGGCACCGGCTGGTAACAGCGCGCTCAGCGCAAGAGCGAGCAGTGTTTTCCCTGTAGACATGGTTATAACCCTGACAGTTTTATTATATAGGACAGTAATAACAGCACAGGCGTTTTGACCTGGCAAATAACGAAACACTATCAGGTTATTCTAAAGCCGCGTTTTTTGCTGTTTTAACCGCCAGCGCCCAAAAAGATGATTTGCCTTAAGTGCCATTATTCGTCAAGCACAACCGTCACTTTCTATGCCGCAAGAAATCGGCCCTTTTAGCGTCTCTTCCCCCGTTTGGTTGCTTCCTCGTTTCGTTAAAGTAACGGTGTGAAGAAGTATATGGGATCAAATCGTGGCAAAAACTCTTTTACGCAGCGGTAACCTGGATGACTTTCAGGCCGTTGGCGGCGGCGGACAAGCCGTTTTTGAATCAGCGTTACAAATCCGGGAAGCGCTCCGGTTGCGCAAACAACAGGCCATCGTCGACTGTCTGGCGATCCCTCAGGTCAACGACAGCGGTGACCGCGTGGACTGGTATTCCCCCGTTGAAGGGAGCGTAACCAGCTGGAAAGCGGCAGATGAAGATGACCGCTATCGCGCCCTGCGCTATCTGGAAAACACGCTCGCCAGCGTTGAGTCGTTAAGCAAGAAATGCCTCCAGTCCCCCAAAACCGCGCAGCAGCTTTTTGGCTCTCTGCTGTCAAAGGCGTTTCAGTTCCCGGGTGAAAACTTCCTCTTCCTGGTGGACGGAAAGCCTGTCATAAGCTTCTGGGGCTTTGTAAACCTGAACGAAAATGCGCGCGACGATGTTCTCGACTGCCTGCGAGAATCGCTGGTCCCTGAGCCTGCCCCCGTTGTGATTGAAGATCCTGAGCCCGAGCCTGAGCCAGAACCGGTTGTAGCCTTTGAACACGCCGACGAGCCTCTGATCGCCCCTTCCACGGTGGTGCGCATCACGCCGGAAGATCTGTATGAGCCAAAGCCAGCCCCGGCGGTTGCGCAACCCGCTCAGGAACCTGCTCTGCCGATCGTCGCGAAAAAACGTCGTGTTCCCCTGTGGACGCTGCCGGTTGCCGTCGCGATCGTTGCCGCCATTGCCGCACCGCTGCTATGGCCAAAACAGTCGCCTTCCGCTGAGCCCGCACCGGCGCCCGCACCAGAACCCGTCGAGATTGCGCCAAAGCCGATCAAAGCGGTTGAGCCGCTGGCGATGAAACTGCCGCTGCATCAGGCAGAGGTGCTGGCGAACAAAGAAAAAGAGCCTGCTCCGGCGCCTGCGCCACAGCCTGTCCCGGTGGTGATTGTCGCCATCCCGAAAGATGCCATGGTGATGGAAGCGAATCAGGTGAAAGCGGGATCGACGCGTTTCCTGAACGGTACCTGGCGTGCGGTTCTCGACGTGAAAGATCCGGTCACCGGCAAGCCGCCTTCAATGCGCTATCAGATCCAGAACAATAAAGGCTTCGCCCGGGTTGTCCATGGCGACAACGTCGTCTGCCGCGCGGAGGTCTTCTCCGGGCTGCACAGCAACGGCGAGCTGATGATTAAAAGTCGCGGTACTGCCCGCTGCACTGACGGTTCTCGCTACCCGATGCCGGAAGTTGCCTGTAAAGCAGGCGCCAGCGATATCGCAGAATGTCGCGCCCGTTATGATGCCAATACCGTCGTTCCACTGACGTTCAAGAAAGCAGGTGCCTGATCCTATGCTGGTAAATCTTTGCGACTATAAACAAAGCGTCACGCTTATTGCCAACAGCGGCGTGCAGTTCCTTGATTTCGGTCTGACGCCGCAGGACACCGCCAGCAACGGGCGCTTCGTACGTAAAACCGCGAACGGCCCGCTTTTGCGACTCGATTTCGACCTGGTTGACGGGCGCTATACCCTGCCGGGAACGAACGGCGGGCAGCCTGAAGTGGTTAAGCCGGAAACCACCATTCCGCTGCATCAGTCCCTGGCGGTGCTGGACGGCGTCTGGCTTCCAGTTCCGTTCCTGCGCTTCAACCCGCCGCGAACCTTCGTTGAGGGGCCGGATAACTGGGCCCGCGTTCAGGTGCGCAGGCTGGATACACCCGACACGGCGGGCAATACGCACCGCGTCACGCTCGCCCTTGACAGCCAGATTGCTGAACACGCCACCTCCGCCCTTTCCCCGGTTGAAAACGATATTCTGAACGGGACCCGTTTCGCGCTGGCCTGGCGAGACAATGAGGTTGAAAGCTTCCTCGACCAGACGTGGATTGACGGCTGGCTGCGCGAGGCATTTACCCAGTATGCCGACGGTGTCGAAAACCGCTCAGAACGCGATCTCCAGCAGGCGATGCGCGGTTTTGAATATCAGGCCCACTGGCTCAACCTGATGACCATGCTCGGTGAACAGCTCACCGTGCCGGAAGTGAAATTTGTAACCCATACGCTCAGCACGCCTGCCATTCCGGTCGATCTGATCCTCGACGTGGGCAATACCCACACCTGTGGCGTTATCATAGAAGACCACGGCGATGCCAACGATGGCCTGCGCCAGACCGCCGAGCTGCAGGTTCGCTCGCTAAGCGAGCCGCAGTTCCTGAATGCGCCGCTGTTCACCAGCCGTCTCGAGTTTTCGGAAGCGCGTTTTGGCAAGCAGCACTTCTCGGTCGAAAGCGGTCGCGAAGATGCCTTTGTCTGGCCGTCCATTGTTCGCGTTGGTGATGAAGCCCGCAAGCTGGCGATGCAGCGTCTGGGGACCGAAGGCAACAGCGGCATCTCGAGCCCGCGTCGCTACCTGTGGGATGAAACCCCGGTCGTGCAGGACTGGCGCTTTAGCCAGATGAACAGCAAGACCCAGCGTGAGCCGCTTGCCACCGCGTTTCCGCTGATGAACCTGATGAACGATGACGGCGAGCCGCTCTTCACGCTGCCGCAGGACGAGCGGCTGCCGGTCTTCTCTCCGCAATACAGCCGCAGCACCCTGATGACCCACATGCTGTGCGAGCTGCTGGCGCAGGCGCTGGGGCAGATCAACAGCGTCGCCACGCGCTTACGTCTGGGATTCCCGGCGTCGCCGCGCCAGCTGCGCACGCTGATCCTGACGCTGCCCTCCGCCATGCCAAAGCAGGAGCGCGAGATTTTCCGTCGCCGCATGTTTGAAGCCATCGCCATCGTCTGGAAAGCGATGGGCTGGCACCCGCAGGATGAGGATTTTGTCACCCGCAAACAGCAGGATAAAAGCGTGGTGCCGGTTCCTGAAATCCAGATGGAGTGGGATGAAGCCAGCTGCGGTCAGCTGGTCTGGCTGTATAACGAAGCCATCTCCCGCTTTGGCGGCCAGACCGAAGCCTTCTTCGCCTCTCTGGCCCGTCCGGACCGCGAGCCTGAGCCGGGTAGCCAGCCGGGCCGCGCGCTGCGCGTCGCGTCCATCGACATCGGCGGCGGCACAACGGATATGGCGATCACCCATTATCAGCTGGACGACGGTTCCGGCAATAACGTCAAAATCACCCCTCAGCTGCTGTTCCGTGAAGGATTTAAGGTCGCGGGCGACGATACGCTTCTGGACGTGATTCAGCGCTACGTGTTGCCCGCGCTGCAAACGCAGCTGCAGAAATCCGGTATTGCTGATGCCTCGCTGCTGATGGCCTCGCTGTTCGGCGACTCCGGGCGTATTGATACCCAGGCCGTACTCCGCCAGCAGACGGCGCTGCAGCTCTTTATGCCGATTGGCCATGCCATTCTTGCCGCGTGGGAATCGAGCGACGTTGACGATCCGCTGGCCGGTCTGCATGCCACCTTTGGCGATCTCCTGCCGCAGAAGCCGACGCGCAACGTGATGAACTACCTGCAGCAGGCGATCGATCATGCCCTGCCTGCGGGCTCTGACGCTTTCGACCTGTTCGCCGTGCCGCTGCACGTCAGCTTCCGCGAAATGCAGGATGCGATGCTGGCCGGGCAGTTTACGCTGGCCTCCCCGCTGCACGCGGTGTGTGAGGCGATTTCACATTACAGCTGCGATATTCTGCTGATCACCGGACGCCCCGGCTGCCTGCCCGGTGTGCAGGCGCTCATTCGACATCTGCAGCCGGTGCCGGTCAACCGCATCGTCTGGCTGGATAAATACCAGGTACATGAGTGGTATCCGTTCAGCCAGCAGGGGCGCATTGGCAATCCGAAATCGACAGCTGCAGTCGGGGCCATGCTCTGCAGCCTGGCGCTTGACCTGCGCCTGCCGCGCTTTAACTTTAAAGCTGCGGACATTGGCGCGTATTCCACCGTGCGCTATCTGGGCGTGCTAGATAACACCGTCAATACCCTGCGCGAGGAAAACGTCTGGTACCAGGATATCGATCTGGATAAACCCGGCGCGAAGCTTGACGCGCGTCTGCACTTCCCGCTGCGCGGTAACGTGACTCTCGGCTTCCGCCAGCTGGCGAACGCGCGCTGGCCCGCCACGCCGCTCTACACGCTCAGCATCAACTCGGCTGAACTGGCGAAAGCCATTGCCGGTGACGGCGTGCTGAACGTGCGGCTCAGGCTCTGCGGCGGCAGCAAGCAGGAGGGGCCGGAGGCCTTCGAGCTGAGCGATGCCTGGCTGCAGGACGGCACGCCTGTTGCGCCTGACGCATTAACCTTCAAACTGAATACTTTGGCCGATCGCCGACACAGCGGTAGCCACTACTGGATCGACAGCGGGAGCGTATACCTGAAATGACAGCGACGACGACCACCACTCAGGCCTTAATTGGGTGGATTAATGAGACGCGCCTGAACGCCCCTGTGCTGGATAACGATGCCGACGCCCTGCTTGCCCGCATCAACGCGGCGCAGGCCCGGGAGCAGGCCATTGAACGCGCCATGACCCGCCAGAGCAGCGTTGGGCTTTACGGCCATTCGCAGAGCGCGAAAGCTCACCTGCTGTTGTCTCTTTGCGGCAGCGGTAATGGACGCCTGAACGTGACGCCGGGCCAGCGCACCTTTGACTATTTTTCGCATATCAATCCGGGACATGCCCTGACCAACATGGCCGTCCGCTTTACCCGTGAAAACACGGAGGTGGCGGATGAGGCGTTCCCGCTGCGTCTGAGTCTTGTCACCGAGGCCGAGCTGGTACAGCTGTTTATTGTCCGTACGACCCTCCATCCACAGATGCGCGCGGTGGATAAAGCGGTCATTGAGACACGTCTGGAGAAGTGGCGCGGGCTGCGCCAGCCGCAGAGCGTGCCCGGCATCACGGCTCAGGAAGTGGGAACGATTGCCCGCTTCTGGCAAAGCACGGTTCCCGCCGCTAAGCAGCAAATTGATGATGCCCTGTGGCATGAGTTTGCCCAACTGGTACCTTCTCTCGATCTCAGCACGCGAGCCAGCGTCTGGTCGCTGCTCTGGGGCGAGCAGCAGGAGTTGACCCAGCAGTGGTTAAAACTGGCCCATGTGCTGCACCAGACCAGCCATGCCGGCGATCTTGCTGCCCCGCTTAGCCTGCTGGTGGACAGCTTTGGGCTGCCGGGTGAAGGGTTCCTGACGCACGACGGCGCGTTAGACCTTCAGGACGCGCAGGAGACGCTGCTTCATCCGCTGAATAGCGGTGAAATGCTTAACGCCATCAGCATCCCGGTCGACGTGCTGGCATTCCTGACCCGCGAGCTGGTGCTGCCGGTTGAGAACGGGACTCTGGATAACGTCGATATTATTGATATTCCGATTTTTGAAGATAACCGTGCCGACCCGCTACGCCAGGCAAAATCCCAGTGGCTTCTTGAACATTACCGTCAACAGCTTCAGCCGGATGTGCTGGTGATTTGCAACGCGACGGCACAGCACGAACAGACGGCCAAAAAAGCAAAAGTGTTAATGAACTGGGTGAAGGAGACGCACCCTGCTGAAGAATCTGCCCTGCCGGGGCTGGTGTGGGCGATAACCCCGCATGACGCCCGCTTTACTACCCGGCAAAATCTCGATGAAGCCGTACAGCATCTGCTCGGAAAGCCGGGTTTACGCTGGGGCACGCTGCAGGCGCTGGACAGCCACAGCATGCAGCGCGTCATCGAATGGCTGTCTCAGGCCACGTTGCCCGCGCAGCGACAGAAACGTCTCGGCACGCTGAAAAACGCGCTGCGTCAGGAGCTGTCGGCTCTGATGCAAAGCTATCTGGCACCGCTGGTTGAAGAACCGGGGACAAGACGCGCTCAGGCGGAAAACATGGTGCGCATGCTGCAAAGCAGCGCCGCCCGCCACGGCGAACTGCTTGAAGGCCTGCTGCCGCCTCTGAAAGCCTTTGAAACGCTGCTCGCCGTTCAGCAGCCTCGCGAGGAGCAGGTGAACGGGCTGTTTACGGACACTATTGATCTATTTGCCGAGAACGCGCAGGAAAGCACTGGCCTGTTCCAGACAAAAGACAAAGCGCGTCTCGCGCACCGAGTCTGGATAAATCATCTGCGCCAGTGGAGCCGCAACGAGGCGACCGCCGCCCGTCTTGGGCTGGATCCTGAGGTGTTACAGCAAATCGCGGACGTGCTGGTCGTCACCAGCTACCGGCTGGATCTGCCTCAACAGCTTCAGCGCATTGTCGAAGCGGATAAAAGTAGCGCAGCACAGCTGCATGCCGTGATGGGCAATTTCGTTGGCTGGCTGGGTTACGACCAAACGCCCGTGGCAACACGTCCGGCAAGCCGCATCCGCAAGGGCCAGGCCATCTTCGTCACGCCGGTGGTCAGCAGCGCCGAGCCTCGTTTGACGCGCCTGGGAGAACAGCCTGTACATGCGGCCACCGCGTACGTGTACGACTGGCTGGTCGCACTCTATAGCCGCGCGATAGAGAACATTGATTACCAGCACCCGCATGATGTTCAGCCTGACGCACGTCAGGCACTGCGGGCTTTAATAAAGTAGCCGCCCTTCTTGCCGGGTGGCGCTGCGCTTACCCGGCCTACATTTCGCAACGATGATAAATTGCACAATAATCACATCGTCATACATCCGGCTAAGGCCTGCGCCAGCGCAGACGGATTTTCCCACGACATCGAGTGCCCCGCCGCTGGGATAATTTTCACCTCAACGCCCTTTTGCTTCAGATTATCCACATCGTCATCCGGCAGAGACAGCTCGCCGAAAATCAACGTTACCGGGCAAGGGAGTGACAGGAACTGCGCTTCCCACTCGGGCTCAACGCCCGCCACCAGGCTCGATGCCCCCCTCCAGACCGCATACGGCGCATTATTCTGCAGGCACCCGGCCCACGCTGTTTTTTCTACGCTGAGCATGGCGTCATAACCCTGCTCCAGAAACTGTTGCTCGGTTTGCGCTGCAATAGTCCGGCTGAACATGCCCCCACCCGCGTGGAAATTGGGCTCTGACACCATCAGTCCCTTCACGCACGACCCCAGCAGCCCCGCCGTTTCGATAGCGATACTGCCGCCCATGCTGTGGCCGTATAACCAGAAGGAATCCAGCTCAAGATGGTCAATCAGTTCCGCGACAACGTGCGCCTGGTCAGTGGTTTTATAGCTGTAGTGCTCGGGCTTATCGCTGTAGCCGCTGCCGGGCAAGTCAATGAGAATCGCTCTGCGCGCGCCAAACAGCGGGTCATGTACGACGCGGGGATATTCGTAGGAAGAGGCGCAGCCCAGCCCGTGAATAAACACCACGGGATCGCCGGTGCCGGGCAAATCGTGCCAGCGCACGGTACAACCGGCCTGCTGCGAGTAAAAACTGTTCATAAGCACTCCTTTTTATGATGCACTGTGTATTTATACAGTTATTACATCAGGAATGCTATGTTCAGCTTTTAAAACTGGAAGCGTGCTTCAGAAAAGCGAGACCAGCAGCGCAACGGGAAAGCTCATTGGCCAGGTTGACCCCACCAGAAAAGCGCTGAGCAGGCGGATACGTTTGCGGTCTTTAGAGAGGAACCAGGTGATTAATGCGCAGATGGAAGCCATGATTGCGTAAAAAACCAACATCTTTTGATACAACGTCATTCTGTATACCAGAGCCGAAAAAATAACCGCACGCAATATGCGTCATATGTTGACACAGATCAAGTTTTTTCGTTACAGAATAACCACTTAAAAATTACGGCTAATAACAATTGAGTATTTTTGGTAACACGTGTGGCGGGCAAGGAGAACGCCTGGCCGCGCATGCGGCCAGGCTGGGAGGATTAGTGTTTGATCATGACATGCCGCACGACCGTATAATCCTCAAGCCCGTAGACCGACATATCCTTCCCGTAGCCCGATAGTTTCATGCCGCCGTGCGGCATTTCGCTCACCAGCATAAAATGGGTATTCACCCAGGTGCAGCCATATTGCAGGCGCGCGCTCAGGCGATGGGCGCGGCCGACGTCTTTGGTCCAGACCGAAGACGCCAGGCCATATTGCGAATCGTTCGCCCAGGCCAACACCTGCGCCTCATCATCAAATTCGGTGACGCTCACCACCGGGCCAAACACCTCACGCTGCACAATGGCATCTTCCTGTTTGGCCCCCGCCAGCAGGGTTGGCTGGAAGTAGTAGCCCGCCCCCTCTTTTTTGCTGCCCCCGGTCACAACGCTGACGTGGCTCAGGGCTTTGGCCTCATCCACCGCTTTGCACACGCGGGATAAATGTGCCGCCGAACTCAGCGGCCCCAGCTCGGTTGATTCGTCCTCGGGTGCGCCCATTTTCAGGCTCGCAACCGCGGCACCCAGTTTTTCCACCAGCGCGGCGTAAATGCCCTTTTGCGCGTAGATACGACAGGCGGCGGTACAGTCCTGCCCGGCGTTGTAGAAGCCAAACGTCCTCACCCCTTCGACGACCGCATCCAGGTCGGCATCATCAAACACGATCACCGGCGCTTTACCGCCCAGCTCCATGTGGGTGCGTTTAATGGAGGACGCCGTATGGCCGATGATATGTTCCCCGGTAGCAATTGAACCGGTCAGCGAGACCATACGGACTTTTTCATGTCCGGTAAGCGGATCGCCGACCGTTTTGCCCCGACCAAACAGCACGTTAAGAACGCCCGCCGGGAAGATATCTTTTGCCAGCTCTCCCAGCTTAAGCGCGGTCAGGGGCGTAATCTCAGAGGGCTTAATCACCACGCAGTTCCCTGCCGCCAGCGCGGGTGCCAGTTTCCAGGCTGCCATCATCAGCGGGTAGTTCCACGGTGCAATAGAGGCAACCACGCCCACCGGGTCGCGGCGGATCATCGACGTATGGCCGTCAAGGTACTCTCCGGCGGCCAGCCCGTTAAGGCAGCGGGCGGCCCCGGCAAAGAAACGGAAAACGTCAACCACCGCCGGAATTTCATCACCCAGAGCGCAGTGCAGCGGCTTGCCGCAGTTGAGGGATTCGAGCCGGGCAAACTCCTCGCCGTGGGCTTCAATCGCATCCGCCAGCTTCAGCAGGCTCTCGGCGCGGGTTTTCGGCGTCGTTTGTCCCCACGCCACAAAAGCACGGTCGGCCGCCTGAACCGCCGCGTCGACCTGGGCCGCTGACGCCTCAGCAATCTCCAGCAGCACCTCTCCGGTGGCCGGGTTATAAACCGGCTGTTTCTCACCCTCTCCGGCAACCAGTTCACCGTTTATCAGCAGATGTTTTTGCATAGCATTTTCCTGTTGAATTCACTGTTATTTCCCGCTGCCGGCAATGTTTTCGCCGTCGCGGGTTAGCCACCAGGCTCCCAGAATGGGGATAGTTGTCACCAGCATCACCAGCAGAGCCACGACGTTGGTGACCGGCACGTCGCGCGGACGCCCGAGCTGGTTGAGCAACCACAGCGGTAACGTGCGCTCGTGTCCCGCCGTAAATGTTGTGACGATTATCTCGTCAAACGACAGGGCAAACGCCAGCATACCCCCGGCCAGCAGCGCTGAACCCAGATTGGGCAGCACCACATAGCGGAAGGTTTGCCATCCGTCGGCCCCGAGATCCATCGACGCTTCGACCAGACTCCAGGAGGTGCGCCTGAACCGGGCAATTACGTTGTTAAACACCACCACCACGCAAAAGGTGGCGTGTCCCACCACGATGGTGAAAAAGCCCGGCTCAAGGTCGATCGTTTTGAAGGCCGTCAGCAGCGCCAGGCCGGTGATGATCCCCGGTAACGCAATCGGTAACAGCAGCAGCAGAGAGATCGCATTCTTGCCAAAAAACTCGCTTCGCCACAGCGCCGCTGCAGCAAGCGTGCCAAGCACAAGGGCTATCGCGGTGGAGAGCGCGGCAATTTGAAGTGACAACGTCACGGATTCGATAATATCGCCGCGCCCCGCCGCCACGCTAAACCACTTCAGCGTAAGCCCCTGAGGCGGAAAGCTGAAAGCGGCGTCTTCGGTGTTGAAGGCGTAGGTCGCGATAATCAGCAGCGGGAAGTGCAGGAAGATGACGCCTCCCCACGCTGCCACTTTGAGGAACAGCGGTGCGCGTTCAGAGTGCATCGAATGCTCCCAGACGTTTCACGAACGCCAGATAAAGAGAAATCAGCACGATGGGAACCAGCGTGAACGCGGCAGCCATCGGCATATTGCCAATTGCGCCCTGCTGGGAGTAGACCATGTTACCGATGAAGTAGCCCGGCGGCCCCACCAGCTGCGGAACGATAAAATCCCCCAGCGTCAGGGAGAACGTGAAAATTGATCCCGCCGCAATGCCCGGAATGGCCAGCGGCAGAACAACGTAGCGAAAGGTCTGGCGCGGGCGGGCGCCGAGGTCGGCCGAGGCCTGCAGCAGCGAGGCCGGCAGGCGTTCCAGCGCTGCCTGGACGGGCAGGATCATAAACGGCAGCCAGATGTAAACGAAGACCAAAAACCGTCCCAGCCCCGAGGTGGACAAGGTGTTGCCGCCAATCGCCGGGAGCGTCAGGAGTGAGGTCAGAATCGGCTCCAGCCCGAGATGGTTGAGAAACCATTGCGCCACGCCGTCCTTCGCCAGCAGCAGCGTCCAGGCGTAGGCTTTGACGATGTAGCTCGCCCACATCGGCAGCATGACAGCGATATAGAAAAACGCTTTCCACTTGCCGCGGGTGTATCGCGCCATGTACCAGGCCATCGGGAATGCGAGGATGGCGCTGGCAATAGTCACCGCAATCGCCATCGTTAAGGTTCGCAGGATGATGTCATAGTTTGCCGGGTTGAAGAGCGCCTGAATGTTCGCCAGGGTCAGGTCCGGCGTGACCGCCATGGTGAAATCGTCAAAGGTGTAGAAACCTTGCCACAGCAGGGTCAGAAGCGATCCTAAATAGACGATGCCAAACCACATGAGCGGCGCGAGCAGAAGCAGGAACAGGCCGAGCGACGGTTTCCGCCAGAACAGCGCCGTCATTCGGCTGAAGCGGCCGTGCGAGGCGGGAGGATGCGCGACACTCATAGACATTTCACCTCTCCTCATGCAGGCGAATCATCGCCTCGCGTGACCACGACGCCATCACCGCCTGCCCCGGCGCAATGCCGCTCAGCGGCGAGGTTTCACTGAGATTGGCCTGGCTCACCAGCAGTTTGGCGCCATCGGCAAGCTTCAGCTCCAGCCGCGTGGCCGCCCCCTGGTACTGAACGGCCTGCACGATGCCCTGAACCTGAACGTCTCCGCCCTCGTTAAGACGGATATGTTCCGGACGCAGGGAATAGCTGCCTTCCATGCCGCAAATTTTGTGCGCTAGTCCTGCATCAAAGACGTTGGAAGTGCCCACAAAACTCGCGACAAACGGCGTGCGCGGACGCATGTAGAGATCGCGCGGGGTATCCACCTGCTCGATCCGCCCGTTATTAAACACCGCCACCCGGTCTGACATTGAAAGGGCTTCACCCTGATCGTGGGTGACAAAAATGAAGGTAATACCGAGTTCCTGCTGAAGTTTCTTCAGCTCGAACTGCATCTGTTCACGCAGTTTGAGATCGAGCGCACCTAAGGGCTCGTCCAGCAGCAGGACGCGCGGCTCATTGACCAGCGCGCGGGCGATGGCGACACGCTGCCGCTGGCCGCCGGAAAGTTGCGAAGGTTTGCGGGCAACGGCAAAGCTCAGGCCCACTTTTTCCAGGGCATCACGGGCCTGCGCATGGCGTTTTTTCTTGTCGATGCCTTTGACCATCAGCCCGTAGGCGACATTGTCGAGGATCGACATATGCGGGAACAGCGCATAATCCTGAAACACGGTGTTCACGTCCCGCTCCCAGGGGGGCAGTTCGCTCGCTTCTTTACCGAAGATAGAAATCGTCCCGCCTGACAGCTGTTCAAAACCGGCTATCAGGCGCAGGCAGGTGGTTTTGCCGGAGCCCGAAGGCCCCAGCATGGAGAAAAACTCTCCGTCACGAATCGCAATGGTGACCCCATCCACCGCCCGTACGTCGCCGTACAGACGGGAAACATTGTTAAACTCTACCGCGTACGTCATGTTCTGCTCCCGGGCAATTAACGACCGCCCATGATGGCGATGTAATCCTGCGTCCAGCGGCTGTAAGGGACAAACTTGCCGCCTTCGGCGATGGGGGTTTTCCAGAACATGATTTTGTCGAACTCGTTATAACCGTTTGTTTCACAGCCTTTATCGCCCAGCAGCGTGCTGGCTTTACACCCTTCCGGCACCACGGGCAGGGAGCCAAACCATGCTGCCAGATCGCCCTGCACTTTCGGCGTCAGAGACCAGTTCATCCACTTGTAGGCGCACATCGGGTGTTTTGCCTGCGCGTGCAGCATGGTGGTATCCGCCCAGCCTGTCACCCCCTCTTTCGGGAAGACGGTTGCAATAGGCTGGTTCTCGGCCTTCAGGGCATTTGCCTGATACGGCCAGGCGCTGGAGGCCACGACGCCTTCGTTTTTGAAGTCGCTCATCTGGACGGTGGTGTCGTGCCAGTAGCGGTGAATCAGAGCATGCTGGTCGCGAAGCACCTTAAGCACGGCGGCATACTGTGCTTCGGTGAGCTGGTACGGGTCTTTAATACCCAGCTGCGGCTGCGTGGCTTTGACGAACAGCGCGGCATCCGCGATGTAAATCGGGCCGTCATACGCCTGCACGCGTCCCTGATTGGTTTTCCCGTCCGGCAGATCCTGTTTGGTAAAGACCACGCTCCAGCTGTCCGGCGGCGTCGGGAAGGTTTTGGTGTTGTACATCAGCAAGTTTGGCCCCCACTGGTACGGCGTGCCGTAGACTTTCCCGCCGACGTTAAACCATTCCCCTTTCACAATCCGTTCGTCGAGGGTTTTCCAGTTGGGGATAAGATCGGGGTTAATCGGCTGGACGCGTTTGCCCATGATCAGGCGCAGGGAAGCGTCACCTGAGGCGGTGACCAGGTCATATCCCCCTTTCGCCATCAGGCTGACCATTTCATCCGACGTGGCCGCCGTTTTGACGTTCACCGCACACCCGGTCTCTTTTTCAAACTGGGTGACCCAGTCGTAGTTTTTATCCGTCTGTCCGCGTTCGATGTATCCCGGCCAGGCGATAATATCCAGTCGACCTTCCCCGTCGCCGATGGCCTTTGGTGGTTCTGCGGCTTGCGCTGTCATGATAGTCATGCCGAGCGCGCACAGGCTGCTGCGGGCAAATTTTTTGCTCATAAGGGTTACTCCTGTCGCAATGAAATTTAGCGGCAGCCGTGCCGTAAAAATATCTCCCTTATTAAACGTAGACCGCGCGAATGCGCCGCACCGTTCGGCTTAAGGAAATTTCATCAAGGTGTGACCGAGGGCGCATTCCCCGTTAACTGGATTATAGACAAGGAGTTAGCCGCGAGAGACGGTATGCAGATTTCCTATGACAGGGCACCGCGAAATATTCACAGTGCCGTCATCAGGATAAGAAATGAATATTTAAAAAACGAAAAAAGGATTATTCCAGCATCGTGCTAATTAATTTGCCTAACTGAATGACCGCCTGCTCTTCTCGCTCTCCCCAGGCCCACGACGTATTAAAACGGAAGAACGGCGTCCATGCGTCAGAAGTGGAAAACATCTTTCCGGGGGCAATGCTGATGTGATGCGTTAGGGCTTTTTCGCTCAGCAGCCCCGCGTCCAGATGCGCCGGAAGCTCCAGCCATAAAAAGTAACCGCTGTCGTTATGATGGATTTTGACGCCGGCAGGCATATGGCGCAAAAGGGACTGCCAGGCCTGCTGCTTTCGCTCGGCGAGCGTACGCCGCAGGCGGCGCAGATGGGCGTCGTAGCGTTTCGTCGCCAGGTAATCAACCAGCGCCAGCTGCACAGGTGAGCTTGTGGAGAGCGTGCTCATCAGCTGCAGCTGCTGAATACGTCGCGCGTGTTTTCCTGCCGCAACCCAGCCGATGCGAAAACCGGCCACCAGACATTTTGAAAAGGACGAGCAGTGCAGCGTCATATCCTGACGATCCCATGCTTTCGCCGGAAGCGGTTTTTCGCGCCCAAAATAGAGCTCGCTGTAGACGTCGTCTTCAATCAGAGGAACGTTGTGCTGCGTTAACAGGGCGACAAGCTGCGCTTTTTTCTCCGCGCTCAGCGTGAAGCCAAGCGGGTTCTGACTGTTGGTCATTATCCAGCAGGCTTTAACCGGATACTCCTTCAGCGCCTGTTCAAGGGCATTCAGGTCAATCCCTTCGCGGACGTCCGTCGCAATCGACAACGCTTTAAGCTTCAGGCGTTCCAGGGCCTGCAGCGCGCCGTAAAAACAGGGGTTTTCGACTATCACCCAGTCGCCCGGCTCGGTCACCGCCTGCAGGCTGAGATTGAGCGCTTCAAGGGCGCCTGCGGTGATCACGATCTCTTCCGGGGAGATGTTCATCCCCTGCTGCGCGTAGCGGCGGGCAATGGCGTGGCGGAGATCGACGTTACCCGGCGGCAGGTTCTCAATCACGCTCATCGCCGTCGCGGTTTTGCTGACGTTCGCCAGCGATCGGTTGAGCTGCTGCAGCGGGAAAAGCCGTGGGTCGGGAAAAGCGGAGGCAAAAGGGACAACGGACGGGTCGCGGCTAGCCTGTAAGACGTCGAAGATGTAGGTGTTAATATCCACTACTTCGTCACGCATCACCTGGGCAGGCGGAGCAGGCTGATGTGCGGTCGGGCGCGAGGCAACGTAATAGCCCGACTGCGGTCTGGCGACAATGCGCCCCTGACTTTCCAGCATCTGATACGCGTGGCCAACGGTCATAAAACTCATGCCGCTGCTCGCCACCTGCTCTCGCAAAGAAGGCAGCTTATCGCCCGGCAGCCATACGCCAAGCTCTATCTGCGAGATAATTTGTTGCGCCAGACGCTGGTATTTTTTCATCAGATTCTCCTTGTGGCTGATAGTGTATATCAGCAGGAGAAAAAGAGAAGATTTAGCTAACTGTTATAGTTCGGGAAACGAATTACTTACGGTACTCGGTAACGTGGCTTTGCGCCTGACGCGCAGCGGCCAGGTGATCGAGCGTTATCATCGACGATTTGCAAAAGATGCATTTCGCGCCGAGTGGGTTTTTCTCAGACACATCAAAGACTGAGGTACGGTACTGCGAGCCATGACAGCATGGGCAGCGGAAATGGATATAAGAAGTCATAGGATTCTCCTGTAAACGTAAAAACGTAAATTACTAATGGGCCGATTGGGCATAATGGTTTTAAACAAAACGAATCGGAATGTAGATAAAGACCCAAGAGAGGCTGCGGAGAGGCACAACGTGATGAGAACTGCTTTATAAAACTACGTCAGATATTTATTTGGACTCAAAACCAGAAGACCATTAACGCACGGCGCTGACGACAAAGCAAGCAGTTTTATGCGTAAAATTCATAAAAACAGTGTTTTTATTCCTCATCCGAGAAGTATATCAGATGGCTAAAGCATGAGTATTATGCCAACTGTTATGGTTAAAAATCACTTTTCTGAGTCTGATAGTGAGATCTTCGCCCCTATACCATAACAGCACACCGTTTGACATTGAGGCTGTGCATGTTTGGTTTAGATGCGTTTCACCTTGCACGGATACAGTTTGCCTTTACCGTATCCTTTCACATTATTTTCCCGGCCATTACCATCGGTCTTGCAAGCTATCTTGCCGTGCTCGAAGGGTTGTGGCTGAAAACAAAAAATCCGGTCTGGCGATCGCTGTACCATTTCTGGTCGAAGATTTTTGCCGTCAACTTTGGCATGGGCGTGGTGTCCGGGCTGGTGATGGCCTACCAGTTTGGCACCAACTGGAGCGGCTTTTCGCAATTTGCGGGCAGTATTACCGGCCCGCTTCTGACCTATGAAGTGCTTACCGCCTTCTTCCTCGAAGCCGGGTTCCTCGGCGTAATGCTGTTCGGCTGGAACAAGGTCGGACCGGGTTTGCACTTTTTCTCCACCTGCATGGTGGCGCTGGGGACCATTATCTCTACCTTCTGGATCCTCTCTTCAAACAGCTGGATGCAGACCCCGCAGGGCTATGAGATCGTCAACGGTCAGGTGGTGCCGGTGGACTGGCTCGCGGTGGTGTTTAACCCCTCCTTCCCTTACCGCCTGCTGCATATGTCGATAGCCGCGTTCCTGAGCAGCGCCCTGTTTGTGGGCGCCTCCGCGGCATGGCATCTGCTGCGCGGGAATAATACTCCCGCCATCCGGGCGATGTTTTCGATGGCGTTGTGGATGACGCTGATTGTCGCCCCCATCCAGGCCATGGTTGGCGATATGCACGGATTGAACACCTTAAAGCACCAGCCCGCCAAGATTGCCGCGATTGAAGGACATTGGGAAAATCCGCCGGGTGAGCCTACCCCGCTGCTGCTGTTTGGCTGGCCGGATATGGAGCAGGAGCGCACCCGCTTTGGGCTGGAGATCCCGGCGCTGGGGAGTCTCATCCTGACGCACAGTCTGGATAAACAGGTTCCGGCGCTGAAAGAGTTTCCAAAGGAAGAACGCCCGAATTCCACCATCGTCTTCTGGTCGTTCCGCATTATGGCGGGTCTGGGCATGCTGATGCTGCTTCTTGGGGTAACTGCACTCTGGCTGCGATATAAAAAGCGCGTTTATTCGTCGCGCCCCTTCCTGTGGTTTGCGCTGTTGATGGGGCCATCGGGGCTGATTGCCATTCTGGCCGGGTGGATCACCACCGAAGTGGGCCGCCAGCCTTGGGTGGTCTATGGGCTCCAGCGAACGAAGGATGCGGTTTCTGCCCATGGTGATTTGCACATGAGCGTGAGCCTGCTGGCCTTCTTCGTCGTCTATACCTCGGTATTCGGCGTGGGTTACAGCTATATGGTGCGCCTCATCCGAAAAGGCCCGCAGCCGCATGAATCTTTCGCCACCGAGTCCGACGGACGTCCGGCGCGCCCGCTTTCTGCCGTCACAACTGAACATAAGGAGCAGCCATAATGGGTATTGATCTTTCCATTATCTGGTTTGTGATCATCGTTTTCGCCACGCTGATGTATATCGTCATGGACGGTTTTGATCTGGGAATTGGCATTCTGTTCCCGGCCACGCAGAACGCCGACGATCGCGACGTAATGGTCAACAGCGTCGCGCCGGTCTGGGACGGAAATGAAACCTGGCTGGTGCTTGGCGGCGCTGCGCTGTTCGGCGCATTCCCGCTTGCCTACGCGGTGATCGTGGATGCCCTCACCATTCCGCTGACATTAATGCTGATCGGACTTATTTTCCGCGGGGTGGCATTTGAATTTCGTTTTAAGGCCACCCCGGCGCACCGTCCTTTCTGGGATAAGGCGTTCATAGGTGGTTCAATTCTGGCGACGTTTACCCAGGGCGTGACGGTAGGCGCCGTCATTAACGGCTTTACCGTCACCGGCCGGGCCTATACCGGCGGCCCCTTTGACTGGTTTACCGCGTTCAACCTGTTTTGTGGCGCCGGGCTGGTGGTAGCTTATGCGCTGTTAGGCTCGACCTGGCTGGTGATGAAAAGCGAAAATGCGCTGCAGCAGCGGATGCGCGAGGTATCTAAAACGCTGTTAATCGTGCTGCTGGCGTTTATTGCCGCCATTAGCCTCTGGACGCCGCTGGCGCAACCGGCCATCGCCGCGCGCTGGTTTACGGTGCCGAATCTGTTTTATCTGCTGCCGGTTCCTGCTCTGGTGGTGATTTTTAGCCTGTACCAGTGGCGCTGCCTGAATAATCCCGCCAGCCATAGCCGTCCGTTTATTCTGACATTGGGGCTGGTATTCCTCGGCTTTAGCGGACTTGGGATCAGCATCTGGCCGCATATTATTCCACCGTCGATTACCCTGTGGCAGGCCGCCGCACCGACGCAAAGCCAGGGCTTTATGCTGGTCGGCGCGCTGTTGATCATTCCCGTTATTCTGGTCTACACCTTCTGGAGTTATTACGTATTTCGCGGCAAAGTTCAGCATGGGGAGGGTTATCACTGATGCAACAACCGGTCTGGAAAAGATTACTGTGGCTGGCCATTATCTGGGGCGGCAGCGTACTGGCGTTGGCTGCTGTCAGCATGCTCTTCCGTATGCTGATGACGGCTGCAGGGTTTAAATCGCATTAACATCATTCCGGGCAACCGCTGCGTTGCCCTGTTCCCCCGCACTTTCAGATAAACCCCATTAACGCGCGACAGCGTATCGTTACACTGGAAAAAGAATCACAGTGTTTATAGTTTGAGAAGAAAAATGAAAAAGCTCATCGCGTTAAGTGTTATCAGTCTTGTTCTTACCGGCTGCGTTAACCCGGGTAAAGCCTCCGTTCAGCCGGAGCAACTTCAGAATCACCGCTTCGTGCTGGAAAACGTGAACGGTAAGGCCGTGAAGACCTCGACAACGCAACCTGAGCTCAGTTTTAGTGCGCTGCCAGACATCAGCCTGGTGAATAACATCAGCGTTTCCGGCCAGATGTGTAACCGCTTCAACGGACAGGGGAAATTGTCCGAAGGCGAGCTTAAGGTTAAAACGCTGGCCATGACGCGCAAGCTCTGTACTGAAAAGCAGCTGAATGAGCTGGATCAGGCCATCGGCGACATGCTGCGCAAAGGGGCGCAGGTCGACCTGACTGAAGACCAGTTAACGCTGGCGACAGCCGATAAAACGCTGATGTTTAAGCGTGTAGAATAATCAGTAGTTACCGCAGCTTCCAACGGCAAGCGACTGTTCGCTACAGCGTTTGCCGTTTGGCAAGGCGCACATCCCAATAGCAGAACCATCAAGCTGGCGAGCGACAGACAGCGAACCGCCAATCATTGCGCAGTTAGCCTGACCAGAGCTGGACATCGCCGCTTTCATTCCCGGCGCCACGTGGGCTGCCGTTGCCTGCTGAACGGGTTCACTGCTACATGCCGACAACAATAATGCGGCACACCCTACCAAAAACGCTGAGCGCATGCTTTCTCCCCCATAAATGATGCGAAACCTATGCATAATAGGCATCACAGCCCATGTCGTCGAGAGCGAAAGTGCGTATTTATGCGCTCCGGAAACAATTTCTCGCAATTTTTTCGCCAAAAGTTTGATCTACTCATTGATGGCGAGAATACCAAGGACACAAAAGCGAAAATCGTAAAATCCCCCGTTTGCTAGAATACACAGATAATATTCAGGGTTTGTTGCCGTAATACAGACCCCTATTTTTTGCGCAATGTAAGGGTGTTGTCCTATGCAAACTATTGACGGTAATGGTGCAGTTGCCTCAGTCGCGTTTCGCACCAGTGAAGTTATCGCCATCTACCCGATTACGCCAAGTTCTACCATGGCCGAGCAGGCGGATGCCTGGGCTGGTAACGGGTTAAAAAACGTCTGGGGCGATGTCCCGAGAGTGGTAGAAATGCAGTCTGAAGCCGGTGCGATTGCCACGGTGCACGGCGCGCTGCAAACCGGCGCGCTTTCCACGTCGTTTACCTCATCTCAGGGATTGCTGTTAATGATCCCTACTCTTTACAAACTCGCCGGTCAACTGACCCCCTTCGTTCTGCACGTTGCGGCGCGTACCGTTGCCACTCACGCGCTCTCTATCTTTGGCGATCACTCTGACGTGATGGCGGTACGTCAGACCGGCTGCGCGATGCTGTGCGCCAGCAGCGTTCAGGAAGCCCAGGACTTTGCCTTGATTTCGCATATCGCCACGCTCAAAAGCCGCGTGCCGTTTATTCACTTCTTTGATGGTTTCCGAACCTCTCACGAAATTAACAAAATCGTCCCGCTGGCTGACGAGACAATCCTGAATCTGCTCCCGCAGGCGGACATTGACGCGCACCGTGCCCGGGCCCTTAATCCGGAACACCCGGTTATTCGTGGCACATCGGCAAACCCGGATACCTATTTCCAGTCCCGCGAGGCCACGAACCCGTGGTACAACGCGGTTTACGACCATGTTGAACAGGCTATGAATGACTTTGCCGCCGCGACCGGTCGGGAATATAAACCTTTTGAGTACTACGGCCATCCGCAGGCGGAACGGGTCATTGTGCTGATGGGGTCGGCCATTGGCACCTGCGAGGAAGTTGTTGATGAACTGCTGACGCGCGGCGAAAAAGTTGGCGTGCTTAAGGTGCGGCTCTATCGCCCGTTCTCGGCCAAACATCTGCTTTCGGCTCTGCCTGAAAGCGCGCGCGCTGTGGCGGTGCTCGACCGTACCAAGGAGCCGGGCGCGCAGGCAGAACCGCTGTATCTGGATGTGATGACGGCCCTGGCAGAAGCCTTTAATCAGGGCGAACGTGAAACGCTGCCGCGCGTGATCGGAGGTCGCTATGGGTTATCGTCCAAGGAATTTGGGCCGGACTGCGTGCTGGCGGTATTCAACGAACTCAGTGAAGCGAAGCCCAAGCCGCGCTTTACCGTCGGTATTTATGATGATGTGACGAATCTGTCCCTGTCGTTGCCGGAAAATACCCTGCCCTCGACCGCCAAACTTGAGGCGCTGTTCTATGGTCTGGGCAGCGACGGCAGCGTCTCCGCGACAAAAAACAACATCAAAATCATCGGCAACTCAACGCCATGGTACGCCCAGGGATACTTCGTCTACGACTCCAAAAAAGCAGGCGGCCTGACCGTTTCCCACCTGCGGGTGAGCGAACAGCCCATCCGCTCTGCGTATCTTATTTCTCAGGCAGATTTTGTTGGCTGTCACCAGCTGCAGTTTATCGATAAATACCAGATGGCCGAGCGCCTGAAGCCCGGCGGTATTTTCCTCCTGAATACGCCATACAGCGCGGATGAGGTCTGGTCTCGCCTGCCGCAGGAAGTACAGGCGGTGCTGAACCAGAAAAAAGCCCGTTTATTTGTGGTGAATGCGGCAAAAATTGCCCGCGAATGTGGCCTGGCCGCGCGCATCAATACCGTTATGCAGATGGCCTTCTTCCATCTGACCAATATTCTGCCGGGCGACAGCGCGCTGGCGGAACTGCAGGGCGCGATTGCCAAAAGCTACAGCAGCAAAGGACAGGAATTAGTCGAGCGTAACTGGCAGGCGCTGGCGCTGGCGCGCGAGTCGCTGTATGAGGTACCGCTGCAGCCGGTCAATGCCGCAAGCCCGAACCGCCCTCCGGTGGTGTCCGATGCGGCGCCTGATTTCGTTAAGACCGTGACGGCGGCGATGCTGGCCGGTCTGGGTGATGCCCTGCCCGTCTCTGCGCTGCCGCCGGATGGCACCTGGCCGATGGGCACCACGCGCTGGGAAAAACGTAACATCGCCGAAGCGATCCCTATCTGGAAAGAAGAACTGTGTACCCAGTGCAACCACTGCGTAGCGGCATGCCCGCACTCGGCCATTCGTGCCAAAGTGGTTTCACCGGAAGAAATGGAATCCGCCCCAGCCAGCCTGCATTCACTGGATGTGAAATCCCGCGATATGCGCGGTCAGAAATACGTTCTGCAGGTCGCGCCGGAAGATTGCACCGGCTGTAACCTTTGCGTCGAGGTCTGTCCGGCGAAAGACAGGCAGGATCCGGAGATCAAAGCCATCAATATGATGTCGCGTCTGGAGCACGTTGAAGAGGAGAAAATTAATTACGACTTCTTCCTGAATCTGCCGGAAATCGATCGCAGCAAACTGGAACGTATTGATATTCGCACTTCGCAGCTGATCACGCCGCTGTTTGAATACTCCGGCGCCTGTTCAGGCTGCGGTGAAACGCCGTATATCAAGCTGCTTACCCAGCTGTACGGTGACAGGATGCTGATTGCCAACGCAACCGGCTGTTCGTCTATTTATGGCGGTAACCTGCCCTCCACGCCCTACACCACCGATGCCAACGGTCGCGGTCCGGCATGGGCAAACTCGCTGTTCGAGGACAACGCCGAATTTGGTCTGGGCTTCCGCCTGACCGTTGATCAGCACCGCGCACGCGTGATGCGCCTGCTGGAGCAGTTTGCCGGGCAGCTCCCTGCCGGGCTCAATGACGCGCTTCATGCGGATGCAACGCCAGAAGAACGTCGTGAGCAAGTTGCCGAGCTGCGTCAGGCGCTTCAGGGCGTGGCGGGAGCTGAGCAGCTGCTGACCGACGCGGACGCGCTGGTCGAAAAATCGATCTGGCTGATTGGCGGTGACGGCTGGGCTTACGACATCGGCTTTGGCGGGCTGGATCACGTGCTGAGCCTGACCGAAAACGTCAATATCCTGGTTCTGGATACGCAGTGTTATTCCAACACCGGTGGTCAGGCGTCGAAAGCGACACCGTTAGGCGCTGTGACGAAATTCGGCGAACACGGCAAACGCAAGGCGCGCAAAGATCTCGGTGTAAGCATGATGATGTATGGTCATGTTTACGTCGCGCAAATTTCGCTGGGTGCCCAGCTTAACCAGACGGTAAAAGCGATTCAGGAAGCCGAAGCGTATCCTGGCCCATCGCTGATCGTTGCATACAGCCCTTGCGAAGAGCATGGCTACGATCTGGCGCTCAGCCACGACCAGATGCGTCAGCTGACCGCGACGGGCTTCTGGCCGCTGTACCGGTTCGACCCGCGTCGTGCTGATGAGGGTAAATTACCGCTGGCGCTGGATTCGCGTCCGCCGTCAGATGCCCTGGCTGAGACCTTAATGCAGGAACAGCGCTTCCGTCGCCTTAACGCGCAGCAGCCGGAAGTGGCCGAACAGCTCTGGAAAGATGCCGCGGCCGATCTGCAAAAACGTTATGACTTCCTGGCGCAAATGGCGGGTAAAGCCGAAAAACCGACCAGCGACTAGTACCTCTGCCCGGCTTGTCCGGGCATATTTTTGCCATAAAAAAGCCCGGCGCATTCACACCGGGCGAATCCAGATAATCAATGAATATCTATTTTGTTTGCTTAATAGCATTCGTGTTAATTATGATTCAATCATCTTAAAAGCATATAAATGCATATAACACCATCAAGAAAACAGTAATTAATAACCACTTAATAATTGCTATTTAATATACTCACTTTTAAATCATTCATCCGACCAATGATCATTTCCGCTGATTTATTCGGTTTAGATTTAACTTATTTCGTAACAATTATATTTTATTACTCTCTCACAGGGGTGATTTAGCATGAGACAACTTTCTCATTCTGAAAGTTCAACAGGTAATTAAATAAAAACAACTGCAAAGGAATATCACAATGCAAAGAAAAGTACTGGCCCTGATGATTCCGGCTCTGTTAATGGCTGGCGCAACTCATGCAGCAGAGATTTATAATAAAGACGGTAACAAATTAGATCTGTATGGAAAAGTAGATGGTCTGCACTATTTCTCCGACGATAAAGGTGCTGACGGCGATCAAACCTACCTGCGTCTGGGCTTCAAGGGTGAAACGCAGATCAACGATATGATGACCGGCTACGCGCAGTGGGAATACAACATTCAGGCTAATAATACGGAAGGGTCTGATAATCAGTCCTGGACGCGTCTGGCCTTCGCTGGTGTAAAGGTGGGTGACTACGGCTCCTTCGATTACGGTCGTAACTACGGCGTGCTGTACGACGTGGAAGGCTGGACCGATATGCTGCCTGAGTTCGGCGGAGACTCCTACTCTAAAGCCGACAACTTTATGACCAGCCGCGCCAACGGTGTGGCAACCTACCGTAACACCGACTTCTACGGTCTGGTGCAGGGCCTGAACTTTGCGCTGCAGTATCAGGGCAAAAATGAAGATGCCAGCAACAACCAGGAAGGCACCAACAACGGCCGCGACACGCGTCACGAGAACGGCGACGGCTTCGGTATTTCTACCACCTATGACTTCGGCATGGGCATTACTGCAGGTGCGGCGTACACCTCTTCAGACCGCACCAACGAGCAGGTCATGAATACCACTGCGGGCGGTGACAAAGCGGATGCGTGGACTGCGGGTCTGAAATATGACGCCAATAACATCTATCTGGCGGCAATGTACTCTGAAACCCGTAATATGACACCGTATGGTGATAAAACCAATTCCGTAGCGAATAAAACCCAGAACTTTGAAGTGACCGCCCAGTACCAGTTCGACTTTGGCCTGCGTCCGTCCCTTTCCTACCTGCAGTCGAAAGGTAAGGACCTGGGCAACGGTCAGGGCGATCGGGATCTGGTTAAATACGCTGACGTAGGCGCGACCTACTACTTCAATAA
Source organism: Enterobacter vonholyi (assembly GCF_008364555.1). Taxonomy (GTDB): domain Bacteria; phylum Pseudomonadota; class Gammaproteobacteria; order Enterobacterales; family Enterobacteriaceae; genus Enterobacter; species Enterobacter vonholyi. Next base: position 643,281 of record NZ_VTUC01000006.1, read on the forward strand.
AAACATGTCCACCTACGTTGATTACAAAATTAACCTGCTGGATGAAGATGACAGCTTCTACAAAAACAACGGCATCGGCACGGATGACGTCGTAGCGTTAGGTCTGGTTTACCAGTTCTGATTGTCAGAGCCCGCATCATGGTGCGGGCTCGCTTGTTTTTGAAGTAAGTCACAAAAGATAGTTTCAGAAAGGGATTGGTTGAGGGAAAGTTGAAAGAAAGCTGGTTAGACTACGGAGATAGCCCTTTTGTCATTAAGGATAACAGCGTTGTTTGGTCGTGTATCTCTTGCCGTCCTTACCCTTTTAGCATTGGTGTGGATGGCGTTAATTTTTGATTTTGGTGATATTGTCGGGCATCTCGGCTCGCTGTTAAACCATCTGGATGGCAGTTGACTGTTTACCAGGAAACAAAAAGCCACCAGCAGTGCCGGTGGCGGATATACGCATAGGTCGCGTTATTTTTTCACAGGTTGAGGCTTTTTATCGCCTGATTCAGGGGCCTCACGCGGATCGTCTTTTTCAACACAAAGCATAGTTTCTCCTGTATCAGATAACCATTCTCCACTATAGCCAGGCTGATTAAAGAGTGGCCAGGCGGCAATCATGCCTGCTGTTCACCTTTCTCTCGAAAAGTGAGATAGCCAAATACGCCACTTTCTCCATCCATGGGATGATTAACCCCGTCCATCACCTTCACCTCTGGAAAATCAAATGGTGAAACGTTTTCAAAACAGGCGACATTCACGCCATATTCGTTTGGGTTAGAACGCCGCTGATGGAACGTGTAGATCCCGCACACCGAGCAGAAGAAATGCCGTGCCGTTCCCGTGTTAAAGCGGTACTCGGTGAGCTTATCCTCACCTTTGGTCACCGTAATCCCCGACAGCGGTGCAGAAACGACGACAGCGCCTCGCATTCGACAAAAGGAACAGCTGCAGCGCCGCGCGGTGTTGAGGCCATCAGTAAGTTCAACGGTGAATGCCACCGCGCCGCAGTGGCACTTCGCATTTCGTCTTTCAGCCATGGGCTATACCCCTTTTCTCACGAGCTCGGCCGCTTTAACGAAAACCTCGTCTTCTACACCATCGCCTTTTTGCCTGCCGAGTCTGACCAGTTCATCCACTATACTGTTACGATGGATCGGTTTTTGCGCTGAAACCAGCCCAATAACGGCGGCCCCAATCGCCAGCCCCACTAATCCGGTTTGTTCATCTTTGTTTTTCATATTCATGCTCCTGGTACAACAAACAAGGGTAGCAGGAATATGGTAAAACGGAATGCCAGACACATGATCCGTGAATAATATTTAAATAGTTCAAACAGGTACGACTTCTAAAATCGACAGATACGAACGGGTGTCTATTATTTTGTTTAGCTTCAGACGAGTCTTTTCAAACAAGGTCTGATACTCAGACTCTGTTCTTGCCCGTCCTCCATCAAAGCTTGTTAACAAAAGAAGATCAATTTCAAATCGTCCCTGTTCATTATTTTCTTTTTTAATAAGTGGCTCAAAAATTAATAGCCTGGAGTTTTCTTTCATAGCATTTCTGCAGCATTCAAGTATCTGAATAGCCTTTTCATCAGGCCAGTCCATTAAAATGTATTTAAGTAGATAAATGTCTGCTACAGGACAGGCTTCAAAAAAACTGCCCTCAACGGTCTCCCATCGGCGATGATCATTCAACAGATAAAGTCGATTCCGCTCAAGCACGTCTGTTTGATCAAAAAGGATCCCCGTCAGGGTCGGGTTTCGACGTAAAACGGCCAGCAATAAATTACCCAGCCCACCGGCGATATCGGCAACGACAGCGTTTTGAGGGAATGAATAGCTATCTGCGATGACTTCATTCTCTACGGATGACATAGAGGCCATACCGGCATGAAAAATGTTGCTGTCAGCCCCACTATCGTCATGCTGCCAGTACTCGTAAAAAGGCTTGCCAAACAATTCATTAAAGACAGGTTTGCCTTGCAATATCTCATCCATTTTTGCCGCTGGCTGCCAGAATGTCTGGTCTGTCAGCATGAGCACTGCCGCACGCAAGGAAAATTCATGCTCAGAACACAGGAATTGTGCTGATTGGCTAAGGCTGTATTCGGCGTCAGATAATTCGTTGAAAACCCCACGAGAGGACAATAAGCGCATGATTCGATGAAGATAGTCAACGTCGACATTCAACTCCTTCGCCAGTTGATTCACGGATTTTTTTCCATCAACCAGAAGATCTGCGACCCCTAATACCGCGACAGCCCGAAGTGCTGCCTGCCAGACAAAACCCATGCTTTGCTCTAACAAACACATTCCTTCTTTACGGCTTAGTAAATCCAGACTATTACGTTGTGACATTTTCTGCTCCTTACCAATAAAGATGTGTTGAACAACTAAAAAGTTGCTAACAAGCCTAAGTCTGGCAGTGAGCTTTATCCATAATCTCAGCAAGGTTTAGTTATGCTGTTTCGTATTGGTTTGCATACAGTACATTTAAACACGTAAAAAAACAGGGCCACTTACTCTTCATTTTGATTAGTAATGCGTAGAAACTATTACTTTGTAAATGATTATCTTACACCCAAAAAAAGCCTGTAACAAAACAGGCATTCTCTATTTAGAATCTCGGCGTCAGCCCATACTTTGGCGTTTTGATATTTGCAGCCCAAACCTTGATATTGTTTTGCAACAGAATAGTGAAATCTGATTTTAAATGCGTCACCATACCATTGACGCTGTCCGCATCAACCACAGAAAAATGTTCAATTCTATTTTGCCCCACCTCAACACAATAATATTTTGCGGGCAGCTCCTTACCATTCACATTTAGCGGCTGGTTGTTTTCACCACAACGGCCTTCAGTAATAAATGACACCAGCAAGTTAGCGGATTTCTTCCCTGGCTGAGAAACACTCACCATGACCGGGAAACCTTCCGATGTCTGTGTCATATCATAAAGGACGGCATTTTTTATATACCAGGTATTATATTCCCGCTCCTGAAAAGCAGACCAGGAAGGCGCAGAAAAGACCACCAGCACAACCAGTATAAGAGATTCTATTTTCATGGGATGTTGTCGTCCGTGTTGTTGCACGTATTATTCAGATTGTGCAAAAAACAGCAACCCCTTAAGAAAAGCCCTACTACTATTGGCAGTAACGGAGGGATTAATACAAAGAAGAATAAGAAGATAAATGGTAAACCACCGCCATCATGGCGATGCTGACCACGACGCTGATGAAAAAGTACTTTTTGAAAGGCTGCTTTTGGGTTTTATGGCGAAAGAGCTGTTGCCCCACAATGGCACCAGGCCAGCCACCTGTTACGCCAAATACCAGCAAAGTAGCTTCCGGCACCCTGCGCATCCCCTTCCGCGCCGCCATTTTATCGGCGCCATACATGACTATTGTCAGCAGATTGATCAGCAGAAACCACGTGACCAGCGGATTGGTAGTAAGCAGGCTGCCGATCGCAGCGGTCATCAGGAGTAAGTAACAAAAGCGATTAAGGGACATAGCACGAGCCACTGGGGATTTAGCGGTTTTGGATGACGCATTATACGCTAAATCACGGAAATCTCAGAGTGTGACGTTTATTCTAAAATCATACTGAGACTCTGGCCATTACTGGTTGATATTCATACTGCGGTAATACGTAAGTATTATTTCATTATGCTTTGGCCGCTAGCATTTTTTTCTTAAAAAATTAACCTGAAATGCCTTACTTCGAAAACACAGCGCCAGAGCATTATTTTAACAAAAAAATAATTTTTACATCCATTAACCTGACGAGTATACGACAACATTGATTAGAATCATATTAAAGCTTAGGCTACTAATGTTTCTGATCAATCATTCCTTTTAGAACATTCAAAATAATGTTGAAAACAATTAATTTGACCACCAGGTCAATAGACAACAAAATACGACTGCGGTTAAAACAATAATTGTCTGCATTTTTGGGGGATGATGCCCCCCCTTTTTTAATTCCCTCAGAAACAACCGAATAAAGATTATTCAACTCTTACTTTAACTTTGGGCTTCGATAAGAGAACTTTGATCAGCTCCTTGAAAGGAAGAGGTTTGTAGAAGTAGAACCCCTGTAAAAAACGGATATGATTGCTTGTTAGGTAATCAAGTTGCTCTTCTGTTTCAACGCCTTCCGCCACGATACTTATTGACAGTTTTTTTGCCAACTCCAGTACCGAATCAAGGATTAGCGTTGAGTCCTCATTCGCGTTAACCCTGGCAACAAAGCTTTGATCGATTTTAATGTAATCGATATGCAGGTCCTGCAGATAGGATAGACCGGAATATCCCGTGCCAAAGTCATCCAGTGCAATGGCAAATCCGTTATTGTGTAACTCATTCAGTGTGTTAACGAGGTGCTCATCAATGTCGAGTGGTTCACGCTCCGTCACCTCAACGACAAGGTTAAGATCCTGTTGAGTAAAACTGCGTTTGTAGTGGAGACACTCGCCAACAAAGGTAGGCGCAACGATATGAGAAGCGCTGAAGTTAATCCCTATGTGAAACCCTTCTGGCAACAATGACGAAATAGAATTCATTTGTATTGCAACCTGCTTCATTAAGCTCTGAGTCAAAGGAATAATTAAACCAGATTTCTCGGCAAGAGGAATGAAGGACGCGGGAGAAATAAACCCTGATTGAGGATGCTTCCATCTGGCCAGCACTTCGACGCCCCGCAAGATTCCCTCTTTGCCGCTCACAACAGGTTGGTAATACGGAATAATTTCATTTCTGTAAATGGCGATGCGCAGTGACTCTTCGGGTGAGACATCCTTAGAAATATAGCGCTGAAGAATATAAGCAGAAAGAGACGATATTATCAGCAGGAATAACACCACGCCTCCGGCTCGATTGAATAATCTCTTAAGACTAAAAAGAGGTGGAGAATTAAATTGTACCGAGAAAGGAAAAGCTGAGGCCTTGACCGTTAATACCTCTTTCTTCGTATGGTCTACCGTAGTCACATCGCCTGTCAGGCCTAAAAGGGTATTGCCTACTCTTAGAGAATATTCAACGCCGTTTAATGGCATATCCAGCGCATCCCGGATATGGCTATCACTGATACTAACGATGATTCGGCTTCCGGCGTGGGTTGTCTGGTATAAGAGAACCGGAAGACCGTTGACGGTACTCCCCGAAGGAACCAGGAGCAATGATGACTCAGGCAGCACTGAGCTATTAACCAACAATACGCGGTTTCCCGGTAATGAGGAGCACCAGACCGCGTTCTTTTTCAGAATAATGATCGTTCTCAGGTGAGGCTGTAATGCTGCCTCGGTACCCAGCCGATATTGCCCTTCTGCATCACACTCATTCTCGGCAAGTTGCATTGCCATCTGAGTCGCATGACGGGCTTCTTTAAGAATAACGTTCATGTTCCGTACGACGTAGCGCGCCTCTGCCAGGCTGTCAGCACGTGCAGAATACCAAACCTGTAAATTGATGATAAAAACGCCGAGCAAAAAAATTGTCGTGGCTGCAGCTAAGGGAATAGATGCATGGCGCATTCAGGGTTCTCGATTTGAGTAAAGTTGCCGCTTCAGCGATCCTGGAGTGATTGAATTATCTTCGTCTTAAGCATGGTTGATAAAGAAATAAATACCATATCAGGCGTCAGAAATTTTCTCGCAAGCCAGATGGAGGGGAAACAAAAGGCCGCCGAACGGCAGCCCTGGTGGATAAGTGTTTATTAGTACCGCTTTATTGTATTGATCGGGGTTCTTTCTGACCAGTCAGGTCGCTCGCCAGCCATGATTGCACGCTGTTGCGTTGGCGTCACAGACTGCGTTATTTCTGGCATTGACTTGTATTCGGGTTGCTTAGGTGGATTGAGAACCAGTTCGGAGCTACAGCCTGACATCAGCAAAACCGCCAGTAGGTATGAATTAAGCTTGAACACGTTAAACCCTTCCAATGGGATAAAGTTTTTAGAAAAGCGTGGTGCTGGTTGCATCCCGGTGACTCGTTACTCATATACAAAGCCACGCGCGTGGCTGCAGACAGCAGATTCACCACACAGATAACCCCATAAGGTTATATTTACTCGGGCAATACACGCAACGCTTTGTTTTCGTACCCACCAGAGCAAAAAGGTGGAAGGAAAGCCGACTACGCTTCTAATATCGAGGGGGTTTATGCTAAAAACGCTACTTCGTTTCTTTTGGTCAAGTGTTAAGAAGGAATTTAAATGGTTAAGGTTGAGGAATTAAAAACGAAGTACCCAGGCGCAGCGGCCTGGCAATTGGGTGACAGCCCGGAACTGGCAAGCAAGCTTGCGGACCTGATTAAAAAAGGAATCAAAACGGCCACCTGCGGATCTTTTGCCTCGTACTCGCAGGATGTGTCTGCACCGCGGGTGGGGAGCTACAACATAATCCTTGATGGACAAAACGTCCCGGTCTGTGTGATCAGGCTGGTTTCACTGCGGCTGGTGCGTTTTTGCGATGTTACTGAAGAATTCGCTCGCAAAGAGGGTGAAGGTGATTTAAGCCTTGAATACTGGCAGAAAGAGCATCAGCGATTTTTCGTCCGCGAAGGCCATTTTTCTGAAGATATGGAACTGATCGCAGAAGAATTTGAATTGGTTGAGGTGCTGTAAGCGGAGATTAAGTGGCCAGGATGGTACCTTCGCTGAATTCGTTCCGGTAAAACACAACGTAAGTACTCCCCGCGCTGGTCCTCATGGAAGCATCAAAATCTGCGATTTGTTTTTATGCCCAGAATGCGCAGGGGCACTCAGAAAGCCTGCTACGCTTTTCGCGTATCGGCTCCGGATTTAATGAGCTGTAAAACGTGCTGGTATTCGTCGCCGGAATCCGTACCATACGCGGCATACAATGTTTGCCCCTGCTGGCTCCGAAGGTAGTACTCAATGCAAGAGAATCAAGAGATTAACAAAAAAGAGCAATACAACCTGAACAAACTGCAAAAGCGACTGCGCCGTAACGTGGGCGAAGCCATTGCAGACTTCAACATGATTGAAGAAGGCGACCGCATCATGGTTTGCCTGTCAGGGGGTAAAGACAGCTATACCATGCTGGAGATCCTGCGTAATCTTCAGCAAAGTGCGCCGGTGAATTTTTCCCTGGTGGCGGTCAACCTTGACCAGAAACAGCCGGGTTTCCCGGAGCACATTCTGCCGGAATACCTCGAAAAGCTGGGCGTCGAGTACAAAATCGTCGAAGAGAATACCTACGGCATTGTGAAAGAGAAAATCCCGGAGGGGAAAACCACCTGCTCACTCTGCTCTCGCCTGCGCCGCGGCATTCTGTATCGTACCGCGACGGAGCTGGGCGCGACCAAAATTGCGCTGGGCCATCACCGCGACGATATCCTGCAAACGCTGTTCCTCAATATGTTCTACGGCGGCAAGATGAAAGGCATGCCGCCTAAACTGATGAGCGATGACGGCAAGCACATTGTGATCCGCCCTCTCGCCTACTGCCGCGAAAAAGACATTGAGCGTTTTTCTCAGGCTAAGGGATTCCCGATCATTCCATGTAACCTGTGCGGCTCTCAGCCGAACCTGCAGCGTCAGGTAATTGGCGACATGCTGCGCGACTGGGATAAGCGTTATCCGGGTCGTATCGAAACCATGTTCAGCGCGATGCAAAACGTCGTCCCTTCCCATCTCGCGGATGTGGAGCTGTTCGACTTTAAAGGCATCAACCACAAGTCAGAAGTTGTGAACGGCGGGGACCTGGCGTTCGATCGGGAAGATATTCCCATGCAGCCAGCGGGCTGGCAGCCGGAAGAAGATGACAATCAGTTTGAAGAGCTGCGTCTGAACGTGCTTGAAGTGAAGTAAACGATTAGCGTCTCAGAAAAACCGTCTGAGACGCTTCATTCTTTATTTCAGCAGACGTACGCGACAGGTTTTACCCTTAATTTTCCCGTTTTGCAGCTGCTTCCATGCCTTATGGGCAACCTTCTGGCGAACCGCTACGTAGACATGCGCCGGATGGACCGCAATCTTACCGATATCCGCCCCGTCCAGCCCCACATCCCCTGTCAGCGCGCCTAATACGTCACCTGGACGCATCTTAGCTTTTTTACCGCCATCAATGCACAGCGTCGCCATTTCAGCCTCCAGCGGCACAAGGCTAACGCCGGCCGGTGCATTCACCCAGTTCAGCTTAATCTGCAGCATCTCAGAAAGAATATTGGCGCGCTGCGCCTCTTCAGGTGCGCAGAAGCTGATGGCCAGGCCGCTGTTTCCCGCGCGCGCGGTACGGCCAATACGGTGCACGTGTACTTCAGGATCCCATGCCAGCTCAAAGTTCACCACCAGTTCAAGCGATTTGATATCCAGACCGCGTGCAGCGACGTCGGTTGCGACAAGAACGCGGGCGCTGCCGTTAGCGAAACGAACCAGCGTCTGATCGCGATCGCGCTGTTCCAGATCGCCATGCAGCGACAATGCGCTCTGACCGGCGGCATTCAGAGCATCACAGACCGCCTGACAGTCTTTTTTGGTATTACAGAACACCACGCAGGATGCAGGCTGATGCTGGCTCAGCAATTTCTGCAGGAGCGGGATTTTACCCTGCTGAGAGGTTTCAAAGAACTGCTGCTCGATGGCGGGCAGCGCATCGACGCTGTCGATTTCAATGGTGAGTGGATTTTTCTGCACGCGACCACTGATGGCGGCGATAGCTTCGGGCCAGGTCGCAGAGAACAGCAGCGTCTGACGATCGGACGGTGCGAAACGGATCACCTCGTCAATCGCATCGCTGAAGCCCATATCCAGCATCCGATCGGCCTCATCCATGACCAGCGTTTGTAACGCATCCAGCGAGACGGTGCCTTTTTGCAGGTGATCCAGCAGGCGTCCGGGCGTGGCGACAATAATGTGCGGCGCATGCTGGAGTGAATCACGCTGGGCGCCGAACGGCTGTCCGCCACAGAGGGTTAAAATCTTGGTGTTGGGCAGGAAACGCGCCAGGCGACGCAGTTCACCCGCGACCTGGTCTGCCAGTTCGCGAGTCGGGCACAGCACCAGAGACTGGGTCTGAAAAAGCGCCGCATCGAAATGCTGCAACAGGCCAAGGCCAAATGCCGCCGTTTTCCCGCTGCCCGTTTTCGCCTGTACGCGCACGTCACGGCCCTCGAGGATGGCGGGCAACGCGGCCGCCTGAACAGGCGTCATCGTGAGGTATCCCAACTCGTTGAGGTTAGCGAGTTGGGCGTCGGGCAGAACATTCAGGGTAGAAAAAGCGGTCACAATTGTCTCTCGTGGTGATCTTAGCGGTCAGATGGCGCGTATCCTCGCAGATCTCGCGGTCCGATGCGACAATTTAATCGGTTCTTCATCGGGCGGCGGGTCGGGCATTGGCTGCGGACGCGGTATGGGATCGGGCATGGGCACCGGATCGGTGGGGATGGGATCGGATTGACGTGAATGTTGCAGTAGCAGAGCGTAAAGGATGCTCATCATTCCCTCCAGAATTGGCTGTCATCCCTTTTAGGGTAGACGCTGAGAATCAGGAGGCAAAAAAAAGCCGACTATGAAGTCGGCGTCGTACGAATCAATTGTGCTATGCAGTAATTCAAAAAAGGAAGTAAGACAATATGGAGCGCAACGCCCATCGCTTGACGTTGCATTCACCTGCGGGAGTAATATTGCACCTTACGGGTTAGATGTTTATTGACTTCGCTCAATTAAAAGAGCGTTTTAATCCCGGAAAAAGAGGAAAAAAGCGTAAATTTACAGCCATTTACTACGATGCAACCACCATGCAACACCCCCAATCAAAACAACTAACATCACGCAAAAGGCCGTAAAGCCGTAGCGATAAGCGCCCCCCGGAATACCGCCCAGGTTGACGCCAAACAACCCGGTCAGAAACGTGCTCGGTAAAAACACCATCGCCATCAGGGACATCGTATAGGTTCTTCTCGCCAGCGATTCCTGCATCACCTGCGCGATTTCGTCCGCCATCACCGCCGTTCTGGCAATACAGGAATCTATTTCATCCAGCCCGCGGCCCAGCCTGTCGGCAATATCCTGCATTCTGCGTCGCTGATCGTCATTCATCCAGGCGAGCCTTTCGCTGGCAAGACGCGCATAAACGTCGCGCTGCGGCGTCATATAGCGGCGCATCACAATCAGCTGCTTACGGAGCAAGGCCAGAAAACCGCGCGGCGGGATCTGCTGATCGAGAAGGTTATCTTCCAGGTCGATGATTTTGTCGTGCAGCTCTTCGATGAACTCACTCGCGTGATCGGTAAGCGCGTCGCACACGTCCACCAGCCAGCTGCCGCAGTCGGTTGGCCCGGTGCCCTCTTTCAGATCGTTGACGATGTCATCCAGCGCCAGAACTTTTCGCTGCCGGGTAGACACAATGAGCCCATCGTCCATGTAGACACGCATCGCAACCAGCTGATCCGGGCGTTCATCCGTGCTGCCGTTAATGCAGCGTAGGGTGATCAGCGTCCCGTCACCCATTCGGCTCACGCGGGGCCGCAGGCTTTCACCCGCCAGCGCATCGCGCACGTTATTAGGCAAGAGCGGAGTCGAGGCCAGCCAGTCAGCGCTGTCCGTGTGGGTGTAGTTCAAATGTAACCAGCAGGGATGCGCGCTATCGATCGCATCATTATCTTCCAGCGGTCGCGCACCGCCACGACCATCCAGCACCCACGCAAAAACTGCGTCAGGAACGTTAAGTTCAGATCCTTTAATGCTTTCCACAGCGCCTCCGCCTTTTTAGCTCTTTCGGTGTCAGTCTAGCCTCCATCAGGGCTTAATCAACAACTATGTTTTCCATCGCGCTGAAATCGCTCAGGAAATGAACATGCTGGCAAGAGGCAAAAAAAAGCCTGGCACGCCAGGCTTTGAGGTTTAATCAGAGAGAGTGTTCTGGCCGGTGGAGGAAGGATGGCGAGCCGCCAGGTAATGAGGAAGAAGTGCTCTGGTCAAGTCTGAAATTGCGCGTTCTGGCCTGCAGCTCAATCACCTGATTACGCAGTACATCAGAAGAGCCATTGAGTTCCTCTGCCATTGACACGTTACTTTGCGTGACCCGCTCCAGCTCAGATAGCGCCAGCGTGATCTGAGAAATACCTTTCTCCTGCTCTGACGTCGACGCGGAAATTTCGTCCATTAAGCGGCTGACATTCCCCGAACCCGTTACGATTTCATGCATATTTTTCTCTGCCTGTGACACAACGCTGGCTCCCTGCGTGACGTTACTGCTGGTGACTTCAATCAGCGTTTTGATATTCTTCGCGGCCTCTGCGCTGCGGTGTGCCAGGTTTCTTACCTCTTCCGCGACCACAGAAAAACCCTTGCCATGATCGCCCGCCCTTGCCGCCTCAACGGCCGCGTTGAGCGCGAGAATATTCGTCTGGAACGCAATGCCGTCAATGAGCGAAATAATCTCCGTCATCTGCTGCGCACATTCGGTAATGGACTGCATATTGCTGGCGACCTGTCCCATCAGCTCACCGCCTTTGCGCGCCTGCAGCGTCGCCACATTTGCCTGCTCGCTCGCCAGACGCGTGTTATCGGCATTGTTTTTGGTGCTCGCGGCCATTTGCTCCATGCTGGCTGCGGTTTGCACTAATGATGCAGACTGCTGCTCGGTTTTCACCGAAAGCTGAGCGCTACGTTGCGAGAGTTGATCCGATAAGGTCATGGCGGTTTGCGATGACGCCCTGATCTCACGTACAAGCGTCGCAATATTACCGGAAAGACTATTGATCCCGGGGATGAGTCGGCCCGCACAGTTATTGCCAAATTCAGGGATAGATACACCAAGGTTGCCTGCTGTCACCTCTTCAATACTTTTCTTCACCGTATTGATCGGCGTCACAAGATACTTCGTCATGTAGACCCAGAGCAAAAATAGTGCAACGAAATTGATGGCATTAAGCAAAATAAAGAGAGAGGGATTGCTGGAAAATAGAACAACGACACCTGCACTTACCAAAAAAAGAGATAAAAGGAACCCGATAATAAAGGTCCTGACACTAATATTTTTTAGCATGATAATACCCACGTTTTATATTTAAGTCGGCACTTAGACTTATAGCATTGGCCCAGAAGTTTTTCATCGCAAACAACGCTTGTTTTTTGTTTCGCCGTTAGCATCCTGAGATTTACCTTAAGTCAGATTAAAAGAACGTATTAGTAAAAATGTTCTACTCAGCATGCTGCAATACTGGTTTCCAGCCATGTTAAGCGATAGTATCGCCCGCGGTGAGACGATACGATCGCACTCATATTTAAGGAGCTTTGCTACTGTTATTCGTTCTTGTTTAGCAATGCTTAATACATTAACAAAAAGAATATATTTTATATTCTTGATGAGTTTTAGAGTATTAATATGACTGGTCATTATTCACGATAAATAACTAATATGGTTTGAATGCGCATGTTCGTTGCCCGATAAAGATGTACCCGGCAGGCGAAATCGGTAACCCTCTCAGGCGTGGGATTGCATAATGCTCAATATATCGTGGGACCCTGTGTTAATCGCTATCTCTTATCTGGTGGCGTTTATTGCCTCATTTGTGGCGCTGGACAGCGCCGGAAAAATCCCTCTCTCCAGCCGAAAGGCTGCACTCTTCTGGCGGATTGCCGGTGGGGTCACGCTGGGTATTGGCATCTGGTCGATGCACTTTATCGGCATGCTGTCGATGCAAATGCCCATGATGATGAGCTACGACCTCTGGTTAACCCTTGCGTCACTGGGCGTCGCGGTGGTTGCGTCGACAACGGCGCTTAATATTGCCGTCACGGGTAAAAAACTTTCCCCTTTTCGACTGATCTTTGCCACGACGCTTCTGAGCGCTGGCGTGGTGTCTATGCACTATATCGGTATGGCGGCCCTGATGCTGGATGGCGGCATCATCTGGGATCGCCGGATTGTGGGGTTATCCGTGGTCATTGCCGTTGTTGCCTCAGGCACGGCGCTGTGGCTGGCTTTCCGACTGCGCGATAAACATAAAGGCGTCTTTATCGATCGCATTATCGCGGCCTTCGTTATGGCTGCCGCGATTTGTGCGATGCATTATACCGGCATGAGCGCCGCGCAATTTCAGGAAATGGCGCATGCCGTCCCCGGAGGGATCGGCGAGCTGGGTTTATCCATCTGGGTTTCAGTCACCACGCTCTGCCTGCTCGGCGTGATGTTAATCATTTCACTTATCGATTCTCACCGGCGCACCAGCCGGCTGACGGATAATCTGCAGCAGCTCAACCGTCAGCTAGAGCTGCAGGCGCGTTTTGATGCGCTCACCGGGCTCGCAAACCGCCACCAGATGGATCTCCGCATGCAGGACTGTCTGCGCAGCGCGCTGCTGAGCAAGAAGCCATTTGCGGTTATTTTCCTGAACGTCGATCACTTCAAACGCGTTAACGATACGTGGGGTCACAGCGTCGGTGATGAGCTATTGATCGCTGTCGCGCAGCGCATCACGGCAAGGCTCACGCGTGAGATGACCCTGGCAAGACTGGGAGGAGACGCCTTTATCCTGCTGGTGCCTGAATGTGATGACGACAAGCTCAGCGCCCTGGTCACCGCGCTGCTTGAAGATGTACGACGCCCTCTGTCGATATGCGGACATACGTTAAGCACGACCATCAGCGCGGGCGTCAGCCTCTATCCTCAGGATGGCGAAACGCTGCATGAGCTGAAACTCAAGGCGGATGCAGCTTTACACCGCGTCAAGGAAGATGGCCGTAACGGCTGGGCGATTTACCGGGCCGAGATGTCAACAGCGATCCCGGCGAAACCCGGCTTTCTGCAGGAACTCTCGCAGGCGCTTGAACGGGATCAGTTTGAACTCTGGTATCAGCCAACCTGGCATGCGGGAGAGAAAACGATTCATGGTTTTGAAGCCCTTCTTCGCTGGCGGCATCCAGAGCAAGGCGTTGTATTGCCCAATCTGTTTATCCCCTCGCTGGAACAAACAGGTTTAATTATTCCGGTAGGTAACTGGGCCATTGAAGCGGCATGCCGACAGCTTCATTTCTGGACTGAACAAGGGTTCAGCCAGTGGACGTTGTCGCTCAACCTATCCCCCGTTCAGTTCGAACAGCCGGACATTTTCCAGATCATCTCGTCAATGCTGGAAAAATATAACCTGCCTCCGTCCCGTCTGATCCTGGAGGTAACGGAAAGCACCGCGCTTAAAAATCTCGACCGCAGCATTGAGTTGCTTAACGCGTTTAATCATGCGGGGATCGTCGTCTCGATTGATGATTTTGGTACGGGCTATTCCAACCTGCTGATGCTTAGCGTGCTGCCGGCTAAAGAACTCAAGATCGACAGAAGCTTTGTGACCTCAATGCTTGAAAATGAAAAAAGCTACAAGCTGGTTGAAACCATCATCAGTATCGCCCGGACCATGGAGATGAATGTGGTGGCAGAAGGGATCGAAACGGAAGAACAGCAGGCGGTCCTCACCCGTCTCGGCTGCGATTACCTGCAGGGGTATCTTTTCTCCCGGCCCTTACCTGCCGAACAGGTACCGTGGCTACTGCTGCAGATAAACTCAGACAAACAGATTATCCCCATTAATAAAATTCAAACGGACCCCGCATTTATTTCACAAAAAAATCATGCCTGACGGGGTTAAGTGGAGTATGTTTCAAAGGAGTACACGCGAGTCAATTCTGGCATGATTTGTCAGGCACATGTTGTCGATGAACAGGAAACGCCTATGTCGCAACCTTGTTTTGATGCGTTGAATGTAATTAAAACACCCGTGTGGCTCGTTTCACCCGTGTCGGAAAAGATCATTTTTGCGAATGTGGCCGCAAGGCAGCTCATGGGGGATAAAACACTCGAGGACCTGCGCAAAGGGATCTATTCTGCCAGGGCGCAAACCCTCCTGACGATGTATGTACCTGAACTGAAAACAGAGCAGGAGATCGTCGAAATCTGGACGGCTAACCGGGATGGAAAGGATACGCCGTTAAGCTGTCGGCTCTCGCTCGCCCACTACGCTCCCTGGGGAGATGTGATTGTTTTCGAAGGCATCTCCCAACAAATGCTCTCAGGATTGAAGGCAAGCCGTTCTGCCACCTATCGACGGAAAAAACAGGGTTTCTATGCGCGCTTTTTTCTGACCAACAGCGCCCCGATGCTGTTAATCGATCCGGCCCGCGACGGGCAAATCGTCGATGCAAATCTGGCCGCACTCAATTTTTATGGTTACTCACATGATGACATGTGCAGTAAGCATACCTGGGAAATCAATACGCTGGGGCGAGATGTGATGCCCATTATGACTGCGATTGCCGCGCTGCCCGGTGGTCATAAGCCGCTCAATTTTATTCACCGCCTTGCCGATGGAACCACCCGCCACGTTCAGACGTATGCCGGGCCCATTGAGATTTACGGCGACAAGCTGATGCTGTGCATCATCCACGATATCACCGAGCAAAAAAGGCTAGAGCAGGAGCTTGAACATGCCGCGTTACGTGACTCCATGACGGGACTACTCAACCGGCGCCAGTTCTACGCAATTACCGATCAAAGCAACCTGAATAAACTTCCTGCGCAGCAGCAATTTAGCCTGCTGCTGGTGGATACCGACCATTTCAAAAACATTAATGACCTGTTCGGTCATCTGAAAGGCGATGAGGTGCTTATCGCCCTTTCCCGAACGCTGGAAGCCTGTAGTCGGGAGGGCGACATGGTGTTCCGCTGGGGTGGCGAAGAGTTCGTTATCCTGCTGCCGCGTACCTCTCTCGATACCGCCCTGCAGATTGCCGAGTTAATCCGTGCAGCCGTTGCACACATCACGATTCCGGGCTTGCCGCGGTTTACCGTCAGCATTGGGGTGGCGCGGCACAATCAGGGGGAGAGTATTGACGAGCTGTTTAAGCGTGTGGACGATGCCCTGTATCGCGCTAAAAATGATGGACGCAATAAAGTCCTTGCTGCATGAAACTGGAGTATCCGGAAAAGCCCCGCTACAATGCCCACCTCGAATCAATTAGCTTCAGGTGGGTAAAAGCAGCAATGGGAAAAACTGAAATAATACTCACCTTTATTATTTTGCTCCTTATTATATTTGGCTTCTGGTTTATTTTTAGCGGTGAGATCTGGTATCTCGTAGAATTCCTTGAAAATAGCCTTTACCCGACCTTCGACGCACTGTAACGCACGTTTAATCGCTTGTTTCACCTACCGAATATGTCAGGTATCAGCTTGTCTTACTGCCGCGTAAAATATACGGCGTTATCCTCCAACAACGTTGATAACGAATCATTTATTCATTTGCTTATGTTGCCCGTGCTCTGACGGGCTTTTTTATTTCCGGCAATTCAGCCATGCCAGGCTATATCTTAATCATCTTTATTGAAAAAGGTGAGGAATGATGAGCAAGAAGATCCTGATGCTGGTTGGCGATTACGCCGAAGATTACGAAACCATGGTGCCTTTTCAGGCTTTGCAGATGATTGGCCATCAGGTTGATGCGGTCTGCCCCGACAAACCGAAAGGCGACTACATCATGACGGCAATCCATGATTTTGACGGTGCCCAGACCTACAGCGAAAAACCCGGTCACCGCTTTACCCTCAACGCCGATTTTTCAACCGTAAAGGAGCTGGATTACGACGCGCTGCTCATCCCCGGCGGGAGAGCCCCCGAGTATCTGCGGCTAAATGAGGACGTGTTAAAGCTGGTACAGGCATTTGACGCCGCGCGTAAGCCGATTGCTGCGGTGTGCCACGGCCCGCAGCTGCTTGCTGCCGCGGGCATTCTGAAAGGACGAACCTGTAGCGCCTACCCGGCCTGCGCACCTGAGGTACGTCTCGCGGGTGGACACTACGCCACTATCGGCATCGATCAGGCCCATGTAGACGGCAACCTGGTGACGGCTCCCGCCTGGCCTGCGCATCCGCAGTGGCTGGCGAAGTTTAGTAAGTTGTTAGAATAGCCCACCTCTGCTCCCGCCAGCTCCGCATGGGCGGGAGCGATATCTCAGACAAAGCCAAAAAAATAGTATGTATGGAGCACTGGTTAGCAGGGAATTATTTACTCATTCTGGCGACGCCATTGCGCTTCTCTCTCTCGCTCCTTTCTTCGAGCTTCTTCTTTTTTACGATACAGCGGTGGATAATAAATATTTCCCCAGTCCCATTTGCCGAACCAGATATTCATCAGGGCGCTAAATATAATGATAAGGACGATATAAAATATAACAAAACCCTCATCACCACCCAGATTAAGAAGATCGCTGGCTAAGGAATGCTGAGCGTGACTGAACCAGTGCGGATGGTAATCAAGTATCATGAAAAACAGGATACCAAAAAGTAAATCGCCAACTTTGAATCTTTCAGTGAATTTACTGCGCCAGGCTGAATCATGTTTTTCATAGTAATTAAGTAAAAACTGATTATTCTCTTCCAGTGCTAAATCAAGGACTTCTCTTGAGGGTACCTTACCCGGGTATCTCTCGTAATCGCTCTGCGGGCGAAGAATATCCGGAAAGATGCTGCTATATATGATCTCATTCAGCACTTGCCTGAAGATACTGGCGACAAAGGGCATGAGGGTTGTGGCTATCAGCCCCAGAGCCGCCAGCGCGACGCAGAAGAAACCAAGGTGTTCGGTCCAGCTATTGACCTGTACGGGCCAGGTCAAAACTCCCTGTCCGCTGTAAGCCAGCAGCGCCAGATCGGCGAAAAGGACAATATAAATAAAGCGTATAATCCACTGCCATTCCCAGATTTTATCCATAATGCCTAAGCCTGCCGGAAAAGAGGGTTTATCTTTCTTTTCTTCCGTCATAATTTATCCCTGCGATTATATGTAAAACAGACATCTTTTCTGGAATAAAGAAACTGGCGCTAAATGCGCCAGTTCTTAATGTACTCTCATTAACGACAGTTACCGCATAATCCGGGCTCGTCAGTGCTTCTCAATATACATGGTCCGGCTATACGCCACGTCTTCCGGGTTATTAATAGGGTAACCTTTCACCCAGGGCTTAATCAGGCGACCGTTGGTGTACTGATAAATTGGCGCGATAGGTGCTTTCTCCATGAGGATTTTCTCCGCCATGTTGTAGTCCGTATTACGCGCTTTCGCCGTGGTTTCCAGCGTCGCCTGGTGGATAATTTTATCGTAGGCCGGATCGTTATAACGCGAGATATTGCCGCTGTGGGTTGAGGTCAGCAGGGACAGGAAGGTCGAAGGCTCGTTGTAATCCCCCACCCATGACGCGCGGATCACATCAAAATTGCCGGTGTTGCGGCTGTCGATATAGGTTTTCCACTCCTGGTTTTGCAGTTTGACATCCACACCGAGATTTTTCTTCCACATGGACGCCACCGCAATGGCGATCTTCTGGTGGTTTTCCGACGTGTTGTACAGCAGGTTCAGCTTCAGCGGACGCTGAGGACCGTAGCCTGCGGCCTGGAGCAAGGTTTTCGCCTGAGCGTTCAGCTCCTGCTGCGACATCTGCTCGAACGGTGAAGGGTCAGGGGTGAAACCCGCCGTCACGTCAGGGGTGAAATGCCAGGCCGGCTTCTCGCCGGTACCTAACACCTTCTCTGCCATAATGCGGCGATCGATAGTCATGCTCAGCGCAAGACGCACCCTGGCATCGGCAGTCGGCCCCTTTTGTGTGTTAAACGCGTAGTAATAGGTCCCAAGCTGGGGCGGCGTATACACCTGTCCCGGAATGTCCTTCAGGAGTTTCTGATACATGTTTTTCGGGAACGATTCGGTGATATCAATATCCCCCGCCAGATAGCGCTTAGTGGCGGACGATTCCTGATTAATCGGAATGAAGGTCACTTTTTGCAGGACGGTGTTCGCATTGTCCCAGTAGTGCGTATTCGGAACGACAACCAGTTTTTCATTCACCACGCGGTCGTTCAGGACGTAGGCGCCGTTACCTACCAGTGCGCCGGGACGCGTCCACTCCTTACCGCTTTCAACGTTCGCTTTTTGCACCGGATAGAAGGCGAAGTTCGCCGTCAGGTTGCTAAACCACGGGAGCGGTTTGTCCAGCTGGACGCGTACGGTTCTGGCATCCACCGCCGTCACGCCCAGGGTATCTGGCGCCGCTTTGCCATCAATAATGGCCTGCGCGTTGTTGATGCCTGCCAGCGCCGCAAACCAGGCAAACGGAGACGTGGTTTTCGGGTCAACCAGGCGCTGCCAGCTGTAGACAAAATCCTGAGCGGTGACGGGCGTACCGTCAGACCATTTCGCGTTATCGCGCAGGGTAAACGTCCAGATACGGTTATCATTGCTCTGCCAGCGCGTCGCTACCCCAGGGGTCAGTTCCCCTTTCTCGTTCTGATTCACCAGCCCTTCGAAAAGATCGCGAATTACCTGAATCTCGGGTAATCCCACCGCTTTTGCCGGATCGAGCGAAGCGGGTTCGTCTTTAATATGCCTGACCAGCTCCTGTTTTTGCGCCAGTACCGTGCCCTGTGGCACATCAGCAGCGTACGAGAGTGTAGAGAGTCCGCACAGGTACAGTGCAGCACAGAGACGCGAAACAGGATGCTTCATAAGATCCCCTTTAGTGAATTCAGGTAACAAGCAGATGCGTAATTATTTGTTTCGAAACAGAGAAATGCAAATACCTTCGTCCGGAATAGTGATTTGAGGCAATTCTCAGCCGTCACGGAAACTATTTGATTAACAGCGGGTTTTGCACAACACTGCCTGTAGAGACTTCTTTATCAGGATTTCGTATGGCAACCACCCGACCGCGAGCGGAGCGCGGCGCCTTTCCGCCGGGCGCCGAGCAATATGGCCGCTCATTTTTAGGCGCATCGCTGATCTGGTTCCCGGCGCCCGATGCCGATCGCAACAGCGGTTTGATCATTGCCGGCACGCACGGAGACGAGAACTCTTCCATCGTCACGCTTTCCTGCGCGCTGAGGACGCTGACGCCTTCGTTGCGACGTCACCATGTGATTCTTGCCGTCAATCCGGACGGCTGCCAGCTGGGATTGCGGGCGAATGCGAGAGGAATCGACCTGAACCGTAATTTCCCGGCGGCAAACTGGCGCGCAGGGGAAACGGTATATCGCTGGAACAGCTCCGCCGAGGAGCGGGACGTGGTGCTGCTAACAGGAGATAAGCCCGGATCGGAGCCGGAAACGCAGGCGCTGTGCCAGCTTATCCATAAAATCCACCCAGCATGGGTTGTCTCCTTCCACGATCCGCTGGCCTGTATTGAAGATCCGCGCCACTCCGAACTGGGCGAGTGGCTGGCGCAGGCTTTCGCCCTGCCGCTCGTCACCAGCGTGGGCTATGAAACCCCAGGTTCCTTTGGTAGCTGGTGCGCCGATTTGAGCCTGCCCTGCATCACCGCTGAATTCCCGCCGATTTCCTCCGACGAAGCCAGCGAAAAATACTTAAAAGCGATGGTGGAGCTTCTGCGCTGGCAGCCTCAGAGATGAAGCACGCCGCTGGTAAAATGAAGCGCCGGTGAAACGTCAACAGCCAGCCACGTCGGACCATCGAGATCGGCGAAACGGACCTGATTGACCAGCGGAAGCACCGCGCCGATCGCCCGGGAGGTGCAAAGCATGCACCCCAGCATCAGGGCAAACCCCTGCGCCCGGGCTTCCGCCGCCAGAGCCAGGGCTTCTGTCAGTCCGCCTGCCTTGTCGAGCTTGATATTGACCATGTCATAGCGGCCCTTAAGCTCGCTCAAATTTTCGCGGGTATGGCAGCTTTCATCCGCGCAGACGGGCAACGGATGGATAAAATTCTTCAGCGCCGCATCATCTTTTGCTGGCAGAGGCTGCTCCAGCATCGCCACGCCCAGATCGGCCAACAGCTGGCATCGCGCTGCCAGCCCTTCAGGATGCCACGACTCGTTGGCGTCAACAATCAGCGTGGCTGAGGGCACCGCAGAGCGAATGGCGACCATCCGCTCGCTGATCAGACGATCGTCGAGCTTCACTTTCAAGAGCGTGGCCCCGGCGTCATAGAGCGCTTTCGCACTGGCGGCCATCTGCTCCGGCTCACCAATCACGACCGTTTGCGCCGTCACGACGGACTCAGGCAGCACCACACCCAGCAAGGACGTCAGCGATTTTTGCTGCTGAGCGGCTTCAAGGCTCCAGAGCGCACAGTCGATAGCGTTACGCGCCGCCCCGGCGGGCAAACGCTGCTGTAACGACTCACGCGTGAGACCTTTTTGCAGGTCAGGCACAAGGGTCATGATCTGCGCCATCACCGACGCAAGACTTTCTCCGTAGCGCGGGTAAGGCGTACATTCCCCGACGCCTTTAAACCCCTCTTCTTCGATTTCAACCACGACCACGCTGGCTTCACTTCGGCTGCCGCGGGAGATCACAAACGGGGTATGCAATGGCCAGGCTTCTTCATAGACCTTAACGCTTCTCATCACTGACTCCTTGCGGCCCGGAAAGGCGAAAAATTTGGTTTGCCGTGTTATCCGCTGATGGCATACACTAGCCCCGACGTTAACTATATGTAAACAGGAAGATATCTATGTCACAACTCGTTCATTTCCAGGGCAACCCGGTTGCTGTTGCAGGTTCCATTCCGCAGGCTGGCAGCAAAGCGCAGGCTTTTACTCTGGTGGCTAAAGATCTGTCTGACGTCACACTGGCTCAGTTTGCGGGCAAACGCAAAGTACTGAACATTTTCCCAAGCATTGATACCGGTGTTTGTGCCGCATCCGTGCGTAAATTCAACCAGCTGGCGACTGAAATGGACAACACAGTTGTGCTGTGCATTTCCGCTGACCTGCCGTTTGCCCAGTCCCGTTTCTGCGGTGCCGAAGGCCTGAGCAACGTCATCACCCTCTCCACCCTGCGCAGCGCTGATTTCCTTGAGAAATATGGCGTCAGCATCGCGGAAGGCCCACTTAAAGGTCTGGCAGCACGAGCTGTACTGGTTCTTGATGAAAACGACACTGTTGTCTTCAGCGAACTGGTTAATGAAATCACCACCGAGCCAGATTACACTGCCGCGCTGGACGTGCTAAAAGCATAATAAGTCCTTAGCATTCTATACAACTCATTCTCAACCTCGCCGCGGCGGGGTTTTTTATTACTCTGAAGCTGAATCGTTAAAGCTAATATGCTCGCAAGTCACATTAATCATGCAATAACATGAGCAACATGCAACATGAGCGTGATTAACAACGCATAATAATCGTTAAAACTCCCTATTTTTGGCCGCAGTGAAGCACATCACATTTCCCTTTTTGCCTAAACATTAGATTTGCTTACGAAAGAAAATAATCGTTTCAGCAAAAAGGATTAAATATGAAGATTAAATTCGCTTTTACGCTCCTCGCGGTACTGATTTCTGGCCATGCAGCGGCCAAAACCTGGGTGCTGACAAGCGCTGAAAGCAGCGTAGAAAAAGGAAACTGGAAAATTTCCAGTGATGAGCTGAAAGTTAAGGATAAAACGTTCAGCATTGAACAAAAAGTCTTACACGGCGGTAAACAGGAAGGCAGCAAAGTCATCATAATTAGCAGCAAAGATGGCCTGACCATTACCCTGAGCCCTACCCGTGGCATGAACCTTCTGCACGTGGAAGGGTTTGGCACCCGACTGGGTTGGAATTCTCCTGTTAAAGAGGTCGTGAACCCGGCTTACATCAATCTTGAAAGCCGCAACGGTCTCGGCTGGCTGGATGGTTTCAACGAGATGATGGTGCGCTGTGGCTACGAGTGGACAGGTCATCCGGTCACCGCAGATGGGCAAATTTACACCCTTCACGGCAGGGCCGGAAATACACCGGTATCGCAGGTGGAAGTTGAGGTGGCGGATACCGCTCCGCATGAGATCCGCGTTCGGGGTTTGATCAAAGAGAGCACGTTTAAAAAATCGGATCTGCAAACCATGACCGAGCTGCGCTACGTTCCCGGAACCAACCGGTTCAGCCTGCACGATGTTCTGACAAACCATGCCGATTACCCTCATGATTATCAAATCATCTATCACAGCAACTTCGGCACGCCGATCCTAGAGGAAGGCGCCCGTTTCCTTGCGCCTGCGGCGAGCGTGAGCCCGTTCAATGACTACGCCAAAGCGGGGGTTAACGACTGGCAAACCTATGCCGGGCCGACAAAAGGCTTTGATGAGATGGTCTTTAATATTAAACCGCTGGCAGACAATAACCACGAAACCCTAGCGGCGGTGGTCAATAAAGCCGGAGATAAAGGCGCGTCAATCCAGTTTGATACCCGCCAGCTGCCCGTGCTGACCTTATGGAAGAACACCGACACGCTGAAGCAGGGCTACGTCACGGGCATCGAACCGGGCACTAGTTACGCCTACCCCGTCACGATTGAACGTGAGCAGAAGCGGGTTAAGCAGCTGCAGCCCGGTGCCAGCGCGCAGTTTGATCTGACCTACACCCTGCTCCACAGCCCGCAGCAGGTGAAAGAGGTTGAAAGCAGAATTGCGTCGATTCAGGGCGAGACAAAAACAGAAATCGTTAACACGCCGATGGCGAAGGAATAAACGTAAAGTAAAAAGCCTCTTAGCAGAGGCTTTTTTGTTATTCGTCACCTTTCTTATGATTCAAACCGTACTCACGCAGCTTGTTCGCGATCGCGGTGTGCGAGACGCCAAGGCGTTTTGCCAGCTTGCGGGTGCTGGGATAGCTGCGGTACAGCTGCGTCAGCACTGAGCGTTCAAAACGGCTGGTGATATCGTCCAGCGAACCTTCCATCGCCTCTTCCCCTACCGATACCGTTCCGGCGTCGTAATCCGGCAGCAGGATATCCTGCGGGCGCAGTTCGTAGCCTTCAAGCTGGGTCAGCGCGCGATAGACGGCGTTTTTAAGCTGACGAATGTTGCCCGGCCAGCCGTAGCGCATCAGCACCGTGCCGAGATCGGCAGACAGCTTCGGACGCGGCACACCCTGCTCGTCGGCAAAGCGGGCGACGAACAGCTCAGTAAGCGGCATGATGTCCTGCGGGCAATCGCGCAGCGGCGGAATGTTGAGCGTCAGGACGTTGAGGCGGTAATAGAGATCCTCGCGGAAGATCCCCTTTTGCACCAGTTCAACCAGGTTTTTCTGGGTGGCGCATATAACGCGCACGTCCACATGCACTTCGTGATCCTCACCGACGCGGCGGAAGGTTCCGTCGTTCAGGAAACGCAGCAGCTTAGCCTGCATACGTGGCGACATTTCGCCGATTTCGTCCAGCAGCACGGAGCCGCCGTTAGCCTGCTCGAAGAACCCTTTCTTACCTTCCGGCGCGTGACCAAACAGCTCGCTTTCAACGGCATCTTCCGGAATAGAGGCGCAGTTAAGTGCCAGATAAGGCTTAGCCGCACGCGGACTCGCCAGATGCACCGCATGAGCCAGGAGGTCTTTCCCTGTGCCGGTGTCCCCGGTAATCAGCAGCGGCGCGGTCAGGCTTGCGAGCTTACGCGCCTGATCAACCACATGGCGCATTTTCGGGCTGACGGCAATAATCTGGCTGAACGCACCAACGTCCTGACTGGAGAGGTTTTGCAGCTGGCGACCCATGCGTAGCGTCGAGCGCAGCATGATCACCGCCCCGGTGAGCATGCGAGTGTTCCCTTCCCCTTTCAGATAGACCGGCGTGATCTCCATCAGGAAATTCTGCCCGTTAATCACCACATGCTCGCTAAGCGTGTTCTGCGGATTGCTGTCCAGCCAGCGCTGGAAGTTAAAGCCGGGGATCAGCTGCGCGGCGTTATGATTGCTGAGCTTCTCCTGGCTCTGCGCGAAAAGCTGGCAGCTCGCGTGGTTAACGCGCTCAACTTTGCTTTTCAAATCCAGGGAGAGGAACGGTTCAGGCATGGCCTCCAGCAGCGCGCTCAGTGCCAGGTGCTCACGTTCAGAAGGCATCCAGGGAATGGTGCGTACATCCGTAACGCCAGCGATACGGCGGATTTCCGCCATCAGGCTGCTGAATGTATTAAATTCAATTTCGGCAAAATTGAGGTAAATTCGCCCGACAGGATCGATCTCAATGCCACGTAAATCAATGCTACGTAAAACAAGAAGATCGAGTAATTCGCGGGTCAGACCGAGACGGTCTTCACAGAAGACTTCAAGACGCATGGGAAATTCACCGTTTTAAGCCAGTAACAGTAAAATGATATGTCAGAACACGGTGATCGGGAAGATGGCTGTCAACAAATATTGACAGCCAGCACGATTAGTGAACAAAACCTCATGGAGCCGGTTTTTTATTGAGCGTCTCTTTGAGCTGGCCGATCAGCTCGCGCCTGAAATCCCCCAGTCGCGGCTTATCGCCGTCAATCCAGGGCAGCGGACGGCAGACTTCCATCGCTTTAATCCCCAAACGCGCCGTCAATAATCCTGCGCCAATCCCCTGGGCGGCACGAGCAGAAAGACGCGCCGCCAGATCCTGCGACATCCAGTCCATTCCCACTTCGCGCACCAGCTCACTCGCCCCGGCAAACGCGATATTGAGCAGGACCAGCTTAAACAGCCTGAGCCGACTGTAGTAACCCAGCTCTATGCCGTAAAGGTTCGCGATACGGTTGATCAGGCGCAGATTACGCCAGGCGATAAAGGCCATATCGACCAGCGCCAGCGGGCTGACGGCAATCATCAGGGTGGATTCCGCCGCAGAACGGCTAATCTCGCGCCGCGCCTGGGCATCCAGCACCGGCTGAACCATGTGGGAATATAGCGTCACCACTTCCCGATCGTTCTGGGTTTCATGGATGGCGGCGTACCAGCGCTGAAGCGCCGGGTGCGACTGATCGATTCCGGCCTGGCTGGCCAGCTTTTCACAGAAGGCACGACCTTTGCCGGTGCCGTGACTGTGGAGCAGATCCCGCGCTTCATCACGCTCGTGCGCGCGCTGGCGCAAACGCCAGAGCCGACGCCACTCGGTGGTAACCGACCCGATGCCCGCCCCCACAATCAGCGCGCCTGCGGCACATCCGCCCAGCGCGACCCAGTCCTGAGTTTGCCAGGCATTCATCGTCCACTGCACGCCCTGCCCAACCACGCTTACGCCAAACAGCGCCAGACCGGCGGTGACCATCCTGCGCCACAGGCTTCGTTTTGGACGCAGAGCGGCTTCCACAACCGCCTCTGCCGGACCTTCCTCAACGGCGGGCTCCTCTGTCAGGGCCGGGGAAAAGTTATCGGCCTGCGTGCCGCTGAACGTCTGCGCGGTTTTGAACGCCTCCTGAGGGTCGTGCTCAAGCGTTCCGGTAAAGTCTATGCGCGGTTTTAACGGTTCCGTCATCGCAATTTATCTCCAATCAAAAACTCCAGCGCCGCATCCAGACGGATGTGTGGTAAAGGCCTGTCGACACTCATTGCCTGCGGGCGGAAGGCTTCAAACTGGAAGCCCTGGTTCTGCCAGAAGGCCTGACCCGGCAGCCGCGCAGGCACTTCGCCCGGATAGACGGTAAGCGGTTCACCGTCGCTGAGCCGGTTCCCGCGTAATGCCGGTATTTTCTCGCCGTTAAGATCAATCAGCCCGCTTTGTGTCGCCTGCACGGACGCGAGCCCAAGGCAATCCATGCCGATCCCTTCGAAGGCGGCGTTTTGCCAGGCGTCCTGCACCAGCTGCTGCAGCAGCGATACCATATTGGCATGCTGGTCGACCGTGACGTGATCGGCCTTCGTGGCCGCAAAGAGCAGTTTGTCGATCACCGGTGAGAAAAGACGACGGAACAGCGTCCGCTGCCCGTAGTGAAAACTTTGCATCAGCTGCGTCAGCGCCAGGCGCATATCGTTGAAGGCCTGCGGCCCGCTGTTGAGAGGCTGCAGGCAATCCACCAGCACAATCTGACGATCAAATCGCAAGAAGTGGTTTTTATAGAATCCCTTGACCACTTTTTCACAGTAGTAATTGTAACGCTCGCGCAGCATCCCGGCGTTAGTGTGCCTGTCGGCCTGCACCAGCTTCGACTCACCCACCCCATCCACATCCGGCCAGGGGAAGAACTGAAGCGCAGGTGCGCCCGCTAAATCACCCGGCAGAACAAAGCGACCCGGCTGAATGAAGTGCAATCCTTCCTGTTTACACTGGTGCAAATACGCCGTCCATGCGTCGGCAATGGCCGCAAGACGGTTTTCATCTGCTGGCGCAAGCGGGTCCAGTCCTTCGCAAAGCTGTCGCCATTTGGCCGACCACCCTGCGCGTTGCCCCTGCAACAAGCCCGTCATCTGGCGGGACCAGCTGAGGTAATCCTGCGCCAGCATCGGCAGGTCGAGCAGCCATTCGCCGGGATAATCGACGATTTCAAGGTACAACGTGGAGGTATCCTTGAAGTGGCGCATCAGGGATTCATTCGAGCGAAAACGCAGCGCAAGACGAATTTCACTGACCCCTCGCGTCGGGGTCGGCCACGCGGGCGGATCGCCATACAGCTGCGCCAGCCCTTCGTCATAGGTAAAACGAGGAATACCAAAATCGCGCTGAGGGACGCGCTTCACGCCCAGCAGACGTTCTTCCCGCACCGCGCTGAGCAACGGCAGACGCGCCCCGGCATGCAGGTTCATGAGCTGGTTTACCATCGCAGTGATAAACGCCGTCTTACCGCTGCGGCTCAATCCTGTTACCGCCAGTCGAAGATGACGGTCAACGCCACGGTTAACCAGTGAATTAATTTCGTTTTTAAGTCGCTTCATCGCCGTCCTTCGTTGCCCGGAAGCCTTGAATGCATGGCTTCAGAATACAATAAATGGGGGCAGATCGTTGATTATCAATTCTTATTTATTGCTATTGCCGTTTTCTCTCCAGTAAGATGAACGGCATTGCTGTCAGTCCGGAGTGAGTAAGGTGTATGTCACCCACCATCTATGATATCGCACGGGTTGCGGGCGTATCGAAATCAACCGTTTCCCGCGTTCTGAATAAACAAACGAATATTTCTCCCGAAGCGCGTGAAAAAGTGCTGAAGGCGATTGACGAATTAAATTATCAGCCCAACAAACTGGCCCGTGCCCTGACCTCTTCAGGCTTTGATGCCATCATGGTTATTTCGACCCGTTCAACCAAAACCACTGCCGGTAATCCCTTTTTCTCCGATATCCTTCATGCCATTACGGCAAAAGCGGAAGAAGAAGGATTTGACGTTATTTTACAAACGTCAAAAAGCAGCGAGGACGATCTGCTGAAATGCGTGAGTAAAATTAAACAAAAGATGATCAAAGGGATCATTATGCTGAGCTCACCGGCAAATGAATCCTTTTTCACCACGCTGGATGAGTATGGCGTACCGGTAGTGGTTATCGGCAAAGTGGAAGGTGCGTATCAAAATATCTATTCCGTCGACACAGATAATTTCCATGACAGCGCCACGCTGACCGAAACCTTTATTAAAAATGGACGCCGTAAAATTGCCTGTCTGCATGCCCCGCTTGATTATCATGTTTCGATCGATCGTCTTGCGGGCTACAAAGCCAGTCTGGAAAAGCACCACATTGCCATTAACCCGGACTGGATCAGGGATGGCGGTTATACCCATGAGAGCGCGCTTACTGCGGCTCTGGAGCTGTTGTCTTCATCCACGCCGCCCGATGCGGTATTTGCTACCGACAGCATGAAGTTGCTCAGCCTCTATCGTGCGGCGGATGAGTTGAATCTGATGATTCCAGAGCAGGTGGTGATAGCCGGATACAGTGACCCGATGCTGTCTCTCATTTTAACACCCGCACCTGGCGGGTTTGATATCCCCACCCGAAAGCTGGGGGAAGAGAGCTGCGATCTACTTTTCAGGCGTATTGCAGGTCATCCCGCCCCGCAAAAAGCGCTGGTTGATACCCATTTTATACTGGCGGCCTCGCTGCGCTAAAACCAGGGGCAGTTAGCCCCTGGAATACACACGATCAGAAAGCGTAATTTACCCCAACGCCCGCATAGTGGAAGCGGTCGTTTTTACCCTCGTCATGGTTTTCCCATTCATAGGCGTATTCAAGCGTCATGGATAAACCGTTATTGAAGTCATAGGCGTACTGCATACCCACGCGGTTGAAATTATGTCCTTCACGCTCGGGATCGTCCCGCCAGTCCCAGTTCGACCAGCGATCGAGCCCCAGTCGTGTGTAAGGCGTTAAGGTGGTCTGGCCTAACGAAATTGGCAGATAGGCACGAATTTCCTGGGTGGAGAATTCTCCGTTATTACGGGAACCGTCCATGTTGAACCCGCGTTCTAAATAGTAATTCACTTTAGCGGCAAAGGTGTCGTTAATGGTCCAGGTAAAGCCCGTTTCGGTTTCGACGCGGCTGTCTGAATAGCCGGTTTTTTCCAGATCGTTAGCAAACTGATACATGGCAAACCAGCCGCCAAAACGCCAGTCGTCGGTTAATTTTATATCCCAGTCAGGCTGAATTTTGTAGCGCTGCATATTAGCGCTGCCGTCTCTGGCGCCGTGTTCATCCTTAAAGTGATAGCCGTAATTACGGAAGCCTCCGGTCAGACCGAACGTAAAATCATCTGTTCCGATAAAGCGATAGCGTAATTCAAATTCAGGACGATCGAAATAGGTGCCACGGGTCATGCTGCTATAATCAACCGGCCCTTCCTGATACATCGCCAGCGAAATAGTCCAGGCATCCCAGGTCGCATTAAACCACACGGAAGGTTCATATAACCCGTCTTTATCCTCCCCCTGGCCTTCGACGTTTTCTATTTCATACATCGCGCCAATATTAAATTCCCACTTTTTAGCGCTTTCTGTTGCATGTGCGCAGCTAACCCCTGCGCACAGCACGAGCGCAGCACTTTTTAGTAGAGTACTCATCAAATATTCCCTTTATAAGTAACAAACAAAAAAAACCGGAAATAGGTATTTCCGGCGAACACCTTTCTTATCTAATAGCCGCTTCGGTTTCAGCGTCGAAGAAATGGCACTTATTCATATCGAACTGGATGCCGATATTATCCCCAGCGGCATAATCATTCGCAGCGCCAGCACGAACAACCAGCTCATGACCGCCAACGGTGGCGTAGAGCATGAACTCCGCGCCGGTCAGTTCGGCTACGCTGACTTTCGCCTCGATATTTTTACCGCTGCTCTGCAGAGTGAGAATATCTTCCGGGCGGATCCCAAAGACCACGGCTTTGCGCTGATACCCTGCGGCATTCAGTGAAGCGAGCTTGTTTTCCGGGATCGCCAGACGCAGCGTTTCCGTGACGAAATAGCGGCCATCGATAGCACCGCGAATGAAGTTCATAGCTGGCGATCCAATAAACCCTGCGACAAACATGTTTGCCGGTTCGTTATACACCTGCTTAGGTGCACCGACCTGCTGAATAATTCCGTCTTTTAAGATCACGATGCGGGACGCCATCGTCATGGCTTCCGTCTGATCGTGGGTCACGTAAATCATGGTGGTGTTAAGCTTCTGATGCAGCTTGCTGATTTCAGCCCGCATCTGCACGCGAAGCTTGGCATCGAGATTTGAGAGCGGTTCATCCATGAGGAACACGCCCGCCTCACGTACGATCGCCCTGCCTAACGCCACGCGCTGGCGCTGGCCGCCGGACAGCGCGCCGGGTTTACGCTTTAGGTATTCACGTAATCCGAGGATCTGTGCCGCCCAGTTAACGCGCTCTTCGATAACCGCAGGCGCAATTTTTTGCATCTTCAGGCCGAACGCCATGTTGTCGTAGACCGTCATATGCGGATAAAGCGCATAGTTCTGGAATACCATGGCGATATCGCGTGACTTGGCGGGCACATCGTTCATACAAACGCCGTCAATCACCAGTTCGCCAGCGGTGATCTCCTCCAGACCGGCGATCATGCGCAGTGTCGTCGATTTACCGCAGCCTGAAGGCCCGACGAAGACGATGAACTCCTTGTCTTCGATTTCGAGATTGAAATCCTTAACCACGTGGACCTGGTTATCATAGATTTTCTGAATGTTTTTCAGAGACAGTTGAGCCATTGTTAATTCCTTATCAATACGTCCGGGATGCCCAAAACTCGGTAAGGCATTTCCAGGTCAGTTCCCGCGTTGAATGAAGCTGTAGTCCCGCATGGTTCAGGCCAGAACCCACCCCAACCGACAGCATGCCCGCCGCGTTGATCGCCGCTACGCCTGCAGGTGCATCTTCGATGCCCATGGCCTCTTCAGGACGCACCTTCAGGCCAGCACAGGCTGCAAGGAAGATCTCCGGATCTGGCTTTGAGCGGCGAATACGGGAAGCATCGGCGCAATAATCGAAGGCCTGATAAATGCCCAGCGCGTGCAGGATCCCTGGGGCATTCAGGGAAACGGAGGCGAGTCCAGTTTTGACGTTCGCTTTACGTATATCCGTCAGAACGTCACGAATACCCGGAAGCAGTGAATCTTCCGTCAGCGACGCCAGAGACTGGACATAAAGCGCGTTTTTTTTCGCCGCCAGCGCGAGGCACTGCTCTTCACTAAACATCCCCTCTTTCCCGCCATGCTTCAGGATGCGCTGAAGGGAATCCATGCGGCTAATTCCCTTCAGCTGTTCATTAAACACTTCGTCGAAGGTGATGCCGATTTCGTCAGCCACTGCACGCCAGGCCAGAAAATGGAGGTGTGCGGTATCGGTGATAACACCGTCGAGATCGAATACAACAGCCTTAAGCGTCATCGCGCCCCTCCGTGGTAGCGGTCCCATTTGCAGGTGCAAGAAAATCCTTATAAGCGCATACCTTGCGCCCCGATACGCGTAGCGTCTTGCCCCAAAGCGTCAGCGTGACAGGTGTCGTCGTTTCAATGGTTAACACCTCATTTTCATAGGTGAAGTGCAGCGTTGCGTTCCGCCAGCGCAAGGGGAAAGCAAGCCTTCGCCAGTGGGCAGGCAGGCTGGGCGCAAGGTGTAGCTCCCCTTCCACAATCTGCATACCTGCAAATCCCTGAATGACGCCGGACCAAATAGCGCCGGTCGCTGCGGCATGAATACCGTCATCGCAGCTGTGTGGATCGTCCCCAAGGTCAATGGCGACGCCATCACGCCAGAAGGCGTAGGCACCTTCGGTGTCACCACAGCGGGCGGTCACAATGCCGTGTATGGCCTTACTCAGCGAAGAGTCATGGATCGTGCGGGGCTCGTAGAAAGCCAGATTGGCGGCACATTGCTGTGGGGTAAACCGCTCCGGCAAGAGGTAGGTAAGCATTACCACATCAGCCTGCTTCAGGATCTGCATGTCGTTTACTTCCGCGCGGGAGTAATCGAGCAGAATGGTCTGCTTCCCTGCTTTTGCTTTATAGCGGCTCAGGTCAATGGCTGGTTTCGCCATGAAGGTATCATCCTGTGGGATCACACCGTCTGAATTGGCCTCAGGCAGCCATAAGCGCGTCAGAAACCGCGTAGCATTCTCCGTAAAACGCGCATCTTCACGCCCAAACTGCGCCATAAACCGGCGCGCGCAGGCAACGTTATGCCACGCCAGATAATTGGTATAGGCGTTGTTGTTCACATGCTCGGTGTATTCGTCAGGCCCAATCACATCATGAATTTCCAGGCGACCGTCTACCTCCGTGGCGCGGCCCATCCAGAACGCAGCCGTTTCCATCAGCAGCGTCAGGCCTTCATTTCGCATAAAGGTATCATCGTGTGTCGCCTGCCAGTAAGCGACGACGGCCCAGGCAACGTCCGCCACGATGTGGTGTTCAGCCAGCGCGGAGGCCACCTTCTGGCGCATGCCGGTTCGGATGTTGATAGCCGCGAACTCCGGCGTTTCCTCTTTGCCGCTCGAGGCGCTCTCCCACGGGAAAAGTGCGCCTGGCCAGCCGTTGCGGCGGGCTTTTTCCCGGGCCCCGGCCAGGTTAAGCCAGCGATAGCGCAGCAGATTGCGGGCCACCTGCGGACGGGTGAAAAGATGGAAAGGCAGCAGGAATATTTCGGTATCCCAGAAGACGTGTCCTTTATACCCCTCGCCGGTCAATCCCTTAGCGGCAATGCTGCTCCGCTCATCATGGGCTGGCGTCATGGTGGTCAGATGCCAGACGGCATAGTCCAGCGCCATCTGATCGTCAGGAACTGCAGAAGCCACTTCCACCCGGGCGTTACGCCATACGTCTGCCCATGCGCAGGATGAACTCTCCAGCAGCGAGGCATACCCCCTTGCCGCACAAACCTTGAGATCCGCCAGCGCCCTTCGCGCGAACGACTCCTGCGAAAGGGCTTTATCGCTGCGATGGGCAACCCAGACAATCTTATCCAGTGTGACAGTGTCACCTTGCGCTATCGTCAGGCAATAGTGGGCAGAGACCCGACGATTTTTAGCGGTAAAACAGCTTTCGCTGTCGGCTGATAGCTGACAAAAGGCCGAGATAACAACATCAGCGGCCCGGTCCTGCGTTTCATACACACCCTGCATATAGTGCTGGTCGAACACCCTGACAGAAATTTCATCCAGATGCTGCCGGCCGGTATTGGTTTGTGTCGCATCAATGCCGGTTTTCATCACCACCTGTGAGGCAGCATCAAGCGGGGTGATCGCAAGCTGCATGGCCACCAGCGGCAGCTGATCCAGAGAGACAAAACGGCGACTCTCCAGTCGATAGCGTTTCCCGTCGGGCGAGCGCCAGATGACGCTGCGACGAAGTTCGCCATTAGCAAACGCCAGCTCGCGCTGCCACTCGATAATGTCCCCCGACAGAAGGGTAAAATTCACCCCGTCCAGCTCAACCTCAATACCGGTGATATCGGGCAAATTGACCAGCTCAGTGGTCTCGTTGCGACCAGCACGATGATACAGACCCGCAAGATACATGCCTCGGGTTTGCTGGGTGTAATCCTCTTCATGCGCAGCGCGGATCCCCATGTAGCCATTACCGCAGGCCATGATGGAGGCGTATTTATTCAGACTGTGCGGACAAAAGCCCGGGTCGGTTAATACAGACACGTTTAGCATAACGTCACGCTTCCCCCCGTTTCTGCTGATTCATACAGCGCGGCGACAAGCTGCTGGATAATCAGCCCCTGCTCCGCATCAGCGATCATGACGGGCTCTCCCTGCACATGGCGCACGAAGGCATCCATACTGCGCAGGTGGCGTTGGTCGTCAGCCTCTTCGCGTTGGGTAAGAGTTTGTAAAACACCAGCTTCGTCGTTGTAAATGTGCGCCGGGAACAGCGTGGCACCCGCCTTTTCACCGCAGAATGCGACGTTCATGATCGATTGCTCGCGGATATTGAGCGCAAACGACGTGTCCAGACGCAGAATGCCGCCGTTGCAAAATTCAATCGTGCCAAACAGAGCATCTTCCACGGTAAACTGCGTGGGATCCCACGCGCCAAACTGACCGCTGCTTTTACGGTTGCCCAGCCTCTGAAAGCTATGCGCGGTCACCCGTTTTACCGCCGGGAACCCCAGAACATACATTGCTGCATCAAGCATATGGATGCCGATATCAATCAGCGGACCACCGCCCTGTAGCGATTTATTGGTAAAAACGCCCCACCCTGGCACACCGCAGCGACGCAGCGCCTGCGCTGACGTGAAGTAAATTTCTCCGAGCGTTCCGTTCATTACCGCATCGCGCAGCAGCTGAGTATCCAGGGCAAAACGATGGTGAAAATCATACGCCAGCACTTTTCCTGCCTTGCGCGCAGCCAGGCGCATCCGATCGGCCTCCTGCGGCGTCATAGCAGGCGGTTTTTCACACATCACATGGCAGCCTGCGTCCAGCGCTGCTATGACGTGCTCGAAATGAACCCGGTTAGGCGAGCAGACGCTCACCGCATCCGGCTTAACCGCCTCGAGCATTTCTCGCGCATCCTGCCATGCCGAGGGAATACCATGACGTTCCGCAAACGCCCGAGCCTGTTCAGAGTGGCTGTCCATGACAGCCACCATCTGAACATCACTGCGCGTGGCGTAATACGAGGCGTGCACTTTATCCGCGACCTGCCCGGCGCCAATGATGGCGACGCGCAGAGGCGAAGGTGTAGAAGCACTCATCACGCTCGTCATCCTTAGCATTTACGCAGATAAGTGAGCGAATCCCGGTATGCCTGAGCCGGATCATCGGCGCGAACACGGCACTCATATACCACGTAACCCTGGTAGTTATCCGCACGCAGCTGATCGAACAGGCTGGCAAAATCGAGGCTGCCGCTGCCCGGCTGGTAGCGGTGATTATCGGCGATGTGCACATGGCCAAGCAGATCGCGGTTCCGATGCAGCGCATCCGTCAGCGAGTCTTCTTCGATGTTCATATGATAGAAATCGCCGATGATCTGCACATGCTTCAGGCCGTTCTCTTCGATGTATCGACGCGCGTCTGCCAGGGTATTAATCATATGATCCTGATAGCGGTTCAGCGGCTCCAGATAGACGGTGGTTCCGGTGCGCGCTGCCACCTCATCCAGCCAGCGCAGCGAAGCACTCACCGCTTTGCGGTCGCCTTCAAGGCTGCGTGGAGAGATCATTGGCGGCAGTCGAAAGGTAAACATCCCCCACGCGGCAGGCACGATAATGCCCTTACCGCCCACTTCAGCCAGCGCTTCCAGAATGCGTTCAATCTGCTGTAATCCGTTCAGACGGCGCTCTTCGATGAAATCGCCGATCCAGCCATCGTATCCACCGCAGGCCGTCGTCACTGGCAGACCGGTGGCCTTAATCGCCGCTTTCACCTCGGCGAGGTTTTCCACCAGCAGCTTGCCGTCAATTTCGTAGCCATCAAAACCCATCGCTTTGATGTACTCGAATTTCTCCATGATATTGACCGGGAAAAAGCCCTGGTTCTGTGTTGCGATTTTCATGATTTGCTCTCCTTAGCTTAAAAAGTGACGCCCATTTTGATGCTCAGTTCCGGATGCTGGTCCACATATTTCATGTAGCTTTCAGCGCTGGTGGTGAAGGTCACGACCGGGTCGATCAGATCTTCACAATTGAGATAACCGTTCATCAGCAGTTCCCAGCAGGTCTCTTCGATACGCTTGCGGCTCCAGCGCGGATAGTCCGGGTTTGGTTCGCTGCAGGCGCGGGAGAAGACAATCTTCGCATTATTGAAATGCGCTTCGCGGCCGAGGTTAAAGCCTTCAGCGAACGGTTTCGCGAAGGCTACGTAGGAGATGGTGCCGCCGTAGGCGAGCCCGCGCAGCGCGGACTGCAGCGCATCGGCAAAACCACTGGTTTCGATGATCACGTCCGCGCCCTGCTTGCCGGTCAGCTTTTTGATTTCCAGGCCGACATCGGTGCCGATTGGGTTCAGGCAGTGGTCCGCGCCGTGACGACGGGCGATCTCGCAGCGGTGTTCGATTGGATCAACGCCGATAACCACTGACGCACCGGCTTTTTTAGCCAGCTGAATCGCAATCTGCCCGATTGCTCCCAAACCGACCACGACGACAAAGTCGCCCACGCGGACGTTGGCATCACGCACGCCGCTCATGGCGAACTGCGCCGGATCGTAGCAGACGGCGTTCTTCCAGGACGCGCCCTGCGGCATTTTACGCAGCTTATAGTTGTTCACCGCGTTGACGATGACCGTTTCCTGCAACGGGCCGTAGCAGCAGACAAGATCGCCGATCTGGTAATCCGTCACGTCCGCACCGCATTCAATAATGTCGCCAACAACCATGTTACCCAGCTGGAACTTACCGAACTCAATACCGCGCGCTGCGCCCTCTTCACGCGGCGTGAACATCTGCCACTCTGCGTTGAATTCTTCATCAATAAACGGGCTGGCGGCGCGGAAATCCACCACTTCTGTACCGTGTTTCGGCGCGCCAAAACGGGCGCGAATTTTTACTTCATGGACTGCAACCGGACGATCTTCATATTCCACCAGCGCCGCCACGCGTGGCGCTGTCGCAACTAATTTTTTCATGACTGACTCCTTGTTAATATTGGCCGCCTCAGCCCTTCACGCCACCGGCGGTCAAACCACTTTTAATAAAACGTTCAGACAGGGCGTACATGATGACCACCGGAAGCGCCGTCACCAGCGATGCCGCCATCATGCGGCCCCAGATATAATCTGGCGTGCTAAAGAGCGTGTTCAGCCCGACCGGCAAGGTAAAATTGCCAGAGCTGGACAGGAAAATTGACGCAAACAGATAGTCGTTCCACGCCACCATAAAGCAGTAGACAAACACTGATACGAGTCCTGAGATCGCAAGCGGGACGGTGATGCGAAAGATGATTTGCAGGCGGTTGAGGCCGTCCATCATCGCGGCTTCTTCGATTTCGTCCGGGATGGTGTCGAAATAGCTGCGCAGCATGAACACCGCTGTCGGCAATGTCTGGGTCACCATGGTGACGATCAGCGCCAACTCGGTGTCGTAGATCCCGAGGGCAGTGATGATTTTGAACAGCGGCACTACCAGCAAGATCCCGGAGAACATATAGACGGTGTAGAAGCTTGCATTGATCGTCGTGCGTCCTTTAAAACGCAGTTTGGACAAGGCATAAGCACCCAGCGTGCCGAGAAATACGGCAATCACCGAGGAGGTCAGCGATACCATCATGCTGTTTTTGAAGTAATCCACAAACGGGAAGATCAGCGGGTTAAAGATGTCGATGTAATGCTGCAGCGTCCACTCCTGGGGCAGAATGGTCGGATGGAGCGAGATCGCCTCTTTCGCACTCTTAAACGACGTCATTAGCATCACGAAGAACGGGAACAGCGTGATAACCAGAAACACCGCCAGCCCCAGATAAAAACCAATACGGCTCAGTACGCGTTTATTTGTTGCCATTGAGGTTTACCCTTTTTCTGGTCAGCAGAATCACCGCGAAGATGATCACGAACAGCACGACGGAGATCGCCGCAGCTTTACCCAAATCATTGAAAGCGAATGCCGTTTTGTAGAGGTAGACGCCCAAAATATCGACCTTGGTAGTCAACAGGTAGACATCCGCAAACATGTAGAACATCCAGATAGTGCGGAGCGTCACCACCGTTGCCAGCACCGGCATAATCGCGGGCAGCGTAACGATTCGAAAACGCTGCCAGGCATTCGCGCCGTCCATTTCCGCCGCTTCATACAGGGATTTATCAATGGTCTGTAAAATCGCCAGGAATGAGATAAACGCGTACGGGAAGTAACGCCAGATGGCGAACAGCACCACCAGTACAAAGCTGCTGCCGGGATTGTCGAACCACAGGGGCGCCTGGTCATACAGATGCAGTAGGTCAACGCCCAGATAGTTCACGATGCCGTAGCCGTTGTTGAACATGTATTTCCATGCAAACACCAGCGAAATGGACGGGGTAACGTAGGATAAAATCACCAGTGAACGTGCCGTTTTCCGCAGACGAAACTCCCGGTTAAAGAAGATGGCGACGGCAAGCCCCAGCCCGGTACTGCCGAGCACGACCAGCGCGGTGTACCAGAACGTCATCCACAGCGAGTGCCAGAAGGCGGCATCGCTGAGGATGCGAATGTAATTATCCAGCCCGACAAACACAGCGCTAATGCGCGGGTTAAGCGGCAGTCGTAAAAAACTGATTTCAATATTGGAAATCATTGGCCAGGCCACCAGGCCCCCCAGCAGAATCAGGCTGGGGGCCAACAGCAGCATGGCGAAAGGCATATCTGAACGACCAGAAAACAACGTCTTCATAATTTCCTTCCGCAGAGCGCTCCTATCGTTGTGAAATAAGATCAGTCAGTCGCTTCTGGCTGCTGCTTAACGTTGTATTAAGGTCCTTCTGCCCCACCGTGACGTTATGCACCATGGAACTGATAATGCCGGAGCCCGTTACATCGCCCATGCGGGTGAAGTTTTTATCCCCAACCGCGCCAAACACCTGCACGTTCGGGAACTGCGCAATCAGTTCATAAGGCAGTTGCCCAAACGCTTTAATCACGTCGTTGTTTTTCCAGGTATCGGTGCCCACCACTAGCTTGTTCACCGGCAGTGCCGCGCCAGGCGACATCATGACCCAGTCCGTCGCGTTTTGAGCCTGTTCCATCCAGGTCACAAACTTCTCGGCCGCTTCGGTCTCCTCTTCAGTTTGTCCGGTGGTGATCGTCAGGGAGGTGATCATGCCGTACACCGCCGATGACTTTTCAGTCGGGACAACGAAGCCCAGGTTAGCGGGGTTTCCGTCCTTGTAGACGGCAGGCAGGATGTAGGTGGAGTAAACCGCCATAGGCGCTGAACCGTTCATGAAGGCGTCTTTGATCTCCATGACATCGTTTGAACCCGGCATTGTGGTCGCGGCCAGCGCTTTATAAAACGCCAGGGCTTTTGCCATTTCAGGGGTATCGATGTCGACGTTCCCTTTGGCATCAAACACGTTTGCGCCGCCGGAAAGCGCAAACTGAGAAAACGACTGCTCGGTCATCACGCTTTCCGCCGTCGGCAGCGCGATGCCGTAATGCTTTTTAGCCGGGTCGTTAAGGCGCTGGCTGGCTTGCAGTAGCTGTTCCCAGTTATGTGGCTCCTGAATGCCCGCCGCGGCCAGCACATCTTTGTGATACCAGACGCCGGAAAGCCAGGCGCTGACCGGCA
Source organism: Enterobacter vonholyi (assembly GCF_008364555.1). Lineage (GTDB taxonomy): Bacteria > Pseudomonadota > Gammaproteobacteria > Enterobacterales > Enterobacteriaceae > Enterobacter > Enterobacter vonholyi. Next base: position 682,646 of record NZ_VTUC01000006.1, read on the forward strand.
CGCCCGTCCAGGCTGAACCGTCTTCCGTACGAACAACACGCAAGATGCCGTCATAGAAAGTGTTTTCGCCTACCGCGTTAATGGCTTCGCCGATAGCTTTGCGATCCAGCAGCTGTTCCTTGTCCATTACTTTTGCGTAGTCATGGCTGACTTCAATCACTTCAGGCAGCGCGCCGGTTCTCGCCAGCGTAATCACCTTAGTGTTGTAGGCATCCTCTTCCACCGGTACCTGTTTTACCGTGATGCCAGGGTTCTCTTTCTCGAACTTTTCGATCAGCTTCGTGATAACCGCCTGACGCTCCTGCTCGACTGATGAGTGCATAAACTCAATGGTGACAGTGGACTTTTTGTCATCCTTACAGCCTGATAACAAAGCGCACGAAACCAGTGCTGAAATCAGCACAATTCTGGGCATTTTCATTTTTAAGGTCCTTTTTAGTTTTCTTTAATCCACAACACCTGCCATGGATGTAGGGTCAGCGTTTTATCTGTAATAACTTCTCCTGAAATCAAATCCGTTCCGGATTGAATATCGGATTCTACCGTTTGAATGCCATCACTGAAATTAAACAGCGCCGTTATTTTCTCGCCACAATCCGCCACGCGAACGATTTTTAAAACATGTTCACCCGACGCACTAAAATAAGCCTGGCTGTCAGGGTGGAATGCTTTTTCCGCACGACGCAGCGCGATTAACTGGCTTAACGCACAATAGACCTGATAACGCAGACTGCTTTTATCTTCAAGCGCACTATCAATTTGTCCTGCGGTATATTTCTCGCGATTTATCGCACGGTTATATCCCAGACATTTAACACCTGCATAATCATTACGGGAGCCGAGAATACTCTGGATATAAACAGCAGGCACGCCGGGGAAGCTTAAGAGGACGGCATGCGCCAGAATAAACCGGGCAATGCGTTCGCTATCATGACTTTCTCGCGTACTCAAAGCATCCAGATAGGTCACATTAATTTCATACGGGCTTCGTGTGCCATCCGGGTTATTTTTCCAGTTAACCAACGCACCTTCGGTCTGAAGCTTTTCTACAAGCGAGAGGATCTCTGACTCAGGTAATATTCCGCGTAATGGGTTGAGACCAATGCCATCATGTGAGGCCAGGAAATTGAACCAGGTCGTTTTTGTCGAAGGTAACGCAAGCGACGCCGCCCACTGGCTCAGCGTACGGACGTCCTGAGAATGCACCGCGTGCAGCACCAGCGGCGGCAAAGAGAATTGATAAACCATCTGCGCTTCATTTTCACCGTCACCAAAGTAAGCAACGTTATCTTTATGCGGAACATTCGTCTCGGTGATAATCACCGTGCCCGGAGCAACAGCCTCGGTAATGGCGCGGAAAAGCTGGATGAGCTGATGGGTTTGCTTAAGATGGATGCAGGTTGTTCCGGGTATTTTCCACATGAAGCCCACAGCATCCAGACGAATGTATCGCGCCCCTTCAATCAGGTAATGCAGCAGCACGTCGACCATCGCAATCAGCACCTGCGGGGAGGCGAAGTTGAGATCAACCTGGTCCTCGCTGAAGGTAGTCCACAGGTATCGCACGCTGCCATCATGCAGTGTGAAAGGCGTAAGAAGCGGCAAGGCACGCGGACGCGTCACCGCGGATAAGTCTGTTTCAGGATCGACAGAAATAAAGAAATCGTCATACCCTGGCGTTTGCTTCAGGTAATTAGCGAACCATTTGCTTTTGGCTGACATATGGTTGCATACGAAATCAAACATTAAACTGGCTGACTGTTTTAATTCGGCAACGTCTCGCCATGTTCCGGTTTCAGGTGCAACCTCATGATAATCAATAACAGAAAATCCGTCGTCAGAAGACCATGGATAAAAAGGCAAGAGATGGACATGAGAAAAAGAACGAGAAAGCCATTTGTTATAAAAACGTGTAAAAACAGGGAGTGCTTTCTCCCCTTTCGCTGAAAACTGGTCGGCATAGGTTATCAGAACGACATCTTTTTCATCCCAGCCCATTTTACGTTTTTCTGTAATAACAGAGGCGGCCTTTCCGATATTTTCCAGCAGCACATTCAAATGGGCTTCAGAAAACGTTACCCCGTAAACAAGATTAATGAGTTCTTTAATTTTTGGATTCATTTCATTTTCCATGGTAGCGGTCCCACGAAGTGGCAATCTACTCCCATGAAAAATATCTGTCAACGGACCGGGGAGGTGAAAAAGGTGATTGCAAAGCAGCTCAGCACAATATTGTGAGCTGCCGCAAAGAAAGAACGGGTAAGAGGAAATGCGGTAAGCTATCGCCAGTCCCTCGCCCGTCAGGAAAAAGACTAGCGCCAGCAGGAATTATAGGGATAAGTAGCGGCGAGAAAGCCGTTTTGCCACCTTTTGCAACAGCGGTTCGAGCGCCACGGCCAGCACCATTCTGATCGGCTTGCGGGCAACGGATTTGATCGCCCAGCCCGCCAAGCCTGCCGGGCCGAACCGTAACGCGGTCAGCAGGACCAGTTTACCTGCGATTTTCAGGCCGGGTTTTACCTTCTGACCGGCCTGTTGCCAGTGTTGTTTCATCTCATCTCTCTCTCAAAGCTGACGAAAACGACTTCTCAGCGTAAAGGTGTCCGACGTGACATAGCGTTCCATTTCCCGTAACCGCTTCTCACCGGCGGCGAGTTGCGCATCGACCGCATTAAGAAGATCGCTGCTGGTTGGGGCACCCTCCGCAGCCAGCTCTCCTTCCGGCATCGGGTCAAGAACAAACGACAGCACGATGTAAGCTACCAGGGTGATAAATGCCAGACCAAAGAAGATCGACAGCACCGTCACCACGCGTACCAGCTTAACCGGGACGTCAAGATAATGCGCCAGCCCGGCACAGACGCCGCGCACCATGCCCTGCTGTGGAATTCGCCACAGCTTTTTGTTCAGATTCAGTCCAGACATTAACGGTCCCTCCAGTTTGGATGTTCAGCATCCAGGATGGCTTCCAGCGCCTGAATGCGTTCGCGCATTTTGTTAGCCTCATCGGAGAGCTGTACCAGACGCTGTTGTTCACTCTGGGAAAGTTCGCCCCGTGAAGAACGGTTGCTATAGTGCAGCCACAGCCAAATCGGCAAAACGAACAGCACGAAAATTGTCAGGGGAATGGCCAGAAAAAGCGCGCTCATGTGTACTCCTTGTCTTACGATGCGGCACGTTCAGGTGCCGCAGGAATTATTATTGGTTGTCTTGCTTCATTTTGGCTTTCAGTGCCGCCAGCTGCTCGCTGATTTCATCATCAGCCTTCAGGTCGGCGAACTGTTGATCCAGCGACTTCGGCTTACCGATGCCGTGGCTTTCGGCTTCAGCTTCCATCTGATCGATACGACGTTCAAACGATTCAAAACGGGCCATCGCTTCATCCAGCTTACCGCTGTCCAGCTGACGACGCACGTCGCGGGAGGAGCTCGCAGCCTGGTGACGCAGGGTCAGCGCCTGCTGACGCGCACGGGTCTCGCTCAGCTTGTTTTCCAGCTCGCCAATCTCTTTCTTCATACGGGTGAGCGTGTCGTCCACCAGCGTCACTTCATGCTCAAGCGTCGCGACCATATCAGCCAGCTTCTGTTTTTCGATCAGCGCCGCACGGGCCAGATCTTCTTTGTCTTTGCGCAGCGCCAGTTCCGCTTTTTCCTGCCATTCGTTCAGCTGAGCGGTAGCCTGTTCAATGCGACGCGTAAGCTGTTTTTTCTCCGCCAGCGCGCGGGCGGAGGTTGAACGCACTTCAACCAGCGTGTCTTCCATCTCCTGAATCATCAGACGCACCAGCTTCTGCGGATCTTCCGCTTTCTCAAGCAGTGAGTTGATGTTGGCGTTCACGATGTCGGCAAAACGAGAAAAAATACCCATAATCTAATCCTCATAGTTCTGTTATCGGGCTATGCCCTGCTGTACTGATAATACAAACATCATGCCAACTTTTTATCTTATTGATTTCACTGAGCCTGATTGATTTTTATGCAATGAAGGATTACTCTTTCCTGGTGAATATCGCTAAGGAGTGGTTAATTTCATCATGCCTGGATACAAAGACAATTTACTCGGCGAAGCAAACAGCTTTCTCGAAGTGCTGGAACAGGTCTCTCGCCTTGCGCCGCTTAACAAACCGGTGCTAATCATCGGCGAGCGCGGTACGGGTAAGGAACTCATCGCCAACCGTCTGCACTATTTATCCGGGCGCTGGGACGGCCCCTTCATTTCCCTGAACTGCGCGGCGCTGAATGAAAACCTGCTCGACACCGAGCTCTTCGGCCATGAAGCGGGTGCATTTACCGGTGCCCAGAAACGCCATCCAGGACGATTTGAGCGCGCCGACGGCGGTACGCTGTTTCTGGATGAACTGGCCACCGCGCCCATGCTGGTGCAGGAAAAACTGCTGCGCGTGATTGAGTACGGCGAGCTGGAGCGCGTCGGCGGTAGCCAGCCGCTGCAGGTGAACGTGCGCCTGGTGTGCGCCACTAACGCCAACCTGCCGGAGATGGTGGCGGAGGAGAAATTCCGCGCCGACCTGCTTGACCGCCTGGCCTTTGACGTCGTTCAGCTTCCTCCGCTGCGCGAGCGCAAAAGCGACATCATGCTGCTGGCAGACCAGTTTGCGATTCAGATGTGCCGCGAGCTCGGACTGCCGCTCTTCCCCGGCTTCAGCGATTATGCTCGGGAGACGCTGCTGGCTTACCACTGGCCGGGAAATATCCGCGAGCTAAAAAACGTCGTGGAGCGTTCCGTCTATCGCCACGGCAGCAGCGAGACCGAGCTGGACAACATCATTATCGATCCTTTTCAGCGCAGCGCGACTCCGCTGCCGGCACCAGCGTCTTCAGGCGATCTCCCCTCTCTGCCTCTCGATTTACGCCAGTTCCAGCACGAACAGGAGAAACAGCTGCTGGAGCACAGCCTTAAGACGGCGAAATATAACCAGAAACGGGCGGCTGAACTGCTGGGTCTGACCTACCATCAGTTAAGGGCATTGCTTAAAAAGCATCAAATGCGCTGACAATATCAGCACTTACCATAGACATTTTTACGAAGCAGGCGTAAGTGCGATACACTTTGCAGATCGAACCTAAAAACCTTAAAAATTATGCGTCTGGTTTTATCGTCCTTTTTTGCACTTGGTCTGTTTAGCAGCCTGGCCTTTGCCGCGCCCGGGCAAACGCCACAGCCTGACATTCGTGACAGCGGCTTCGTCTATTGCGTAAGCGGACAAGTGGACACCTTCAACCCGCAAAAAGCGGGCAGCGGCCTGATCGTGGATACCCTTGCCGCGCAGCTTTACGATCGTCTGCTTGACGTCGACCCGTACACCTACCGTCTGGTGCCCGAGCTTGCGGAAAGCTGGGAAGTGCTGGATAACGGCGCAACCTACCGTTTTCACCTGCGCGATGATGTCGCGTTCCAGCGCACGCCGTGGTTTACCCCCTCGCGCAAGCTGAATGCGGATGACGTGGTCTTTACCTTCCAGCGTATCTTCAACCGCAACCACCCGTGGCATAACGTTAACGGCAGCAACTTCCCCTATTTTGACAGCCTGCAGTTTGCCGACACCGTGAAAAGCGTGCGTAAGCTGGACAACCGCACGGTTGAATTCACGCTGACGCGCCCGGATGCCTCCTTCCTCTGGCACCTGGCGACCCACTATGCATCCGTCATGTCGGCCGAATACGCGGCTCAGCTGACGAAAAAAGATCGTCAGGAACTGCTCGATCGCCAGCCGGTCGGCACCGGTCCGTTCCAGCTGGCCGAATATCGCGCCGGACAGTATATTCGTCTGCAACGCCATGAACACTTCTGGCGCGGTACGCCGCTGATGCCGCAGGTGGTGGTCGATTTGGGTTCTGGCGGGACGGGGCGTCTGTCGAAACTGCTCACCGGGGAATGCGACGTGCTTGCCTGGCCCGCGGCCAGCCAGCTCACGATTTTGCGCGACGATCCGCGCCTGCGCCTGACGTTACGCCCGGGGATGAACATCGCGTATCTGGCCTTTAACACGGATAAGCCACCGTTGAATAACCCTGCCGTTCGACACGCTCTGGCGCTGGCGATTAACAACCAGCGCCTGATGCAGTCGATCTACTACGGCACGGCGGAAACCGCCGCCTCAATTTTACCGCGCGCCTCGTGGGCCTACGACGGTGAGGCTAAAATTACGGAATACAATCCGGCAAAAGCGCGTGAACAGCTGAAAGCGCTGGGGGCGGAAAACCTGACGCTGCAGCTTTGGGTGCCAACCAGTTCCCAGGCGTGGAACCCGAGCCCGCTCAAGACCGCCGAACTGCTGCAGGCGGATATGGCGCAGGTGGGCGTCAAAGTGATCATCGTACCGGTTGAGGGCCGTTTCCAGGAGGCGCGCCTGATGGACATGAATCATGATTTAACCCTGACCGGCTGGGCTACCGACAGTAACGACCCGGACAGCTTCTTCCGGCCGCTGCTGAGCTGTGCAGCGATAAACTCGCAGACCAACTACGCCCACTGGTGTAACCGGGAGTTTGACGCCGTGCTGCAAAAAGCGCTGTCTTCCCAACAGCTGGCCTCGCGCATCGACGCCTATGATGAAGCGCAGAAGATCCTGGCCCAGGAACTGCCGGTGCTGCCGCTGGCCTCTTCCCTGCGTCTTCAGGCCTATCGTTATGATATTAAGGGCCTGGTGCTGAGTCCGTTCGGCAACGCCTCGTTCGCCGGCGTATCGCGTGAAAAAGAACAAGAGGTGAAAAAACCATGATTATTTTTACCTTGCGTCGGCTCCTTTTGCTGCTGGTGACGCTCTTTTTCCTGAACTTTGTCGGCTTCAGCCTGAGCTATTTCACGCCCCACGCCCCGCTCCAGGGGTCGTCTCTGTGGGATGCCTGGCTGTTCTGGTTTAACGGGCTGCTGCACTGGGATTTCGGCGTATCCAGCATTAACGGGCAGCTTATTTCCGATCAGCTGAAAGAGGTTTTCCCGGCCACGATGGAACTGTGCATTCTGGCCTTCGGTTTTGCCCTGATGGTCGGGATCCCCGTGGGCATGCTGGCCGGGATTTATCGCAACAAATGGCAGGATAAATTTATCAGCGCCCTCGCCCTGCTCGGCTTCTCCATCCCGGTCTTTTGGCTGGCGCTGCTGCTGACGCTTTTCTTCTCGCTGACGATGGGCTGGCTTCCGGTTTCTGGCCGTTTTGATCTGCTCTATACGGTTAAAACGGTGACGGGATTTGCCATCATTGACGCGTGGCTGTCCGATTCCGTATGGCGCCACGAGATGATCGTCAGCGCCCTGCGCCATATGGTATTGCCGGTGCTGACGCTGGCGGTTGCGCCAACAACCGAAGTGATCCGCCTGATGCGCCTGAGCACCATCGAGGTGTTTGACCAGAACTATGTCAAAGCCGCCGCCACGCGCGGACTGTCGCGCCTGACCATACTGCGCCGCAACGTCCTGCACAACGCGCTGCCGCCGGTTATTCCGCGCCTGGGATTACAATTTTCCACCATGCTGACGCTGGCCATGATCACCGAGATGGTCTTTAGCTGGCCAGGCCTGGGGCGATGGCTGATTAACGCCATTCGCCAGCAGGATTATGCCGCTATTTCTGCGGGTGTGATGGTGATTGGTTCGCTGGTCATTATTGTTAACGTGTTGTCCGATATTCTGGGTGCCATGGCTAACCCATTGAAGCATAAGGAATGGTATGCCTTACGATAACGTATACAGTGAAAAGCGCACGCCCGGCGTGCTGCGTACCGTGTGGCGTAAATTCTATGGTGACACCACGGCAATGATCGGCCTTTATGGCTGCGCCGGTCTGGTATTGCTGTGCGTCTTTGGCTCGTGGTTTGCGCCGTATGGCATCGATCAGCAGTTCCTCGGCTATCAGCTGCTGCCGCCGTCCTGGTCGCGCTACGGCGAAGTCTCCTTCTTCCTGGGAACGGACGATCTCGGACGTGACGTGTTGAGCCGCCTGCTGAGCGGTGCGGCCCCGACGGTCGGCGGCGCATTTGTGGTGACGCTCGCGGCAACGATCTGCGGGCTGGCGCTCGGTATTTTTGCGGGCTCCACGCATGGTCTCCGTTCGGCGGTGCTTAATCACATTCTGGATACGCTGCTGTCAATTCCGTCCCTGCTGCTGGCGATCATTGTTGTTGCCTTTGCCGGTCCGCATCTGTCGCATGCCATGTTCGCCGTCTGGCTGGCTATCCTGCCGCGCATCGTGCGCTCGGTTTACAGCATGGTGCATGATGAGCTGGAAAAAGAGTATGTCGTCGCCGCGCGTCTGGACGGCGCGACGACCTTCAACATTCTGTGGTTTGCCGTGCTGCCTAACATCGCCTCAGGGCTGGTCACCGAGATCACCCGCGCCCTGTCGATGGCGATCCTGGACATCGCGGCGCTCGGCTTCCTTGACCTCGGCGCGCAGCTGCCGTCGCCCGAATGGGGGGCGATGCTTGGCGACGCGCTGGAGTTAATTTACGTAGCACCGTGGACGGTCATGCTGCCGGGTGCGGCCATTATGGTAAGCGTGCTGCTGATCAACCTGCTGGGCGACGGTATTCGCCGTGCAATTAACGCGGGGGTGCAATAATGCCGCTTCTTGATATCCGCAACCTCACCATCGAATTCAAAACCGGTGAAGGCTGGGTTAAAGCCGTCGATCGCATCAGTATCACCCTCGCGGAGGGGGAAATTCGCGGGCTGGTGGGAGAATCCGGCTCAGGAAAAAGCCTGATTGCCAAAGCTATCTGCGGCGTGGCGAAAGACAACTGGCGCGTGACCGCAGACCGTATGCGGTTTGATGATATCGATTTGCTGCGCCTCTCCCCTCGTGAGCGGCGTAAGCTGGTCGGCCACAACGTTTCGATGATTTTCCAGGAGCCGCAGTCCTGTCTCGACCCGTCCGAACGCGTGGGTAAACAGCTGATGCAGAACATTCCCGGCTGGACCTACAAAGGCCGCTGGTGGCAACGTGTTGGCTGGCGCAAGCGTCGCGCCATTGAGCTTTTACACCGCGTCGGGATCAAAGACCACAAAGATGCAATGCGCAGCTTCCCTTATGAGCTGACCGACGGCGAATGTCAGAAAGTGATGATTGCCATCGCGCTGGCCAATCAGCCGCGCTTGCTGATTGCGGATGAACCGACGAACGCGATGGAACCCACCACGCAGGCGCAAATTTTCCGCCTGCTGTCGCGCCTCAACCAGAATAACAACACCACTATTTTGCTGATCAGCCATGACCTGCAAATGCTCAGCAAATGGGCGGATAAAATTGACGTGATGTACTGCGGGCAAACGGTCGAAACCGCGCCGAGTGAAGATCTAATCACCGCGCCGCACCACCCGTATACGCAGGCGCTTATCCGCGCCATTCCGGATTTTGGCAGCGCCATGCCGCATAAAAGCCGCCTGAATACCCTGCCCGGGGCGATTCCACTGCTGGAATCTTTGCCGATAGGCTGTCGTCTGGGGCCGCGTTGCCCTTATGCACAGCGTAAATGTATCGAGACGCCACGCCTGACCGGGGCAAAAAATCATCTTTACGCCTGTCATTTCCCGCTGAACATGGAGAGAGAGTGAAATGGTCGAAACCTTACTGGAAGTGCGTAACCTGAGTAAGACCTTTCGCTATCGCACGGGGCTGTTTCATCGTCAAACCGTCGACGCGGTGAAGCCGCTGAGCTTTACGCTGCGTGAAAAACAGACCCTGGCGATCATCGGCGAGAACGGTTCCGGGAAATCCACCCTGGCGAAAATGCTCGCCGGCATGGTTGAACCGACTGCAGGCGAAGTGTTGATTGACGATCATCCTCTGACCTTCGGCGATTACTCTTTCCGCAGCCAGCGCATCCGCATGATCTTTCAGGATCCGTCTACCTCGCTTAACCCACGCCAGCGCATTTCGCAGATCCTCGATTTTCCGCTGCGTCTGAACACTGACCTGGAGCCGGAGGCACGCCGTAAGCGCGTATTCGAAACCCTGCGTATGGTTGGGCTGTTACCGGACCACGAAAGCTACTACCCGCACATGCTGGCACCCGGTCAGAAACAGCGCCTGGGTCTGGCGCGTGCGTTGATTTTGCGGCCAAAAGTGATCATTGCGGATGAAGCGCTTGCCTCGCTGGATATGTCGATGCGCTCGCAGCTGATTAACCTGATGCTGGAATTGCAGGAAAAACAGGGGATCTCGTATATCTACGTCACCCAGCATCTGGGAATGATGAAACATATCAGCGATCAGGTGATGGTCATGCACCAGGGTGAAGTGGTTGAGCGCGGCAGCACCGCGGATGTGATGGCCTCCCCGCTTCATGAGCTGACGAAACGACTGATTGCGGGTCACTTTGGTGAAGCATTGACCGCCGATGCATGGAGAAAGGACCGCTAAGCGCGACGGCAAACAAAAATCGCCCCACTAAATTAGGGATTAAATAGACTTCATTCGCTATTTAATCCTTTACTCTTTCGTCTCCATCCCTGCTCCATATTTTATGCAATATCAATCAACAGTTCTTCTCCAGAATACCGGGACATTACGGAGGAGAAGAAATGAACACCACTACCTATGTTCTAAAATATACCGAGTATCTCATCAGAAGATGCCGTTCTTTTTTAATGTCGGACCTGCACTTTCATACTTTCAGGCTAAAGAAAATATCCGGGAAAAGCCCCGACATTAAATCCCCCACTACGCTGAGTGAAAAAATATGCCATCGTCTGGTCTATGACCATAATAACTTCTACACCATGCTTGCCGATAAACTCGCCGTTCGGGCATACGTTTCCTCCAGAACAACGCGCGTGAAAACGGTGCCATTAATTGGCGTTTATACCCGGGCGTCGCAGATTGATTTTTCAGTACTCCCTGACAAATTCGTCCTTAAGTGCAACCATGACAGCGGCAGCACTATAATATGTACAAACAAAGCGCAATTTAACATCAGGGAAGCGTGTAAAAAACTGAGTCTCGCGTTAAAGAAAAATCTGTACTACACCACGCGTGAATGGCAGTACAAAAATATTACGCCCAGTATACTCTGCGAGCCGTTTGTCGATCTCTTCGATAATGCTGACAGAAACACAACGCCGGAAATGCTGCGGATCCATTGCTTTCATGGCGTTGCGCACTATGTTGAAGCGGATTTTACGGATGATAACGGCCAGGGTTTTATCAACGTTTACGACAGGCATTGGAACTTACAACCCTTCCAGATGGAATATCCGAATACACCGTTAGCGCCGGGCGAACCGGTCTTGTTCCGAGAGGCGTTGCTGGCATCCCAGGAACTGGCGGATGGCATTGACTACTGCCGCGTTGACCTTATGCTAAAAAAAGATGAAATCTATTTCAGTGAAATAACCTTAAGCCCGAGACGCGGTAAACTGTCTATTACCCCGCAGGAATGGGATGCTAAGCTAGGAAAAATATGGCATTTATCGCCGGCAGGCACATTTGACCTGCCGCTCACACTCACGAGTCGGGCCAGGTGAGTTTAAATATAGAATGGTTTTGCTTCGATAAGGTATAGGTAACATCGCCACCATGCGCCAGCATGATGGCTTTTACCACCGACAAGCCCAAACCACAGCCTTCCGGGTTCAAATCTCTGGCACCATTATCGCGCTGAAAGGGCTGAAATAAGAAATCATGAAACTCCCTTGGGATGCCAGGTCCCCCGTCCTGAATAAGGATATAATTGCCTTTATCAGAAACGCCATTTTTCACGATGAGTGTGCGCGAGGTTGAATAGTGTAAGGCATTATCAAATAAAACGGTCAGACACTGATTGATGCGTAATGGGTCGAATACGCATTGCTGATCCCTCAGTTCTGTTTTGATGGTAAATGCCTTACGGTTGAACTCGGGCATGAAGGTATCGAGCGCATTCTGTATTGCCCCTTTAAGATCCGTTCTGGACAGGCATAACGAGTATCCCGCCCCGCCATCCGAACTGATAACCCGGAGATCTTCAATCAGACGGGTTAACCCTTCCGTCTGTTTGAGAAGATTATTAAACAGAACCGGGTCCGGGGTAAAAACACCGTCAACCAGCCCCTGAAGCCGTCCACGTAAGATCGTGACCGGGGTTCTCAGCTCGTGCGCAATCGCAGCATTCCAGGATTTCCTCTGTATATCCAGCGTCTGTAATTTTTCCGCCATTTCATTGAAATCCGTCACCAGGTGATTGATCTCACCCAGCCGGGAGCTGGCGCAGAATGCCCGTGCGTCAAGATCGCCCTGTGAAATCTTTTTCAGGCTGGATGCTACCGCGTTTAGCGGGGTGAGTATTCGCGATGAAAGTTTGACCGTGAAAAAGAGTGCGATAATCAGGCTGATCGTCGTCGCGGTCCCAATCCACACCCAGTCCCACATCGTCATCTGCTCGTCATCGCCCGCAGCAGGACCGCCCGGGAGGTGATCCAGTATAAAAGAGTAAAAAAACCATGAACCCAGTATGGCGATAGCAATTATCGTAAACGTCAGCAACAGCATATACGTTAAGATCTGACGACTCAGGACAGACTCTTTGTTCATTTCTTTTCCCCAAGCCGGTAACCCAAGCCTCTTATGCTCTCGGGAACGCCATAAAGGCCAGCAAGTTCCAGTTTTTTACGCAACTTGCTCATATGGCTGTCGACCGTTCTGTCGAGCGTATCACCTTCTGGCAGGCACGCATTGAGTAACTCTTCGCGGGAACAGACCTTTCGCGGATATCGTACCAGCCAGGTGAGCAATTTAAATTCGGTCGTCGTTAATACCGGGGAGATAACCTCTTCGCCCACGGTGACTTCCACGTAGAAGTCATCCGGATAGACCGTAATAAAGGGCGTTCTGAGCGGCAGGGAACCCGCCTGCTGAAGCGCGGGTTTTGTCCTGCGCAGCACCGCCTCAACCCGTGCGACAACTTCAGAGGGGTTGAAGGGTTTGATCACGTAATCATCCGCGCCCAGTCTCAGTCCCATGAGCTTATCGACATCCTGATCGAGAGCGGAAACCATAATGACGGGCACAGAACTTTCCTGACGAAGCGTGGTAAGTACGCTCCAGCCGTCACATACGGGCAGATGAATGTCCAGCAAGATGAGATCCGGTTTATGCAGGCGATTGAGGGTTATCGCCTTCTCACCCTGCCTGGCTCTGAGCGTTTTCATTCCCGAACGCTCTAAGTAACTCATCAGTATCTCGGCAATTTCGTCTTCATCTTCAACAACAAGGATCAGCGTATTTTTGTGCATGTTATCTCCGCGGGTGAAATCCCTTTAAGCACGCTATCAGATATCTTTAGCACAATAAGACACAGCCTCCGCGAAAAAGTGCCATGGTCACGAGAATTTACCGGTTGATTTAAATGCCCGGTTATTTCTCCACACAACCTACACATTCAGTCAATAAAGACTCGACAATGTCCGTTCAAAATCGCTATTGAGGCATAAGCCTTTGTGCTTTGAGCGTTGCAAATTACCACTGTTTCTTAAAGACTTTATGAAGTTGGCTGAAATAATGAACATGGAACTTTCAAAATATTTCTCCCCTAAAAAACTGGGCATATATTCCCTGTTTATGCTGCTGTCGTGGGGATTACTTTATACCTGGCTGGTGCTGGTACACAGAATGGATGAGAAAGTCGCCTCGACGCTACCCTCGTCACCCATCATCTATGGCTGCATCGCATTGTCGGTTGTCTCTCTGATAATCCAAAATAAAGCCGGTGCGTTGACTGAGCTGCTTGTCATCTCCTTCTGGCTAATAGTGATTTTTGTTTATCTCATTATTACGTTCACCGTGTTGTTAAACACATTGCCCGACATTGAGGATCTGGTCTTTTACTACGAGTGTTATTTGATCATTTTTTTTGGTGGAGCCCCGCTGTACCTCCTTATGAGAATGATTTGAGCCACCGCTCCACACATCCTCCACAAACCGCCCATTTCCGCTAAACAGGCGTTCGGTAGGCTCTCCATCACACTATTTTGCACAAAAATAATTCACTAAAAAAAGTCTGACGCGATTTGCCCATAATGATGAACCGTAATAATAATCTTAGTCCTTCTAAACCTGCCGGAGTGATGCACTCGCTTAAAAAACTTGCGATCCGGCACCGGAAAAAACTGGTTGTCACTTTCTTCCTGGTGGTGGCTGAAAACGTAACGTTTCTACTTTACCCCGTTCTGGCAGGCATCGCGATAAATGCCATCCTCGCAGGGAAGACGCTTAACGCCGCGCTATATGGCCTGATGGTGCTTTGTATGTGGTTCATCGGCGCGGCCAGACGAAGCGTCGATACCCGCACTTTTGCACGCATTTACGCCGGACTCGCGGTATCCGTCGTTCTGGCACAGCGCAAGTATCAGCTAAACCATTCGGCAATCGCCGCCAGGGTAACGCTCTCGCGTGAGTATGTGGATTTCTTTGAAATGCACCTTCCCCTGCTGATTACATCGCTGAGTTCACTGTTTGGCGCCGCAATCATGTTGCTGTTTATTGAATTTTGGGCCGGGGTCATGTGCTTTGCGATTGTATTTGTCCTGCTCGGATTTGTCTCCGGATATGCCCGTAAAAATGAATGGCTATTCATGCGCCTGAATAATCGTCTGGAAAAAGAAGTGGATTATGTTCATAAGGCGGGAACGGCCACTCTTCACCGACATTACTCCACGCTTGCCCGTTTACGTATCGCATTATCTGACCGCGAGGCGTGGGGCTATTTGTGGGTTGGCGTACTTGTTGCCGCGCTTTTTACGCTGACCATCATCTGGATGACGCGCTCAACCGGCATCACCGCCGGACATATTTATTCCGTGATGACCTACATGTGGATGTTCGCGACGAGCCTTGATGACGCACCGCAGCTTCTTGAGAAGTTTTCGCAGCTCAGGGATATCGGTAAACGCGTATCCACTGATGAAGAAATTCACGTAACTGGACGTTAATTTAATGCCTCATTTTTTTATTGAACGCCCCGTTTTCGCCTGGGTAGTGGCGCTTTTTATCGTGCTGGCAGGACTCCTGTCTATTCCCCGTTTGCCGGTTGCGCAGTATCCGGCGGTGGCACCGCCGGGGATCATTATTTCCGTCAGTTACCCGGGGGCGAGCCCCGATATCATGAATACGTCGGTGGTATCGTTAATCGAGCGCGAAATCTCTGGGGTCGATAATTTGCTCTATTTCGAATCATCCAGCGACACAACCGGTTCGGCATCAATTACCGTCACGTTTAAACCGGGTACGGACATCAAGCTGGCGCAGATGGACCTGCAGAATCAGATTAAGATTGTCGAGCCTCGTCTCCCTCAGGCGGTAAGACAAAACGGTATTAACGTCGAGGCCGCTAATTCCGGGTTTCTGATGATGGTGGGGCTTAAGTCCACGACAGGTCAATTTGAGGAAGCCGACTTAAGCGACTATTTTGCCCGAAACGTCAGTGACGAGCTTCGTCGCGTGCCCGGCGTAGGAAAAGTTCAGCTGTTTGGCGGCGAAAAAGCGCTACGAATCTGGTTGGATCCGATGAAGCTCCACACCTACGGCCTTTCGGTGAGCGATGTGCTTACCGCTGTTGGCCAGCAGAATGCCCTCGTTTCGCCCGGTAAAACGGGAGATGAGCCAGCATCTGAAGGACAAGGGGTAACGTATCCCATCACGGTGAAGGGACAACTCTCCTCGGTAGAGGCGTTCAGGAATATTACTCTGAAGTCTGACGCATCCGGCGCCCGTCTGAAATTGTCCGACATTGCACGCATTGAATCTGGCCTGCAAAGCTACGCTTTCGGTATCCGCGAAAATGGGGTTCCTGCAACGGCAGCGGCTATCCAGCTCTCGCCTGGCGCCAACGCAATGAGCACGGCTTCAGGCGTACGCGCGCGCATCGACGAACTTTCCCAGGTGTTACCCGAAGGAATGGCATTTACGGTTCCCTTCGATACCGCCCCGTTTGTGAAACTTTCTATCATGAAGGTTGTTCAGACATTTGTGGAAGCGATGGTTCTCGTCTTCCTGGTTATGCTGCTGTTTCTGCACAAGATACGCTGCACGCTTATCCCGGCGATTGTTGCCCCCGTTGCACTTCTTGGCACCTTCACGGTAATGCTATTGAGCGGGTACTCCATCAATATTCTGACGATGTTCGGCATGGTGCTGGCGATAGGGATTATTGTCGATGATGCCATTGTGGTTGTAGAAAACGTTGAACGACTGATGGAGGAAAAAAGCCTTTCCCCGCGTGACGCTACGCGGCAAGCCATGCAGGAAATCACACCGGCGATTATCGGGATCACGCTGGTGCTCACTGCCGTGTTTATCCCCATGGGGTTTGCTGAAGGATCCGTCGGGATTATCTACCGACAATTTTGTATTTCCATGGCTGTCTCTATACTGCTGTCCGCGTTTCTTGCCCTGACGCTGACGCCTGCCCTGTGCGCAACGTTACTCAAGCCGCATAAGGCAGGAAAGAGCGAAGGCGGATGGTTCGCGGTCAGGTTTAACGCGCGCTTCCGCTCGCTTACCGCCTGTTACGAAGCCGGGCTGGGTGCCGTTCTGAAGCGAACCAGGCGTATGCTGCTCCTGTACGTTGCGCTATGTGCTGCGCTGTTTTTGGGGATGTCTTCCTTACCGTCGTCCTTTCTGCCTGACGAAGATCAGGGCTACTTTATGTCTTCAATCCAGCTGCCTTCTGATGCAACCATGCAGCGAACCCTGAACGTGGTTAAAAAATTTGAAGAGGAAATTGCGGCCCGGCCGGATATTGAAAGCAACATTATGATCCTGGGGTTTGGATTTTCAGGTTCAGGGTCGAATTCGGCTATGGCCTTCACCACGCTGAAGGACTGGAAATATCGGCAGGGTTCGACGGCCCAGGGTGAAGCCGACCATATACAGGCCAGCATGGCGAACGTCTCTGATGCCGTCACGATGAGCCTGCTTCCGCCGGCAATTTCGGATATGGGCACCTCGTCGGGCTTTACCTGGTACGTGCAGGACAGAGCGGGACTCGGCTACGAGGCTTTAAAGCGAGCTGCCGATGCGCTGGTCCTGCAGGCCAATCAGCGTCCTGAACTGAGTGACGTGTATATAGACGGTCTTGCGGAAGGAACAAGCCTTGCGCTACAGGTGGACAGAGAAAAAGCAGAAGCGATGGGCGTTTCATTTGATGAAATCAACCAGACGCTCTCCGTCACCCTGGGCTCAAATTACGTCAATGACTATACGAACAACGGCCGCGTTCAACAGGTGATTATTCAGGCCGACGCGCCCTACCGAATGAAGCCTGAGCAGATACTCAAATTATCAGTGAAAAACCGGATGGGTCAGATGGTGCCGGTATCTACATTTGCCTCGCTTTCCTGGAACGTTGCGCCGCAGCAGTTGACGCGTTACCAGGGTTATTCTGCTATTCGCATTACCGGAAATGCGGCGTCGGGAGAGTCCAGCGGCACCGCAATGAAGGTCATGGAGGGTTTATCCAGGAGCCTGCCTCAGGGTATGGCTGGCGAGTGGGCCGGGAGTTCGTTGCAGGAAAGAAAATCGGAATCTCAGCTTCCGGGCCTTATCGCCCTGTCGATACTGGTCGTCTTTATGGTGCTCGCCGCGCTGTATGAGAGCTGGTCTATTCCTTTCGCGGTCATGCTGGTCGTTCCACTGGGACTTATCGGCGCGGTGATAGCTGTATCAGTTGCCGGCTTGACGAATGACGTTTTCTTCAAGGTGGGCCTGATTACGCTCATCGGCCTGTCGGCCAAGAACGCCATTCTGATTGTTGAATTTGCCAGGCAGCTCCACCGTCAGGGGCAACCCCTGCTGGCGGCTACCGTTCATGCCGCTAGCCAGCGCCTGCGCCCCATTGTGATGACATCGTTAGCCTTCACATTAGGGGTTGTTCCGTTGATGCTGGCCAGTGGTGCGAGCGACAGTACGCAGCATGCCATCGGTACCGGAGTCTTTGGTGGCATGATTAGCGGTACGCTTCTCGCGATCTTCTTCGTGCCGGTATTCTTTATAGTCATCGCGCGTTTTGTCGACAACATAAGGAAAACGTGAATACCTTTGAGGGATCGCGCTTCTTCTCTGCAAACTATTGAACAGTTAATATCATGACTGCACTCGCCGAGAAGGGACCCGTTGGGATATCACCGATTTTCACCGAAGGATTCCGTACAGGTTCGAATGTTAATTTTTCTGTCTGAGTCCCCGTACTATAGGTTCGGCTATAGGTATCCGTTGGGCTGACCAGCTCATCATTCAACGACATAGCCACCGCGAGTCCGTTTGCCGTTGAGGAAATCATTTCCGTCCCTGCTATATTTACGGCTGTGTATTTAAAGCTAATTGTGTGGGTCGCCTTGCCATCGCCCGTGCAGGTGATGCTGATATTTTTCTCCGTCCCGGGCAGCGTACCGGGAACCGCTCCGATTTTAGCTCTGTCCACATCGCCTAACGAAATATTCAGCGTGCTGCCATCGCCAAATGTACAATGGAATGGTGAAGGTAAGGGAGTTGTTCCTCCAGTGCCAGATTTACAACCTTTTTCGGTATTATTGAAAGTAAAGTACTGGCTTCGTGAACTTTTAAGCACATAGCAAATACGATTAGGAGACCTCCCTAGCTGTGATATTGAGGTCGTTGCCCACACAAGATTCAGTGTATTTAATTCCACTCCAGCCTTAATATACACAGCTGCACTATCTTGCCCGAAAGAAGAGATCCCATCAGAGGTAATGTGGACAAGGATAAGATGATAATTACCAGAGTATGGAACTTCATTTCCCTCTCCAACGTCTAACGTACATCCCGCCTGGCTATAATCATCAGCTGTCAAGTTTGACATGATTGTATCAGGTGTAATAGGGCAAACGAGCTTCCCCGTACTATTCTCATGTATTCCCGGAGTGTTTGTCCATGTTGCAAAACATGAGGCAGGCAGAAAAGGTAGCATCGTAAAAAAAAATAAAAACCAGCATTTCAATAATAGATTTAATATTGTGCATTTCAAAAGCCGCTCACATTAATGTGCTGTTCCTGAAAATAGTGCAAGGTTTAAATTCATGACTTCACTTTGCACCATGTCGCGTACTAATTGTTCGACTCATGCATATTTTCTGCCACTCACCAGCCTCTGGATAAATTATAATTACATCACTTTGGCACCGTTTCCTGAAGCAATAATATGCACCTTCTGTCTTAACTTTGCGCTATTGAACAGTTAATATCATAACTGCATTCGCCGAAAAGGCCCCCGTTTGGATATCACCGATTTTCACCGAAGGGTCACGGATAGGTTCGAATGTTAATTTCTCTGTCTGAGTCCCCGTACTATAGGTTCGGCTATACGTATCGGCTGGGTTGACAAGCTTACCATTCAACGATATAGCTACCGCGAGTCCATTTGTCGTTGAGGAAATCATTTCCGTCCCCGCGATATTTATGGGCGTGTATTCAAAACCAATTGTGTAGGTCGCCGAGCCATCGCCCGTACAGGTAATGCTGATATTTTTCTCAGTCCCGGACAGCGTACCGGGAACCGTTCCGATTTCAGCTCTGTCCACATTGCCTAATGAAATATTCAGCGTGCTTCCATCGCCAAATGCACAATGGAATGGTGGAGGTAACGGCGTTGATCCTCCAGAACCTTCAGGGCAACTTTGAGGAGTATTGTTGAAAGTGTAGTTAAGGCCACTGTAATAATTACTTAACATATAGCAAATATGATTAGCAGGATATGTGATCATTAATCGGTTTAAAACAGTCCAGTCCAGGTTCAAAGTATTCAATTCCACGCCAGCATCAATATACTTATTTGCACTTATCAAATTTAGTTTGTATTCACCGGTAGAGTCAACAACGGCAAGAACGATTGTATACCTATCTGAGCTTGGAACAGTATTACCATCCCCAACTGTAAATTCGCATCCCTGCATGATATAATCTGATTCATCCAGATTCAGATTCGTATCAGGTGTTTCGGGACAAACCAGTTTTTTCGCTATGTGCGAATACATCCCAGGGGTATTTGTCCAGGAAGCATGACACAAGACAGGAAGAAATATAAAACCTAGCAAAAATATTGCTATTACACTTATTTTATCAATACCAAATCGGATATTGCACATCTCAAAAATACTCACTCATTAATGTCGCTGTTGCTGAAAAGGCAGCAGCCTCTAATTCTACCGCAGGATCTTTTTCCAGTTCAATTTCAAGCGTGGGCGGGGATTGCCAGTCCGCAACAGTAAACGCCTCATTCAAATCCTGCGGTTGCCCATCTTTGATAAACTTGAGCCATAACCCCGGTATATTGGACGCAATTGCAGCTGTGTCACCGGTAACAGGTGTTGCCTTAATAGTCATCTCTACTGTATTACCCGCCTGACTCCCTGAACAGTCTAAGCTATAATCCATAGACTGAGTTATATGATCGGTAGAAACCTTGTTGATATTTACGTTACCGAAAGCGACGTTGATATCCTGGTTATTATTTACCACACAAGGTTTATGATTATTTAGCCGACCGGTGAACGTTATTGACATCGTGTCACCCGTCTGGGCAGCAAAAACTGTATTCGTCTGCGCGCAAAGTAAGAACGTAAAACATGTTAAAAAAATTGTTTTTATACGCATCACATAAACTCCATTACCAGCGTTGCGCTGGCGCTAATAGGTGCCCCATTAATTAAACCGGTACCATCACCTACCAGCACAAGTTCTACCTGCAATCCTGGCTGAGCGAGCATATCGACAGCAAATGCTGAATCAACATCCTGCGCAACACCATTAACCAGTAATTTAATTCCCAACTGCTTCCCAGGATTCGATGCATTTATGCTTACGGGTAACAATTTCTGTCCTTTGAAATCAATCGTCCCCCCAGCTAAAGATTTAAAAGTGAGCTGAGTTTTACCAGCGCTGTCACCCGTACAGGTCATCGTTGATGACAAAGGTTTCCGATAGGTTCCGTCAAGTGTGGAAGTTCCGTTAACAGTTGAAAAATTGACATCACCAAAATCCACGGTTAAGGTTTTGCCTTTATTAAAGGTACAGGAACCGTTGGCTATTACAGTTCCAGTAATATTGAGGTTTAATTTGGCCGGTTCACCCGCACTGACGTGTAACACACTCGCTAATAACCCTGCAGCAATAATAATCGGGCACCATAATTTCATCGTATTAACCTCATGGATACGCAATCTCAAATGTGGCTGTAGCCGTAAATGCCCCGGCCGTAATGCTGTGAGCGGCAATAGCGGCTGGCTCAGCCTGGACATATCCCTTCAGAGCGATGATATTATTACCGTTCGTCAAACTGAATACGGGACTTGGCTTATTCAGCGCTAGCTGTTGTGGATCTGCACTATTGGTTTCGATACCAATGGCGATACCCTGCGTATTACCCGCATCAGGCGTTAATAAACCCGGCAAGGCCTGACTCTCGCTCCCCTTAAAGGTGATAGTGGCACTGCTGCCCAATGTCGTATCACAGTTAACCAGCGTAATAATGAACGGTTGTCCCGGCGTGCGGTTGCTGTGATAGAAGAAGGTGCTTACAAGGTTACCGAAATCAAGTTGAATATCTGATGATTCTTCAGATAGCGTGCAAGGCTCTGAAACCAGAGCACCACTGATTTTTACATTATTATTCCCTGCACAAGCATAGGGTATAAAAAAAATAAAACCCAACAGCCATAAAAGTCGCGTCATCAATCATACTCCAGCGAAAAGTTCACCACTGCCTTATACGGGCCCAAAATCAACTGTTCAGGTGTTCTCTCAGGTGCGATGTAAAAAATGAGCTCGTCACTACCAGGCGTGAGAAACTGTGGCTTACTGCGTTCCCCTAAACGTATGTCATTCTGTCTGACATCTGTGATACGTAGACCAATACCTTGTGCTCCAGTTACCTGCACCAGTTCCGGGCTATATCTATTAGCAGGAGCCAAAAACGTTAAGGTGGCGATGGGTTGGATGGCATCCCACGAACGACTCCCGGTGCGTCTGTCCGTACTTGAGCCCTGCATTCTTATGCAATTTTTGAGGTGCAGGACAAGAGGTACAGGTGCGCCACGATTACCGATTTTTTTCAGCAGCGATGCAGACAGAGTACTGAGTGAAATTTCCTGTGATGCTGATTGCATTTCAAGTATGCATGCCCCTTCAACCATCATTCCTACAACAATAAAAGGAACATCGCCGCTCACGCTCTTTTCATCAGCCAGCGTTGTGGAGCTAATGACCGACAGCAGAGATAGCAACATGCATACTTTTTTCATCTGTTTAGCCCGCATGCGCAGATGTAAGATTGCAACTACTACCACTGCAGCTGAAGACCAGCTTCGGGCGTCCCCCGAAATCATTGATATAGGTAATAACCGGGTTGTTTCCCAGATTGTGAGTATCACCTTCTAACCGGGCGCTACTTTTTGGGGCGACCAGTAACGGCTTCACGCTTTTCAGCGGCTCACCTTTCAGCGATGGAGCAACTTCAACAACAGAGATGTAATAAGGAGTTGGATTATTCACCGTGTAACCTTCTCCCTGGCGCGTCAGCGTCATTTGCTCCTGCCATGGTTTGCTGTTCTGCTCCACCACCAGCGATGCCGGACGATAGAACAGCTTGATGCGGGTTTGCAGCGCTATCTGCAAGGTATTCGGTTTGTCCGTCTTTGGCGGGATTTCACGCAGGTTAAAGAAGAAAAGCGTTTCTTTATCCTGCGCTAACAGCTTCATTGCAGGCGTAATCTGAATTTTGATCTGGCTTTTGCTGCCAGGTTCAATACGCTGTACCGGCGGGAGGGCGACCAGCGGATCGCTTATCTTGTTACCCTGAGCATCCTCCACCCACGCTTGTGCCAGATAAGGCAGCTCGCGGTTTTGATTATTCACCACCAGGCTCATCGATTTATCGCCAGCATTAACGATCGCGCGGGTACGATCCAGCGCAAGTGCAGCATTCGCCTGTTGCGCGACCAGTGTGGTGAATGCCAATGCGAGCAAACAACGATTACGTATTAATGTATTGCGAATCATGACTCTTTTCTCTCAAACAAATAGGAATTAATTGATGCTGTCTACCGTGGTGCATGGCAACAGCAATTTCTGACTCTCCAGGTCAGGGGGCAACACTGCGGGGAGATTAATGTGACATTTTTCTGAACCGTCCCAACTCACACTCATCACCTCACCAGGCTTAATTCCCGTTAGCCAAACGAAGCCGTCTTCGCTGACCAGCCCGGTCTGTTCCTTATCCTTGTTAGTCACCGTAGCGCCAAATGGCGGCACGCTATTTTTCGTCAGGCGCAATATCGCCATCGCTTTTTTACCGGCAAGAATGCCGAACTTACGATAGCCGATCGCACCTTCCGTCAAGGTGCCTTGCACCACTGAACGACTGGCGTCCACATCATCACCCAGTTCATCCATATCGATATTCATGCTGTTTCGGTAATAGCTACTCACATCTCCGACCACGGCTTTACCAAAAACATTAGTATGAGTATTGTTTCCGCCTGTTTTAACGGGTACGCCACTTACACCATCAGTGTCCACCATCATGCGAGTGCCACCTGCCACCGACATACGATGGAGCGCCGCACCCTGCGTTGTTGCCGTCATGCCACCGCGTACTGACAATCCCATCGAACTGTATTTATTACCCTGCTGGGTTGCGGTGGCCGTTACTTCAGTATTATCACCATCATGCGTAAGATACCCGCTCCCCCCTATAACGCCGTTTTGATCGGAGTTGAGGCTAATCTGGTATGAGTTATCCTTATTGATTCGATCGCTGTATGAGATGGAATGACTGGCTCCATCCTCGCTGATTTGATTGCCATAATTGAAATAACCTGATTCTCCCCAGGGAACGGATAAACTCATGTAGGCACCACGATCGTCAGTCTCGTTATTTGTAGTGCGGAACGCAGATATACTCAGGCTAAGATTTTTAAAACTTCTGAAATCAAAATAGTGCGAAAGCGACACGTTATAAGTTGTGTTAGCAGGACGATCCCAATAGGTTTGACGGCTGTAGTCTAAATAAATACTCATGTTCAACGGCTTTATTTGTTGGTTAAACGTCACCGTATACATTTCTTTGCCACTGCCACCGTTGTCGTTATCGTGGTAACGCGCATCCAGGTAGTCAGTCATACTCATAAAACCACGCTCAGAGAAGCGATACCCGGCAAAAGTCACCTGGCTATCAGTGCTGTCAAACCGTTTTGAGTAGCTTAATTTGTACGAACCACCCTGCCGTGACTCCTGCTGCGGCAGGCGAGCTCGTGATTCAGTTGCATCCAGAGATATTGCCCCGAGAACCAATAAATCTCGCCCGACCCCTATAGACATTGCGTTGTAGTCACCGGCAACCAGCGCGCCGCCATACAGTGACCATCCGTTGTTCACCCCCCAGGAGAATTCGCCTGTACCGAAGACAGGGCCATCGCTGTGATGATCAAAATCTGAAGGTTTCCCTGCTGCTAATTTATATCGAACCAGCCCTGGACGAGTCAGATAAGGAATGGTCGACGTATTCATCTGATAGGTCTGTACAGAGCCATCCTGTTCAGTAATTTTCACGTCAAGCGTGCCAGACACCGCATTATTCAAATCCTGGATACGAAAAGGACCGGCTGCCACCGTTGTTTCATTGAGCACACGCCCTTGTTGGCTGATCGTCACTTTGGCGTTTGTTTTCGCCAGGCCCGTGACCTCCGGCGCGTAGCCACGCAGGTTCGGCGGCAACATATTGTCACTGGACACCAGGCTCACGCCGGTAAAGCGGAAGCTGTCAAACATATCCGAGGTGAGGTAATCTTCACCTAATGTCATTTTGGCCCGCATAGAGGGCACTGCCCGGTATAAGTAATAGCGGTTCCAATCAAAATTTTGTGTATTGCGTGCCATGCTCCCTGAACGTTTTTCCATTTGACCTTGCCAGTCTGCGCGAAAACGCCATGCGCCAACGTTGATCCCGGTAGTTCCATTACCGCTGAGAGTTTTACTTTCTTCAGTCATACCACTATCGTGCTGACGTATAGCCTGACCGTTCAAATTATAGTCAAACAGAATTCCTGCGACCCCTTCATCCCAGCGTGAAGGTGGGTCCCAGTTCTCAGCCACGTAATCCAGGTAGGCCTGAGGAAGGTTAATAAAAAGCGTATTGCTGGACATGTCAGTCCGCATAACCATCCCCTGAAGTGAAGTCGGGTCAAGACATTCACCGTTATGCCACCAGGATAAGTTTTTACTTGCTGCCGTGGTTAGCCCAAACTGAGTAACAATGTCATTAGTCAGGCACGCTTCACTTCCATTTTTATCATTATCGGGCACCATAAACGTGATTTGTTGTTCGGGTAATGAGCTTTTATTAATTTGAATTGATAATGCGTATGTGCCGGGCATAACGTAACCCGCCCGTGAAAACTGGCTTAAATCAATATGACCACGATCCTGCACGTCCAGAACGTCAGTATTGAACTGAATGATCTTTTCTTCAGCATATGCATATCTGGTTAATACTGCAATTAATACACTGGCAATAATTGACCGACGAGATATTTGTATTTTATACACTAACATCACCTTTAATCAGTCAAAAATAATCCAGCCTCATACGCACAACAGCTGCATAGAAACCAGGGTGTAGTATTCCCCCATTACCAGTCAATGTGAGGTTGTAGTCCAGGGTATTCATTTTAGCCATCGATTGATTAATATAAGATGGCTCACCCGGTTTTATAGGTACTCCATTCGCATCTGTAATACGTATACCTACGCCCTGCGTATTTCCCAGTACATGGAATGTTTCATGATCCTCTTTGGAACCGTAAAATGTTATGTAAAAATGACGAGCATCTAATTGAGTAGAACATCCCACCAGATGAATTCTTAGCAATGTGCTCCCGGCTTCACCATTCTGCGTTAATTGGCCTACAGAAACGGTTTTCATCACTATCACCTGATTCTTTGAAGCCATCTCAATTGAGCAAGAGCTCTCATAAATGCTGCCTGTCATGCTAACGCGCCCGCGATCTGAAGCGTGACATACGGAAGAAAACAATAAACACACACCAACAGCAAAGCACTGGCGAAGCACTACAGCTGTCAACATAAGCCCTCACAATTTCATGAACAGATGTCTACCCTTTCGGGTAGACAATTTTTACTTACTCGTAAGTCATCATGAAGTTAGCGATAGAGGTAAAATTACCCGGGATGACTGCGCCTGAAGCAGTTGACCCCTGCACATAAGCCAGAAACTGCAGTTCGTTATCGCCATCACTCATGGCTGAGAGAGACGACTTGGTACCCGGCTTAATCACTTTGCCACCCATATCGGTAATACCTACGCCCACGCCACTTGCCTGACCGGTTACAGCAAAGGCACTATCCAGACCATCAGTCTTAGCACCCGCTATGCCGTTAAAAGTAATGGACGCTTTATTCGCCGTTGCGGAATCACAGTCATGGAGTTGAATATCAAAGCTTACTGGCGTAGATTTACCACCATCAGCGAGCTGGTTTTTTGAAATTGCACCCAACTGAATTGTCTGATCGAGGCTTTTTGCATCGATTGAGCACGGTGCATCAATAACAGATCCAAGGAATGTAATTTTACCGTGTCCCTGATCGGTTGCCGCATGAGCACCTGCGGTTATTAAGGAAGAAAGTGCCATTACCAGCAATTTATTTTTCGCGTTCATTGATTAAATCCTTTTCTTTAAATTTAAACTTTATTACTATGATGAGTAATAAGTTGAGCCATTTCGTGCTTCACAAATCACTAACATCATTACAAATATTATTTTATAAAAAATAGTAAACTGGCTAAAGAAAATAAATCGTACACTTTTGGAATCATTGTTGTGATAATGTTAAGAATTAAAGATTAAACTATCATTCTTGACGTCCGTTTATATTCAGCGATAATCCCCCCTAAAAAAGAACCATATGCGGAAAACCCCCTATCCTCTGAGTTCTCATGAGTGTCTGGGTCATTTGCTGCTATCATTAGTACTGATTCTCACTGCTATCATTAGTACTGCTTCGATACTGAAGGGTGACACAATGTCAACAGAACCAAAATCAATAAATGAACATGCAAAAAGCACCACAACAGAAGGGAGCGCATCACAGGCGATTTCGCCTGATTTTCTCCCCCCGCAAAGTTATATGGCGATAGAGGCGATCACATTTCCAGGCGAGGCATTGCGAAAAATCCATGATGCATTGCTCCCCTTTTCAACACCTTATGAGTCAACATCCAATCGGTCCAGGTTAAGTCGCAAAAATCTACCAACATACTTTGGCTAGTGAGCAATGGTTCTATATCAATTCACAGAGCTTATGATGATCTTAAAGTTTCAGTAACATCAGGCCCCATTGTTGCAGGGCTCGGGGACTTATTTGAACCAATTGGTCGTTACTATTTTCGGGCATCGCGCAATTCCAGGGTTTCATACTTGCCAGGTGAGTATGCCAAATCGATTATCACTGAGAAACAACTCTGGCAGGATGTTGCAGAAGTACTCGCCTTTACAGTTCATATGATGATCTACCGGGACGAACATTTGGTCAGTAAAACTTCTTACTCAATAATTCGTGCTAAGCTTATTGAGTACATGAAAAAACGAGAGGTAAGTGATTTAAGTCGAACCGGCATTGTGGCTTATATTCAGGAGACTACGCACTTGTCCCGCAGTTTGATTTATAACATCATTTCTCAACTGGCTGAGGGTGGATACATCAAGACCAGTAACGGTAAACTTATCGAAATCGCAAAGCCACTGCCAAAAAATTTCTAAAAGATGAAGGGCCGGATGGCCCTTCATGATTCAATTTACTTTATGAGCACTTTCGACAAACTGGTAGTAATCGTACCATTGTTGCTGCAACCACATTGTTGTCGCTTGTTGAGGATACTTTCTATTTATCTGCACTATATTTTTAAACACCCTTATATCATTTCTGTGCATAAGATAATTTTTACCCCAATCTTCGTAACTTATTAATAGCTCATGCTGATGGGTCTGATAATATTTAAACAGCAAAGATGTATGCGAGTCGTATTGCCAGCGCTCCCATTGAGCCCATGGATTCAATACTTTAGATGCTGCTGTAAAATCCTGCATTTTGTTACGCTCAAATTCCGTCAGCGCCATGCCCGTACGAAACCCAGTTAGCATAAAGAGGACACCTGTAATTCCAACTGAAAGCATTATCATCCCATCTCGCTTACTATTATTTCTCCGTATCTTACATTTTTCTGATGTCGCCAGACGGCAAATCAGCAATAGCAGCATCCAGTGCGGCGTAGAAAGCAGTAATGGATACTCGACCATCATATGAAACGTTATCGGTGAGGCCAACCCCCACATAGCAATTCGTGATGGTGAGTACCTCCTCAAAAGAGTGAAATACCCAATAGCAATAAAAATCATTCCTGAAATAGCAAGAACCCCACCCTCTGCCCATTCAAATAAAAATTCATTGTGGGCATTATCAACCCTGCCGAAAAGATAATCAAAATGATGAAGCGCGAATCTCGAAAGATTATACTCATAACTTCCGTACCCCCAACCACTCAAAGGATGCTGCTGAATCATCGATAAGGTTATAGTAATTATTTTCCACCGTTCAGCGTTCGTACCTTCTTTGTCCACCGAACCAATAAAACGTAAAAAGTGATCGGCGATGCCGAAGCTTTTTAAACAATGGATGGTTAATAATGTCAATATCACCAACATAATGTAGACAATAAAGACACCTTTTATCTTTGGGCGATGGCGGGCTAGCAAAATCAAGGCTAAGTAAAGAACGATGCCATACATCCCAGCCCTGGATTGCAAGATCTCTAAAGTTACCGTGAAAACAACCGTTGAGAAAAGAAGTAAAAAACAAGACAGCTTTGTTTTTGCCTTAAATAATAGCCACAAGGTACATGCATAACCCGTAGCAACAAAACTCGCCAACACATTGACTTGTTGAAAGATCCCGTAAGGCCTTGTGCCGGGTAAAAACTCCATAAAGTTATCTGGTGAAGTGACGAGCAATTGCCAAAAAGCAAGGCACGACTGAATCAGTGCACTTAACACAAATACAATAATCAATCGGGTTTTCATCGAGAATCGCATTGGAATTTGCAGCAACGCCAGATAGAAAAAGATCCCCCCCCAGAGACCTGCAAATCTTGGTAATGCAAATATCATTACATCTTTCTTTCCCCATAAGAATGGAAGCGACATTAAACAAGCACCGCCAATGAAGAAGGTTAAAGCTTCATTCAGTTTTATTTTTCCGCGCAGTATAACATAATAGCCTGACATTAATATCATAAATAGCATCACCGCCCAGCAAATTATATTATGCGGCAATCTGAGACCATCCCCTCCCATGTTAGGCACGTAAACTATCAGTGCCACAAGGAAATACACACTTAGAATACCAAATAGTAAGAATGATGGGTTGCAATATTGACGACTAGCGTTTTTCATTCATCATAGCCAATTTTATTAAACTATTCTTATATTTTACACCTGCATCCGGTATTTTCACATCAAATATATCGTCCAGAAATGGATAACACCCACATAAATACTCACTTGTGAAATACAAAGAATGCCAGGCGTAGAATATTTACAAGCGTCATAAACACATTTCGATTTATATAACCTACTTAAAATCGCCACAGGAAATATGCACCTCGGTCGAACAACGTTGCGAAGTACGCCGCAGTTTTTTGATATATACCATTAGAAAGTAACCCGTCACAGAACAATTTAGAGTAGCCGTTCCTGACCTGGGCATCCATGTGTTCTTTGTCACAGCAGGAATTAGGATTATGTGTGATAATTCTAATCTCGCAGGTTTAGAATGTCATCACACAACCGACTAGCCGAACTAAACGAACTCCATTACCTTGCGAACTGCATTTCTTAAAACTTAACGACCAAGATTATTACTAAACTCTCGGTCCAGGAAAAGCAGAAACTCTTTTCCAGAGCGCAGGTTAAGTTTAGCCGCAGCACTCGCCGTTTGTTGATACACCGTTTTTTCACTTAAACCAATTCTGCGCGCTATGTTTTTAATCGAGTTTCTCGAACTGTAGTATTGAGCAAACAAACGCTCGCTATCAGTCAGCGCTACCAGTCTTCTACACTCGTAAATACGCTCCAGCACAGCCTTTAGGCTATAACCAGTATGCATTTGATTCTTCAATACTGTGAGCGGTGAATCAAGAGAAATGACATTCAAAGGAAATAATATCTTTGAGCCAATATCATCCCCCACCAATAGAATTCGGCGACAAGATACCAAATCCCTGGAGTATATTTCGTATAATATATCTATAAGTGCATTGAAAGATTCAGTATCAATTACACAGGTATCTTCTGTTAAATTAAGCTCATCGTAAACAGAGTGAAGCGCAAGTCGCAGGAAATTATTTTTCGTAAGTACAACCAATGCCATAAAGTTTCACCACACCCAACCAGCACAAAAATATTGCGTGAATTTGCAAAAAGAATAACCTTTAGTATAAAAACAGCCTTATACACTTTAAAAATCATTGCGATACCAATATACCAGGCCACATCATTTATTCGTCATACTGTTTTTAGCGCCAGAAATAAGGAGGTGTCCGTTATATTGCTGCTATGTATCAAATATTGATCTTACCCGACCTTAAAATGAACACTGTATTTCTGCTAAAATCACTTCGTGAGCAACACAATATTAAGATAAAATATTTCCCTGCATCTTATTGATGCTGAAAGGAGTTCACCCGTCACCTGCAAACAAAATTTATACCTGAAGGAACTAAAATATAATGGCCCATAGACCCGCCGAGAATATACGTTCATGTACGTTAATGACAGGGCGAAATTTGTTTATAAATAGACATTATGTTATTCGCTGATTCAGGAGCAAAACAAATACTTAACAAATGTAGCGCGCCGTTACCCCCAATCAATACACCAGAGATGGCTATTACGTAGAGTCCCTAATGAAGAGGTGATGGTCTGCTGTTCGTGAAACACATCAGAATTGGCCACGCTTTCCCTCTGGTTGGATGAGGCGAATCTAAAGCCCAATGATATACTGGACGGATGCTGGAGCTTACAGCCTTTTTTACTACTACATACAGGCGAGAATTCCAGCAGCCAATATTACTACTCACTTTGCCACGGCACGCAAAGCTACGGGGCTACTCCGGGAAATGCCCCACCGCCCTCCATGAGCTTCGCGTTTGTCTGTCCGGCTAGATGCGAAACAACGTGATGATGAGTTCGCCCGGGCATACGCCTCGCGAGAAGTGCGAGAAATATCGTGACACAAGGGGCTGTGAGTGGGCTATAATTTCGAGCTAATTTCGAATGATTTTGAAATACCGCCTGTAACGCTATGAATTACATGGCAAAATAAGCAATGAATATAAGGATTAAAGCTATGGGTTTTCTTTCCGGTAAGCGCATTCTGGTGACTGGCGTTGCCAGCAAACTGTCCATCGCATACGGCATCGCTCAGGCAATGCATCGCGAAGGCGCTGAGCTGGCGTTCACCTACCAGAACGACAAGCTGAAAGGCCGTGTTGAAGAGTTTGCCGCGCAGCTGGGTTCCAGCATTGTTCTGGAATGTGACGTTGCACAAGACGAAAGCATCGACGGGATGTTTGCTGAACTGGCAAAAGCATGGCCGAAATTCGACGGTTTTGTTCACTCCATCGGCTTCGCTCCTGGCGACCAGCTTGACGGCGACTACGTGAACGCGGTTACCCGTGATGGCTTCAAAATCGCTCACGACATCAGCTCCTACAGCTTCGTTGCGATGGCAAAATCATGCCGTGCGATGCTGAACCCGGGCGCAGCTCTTCTGACTCTGTCCTACCTTGGCGCTGAACGTGCTATCCCTAACTACAACGTTATGGGTCTGGCGAAAGCATCTCTGGAAGCGAACGTACGCTACATGGCGAACGCAATGGGTCCTGAAGGTGTACGCGTTAACGCCATCTCTGCAGGTCCTATCCGCACCCTGGCAGCTTCCGGTATTAAAGATTTCCGTAAAATGCTGGCTCACTGCGAAGCGGTTACCCCGATTCGTCGTACTGTTACCATTGAAGATGTTGGTAACTCTGCAGCATTCCTGTGCTCTGATCTTTCCGCGGGTATTTCCGGCGAAGTGGTTCACGTTGACGGCGGCTTCAACATCGCTGCAATGAACGAGCTGGAAATCAAATAAGCTGTGACTCTCTTCCCGCACGGGAAGAGAGTATTTCCCCCCCGCGTCACCCCTTCGTTATTCCGTTCTGCTATTTGTTATCACCTAACAATATTTTTCCCTTTATCTGCCTTAAGCCAGGATATTGATCGCCATTTTGAGATCAAGGAACGCACATGGAACAACGCCGTTTTTCCGGCAAAGGCCACTGGTATCACGAGACCCAGTCAAACCACGCGCAGACGGATGTTCTGCCCCTGGTGCCCGAAGCCGCTAACGTCGACGATCGTTTTTTGCTCGATTTAGCCTTGCCTGATGAGATTGTCGCCGCCTGTTCTGGCTGGCTTGCTCCTGCCAGAGCCTTATGCCACCAGCTGTTTCCGCTCTCGATTCCCGTGAACCGCCTGCATACGCTCAGCGCCTACGATCGGCTCAGTACCGCGCTAACCGTCGCACAGGCCTGCGGCGTTCAGCGGCTCTGTAACCACTATGCCGCCCTCCTCGCTCCGCTTCCCGGCCCGGACTCCTCGCGCGAAAGCAACCGACGTCTGGCGCAAATTACGCAGTATGCCCGCCAGCTTTCCAGCTCTCCTGATGTGATCGATGATAAAGCCCGCAACCAGCTTGACGAGGTGGGCCTGTCCACGTACGACATCGTGGTAATTAACCAGATTATCGGCTTTATCGGTTTTCAGGCGCGCGTGGTCGCAATTTTTCAGGCCCTGCTGGGACATCCTGTTCGCTGGTTGCCGGGACATCATATTCAGCCGCACACGCTCCCCGCGAGCCACGATGCGTGGACGCCGCTTTTACCTGTCGTTGAGCTGCGCTATGCGAATGCGCATCAGCTTGAGTCCTTGTTCCGCTGGCAGGCTGAACCCGCGCTTGAGGCGTTGACGCCGGTTCTTTGTCATGAGCCGACGCTGCTCGATCTGACCGGCGAAATCCTGTTAAACACTCGCGAAGAGATCCCGCTGACGTCCACCTCACTTTCAGCGGCGCTCGAACTGCTGACACGCTCTCCGGACCGCTTCAGCGCCGCGCAATTTACCCCGGTCACGGATCAAGGGCTCACGGGCGAACAAGCCATCAAGCTGCTTACCCGGAGTGCGTTTGATGGCTGGCTTAATCGTCTGAAAGTCGCGTTTGGTAAAGAGGAATAACCACACTCATTACCCAAAGACCGCTTGCTGAGACAGTGAGAATCGCGTAAAACTGTCAGCCGCTCAATGGCTACGAAAATAGAACATTATGTTTCAGGACAACCCGCTGCTAGCGCAGCTTAAACAGCAACTGCATTCCCAGACGCCGCGTGCAGAAGGGGTCGTAAAAGCCACGGAAAAGGGCTTTGGCTTCCTTGAGGTTGACGCGCAGAAAAGCTACTTCATTCCGCCTCCGCAGATGAAGAAAGTGATGCATGGCGATCGCGTCATGGCCGTCATTCATACCGAGAAGGACCGCGAGTCTGCCGAGCCGGAAGAACTGATCGAACCGTTCCTGACCCGTTTTGTGGGTAAGGTACAGAGAAAAGACGATCGTCTTTCTATCGTGCCGGATCATCCCCTGCTGAAAGATGCTATTCCCTGCCGCGCCGCCCGTGGCGTTGAGCACGATTTTAAAGAAGGTGACTGGGCCGTAGCAGAAATGCGCCGTCATCCTCTAAAAGGCGATCGTGGTTTTTATGCTGAACTGACCCAGTTCATCACCTTTGGCGCCGACCATTTCGTACCATGGTGGGTCACGCTGGCACGTCACAATCTTGAAAAAGAAGCGCCGAACGGCGTGGCAACCGAGATGCAGGATGAGGGTCTGACCCGTCGAGATCTCACCGCTCTGGAGTTTGTCACCATCGACAGCGCCAGCACAGAAGATATGGATGATGCGCTGTACGCTGAAGAGAGCGCCGATGGCAAACTGCACCTGACCGTTGCCATTGCCGATCCCACCGCCTGGATTGCCGAAGGCAGCAAGCTGGATGACGCGGCGAAAATCCGTGCGTTCACCAACTACCTGCCGGGCTTCAATATTCCGATGCTGCCGCGCGAATTGTCAGACGATCTCTGCTCGCTGCGTCCAAATGAAGTGCGCCCGGTCCTTGCCTGCCGCATGACTATCGCCGCAGATGGCGCGATTGAAGACGATATCGAGTTCTTCGCCGCCACTATCGAATCGAAAGCCAAGCTTGCCTACGATAACGTCTCAGACTGGCTGGAAAATACCGGTAGCTGGAAACCTGAATCAGACGCCATTGCCGCGCAGATCCGTCTGCTGCATCGCATCTGTCTCAACCGCGGCGAGTGGCGTAAAACTCACGCGCTGGTGTTCAAAGACCGCCCGGATTATCGCTTTGTTCTGGGCGAGAAAGGCGAAGTGCTGGACATCGTGGCCGAACCGCGACGCATTGCAAACCGCATCGTTGAAGAGGCGATGATTTCCGCCAACATCTGTGCCGCACGCGTGCTGCGCGACAAACTGGGCTTTGGCATTTACAACGTTCACACCGGGTTTGACCCGGCGAATACCGAAGCGCTGGCGGCACTGCTGAAGAATCACGATGTGCACGTTGATCCGGAAGAAGTGCTCACGTTGCCGGGCTTCTGCAAGCTTCGCCGCGAACTGGACGCGCAGCCGTCAGGTTTCCTGGACAGCCGCATTCGTCGCTTCCAGTCCTTCGCTGAAATCAGCACCGAGCCTGGGCCGCACTTTGGTCTTGGCCTTGAAGCTTACGCCACCTGGACATCGCCGATCCGTAAGTATGGCGATATGGTTAACCACCGTCTGCTGAAAGCGATTATCAAAGGTGAAACCATTGCCCGTCCTGAGGAGGACACCACGCAGCAGATGGCCGATCGTCGCCGTCTGAACCGCATGGCGGAACGTGACGTCGGGGACTGGCTGTACGCACGCTTCCTGCAGGATAAAGCAGGTACGGATACCCGTTTTGCCGCAGAGATCATCGATATCAGCCGTGGGGGGATGCGCGTCCGTCTGGTCGATAACGGCGCTGTCGCGTTTATTCCTGCGCCATTCCTGCATGCGGTTCGCGACGAAATGGTCTGTAGTCAGGAAAACGGTACCGTGCAAATTAAAGGTGAAACAGTTTACAAAGTCACCGACGTGATTGACGTTAATATCGCCGAAGTTCGCATGGAAACCCGCAGTATTATCGCGCGTCCTGTCGCCTGATAACCGCTTACATTGTCGGTCTTTTCGTTTCGGAAGGGCCGACAATTTTTATTTTAATCCTCGCCACAAAATCATTATTTTTCCTTACTATTTTCAGTATCCCTTCGCCTAAAACCGCCATAATTATCTACAGTAAAAGAGTGTTGTTATATTCGGTTGCATGAATTTTTATACGCTCAGTATCCTTTTTAACCTGACTCGTTTTATTATAAGAAAGCAGGGAAAAACAACAGGTTCACTTCGGTTTTGCCGCTGTTTCTCAACGGAAAAGTCGACAACAAATGAATAATTTGTGCGCTAATGAACAGCTGCGGGAGAAAACATGATGGACGATCTGGAGCAGAATTTGCTGTTTCGCTACATGGGGACTCACAGCCCGTGGTGGCGCTTATCAGCTGACAGCAACGCTCTGCACCTTTCCACCAGCGAAAATGCCGATGTCACTCAGGTCGTGGCGCTGGACGATGAACAGGCCGATCTCATCCGTCATTTAACCGTTATTACCTCCAGCATTTCCATGTCGCTCTCCCTGTACGGAGAAGATGTCCCGGTTCATCTTGTGGGTCGTAAAATTACCCGTAACGAGTGGGCCGGAACCGCTTCCGCCTGGAACGATACGCCCTCCGTGGCACGCGATCTGGCTCAAGGGCTCTCTTTTGCGGAACAGGTTGTCTCTGAGGCCAACTCCGTCATTGTTATTCTCGATCGGCACGGCAATATCCAGCGTTTTAACCGGCTTAGCGAAGAGTATACCGGCCTGAAAGAGCAAGAAGTGATTGGCCAGAACGTGTTTAAGCTGTTTATGAGCCGCAGCGAAGCGGCCGCTTCAAAGCGCAATATTACCGGTTTTTTTCGCAACGGCAGCTCCTACGAAGTCGAACGCTGGATCAAAACGCGTAAAGGGCAGCGGCTGTTTCTGTTCAGAAACAAATTCGTTCACAGCGGCAGCGGTAAAAATGAAATTTTCCTTATCTGTTCCGGGACAGATATTACCGAGGAACGCCGCGCTCAGGAGCGGCTGCGCGTGCTGGCCAATACCGATACCATCACCGGCTTGCCAAACCGCAATGCGATCCACGATCTGATTTCTGACGCCATCGTCAACCGCGGCGACACGCAGGTAGGCGTGGTGTATCTCGATCTGGATAACTTTAAAAAGGTCAACGACGCTTACGGGCATATGTTTGGCGATCAGCTGTTACAGGCTGTCGCCCTCGCCATTTTGAGCTGTCTGGATGAGGAACAGGTGCTGGCGCGACTGGGCGGTGATGAGTTTATCGTCATGGCCACCAATACCTCACAGGGCTCTCTGGAGGCGATGGCGTCGCGCATTTTAACCCGTCTGCGCCAGCCGTTCCGAATCGGTCTGATTGAGATTTATACCGGCTGCTCTCTGGGTATCGCCCTCGCCCCGCAGCATGGTAGCGACCGGGAAAGCGTCATTCGTAACGCCGATACCGCCATGTACACCGCCAAAGAGAACGGGCGGGGCAAGTTCTGCGTCTTCTCACCCGAGATGAACCAGCGCGTATTTGAGTATCTCTGGCTCGATACCAACCTGCGTAAAGCACTGGATAACGATCAGCTTCTAATCCACTATCAGCCCAAAATAACCTGGCGTGGGGAAGTCAGAAGCCTTGAAGCACTGGTCCGCTGGCAATCACCAGAACGCGGCCTGATCCCGCCGCTGGAGTTTATCTCTTATGCCGAGGAGTCGGGGCTGATTGTGCCGCTGGGCCGCTGGGTGATGCTTGATGTGGTTCGCCAGGTGGCGAAATGGCGCGATAAGGGAATTAACCTGCGCGTGGCGGTGAACGTCTCTGCACGACAGCTGGCCGACCAGACTATCTTCAGCGACTTAAAGCAGGCGCTGAAGGATCTGAATTTTGAATACTGCCCTGTCGACGTTGAGTTGACCGAAAGCTGTCTTATCGAGAACGAAGAGCTGGCGCTGTCCGTGATCCAGCAGTTCAGCAGACTCGGGGCGCAAATTCATCTGGATGATTTTGGCACCGGCTACTCTTCTCTTTCGCAGCTCGCCCGCTTCCCTATCGACGCCATTAAACTCGATCAATCCTTTGTCAGGGACATTCATAAGCAGTCCATTTCACAGTCACTGGTGCGCGCTATCGTCGCGGTGGCGCAGGCGTTAAATCTTCAGGTGATTGCCGAAGGTGTGGAAAATGCAAAAGAAGACGCCTTTCTGACCAAGAACGGCGTCAACGAACGGCAGGGTTTTCTGTTTGCTAAGCCTATGCCCGCTGCCGCATTCGAGCGATGGCTAAAACGATATCAAGCGCGAAATCAACGTTAACTGGCTTTACGCAGACCCGCCGCATGATGGCGGTTTTGCAGCGTGACCAGACGCTCCATGTAGGCGATATCTTTCGGCTCCAGGCAGAAAGCAGCATCCACCCAGTCTTCGGTTATGTCCATCAGTTCACTGCGAGGCAATTGTAGAACGCGGGTACGGGCGCGCAGCATCGCCCTTACGCCGTTCAGTTTTGGCCGCAGCGTATCGATGAAAGTTCGGGTGGAGACATAGCTTTGTCCGGGTTCAAACAGAACATCCACCAGCCCATGCTGTTCGTACCATTCAGCCGTATGGGATTCCCCTTTGTAGATGAGTTCTTCCGCCAGCTTCATGCCCGAACGGCGTGCGACCAGGGAATATCCCCCCATGCCCGGAAACAGATTGAAGGCAATCTCTGGGAAACCTAAACGGGCATCGCGCTGAGCCAGGGCGAAATGGTGCGCCAGAGCGGCCTCAAAACCGCCTCCTAGAGCACTGCCTTCGACCATTGCCAGAGTGATGGCTCCCGTATCAAACCCCCGTGAGGCCGCATGGACGCAATCAACGCAGGCGCGCGCGTACGCCCGCAACGCTTCCCGACGTCCGTTCTGAATGCACTCGACGAAGAACTGTAAGTCACCGCCCACATTGTACATCTCCGGAACCAGCGATCCGGTTACCCAAAAATCAACCGCAAAACCAGACTGGCGAACCAGCCATGAAAAGTTCATGATCTCCTCAATTAACGCATGGTTAAAGCAAGGTCGCGGCTGAGCCCGCAGCATCATCCAGACGGTGTGACGCTCCGCCTCGTAATAACCCGACAGCTGAGTGAACCGTTCAGTATCGGTAAACAGTGTACAGGTAGGCTGATTGATAACTGTCATAGTCTAATTCCTCTTATAAAAAAGCGCCTTGCGCGCAGTTTTAGACTAATCCACTCATTAAGCCTGCTGCATGAGGGGGAATAAATTTATCACTTACGTTTATGTAATTTAGTTATTGCATTTTTTCCCTTCTCTTTTGACCCTAATTTCTGCATCATTGAAAATATTAACTTTTCGCGCCTGGAGTGAGATTATGTCGACTATTGACGCACAAGCTGTAGCACAACGAATTGATACCGTGCTGGATATCCTGGTGGCAGGCGATTATCACTCTGCTATCCGTAATCTCGAGATCCTGAAGTCTGAACTTCTCGCTCAGAATGGCGCTGACAATACGCCTGAAAACGGACAGCCAAAAGCGCCGTGGGAAGTTTAACCCCACTGTCTCCGACCTCGTTTCGCTTTATTAAATGGATGCTATGAATTCCCGACAACAACTCATTTTGCAGATGGTCATCGATCAGGGACGCGTAAGCGTAGTCGATCTCGCTAGAACCACTGGCGTTTCTGAAGTCACCATCCGTCAGGATCTTAATCTGCTGGAAAAACAGAGCTATCTGCGTCGTGCGCACGGATATGCTGTCCCGCTGGACAGTGATGACGTTGAGACGCGCATGATGAACAACTACGCGCTCAAACGTGAACTGGCGGAATTTGCCGCGTCCCTGGTGAACAACGGCGAGACCGTCTTTATTGAAAACGGCAGCAGTAATGCCCTTCTGGCGCGCACGCTTGCCGATCAAAAAGACGTGACCATCATCACCGTCAGCAGCTATATCGCGCATTTGCTCAAAGAGACGCGCTGCGAGGTGATACTGCTCGGCGGAATTTACCAGAAAAAAAGCGAAAGCATGGTAGGCCCGCTGACCCGTCAGTATGTCCAGCAGGTTCATTTCAGCAAGGCATTTATCGGGATTGACGGCTGGCAACCAGAGACAGGTTTTACCGGTCGGGATATGATGCGCTCTGACGTGGTGAATGCGGTGCTGGAAAAAGAGTGTGAAGCCATTGTGCTCACTGACAGCTCTAAATTTGGCGCCGTTCACCCTTACACGATGGGCCCCGTTTCACGCTTTAGCCGCGTGATTACCGACGAGCGGTTGAGCGACGCGCACCGTATTAAACTGGAAGACAGTGGTCTGATCGTCAATATTATTAAAACCAGCGCCTGACTCCCCTCCGCGCCCGAACTTCGGGCGCATACGCCCTTCTTTCTCTGAGATGATTCTTAACCCTGCTTTAAGAGTTTTTACCTGTTTAACCTGCATTAAAGTCGTAAAATTACTGTTAGCGATATAACAGGAAGTGACTATCACCTGCGTGATGAAGTAACGCCTGCGCGACCAGCTTTCACGGGAAAAAGAATTAAGTATTCGATTCGTCTATACTTAATGCGCACATCTTTCCGTGAATCGATAATTCAGGAGAAAGTATTATGACCTTAACCAGCAAAAAATTAGCCGCCGCTGTTCTGGCAATCACTGTAGCAATGTCCCTGAGCGCGTGCTCTAACTGGTCTAAACGCGACCGTAACACCGCTATTGGTGCCGGTGCCGGTGCTCTCGGTGGTGCAGTATTAACGGATGGTAGTACGCTGGGTACATTAGGTGGCGCTGCCGTCGGTGGTATTATCGGTCACCAGGTTGGCAAATAATAACTATCCAAGCCTTCCCCGGTAATGCGATATTTAAACGCATTTCAGGTCTGACATACGCACGTATATAACACGAGCCACGGCATTTGCCGTGGCTCATTTATTTTAGCCGCCTGCCAGTTTGACTTTCATACCTTTGGCTTCCAGCAGAGTTTTAATTAAATCACGTTTATCACCCTGGATTTCAATAATGCCGTCTTTCACGGCACCGCCGCAGCCACATTTCTTTTTAAGTTCGGCGGCCAGCGCTGTCAGTTCAGCATCATCAAGGTCAATGCCGGAGATAAGACAAACTCCTTTTCCTTTTCGTCCACTGGTCTGGCGCTGGATCCGAACAATGCCGTCCCCCTTTGGACGTTCCACTTTCGCTTTCGGTTCGTCAATACGCCCGCTATCGGTTGAATAGACCAGGCGGCTGTTGGAATCGGTCATTACGCCCCCTTCTTCAGCGATGCGTTAATAGCCTTAAGCGTCTCAGCCGGGTTTGCAGACTGCGTCACCGGACGCCCAATGACCATGTAGTCAACGCCTGCAGCCAGCGCCTGCTCAGGCGTCATAATGCGGCGCTGATCGCCCACGTCGCTGCCTGCAGGACGAATACCCGGCGTGACGAGTTTAAAATCCTTGCCCAGCGCTGATTTGAAACGGACCGCTTCCTGCGCGGAGCAGACGACGCCATCCAGGCCGCAATGCTGGGTCAGACGCGCGAGACGTTCGGCATGCTCGGCGGGTGACAACGTCACTCCCAGGTCGCGTAAATCGTTTTCGTCCATACTGGTCAGCACGGTGACCGCAATCAGCAACGGTGCATCTTTACCGAACGGCAGGAGCGCCTCACGGGCAGCGGTCATCATTCTTGCCCCACCCGACGCGTGGACATTAACCATCCATACACCCAGTTCTGCGGCTGCGGCAACCGCGTGCGCCGTGGTATTCGGGATATCATGGAATTTCAGATCGAGGAAAACGTCAAAACCGCGCTGCTGCAGATCGCGAACGATTTGCGGTCCAAACAGCGTGAACATCTCTTTGCCAACTTTCAGACGGCAGTCGCGAGGGTCAATGCCGTCGACAAACGCGAGTGCAGCGTCACGCTTATTGTAATCAAGCGCAACAACAACAGGAGAATCCGTAATTACTCGGGAAGTGGAGGATGTAACAGACGTCATGACCAGCCCTTTTCGTCTATGGGCGCGCAGCGGCGCGGAACAGATAAACGGCCAGCATTCTACCTGCCGTCGTCGCAAATTGACAGAATCCATTTATTTCCCTGACAGGCCAGCAAACCGCACCGTGTTGAGAAAGCGTTAAAAGCCATCAGTATGTTGTAACTAAAATGAAGGCTTTTAAAAAAATTACTGCCCGTCCAGGCCACGGATTGGCTTGATAGTGGACCAGGCGCGGCAGGAAGGACAGTGCCAGTAGAGCGTATACGCGGTAAAACCACACTTCTGACAACGATAGCGTGGCTTGCTGCGCACCTGCTCGCCAACCATATCGCGCAGCACCATCAGGCTCTCTTTGGCGCGCCCTTCTTCCGCGTCGTTAAGGTGGTAATCCATCAGCTTATGGAAGACCCGCATGGTCGGATGACGCTGCAGCTGACGCGTAATGTAAACCTGCGCGGTGTCGCTTCCCTCATACTTCTCAACGACATCTGAGAGCATCAGTTCAGCGGTGGCGCCGGTGTTCTCTTCCACGCAGCGACGCAGGAATGCTACCCACTCTTCCTGCTTATCCAGCTGCTGATAGCAGGTTTGCAGCATTTCCAGCGTTTCACTGACCAGCTCTTTGTCCTGGTCGATCACCCGCAGCAGGCTTTCAACGGCTTTGGCGTAGTCGCCATTCGCCATAAAAACGCGCCCCATCATGATGGAGATTCGCGCGCTGTTGCGGTCCGCGGCAGCACCTTTCTTCAGTAACGCCATGGCTTTATCCATGTCGTCATTGCCCATCTGCTGAAGCGCAAGCTCACAGTAGAAATGGGCTATCTCAACGCGCTGCTTATCTTTCCCCAGCTTCACCAGACGTTCAGCCGTATCAATGGCTTTCTGCCAGTCGCTGGTGGCCTGATAAATCTGCAGGAGCTGCTGCAGCGCGCCGATGCGGAACTCTGTTTCATCCACCAGCTGGGAGAACATATCTTCAGCGCGATCGTACAACCCCGCGGCCATGTAATCCCGCCCCAGCTGTTGCACTGCAAGTAGACGTTGATCGTAGGTCAGAGAGGCGCTTTCCATCAGCGTCTGGTGAATACGAATGGCGCGGTCAACCTCGCCGCGCGAGCGGAACAGGTTTCCCAGGGTGAGATGCGCTTCAACCGTCCCGGTATCCTCTTTCAGCATATCGAGGAACAGGTCTACCGCTTTGTCCTGCTGATTGCTCAGGAGGAAGTTTACCCCCGCAACGTAGTCGCGGGAGAGCCGATTGGCCTCATCCTGTTTTGTTTGTTGCGCACTTCTGCGGCCCATATACCAGCCATAGGCTGCGGCTACAGGCAAAAGCAGAAACAACAACTCCAGCATAGTCGATTATTCCTTCACGACCGGCACACCAGAGCTTTCCGGGATGTCAGACGCAGGGGCAATGTTATTTTCAAGTCGCTTAATTTTACGTTCAGCGCGCGCAAGCGAAACACGGACTTTCAGCCAGAACAGACCGCAAACCAGCCAGCCAATGGCAAAGCCGGCAGCAAATAAGACCGCCAGCAGGCTCGAGACGCGATACTCACCCTGAGCCAGCAGATAGTTAAACGTCACCTGCTGATCGTTTTGTGCACCCAACGTGACTGAAATGACAAAAATCGCCAATACCAGTAAGAAAATGAGTAAATATTTCACATTACTTCCCGTTATGTGGTTCAAGCGAATAAAGTGTGTTCAATTCACCGCAATCAGCCTTATAAACTACCATTTTAGCGACGAGCGCGAAACGGAAAAAGTGACGCGCAGGTCATGGATCTATGGGCAAAATACGGAATATCAACCGTCAGGCGTCGGTTTGGTCCCTTTCGGCTATTTCTGCTTTCTCTTCTGGCGGTGGCGTTAGCGGGCCGCAGAATCGTTCAGTGAGCCAGGTCGCCAGCACGATCAGCAACCATGAGATGAGCGTGGCGACGACCAGGTCGCGCGGCCAGTGCATCCCCAGCAGCAAGCGGCTTCCCATAACCCCCGTCGCCCAGACCAGTAAAATCGCGATCGAAATCGTTCGACGCCTAGGCCAAAGCAGCCCAACCCCCAGCAACGCCCAGCTGGCCGCAAACATGGTGTGACCAGAAGGAAACGCGAACCCCGTCTCTTTCTGCCAGTGTTTACGCAAGAATTTCGGGATATCCTGCTGTTCCGCAAGCTGTTCTTTTACCAGCGCGCCACGATCTTTACGCTTTAAATTGTAGAACTCATCCACCGGAACATGATGGGTTTTTTCCAGCCAGACGACAAAAGGACGCGGCTCCTGAACGCGATCTTTCACCCAGGACTTCACCCCCTGACCGACAATGATAGCGCCACCGAGGATAGCAAAGAGCATCAGTGCTGCGCGCAGGCGAAAGCGCAGGCACCACAGAAACCAGGCGCAGAGGAGTACGTGGGTAATTATTCCCCATGGCTGGGTGACCGTTTCCGTTATCCAGTATAAGGTTTTCAGCCACATGGCATTATGCCCGGGCTGCCACATCCAGCCTGAAAGCCATACGGTCAGAGGCATAATCAGTAAAATGGCCGCACCTGCTGCCGTACGTCTGGCGATTGAAAGCATGTCTTCTCCTTTTTCGCTAAGCGTCACAATCATAACTGAAATTAATCCTTTGGGTGGATATGTCGGATCGTGCGTTTAACGTTCATATAGCATGGTGCCCATTAGGCGAACCTGCTGAGCTTGTGGCAAAATGAACTGATACAGAAAGCAAAACAGGGCAAAGACACGAAACGTGTCAGCCTACTCTGGAGAATCACATGCAGCTTAAACGTGTGGCAGAAGCCAAACTGCCAACCCCATGGGG
Source organism: Enterobacter vonholyi (assembly GCF_008364555.1). Lineage (GTDB taxonomy): Bacteria > Pseudomonadota > Gammaproteobacteria > Enterobacterales > Enterobacteriaceae > Enterobacter > Enterobacter vonholyi. Next base: position 726,857 of record NZ_VTUC01000006.1, read on the forward strand.
CGATTTCCTGATGGTGGGTTTTGAAGAACTGGCAACCGGACAGGATCATGTCGCGCTGGTGTATGGCGACATTTCAGGGCAGACGCCGGTACTGTCCCGCGTCCATTCAGAGTGTCTCACCGGCGACGCGCTGTTCAGCCTGCGCTGTGATTGTGGTTTCCAGCTGGAAGCCGCCCTGTCCCATATTGCAGAAGAAGGCCGCGGCGTGCTGCTTTATCACCGTCAGGAAGGTCGTAATATTGGCCTGCTAAATAAAATTCGCGCCTACGCGCTTCAGGACCAGGGCTACGATACGGTTGAAGCAAACCATCAGCTCGGCTTTGCCGCTGACGAACGCGACTTCACCTTGTGCGCCGATATGTTCAAGCTGCTGGGCGTGGACGAAGTTCGCCTGCTGACCAATAACCCGAAAAAAGTGGAGATCCTGACCGAAGCGGGGATCAACATCGTCGAGCGTGTACCGCTGATTGTCGGCCGTAACCCGAAAAACGCCCACTACCTTGATACCAAAGCCGCCAAAATGGGCCATCTGCTGAAAGAGTAATGCTAAAAAGCCCGGCACGCGTGCCGGGCTCGTTCCATCAATCCAGCATCTTACGAATCACATAATGTAAAATGCCGTCGTTCTGGTAATAGGTCAGCTCGGTTGCCGTATCTATACGGCACCGGCAATCCAGCACCTCGGTTTTCCCGTCTGCACGGGTTAACTTTACCGGCACCGTTTTACCTGGCTGCAGGCTTTGCAGACCGCTAATCTCAATCAGCTCTTCCCCGGTCAGGCCCAGCGTTTTACGCGTCATCCCCTGCGGGAACTCAAGCGGCAGGATCCCCATACCGATCAGATTCGAACGGTGAATACGTTCGAACGATTCGGCGATGACCACACGAACGCCAAGCAGACGCGGACCTTTCGCCGCCCAGTCGCGGCTGGAGCCGGAACCGTACTCTTTCCCGGCGATCACCGCCAGCGGCGTACCTTCCTGCTGATATTTGACTGCCGCATCATAAATCGACACGACTTCCGTCCCCGGCAGATGACGGGTCATGCCCCCTTCCACGCCCGGTACCATTTCGTTACGAATGCGGATGTTGGCAAAGGTCCCGCGCATCATGACCTCATGGTTGCCACGACGCGATCCGTAGGAGTTAAAATCGCGACGCTCGACGCCCCGGCTCTGCAGGTAACGGCCCGCCGGGCTATCGGCTTTGATACTCCCCGCCGGAGAGATATGGTCCGTCGTGACGGAATCTCCCAGCATCGCCAGGATGCGCGCGCCGTGGATATCCTTAAGCGGTGCCGGCTCGGCGAGCATCTCATCAAAGAACGGCGACAGACGAATATAGGTCGAGTCATCCTGCCAACCATAGGTATCCGAACCTGCAACGTTGATGGCTTTCCATTCCGGAGTGCCTTCAAAGACTTCCGCGTATTCTTTACGGAACATCTCGGTAGAAACCTTCTCAACGGCCAGCGCGATTTCACGCGATGATGGCCAGATATCTTTCAGATAGACAGGGTCATTCTTGCGATCGTGACCAATTGGATCGGTCGCCAGGTTGATATTCATGTTCCCTGCCAGGGCATAAGCCACAACCAGCGGCGGCGAGGCGAGCCAGTTGGTTTTCACCAGCGGGTGAATGCGCCCTTCAAAGTTACGGTTACCGGATAGAACGGCGCCTACCGTCAGGTCACCCTGTTTGATCGCCGTTTCAATGGGTTCAGGCAGCGGGCCGGAGTTACCAATACAGGTCGTACAGCCGTAGCCCACGAGGTTAAAGCCCAGTTCGTCAAGGTACGGCGTCAGTTTGGCCTGCGCCAGGTAATCCGATACCACTTTGGAACCCGGTGCCAGCGAGGCCTTGACCCATGGCTGAGGTTTTAGCCCAAGCTCTACCGCCTTTTTAGCCAACAAACCAGCCGCCATTAACACGCTTGGGTTCGAAGTGTTGGTGCAGGAGGTAATGGCTGCAATAACTACCGCGCCATCCGGGAGCTGATACTGATGTCCGTTCAGAACATAGTCTACGGGGCGATGGTCTTTCTGCGCCACGTTCACCTCCAGCGCATTGCTGGCGGCAAAGGCTTTTGGCACGTCACTCAGCGCAACCCGATCCTGCGGACGTTTCGGCCCGGCGAGGCTCGCCTCGACGCTTCCCATATCGAGTTCTAGCGTACTGGTGAAGACCGGTTCATCACCCGGGTTTCGCCACATGCCCTGCGCTTTGGTATAGGCCTCCACCAGCGCGACCTGCTCTTCGCTGCGCCCGCTAAGGCGCATGTATTCCAGCGTGACATCATCAATGGGGAAAAAGCCACAGGTTGCACCGTATTCCGGCGCCATATTGGCAATGGTGGCACGGTCGGCCAGCGGCAGTGAATCCAGACCATCACCGTAGAATTCTACAAACTTGCCCACCACACCATGCTTACGCAGCATCTGAGTGACGGTGAGCACCAGATCGGTGGCAGTAATGCCTTCAGACAGCTTACCGGTAAGCTTGAAGCCCACCACGTCAGGAATAAGCATGGACACCGGCTGGCCGAGCATGGCCGCTTCTGCTTCGATACCGCCGACGCCCCAGCCCAACACGCCCAAACCGTTAATCATAGTGGTATGGGAGTCCGTGCCCACCAGCGTGTCCGGATAGGCGACCCACTCTTTATCCTGCAACTCACTCCAGACGGCTTTCCCCAGATATTCAAGGTTAACCTGGTGACAAATCCCGGTACCCGGCGGGACCACGCTAAACCGGCTGAATGCCTGCTGCCCCCACTTCAGGAATACATACCGCTCGTGGTTACGTTCCATCTCGAGACGCACATTCTCGCCAAAGGCGTCATCATCGCCAAAGCGGTCAACGGTTACGGAATGGTCAATGACAAGGTCAACAGGGGAAAGCGGATTCACTTTTGCCGTATCTCCGCCGAGACGCTTAACGGCCTCGCGCATCGCGGCTAAATCAACGACGGCAGGGACACCGGTAAAGTCCTGCATCAGCACCCTGGCCGGGCGATAGGCGATTTCTCTGTCGGCATGGGCATTTTCAAGCCACCCTGCCAGCGCCTTGATATCATCGAGGGTGACAGAGTCACCGTCCTGCCAGCGCAAAAGATTTTCCAGTAAAACTTTCAATGACTTGGGTAAACGCGAAATGTCCCCAAGCGTTCTGGCAGCCAGCGGCAGGCTGTAGTAATGCCAGGTTTTATTTTCTGCCTGTAATGTGTCCTTACTGGCTTCGCGTAGGGTTAACGACATAAGCTCCTCCTTAATCACAGAGATGCCCCGACAATCATCAGGGCCGTAATTAAAGATAACACAAAGATGTCGTAACGTTTTGATAACAACCCAAATTGATAAATTTAGGATTGGTCCCGAACGGGAAAACAAAAAACCCCGCCGTAGCGAGGTTTTACAATTTAGTGGAGGGCCAACCAGATGAGCTGACTCCAGAACAGAATCGACACGGTAAAAACGCCGATCCATGACCAGTATTTGTGAGACGTCATGTTATTCATCATAGGGACACCAGGCATTATTTATAAAAAGTTCCGAGGTTTGTCCTCAGTGCTATATTGCTGATGTGTATTTATTAAAGAGTACAAAAGTGCAGAGTCGATATTCAGACTATTTGCATCATTACGCAATAAACTAAATTATTGTTTTTTGGGTTCGTCTTCTGCGAACACATCAATAAACGCCTGCTGCTGCGGCGTCAGTTTCCAGGACGCGGGTACAACAGTCGCAGGTGCTTTACGCCCTCTGTGGCCGTTGTCACGATGCTGACACATCTGTTTTACCGTTTCTGTACGTACCGTCACTGCCATATTCAACCCCAATATTTCCAGGCCAGGAGAGCAACCACCACCCAAAACAGGGTAGAGACGAGAAAGACCGCCAGCCAGGCTTTACGCTTGAGCGCAGGATCCCTTTGCGGTTCTTCACTTCCTGAAGGCATTGCTAACCTCATACAATCGACATCGCTTATCATTTAGGACCAAACAATTGGTACAATTAATCATCTGTTGAGATAAATCCTAAAGAAACTTTAGCCGAAAAGCCAGTGAATTTACGCACCGGAAGGTATGAAATATTCATTCTTTTGACCAGAAATAAATAATTGAAAAGAAAAATTTGCGAAGGCGTTAATTAGTTTCTACTTTTGTCGTCAATTCACGACATTATAACCCTACTGATTAAATGGATAATGACATTATATGACAGGGGATACGCAGATGATGATAATTCTAATTTAGCTTTGAGGCGTTATTTCGGTATCTTTCCCTTAGGGAAAGATACCGGGTGTGATTATTTTTCGGGGAGTTTGATATCTTTAAACATCTCTTCAATATCTTCATTTGAGCGTAATGCAACGGCGGTATCAACAACGTCACGCGTTAAATGAGGGGCAAAGCGCTGAATAAAATCATACATATAGCTGCGCAGGAAGGTGCTGCGACGGAAGCCAATCTTAGTGGTGCTATGACTGAAAACATCGTGCGCATCAAGACGCACCAGATCAGGGTCTGACACCGGGTCCACCGCCATGCTGGCAATAACACCCACCCCCAGACCAAGCCGCACATAGGTCTTAATCACGTCGGCATCCGTCGCGGTAAAGACAATGCGTGGCGTTAACCCTGCCCGATTAAAGGCCGTATCAAGCTCGGAGCGTCCGGTAAAGCCAAACGTATACGTCACCAGAGGATATTGGGCCAGCTCTTCGATAGTGACGGACCCTTTACCTGCCAGGGGGTGATCGGGGGTCACCACGATAGAACGGTTCCAGTGGTAGCACGGGAGCATCACCAGATCGTCATAGAGGTGAAGCGCTTCGGTGGCGATGGCGAAGTCTGCATTCCCCTTGGAAACGGCTTCAGCGATTTGCGTTGGCGACCCCTGGTGCATATGCAAAGAGACGCGAGGATAACGCTCTATAAAGCCTTTAATGACACCAGGTAACGCATAGCGCGCCTGAGTATGCGTCGTGGCAATATACAGCGAGCCTTTATCCGGCCAGGTATGCTCCCCGGCCACAGACTTGATCGCATCGACTTTAGAGAGGACTTCCCGCGCAATGCGGATGATTTCCTGCCCCGCAGGCGTCACCTGGGTAAGATGCTTACCGCTGCGGGCGAAGATCTGAATGCCTAACTCATCCTCCAGCATACGAACTTGTTTGCTGATGCCCGGTTGCGAGGTATATAACCCCTCGGCGGTAGAAGAGACGTTAAGGTTATGATTCACCACCTCAACGATATAACGAAGCTGCTGTAATTTCATGCCAGACCATCCGATTTAGCGCATGCGGTCAATCGCTTAAGACGATTTAATAATAAGAAACAGGTTAACTATAACCACTATATCATTTATAGCCTGACTGTATAGTACGGAACAAAAAATAATAACAAGGCAATAAAAAAGGGCCGGAAATCCGGCCCTTTTACAGGTAAGTTACGGTAAGGGAAGATTATTTCTTGCCTTCAACCCATTTGCCATCGACAAAGAAGGCTGACCATCCGGTCGCTTTACCCTCTTTCTCTGCCGCAACATACTGCTGCTTGGTTTTACGGCTAAAGCGCACCACGGTTTTGTTGCCTTCCGGATCCTGCTGTGGCGCATCGGCCAGATAACGCAGTTTCTCAGGCAGACGATCGCGGAAGCGATGCAGCTCTTCCACCAGCGGCGCGCGGGTTTCACGCGATTTCGGGAAGGTGTTGGCGGCCAGGAAGACACCCGCAGCGCCGTCACGCAGCACGAAGTACGCGTCGGATTTCTCGCACGGCAGCTCTGGCAGCGGAACCGGATCTTCCTTCGGCGGAGCCACTTCACCGTTACGCAGAATTTTGCGCGTGTTTTTACAGTCGTCGTTGGTGCACGCCATGTACTTACCGAAGCGCCCCATTTTCAGGTGCATTTCAGAACCGCACTTCTCGCACTCCACAATCGGGCCATCATAGCCCTTAATGCGGAACTCACCCTCTTCGATCTCATATCCGTCGCAGGTCGGGTTATTACCGCAGACGTGCAGCTTGCGTTTGGGATCGATCAGGTAGCTGTCCATCGCCGTGCCGCATTTCTGACAGCGACGCTTGGCCCGCAGCGCGTTGGTTTCCGCATCGTCACCTTCCAGCACGTTGAGAACTTCGTTCTCAGGCACCAGGTTGATGGTGGTTTTGCAGCGCTCTTTTGGCGACAGCGCATAGCCGGAGCAGCCAAGGAATACGCCCGTCGTGGCAGTACGGATCCCCATCTTGCGACCACAGGTTGGACAGTCGATGCTGGTCAGAACCATCTGGTTAGGCAACATACCGCCCTCTTCAGGGTCTTTCTCCGCTTTTTCAAGCTGGTCAGTAAAGTCGCTGAAGAAGCTGTCGAGTACCTTTTTCCATTCCGCCTGGTGGCTGGCAACCTGGTCGAGGCTGTCTTCCATTTGCGCGGTGAAATCGTAATTCATCAGCTCGCGGAAGTTTGCTTCCAGACGGTCGGTGACGATCTCGCCCATTTTTTCCGCATAGAAACGGCGGTTTTCAACGCGCACGTAGCCACGGTCCTGAATCGTCGAGATGATGGACGCGTAGGTCGACGGTCGACCAATACCGCGTTTTTCCAGCTCTTTCACCAGGGACGCTTCACTGAAGCGCGCAGGCGGCTTGGTGAAGTGCTGGGCAGGCACGAGGTCAACCAGCGAGAGTTCATCCCCTTTGTTCACTGCCGGCAGCGTTCGGTCTTCATCGCCTTTACGCAGCGCAGGCATCACTTTCGTCCAGCCGTCAAAACGCAGGATACGACCGCGAGCTTTAAGACGGAACTCACCCGCGCCAACGGTCAGCGTGGTGGAGTCGTACTGCGCTGGCGTCATCTGGCACGCCACGAACTGGCGCCAGATCAGCTGATACAGCTTCTGCGCGTCGGCTTCCATATCCTTCAGCGATTCAGCCAGGACAGAGACATCAGAAGGACGAATCGCTTCGTGCGCTTCCTGAGAGTTCTCTTTGCTGGCAAACTGGTTAGTGCTTTCCGGCAGGTATTTCTTACCGAAGTTGTCGCTGATGTAGCCGCGCACCATGTTGACCGCGTCCTGGCTCAGGTTGGTTGAGTCGGTACGCATGTAGGTGATATAGCCCGCTTCATACAGACGCTGGGCCATCATCATGGTCTTCTTCACGCCATAACCCAGACGCGTACTTGCAGCCTGTTGCAGGGTGGAGGTGATAAAAGGCGCACCAGGCTTACTGCTGGTCGGTTTGTCTTCGCGTTCCAGCACCTGATAGCGTGCCTTTTCAAGCAGCGCCACGGCGGCCATGGTCTGGTCGCGGTTTTCTGGACGGAAAGGCTTATCGTTCTGATGGCTGACCTGCAGCGGCAGAGCGTCACCGCCCGGCGTGGTCACATTGGCGTCAACTTCCCAGAACTCTTCCGGGACGAAGGCTTTAATCTCGCGCTCACGCTCAACGACCAGACGCACTGCGACGGATTGCACACGCCCTGCGGACAGGCCACGGGCAATCTTCTTCCACAGCAGTGGAGAAACCATGTAGCCCACAACGCGGTCCATAAAGCGACGTGCCTGCTGGGCGTTTACACGGTCAATATTCAGTTCGCCCGGCTTCTCAAACGCCTGACGAATCGCATTCTTCGTAATTTCGTTAAACACTACACGGCTGTAGCGTTTGTCATCACCACCAATCACTTCCCGCAGGTGCCACGCAATGGCTTCCCCTTCGCGGTCAAGGTCGGTTGCGAGATAGATGTGGTCTGCTTTTTCAGCAAGCTGCTTCAGCTCGTTAACGACTTTTTCTTTCCCTGGAAGCACTTCATATTGTGCATCCCAGTTATGCCATGGGTTAACACCCATGCGGTTGACAAGCGCGCTACGTTCATCCTTTTTAGGCTTTTTAGCCCCTTTGGTGGAGGTAGAGTCTGCGCTCTTTTTGCTGGCTGAGCCACTGGTCGGCAAATCGCGGATATGACCAACGCTGGACTTAACCACGTAGTCATTACCCAGATACTTATTGATCGTTTTGGCTTTTGCCGGGGACTCAACGATGACGAGAGCTTTACCCATATTCACCTTTACCTAATTTAATTCTTCCAGGAATACGCCGCACGTTGATTTCCCTTCCGCTGACGACGAGCCAATGATATTGCGACTGCGTCAGGAGATATCAACCCCTTTGTCTTACCGGGCGTTAAAGAAAAGACGCCCAGGTGATTGAGTTCTCGGGTATTTTTCTCACATCTCGTGTAATTCGTGACGAATTCCCGGTTGAATGTCAAGCAATTCTGTTGCCAGAATGACGAAAGCGCACACTCTACCTGATAAAATTCGTTACGCAACTTTATTAGCATGCAAAAGCAAATCCCGCCAGCCAGGCCCCTGCAGCTTATCCCCTCACATTACAGGGAAAATTTGCCCCCAAAGCGCCCCCGGCGTAGACTATTGTCACTGTTTAAGGAGTGGATTATGCAGAATACGACCCAACCTATTGACCGAGCCTCTCTGCTTATCGAAGCAAACAAGCTTATCCGTGACCATGAAGATACGCTGGCGGGTATTGAAGCCACCGGCGTAGAACAGCGTAATGGGGTGCTGGTTTTCAGCGGCGAATACTTCCTTGACGAACAGGGGTTGCCGACCCCGAAAAGCACCGCCGTGTTTAACATGTTTAAATATCTGGCGCATACGCTTTCAGAGAAATATCACCTGGTCGATTAATGCAAAACGCGAGGCATCTGCCTCGCGTTTTTGTTTACAACAGGGGTTTTTGCCCGCGCTGTAGCCAGCGCAGCAGCAGGCGGTCAGCACTTTCTGCCGCACTGTTGGTAAAGCGGTCAAGGAGTCGCTTACGCTGGGTAAAGCGCACGCCCACCAGTTCCCGGCCTTCCATCAGGTTGAGCAGCAGATCGTCGCTGGTTCCGACTTCATCCACCAGCCCTTTCTCCTGCGCCTGGACGCCATACCAGTGCTCGCCCGTCGCAACCTGCTCAATGTCCAGCGTCGGGCGCATACGGTGTACAAAATCTTTAAAGAGATGATGCGTTTCGTTGAGATCCTCACGGAATTTTTGGCGCCCTTCCTCCGTGTTTTCCCCCAGCAGCGTCAGGGTGCGTTTGTACTGACCCGCGGTATGAAGTTCAATATCAATCTCTTTATTTTTCAGGAAGCGGTTAAAGTTCGGGATCTGTGCGACCACGCCGATCGAGCCGATAATGGAGAACGGCGCGGCAACAATTTTGTCCGCCACGCAGGCCATCATGTAGCCACCGCTCGCTGCCACTTTATCTACGGCCACGGTCAGCGGGATCTGTTTTTCACGCAGGCGCTGCAGCTGGGACGCGGCCAGGCCGTAGCCATGCACGACACCTCCCGGGCTTTCAAGACGAACAACGACCTGATCCTGCGGCGTCGCCACGGCCAGAACGGCAGTCACCTCCTCCCGCAGAGAAGAAACCTCATGCGCATCCATACTGCCTTTAAAATCGAGCACATAGACCCGTGGCGTGGCCTTATCCTGCGGCGCATTGAGTTTTGCTTTTGCTTTTGCCGCTTTAGCTTCCTGTTTATGCTTTTTCTTCTGCGCTTTCAGCCAGAGTTTCTGTTGATGACTATCAAGCAGCGCCAGAGACATATCATCCTGCATCTCTTTATACTGCTCGCTCAGGCGGGTGATGCGTAACTCCCCACGCTGACGCTTGCGCTGCGTCAGGTTGACAATCAGAACGGCAACTACCGCAATGGCAACCACCACCGTCGCGATTTTGGCCAAAAACAACCCATATTGAGAAAGTAATTCCACGCGTTCCACCTTGATTTAACCACGAATCTTTCACGGCAGTGTACAACAGCCCTGCCCATGCGTCTCGCTCGTGACATTACCTCTGCGAGCCGCCTTCAGGAATCCCCGAACTGGAGTTTAAATATTTGCAAATTGTTAATTTTACAGTAATGCGTCCTGTAGACTGATTGAATTATCAGGCGAATTCGGGCATAAAGCCGAAAAGTCATCATAAAGGCGCCATTGCGTTACCGGTCGCCTGAGGAGTCACCGTGCATTATCAACCGCAAAAAAATCTGCTGCAAAACCGGATTATTCTTGTCACCGGTGCCAGCGACGGGATTGGTCGCGAGGCGGCCCTGACATACGCCGAATATGGCGCGAACGTCATTCTGATTGGGCGCAACGAAGAAAAACTGAAAAACGTCGCTCTGGAGATTGAGTCGGTATCTGGTACGCCAGCCCCGTGGTATACCCTCGATTTACTGACCTGCACGCCCGCAGTGTGCCAGGAATTAGCCCAGCGCATTAGCGCTCACTATCCGAGACTCGACGGCGTGCTGCATAACGCCGGTTTGTTAGGCGAAGTGCGTCCAATGGATGAACAGGACCCTGATATCTGGCAGCAGGTGATGCAGGTCAACGTTAACGGCACGTTTTTCCTCACACAGGCATTGCTTCCTTTATTACTCAAATCCGAGTCAGGGTCTCTGGTCTTTACCTCTTCCAGCGTTGGTCGTGAAGGACGCGCAAACTGGGGTGCCTATGCTGTATCAAAATTCGCGACCGAAGGCATGATGCAGGTACTGGCGGAGGAGTATCAAAGCCGCCATCTGCGCGTAAACTGCATTAACCCGGGCGGTACGCGCACCAAAATGCGCGCCAGCGCGTTCCCGAGCGAAGATCCGCAGAAGCTGAAAACCCCGGCAGACATTATGCCGCTCTATCTTTGGCTGATGGGCGACGACAGCCGCCGCAAAACCGGGATGACCTTCGACGCCCAGCCGGGCCGTAAACCAGGAATTTCGCAATGAGTGAAGAACGCCATCAGCAGCGCCAGCAGCGTCTGAAAGAACAGGTCGATGCGCGCGTCGCGGCAGCACAGGACGAGCGCGGGATCGTCATCGTCTTTACCGGCAACGGCAAAGGCAAAACCACCGCCGCGTTTGGCACCGCTACCCGCGCGGTCGGCCACGGGCAGAAGGTCGGCGTTATCCAGTTTATTAAAGGTGAGTGGCCTAATGGCGAGCGTAATCTGCTTGAGCCCCACGGCGTTGAGTTCCAGGTGATGGCGACCGGATTTACGTGGGACACCCAGAACCGCGAAACCGATACCGCAGCCTGTCTGGCCGTCTGGGAGCACGCTAAAAGAATGCTGGCCGATCCTTCACTCAATATGGTTCTGCTGGATGAGATCACGTATATGGTCGCCTACGACTATTTGCAGCTGGAAGACGTGCTTAATGCCCTGAAAGACCGTCCCGCCCATCAGACGGTTATCATCACGGGCCGCGGGTGCCATCGGGATATTCTGGAGCTGGCAGATACCGTCAGCGAGCTGCGTCCGGTTAAACATGCGTTTGATGCGGGAGTCAAAGCGCAAATAGGGATTGATTACTAAAGAAAAAAGCCCGGTGAATTCACCGGGCTTTTACATTAACCGTTGTTATTACGGCTGCCGGAGCGGCGGCTGCTGCTCACCTGGCTGTGGCGCTTCACCGCGCGACGGATCTGATTCGCCTTCATGCGACGACGGTCTTTTTCCACCGCCACTTTAGAGGTGGTTTCCGGCGTCAGGCCAACCAGCTCGCGAAGGTAGTTGGTTTGGGTCAGATCCAGTTCGGTATAACCACCGCGCGGCAGCCCTTTCGGCAGCAGGATGTCGCCGTAGCGGACGCGGATCAGGCGGCTAACCTGTACGCCCACCGCTTCCCAGAGACGACGCACCTCGCGGTTGCGGCCTTCGGTCAGGGTCACGTTGTACCACTGGTTGATACCTTCTCCACCGGTGAACTTGATGGTTTTGAACGCCGCAGGACCGTCTTCCAGCTGAACGCCACGCGACAGGTCGCGCAGTTTATTCTCGTCAACCTGGCCAAACACGCGCACCGCGTATTCACGTTCCACTTCACGGCTTGGGTGCATCAGACGGTTCGCCAGTTCACCATCGGTGGTAAACAGCAGCAGGCCGCAGGTGTTTACGTCCAGACGACCAACGGCAATCCAGCGAGCGCCGCGCAGTTTAGGCAGACGGTCAAACACCGTCGGGCGACCTTCCGGGTCGTTGCGGGTGCACAGCTCGCCTTCCGGCTTGTAGTAAGCCAGCACGCGGCAGATTTGTTCGGCAGACTCTTTCACGGAGATAAGATGACCGTCGATACGGATCTTCAGCCCCGGTACGATTTCTACGCGGTCACCCAGCGTGGCGATTTTACCGTCCACACTCACGCGGCCCGCTTCAATAATGGCTTCGATTTCACGGCGTGAACCGTGGCCGGCACGCGCCAGCACTTTCTGTAACTTCTCGCTCATTGAGCTTCCTCAGGTGTCGCCTTCACAGGCGTCGAATCAGGTCAAAAGAGGGCTGAGCCCTGCTTTGATGGCCGCGTAGTATATCTGCTTATACCATTACAAGAAAGGCTTTACGTCACCCACGCCTTCTCGAATCACTTCCGGCGCATCTTCGGTTAAGTCGACCACGGTAGTGGGCTGCTGGCCGAGATAGCCGCCGTGAATAATTAGCTCGACCACCTTTTCCAGACGATCTTTGATCTCTTCCGGATCGGACTCGGTAAACTCGCTGCCGGGCAGCATCAGCGAGGTAGAAAGCATCGGTTCGCCGAGGGTTTCCAGCAGCGCCTGCGCTATCGGGTTCGACGGCACGCGCATACCGATAGTCTTGCGCTTTTCCTGCAGCAGGCGGCGCGGCACCTCTTTCGTCCCTTTCAGGATGAAGGTGTAGTTACCCGGCGTATTGTTCTTAATCAGGCGAAACGCCACGTTATCCACATAAGCATAGGTGGACAGCTCAGAGAGATCGCGGCACATCAGGGTAAAGTTATGCCCGTCCGGCAGCTGGCGAATACGGCAAATACGCTCCATTGCCCCTTTGTCTTCAATTTTGCAGCCCAGCGCGTAGCCTGAATCGGTCGGGTAGACAATCACGCCGCCTTTGCGGACGATCTCCACCGCCTGGTTAATCAGGCGTGGCTGCGGGTTATCCGGATGGATATAGAAAAACTGACTCATACTTCCCTCTCTTCAATTTGCTGCGGCTGTTCCCAGAGCTGCCAGACCGGCTCAACGCCAGCGGGCAGCCAGAGCTTGCGCCCCAGTTCGATCCACGCGCAGGGCTGATGGAAATCAGACCCCTGTGACCCAAACAGGCCGAACTGGCGGGCATAGGTCGCGAGCTGGGCGCGCTCGTTGGGCGCCTGCTGACACTGGGCGACTTCCATCGCCTCGCCACCGCATTCGGCAAAGTGCGCCAGCAGCCTTTTCAGCCATTTAGCAGAAAGATTATACCGGCCCGGATGGGCCAGCACGGCCTTACCGCCAGAATGATGAATCACATCAATAGCTTGTTTTATTGTACACCACTGTGGCGGAACGTATCCGGTTTTCCCGCGCGCCAGATATTTTTTAAAAACATCCGCCATCGTCGCGGCTTTACCCGCCTCTACAAGAAAACGGGCGAAATGACCGCGCGTGACCGCCCCGCCGTTCGCCAGCTTTTGGGCACCTTCCAGCGCGCCCGGAATATGCGCCTTTTCCAGACGCTCGCCGATCATCTCTGCGCGCTGGTTGCGGCGCGTTTTTTGTTCTTGCAAAAAGGCAGTAAGTGCCGGATGGTCTATATCGATGTTCAGGCCAACGATATGAATCTCATGGTTTTCCCAGACGGTCGAAATTTCGACGCCGGACACCAGATTGAGCGCCAGCCCGCTGCGGGCGATCTCGGCGCGCGCCGCCGGAATGGCATCCGTCGTATCGTGATCGGTTATCGCCAGCGTACCAACGCGCATTTCAACGGCACGATGAACCAGGGCTTCGGGTGTCAGCAGGCCATCAGAGGCCTGAGTATGGCTGTGTAAATCATAAATAATAGCGTAGGTGGTATCGCTCAAAGCACTTCCCATAACAGGTTGGAGACATCCGAAACCATCATGATACCGACTTATATCGAAATTCTGAAATCAAGGGTTGACAACACGCCATCGAACTAGTTAACTAGTACGCAAGTTCACACGAGAAAGGTATCTGAAAATGACAGCACATTTCACTCTGCACGGTTGGTGGCGTACTTCCTGATCTTCGGGCAGTGTCACGCGTCTGCGAAATGCAAACAGATACCCAGCCCGCTTCCAAGCGGGCTTTTTTTTGAACAGAAAATGAGAACAATATAATGCAAACAGCCAAACCTCATCTCGAACTGCTGACCTGCGAGGCGGCCTACCGCCACAACCCGACCGCGCTGTTTCATCAGGTGTGCGGCGCGCGTCCGGCGACGCTACTGCTGGAATCTGCGGACATCGACAGCAAGGACGATCTCAAGAGCCTGCTGCTGGTCGACAGCGCGTTGCGCATTACCGCTCTAGGTGACACCGTCACAATTAAGGCTTTATCAGACAATGGCGCCTCGCTGCTGCCGCTGCTGGATGCCGCCCTGCCTTCAGGCATTGAAAACGAACGTCATCCAGAAATGCGCATTCTGCATTTCCCGCCGGTTAGCCAACTGCTGGATGAAGACGCGCGCCTCTGCTCCCTGTCCGTCTTTGATGCCTTCCGCCTGCTGCAGAACCTGGTCACCGTTCCGCACGATGAGCGTGAAGCGATGTTCTTTGGCGGGCTGTTTGCCTACGATCTGGTCGCTGGCTTTGAAGATTTACCGGAAACCGAGCAGGGCAATCGCTGCCCGGACTATTGTTTCTATCTGGCCGAAACCCTGCTGGTGATCGACCATCAGAAACAATACACCCGCATTCAGGCCAGCCTGTTCACGCCTTCGACCGCTGAGAAAAACCGTCTTGAGCATCGCATCGCGCAGCTTCAGCAGCAGATGACGGAAGCGCCGCCTGCGCTTCCGGTGCAGCGAGTGGAAAAAATGACCTGCGATGTGAACCAGACCGACGATCAGTACGGCGCCGTGGTTCGCCAGATGCAAAAAGCGATTCGCGCCGGGGAAATTTTCCAGGTTGTACCGTCCCGTCGCTTCTCGCTGCCCTGCCCGTCTCCGCTGGCAGCCTACGACGTGCTGAAAAAGAGCAACCCGAGCCCGTACATGTTCTTTATGCAGGACAACGAATTCACGCTGTTCGGCGCCTCGCCGGAAAGCTCGCTGAAGTACGACGCCACCAGCCGCCAGATTGAAATTTACCCGATCGCCGGAACCCGTCCGCGCGGACGACGCGCCGATGGCTCGCTGGATCGCGATCTCGACAGCCGCATCGAGCTGGAAATGCGCACCGACCACAAAGAGCTCTCCGAGCATCTTATGCTGGTTGACCTGGCACGTAACGATCTGGCCCGTATTTGCACCCCGGGCAGCCGCTACGTGGCGGATCTGACCAAAGTTGACCGTTATTCGTTCGTAATGCACCTGGTTTCCCGCGTGGTCGGTGAGCTGCGCCACGACCTCGACGTGCTGCACGCCTACCGCGCCTGCATGAATATGGGCACCCTGAGCGGCGCGCCGAAAGTGCGCGCCATGCAGCTGATTGCCGCCGCCGAAGGGCGTCGTCGCGGCAGCTACGGCGGCGCGGTGGGTTACTTCACCGCCCACGGCGACCTCGATACCTGCATCGTGATCCGCTCCGCCTATGTAGAAGACGGCATTGCCACCGTCCAGGCGGGAGCCGGGATTGTTCTTGATTCCGTTCCGCAGTCTGAAGCTGACGAAACGCGCAGTAAAGCCCGAGCGGTCCTTCGCGCCATTGCTACCGCACACCATGCACAGGAGATTTTCTAATGGCTGACATTCTGCTGCTCGATAATATCGATTCCTTTACCTACAACCTGGCAGATCAGCTGCGTGCGAATGGCCATAACGTCGTTATCTATCGCAACCACGTGCCGGCCCAGACCCTGATTGACCGTCTGGCAACCATGCAAAACCCGGTGCTGATGCTCTCTCCTGGGCCTGGCGCACCGAGCGAAGCGGGCTGTATGCCGGAGCTGCTGACCCGTATGCGCGGCAAGCTGCCGATTATCGGCATCTGCCTCGGCCATCAGGCGATTGTGGAAGCCTACGGCGGCTACGTTGGTCAGGCGGGAGAGATCCTGCACGGTAAAGCGTCCAGCATTGAACATGACGGCCAGGCGATGTTTGCCGGGCTGCCGAATCCGCTCCCGGTCGCGCGCTACCACTCGCTGGTCGGCAGCAACATTCCCGCCGGGCTGACCATCAACGCCTCGTTTGAAGGGATGGTGATGGCGGTACGTCACGACGCGGATCGCGTCTGCGGGATGCAGTTCCATCCGGAATCCATCCTGACCTCTCACGGTGCCCGCCTGCTGGAGCAGACGCTCGACTGGGCGTTGCAGAAGCTGGAGCAGACCAACTCCCTGCAGCCGATTCTGGAAAAACTCTATCAGGCGCAGACCCTGAGCCAGCAGGAGAGCCACCAGCTCTTCTCCGCCGTGGTTCGCGGTGAGCTGAAGCCTGAGCAGCTGGCGGCCGCGCTGGTGAGCATGAAGGTCCGCGGCGAAAGCCCGCAGGAGATCGCCGGTGCCGCCACGGCTCTGCTGGAAAATGCCGCCCCGTTCCCGCGCCCGGACTATCTGTTTGCCGATATCGTCGGTACCGGCGGTGATGGCAGTAACAGCATCAATATCTCCACCGCCAGCGCCTTCGTAGCGGCAGCGTGCGGTTTGAAGGTCGCAAAACACGGTAACCGCAGCGTGTCCAGCCGGTCAGGTTCTTCCGATCTGCTCGCCGCATTCGGTATTAATCTCGATATGAACGCCGAACGTTCCCGTGAAGCGCTGGATGACCTGGGCGTCTGCTTCCTGTTTGCGCCGAAGTATCACACCGGTTTCCGCCACGCGATGCCGGTCCGTCAGCAGCTTAAAACCCGCACGCTCTTTAACGTGCTCGGCCCGCTGATCAACCCGGCGCACCCGCCGCTGGCGCTGATCGGTGTCTACAGCCCGGAGCTGGTCCTGCCGATTGCCGAGACGCTGCGCGTGCTGGGTTACCAGCGTGCCGCCGTAGTGCACAGCGGCGGAATGGACGAAGTGTCACTGCATGCGCCGACGCTGGTGGCCGAACTGCGCGACGGTGAAATTCTGAGCTGCCAGCTCGAAGCCGCTGACTTTGGTTTAACTCCGTATCACCAGGAAGCGCTGGCAGGCGGTACCCCGGAAGAAAACCGTGACATTCTGACGCGCTTATTACAAGGTAAGGGAGAGGTCGCCCATGAGGCCGCCGTTGCCGCCAACGTCGCCATGCTGATGCGTTTGCACGGTGAGGAAGACCTGAAGGCCAACGTTCAAAAAGTTCTGGATGTACTGCGCTCCGGTGCAGCTTACGATCGCGTTACCGCACTTGCGGCAAGAGGGTAAAGAATGCAGACCGTTTTAGCGAAAATCGTTGCCGATAAGGCCATCTGGGTGGAAGCCCGCAAGCAACAGCAGCCGCTTGCCAGTTTCCAGAACGACGTCGTCCCGAGCAGCCGTCGTTTCTATGACGCCCTGCAGGGTGCGCGCACCGCGTTTATTCTTGAGTGCAAAAAAGCGTCCCCGTCCAAAGGCGTTATCCGTGACGATTTCGACCCGGCGCGCATTGCCGGTATTTATAAGCATCATGCCTCAGCCATCTCCGTGCTGACGGATGAGAAATATTTTCAGGGCAGCTTCGATTTTCTGCCGATCGTCAGCGGCATAGCGCCGCAGCCGATCCTGTGCAAAGACTTTATTATCGACCCTTATCAGATTTGGCTGGCGCGCTTTTACCAGGCCGACGCCTGCCTGCTGATGCTCTCGGTGCTTGACGACGAGCAGTACCGCCAGCTCTCTGCCGTCGCGCACAGCCTGAAAATGGGCGTGCTGACCGAAGTGAGCAACGAAGAGGAGCTGGAGCGCGCGATTGCGCTGGAAGCCAAAGTGGTCGGCATCAATAACCGCGATCTGCGCGATCTGTCAATCGACCTGAACCGCACGCGCCAGCTGGCGCCGCGTCTGGGCGCTGGCGTCACGGTGATCAGCGAATCCGGCATTAACAGCTACGCCCAGGTGCGCGAGCTGAGCCACTTCGCCAACGGTTTCCTGATTGGCTCCGCCATGATGGAACATGACGATCTCAATGCAGCAGTGCGTCGCGTGCTGCTGGGTGAAAACAAAGTCTGCGGCTTAACCCGCGAACAGGACGCCCAGGCCACGTATGAAGCCGGAGCGATTTATGGCGGGCTGATTTTTGTGGATTCCTCTCCTCGCGCGGTTAGCGAAGAGCAGGCGCGTAAGATCATCGCCGCGGCACCGCTCAGCTATGTTGGCGTGTTCCGCAATGCGGATATCGCAGAGATGGTTGTAAAAGCCGACGCGTTATCCCTGAGCGCGGTGCAGCTGCACGGCGATGAGGATCAGGCCTATATCGATGCCCTGCGCGCCACGCTGGCACCGCAGGTACAGATCTGGAAAGCGCAAAGCGTTGGCGATACGTTGCCCCCGCGTAACCTGAACCACGTGGATAAATACGTCCTCGATAACGGCCAGGGCGGAAGCGGCCAGCGTTTTGACTGGTCTCTGCTGAACGGCGAAAAGCTGGACAACGTTCTGCTGGCGGGCGGATTAAGCCCGGACAACTGCGTAGAAGCCGCGAAAACCGGCTGCGCAGGCCTCGATTTCAATTCAGGCGTAGAGTCCCAACCGGGTATCAAAGATGCCTGCAAGCTGGCCTCGGTTTTTAAAACTCTGCGTGCATATTAAGGAAGAGAAGATGACGACATTACTTAACCCGTATTTTGGTGAGTTCGGCGGGATGTACGTCCCGCAAATCCTGATGCCCGCGCTGCGCCAGCTGGAAGAAGCGTTTGTCAGCGCGCAAAAGGATCCGGCGTTTCAGGCTGAATTTACCGACCTGCTGAAAAATTACGCCGGTCGTCCGACCGCGCTGACCAAATGCCGCAATCTGACGGAAGGTACGAAAACCACGCTGTATCTTAAGCGTGAAGACCTGCTGCACGGCGGCGCGCATAAAACTAACCAGGTGCTGGGCCAGGCGCTGCTCGCCAAGCGCATGGGCAAAACTGAAATCATCGCCGAAACCGGCGCGGGCCAGCACGGCGTGGCCTCGGCGCTCGCCAGCGCCCTGCTCGGCCTGAAATGCCGCATCTATATGGGGGCGAAAGACGTTGAGCGTCAGTCTCCGAACGTCTTCCGTATGCGCCTGATGGGTGCGGAAGTGATCCCGGTGCACAGCGGCTCCGCGACGCTGAAGGATGCCTGTAACGAAGCGCTGCGCGACTGGTCCGGCAGCTATGAAACCGCGCACTATATGCTCGGTACCGCGGCAGGCCCGCACCCGTTCCCGACCATCGTGCGCGAATTCCAGCGCATGATCGGGGAAGAGACCAAAGCGCAGATCCTTGAAAAAGAGGGTCGCCTGCCGGATGCGGTGATCGCCTGCGTCGGCGGCGGGTCAAACGCCATCGGCATGTTCGCAGACTTTATTGACGACACCAGCGTCGGCTTGATTGGCGTCGAGCCTGCCGGTCACGGCATTGAATCAGGTGAACACGGCGCGCCGCTGAAGCATGGCCGCGTGGGGATCTACTTCGGCATGAAATCCCCGATGATGCAGACCGATGAGGGCCAGATTGAAGAGTCTTACTCTATCTCTGCCGGCCTCGACTTCCCTTCCGTCGGGCCGCAGCACGCCTATCTGAACAGTACGGGTCGCGCGGACTATGTCTCCATTACCGATGACGAAGCGCTGGAAGCGTTCAAAACGCTGTGCCGCAGCGAAGGGATCATCCCGGCGCTGGAGTCTTCACACGCTCTGGCCCATGCGCTGAAAATGATGAAAGACAATCCGGAAAAAGAGCAGCTGCTGGTGGTAAACCTTTCCGGACGCGGTGACAAAGATATCTTCACCGTTCACGATATTCTGAAAGCACGAGGGGAAATCTGATGGAACGCTACGACAACGTATTTGCAGAACTGAAATCCCGCCAGGAAGGCGCGTTCGTTCCCTTCGTCACCCTGGGCGACCCGGGCCCGGAACAGTCGCTGAAGATTATCGACACCCTGATTGAGGCCGGTGCCGACGCGCTGGAGCTGGGGATCCCGTTCTCTGACCCGCTGGCGGATGGCCCAACCATTCAGAATGCGACGCTGCGCGCGTTTGCCTCGGGCGTCACGCCAACCCAGTGCTTTGAGATGCTGGCGGCAATTCGCCAGAAGCATCCGACCATTCCCATTGGCCTGCTGATGTACGCCAACCTGGTGTTCAACCGCGGTATCGATGAGTTTTACGCCGAGTGCGCACGCGTAGGCGTCGACTCCGTTCTGGTCGCCGACGTGCCGGTCGAAGAGTCCGCGCCGTTCCGCCAGGCTGCGATGCGTCACAACGTCGCCCCGATTTTCATCTGCCCGCCGAACGCGGATGACTCACTGCTGCGCCAGATAGCCTCTTACGGGCGCGGTTACACCTACCTGCTCTCCCGCGCAGGCGTGACCGGTGCCGAGAATAAAGCCGCCCTGCCGCTGCATCATCTGGTGGAGAAGCTGGCCGAGTACCATGCCGCGCCGCCGCTGCAGGGGTTCGGGATCTCTTCTCCGGATCAGGTCACCGCGGCGATTGACGCGAAGGCTGCGGGTGCCATCTCTGGCTCTGCAATTGTGAAGATCATCGAGAAGAACGTGGATAAACCCGAGCAGATGCTGGCCGAGCTGAAAGCGTTTGTGACTGCCATGAAGGCGGCGACGCGTAAAGCCTGACACCTCCACCGTCTGGCACCCCTGCCAGACGGTTACCCTTTCTTCCCCGCCTTCAACAAAGTATTACGTCAAAATTGATCCTTTCGATATTTTCGGTGTGAATGGCTTTTCAAACTGTTATGTAAGCGTATGATCTGGACTCTTTTTTATCTTTAATCCTTCTGAGTTCAGAGGCTTATTCATGTCATGGCAATCCTTCAAACAGGCTTACCTGGTTAAGTTCTGGTCACCCGTTCCGGCCGTTATCGCGGCTGGCATTCTCTCAACTTATTATTTTGGCATTACCGGTACGTTCTGGGCAGTGACCGGCGAGTTCACCCGCTGGGGTGGTCAGCTGCTGCAGCTCGCAGGCGTGCATGCCGAAGAGTGGGGTTACTTTAAACTCATTCATCTGGACGGCACCCCGCTTACCCGCATCGACGGGATGATGATCATCGGCATGTTCGGCGGCTGTTTCGCGGCGGCGCTGTGGGCAAACAACGTTAAGTTGCGTATGCCCAAAAGCAGGATCCGCATTCTTCAGGCAGTTGTCGGCGGTATCATTGCCGGGTTTGGCGCCCGTCTGGCGATGGGCTGTAACCTGGCCGCTTTCTTTACGGGGATTCCTCAGTTTTCGCTTCACGCCTGGTTCTTTGCCGTCGCCACGGCCATCGGCTCTTACTTTGGGGCAAAATTTACCCTGCTGCCGCTGTTCCGCATTCCGGTGAAAATGACAAAAGTCAGCGCAGCGTCTCCGTTAACCCAGAAGCCCTCTCAGGCACGCCGCCGTTTCCGTCTCGGAATGCTGGTCTTTTTCGCTATGGTGGCATGGGCGCTGTGTACAGCTCTGAACCAGCCCAAACTCGGTCTGGCGATGCTGCTCGGCGTGGGTTTTGGTCTGCTCATTGAACGCGCGCAGATCTGCTTCACCTCCGCGTTTCGCGATATGTGGATCACCGGCCGCACGATGATGGCGAAGGCGATTATCGCCGGGATGGCGGTCAGCGCCATCGGCATCTTCAGCTATGTTCAACTGGGCGTCGAACCAAAAATCATGTGGGCCGGTCCTAACGCGGTCATTGGCGGCCTGCTGTTCGGCTTCGGGATCGTGCTGGCCGGCGGGTGTGAAACCGGCTGGATGTATCGCGCCGTTGAAGGTCAGGTGCACTACTGGTGGGTGGGTCTTGGGAATGTGATTGGCTCGACGATCCTGGCGTACTTCTGGGACGTTTTGTCCCCGGCGCTTGCCACAAGTTGGGACAAGGTCAACCTGCTGAGCACCTTTGGGCCTCTCGGCGGCCTGCTGGTCACCTACGCCCTGCTGCTGGTCGCTTTTTTACTGGTTGTCGCGCAGGAGAAATGTTTCTTCCGCCGTGCGAGCGTTAAAACAGAAACGCAGGAGAATGCAGCATGAAAGAGATTGTGCCTGATTATCGTCTGGATATGGTTGGCGAGCCCTGTCCATATCCGGCGGTGGCTACGCTTGAAGCGCTACCGCAGCTAAAGAAAGGGGAAATTCTGGAGGTGGTGAGCGACTGCCCGCAGTCCATCAACAACATACCGCTGGATGCGAAAAACCACGGTTATACGGTGCTGGATATCCAGCAGGATGGCCCAACCATTCGCTATCTGATTCAAAAATGATCGCTAAGGGCCTCACCAGGGGCCTTTATCGTATTGAATTATAAGACATCTTGATCCACGGCAAAAACGCGATTTTTGACTTAAGTAAAATCTCATTTCCCTTTTGAAGGAGGTTTTCGCGATTTGATGTATTTACGAGCTTTACTGGTTTTCGCCTTATTGATTCCCTTCCATGCGCTGTCCCTGAATTTCTCTTCCACCTTCCTGCGCCTTGATTGTCCGCAAAGAGGACTTGTCGAGGTTATTCTGCACGTTTATGACCATACCCAGGAACGATGGCGCGGTCATTTTGAAACCGGCGCGGGACATAAACGTGCGGGTGATACAGAAATTATCCCGTTTGCCAACGGCGATATTCTCTTCCATTCCCTGTCCAGCGACGCTTTCAGCTATTTATATGATGGGGAGACGATCCTGAGGCACTGCGTAAAGCTTGATGAGCGGCCGGTTTATCCGTCGTTTTGAAGTGAGCAAAGCAAACTGGCCACAGGGTGGCCAGTTTGAAGGGGGATTAGAAACGATAACCCGCGGAGAACATAAACACCCACGGATCCAGTCGCGTGTTGATACTTTGCTGCTGACCGCCCGCCTTGAAGCGTACGTCCGTATCAATATCCATATACCAGACGGAGGCGTTAATTAACCAGTCGCGGTTAATCAGGTAATCCAGACCGACCTGCCCCGCCATGCCCCACGAATCTTTCAGGCTGAGGTCCGTCAGACCCGCCTCTTTACCGGTATCGTTGAATTTCTCATCAAAGAAGGTGGTGTAGTTCACACCGGCGCCAATATAAGGACGCACCTTGCTGCTTGAGTCGCCAAAGTACCATTGCGCCATCAGCGTTGGTGGTAAATGGTGAACCGTAGCAATATCACCGGTTGCGCCCAGACCCACGCGATGACGGAACGGCGTTGCAGCCAGAAGCTCAACGCCCACGTTATCCGTCGCCATATAGGTGAAAGTTAAACCTAACTGGGTGTTATTACTGACGTTAAAACCGCCCATTCCCAGCACGTTATCCGAACCTTCAGTTGGGCGAGCCGTAGCCGAACCGGCACGAATAAAGAATTCGCCTGCTTCATGCGCATACGCGCCGCCAGAGAGACTGCTTAATACAAGGGCTGCCACCGCTAATTTTTTCATATCCGCTCCATCGTTGTGGTTTTAATCGCGGATGAGAATATACTCACAAAAGGGTAATAAGTGATCTGCCACAGATCACATTAAAACCAGTAACTTAACATTCATTGATCTGGATTAATTTTTTGTTACGCACTCAAAACCAATAAGTTGTTTCCATGTCAATTTTTGGCATTTCACGGTTACAAAATTTTCTCTTTTCCCCCTCTTGCTCTTCCTCTGGCGGCTGGATAATTTATCGCTCTCACAAATTGATTTGATGCGTTCTTCTTTTGCAGGTGTGCCATGAGTGATATCAACCCGTGCATGACGTGCGGAGCCTGTTGTGCGTATTTTCGAGTCTCTTTCTACTGGGCCGAAGCCAGCGATGGCGGTGGTACCGTTCCGGTTCATCTTACTGAGCCGTTAACCCCCTTTTTGCGCTGCATGAGCGGCACGAACCAAAAGCAGGCCCGCTGTGTAGCGCTACAGGGTGAGCCTGGGGTCTCGACCCGATGTTCCATCTATGAGGATCGGCCCAGTCCGTGCCGGGAATTTGCCATGTCGGGGGAAGATGGCCAGGTCAACGAAGCCTGCAATCGCGCCCGCGCACGCGTGGGATTACCGCCGCTTTACAAAGATATGCTTTTCCATACAAGCCTTGATGCTGCCACAGCAGGTGCATCCGGTGTACAATTGCCGGCTAATTAACACCTGCAATACTCAAGGAGAGTGCATGTCTATCACGGCGAAGTCTGTCTACCGTGACACGGGAAATTTTTTCCGCAATCAGTTCATAACCTTTTTACTGATCGCGTTGCTTTGCGCCTTTATCACGGTGGTGCTGGGTCATGCGTTTTCACCGAGTGAAGAACAGATTGCCAGCCTGAGCCAGGGCGACCATCTTGCGGGTAGCGTGGGGTTGTTTGAGCTGGTGCAAAACATGACGCCGGAACAGCAGCAAATCCTGCTGCGCGCCTCTGCCGCGTCCACGTTCTCGGGCCTGATTGGTAATGCAGTTCTGGCGGGCGGCGTTTTGCTGATGATTCAGCTTGTATCGGCGGGTCACCGGGTCAGCGCCTTACGGGCGATTGGTGCCAGTGCGCCGGTCTTACCTAAGCTGTTTATCCTGATCTTTTTGACCACCCTGCTGGTGCAGATGGGGATAATGCTGGTCGTGGTGCCGGGCGTACTGCTGGCTATCGTGCTCTCGTTTGCCCCGGTGATGGTCGTGCAGGATAAGATGGGTATTTTTACCGCGATGCGCAGCAGCATCCGACTGGCATGGGCTAATATGCGTCTGGTGGCTCCCGCCGTGATCGGCTGGCTGCTCGCTAAAACGCTTCTGCTTTTGTTTGCGCCGAATTTTGCGGTATTAACGCCTAACGTTGGCGCCGTGGTGGCGAATACGTTAAGCAATCTGATTTCAGCGGTACTGCTGGTCTATCTGTTCCGCCTGTATATGTTAATTCGTCAGTAATCCAGAGGCGGGAGGCATCGCAGTCTCCCGCCCCGCTCAGAAGATGGAATCACAGAATGAAGCAGTTTCTTGATTTTTTACCGCTCGTAGTCTTTTTTGCTTTTTATAAGCTGTACGATATTTATGCCGCGACTACTGCGCTGATCGTTGCAACGGCTGTGGTCCTGATCTATAGCTGGGTTCGCTACCGTAAAGTCGAAAAAATGGCGCTGGTCACCTTCGTCCTGGTCGCCGTATTCGGCGGACTGACTCTGTTCTTCCATAACGATGAATTTATCAAGTGGAAAGTGACCGTGATTTACGCCCTGTTTGCGGGCGCTTTATTAATCAGCCAGTGGGTGATGAAAAAACCGCTCATCCAACGCATGCTGGGCAAAGAGCTGACGCTGCCTCAGGAAGTCTGGTCCCGTCTGAATATCGCGTGGGCGGTCTTCTTTATTCTCTGCGGTCTCGCTAACATCTATATTGCTTTCTGGCTGCCGCAGAATATCTGGGTCAACTTTAAGGTCTTCGGCCTGACCGCACTGACCCTTATCTTCACGCTATTAAGCGGCGTATACATTTATCGCCACATGCCGCAGGACGAGAAGTAATAAATTACATTAATTACATATCTATATCAAACAGTTAGATGAATATTGGATGTGTAATTATGGTTAAAAGCACGCTTTAATGTACACTTTGTGCGAAGCGTGCTTTTTTTCCAGCTGCGTTTTGCGTAGCTCCTTCCAGTTTCGCAAAGCCCCGCTTTACCGCCTCGATGACTTCCCTCATCATGCCCCTGTTTCAAAATCATAAAGTTTCGGTGCGCACCTGTTTTTTCTTCCTGCCCTATACTTTCAGTCTGACTGACTGGAGGTTTCTATGTGTGGACGTTTTGCACAAGCCCAAACCCGTGAAGAATATCTGGCGTACTTGGCCGATGAAGCCGATCGCGACATCACATACGACCCTGAACCTATTGGCCGGTACAACGTCGCGCCCGGCACCAAAGTTCTGTTGTTGAGCGAACGCGACGAGCAGCTGCATCTCGATCCGGTGCTCTGGGGATATGCGCCAGGATGGTGGGATAAGCCGCCACTGATTAACGCTCGCGTCGAGACTGCGGCCACAAGCCGCATGTTTAAGCCGTTATGGCAGCGTGGCCGGGCAATTTGCTTTGCGGATGGGTGGTTCGAATGGAAGAAGGAAGGTGACAAAAAACAGCCCTACTTCATTCACCGCGCTGACGGCCAGCCAATTTTCATAGCAGCGATTGGCAGTACGCCGTTCGAACGCGGCGATGAAGCAGAGGGCTTTCTGATAGTGACGTCTGAAGCTGACAAAGGACTGGTCGATATTCACGACCGCCGGCCCATGGTTCTGTCGCCGGAAGCAGCTCGCGAATGGATGCGTCAGGATGTAGGAGGGAAAGAAGCGGAAGAGATAGTTGCCGACGGAGCGGTTCCAGCTGACAAGTTTATCTGGCACGCCGTGACGCGCGCCGTGGGCAATGTGAAGAACCAGGGATCAGAGTTAATCGAGGAAGAACAATAAATGTTCAATAGATTCCAGACGATATGACTGAAGGCGAGATTGCCAACTGGCTCCATGAAGCAGCAACCGAGAATCAACCAAATTTAGAACACATCGAATTTCGGTGTAAAGGATAGTTTGAAGAATCTGCAAAACAAGACACGTGACTTCAGGCCGAAAGCGGCGCTGCCTGGCATCCGAAGATGCTTGAAAATTCCAACTTTAATAGACTTCTATACACAGCAAAGCAGCTCCTTCGCCCCCCCACTTATACTTCTCGGATCGCCCATTTTCACAACCAACGTTACGCCATCTGCATAGAAAACGGGCTGGTGATCCGCTAATTTATCTGGAAAAAAATGCACTAAATTTTCTTTTTCATATCCATTTCTAAAACAAATTCTCTTTTATTTTATAAAAATCAGATATTTTCGCAAGAACTGATGTAGGAATGGTTTTTTTGCTTATATGCAGGCCTGCTTCAGTTTTTTTTAGTTTTGCGATGATATATTCATCATCGATATAACCGCCACTCTCGCCAATGAAATTTATTATGTACTCTTTTGCTTTTAAAGTTTTTGCCATATGATATTTTTCATTAAATAAAACATACACTTTAAAAATAGAATTGATGTGTTCATTAAAAATAGGCATTATTGAGAAAAGCTCATCCATCTGTGTCAACTCAGCCTTTACCAGAGCCCCCCACTTAGAAAATCCCCGGATTAACTCATCTCTCATAAAATATACGATCAACTCTATACTCATAGTACTATTGGTTTCATCAAGTGATTTTGATATCGTATACGAAAGCGGTGGCATTCCACAATGCTGAACAAAATTCCTGAGCTTGTACATGAATCTATATGAAAATTTGTCATCAAATTCGTTTGCCGTCAGCGCTTTGAATTCGACAAATTCCATCGAGTCTTCCCCATAGCGTCTGTTAATACTGGTTTCCATATGGTCAAGTAAAGTTTTAACAGACATCATGTAGTTTAGTATTCGTGTATTCAAGAGGAATGGGAAGTTTTTGAAAGGATATGACCCAATAAAAGAAGGTTCTTTGGCTACTTTAACAACCGTTTCATTCAGAAGCCCCATAAACGACTCATAGTTCAATCTTACATATTCTACTAATTCAAAGTCATTCGCAAACTCTATAAGTATATTTTTTTGTATATCATAGCTTTCAATTTCTTCATTAGTGAGCGGTCTTATTTCGTTTATTTTATTTACTTCGCTTCCATCTGAAATTGATTCTTTAGCAAGGATGATAGTGGGTTCGTTCAAGTTCACCTCCCTTATTAACTTTGTTTCAATCAATATACCCACCTAATAGGGTACATTTCATCGGCATCATATCAGCTTAAGTTGCCAAGAATAGCATTATGCTGATCAATACGTTAATTTTTATTCCCGTCCGGACCAGAATACCACCAATATCTGCTCTTGGCACAAAGCTGCTCAAAACATCAGGGATGATCATCGGACCGTTAGCAGATCTGAATATCTTGTCGTATACCGCGGCGACAGCATGTCGCGTTTCATCTGCCACTGCTGCTGAATGCCCTGCCCAGCAAAGTAGAGCGTACCTTTCCCGTCTTTCGCATTTAGGTGATCGAGAACCTCCATCAATTTTTCGCTACCGGCCCGCGGAGCATTCTCGTCAAACAAGTTGAGCTGAGCCACGCCCTGGCTGAAGAAGTCCCCAAGCATGATTCCAGCCTTCTGGTATCGGTGACCATCCTTCCAGATTTTGTCCAGGCACTTTACCGCAGCGTTGATGATATCGCGGGAATCCTGAGTGGGGGTAAGAAGCTTCATGGACGCACTGTTGCCGTAATACGGCTCGTTAAGCGCAAAGGGAGAGGTTTTCACAAATGCAGAGATGAAGCGGCAATACTGATGCTCGCCTCGAAGCTTCTCGGCACCGCGGGCGGCATAGCTGCAAATAGCCTGACGCATCTGTTCGTACTCGGTAACACGTTCGCCGAATGACCTACTACAGACGATTTCCTGCTTTGCCGGTGCAAACTCCTCCAGATCGAGGCATGGCTCGCCGCGTAATTCCCGGACAGTTCGCTCGAGTACCACGTTAAAGTGCTTCCGAATAATCCACGTACTCTGCACAGAAAGGTCCAGTGCAGTTTTAATGCCCATTGCGTTCAGCTTCTTGCTGATGCGCCTGCCGACGCCCCACACGTCCTCTACAGGCACAATAGCCAACAACCGACGCTGGCGGTCGATATTGGACAGGTCAACTACCCCGCCCGTCTGCCGCTGCCATTTCTTGGCGGCGTGGTTTGCCAACTTAGCGAGGGTTTTCGTCTGCGCGATTCCAACCCCGACAGTCAGGTGCGTACGCTTCAGAACCGTAGCACGGATCTCTTTGCCGAACTCCGTCAGGTCCAGGCAGTTGCGAACGCCTGTCAGATCGCAAAAAGCTTCGTCGATGCTGTAAATTTCGACGCGAGGGCTCATTTCCTCAAGCGTGGTCATCACCCGGTTGGACATGTCAGCATAGAGTTCATAGTTACTGCTGAAGCAAACAACACCAGCGCGCCGGAATAAGTCCTTTTGTTTGAAGAAAGGCTCGCCCATTGTAATTCCAGCGGCCTTGGCCTCAGCGCTGCGTGCGATTACACAGCCATCGTTATTAGAGAGAACGACAACCGGCCGCCCTCTCAGATCTGGCCTGAACACCGTCTCGCATGATGCGTAGAACGAATTCACATCACAGAGCGCAAACATATTCAGCTCGCAGATTTAACGATGAAAGTCACGACGCCGAATACATCGAGCGTGTCCTCGCAACCGACAATGATCGGTGAGTAAGCGCTGTTCATCGGATTGAGCTGGACAGTCGGGCGCAGCTGCAGGCGTTTAACAGTGAACTCCCCTTCCACTGCGGCAATGACAATATCACCGTGCTCAGCAGTCCGGGAACTATCCACCACCAGCAGATCGCCGTCGCTGATCCCGGCCTCAATCATCGAGTCGCCGGCAGCTTTTACGAAATACGTCGAACTGGGATGGGACACCAGCAACTCATTCAGATCGATACGCTGCTCAACGTAATCAGCAGCCGGGCTGGGGAACCCGCATTGCACCAAATCGCTGAAGAGCGGGATAGCAATAATTTCGCGTAACTCTGCCGGTCTGAAGAACTCCATGATGCATACCTCGAATACTGTTTTTATATACAGTAGTTTCAACTGAGATGCTGATCAAGATGGCCGCTTGCTTATGTGTGGCTACTTCCTGGCCGCTTCGCTTCTAAACCTTCAACGCTATTGGTTTTTTGGTGTTTGTAAATTTCGAAAGAAAGAGAGTTGATTGCTCATTTTGAATACTATATGAAGGGATTTTCGTCTGAAGAAACAGGGTGAATTGTATGTGTAACTACTCCAACCAGGCGAACATCATCAAGCGCCTCGCCTTCTAAACACTCTCCATCTTCTGTTATAAGCGAACCACCCATAACCACAGCAATCTGCAGGCGTCCAAATGCGCATAGCAAAACGCGCCTGCCATCTGCAGGAACCTGGTCGGTCTGTAAGATGGCATAGCCACCAGCAGTCTCCACAAGGTAAGAACTACCGTTCACACCACAAAGTTCATTAAGTCTGAATCGCTGGGCTGTTGCCTGCATCTCACCACCCCACAAACGCTGTCTATAAATACAGTAGTTTTAAATAAATAATTGATCAATAGGGCAACACGAATAGGCCAACACTTTAATTGTACGAAAGATATAACTCTTTGCTAGCAATGGATATTTTGACAACAGAAAGGAAGGGCTACACTTACGATGATATGACAAGAAGGGAGAGGCATCCCCCCTATAAAAATGTTGGGGGGATTAGCCTATTTAAACGTTAAACTGCGTCAGAAACAGAGTTTGGAATCGTTTTTTCTTTTTTATTATGAGATGTAAGCCTTTTCTCCATTAAATGCCAGCTCGCATATGCCAGCACTAAAACGGTAACAATGGTTGAAACGAACCCTATATAGAAGTTCTTATACATTCCAAAATGATACATAAACTGAATAACAGGATAGTGGAAAATATATACCCCATAGGACAAATCGCCAATCCTATCATGAATTGATATAGGTTTTGTCTTGAATGCGATTATATAAACAAATGCTGCAACAACAAAAGGATAGATAATTTTACCTAAGATATGACTATCGCAGAAATATAGCGCCACTAAAAGCAATGGCAGATATTTAACATTTAAGAATGATGGCGTGAAAAAGTTCAAAGCTGCACCAGCCATGAAGAATATCATAAGTGATGGCAGTTGATTTTTTAAAGATTCACTCAATCCATACTTATCCACGATGATCTCAATAGCAATTGCTGATATCAGGGACAACAATGCAATAACAGCAACAGTTATTTTCTTGCCAAAAATCTTCGCAATAATTCCATAAATTATTGGAACGGATATATAGAACATAACCTCTATTTTAATGGTCCATAACGATCCGTTGACAGCACTATTTTTGAGGTTGTGAGCAAAAAGGCCAGGCAGGTCTGGTTGTAAGAAGTTAAGGAATGCGAGGTTTGCCACAAGATACTTTGCTGCTCCATCCTGGAGATACGCCATCGCTCCACTAGAATACATAAACATTCCAATGAAAAAGCAAGAGGTTACGCACACAAAATATAAAGGGTATATTCTGAGAAAGCGTGACTTCGAGTATTCGTACAGATTACTGTTCTTCAGGTAGCTTTTGCTTATCAAATAACCACTTATGACAAAAAAGCATTTTACAGCCAGATCTCCAGGCGCCAGCTTAAGAAGTCCGTTACCAGTTAGCCCTCCAATATGGAAAAACATGACTGTTAACGCCAGCATGAGCCTCAGGATATCGAAGTTATTTTTGCGCACAAAAGAATACCTCTAGTTATCTTACTGTTTTAACTATGAATTATTGCAAATCAACATAATAAATGGCGCTCTAAAGCGCCATCTCTAGATTATGCATTTGATGGTTTCGGGCAAAGCTGAACGCCTGCAAAGTTAAAGTTTCCACTGCCCATCTCGTTTGAAGATTCAATTCCTATAATGTGAAAACCTGCTGAAAGAAAGCATTTTTCTGAATTGAATACTTGGTCATGCTTTAAACCACTGGAAATTTTGTAGTTAATCTTTCCAGAGTATCTCAAGTCATCACTTTTCCCAAAGTAGGTGATATTCGAAATGCCACCTGCCTCGCTAGTGAAACCGCATATGGACAGTGTAGAATGGTCTGTCGGCGAGTCAAGCAACAGTGGGAAGTTTATGATCTGTTTCTCAGGAAGAGAATCACCAGTTAGAACAGAACCAAATCTATTCTCAACATCCCATATCGCTCTCGAATGTTTAATATTATCATAATATTGAGTTGTAGAAAGGCCACACAGATCGTAATTATTAATCAACTTATTTGGCAATACTAATGGTATAGCCATATTCCAACCTGCATTTTGATAAGCAGAATCTGTCAGGTGAACACCATCCCCATTTATCTTATTGGCTGGAATCATTCTGCTAGTTTTAAGTGAATAGTAGAAATTATCAACCAAATCGACGTTCATTTCCGCAGCCACATCACGCTGTGCCTGAATAAATGCAGGCATGCGCTTCATCATAAATTCTTTGCCATCTCTAATCGGTGATATCACCGAAGGTGTCACTATTACAGGTATCTTTCCGTACCGCCTTGTAATATTCACAAACTCCATGATATTACTTTTATACTCATGCTCATCGCTTTGATATGAGTTACAGTCATTCAGACAGTGGTTACAATAAATCACAAGAGCGTCAGACTTGGATAATCTGTCCTCATATGAACCCACCCCACCATCTGTCCCGTTAAGTAATTTTTTTATTGTAGTGCCAGGTATTGCATTATTTGAAACGGTAGTAAGACCTGGATAAATTAAATCAAGCGCAAGTTGCAAGGAATTTGGTGGGTTAGAGTAATTCTTGGTCGTAGTAGCGCCAGGAATGGATCCCCACATAGTGGAGTCACCGAAGCAGGCTATAGCAACTTTCTTTCCATCCGCGAGTAAATTCGCTGCTCTTGAAGCCCTCATGAGGCTTGCTGGTGCTGACACAGTTTTTTTACTTTTGCCACCGAATGCCTGAGGAGCAGCGCCTGCGGCCAAAGCTGCCGGCGCTGCCATTGAAAGCAGCTTTCTTCTAGAAATTGACATGTGGAATCCCAACCAAAACATTTGGCTGGGATTCTACAACGTATAACAACACAGTCAAATCACAATGCTATGGTTTTCTTACACTGTATACTCCAGGTGAAGACACGTAGCACGTAGGTAAGGAAGCGCTCATAGCTGTCGATGTGGCTGAAAATCCGCCAACGCTAACGCTAATTGTCCGGTCATCATTGAGTACTATCCTGCAATCCTGGAAACCGCTTTGAGTTAGCGTTCCAATATTAGTAGTTACACCTCCAGCAACCATGGTGAGCACGCCAAGGGCATTATTAATTACAAGTGAATTTGATGTATCTGTATACAAATTTCCCTTTAATGAAAATGCGACTTGGCTGCTAGCATCTTTAGCAAAATAAGCAGAAAAACGAATTTCATCTCCTGTGCAAATTAACCTTGACTGAGTTCTACCTGTTCCGTCTGGGTAGCCAGTGCTAACTTCCCGACGAGGTAAAAGCAGAACACCTCCAAATGTGAAGTTCAGGCCATTTAAACCGGTACTAGAAAGCACGCCAAGAATATGCAACCCAGCACCTAGCTTACATATTTTAGGAATAAATAAGGCGTCATAATCCTGAGAATTTGAGCGTTTAAAGTCAATAATTCCGCTAAATCTTGCGTCACCGTTGGCACCTGAATACGTGAATACACCGTATCCGCCACCGGTACCCTGCAGCCCACCGAATGCTATAGTTGTATCATCGGTTGGATTATCCAGAACAACTGGATAATAAATATTCTGTGGCGTAGCTATTGAATCACCTGACAAGACAGAGCCAAATCGTGAGTCAACTTTAAAGATAGCGCGTGCATTGGTAATCGTGTCTTTCCAGTAAGATGTTGCAAGTCCGCTAAGGTCCCCAGGTTTATTTAAAAAGTGAGGTTCAAGAAGTGGAATAGCTAAATTCCTCCCGGCTGCCTGGTAGGACGCCTGCGTCAAGTGAACACCGTCACCTGCAATATCAGTAACTTTATACATGCGCGATGTTTTATACGAGTAGTAGAAATTATCCACCAGGTCGACGTTCATCTCCGCGGCCACATCACGCTGTGCCTGTAAGAAGGCAGGCATACGCTTTTGTTGATACTCTTTACCATCATCTGTTGGTGATATGATTGATGGAGTGACTATTACTGGTATCTTGTTATATTTCCTTACTATATTAACCCATTTATAAAGATTCTCTTTATACTCGTGCTCATCGCTTTGATATGAGTTGCAGTCATTAAGGCAGTGGTTACTGAATATAACTAGCGCGTCTGAGGCGGCCATTCTAGAATCAAACGTGCCGGGGCCGCCGTCAGTACCATTTAGAAGTGATTCGAGATTAGTCCCAGGTAATGCTTTATTACGAACGGTGGCTTTTCCTGGGAAAAGAAGGTTCAGCGTTGTCTGCAACTCAGCAACTGAGTTTTTCGGGTCCTGAGTAGTAGTAGCGCCAGGAATGGATCCCCACATAGTGGAGTCACCGAAGCACTCAATAATGATAGAACTTCCATCTGCTAATAAATTAGCAGCATGTGTGCAGCGCTGTGGAATCGCCAAAATATTATTAATTGCCTTTTGGACTGAATCACCACTTTCCAATACAACCAGTGAGGCCCCCTTCCCAGGTGATGACGATGCCAGATCTTTACGCAGGACATCTGCTACATCAACCGGCTGCCATTTACCAACCCCTGTACCACCAGCTGATGCTGGGGTAGAGCCAGAAGGAACGGTTTTTGGCAAAGTTTCGAGGTCATCCCAGCGGTACCAGATATTCGTGCTCTCATCCTGGAGAAGGTCGCCTGCTGACGTGACAGTGCCGCCATCCTGGAAAGAGCCCCTCAGGTTCCATCCAAGGTTGTATATCTGCTGAAGCACTAACTGCTTCAGACCTTCAATCGTATAGTGCGCTTTGCCAAAACGATCGATGTATTGCTGAACAAATGAAGTGACAAACTCATCAATTTTTCCAGCGTTAAACTTCAGGTCGCGTGGTGATTCGCTTGGTACAGCGTTTTGAGTTGGTTGAGTAGCCATATTGATTCCATAAAAAAACCCGGCGCGGTGGCCGGGTCTGGGTGATCGGGATGGGTCTTATTAGTAAATCAGATCGCTATACTCAGCGAGGGTTAATGCAGTGCTGCCCTTTCCGTCTGGTTGCTTTGCCGTGATAGTCCATTGCCCTGCGTCTAGCTCCTGTGAGGTGGCGATAACGTACCGTGAAGGAGACTGGACGTCGAAACCATCAAACAGGTTGAGATCGATATCTGGGATAGCAGCGGTAAAGCCGAACGCAGTATCAGCGCGCGGAGATGCGGGGTATCTCGCTGTGGTGGCGCCGGATGAATCCGTGACCTGCACAAACATGGTTCCGGAGAAGTTGATGCGTTCACTCGTCTCAAAGTCATTCCTGACCCGCGACACTATATAACCGGCCTGCTGGTTGGTGTCGTATGTGTCTGGCACCTGAACCATATCGCCAATGTTTACCCACTCTCCGTCAGCCATTGCCGTTATCTGCATGGTCATGCGGGAGTAGATAAGCCGCCTGCATTCCCGAAGCGCGCGCTCGTTGGCCTGGAAGCGATTCCTGACGTACAGCATTTCGAACTTCTTCGCTTTGGCCGGCGATCCTTCAATGATGGAATTTCCGGCTATCCGGTACCGTACAAAGTCCTGCTTATTGGTGTCCGGGTTGCGGAACTGCACCTCTACGCCGTCATAACCGCCCGGGAGCGTCATGTCGTAGGAGAGCGAGTAACCATCTGGTTTGGTATTCGAGCGGTTGAATATCGTAGCCGCAGATGTCTTTTTGCTATCTCGGGTGAATGACAGCACGCCGTTATCGTCGTAAACCGAGACGCTTGCAGCGTCACAGATGGTCTCCATGCGCGAACCGAGCGATACATCCTCATCGTCAAATGTGTAGTCGAAATACCCGAGACGCGGGTCGATAGCGTCGATTTCAGCCTGGATCTGATACAGGCCATAAATATCAATGCTCGACTCCGGCTGCTGCCCGACCACCAGCCAGTTAAACAGCGCAATATCTGCAAACTTGCGCGATGGCCTGAGCGTGTAGTCGACCTGCTGCGTCGTCATGTTGTAGCTGATGACGTGGCGGGTGATTAGCGCGTTGTACTTCCTGTCACGCCCGCTCGTGGCGTTCTCGGTAGCCCGGACCTTCACCATTACCAGAGAATCTTCAGCGTGAACGACGTTAGTCCTGACGTTTACAGCGTGAATCTCTTCGACCTGCAACTTGCTCGCGTCGCTGCTGTTATCCGTCCTCTGGAAGGTGATCGCATAGCGCCCAAACCCGCCCGCCGGGGTGAGTTTATCAGTCCGGTTAAACGTCTCCGACATGTAGTCGTGAGGCGTAGTCTGCCGGTACGTAAACGTCTGCTCAGTTCCGGGTATCAGGTTGTTGCCATTGTCGACCTTCCAGATGTTGACCACCCAGTTCGTTTCGCTGTTACCGCCGAGCCCGGACTGGGTATGCAGCCACAGCTGGCTTGATGGTATCGGCGAGAAGAACGGACCGACGATCAGCGCGGCGTTATCGTTCAAAATGAACTTCGTCGTGTTGATAGTCGCATCCTGGATCGGAATGGATGGGCCATTCAGGCTGTCGAAAGTGAACGTGTAGTAATATTTCGGGTTAACAACGGCGCCGTCGTTCGTCTCAGCAAAACTGATGAGTCTACCGGAAAGCGTGACGTCTTCTGTACGCGTTCCGCCGGTGATCGGATATGTCACGTTAATTGTGAACGTGACCGGGTGCGGAAAAGTCAGATCGGCGAAGTAGTCGAAGTCAGCCTGTTTAAGGATTTTCATCGCAATCTGCCCACCAGCATATACGCCGCTGATAACGGTGTTAGCTGTCGCAGTCTCGATCGGGAAATCGTCGCTCTCGTTAAGGCCTGGCACTTCCTGTCCGTCGACATCGTCGAACTGATATCCCTCATTCACTACCGGGATGACATCACCTGGTTGGTAAATGGTGTAGCTGGCCCCCGCCATTGAGCCGAGATTCGACTCAGAGAAGCGTACAGACGTTACGTCATATTTCCCCAGGCCGAACACCATCAACTCAGTGATGTATTTGAGGTTGCTGATGTATTCAAAGAGCGACTCCTGAGCCAGATCAGGGAAAGAGCGGACCTGTCCGAAATTGTCCGGCTTCGCCTCGCCATTACGTGCGATGTTAGTCTGCCCCTTCAGGCTGTTATTAGGTGAGGTCTTACTATTCCCGCCGCCGGCGTTCGTGTTTGGCTTCGGCATCAGCGAAGACAACACCTTTTGGGTGAACTTGATTGGGTTCAGGTGTTCGAGAGGGTTTAACAACGTGCCGACAAGACCTCCGCTCTTCGGCTGGTCGAAAATTATTACCCGGTCGTCGTCCTGAAGTGCAAACTCCAGCTCATCATCTGGTTGCAGTTCTTTGCCGTTAACGTTGATGCGAATATCGCGGTGAAAACTTTCCTGCTCAAGCCACTCGGAAAATAACGTGCCGGCTTTAACAATCGCCCGGTCCTTCGGCATCCCCGGAACGCGCTGAATCTCGATTACCGGCATAGGTGTAAAACTCCACTCTGGTGAATAGCTTCTGTATTGTCCGGATAGCGTCGAACCGGACGTGTCCATTTTCCCCGCGGCTGTGCAGCGCGCGACCATCAACAATCAGGCCGACATGCACAGGCTGGCTGCCAACCCAGGCGACGAAGATCCCGTCATCGGTGAACGTATCAGCACGCCGCCAGAACACGACATCAGAGTCATAGCACGTCATGAAGTCGCGCCCGGATTCGTAATCCACAGTCTGGTGAATTTCGGTCCCCAGAACGTGGCGGTAATAGAGCACCACCAGCCCCCAGCAGTCAGCAGCGTCAAAGGTGCAAGCGCGGTTACTCCATGGGATGCCCTCAACCAGCGAGATGAACTCGTCTTTAAGCATTCTGGAGCCCCGGATATTCTTCGACTGTGTACAGTCGTCCGACGTTACGGTTAAGCGGGTTTACGCGCGTCAGGCTGCACGTCACGTCCTTGTCGTCCATCGAGCAGTC
This sequence comes from Enterobacter vonholyi, assembly GCF_008364555.1. Taxonomy (GTDB): domain Bacteria; phylum Pseudomonadota; class Gammaproteobacteria; order Enterobacterales; family Enterobacteriaceae; genus Enterobacter; species Enterobacter vonholyi. The sequence continues at coordinate 764,598 of NZ_VTUC01000006.1, forward strand.
GCTGACGTAGAGCGTCCACGACTTGATGGCAGTCATCATGTCAGCTGCGTCAAACTGCTGGTACGTCGCCGAGATTGGCGTGATGCGCGAGTAGGCTTTCCACTGCTTGAGTTGCTGCTTGAAGTCCTGCGCCAGCCGGCCAAATTTAACGGTGCTGTCGAGGATAGGCGTGTTGCTCTGCTGGCTTTCGGTTAACTCCATGCGGCAAGGCGTGTAGACCTGCCCGCCGAGCGTTTTGGGGAAAATCTGGTTATTAACGAGCCTGATATAGCCAAAGACCGGGCTGTAAAACGTGATAGTTTCGTACAGGATTCGGTTTGGCCTTCGGCTCTGAAATTCTCTGAGCGTCGGCATTATGGCACCTTCGGTAAGCTCTCCGGGTCTCGCCCGTCAGGATAGCCAGTGACAACGATATCCAACGATGAGGCCCATGGTGGCGGCAGCTCAATGATGATGTCGTCAAACTCGTCATCGGAGTTAACCAGCTCGCGCGCAATGACATCACCGGTCCACGTGAAGATGGATCCGGACTGTGACCATGACGGCCAGGAGAGAAAGTGTAATTCCTGCACCTCGACGCCGGTGTCACCGGTCCCGGTGCCGAGCGGCATCGTGAACCACTGATTGCAGTTGTCGAGGTAGTTCGGGCTGCGCAACCACTGCATGAATGCCCGGTGCTGGTCCTGGGTGAATATCCACGTCAGCGAGACAGACGTCTTCAGATCGTCGGTTAATTTCTGGAATACCGGCGCGCCGACCGTCGGCTGGTCGACGCGAAACCCGGTATCTGTAGTGGGTGATTTCCCTTTCTGTGCCAAAGGCAGCCAGTCAGGGTACGGAATTGGCATGTTATCCCCTTGCTTTGCGTGGTGCCTGGTGATTTTGCTGGATAGCCTGACCGATACGCCCACCCCGGCTGATATCGGCAACAATCATATCGATCGTCACTCCATTGCCGTTCTGGGTCGCCTGCGCATCGACAGTTGCGCCGGTATAGTTCTGAATGTTGATAGTGACAGGCACAGAACTACCGCCGGCACCGGAATTCATCTGCTTGTTGCTGATGACTTTCCCGTTGTCGCCGGGGATCATGTACTGGCTACCATTCGACGCCTGGTAGATTTCAGGCATACCGCCCTCACCCACCTGATACGTACGTCCAGCCGATACTGGGCCGCCGTTCTTACGCTTGCCAGCAATACCACCAGCCATCGCCATAGCCGCGATAAGGGCAGCAATACCGATAGCCGCAGCACCACCGAATGAACCGATTGAGGCAACGGCCGCCGCTGGGGTCCAGACAGCCATCGTGGTCGTGGCCGCCGCAGTGCTTGCCGCAGTGGTTGTCGCTAAGCCTGCGGTTTGAGCCGCAGTAGTGGTGGCAATCGCAGAGGTTTGCGCCGCAGCCCCCATGACGGCAGATTTCACCCAGTCGACGCCCATCTGAACGAAGCCGTTAATCAGGCTATTCAGGGCGTTGCTGGCGAGAGATTGCATAGCCTCCTGCGCCGACATGCTCCCGGTGATGATGCCGGTTAAGGCATTGGATGCATTGCCTGCGAGAGAGTCAAAGCTCGCGGCCAGCAACTCATTACCCATACTCTGGTTACGGAAAATCTCCCACTGGGCAGCGATGCGCGCCTGCTCATACTGCGTGTCAGTTGCAGCACGCAATGCCATGGCGTTCTGGTGAGTAATCAGCCCCTGCTGCTCGTATGACTGAATAAGCGCGAGTTTCTTGGCGTTCTCGTTAGCCAGCTGCTGAACAGGGTCAACTCCTCCGACAGCCTCCTGCTGTGGCGTTACAGCCTGTTGAGCCTGGATTTTCGCGAGGTTAGCCTGGTGCGTTGCCGCCAGTCGTTCTGAGTTCTGGTTGTACTGCTCCTGGCTGATTTTCTTCGCAGCCAGCGCCGTATTCAGATCCTCAACATCCTGTTTGTAACTGGCGTTCTCAGCCGCTTCAGGGAGAAGCTTCTGGGCTGCAGCTTCAGCTTTGATGGCGTTGGCTGTATCCCATTTTTTTGCCGCATACTGACCGGCTAGCGCTATCTGCTCTTTAGTCGCTCCTTTCCCGAGCGACTGCTGCGCAGTGAGGATGGCCTGCTCGCGACTCAGCTTATTCGTTGAGTCAGCGGCAAGCTCTGATTGCTGTTTCAGGTTCGCCAGCTTCTGGGCAATAGAATCAGCCTGTGACGCGCCCTTCTTCTGCTCTGACTGAAGAGACTTCTGCGCTTGCGTATTTTTGTACGTAGCTGCAGCATCATCTTCCATTTGCTTCGCGTGCGGATCATCCTTCGCAAACCCGGCATCTTCGGCGGCGTATTGCGCCTGCAACCGAGCGCGGGCCTCGCCCTGTAGTTTCGACAGAGCAAGGTTTCGCTCAGACTGCTTGATGAGGTTCTTCTGCCCGGCCGTGAGGTTGTCAGTGGACTTGTTCAGGCTGTCGACGTTTATCTTCGCGTTGGCCGCCTCTCTCGCCAGATCGACAAGCTTACCTGCCAATTCAGCAATGGCTGACTGACCATCTTTGGAGGAGGATTTCATTTCCTGGAGTTTTTTCGCCAGTTCCTGAAGTGCTTCCGGGGACGGGTTGTTGCTCAGGTCTGATAGTTCTCTTGCCAGATCAAACGCTGACTGCTTGCTGATGCCCAGGCGAGAAGAAAGGGTACTCACCGTTGAGGACAGCGAATTCACAATACCAGAGGCATATTGACCCTGGCTGTTGGCCTGCTGAATGGCCTGGCTCCAGTCTGTGGTGGTAACACCAAGCGCAGAAAGCTCATCATTGAACTTTTTGATGCTGGGAGACGCACCGCCCACTGCCGCCAGTGCGCGATCGCCTAACGTGATGAAAGCATCAGACGCGTCGCTAATGGCCTTCGGTATCTTCGAGATGGCCTGGTTATACTCCAGCAGCGCCTGATTACGCAGCAATGTTGCCACATCGGCATTTACCCGCGCCAGAGCGGCATATTTGTCTGAAAGCGCGGCCACGCCTTGCGAGGAAATGGTGATCACCTTATCCATCGCTTCAGCTGCGTCTTTCAGCGCATCCATGGCGTTCTTACCGCCATTCAGCGAAGTAATCAGCACGCCAGCCAGGACTGAACCAAGAGCGATTATGGCGCCAACCACGGCACCACCAGGGCCAAAGGCGCCGGCAAGCTGCGACCCCTGCTGGGAGAATGCAACGAGAGCAGACTGCCCACCCTGAACCTGAACGATGAAGTCCTGAACCTGGTAACCGGCCTGTTGCATACTGGTTTTCCAGCCTTTATTCCCACCGGCTGCAACGTCAGTCGTGCGTTTCATGTCAAACAACTGGCCGGTAAGCTCACCTATCTTCTGCTTATCGGCATCTGTTGCGCTTGCCCCGGCACGTAATTGAGCGGCCAGAATTGCAGCGCTGCGGGCCCCATTGGTTTGTTGCTCGCTCAGGATCGCGATTTGATTAGAGAGGTCAGAGGTTATTCCGCTGATTCGGTTGGCTTCATTCGCCTGCTGGGCAAGTTGCTTAGCGGCTTCTGCAGATGCGGCTGAGGCTGACTTTTGAGCCTCACGCATATCAAAAAGGGCGCCTGCAAGTTGAGCAATCTTGGCTTTTTGGGCGTCAGATGCTCCCTCTCCAGCACTTAACTGAGCCGCAAGGATGGCTGCACTTCGCGATCCAGCCTGCATCTCGGTGTTCAGGATGGATACTTCTTTCTCCAGCCCAGATATTGATGATTCCGCTCGCTGAGTAGCTGCCGCTACTGATGCGGCAGACTTAGCGGCCGCATCCGATGAGGCTTTCATGTCATAAAATGCACCTGCCAGCTCCGCGATAGTGCGCTTTTCTTCCTCGGTTGCGTTAGCTCCTGCTCTTAGCTGTGACGCAAATACCGCGGCACTTCTGGCTCCATTCACCTGCGCCTCTTCAAGGATCGCAACCTGGTTACCGAGCGCCTCAATAACAGCATTTGCTCGGTTAAACTCGCTCGTTGTGCTTCCGGTACCAGTGCGAGCCTCCTCCATAGCGCGCGCAATACCGCTAACGCTCATGTTCAGCTTGCGCAGCTGGTTATCCATCGAGTTTGCATAACCAGCCAGTTCAGTAAACGCGGACCCGGTCTGGGATGCGCTCTGATCGAGGTTATCCATTCCCTTGCCTGACTGCTGGGCTGCGGCATCCAGTTTATCCAGAGCATCAATGGCCTGTTTCCCGCCCTGCAGCAGCGGCTCAACGTCGGCGCTGATTTCATAAACGATGCTACCGGCGTTCTTTTCACCTGCCATGTCATTCTCCGGTTATTGCTTTGCTTTTGCCCTGCGTGCGGCCTGTTTAGCCAGGTACTCATCGGCGATACTGTCGTACTCTTCGCGAGTGAAGCCTTTCTGGTCCGGATATTTCGCCGCGAGCAGCAGCTGAAATTCGGTCATTGTTAACTGGGAGGCCTCCCCGCGATTCATGCCGAAGTGGCTGCGCGCTGCGCTGATGTAGTCGAAGGCTTTAAACTCAGTGGTTCGCTCACCAGTTTCATGTCGCTGCAGCTGGCGAACCTTTGCCTTTCCGACGACGCCGTGCTGCATGAGGTGCTGCGCCAGCACGATGATGTCGTTCTTCGGCATTTGCCCTGGTCGGTAGACGACGCAATGCCGCCACCCTTTCCATTCTCCGATCATCGGTGTCAGATCGTCATCGCAGCACGCCTGCAGTACCAGCATGCTCGTTGATAACAGCTTCTCTGCAGCGCGGTTGAATGATGGAGATAGCCAGTCAGGAAAACGCCCCAGCGTGCCAGCGCACACCTCAATCAGCTGAGCGACATCATTTCCGTGTATGGTGGCGTAGGCCTGCACAATCTCTTCCGGAGTGCCGATCCTCGTCATAGCCTCGAATGAAGGCCGCAGCAGGTAATCTTTTCCGCCTTCGCGGCTGTCGCTGATAGAGAGTTCGCCAATATCGGTTAAAGCGGTCATAGGCCTTCCAGTAAACGGCCATTATCAAGGGCAGCACGCCGCCCTTTGGAATGTCCGTTAGGTAACGGTAACCGTATGCACGGCCACAAAGTTGCCGTCTTCGGTGTTGATGATGATCTGCGCGCTGCCGGTGGCGACGCGCGTCACGGTAACGGTGTTGCCGGAGGCGGTGGCTGTTGCCTTGGTCGCATCGGTAGTCGCTACAGTGAAGTCTTTGTTGGTTGCGCCGGTTGGTGAGATGTTCACCGTAAAGGTGCTGGTACCGCCTGCCGTGCCGGTGCTGGTTGTCGGAGTTACCGTCACGCCAGTCACTGCTACCGAGTTGTTTTCATTAACCTCGATAGTGCTTGCGTCACCAACCTTAAACTCAGTAGTGAACGGGGTGATATCGTTCGTACCGCCACTTGAGTTGAGGGCGGTAATATTCATGTAACCGATAAATTCTACCGGGCCATAGTTCAGTCGAACCCAGATACCAGGCTGGCGACGGGCAGCTACTTCGGTATGGAAATACTTAGTGAAGCGACCGAAGCCATACTGATCGAGCTTATCCTTAACACGGACCTCACCATCAAATGAAATTGTGAAGTCGCTATTGGTGACGATAGTTTCAACGTAACCACCGCCATCATCTGCATCACTGGTAGTGGTATTGGGGTTGAAGTCAAACCCTTTAGTTGTACCAGCAGCTAGCGCCATCCACTCTGCTTCGAGTGGCTTGACGTCCGGGCAGCCATCGGCGACTTCCAGCACGACCGCACCGCCGAACAGGCGCTCGTTCGAGTTCTGGCAATTAGCCATGTGAAACTCCTCTTTGACGTATAAAAGAAAACCCGCCGAAGCGGGTTATTTGGTTGGGATGGCTATTCGCCGTAAGTGCAGGCGAACTGGAGTCGTAAGACTATTCGCCCTTCTTCTGTGAGCACCGGCGCGGGAATTGCGCCCATGTTCTGGATGTAGCCGACGCACTCGTCAGCCATGGGGTTGGCCTGGACGTAATCGACGATGCGCTGCACGGCATTGAGCGCGTCTTTGCGCTTATCTTTCGCGCCGACAACGTCGACCAGGACGTGATACTCAGAGCCTAGGTCATTACGAATAGCCGCAACGTGCGCTTCCTGATCGTCAGCCATCGCGTCGAGGTTTTCCGACTGCATGCCGTTCCATTCACGCCATTCACGGCCGTAGCCGGTGTTGAAGATCGGGATTGGGTCACCAGCTTCGTCGTAGATGACTTTATCCAGCTCTTCCGGCACGTGGCCCGTCAGTGAGCGATGAACCTTGCCAGCGTCACTGGAAACGCGGTACAGCGCCGCCGTCTTGCCGATAGAAATCGGCGTACCTAGACCGAGCAGATCATCCAGCAGGCCGTTGCCTTCGTCATTACGGAAGACTCGGGTGGTGATGTTGTCCACTTCACGCCAGTAGTCTTTGGAGATCAGCGCGGCCTGGTTAACTTCAAGCGCGCCGCCGTACTGGGCAGCAATGGTTCCCTGGTTGATGTTGAAAGATTCGCGCTGCATCAGCAGCTGATTCCATGCCTGCTTCACCTGATTGTGCTCGGTGATAAGCTTTTTGTTGAATACGATCGTGCTCATGCGGTTGCTTTCCCTGATTTGCGAACTTTCACGAGCTGAGCTTCAGCGCCAACGGTGATTTTTTCGCGTGAATAGAACAGAACTACGTCGGTAGTAGGCGCAGCGGATTTCTGAAGGGTGCCGTCACCAGCAGATACGAGACCTTCATTTTCAAGGAGTACCTGCGACGCTTTGACCAGCATGTGGTAATCCACATCGTCTTCGCACATGATGGCCGCGCCGGTATCACCGGCAGGAACCGCGTCGCGAATGTCACCGCCGCCGATGTAGTTATGCTGAAGAGCCAGTGCAACGCCTGCGCCGCCAGCGACATTGTGAACTGCCAGTTTCCCGGTGCTGTCGAGCATCACCAGTGAGCCTGGTTTCACGGCCGCTGCCATGATTGCTTCAATGACCTGCGGGTCATTCTTACGGGCCGGGCCCGCGATTACGGTATGGAAACGAGGTGCGAGAGCCATTATTCAGGTGCCTCCATGTTAAGGATTTCACTCTGAGCGCCATTCCCCTGGAATGCAGGGTTCAGACCGGTGCTGGTCTGGCACTGTGAGTACAAGTCGTTCAGCGCGTCGCCGGACAGGGAGTTAACCGCTGCTTCGGTCATGAACGAGAATTTCGCTTTAACAGCGTCACGTTTGGTTTTCAGTTCGCTTTCAGCGTTCGCCTGCAGCTGAGATTTCAGCGTGCTGATTTCATCAGTAAGCGGCTTCAGCGCCAGATTTACTGCAGCAGTAATGGCGTCAGAGTTAATCTGAGCCTGGCCCGGGTCGCCGCCACCTTCTTTCTTCTGCATCTGCTGGTTGTAGGCATCCCAGACCTGATCGTCGGTCAGCCCCTCGGTTTTAACGCCTGCGGCATTGAGCGCGGCGATCATCTTCTCTTTCATCGGGTTTGTTTCTCCGTTGGTTTTGACTTCGTACTCAGTTGGTTTGCGCACGACTTCTACTGGATCGCCGACAAGCGTTACGACCTTGTCAGAGATGAGGTACTTCTGGTCGAAGAGCTTCGGCTTGGCGTTTTCGCCATCCTCTTCGTAAACGAAATGGTCAGGCCAGACGCTGACGACGTAGCGCCACTTTTTGTCGTCCTGCTTGATGGACATGCGCAGCGCCTGGTAGATGTCGTCGAAGGACATCTCTGAAGCGTTGCTGATAAAGAACTTCACTTTGTTCCACCAGCCGTCTTTCATGCTGTTGGCAGCATCGATGAGGCTCGTCGCTTCAACATCGGCCTCTTGCCCGTCAGCGTTGACGAACATGCCGACACCTTCTTCAGGCGTCCCGGCGCCGGGCCCGTCCAGCAGGATCGCAATGTGGTCGAACTGCATGTTGTGAGCGACCCACGAGTACTTCTTCTGCTTCGACTCACCTGCCTTTTGCTCTTTGTTCAGCAGCAGACCGGTAGAGACATGAATCGGGTCGGCGTTATTGCCGGAAATCATGTCGTCCAGGCGCTGAATAAGGCGCTTACCGTCAGGCTTGGTGTCTGCCACAGCCTTATTGACGTATACGTCCATCACGACTTTGTCGTTGGCCTTGCTGACGTTCTGAGCCCATGCTCCGGCGTAGTAATCGTTGACAGCCTGCGGGTCGTTGGCGCTGACGTATTTGCCGTTCACCATTGGGTGGCCGATCGGCATTAACTTGCGCTCCATCGTCTGGTAGCTGTTGTTAATCTCCTCCGCCGGGTACAGGCCGCCATTCATCACGATGTCATCGACGATCGGGACTGCACCACGAATGACGTAGTGTTCCTGGCCGTTGATGGTGGTCGTTGAGATGTTGGAGGCGTTGATGGCGAGGGATTTAACGTGGATGCTGGATAGCTTCACGTTGCGTCCTCATTGGTGGATTTCAGGCATTAAAAAAGGCCGCCGTGGCGACCTTCTGTTGTTCATATTAACTGATTATAAAAATCGCTCTGTATCGACAGACTCTTCAATTTTTTTGACAATAAAATCAAAGGCATTGGTAAAATCAGTCTTATCCGTAACTTTCCTGCAACCAACGCTTTCCCCACAGATATCCATAGTGTAGCCATCGTCTTTCCCCCAGAAAAGACATTCAAATATCTCCGACTTCACATAAATTTCACTATTGTATTTTGAAAGATTTATCTGAACAAAGAAACGCAAGCTGGGCTTTTGGCCATCTACTTTTTCAAAATTTCTTACTAATTCATCTTCAACTTCTTCGCCAACTTTGTTGCCAACCAAGACGATAGGGTACTTATTTTTATCATGATCATCACAAAGTTCCATACCTTCAACGCCAAGATAATCAATAAGTTTTGGCTTGAATAGGGTAAGGCGCGCCTTGAGATCGTCCCAGTAACGTTGTTCAGTTTCTTTGTATTCTGTTAACTTTTTTTGAACGCGATTATATAACGACATATTATTCTCCTGTGTGTAGGGCTTTAATATGTCTAGAAAAAAACATTGGTTCAACTACCATTTTTCCATTGTTTTCGCTCCTTCTCCAATTTCTCAGCAATCCCGTCATTGAATATGCTGCCGTCGTCGTTGAGCAGTACCGGGATCTGGCTGCAGTAGCAGTTATACCGATTGCCATTCTCAGCGTAGAAGTCTCGCACCTCTTCGGTGGTGTAGACCTTGCCGTGACGGCTGGCATGCCAGGTGCGCGTCGTAGGCTTGAGCGCTGACAGCCACAGCAGGCCAGTATTCAGCCCCAGCCGGTCAGCGGCCCAGTCGGTTTCGTTCCATTGCGCCTGCCGCAGCGCGCCGACCTGCTCAGTCTGAGCGATGTTCTTCGCCTTCGACATGGACACATCGAGACGCTTGCTGATGACGCTGGCCGTCTCACGAGGATTCACGCCGCGCGCGACTGCATCGGTGATGATGTTGGTCAGGTCACCACGGGCAGTGTCACTGATTACCTTCCAGTCACTGAACGTTGTCAGCCTGGCCGACGCCACCTGATTAAGGTGACCGGGGCTGCTTAAAAGCTGCTGTAGCGTTGTCTGGCTGGCGTACACCTGCGACTGCTGCGAGAGGTTATTGTATGCCTCCAGCGTTCCACGCCGTGCCTCAGCGACGACGTAATCCATCGCCCAGAGGTTCTGCTCGCCACCCTCCAGCAGATGGTCATCAAGAATTGCCTGCACCGCCTCCAGCAGATCAGCCAGCTCCTGCGCAGACATGTCGTAGATGAACTTACCGGCGTTGACCTGGTAGAGCCGCATATCCGCGCCGTTATCATGGCACAGGAAACTCCAGTTATGGCTGTTTACCTCACGCTCACGCCCGGTCAGGCGCTGGTCAAACAAGGCTTTCAGCGCCCACTTGATGCTGAGATATCGCTCCTCGATATCCCGGAACATCGCGGTTACCTGCTTTGCCGATCGTGTCGGGTCAACCTTGCTGCGCGGAACTACCGGTGTCCCGACTTTCGTCTTTTGCTCCGGTGTCATCGGAAAGAGGATCATCGGTCGTTACCTTATTATTTGGGTCAGGCGGCTTAACATCTTCACGCGGCTCAAGTTCTCCCGCCTCCCTGACTTCGTTCTCATCAACAGCTGGTGTGCCATAAGCTTGCTGGGTATCCTTCGCGACCGCAGCCATTTCCTTCATGTTGGCAATCTTCTCTTTCTCGCTTGGCGCGAGTAGATCGGACCAGGTTAACGTGATTTCGCCAGATTTAGGTGGTTCGATAACTTCCACAGTCCAAAGTCGCTCTATAACTGCACTTGCCCGGTCAGTCTGGAACCCGTTGCGGCGACCATTACAGCGCTTGGCAAAGTCATTTTTGTCCTGATCTGAAGCAAGCCTTCCCGTCTGCTGACCAAACACAATGGTGAATGGCATCTGAACTGAAGAGGAAAACTGGTTAGCTGACACTGTCCACGTTGGACTCGGATCGGCAGCGGCAACGGAAAGCACCTTAGCCTCTCCGTCCTGGGTTACCAGAGCCGAATCTGTACCAGAGTTAAGCTTCTGGATGGCTGCGTTAAGCGCCTCAGCCAGCCCCGAGTAACCAGCCTTCTTGGCATCCTCCATGATTTTGTCAATCTTGGTGTCTTTCGACATGTTGATGCCGAGCTGCCTGCTGGCGTTTTTCAGGAACCCCTCGGCGCTGCCGCCGGAGGTTTTAGCCATATCAAGCAGGTCGTTATAGCCCGCACGCAAGAACGGGATGCCAGCCAGTGAAGATTCATCTTCTGAGCCCTCGCAAAAAATGATGATGCGCTCAGGATGAATTTTGATGGAGCGCATAGGACCAACGATACTGCCGTTGTCCCCTACCGGTTGCTCCTGGAAATAATAGAACTTCGGCATGGCGTAATCTGGGGACTTCTGATCCTGCTCCAATTCTCCAGGCTTCACCTGCGATTCCCATGCAGGAATCATCTTCACCAGACCGCGTTCGCGTGAATTACGCATTACGTCACGATTAACTGGCTCAGACCATTCACGACTATCGGCAAACTGAAGAATGAGAGCTGAGTAGTGACCGACAAGGTTACGTCTATCCGCGTCCTTCACCTTCGCCCAGTATTTCTTCATGAGCTTGGTGACTTTCTTTTCCCATGGCGTCGACTTTTTGGACTTCTTCGCCTCGTCTCCATCCACTATTACAGGATTATCAGCCCAACATGCATCCAGTAGCTTATGAACAGCGCCGAACGCGGCGCCATTGCGCTCATACATGTTGTAGAAGTGCTCAAAGTCGAGGCGCTCAGGATAGCCAAACTCACACCACAGGTGATGTCGCTTGGTATTGCCTGATTTATTGAATCCAGCCGCATAAAGCTGTCGAGATCGCGAAACCTCGTTGAGGCTATTCACAATCAGCCCAGCGAGGACTTGCATTTCTGTATCGTTACTCACTGAGTTGTCCTTATGTGAAGAATATCGCCCCTGAACGGCGAGGAGAGTGCAGCACGCGGTAACGGGTTGCATCCCAGTCGTGGTCTTCCTGCTGGGTATCTACGTCATCCGGGTTTTTGCTGTCGCGAACCAGTACGGGTAGCGCCTTCGCTGATGCCGTGCTGTGATGCTATTTCTCGGAGGGACATCACTCCGGCCCGGTACGCCGTCTCGATGGCCTCCCAGTCCGGTTTGCTCATTCGTTACTCCGTTATCTCTTTACAGGCTCATACTTCAACCTCTGGCTAATGCCATGCTTAACAAGGAAGTTACTCACTTTTTGGTAGTCAGGCTCGCAACGCATCATCAGGCAGAACACTGTCAGCGCCCTTAGATAGACAGGAACCCACCACCTGCTTTTGATTTCAACTGACAGTCTGCACATCGCCATTGGTTTCGTCCTCTTCTGGTACAGGCGTGAACTGCACGCGCTTCACATCGGCCGGTGCAAAGTAAAGCCACTCTCCGGTCTCGGTCGCCAGCGGCACAAATCCATTAACCAACTCAGGCTGACGTCGTGACATCTTGCCCGTGAAGGTTTCGCCTGTTTGGGTGGTTAGCGTGATTTGGTAGATGTCTGGCATGGATAGCCTCTTTATCCGCTAGTGGGGATATTGCCATTACGATGGAACTGCACATGGTGATGGTGATATGTTAATTTGGCAAAACCAAGGAGGTGGTATGTTTTCCTTTCTCAACACATTCAAGCGGCTCATAAGCAAGCAGCAGACGGCGCTGACCGTCGAGCCCGAGTATTCAGATGAACAGCTATTGCAGTGGGCTACCGGTTGCATGTTAGAAGCTTTGCCAGACGAGTTTTATGAGGCGAGAATTTCATGCTTCCGTAACATCGATAGTGAAGGACGCATAGCAATTGCAGCCATACATGACTTCAAGTTAAGCAGCGAAAGCGAATATACATCCTTTACTCCACCAGATAACCTTTACGCCACACACTGCATAGAGAAAATTCTTAACGAAGAAAACTGGCGCGAAGCCACTATAACCTTTACCCCACAAACGACACGATTCATGTGGCAATAAATAACCGCCCGGAGGCGGCTATTTTTATTTCGAAGCGCTTTAACCGTTACCGACCCAATCGCCACCAGGCCCCATCAGCCCAACTTTCTTGGACATAATCTCGATTGCCTGTTTAAGCGCTTCGCTTTCGTAATTGTTCTTTGTCGATAGCCGCCATATCTGCTGAACAACATGCTCTGGCGTTTCAATACTCGCTAACGCAACGTGAACCTTTGAATCGTATACATCAATGACCACCAGATCACCGTCGTCCTCTATGTATGCAAGCGGTTTTTCACTCATGATATTTCCTCTGCTTGTTGATAGCAGAATGAGTGTAGTGCAAGAGTTGATTACCATTATCAAGCCCACCCGCAGATGAGCTTTGTAATGGCTTATCCGATCAGCAATTCAGGCTGTGTTACCTGCATGATGTACTGATGCTCGAACTCCAGAACGCGCTTCTCTTTCTTCCTCTCGTTCATCAACCGACTGCCGATCGTGCCTTTCAACTTTGAGCGCGTTTCTTTGATGGCGTAGCGATGTTGCATTTCTTCACCCATCGCCATGCGTCGGTTTAGCTGCTCAGCCATCCAGTTAAAGGCAGCGATATATTGCTCTTTAATCGCGGTCGCCGTCTTTCCAGTGAAACCCATTACAAGCATCATCCAGCCATCTTTCGTGATGTTGTACATCAGGCGCATCTCGCCTTTTTTATCGAGGTATTCAACGGGCTCAAAATTGAGCCGGTTAAAGTCAGGGGAGCAATCAGACTCCAGCCGCTTGATAGTGCGAAGAACGTTTTTATGCGCCTTGCCGAAATAGCGGGCGATCTTCATGGACGTCGTGATGACCTTTCCGTTAGATGGCAAAACCATTTCGCGGAAGTCGAAGGCCGGAATAACTGACGGATTATTCATAGCGTGTACCTTTCTTTGAGATGAACCTTTGCCGCATAGGAAATCAGCCCGTCGAGGCTCGCCAGCACTAACTGACTTCCTCAAAGGCTCATTTCAAAGGGTTTGGTTCGACGTGGTTTAATTGCGCTGCGGTGCGCGGTGAAATGCGGATACAAAAAAGCCCCGGCGATTGCCGAGGCTCTGAATTTTGTTTTTGACACTTAATGATTTTTCTTCAGCTGGACTGCTCACAGCATTACTGACTTTTACTACTTTCATTTCTTGATTTCAATTTATTTTTCTCGCCCCTTCAATTTCCCGAATTGCTGCCTTATCCAGATTGCATTGCCCGAGGGCCGTATAGAGCTGAGCGTTTAACTCCAGACTTGCCTGCCACGTGAACGGAACCACCATTCTGGGGATCGGCGTGTCTGCTGTCAGGTCAGCGCTTATCGGCACCACCGGAGCTGGGACGTAAACTGTCTGTGTATTCCCGCAGGCTGTCAGCAGCGGCAGCAGGAACAAGCTGGTTAGCGCACGGATCGCCTTCAAGCGCCTGCCTGATGTAGACAATGCGCGTCTCGCCTTTTTGGGCCAGTTCGTTCTTTGCATTCTGGGTAGCCTGTGAAATGTCACGGATGAGGTTCATCGTGGTGATCACGTTGCTGGTGATCGCCTCTGATGTGTCAGCCCGGACCGTCGCCTTATCGCGCTGGTCTTTGTAGGTAATGGCGTTGTCGCGGTAGTGGTTAATCGCCCAGGCCATGGAAACCAGCAGGCAGATAACGACAGCACAGATGAATGCGGTTAATCGGCTCATTTCTGGCCCCACTCGCAAACTTCACGCTCAATCTCGCGCCGGGTGATCAGCCCCTTCCACTGTTTACCACCAGCATACGTCCAGCGCTGCAGTTCTTTGCATGCTCCAGGAACATCTCCGGCGTTAAGCTTCTTCAGCAGCGTGGAGCTGGCGAAGGCACCAGAGCCAACGTTGTAGGTGAAGGAGTAAAGCGCGGCGCGGGTAGGTTCAGGGATGCGAACCTTGATCAGCGGGTCGATGGCATTTGCCACCTTTCGCAGATCTGCCTTCAGCAGGTTGTCACACTCTTTGTCGGTGTAGCGATGGCCGCGGCGAATGTCGGCACCGGTGTGCCCATCGCAAACGGTCCAGACGCCGACCACATCCTGATAGGCGTAATAGCGCCGCCCTTCCAGTCCATCCGCATTACCCAGCATTACTGCAGCAATGGTGATGGCTCCGGATCCGCCAACAATGGCACCCACCAGCTTATTCCTGAGTGTCGGGTTCATCTCGGCTCCTGCTGCGGCGGTTGTCTTCGCGGATCTTGAAATAGAGATTTGTCAGATACGTCAGTACGGCAATGATGATACCCACCAGCACGCCGATAGCGTTCCACTGCTCGGGGCTGTATGCATTAAGGATGCCGTTTAGGATGCTCCCGGCTGAAGCGCCATAGGCAGCACCAGTGGTTATTTTTTCCATGCGATACATGCTCTCACCTCGCGTAGTTAGCGGGTGCTGTGTGTTTGAAAGGGTCAGGCCCTCGGGACGATTTAACAAGAAGGCATGTCGAGGATGGTTCCCGGAGCCTGAAATAAAAAAGCCAGCGACAGGCGGGCAATATGGGGGTAAGGCAATGCCGGCTCTCTGGCCGAAGGGACCCAGGTCATGGGGTCTTATTCATTCGGCTGGATTTAAATTAGCGGTCATCCAATTATGAGTTGGCAGCTTTACAGCTTAGTTACAGGCAAATTAAAAGGCCGCCTGAGCGACCTTTATATTGAGTAGCACCTTCACCGCATCATTAGGCCACGCAAAAAGCCTCTGAAGCCTTCAGCATGCCTTCTGTAATGCGATGTGCATTCATCAATAACATCATGAGCTGATACGAAACGAAGAGATTTACTGCCGACCTCTTTGTGTACCTTGTTTATGACGTTAAATATTCGAACACTAAAAGCATCATCCACCTTTCTGATTTCGTATCGATAGGTGATGTTGTTAGTGCCACCAACATAAAGTTGGATATCCTGCATGATGACGCCTCTTGTATCCTTTTTAAGAGGCATTTTACATTATTTAAGTAAAATTTATAACTTACGCCTATTCCTGAGGCTTTTAAAAGCACAAAAAACAAAGCCCCGCACGATGGCGAGGCTGTTAATTCTTTGTCGACCTACGAAGCAATGGCGACGATATCAGATTTACATGAAATATATGCGTTTCAATCCAGTTTTGCAAGACTTGAGTCTAAATTTGTCGCCTTTTGTTGTGAACGTGATCGCGTAACCTGCAATAAGGCCCCGCTATCCAGGCACAGAAAAATGCGCCGCATCTCAACCCAGCGGTCCGTAAACGTCTCTGACCAGTTCTTTGGTGTTACGCCAACCAGCGATGCCAGCGCCTGATATTCGTACGTCTCCCGCCCCGCCAGCTCCGCTTTGACGTCCTGCGCCGCCAGCCATATCAGCTTCTTCAGTCGCTCCAGCGTCTTGCCGGCCACCTTTTTCGTGCCGAGCTGATCCCGGAACTCGGCCCACGCCCACTGGGTGATCGCCACCTGGTACTCGAAGCGGATATTCTCGCTGTAGTTCCACAGCAGCCACGCTTTCTGGTGGTCTTCAAGCGACAGGACAGCGCGGCGCCACGATGCGGTAACGAACTCAACCGGCCCCACCAGCGCGATGGATGACCCCTTGGCGCGGGACTGACTGCCACTCATCGGCGGGCCGTCCGGGTTGACCATGCGCTGCTTATCCTTGTCGAATACCTTTTTCCGGCCCCGGCTACGCGCCGTCGCGGTGAATTGCGCGTTCTCTGCGAAAGCGACAAGTTGCCCTTTCGTAGCCCCGCTCAGATCTGCGGTCGCCACAATGAGCTGCTGACGTACGTATTCCAGTTGCTGACTGTTCATGCGGCTTCCTTCTGTGGCTGATTGGTTTTGGTCTGGCTGTGCTTTGCTACTGGCGGCATGCTGGCGCGCTTAACGCTTTCTGCCTGGTAACGCAGGAAGTCGGCGTGGTTCATGCGGCCTCCCGCTGTTTCAGTGCTTTAAGTTTGGCGCGGTACTCATCGCGGATCCGGATGAAGTCTTCACGGCGGTAGTTGGTCATTTCGTGGGGGCCGTTGAGCCAGTCGACGTATTCCTGCCCGTAACGAGCAACCAGGCCAGCTTCGTATTGCTGCGCGACCGTCGCCTCTTTGGCGGTGTACTTTCCGGCTCCGGCATTACACGACTTGCACTGTTTATGGGCGTTGCGCTCTTCAAAGCGCAGCTCTGGGTTGGCCCCTACCGTTTTGAAGTGGCCGCAGTCCCACTGGCCGCCATGCAGATCGGGCGGATTAGTCTCACCGCAGCTGATGCATGGCAAACCGGCATCGCGCGCACGGATGAAGGCGTTGAAAGCCTGCTGAGCCTGCGCCTTGTAGTAACCGTTAGGTCTGAGCTCTGCCAATCGCGCTTTACGGCGCTGGCGTCCTGCCTTCTCTTCGGTGCGCTGGCGCTGTGCCTCCTTCTGCTTAGCGGCTTCACGTGCTTTTGCGGTCTGTTCTTTGCCGATCGCGCTGGCGCACTCGAAGCTGCAAACAACTTGTCCATCGCGTACCGGGTGAAACCACTGACGACAGGCTTTATGTGCGCACTTACGGCGCGGTAACTTAGCCATGCGCCCTCCGTGCCGCGAGACGCAGCCATTTCTGATCAACCAGGCGGGCGGTGTAGCCCTTCAGTGTCGGCATGTCGGACGGCTTAACCGCAGGCTTACGCTGGCGTCGCGCAGGAACGCGGAAGATTTCGTTGGTGATGACGCGTGCGAGAGGACTACCCACGGGAAGCCCTCCATTCTTGCGCCCAGGCGATGCGCTTAGTGGATGCCTCAGAGAACATCACGCCGCGGTCGGTACCGAACCAATAAATCGCCTCGATGACGTCGACCATGTAGCGCTTGCTGGATTTGGATGTGCTGACGCCGAAATAAACACGGCCGCCATTAATGCCCGGCGCGGATTTCTGCTCGCTTTCCGGGTTCTGCATCTGGCTGACAAGAACAGTGATGAGGTCTTTCCATTCCTTCGGTTCAAGCTTTTCGCCGTACCAGACAACCTGGACAGAGAGGTCTTTCAGTAACGGCCACATCAGGCGGTTCTGCTTGTCGGTGCGCGTCTCTTCCCGGGCCTCTACTACCATCGGCGCGCGAGGGTTTACCGGCAGTGTGCGGATGAATGCTATGAGGTTGTCTTTAACGGTGTCGTTAACGATGCAGTAGTGCTGCTTCATACGCCACCTCCGAGAGGTAACGCAGAATGCAGAAAATCGCAGGTGCATTTCTGCATCTGTGACAAGGTGAGGAGTTCAGATTGTGGTCGCATTTAAGTCCCCTTAAATGCGCAGAAGTCACCGGAGCTGTTCAGGCTCCGATGACATGATTATGGCGGGTTGATTATTGAAAATCAAACGTCAGGACTTAACAAAAGCCATTGTTACTTTCTGCCAGGCGGAGGTGACGGGGGCGCCGCGGGTCGTTCATAGACTGTAGGTGGCGGTGGATTTTTACCTCCACGCATACCATCCCTACTCGGCGGGATTGTGTACGGCGGTGGCGTCGGTGCTTTTCTGGACATATTCTACCTCTGGATTATCCTGAAGAAACTCAACCCATTTGATATCAGATGATTTGAGCAGCATGAACTTAACAGTTGGCATATCTATATAATCACCCTTTTCACTTATCCATGATGGGTTCCTTAACAGAAAATGCCCTTTTTCAGGTTGTGAAGGCCACTCTTGGGGCCATCCAAACACTCGCCTATCATCTTCTAAATGCAAGATTACATGCACTGGGCAAGTGTTGAACGCGCCAAACCACTCACAATGATATGAGGATTGTTTTGTAAACTTAGCCCACCTCATGAATGAATGAAATAAATCATTGTTTGCAAATAAACTAAATACAAACCCTAAAATTATTGCTGCCGCATAAGACCACACCGTACTTACATCTTGGGTCCACGCACCTAAGCTCCAACTTTGGCCAAGGTAAAAAAGAATATGTTTTATACAAAAGACCATTCCCTGGATGAAAACAACAAAAATCAGTGCCTGAACAATTCTTTCAAACTGCGATGGCTTGGGATAAGACGTAAATGCATAAAAAATCCAAGCTGTAAGAAATCCGGGTAAAAGGAATTTTAAGATATCAAATAACTCAGTGCTTAAATCTTCCATTTTTCTTTAATGCCTTAATTGGATTTTTTTGGCGGAGTTGGCGGTGGAGCGGGTCTGCTGTATGCCTTAGGTGGATTGGGGTTAATCCCATCTTGGGCATACCCAGGCTGCGGCTTGTCATTGCTCATGCTTTCCTCGTTAGCTATCGTTAGCGGAAGTTGAACACAAAAATTAGAGAGTTAAATTATTTAATTACATCAGCTAATTTATTTTTTCAAGATGCAAAATGAGAGGGAGTAACTTTACTGTTTTAAGAACACCGTCACGTTTTTGATATCATCAATTTTCATACCCCTACCCACCCCCAAACCATCAATACTCGCTTCATAGCCGCGCTGTTGCGGCACTCCTGGAAAATTGTGTTCTCGCCGTCGCGGTTGATCGGCTTCCCTTCGTCGTCTTCGGCGGCCACGTAAACATTGGTGCGCCAGTTACGTTCTCGAAGGACGATTTCGCCGTTCTGCCGCATCTTGAACGATGCCGCCAGCACCTGAGAACGGGACACTCCGGTTGCTTCGCATACCAGCTCCGCAGTGAATGAGCCATAACCATCCAGATACCACTCGATAGCTTCTCTTCCTGTCATGTCACACCATCCCGTTCGACTTATTGCGGTTGTACTTCGCCTGAAGCAGTTGGATCGGCGTCGGCCCGTGCTCGGCTTCCGGTGCTGCAATTGCCCGGCGAACCGGCGGTACTGGCTTACCCTCGGTTACGCGCTTCTCCCACATGTCCAGCAGATCGCCAGCCTCGCGCGCCAGCTCACCATGAGTCAACTGGCGCTCTGTGCTGCGGTGGCGTAGTTCTACGCAGATGTGGTACATAACCGGCTGCGACCAGGGGAATTGCTCACTGGAGGTGAATTCGAACGAACGGTTGCGCCAGTCCCAGTATTCGGCGATCACCTGATCAACGGTGATACCCAGCGCGCCGCCACTCTGTTTGCACCATGCGACGAACTGGCCCGGCGACGGCAGGAATGGGCGCTCCTGGCGGCGGGCAATGCGCATACCGGAATCGACCTGAGCCATGGTGTGGATCCCGTTCTCCTGAAACGCCAGCAACCACTGACGGCGGAATTCGTTCAGGTCGTCCTGGGTGCGGAAGTTCGCCATGCTGGCCGGGAACGCGGCGCGCAGTTCGTTGAACAGCTTGTTGAATACCTGCGCTACCTGTTCGACCGGCGCGCGCTCCTGGTACTGCTCTGGCAGGTTATTGGCCATGCGGCTCATCTGCTCGCGATCGTGGTTACGCATCTGCTCTGCAAGAGATTTCATCGAATCACCCCGTAGACCCAGTCAGTGTTGTTGAAATCCAAATCCGGCTTAGCGGCACGCTGCTCACCTCCGGCGTTGCGCTGCAATGTCAGCTTGTCCCACTGCTTGCGTAGGCTTTCCGGGCTCAGGATGTTAGTCTGCCAGAAGTGGTGTTTGCTGGCCCAGTCGTACAGCGCGCAGATGTCCTGGTGCGACCGGATGTCTATCTGGCGCATCAGGCGAACGGTGTTAGACCAGGAGGTCATGTCTGGGGCTTTGCAGGTTGGGTTAATCTGCTTCACCCTGGCAGATATCCACTGGGCGGTTTTGAGGTCTTCAGCAGAGCCCCACTTCGCACCGGATGGTGTGTAAATCGCAGCTTCAGGATGAGCTGATAAAAATCTCTTCAGACGTGCGTCAGAGGATTCGCCAGAATTCTCGGACGAAGATCTTTTAATACTGTTCTTGTTCTTGTATTGGGTGTCTACCGTTTTCGGGAAGGTTATTCCTGATTTCGGGAAGGATTTTCCCGTTTTCGGGAATTTTCTTCCCGTTTCCGGTTTGTCTAAAATCCAGGCTGAAAGGTCAGTATTTACACCGACGATTTTCATCATGCCCTGCTTCTGAGAGATGATGATTTTGCGTTCTGCGAGAGACTTAAGCGCGTCCGATACATGGGTATCGCTCAGGCCCGTAAGCTCAGCAATAACCGTGTTTGTCACGCGGTCCTGTTTCTTGTTCCAGCCGTAGGTAAGCCAGATCACCGCCTCAAAACATTGCCATTCCCGGCCTGACAGTCTCAGGCGAGGCTTAAGCTGTTGAATCTCGTTAGCGACCTTGGTATACCCGTTCGACAGGTCGGCCATACGACCTCCCGGTTGTTCTGTTTTGTTTGGGAAATTGATAATTTCAGCGGTGTTTGACATACTTACTCCTGCAAAGAGTCCAAACGATTTGCACCAGAAAGTCGGTTCTGTTCGCGCAGACCGGCTTTCGCCATTTCTGTAGTTCTCACATAACCCCCAACATCGAAGTGACCATAGCCATCAGCGGCGCGGTCAGGTCCGGGTCGACACGGAACATCTCTACAATCCCCTCACTGAGTTCCTTGAGCTTCTGGTGACGCGGGGCGTTCATCGCAACGGCCACTTTCGCCTCGCTCGTTTGCTTCTCAAGTCGCGCTAGGCGGGACATAAAGCTGTCTTCTGGAAGAAGGCGGTGGCGGTACTCCAGAGGCAGGACGGCCATGATTGCCGGTGTCAGCTGGCGAACGTTCTCGCGGTACTGTTCAGAGTCGAAACGGTTATCGAGGAAGCGAAACAGCTTCTGGCGCGCCCGGCTGATGTCTTCCGGGAAGCTTATGGCGGCCCCGCCCTGCTCCCGGTATTCGTTGATGATCAGCGCTGACACCACGTCTTGATTGTCCAGCGCCGATGACCATGCCCGGACCGCATCGCGGATCTTTTCGTGTTCTGGTGCCGCCTTAGGTTGAGCGCGGTTTATCATCGCTCCCGGGTGTATTCCGGTATTGTGTTGATACGCAAGTGAATGCATTGCTTTCCCTTTCGTGGTTAGGCCGCAGTATCACGCGGCGATGCGAATACCAGGCTTTCTTTTAGGACCGGAGCCTGGCGGTGAAAATTCATCGTGGCTTTCTCGATAGCAGATGCCATTTCTGGAGATGCCCGGCGATTTCCGTAGGCGATCTGGTCCAGGTAACCTGGCGTCGTGTTAGCCAACTTTGCGAGCTGCGCCCATTCGTCGGTAGTGGCGGCCTTGCGCCAGCGGTGTAGTTCAGTACTCATTGGTGTCTCCGGGTGAGTCGTTTGATTTGGAGTTTAGCGTTATGCTAAATGCTACGCAAGCATCATTTAGCAATTTGCACATTTATCATTTTGCTAAAAGCAGTAACAATGCAGGTATGGAAAATAAAGAAATCAGAAAAGCCAACCTGGAAGCGCTGTACGAGAAGCGTCAGCACGAGTCTGGAATGACCAAGGCGCAGTTCGCCGAGCTCATCGAGACAAGTCCGGCTGCGCTTAGCCAGCTACTGGGACCAAACCCTCATCGTAATATCGGCGATAAGATGGCTCGCAAAATTGAAACTGCGCTTGATCTGCCTTTTGGCTGGATGGATGTTTTACACGCCAGTGAAGAACCTTCGAACGTTGCATTTCGAGGTCTGAACGAGACAAAAGGAAGTTATCCTGTAATCAGCTGGGTAAGCGCGGGCCAATGGATGGAAGCTGTAGAACCTTATCACCGAAGAGCGATTGATCGCTGGTATGACACTACCGTTGTCTGCTCAGACGATTCATTCTGGCTGGACGTTAAAGGGGATTCTATGACCTCCCCTGCCGGGCTGAGTATTCCAGAGGGGGCTGCGATACTTGTTGATCCTGAAGTCGAACCTCGCAACGGGAAACTGGTTGTCGCGAAGCTCGAAGGCGATAACGAAGCGACCTTTAAGAAGCTTGTAATCGATGCAGGCAGGCGCTTTCTTAAGCCTCTTAACCCCGCATATCCAATGATAGAGGTTAATGGCAACTGCAAGATTATCGGCGTTGTGGTTGATGCCAAGATACTGAACATTCCATAACCTCACGCAAAATCCTCACAAGCCCGCCATCGCGCGGGCTTTTTTTCGCTCTGAATTCGTGCCCTGTAAATTTTTAATCGCTTATTAATCAATACGCTAAATAAAAAACACCAACAATTTAGCATTTTGCTATTGCACATAATTTAGCATCACGCTAAATTTACCCCATCGAAACGAAACATCGACAGCTGAGCGAAGTTAGCCAGCGGCGGACAGCAAGTCGCCTGCTTTTTAACAACATGCAGATTTACAGCGTCAATGACCTGTTAAAACCCCTACACGTAAACGTGCTGTATCACCGGGTGCGATCCGGTCGGTGAGAGAGTATCCCCGCGCGAGAGCGAGAACGGCGTGAGAATGGGCAACACTGGCAGGGAGTTGGCGCTGATTCAACTTAGAGGAGTGATTCCAATGAAGCACTAAAGCGGATAGACCGCACCTTGATGCCTGCTCAGGCAGCGTGACGACGGCGTTCATACGGTCGGGTTCCCACGGCGGCGTAGTGAGGGAAAGGAAGCGTAAAGCATCACTGAGTTACCGATTAGCGCCCGGTTAACGCGTAAACAGCTTCGAAAGGTGACCGGGCAACCGGCGCTGGCCACTGCGAGAGTGTGGAGTGGTTTCTGAGAATTGCTTTGTTGTAAATGGTGGCTTATTAGCCACCATGCAGTATGAAATTCTGACTCAATTATCTGGGATAGAGATAACTATCCCATTCAGTGAATGCACACACAAATACAGATGCTGGTTTGCTAGAAAGTAAATCTGCAATGGCACTCACCTGTGATCGTACATCCTGAGCACTACCGGTGCTTTCTCCCGTATATGTTCCATTTGGTAGCTCAAAGACTTTCCTGTTTTCATCAAGTACGTCCTTACTGAATCCGGACTTTTCCATTTCTTCGTACAGTTTTTCATAAGATTGGTAATCGGCATCAAACAGCTCAACTCTAACCAAATATCTCGTCATTTGACTCCCTCATTTTTACTTTTGAAACAGCAATGTAACCCATTTTAAATATGCAAAAAGAGAAGAATGTCACGTCCAGTTTTAGTTCCATTTTCACACGCTGATGCGACTTTTTCATACCTCAGTCGCTTTACCGAGGCGGCTTAGTTATGACAACCGGCGGCCATCCACCGTCCAATGAAACACAGAAAAATGCGTTGAAGTCTTGTATTAACAGTTCCGTTCGCCGCGATAAGGCCAAGAGGAAATCATGGTAAATCAGCAGCAGATCAGAGAGGCCCAACGGCTCGCGTCGTTTGCGGTACTCCATCGCAATGCTCCGGCGTGGGAAGAAGCAAAGCGCCTTTACGCCGTCGCCATCGGGAGGACTCTTCACTGATGGAAACTTTATTCGCACTTGTCCTGACCGTGGCAATGACGAACGGTGATTATCAGGACGTCATTCTCGGCGTTTACGACAGCCAGCAGGAATGCAGTCAGGCAGCTACAGAGCAGAAAGTGTCAGCTGAGTGCTGGCCGGTAGAAAGCATCCTCCGCAACGGCGAGTTCCCGGCGAAATCCATCGCGCAGCAGTAACCACCCTATTCAACCGATCGGCCTGGCTAAAAGCGGGCGGGATCTGCACATCCAAATTTCAGGAGTTCAGCCATGAACGCATACCTCACTTACGACCGCATCGAAGATCGGCGCTGGGTTGAGCAGCAGCTCACCGACGAGAAAGAGAAGTGGATCGACGACCGGGCACAGAAAATCATCGACATGATGCCAAAAGAGCCGTCCGGCCTCTTCCACTTCACGGTCCCGATTGACTCCAGCCCATACGAAGGACTTCGCAGCGATAAAGCTGGCGAGGCTTACAACGATTTCATTTCGGCAGTTGCTTACGCCCAGGCGGAATACGACTGGGAACACCGTACCGGCTGCCCGTTTTAATTTTGAGGGGATTAACGATGGCAAACGAATTAACAATCACAGCAACGTCGCTTCAGGAGATAGGCGTCGACGTCTCCACCTGGAGCGCGCTGAAGAACAGCATCTACCCTGGCGCCAAAGACGAATCGGTAATGATGGCGCTTGACTACTGCCGCGCCCGCCAGTTGGACCCGTTGCTCAAACCTGTTCACCTCGTGCCGATGAGCGTCAAAGACTCAAGAACGGGTAAAAGCGAATGGCGCGACGTGGTAATGCCGGGCATCGGGCTTTACCGCATTCAGGCGGACCGCTCAGGTGATTATGCCGGTGCCCGCGAACCAGAGTTCGGTCCAGACACGACGCAGACGCTTTCTGGTGTTGAGGTCAGCTTCCCTCAGTGGTGCAAATACACCGTCTACAAGCGCATGCCCAGCGGGGAGATCGTCGAGTTCAGCGCCAAAGAATATTGGATTGAAAACTACGCCACCGGCGGCCGCGACACCACGGCGCCGAACGCGATGTGGAAAAAGCGCCCATACGGACAGCTGGCGAAATGCGCAGAAGCCCAGGCGTTGCGAAAGGCCTGGCCTGAGATTGGACAGCAGCCTACCGCAGAAGAAATGGAAGGCAAATCACTGGACGTAGATATCCGTGACGTCACGCCGCGCAGCACCACAGAAGCGCTTTCACCAGCAGCAAGCGAAGAAACGCTTCAGGCGATAACCGATCTCTTAACGACACTGGATAAAGACTGGGAGAAAGACTTCCTTCCACTGTGCAGCGACATCTTCAAACGGCAAATTCTTGAGGCGTCAGAACTCACTGAAGAAGAGGCGCAGAAAGGGTTTGGCTTCCTTCAGAAAAGGGCTAAGGCGGCAGCATGACACCAGAAATTATCCTTGCCCGGACCGGCATTGACGTAACCACTATCCAACAGGGCGATGAGGCGTGGCACCGGCTGCGCCTTGGTGTTATCACCGCCTCTGAAGTGCACAACGTCATTTCCAAGCCGCGCTCCGGAACCAAATGGACGGGCATGAAGATGTCCTACTTCCACACCCTACTCGCCGAAGTATGCACCGGCGTCGCGCCAGAGGTTAACGCCAAGGCGCTGGCCTGGGGCAAGCAGTATGAAGAAGACGCCCGCACCCTCTTCGAGTTCACCACGGACGTGAAAGTCACGGAGTCTCCGATCCTGTTCCGTGACGAGAGCATGCGCACCGCGTGCTCCCCTGACGGCCTGTGCAGTAACGGATTCGGCCTTGAGCTTAAGTGCCCTTTCACCTCTCGCGATTTCATGAAATTCCGCCTTGGCGGTTTCGAAGCCATCAAGTCTGCGTACATGGCCCAGGTGCAGTACAGCATGTGGGTTACCGGAAAAGATGCCTGGTTCTTTGCCAACTACGACCCGCGCATGAAGCGCGAAGGTATTCACCACGTCGTCGTTGAGCGGGATCCGCAGTACATGACCGATTTCAACGAAATGGTGCCTGAGTTCATTGAGAAGATGGACGAGGCGCTGGCAGAGATCGGCTTCACGTTCGGGGAACAGTGGAAATGAAACGCACACCCTTCTATCGCAGGCCCGGGCGAACCGGGCAATTCTCCGGCCTCCGCGAACGCGTTATCTGGATGATTCAGACGCGTGGCCGCCCGGTAACCGGTAGCGAAATCGCTGAGAAGTTTGGCGTAACCCTGATTGAGTTTAACCGGGTAGCCAACGGCATAACTCGAGGCTCCGGACAGATAGCGCAGATCGTTGAGTCGGAAAAGTGGATCAACGAGGACGGCATCTGCGACCGGACTTTCGACCTCGTCACGAAGCCAAAGGTCATTACACCACAGGGTAAATCGCGGCTGTTCACCCGGCGCGCCATTGAACAATCGCAGGAAGGTAGACGGCAGGAGTGCATTGCGCGTGCCGCCCGCCGTCGCCGCCTGATTGCTCAGGGCCTCTACATCGACGAAATGGAGTCCATCCTATGACTCACGCTCACGACGACATCAGGGTTGGCACACTGCGCCTCCCCTTCATTGGTAACGGCTGGCTAATGCCATGGGGTGAAGTGGTAAGCAATCCATTAAAGGCGCAGCGGCTCGCTGAGGAATATCGGGAAAGGCAGGAGGCGGCATGAGATACGGAAGCGTGTGCAGCGGCATCGAAGCTGCCAGTAAAGCGTGGGAACCTCTCGACTGGAAACCTGCCTGGTTCTCTGAAATCGAACCATTCCCATCCTCAGTCCTCGCCCATCACTGGCCGGAAGTAACCAACCTCGGCGACATGACCAAAATCGCCGATGCGGTCCGCGCTGGTGATGTCGAAGCGCCTGATGTTCTGGTCGGTGGTACGCCCTGCCAGGCATTCAGCATCGCCGGCTTACGCGAAGGCCTGTCTGACGACCGCGGGCAATTAACTCTTTCTTACGTGGAATTAGCCAATGCAATCGACACAAAGCGCCGCGAACGCGGTGAACCAGAATCAATCATCGTCTGGGAAAACGTCCCCGGCGTGCTCAGCAGCAAAGACAATGCCTTCGGGTGCTTTCTGGCAGGACTTGCCGGAGAAAGCAGTGAGTTGCAGCCAGCAGGGGGAAAATGGACGCACGCAGGTTGTGTGTCTGGACCAGAAAGGTTTATTGCCTGGCGCGTCCTTGATGCTCAATTTTTCGGAGTGGCCCAACGACGCCGCCGTGTGTTCGTTGTCGCAAGTGCTCGAAAAGGATTCGATCCCGCAGCGGTACTTTTTGAGCTCGACAGCATGCGCCGGGATTCTGCGCCGCGCCGAGAATCGCAACCGGAAATTGCCAGAGATGCTGGAGAGCGCACTAAAGTCGGTAGTCACTGGGATAACCCAACAAACCCTCACCCAACCCTAAATCAGTCCAACAATATTGGCGGAATCGGCGCCAGTAATCAGGAATTGTTCAGCCAGCGCGGTTCCGGGCTCGTATCAGATTCTTACTCTGATGTTTCCCGAACTCTTCTTGCAAAAGAAAACGACAGCACTGCCGAGGATTTGGAAACTTATGTCGTTCATGGAACTCAAGATCCAGACATTAACCGAGAACTTGCGCACACACTCGGGCGCAACAACGGGCAAGAAAACGCCTGCATTGCATTTAGCTACAAAGATAATGGAGCTGATGTGACGTCAGATCTGTCACCAACGATTCGCGCAGGCAACCACGATAAAAGCCATGCTAACAGCGGCCAACCCCCTGCCATCTGCATCCAACATGCTTCTATCGGTCGTCACGATGCAACTGGCCCTCAGGGCAAAGGTTATCAGGAAGATGTGGCTTTCACTCAGGATTCTCGCTCATCCGCTGACGTCGTTCAGTACGGAATGCAGGTTCGCCGCCTAACACCGATTGAGTGCGAGCGCCTTCAGGGCTTTCCTGATAATCACACTCTGATCGGCTGGCGCGGGAAGGATGCTGATGAATGCCCGGACGGGCCACGCTATAAAGCCATCGGAAATAGCATGGCAGTTCCGGTCATGCGCTGGATTGGTGAGCGCATCGCCGCAGCGCTGCCAGCAGAGAAGTTGAATGGTGATTATGGCGGAAGTAAAACACCGCTCGACCAGCGTGACCTCTGGCGCACTCCACCAGCCATCTTCGTTTCCCTTGATGCTGAGTTTTGCTTCCAACTGGATGCCGCCGCAGCGCCGCATAACGCGCTGTGCCGGAAGTTCATCACAGTCGAGCAGAACACGCTGGAAACGCCCTGGGCTGATTACCTGAGAATTCCCGGCTACGTCTGGCTGAACCCACCTTATAGCGACATCACGCCGTTCGTGAAAAAGGCCGCTGCCGAGAGCGCCAATCAGATTGGCACGGTCATGCTGGTACCGGCAGACACTTCGGTTGGCTGGTTTAGGGAGGCCATCCAGACCGCCAGCGAAGTTCGCTTCATCACCGCCGGTCGGCTGGCATTTATCAACCCGATCACCGGTAAGCCCGTCAGCGGAAACAACAAGGGCTCAATGCTCATCATCTGGCGACCGTACCCGCGCACACACTGCCACTTCGCAACTGTGGACCGGGACGAGCTGATGGCTTTCGGGGCGAAACTTCTCGCCCGTCGGGAGGCCGCATGACGCCAGACACAGAAAACGCCAGTATCAAGGCACTAATCACCAGGTCGCTAAAGCGGCCTTTTTTATTGCTGGCGTTCACCTTCAACCGAATTAACCGACAATTCCGGGAGCATTGAAAATGGCCGATATCATCGATACAGCAGCAGAGATTGAAGAGCTTCAGCGTAACGCTGCCCTTTCAGCTCACCGTCTTAACCGCAACGCCATATCAGCTGAGCGTTGTGAAGAATGCGACGAACCAATTCCCGAGCCGCGGCGCGCGGCCGTTCCCGGCTGCCAGACGTGCGCGGATTGCCAGGGTGTTATCGAGTTAAGGAATAAGCAGAGGGGGATCCAGTGAAAGAGCGCGGAATGATTTTTAACGGCGAGATGGTGCGCGCCATTCTCGATGGCGGCAAGACGCAGACGCGGCGGCCAGTGAAGGTCCCACACATTGATAGAGATGCAATGTGCGAATTATCTGGTAATGAATTGGCTGGTGAGTTATCGGCGGGAAATTACAGAAACAGCCCACACGGTAAACTAGGCGATCGTATCTGGGTGCGGGAGACTTGGGCACGCTACAACATCGACCAGGATAGCCACGATATGGCTTACCGAGCTACGCCACCTGGAGACTGGCCGGAAGAAGGAAGATGGCGTCCATCAATTCACATGCCGCGCTGGGCCAGTCGCCTAATGCTGGAAATTACCGGTGTGCGAGTTGAGCGATTGCAGGCCATTACCCTTGGGGATATCTGTAAGGAAATCGGCTGCGGTCTTTACGACTTCCGCCCTGCCACTTATGGCTTTCAGGTGTGGGAAGATCTGTGGAAGTCGATCTACGGGGAAGAAAACTGGCAGGCGAACCCATGGGTCTGGGTAATCGAATTTAAGGTGGTTCCCAATGTTCAGGATAATCCAGCCTAATACCTGGTACGCCGATCCCCACGGCGCGCCCTGCAAAATCCTCCGAGCTACCCACGAAGTAATCCACTACATCCGCAACGGTCGCACCTGCATCGCCAGCATGGGCCGCTTTCAGCATGAATTCGAGCCGCTGACCAAAGCACAGGCTGAGCGGATCGCCGAAGAAATCGAAACATCAGAACACCTGAAGAAGCTGCGTGCCCAGCGCGCAGCCTAAGGAGAACTATGAGCACCATTCAGGACATCCGAAACCAGCTATCAACCCTGGTCACCGAGGCGCACAAAGTTGCGTGCTCCCTCGATATTGGTGATGAGCGAACCGAGGCTTTCGAGCTATACGAAGCGCTTCGTCGACTTCAGCGCCAGGGTGCAGCTGGTGAAATCCTTTCCGCAACTAACCCACTTCTCGCATCACCATATTACGACGAGGACTGGGACGAAGATGAATACGACTGACGCAACTGATAGCCAGTTATGAGCTGGCTATTGGGTGCGAAAGCACTGCAACGTCATCCCTTTTGCCCGGCCCAGCGCCGGGCTTCTTTTTGCCTGGAGAACACAGATGAATGACAGCATCCTGGTTACAAGCGAAATCCTTGCCCGTTACAAAATTTCCCGCAGCACGCTCTATTTCTGGAGCACACCAGAACGCATGCCATCCTGCTTTTCTTGCCCGTTCCCGAAACCAACCATACCAGGGAACCCTAAGCGGTGGCGCGAATCGGAAATTAAGTCATGGGAGGATAAAGTCAATTTCACTAAAGGGGATATCCAATAACCTCCTGCAGGTGCTTCTGCCAGATATCCAGCCATTCATGCTGATCGTCCATATAGTCATGAAGGTTGTATCTGGCCATCACCCCTCCCATCTGGTGTCCGAGCAGCTTTTCTATAACGTGTGGCGGAGCGCCAAGCTCGGACAGGCGCGTGGCCACCGTTCGCCTCAAGTCATGCAATGACCACTCCTTCATCCCGTTCCTGCGTACAACCTGCATAGAGTATGTCGAGACTAAGGTCTGGCCCGGCGGCACATCTTCTTTATCTCGGAATTGGGCAGGTGTAAGAACGTGTTTAGTTATTGATCCGCGTTGGTGCTCCTGCAGAAGGCGGATCGCCGTATCTGGCAGCGCACGACGGATAGTTTTTCCGGTCTTATAATCCTCTGCTGGCACTGTCCAGGTCCTTTCTTTGAAATCGAACCAGTCCCATCGAGATTTTCTAATTTCTGCAGCACGACAGCCTGTCAGGATCATGAACCTGATAACCAGTTGTTGTGAGGGTGGAAGAGAGAAAAGAGTATCCCACACCTGCTTCAGCTCACTATCTGATAGCTTCCTTTCCTTCATTTTGGCAGCGATCCCAACATCTGACCGCCGCAGCGATTCAAGAGGGTTGTTTTTGATAACCCCCCTGTTGTGACAGAACCGGAAAGCACGCTTGGTCAGGGACAGCATCTCGCCTGATATAACACTTCTTCCCATCGCATCAAAAACTTCAAGCCAGTTGGCCTTCACTGTCTGGTCGACGATAGCCTTTCCGATACGGGGGCTGATGTGCTTCCTGAAACTCTTGCCATTAGCATCAATTTTGATGAGCCCCTCCGGGATGCAGTAATGCTTCACCCAATAGTCATAAGCCTCATCAACTGTCAGCGCTTCTATTCTTTCAGCTTTCTCTACCAAAACTTTCTGTCGAGGGTCATACCCCTCACTCAACCACGCCCTGAACTGCTGCCTTCTGTCTCGTGCTTGTGACAAAGAAATGGTTGGATATTCTCCGATGCTTAGCTGCACAGGCTTTCCCTGCCAGCGATACCGATAGAAGAATGTGATCGAACCGGTTATGCTTAGACGCACGTTAAGGCCGTTTGAGTCGGAGATAACCTCAACCTTCTCTCTGCGCTTTCCCAGCGATTTTCGTAACTTAGTATCTGTGAGCATCGTGTACACTCCCTGGTGATGTACGCAGAAGTGTACACAAATCATTTAAATTGCATCCATTCAAATTAAAACACGTTAAATCACTATAAACAGGAAAGTCAGGCGGGGTGCAGCTTAGCTGGCTTTAGATTAAATCATAATAAAGCGCACTAAATTGCAAACAGACAAGAAAGTATTCCTCAGGACGACAAGCACTGATTAATGACTGACCAGAACGTCAGCGACAGGCGTTCTGGTCTATTCTCTCCGCTGTAAAATCATAGTAGCATCCCGCCTGAAGTCTTCCGTTACGAGTTAAAACAATGACAACAACTAACGCCCCGCAGGGCGAACTGGTTTTACGCACACTGGCAATGCCCGCTGACACCAATGCCAATGGCGATATTTTTGGCGGCTGGCTGATGTCGCAGATGGATATGGGCGGCGCAATTCTGGCAAAAGAGATCGCCCACGGGCGCGTGGTGACTGTGCGAGTGGACGGCATGACCTTCCTGCGCCCGGTTGCGGTAGGTGATGTGGTTTGCTGCTATGCGCGCTGCGTCAAACGCGGCAATACCTCTATTTCAATTAACATCGAAGTGTGGGTTAAGAAAGTCTCTTCTGAGCCGATTGGGCAGCGTTATAAGGCCACTGAGGCCCTGTTTATTTATGTCGCCGTGGACAGCGAGGGTAAACCTCGTCAACTTCCGCAGGCCTGATCGACGAGTAAAAAAAAGCCTCCTTTCGGAGGCTTTTTTTATTCCATCTGCGCCCCGCCGTTCAGGCGGAAAACGATATTCAC
This sequence comes from Enterobacter vonholyi, assembly GCF_008364555.1. Classification (GTDB taxonomy): domain Bacteria; phylum Pseudomonadota; class Gammaproteobacteria; order Enterobacterales; family Enterobacteriaceae; genus Enterobacter; species Enterobacter vonholyi. The sequence goes on from NZ_VTUC01000006.1 coordinate 796,674, forward strand.
AATCAATCCGCTGCCCGGCTTGCCTGGCTCATAACGCCATCTGCGCATTGCAGATTTCACTTCGCGCTCAAACATATTAGAAGGCTGAGCGGACAAGATTTCCACGTTATCCACTCGGCCATCCGCAGTCACGTCAAATTTCACCCTTACGCGGCCTTCAATACGCAAGGCCTGAGCTCGCGCCGGATACTGAGGCTGGTTGCGGCTTACGGCACGCGGGCCCGCTGGCGCGCTAACCGTTGGCTTTGGTGTCGTTGCCGTATTGTTCATCACTGGACGTGAAGGCGCTGCATTTTCAACCGGCTGGGTCGCACGCGGTTCAACCGGACGTTCCTCACGTTTCGGACGCTCCTCGACCTTCTTCACCGGCTTTGGCTTCGGCTTAGGTTTTGGCTTCGGTTCAGGCTTGTGGATCACCACCGGCGCTTCCTTCGGTGGCTCCGGAACAGGCTCGGGTTCTGGCTCAGGTTCAGCCACCGGCTGTGGCGGCGGAGGGGCAACCTGCGGCGGTTCGAGATCCGCTGGCGATACCATCGTTACCGAAATCGGCTGCGCGGGCGCGGGCATTTCAATAACCTGATGAACCGAGGTATACAGCAAACCCGCCACAACGGCACCGTGAATCACGACAGAAAGCAGCGTCGGCCAGGGAAAGCGGCGAGGTAAATCAAGGGTCATCGAAGTCATATTCATCAACGTTAAAAAACCGAACCATGATTTTAAATGCAAATAGCAATCATATTCAATAAGACACTTTGTTCTGGGGCAACTTTAGCGCCTGAGAGGCCAAAAAAGGCGCAGTCAGATCAGGGTATTAACATTGTTTTTATTTTACATTGCAGTCGTTTGCCCTTTCACATAACGTAACTGACACTTTTACCGGTTAAGGAGCTTCGCCGTGTTTTACGTAATTTACTCTGAAGATGTTGCTGATTCGCTCGAAAAACGCCAGTCTGTGCGCCCTGCGCATCTGGCACGTTTGCAGCTGCTCCAGGATGAAGGCCGATTACTGACCGCTGGCCCCATGCCCGCAGTCGACAGCAACGATCCGGGTGCTGCCGGTTTTGCCGGCTCCACGGTTATTGCTGAATTTGAATCCCAGGAAGCCGCTCAGGCCTGGGCTGACGCAGACCCGTACGTTGCAGCGGGTGTGTATGCAAAAGTGACGGTGAGACCGTATAAAAAAGTGTTCTGATACCGAAGCGGCTCCGAAAGGAGCCTTTTTTATGGTGGCGATTACGCGTCACTGTACCGGGTAAACTGCTGTTCTGTAATCAGGCTCCCCCACTGCTCGCCTTCCCACTCCTTTACCATCGTAAACCCAAACGACTCGTACAGACGCCGGGCGGCGGTCAGCTTATTGAATGTCCAGAGGTGCACAGCAGAAAAACCGGCCCTGTCGCAGAACCGCATCGCTTCATTCAGCAGTTTTTTACCCACGCCGTGTCCCCGACAGCCATCATCAAGAATAAACCAGCGAAGATGGGCCTCACCCGGAGCCAAATCCTCGCCATCGATCGCCACCGAGCCGACAATTTTGTCGTTGAGTACTGCCAGCCAAATCTGGTTACAGGGCTTCTCCAGTCTTTCACTGAACTCGGCCAGCCCTGAAGCCACTTTGGCCTCGAAGAAGCGACCAAAGTTATGCTCCCGCGAATAATAGCTGCCATGCATCTCCGCAATACGGCCAATCATGCCGGGGATGTACCCCTGCACTATCTTCAACTCGTCGGGCTGCATATCGTTACCCCCCTCACGGCATGCCAGCAGCGCGTTGGCATAAAGGGAGAGCCCTTCAGAAATGGTCTGCTGCTGGGCAGGGGCAAGACGCTTTATTGCTGTGACCACGCGCTCGTTGCTGAAGGCATTAATTTTGCTGACCGTCTCGTGACCTTTCGCGGTCAGCCTGAGGCTCTTTGCTCTCGCATCCTCAGTAGAAATGACCTCCTCAAGTTCGCCCGCGGCAATCAGGCGAGCCAGCATCCGGCTGACGCTGGACTTTTCCAGGCCCAGCAGTTGCACCAGCTGACTCGCCGTCATCTCCTTACGTAGAGCAATTTCGACCAGACTATGGACGGCCGAAGGCGAGTAATTCGTTGAGGCCAGGGTAGACCCCATAAAACCTAACTCTCGCACCATAAGGCGCGAGGAACGTCGAATAACACTGACTACCGGGGTTTCGCTGTGCATGTTATGTCCTCACCATTTAGTTGCACTATACAACTAAATGGTGAGGGATTGTCAAACAGAATAAAAAAGGCTCCCGCAGGAGCCTTTCAAACCATCAATGCAGCGACGCTAACCTCGCCGCAAACCCGACAAACAGCAGCCCTATTAGCCCGTTCCCCAGCTTTGCCAGTTTCTTTTTTGTTTTCAGATAACGTGTGACAAACGCACCGGAGAAGATCAGGAAGCTCATGTACATAAAGCTTATCAACTCCAGCGTCGTCGCAAGGATCAGGAAAGAAGTGCCGGTACTCTTCGCATTCACGTCAATGAACTGAACGAAGAACGATACGTAGAACAGAATCGCTTTGGGGTTGGTCAGGCTTAACACCAGGGAACGTTTCATGATCATACTGGCAGGTTCGGGGCCGCTCTCATGCGCGTTTTTTTGACGGTTTACCACCGACCAGAGCATTTTGCCCCCCAGCCAGAGCAGATAGAAAGCCCCGAGATAGCGCACGATATTAAACAGTACCGGCGTGGTCTGGATTAATGCCGCGACGCCCGCCCATGCGAGAAACATCAGCACCGCATCGCCAATAAATACGCCCGTAGCGGCGAGATACCCTTTTTTAACACCGTGACCGATCCCGGTTTTTAGCACGAACAGGGTATTCGGTCCTGGCACCAGAACGATAAAAAATGCGCCAACAACATACGTCCAGAAATTCAGTACGCCAAACTCCGCAAACACTTCTCCCTCCTTTTGCTAAACACAACAGGAACAACGCTGCAAATACGCTATCCCCAAAAAATCAGACGCTATAAAATCAGCGGGCACCAGTTACGGTGCCCTCATGTTTCTCAGATATCCTGGACTGCGAACAGCAACGCATTGCGGTGCCGCGTCAATCCACATTTTCTGATGGCGTGAATACGCATATTGCGGCGGGATTGTGCTTCCAGCCAACGAGCCTTGCGACGACTCACCTGTCGCAACATGCGCCAGCGCCCTACTTCTGTTCTACTGCGCTTCATGTCTACAACTCTTAAACTAACTGAGCCGCCATTATAAACCCAACCCGGCAGCAAACCAGCGCTTTTACCTGGCGTTTTTATTTGCCAGATGAATCCTGATGCGTACACTCATAACAATACGCTTTCAAAAGGATTTTTTTACCTATGACAACCTTCTACACCGTGGTGAGTTGGCTGGTCATTCTGGGATACTGGCTGTTAATCGCGGGTGTGACATTACGCATCCTGATGAAGCGCAGAGCCGTACCCTCTGCCATGGCCTGGCTTCTGATCATTTACATCCTCCCGCTGGTGGGAATTATTGCCTATCTCTCTTTTGGTGAGCTTCATCTTGGTAAACGCCGTGCCGAGCGCGCCCGTGCCATGTGGCCCTCCACCGCGAAGTGGCTGAACGATCTTAAAGCCTGCAAACATATTTTTGCCGAGGAGAACAGCAGCGTCGCCTCCTCACTGTTTAAGCTGTGCGAGCGCCGCCAGGGGATTGGCGGCGTTAAGGGCAATCAACTGCAGCTGCTGACCTCGTCTGACGACGTCATGCAGGCGTTAATCCGCGATATTCAGCTGGCTCGTCATAATATCGAGATGGTTTTTTATATCTGGCAGCCCGGCGGGATGGCTGACCAGGTCGCTGAGTCGCTGATGGCCGCCGCGCGGCGCGGCATTCATTGCCGCCTGATGCTTGACTCCGCGGGTAGCGTGGCATTTTTCCGTAGCCCCTGGGCGGGCATGATGCGTAATGCCGGGATCGAAGTGGTTGAAGCGCTGAAGGTGAATCTCCTGCGCGTGTTTCTGCGCCGGATGGATCTCCGCCAGCATCGCAAAATGATCATGATCGATAACTATATTGCCTACACCGGCAGCATGAACATGGTCGACCCGCGCTTCTTCAAACAGGACTCAGGAGTAGGTCAATGGGTTGATTTGATGGCGCGAATGGAGGGGCCGATTGCCACCTCGATGGGCATCGTTTATTCCTGCGACTGGGAGATTGAAACCGGCAAGCGTATCCTGCCGCCGCCGCCGGACGGCAATATTATGCCGTTTGAGGAGGCCAGCGGTCATACCATTCATACCATTGCTTCCGGGCCGGGCTTTCCGGAGGACTTGATCCATCAGGCGCTGCTGACGGCAACCTACTCGGCGCGTGAATATCTGATCATGACGACGCCCTACTTTGTCCCCAGCGACGACCTCCTGCACGCGATCTGTACAGCCGCGCAGCGCGGTGTCGATGTGAGCATCATTTTGCCGCGCAAAAATGACTCTCTCCTGGTTGGCTGGGCCAGCCGGGCATTCTTTAGCGAACTGCTGGCCGCCGGGGTGAAAATTTACCAGTTTGAAGGCGGATTGCTCCACACCAAGAGCGTGCTCGTCGACGGTGAGCTGAGCCTGGTGGGCACGGTCAACCTGGATATGCGCAGCCTGTGGCTCAACTTTGAAATCACGCTGGTCATTGATGATGCCGGCTTTGGTGGCGATCTCGCGGCGGTGCAGGATGATTATATCTCCCGCTCGCGTCTGCTGGATGCCAGACTGTGGGTAAAACGTCCGCTGTGGCAGAGAATTGCCGAACGACTGTTTTACTTCTTTAGTCCGTTGCTGTAAAACGTGCCCAACGATGTTAAACAGGTAGTCATCATGGAAATGGATCTGAACAATCGCCTGACCGAAGACGAAACGCTCGAGCAGGCCTATGACATTTTTCTCGAACTGGCGGTTGATAACCTCGATCCCGCAGACGTGATCCTTTTTAATCTGCAGTTCGAAGAGCGCGGCGGTGCCGAGCTGTTTGACCCTTCAGAAGACTGGGCTGAGCATGTGGATTTCGACCTGAACCCTGACTTTTTTGCCGAAGTGGTAATTGGGCTGGCAGATGAAGACGGTGGTGAAATTAACGATATTTTCGCTCGCGTCCTGCTGTGTCGAGAGAAAGACCATAAGCTGTGCCATATACTCTGGCGCGAATAATAAAAAAGGCTGCGATTGCAGCCTTTTTTATTTACTCCGGCAACGCACTTCCGCAGCGGTTACAAAACCGCGCGTCATGATCATGTTCACCCTGCTGGCAATGAGGACACTTGCGCTGCTGCTTGCGGCTCTGAAACGCGCTGCTCATGTGTGTGGTAATAAGTCCAGTCGGAATGGCAATCACCGAATAGCCAATCAAAATCAGCACTGACGCCACAATGCGGCCCAGCGGCGTGTGGGGAGTAATATCACCATAACCCACGGTCGTGACGGTCACAATCGCCCAGTAGACGGAGGCATTGAGCGTCGTAAAGCCATATTTGGGACCTTCTATTAAATACATCAGCGCGCCGAAAACAATCATGACGATGGCAATAAACGAGTAGAACAGAATGAGCTGATGCCGTGCGCTGACGATTGCACTCCAGAACACGCGCAATGAGGGCATAAAACGAAGTAATTTCAGAATACGTAATACGCGAATAACGCGCATCGCTCGCCAGGCAAAGACATAGCTCAGGCTGATTTCCGGCCACAGCCACATGACGTAGAGCGGCAGAATGGTGGCTAAATCAATAAATCCCCAGAAGCTGAAAACATATCGGGCCGGGTTGGGCCAGGCTATTACCCGGAGGAGATATTCAGCGGTAAAAACCAGGGTAATCGCCAGCTCAAGCCAGACAAAGATGTGCCATTCGTCAAACGTCAGGTGATATTGCGTCCCGGCACCCGATTCAATAAAGATGACGACCACGCTGAGAAGCGCAAATAAACCGCAAAGACCTTCGAAGCGACGTCCGGATACCGTTTCAGGATCGAATAAAAAATGATAAAGCCGCCGACGGGCTGACGTTAATAAACGCGACACAGTAACCTCGCAAAAAATAAGGGCTGACATCATGTCAGCCCTTGCGATTATAACGGGTCTACTTTCAGGCAGGAAACCGCATGTCGGAAACTGCCTTCCAGAACTGGACGCGTTTTCGCACATTCCGGCCCGGCCATTGGGCAGCGCGTGCGGAAGACGCAGCCCGACGGTGGGTTAATCGGTGAGGGCAATTCACCTTCCAGCAGCTGGATGGTCTTATTCTTTTCCAGATCCGGATCGGGGATTGGCACAGCGGACATCAGCGCTTTGGTGTAAGGGTGCAGCGGATTGTGGTACACCTCGTCATAGGTACCCAGCTCCACGGCGTGACCCAAATACATCACCAGCACGCGGTCTGAAATGTGTTTCACTACGGCCAGGTCATGCGCGATGAAGATCAGCGACAGCCCCATTTCACGCTGCAGCTTCTGCAGCAGGTTAACCACCTGTGCCTGAATGGACACGTCCAGCGCGGAAACCGGCTCGTCGCAGATAATCAGCTTCGGTTCGAGGATCAGCGCACGGGCGATACCAATACGCTGGCACTGGCCGCCGGAGAATTCGTGCGGGTAGCGGTTGATGAGGTTAGGCAACAGGCCGACTTTCATCATCATCGCCTTAACGCGATCGCGCACTTCCTGACGAGACATCTTCGGATGATAGGTCCGCAGCGGCTCGGCAATAATCTCGCCGATGGTCATACGCGGGTTAAGGGATGCCAGAGGATCCTGGAAAATCATCTGGATATCGCTGCGCACCTCGCGCCACTCGTCGGGTTTCATGCCCAGCAGATCTTTACCCAGCCAGGCAACTTTGCCGTCGGTCGCTTTTACCAGACCGATAATGGCGCGCGCAAAGGTCGATTTACCGCAGCCGGACTCTCCGACCACGCCCAGGGTTTCCCCTTCGTACAGGCGCAGCGTAACGCCATCCACCGCTTTCAGGGTCTTCGACGGCTGCCAGAACCACTGTTTTCCGTCTTTAATGTCGAAATGCACCTTAAGGTCAGCAATTTCGAGCAGCACGTTGCGTTTTTCATCTAATGCGTTCATACCAGCTCCTCCTGCGGCTTAAAGCAGGCGCGCAGACGGCCTGGTGCAAACTCTTCCAGCGGCGGAGCGCTGTTGCAGATTTCCATCGCGTGCGGGCAGCGCGGCTGGAACGGACAGCCTTTCGGCAGGCGCAGCAGGTTTGGCGGGTTGCCAGGAATGGTGAGCAGGGATTCCCCTTCCGCATCAAGACGCGGCACCGCGTTCAGCAGGCCAATGGAGTACGGGTGAGCTGGCTGATAGAAGACATCGCGCGCTTTGCCATATTCCATCGTTCGCCCGGCGTACATCACCAGCACTTTGTCACATATGCCCGCCACCACGCCCAGGTCGTGGGTAATCATGATAATCGCCGTGTTGAACTCACGCTTCAGCTCGTTCAACAGGGTCATGATTTGCGCCTGAACGGTAACGTCCAGCGCGGTAGTAGGTTCGTCGGCAATCAGCAGCTTAGGCCGGCAGAGCAGCGCCATCGCAATCATCACGCGCTGACGCATACCGCCAGAGAACTCGTGCGGGAACATGCGCATGCGCTTGCGTGCCTCCGGCATTTTCACCGCATCGAGCATTTTGACCGACTCTTCAAAGGCTTCGGCTTTGCCCAGACCTTTGTGCAGCATCAGGACTTCCATCAGCTGCTCACCAACGCGCATGTACGGGTTCAGCGAAGTCATCGGATCCTGGAAAATCATCGAGATCTGTTCGGCGCGCAGCTTGTTCAGCTCTTGCTCCGGCAGGTTGAGGATTTCACGACCGTTGAATTTCGCGGAGCCCCCAATCACACCGTTTGCTGCCAACAGGCCCATTAAAGCAAAGGCGGTCTGAGATTTCCCGGATCCGGATTCACCGACGATGCCGAGCGTTTCACCCGCGCGCAGGTTAAAGTTGAGATCGTTCACGGCGGTCACATCCCCGTCAGGGGTCTTAAAGGTGACGCGAAGATCTTTTACGTCCAGCAGAAGGTCGCTCCGCTGCTGCGCCTGTGGCGCGGTTGCCGTTTCAATAATTGTCATGACGGCGCTCCTTAACGGTCTTTAGGGTCGAGGGCATCACGCAGGCCATCGCCGATAAAGTTAAAACAAAACAGGGTAACGACCAGGAAACCCGCCGGATAAAGCAGCAGCCACGGTGACACTTCCATTGAGTTTGCGCCATCGCTGAGCAGCGCGCCCCAGCTGCTCAGCGGCTCTTGTGTACCGAGCCCCAGGAAACTCAGGAAAGATTCAAACAGGATCATGCTTGGCACCAGGAGTGAGGCATAGACCACCACCACGCCCAGCACGTTAGGAACGATATGGCGAACCACGATATTCCCTGTAGAGACACCGCCTACCTGCGCCGCTTCGATAAACTCTTTGCGTTTGAGACTCAGCGTCTGGCCGCGAACAATACGCGCCATATCCAGCCATGACACCATCCCGATGGCCACGAAGATCAGCAGGATATTCTGACCAAAGAAGGTCACCAGCAGGATGACGAAGAACATAAACGGGAAGGAGTTCAGGATTTCAAGCAGACGCATCATCACCGAGTCCACTTTGCCGCCAAGGTAGCCGGACAGAGAGCCATAGAGCGTCCCCACGATCACCGCCACCAGAGCGGCAGCAATACCGACCATAAGAGAGATACGACCACCGATAGCGACACGCACCAGCAGATCGCGTCCTGAGGAGTCCGTGCCAAAATAGTGGCCAGACTCCATATCCGGCGCGCTGGACATCATGCCCCAGTCGGTGTCGAAATAGGTAAATTGCGACAGCATCGGCGCCAGGGTCACAAACAGCGCGATGATCACCAGAACCACCAGACTCGCAACCGCCGCGCGGTTGTGCATAAAGCGACGGCGCGCGTCCTGCCAGAGGCTACGACCTTCCACTTCCAGTTTTTCACTGAAGTTTTCCAGCGCCTCGCTGTTTTTCTTACTCAACATCATGGCGTGCTCCAGTTAGTAACGGATTTTCGGGTCGATGACGGCGTACAGGACATCAACGATAGCGTTAAAGAGAATGGTCAGCGCACCGACGAGAATAGTCAGGCTCAGTACCAGCGAATAGTCGCGGTTAAGCGCGCCGTTAACAAACAGCTGGCCGATGCCCGGCAGGCCGTAAATTGTTTCGATAACCATCGAGCCGGTAATGATCCCGACGAATGCCGGTCCCATGTAGGAGAGCACGGGCAACAGTGCCGGCTTAAGCGCGTGGCGGAAGATAATCCGACGCATCGGCAGCCCTTTAGCACGCGCGGTACGAATGAAGTTCGAGTGCAGCACTTCGATCATTGAACCACGGGTGATACGCGCGATACTGGCGATGTACGCCAGAGATAATGCCACCATCGGCAAAATCATGAACTTCAATGCCCCGCCGTTCCAGCCGCCGCCAGGCAGCCACTTCAGCGTAATGGCAAATATCATCACCAGTAATGGCGCAACAACGAAGCTGGGTATGACTACCCCGGTCATCGCCACCCCCATTACGGCATAATCCCATTTGGTATTTTGTCTGAGCGCGGCGATAACGCCTGCGGTGACCCCGAAAACGATCGCCAGAATGAATGCCGCAGCACCCAATTTCGCCGAAACCGGGAAGCTGGAGGCCACCAGGTCGTTAACGGAATAGTCTTTATATTTAAATGACGGTCCAAAATCACCGTGGGCCAGCTGCTTCAGGTAATTGAAGTACTGGGTAGAGATAGGATCGTTTAAGTGGTATTTCGCTTCGATATTCGCCATGACTTCTGGCGGCAGCGTACGCTCACCGGTAAATGGACTTCCCGGCGCGAGGCGCATCATGAAGAAGGAAATCGTGATAAGAATAAATAGCGTTGGAATCGCTTCAAGACAGCGACGTAGGATAAATTTCAACATTGCCCGTACCTTCTGGCGTGTGCCTATATAGTGTGACGTTGGTTAGACACCGTGGGGCGAGCGAGCCCGCCCCACTCATTGCCATTAATGCTTGATAATATACAAGTTTTTAACGTAGATATTATCCATCGGGTCTTTACCGGTATACCCACCTACCCACGGTTTCACCAGACGGGCGTTAACGTAGTAGTAAACCGGAACGATCGCGGAATCTTTATCCAGCTGCTGCTCGGCTTTAGAGTACAGTTCTGTACGTTGTGCTTCGTCAGTGGCTTTCAGCGTGTCGCCAATCAGCTTGTCGAATGCCGGGCTCTTATAGTGCGCGGTATTGTTTGAGCTGTCACTCAGCATGGTGTTCAGGAAGGAGGTCGGTTCGTTATAGTCCGCACACCAGCCAGCACGCGCCACGTCAAAGGTACCCTGATGACGGCTGTCGAGGAAGGTCTTCCACTCCTGGTTCTCCAGCTTCACGTTCGCGCCCAGGTTCTTTTTCCAGATCGAGGCGACGGCGATAGCCAGTTTTTTGTGCAGATCGGAGGTGTTGTACAAGAGGCTGAAGGTTAGCGGCTTATCTGCGGTGTAGCCCGCTTCGGCCAGCAGTTTCTTCGCTTCTGCGTTACGCTGTTCCTGAGTCTGTTTGAACCAGTCTGGCTCGGTCAGTTTTGCGCCATCGGTGTATGGAGGGGTATAGCTGTACGCAGGCAGATCGCCCTGGTTTTTCACTTTGTTCACGATGATATCGCGATCCAGTGCCAGCTTCAGCGCGGTACGAACACGTACGTCGGTAAACGGTGCTTTCTGGTTGTTGATTTCATAGTAATAGGTGCACAGGTACGGATCGACGTGAACTTCTTTAGGGATCTCTTTCTTCAGTTTCTGGAACAGTTCAATCGGCATGTTGTTATAGGTCATGTCGATTTCACCGCTGCGGTAGCGGTTAACGTCAGTCACTTCGGACGAAATTGGCAGGTAGGTCACCTGATTAATAACGGTTTTAGCGTTGTCCCAGTATTGCGGGTTACGCTCAAGCACCATACGCTCGTTGACCACCCAGTCTTTCAGCTTATAGGCACCGTTGGTCACGATATTGGCAGGCTGGGTCCATTTCTCACCAAATTTTTCCACGGCAGATTTTGGTACCGGGGAGACGGACGGGTGAACCAGCAGCTTATAGAAGTACGGAACAGGTTCGCTCAACGTCACTTCGAAGGTATTGGCATCGATCGCTTTAACGCCCAGATCGGTGATTGGTTTTTTGCCCGCGATGATGTCATCAATATTGGCGATGTGGCCATATTGAAGGTAGCTCGCATACGGAGAGGCGGTAGTAGGATTCGCCAGACGCTGCCAGCTATAAACGAAATCTTCAGCCGTGACCGGCGTACCGTCGGACCATTTCGCATCCTTACGCAGATGGAAGGTCCAGACTTTGAAATCTTTGTTTTCCCATTTTTCTGCGACACCCGGTGCCGGGTGGCCGTCTACGTCTGTCACCAGCAGGCCTTCGAACAGGTCGCGGTTAACGTTAGACTCAGGAACACCTTCAATTTTGTGCGGGTCAAGAGACTGAACTTCCGCACCGTTGTTACGCACCAGCGTCTGTTTCTCAGCCAGTTGAACACCTGCAGGAACGTCCGCAGCCATTGCAGCGTTGCCCGCGATTAGCGCAGTTAAAATCCCCGCCGCTACCAGATTTTTTTTTGTGATGATGGACATTGTGTTGGTACTCCACTCATTATAATGACTGGCCTTCGCCAGCTGTGTAATCCCCTGTTGGGGCCTGTACAGCGCAGGAGTTTTTTTTGCTGCTGTCAGGTTCTTCTTTTACTGCTTGCTATCACCGACTTTTTTATTACTGACCGCTCGTATGGCCGTCTTGCGTCGATTCTTTACAGGCCTCCCCTGTTTGAGGCCTGGGCTTGGATATCTGAGATGAGAACCATATGAAAATAATTCTCATCTGCTTGTTTTATGCTGCAAAATATTAGGCCGGAAAGTATCAAATGGCGTAAACGTGCGCCAATACATTTTGCAAATTTGTTAAGCAATTCTCTTTTACGGTGAGTACCGTATCGTTGAGGGCAGCCTTGCCGGACATTGAACATCACAAGAAAAACATGACATTCAATAGGATAGAGAAAATTTTCTCTACAAGCGCGTCGCTGCGCTATTATCGAGTGATTTTGTACAAAAATTTAACAACTGGTTATTATTTAGCACATTCATCTAGGGGAATGTTGAAATTACTAATATCATTTCGGTTATCTCTCAGCAAGCCCCAGAGTATCATGTGAGTAAAATAACAGAGCGATCGAAGATTTTCTGTGCAGGCGGGTTTTAGGGGGATTAATAACTTGTTGAAATACAAGCAATGAACATTATTAGTAGAATTTATTATGATATGTGAGCATTTCAACTTTAGTTATAGGATTTACTGATAATGACGTAAAAAAACGGAGCTGTTGCTCCGTTCTTTCATACGAAATATCAGTGCAGCAAACCGGGGAAAATGCTTTTAATTCCCGTCACGATAAATTCAATCCCTAACGCCATCAACAGCAGGCCCATGATACGCGTTATGACGTTAATTCCCGTCTGCCCCAACAGGCGTACAAGCCAGGGCGCCATGCGGAACACTCCCCAACAACAGAGCGCAAAAATGGCAATTGCGACGGAAAAACCGATCAGGTGCATCAGGCTATGGTAACGCGTCCCCCAGACAATGGTTGAACTGATGGCACCAGGACCGGCCATGAGCGGTAAGGCCAGTGGCACCACGCCAATACTTTCGCGGATGGCAGTTTCTGACTTCTCCTGCTTGTTCTGCTTATCCTCGCCGAGCTTACCGCTGATCATGGACATAGCGATGGTTACCACCAGGATCCCACCCGCAATACGGAAAGAATCGATTGAAATCCCGAACAGTTGAAGAATCGTGTCTCCAAGAAAAAGGGAGGTCAGCAATATGATAGCGACCGACAGGTTAGCGGTAAGGTTGGTCTTGTTCCTGGCCGCCGCCGTCTGGTAACTCGTCATACTAATGAAGACAGGAATGATCCCCACCGGGTTGACCAGGGCAAACAAACCAATAAAAAATTTAAAATACGTTGGAAAATCAAAGAGCGTTTGGATCACGTTTTGCTCCGCTTATACACATGCCCGGGACCGACAATTTGTCGTGAGAAATCGCGCTGAAGATACCCTTTTTATCAGCATACTTCACTTGAAATCTGTACCAAAACGTTATCATTTCAGGATGTTAAACATATGTATAATCAATGATAGCGTTGCTTCCAATACTTACTTAATTATTTAACACTGGAAAAATCTCAAAGAAATAACCCTGCTGAAAGGTATCAGCTTGGGGAAAAATTGACACAGATCATGATTTCAGTACTCAGAAGTGAGTAATCTTGGTTACACCCCCAGGGAGGTCACCTGACAAAAAGGGATGATGCTAAGGTAAGGCTCTTTTAGTAAATTAGTGTGCTGACGCAGAAAGTAACTCTTTGTTTTACTTTGTGTTACGCAAGTCGTATCGGCTCTGTCTATACTGTGTGACGTATCGAGCGCTGGTTTACTAAAAGAGTTTAAACATTATCAGGAGAGCATTATGGCTGTTACTAATATCGCTGAACTGAACGCCCTCGTCGAGCGCGTTAAAAAAGCCCAGCGTGAATATGCCAATTTCACCCAAGAACAGGTTGATAAAATCTTCCGCGCGGCCGCACTGGCTGCTGCAGATGCTCGAATCCCTCTCGCTAAAATGGCCGTTGCCGAATCCGGCATGGGTATCGTGGAAGATAAAGTGATTAAAAACCACTTCGCTTCCGAGTATATCTACAACGCCTATAAAGATGAGAAAACCTGTGGCGTGCTGTCTGAAGACGACACCTTCGGTACCATCACTATCGCTGAACCTATCGGCATTATCTGCGGTATTGTTCCGACCACTAACCCAACGTCTACAGCTATCTTCAAATCACTGATTAGCCTGAAGACCCGTAACGCAATCATCTTCTCTCCACATCCACGTGCGAAAGACGCGACTAACAAAGCTGCGGATATCGTCCTGCAGGCGGCGATCGCAGCTGGTGCACCAAAAGATCTGATTGGCTGGATCGACCAACCTTCCGTTGAGCTCTCCAATGCGCTGATGCATCACCCGGACATTAACCTGATTCTGGCGACCGGTGGTCCTGGCATGGTTAAAGCCGCATACAGCTCCGGTAAACCAGCCATCGGTGTTGGCGCCGGTAACACCCCTGTTGTTATCGACGAAACCGCTGACATCAAACGAGCCGTTGCGTCTGTACTGATGTCTAAAACCTTCGATAACGGCGTTATCTGTGCATCTGAACAGTCTGTTGTTGTCGTAGACTCTGTTTACGACGCAGTTCGTGAACGTTTCGCCAGCCACGGCGGCTACCTGCTGCAGGGCAAAGAGCTGAAAGCAGTTCAGGACATTATCCTGAAAAATGGCGCGCTGAACGCCGCTATCGTGGGTCAGCCAGCGTACAAAATCGCTGAACTTGCAGGCTTTACCGTCCCGGCTACAACCAAAATCCTGATCGGTGAAGTGAAAGTTGTCGACGAGAGCGAGCCGTTTGCACACGAAAAACTGTCTCCTACGCTTGCCATGTACCGTGCGAAAGATTTCGAAGACGCGGTAGAGAAAGCTGAGAAGCTGGTTGCCATGGGCGGTATCGGTCACACGTCTTGCCTGTACACCGACCAGGATAACCAGCCAGAACGCGTCGCTCACTTCGGTCAGATGATGAAAACTGCGCGTATCCTGATCAACACCCCTGCTTCCCAGGGTGGTATCGGTGACCTTTACAACTTCAAACTCGCACCTTCCCTGACTCTGGGTTGTGGTTCCTGGGGTGGTAACTCCATCTCTGAAAACGTTGGTCCAAAACACCTGATCAACAAGAAAACCGTTGCTAAGCGAGCTGAAAACATGTTGTGGCACAAACTTCCGAAATCTATCTACTTCCGCCGTGGCTCACTGCCAATCGCGCTGGATGAAGTGATTACTGATGGCCACAAACGTGCGCTCATCGTGACTGACCGTTTCCTGTTCAACAACGGCTACGCTGACCAGATTACCTCTGTGCTGAAAGCGGCTGGCGTTGAAACTGAAGTGTTCTTTGAAGTTGAAGCTGACCCTACCCTGAGCGTTGTACGTAAAGGTGCTGAGCTGGCTAATTCCTTCAAACCAGATGTGATTATCGCACTGGGCGGTGGTTCCCCAATGGATGCCGCGAAAATCATGTGGGTCATGTACGAGCACCCTGAAACCCACTTCGAAGAACTGGCGCTGCGCTTTATGGATATCCGTAAACGTATCTACAAGTTCCCGAAAATGGGCGTAAAAGCCAAAATGATCGCGGTAACCACTACTTCCGGTACCGGTTCAGAAGTTACACCATTTGCGGTAGTAACAGACGATGCGACAGGTCAGAAATACCCACTGGCTGACTACGCGCTGACCCCAGACATGGCTATCGTTGATGCAAACCTGGTAATGGAAATGCCTAAGTCACTGTGTGCGTTCGGTGGTCTGGATGCGGTAACTCACGCCCTGGAAGCCTACGTTTCTGTACTGGCATCTGAGTTCTCTGACGGTCAGGCTCTGCAGGCTCTGAAACTGCTGAAAGAAAACCTGCCAGCGTCCTACAATGAAGGGTCTAAAAACCCGGTAGCACGTGAACGCGTTCACAGTGCAGCAACCATCGCAGGTATCGCGTTTGCCAACGCCTTCCTGGGTGTTTGCCACTCAATGGCGCACAAACTGGGCTCACAGTTCCACATTCCTCACGGTCTGGCGAACGCCCTGTTGATCAGCAACGTTATCCGTTATAACGCTAACGACAATCCAACTAAACAGACTGCTTTCAGCCAGTACGACCGTCCACAAGCACGTCGTCGCTATGCTGAAATCGCTGACCACCTTGGCCTGAGCGCACCGGGCGACCGTACTGCTGCGAAGATTGAGAAACTGCTGGCATGGCTGGAAAGCCTGAAAGCTGAGCTGGGTATTCCTAAATCTATCCGTGAAGCAGGCGTTCAGGAAGCTGACTTCCTCGCTCATGTAGATAAGCTGTCTGAAGATGCCTTCGATGACCAGTGTACTGGTGCTAACCCGCGCTACCCACTGATCTCCGAGCTGAAACAGATTCTGCTGGATACCTACTATGGTCGTGAGTTCAAAGAAGGTGATGTTGCCGCTGTGAAAACAGAAGTTCCTGTCATCAAAGCTGACAAGAAAGCGAAGAAAAGCGCTTAATTGACAGCAGCAGATGAAAAACCCGCCTTAATGGCGGGTTTTTTTATGTCTGAATAACAAGACTGACATTATTTTCTGTTGTCGTGCTGAATCGCCGTCAGCGAGCCTACAGACAACGCTTCTTTATAATGCTTACGGCAGACCGAAACATAGCGTTCATTACCGCCTATCACCACCTGCTCACCATCTGCATAAGGTTTACCAGCCTGGTCAAGACGAAGCACCATACTGGCTTTACGACCGCAGAAGCAGATTGTTTTCAATTCAACAAGTTTATCCGACCAGGCGAGTAAGTACTGGCTCCCGGCAAAGAGCTCACCGCGAAAATCCGTGCGCAGACCGTAACAAAGAACGGGGATATCAAGCTCATCGACCACTTCTGACAGGGCATATACCTGTTCACGCGTCAGAAACTGGCTCTCATCGACCAGGACACAGTGAATCGGCTGTGCAGCATGTTCTGCATGAATGTCTTCAAACAGATCGGTTTTCGGGTTAAAAAGCCTCGCAGGCGACGAGAGTCCTATTCTTGAGCTCACCTTCCCTGCACCAAAGCGATCGTCAATTTCAGCCGTATAAACAACGGTACGCATCCCGCGCTCCTGGTAATTGTACGAGGATTGCAGCAACGCGGTGGATTTCCCGGCATTCATTGCCGAATAGTAGAAATAAAGTTGTGCCATTGGCCGTAAAACCCTAATCAATGTGTAATATTCCCGATGAGTCATTGTACCATATTTTGTCTGGTCATCAGCGATGTAGCACACAGGGGAAGCGTTTCAGCGAGGAGTTTACAACCTTCTTTTTATGAAAATAGCC
Organism: Enterobacter vonholyi; assembly: GCF_008364555.1. Taxonomy (GTDB): domain Bacteria; phylum Pseudomonadota; class Gammaproteobacteria; order Enterobacterales; family Enterobacteriaceae; genus Enterobacter; species Enterobacter vonholyi. Next base: position 813,740 of record NZ_VTUC01000006.1, read on the forward strand.
CGTTAAAACATGTAGTAAACACCCTCTCCTCGGCCAATATGTTATATGTTCAGCAAAACATAACACTGCTTTTTATAGTGGAATCCCCGTTCATTAAAATTCACTATTTATTAACTATTTCAGTCTTAACATCACGGAGGGGAACTAATACAAAAGGCTGATATTTCTCCGCCGCAACTATAATTCCTGCGGGAAATGTCACAAAAAAAAGACACAATCGACCGGGTTAAGCAGCTTCCGGTGATAACAACCGAGACTGCTGGGCGGTGAAATTTAAGTTAGCGTAATTAATAATAGCGCCATTATTTAGTATTTTTTGAATTCCTTACATTCCTGGCTATTGCACAACTGAATTTATGGCTCTATTATTAGGTCAACAAACCACCCCCCATTATAAGTTTGAGATTACTACAATGAGCGAAGCACTTAAAATTCTGAACAACATCCGTACTCTTCGTGCGCAGGCAAGAGAATGCACCCTCGAAACGCTTGAAGAAATGCTGGAAAAATTAGAAGTTGTAGTTAATGAACGTCGCGAAGAAGAAAGCGCTGCAGCGGCTGAAATCGAAGAGCGTACTCGTAAACTGCAGCAATATCGTGAAATGCTGATTGCTGATGGTATCGATCCAAATGAATTGCTGAACAGCATGGCTGCCGCTAAAACCGGTACTAAAGCCAAGCGTGCGGCACGTCCTGCTAAATATAGCTACGTTGACGAGAACGGCGAAACTAAAACCTGGACTGGCCAGGGTCGTACTCCTGCTGTAATCAAGAAAGCGATGGATGAGCAGGGTAAACAGCTGGACGACTTCCTGATCAAGGATTAATCGAGCCATATTCAGAAAAATCCCGCATATTGCGGGATTTTTTTTTAACCTAAATTTGTCGCATACATCCTCTTACACTCTGTCATAAAGCATTATTTAGCAATTTCATCGACTGTACTTTCAGACAGGTTTTTGGGAGTGTTATGGGCATAAAAAAACCGGTGGGCAATGCCTCACCGGTTTCGAACATTTACAACCGTGGCTTATTTCTTAATACCTACGCTCTCTTTGAGCCAGGTTTTAAATTCTTCACCAAGGGTATTGTGGCGGATACCATATTCAACAAACGCCTGCATATAACCGAGCTTATTACCGCAGTCATGGCTCTTACCTTTCATATGGTAGGCCTCAACGGTCTCTTTCTCGATCAGCATATCGATGGCATCCGTCAGCTGGATCTCATCACCCGCTCCTGGAGGCGTTTTAGCCAGCAGAGGCCAGATTTCAGCACTCAGGACATAGCGACCTACAACGGCAAGGTTTGAAGGCGCTACGTCGGCTTTAGGCTTCTCTACGACACCAACCATTGGCACACTTTCGCCCGGCTCAAGGTTAACGCCTTTGCAGTCAACCACACCGTATGCCGTTACGTCTTCAACAGGCTCAACCATAATCTGGCTACTGCCGGTTTCGTCGAAACGTTTGATCATTTCAGCCAGGTTATCCTGAGAAAGATCGGATTCGTATTCGTCCAGAATTACGTCAGGCAGAATTACCGCTACAGGCTCATCACCTACAACAGGATGCGCGCACATAACAGCGTGGCCCAGACCTTTAGCCAGGCCCTGACGAACCTGCATAATGGTGACGTGTGGAGGGCAAATAGATTGAACTTCTTCTAAGAGCTGACGCTTAACACGCTTTTCCAGCATGGCTTCAAGTTCAAAGCTTGTATCGAAATGGTTTTCGATAGAGTTTTTAGATGAATGCGTAACCAGCACAATTTCAGTGATGCCGGCTGCGATACATTCATTAACGACATACTGGATTAATGGCTTATCAACCAGAGGCAGCATCTCTTTAGGAATCGCCTTAGTTGCTGGTAACATCCTGGTCCCCAATCCCGCTACCGGGATAACGGCCTTTCTGACTTTCGAATTTAGGGCAGCCATTCAAATTCTCCTGAGCTGTTCAAGTTTTGAACTTTTATGCAATAAATAACGCGTTGAGTATATCAGCCTCGCCCCGCAGTCCGGGTCTGAAAAGAACGCGTTGCCGATCAATTAGGACAAATACGCATGAATCTGGGCAGCGATAGTAGCACTCCCCGTAAAACACAGGTAAAGCAATCTTAAAATTAAGATCCAATTGCTTATTCCGTGGACAACATTAAGCGTAGCCGTCCCCCGGCGCCCCAAATTTGGCACTGCCAGGAGGAACAGCGGTGGCTAATTTGATTAAGATATGCCGTTCCCAATGTCCCAAGCGGCACGCCATTACTCACCTGAATATGATGTTCACCGGTATTCAGTGAAGCGTTGAGACCTGCTGAGACGAGGATCAGATTTTTTAAACCGCTGTGGTAATAGCCGACCAGCAGCGGGAACTGTCCAGGTAAATTGGCCTGACGAAAAAGCTGGTTTACTTGTTTGAGTAAACTGCCTAACTCCGGTAGCCGTTGTCCCTGATGCGATAACTGTTCCTGCAACAAACCATTAAATAGAGCGCGAAGAAGTAACGCGGCTAATACACCGTTATCCCCTGCCCGGGTGACATCCAGAGAATAAAACGCAAGGTCGGTATCAGATAAAGGTGCGATATCCAGCACCAGTCCGGGCTGGTCAGCAGCTACCAGCTGGCGATAATTTACGCGACAGTGTGAAATAGTTTGCTGCACGGGCGGCTGGAGCTCTTGCAATAGTTTCGCCGCAGCAGGCGGATTACTCACCAGGGCATCCCAGTCCTGGAAAAGACGCTCCTCTTCCTCTACTCGGGAATTAAACATATTGGGATAAAGGCACGCCAGGACCGTTTCACGCAGCCGGTTCAGATCCTTGACCGGTTTAAGCAGAATATCCTGGACGCCAAGACGTAATGCTTTGGCAATATCCGCCATATTCTCTGTGGCAGAGATCACCAGAATCGGCGTCTGGTTACCTTCGTTACGCAGATGTTCAACCAGCTTCAGTCCATTCATGCGCGGCATCGCTATGTCGCAAATCATCAAATCGGGCGTAATGCCGATCATTTTTTCCAGGGCATCGATGCCATCTTCAGCCAGTGACGTCATTGCGCCCAGCGAGGATAACCACGAATCCAGTAGCGATCGGAAAACGGGCTCGTCTTCAACAATCAAAATGTGTTTTCCGGCCAATGGCTGCGTCATGGTTCCTCCCCTGGCTGACAGTAACTAAATAGTGGCATGCGATCGGCACTATCGCCTGTCAGATTTTGCTGAAGTAGTCAAAAAAAGGTGCTTAACGTGCGGTCTGCACAAAAGGCAACAATTCGTCTATTTTCTTTTCGACGGCTAACGAGCCCGCTGCGATGGCGGCCTCAGCCCGATGGAAATCAAGAGTAGAGATTTGCGGACAGTACGGCTGAATAAGGATATCCGGAGGGTCGCCTGCCATACGGTTACGTTTAAGGCGATTCTCGAGTACCTGTATTGACGTGGTCATGATTTCTATCGCCGTCGGCGCGGTAACCGAGCGTCGCGCGGCCATACGCCCGATTCTGCCGCGCAGGCGCTCGTGCCAGGCCAGTTTCTCGTCCTCGGCATCTTCGCTCTGCAGATTGACCGGCATGAGGTCCTGTTGCATCAGGTGGGCATCGTGCTGCAGATCGACGGCAATCACGATATCCGCCCCCATTGCACGGGTCAGAGAAATGGGAACCGGGTTAACGACGCCACCATCGACAAGCCAGTAACCGTTGTGTGGGACAGGCGCCATGAGCCCCGGCATACTGCAGGAGGCGCGCACGGCAAGATGGATATCCCCTTCGGTTAGCCAAAGTTCGCGTCCTGTACTGAGGTTCGTCGCGACGGCGCCGAAAGGCATCTGACAATCAGTGAAGTCTTCGAGAGGCATAACCTGGCGGAACTGGTTAAAAACGCGTTCGCCGCGCAACAGTCCACCACGCTGCCAGGAGAGGTCCATCAGACGCAGCACGTCCCAGTAGCTGAAGGAACGCACCCAAGTCTCGAGTTCCGTAAGCTTTCCGCACGCGTAAGCGGATCCGACAAGCGATCCGATTGAACATCCTGCGACAATATCTACGGCAATGCCCATCTTGTTTAAGGCATTAATCACGCCGATGTGTGACCATCCCCGGGCTGCACCTGAGCCCAGCGCCAGTCCAATTTTAACCTTTCTCATTAGCCCTGTTTTACTTCCCCTGGATTCCTGACATAGCGTCAACGCAACAGCTCAGTTAACATAGTGCTACCCGAAGCGTTTTACGCCTTTATTTTTTGTTCCAGGAAGAGAATCGTGTCTCAACTCTGCCCTTGTGGTAGCGCTCTGGAGTATAGCCTATGTTGCCAGCGATATCTGTCTGGCGATCAGGTTGCACCAGACCCGTCACACCTCATGCGTTCACGTTACACTGCTTTTGTGATCAAAGACGCAGACTACCTGATTAAAACCTGGCATCCCTTCTGCCACGCTGCCGAATTCAGAAAGGACATCGAAGCCGGCTTCGCGAACACGCAGTGGCTCGGCCTCACCGTCTATGAATCCTCTCCAGGCAGTCATGTTGATGAAGGTTACGTCAGCTTTGTAGCCCGTTTTAACGAGAATAATAAACCGGGGGCCATTATCGAACGTTCCCGGTTCTTAAAGGAAAGCGGGCAGTGGTATTATATTGACGGAACGCGCCCACAGTTTGGTCGTAACGATCCCTGCCCGTGTGGTTCAGGTAAAAAATTTAAAAAGTGTTGCGGGCAGTAATGCCTGACAACCCAGACTTCGCAAATACAAACAGGATTTCCCGGCGATGCAATCATTACAACGTAAAGTTCTGCGCACCATCTGTCCCGATCAAAAAGGGCTGATCGCACGAATTACCAACATTTGCTATAAACATGAACTGAATATCGTGCAGAACAACGAGTTCGTTGACCACCGTACCGGCCGCTTCTTTATGCGTACCGAACTGGAAGGTATTTTCAACGACACCACTCTGCTGGCCGATCTGGACAGCGCGCTTCCGGAGGGTTCCGTGCGCGAACTGACCCCAGCCGGTCGACGCCGCATCGTGATCCTGGTGACCAAAGAAGCACACTGTCTTGGCGACCTGCTGATGAAAGCAAACTACGGCGGTCTGGACGTCGAAATTGCTGCCGTTATTGGCAACCACGAGACGCTGCGCACGCTGGTCGAACGCTTTGATATTCCGTTCGAGCTGGTCAGCCACGAAGGCCATACGCGTGAAGAACACGACGATTTGATGGCCCAGGCCATTGAAGCGCATAACCCGGACTACGTGGTGCTGGCGAAATACATGCGCGTGTTAACGCCATCTTTCGTGGCGCGTTTCCCGAACAAGATCATCAACATTCACCACTCGTTCCTGCCGGCCTTTATTGGTGCGCGTCCATACCACCAGGCGTACGAGCGTGGCGTTAAGATTATTGGCGCGACAGCCCACTACGTGAATGACAACCTGGACGAAGGTCCCATCATCATGCAGGACGTGATTCATGTGGATCACACTTACACCGCTGAGGACATGATGCGTGCAGGGCGTGACGTTGAGAAGAATGTGTTAAGCCGCGCGCTGTATCAGGTGCTGGCCCAGCGTGTCTTCGTTTACGGCAACAGAACCATCATTCTTTAATCTTTCGGAAAATGAATTGATTAGCTTTGCGCCTTTACGGATAAAAAGCAGGCAAACAGCTTCATTTCCCTAAAGGAATGCTTTACAGGGGCGTCTCATTTGATATGATGCGCCCCGCTTCCAGCAGGAAGCAGGCCAGTAAAAAAGCATTACCCCGTGGTGGGGTTCCCGAGCGGCCAAAGGGAGCAGACTGTAAATCTGCCGTCATCGACTTCGAAGGTTCGAATCCTTCCCCCACCACCATCTCTCAGCACGACCTCAAAAATTGAATTACCCCTGGTGGGGTTCCCGAGCGGCCAAAGGGAGCAGACTGTAAATCTGCCGTCATCGACTTCGAAGGTTCGAATCCTTCCCCCACCACCATCACTTCAAAATGACTCTGAATCTCCTTTTTGCACCAGGCATCATGCCTTTCCGTAAAGGGGAAGGATGAGAAGCTTCGACTAAGATTCGATTCGAGCGCAGCGAGAAAGCGTTGCCGCAGGCAACGACCCGAAGGGCGAGGCGCAACGCGCCGAGTAATCCTTCCCCCACCACCATCACTTTCCCGAATAATCCAAAAAATCAATTTAAAACTAAACCGAATCCGTCGTTGCAGGCCAGGTAAGGCACAGCCGCCCCCCGGCAACAGATGGTTACATCGGTGGCAAACGACGCATGACCGGTGAACTTTTCACAATCGACGTATTACACTGGGCATGTTCCGCCAGCCCATCCAGCAGCGCATCAAGCTGTTCGATTGATCGCACCACCAGCCTGATGACAAAGCAGTCCACCCCGGTCACCTTGTCGCTCTCAATACACTCCGGCATCGCCTGAATATACTTATCCACCTTATGCAACAACCCCGGCAAAGGCCGCACGCGCACCAGCGCCTGCAGCGTATACCCCAGCGCCGCCAGGTTCACCCGAGCACCATAACCCTGAATCACACCGCGCTCTTCCAGCCTTTTAAGACGTTCTGCCGTGCTGGGAGACGTCAGACCGATGCGGCCGCTGAGCACCTTCAACGACATGCGCGCATCCTCAACCAGGCAGGCTAAAATTTGTCGGTCTATATCATCAAGAAGGTAATCCATCGCTTTCACCTAATTTTAAAAAGCCATTACTGCATTTCACCTTATCTCATCCCTGTAAAACCCGACAGCGATTTTCGACAATAACGTCATTACTCAGGAGGTGGATGATGCGTGATTTACATAAAGGCGTCTGGCAAATGAGCCTGGCGATGTTAATTTCCGGCTCTATCGGTGCGTTTGTTTTGCTCAGCGGCCTGCCGGTGACGGAAGTGGTGTTCTGGCGCTGTCTTATCGGGGCAATGGCGCTTTTTATTTTTATCCGGGTGAGTCAAAAGCCCTTTAGCCTCCTCACCCGCACCACGCTGATGCTGGCTATTCTCGGCGGCGTAGCGCTCGTGGTGAACTGGCTGCTGCTCTTCGCGGCCTATGAACGGATCTCGATTGGTCTTTCGACCGTGGTCTATAACACCCAGCCGTTTATGCTGGTCCTGATGGGAATGTTTTTAGGTGAACGCGTCAGCCTGGTGAAATGGGGCTGGCTGTTCCTCGCTTTCGGCGGCGTGGTGATCTTGCTCTCCAGCGAGCTGACCGGCGCGCATGGCAGTGAATGGCTCGCCGGAATCGGCCTGGCAATGGCCGCGGCCTTCTTCTACGCGCTGACGGCAATCATTGCGCGCAAGCTGAAAACAATCGCGCCGCAGCATATTGCCTTTATCCAGGTGCTGACGGGCGTCGTGATGCTTTTGCCGTTTGCCAGCATGCCGTCATTCTCAGGTGATTTTCCCTGGCCGATCCTGCTGACGCTGGGCATCGTCCATACCGGCATTATGTACCAGTTGCTCTACAGCGCGATCCAGAAGCTGCCTACGCCCATTACCGGCTCCCTGTCGTTTATCTATCCGGTGGTGGCGATCGTTGTCGATAATCTGGTGTTCGGACACTCGCTGAACCTGACGCAGCTCGCGGGCGGCGCGCTGATCCTTTTTGCTGCAGCGGGCAACAACCTGGGCTGGGGCGAAAAAAAACCCCGCGAGTGCGGGGTTGGTATCAAAACGGCGAATTAGCGACGGGCGCGCACAATCTGGTATTTGCGCGTCAGGTACTCCACCGGCGCGCTCCAGATATGCACCAGACGAGAAAACGGGAACAGCACAAACAGCGTCATTCCCAGCACCAGGTGAACGCGGAAGATAAACGCCACGCCGTCCAGGTGCGCGGAGGCTCCGCCGTGGAAGGTCACCACGGACTGCGCCCAGCCGACCAGCTTCATCATTTCGCTCCCGTCCATATGCTGTGCCGAGAACGGAATGGTCAGCAGGCCCAGCGCGCACTGCACCATCAGCAGGGAGAGGATCAGAATATCCGCGGCGGTCGTGGTCGCACGCACGCGCGGGCTGAACAGGCGACGTTTCAGCAGCAGCAGGCCCCCCACCAGAGTCATCACTCCGCAGGCACCACCGGCGATCATCGCCATCTTCTGCTTCACCTCAATCGGTAGCCATGCTTCATACATCCAGTGCGGCGTCAGCATGCCGAGGAAGTGACCGGCAAAAATCCCCAGAATACCGATGTGGAACAGGTTAGAGCCCACATGCATCCCTTTACGATCCAGCATCTGGCTGGAGGCCGCACGCCAGGTGTACTGGCCGTAGTCGTAGCGCAGCCAGCTTCCCACCAGGAACACGGTGCCCGCGATATACGGGTAAATGTCAAAGAAGAACATATTCAGGAAGTGCATTAGTGCCGTCCTCCGTTAGAGATATTCAAATATTGCGGGGCAACCGCGCCGGCAAAGCGACGCTGGTGGGCGGAGATTTCAGACTCGCCGCAGTTCTGGTCAGCAAAGAATTTCACCTGCTCTTCTTCCCAGACCGCATCCAGCGCTTGTGGAGTATCGTCCCGTGCTTCATCCGCGATTTTCTCCGCCACTTTTTCACTGTCGACCGAGGCGTTGGCCAGCTTCACCAGCAGATCGAACAGCACCGCATAGCAGCTCTCGCGCTGCTGAAGACGCGCGCCGAGCAGCGCCAGGATCGGCGCGACATCCTGCAGACCACCCAGCGCCTCCTCTTTCGGCAGCTGCGCCAGGTACTCCAGATACAGCGGCAGATGATCCGGCAGCTCGCGGCTGTCGAGCTGCAGGCCGTGCTGTTCGTACTGGGCCATCAGGTCCACCATCGCCTGCCCGCGGTCACGGGACTCACCGTGAACGTGTTCAAACAGCAGCAGCGAGGTCGCACGCCCCCGGTCAAACAGCTGGCTGTAGTCCGACTGGGCATCCAGAAGGTCGCGCGCCAGCAGATCGCGGAGGAAAACGCCAAGCCGCTGGGCATCGTCTTTATCCAGGTTTTCAGATGACGCGAGCGCGTCAAAGAGCTCCTGCTGATGCTGCGCAAGCGCAGCATCCGGGTACTCGAGCAGGCGCGAAACAATGACAAGTTCAATCATGAGTGCGGCTCCGTTTTACTGGTCACATCCATGGCGTCGATGCGGCGGCTGTTGAACAGGTTGAATTTGCTGTCTGAACCGTGGCAACCGTCGCCAAAGGTAAAGCCACAGCCATTTTTCTCCGGGAAGGCCTCGCGGGCCAGCTCTCGGTGGCTGCTCGGCACCACGAAACGGTCTTCGTAGTTGGCTATCGCCAGATAGCGGTACATCTCTTGCGCCTGCGCTTCGGTCAGACCGACCTCTTCCAGCGCGCGGGTATCGATCACGCCGTCTACGGTTTCCGCACGTTTAAAGTGACGCATCGCCAGCATACGCTTCAGCGCGAGCAGGACCGGCTGGGTGTCCCCTGCGGTCAACAGGTTCGCCAGGTACTGAACCGGAATACGCAGGCTTTCAACGTCCGGCAGGATGCCGTTGCTGCCCAGTTCGCCCGCGTCAGCCGCGGACTGAATCGGCGACAGCGGCGGCACGTACCAGACCATCGGCAGGGTGCGGTATTCCGGGTGCAGCGGCAGCGCGAGCTTCCAGTCCATTGCCATTTTGTACACCGGTGACTGCTGCGCCGCGTCAATCACGCTCTGCTGCACGCCGTCCTTCAGCGCCTGCTCAATCACCTTCGGATCGTTCGGATCGAGGAACACGTCCAGCTGACGCTGATACAGATCTTTCTCGTGCTCGGTGCTCGCGGCGTTTTCAATCGCGTCCGCGTCATACAGCAGCACGCCGAGGTAGCGAATACGGCCTACGCAGCTTTCTGAGCAGACTGTCGGCATTCCGGCTTCGATACGCGGGTAGCAGAAGATGCACTTCTCAGACTTGCCGCTTTTCCAGTTGAAGTAGATTTTTTTGTACGGACAGCCGGTGATGCACATACGCCAGCCGCGGCACTTGTCCTGGTCGATCAGCACGATGCCATCTTCTTCACGCTTGTAGATGGCACCGCTTGGGCAGGTCGCCACGCACGCCGGGTTGAGGCAGTGCTCGCACAGGCGCGGCAGATACATCATGAAGGTGTTTTCGAACTGGCCGTACATCGCCTTCTGCATATTCTCGAAGTTCTGGTCTTTGGCGCGTTTCTCGAACTCGCCGCCCAGAATCTCTTCCCAGTTTGGACCGCTGACGATCTTGTCCATGCGCTGACCGGTGATCAGCGAGCGAGGACGGGCAATCGGCTGGTGTTTGCTTTCCGGCGCGTTGTGCAGGTTCTGGTAGTCGTAATCAAACGGCTCGTAGTAATCGTCGATGCCCGGCAGGTGCGGGTTGGCGAAGATTTTTCCCAGAAGCCAAGCGCGGTTGCCCATGCGCGGCTGCAGCTTGCCGTTGATTTTACGGATCCAGCCGCCCTTCCACTTCTCCTGGTTTTCCCAGTCGGTCGGGAAGCCGGTGCCCGGCTTGCTTTCCACATTGTTGAACCAGGCGTATTCCATACCTTCACGGCTGGTCCAGACGTTTTTACAGGTGACCGAGCAGGTATGGCAGCCGATGCATTTATCCAGATTCAGCACCATGCCGACTTGTGAACGAATTTTCATTTTACGCTCTCCTGTACCTGGTCATTACCTTCGCCGTCTAACCAGTTAATGTTCTTCATCTTACGTACCACCACGAACTCATCGCGGTTCGATCCTACGGTGCCGTAGTAGTTAAAGCCGTAGGCCAGCTGTGCATAACCACCGATCATGTGGGTCGGCTTAGGCGTAATGCGGGTCACGGAGTTGTGGATCCCGCCGCGCTGCTCGGTGATCTCTGAACCGGGCAGGTTAACGATACGTTCCTGCGCGTGGTACATCATGGTCATCCCGGCCGGTACGCGCTGGCTCACCACCGCACGCGCCGTCAGGGCGCCGTTGCTGTTGAACACTTCAATCCAGTCGTTATCTTCAATACCCAGGTCTTTGGCGTCCGTTTCGCTCATCCAGACAATCGGACCGCCGCGCGACAGGGTCAGCATCAGCAGGTTGTCGCTGTAGGTGGAGTGGATACCCCACTTCTGATGCGGCGTCAGGAAGTTCAGCGCCTTCTCAGGGTTACCGTTCGATTTCGCGCCCATCACCGCTTTCACGGAGCGGGTGTCGATTGGCGGACGGTAAACCAGCAGGCTTTCACCGAAGTCGCGCATCCACTGGTGATCCTGATACAGCGACTGACGGCCTGACAGGGTGCGCCACGGGATCAGCTCGTGAACGTTGGTGTAGCCCGCGTTGTAGGACACATGCTCATCTTCCAGGCCTGACCAGGTCGGGCTGGAGATAATCTTGCGCGGCTGGGCCTGAATATCGCGGAAGCGGATTTTCTCTTCCTCTTTATTCGCCGCCAGGTGCGTATGGTCGCGACCGGTGAACTCGCTCAGTGCCGCCCAGGCCTTCACCGCAACGTGGCCGTTAGTTTCCGGGGCCAGGGTCAGGATCATCTCTGCAGCATCAATCGCCGTGTTCAGCATTGGCTGGCCTTTCGCCGGGCCGTCCGCTTTGGTGTAATTGAGCTTGCGCAGCAGATCCATTTCGCTCTGGGTGTTCCAGGCGATCCCTTTCCCGCCGTTACCGATTTTCTCCATCAGCGGGCCGATAGAGGTAAAGCGCTCGTAGGTTGCCGGGTAGTCGCGTTCAACCGGAATAATGTGCGGCGCGGTCACGCCCGGGATCAGGTCGCATTCGCCTTTTTTCCAGTCCTTCACGTCCAGCGGCTGCGCCAGTTCGGCGGCAGAGTCGTGCTGGATTGGCAGCGTCACCACGTCGGTCTCTTTGCCCAGGTGCCCCACGCAGACTTCGGAGAATTTCTTCGCGATGTCTTTGTAGATATCCCAGTCGCTTTTCGATTCCCACGCCGGGTCAACGGCCGCAGACAGCGGATGAATAAACGGATGCATATCCGAGGTATTCATGTCGTCTTTTTCGTACCAGGTCGCGGTTGGCAGCACGATGTCGGAGTACAGGCAGGTGCTGGACAGACGGAAGTCGAGGGTTACCACCAGATCCAGCTTGCCGTCGAGACCGTTATCTTTCCACTCCACCTCTTCCGGCTTCACGCCGCCCTGCTTGCCGAGATCTTTCCCCTGGATACCGTTTTCGGTACCGAGCAGGTATTTCAGCATGTACTCGTGGCCTTTACCGGACGAGCCCAGCAGGTTGGAGCGCCAGATGAACAGGTTGCGCGGGTGGTTTTTACCGTTCTCCGGCTGTTCCGCCGCGAAGCGGATTGAGCCATCCTTCAGCGATTTCACGGTGTAATCCACCGGCGACATGCCCGCTTTCTTCGCCGCTTCCGCAATGCGCAGCGGGTTAGTGCCCAGCTGCGGCGCCGATGGCAGCCAGCCCATGCGCTCGGCGCGCACGTTGAAGTCAATCAGGTGGCCGCTGTAGCGGGATTTATCCGCCATCGGCGAGAGCAGCTCCTGCGCGGTGACCGTTTCGTAGCGCCACTGGCTGGAGTGGTTATAGAAGTAGGAGGTGCTGTTCATGTGGCGTGCCGGACGCTGCCAGTCGAGGGCAAACGCCAGCGGCTGCCAGCCGGTCTGCGGACGCAGTTTTTCCTGGCCCACATAGTGCGCCCAGCCGCCGCCGCTCTGACCAACGCAGCCGCAGAAGATCAGCATGTTGATCAGACCGCGATAGTTCATATCGAGGTGATACCAGTGGTTCAGACCGGCACCGACGATGATCATCGAACGGCCGTGCGTTTTGTCCGCGTTTTCTGCGAACTCGCGTGCGATACGGGTAATGTGCGCGCGTGGCACGCCGGTAATCTGTTCCGCCCAAGCCGGAGTGTAGGCCTTCACGTCGTCATAGCCGGTTGCGCAGTTTTCATCGCCCAGACCGCGCTCCAGACCGTAGTTCGCCATGGTCAGGTCATAAACGGTGGTGACCAGCGCGGTAGAGCCGTCGGCCAGCTGCAGGCGCTTAACCGGCAGTTTGTGCATCAGAACGTTTTTCAGTTCAACCTTGTTGAAGTGCTCTGAACCTTCGCCGCCGAAGTACGGGAACCCGACCTCGGCGATCTCATCCTGGCTGCCCAGCATGCTGAGGCGCAGCTCAGTCTCTTCGCCGGTGGTGCCGTTACGTTGCTCAAGGTTCCACTTGCCCTTCTCGCCCCAGCGGAAGCCGATAGAGCCGTTTGGCGCCACCAGCTCGCCGTTGCTGTTATAGGCAACGGTTTTCCACTCAGGATTATTTTCCTGACCCAGCGCGTCCACCAGATCGGCAGCACGCAGCGTACGTCCTGCGGCATAGTACCCGTCACGCTCTTCCAGCATGACCAGCATTGGCATGTCGGTGTAGCGGCGGACGTAGTCGGTGAAGTACTGGCTTGGCTTATCAAGATGGAATTCGCGCAGCATGACGTGACCCATCGCCATCGCCATCGCGGCATCGGTACCCTGTTTCGGTGCCAGCCACAGATCGCAGAGCTTGGCGATTTCCGCGTAGTCAGGGGTGACCGCCACGGTTTTGGTGCCTTTGTAACGGACTTCGGTAAAGAAGTGCGCATCCGGCGTACGCGTCTGCGGCACGTTAGAGCCCCAGGCGATGATGTAGCTGGAGTTGTACCAGTCGGCGGACTCCGGCACGTCGGTCTGTTCGCCCCAGGTCTGTGGAGACGCCGGCGGCAGGTCGCAGTACCAGTCGTAGAAGCTCAGGCAGGTACCGCCGATAAGTGACAGATAGCGCGCGCCGGAAGCGTAAGAGACCATCGACATCGCCGGGATCGGCGAGAAGCCCGCCACGCGGTCAGGACCGTAGGTTTTGACGGTGTAGACGTTGGATGCGGCAATCAGCTCGTTCACTTCTTTCCATGAGGAGCGAACGAAACCACCGCGACCGCGAGCCTGCTTGAAGCTTTTTGCTTTGTCCGCGTCTTCGATGATGGATGCCCAGGCATCCACCGGATCGCTGTGCTGCACTTTCGCTTCACGCCACATCTTCATCAGGCGCTTGCGCATCAGAGGGTATTTCAGACGGTTAGCGCTGTAGAGATACCAGGAGTAGCTGGCGCCACGCGGGCAGCCGCGCGGTTCGTGGTTTGGCATATCCGGGCGGGTGCGCGGGTAGTCGGTCTGCTGCATTTCCCAGGTCACCAGACCATTTTTAACGAAAATCTTCCAGCTGCATGAGCCAGTACAGTTCACGCCGTGGGTCGAACGGACGACTTTGTCATGCTGCCAGCGCTGACGGTAACCGTCTTCCCAGTCCCGGTTGGTATCCAGAACCTGGCCGTGCCCATCGGCAAAAGTTTCACCTTTCTGTTTGAAGTAGCGAAACCGGTCCAAAAATTTGCTCATCGGGTATCTCCTGTATGGAGCCTGTGGCTCTCTAAATCGACATTGCTGATTTGCAGCGAAGGTAACGCCCTGAAAGAGGGGGATAATTGATAACGATCAAGACGAGGAGGGACTCTCAGGCGAGGGGTTACACCGAATACCACCAAAGCGGTATCTTCAAAAAATTCATATCTATATGAAAAATAACGTTAATTTTATTTCATCGTACAAAAAGCCAGTCGAAATTTAACATCTCAGGTATTAAGGGGTAGACCCACCTGCAAAGCGATGGCGATCGCAGTGTCACCGCAGGCGTCCACCGTAAAAGCCGTAAGTATGTTGTAACTATTATTCAGGCTAAAAAAAACGCGGCCCGAAGGCCGCGTAAACGGATAATCACACTTACTTATTTTTCTTGGTATTTCGGCCATATACCAGCCACGTAATCACAACGCAGGCGATATAGAAGACGAGGAAAACCTTCATGGCACCGGCCGGAGAGCCGGTCAGATCCAGAGAGATACCGAACGCTTTCGGGATAAAGAAGCCGCCAATCGCGCCGATGGCTGAGATAAAGCCCAGCGCCGCAGCCGTATCCGTCGCCGCTTCGCGCATTGCCTGCTCTTCGCTCCCGCCCTGCGCTTTCACGCGGTCCATCGTCAGCTTACGGAAGATCACGGAGATCATCTGGAAGGTGGACGCACTCCCCAGCCCCGCCGTCAGGAACAGCACCATAAACACGCCGAAGAAGGCGATGAAGTTACCGCCCTGTCCGTCGGCCGGCAGCGTGAGGAACAGCAGCGCGCAGAAGACCGCCATCACCACGAAGTTAACCAGCGTCACGCGGGTACCGCCCAGACGGTCAGACACCATGCCGCCCAGCGAGCGAGCGAGGGCGCCAATAAATGGGCCGAAGAAGGCGAATTGCAGGATCTGCACGTCCGGGAACTGCGTTTTCGACAGCATCGCGAAGCCCGCCGAGAAGCCGATAAACGAACCGAAGGTCGCCAGATACAGCAGCGCCATCACCCAGAGGTGTCCACGCTTCAGCACCGGCAGCTGTTCGCTCAGCGACGCCTTCGACGCGGACAGGTCGTTCATAAAGAACCAGGCTGCGAGGGTGAAGACCACCAGGAAAGGTACCCAAATCCAGGCGGCGTTCTGCAGATAGAGGGAAGAACCATCCGCCTGCTCAACGCCACCGCCGCCAAAGGCCGCAAAAATAGAAACAGAGATCGCCAGCGGGGCAATCAGCTGCATCACGCTCACGCCCATATTGCCCAGACCGCCGTTAATACCCAGCGCGCCGCCCTGCTTCGCTTTCGGGAAGAAGAAGCTGATGTTTGCCATACTGGAGGCGAAGTTCGCACCCGCAAAACCGCACAGCAGGGAGATAATCACGAACACGCTGAACGGCGTAGAGGTATCCTGCACCGCGAAGCCGAGCCAGACGCAGGGGACGATCATGATGCCCGTACTGAATGCCGTCCAGCGACGGCCGCCAAAGACCGGCACCATAAACGCGTAAGGCACACGCAGCAGCGCGCCTGACAGCGACGGCAGCGCGGTCAGCATAAACAGCTGATCGGTCGTAAACGTAAAACCCACTTTCGGCAGGTTTACCGCCACCGCACTAAACAACATCCATACGCAAAACGCCAATAACAAACACGGCACGGAAATCCAAAGATTCCGGCTTGCTACACGATGGCCGCGCTGTTGCCAGAACGCCGGATCCTCTGGACGCCAGTCTGTAATAACGGCACCATTTTCCCTTTCGGGAGCGGATGAGTGACTCATAGACACCTCTGATTCTCGAATGATGCTGCAAACATTAGGGTTTTAGGGCGGCGGTAAGTTGATATAAATCAAAGGAAAAGTGGGAGGATTTGCGGCGCAAAATAAGGTCTCACCCTTAGTGAGTAGGCTAATTCGGTAAAAAAGACGTGGTTTTTCACGGCACTGACGGTTCCTGGCTACTCCCACCTCCTTCCCCCTACTCCGTTGGCAATTTAGGGGTAATCCTTTATTGGTATGGGTATACTCCAGGGTATGCACCAGAATAGCGCCATTCCTGCAAGCAGGCCACGTCAGGAGCACGCCACCTCTATGTTAAAAAGATGTTTATCTCCGCTGACGCTCGTGAATCAGCTAGCCCTGATTGTTTTGCTGTCCACCGCCATCGGCGTGACCGGCATGGCGATCTCCGGCTGGCTGGTACAGGGAGTACAGGGTAATGCGCATGCCATCAACGAGGCAGGCTCGCTACGCATGCAGAGTTATCGCCTGCTGGCGTCGGTCCCCCTGACGCAGGACGATCGGCCTCTGATTGATGAAATGGAGCGCACGGTCTTCAGCCCCGAGCTGGAAAACGCCGCCATCCGCGCCGGTCAGCAGTCCCAGCTTAACGCCCTTCAGGGTTACTGGCACACCCAGCTGCAGCCCGGGCTGAAACAGGCTCGCAGCACAGAAACCGTTGCGCAGGACGTTGCGGGGTTCGTCTCACGTATTGATGCGCTGGTCTCCGCTTTTGACCAGACGACCGAATTACGCATCGACCGGGTGGTGATGGTGCACCGCGCAATGGCGCTGTTTATGGGGCTGCTGCTGATCTTCACCATCGTCTGGCTCCGCGCGCGGCTGCTGAACCCGTGGAAACAGCTGCTGGCGATGGCCCGCGCGGTGACCGCACGCGATTTTACCCAGCGCACGCACATCAGCGGGCGCAACGAGATGGCCATGCTTGGCCAGGCGCTCAACACCATGTCGGCAGAGCTCTCCGAGAGCTACGCGGTACTGGAACAGCGCGTTCAGGAAAAAACGGCGGGACTGGAGCAGAAAAACGAGATCCTATCCTTCCTGTGGCAAGCCAACCGCCGTCTGCACATGCAGGTGCCGCTATGCGAGCGCCTCTCTCCGGTGCTGAACGGCCTGCAAAATCTGACCCTGCTGCACGACCTTGAGCTGCGCGTCTACGACGTGGAAGACGAAGATAACCATCAGGAATTTACCTGCCAGTCGGATATGTCGTGCGATGACAAAGGCTGCCATCTTTGCCCTCGTGGCCTGCCGCCGCTGACGTCCGGCGGCACCACCCTGAAGTGGCGCCTGACCGACAGCCACACTCAGTACGGTATTCTGCTGGCAACGCTGCCAGCCGGGCGTCACCTGAGCCACGACCAGCAGCAGCTGGTCGATACGCTGGTCGAACAGCTAACGGCCACGCTGGCGCTCGACCGGCATCAGGAAAAGCAACAGCAGCTTATCGTCATGGAGGAGCGCGCAACCATCGCCCGCGAGCTTCACGACTCTATCGCCCAGTCGCTCTCCTGTATGAAAATGCAGGTGAGCTGCCTGCAGATGCAGGATGCAGAGATGCCGGAAAGCAATAAGCAGCTGCTTAGCCAGATCCGCAACGAGCTGAACACCTCCTGGGTGCAGCTTCGCGAGCTGCTGACCACCTTCCGCCTGCAGCTGACCGAGCCGGGCCTGCGTCCGGCGCTGGAGGCCAGCTGTCATGAATTTAGCGCCCGGCTGGGGTTCCCGGTGAAGCTTGACTACCAGCTGCCGCCGCGGTTTGTCCCCTCCCATCAGGCCATACATTTACTGCAGATCGCCCGTGAAGCGCTGAGCAACGTGCTCAAGCATTCCGGCGCGACGGCGGTAACGGTCACCGTCAGCCAGCACAACAACCAGGTGAAGCTTACGGTTCACGACAACGGCCGCGGCGTGCCGGAAAATGCCGAACGCACTAACCACTATGGTTTAATCATTATGCGAGACCGCGCCCAAAGCCTGCGCGGTGATTGCCAGGTTCGCCGGAGAGAGACGGGCGGCACGGAAGTTGTCGTCACCTTTATTCCCGAGAAACCGCTTACAACTGCTCAAGGAGAAACCCATGACTAATCAGGAACCGGCATCCATCCTGTTGATCGACGACCATCCGATGCTGCGTACTGGCGTAAAACAGCTGGTCAGCATGGCACCCGATATCACCGTGGTTGGCGAAGCCAGCAACGGCGAACAGGGCATTGAGCTTGCCGAATCCCTCGATCCCGATCTGATCCTGCTCGATCTGAATATGCCGGGCATGAACGGTCTGGAGACCCTCGACAAGCTGCGGGAAAAATCGCTTTCCGGGCGCATCGTCGTCTTTAGCGTGTCGAACCATGAAGAGGATGTGGTCACGGCGCTGAAGCGCGGGGCGGATGGTTATCTGCTCAAAGACATGGAGCCGGAAGACTTGCTTAAAGCGCTGCAGCAGGCTGCGGCAGGCGAGATGGTTCTCAGCGAAGCCTTAACGCCGGTGCTGGCCGCCAGCCTGCGCGCCAACCGCGCCACCTCTGACCGCGACGTCAGCCAGCTAACGCCGCGCGAGCGCGACATTCTCAAGCTCATTGCCCAGGGGCTGCCGAATAAAATGATCGCCCGTCGTCTGGACATCACGGAAAGTACGGTCAAAGTGCACGTGAAGCATATGTTGAAGAAAATGAAGCTTAAATCCCGCGTCGAAGCCGCGGTGTGGGTGCATCAGGAACGCATTTTTTAAGGGCTACTCATCCGGCAGCAGCTTCCAGCGCGGATCGTCGTCAGGCAATGCGACCAGCGGCTGCACCACAGCAAGCGCGATCTCATTGGACGAGACGCGCTGGCCTTTCTCATCTTCCACCACCGCCGACAGGTGCCAGCGGTTTGTCGCCCCTTCGCTGTCATCCCAGGCAGGCATAATCACGCTCCAGCCGTCTGTGCTGTTGCTTTTCGCCGGTGACGTCAGGCTCAATGCCTGCGTATCCCCCTGCCAGTGGATCTGACGAATGCCGTGCGTGCTGCGGACCTGGAGCTTCAGCATGACGGTCTCGCCCCCTTTCAGATCCCACGGCGGCGTTGCCAGCCACACGGACAGCGTTTTGCGCTGACGGAACTCCATCACCGGCAGGCTATTACGCTCCGGCGAGTCGTAGCGGCTTCCGCGGAGGGATCGCGTGGCGGCGACTTCACCGGCGGAAAGCTGTTTCACCAGCGGCACGCCAAAGCGATAGTTGAGCTTCAGCCCGAGGTTATTCTGGCTCTCGCCGCTTTCGCCCTGCTTGTGCCCGGCAGTCAACGTGACCAGCGGGACGGGGGTGTAGTTAAGCCCCAGATTCACCGCTACCGGATTGTGGTAGCCGGTTCCGCTGTTGAAGAGATCGACGTTATCGCCAAAGTATTGCTCGAAGCTGATGCTGGTGTTCAGGTGATGGAACCACGGCAGCCAGGCTTTAGCGGTGACGTCATAGCCGCGCGCCATGCGCTGCTCCTGGAGGTCAGAGCGATCGCGCCAGCCGGCAAAGGGCTGATAATAGTTGGCTGACAGGCGCAGATTTTCCCCCCACGCTTCCGCGCCCAGCCCGGCACGCTGCAGGTTTTCATCCAGCAGGTTATCGTAAAAAGTGTTGTAACCCAGCAGCCATTTCCCGGCGACCCAGCGCTGGCCGATTCCAGCGTTACTCACCAGGCCATCCGTCTGCTGGGTCAGGCCAAGCTGGCTCCAGCTTAGATAACGGTTGTTATCATTCCACGGGATAAACCAGCTCCCGCTGCTGCCGTTAAATTTGCCATCGTTATCCACCAGTAAGTTCACGCTGGCGTTCCCCCAGGGCGAAAGCCAGGATTCAATCTGCTGGTTCACTTCGCCGCTTACCGCGTCTCGCACCTGACCAAACGCGAACTGACGCGCCTGCTCGCTCGTTGTCAGGCCATTGTCGGTCATGCTGGCTTCACCAAAGGCTTTCGCCATTTCGGCCAGATGCTTCTCCCCCTCGCCGGTTGGGGCGGCCATACCGAGGTCGGGCAGATTATCCCCGTCATTATCAAAGGGATTTTGTACCTGCTGGATAAAGGAATTCGGCGCACCGTGAACGGCTCCGACCGTAAGAAGGGGGAGTAAAAACAGCAAACGAATGCGAGACGATACAGCCATCAACGTCGTCAATAAGAACCTGTGTTTATGAATAAACTCTTATTATGTTAACGCGATAAGCCCTGAAATGCAGTCCTGGCGGACATTTCAGGATTATCCTGAAACAGCCCTTTCAGCTCCGGCACGCAGGAACCACAGTTCGTACCACAGCGCAGCTTCGCCCCCAGCGCGTTGACGGAATCACACCCTCCGACGATCGCCTCCCGTATCGCATTTTCCCCGACGCTGAAACAGCTGCAGATGATGCGTCCCGGATCCGTTTCCTTCCCGACGCTCTGTCCGTTCAGCAAGGCGTGACGTTCTGAGGCCAGCACGGGTGGGGATTGAAAAGCGGCCTCAATCACCGTATGCGCCAGCGCCGGTAACGCGGTGCCCTCCCAGAAGCCCAGCATCAGCTGGCCTTCATGCCAGGCCAGCACGCTGCTGCGTTCGCCGGTTTGGGCAACCTGCAGCTGCCAGCCCCGGACGCCGGCGTATTCCATTACCCTCGACAGCAAAGGTTTATCGCACGCCACCGTCAGACGTAAGGCTTTGCGCCACCAGTAAACGGAAGAAGGCATTTCCGGCCATTCCCGGGCATAGAGTTCCCCCTGCCAGGCAGGCTGCCATGGCAGAATTCTGACCGCGGTTTGTTTACTCTCCGGCTGGCCCGAAACCGGATCGCAGCGCCCTTCCACCAGCGCATTCACCTTTCCCTGGCGGGCAAACTCAGCGTTCCAGTGCATCGGGGCAAACGCCTCGCCTTCCCGTATCCCGTCATTGATTCGTACTCTGACGACCATCACGCCGCGCGGCGAGCTAATTCGCGCCAGCTGGCCGTCGCACAGGGAAAGCCGAACGGCGTCTGCGGGGCAAACCTCAACAAACGGTTCGGCGATATGCTGCATCAGTCTGGCTACGTATCCCGTTCGGGTCATGGTATGCCATTGATCGCGGATGCGCCCCGAGTTAAGAATCAGCGGGTACAACGCGCTGACCGTCGCACCGTGCGACAGAGGATTAACGGGAACAATGTTTCGACGCGGGAAATCCCCCGTCGGCCACTGATAAGGCTCAAGCTGATCCCACTCCTCACGGGTTAGCGCAGCCAGGTCATGAAGATTCAATGCCCGCGCGCCGTCATTTTCAAAGGCCGTCAGCGCCGCATGTTCGCAAAAAATCTCGTGCGGATGTTGCCAGGCAAAGGCCTCGCCGTAGCCCAGCCGCTTCGCTACCTGCGCGACGATCCACCAGTCCGGCTTCGCCTCGCCCGGCGCAGGCAGAAACGCGCGCTGGCGTGAAATGCGCCGCTCGGAATTGGTCACCGTCCCGTCCTTTTCTCCCCAGCCCAAAGCCGGAAAACGGATATGGGCGAACCGGCTGGTGTCGGTATCGTTCTTCACCTCAGAGACCATCACCAGCGGGCAGCCCGCCAGCGCCTGACACACCGCGTGGCTGTCCGGCAGCGACACGGCGGGGTTAGTGCCCATAATCCACACCGCCTTCACCTCACCGCGGGCAATGGCGTCAAACAACTCCACCGCCATCAGCCCCGGCGTCTGCGCCAGCCGTTCCGTTCCCCAGAAACGCGCCACCCGCGAAAGATCGTTCGGCTCAAAGTTCATGTGTGCCGCCAGCTGGTTCGCCAGCCCGCCAACTTCCCTTCCGCCCATCGCGTTTGGCTGTCCGGTCAGCGAAAACGGGCCGCAGCCCGGACGGTTGAACTTCCCGCTGGCAAGATGAACGTTAATAATAGCGTTACACTTGTCGCTGCCGCTGGCGGACTGGTTGATACCCATGGTGTAGAGCGTAATTGCGCGAGGCGCGGTGATAAACCAGTCGTAAAAGGTACCAATGTCTTCTGACGGAAGATCGCAAAACGCCGCCACGCGGGCAATCGGCCACGCCTCGGTCCCCTGAATCAGATTGAGCAATCCTACAAACAGGCCGGCGTCGCTGCCGGGGGCGAGCGCCAGATGCAGGTCAGCAATATCACAGGTGGCGGTTCTGCGCGGATCGATTACCACCACCTTCATCTGCGGGTTGTTGCGCTTCGCCTGCACCAGCCGCTGATAGAGCACCGGATGCGTCCAGGCCGCGTTTGAACCCACCAGCACCACCAGATCGCTGTTTTCGACGTCCTCGTAGCTGCACGGCACCACGTCTTCGCCGAAGGCGCGCTTGTAGCCAACCACCGCCGAAGACATGCAGAGCCGGGAGTTGGTATCGATGTTTGCCGCACCGATAAACCCTTTCATCAGCTTGTTGGCGGCGTAGTAGTCCTCGGTAAGCAATTGTCCGGAGGCGTAAAACGCCACCGCCTGCGGTCCCCATGTGTCGATAATCTCCCGCAGACGCTCCCCTGCCGCGTTCAGCGCCTGCGCCCAGTCCACCTCAAGTCCGTCAACAACGGGGCGCAGCAATCGCCCCTGTAACCCCGTCGTTTCCCCCAGGGCCGATCCTTTCACGCACAGACGTCCCAGGTTCGCAGGATGGGTTTCATCTCCCCGAACGCTGACCGCTTCACCTTCCACGCTGGCAACTACGCCGCAGCCGACCCCGCAGTAGGGGCACGTTGTCCGGGTTTCCGTCATGAAGCCTCCGCACGCATTACCAGGGCGTCGCTGCCAACCCATACCTTGCCGTTTTCAATTTTCACCGGCCAGGCGCGCACCGCGGGTTCGCCGTTCTCTACCTGACAGCCGTCGCGCAGGCGAATGCGCTGCTTATACAGCGGTGAAATCACCACCGGCTCGCCCGCCGCATCGCCAAGAATGCCGCGTGAAAGCACGTTCGCATTACCGCCCGGTTCCCGATCGTCGAGGGCGTAAACGGTTTTGCCAAAACGGAAGAGCGCAATCGGCTTACGTCCAAGCCGCGCGCCGATGCCCGCCTGCTCGGGGATATCGTCGATGCCGCAAATTTCCTGCCAGCGCTTGCTTTCATCCGGCGCGGTGTCGTTCACCGTCGTGCGGAACAGCGCCAGACGGTTGGGATCGTTAAGCGTGGTTTGCCATTCGCACTGATAGGTTTCCACCACCCGGGCCATCTCCTGCTCCAGCTCGTGGGCGATACCCAGGCTGTCGTTGAGGATCACCTCCCGCAGGTAGTCGAGACCGCCTTCCAGGTTATCCATCCAGGTGCTGGTGCGCTGCAGGCGATCCGCCGTGCGGATGTAGAACATCAGGAAGCGGTCGACGGTGCGGATTAACGTTTCGTCATCCAGATCGCTGGCAAAGAGATCCGCATGGCGCGGCTTCATCCCGCCGTTGCCGCACAGATAGAGGTTCCAGCCTTTATCGGTGGCAATCACCCCCACGTCTTTGCTCTGCGCCTCCGCGCACTCGCGGGTGCAGCCGGAGACCGCCATTTTGATTTTGTGCGGCGCGCGCAGCCCCTTGTAGCGGTGCTCAAGCCTGACCGCGAGGCCGGTGGAGTCCTGCACCCCGTAGCGGCACCAGGTTGAACCGACGCAGGATTTCACCGTGCGCAGGGATTTCCCGTAAGCGTGCCCGGTTTCAAACCCGGCCTCCACCAGCGCCTGCCAGATCGCCGGCAGCTGTTCCAGAGTGGCGCCGAAAAGGTCGATACGCTGTCCGCCAGTAATTTTGCTGTACAGGCTGTAGCGTTTCGCAATCTGCCCGATGGCGATCAGCCCGTCCGCGGTCACTTCCCCCGCCGGCATGCGCGGCACGATGGAGTAGGTACCGTCTTTCTGGATATTGGCGAAGTAGCGGTCATTGGTGTCCTGCAGCGGCAGGTGTGCCGGTTTCAGCAGATACTCGTTCCAGCACGAGGCAAGCACTGACCCCACCAGCGGCTTACAAATTTCGCATCCGTGTCCCTGTCCGTAGCGGCTGATAAGCTGGTCAAAGGTGCGAATATGGTTGACGCGCACGAGGTGGTAAATCTCCTGGCGCGAGTACGGGAAGTGCTCGCAGATGTCCTTTTTCACCTCCACGCCCTGCTCAGCCAGCTGGAACTCCATCACCTGCTTCACCAGCGCGCTACATCCCCCGCAGCCGGTCGCCGCTTTGGTGCACTGCTTAACGGCGCCGATATCCGTCGCGCCCGAGCTCACCGCCCGGCAGATATCGCCCTTGCTGACGTTATGACACGAACAGATTTGCGCGCTTTCCGGCAGCGCCGCCACGCCGAGCGCTTTCGGCGCGCTGCCTGACGACGCGGGTAAAATCAGCGTTTCCGGCTCTTTTGGCAGGGCTATCCCGTTAAGCATCATCTGCACCAGCGTGGCGTATTCGCTGGCGTCACCCACCAGCACGCCGCCGAGCAGCGTTTTGCCGTCGTGGCTGACCACGATTTTCTTGTAGATTTGCTGCGGACCGTGCGTCCACTGATAGCTCAGCGCCCCCGGCGTGCGCCCGTGAGCGTCGCCGAACGAGGCGACGTCCACGCCGAGCAGCTTGAGCTTAGTGCTCATATCCGCGCCGGCGAAGGTTTTATCCTCACCCGCCAGCGCGGCGGCGGCCACCCGCGCCATCTGATAGCCGGGCGCGACCAGACCGAAGATTTTCCCTTCCCACAGCGCGCATTCGCCGATGGCCATCACGTCCGGATCGGAGGTCTGGCAACCGTCGTCAATGCAGATCCCGCCGCGTTCGCCGATAGCCAGCCTGCTGCTGCGCGCCAGCGCGTCCTGGGGACGAATGCCGGCAGAAAAGACCACCATGTCCGTTTCCAGCTGTTCGCCATCGGCAAAGCGCAGCACCAGCCCGCCGTCCGCCGTGGCGATCTCCGTTGTCGCTTTACTGGTGTGAACGCCGACGCCCAGCGCCTCAATTTTCTTGCGCAGCATCATCGCGCCGTCGTTGTCGAGCTGGACCGCCATCAGGTTAGGCGCAAATTCCACCACGTGGGTTTCCAGCCCGAGCTGCTTCAGGGCATTCGCCGCCTCCAGCCCGAGCAGGCCGCCGCCAATCACCACGCCGCGGCGCGAGCCCGCCGCATGCGCCGCAATGTTGTCCAGGTCGTCAAGGGTGCGGTAGACAAAACAGCCCGGCAAATCGTTGCCCGGCACGGGCGGCACGAACGGGTATGAGCCGGTCGCCAGCACCAGCTTGTCCCAGTGGGTTTCGTGCCCGCTGGCGGTGCGTACAACGCGCGCGTCGCGATCGATAGCGACGACCTGCTGCGACAGGCGCAGCTCAATGCCGTTGTCGGCAAAGAAATTCCCCTCCACCAGCGAGAGCGACGCCGCGCTGCGGCCGCCAAAATATTCCGACAGATGCACGCGGTCGTAGGCGGCATAGCGCTCCTCGCCAAAGACAACGATCTGATACTGCTTATGCAGATTGCGGTTAACGCAGTCTTCGAGAAAATGATGGCCGACCATACCGTGCCCAACCACCACCAGAGTAGGTTTTGTCATAGCATTGTGTCCTGCAACCTGCGGTTGCGTAGTAAAACGATCGAACAGCCAGTCCGCGTGGGCGGGCGCAGCCGTTGCCAGTAAATCGGTAAATGTTGCCGCGCTGCGGCAGTCGCCCATCAGCAGTACGCCAGCCAGCGCCCCCTGATTGATCAGTAAACGGCGATAGTGACGGGTCAGCGGATCCCATGCGCTCCAGACCACGTCGCCCTCCCGCTCTGCCGCGCGACCGAGACTGAACAGCTCCACGCCGGTCACCTTGAGGCGTACGCCGTTGTCAGTCAGGACAAACGGCGCGGTGACGTCCCCAGCCAGCCGCGCGGCAAGGATATCCGCCTGCGCCAGACAGGGGGCGACCAGGCCAAACGTCTGGCCGTCAATTTCGCAGCACTCGCCAATGGCGTAGACGTCCGGCTCGGAGGTTTGCATCTGGTGATCCACCACGATGCCGCGCGCGCAGCGAATGCCGCTGGCCTGCGCCAGCGCGACGCTGGGCTGCACGCCGGTCGCTAGCACCACGCGCGCGGCGGCGATACTGCGTCCGTTTAGCAGCGTCACGCTATTTCCGTTCACCGCTGCGATGCCAGAGACGAGCTCACAGCGCACGCCCCGCGCCGCCAGCGCCTCTTCCAGCAGCATTCCCGCCTGCCGATCCAGCTGCTGCTCCATCAGCCACGGACCGCGATGAACAAGCGTGACCTCGTCACCTGAACGCGCCAGCGCTGCCGCCGCCTCAACCCCGAGCACGCCGCCGCCCAGCACCACCGCCGGACCGACGATCGCCTGAATGGCCCGGGTATCTTCCAGGGTACGGAACGTGAACACATGCGGCGCATCGCAGCCGGGGATTGGCGGAATAAAGGGCGTTGATCCGGTGGCAAACACCAGCGCATCCCAGTCCAGCGTGCTGGCGGCGGTTTGCACTTCCCGCGTGTCCACGTTTACGGCGATCGCCTTTTCGCCCCGCAGCACCGTCACGCCGCGCGCCTGGTACCAGTCGTCATCCTGAAGACAGATGTCTGCAGCGTGCTTTTCACCGCCCAGCACCGGCGAAAGCTGGATGCGGTTATAGGCATGTTCCGGCTCGTCACCGATGACGGTGATAGCGAAACGACCGGCAGCACGCCCGGTGAGCGAGGCAATCAGCCGCGTAGCCGCCATGCCATTTCCGATAATGACCAGTCGCATCAAAGCCCCCTCGCTACGCCGCTTTTGGCTGCTTTTCATAGAGGAAATGAAGGATCTGCTGGCGCATGTGGTGATAGCGGCTGTCGTCCGCCAGCTGCACCCGGTTGCGCGGGCGCGGCAGATCGACGCGCAGGATCTCCCCGACGGTCGCCGCCGGGCCGTTGGTCATCATCAGCACGCGATCGGAGAGCAGCACCGCCTCGTCCACGTCGTGGGTAATGAGCACGATGGTGGTGTTCAGCGCCTGCTGGATCTGCATTACCGAGTCCTGCAGATGAGCACGCGTCAGCGCATCGAGCGCGCCGAAGGGTTCATCCATCAGCAGCACTTTCGGCTTCATCGCCAGCGCGCGGGCAATCCCGACGCGCTGCTTCATGCCGCCGGAGATCTCCCCCGGGCGCTTGTGCAGGGCGTGCCCCATCTGCACGCGGTCGAGATTGTGTTCAATCCACTCCCTGCGCTCCGCCTTGCTCATGCTGTGGCGAAACACGTGATCTACCGCCAGGGCCACGTTGTCGAAGCAGGTGAGCCACGGCAGCAGCGAGTGGTTCTGGAACACCACCGCGCGCTCCGGCCCCGGCCCGGCGATTTCGCGGTTGTCACAAATCAGCCCGCCTTCCGTCGGCAGGGTAATACCGGCGATGAGGTTCAGCAGCGTCGATTTGCCGCAGCCAGAGTGCCCAATCAGGCTCACGGTTTCGCCCTCGTGGATATCAAAAGAGACGTTCTGCAGCGCCAGAAACTCGCCGCTGGCGGTGGAAAAACGCTGGCTCACGGCCTGGACCTGAATTAATGGTTTCATGTTCGCTCCTTATTTTTCCTGCCAGCTAAAGCGCCGGGCGATCAGCATCAGCCCCTGCTCCAGCAGCAGCCCGACCACGCCAATGATGACGATGGCGATGAGAATGTTTTCGACGTTGAGGTTGTTCCACTCGTTCCAGATCCAGAAGCCAATCCCCAGCCCTCCGGTCAGCATCTCGGCGGCGACAATCACCAGCCAGGCGATGCCGATGGAGAGGCGCACCCCGGTCAGCACCGCGGGCAGCACCGCCGGGAAGAGAATGCGGCGCAGGATGGTCCACTCGGAAAGCTGCAGCACCCGGGCAACGTTGAGGTAGTCCTGCGGAATGCGGCGCACGCCTTCGGCGGTGTTGATCACCATCGGCCAGATAGAGCAGATAAAAATGGTCCAGCTCGACGCGGGCTCCGCTTTCTGGAACAGCAGCAGGCCGATGGGCAGCCAGGCCAGCGGGCTAACCGGGCGTAACAGCGCGATCAGCGGGCCGAACATGCGCGAAAAAAAGGTGAAGCGGCCAATCAGGAAGCCGAGCGGGATCCCGGCGAACGCGGCCAGGCCAAAGCCCACCGCCACGCGCTGTAATGAAGCGAGCACGTTCCAGCCGATGCCCATATCGTTAGGCCCGTCGCGATAAAACGGATCGGCAAACAGAGTAATGGCGGAATCGAGCGTGCTGAGCGGCGTCGGGAAACCTTTGCTGTTAATCGCCGCCAGCTGCCACAGCACGACCAGCAGTCCCAGACCGATTAACGCCGGAATGATGCGCTGAAGGATCGCGTTAATCCGACGCGCAAACGTCGGCGTACGGCGGCGAACCTGCACCGGAGGGAGGACAATCACCTCCCCACTCTCTGGCGTATCTGGTGATTTCGTCTTTTGCAGATGCTGCATAATCAGGCCCCTTTACGATGAATGGCGAAACGGCTGGCGTATCCTTCCGGGTCGGTACCGTTCCAGACGGTGCCGTCCATAAATGTGCTGCTGCGTAATGGTGAAGTCGGTGTGGTGATGCCCCCCACCGCCGTGGCGGCATCCTGCCAGACAGCGGTCTGGTTAATGCGCTGTGCAATACCCGCGTAGTCCGGCGCGGTTTTGAGCAAGCCCCAGCGGCGGAACTGGGTTAAGAACCACATACCGTCGGAGAGATATGGGTAGCTGACGGCCCCCTCGTTGAAGAAACGGATCGGGTGCGCGTCCTGCCAGCGCTGGCCCAGGCCGTTGTCGTACTCGCCGAGCATTCGCCCGGTGAGAAACTGTTCCTTGCAGTTGAGCCACGCCCGGCGGGAGAGGATCCGCGCGGTCTCGCGCTTGTTTTCCGGGGAGGCTTCGATCCAGCGTGCGGCCTCCAGCACCGCGCTGACCAGCGCCCGCGCGGTGTGCGGGTTTTTCTCCACCCAGTCGCGACGCGTGCCGAGGATTTTTTCCGGATGGTCGGCCCAGACAGACTGTGACGTCGCGGCGGTAAAGCCGATGCGGTCGTTAATCGCCCGCGCGTTCCACGGCTCGCCGACGCAAAAGCCGACCATGTTGCCAATGCGCATGTTCATCACCATCTGCGGCGGCGGCACCACCACCGTGCGCACGTCGTCAAAGGGGTTAATGCCCGCGCTGGCCAGCCAGTAGTAGAGCCACATGGCGTGCGTCCCGGTCGGGAAGGTGTGCGCGAAGGTGTAGGTGCCGGGCGCCTGCTGACCAATTAGCTTTTTCAGCCCGTCAAGGTCTCGAACGCCCTTCTCCGCCAGATCGCTGGAAAGCGTAATCGCCTGGCCGTTCTGATTAAGCGTCATCAGGTTTGCCATCTGCTGCGGCTTGCCGGCAATGCCCAGCTCCAGGCCGTACAGCAGGCCGTAGAGAATGTGCGCGGCATCAAGCTCGCCCGCCACCAGCTTGTCGCGCACCGCCGCCCAGCTCGCCTCTTTGGTGGGCACGATGGTAATGCCGTATTTTTTATCAAAGCCTTTCAGCGCCGCGATAACCACGGGCGCGCAGTCGGTCAGCGGGATAAACCCGATGCGCACTGTTTCCTGCTCCGGTTTATCCGAGCCTGCCGCCCATGCGGCCTGCATGATACCCGGTAACAGCATTGCGCCACTCGCCAGCATGCTGGCCTGCAATAAACGCCGTCTCGACAAATCCGCCATGACCACTCCTGAATAAAAACCAAAAAAAAGCGCCCACGATGCCGAAGCACCAGTGGACGCCTTTATCCCGAAGACGAATGCACCGCCGTTGGCGCATCGTCAAAAATGGTTAATCTGACAATGCAAAGCGAATGCCAGGTTTTAACACGCGGTTTTCGCGGTGTATCCCGCTTTACCCTCAGGTTTACGCACCTCAATCAGGCACAAAATGCCCGCTGATTGTGCAGCTACTCCTTTGGTATTACCTGCCACAAATTCTTCACCATGAGCAGCGCGCGGGCGATATCCACCATCCTTTGGTTCTTATCCATCGCCATTTTGCGCAGCGCCGTCCAGGCCTGTTCCTCACTCATATTCTGGTGGGTCATCAAAACGCTTTTCGCTTTATCTATGACTTTGCGCTCTTCAAGCGTATCGCGCAGCGACGCAAGCTGGCGCGAGAGCTGTTCTATCTCACGCGCCTGCTGGCGCACCAGGGTGAGCAACGGTTTTTCCGGGTACTGTATCAGCGGATCGTCCTGCTCATCGGCGGGAGGCACGTACTCATCGTTACGGAAAATACGCTCGTCCACCGCCGTCATCAGATCGGCGATGAGCGTCTCCTCCAGCGCGCGCAGATGCTCAAGGCGCGCGGTTTGCAGCGCAAACCAGGCCAGTGCGGTATGGCCGTTATCGGCGGCGGGCTGGCGGGTGCAGGCCACCCTTCGTAGCTGCTCCGTTTCACGATCGGGCTGGCAGTTTAAGGCAAAGGTGGCCTGTACCTCAGCGTGGCTGTGCGAGAGAAAGATTTCAAAGCAGGCCTGCTGCCCGTCGATGCGGTCAACCAGCCTCTGGCGAGTCACATCATCGAAAAAACCCTGCGTGAAGCCAATCGCCCCCAGCGCCCGCTCCTGT
Source organism: Enterobacter vonholyi (assembly GCF_008364555.1). Classification (GTDB taxonomy): domain Bacteria; phylum Pseudomonadota; class Gammaproteobacteria; order Enterobacterales; family Enterobacteriaceae; genus Enterobacter; species Enterobacter vonholyi. The sequence continues at coordinate 844,416 of NZ_VTUC01000006.1, forward strand.
CCCGCCAGCTCCTTGCCCTGCATCAGGCTATAAAGCGCGACAAAACGTCCTGCGATTTGCGGATCGTCAATGCTGTCATTAAGCTGCGGTACGATACTGAGCAGATGGCGAAGCATGCGGGAGTAGTGTTCCATCGCCTGGGGTGCCGTTACCGTTTGCTGAATAACTCCTTCGCGCAGCGCGGGAAGCATATCCAGGCTCAGGAGCGCTCCGCCGATGCGTTCACAGACGGCACTTCCCGGAATCGGCGACTGTGTTTCAAGAATGCCGTAAAGGGCTGCGAGGATTTCATCCACCAGCGCCCGGCTGGCTTTGCATTCGGGGGCGTAAAGCTTACCCTGTGAGCAGAGCCAGACGTTGGACGCCCCGCGCTCGCACTGTAACATGTGCACCAGTTGGCTAATGCCGTGCACAAGCTCGCCAAGCTGTGCCAGCTTGCTTAGGTGCTCCCGGCGCATCATCTTTGCGCGCTCGAGCCATTCGGCAGCGCCTGGCGAAATGCCAGCCATTAATGTCATGCTTTCTCTCCGGAACAGCGAAACTCGGGAAAGCTAAGCAATATTCGTGCCTTTATAAGAACAGGAGTCAACATGCAAAAGATTGTGATCGTCGCCAACGGTGCGGCCTACGGCAGCGAATCCCTTTTTAACAGCCTGCGCCTGGCGATTGCGCTGCGTGAAAAAGAGAGTGACCTCGCGTTACGACTCTTTTTAATGTCGGACGCGGTCACCGCGGGCCTGAAGGGACAAAAACCAGCCGAGGGCTATAACATTCAGCAGATGCTGGAGATCCTGACCGCGCAAAACGTACCGGTGAAGCTTTGCAAGACCTGCACCGATGGCCGCGGTATTACCGGTCTGCCGCTGATTGATGGCGTAGAGATTGGTACGCTGGTTGAGCTGGCCGAGTGGACGCTGTCCGCGGATAAAGTATTAACTTTTTAATAATAAACCCGTAAAAATATTATTTTCTTATGGACGCGGTTTCAGCATCAAGTTTACCTGCGGGGTTGCCGATAGGCATGGAAACAACACAGCAGGTATTTCACTTATGTTCAGATCGATTCGTGCACGCATCATCGCGACGACGGCAGGCTGTCTGGTCGTCGCACTTCTCCTTAATACCGTTATTAACTTCCAGGTCACGCGCCAGGATAACCAGCAGTCCCAGCGCGATATTCTGACCAGCACCAGCGCCAGCCATAACATGGCGATTGCCGACTGGGTAAAAAGCAAGATGGCGGTGATCGCCTCCGCGCAAACCGTTGCGTTGAGTGAAGACCCGGTTCCGGTGTTTAAACAGCTTGCGCAGGCGGGTGGCTTCACCAACGTTTATGTTGGCTACGCCAGCAAAACGGCGAAATTCTCTGAACCGGCGGGTGTCCCGGCGGACTATGACCCGACTATCCGCCCGTGGTATCAGCAGGTGGTCAGCACGGACGGTCCGGTTGTCACCGCGCCCTACGTTGACGCGGGGACCGGCAAACTGGTGGTAACCTTCGCCGTGCCGGTAAAAGAGAATGGTACGCTGAAAGCGGTGGTGGCGGGCGATGTGGCGATGGACAGCGTGGTGGCTAACGTGCGCGGGATCCATCCAACCCCGGCCAGCAGCGGGTTGCTTCTGAACAGTGACGGCAGCGTGATTGCCGCTAACGATCCGGCGCTCACGCTTAAACCATTCGCGGAGACGATCAAAGGCATTGATTTTGCTGCGCTGAAAAGCGGTAACCTAGTCGACGGAACGCTGAACGGCGCTGAAAAAACCTTCGTGGCGACAGCCGTGCCGGGCACAAACTGGCTGTTAGTCGTCGCGCTCGACAACGGTGATGCCACCTCCGGCATGCGTTCCCTGCTTAAAGCCTCGGCGATTTCGCTGGTGATCCTGGCACTGTTGAGCGCGGCCATTGTGCATTTCCTGATTGCCCGCCTGCTCAAGCGTTTGTCAGACATTCGCGACGCGATGCACAACATTGCTAACGGGACTAACGATCTGTCCCAGCGCCTGCCGGACAACGGCGAGGACGAGGTTGCGCAGATTGCGCAGGCCTTTAACGCCTTCAGCGATAAGCTGTCGGTGGTGATGGTGCAGCTCCGTGATGCCAGCGAGTCGGTGAAAAACGCCGCTCAGGAGATTGCGGCGGGTAACCAGGATCTTTCCGGACGTACCGAGCAGGCCGCATCCAGCCTGCGCGAGACGGCCAGCGCCGTGGAGCAGATCACCGCCTCCGTGACCCAGTCGAACGAATCGGCGGCAGAAGCGAATGATCAGGCGAGCAAAGCCTCAGCGGCCGCGGCGCGCGGCGGCGAGGTGGTATCCCAGGCGATCAGCACCATGCAGTCCATCGAAGTCGCGTCGGCTAAAATTGGCGATATCACCAGCGTGATTGATGGCATCGCGTTCCAGACCAACATTCTGGCGCTGAACGCCTCCGTCGAGGCGGCCCGTGCCGGCGAGCAGGGGCGCGGGTTTGCCGTGGTGGCGGGCGAAGTGCGTAATCTGGCGAGCCGCAGCGCCCAGGCGGCGAAAGAGATCAAATCCCTGATTGACTCCACCACCGACAGCGTGGCGACCGGCTCCCGCTACGTGCATCTGGCCGGGGAAAGCATGGATGAGATCCGCTCCAGCATCGGCAGCGTCTCCGGTATCATGCGCGAAATCTCCATCGCCACCAGCGAGCAGATGAAAGGGATTCATGAGATTAACCACGCGGTGACCCATCTCGACAGAATGGTTCAGCAGAACGCCGAGCTGGTCGTGCAATCCGCCGCCGCTGCGGGCGCCCTGCAGAGCCAGGCGGGCGACCTTGCTGAAACAGCCGGTCATTTCCGCATTTAATTTTCTCGCGGCGCGCGTTTAGCGGGTAAAACGCGCGCCAGCTGAAATTTTGAGGGATTTTGTCATTTTTGTTTAATCGTTATGCCATTTTTTGATCAAAATCAGCATCCCACCCCCTCCCCTTTGGTGTTATGCCATGAGTGAATTGTGAACAACATCACGCTCGGATATGGCTGCAGGGAGAGCGTTGTTTAAGACTACGGGGTAAAAAATGGCACTGGTAAAAACAAGTTTGAAACTGTTTGGCGGGGATACGGTGGTGGTGCGTTGCTCAGAACGCTGTCGTATTCATCTGATGAGTTCGAAAGCACAAAAACAGTCCCAGGCGGATATTCTCACCGTACAGGATGATAAGGCCTGGCTTACAGTGCCCTACACCGGCACATGGGATGTGCTGATTGACAGCCACAGTCAGTCTCTGGAGCATTCCATCAGCTACGTGGCAGCATAATATTAAACGCCCGGCAAGCCGGGCGTAATATCAGGCAAAACCCGGTCGCAGCGTGCCGTTGAGCGGGTTCCCTTCCAGCAGCGCCTTCACCTTCACCACCAGTTCATTCAGACAATCGTCCTGCATGCCGAGGCGGGTCAACTCCTGATCGAGGGAGAAGAGATACTGCGCGTTGGTACCCAGCGGTCCGCTGGCGGCGGCAATTAACGGAGCAATCACCTGCGTGCGGGTATCCGCTTCATACAGCGGATGGCGGGGGTCCATGATAAACACCAGCGCATTGACGGTGCGTCCGTCGTCCAGTTCCAGCTTGCACCAGCTTGGCATGTAGCAGCCGGTGATCATCTCGCGCTTCCAGAGCAGCGTAAGCTCCTCTTCCAGCGTGGCATCCGGCAGGCGATACGCCACGCCAGTGGTGCGCCCGCCCTCTTTCAGTGCAAGCATGCGCCCGGGCTGGCACGCGCTGCCGCGTCCGGCCGTCAGACGCAGGCAAAATGCGCGGTGCCAGCCAGGCAGCGTTCCCGTTGCCGATTCGACAAATTCGAGCGCCGGGTTCCACATCAGGGAGCCGTAGCCAAAAATCCATACCGGGCCATCATCCGGGCGGCAGGCAAGCGTGGCAGCGAGCGACGCCGCACGTTGTTCAGCTGACCAGAGAAGCGATTCCTCAATAGCACCAAATGCCGTCTTACAATCTGCCTTCATTAAGAAATCACGCGTTAACACTTTCCACCTCCGCCACTGCATGCTTCCTTGCGACATCTGTAATTCGCCTTCCCGGCCTTAGGTGCTGGTCATTTTACCAGCAGTTGAATAACGATAAGCAATTAGCGGACCAGTTGCAATACAGCGGCAATTCAACCGCCTGAAAAGTCAAAATGAAGGCAGCGAATTATTTCACGGCTATTTCTTTTTATGCCATTTATCGTCGTCTCCTTTTTCATATTCATGTTTTACGGCGGCCCAGGCGACTTTGTGGGCCGTCTCTTCACGGCTGGCATCATCCCGGCGATCTTCCTTGTCTTTGTATTGATCCCAGGCGCTGTTAAACGCCTCTTTATAGATATCCTGCGCGTGAGCGGGCAGCACGTTTTGCACGTTATCGGGTAATTCGCGTTTCGTTTTATATGGCATCACTCACCTCTCTTTTGCTTAAAGAGATAAGTGTGGACGACGATATGCCAGCGTGCCACCCGGCCTTAATTTATGGATTAACATTACATGTAATTAGTTGTTATTTAATAAATATTATGTGAAAGCTGTCAATTACAGGAGTCAGGCGTTAAATTTATGAAAAAGGGTAAAATTAAGTAAAAAATAAAGGGTATTTAACAGAGATCTGTTAGTTTAATGCCCTTAAAAATCTATCTATAATTACAAGCACCTGCATTGATGGAGAAGCACATGACAGCAACACACGAGGCGGTAAAGACCCGCCACAAGGAGACGTCACTCATTTTCCCGGTTCTGGCACTGGCTGTGCTGCTCTTCTGGGGAAGCAGTCAGTCACTGCCAGTGGTGGTTGGTATCAATATTCTTGCCCTGGTCGGCATCTTAACCAGCGCATTTAGCGTCGTTCGCCATGCGGACGTCCTGGCCCACCGTCTGGGCGAGCCGTATGGTTCTTTAATTCTCAGCCTTTCCGTTGTTATTCTCGAAGTTAGCCTGATTTCCGCGCTCATGGCGACCGGCGATGCAGCGCCGACGCTGATGCGCGATACGCTTTACTCGATCATTATGATTGTGACGGGTGGTCTGGTGGGCTTCTCTCTGCTGTTGGGTGGGCGTAAATTCGCGACCCAGTATATGAACCTGTTTGGCATCAAACAGTATCTGATTGCCCTCTTCCCGCTTGCCATTATCGTGCTGGTCTTCCCGATGGCGCTGCCGGGTGCAAACTTCTCCACCGGTCAGGCGCTGCTGGTCGCGCTGATTTCCGCCGCCATGTACGGCGTGTTCCTGTTGATTCAGACCAAAACGCACCAGAGCCTGTTTGTGTATGAGCATGAAGACGACGGCGACGACGATGATCCGCACCACGGTAAGCCGTCGGCCCACAGCAGCGCGTGGCATACGGTTTGGCTGATCGTACATCTGATTGCGGTGATTGCCGTTACCAAGATGAACGCTAACCCGCTGGAGACGCTGTTAACCGAGCTGAACGCGCCGGTGGCGTTTACCGGCTTCCTGGTGGCGCTGCTGATCCTTTCCCCTGAAGGGCTGGGCGCGCTGAAAGCGGTGTTGAATAATCAGGTGCAGCGCGCAATGAACCTGTTCTTCGGCTCCGTGCTGGCGACGATTTCACTCACCGTACCGGTGGTGACGCTGATTGCCTTTATGACCGGTAACGAGCTGCAGTTTGCGCTGGGTGCGCCGGAGATGATCGTGATGGTAGCATCATTGCTGCTGTGCCAGATTTCGTTCTCCACCGGGCGCACCAACGTGCTGAACGGAGCGGCGCATATGGCGTTGTTTGTTGCGTATCTGATGACGATATTTGCGTAAGAGTGGGCCGGTGCAGGCTGATGCCCCCACCCTAACCCTCTCCGCCAGGGAGAGGGAGGCATAAAAAAACCCGCCGAAGCGGGTTTTTTTATTATTTGCTGGTATCCAGCTCGTCGAAGCTCTTCACCAGATCGTCAATCGCTTTGATCTGTTTCAGGAACGGCTCAAGCTTATCCAGCGGCAGCGCGGATGGACCGTCGCATTTTGCGTTATCCGGATCCGGGTGCGCTTCAATGAACAGGCCAGCCAGGCCGGTTGCCATACCGGCGCGCGCCAGTTCGGTCACCTGAGCACGGCGGCCGCCGGACGCGGCGCCAAACGGGTCGCGGCACTGCAGAGCATGGGTCACGTCGAAAATCACCGGAGACTGGTTAGAGACGTTCTTCATTACGCTGAAGCCCAGCATATCCACGACCAGGTTGTCGTAACCGAAGTTTGCACCACGGTCGCACAGGATGACCTGATCGTTACCACCTTCGATAAACTTATCGACGATGTTACCCATCTGGCCCGGGCTGACGAACTGTGGTTTTTTCACGTTGATCACGGCACCGGTTTTCGCCATCGCGGCCACCAGGTCGGTCTGGCGAGCCAGGAATGCCGGGAGCTGAATCACGTCCACCACGTCTGCCACCGGCTGCGCCTGGGAGGCTTCATGCACGTCGGTGATCACTTTCACGCCAAAGGTCTGCTTCAGCTCCTGGAAAATTTTCATACCCTCTTCCAGGCCCGGGCCACGGTAAGAGTTGATGGAGGAGCGGTTGGCTTTGTCAAAAGAGGCTTTAAACACGTACGGGATGCCCAGCTTCTGGGTCACGGTAACGTAGTGTTCGCAGATACGCATGGCGAGATCGCGGGATTCCAGCACGTTCATGCCGCCAAACAGTACGAACGGCAGGTCGTTTGCTACCTTGATATCACCAATGCTAACCACTTTTTGTTTCATAGGATCGCCTTATTCAGGTATGAATCGGAATTAAGATTAATGCAGTGTAATTTGTTTGTGCGAGATCGCGTTGATCTGCGCACGAATCATTTCGCTAATAGGGTCTTCCGGGCACTGCTCGACGAAATAGCTCAGATCGTTCAGCGCCACGTGCTCGCAGTCGAGCTGGGCATAAATCAGCCCTCGGTCGCGGATTTCGTACGGATCTTCCGGGTTGAACTGCAGCAGTACTTCACTGGCGCGCAACGCCAGCTCCATCTGACGCTCTTCCATTAACGCGGACTTTAGCGTGTCCAGCAGCTTACGAATGACCTCTGCGTTATCCGCCTCGTCGAGATCTTCGTTGAAGAGTTCAGCCACCGGGCTAATATTGCCTTTCAGCCATACGTCCAGCGTATGTTCATCCAGCGTGTCGCCGTTGAAAGGATTAATGAGCCACATTTCGCCGTCCAGCCACTCAGCACGCAGGATCATCTGCGTCGGGAAAATGACCGGGACCAGCGGAATATCCAGACGGTGCGCGACCCACAGCAAAATAGAACCCAGCGCCACGGCGCTGCCCTGACGATTTTTTAAGACCTGGTCCAGCCATAATGCGTCAGACAGGCGATACACGCCCCGCGTGTCGCAGAAACCCCATTCGCCGTAGAAAAGCTCAAGCAGCTTCTCTAATTGCCAGTCTTGCGGTCGCGCCTGATTAATCTCTTCACGCGCCAGGCTGACCAGATTCTCCAGCTCATCGTAGACAAACTGCGACGTAAAATCGTCGCGAATCATCTCTGAAATCAGGATCATGCCATCGCAAAGCGGCACTTTATTAAATTCGAAATCGGCTAAGGACCTCATGACTTACCCCAGTAACGGTATTCTTGTGGTGGCGAGTTTAATGATGATGTACAGCACCACCAGACCCAGCAGAAAGGCGATAAACCCGACCTGCTGGCTGCGCGGACGACGACGCCCAAGCGCGATAAAACCCAAAACGATGTAGATGATAACGCCAAACAGCTTTTCAGTCAGCCATGCGTCTTTATCAGTAAATGGCAGATAGCCGGTCTTCCACATAAGCCCGGCACCGGAAAGGAGCAACACCGTGTCAATACAGTGTGGCGCGATACGCACCCAGCGGGCATCCATCAGCGGATTGTTGCTGTAGCGCCACCAGTAACGGACGATGAAAAAGGTGATGGTCAGCGCAACGGAAATCAAGTGGACGGTAATAAGTACGGTAAAAAGGCTCATAACCACTGCCCCAGCGTCAGGCGCTCGTTGCCGCCGTAGTCGCGGCAGGTTTCGACAGCGGCGTAGCCTGCTTGCATAAACAGCGCTCGCACGGCTTCCCCCTGCGTCCAGCCATGCTCCACCAGCAGCCAGCCACCGGGAAGTAAATGTTGTCGTGACGTTGTCACAATGTGATCAAGATCGGCTAATCCCGCGTTGGCAGCAACCAGCGCCGTGAGCGGTTCAAAGCGAACATCTCCCTGCGCAAGGTGCGGATCATGTTCGTCGATGTAGGGAGGATTGCTGACAATCATCGCAAATGAACGATTCTCAAGCGCGGCAAACCAGCTGCTTTGCAGCACCGTCACGTTACTGAGCCCGATTCGTTCCACGTTACGCTGCGCCAGCGTGACCGCATCAGGCATCACGTCCACCGCCGTAACGGTGCAGTCCGGCCGCTCGCTGGCGAGCGCCAGCGCGATGGCCCCGGTACCGGTACCGAGATCGAGAATGCTGCAGGCCTCCGCAGGTAAACGCGCCAGCGCCTGCTCAACCAGACACTCGGTGTCCGGACGCGGGATCAGCGTTGCCGCCGAAACGTACAGCGGTAACGACCAGAACTCGCGCTCGCCGACAAGGTGCGCCACCGGCTCGCCGGTTTTACGGCGGGCAAGCAGCGCGGCGAGCTGTGCTTCCTGTTCCGCGGTCAGTTCAGTTTCGCCGAAGGCCAGCAGGTACGTGCGGGCTTTACCCGTCACATGCTCAAGCAAAATTTCGGCATCGCGTTTAGGGCTTTCACTTTCGGAAAGCTCACCGGCAGCCTCACGTAACCAGCGCTGAAAATCCATTATTCCTGCTCGGACAGTGCCGCCAGCTGGTCGGCCTGGTATTCCTGCACGATAGGCTCAATCAGCATGTCCAGCTTGCCTTCCATCACCTCGTCCAGACGGTACAGCGTCAGGTTGATGCGGTGGTCGGTTACGCGCCCCTGCGGGAAGTTGTAGGTGCGGTTTCGGTCGCTGCGATCGCCGCTGCCCAGCAGGTTACGACGCGTGGATGCTTCCGCCTGCTGGCGTTTCGCCATTTCGGCCGCGTGGATACGCGCGCCCAGCACCGACAACGCTTTGGCTTTGTTTTTATGCTGGGAACGCTCGTCCTGACATTCGACAACTATACCGGTTGGCAGGTGGGTAATACGAATAGCGGAATCGGTGGTGTTAACGTGCTGACCGCCCGCGCCAGAGGAGCGGAAAGTATCAATACGCAGGTCCGCCGGATTGATGTCCGGCAGTTCCGCTTCCGGCAGCTCCGGCATCACCGCCACCGTGCAGGCGGAGGTGTGAATGCGGCCCTGAGATTCAGTGGCCGGTACGCGCTGCACGCGGTGACCGCCGGATTCAAACTTGAGACGTCCATACACGCCGTCGCCGCTGATCTTGGCGATAACCTCTTTATAGCCACCGTGTTCGCCTTCGTTGGCGCTCATGATCTCCACGCGCCAGCGACGCGACTCGGCGTAGCGGCTGTACATACGGAACAGATCCCCGGCAAACAGCGCCGCTTCGTCACCGCCGGTACCGGCGCGAACTTCCACAAAGGCGTTACGCTCATCGTCCGGATCTTTCGGCAGCAGAAGCACCTGAAGCTGCTGCTCCATCTCTTCAGAACGCGCTTTCGCATCCTGCAGCTCTTCCTGCGCCATCTCGCGCATTTCAGGATCGTCGAGCATCATCTGCGCGGTTTCGATATCTTCCTGAACCTGCCGCCAGTCGGTAAAGCATTTAGAAACATCACTTAACTGCGCGTATTCACGTGAAAGGGCGCGAAAACGTTCCTGGTCCGCAATGGTCCCGGCATCCCCGAGCAGCGCCTGTACTTCTTCATGGCGCTCGTGCAGAGCTTCCAGTTTAGCGACGATAGAAGGCTTCATAGGCGTAAGTGCACCTTGTCTTAGAAAATGGGTATAGGGCGCTATTCCAGCCCGAGGCTGTTGCGCAGAATAGTCAGGCGTTCATCATCCCCGTCACGGGCGGCCTGCTGAAGAGATTTGGTTGGTGCATGGATAAGGCGGTTGGTCAGTTTCCACGCCAGATCCTGCATAATTGCGTGCGCGTCACCACCCTGTTCAAGGGCCGCTAACGCTTTGGCAGTCAGGTCGTCACGCACCTGCTCCGCCTGTCCGCGATACTCGCGGATGGTCTCGCTGACGCTTTGCGCGCGCAGCCAGGCCATAAACTCACTGGTTTCCTGCTCAACGATGGTTTCCGCCTGAACCGCCGCCGCTTTACGCTGCGCGAGGTTGTGCGAAATGATGCTTTGCAGGTCATCCACGCTGTAGAGGTAGGCGTTAGGCAGCTTGCCCACTTCCGGCTCTACATCGCGCGGGACGGCGATATCCACCAGCAGCATCGGCTGATTACGACGGGACTTCAGCGCACGCTCCACCATCCCTTTTCCGATAATCGGCAGCGGGCTGGCGGTAGAGCTGATGATAATGTCCGCCTCTTTCAGGCGTTCATCGATGTCGCTCAGGGCAACCACCTCTGCCCCCACTTCATCCGCCAGCACCTGCGCGCGTTCGCGGGTGCGGTTAGCGATGATCATCTTTTTCACTTTATGCTCGCGCAGATGGCGCGCCACAAGTTCGATGGTTTCGCCCGCGCCCACCAGCATCACGGTGACGGTAGAAAGGGATTCAAAGATTTGGCGTGCAAGGGTGCAGGCCGCGAAAGCAACAGAAACCGCACTGGCACCAATGTCGGTTTCGGTTCGTACACGCTTCGCCACGGAGAACGACTTCTGGAACATGCGCTCCAGCTCGCTGGCCTTCAGATGCCCTTTTTGTGAGTCGGCAAACGCTTTTTTCACCTGACCGAGAATTTGCGGCTCGCCCAGCACCAGCGAATCCAGACCGCTGGCCACGCGCATCAGATGGCTGACGGCATCGTTGTCCTGATGCCAATACAGGCTGTTACGCAGCTCGTCTTCGTTGAGATTGTGGTAGTCGCATAGCCAGCGGATCAGCGCTTCGTGCAGGTTGTCCTGCTCTTCCACGCTTAAATAGAGCTCGGTACGGTTGCACGTCGAGAGCACCACGCCACCCTGCACCATCGGCTGTGCAAGCAGGCTGTCCAGCGCCAGGTCAAGCGTATCCGGCGAAAACGTTACGCGTTCTCGCAGCGAAACCGGGGCTGTTTTGTGGTTGATACCGAGTGCTAATAGGGTCATGTTGAGCGGGAGTAGTACCAGCGTTAATAAGGTTAGCAGAACGCATCATACAGGATGCGCGAGATCAATAAAAGAGACAGCCCCCTTTCGGAGTAATAGGTTACACAGCGCTTTGAGATAATTTGAACGTAGACGGTAGCCCCCTTCGACGCTAGCATTAACAGTCATAACTGCAACGTATCTCAAGGATTTGTCCTCATTATGACCCGACTGATTCGCCTGCTGCCGCTGGCAGCACTGGTTCTGACCGCCTGTACCGTCACCCAACCAAAAGGCCCGGGCAAAAGCCCTGACTCGCCTCAGTGGCGTCAGCACCAGCAGGACGTCCGTAATTTGAACCAGTACCAAACCCGCGGTGCCTTCGCTTATCTTTCTGACGAGCAAAAGGTTTATGCCCGCTTCTTCTGGCAGCAGACGGGGCAGGACAACTACCGCCTTCTGCTGCTGAACCCGCTGGGCAGCACCGAACTGGAGCTTATCGCCAAACCGGGCGAAGCGCAGATCACCGATAACAAAGGCCAGCACTATACCGCGACCGATGCCGAAGAAATGATTGGCAAGCTGACCGGGATGCCTATCCCGCTCAACAGTCTGCGCCAGTGGATCCTGGGCCTGCCGGGTGACGCCACCGACTACACCCTGGACGACCAGTACCGTCTGAGCCAGGTGAACTACACCCAGAACGGCAAAACCTGGAAAGTGGTGTACAGCGCCTATGACAGTAAGAGTAAACCGTCGCTGCCATCGAATATGGAACTGACTCAGGGAAGCCAGCGCATCAAGCTGAAAATGGACAACTGGATCGTTAAATGATGACCCACTGGCCCTCTCCGGCGAAGCTAAACCTGTTTTTATACATTACCGGCCAGCGCGCTGACGGCTATCACACGCTGCAGACGCTGTTTCAGTTTATTGACTATGGCGACACGATCTCCATTGAACAGCGCCAGGACGGGCAGATTTGCCTCCTGACCCCGGTCGAGGGCGTGGCGCATGAGGAGAACCTGATCGTGCGCGCCGCGCGTCTGCTGATGAAAGCCGCAGCGGAATCGGGCCGTCTACCCGCGGGAAGCGGCGCGGAAATCCGTATCGAGAAGCGGCTGCCGATGGGCGGCGGTCTGGGCGGTGGCTCATCCAACGCTGCAACCGTGCTGGTTGCGCTGAACCATCTCTGGGGCTGCGGGCTGTCGAAGGATGAACTGGCAGCACTGGGCTTGACGCTGGGGGCTGATGTCCCGGTATTTGTGCGCGGTCATGCGGCTTTTGCCGAAGGCGTGGGGGAAATCCTCTCCCCTGTAGAACCGCCGGAAAAATGGTACCTGGTTGCCCATCCTGGCGTAAGCATTCCGACCCCGGTCATCTTTAAAGATCCTGACCTGAAAAGGAATACCCCGGTTCGGTCAATAGAAACGTTATTAAATTGTGAATTCAGCAACGATTGCGAGGATATCGCAAGAAAACGTTTTCGCGAGGTTGATGCGGTGCTTTCCTGGCTGTTAGAATACGCGCCGTCGCGCCTGACTGGTACAGGAGCCTGTGTCTTTGCTGAATTTGACACCGAATCCGCCGCTCGTCAGGTGCTTGAGCAAGCGCCGGTTTGGCTGCATGGTTTTGTAGCACGTGGGATGAACACCTCCCCCCTACAGCAGGCCATTCTGGCGCAGACTGAGTTTCGGTGACAACGTCACCCTGTTCCAGACGTTGCATCGCGCTCTTTAATACACCGCCTGGATAGCCTTTGCCTGGCCCGCACAGTTTACGGCGAACGCTATCCACCACTGGACGCATGCCTGAGGTTCTTCTCGTGCCTGATATGAAGCTTTTTGCTGGTAACGCCACCCCGGAACTAGCACAACGTATTGCCAACCGCCTGTACACTTCCCTCGGCGACGCCGCCGTAGGTCGCTTTAGCGACGGCGAAGTCAGCGTACAAATTAACGAAAATGTACGCGGTGGTGATATTTTCATCATCCAGTCCACCTGTGCTCCAACGAACGACAACCTGATGGAACTGGTTGTTATGGTCGACGCTCTGCGTCGCGCTTCCGCAGGCCGTATCACTGCTGTAATCCCTTACTTCGGCTATGCACGTCAGGACCGTCGCGTCCGTTCCGCGCGTGTGCCAATTACCGCTAAAGTTGTCGCTGACTTCCTGTCAAGCGTCGGCGTTGACCGCGTACTGACCGTTGACCTGCACGCTGAGCAGATCCAGGGCTTCTTCGACGTCCCGGTTGATAACGTATTCGGCAGCCCAATCCTGCTGGAAGACATGCTGCAGCTGAACCTGGATAACCCAATCGTGGTTTCTCCGGACATCGGCGGCGTGGTACGTGCCCGTGCTATCGCTAAGCTGCTGAATGATACCGACATGGCGATCATCGACAAACGTCGTCCGCGCGCTAACGTTTCTCAGGTGATGCACATCATCGGTGACGTGGCTGGCCGCGACTGCGTGCTGGTCGACGACATGATCGATACCGGCGGTACGCTGTGTAAAGCGGCTGAAGCGCTGAAAGAGCGTGGTGCCAAGCGCGTGTTCGCGTACGCCACTCACCCGATCTTCTCCGGTAATGCCGTAAACAACCTGCGCAACTCCGTCATTGACGAAGTTGTAGTATGCGATACCATCCCACTGAGCGACGAGATCAAGGCACTGCCAAACGTGCGTACCCTGACCCTGTCCGGGATGCTGGCCGAAGCGATTCGTCGTATCAGCAACGAAGAATCCATCTCTGCAATGTTCGAACACTAATCGAACACGGCCTAAAAACCCGCTGCGGCGGGTTTTTTTGTCTCCGGGTTTTATTTGTATGATTAATGCCTCCTTCACCTGCCATTCACATGACAGATGATGCGCATACGGATGATAGATAATTGTGAAAAACGTAGCCTCCTCACATGTTCTGCCCTTTCGCGCCCTCATCGACGCCTGCTGGAAAGAGAAGTACACCTCGTCACGCTTTGTCCGTGACCTGATTGCCGGGATCACCGTCGGTATTATTGCCATCCCGCTGGCGATGGCGCTGGCAATTGGCAGCGGCGTTGCGCCGCAGTACGGTCTGTACACCTCGGCCGTTGCCGGGATCGTCATTGCCCTGACGGGCGGCTCGCGCTTCAGCGTCTCCGGCCCGACTGCCGCCTTTGTGGTGATCCTCTACCCCGTTTCGCAACAGTTTGGTCTGGCAGGCCTGCTGGTCGCCACCCTGATGTCCGGCGTCTTTTTGATTCTGTTTGGCGTGGCACGCTTTGGTCGCCTGATTGAGTACATTCCCCTTTCCGTGACGCTGGGGTTCACCTCTGGGATTGGTATCACCATCGGAACCATGCAGATCAAGGATTTCCTCGGCCTGCAGATGCCCCACGTACCGGAGCACTACCTGCAAAAAGTGGGGGCACTGTTTATGGCGCTGCCAACTGCGAACCTGGGCGACGCCGCCATTGGGATTGTGACGCTGGGCACGCTGATCGTCTGGCCTCGTCTGGGTATCCGTCTGCCGGGTCACCTGCCCGCGCTGCTGCTGGGCTGCGCGGTGATGGCCATCGTCAATATGTTCGGTGGTCATGTCGCGACTATCGGCTCGCAGTTCCACTATGTTCTGGCAGACGGCTCACAGGGTAGTGGTATTCCACAACTGTTACCGCAGCTGGTGCTGCCGTGGGACATGCCCGGCTCCAGCTTTACCCTAAGCTGGGATTCCCTGCGCGCCCTGCTTCCCGCCGCGTTCTCGATGGCGATGCTGGGAGCGATTGAATCCCTGCTCTGCGCCGTCGTTCTGGACGGCATGACCGGCACCAAGCACAAAGCTAACAGCGAACTGGTCGGTCAGGGATTGGGGAACCTCGTCGCGCCGTTCTTTGGCGGTATTACCGCAACGGCAGCCATCGCCCGCTCTGCGGCCAACGTGCGCGCGGGTGCAACGTCACCCGTTTCGGCGGTTATCCACTCCGTGCTGGTGATCCTTGCCCTGCTGATCCTTGCCCCGCTGCTCTCCTGGCTACCGCTTTCCGCCATGGCCGCCCTGCTGCTGATGGTGGCCTGGAACATGAGCGAGGCGCATAAGGTCGTGAACCTGCTGCGTCGCGCGCCGAAAGACGACATCATCGTGATGCTGATCTGCATGTCGCTGACCGTGCTGTTCGATATGGTTATCGCCATCAGCGTCGGGATCGTGCTGGCTTCCCTGCTGTTTATGCGCCGTATCGCGCAGATGACGCGCCTTTCCCCGGTAAACGTCGAGGTGCCTGACGATGTGCTGGTGCTGCGCGTGATTGGCCCGCTGTTCTTCGCCGCGGCGGAAGGTCTGTTCAGCGATCTGGAGTCCCGCATCGCGGGCAAACGGGTTGTGGTGCTGAAATGGGATGCCGTACCGGTGCTGGATGCAGGCGGCCTGGATGCCTTCCAGCGCTTTGTGACACGTCTGCCGGAAGGCTGCGAGCTGCGGGTGAGTAACCTGGAATTCCAACCTCTGCGCACCATGGCGCGCGCGGGCGTGCAGCCTATCCCTGGCCGACTCTCCTTCTATCCTAACCGTGAAGCCGCGCTAGCGGATATGTGAGTTATCTGATGCAGAGAAACGTCTCTGCATCATCACTCCGATCGCCTGCTGGAGCCATGCAAGCACGGCAGGCGTCATCCAGGTTCCTTTCATCAGGTGCGGCTCCTGCTGCATGGCAGCGCGAAACTTTTGCTGAGTTTCCGGGCTGGTGCCCGCGTAAGACTGGAACAATGCCAGCCAGTTTTCAGCTAGCTTTTGCGCCTCCTCCGAGGCAGGATCGGTATTTTCCCGCTGCGCCTGATGCAGTTTCGCCACCAGCGGCGGCCACTCCATCATGCGGTCAAAATAGTGCTTCCGGGTAAAGGCCATCTCCTCGGCAGAAAGATATTTCTCCCAGATAATCAGCTTCGACTCGGCAAACGCCCGCGTGATGTAATCGGTCATCTCCGGCGTGATGCCGGTCTGCGCCTGCATCTGCGGTTCAACGCTGTGCATCTCGTTCAGCCGGGTGAGAAACTCCGGCTTGCCCGCCGTGTCCTGCTCCAGGCGCTCCATCCAGCGCGTCGCCAGATCCATCGCCCGCGCGTCCGTAGCGGGTATGCGCTGCTCCAGCAGCGTGTTGGCCTCTGCAACCAGCCCTGACCAGATAGCCGCCAGCGCATCCTTCTGCACCGCAAACGGCAGCTGCTGTAACTCTTCTTTGCTAAACCAGCGATCGTACATATTCATTAACTCCAGAGTCTGTAGCCAGGATTCCAGATCAGGCGTCGCATCGTCGAGAAGCCCGGCTCGCAGCTCCACCAGCCGGTCGCGCAGCGTATGTATGCTGCGCAGCTGTTTATCCAGCAGCGTGATTTGCGCATCGAGTAACTCAGTTAACGACAGCGACTCCTGCTCCAGGAAATCCCTGATTTCAGCAAGTTCCAGCCCCGCTTTTGCCAGCGCCTGGATCATGTGCAGACGCTGGACATCCGCCAGGTTGTAAAGCCGGTAACCTGCCGCGCTTCTGGCAGAAGGCAGCAACAACCCTGTTTGCTCATAGTGGTGCAATGTCCGCACGGTGATCCCGGCACGTTTCGCCAGCTCACCCACCTGAATCAACATAACTGCTCCTTTTTCTTTGCCAGTGGCGCCACTCTGGAGCCTTACGTTACGTGAGGGTCAACCCCTGGTGCAAAAAAAAACGACTCCCTCGGGAGCCGTTTCGGTGTTCTTTATCGCAGCACTAGCTGTGCTTATGCTGGTCGCGACGACAGCGTTTGTCGTAGTGGCGCACCCACCAGTATTTATCGCACACTTCCTCATGTCCGCTCATGCGCGCCCCGGCGAGCCACAATACCGCACCGAGGAAGATGCTCAGTATCGCGCCATGGGCGAAGTATTGCGGGAGATCAAGCTGCGGCAACTGGTTCAAAATGGAATAACCCACGCCGCCTACCATCACGAATAGCCCCAACCCCATCAGCACGTTACCGAGTAACGAAGCGTTTTTGCGTTTCATGTGTCACCTCCGGAACTTTGGGTTGTCAGGGGAAAAGCCCCTAATCCTTGTGTGTAAAGTATAGACAACGCCCCTTTTATGAGTTGCGTGAATGATCACAATTACAGATAACTCCCAAACAAAAGTTTACAAATAAGACTTTGAACAGCTTGAAATTCTAATTGTTCAAACAAGTAATTATTCGTATTTCGCTGCGACGATCGCAGAATTTTGTCAAGCGGCGCGCCAGACAGTAAACTACGCGCCAGATCTGGAACCCATTAGGAATTGAATCGTGACGATTAAACTGATTGTCGGCCTCGCCAACCCGGGCGCAGAATATGCGGCTACCCGCCATAATGCCGGTGCATGGTACGTCGATCTGCTGGCCGAGCGGTTACGTGCGCCCCTGCGTGAAGAACCTAAATTCTTCGGGTATACCTCACGTATCAACCTTGCAGGCGCGGACGTTCGCCTGCTGGTACCCACCACGTTTATGAACCTGAGCGGTAAAGCCGTTGCGGCGATGGCAACGTTTTATCGCATCAATCCGGATGAAATTCTGGTCGCCCACGATGAGCTGGATCTCTCCCCTGGCGTGGCGAAATTCAAGCTGGGCGGCGGCCACGGCGGCCACAACGGTCTTAAAGACATCATCAGCAAGCTGGGCAATAACCCGAATTTCCACCGTTTGCGCGTGGGAATCGGCCATCCGGGCGATAAAAACAAAGTTGTCGGTTTCGTGCTCGGTAAGCCGCCGGTTTCCGAGCAGAAACTGATTGACGAAGCGGTAGACGAAGCGGCGCGCTGCACTGAAATCTGGCTGCAAGACGGCTTAACCAAAGCGACAAACCGCTTGCACGCTTTTAAAGCGCAATAATCCGCCCGATAAGGCTTTTTTACCGCGCGTCATGCGGGTTACGTGTATAATAGGCGTAGTTATTTACTTTTCAACAATCGGTTATGACTAACGGATTGATTATCAAGATATTAAGGTGATTTAGAAATGGGATTCAAATGCGGTATCGTCGGTCTGCCAAACGTGGGCAAATCCACCCTGTTTAACGCGCTTACCAAAGCGGGTATCGAAGCGGCGAACTTCCCGTTCTGTACCATCGAACCTAACACCGGCGTTGTGCCAATGCCGGACCCGCGTCTGGACCAGCTCGCGGAAATCGTGAAGCCGCAGCGCATTCTGCCAACCACTATGGAATTCGTGGACATCGCGGGCCTGGTAAAAGGCGCATCTAAAGGTGAAGGCCTGGGCAACCAGTTCCTGACCAACATCCGTGAAACCGAAGCGATCGGCCACGTTGTGCGCTGCTTCGAGAACGACAACATCATCCACGTAAACAACAAAGTGGATCCGGCTGACGACATCGACGTTATCAACACCGAGCTGGCGCTCTCTGACCTCGACACCTGCGAACGCGCGATTCACCGCGTGCAGAAGAAAGCTAAAGGCGGCGACAAGGACGCGAAAGCGGAACTGGCTGCGCTGGAAAAATGTCTGCCACAGCTGGAAAACGCCGGCATGCTGCGCGCGCTGAAAAACCTGACTGACGAAGACAAAGCGGCGATCAAATACCTGAGCTTCCTGACCCTGAAGCCAACCATGTACATCGCCAACGTTAACGAAGACGGTTTCGAGAACAACCCTTACCTCGACAAAGTGCGTGAAATCGCCGCGGCGGAAGGTTCTGTGGTTGTTGCCGTGTGCGCTGCCGTTGAATCCGACATCGCCGAGCTGGACGATGCCGACCGTGAAGAATTCATGGCCGAACTGGGTCTGGAAGAGCCGGGCCTGAACCGCGTGATCCGCGCAGGCTATGAGCTGCTGAACCTGCAGACCTACTTCACCGCTGGCGTGAAGGAAGTGCGTGCCTGGACCATCCCTGTGGGTGCGACTGCGCCTCAGGCGGCCGGTAAGATCCACACCGACTTCGAGAAAGGCTTTATTCGCGCGCAGACTATCGCGTTTGAAGACTTTATCACCTACAAAGGTGAGCAAGGCGCGAAAGAAGCAGGCAAGATGCGTGCGGAAGGGAAAGATTACATCGTTAAAGATGGCGATGTGATGAACTTCCTGTTTAACGTTTGATTGGTTTTGAATGAAAAAAAATCCACGCTTTGGCGTGGATTTTTATTGCGGGGTTAAAACACATTTTCCAGGAGTTCTGTTTTCATGCTGGGTTCAAAGGGAATGATTTCAACAGTCGCAAGCTTTAACGTCTGAAAAGGATCCTCGCGTAAGCACTCTTCAAGAGAGGTAAGACTCTCGCACTTAGCGAGAATGACACCGCCATTTCTTGGGATCCGTCTACCGGACGCCAGGAAAATCCCCTCTGCATACCCCTTTTTTAGCCACTCCACATGAGCAGGTATCGCTGCGTCAACCTCTTCAAGGGGTTTGATATAGGTCAATATGACAATGTAAACCGTACTCATCCTTTGCCTCTTAGCTCTGTTTTAAACCGCTTGTTGGAACTGCTTATTCGGCCCCCTTTGGCTACCGGTTATTGTTATCGTTTTTTGGCGCTTTTGATGTTAATACGCTGGGCCCAATTGAGACAAAGCATTACGCTTCATATCCCAGGAATAAAACCACTCATGCCAGCCGTTTTGCTTTTCCGCATAGCTACAGACCACAACCACTTCCTTTGACAGGTTGAAAGTTAAGTAATAGAAAAATGCGCCTTCAGGAGGTGCAGACCAAAATAGTTTTTCGCCCTGCGCATTGAAGATGGTCAAAACGGTTGGTAATGGCTTTGGCTCGCTTAACGTAAAGACTAACTGGCGAGTTGAGTCGACCATTGCATAGTCTAAAAACGGCATACTAACCAGTATGTTACTTGCACCACGCGCCCATTGAACCAGGTCATTTTCTTTAAAAAAAATGAGATTTTTAATCATTGGTAAACCTCAACGTTTAAAGTTTGATCTGTTTCAAATTACCTTCAAAAAGCCCCACAAGATATACCCGGTATCGGGCTGGCTGCACTTCTTTATACGTTAATACAGTAGAAAATTCTTTTAAACAATTTGAACATGCTTTTTTCGAAACATGTAATTGGCTTTCATCATAGCTAAATTCATTATGATCGCTAACAAGCTTCACTCCTCTCATTTTCTTAACCAAAAAGTATTTTACCTCTTCAGAGAGCGAGTCAAACTCATATGAGTTTACGATGGAATAGACTATTACACCCTCGCATTCAGGGCATGCTATTTTTGCGCCATAATCTATAAAGTCATTATCAATGCCATCGAGGACTAATATCTTATTTTTCAGTCGATTAGTTATTTTCATTTTTTTTAGATTTTAACTTTATTAATAAAAAAGTAAGGCGAGAAGAAAATGAGGGGTTTTATTAATTAATAACATTGTTTAATCAAACATTCCATTCAATATAAATACCACAATCGAAGCTTTTTTCATTAGACTGTACAACAATACTTCCCCATTCATGCTCCCATTGAATTCCATATGGGGGGGTTGTAATTTTAAGTTTAGGCTTTGAGGTTATTTCACTCTCAACCCAGGCTGTCAAGCGTTGCTGCTCATCCGATAAATTACTCAGACTAGCCCTTTTATCCCAATCCTCTAGCGTTTTATAAAAATTTCCATCCTTACTAGTAAGGAATATTGATGGAGTAAAAGAAAATGCTGAGGGCCTCAGTTCCAAAATGAAAACTTGATCTTTCCATTTAATATTATCGATAGCGAAATAAAAAGGACCTATTTTAGTCAATGGCGAGAAGAACTTGTAAAATGCGGAATTTTTAAAAGTATCAACATCTTTTAATTCGATTGGGTAGTTGTTAATTGCTACAAATCCAGTATGAACATCAAGTTTCATTTCTAACATATCTAAACCACCTTGTCTGGAAGTGACTACGTTATATTCCAAACTATATATATCCCATGATTAAACGACTTTGTCTCATATGAGACTGAAACCCGCCCCCACGCAAAGTTCCACCTAATGATGTCTGTTTCCATGGTATCAGGCGTGTCCAGGTTTAGTGATTCTTTCAGCCAATCAGACAAACTTTTTACTGATTCAATTAGTATGTGAATATTAGTTCGAGCATTCCAATCATTTAATGCTTTATAGTATTGACTGTTTTTATCAACAAGATGAAGCATAAAAGGAAAACCATAGCACACTGGGCGTATAGTAACTTGAAATTCTTTATCGGAAAACACTGCTGAGTCAACAAGGTAGTGATTTGGCATGGTTTTCTTAACGGCTTTGTGCTTTACTAATTCGCGGTATAAATCACACTTACAAAAGCCTTCTTCAGTATCAATTTCCAAAGGCAGATCATCAAGATTTAGTTCACCTGTAATCGGTTTAAATTTTTATTCAATCATTTTGTCCTGATTGACTTTTTATTGTCTGACAAGTTCTTAATAATATAATCGACTCAACATGAGAACATCCATATGAGGAGCATTTTCCGCGTACAAATTATATTTATTATAACCATTTACAATGACACCCGCATAACAATAAAGTCTTATTGCCAATGGTGCAATAAGTCAATCCACATTTCTTTTTCCTCAGCGTTAATTTTTATGCCATCACTACTTTGTTTTACATACTGCATGTACGTTTCATAAATTGCTCTTATTATCACCGTTTTTTCAGTGCGAGATCCTTCAATCAAAGTCATTAGTTTTTCTAAATAAATTGATGAATCCACTCTTTCGTTGAAAAAAAACCTCATATAATCAAGTACTTCATTATATGAATCGTAATTCATGATAGGCATCCCTGATTTCATACACTGGTTTGTTTGGCACATCCAATTCTGGAGATACTCGGATATCTGCGTCTCGCTTTCCAGCAGTAGCTTACGCAGGCTCCGTTCGCCCCTTCCCAGCGCTTCTGCCCTTCGATATCCATTATCCGCTCTGGCGTGCCGTTGGGCTGGCAGTGGAACCAGAAGATCTCTGGGGCATTAACGTCGTCAGCATGTGCCAACGGGTCATCACTGTCTGGTCGCAGTATACTTAGGTCATCGGCACGTCCCCGTGCACCTCCTGCAGCAGGCGGTTATGGGTAATTTTCTCAATCGCCCTTCGAACGAATTATCATCAGCGGCGAACAGGTTTTGAATAAAGTTAAAACAAGGAAATCAGCATAATGCGTGATATATAAAATAAAATCTGTAATTAATATATTTCTAATGTCCCTCATAGGGGAGGGTAAGGATTGGGACGACTCAAGAGTCATTTACCCTTCCCCATGCATCAACCTACTCACCTCCCATAAAAAAACTAAAAAAACAAACATAATAAACAACCTGAAAAAATCAATTCCCCGTATAACTATTAGTTAGCAAAAATAAAAGTAAATATCACGTATCAAATCTCCATCCGCTTCATCAACGGTTCTTGTTTTGACTTTATTAAAGTCAGCTAAAATACCTTTCACTGGCACATCAGGCTTTGATATGTCATCATAAAATGCTTCCCGTTGACTTTCCCGAACGTATTTTTTATTAAAAAAAAAAGATTCTTTCGTAACTTTTCCACTGTCATTCATTTTACTCCTGAATTTTAATAACACATTCGAAAAAAACAGATTACCTCCTGACACCGATGGTAATAGCATAACCTTAGCAAAATAATACGGGATATTAAGTAAAAACCCACCCAGCCATTTTTATTTAATATTTTACTGCCATATATTGAACAACTGTTTCCATACCTCCTGTTCCTCATGAGTAGGGACTCTATAATCTTGAGTCTTTCGCCTATATTCCATAAAACATGAGTCTATAGCTCGAATAGCCACCATTTTTTCTTTTCGACAATCATCTAAAATAGATTGCATATCCTGCAAACAATTAGAATCAAGAATATATTTTTGAAAAAACAGCTCCAGGAAATCTAACACTTCATTATAAGATTGTAAATTTATCATGGTTCCTCTGGCAGAATATCAATCTTGTCGAAATTAATAACTCTATTTTCAGCATGCAGCTGTTGAACATTACCTTGGCCGTATTCAGGGTATGCCTTAGTAAACGGTTCAAGTGGCGCTCCTGGTCTATCGCCGAACATTCTCGGGGTTCGCACTTGCGGAACACCATTTTCATATAATTGAAGCGTATCAAACTCAGCTCTAAGACGTCCATCACTCCATGATTTATCCAAAGGATCAAGTGGATTCAATTTATCTGCTCCTTTGATCTGGAATGCATCTCTTACTGTGCGGCCGGAGTCTAATTTATCAAAACCAAAATAAGTGACTGGTGCGGATTTGGATTCAAATGTTTTAGGCACCCATGCATTAATAGTACCGTCATCCTCAAGATACCTCATATAGCGATAGGCTGTAGAAGGCATTGTAGCGCTTGGCCCCGCTGGACCAACGTAGAAATCAGGTTTCGTTTTACCGCTACACTCACGGCTCAACCCCCACGGATCCACCCACCCCAGCGCATTCGGCGCATACTGGTAAAGGTTTATCCCCCCCGCCAGCCCTATCGGGTCCTGCTGCGTAAACCTTCCGCAGTCCGGGTCGTAATACCGGAACAGATTGTAGTGCAGCCCTGTCTCACGGTCCAGGTATTGCCCCTGCATGCGCAGGTTCTGGGAATATCCTGATACCTGCGTCTCGCTTTCCCGCAGCAGCTTGCCCCAGGCGCTGTTGACCCCTTCCCAGCGCACCTGCCCTTCGACATCCGTCATCCGCTCCGGCGTGCCGTTGGGCTGGCAGTGGAACCAGAAAATCTCCGGCGCTTCGACACCGTCAATACGCGCCAGAGGGTCGTAGCTGTCCTGGTCGCTGTAGACGTAGGTGAGCGGCACATCCCCGTGCAGCTCCTGCAGCAGACGGAACCCTTCCCAGACAAACCAGGTGGTGACCGGCTTGCCCGTTGGCTGTCCGCCCAGCATCTGGCGTCGCGTTTTACTGATGCGTCGCCCGAGCGGATCGTAGCGGAAGCTGACCTGCGTCTGCGGTTTGTTGCGATCCCGCGGCTGGCTGATGACCTCCGTCAGGCGGTGTTCACCGTCGTAGCGGTAGTGCCAGCGGGTCTGGCCGTTATCCTTCTCTATGGTGCGGCCGTGGATGTCATAGCGCCAGCGAATGCCGTTCAGCTGCGTCAGGCGGTTGTGCGTGACCTTCTCAACAGATCCTTCGAGCGGGTTACCGGCAGCATCCCAGCGCCACTGCTCCTGTCCGGGCAGCGAGCCGTCCTGAACGAGCAGACGCCCGGCGCTGTCGTACTGCCAGCGGTACCAGCTGAAGGGGTTATCGTCCCGCTCTTCACGCACCAGGTTATTGCGGTAGTCGTAATCCCAGCGGCGGGACCAGCGGCGCGGCGACGGACGCTGGGCATTGCCGGTAAAGACGTCCCGGCGATGCAGTCGGCCAAGACGATCGTATTCGCTGCGGGTGGTCAGCAGCCCCTGGGTGCGGCTGGTCTCGCGGTGAAGTTCGTCGCGGGTAAAGTCGGAGACCGACAGCTTATCGAGCGCAATGCTGAGCAGATGCCCGCTGCCGTAGTAGAACTGCTTCAGCTCGCGGCCATCGGGCAGCGTGACGGAGGTGCGGTTGCCCAGCGCGTCATACTCCCACGCCAGCTCGCCGTGCTCGCCCGCTTCGCGCGTCACGCGCCCAAGCGCGTCATACTCAAAGGCAAGCTCCTGCTCTGCCTCGGTGGTCCACACGTCGGCTGCAAGTGCAGGATGCAGCCCAATCCGGCTTAATAGCCCGGACGGCGTGTAGTGATAGCGGGTCTGGCCTTCCGGCGTGGTGCGGGCGACCAGCTGGCCGCTCGCGCTCCAGGCGAAGGCGTGGGTGATGGCCTCCGGATGACCGGCGGCAAAGGTGCGCGCAATCGTGCGCCCGCAGGCATCATAGCGATACTGCGAGGCCACGCCATCGAGCCCCACCTCTTCCAGCAGCAGCGAATCTGGCCCCCAGCGAAACTGATACGCTTCGCCGTTCTCGTTTTCCAGGGCAATCAGACGCCCGCGGCTGTCCCAGCGGCGGCGCACCTCTTCCCCCTGCGTATTACGGGTGGCGGTTAAGCGCCCCGCCTCGTCGTATCTGAACTCGCTCTCTTTCCCGTCGGCGCCCGCGTGCTTCACCGGCAGACCGCGTTCGTTCCATTTGAGCGATTCCGTCCAGCCTTCCGGGCGATCGAGCTGCACCGGACGCCCTGCGGCGTCGTAGCGGTAGCGCGTCTCTTCCCCGTCGGCGCCAGTCTCAGCCACCAGCCAGCCCAGCGGATGATAGCGATAGCGGGTAATACGCCCGGAACAGTCGGTCGAACATACGATCTGCCCGGCCTCGTTGTACTCCTGGTAGCGGCTGTTTCCGGCGGCATCGACCTCTTCAACGACCTGACCGAACTCGTCCCGGCGCAGCTGCGTCGTCTGCCCCATCGGGTCTACCACGCGCTTGAGCCCGTGATGTTCGTCGTACCAGAACCGGGTGGCGCTGCCGTCGGCTTCAATAATGGCCGCAGGAAGCGCGCGGTGCTCCAGCCAGGTGGTGGTGCGGGTGTTGCCGTCGGCATCGGTCTCCTGCACCCGGTTGCCCATCTCGTCGTAGACGAAGGTGACGGCGTTGCCGAGCGGATCGATGCGACGCGTGAGAAGCTCGTTATCATTCCACTCGTAGCGCCAGTTTTCACCGCGCTCGTCAACGTAGCGAACGATTAGATTTTGCGCGTTCCAGTAGTGACGGCGCGTCTGACCGTCGTAGTGCTCGACGGTCGTCAGCCCGGCGGCTAAATCGTAGCTAAAGCGGCACCCGTCGCCGGTGCTGGTACGGTTTTCCACCACGCGCCAGTGGTCGAATTTTTGCCACCGGTATTCGCTCTCCAGACCGCCCGGCATCCGGTGCCAGACCATCAGGCCGTGGTCGTTGTAGCGGTATTCACGCGTCACCACGCCTGAGGCATCCGTCGCGCTCGCCAGCTGGCCGCGCGCGTCGTAGCCCCACTGCATCAGCGGCCAGGTCTGGTTGCCGTCGAAATGGCTGGCTGCGGTCACGCGCTGCGGGAAACGTTCATCGTCATAGCGCAGGGTAACGTCGATTGCCCGCGGCTCGTCGTGAATACCAGTCAGCCTGCCGTGCTCGTCCCACTCCGTAAGCAGCGCGTTGCCGTATTCGTCGCTGAGGGAGGCCAGGCGCAGTATGGACGGATTCGCCCGGGTCGGTTTATACAGACGCCACACCGCGCCGTCATCGTCGGCAATCGCCACGTCGCCGTTCTCATTGCGGCGGATAATGATGCCTTCGCTGATGCTGTAAAATGCCCGGTCGACAGGCGGCAGTTCAAAGCTCAGCTCGCGCCCGGTTTCGTCGAACCAGGTGGCATTGTTATCTTCCAGCGAGAGATAGCTGTCAAAGGTCGTTGCCCAGCCCAGGCCGAACAGCCCTTCGCGGGTGGTCAGGCTGTTGTAGCTGCGCTGCCAGCGAAGCGGGAAGCGCCCCGGCAGCGAGAAGTCGAGCTCGTCGTCGTCGTTCAGCACCTTCACGCCGGTGGCGGCATGGACCGGATGCGAGGAGCCAAACACGGCGTTGACCGCCATATCCGCCAGCATCCCGCCGCCGGCCGCCGCCAGCGCGCAGGGCATGTTTTTCAGGATCTTGCCCGGACGCCCGCGCAGCAGGGAGAGCGCAATCATCCCCAGCGCCAGACCCGGCGTTTTACCGCTTTTGATATCGCGGACCGTAAGCGTGTCCCCGCCGATGATCACGTTCGGGGAGACGTCGTCGGAAACGGTGCCTTCGCAGGTGGTGCGATCTTTCGCACGCACCGCGGGCTGCCCGTTGATAAAGACGCTTTTGGAGCCTTCCGCCAGATACTGCGGCCCGGAGTGTTTTTCACACGCCACCTTATCTTCTTCCAGCGGCGAGGTTCCCGCGGCGGCTGAGGCCACGCTCGGCTGCCACATTTCGCTGCCAAACTGTCCGGCGGCGGAAAGCAGCATGCCCGCGTAATCGGCAAAGCTGCCCGGCGACTGCGGCTCAGGGGACGGGGTATCGGCGGGCGTGAGCGTGCCTGCCGCGCGTGCGGCGGGGATTGCGTTGGTCAGAACGTTATTTGAACCGGTGGTGATTTTACCCGCAGGTGACGGCGGGAAAAGCGCATTGCCTAATCCTTCCGCGGCGTTGCTGATATCGTCGGTAATACCCGCCACGTTCGCCAACACGCCACCGATAATCCCGCTTAACAAACAGCTGGATCCAATTGCCGCCACGCCTGCGGCGGCAGCACCCGCACCGAGTAGAGGCGCGGCAGCCGTTGCCGCCAGCCCCACTGCCGCACCGATCACCGCATAGGCGGCACCTTCCGCCACAATGCTGGTGATATCAGCAAAAATGCTGGAGTGAATAATCTCGTCGCCCTTACGGGCCGCGTTGTTATCGCTCATGCCTTACACATTCCGGTTGTCGTTTAGCGTCAGACTCTGCTTAAGCGCGCTCCAGCGCACCTCGTCCTCTTCGATAAAGGCTCTGAGTGCCGAGAGGGTAAAAATCATCAATACCGGTTTGCCCGGCGTCTGCACGGCCAGCTGTTTTTGCCACAGGCGCTGCCCGTTACGGTCAAACGTGGTCTCAACTTCCAGCCCGTTAATGTTGCCGTCAGGCCCGGCCTTTACGTTCCTAAATTCGCTCTGGGCGATCTCACCCATCTGAGGACGCAGTACATCCCACTGGCGGTGAAACTCTTGTTCGTAGTCGCTGCCATCGGGAATCACGCCGCGGCTGACCACCACGGACAGCCCGCTTTCGTCATCGCGAATAATGTTCATGCTGTTATCCTGCCAGGCAGCAGGAAAAAGGGAAAATGAACCTTCCTGGAGGGTGTATTTCATAAGTGAACTCGGGATGATTAATATTGAGAGAAACAAGAAGGCCAATCCATGCTGGCCTTTTGGCTGGCTGTATAGTTATTTAAGCCACTGGCCTGACTGCTCGACTAAAACATGGTTGCCTTTGCTGACAACCAGATTCACGGGGGCGTACGTCACGGTATAAGCGACCTCGCCATTCTTGTACGTTGAGCCGATTATTTTACCTGCGGAGTCGTGCAACGTTTTTCCCTTTAAGGAGATCGTACTGTTATCGCTTTTTCGCACGCCGAGATAGAGCATCTCGTCACATTCGCTCTCAAAATGACCGCACCTGTTTTTCAGAGAAATAGCGAACTTTTCGGTATCCAGTTTTCTGGTTTCAGCGTGATGAACCGAAGCGGCTTTACGTAACGTATAGCGCTGTGGAGCATAATCATTTCCTTTTTGAGGAGGCGTTACCAGACGCCATTCCATTTCACTCCCCTTTATTTCCAGAACAGCCCGTCCGCCTGCGCCGCCAAACGATGAGTTAAACGCTACGCTGGCACGATTGCCAGCGATGGTACCGCTAAGATTACGCTCATCATTTTCCGGGCAATCTATGCGGTTGCCTCTCCGGGATATATAGCAATAAGACCCGGTGATGCGGTTGCCTGATTCAGCTAACCGCAGGGTTAACGTCGAGTCGTCGCCAGCTCCGCCTGCCCAAACCCCGTCAAACGCAGGTCTCGACTGGCTGTTCGTTGCAAACTGCATCGTATTGAACCTGGTGGCCCATTGCTGAATATCGGCATTAATACCCGGGCTATTATCAGAGGATTGGTAATGGATTACGTCCGACTCCGGAACCACCCAGGCCGCAAAGATTTTGCCGTCAGGATTGATAACCAGCGCTGACGCGTTCTCCAGATAAAGATCTTTTAGCCAGCCTTCAACAAACAATCCTCCACCTGTGGTGGTATGCGGTTCGCCGAAGACGTCAAAGTTATCAATAAAGGTTTGGTAGTGATTTCCCAGCAGCGTCCTGAGATTGTCTGTCACTTCACTGTCGTTAAGGATGCGACCTACCGTAACGAGCTTATTATATTGCGATAATTCAAGTGCCGATGACGTTTCAACGACGCCTGTCAATAAAGCCGTGAACAATGCGACTGCCAGATATTTTTTGGTCATAAATTATTCTTGAGAATCATTTTTGTAATTCATCGTTATTTTTATAACGTTGCCACCTTTTATCTCAAAAGAGAGCAATTCTTTATCCAATTCGTAGGTAATCCACTGCTCCCCGGCATCATTTTCGACCTGACCGGTACCGTATGCGCTGTTCAGTTCCTTTCTCGTTGAACCCACATGGACACCGCGCGGCGTTGCGAATTCTACGGCAGTCAGCGTAATCTGCGACACGATATAATCATCAACGCTTCGTTCAGCTTTATCCCACCAGAGATTGGAACTGAATATTTCTAACCCAGCTCTTTGATGCTGGAAGAATTTATATTGGACTCCATCAAAAGGAACCTCACCGGTAAAACTGCCTTCCACCGGCACGCCAATTTTACGGGCAATATCAGGCGTCCATCTGTCGCCCAAGGCGACAGGCAGGTCTTTGATCTGTACTGAAAAATCCTGTTTAGTCAGAATGGATGGCTTACCTTGAGCGAAAACCACATTGCTGCCAGGACAGCTAAACATCAGGACCGAACAAAGAAATATTGGCGTATGTTTTTTCACGTTAATCGTCATTTATTAAATGTGTATGGTCATTATCACCCTGAAGAAACCGTCAGGACATGAGTGCAGTATTTCTTAGTCGGCGCTAATGACGACTGACCCCAGACAGTGAGGATTTTTCACGGTGAAGCTGAAGCTCACTTTTTGTCCATTCATATCTTTTCGGGCTGTATAGCTGGTCACTTCGTTCTCCGAACGGCCGCGCGGATAATCAGTTAACCTCAGCTGCGGATAGCGCTTTTTAACGGTATCAAGCGTTATGCATTGACCTGAGGAAGGTGAAAAATTCAGTAAAGGCGCCATGCCGTCGTTTTGTTTGCTTAAACGTAACCCAATTGCGGTTATGTTCGTTCCATCAGCGAGTTTGATATCGTCGGCATTGTAGAAATTGATATATTCATTTTGCCTGGTCATCTTAAACGATAACGGCGCGTTACTAAGGGTTGTAACGGATAACGTCTTAAGCGATGCACTCATCCCGGAAATAAACATCCAGAGATCCTTTTTCTGTGCTTCTCCTCCAGCCATTCCCGTCGTTAGTAACGCGATAAGCACCGCACCTGCTTTACTCATCTTTGGCCGTAAATTTCGCCTGCACCGCCGCATCAATATCCCCTTTATGCCCCGATCCCGGTGCCGTGGTGCCCGGTTTTGTACCAGAGGTATTCAGATGCAGCTTACCGCCAGTGGTGATATACCCATCCCCTTCCACGAAGAAGTTAAATTCTTTACCGATCAGGTTAATCTTGCCGTTAGCATTCAGCTCAATGGCACTCTCACCGGAGACCAGCCGCAGCTTCGTCCCGGAAGCAATGACGTACTGCTCCACCGCCGCATCCAGCTTGCCTTTCCCCGTCAGGATCTCGGTGCCACCTTTCACGGCCTGAGTCTGATTCGCTTCCACGCGATGCAGTTCATTTTTCTTCACGTAATGGCTGCGCTCGCCGCCGACGCTGTGCGTTTCATCATTTTTAACGCTGGTGTCCATGTTACGCTCGGCCTGGATCCACACCTGCTCTGCGCCCGCTTTATCCTCAAACCGCAGGGCGTTGGCGTTGTCCACGGAACCGTCTTTCGTGCGGCTCATAAAGCCCATCTGCGTCGCCGCAGCCGGTAGCGCCCACGGCGGCATGCTCGCGTCGTTGTACACGCGACCGGTAATAATCGGCCGGTCCGGATCGCCGTTGATAAAGTCCACCACCACCTCGTCGCCGACGCGCGGGATCTGCACCCCGCCGTAGCCCTG
>NZ_VTUC01000018.1 GCF_008364555.1 Enterobacter vonholyi
GACAACATCAAGATGGTTGTGACTCTGATCCACCCAATCGCGATGGACGACGGTCTGCGTTTCGCAATCCGTGAAGGTGGCCGTACCGTTGGCGCGGGCGTGGTTGCTAAAGTTCTCGGCTAATCGCTGATAACATTTGACGCAATGCGCATGAAAAGGGCATCATTTGATGCCCTTTTTGCACGCTTTCACATCAGAACCTGGCTCATCAGTGATTATTTTTGTCATAATCATTGCTGAGACAGGCTCTGCAGAGAGCGTATAATCCATAAAGGGATTAGCGTTTCGATTTGGCTCGCCTCGCAATCGCGGGGTGAAATTATTTGTAGAATTCTTCTGACAGGTTGGTTTATGAGTGCGAATACCGAAGCTCAAGGGAGCGGGCGCGGCCTGGAAGCGATGAAGTGGGTCGCTGTTGCCGTGCTGCTGATTGTGGCAATCGTTGGCAACTATCTTTATCGTGACATGATGCTGCCGCTCCGCGCGCTGGCAGTGGTGATTCTGATTGCTGCAGCGGGCGGTGTCGCGCTGTTGACGACTAAGGGTAAAGCGACCGTTGCTTTCGCTCGTGAAGCACGTACCGAAGTCCGCAAGGTCATTTGGCCGACTCGCCAGGAAACATTGCACACCACGCTGATCGTGGCTGCAGTGACTGCGGTAATGTCACTGATCCTGTGGGGACTGGATGGTATTCTGGTTCGCCTGGTTTCCTTTATTACTGGCCTGAGGTTCTAAGATGTCTGAAGCCCCTAAAAAGCGTTGGTACGTCGTTCAGGCGTTTTCCGGTTTTGAAGGCCGCGTAGCAACGTCGCTGCGTGAGCATATCAAATTACACAACATGGAAGAGTTATTTGGCGAAGTTATGGTTCCGACCGAAGAAGTGGTTGAGATCCGTGGCGGCCAACGTCGCAAAAGCGAGCGTAAATTCTTCCCGGGTTACGTGCTGGTTCAGATGGTGATGAACGATGCGAGCTGGCACCTGGTGCGCAGCGTACCGCGCGTGATGGGCTTTATCGGCGGCACGTCTGACCGTCCGGCGCCAATCAGCGATAAAGAAGTTGATGCGATTATGAACCGCCTGCAGCAGGTGGGTGATAAGCCGCGTCCGAAAACGCTGTTTGAACCGGGTGAAATGGTTCGTGTTAGCGACGGTCCGTTTGCTGACTTTAATGGCGTCGTTGAAGAAGTGGACTACGAGAAGTCCCGCCTGAAAGTTTCTGTTTCTATCTTCGGTCGTGCGACCCCGGTAGAACTGGACTTTGCGCAGGTCGAAAAAGCCTAAGCAGCGATCAAAAAAGCGGCGATTTAATCGTTGCACAGGGCGCGAGATTGGAATACAATTTCGCGCCTTTTGTTTTTATTGGCCCCGGCCCGTAAAACGAATTTTATTCACGGGGAGCCTCCCTGAGGCGCTATCACCCAATCAGAGGATTTTAGAATGGCTAAGAAAGTACAAGCCTACGTCAAGCTGCAGGTTGCAGCTGGTATGGCGAACCCAAGTCCACCAGTTGGTCCAGCTCTGGGTCAGCAGGGTGTGAACATCATGGAATTCTGTAAAGCGTTCAACGCAAAAACTGAATCCCTGGAAAAAGGTCTGCCAATCCCAGTCGTAATCACTGTTTACGCTGACCGTTCTTTCACTTTCGTTACCAAAACCCCTCCAGCAGCTGTTCTGCTGAAGAAAGCGGCTGGTATCAAGTCTGGTTCCGGTAAACCGAACAAAGACAAAGTGGGTAAAATTTCCCGCGCTCAGCTGCAGGAAATCGCGCAGACCAAAGCTGCCGACATGACTGGTGCCGACATTGAAGCGATGACTCGCTCAATCGAAGGTACTGCACGTTCCATGGGCCTGGTAGTGGAGGACTAAGAAATGGCTAAACTGACCAAGCGCATGTCCGTGATCCGTGACAAAGTTGATGCGACCAAACAGTACGACATCAACGAAGCTATCGCTCTGCTGAAAGAACTGGCAACTGCTAAGTTCGTTGAAAGCGTTGACGTTGCCGTTAACCTCGGCATCGACGCGCGTAAATCCGATCAGAACGTTCGTGGCGCAACTGTACTGCCACACGGTACTGGCCGTTCCGTTCGCGTAGCTGTATTTGCTCAGGGTGCGAACGCTGAAGCTGCTAAAGCTGCCGGCGCTGAACTGGTAGGTATGGAAGATCTGGCTGATCAGATCAAGAAAGGCGAAATGAACTTTGACGTTGTTATTGCTTCTCCAGATGCAATGCGCGTTGTTGGCCAGCTGGGCCAGGTTCTGGGTCCACGCGGCCTGATGCCAAACCCGAAAGTTGGTACTGTAACCCCTAACGTTGCTGAAGCGGTTAAGAACGCTAAAGCAGGTCAGGTTCGTTATCGTAACGACAAAAACGGCATCATCCACACCACCATCGGTAAAGTGGACTTTGACGCTGACAAACTGAAAGAAAACCTGGAAGCTCTCCTGGTTGCGCTGAAAAAAGCGAAACCAACTCAGGCGAAAGGCGTGTACATCAAGAAAGTTAGCATCTCCACCACTATGGGTGCAGGTGTTGCAGTTGACCAGGCTGGCCTGAGCGCTGCTGCAAACTAATGCCTTTACGTGGGCGGTGATTTTGTCTACAATCTTACCCCCACGTTTGCTAACAAAAGTTAGCGGCTAAAAGATTTGTTCGTTGGAGCCTGGCCTGATCCAGGCCTCCGTCGAAGACCGCAGGTGTTTCGCAAGAGACTTAATCCCCTGCGTAGACGGTGACAGAACGCTAAGATTATTTTTGGATACTCTGGCTTGTTTCTGCTCACCGTATTAAGACGCTCTTTCCGTTGGGGAGAGTGAAGTGAGTTCCGGAACATGAGTTCCGGCAAACATCCAGGAGCAAAGCTAATGGCTTTAAATCTTCAAGACAAACAAGCGATTGTTGCTGAAGTCAGCGAAGTAGCCAAAGGCGCGCTGTCTGCAGTAGTTGCGGATTCCCGTGGCGTTACTGTAGACAAAATGACTGAACTGCGTAAAGCAGGTCGTGAAGCTGGCGTATACATGCGTGTTGTTCGTAACACCCTGCTGCGCCGCGTAGTTGAAGGTACTCAGTTCGAGTGCCTGAAAGACACGTTTGTTGGTCCGACCCTGATTGCATACTCTATGGAACACCCGGGCGCTGCTGCTCGTCTGTTCAAAGAGTTCGCGAAAGCGAATGCAAAATTTGAGGTCAAAGCTGCAGCCTTTGAAGGTGAGTTGATCCCGGCATCGCAAATCGATCGCCTGGCAACCCTGCCGACCTACGAAGAAGCAATTGCACGCCTGATGGCAACCATGAAAGAAGCTGCGGCTGGCAAACTGGTTCGCACTCTGGCTGCTGTACGCGATGCGAAAGAAGCTGCTTAATCGCAGTTATCTTTATAAAGCATTTGCTTACGTATAAACTTATTCTGATTTTCAGGAACAATTTAAATGTCTATCACTAAAGATCAAATCATTGAAGCAGTAGCAGCTATGTCCGTAATGGACGTTGTAGAGCTGGTTTCTGCAATGGAAGAAAAATTCGGTGTTTCTGCTGCTGCTGCTGTAGCTGTAGCTGCGGGCCCGGCTGAAGCTGCTGAAGAAAAAACTGAATTCGACGTAATTCTGAAAGCTGCTGGCGCTAACAAAGTTGCTGTTATCAAAGCAGTACGTGGCGCAACTGGCCTGGGTCTGAAAGAAGCTAAAGACCTGGTAGAATCTGCTCCAGCTGCGCTGAAAGAAGGCGTGAGCAAAGACGACGCAGAAGCACTGAAAAAATCTCTGGAAGAAGCTGGCGCTGAAGTTGAAGTTAAATAAGCCAACTTTTCTGGTTGCAGCCTGAGTAATTAGGCTGATGGCTGGTGACTTTTTAGTCACCAGCCTTTTTGCGCTGTAAGGCATCAGTAGCATTTCACACTGTTTGACTGCTGATTGTCCTGACAATGCATGTTTCTATCGACGACTTAATATATTGCGACAGGGTGCTCGCTCTGTGTAAATCGCGACGAAATGATTTAAGCGTGATAGCAACAGGTATTGCGGAAAGTATTCAATTTTCCGGTCCACAAAATGGTGTTGCACAAACTGTCCCTTCGTCGGACAGATGGGTCGACTTGTCAGCGAGCTGAGGAACCCTATGGTTTACTCCTATACCGAGAAAAAACGTATTCGTAAGGATTTTGGTAAACGTCCACAAGTTCTGGACATTCCATATCTCCTTTCTATCCAGCTTGACTCGTTCCAGAAGTTTATCGAGCAAGATCCTGAAGGGCAGTACGGTCTGGAAGCAGCCTTCCGCTCCGTGTTCCCGATTCAGAGCTATAGCGGTAACTCCGAGCTGCAGTACGTCAGCTACCGCCTTGGCGAACCGGTGTTTGACGTTCAGGAATGTCAGATCCGTGGCGTGACCTATTCCGCACCGCTGCGCGTAAAACTGCGTCTGGTGATCTACGAGCGCGAAGCTCCGGAAGGCACCGTAAAAGACATTAAAGAACAAGAAGTCTACATGGGTGAAATTCCACTCATGACAGACAACGGTACTTTCGTAATCAACGGTACTGAGCGTGTTATCGTTTCCCAGCTGCATCGTAGCCCGGGCGTCTTCTTCGACAGCGATAAAGGTAAAACACACTCTTCCGGTAAAGTACTGTATAACGCACGCATCATTCCTTACCGTGGTTCATGGCTGGACTTTGAGTTCGATCCGAAAGACAACCTGTTTGTCCGTATCGACCGTCGTCGTAAGCTGCCTGCAACCATCATTCTGCGTGCACTGAACTATACCACTGAGCAGATCCTGGACCTGTTCTTTGAGAAAGTGATCTTTGAAATCCGCGACAACAAGCTGCAGATGGAGCTGGTGCCGGAACGTCTGCGTGGTGAGACCGCGTCGTTCGACATCGAAGCCGACGGCAAAGTGTATGTGGAAAAAGGTCGCCGTATCACCGCGCGCCACATCCGCCAGCTGGAAAAAGATGATATCAAACACATCGAAGTTCCGGTTGAATACATTGCAGGAAAAGTAGCCGCGAAAGATTACGTTGATGAATCAACTGGCGAGCTGATCTGCCCGGCGAACATGGAGCTGAGCCTGGATCTGCTGGCTAAGCTGAGCCAGTCTGGCCACAAACGTATCGAAACGCTGTTCACCAACGATCTGGACCACGGTGCGTATATCTCTGAGACTATTCGCGTCGACCCAACCACCGATCGTCTGAGCGCGCTGGTAGAAATCTACCGCATGATGCGTCCTGGTGAGCCACCAACTCGCGAAGCGGCGGAAAGCCTGTTCGAGAACCTGTTCTTCTCCGAAGACCGCTACGATCTGTCTGCGGTTGGTCGTATGAAGTTCAACCGTTCTCTGCTGCGCGACGAAATCGAAGGTTCCGGTATCCTGAGCAAAGACGACATCATCGAAGTGATGAAGAAGCTCATCGATATCCGTAACGGTAAAGGCGAAGTGGACGATATCGACCACCTCGGCAACCGTCGTATCCGTTCCGTAGGCGAAATGGCGGAAAACCAGTTCCGCGTTGGCCTGGTACGTGTAGAGCGTGCGGTGAAAGAGCGTCTGTCTCTGGGCGATCTGGATACCCTGATGCCTCAGGATATGATTAACGCCAAGCCGATTTCTGCAGCAGTGAAAGAGTTCTTCGGTTCAAGCCAGCTGTCTCAGTTCATGGACCAGAACAACCCGCTGTCTGAGATTACGCACAAACGTCGTATCTCTGCACTCGGCCCAGGCGGTCTGACCCGTGAACGTGCAGGCTTTGAAGTTCGAGACGTACACCCGACGCACTATGGTCGCGTATGTCCAATCGAAACGCCTGAAGGTCCAAACATCGGTCTGATCAACTCCCTGTCCGTGTACGCACAGACTAACGAATACGGTTTCCTTGAGACCCCGTACCGTAAAGTGACCGACGGTGTTGTAACCGATGAAATTCATTACCTGTCTGCTATTGAAGAAGGTAACTACGTTATCGCTCAGGCGAACTCCAACCTGGATGACGAAGGCCACTTTGTAGAAGATCTGGTTACCTGCCGTAGCAAAGGCGAATCCAGCTTGTTCAGCCGCGACCAGGTTGACTACATGGACGTATCCACCCAGCAGGTGGTATCCGTCGGTGCGTCCCTGATCCCGTTCCTGGAACACGATGACGCCAACCGTGCATTGATGGGTGCGAACATGCAACGTCAGGCCGTTCCAACTCTGCGCGCTGATAAGCCGCTGGTTGGTACCGGTATGGAGCGTGCTGTTGCCGTTGACTCAGGTGTTACTGCAGTTGCTAAACGTGGCGGTACTGTTCAGTACGTCGATGCATCCCGTATCGTTATCAAAGTTAACGAAGACGAGATGTATCCGGGCGAAGCAGGTATCGACATTTATAACCTGACCAAATACACCCGTTCTAACCAGAACACCTGTATCAACCAGATGCCTTGCGTGTCTCTGGGTGAGCCAGTTGAGCGCGGCGACGTGCTGGCAGACGGTCCGTCCACCGACCTCGGTGAACTGGCGCTCGGTCAGAACATGCGCGTAGCGTTCATGCCGTGGAACGGTTACAACTTCGAAGACTCCATCCTCGTCTCCGAGCGTGTGGTTCAGGAAGATCGTTTCACCACCATCCATATTCAGGAACTGGCATGTGTGTCCCGTGACACCAAGCTGGGGCCAGAAGAGATCACCGCTGACATCCCTAACGTGGGTGAAGCTGCGCTCTCCAAACTGGATGAATCCGGTATCGTTTACATCGGTGCGGAAGTGACCGGCGGCGACATTCTGGTTGGTAAGGTTACGCCTAAAGGTGAAACCCAGCTGACGCCAGAAGAGAAACTGCTGCGTGCAATTTTCGGTGAGAAAGCGTCTGACGTTAAAGACTCTTCTCTGCGCGTACCAAACGGTGTTTCCGGTACGGTTATCGATGTTCAGGTCTTCACCCGTGACGGCGTTGAGAAAGATAAGCGTGCGCTGGAAATCGAAGAGATGCAGCTCAAACAGGCTAAGAAAGACCTGTCTGAAGAACTGCAGATCCTCGAAGCGGGTCTGTTCAGCCGTATCTATGCGGTGCTGGTTGCCGGTGGCGTTGAAGCTGAGAAGCTCGACAAACTGCCACGCGATCGCTGGCTGGAACTGGGCCTGACCGACGAAGAGAAACAGAATCAGCTGGAACAGCTGGCTGAGCAGTATGACGAACTGAAACACGAGTTCGAGAAAAAACTCGAAGCGAAACGCCGCAAAATCACTCAGGGCGACGATCTGGCACCAGGCGTGCTGAAGATTGTTAAGGTGTATCTGGCTGTTAAACGTCAGATCCAGCCTGGTGATAAGATGGCAGGTCGTCACGGTAACAAGGGTGTTATCTCTAAGATCAACCCGATCGAAGATATGCCGCACGATGCTAACGGTACGCCGGTAGATATCGTACTGAACCCGCTGGGCGTACCGTCTCGTATGAACATTGGTCAGATCCTGGAAACTCACCTGGGTATGGCTGCGAAAGGCATCGGCGATAAGATTAACGCCATGCTGAAACAGCAGCAGGAAGTCGCGAAACTGCGCGAATTCATCCAGCGTGCCTACGATCTGGGTACCGACGTGCGTCAGAAAGTCGACCTGAACACCTTCAGCGATGAAGAAGTGCTGCGTCTGGCAGAGAACCTGCGCAAAGGTATGCCAATTGCAACGCCGGTATTCGACGGTGCAAAAGAAGCTGAAATTAAAGAGCTGCTGCAACTGGGTGGTCTGCCAACGTCTGGTCAGATTACGCTGTTTGACGGCCGTACTGGTGAACAGTTCGAACGTCCGGTAACCGTAGGTTACATGTACATGCTGAAACTGAACCACCTGGTCGACGACAAGATGCACGCTCGTTCTACCGGTTCTTACAGCCTGGTTACTCAGCAGCCGCTGGGTGGTAAGGCACAGTTCGGTGGTCAGCGCTTCGGGGAGATGGAAGTGTGGGCGCTGGAAGCATACGGCGCGGCATACACCCTGCAGGAAATGCTCACCGTTAAGTCTGATGACGTGAACGGTCGTACCAAGATGTATAAAAACATCGTGGACGGCAACCATCAGATGGAGCCGGGCATGCCAGAATCCTTCAACGTACTGTTGAAAGAGATTCGTTCGCTGGGTATCAACATCGAACTGGAAGACGAGTAATTCTCGCTCAAACAGGTCACTGGTGCCGGGTTAACCCCCGGCACCAGATTGTGCTAACTCCGACGGGAGCAAATCCGTGAAAGATTTATTAAAGTTTCTGAAAGCGCAGACTAAAACCGAAGAGTTTGATGCGATCAAAATTGCTCTGGCTTCGCCAGACATGATCCGTTCATGGTCTTTCGGTGAAGTTAAAAAGCCGGAAACCATCAACTACCGTACGTTCAAACCTGAGCGTGACGGCCTTTTCTGTGCGCGTATTTTCGGGCCAGTAAAAGATTACGAGTGCCTGTGCGGTAAGTACAAGCGCCTGAAACACCGTGGTGTGATCTGTGAGAAGTGCGGCGTTGAAGTGACCCAGACCAAAGTGCGTCGTGAGCGCATGGGCCACATCGAGCTGGCGTCTCCGACCGCTCACATCTGGTTCCTGAAATCTCTGCCGTCCCGTATCGGTCTGCTGCTGGATATGCCGCTGCGCGATATCGAACGTGTTCTGTACTTCGAATCTTATGTGGTTATCGAAGGCGGGATGACGAACCTGGAACGTCATCAGATCCTGACTGAAGAGCAGTATCTGGACGCGCTGGAAGAGTTCGGTGACGAATTCGACGCGAAGATGGGTGCGGAAGCTATTCAGGCCCTGCTGAAGAGCATGGATCTGGAGCAAGAGTGCGAGCAGCTGCGTGAAGAGCTGAACGAAACCAACTCCGAAACCAAACGTAAAAAGCTGACCAAGCGTATCAAACTGCTGGAAGCGTTCGTTCAGTCTGGTAACAAACCAGAGTGGATGATCCTGACCGTTCTGCCGGTTCTGCCGCCAGATCTGCGTCCACTGGTTCCGCTGGATGGTGGTCGTTTCGCAACGTCCGATCTGAACGATCTGTATCGTCGCGTTATCAACCGTAACAACCGTCTGAAACGTCTGCTGGATCTGGCTGCGCCGGACATCATCGTACGCAACGAAAAACGTATGCTGCAGGAAGCGGTAGATGCCCTGCTGGATAACGGTCGTCGCGGTCGTGCGATCACCGGTTCTAACAAACGTCCTCTGAAATCTTTGGCCGACATGATCAAAGGTAAACAGGGTCGTTTCCGTCAGAACCTGCTCGGTAAGCGTGTTGACTACTCCGGTCGTTCTGTAATCACCGTAGGTCCATACCTGCGTCTGCATCAGTGCGGTCTGCCGAAGAAAATGGCACTGGAGCTGTTCAAACCGTTCATCTACGGCAAGCTGGAACTGCGTGGCCTCGCCACCACCATCAAAGCCGCTAAGAAAATGGTTGAGCGTGAAGAAGCTGTCGTTTGGGATATCCTGGACGAAGTGATCCGCGAACACCCGGTACTGCTGAACCGTGCACCAACTCTGCACCGTTTGGGTATCCAGGCATTTGAGCCAGTCCTGATCGAAGGTAAAGCTATCCAGCTGCACCCGCTGGTTTGTGCGGCCTATAACGCCGACTTCGATGGTGACCAGATGGCTGTTCACGTACCGCTGACGCTGGAAGCCCAGCTCGAAGCGCGTGCGCTGATGATGTCTACCAACAACATCCTGTCCCCAGCGAACGGTGAACCAATTATCGTTCCTTCTCAGGACGTTGTACTGGGTCTGTACTACATGACCCGTGACTGTGTTAACGCCAAAGGCGAAGGCATGGTGCTGACTGGCCCGAAAGAAGCTGAGCGTATTTATCGCGCTGGCCTGGCCTCTCTGCATGCGCGCGTTAAAGTGCGTATCACCGAATACGAAAAAGATGAAAACGGCGAATTCGTTGCGAAAACCAGCCTGAAAGACACGACCGTTGGCCGTGCCATTCTGTGGATGATCGTACCGAAGGGTCTGCCTTTCTCCATCGTCAACCAGGCGCTGGGCAAGAAAGCGATCTCCAAAATGCTGAACACCTGTTACCGCATTCTGGGTCTGAAGCCGACCGTTATCTTCGCTGACCAGACAATGTATACCGGCTTTGCTTACGCAGCGCGTTCAGGTGCATCTGTTGGTATCGATGACATGGTCATCCCAGAGAAGAAACACGAGATCATCTCTGAAGCGGAAGCCGAAGTTGCTGAGATCCAGGAGCAGTTCCAGTCTGGTCTGGTTACCGCGGGCGAACGCTATAACAAAGTTATCGATATCTGGGCAGCGGCGAACGATCGTGTATCCAAAGCGATGATGGATAACCTGCAGACCGAAACCGTGATTAACCGTGACGGCGTAGAAGAGCAGCAGGTTTCCTTCAACAGCATCTACATGATGGCCGACTCCGGTGCGCGTGGTTCCGCAGCACAGATTCGTCAGCTGGCAGGTATGCGTGGTCTGATGGCGAAGCCAGATGGCTCCATCATCGAAACGCCAATCACCGCGAACTTCCGTGAAGGTCTGAACGTACTCCAGTACTTCATCTCCACGCACGGTGCTCGTAAGGGTCTGGCGGATACCGCACTGAAAACTGCGAACTCCGGTTATCTGACGCGTCGTCTGGTTGACGTTGCGCAGGATCTGGTTGTGACCGAAGACGATTGTGGCACCCTCGAAGGTATCACCATGACCCCGGTTATCGAGGGCGGTGATGTTAAAGAGCCACTGCGCGATCGCGTTCTGGGTCGTGTAACCGCGGAAGACATTCTGAAGCCGGGTACTGCAGACATTCTGGTTCCACGCAACACGCTGCTGCACGAGCACTGGTGTGACCTGCTGGAAGCGAACTCTGTTGACTCCGTGAAAGTACGTTCCGTTGTATCCTGTGACACCGACTTTGGTGTATGTGCGCACTGCTATGGTCGTGACCTGGCGCGTGGCCACATCATCAACAAAGGTGAAGCAATCGGCGTTATCGCGGCACAGTCAATCGGTGAGCCGGGTACACAGCTGACGATGCGTACGTTCCACATCGGTGGTGCGGCATCTCGTGCGGCTGCTGAATCCAGCATCCAGGTGAAAAACAAAGGTAGCATCAAGCTCAGCAACGCGAAGTCTGTTGTTAACTCCGCAGGCAAGCTGGTTGTGACCTCTCGTAACACCGAGCTGAAGCTGATCGACGAATTCGGTCGTACCAAAGAGAGCTATAAAGTGCCTTACGGTGCGGTTATGGCGAAAGGTGATGGCGAGCAGGTTGCCGGCGGTGAAACCGTTGCAAACTGGGATCCACACACCATGCCGGTTATCACCGAAGTAAGTGGTTTCATCCGCTTCACTGACATGATCGACGGCCAGACCATTACTCGTCAGACGGACGAGCTGACTGGTCTGTCTTCTCTGGTGGTTCTGGATTCTGCTGAACGTACTACCGGTGGTAAAGATCTGCGTCCTGCACTGAAAATCGTTGATGCTCAGGGTAACGACGTTCTGATCCCGGGTACCGACATGCCTGCGCAGTACTTCCTGCCGGGTAAAGCGATCGTTCAGCTGGAAGATGGCATTCAGATCGGTGCGGGTGATGCTCTGGCGCGTATTCCACAGGAATCCAGCGGTACCAAGGACATCACCGGTGGTCTGCCACGCGTTGCGGACCTGTTCGAAGCACGTCGTCCGAAAGAGCCTGCAATCCTGGCTGAAATCAGCGGTATCATCTCCTTCGGTAAAGAGACCAAAGGGAAGCGCCGTCTGGTTATCACTCCAGTAGATGGCAGCGAACCGTACGAAGAGATGATTCCTAAGTGGCGTCAGCTCAACGTGTTCGAAGGTGAACGTGTAGAACGTGGTGACGTGGTTTCCG
The DNA here is from genome assembly GCF_008364555.1 of Enterobacter vonholyi. Lineage (GTDB taxonomy): Bacteria > Pseudomonadota > Gammaproteobacteria > Enterobacterales > Enterobacteriaceae > Enterobacter > Enterobacter vonholyi. Next base: position 11,855 of record NZ_VTUC01000018.1, read on the forward strand.
ATGGTCCAGAAGCTCCGCACGACATTCTGCGTCTTCGTGGCGTACACGCAGTAACGCGTTACATCACCAACGAAGTACAGGACGTTTACCGTCTGCAGGGCGTTAAGATTAACGATAAGCACATCGAAGTTATCGTTCGTCAGATGCTGCGTAAAGCAACCATCGAAAACGCAGGCAGCTCCGAGTTCCTGGAAGGCGAGCAGGTTGAATACTCACGCGTCAAGATCGCTAACCGCGAACTGGAAGCGAACGGCAAAATCGGTGCGACCTTCTCGCGCGATCTGCTGGGTATCACCAAAGCGTCTCTGGCAACCGAGTCCTTCATCTCTGCAGCATCGTTCCAGGAAACGACTCGTGTCCTGACCGAAGCCGCTGTTGCAGGTAAACGTGATGAACTGCGCGGTCTGAAAGAGAACGTCATCGTGGGCCGTCTGATCCCGGCTGGTACCGGTTATGCGTACCATCAGGATCGTATGCGTCGTCGTGCTGCGGGCGAACTGCCAGCTGCACCGCAGGTGACTGCTGAAGATGCATCCGCGAGCCTGGCAGAACTGCTGAACGCAGGTCTGGGCGGTTCCGACAACGAGTAATCGTTGATGCCGTAAATAAAAAACCCGCCTCGGCGGGTTTTTTTACATCTGCATGTATTCAATTCACCAACGGGATCCGACGATAAAGCTCAATCATATCGCCCGCCAGATCCTGAATGACCATGGCGTTCATCAGGTGATCCTGCGAGTGGACGGTGATCAGGTTAACCGGAAGCTTCCCGGTCCCCTCATCAAGACCGATAAGCTGCGTCTGTATAGTGTGCGCATGCTTCACATATTCACGCGACTCTTCCATCGCTTTTTCAGCTTCGTCAAAATCACCTTTACGCGCCATCTGTAACGCCGTCAGGGCTGCACTGCGCGCCGCGCCCGCGTTGACCAGCAGTTCCATAATCGTGGTTTCTAAGTCTTCCATTATGACTCCAGAAGTTTGAGCGCTTTTTCCAGTACGGCATCACCTTTCATCATGCCGTAATCCATCATGTCGATCACCGCGACCTTTTTACCCAACGGGTCGGCCTGCGCCTGGAGTTTAGCCTGCTCGTATTTAACCTGTGGCCCCAGCAATACGATGTCGGCCGTCGCGATGTTGTCTTTAAACTCCGCAACCGGAACGGCTTTAATGGTGACTTCAACTCCTTTTTTCTGCGCGGCGTCTTTCATACGTTGAACCAGCATGCTGGTTGACATTCCCGCTGCACAGCATAAAACGATGTTCTTCATAATCAGCCTCGATCTACATGTGTTTATTGATAATTATCCCGTGCAGACCGCTTCAACAACCGCTTTACCGCGATTGTGTGTCAGGCATCACAAAGAAACCGGTGATTTTCTGAAACCGGTTACAATTTTGCATTGTCAGGCACCCGGCCCGTGGAAACGGGCAGGGTGAAAGAGGCAGGATTAGCTGATGGACGTTCGGTTAATGCGGTTTTTGCCCTGCTGTTTGGCGCTGTAGAGGGCGTTATCAACGCTCCCGACAAATTGTTCCAGCGGTTCAAAATGCCACTCTCCAAGACCGCCGCTGAACGTAACCCGCAGGTTTTCTTCCCGCCAGACGCGCTTTTCAACGGCGGTACGCCACGCTTCCAGCAATGAGAGCGCGGAAGACATCTGTTCCGCCTGGAAGATTACCGCGAACTCTTCTCCACCATAACGGTAAATCGAGACGTGATGTGGCTGCAAGATCTGAATCCCTTCGCGAGCCACGTTACGCAGAACAATATCACCGGTCAGGTGGCCCAGCGTGTCGTTAATTGACTTGAAGTTATCAATGTCTACCAGCGCCATCGCGAAAGGCTGCTGGGCATTCAGCAGCTCCGCGACATCGCTGTCGAACGCGCGGCGGTTTTTGCAGCCCGTCAGCGCATCGTGAGTGGCCTGGCGAACATACGCCATTTCACGCTCTTTGTTGGACTGAATCGTGTGGCTCAGCATCGCTTCCAGGCGCGGCGCCTCGCTAACATCGCCAGTTTTGATGGCATTGATAATGTGCATCAGCACTGAACGCGAGGCGTGGCGGAGGTATAAGCCGAAGAGGATGATGATGATGGCGGCCAGCGCAAACCCCCAGCCAACGATCGTTGTTTCGTGACGGGTAATATCGGTGAGCGTCTCGCCAGAGACCCGGTAGATGACAAACCAGTCCGGGTTGGTAAACGAATAGTAGTAATACCAGGCGTTGCTTTTCTTGTCGTAAAGATGACCTTCGCCGCTGGTCATTTTGTCCATCAGCGCTTCGCTCACGTACTGTTTGAACAGCGCGCCGGTATCCGGATGCAGCACCACGGCACCATCGCGTTCGACGACGAAGAATTCCCCCTGAACGGGCGCCACCATCTGGCGCAGGGTGAAGCCCATAGACGTCAAATCGAGATGGAAAGCGAGCGTTCCCTTCAGTCTCCCTTCAGGTGAAATCAAAGGCTTATAGAGTGTTACCGTCGGATGGCCAGTGAAGTAGTCCATGTAGGGACGGGTATAGTGACTGAAGATACTGGCTTCCGCCTGAGCGACGAACCACGGGCGTGTCCGGGGATCGAAGGTTTTACTCGTCTCCGTGGGGAGCACCTCTGGTGCGCGAAGATAATGCCCCTGCGTGTCCGCCAGCGAGATGGAGGAGACGGTCGGCATCAGGTTCTGCAAATGCATCATCATCTGCAGCCCTTGCGTCGGGTTGACGTTGAGCGTCTCGTTTAGCCTGTCGTCGCGGGCAAAGTACATCGCGGAACGGCCCAGGATATAGTCGTTTTCACGCAGGATAGATTCGGTGTAGTTCACCGCCAGGTTATGCGTGAAGTTGCTATTGATCTTATGATAATCCTCAAGAAAATCCTTTCGTTGCGAAAGCGTTACCGCGATCGCGATCACCGCAAAACTGCAGAGGATCCCCGCAAAGCTGAGCATGATTGGCCGTGTAAAAGAGAGCTTTTTGCTGTGAAGTGCCATGAGCTGTACATCGTTCCTGATGGTGAATATTTTTCGTCTGCCGATATCCTCTCAGCATAGTCGCTGTCCTGCGGTTAGCGGTGAATTATACGGCGCACGATTTCTGACGAGATGATTTATCTTAAGAATCATTAAGAAAATACTTATTCATTTGCCGGGGGCAGTTTGTGAAATGAATCAGAAGCAGGGCGAAACGAGGAAGAAGCTTTTCGCCCCGGTCAGCATCCGTTGCTGACCTTGCGACAATAAAAAACCGGACGATCGATGACAATCATCCGGTTTTGCCTTTTCGTAGCGTCTCGACAAATTTCTATGATGTTGCTGTGCGTTTCAACGTTATTGCGAGGCCCTTCCCAGCCAGCTGTCCCAGTCTTTCCAGACAGGCTGAAGGCCCTGCGCCGTCAGGGCTGCGGCGACCGCTTCCGGACGTCGCCCGTCATGCGGCACAAACTGCTCCAGCTCCGGACGATCGTCGGCGTAGCCGCCAGGCTGCGTTTTGGAAAACGCGCTGACGTTGTTAATCGCAAGCGGGATAACGCGATCGCGAAACGCCGGGGACTCACGCGTTGAGAGCGATAATTCAACTTCCGGGGCGAGCAGGCGAAACGCGCAGATCGTCTGCACCAGCTGGCGTTCATCCATTAGCGAAGCTGGTTCGATCCCTCCCGCACAGGGGCGCAGGCGCGGGAAGGAGATGGAATAACGGCTCTGCCAGTAGTGCTGCTGGAGCCACAGCAGATGTTCCGCCACCATATAACAATCCACCCGCCAGCTGTCGGAGAGCCCGATCAGCGCACCCAGACCGATTTTGTCGATACCCGCGCGGCCGAGCCTGTCCGGCGTTTCCAGCCGGAAAAAGAAATCCTGTTTCTTACCCTTCAGGTGGTGCCGGGCGTACGTCGCCTCATGATAGGTTTCCTGGTAGACCATGACCCCGTCCAGCCCGAGGTTTTTGAGCTCTGCGTACTCCTCCTGCGACAGGGGCTGCACTTCCATCTGCAACGACGCAAACTGACGACGAATGGCGGGAAGGTGCTGACGGAAATAGTCCATTCCCACTTTTCCCTGATGTTCGCCCGTGACCAGCAGAAGATGTTCAAAGCCCATTTCACGAATGGCCGCACACTCCCGGGAAATCTCATCTTCATCGAGCGTTTTACGCTTGATGCGGTTGCTCATGGAAAAACCGCAGTAGGTGCAGTCATTGGCGCACAGGTTGGAGAGATATAGCGGCACGTAGAAGCTCACCGTGTTGCCAAAACGCTGGCGGGTGAGCCGCTGTGCTCGCTGGGCCATCGGTTCGAGGTACGCGCTCGCCGCGGGGGAGAGCAGGGCCATCAGATCCTCGCGGGTCAGATGGCGGGCATGCAGCGCGCGCTCCACGTCAGCCGCCGTTTTGCTGTTGATGCGCAGGGCAATGTCGTCCCAGTTAAGCTGCCGCCAGCGCTCGGTAAACGTGCTCATGAGATCGCCTCCAGAAAACCGGTCAGCGGGCTGGTGGCCTGCGCCTGGAAACTGCGCGAACCGGGGCCGGCTCCCCTTGCCAGCAGGCCAGCCTCTACGGCCATGCGGAATGCACGCGCCATCATGACCGGGTCGTCGGCAACCGCGATGGCCGTATTCACCAGTACCGCGTCAGCGCCCATCTCCAGCGCTTGCGCGGCATGGCTGGGCACGCCAATGCCCGCATCAACGACCACCGGCACGGTGGCCTGCTCGATGATGATCTCCAGCATCGCGCGGGTTTCCAGCCCCTGGTTGGAGCCAATGGGGGCCCCCAGCGGCATGACGGCAGCGCATCCGACCTCTTCGAGACGTTTGCACAGAACAGGGTCAGCGCCGCAGTAAGGCAGAACGGTAAACCCTTGCTGCACCAGCTTTTCAGCCGCTTTCAGCGTTTCAATCGGGTCGGGCAGCAGCCAGCGGGCATCCGGATGGATTTCCAGCTTTAGCCAGCGGGTGCCGAGCGCCTCGCGGGCCAGCTGCGCGGCAAAAATCGCCTCTTCGGCCGTTTTGGCGCCGGAGGTGTTGGGCAACAGCGTGACGCCTGCTTCCAGCAACGGAGCCAGAATGGCATCGCTGTGGTGGCGCAGATCCACGCGCTTGAGCGCCAGCGTCACCAGCTGGCTGCCGCTTTCGCGAATGGCATCCACCATCAGCTGCGGCGAGGCGAATTTTCCGGTTCCGGTAAACAGATGCGAATCAAAAACCTTATCGGCAATACGTAACATCTCAGCCCCCTGCGATAACCTGAAACAGCAGGATCTGGTCGCCTTCATTGACCTGCTGATGTTCCCACTGCTCGCGCGGCAGGATCTGTTGATTGAGCGCCAGCGCTGTTCCCGGCTTGAGCTGACGCAGCTTGTCGAGCAGTGCGGCAATGGTAAGCCCGTCGTCGCATCTCATCGGCTCATCGTTAAACAGAATGCGCATCGCGGTCTCCACATACCGGGCAGCGGCTGGCGCGGCGTAACGCCAGCTGGCGCCAGCTGCTGGAGCGGGCATCAAACAGCCGCAGCGTATTGCGTTCCGTCTCCATGCCGCTGAGCAGCTTGATGGCCTCCAGCGCCTGCATGGTGCCCATCACCCCGACCACCGGGCCAAGAATGCCCGCCGTACGGCAGTTGCGCGTCGGCTCGGCATCGTCCGGCCACAGGCAGCGATAGCAACCCTGCGACCACGGAGGGGTCAGGACCATCATTTGCCCGCCGAACCCCACCGCGCTGGCGGTAATGAGCGGCGTATGATTGGCCACGCAGGCGGCATTAATCGCCTGGCGCGTCGCCATGTTGTCCGTGCAGTCCAGCACCACGTCGGCAAGGGCGACTTCACGGCGCAGGCTTTCACCGCTAAGCCGCTCCTGTAAGGCAACCAGCTCGATATCCGGGTTGAGCTGCGCCAGGCGCTGCCGGGTGATTTGCGCTTTCGGCTGGCTGATATCCTCGGTGGTAAAGAGGATTTGTCGCTGCAGGTTGCTGAGGTGGACCTCATCGTCGTCCGCCAGCACCAGCGTGCCGATACCCGCACCTGCCAGATAGAGCGCGGCGGGTGCGCCTAATCCCCCGAGTCCAACAATCAGCACCCGGCTGGCGAGCAGTTTTTGCTGGCCGTCGATGGCGATATCCTCCAGCAGGATCTGACGGCTGTAGCGCATAAAGTCACGATCGTTCATCGCGTGCTCCTGCCAGCTGTAACAGCTGTTCGGTGGCGGACCGCCAGTCTGCGGCCTGGGTGATGGCACTGACGACGGCGATGCTGCCGACGCCGGTCTCCAGCACCGCAGGGGCACGTTCAAGGCTGATTCCGCCGATGGCGACGGTGGGGTAATCGGCAAGGCGTTTAACGTGACTTGCCAGCTGCGTCAGACCCTGCGGAGCGGAGGGCATCTGCTTGGTTTGCGTCGGGAAGACATGACCGAGCGCGATGTATGAGGGACGGGCCGCTAGGGCCACGTCAATCTCCATGTCATCGTGCGTTGACACGCCCAGACGCAACCCGGCTTCACGGATTGCGCTCAGATCCGTTGTTTCCAAATCCTCCTGACCCAGATGCACGCCGTACGCCCGGTGCTTAACGGCCAGCCGCCAGTAGTCGTTGATAAACAGACGGGCGTTATACCGGCGCCCAAGCGCAATGGCGGCAACCACATCGGCTTCCACCTCGTCATCGCGCTTATCCTTGATGCGCAGTTGGATCGTTCGAACGCCTGTCTCCAGCAGGCGCTCTATCCACGCCACGCTGTCCACCACCGGATAGAGCCCTAAACGGTAGGGGACGGGTGGGAAATCGGGCTGGTACATTACGCCTCCTCTTTTTTGAGGTAGATTTCGCCGCCTTTGGCGCGGAAGGTTTCAGACATGTCCGCCATACCGACTTCGATGCTTTGCGTGGCGGCGTAGTCGCGCACCTCCTGGCTGATTTTCATCGAGCAGAATTTTGGTCCGCACATGGAGCAGAAGTGCGCGACTTTGCCTGATTCCTGCGGCAGGGTCTCATCGTGATAGGCGCGGGCGGTGAACGGGTCCAGCGCCAGGTTGAACTGGTCTTCCCAGCGGAATTCGAAGCGTGCCTTCGACATGGCGTTATCGCGGATTTGCGCCCCCGGGTGGCCTTTGGCCAGATCCGCCGCGTGGGCGGCAATTTTGTAGGTAATCAGCCCTTGCTTCACGTCCTCTTTGTTTGGCAGGCCGAGGTGCTCTTTCGGCGTCACGTAGCAGAGCATGGCGCAGCCGAACCAGCCTATCATCGCTGCCCCAATGCCTGACGTGAAATGGTCATAGCCCGGCGCAATATCGGTGGTTAACGGTCCCAGGGTGTAGAACGGCGCTTCGTGGCAGTGCTCCAGCTCCTCGGTCATGTTGCGGCGGATCATCTGCATCGGCACGTGTCCCGGACCTTCAATCATCACCTGCACGTCATACTCCCAGGCGATTTTGGTCAGTTCGCCCAGCGTATGAAGCTCGGCAAACTGCGCTTCGTCATTCGCATCGCGAATAGAGCCCGGACGCAGGCCGTCGCCCAGTGACAGAGAGACATCATACGCGGCGCAGATCTCGCAAATTTCGCGGAAGTGTTCGTAGAGGAAGTTTTCCCGGTGATGGGAGAGGCACCACTTCGCCATGATGGAACCGCCGCGCGAGACGATGCCGGTCAGACGCTTCGCGGTCATCGGCACGTAGCGCAGCAGCACGCCCGCGTGAATGGTGAAGTAGTCCACGCCCTGCTCGGCCTGCTCCAGCAGGGTGTCGCGGAACGCTTCCCAGGTGAGGTCTTCGGCAACGCCGTTGACCTTCTCCAGCGCCTGATAAATCGGGACGGTGCCAATCGGTACCGGGCTGTTACGCAGGATCCATTCGCGGGTTTCATGGATATAGCGGCCGGTGGAGAGATCCATTACCGTGTCCGCACCCCAGCGCGTGGACCAGACCAGCTTTTCCACCTCTTCTTCGATGGAGGAGGTGACGGCCGAGTTACCGATGTTAGCGTTGACCTTCACCAGGAAGTTGCGGCCGATAATCATCGGCTCGGATTCCGGGTGGTTAATGTTGGCGGGGATAATCGCGCGGCCGGCGGCCACTTCGTCACGTACAAACTCCGGCGTGATGTTCTCCGGCAGACGCGCGCCAAAGCCTTCACCAGGATGCTGATAGCGCAGCACTTCACTGCGGATACGCTCGCGACCCATGTTTTCACGGATGGCGATGAACTCCATCTCCGGCGTGACGATACCCTGGCGGGCGTAGTGCAGCTGGGTCACGCATTTACCTGCTTTAGCACGTTTTGGCGTCAGCAGGCCGGTAAAGCGCAACTCGTCCAGGCCGTCGTCGGCCAGGCGCTCTTTGGTGTACGCAGAGCTGAGCACGCTCAGCTCTTCGCAGTCGTTACGCGCGTCAATCCACGGCTGGCGCAGCTTTGCCAGCCCCTGCTGGACGTTGATGGCAACATCAGGATCGCCGTATGGGCCGGAGGTGTCATACACCGGCACGGCTTCGTTGTCTTCATACTGTGGATTCTCTTTGCTGCCGCCGATAAGCGTCGGGCTGAGCTGGATTTCGCGCATCGGGACGCGGATATTGTCCTGCGAGCCGGAAATGTAGATGCGTTTCGAGTTCGGGAAAGCGGTGCCTTCCAGCGTGTCAATGAAGTGTTGGGCCTGTGCGCGCTGTTCGCGGCGGGTCAGTTTTGCAGTAGACATAGCTCATTCCAAAAGTGAAGGACATGGCTTGTCAGACGACGGATGAAGCAAGAGAGGATCGCCCGGGGGGCGATACAACAGCAGTGTGACTCTTGTTCCCTTCGCAGGTATTAGCCTGATCAGGTTCCGCGGATCCCGAATTAACGGTCTCAGCCCGGCTTTCGCTCTGGGCACTCCGACAAGAAAAATCCCCCTCGTGAGAGGGGCGAATGGTTGTAAATTACTCGTTAACGATTAAGAACTCAAGCAGGGCGCGCGACGTTCTCTTCGTTACTGATGTTCAAATCATTGTCCAGGGCGAGAGAGATCAGCTTATCTTCCAGCGTGAATCGCTCCTCCAGCGCTTCGCCGAGGTCGGATAGCGCTTTCTGGAACTCAAGATAGTTATCGTGATCGATGGCATTCTCGAGCGTGGAATCATAGTAATCCATGATCTGCTGGGTATTGGCTTCCAGCAGCGGATAGAGCTTGCTGGCCGCTAAATACGGCGTTGTCCCTTCCATTTCGCGGTTAATGCGTTCATAAATATTGAAATGGCCGTCGGACAGATAGTCGACCAGGCCCTGACAAAAATCATCCAGCGCTTTTTCGTTCAATCGCATAAACGATTCTTTGCCAGGCTTAATGCCGACCAGATTGTAATAAGCCACGAGTAGATGCTTGCGCACATGCAGCCAGCGATCCACCAGTTTGTTACTTCCTCTAACGCGCTCAGTCAGGCTTTCTAGCTGGTTTAACATGGTCGACTCCGCAAAGTGTAGGATTGAATCTGCTCATCCAGAATGTAACCACAATGCTAACAACATGTCAGTGAAGCGAAGGTAGTGCAATAGATATGGATCGTATTATTGAAAAATCAGATCTGGGTTGGTGGATCGTCAGCCACGAACAAAAATTATGGTTGCCCGGTGGAGAACTGCCCTACGGTGCGGCGGAAACGTTCGATCTCGTGGGCCAGCCTGCGCTAGAGATCGGCGAGTGGCAGGGTGAGCCCGTGTGGTTGATCCAGCAAGCGCGTCGTCAGGATATGGGATCCGTTCGCCAGGTGTTGGATCTGGACGTGGGCCTGTTCCAGCTGGCGGGGCGCGGCGTGCAGCTGGCGGAGTTTTATCGCTCGCACAAATACTGCGGCTACTGCGGTCATACCATGCACCCGAGCAAAACCGAGTGGGCGATGCTCTGCAGCCACTGCCGCGAGCGCTACTATCCGCAGATTGCGCCGTGCATCATCGTCGCTATCCGCCGGGATGATTCCATTCTGCTGGCGCAGCATACCCGTCATCGCAACGGCGTACACACCGTGCTGGCCGGCTTCGTCGAGGTGGGCGAAACGCTGGAGCAGGCGGTGGCGCGCGAGGTAATGGAGGAGAGCGGCATCAAAGTGAAGAACCTGCGCTATGTCACCTCCCAGCCGTGGCCGTTCCCGCAGTCGCTGATGACGGCCTTTATGGCCGAATATGACAGCGGCGAGATCGTTATCGATCGGAAAGAGCTGCTGGATGCGAACTGGTATCGCTACGACGATTTACCGCTGTTACCACCGCCGGGTACCGTGGCGCGTCGGCTGATAGAAGATACCGTGGTGATGTGTCGGGCCGAGTATGAGTAGTGTTACACTGAGGCCATGACGCTTAAGGAACTGCAAAAATGACCGAACTGAAGAACGATCGTTATCTGCGTGCGCTGCTGCGCCAGCCCGTTGATGTCACCCCGGTGTGGATGATGCGCCAGGCGGGACGCTATCTGCCAGAGTACAAAGCCACGCGCGCGCAGGCGGGGGATTTTATGTCGCTTTGCAAAAACGCCGAGCTGGCCTGTGAAGTGACGCTCCAGCCGCTGCGCCGCTTCCCGCTGGATGCGGCGATCCTCTTCTCGGATATTCTGACCATTCCGGATGCGATGGGCCTTGGCCTGTACTTCGAAACCGGTGAAGGTCCGCGTTTCACCTCTCCGATCAAAAGCAAAGCCGACGTGGACAAGCTGCCGATTCCCGATCCGGAAGGCGAGCTGGGCTACGTGATGAACGCCGTGCGCACCATTCGCCGCGAGCTGAAAGGGGAAGTGCCGCTGATTGGCTTCTCAGGCAGCCCGTGGACGCTGGCGACCTATATGGTGGAAGGTGGCAGCAGCAAAGCCTTCACCATGATTAAAAAGATGATGTACGCCGAGCCGCTGGCCCTGCATGCGCTGCTCGACAAGCTGGCGAAGAGCGTTACGCTCTATCTGAACGCGCAGATTAAGGCGGGCGCGCAGTCGGTGATGATTTTCGATACCTGGGGCGGCGTGCTGACCGGGCGCGATTATCAGCAGTTCTCCCTATATTACATGCATAAAATCGTTGACGGCCTGCTGCGTGAAAACGAAGGTCGCCGCGTGCCGGTGACGCTGTTCACCAAAGGTGGCGGCCAGTGGCTGGAAGCGATGGCGGCAACCGGCTGCGACGCGCTGGGTCTCGACTGGACCACCGATATTGCCGATGCGCGTCGTCGCGTGGGCGACAAAGTAGCGCTGCAGGGCAATATGGACCCGTCCATGCTTTATGCGCCGCCAGCCCGCATTGAAGAAGAAGTGTCGACTATACTGTCTGGTTTCGGCCAGGGGGAAGGCCACGTCTTTAACCTCGGCCACGGCATTCATCAGGATGTGCCGCCAGAACACGCAGGCGTATTTGTGGAGGCGGTGCATCGGCTTTCTGCCCAGTATCACAAGTAAGGAGTCGTTATGGATCTCGCGTCGCTACGCGCTCAACAAATCGAACTGGCCTCATCGGTGATCCGCGAGGATCGTCTGGATAAGAACCCTCCGCAGTACATTGGCGGAGCAGACGTCGGGTTCGAGCAGGGTGGGGACGTGACGCGAGCGGCGATGGTGGTCCTGAAATACCCTTCGCTCGATATGGTGGAGTACAAGGTCGCGCGTATCGCGACCACCATGCCGTATATTCCGGGCTTTCTCTCCTTCCGCGAATATCCCGCGCTGCTGGCAGCGTGGGAGCAGCTCTCGCAAAAACCTGACCTGCTGTTTGTCGATGGGCACGGGATCTCACATCCGCGTCGTTTAGGCGTTGCCAGTCATTTTGGGCTGCTGGTGGATGTGCCGACCATTGGCGTCGCCAAGAAACGCCTGTGCGGCGCGTTTGAGCCACTCTCCGCAGAGCCGGGTGCGCTGGCGCCGCTTATCCATAAAGGCGAGCAGCTGGCGTGGGTCTGGCGCAGCAAGGCACGCTGTAACCCGCTCTTTATCGCTACCGGGCACCGTGTGAGCATGGACAGCGCCCTCGCGTGGGTGCAGCGCTGCATGAAGGGCTACCGCTTGCCGGAGCCGACGCGCTGGGCAGACGCCGTGGCGTCTTCGCGTCCGGCTTTTGTTCGTTGGCAGGAAATTCAGCGATGATTCAGGTAAACTGCGCCTAATTTTCGATTCGAGAGATCATCATGCTACAAAACCCGATTCACCTGCGCCTTGAAAAGCTGGAAAGCTGGCAGCACGTCACCTTTATGGCTTGCCTGTGCGAGCGCATGTATCCCAACTATGCCGCGTTCTGCAAGCAGACCGGCTTTGGTGATGGCCATATCTACCGTCGCATTCTGGATCTGATCTGGGAAACGCTGACGGTGAAAGACGCGAAGGTGAATTTCGACTCTCAGCTCGAAAAGCTGGAAGAGGCGATTCCGGTTGCGGATGATTTTGATCTGTACGGTGTCTACCCGGCGATTGATGCCTGCGTGGCGTTAAGCGAACTGCTTCACTCCCGTCTGAGCGGTGAAACGCTGGAGCACGCTATTGAAGTCAGTAAGGCATCTATTACGACCGTCGCGATGCTGGAAATGACCCAGGAAGGTCGGGAAATGACCGACGAAGAGCTGCGTGCGAACCCGGCGGTTGAGCAAGAATGGGACATTCAGTGGGAAATTTTCCGCCTGTTAGCAGAGTGTGAAGAACGCGATATTGAGCTGATAAAAGGGCTGCGCGCGGACTTACGAGAGGCTGGCGAGAGCAATATTGGTATAATTTTTAACCAATGAGACAATAAATCTTGAGATAACGCCCGTTTTGTCGCTCCTCGACTCTTCCCTTTCGCCCCTTGTCTGGTCTACATTTGGGGGGCGAAAAAAAGTGGCTATCGGTGCGTGTATGCAGGAGAGTGCTTTTTTGGCATTTTCGTCGCACTCGATGCTTAGCAAGCGATAAACACATTGAAAGGATAACTTATGAACAAGACTCAACTGATTGATGTAATTGCGGACAAGGCTGATCTGTCTAAAGTGCAGGCTAAAGCTGCTCTGGAATCTACCCTGGCTGCTATTACTGAGTCTCTGAAAGAAGGTGATGCTGTACAACTGGTTGGTTTCGGTACCTTCAAAGTGAACCACCGCGCTGAGCGTACTGGCCGCAACCCGCAGACCGGTAAAGAAATCAAAATCGCCGCAGCTAACGTGCCGGCATTTGTTTCTGGTAAAGCACTGAAAGACGCTGTTAAGTAAGACGCGTGGCAGTGAACAGTTTTAGCGAAGGGGCGGTAACGCCCCTTTTGTCTTTCTGGCGTGGAACGCTCGCGCTGGCAGGCATGCTGCTGCTGTCAGCCTGTAGCCACGACACCTCCCTGCCGCCGTTTACCGCCAGCGGTTACGCGGACAACCAGGGCGCGGTCAGGGTCTGGCGCAAAGATTCCGGCGGCGAAGTTCATCTGCTTTCTGCCTTCAGCCCGTGGCATAGCGGCAATACGTCGACGGCGGAGTATCGCTGGCAGGGAGATGACCTGTCGCTGATTGAGCTGAACGTCTACAGCAAGACCCCCGAACACGTGAAAGTGCGTTTTGACGACCATGGCGAGCTAAGCTTTATGCAGCGCGAAGTCAGCGGTCAAAAACAGCAGCTTTCCAGCGATCAAATCGCCCTCTACCGTTATCGTGCCGAACAAATCCGCCAGACCAGCGATGCGCTTCGTCTGGGCCGCGTTGTGCTGCGCCAGGGACGCTGGCATAGCGATGGTACGGTGACAACCTGCGAAGGGCAGACGGTCAAGCCTGAGCTCGAATCCTGGGCAACCGAACACATTCAACGCCGTCAGCGTCATTCATCAATGGAAGTGAGTGTGGCGTGGCTTGAGGCGCCGGAAGGTTCTCAATTGCTATTGGTGGCGAACGAAGACTTCTGCACCTGGCAGCCGACGGAGAAGAGTTTCTGAGGTAAATACCCTCTCCCTTGAGGGAGAGGGTTAGGGTGAGGGGAAACAGACGGTTCCGTTACTTCCCCTGCTCGCGTGCAATCGCGCGATAGCCGATATCCTGACGGCTAAAGCTACCGTTCCAGTGAATATCTGCCATCAGCGCATAGGCGCGTTTCTGTGCTTCTGCCACGGTATGGCCCAGCGCGGTTGCACACAGCACGCGTCCGCCGTTGGTGAGGACGCGATCGTCGCCAGCCAGCTTCGTACCCGCGTGGAACACCTTCGCACCTTCAATCTCTTCCAGCGGCAGGCCGTGGATTTCATCACCGGTGCTGTAGTTGCCCGGATAACCACCCGCAGCAATCACCACGCCGAGAGACGCACGCTCGTCCCACTCGGAGGTTTTCTCGTCCAGCTTGCCATCGCAGGCTGCCAGACACAGATCCACCAGATCGGATTTCATGCGCAGCATGATTGGCTGCGTTTCCGGATCGCCAAAGCGGCAGTTGAATTCGATGACCTTAGGGTTACCCTGCTTGTCGATCATCAGACCTGCGTAAAGGAAACCGGTGTAGGTATTCCCTTCTGCCGCCATTCCCTTCACGGTCGGCCAGATGATGCGATCCATGGTGCGCTGGTGAACTTCGTCAGTCACTACCGGAGCGGGGGAGTAAGCGCCCATTCCACCGGTATTCGGGCCGGTATCGCCATTGCCCACACGCTTGTGGTCCTGGCTGGTGGCCATCGGCAGAACGTGCTCGCCGTCTACCATCACGATGAAGCTTGCTTCTTCACCGTCTAGGAACTCTTCGATCACGATGCGGTGGCCCGCATCACCGAAAGCATTGCCCGCCAGCATGTCCTGAACTGCGGCTTCGGCTTCGTCGAGCGTCATCGCGACGATCACGCCTTTACCGGCGGCCAGACCGTCGGCCTTGATAACAATCGGCGCGCCCTTCTCACGTAAGTAGGCCAGAGCAGGCTCCACTTCAGTGAAATTCTGATATTCCGCCGTCGGGATGTTATGACGCGCGAGGAAATCTTTGGTGAAGGCTTTGGAGCCTTCCAGCTGCGCGGCGCCTTCCGTTGGGCCGAAAATTTTCAGGCCCGCTGCGCGGAACGCATCCACCACGCCAATCACCAGCGGCGCTTCCGGGCCGACGATGGTCAGGTCGATTTTCTCGCTCTGGGCAAAACTCAGCAGCGCCGGAATGTCGGTCACGCCGATAGCCACGTTCTGCAGCGCGGGTTCCAGTGCGGTACCGGCGTTGCCCGGTGCCACGAAGACCGTTGTCACCAGCGGAGACTGCGCCGCTTTCCACGCCAGCGCGTGCTCGCGTCCGCCGTTACCAATCACTAATACTTTCATTTTCAGCTCCGGGAATTAATGGCGGAAGTGGCGCATGTCGGTGAAGATCATCGCGATGCCGTGTTCGTCGGCAGCGGCAATCACTTCGTCGTCGCGGATTGAACCGCCTGGCTGGATCACGCAGGTGATGCCCACAGCGGCTGCGGCGTCGATACCGTCACGGAACGGGAAGAAGGCGTCAGAGGCCATGGCGGAGCCTTTGACTTCCAGACCTTCGTCACCTGCTTTAATACCCGCGATTTTCGCAGAGTAAACGCGGCTCATCTGGCCTGCGCCTATCCCGATAGTCATGTTCTCTTTGGCATAGACGATGGCGTTGGATTTTACGAACTTCGCGACCTTCCAGCAGAACAGCGCGTCACGCAGTTCCTGTTCGGTCGGCTGGCGTTTGGTCACCACGCGCAGGTCGGCTTCTGTCACCATGCCCAGATCGCGGTCCTGAACCAGCAGGCCGCCGTTTACGCGTTTGAAGTCCAGGCCCGGCACGCGTTCTGCCCACTGGCCGCAAATCAGTACGCGCACGTTCTGTTTTGCCGCGGTGATTTTCAGCGCTTCTTCGGAGGCCGATGGCGCGATAATCACTTCGACAAACTGGCGGGAGATAATGGCCTGTGCGGTTTCAGCATCCAGCTCGCGGTTGAAGGCGATAATGCCGCCGAACGCGGAGGTCGGGTCGGTTTTGTAGGCGCGATCGTAGGCATCCAGAATAGAGGTGCTTACCGCCACGCCGCATGGGTTGGCGTGCTTGACGATAACGCAGGCCGGCTCGCTGAACTCTTTCACGCATTCCAGCGCCGCGTCGGTGTCGGCAATGTTGTTATAGGAGAGCGCTTTGCCCTGAACCTGCTGAGCGGTCGCAACAGAGGCTTCTTTTACCTCTTCTTCTATATAGAAGGCAGCCTGCTGGTGGCTGTTCTCACCGTAACGCATATCTTGTTTCTTAATGAAGTTCAGATTCAGGGTACGCGGGAAGCGGCCAGAAGGATCTTTGCTTTCACCGTGGTAAGCCGGCACCAGGCTACCGAAGTAGTTGGCGATCATGCTGTCATACGCTGCGGTGTGCTCGAAAGCTTTAATGGCGAGGTCGAAACGGGTATCCAGAGTCAGTGACCCTTCGTTGGCATCCATCTCATTAATAATGGTCTCGTAATCGCTGCTCTTCACCACGATAGCCACATCTTTATGGTTCTTGGCTGCTGAGCGCACCATGGTTGGGCCGCCAATATCAATATTCTCTACGGCATCCTCCAGAGAACAGCCTTCGCGGGCAACGGTCTGGGCAAACGGGTAGAGGTTAACGACAACCATGTCGATCGGCGCGATGTCGTGCTGTTCCATAATGGCGTCGTCCTGGCCGCGACGGCCAAGAATACCGCCGTGCACTTTCGGATGCAGGGTTTTGACGCGTCCATCCATCATTTCCGGGAAACCGGTGTAATCGGACACTTCGGTTACCGGCAGACCTTTATCTGCTAACAGGCGAGCGGTACCGCCTGTAGAAAGCAGTTCTACACCGCGTGCAGAAAGTGCCTGAGCGAATTCAACGATACCGGCTTTATCAGAAACACTGAGCAGAGCGCGGCGGACTGGACGACGTTGTTGCATGGTAAATCCCCTGGATTTCACGATTACAGAGAGCGTTAGATGAATTTTCCTGCGAAAAACTCATCTAACACACCTGACGAGGCATCCTTGTTAAGCGCGAGCATTTTAACGAA
Organism: Enterobacter vonholyi; assembly: GCF_008364555.1. Classification (GTDB taxonomy): domain Bacteria; phylum Pseudomonadota; class Gammaproteobacteria; order Enterobacterales; family Enterobacteriaceae; genus Enterobacter; species Enterobacter vonholyi. The sequence goes on from NZ_VTUC01000018.1 coordinate 28,803, forward strand.
AACGTTTGCGCAACGCTCGCACATTTTCACTTTTTCGCATCACTGTGGATAACTTTGTGCATAAAAGGGTATAAGGCGGGGTTTTGCTGGGGAATGCAGCAGTCAGTCATTTTTTTGCAA
>NZ_VTUC01000019.1 GCF_008364555.1 Enterobacter vonholyi
CGTTGCGAGGTGGCGTATATTACGCTTTCCTCTTTCAGAGTCAACCCGTTATTTCAGGATTTTTTCTCTTCAACCGACCGGGTTGTTTGTGAAGTGATTCACATCCGCCGTGTCGATGGAGGCGCATTATAGGGATCCCATTTTTTAGCACAAGTATTTTTTAGATCTTTTTTTCCGACTGCTGATTTTCCGCGCTTTTCGCTGAAATCCCGCCCGTTCTGCTTAAATATTGACGTATTTTGCCTTGCCTCGATCCATTAATACGATCAAAGTCTTCTGTATAGCGCTCATTGTTAGAGGTAGATATGCCCGCAGTATTACGTCCTTATAAAGATCTGTTCCCCCAAAAAGGCGATCGCGTGATGATCGATGCCAGCAGCGTGGTGATTGGTGATGTCCGAATGGCCGACGATGTCAGTATCTGGCCACTCGTCGCCATCAGGGGTGATGTTAACTATGTGTCGATTGGTGCACGTACCAATATTCAGGACGGTAGCGTCCTGCACGTCACGCACAAATCCTCCTATAACCCGGAAGGTAATCCCCTCATCATTGGAGAAGAGGTTACCGTCGGCCATAAAGTGATGCTTCACGGCTGCACTATCGGAAATCGCGTACTTGTTGGCATGGGGTCGATTTTGCTGGATGGTGTCATAGTAGAAGATGACGTGATGATTGGAGCCGGTAGCCTAGTCCCGCAGAACAAACGGCTGGAGAGCGGCTATCTCTATCTGGGAAGTCCGGTAAAACAGATCCGCCCCCTTAAGGAGGCAGAGATCGAAGGATTAAAATACTCGGCGAACAACTACGTAAAATGGAAAAATGATTATTTGGATCAGGATAGCCAAATCCAACCCTGATCGTCTTCCTGCTCTTTGCGGATTAAATCGCTGGCTTCCTCTTCCAGATCCCAGCGATTTTCGCAAAATACCGCTATCGGATCTGAACCGCCAAAACGACGCAACAGCGTTTCCCCATGAATGGCACAGGTCAGTTGCATGCCGTGTACCAGAACCGGGAAACAGACCGCTTGCTTACTTTCATCCCAGCTCTCTCTGTCCGGAAAATGAATAGCCTGATTCACGCCGAAAGCTCCTGCTTTAACTTTTCAATGACCGGCTCGACTGCAGGCAACACCCCGTGCCAGAGAAGCACCGCATGCGCAGCCTGCCCCACCAGCATGCCGAGTCCATCGGCTAACTTTTTCGCACCGTGTTGTTCACACCAATAAAGGAAAGGCGTCTTCCCTTTCTGATAAAACATGTCATAGAAATACATATGCGCACTGACCAGCGAAGCGGGGATCGCCGGGATCTCACCACTAATGCCGCTGGATGTGGCATTAATGACAAGATCGAACTCACGATCGGCAAGATCGTCAAGAGCTGCCGCGCTCACGCTGCCGGTATGCGCAAACAACGCCGCCAGCGCTTCTGCCCGGGAAAAGGTTCTGTTAGTAACGGTCACCGAACAGTCCAGTGAAAGCAGAGGCAACAGAACGCCCCGCGATGCGCCACCCGCGCCAATCAGCAGGATCCGGAATCCGGGCTTGATAAAGGAGAGTCTTTCCAGATCGCTGAGTAAACCAATTCCGTCGGTGTTGTCACCCAAAAGGCGTCCATCCTCAAGCCGTTTTAGAGTATTGACTGCACCAGCCAGAAAAGCTCGTTCGGTTAGCTCATCCGCACGTTCGAAGGCTTCCTCTTTAAAAGGCACCGTCACATTCGCGCCTTTGCCCCCCGCGGCGAAAAAGGCCTCCAGCGTTGGGATAAAAGCATCCACTGGCGCCAGTATGCGGCCGTAGGGATGATCAATCTCCAGCTGCTCCGCGAATTGCTGATGGATCAACGGTGATTTGCTGTGTGCAATGGGATTGCCAAAAACAGCATAGGTTTCCATGAGATTACCCCTGGCGAAAACGTTCGCCGGTCAAAGCGTCGCGAATTTCAGACGGATTCAGGCGCCCTCCCGTTTCACCGACAGCAACAGGGAAGTCATTCCCGAACTGCGCCAGCACTTCTTCGGTTGTCCGACAAGGCGGCAATCCGGTAAGGTTAGCACTTGTTGAGACTAGCGGTTTACCAAATGCCAGACAAAGCTCAACCACCAGCGGATGGTCAGTTACGCGAACGGCGAGGGAATCAAAGCGTCCGGTTAACCAACGCGGGGTTGTCGGCTGCGCCGGGAAGACGAAGGTCACCGGTCCCGGCCACACGGAGAAGATAGTCTCGCGCTGCGCCGGCGTAAGCATGGAGTCGTCGATATAAGGTTTAAGCTGCTCGTAATTCGCAGCGATCAAAATCAGTCCTTTCTCGACGGGTCTTTGTTTCAGGGCAAGCAGACGGCTCACAGCCGTCTCGCTGTCAGGATCGCAACCGACCCCAAAAACAGCTTCAGTTGGATAGGCGATGACTTCTTCATTTTTCAGTACGTCCACAGCATGCGCAATGGAGCCTGATGGCAGGTTATTATTCACTATTTTGATCCGCCGTAACCGGCTTTCCACATTGTTTACTGGCGCAGAAGCGTTTCATGCCTTGCGCGGTTTTCTTCTCTATCAGTAGCGGATAATTGCAATGAGGGCAGGTTCCCGCTACTGGTTTAAAATTGATGACGAACTGGCATTCAGGGTAGCGATCGCACGAATGGAAGGTCTTACCATAACGGGAACGGCGCTGTACCAGCTGACCGCGCTGACACTGAGGACACGCAATTGCCGTTTCATCAGGCTTATCAATTTGTTCCGTATGCTCACATTCTGGATAGCGGCTACATCCAATAAACATGCCGAAACGCCCCTGCCGCAGGGCTAATTCACCACCGCACACGGGACAATACTGACCCTCCAGAATTTTAACGATATGTCCATCCGCCTGGCTTTTCAGAGGACGAACATAATCACATTCCGGATAGTGTGAACAACCGAGAAACGGGCCGTGTTTCCCGGACCGAATAACAAGTTCAGCCCCGCACTGCGGGCAGGGCTCGTTTTTATGCACCGTGAATAGTGCTGATTTGGCCATAACAACTCTTGGTGCTGCACATTGAATTAGTGCAGCATACCTTCATTCACTTCAAAGAGTAATTCTTCCATTTGCTGATAGGCATTTTCACAGCCCGGGATATTAAACAGAACCATCAGGATCACCCATTTGAGATCTTCCAGTTCGAATTCTGCTGTATCCAGCGCCATGACGCGCTCTATCACCATTTCTCTCGTTTCGAGGTTCAGCACCTGAATCTGCTCAAGGAATAAGATGAATCCCCGGCAGCTGGCGTCCAGCCTTTCACACTCTTCTGCGGTATAAATGCGTACTGACAATGGATCAGAAGCAAGCTGCATCGGTTCGGCCAGGCCTTCCTGATAATCAGCCAGTTTTTCCAGCCACATCAACGCATTATAGATGTCTTCCCGCTCAAACCCCGCATCGGTAAGATCCTGTGTCAATTTGTCCTGATCCACTCGCATTTCTGCTTCGTTATGGATGTAAGTCTCAAACAAATACATCAGTACGTCGAACATGGCATGCCCTCCTTAATCGGACATAGCCGCCGGGTACAGCTGCGATCCACCCTGCTAACTCCAGTTCGAGTAGCTGTGCTACCGTTACTGGCACAGGTTGGCCGGCACGTTCAGCGACAACGTCAACAGGTGTTACCTCATCTCCTACGTTAGCCAGGAGCTTGGGAAATGGCAATGCCACCTTTCCCTGATCTGATGAATATTGTCGCTTTTCGGGATCTTCCTGTAGCCATTGCAATCCATATTGCAAATTTTCAAGAATATCCCCTACTTCCGTTACCGGTGTGGCCCCTTGCTTAATCAGCCAGTGGGGCCCCTCGCATCCGGGGTTACCTATCGGGCCGGGCAAGGCAAAGACCTCTCTCCCCTGTTCAAGCGCGCATCGTGCCGTGACCAGCGAACCGCTTCGCCGCGCAGCTTCAACTACCAGCACGCCTTTGCTAAGCCCGCTGATAATTCGATTACGACGCGGAAAGTTTGCCGGCCTGGGCTGCGCGGAAAGCGAAAACTCAGAGACTATCGCGCCGTCAGATTCAATAAGCCGCATCGCCAATGCCTGATGTCGGCGTGGATAAATGCTAAAAAGACCGTTCCCCAGCACCGCGACACTTTGTCCTTTAGCTGACAGCGCCGCGCTGTGGGCAACGCCGTCAATACCACAGGCCAGCCCGCTGGTAATCGTGAAACCACTTTGTGTAAGCTGTTCGCACAGGATTTTCCCCCATCGCTCGCCGTACCATGACGGCGCACGACTGCCTACCACCGCCAGCTGAACGGTATTAAGCGTCTCTGGGTTACCTTTTATGAATAATGCACCGGGATAATCAGGGATCGTGCGAAGCAAAGGGGGATAAAGGGGATGGTTGGCCGTTAATAAATGATGCCCCGGCTGCTCAAGCCATAGCAGGCTACGTTCCAGCTCACTCTCATTGAACGCAAAGAATCGTTCAGCCTGCTTTGCTGTCAGTCCAGCATTTCTTAAGACAAGCGTGTCGATGCCTTCCTGCTTCTGCAGTCGTGCAGCCGCTTCCAGCATTACATCACCACACAGAGACCCTGTGTGTATTAGCCGTAGCCATATCTCGGTCAACGTCATCCTTTCCCCTGCCATAAGCGGCCTCCGCAATCATTGCGATTGGTCACTGATGCTGTCAATCGATGGGGGATTTGTCTAGAATAGAGGTAGTATTCTTATCAACTCCTGAACACGACTCTGGAAATTTATGGCAGTTTTGCAAGTGTTACATATTCCGGACGAGCGCCTTCGCATCGTCGCTGAACCGGTCAAAGAAGTGAATGCAGAAATCCAGCGTATCGTTGATGATATGTTCGATACCATGTACGCCGAAGAAGGCATTGGTCTGGCGGCGACGCAGGTAGACATTCATAAGCGTATTATCGTGATTGATGTTTCTGAAAATCGCGATGGCCGCCTGGTGCTGATCAACCCTGAGCTGCTCGAAAAGAGTGGCGAAACCGGTATTGAGGAAGGCTGTCTGTCTATTCCTGAACAGCGTGCGTTAGTGCCGCGAGCTGAAAAGGTGAAAATTCGCGCCCTGGATCGTGACGGTAATCCGTTCGAACTGGAAGCAGATGACCTGCTGGCGATTTGTATTCAGCATGAGATGGATCACCTTGTCGGTAAACTGTTTATCGATTACCTCTCACCGCTGAAACAGCAGCGTATTCGTCAGAAAGTAGAAAAACTGGATCGTTTGCGTTCTCGCGCATAACGCCCCCCGGATACAAGGATCATCGTGTCTAAAACACTACGAATTATCTTCGCGGGAACCCCTGATTTTGCAGCGCGTCATCTTGACGCGCTGTTATCTTCCGGTCACAAGGTTGTTGGCGTCTTTACCCAGCCGGACCGTCCTGCTGGTCGCGGCAAAAAAATGATGCCCAGCCCGGTAAAAGTGCTGGCAGAAGAGCATGGGCTACCCGTTTTCCAGCCCGTATCGTTACGCTCCCAGGAAAATCAGCAGCTGGTCGCTGACCTGAAAGCCGACGTAATGGTGGTGGTGGCTTACGGTTTAATCCTGCCAAAAGCTGTGCTCGATATGCCTCGCCTGGGTTGCATCAACGTGCATGGGTCTTTGCTCCCGCGCTGGCGTGGTGCTGCACCTATTCAGCGCTCGCTGTGGGCAGGTGATGCCGAAACGGGCGTTACCATTATGAAGATGGACGTAGGTTTAGACACCGGCGATATGCTGTATAAACTGGCCTGCCCCATTACGTCAGACGATACCAGCGCCACGCTGTATGACAAACTGGCAGACCTCGGTCCACAAGGGCTTATCGAGACGCTCCAGCAGCTTGCTGACAATACGGCGAAACCGGAAGTTCAGGATGACGCGCTGGTGACTTATGCCGAAAAGCTGAGCAAAGAAGAAGCGCGGATCGACTGGTCCCTGTCGGCCGCTCAGCTTGAACGCTGCATTCGCGCTTTCAATCCGTGGCCGATGAGCTGGATAGAGATTGATGAGCAGCCGGTGAAAGTGTGGAAAGCCTCCGTCATTAGCGGTACTACTACGGCTGAACCCGGTACGATTGTTGACGCCAACAAGAACGGCATCCAGGTGGCGACTGGGCAAGGGATATTGAATCTTGAATCGCTCCAACCGGCCGGTAAGAAAGCCATGAGCGCTCAGGATCTGTTAAATTCCCGTCGCGAATGGTTTATCCCGGGCAACCGTCTTGCCTGAGCAAATTTATTCTTAAGGCCCGGTGTTTCCGGGCATTTTTATTTTTACGGTTATGAAAAAACAAAATCTACGCAGTATGGCGGCTCAGGCCGTCGAGCAGGTTATTGAGCAGGGCCAGTCATTGAGCAATGTCCTGCCTCCCCTGCAGCAAAAAGTCTCTGATAAGGATAAAGCCCTGCTTCAGGAGCTTTGCTTTGGCGTCCTGCGCACGCTTTCTCAACTTGAGTGGTTGATTAATAAGCTGATGTCACGCCCAATGACAGGCAAACAGCGCACCGTACACTATTTGATTATGGTGGGTTTTTATCAGCTTCTTCATACCCGCATCCCACCCCATGCCGCGCTGGCAGAGACGGTGGAAGGTGCCGTTGCGATTAAACGTCCTCAGCTGAAAGGGCTGATCAACGGCGTACTGCGTCAGTTCCAGAGACAGCAGGAAGAGCTTCTGGCTGAATTTGCCCAAAGCGAAGCGCGCTTCCTGCATCCGGACTGGCTGTTGAAGCGCCTGAAAAAAGCTTATCCGCAGCAATGGCAGGACATTGCCGATGCTAACAACCAGCGTCCACCAATGTGGTTACGCGTGAATCGTAATCACCACACCCGTGACGCATGGCTGGCATTACTTGAAGAAGCTGGAATGAGCGGCTTCACCCATGACGCATACCCTGATGCCGTGCGCTTAGCATCGCCTGCACTGGTACATGCACTGCCCGGCTTTGAAGACGGTTGGGTAACTGTACAGGATGCCTCGGCTCAGGGTTGCATGACCTGGCTTGAACCCCAAAACGGTGAGCAGATCCTCGATCTCTGCGCCGCACCAGGGGGCAAAACGACGCATATTCTTGAAGTGGCTCCGCAGGCCAGCGTGATGGCAGTGGACGTTGATGAGCAGCGTCTTTCACGCGTCTACGACAACCTCAAGCGCCTGGGCATGAAGGCACAGGTTAAGCAAGGCGATGGACGCAAACCAGCAGAATGGTGTGGCGAAACACAATTCGATCGCATTTTGCTGGATGCCCCCTGCTCTGCCACCGGCGTGATTCGTCGTCATCCTGATATCAAGTGGCTGCGTCGCGATCGTGATATTAACGAGCTTGCCCAACTGCAATCCGACATTCTCGACGCCATCTGGCCACATCTTAAACCCGGCGGCACGCTGGTCTATGCGACCTGCTCAGTGCTGCCGGAAGAAAACAGTCAGCAAATCGCGGCCTTCCTTAAACGTACCCCGGATGCAGCGCTGCGCGATACGGGAACGCCTGAATGCCCGGGTCAGCAGAATCTGCCGGGTGCAGAAGAGGGTGATGGCTTCTTTTACGCTAAGCTAATCAAAGAGTGATGTTGAGAACAGGTCACGAGATATGAAGATTATCATTCTGGGCGCAGGACAGGTTGGCGGAACGCTGGCGGAAAACCTGGTTGGGGAAAACAACGACATCACCATAGTTGATACCAACGGCGATCGCCTGCGTGTTTTACAGGACAAATTTGACCTGCGGGTGGTGCAGGGTCATGGTTCGCACCCACGTGTTCTTCGTGAGGCAGGCGCCGACGATGCCGACATGCTGGTTGCGGTAACCAGTTCTGATGAAACTAATATGGTGGCCTGTCAGGTGGCCTACTCGCTTTTCAACACGCCAAACCGAATTGCGCGTATTCGCTCTCCGGACTATGTTCGCGATGCTGAAAAACTGTTTAATTCCGAAGCGGTCCCCATCGACCACCTTATCGCGCCAGAACAGCTGGTTATCGACAATATCTACCGCCTGATCGAATATCCGGGTGCCCTGCAGGTGGTAAACTTTGCCGAGGGCAAAGTGAGTCTGGCAGTGGTTAAGGCCTATTACGGCGGGCCATTGATCGGCAATGCGCTTTCCACCATGCGCGAGCACATGCCGCATATCGATACGCGCGTCGCAGCCATTTTCCGTCACGACAGACCCATTCGCCCGCAGGGCTCCACGATTGTCGAAGCCGGTGATGAGGTCTTCTTTATTGCGGCCTCACAGCATATTCGTGCGGTGATGAGTGAATTACAGCGTCTCGAAAAACCCTATAAACGCATTATGCTGGTCGGCGGCGGCAATATCGGTGCAGGTCTGGCACATCGGTTAGAAAAAGATTACAGCGTGAAGTTGATCGAGCGCGATCAACAGCGTGCTGCTGAACTGGCGGAAAAACTTCAAAATACGATCGTATTTTATGGTGATGCGTCCGATCAGGAGCTACTGGCTGAAGAGCATATTGATCAAGTCGATCTCTTTATTGCCGTCACCAACGATGACGAGGCAAATATAATGTCCGCCATGCTCGCGAAGCGCATGGGGGCAAAAAAAGTCATGGTGCTTATCCAGCGCAAGGCGTATGTCGATCTGGTTCAGGGCAGCGTTATTGATATTGCCATTTCGCCTCAGCAGGCAACAATTTCAGCGCTTCTGAGCCATGTTCGTAAAGCGGATATTGTCGGTGTGTCATCGCTCCGCCGTGGCGTGGCGGAAGCCATTGAAGCTGTTGCTCACGGAGATGAAACCACGTCACGCGTCGTGGGCCGGTCAATCGATGAAATTAAGCTTCCACCAGGCACGATCATCGGCGCCGTTGTGCGCGGGGATGATGTCATGATTGCCAATGATAATTTACGAATTGAGCAAGGCGATCACGTTATTATGTTCCTTACCGATAAAAAGTTTATTACCGACGTCGAACGTTTATTCCAGCCAAGTCCATTCTTCCTTTAAAGAATTGGGTGCTCCAGAAAGAGCACCCTTACTTTATCCTTTTCATTTTTGTGCCTTTTATTTTTTATAATGTTTAATTATCCCGAATGGCAATTGGCTAATCATTTGTTAAACTTAAACTCGTCAGCTGGCACAAGGAGAGAACAATGAGTTTTATTAAAGAATTTCGCGAATTTGCGATGCGCGGGAACGTGGTGGATTTAGCTGTGGGTGTCATTATTGGTGCGGCATTCGGCAAGATTGTTTCATCATTAGTGGCCGACATTATCATGCCACCTTTAGGGTTGTTAATCGGGGGCATAGATTTCAAACAGTTCGCTTTCACGCTGCGTGAAGCACAGGGTGATGTGCCGGCGGTCGTGATGCACTACGGCGTATTCATTCAGAACGTATTTGATTTTGTGATTGTCGCGTTTGCCATTTTTATGGCTATCAAGCTGATCAACAGGCTCAATCGTAAGAAAGAAGAGCCAGCTGCAGCACCTGCACCAACGAAAGAAGAAGTGCTGCTGAGTGAGATCCGCGATCTGTTAAAAGAGCAGAACAACCGCGTTTAATCAAAAGCTTAAAGCAGGAAGGCCAGTGGTAAATAAGCGATTCGCTTGCTTGCCACTGGCCTCCCAGTTACCCCGTTTTTCATGCTTGTCTTTACGCAGATAACTTCCTTTCCCTTTTTTATTCTTCTCAACGCGCTGTCTGAATAGCGGGTCGTGAAGTAGTGCCTCAATGGCATTGTCTTTGATCTGACCTTTCGTATGCTGATAGCGGCTCATAAATTCTCCTGAGCTTGGTTTATGACGACGGGAGTCTAGACCCGGATGAACTAAAAATCAACAGCCCTGCGTTTCTCCACTGGCTCCCTGTTCAAGGGCTTCCAGAATGGAACAATAAATACTGCTGTGGGCCGTACCGCAGCAGGCATCATTCAGCCTTTGCAGGGAGCGCTGCATGGTCTGCAGCTCCTGAATGCGTGCTTCCACTTCATCCAGACGGGCCTGCACAATGCTTTTAGACTCCTGGCAGGTGTGATGTGCCGGATCGATGCGGATCGATAAAAGTTCGCGGATCGAGTCTAATGTGAAACCGAGCTGGCGCGCATAACGAATAAACCGCAGGCGCTGCAGATCGTTATCGGTATAAAGTCGAAAGCCACCTTCAGTACGAACTTCATGATCAATCATCTGCTGCTTTTCGTAATATCGGATGGTATCCGGCGTGACGTTAGCGAGCTTCGCAAGTTCACCGATACGGTACATAGCTACTCCTCATTTAATTTCTGCATCAATCTTTCACCGTATTCACCGTGCAGAAAGTCAGTGTTCATTCCTGCCTGGCGAAGCTTGAGTTCAAGCAGGGCGAGACGACTGCTAAGTTCAGAATGTCGCGGATCGTCCTGACGGATGCCTTTAAGCAGATCGGCCAGTTCAACAGCCTCTCTGCGCTGTTCAAGCTCCAAAGGGAGACAGCCTGCATTTTTCAGTAAACGGTATCCAGCCCGTAATTCAGGCGAGATGTGGGAATCGTCTTCAAGCACAAGAGGTTCGCCGCTTCCTGGAAGATCGTCGAATTCGCCTTTTTTTTGGGCATCACAAATATGGCGTTCTGCCCACTGGTCGAGCAACCACATTACCAGCTCCAGGGATGAACAGAATTGATACAGACATTGTAGAGAAGTGGGGATTTCACGGATATAAAAAAACCCGCCGGAGCGGGTTTTTTTACGTTACTGCAGATTACTCTGCAGCAGCTTCTGCTTTCTCTGAACGATCAACCAGCTCGATGTAAGCCATCGGCGCGTTGTCGCCTGCACGGAAACCACACTTCAGAATGCGAGTGTAACCACCGGCACGGCTCGCGAAACGCGGGCCCAGTTCGTTAAACAGTTTTGCCACGATCTCGTTATCACGAGTACGGGCGAATGCCAGACGACGATTAGCAACGCTGTCAGTCTTGGCAAGAGTAATCAGCGGCTCAACTACGCGACGCAGCTCTTTCGCTTTAGGCAGGGTCGTCTTGATGATCTCATGACGAACCAGTGAACCTGCCATGTTGCGGAACATAGCCTGGCGATGGCTGCTGTTGCGGTTCAGTTGACGACCACTCTTACGATGGCGCATGACCTTATCCTTCTCAGTAAAACCTTAACCTGTGATCCGGTTACTCGTCAGCAATGCTTGCCGGTGGCCAGTTTTCCAGGCGCATGCCCAGAGACAGACCACGAGAAGCCAGCACGTCTTTAATCTCAGTAAGAGATTTTTTACCCAGGTTCGGCGTTTTCAGCAACTCAACCTCGGTACGCTGTACCAGATCACCGATATAGTGGATAGCTTCTGCCTTGAGGCAGTTAGCAGAGCGGACAGTCAACTCGAGATCGTCAACAGGGCGCAGCAGGATCGGATCGAATTCTGGTTTCTCTTCTTTCACTTCCGGCTGACGTACATCACGTAAGTCAACGAAAGCTTCCAGTTGTTCTGCCAGGATGGTTGCCGCACGACGAATCGCCTCTTCAGGATCGATTGTGCCGTTGGTTTCCATTTCGATGACCAGCTTGTCCAGGTCGGTACGCTGTTCTACACGCGCTGCTTCAACATTGTAGGCAATACGCTCTACAGGGCTGTAGCATGCGTCGACCAGCAGACGGCCGATTGGGCGCTCATCTTCTTCCGAATGAATTCGGGCAGAAGCCGGCACATAACCACGACCGCGCTGAACTTTGATACGCATGCTAATCGCTGCGTTCTCATCGGTCAGGTGGCAGATCACGTGCTGCGGCTTGACGATTTCAACATCACCGTCGTGGGTGATGTCGGCTGCAGTCACAGGGCCAATGCCAGATTTATTCAGAGTAAGAATAACTTCATCTTTACCCTGAACTCTCACCGCCAGCCCTTTCAGGTTGAGCAGGATTTCAAGGATATCTTCCTGAACGCCTTCTTTGGTGCTGTACTCATGAAGTACACCATCAATCTCAACCTCGGTCACCGCGCAACCCGGCATCGATGAGAGCAGAATACGGCGCAGTGCGTTACCCAGAGTATGGCCAAAGCCACGCTCTAAAGGCTCAAGGGTCACCTTGGCGTGCGTCGAACTCACTTGCTCGATATCTACCAGGCGCGGTTTTAGAAACTCTGTCACAGAACCCTGCATTGTGTCCTCTCTTTGGTACTAAGCTTTACTTGGAGTAAAGCTCGACGATCAGGTGTTCGTTAATGTCCGCAGACAGATCAGAACGTTCTGGCTGACGCTTGAACGTACCTTCCATCTTGCCAGCATCAACTTCCAGCCAGGTTGGCTTTTCACGCTGCTCAGCCAGCTCCAGAGCGGCCTTCACGCGAGATTGCTTTTTCGCTTTCTCACGAATGCTAACAACGTCATTCGCTTTAACCTGATAAGAAGCGATGTTAACAACACGACCGTTTACCATGATTGCTTTGTGGCTAACCAGCTGACGTGATTCAGCACGAGTAGCGCCGAAGCCCATACGGTATACAACGTTGTCCAGACGACCTTCCAGCAGAGCCAGCAGGTTTTCACCTGTGTTGCCTTTCAGACGTGCTGCTTCTTTATAGTAGTTACGGAACTGACGCTCCAGCACACCGTACATACGGCGAACTTTTTGCTTTTCACGCAACTGCACACCATAGTCAGACAGACGCGGTTTACGCGCACCGTGCTGGCCAGGAGCTTGTTCAATTTTACACTTGGTATCGATCGCGCGAACGCCAGACTTAAGGAATAAGTCGGTGCCCTCACGACGGCTCAGCTTGAGCTTAGGACCCAAATATCTTGCCATTTTCTATCTCCAACTAACCTAAAAAACGGAGCGTTATACGCGACGTTTTTTCGGCGGACGACAACCGTTATGAGGGATCGGAGTCACATCAGTAATATTCGTGATGCGGAAACCAGCGGCGTTCAGAGCGCGAACAGTAGATTCACGACCCGGACCCGGACCTTTAACCATAACTTCCAGATTCTTGATGCCGTATTCTTTTACGGCTTCAGCGCAACGCTCTGCTGCAACCTGAGCTGCGAACGGAGTGGATTTGCGAGAACCACGGAAACCGGAACCACCGGCTGTTGCCCAACCCAATGCGTTACCCTGACGATCAGTAATAGTAACGATGGTGTTGTTGAAAGAAGCATGGATATGAGCCACGCCGTCAGAGACTTGTTTTCTTACACGTTTACGTGCACGAACTGGTGCCTTTGCCATTATTCAATCACCCCGATTATTTCTTGATCGGTTTGCGCGGACCCTTACGGGTACGTGCGTTGGTCTTAGTACGCTGACCGCGCACTGGCAGACCACGACGATGACGCAAACCGCGATAGCAACCAAGATCCATCAGGCGCTTGATGCTCATGCTGATTTCACGGCGCAGATCACCTTCAACGACAAATTTGGCAACTTCGTCACGCAGCGTGTCGATTTGTTCTTCAGACAGCTCACTGATCTTAACATCTTCAGCGATACCCGCTGCAGCCAGAATGGCTTTAGAACGGGTCTTGCCGACGCCGTAGATCGAAGTTAATGCGATCACAGCATGTTTCTGATCAGGAATGTTAATGCCTGCTATACGGGCCACTATGCACTCCTACTATTTAATATGTACGCACCATGCTGAAAAGCCCGTTTTCAGGATACTCAAATGGAAACGTACAGACATACAAAAGATTGGCTGGCTAATCTAGCCAGCTCAACCCAACTTTGCAAGAAAAATATGCGAAATAATCAGCCTTGGCGCTGTTTATGCTTCGGCTCGGCACTGCAAATCACACGGATGACACCATCACGCTTAACGATTTTGCAGTTACGGCATAATTTCTTGACGGAAGCACGAACTTTCATTTTTACTCTCCGTAACTTCTCAGGCGACCAATTAGCGGCCGTAGCCTTTCAGGTTCGCCTTCTTCAATGCAGACTCATACTGACTGGACATCATCAGAGTTTGCACTTGAGCCATAAAGTCCATAATCACGACAACAACGATAAGCAGTGAGGTCCCACCGAAGTAGAACGGTACTTTCATTGCATCACGCATGAACTCCGGGATCAGGCAGATAAAAGTAATATAGAGCGCACCAACCAAAGTCAGGCGGGTCATTACTTTATCGATATACTTCGCCGTTTGCTCTCCCGGACGAATTCCTGGTACAAATGCACCGGACTTCTTCAGGTTATCTGCTGTTTCACGCGGGTTGAAGACCAACGCCGTGTAGAAGAAACAGAAGAAGATGATCGCAGACGCATAGAGTAACACATAAAGTGGTTGCCCAGGCTGCAAATACAGCGAAATTGTTGTCAGCCAGTTCCAACCAGTACCGCCCCCGAACCATGACGCGATGGTAGCCGGGAACAGAATAATACTGGAAGCGAAGATAGCCGGGATAACCCCCGCCATGTTCACTTTCAGCGGTAAATGTGTGCTCTGTGCAGCATAGACACGACGACCTTGCTGACGTTTAGCGTAGTTCACCACAATGCGGCGTTGACCACGTTCAACGAAGACAACAAAGAACGTCACTGCAAATACTAATACTGCAACCAACAGCAACAGGAGGAAGTGCAGGTCGCCTTGACGCGCTTGCTCGATAGTATGGGCGATGGCTGGCGGGAGGCCCGCAACAATACCGGCGAAGATGATGATTGAGATACCGTTACCGATACCACGCTCAGTAATCTGTTCGCCGAGCCACATCAGGAACATTGTCCCTGTGACCAGACTTACAACAGCGGTGAAGTAGAATGCAAAGCCCGGGTTTAACACCAGGCCCTGCATACCAGGCATATTCGGCAGACCGGTAGCAATACCGATCGACTGGAATATTGCCAGCACCAGAGTACCGTAACGGGTGTACTGACTAATCTTACGACGTCCAGACTCCCCTTCTTTCTTCAACTCTGCCAGGGCCGGATGAACGACCGTCAGCAGCTGGATAATAATAGATGCCGAAATGTACGGCATAATACCCAATGCAAAGATAGAAGCACGGCTGAGAGCACCACCAGAGAACATGTTGAACATTTCAATGATGGTGCCTCGCTGTTGCTCAAGCAGTTTGGCAAGTACAGCGGCATCGATACCAGGGATCGGAATAAAAGAGCCAATACGGAACACAATCAGCGCGCCGATAACAAACAGCAGTCTGCGTTTCAGCTCGCCAAATCCACCTTTGGCACTTTGAAAATCTAATCCCGGTTGCTTAGCCATCTGCTACTTATTCCTCAATTTTACCGCCAGCAGCTTCGATAGCAGCACGAGCACCTTTAGTAACACGCAGGCCACGAACAGTTACCGGAGTAGAAACTTCACCAGCCAGGATCACTTTCGCGAACTCGATCTGGATACCGATAATGTTTGCTGCTTTCAGCGTGTTCAGGTCTACAACGCCGCCTTCAACTTTCGCCAGGTCAGACAGACGGATTTCCGCTGTGATCGCTGCTTTGCGAGAGGTGAAGCCGAACTTCGGCAGACGACGGTACAGTGGCATCTGGCCACCCTCGAAACCGCGACGTACGCCACCGCCAGAACGAGAGTTCTGACCTTTGTGACCACGACCACCGGTTTTACCGAGGCCAGAACCGATACCACGACCCAGGCGTTTACCCGCCTTTTTAGAGCCTTCGGCCGGAGACAGAGTATTTAAACGCATCTCTTACTCCTCAACTTTAACCATGAAGTAAACCGCGTTGACCATACCACGAACAGCAGGAGTATCCTCGCGCTCAACGGTATGACCAATACGACGCAGACCCAGGCCAAGCAGCGTTGCCTTGTGTTTCGGCAGACGACCGATTGCACTGCGGGTTTGAGTGATTTTAATAGTCTTTGCCATGGTCAATTACCCCAGAATTTCTTCAACGGATTTACCACGCTTGGCAGCGACCATTTCTGGAGAATTCATATTTTCCAGGCCATCAATAGTTGCACGAACCACGTTGATCGGGTTGGTGGAACCATATGCTTTAGCCAGAACGTTATGAACCCCAGCAACTTCCAGAACGGCGCGCATTGCACCACCGGCGATGATACCGGTACCTTCTGAAGCTGGCTGCATGAATACACGAGAACCCGTGTGAACACCTTTAACTGGGTGCTGCAGGGTGCCGTTGTTCAGCGCGACGTTAATCATGTTGCGACGGGCTTTTTCCATCGCTTTCTGGATCGCTGCTGGAACTTCACGCGCTTTACCGTAACCAAAACCAACGCGACCGTTACCATCGCCTACTACAGTCAGAGCTGTGAAGGAGAAAATACGACCACCTTTAACGGTTTTAGATACGCGGTTTACCGCGATCAGCTTTTCCTGCAGTTCGCCAGCCTGTTTTTCGATGTGAGCCATCTTACACCTCTACCTTAGAACTGAAGGCCAGCTTCACGGGCAGCATCTGCCAGTGCCTGGACACGACCATGATATTGGAACCCGGAACGGTCAAAGGAAACATTGCTGATGCCTTTTTCCAGAGCGCGTTCAGCAACAGCTTTACCTACAGCTGCAGCGGCGTCTTTGTTACCGGTGTACTTCAATTGTTCTGAGATAGCTTTTTCTACAGTAGAAGCAGCTACCAGAACTTCAGAACCGTTCGGTGCAATTACCTGTGCGTAAATATGACGCGGGGTACGATGTACCACCAGGCGAGTTGCACCCAGCTCTTTGAGCTTGCGGCGTGCGCGGGTCGCACGACGGATACGAGCAGATTTCTTATCCATAGTGTTACCTTACTTCTTCTTAGCCTCTTTGGTACGCACGACTTCGTCGGCGTAACGAACACCCTTGCCTTTGTAAGGCTCAGGACGACGGTAGGCGCGCAGATCTGCTGCAACCTGACCGATCAGCTGTTTATCAGCGCCTTTCAGCACGATTTCAGTCTGAGTCGGGCATTCTGCAGTGATACCGGCCGGCAGCGGATGCTCAACAGGGTGTGAGAAGCCCAGAGACAGGCCTACTGCATTCCCTTTGATAGCTGCACGATAACCTACACCAACCAGCTGAAGCTTTTTAGTGAAGCCTTCGGTAACACCAACAACCATTGAGTTCAGCAGGGCACGCGCGGTACCAGCCTGAGCCCATCCATCCACGAAACCATCACGTGGACCGAAGGTCAGAGCGTTATCTGCATGTTTAACTTCAACAGCTTTGTTGAGGGTACGAGTCAGCTCGCCGTTTTTACCTTTGATCGTAATAACCTGACCGTCGATTTTTACATCAACGCCGGCAGGAATAACGACCGGTGCTTTAGCAACACGAGACATTCTTTCCTCCGATTAGGCTACGTAGCAGATAATTTCGCCACCAAGACCAGCCTGGCGCGCTGCACGATCAGTCATAACACCTTTAGAGGTAGAAACAACTGCGATACCAAGACCAGCCATAACTTTTGGCAGCTCATCTTTTTTCTTATAGATGCGCAGGCCTGGGCGGCTGACACGCTGAATGCTTTCTACAACAGCTTTACCCTGGAAATACTTGAGAGTAAGTTCCAGTTCCGGCTTGGTGTCGCCTTCAACTTTAAAATCTTCGATAAAACCTTCTTCCTTCAGCACGTTGGCAATTGCCACTTTCAGCTTGGCGGAAGGCATGGTGACCGCAACTTTGTTCGCGGCCTGACCGTTACGGATACGGGTCAGCATATCCGCGATCGGATCTTGCATGCTCATCTGTCTTTACTCCCGTGATTCAATTGGTAATTACCAGCTAGCCTTTTTCAAGCCTGGCACTTCACCGCGCATGGCGGCTTCACGCAGTTTGATACGGCTCAACCCAAACTTGCCCACATAACCATGTGGACGACCTGTTTGACGACAGCGGTTACGCTGACGAGACGGGCTGGAATCACGCGGCAGAGACTGCAGCTTGAGAACCGCATTCCAACGATCTTCGTCGGAAGCGTTCACATCAGAAATGATCGCTTTCAGTTCAGCGCGTTTAGCGAAGAATTTATCAGCTAAAGCTACGCGCTTTACTTCGCGTGCTTTCATTGATTGCTTAGCCATTCAGTAACCCTACCTTACTTGCGGAACGGGAAGTCAAAGGCAGCCAGCAGAGCACGGCCTTCTTCGTCAGATTTCGCAGTAGTGGTAATGGTAATATCCAAACCACGCACGCGGTCGACTTTATCGTAGTCGATTTCTGGGAAGATGATCTGCTCACGGACACCCATGCTGTAGTTACCACGACCGTCGAAAGACTTAGCGGACAAGCCACGGAAGTCACGGATACGTGGAACAGCAATAGTGATCAGGCGCTCAAAGAACTCCCACATGCGTTCGCCACGCAGAGTTACTTTACAGCCGATCGGATAGCCCTGACGGATTTTGAAGCCTGCAACAGATTTGCGTGCTTTGGTGATCAGCGGTTTTTGACCGGAGATTGCTGTCAGGTCAGCTGCTGCGTTATCCAGCAGTTTCTTGTCAGCGATCGCTTCACCAACACCCATGTTCAGGGTGATCTTCTCGACCCGAGGGACTTGCATGACAGAATTGTAGTTAAACTCGGTCATGAGTTTTTTAACTACTTCGTCTTTGTAGTAATCATGCAGTTTCGCCATCGTACTACTCCAAATTACTTGATAGTTTCGCTGTTAGACTTGAAGAAACGGACTTTTTTGCCGTCTTCGAATCTAAAGCCTACACGGTCAGCCTTGCCGGTAGCCGCATTGAAGATTGCAACGTTAGAAACCTGAATAGCAGCTTCTTTTTCAACGATGCCACCTGGTTGGTTCAGGGCCGGAACCGGCTTCTGATGTTTCTTGACCAGGTTGATACCTTCAACGACAAGTTTGCCGGAAGACAGAACATTTTTTACTTTACCGCGTTTACCTTTATCTTTACCGGTTAACACGATAACTTCGTCATCACGACGGATTTTCGCTGCCATGATTCGCTCCTTAGAGTACTTCTGGTGCCAGAGAGATAATTTTCATGAACTTCTCAGTACGAAGTTCACGAGTTACCGGCCCAAAGATACGCGTGCCGATAGGCTGCTCGCTGTTATTGTTTAAAATAACGCATGCATTACCATCGAAGCGAATGACAGAACCGTCAGGGCGACGAACACCCTTCTTGGTGCGCACCACTACCGCCTTCAGCACATCACCTTTTTTGACCTTACCACGTGGAATTGCTTCCTTGATGGTGATCTTGATGATGTCGCCTACGCCTGCGTAGCGACGGTGCGAGCCACCCAGAACCTTGATACACATTACGCGACGTGCACCGGAGTTGTCGGCGACGTTCAGCATAGTCTGTTCTTGGATCATTTTAGTGCTCCGCTAATGTCAACTACTACCTGAGACTCTAAAATCAGAGCCGTTAAAAAGCCCCATATCGAGGGCGCGGCATTATAACACCGCTTCTGCAATATGGGTAGAAAAAATAAACGGCTCATCGCTGAGCCGTTTATTCGTATTGAGAAGGCGTACTGTATTACAGAACCGCTTTCTCTACAACGCGAACCAGCGTCCAGGACTTAGTCTTGGACAGTGGACGGCATTCACGGATTTCAACCTTGTCGCCGATACCACATTCGTTGTTCTCGTCATGTACGTGCAGTTTGGTCGTACGCTTGATGAATTTACCGTAGATCGGGTGTTTCACAATACGTTCGATAGCTACAACAATGGATTTCTCCATTTTGTCGCTAACAACACGACCTTGCAGAGTACGGATTTTATCGGTCATTACGCACCCGCCTTCTGAGTCAGTAAAGTCTTAACGCGTGCAACATTGCGACGCACTTGCTTCAGCAGGTGAGTCTGTTGCAGCTGGCCACTTGCAGCCTGCATACGCAGGTTGAACTGCTCACGCAGCAGGTTCAGCAGCTCAGCGTTCAGCTCTTCAACGCTTTTTTCACGCAGCTCTTTTGCTTTCATTACATCACCGTCTTAGTTACAAAGGTGGTTTTGATAGGCAGTTTCGCTGCTGCCAGGCCGAAGGCTTCACGGGCCAGCTCTTCCGGAACACCGTCCATTTCATAAAGGACTTTGCCCGGTTGGATCAAGGCAACCCAGTACTCCACGTTACCTTTACCTTTACCCATACGAACTTCCAGCGGCTTCTCGGTGATCGGTTTGTCCGGGAATACACGGATCCAGATCTTACCTTGACGCTTAACTGCACGGGTCATTGCACGACGTGCTGCTTCGATCTGACGTGCAGTCAGACGACCACGGCCAACAGCTTTCAGACCGAAAGTGCCGAAGCTAACATCCGTACCCTGCGCCAGACCACGGTTGCGGCCTTTGTGCACTTTACGGAATTTTGTACGCTTTGGTTGTAACATCAGCGACGCTCCTTATTTACGGCCTTTACGCTGCTGCTTTTTAGGTTGAGCAGCCGGTTTTTCCGGTTGTTCAACAGCAGCCATACCACCCAGGATCTCACCTTTGAAGATCCATACCTTAACGCCGATTACACCGTAAGTGGTGTGCGCTTCAGAGGTGTTGTAGTCGATGTCAGCACGCAGAGTGTGCAGCGGTACGCGACCTTCACGGTACCATTCGGTACGTGCGATTTCCGCGCCGCCCAGACGGCCGCTAACTTCAACTTTGATACCTTTAGCGCCCAGACGCATTGCGTTCTGTACAGCACGCTTCATAGCACGACGGAACATAACACGACGTTCCAGCTGCGAAGTGATGCTGTCAGCAACCAATTTAGCGTCCAGTTCAGGCTTACGAACTTCAGCGATATTGATCTGTGCAGGAACGCCAGCGATATCCGCTACGACCTTGCGCAGTTTTTCTACGTCTTCGCCTTTCTTACCGATAACGATGCCAGGACGAGCAGTGTGAATAGTCACACGGATGCTCTTCGCTGGACGCTCGATAACGATACGAGATACAGACGCTTTAGCCAGTTCCTTAGTCAGGTACTGACGTACTTTAAAATCGCTGTCCAGGTTGTCAGCGAATTCTTTGGTGTTCGCAAACCAGGTAGAGTTCCATGGTTTTACAATACCCAGGCGAATACCATTAGGATGTACTTTCTGACCCATTGCTAGTCTCCAGAGTCTCAGCGATCGGACACAACCACAGTAATGTGGCTGGTGCGCTTCAGGATGCGATCTGCACGACCTTTCGCACGCGGCATAATGCGCTTCATGCTTGGGCCTTCATCTACGAAAATTTTCGCAACTTTCAGATCGTCGATGTCAGCGCCATCGTTGTGTTCAGCGTTAGCAATGGCAGATTCCAGTACTTTCTTGACCAATACCGCAGCTTTCTTGTTGGTATAGGTCAGGATGTCCAGGGCCTGCGACACTTTCTTACCGCGAATCAGGTCAGCAACAAGGCGAACCTTCTGAGCAGAAGAACGAGCATGGCGATGTTGAGCTAAAGTTTCCATCTCTTCCTCCTACCTTATTTCTTCTTCGCTTTTTTATCAGCAGCGTGGCCGCGATAAGTACGAGTCGGTGCGAATTCACCCAGTTTGTGACCAACCATTTCGTCGGTAACAAAGACTGGAACGTGCTGACGACCATTATGGACAGCGATGGTCAAACCGATCATGTTAGGAAAGATCGTTGAACGACGGGACCAAGTGCGCAGGGGCTTCTTGTCTCCGCTTTCCACCGCTTTCTCTACCTTCTTCAGCAAGTGCAGGTCAATAAAAGGACCTTTCTTGAGAGAACGTGGCATGGCTTATCCTCTAAAATTATTTGCTACGGCGACGTACGATAAATTTATCAGTACGCTTGTTGCTGCGGGTCTTCTTACCTTTGGTCTGAACGCCCCACGGAGATACCGGGTGCTTACCAAAGTTACGACCTTCACCACCACCATGTGGGTGATCGACTGGGTTCATCGCAGTACCGCGAACGGTAGGACGAACACCACGCCAGCGTGCAGCACCTGCTTTACCCAGAACGCGCAGCATATGCTCAGCATTGCCAACTTCGCCCAGAGTAGCGCGGCAGTCTGCTTCGACTTTACGCATTTCACCAGAACGCAGACGCAGGGTGACATAAGCACCATCACGAGCAACGATCTGAACGTAAGTACCAGCGGAACGTGCCAGCTGACCGCCTTTACCTGGTTTCATTTCTACGTTATGAACGGTAGAACCAACCGGGATATTGCGCATCGGCAGGGTGTTGCCTGCTTTGATTGCAGCATCAACGCCAGACTGAATCTGGTCGCCAGCTTTCAGGCCTTTAGGGGCCAGGATGTAACGGCGTTCGCCGTCTTTGTACAGAACCAGCGCGATGTTCGCGGAACGGTTCGGATCGTACTCAAGACGTTCAACAACTGCTGGGATACCGTCTTTGTTGCGTTTGAAGTCAACAATACGATAAGCCTGCTTGTGGCCACCACCGATGTGACGAGTGGTGATACGGCCATTGTTGTTACGACCACCGGATTTGCTGTTTTTTTCCAGCAACGGAGCAAAAGGTTTGCCCTTGTGCAGCTCAGGGTTAACCACTTTAACTACGTGGCGACGACCCGGAGATGTCGGTTTACATTTAACAACTGCCATTGTATTACTCCTCCGACTTACTCAGCGCCGCCAACGAAGTCCAGATTCTGGCCTTCTTTCAGGGTGACGTAAGCTTTTTTCCAGTCGCTACGACGACCGATACGCTGTCCGTGACGTTTAACTTTCCCTTTAACTACCAGGGTGTTAACGACTTCGACTTCGACTTCAAACAGTTTCTGCACAGCAGCTTTGATCTCTGCTTTGGTCGCGTCTTTAGCAACTTTGAGAACGATGGTGTTTGTTTTTTCCATCGCAGTAGACGCTTTTTCAGAAACGTGCGGTGCGCGAAGCACCTTCAGCAGACGTTCTTCACGAATCATGCCAGCATCTCCTCAACTTGCTTAACAGCATCAGCAGTCATTACGACTTTGTCGAAGGCGATCAGGCTAACCGGGTCGATACCAGTCGCATCGCGTACGTCAACCTTGTGCAGGTTACGTGCGGCCAGGAACAGGTTCTCGTCCAGCTCACCGGTGATGATCAGCACATCTTCCAGAGCCATGTCTTTCAGTTTCTGTGCCAGCAGCTTAGTTTTAGGCGCTTCAACAGAGAACTTCTCGACAACGATCAGACGATCCTGACGTACCAGTTCGGACAGGATGCTTTTCAGCGCGCCGCGGTACATCTTTTTGTTAACTTTTTGACTGTGGTCCTGTGGACGCGCAGCGAAGGTCACGCCACCTGAACGCCAGATCGGGCTCTTGATAGAACCTGAACGCGCACGGCCGGTACCTTTCTGGCGCCATGGCTTTTTGCCAGAACCAGTTACTTCAGCACGAGTCTTCTGAGCACGAGTACCCTGACGAGCACCAGCTGCATAAGCAACAACAACCTGGTGAACCAGCGCTTCGTTGAAATCACGACCGAAGGTAGTTTCGGAAACAGTCAGCGCGCTCTGCGCGTCTTTCAATACTAATTCCATTGCTATCCCCTTACGCCTTCACAGCTGGTTTAACGATCAGGTCGCTACCGGTTGCACCCGGAACTGCACCTTTAACCAGCAGCAGGTTGCGCTCAGCGTCAACACGTACTACGTCCAGGCTCTGAACGGTTACACGTTCGTTACCCAGCTGACCTGCCATTTTCTTGCCTTTGAACACTTTGCCCGGAGTCTGGTTCTGACCGATAGAACCCGGAACGCGGTGAGACAAGGAGTTACCGTGAGTAGCGTCCTGGGTACGGAAGTTCCAGCGCTTAACGGTACCAGCAAAACCTTTACCTTTAGAGGTACCGGTTACGTCAACTTTTTTAACGTCAGCAAACAGCTCAACGCTAATGTCCTGACCTACGGTGAACTCTTCGCCTTCAGCAAGACGGAATTCCCACAGACCACGGCCAGCTTCTACGCCAGCTTTAGCGAAGTGACCCGCTTCTGGTTTGGTTACACGGTTAGCTTTTTTAGCACCAGTGGTAACCTGAATAGCGCGGTAGCCATCGTTAGCCAGATCTTTAACCTGAGTAACGCGGTTTGCTTCAACTTCGATTACGGTTACTGGGATAGAAACGCCATCTTCAGTGAAGATGCGGGTCATACCCACTTTTTTACCGACTAAACCAATCATTGTTTCAACCTCTCAATCGCTCGATGACCTGATTAACCCAGGCTGATCTGCACGTCTACACCGGCAGCCAGATCCAGACGCATCAGAGCATCAACGGTTTTCTCAGTTGGCTCAACGATGTCAACCAGACGCTTGTGAGTGCGGATTTCGTACTGATCGCGCGCGTCTTTGTTGACGTGCGGGGAGATCAGAACGGTGAAGCGCTCTTTGCGGGTCGGCAGCGGGATCGGACCACGGACTTGCGCACCAGTGCGCTTAGCAGTCTCGACGATTTCCGCGGTTGATTGATCGATCAGACGATGATCAAACGCTTTAAGGCGGATACGGATTCTTTGGTTCTGCATGAGACCAGAGCTCCAATTATTTTATAAACGAAAATGATTACTCCTCAAACCCATTACGATTGATGGGAGAGTGTAACCGTTCTTACGTAGCTCCCCAATTGGGAGCATTGTTGAGTAACAAAATGAGCTACTCTGGTTCTGATTGAACCCGCCGTCAATTACGACAAGCCCGCGCATTATACGTAAATCTGGGCAAGACGCAAGTGCCGTTTAGAAATTAAGCGCCAGAGGCGCAGTATTCGTAAGAGCGCGCAACATTTTATGCAATGTAATCTGCGTCGATGCTTTGTTTCGAGCCGCTACGCATCTCCGTTTTTTGTGCATTGCCGGCAAGGCCGATTATAACGAGTATGCCCTCAAACCCGCTTGAGGCCTTTTTCATGCTAACCACCCTCCCCTTTCTGCTGATCTATCTTTCGCTGACTGCCTTACTGGTACATGCCGATATTCGCTACGGTCTGCTTCCCGATAAATTTCTCTGCCCGCTGTTATGGTCTGGATTGCTCTTTCAGCTCTGTATCCATCCTGATTTTCTGCAGAGCGCGGTGGTGGGTGCGATGGCTGGATATATCGGTTTTGCCGTTATTTACTGGGGCTACTGGTTTATCCGCCGACGTGAAGGTATGGGATATGGCGATGTGAAATACCTGGCGGCGCTTGGCGCATGGCACGGCTGGTGCGTACTGCCTACGCTGGCGCTACTCGCGGCGCTGATGGCGCTTCTTTGCATTCTTGTTTTTTCGTTAATCCGCCCTGATAAGAAGGCAATAAAAAACCCGCTGCCTTTTGGGCCATTTCTGGCAGCAGCGGGTTTATGCGTTGGCTGGAAGACGTTGCTTATTCTTCCACTTTAATCTGTGACTGAAGATAGTTTTGCAGGCCAATTTTAGCAATGAGATCCAGCTCCGTTTCCAGCCAGTCAATATGCCCTTCTTCATCGGCCAGGATCTGGATCATCATATCGCGACTGACGTAGTCATGTACGCTGTCAGCATAGGCAATGGCTTCACGGAGATCTTTGGCGCCTTCAAGCTCCAGCCTGAGGTCGGAACGCAGCATCTCTTCGACATCCTCTCCGATGCCCAGCTTGCCGAGATCCTGCAGATTTGGAATGCCTTCAAGGAATAAAATACGCTCGATATATTTATCAGCGTGTTTCATCTCATCTATAGATTCATGGTACTCAACGTCGTTTAAACGTTTGAGTCCCCAGTTTTTGAACATTCTCGCGTGAAGAAAGTACTGGTTGATTGCGACAAGCTCATTTCCCAATAATTTATTGAGATAACTTATGATTTTAACATCACCTTTCATTATATAGTCCCTCCGCTTCCACTCATTGAAGCGTAGATCGGGCTACAGGGATGTCAAAAAAAAGATGGGCGCTTACGCGATCTCTTTGTATTCCGGGATCTGCATCAGTTCGTCCTGCATGATCTCTCGCGCAGCACGTACACATTTACCGCATTGATTTCCCACCGGAACAAATTTGCGAAGCTGCTGGAATGACTGGGGCTGGAACTGGCGAACGGCCTGACGTATTTTTTTGTCGCTTACACCATTACATAAACAAACGTACATATAAACTCCCGTTCAAATTATGCGCAAAGTGTAAGTGAGAATGGTTATGATTACAATAGCACAAACGCCAGAATGCGGGGCGGGAGCAGGCAAAAAATGCGAAATTTTGTGACAAATACCTGAGCGGCAGAAAACAAAAAAGGACGCCGAAGCGTCCTTTTTTATTCGGGGATAATTAATTAGCCCAGAACTTTAGCAACAACGCCCGCGCCAACGGTACGGCCGCCTTCACGGATTGCGAAACGCAGACCGTCGTCCATCGCGATTGGGTGGATCAGAGTCACAACCATCTTGATGTTGTC
>NZ_VTUC01000020.1 GCF_008364555.1 Enterobacter vonholyi
ATCAGCATGGCGTTCCCGCAGTGGCGCTTTAACCTGCGCTCGTCCAATACCGAGCCGGTGGTGCGCCTGAACGTGGAGTCCCGTGCTGACACGGCGCTGATGGAAGCCCGAACGAAGGACATTCTGGCGCTGTTGAATCAGTAATACTTGCCCCTCCCGGTGGGAGGGGGAACCGAATACAGGAACAACGATGACGAATCTAAAAAAACGCGAACGAGCGAGAACGAATGCATCGTTAATCTCTATGGTGCAGCGTTTTTCTGATATCACCATCATGGTCGGTGGATTGTGGGCGGTGTGTCGGATCGGCGGGCTGCCGTTCTTATACATGCATCTGCTGATGGCCCTGATTGCGCTGGTCGTGTTTCAGATGATTGGCGGAATGACCGATTTTTACCGCTCGTGGCGCGGCGTGAAAATGACCACCGAACTGATGCTGCTGCTGCAGAACTGGACCCTCAGCCTGATCTTCAGCGCAGGCCTGGTGGCGTTCAGCCATGATTTTGATAATCGCCTCGTCACCTATCTCTGCTGGTATTTAATAAGCAGCGTCGGCATGGTGGTGTGCCGTTCTCTAATCCGCTTCGGTGCGGGCTGGCTGCGTAACCGCGGCTATAACCGTCGCTTCGTTGCCGTAGCAGGCGATCTGCCGGTTGGTAAGGTTCTGCTCGACAGCTTCCGCAAAGAGCCGTGGTTAGGGTTTGAAGTGGTCGGGATTTACCACGATGCGAAGCCGGGCGGCGTGCCGTCGGACTGGGCGGGCAATTACGAACAGCTTATTGAAGACGCGAAAGCCGGTAAAATTCACAACGTCTACATCGCCATGCAGATGAGAGACGAATCCCGCATTAAGCAACTGATGCGCGAGCTGGCGGACACTACCTGTTCGGTGATCCTCATCCCGGACGTCTTTACCTTCAACATCCTTCATTCACGCATTGAAGAGGTGAACGGCGTGCCGGTGGTACCGCTGTACGACACCCCGCTGTCGGGCATTAACCGCGTGCTCAAGCGCGTGGAGGATATCGTGCTCTCGTCGCTGATTTTACTGCTCATCTCCCCGGTGCTGTGCTGCATTGCCCTGGCGGTGAAGCTGAGCTCTCCCGGCCCGGTTATTTTCCGCCAGACCCGCTACGGTATGGACGGTAAGCCGATTATGGTGTGGAAATTCCGCTCCATGAAGGTGATGGAAAACGACAAGGTGGTGACCCAGGCGACGCAGAACGATCCGCGCGTCACCCGCGTGGGGAACTTCCTGCGCCGTACCTCGCTGGATGAACTGCCGCAGTTTATCAACGTCTTTACCGGCGGAATGTCGATTGTTGGCCCGCGTCCGCACGCGGTGGCGCATAACGAGCAGTACCGCTCGCTGATTGAAGGCTACATGCTGCGCCATAAGGTGAAGCCGGGCATTACCGGTTGGGCGCAGATCAACGGCTGGCGCGGCGAAACCGACACGCTGGAAAAAATGGAAAAACGCATCGAATTCGATCTGGAGTACATCCGTGAATGGAGTATCTGGTTCGATATCAAGATTGTTTTTCTGACCATCTTCAAAGGTTTCGTGAACAAAGCGGCGTACTAAGATGAGCTTACGTGAAAAAACCATCAGCGGGGCGAAGTGGTCAGCGATGGCGACCATCGTCATCATTGGCCTCGGCCTGGTGCAGATGACCGTACTGGCGCGCATCATTGATAACCACCAGTTTGGCCTGCTGACCGTCTCGCTGGTGATTATCGCGCTGGCCGATACGCTGTCTGATTTTGGTATCGCCAACTCGATTATCCAGCGCAAAGAGATCAGCCATCTTGAGCTGACCACGCTCTACTGGCTGAACGTGGGGCTGGGGATTTTCGTGTTTGTGCTGGTGTTCCTGCTGAGCGACACCATCGCCAGCGTGCTGCACAACCCGGATCTCGCTCCGCTGATGCGCACGCTGTCGTTTGCGTTCGTGGTGATCCCCCACGGGCAGCAGTTCCGCGCGCTGATGCAGAAAGAGCTGGAGTTCAACAAGATCGGCATGATCGAGACCAGCGCCGTGCTGGCGGGCTTTACCTTTACCGTCGTGAGCGCCCATTTCTGGCCGCTGGCGATGACCGCAATTCTGGGATACCTGGTTAACTCTGCCGTGCGTACGCTGCTGTTCGGCTACTTTGGCCGCAAAATTTACCGTCCCGGGCTTCATTTCTCTCTTGCGTCCGTCTCGTCCAACCTGCGCTTTGGCGCGTGGCTGACGGCGGACAGTATCATCAACTATGTGAATACCAACCTGTCGACGCTGGTGCTGGCGCGTATTCTTGGTGCGAGCGTGGCGGGGGGCTACAACCTGGCCTACAACGTCGCGGTGGTGCCGCCGATGAAGCTGAACCCGATAATCACCCGCGTCCTTTTCCCGGCGTTTGCCAAGATTCAGGACGACACCGAGAAGCTGCGCGTCAACTTCTACAAACTGCTTTCCGTGGTGGGGATTATTAACTTCCCGGTGCTGCTGGGGCTGATGGTGGTTTCCAGCAACTTCGTGCCGCTGGTGTTTGGCGAGAAGTGGAACGGCATCATCCCGATCCTGCAGCTGCTGTGCGTGGTGGGGCTCCTGCGCTCCGTGGGGAATCCGATTGGTTCCCTGCTGATGGCAAAAGCGCGCGTGGATATCAGCTTTAAGTTCAACGTGTTCAAAACCTTCCTGTTTATTCCGGCAATTATCGTCGGCGGGCATATGGCGGGCGCCATCGGCGTCACGCTGGGCTTCCTGCTGGTGCAGATAATCAATACCGTTCTGAGCTACTTCATCATGATCAAGCCGGTGCTGGGCTCCAGCTACCGTCAGTACATCCTGAGCCTGTGGCTGCCGTTCTATCTCTCGTTGCCGACCCTGGCGGTGAGCTACGGCCTGGGCATCATCCTCAGCGGTCACCTGCCGCTGGTCGCGCTGCTGGCGGTGCAGGTTGCCGCGGGCGCGCTGGCATTTGGCGTGATGATTGTGCTGTCACGCAATGCGCTGGTGGTGGAGATGAAGCGCCAGTTTTGCCGTAACGAAAAAATGAAAACGCTGCTTCGCGCAGGCTAGTTATTTAAGAGGCCATTATGAAATTATTAATTCTTGGCAACCATACCTGCGGCAACCGTGGCGACAGCGCCATTCTGCGCGGTTTACTGGATGCAATTAACACCCTTAAGCCTGAGACCGAAGTGGACGTGATGAGCCGTTATCCGGTTAGCTCATCCTGGTTACTGAACCGCCCGGTGATGGGCGACCCGCTCTACAGCCAGATGAAACAGCACAACAACGCCGCGGGCGTGATGGGCCGCGTGAAGAAAGTGCTGCGCCGTCGCTACCAGCACCAGGTGCTGCTTTCCCGCGTGACCGATACCGGCAAGCTGCGCAACATCGCGATCGCCCAGGGCTTCACCGACTTTGTTCGTCTGCTGTCCGGCTATGACGCTATTATCCAGGTTGGCGGTTCGTTCTTCGTCGATCTCTACGGCGTGCCGCAGTTTGAGCATGCGCTTTGCACCTTTATGGCGAAAAAGCCGCTGTTTATGATTGGTCACAGCGTCGGGCCATTCCAGGATCCGCAGTTTAACCAGCTGGCAAACTATGTCTTCGGCCACTGCGACGCGCTGATCCTGCGCGAGTCGGTCAGCCTCGACATGATGAAGCGCAGCGAAATAGACACCTCAAAAGTTGAGCACGGCGTGGACACCGCCTGGCTGGTGGATCACCAGGACGACAGCTTCCAGCCGAGCTACGCGGTGCAGCACTGGCTCGACGTAGCGGCGAAACAGAAAACCGTCGCGATTACCCTGCGCGAGCTGGCACCCTTCGATAAGCGTTTAGGCACGACGCAGGCGGCGTATGAGAAAGCCTTCGCCGACGTGGTGAACCGCGTGCTGGACAGCGGGTACCAGGTGCTGGCGCTGTCCACCTGTACCGGCATCGACAGCTACAACAAAGATGACCGCATGGTGGCGCTGAACCTGCGCAACCTGGTGAACGATCCGTCCCGCTATCATGTGGTGATGGACGAGTTGAACGACCTGGAGATGGGCAAGCTGCTCTCCGCCTGCGACCTGACCGTCGGCACGCGCCTGCACTCGGCGATTATCTCCATGAACTTTGGAACGCCGGCCATAGCCATCAACTACGAGCACAAGTCTGCCGGCATCATGCAGCAGCTTGGAATGCCTGAAATGGCCGTGGATATCCGTCATCTGCTGGATGGTTCGCTTGGCGCGATGGTGGGGGATACGCTCGGCCAGCTGCCTGCGATTAACGAGCGTCTGGCCGTTGCGGTGAAAGCCGAGCGCGAAAAAGGCATTGGAATGGTGAAATCGGTACTTGACCGCGTACGGGAGGGGAAATGAAGGTTGGTTTCTTCTTACTGAAATTTCCGCTGTCGTCTGAGACCTTTGTTCTGAACCAAATCACCGCGTTTATCGATATGGGATATGACGTGGAGATTATCGCCCTGCAAAAGGGCGATACCCAAAATACCCATGCGGCGTATACCCAGTATGGGCTGGAGGCGAAAACCCGCTGGCTGCAGGATGAGCCGTCCGGGAAGCTGAGCAAGCTACGCCACCGTGCCAGCAAGACGTTGCGCGGGATCCACCGCGCGTCGACGTGGCGGGCGCTGAATATTTCCCGCTATGGTTCGGAATCACGCAATTTAATTCTCTCGGCCATCTGCGGGCAAACGGCGCAGCCGTATCGTGCCGACGTGTTTATCGCCCACTTTGGCCCGGCGGGCGTCACCGCCGCGAAGCTGCGCGAGCTGGGCGTGATTGACGGTAAAATCGCGACCATCTTCCACGGTATCGACATCTCCAGCCGCGAAGTGCTGAACCACTACACGCCGGAATACCAGCAGCTTTTCCGGCGTGGCGACATGATGCTGCCCATCAGCGAACTGTGGGCCGGACGCCTGAAAAACATGGGCTGCCCGGGAGAGAAAATTGCCGTTTCGCGCATGGGCGTAGATTTAACGCGCTTTACCCGCCGTCCCGTGAAGGTGCCTGGCAAACCGCTGCAGATCATCTCCGTTGCCCGTCTGACCGAGAAGAAAGGGCTGCATGTGGCGATTGAAGCCTGCCGCCAGCTGAAAGCGCGCGGGGTGGATTTCCACTACCGCATTCTCGGCATTGGGCCGTGGGAGCGTCGTCTGCGCACGCTTATCGAACAGTATCAGCTGGAAGATGTCGTAGAGATGCCCGGCTTCAAGCCGAGCCACGAGGTCAAGGCCATGCTCGATGAGGCAGATGTATTTCTGCTGCCTTCCGTAACGGGTGCCGATGGCGACATGGAAGGCATTCCGGTGGCGCTGATGGAGGCGATGGCCGTCGGTATTCCGGTGGTATCGACTCTGCATAGCGGGATCCCTGAGCTGATTAAGTCTGACCATTCCGGCTGGCTGGTGCCGGAGAATAACGCGATGGCCCTTGCGGACCGATTAGCTGCCTTCAGCGACATCGACCAGCAGTCGCTGGAGCCCGTGCTCCATAACGCCCGACAAAAAGTTGAAACCGATTTTAACCAGCAGGTGATTAACCGCCAGCTAGCGAGCCTGCTGCAAACGCTGTAACGCCGAGGATGTATGCTGAAAAAGATTACCCGACGCACCTTTGTCTCTTCTCTGTCCGTTCTGGCGGCCACGCCCCTGCTGTCGTCCCGCATTGCGCGGGCGGCAAGCGGCAGAACGGTCTCTGTCAATCAGTACAATAACAACGACTGGATCGCCGCTTTTAAGCAGGCGTTTAATGACGGTGACACCGTCGTGGTCCCGGCCGGACTCACCTGCGAAAACATCAATGCGGGTATTTTCATTCCCGACGGTAAAACCTTGCTGATCCGCGGGGCGTTAACCGGCAACGGGCGCGGCCGCTTTGTTCTGCAGGAAGGCAGCAAAGTGATAGGCGAAGGTGCTGGTCGCACGGAGAACATTACGCTCGACGTTCGCGGCTCTGACTGCGTTATCAAAGGGCTGGCCATGAGCGGTTTTGGCCCGGTGACGCAGATCTACATCGGCGGCAAGAAACCCAGCGTGATGCGCAATCTGCTGATTGATAACATCAGCGTGAGCCAGGCCAACTACGCCATTCTGCGCCAGGGTTTCCACAACCAGGTGGATGGCGCCCGCATCACCAACAGCAAATTTAGCCATCTGCAGGGGGATGCGATCGAGTGGAACGTTGCCATCAACGATCGCAATATCCTGATCTCCGATCACGTCATCGACAACATCAACTGCACCAACGGCAAGATCAACTGGGGCATCGGCATTGGCCTCGCCGGGAGCACCTACGATAACGACTATCCGGAGAAGCAGACCGTCAAGAACTTCGTGGTGGCCAACATCACCGGCAGCAACTGTCGCCAGCTGGTGCACGTTGAAAACGGCAAGCATTTTGTTATCCGCAATATCAAAGCCAAGAATATTACTCCCGACTTCAGCAAAAAGGCGGGCATAGACAACGCCACGGTGGCCATTTATGGCTGTGATAATTTCATTATTGATAATGTCGACATGGTTAACAGTGCCGGAATGTTAATCGGCTATGGGGTAATTAAAGGCGATTATTTGTCCATCCCGCAGAACTTCAAGCTCAATAATATTCACCTCGATAACCGCCAGCTTGCATATAAATTGCGCGGGATACAGATTTCATCCGGCAACGCCACGTCGTTTGTGGCGATAACCAATGTGGAAATGCAGCGTGCAACGCTGGAACTGCACAACAAGCCACAGCATCTTTTCTTACGCAATATCAATGTGATGCAGGAAGCCGCTGTGGGGCCCGCCCTGAAGATCAACTTCGACCTGCGCGAGGATGTGCGGGGTAAATTCATGGCGAAAGACGAGACGTTGCTGTCGCTGGCGAACATAAAAGCAGTGAATGAGAAGGGGCAGAGTTCGGTGGATATTGACCGGGTCGACCAGCAGGTGGTGAATGTGGAAAGGCTTAACTTTGCTCTTCCGCACAGATAATCGACAAACGCCTGTTTTGAGACTATTCCTGGCATAAAAGCGCGATCTAATCAGATTACAACTACAGAAATTTGTGATGCTGAGGCGTAAGATTGCCTAAGGATTACGGCAAATCATGCTGGCGAAAACAGGTTTAAGAGCTATAATTCGTCAACCATTTTAAGGTGGAAGAAATAATGATTAATTTGAAAGCAGTCATTCCGGTAGCAGGCCTGGGCATGCATATGCTGCCAGCCACAAAAGCCATTCCAAAAGAGATGCTGCCGATCGTCGACAAGCCAATGATTCAGTACATTGTCGACGAGATTGTTGCTGCAGGGATCAAAGAAATCGTCCTGGTTACGCACTCGTCCAAGAATGCGGTAGAAAACCACTTCGACACCTCTTACGAACTCGAAGCGTTGCTTGAGCAGCGCGTTAAGCGCCAGCTGCTGGCGGAAGTGCAGTCTATTTGTCCGCCGGGCGTGACCATCATGAACGTCCGTCAGGCGCAGCCGCTGGGGCTGGGTCACTCTATTCTGTGTGCCCGTCCGGTTGTGGGTGATAACCCATTCATTGTCGTGCTGCCGGATATCATCATCGATACCGCTTCTGCCGATCCGCTGCGATACAACCTGGCGGCAATGGTGGCACGTTTCAATGAAACCGGCCGCAGCCAGGTGCTGGCGAAACGCATGAAGGGCGATCTCTCCGAGTACTCCGTCATCCAGACCAAAGAACCGCTGGAAACGGAAGGGCAGGTGAGCCGCATCGTTGAGTTTATCGAGAAGCCGGATCAGCCGCAGACGCTGGACTCAGACCTGATGGCGGTTGGCCGTTACGTTCTGAACGCTGATATCTGGGCAGAACTGGAAAAAACTGAGCCAGGTGCCTGGGACCGTATCCAGCTGACCGACGCGATTGCCGAGCTGGCGAAAAAACAGTCCGTTGACGCCATGTTGATGACCGGCGACAGCTATGACTGCGGTAAGAAAATGGGGTATATGCAGGCGTTCGTAAACTATGGGCTGCGTAACCTGAAGGAAGGGGCGAAGTTCAGAAGCCGTATCGAGAAGCTGCTGGCTAACGACTGATATTTCTCTCTCCGACCTGCGCAAGCGGCAGTCATTATTTTGGTGTGTTGATATCCAACCAAAATGATGACTGCCGTTTTTCTTTATAAATTCAATATTTACATGGAGTTATCCAGGCTACTCATGGACTGCTTTGTAGCGATTTGTGCTTGTTTCTGAGGTCGTTTAGGACGACAATTAACGCCAGTTTTTTGCCTGTATCCAGGTAAGTCGTATCTTTTAATCAGACATCGCTCAGTACACTGGTAGCTGTTAAGCCAGGGGCGGTAGCGTGCTCAATTTCCGGAACTTTTTATAAATTCTCCGGTTACAGAACGCCAGTATCCAGACATATACACTAGACGGAACAGATAACGTGAAAATTCTTGTGACGGGTGGGGCCGGCTTTATCGGCTCAGCGGTTGTACGACATATTATTAAAAATACCCAGGACGATGTCGTCAACGTGGACAAGCTGACCTATGCCGGCAACCTTGAGTCGCTTAGTGAAGTCAGCGACAGCGACCGATATGCCTTTGAGCAAGCGGATATTTGCGATAAAGACGCTATGGATCGCATCTTCGCAAAGCATAAGCCTGATGCGGTGATGCACCTGGCCGCAGAAAGTCACGTCGATCGTTCTATTACCGGCCCGGCAGCGTTTATCGAAACCAATATCGTCGGCACGTATGTGCTGCTGGAAGCCGCTCGTGCGTATTGGACAACGCTGGAGGAACAGGCGAAGAAAGCGTTTCGTTTCCATCATATCTCTACCGACGAAGTGTATGGTGATTTGCCGCATCCTGATGAGCATCCAGCATCAGCGGATCTGCCGCTCTTCACCGAAACCACGGCTTATGCACCCAGCAGCCCGTATTCAGCATCAAAAGCCTCAAGCGACCATCTTGTTCGTGCCTGGCTGCGTACCTATGGTTTCCCAACTATTGTCACCAACTGTTCGAATAACTACGGTCCGTACCACTTCCCGGAAAAGCTGATCCCGCTGGTAATTCTGAATGCGCTGGACGGTAAAGCCCTGCCGATTTACGGCAAAGGCGACCAAATCCGTGACTGGCTGTATGTAGAAGATCATGCGCGTGCACTCTACACCGTTGTCACTCAGGGGAAACCGGGTGAAACGTACAACATTGGCGGTCATAACGAGAAGCAGAACCTGGATGTGGTCCATACGATTTGCGATCTGTTGGATGAGATTGTGCCGAAAGAGGGGTCATATCGCGATCAGATTACGTATGTGGCTGACCGACCGGGTCATGACCGTCGCTATGCGATTGATGCGCATAAAATTGGTGTTGAACTAGGCTGGAAGCCTGAGGAGACGTTCGAAAGCGGAATTCGTAAGACAGTGGAATGGTATCTAGCGAATGAGCAGTGGGTAAGTAATGTTAAAAGTGGAGCATATGCTTCATGGCTTTCAACACAATATGGAGATAACAATAAATGAAAGGCATTATTTTAGCCGGTGGTTCAGGTTCACGCTTGCATCCAATTACATTGGGAACCTCGAAACAGTTATTACCGATTTATGACAAGCCAATGATTTATTATCCGCTTTCAGTGCTAATGTTGGCTGGTATTAGGGATATCCTTATTATCACAACTCCTGAGGATTGTGATAGCTTCAAACGTCTCTTGGGAAATGGTGCTCGTTTAGGCATTAATCTTAGTTATAAAGTTCAACCTTCACCAGATGGCCTCGCGCAGGCGTTCATCCTCGGAGAAGAGTTTATTGCGAATGATAAAGTATGTTTAGTCCTGGGGGATAATATCTTTTTTGGACAGGCATTTGGTAAACAATTGCGGCATGCAGTAGATAATTTGAGCGGCGCCACGGTGTTCGGTTATAAAGTAATGGATCCAGAAAGATTCGGTGTAGTCGAATTTGATGATAACTTCAATGCTATTTCCATCGAAGAAAAACCGAAGCATCCGAAATCAAATTGGGCCGTTACGGGGCTGTACTTTTATGATAATCAGGTAGTTGAAATAGCAAAAAAAGTGAAACCGTCTGATAGGGGTGAGTTAGAAATAACGAGTATTAACCAAGAATATCTCAACCAGGGGGCTTTAAAAGTTGAGCAATTAGGACGTGGATTTGCATGGCTTGATACTGGAACACATGATTCTCTTCTTGAAGCTTCGCAATTTGTGCAAACTGTCGAGAAGCGACAGGGATTCAAGATCGCTTGTCTCGAAGAAATTGCTTATAATCAAGGCTGGCTGAGTAAAGAAGATATTAAGTCGATAGGGAGTTCACTTTCTAAAACAGGTTACGGCAATTATTTATTAAGCCTTATCAAGTAAGAGTATTTTGAATAAATGAATATCATAAAAACTAAATTAGATGGTCTTTTAATAATTGAACCAAAAGTGTTTGGTGATGAACGTGGTTTTTTTTATGAGACATATCACGAGCAACGCTATAAAAACGCTGGAATTAAAGAGAGTTTTGTTCAGGACAATCGCTCCCGTTCCACAGGTAATGTGCTCCGTGGTTTACATTTTCAAAAAAGAAAACCGCAAGGTAAATTGGTAACAGTCACCGCTGGTACAGTTTTCGATGTAGCGGTAGATCTACGTGAAGACTCCCCAACTTTTGGGCAGTATGAATCGATTATTCTTTCTGGTGATAATAGGCTCCAGTTTTATATCCCACCTGGGTTTGCCCATGGATTTTGCGTTTTGAGTGACATTGCTGATTTTCAGTATAAATGTACGGATTTTTATGATCCTACGGATGAAGGAGGAATTATTTGGAATGATAATTCTATAAATATCAATTGGCCGATTTCTGAGCCAAATTTGTCTTTAAAAGATAAGGAGCTTCCTTCATTGGAAGACGTTCGTAAGCAATTGAAATTTGGAAAGTAAATGAGTATTTATACAGTAGTTGGCGGGAATGGCTTCATTGGAAGTGAAATAGTAAGACATCTACATTTTTTGCACAAAGATGTGTGGATTCCTGAACGGAACGATCCAAATATTTTTTCAAAAAAACTTGGCACCTTGATTTATTGCGCAGGCAATGGCGATTGCCAACTAAAACCATTTGATGTCTTGACTGCTAATTGCTTATTACTCTCTGAACTTCTCCAGAATGCTGACTTTGACCGCTTAATATATGTTTCTTCCACGAGATTATATATGAATGGGGATGAAAGCTCTGAAACAAGCGATCTGATAATCAGGCAGGATGATAATCGCCGTCTCTTTAATCTAACAAAATTAGTCGCGGAAGAATTATGCTTTAAAAGTGGTAAGCCATTTACTATTGTGCGCCCAAGTAATGTTTATGGGGTAGCACTAAAAAGTCCCTTGTTTTTGCCTTCTATAACACGTAATGCAATAATCAACGGACGCATCGATATGTACGTTGATAAAAACTATGAAAAAGATTATGTCTCAGTTACTGATGTAGCGGAAAGTGTCATAAAGCTGAGTAATAAAAAAGAAGCTGAAGGGGAAATAATTAACATTGCCTCAGGAATTAATATATCATCAGAACAGATCGCTAGCGTGCTTATTCAAAATACAAATTGCGTTGTGAATTGGCATGAAAATAATGCGACAAAAGAGGTATTCCCTATTACAGATATTTCATTACTAAAAAAATTGATTCCTGAATACAAACCTCGATCTGTTCTGTCTGATTTGTCAGACATGATTCAATTATTCAAAAGTGAATTACAAATTAAATCATGAAACATGTAGTTAGAAAAAAGGATGTATTATGGGGATACCTCTCTCAATTCTTGAGCATTGCATCCAGTTTACTACTATTGCCCTTTATTCTTAGATATTTGGGGCAAGAAGAAATAGGGTTATGGTATGTTTTTGTTGCTCTTGCAGGACTGGTACAGCTTTTAGAATTTGGTCTGTTACCTACAGTTTCTAGGTTTATATCTTATGTATATTCTGGGGCCAAGGATATATCTTATAATAAAACACCAGAATGCAAAGATGAAGAGATAAATAAAGAGCTTCTGAATGATTTAATAATAGCGGCGAGGGAAATTTATTTTAAAATAACTACTCTTGCGTTTGTAGGGATCGTGATACTTGGGAATATATATTTGTATAGTTTGCACACAACTCTAGATTTTTTCTATGTGATGAGTTGTTGGACTCTTTATGGTATAAGTATATGTGTTCAATTGTATTTTGGATATTATAATTCAATTTTGAAAGGAAGGGGGGATCAAACTGTTTTAAATAAAGTTATAGTGTTAACGAAGTCTGTCCTTCTGGCTGTTAGTATCCCCATGTTAGTAAGTGGTCAAGGATTAATATCCCTCGCAATAGGATCTGTCATTGCTGTAATCATCGATAGATGGATTATAACCAAGTGTGTCTACAACAATGATCATTACATTATTAAAAATTATATCCCTCTTCAAGCAGCAAAAGAGTTAAAAACAATTGTCTGGCAAAGTGCTAAAGACATGGGAATAGTTCAATTAGGTAACTTCCTGTGTGTAAGGGGTAGTATCCTTATAGTATCAAGCTTCATTGGTTTGAAAGCTGCAGCCGCTTATGGATTGACGGTACAAGTAACGATGGTTATTGTGATTGTCGCCTCTATGTTGTTTGGTCTTAATTTACCACGTATGACTTCTGAACAGGCATTACAGAAATATTCATCTGTTAAGCGGTTATTTAAAAAATCGCTATTGACAGCTAATGCTATTTATATGGCTTCTGCTTTTTCCTTGGTTTTTCTTGGTGATTTTCTTCTAAAATATATAACGCAGCAAACACATTTTTTGCCAACAGAAATGCTAGTGTTATATTTGATCTGCAGTTTACTAGAAATGAATTACTCATTATGCACTTCATATCTAACAACAAAAAACCAGATTCCATTTGTTAAAAGCATGATAATAACGGGGGTGTCAATTATTTTTCTTTCTTTTGTGGCCACTTATTACTTAAAGGCAGGGTTGTTAGGGGTGATATTATCTCAATTGTTTGTACAGTCACTCTATAATAACTGGAAATGGCCGCTAACTGTTTATCAGGATCTAAGAAATGTCAAGAGCTGAAGTCGCAATAATTGATTTGCTCAGAAAGAAAGAAGAGCATTATGTTTTTAATTCTTTAACAATTAAAGCAATTAGTGAAGAGAATAAAGCAACTATTTGGTTATCAGATGATGCAACACTAATATCCGAATTAAACTCGGATGTTAAAGTTAATAAAATTAATATCTTGAGGACAAAATTATACCTCTGGCTATATTCAACATTGCATCTGGCTGTCATTTTATTAAAGTTACCTAAAACATTAAGTTCAGTCTTTGTTCTGTCTGCAACACCTCTTCAGTACGCCTTATTAAGTGCATTGAGCCTAATTATAAGGCCAAAAATTTTTCTTTTTATGCACGGAGAGCTTGGTTATTTAAAAACCCCATCTGGTTTTGGTCAGAAATTAGGACGCTTCTTTATTTCGTTGGGCTTTAGATTTGGTGATGTAAAATTCATTTGTATTAGTTCATCAATACATGAAAGTTTGTCGCAGTTTTTCAAAAACAGAACATTTTATTATGTGCAACATCCTATATCCACGCATAAAAAATTGCTAAAAAGCAGAAAGGATATAAACTTTGGGAGCTTTGGCATCCAAAGTGGAAATAAAGGTAGCGACAAGATTTATGAGCTTGCGAATTATCTAAGTTCGATGGATATGACCTGTATCAGGTTGATGACCGTAGGGGTGAGTGATGGAGGGTTTATTTATGATAAATGTACAAATGTTGAGCACTTATGCAAAGGATATCTTAAAGAGTCGCTGATAAGTAAAAATGAATTTTATAGTAATGTTCAGAAAATAGATGTCGCACTTATTTTTTCTGGTCAGTCTACAATTTCTGACACGGCATATGACCTGGTATCAAGCGGTGTTTTTGCTGATTGTATTGCCTTTAATATGCCTGTAATAGCTATGCGCAATAAACAGCTGGCTCATTATTTTGAAAGATATGGACAGTTTGGTTTCCTTTGTGAATCTGTAAGGGAAATGGCTGATGCAGTCTTGGAAATTGCACAAAATAGAGAACTACTTGATAAATTCGAAGAGGTATTAAGTATAGTTCGTGAAGATTTTAAATTTGAAAATTATAAAGTAAGAATCGCAGAGATTATGCGGAATGAATAAAATTTCTAAGTATATGGTGTATGTATATATTGCACCAATTATCGTGTCACTATATTTTATTTATAATACTGGATATCTGTTAGGTGATTTTAGAAGTTATTCCTATAACTTGGATTTCACTGAAGCATCCAGTATTTTCCTTTTTTACATACTGCCATTGCTTTTTATATATTACATGGTGAAAATTTCTGGGCAAGTATATATATATGATTGTGAAAATAAACGCCTCGATGTTATATTTTTTAGATTGTTATTGCTAACGGGTATCATTACTTTACTATTTGGTGCAAACCAGATTGGGCAGGTTGCGCAATCTGGGTTTTCCGGTTTAATGATAAAAATTGCAAGTAAGTTAAACCCTTTAGCGATACTACCATTACTCACTTTCTCTGCAATATCACACCGAAAGTTTTTAGTAAGTGTATTGATTGTGATCTTCTTTTCTTACATGCAACATTCCTTGCAGGGAATATTCATTAGTATTTTATGTATTGGTGCGTATTACATTGTTAACAACAAAATAAATAAAATCACACTGAACTTTTTATTTTTACTCCCACTCATTTTTATAGGTCCATTACTTGACTTAATAAGCTATGTATATACGCTTAGGAATGAAATGCGTGGAGTGGCT
The DNA here is from genome assembly GCF_008364555.1 of Enterobacter vonholyi. Taxonomy (GTDB): domain Bacteria; phylum Pseudomonadota; class Gammaproteobacteria; order Enterobacterales; family Enterobacteriaceae; genus Enterobacter; species Enterobacter vonholyi. The sequence continues at coordinate 14,845 of NZ_VTUC01000020.1, forward strand.
TTCGATTCTAATGAAATACTGTCTCTTGCGATTGGTCGGATATCGACAACATCCTCTTTGATTGAAATTTTGCACAATAATTACTTTAGTCAATCAGTTTCTGACTTCTTTAGTCTGGGAATAATGCTCGAAAGGTTGCTTGGGATAACACTCTTTGATACAACCTCCCCATCAAATATATTCAACCTGGCAATCGTGGGGCAAGATGCTGGATACAGTATATTTATGGGGATGCCTGGTTTTTTAGCCTTTCTCATGAAAGGAGATATAACTAGTTTTATATTTAACGTTATAATAATATCATTAGTGCTTGTCAGCATTTACTTGCTAATTCCTGTTTTCAATAGACGTTACAGGATAGTTGCTTTTTTCCTCATTATGTATTTATCTTTTTTGTCATTTGATGTATGGGAAATATCTATTGCCTTTCAGACTGTAGTACTCTGGCGCATAATTTTGTTATTTAATAATCTGAGCTTTCGAAGGATATAATGAAGAGTATTTTATTTATAATACCATCAATGTCTCCTGCTGGTGGTATTGAAAGAGTAATTTCAACACTCGTTAATAAACTCTCGGAACTATATGAGTGTGATGTACTTACTTTTGACAATAAAGATTATTTTTACCATGTCGATAAAAATGTTGGTCGGCACACCTTAAATCAAAAACTCAATCTTGATATGAATCATAGATGGAGGCGTTTAATACAAGTCGGCACTAATTTTTGGATAACGATATTTAATCTAAAAAGATTTTTTTCGACCAACGTCTACGACTATGTCTATGTAACTCACCCTTTGGTCCATTTAATACTACTCCTTGCAGGCGTTAACTCGAGAAAAATAATTATAAGTGAACATGGGGCACGTAATAATTATAATAAAATATATAGATTCATTCGAAAAGTTACGTATAAACATTGTCATGCGTACTGTTTACCAACTAAAAGTGATTTTGCCTTTTATAAGGAAATGGGTTTTCCGGTGCGGTATACGCCTCACTATAAACCTAATCTAAAATATAGAATGCATGCTGATGATGTTAGAACTGTTTTATGTGTGGGAAGACTAACACCCGATAAACAGCACTTACTTTTACTAGACATCTGGAGAGAGTGTATACACCAACTACCAAAAGGTTGGTTGCTCCATATAGTGGGTGATGGTGAATTAAAACCAGATATCGAGAAATTTATCACCAACAATAAACTTGAAGATAATGTTAAGTTAAGTTGTGCTGTCCGGGATGTATCAGATTTATATTATAACTCTTCAATTTTTGTTTTGACTTCACGTAGTGAAGGCTTTGGAATGGTGTTGCTTGAGGCTATTTCTTTTGGTCTGCCCGCTATTAGTTTTAATTGTCCTTCAGGACCAATGGATATTATCAATGATGAAAACGGATTTTTAATAGAAGATGGTAATCGAGATTTATTCAAAAATAAATTAATTGAATTGATAAATTCAGACGAGTTGCAGGATAGCTTAAGTACTGGTGCTTATAAATCAGCACAGCAATGGAATGACGAAAAGATAACAGAGTATTGGCAGGATATTTTTAAATGAATTTATCAGTAGTTATACCTGTATACAATGGCGCAAAAACAATTGTTAATGCAGTCAAGTCAGTAGTTGAACAAAAAAAACCTGCTGACGATTTTAATATTGAAATTATCGTTGTTAATGATGGTTCTGTGGATAATACACTACAGGTGTTGAATGAATATGTTTTGGCTCATCGAGTGAAAAATATTTCAATATATACGACTGAAAATGGTGGCGTTTCCAGGGCCAGAAATTATGGAATAAAGAAATCGCGTCATGACTGGATTGGTTTCCTTGATGCTGATGATGTTTGGATTAGTAATAAACTTGAAATACAATATAAATATCTTACTGAATCTTGCATTGAACCCGTTTTTATAGGTTCCGCTCGCAACAAAGAAGTTCTTTCTTTATATGGTAAAAAGATTACTTCATTGTATAAAGCACGTTTAATAGATCTACTCATTAAAGTTTTTCCGCAAACGTCTACAGCACTGGTACGCAAAGATGTGATAATGGATTGTGGTCTATACGACACTAACATGACACATAGCGAAGACGCAGATTTATGGGTCCGAATTTGCGCCAGTGGAGGTAATTTTTATTACCACCCTGAATCTACGGTTTTAACAGGCTCTGGAAAGCATAATTTTGGTGACTCTGGCTTATCAGCGAACTTGAAGTTAATGGAGAAAGGAGCCTGTTATATGTTACACAAGGCTCGTAAACGTGGAGATATATCTTTTTTAGTTTATGCTCTCTTGTATATTTTCTTTAAAATTAAGTATTTAAGACGTTTGATAATTGTCAAGCTTAGGGGATGAAATGTTTTTCAAAATAAAATGGTTATTCTCAGCATTATTTTTATCTCTCTTTTTAAAAAAAATTAGATTCCCTACGTTTATTGCCTTTCCAGTTTTTTTTAAAGGCCTGAACCGCGTTTCCATTGGAAAACATGTTCGTATTTTCCCTGGGTGTCGGTTAGAAACTCATGGCGATGGTGAAATAATTATAGAAGATGATGTTTCATTAGCTCAAAATGTTCATATCACTTCTGGGACTAAATTAGTTATCAAGCAGGGAACATTAATTACTGCTAATGTATATATAACTTCTATTGATCATAATTATGAAGAAATTGGCGTGCCAATTCCACGGCAGAGCCACAAATATAGCGAAACTATCATTGGCAAAAATTGTTTCATAGGTATGGGTGTTGCAATTCAGGCTGGTACAATTCTTGGTGAACAGTGCATTGTTGGTGCGAATTCCGTAGTGCGAGGAACTTTTCCTGATTATTGCGTAATAGCTGGGGTTCCTGCAAAAATAATCAAAATATATAATAAAGAATCAGGAGAGTGGGTTCGTGTTTGAGTCTAAAAAAGCTTTAGTTTTCTGCCCAAAATTTTTCTCATATGATATTGAGATAAAGAAAGCAATTGAAAACCAAGGCTATGATGTTGAGCTGCATGATGAACGTCCATCCACGAATATATTTATTCGTGCACTTATAAGGCTTGGTTACAACGACATTTTGAAAAAAAAGATCGAAAGTTATTATCTGAAAATTTTTAATACATTGACCGAGCCAGTGGACTCTCTGATCATCATTAGCCCTGAATGTATTACGCCTGAAATACTAAAAAAATTTAGAGAAAAATGCAGTAATATAGTTGTTTATATGTGGGATTCTTTTAAAAATAAACCACAGGCACTAGATTTAATACCCTGTTCCGATGCGTTTTATACTTTTGATTCAGATGATGCTGAATTATATAACATTAAACTTAAACCGCTCTTCTATTCAAATGTCTATAAGATTGATGAGTTGAGTGAAAGTCCACAGTTCGATATATCTTTTATAGGGACTGTGCATTCATCGAGATACGAACAAGTAAAAAAAATATGTAGTGGCTTTAGGTGTTATGTGTTTTTCTATTGCCCGAGTTACATCGTTTTCTTATTTAAGAAATATATAACTCGTGAAATTAAAAGAGTTTCGCTTAAAGATGTTTCATTTAGTTCTCTGAGTAAAAAAGATGTTGTTTCGGTAGTTATTAATTCCAGATGTATTCTTGACATATCTCACCCGTTACAACAAGGACTTACCATGCGCTCTATAGAAACATTGGGCGCTAAGCGCAAACTAATCACAACTAATAAGAATATCTGTCATTATGATTTTTATAACGAAGACAATATACTTGTAATTGATGGTTCGGTTACAAAAAATCAAATTCAAAACTTCCTGCAAAAAAACTATAAAGCATTAACGGCAGAGTTGTATAATAAGTATTCTGTTGATTACTGGGTTAAAGATTTCTTGAGAGATAATTAATGAAAATTATTCCTATAATTATGGCTGGCGGCAGCGGTTCGCGCCTGTGGCCACTTTCGCGTTTGACTTATCCCAAGCAGTTCTTAACGCTTGAAGGTGAGCAAACTATGCTTCAGCAAACAATTTCACGACTAAGTAAGCTTGAAGTTGAATGTCCTGTAGTTATTTGTAATGAAGAACATCGATTTATTGTTGCTGAACAGCTTAGGCAAATAAATGCTCTCAACGAAATCATTCTTGAACCCATTGGTCGCAATACTGCTCCTGCAGTTGCGTTAGCAGCAATTCAGTGTTTAAAAGATCTTGCTGATAATGAAGATGCGCTTTTATTAATTTTAGCGGCAGATCATATTATTAAAGATAACACTGCCTTTATTAACGCCATTAAGATTTCCACATCCTATGCTATAGATGGTAATTTAGTTACTTTCGGTATTGAGCCTTCCTCGCCAGAAACAGGTTTTGGTTATATTCAGGCTGGTGATGAAATTAGCAGTGGTGGAGTTTCTGGTGCCTTCAAAGTTAATGCCTTCGTTGAAAAACCAAAACGGGCAGTAGCAGAAGGTTTCTTATCTGACGGCGGATATTATTGGAACAGTGGAATGTTTATGTTTGGTGCTCGGAAATATCTCTCTGAGCTACATAAATTCTGCCCTGATATTTATGATTCTTGTAGTAAAGCGATACAATCGCCTGACAAGGATCTATGCTTTATCCGCATTGATTACGATATCTTTTCTCGTTGCCCTGATCTTTCTATTGACTACGCTGTGATGGAACATACAGCTAATGCTGTTGTTGTACCGATGAGTGCGGGTTGGAGTGATGTGGGATCATGGTCTTCATTATGGGACATTAGTGTTAAAGATGAACGAGGAAATGTTTTAATTGGTGATGTCATAGCTCACAATAGTTCAAACAATTATGTCCATGCACAATCTGGACTTGTCACTATGCTTGGCGTTGAAGATTTAATTGTTGTCCAAACTAAAGATGCCATCTTAGTAACTAAACACAATGCCGTCCAGGATGTTAAAAAAATTGTTGAAGAGTTGAAAACGGCCGGTCGTAGTGAATACAGAATCCATCGAGAAGTTTATAGACCATGGGGGAGATGTGATTCTATTGATGCTGGTAAGCGGTATGAAGTTAAAAGAATTGAAGTAAATCCAGGTGAAGGTATCTCCCTTCAAACACATTTCCATCGATCGGAGCATTGGGTTGTCGTTGCTGGTACTGCGAAAGTTACTCTAGAGGATAAACAATTCTTATTAGGTGAAAATGAATCGGTGTATATTCCGGTAGGAGCGCAACATTGCCTTGAAAATCCGGGCAAAATTCCACTAGAAATTATTGAGGTTCGCTCTGGTCCTTACCTTGGGGACGATGACATCGTTCGGATAGCTGATCGATATGGTCGAGTTTAATTTATATACTATGAATACATTATCTTGTTTTAAAGCCTACGATATTCGCGGCAGGCTGGGCGAAGAGCTGAATGAAGATATCGCGTGGCGCATTGGCCGTGCGTACGGCGAATACTTAAAACCGCAGACCATCGTGCTGGGCGGCGACGTGCGTCTGACCAGTGAATCCCTGAAGCTGGCCCTGGCGAAAGGGCTGCAGGATGCGGGCGTGGACGTGCTGGACATCGGCCTTTCCGGAACCGAAGAGATTTACTTTGCCACGTTCCACCTGGGCGTGGACGGCGGTATCGAAGTGACGGCCAGCCACAACCCGATGGACTACAACGGGATGAAGCTGGTGCGCAAGGGCGCCCGTCCTATTAGCGGCGACACCGGCCTGCGCGACGTGCAGCGCCTGGCGGAAGCCAACGATTTCCCGCCGGTGAACGAGTCGAAGCGCGGCAGCTACAAAAAAATCAACCTGCAGAAAGAGTACATCGACCACCTGCTGGGCTACATCAACGTGGCAAACCTGAAGCCGCTGAAGCTGGTGATTAACTCCGGCAACGGCGCGGCCGGCCCGGTTGTCGATGCCCTGGAGGCGCGCTTTAAGGCCCTGAACGTGCCGGT
>NZ_VTUC01000021.1 GCF_008364555.1 Enterobacter vonholyi
GACTATGACTTCCGCAAGCCGAACGCGTGGCTGTTCCAGGCCCAGCAGAACCCGGCGTCGCCGACGCCGGGCAGCATCGACGTGTACGACTGGCCGGGGCGCTTTGTGGACAAAGGGCACGGGGAGTTCTATGCCCGCATTCGTCAGGAGCGCTGGCAGGTGGAGCACCAGCAGATTCAGGCCACCGCCACGGCGGCGGGGATTGCGCCGGGCCACACCTTCACGTTAACCAACGCGCCGTTCTTCAGCGACAACGGTGAGTATCTGGTCACGGCGGCGGGCTATCACCTCGAAGAGAACCGCTACGCCAGCGGCGAGGGGGAGACCATTCACCGTACCGATTTCACGGTCATCCCGTCGGCGGTGGTCTACCGTCCGGCGCAGACCACGGCGTGGCCGCGCACCTACGGCCCGCAGACCGCGAAGGTGGTGGGCCCGAACGGCGAGAGTATCTGGACGGACAAATACGGCCGCGTGAAGGTGAAGTTCCACTGGGACCGCCTGGCGAAGGGCGATGACACCAGCTCCTGCTGGGTGCGCGTGTCGAGCGCGTGGGCAGGCCAGGGCTACGGCGGAGTGCAGATCCCGCGCGTCGGCGACGAGGTGGTGGTGGACTTTATCAACGGCGATCCGGACCGTCCGATCATTACCGGTCGCGTGTACAACGACGCGAGCATGCCGCCGTGGGCGCTGCCGGCTGCGGCGACGCAGATGGGCTTTATGAGCCGCACGAAAGACGGTTCCGTGGACAACGCCAACGCCCTGCGCTTTGAGGATAAAGCGGGTGCAGAGCAGGTGTGGATCCAGGCCGAGCGGAATCTGGATATTAACGTCAAAAACGACGAGTCTCATTCTACTGAAAAAAATCGTACCCAGTTTGTTGGTGAAGATGAAACCTTACGGGTAGCGAAAAACCAGAAATCAGGAATTAAAGGCGATGTGGTATGCCTGACGGGGAACAGTCGAAACGATAAAGTCGTTAATAATTTTATACTTTCCGCAGGAAATACGCTGAGACTGGAATGTGGTGAAAGCGCCATCGAGCTATCAAAAGACGGCAGCGTCCATATCATTGGTAATAATTTTAACTTTACTGCGAAACAGAACGCGCAAATTAATACGCTTTCCGGCGAATTACATTTGAACCCTGATGATGGACAAAATGTCATCGATCCGCCTGGCGCATCCCTTCAGGGTGAAATCCAGCAGGAAGTGGATAGTTTTTTTGTTATTAATGGCAATAAATAAGAGTAACCCGAATGGCTGAATATATTCTTCAGGAAGCATCCCTCGCCTTACCTGATGTGTTTAAAGACAGAACCATGAATTTATTTACTCTGAGTGATAATGGAGCCAGCGAGTTTACTTTTGTTGTTTCTCGTGCGAGTGCTAAAAACGAAGATAAAGTCCATGATGCGGCAACACGGCTGGTACGTGAACTGGAAATTACGGTGCCCGACTTTCGTCTCGAATCCTCTCAGATGACCTCTGTTGATGGTCACCCTGCGGTTGAGCTTTTTTATCAGTTCAAAAATGATAATGCGATCATTTTCCAGAGGCAGACCGTTATTTTGCTCGGTGACCATCCTGGCGGCCAAAAGATGGTGTGTTATATCGGTACTTGCCCGGGCGAGTTTAGCGATTATTATCATCATCAATATCAGGAAATTATCCGTAGTATTAAGTTCCACAAACCGGCTCAGACTGAAACCCAGGAAATGCTCGCTGCCGACAGCCAGGGGCCATTTTTTGCGCTTGATAGTGAGAGTAAGGTACTCAGTGTCTTTGAAAACATTCAGGAACTGTATGGACACCTTTCGCTTCAGCGGGCGAAAGAGGGGCAGTATTTGCTTTTTGAAAAGCGGGGTAAACCACTCAGTATTGCACCCGTTCCGGACAGCCAACCCCTTCGTTACGCGCTCTGGACGACTTCCTCAGACAAATCACATCACTTGCTTTCACAGCTTTCCGTATGCCGCCAGGTCTCTGGTTCTGACCAACTTAATACACCCGATCGGATACGTGGGTATCTGATGGCACAGCCAACCGAATAGTTATGTCCGAATGTCTGGCCGCTCGCGTAGATGATGAGATTGCTCATACAGCCTCAAAAGGCTGGATGATCGCAGGATTGGTTGGTGGGGCAATTCTGGGCGCAGCTGCCGTTGTCGTCACAGGAGGGACCGCGTTGGTTGCTGTTTCTGCCGTTGCGGCTGGGGCATGTGCTGCGGGTGGGTTGGGTGAGCTCCTCGGCAGTATGTCATGGGCTCCACGCCATACCACCGGTACGCTAAAAGAAGGTTCACCCAATGTCTTTATCAACAGCCGAAAGGCTATCCGCGCTCATCTGTCAGCCGGAGAGTGTGATGAGCTCAGCGGTAGCCTGCAACGGGTTGCGGAAGGTTCGATAAAAGTTTACATCAATAACTTTCCCGCCTCTCGCACAGGCGATAAGTTGACTTGCAGCGCCGAGATTAGTCAGGGATCGCGTAATGTTATTATCGGTGGAAGCAAGGTTCAGACCGATGAAATAAGTCCTGAAATCCCGGAATGGGTTAACTGGACGATGCTCGCCGTTGGTGCCGGAGCCATGGCGGTGCTGGCCAGTCCGGCAATCGCACTTCTGAGTACCCTCGGTGCGATGGGCGGTGGCACTGTGGGTAGCTACGCGGGTGGAATGCTGTTTGGCGAAGGCAGCGACGGTCAGAAATGGGGGATGCTGATCGGCTCTGTTATCGGCGGCGGGGCTGGCATGAAGGGAGGGGCAAGGTTTGATGCGTGGCGGGCTGGTAAGCCTGTTCTCGAACCGGTTAAGCCAAATATTTCGGCCCGAAGAGCTGAACTTAATGAAAAATTTGGACGCACGGGCGATCTCAATAGAGATATTACAGCCAGAGGAAATAAAGAGCTGGCAAGAAACTGGCTCGAATCTAAGGGCTTCACTCCGCAACAGATTCGTGACTTTGATAATGGCATTGACTATACAAATAGAGTGAGTGTTGAAACAATAAACAGAAATAAAACACTCTATCAAAACCAAGTGCCAGGAGGACGACAGGGAAACTGGTATGCTCTTCGAGAAGATGTTGAGCCAACAGAGTTGGGTATCAATCCAAAAGGTACTATTTATGGCACTGATCAAGTTGTTGATAAAGTAGCAAAACCGTATGTTTCACAACAAAAAGTTGAAATGTTACGTAGTACTTCTTTGCCCGCACTTGATACTTGGTCAGTGAAAGATGTACCCTATCAGACAAAAGGTGGGGCAATACAGATGCTTTCAAGCGAAAAGGATATATTTAAGGTGGCTCATGAATAAAGAAAATTACACCGCGCTAGATTATATCAATGATGCTATTGATGCAATTAATAATCGATTAGAACAAAATCCTACATTTTCTTTATATGTTATGGCGAAAAATCAGTTGGATTATATTAAATCTATTCTAACTGGTGCTGAAAAAGATAAAAGTAAATTACACACATTGAATCTTGGAGTGCTTGCGTCTAAAGAGTTTGATACTACCGATGCCGAACTTGCTCAGCATTTGTCCAATGCTAATTATATAGCCTCGCAGATGGGGCAAGGATTAAAGGTTATTCTTCCCCATGAGCAAGACGTAGAGTACCTGAAAAGGCAAAAAAGATATCGTAAGTGATAGGCAGTTTTTTTGATTTTTAAATGTGATTTTCCGGTATCGTTAACACTTTTTTGCTGTAACTATCATATACACTTGATTGCTATCTCCATTTTTTAATGTAATTAAGTCTTCTGTTTCACGGAAAAAAGAGAGAATGATAGATTATAATCTGTCATGCGCAGTTTCCCTGGTTTAATCCTTTTATAAAGAATGCATAATGGAAGATCTTCACAGTGAAGACTCGGTAATCAATCGTTATGCCGATCGTTATCGTAGCTACATGCCAATTAATATCCGTAATGGAAGAAGAAACACTAGTCTTGATGCGTCGAATTCATCTCACTCATGGGATGCAACATTACCTTTAACCATAACTGAAGATGTTTCACGTGATAAGGCACTTGGATCGCTGGTCGGTTTGGCAGCCGGGGACGCCGTCGGCACCACTCTTGAGTTTAAGAAAAGAGACAGTGAACATGTAGAGGATATGATTGGTGGCGGGCCTTTTCAATTAAAACCTGGTGAATGGACAGATGATACGTCCATGGCATTATGTCTGGCAGAGACTTATCTTTCAGAAAAAAGAATGCATACCGATGTGCTTAGAAAATATCTCTTGAAATGGTATCTTAACGGAGATAATAGCAGTAATGGTCGGTGTTTCGATATCGGGAATACGACGCGATTCGCGCTTGAACAGTATATGCGTGTCGGACCTTCCTGGTATGGCAATACAGAGAAACATACTGCTGTTAATGCTGGGGTTATTCGTCAAGCCCCGGTATCTATCTTTCGTCGAAAATCGCTGCGTGCGATTTACTTCGAATCCCAGGCTCAGAGTAGAGCAACGCATGGCGCGGTAGAATCAATTAACGCATGCCAATTTCTCGGATTGGTATTGCACTATTTAATTAACGGTTATCAAAAAGAAGAAGCTTTTTCGCCTCATATTTTCCCACTGTGCGCGCGTGTAATGATCATAAACGCGGGTGAGTATAAGCAAAAAACTCGCGATCAGATTCGTTCAAGTGGTTATGTTATCGATACGCTTGAGGCCGCGATGTGGTCCGTATGGAATACTGACAACTTCCAGGATGCGATTCTGCTGGCTGCCAATCTTGCCGATGATGCTGACAGCGTTGCGGCGACGGCGGGACAAATAGCGGGAGCATTATATGGTTATTCCGGTATCCCGCAGGGGTGGAAAGATAAACTCGTGCAACACGAACGTATCGCCACAATGGCAGGTGAGTTATTCGATAGAGCACCTGAGGATAATTTTTTATAGTTAGAATTAATAGGGGGAAGCGAGGTGATAAAACAACTCGCACTAAGGTGTCGTATTTCAATTTAACTGAATCTACTGCAATGAATGAAATGACAACCTTTGGTTATGTTGATAAAGCATTAACTTTAGCACAAAAGAGATATGCAGACGTCACGAATCGTGATTCTCACGCCCCGATTTTACAAATGTACGACTCTATCGTACAACAATTAATATTTTTACGGGACTTAATCGAAGGCAAGGAAAAGGATAAAGCAAAGTTATGGAAAATGACTTTCGGTATGTTTGCAGCGAAGGAGTTTGATAATTCTGATGAGTTGTTTTTTGAAAGGTTGTCGGATGCCTGGTTTATTGTGGATCAAATACGTCGAGGGTTAAAGGTTAGACTACCGCACGAGGTTGACGCCAATTACACAATAAAACAACAAAACCTAAAGATGAAATATCCTGATGAGTTTTAGGATACGATATTGAATGTAACTATATTTTAGGTGATGGATGATAGATTTACATGCCAATTTGCATGTCCTGATAAAATATGTGGATAAATATCGCGAATACTTACCGATTAGCAATCCTTCCGTCCAGCGGAGGCTGCAGTATATTTATGATAATAAACCCTTAGAATCATCCTCGAATAGTGATGTACAAAAACAATGGGACTTAACGCCATCATGTAACATCTCACTAGCGGAATCGCGAGACCGTGCTGTCGGTGCGCTTATAGGTCTTGCTGTTGGAGATGCTGTAGGTACGACGCTCGAATTTTTACCTCGTGACAAAGCACATGTCAAAGATATGATAGGTGGTGGGCCATTTCGACTCCGCGCAGGTGAATGGACGGATGATACATCCATGGCATTATGTCTTGCGGAAACGCTTCTTGAGAAAGGTGATGCTGATACTATATGCTTCAGGAATAAACTTCTGGAATGGTATCAGCATGGTTATAATAGTTCAAATGGCGTCTGTTTTGATATAGGAAATACAACACGGTTTGCTTTAGGGCAATATTTAACTGTTGGTCCCGGGTGGAGCGGTAATACAGCGCCAGAAACTGCAGGTAATGCTTCCATCATCAGGCAAGCACCTGTCTCTATTTTTTTTAGAAAGTCATTAAGTAAAGCGTTTTATGAGGCTAAAAAACAAAGTATAGCAACGCATGGAGCCGCGGAAGCAATAAATAGCACACAGTATTTAAGTTATTTGCTCGTGCATATGATTAACGGTAGCAATAAAGATTTTGTTTTTTCTCCGCACGTCATGCCGCTACAGCCACGTGTAATGATTATCAACGCGGGTGAATATAAGCAAAAAACTCGCGATCAGATTCGTTCAAGTGGTTATGTAATCGATACGCTTGAGGCCGCGATGTGGTCCGTATGGAATACTGATAATTTCCGGGATGCGATTCTGCTGGCTGCCAATCTTGCCGATGACGCTGACAGCGTTGCGGCCACGGCGGGACAAATAGCTGGGGCATTATATGGGTGCTCCGGTATTCCGAAGGAGTGGAAAAACAAACTCGTTCAATACGAACGGATTGCTACAATGGCAGGTGAATTGTTCGATAGAGCTCCTGAATACATCGCTTAGAAATTGTTCATCATCTATGGCACGGAAGGATATCCGTGTCATAAATCTGAAGAAAAGTAGTGACTGTTTTTTTACTCTGGCAAAAAGCATGAATAAAAGATGAAATAATGAAATGGACTGGCTTTATAATTTTTATACTCATCTCTTTAGTCTATATCTGGAGCGGGAAAGATCTTTACACCCTAAAAGAGTGGCGAGACTTTAGAATTAAATTCATTTCAGTGTTGGTTGGTGCGCTTGCATTGACACTCATTTTAATTGGCGTATCAAAATCAACCCCGTTACTGGACAGAGAAAGCGCGCGGGCGATAGCATTAATATTACCGGCATCCCTGGTGGCAATGTTACTGTCGAAATTTTTTGTTGTGATGTTGAATGCTATTTTCGAGAGTATTATGCGATTTCATAAACGGTATAATACCAAAGAAATGTATTTAAAACTATCGTCTCTGTCTGCCCGGTACGGGGCCAAATTACACCTGGTAGCAAAATGTCTCGCCTCGTTAGGCTGTATCTTGATGCTCTATGGCATCTGGTTTGGCAGTACAGGCTGATATAAAGAGGTTAGTTAGATGCCAGCAATGCCAGGATATGAAAATAAGTAAATGCGGGATATTATGATGCATTTGTTTTTCTTTTTTATTTTTATGATTTGGACGCTAGCATTTATCTGGAATGGAAAAGACTTATTCAGTAAAAAACAATGGTTCCTTGCTGGGTTGATGTTCGTTCTGGTGCTAGCGGTTACGGTTGTTATTGGTTTTACGTTGAAATGGCTCGCTCAGTCAATGTCATTATTCTCCGTCGCAACGGCGAAACAATATTCGATTATCTTTTCCATGTCTTTCCTGTGCGTATGGGGACTAAAAGTTACCGTTGTGCTGCTCTGTACGATCTTTTCCGGGATTACAGGAGGGCACAAAAAATACAATGCTGAAAATTATGAAGCAATATCGTCTATAACACGCGTTGTTGCGCCTTGCTTACTTATCGTTGCTAAAAGCGTAGTTTCCCTGGGTAGCGTCCTTATGTTTTCAGGTTTATGGCTTAAATAAGCACGATTTAAAAAATATCTCAATGAACACCGAGATTAGTCCATAGTGGAATAAAGATTATGCTCAACCGAATTACCGTTCAGCTCCCGGTGGAGGGGCTGCTTTTCTGGAAACTCTCCGGCCGCGAGGCGATGTCCGAGTCGTTCGCGCTCACGCTGACCGTGCTCGGCACGGACGCGCGCATCGACCGCAGCAAGCTGCTGGGCCAGCCGGTCACGGTGACCATCCCGACGCAGAGCCTGCTGACGTCCCGCTATGTTAACGGCAAGATTACCCGGGTGGCGGTCAGCGCCGTTGAGCTGACGGGCACCCGCT
>NZ_VTUC01000022.1:0-2269 GCF_008364555.1 Enterobacter vonholyi
TAATCTCCCCGAAAACCCGGCAGACCCTTGTCGCGCCGTGGCAGGGCCGCTGTCTGGATATGGCAAAAATAACGGAACTTCTCGCCCATATTTCTGACTGGTATATCAGCCGGGGATATATCACCAGCCGCGCTTTTCTTACCGAGCAGGATCTCTCCGGCGGTCAGCTGAATATTGTGGTGCTGGAAGGCAGACTGGAAGCGATCCGTCTGGAAGGCGAAACGCCGCACATGCTGAAAATGGCGTTTCCGGGACGGGTCGGCGGCATCCTTAATTTACGCGACATCGAACAGGGCATGGAGCAAATTAACCGTTTGCGTGCCGAACCGGTTCAGATTGAAATTCTTCCGGGAACGCAGGCCGGATATTCCATCGTTAACCTCACGGCAAAACCGGAATTTCCCTTAAGTGCATCGGTAAGCCTGGATAATAGCGGGCAGAAGAGCACCGGTGAAAATCAGCTGAATGGCGTGCTCACCGCGAATAATATGCTGGGGCTGGCGGATAAATGGTTTGTCAGCGGCGGGCGCAGCAGCGATTTTGCCAGCGCGTACGATGCGCAGAACTTCCAGGCGGGCGTCAGCGTGCCGTTTGGCTACGGCCTGCTGGACTACAGCTACGCCTGGAGTAACTACCGGACCACCATCAGTAACCAGGGGTTTAACTGGCTCTCCACGGGCGATACGAAAACCCACCGCGTTAACGCGTCCTGGGTGGTCTTCCGCAACGGGGAGGTGAAAACCGGCATTGCGGCTGGCGTGGTTCAGCGCTCCAGCCGCAACTGGCTCAACGACGCGCCGCTTCAGAGCAGCACGCGCAACCTCTCCAGCCTGGTTCTGGGCATTACGCACACGCAAAAAATGCTGGGCGGCGTGGCGACCTTCAACCCGACCTGGAGCCACGGCATGCCGTGGTTCAGTGCCGAAACCGACGAAGATAAGTCCGGGGATATGCCGCGCGCGGAATTCCGTAAATGGAGCCTGAACGCCAGCTTCCAGCGTCCTGTCGCCCGTAACGCCTGGTGGCTGACCAGCGCCTACGGCCAGTGGTCGCCCGACCGGCTGTACGGCTCTGAGCGCCTGACGCTCGGCGGCGAAAGCTCCGTGCGCGGTTTTAAAGAACAGTACCTGTCCGGGGACAACGGCGGCTACTGGCGCAACGAGCTGGGGTATTCCCTCTTCACCCTTCCGGTGATTGGCGCGGTGAGCGCAACGGTCGCCGTTGACGGCGGCTGGCTGGAAAAAGACCGTCAGGACCGCTTTGCCTCCGGCACGCTGTGGGGCGGTTCGGTGGGGCTGAGCAGCGCAGGGCGCTGGTACAGCAGCCAGATTTCGGTCGGTACGCCCCTGCACTACCCCGACTGGCTCGGCCCGGATCATGTGAGCGTTAACTGGCGCATTGCCTTCATGCTTTAAGAGACTCTACGACTATGGATACCCGTCACCCACCCGTTCGTTTCTCGCAGCGTCTGATCAGCTGGATTGTCTGCGGCCTGATGGTCTGGCAGCCGATGGCGCCTGCCGTCGCGGCGGCGCTCACGCCGGCCGGACAGGCCACGGTCGATCGGGCGGGGAACGGGGTGCCGGTCGTCAACATCGCCACGCCCAACGGGGCGGGTATCTCGCATAACCAGTTCGGTGAGTATAACGTCGGCAAAGAGGGGCTTATCCTCAATAACGGCACGGACCGTTTAACCCAGACTCAGCTGGGCGGGCTTATCCAGAACAACCCCAACCTGCAGGCCGGGCGGGAAGCGAAAGGCATCATCAACGAAGTCACGGGCGCCAGCCGCTCGCAGCTGCAGGGCTACACGGAAGTTGCCGGCAGGGCGGCAAACGTCATGGTGGCCAACCCGTACGGCATTACCTGTAACGGGTGCGGATTTATCAACACCCCGAACGTCACCCTGACCACGGGGAAACCGCAGTTCGACGCCAGCGGTAACCTGCTGGCGCTGGAGGTGACGAAAGGGGCCATCATGGTTGAAGGGCAGGGGCTGGATGCCAGCAAGAGCGACGCGCTGTCGATTATTGCGCGCGCGACGGAAGTGAACGCCGCGATACACGCGAACGACCTGACGGTGACGGCAGGGGCGAACCGCGTGGGCGCAGACGGCAGCGTCAGGCCGGTTGCCGGTGAGGGCGCCGCGCCCGTGGTGGCCGTGGATACCGGCGCGCTCGGCGGGATGTATGCGAACCGTATTCGCCTGGTCTCCAGCGAGACGGGCGTGGGGGTGAACCTCGGCAACCTCACCGCGCGCCAGGGCGAC
>NZ_VTUC01000022.1:2956-7393 GCF_008364555.1 Enterobacter vonholyi
CGCCTGACGGGCAGCGCCGTCAGTAACCAGGGGCAGGTGAATGCGGGGCGCGACATTGCGCTCTCCGGCGACAGGGTGTCCAGCAGCGGCCAGCTGGCGGCGAAAGGCCGCCTTGACGTGAACGCGGGAGAGCTGACGAACGGCGGCACGGCGCAGGGTAACGACGTCACCCTGAAGGGGCAGACGGTCACTAACAGCGGTACCCTGCAGAGCGCCGGCAACCTGGCGCTGAGCGCCGGTACCCTGGAGCAGCGGGGCACGCTCAGCGCGAAAGGCAACGCGAACGTCACGGCGCAGCAGGCCCTGCGTAACAGCGGCAGCCTGCTGGCTGACGGCGCGATGCGCGTGACGGCAGACGCGCTTGAGCAGAACGGCACCCTGTCCGGCGCGACGGCGCTGACGGCGCAGGCCGGCACCCTGACCAGCGGTCAGGCGTCCCGCACCACCAGCCAGGGTAACGTACAGATTACCGCGACCCGCAGCGCCAGCCTGAACGGGCAGACGGACGCGGCGGGGGCATTAACCGTCAGCACCGGCGACCTGACCACCGGCCAGGATGCGCACCTGCAGAGCGGGCAGGGGCTTACCCTGCAGGCGAAGAATGCCGCGCTGAACGGCACGCAGGCGGCGAAAGGGGCTCTGTCGGTGACGGCGGGCACCCTTGCGCACGCCGGGAAATCCACCGGTAACGCGCTGAGTTTTAACGCGACCGGCGACCTGACCAGCGGCGGCGAGCTCACCGCCAGCGCCATCGCGCTCAGTGGACAGAACATCCTCCAGTCCGGCGTCGCAAAAGCGGACAGCATGACCCTGACGGCCCCCGGGCGCATCACCAGCAGCGGTACGCTGGTTGCCGGTACGCTGGCGCTGGACGGTGCCTCGGTGGAGAACGGCGGGCTGCTGCAGGGAACCACCCTGCTCGGCCTGAAGACCGGGTCACTCACGAACCTTGCCGGCGGGTCTGTCTACAGCGCGCAGGATTTAACGCTGAACGTTCCGGCGCTGGCCAACAGCGGGCTTATCACCACCGACGGCACGCTGCGCATTAAAGGCGACACGCTGACAAACCAGGGTGAAATCAACGGCGTCAGCCTGAGCAGCGACTACCTCAGCCTGACCAACAGCGGGCGCCTGCTGGCGGACGACCGGCTCACCCTGAACGGCACTGCATTTACTAACGCGGGCAATATTGCGGCCGGCGACCTGCACATCACGGCGGACAGCCTGCAGAACCAGGGCACCGTCGGGGGGGACTCGGCCCTGACGCTCGGCGTGGCAGACCTCATTAACCGGGGCGCGCTGCGCAGCGGCGGAACGCTGACGCTTAACGGTGAAACGCTGGCCAACAGCGGCGAGCTCAGCGCCACCGCGCTGCTGCTGAGCCTGACCCGCCAGGCCAGCAACGATGCCGACGGGCGGGTGATTGCCCGGAACGGCCTGACGCTGACCGCCGCCAGCCTGACGAACGGCGGCCTGATGGCCGGTACCGACGCGCAGTTTAACAGCGCGTCGGTGACCAACGGCGGCACGCTGCAGGGGACACACTCCCTCACGGCGACCGGGACACAGCTCAGCAACCTGCAGGCGGGCATGCTGCTTTCCGGCGGCGCGCTCGGCCTGCACCACACCACCCTGACCAACGCCGGGCTGCTGCAGGGCAACACCCTGAACCTGGCCACCGGCGAGTGGATAAATACCGGCAACGCGCTGGGGGAAGCGGGCGTGACGGCGGCGGTGACCGGCACGCTGACCAACAGCGGCAAGGTGCTCAGCCAGCAGGCGCTGGACGTCCAGGCGGGCAGGACCGATAACCGGGGCCAGCTGCTGGCGAAAGTGCTGACCCTGCGGGGTGACCTGCAGAACAGCGGCCTGCTTCAGGGCAGCAGCACGCTGGCCTGGTCCGGCAACACCTTCACGAACCAGCCTCAGGGCCAGGTGACGGGCGGCGAGACCCTGACGCTCAGCGGACAAACGCTGAGCAACGCGGGCAGCCTGCAGGGGCGCAGCGCGACGCTTGACGCCGGGAGCCTGAATAACCAGGGCAGCGTTCAGACGCTGGACGCCCTGACCCTTTCCACGACCGGCAGGCTGGATAACACGGGCGCCCTGCTCAGCCAGAACCTGTTCACGCTGACGGCGGCGCAGCTGTTCAACGACGGCCAGCTGGCCGGGAAGGCGCTGACGGTGAAGGCTGCGCAGCTGAACAACACCGGGATTCTTCAGGGCAACGACACGCTGGCGCTGACCACCCGCGCGCTGAGCAACGGCGCCACCGGGCAGCTGATTAGCGGCAGTTCGCTGGACCTGTCCCTCGACACGCTCGATAACGCCGGCCTGCTGCTGGTGAACGGCGGGTTTACCCTGCGGGGCAGCGACCTGACCAACCGGGGCGATATTCAGGCGCAGGACCTGGATTTGGGCCTGAGCAGTGCCCTGACCAGCACGGGGAACATCGTTGCCACCGGAGATGCCGCGCTTCACGCGACGACGTTGACCAGCAGCGGCACGGTGGCGGGCAAAACGCTGACAGCTGGCGCGACGGAGCTGCGCAACAGTGGCCTGATGCAGGGCAGCAGCGCGGTTAACGCCGCCGCTGACCGCTTTATCAACGAGCAGAACGGCAAATGGCTCTCCGGCGGCGGCTTCACGCTGACGGGCGGAGAGCTGACGAACGCCGGTACGCTGCAGGGCGCGACGCTGGGCATGACCGGCACCACCCTCACCAACAGCGGCACGGTGAACGGGCAGACGGGACTCAGCGGCACGCTCGGAGGGGCGTTAACCAATACCGGGCTGCTGCAGAGTGGCGGCACCACCGCCTTCACCGCGGACACCCTGGCGAACCCGGGGCGCATCACGGGCGGTACGCTCTCCCTCACCGCCCGCGATATGAACAACGGCGGGCTGATGCAGGGAACGAACGGCCTGGCGCTCACCGGCACCGCGCTGACCACGGGCGCGACCTCGCGCACCCTCTCCGGCGGCATGCTGACGCTGGATGCAGGCCAGCTGACCACCCAGGGCACGCTGCAGGGGAACGGCGCGGACATCCGCGCCACCGGCGACTGGACGCACGGCGGGTCCCTGCTCAGCCAGGGAGCGCTGACGGCCACGACCGGCGGCACGCTGACCTCAGCCGGCTCGCTGATGAGCCAGGGGCGGGCGGATATCACCGCGCAGACGCTGGACAACCGCGGGCAGCTCCTCAGCGAGGGGGACGTGACGCTCGGCGGCAGCACCCTTAAAAACAGCGGCACCGTGCAGGGGAACACCCTCGCGCTGCATCAGAACAGCATTAACAACCAGGGCACGCTGACCGGCCTGCAGAGCCTGACCGTTCAGGGGGAGCAGCGGCTGATGGCGCGCATGGCGATGGCCGCGCCGCAGCAGGCGCTGATTAACGGCGCAGGCGGCAGGCTTCTCACTCAGGGCACCCTGACCATGGCGTCCGGCGCGGTGACCAACGCCGGGAGCTGGCAGGCGCAGAACATCCTGCTTAACGCGCAGTCGCTCACCAACAGCGGCACGGTGCAGAGCGCCGACGGGCTGCAGATGACGCTGGCCGACACGCTCACCGGAACCGCGGGCAGTAAGATTACCGCGCTGGGTGCGGCGACGCTGCAGGCCGCGACGCTGGCGAACCAGGGGCAGTGGGCGGCGAAAAACCTGACGCTGACGGGCGGCACGCTCAGCAACAGCGGCGCCATCAGCGGCGTGAATGGCCTGACCCTCAGCCAGACCGGCGCGGTCAGCCAGCAGTCGACCGGCACCCTGCTCTCCGGCGGGGCGCTGAACGTCACGGCGGCCTCCGTCACCAGCGACGGCAAAATGCAGGGGGGCACGCTCGGCATCACCACCGGGGCGCTCACTAACGGCGGACGTCTGCAGGGCGATAACGGCGCGACGCTGGCCCTCAGCGGGACGCTTACCAACAGCAGCGGAGGCGAAATCGTCAGCCGCGATGCGCTGACGCTGACCACGCCCGCGCTGTTTAACTACGGCCTGATCCAGGGCGGCGGCGAGACGCGGGTGACAGCCTCCGCGCAGGCGCGTAACGACGGCAGGCTGCTCTCCGGCGCGCGCCTGACGCTCGGCACGCCGCAGTTCACCGGCACCGGCTGGCTGCAGGCCACCGACCTGATACTCAATGCGGCAAACGCCACCAACGGCGGCACGTGGGTGGCCGACCGGGCCACGCTGACCGGCACCAGTTTCGCCAGCCAGGGCACCACCCAGGCGGGGCAGCTGACGGTTAACTACGGCCAGCTGAACAACAGCGGCACGCTGCTCGGCAACGCGCAGCTGAACATTAATGCCGACCAGGTGACCCAGAGCGCGGGCGGCAGGCTGCTGAGCGGCGGCAACCTGTGGCTGCAGAGCCGTGGGCTGGACCTGACCGGCCAGCTGGTGTCCCTGGGGGACTTAACGCTGCAGCTG
>NZ_VTUC01000023.1:0-1630 GCF_008364555.1 Enterobacter vonholyi
CGTAATTCATTACGAAGTTTAATTCACGAGCATCAAACTTAAATTGAAGAGTTTGATCATGGCTCAGATTGAACGCTGGCGGCAGGCCTAACACATGCAAGTCGAGCGGTAGCACAGGGAGCTTGCTCCTGGGTGACGAGCGGCGGACGGGTGAGTAATGTCTGGGAAACTGCCTGATGGAGGGGGATAACTACTGGAAACGGTAGCTAATACCGCATAACGTCGCAAGACCAAAGAGGGGGACCTTCGGGCCTCTTGCCATCAGATGTGCCCAGATGGGATTAGCTAGTAGGTGGGGTAACGGCTCACCTAGGCGACGATCCCTAGCTGGTCTGAGAGGATGACCAGCCACACTGGAACTGAGACACGGTCCAGACTCCTACGGGAGGCAGCAGTGGGGAATATTGCACAATGGGCGCAAGCCTGATGCAGCCATGCCGCGTGTATGAAGAAGGCCTTCGGGTTGTAAAGTACTTTCAGCGGGGAGGAAGGCGTTGTGGTTAATAACCACAGCGATTGACGTTACCCGCAGAAGAAGCACCGGCTAACTCCGTGCCAGCAGCCGCGGTAATACGGAGGGTGCAAGCGTTAATCGGAATTACTGGGCGTAAAGCGCACGCAGGCGGTCTGTCAAGTCGGATGTGAAATCCCCGGGCTCAACCTGGGAACTGCATTCGAAACTGGCAGGCTAGAGTCTTGTAGAGGGGGGTAGAATTCCAGGTGTAGCGGTGAAATGCGTAGAGATCTGGAGGAATACCGGTGGCGAAGGCGGCCCCCTGGACAAAGACTGACGCTCAGGTGCGAAAGCGTGGGGAGCAAACAGGATTAGATACCCTGGTAGTCCACGCCGTAAACGATGTCGACTTGGAGGTTGTGCCCTTGAGGCGTGGCTTCCGGAGCTAACGCGTTAAGTCGACCGCCTGGGGAGTACGGCCGCAAGGTTAAAACTCAAATGAATTGACGGGGGCCCGCACAAGCGGTGGAGCATGTGGTTTAATTCGATGCAACGCGAAGAACCTTACCTACTCTTGACATCCAGAGAACTTTCCAGAGATGGATTGGTGCCTTCGGGAACTCTGAGACAGGTGCTGCATGGCTGTCGTCAGCTCGTGTTGTGAAATGTTGGGTTAAGTCCCGCAACGAGCGCAACCCTTATCCTTTGTTGCCAGCGGTTAGGCCGGGAACTCAAAGGAGACTGCCAGTGATAAACTGGAGGAAGGTGGGGATGACGTCAAGTCATCATGGCCCTTACGAGTAGGGCTACACACGTGCTACAATGGCGCATACAAAGAGAAGCGACCTCGCGAGAGCAAGCGGACCTCATAAAGTGCGTCGTAGTCCGGATTGGAGTCTGCAACTCGACTCCATGAAGTCGGAATCGCTAGTAATCGTAGATCAGAATGCTACGGTGAATACGTTCCCGGGCCTTGTACACACCGCCCGTCACACCATGGGAGTGGGTTGCAAAAGAAGTAGGTAGCTTAACCTTCGGGAGGGCGCTTACCACTTTGTGATTCATGACTGGGGTGAAGTCGTAACAAGGTAACCGTAGGGGAACCTGCGGTTGGATCACCTCCTTACCTTAAAGAACCTGCCTTTGCAGTGCTCACACAGATTGTCTGATGAATGG
>NZ_VTUC01000023.1:1720-4696 GCF_008364555.1 Enterobacter vonholyi
GGTGTGTTCGAGTCTCTCAAATTTTCGCAATCAGAAGTGAAACATCTTCGGGTTGTGAGGTTAAGCGACTAAGCGTACACGGTGGATGCCCTGGCAGTCAGAGGCGATGAAGGACGTGCTAATCTGCGAAAAGCGCCGGCGAGGTGATATGAACCTTTGACCCGGCGATGTCCGAATGGGGAAACCCAGTGCAATTCGTTGCACTATCGTTAACTGAATACATAGGTTAACGAGGCGAACCGGGGGAACTGAAACATCTAAGTACCCCGAGGAAAAGAAATCAACCGAGATTCCCCCAGTAGCGGCGAGCGAACGGGGAGCAGCCCAGAGTCTGAATCAGCTTGTGTGTTAGTGGAAGCGTCTGGAAAGTCGCACGGTACAGGGTGACAGTCCCGTACACGAAAGCACACAGGTTGTGAACTCGAAGAGTAGGGCGGGACACGTGGTATCCTGTCTGAATATGGGGGGACCATCCTCCAAGGCTAAATACTCCTGACTGACCGATAGTGAACCAGTACCGTGAGGGAAAGGCGAAAAGAACCCCGGCGAGGGGAGTGAAAAAGAACCTGAAACCGTGTACGTACAAGCAGTGGGAGCACCTTCGTGGTGTGACTGCGTACCTTTTGTATAATGGGTCAGCGACTTATATTCTGTAGCAAGGTTAACCGTATAGGGGAGCCGAAGGGAAACCGAGTCTTAACTGGGCGTTAAGTTGCAGGGTATAGACCCGAAACCCGGTGATCTAGCCATGGGCAGGTTGAAGGTTGGGTAACACTAACTGGAGGACCGAACCGACTAATGTTGAAAAATTAGCGGATGACTTGTGGCTGGGGGTGAAAGGCCAATCAAACCGGGAGATAGCTGGTTCTCCCCGAAAGCTATTTAGGTAGCGCCTCGTGAACTCATCTTCGGGGGTAGAGCACTGTTTCGGCTAGGGGGCCATCCCGGCTTACCAACCCGATGCAAACTACGAATACCGAAGAATGTTATCACGGGAGACACACGGCGGGTGCTAACGTCCGTCGTGAAGAGGGAAACAACCCAGACCGCCAGCTAAGGTCCCAAAGTCATGGTTAAGTGGGAAACGATGTGGGAAGGCACAGACAGCCAGGATGTTGGCTTAGAAGCAGCCATCATTTAAAGAAAGCGTAATAGCTCACTGGTCGAGTCGGCCTGCGCGGAAGATGTAACGGGGCTAAACCATGCACCGAAGCTGCGGCAGCGACGCTTATGCGTTGTTGGGTAGGGGAGCGTTCTGTAAGCCGTTGAAGGTGTGCTGTGAGGCATGCTGGAGGTATCAGAAGTGCGAATGCTGACATAAGTAACGATAAAGCGGGTGAAAAGCCCGCTCGCCGGAAGACCAAGGGTTCCTGTCCAACGTTAATCGGGGCAGGGTGAGTCGACCCCTAAGGCGAGGCCGAAAGGCGTAGTCGATGGGAAACAGGTTAATATTCCTGTACTTGGTGTTACTGCGAAGGGGGGACGGAGAAGGCTATGTTAGCCGGGCGACGGTTGTCCCGGTTTAAGCATGTAGGCGGAACGATTAGGTAAATCCGGTCGTTTTTTAACGCTGAGGTGTGATGACGAGGCACTACGGTGCTGAAGTAACAAATGCCCTGCTTCCAGGAAAAGCCTCTAAGCATCAGGTAACACGAAATCGTACCCCAAACCGACACAGGTGGTCAGGTAGAGAATACCAAGGCGCTTGAGAGAACTCGGGTGAAGGAACTAGGCAAAATGGTGCCGTAACTTCGGGAGAAGGCACGCTGATATGTAGGTGAAGCCCCTGCGGGTGGAGCTGAAATCAGTCGAAGATACCAGCTGGCTGCAACTGTTTATTAAAAACACAGCACTGTGCAAACACGAAAGTGGACGTATACGGTGTGACGCCTGCCCGGTGCCGGAAGGTTAATTGATGGGGTTAGCGGCAACGCGAAGCTCTTGATCGAAGCCCCGGTAAACGGCGGCCGTAACTATAACGGTCCTAAGGTAGCGAAATTCCTTGTCGGGTAAGTTCCGACCTGCACGAATGGCGTAATGATGGCCAGGCTGTCTCCACCCGAGACTCAGTGAAATTGAACTCGCTGTGAAGATGCAGTGTACCCGCGGCAAGACGGAAAGACCCCGTGAACCTTTACTATAGCTTGACACTGAACACTGGTCCTTGATGTGTAGGATAGGTGGGAGGCTTTGAAGCGTGGACGCCAGTCTGCGTGGAGCCGTCCTTGAAATACCACCCTTTAATGGCTGGTGTTCTAACGTAGACCCGTGATCCGGGTTGCGGACAGTGTCTGGTGGGTAGTTTGACTGGGGCGGTCTCCTCCCAAAGAGTAACGGAGGAGCACGAAGGTTAGCTAATCCTGGTCGGACATCAGGAGGTTAGTGCAATGGCATAAGCTAGCTTGACTGCGAGAGTGACGGCTCGAGCAGGTGCGAAAGCAGGTCATAGTGATCCGGTGGTTCTGAATGGAAGGGCCATCGCTCAACGGATAAAAGGTACTCCGGGGATAACAGGCTGATACCGCCCAAGAGTTCATATCGACGGCGGTGTTTGGCACCTCGATGTCGGCTCATCACATCCTGGGGCTGAAGTAGGTCCCAAGGGTATGGCTGTTCGCCATTTAAAGTGGTACGCGAGCTGGGTTTAGAACGTCGTGAGACAGTTCGGTCCCTATCTGCCGTGGGCGCTGGAGAATTGAGGGGGGCTGCTCCTAGTACGAGAGGACCGGAGTGGACGCATCACTGGTGTTCGGGTTGTCATGCCAATGGCACTGCCCGGTAGCTAAATGCGGAAAAGATAAGTGCTGAAAGCATCTAAGCACGAAACTTGCCCCGAGATGAGTTCTCCCTGACCCTTTAAGGGTCCTGAAGGAACGTTGAAGACGACGACGTTGATAGGTCGGGTGTGTAAGCGCAGCGATGCGTTGAGCTAACCGATACTAATGAACCGTGAGGCTTAACCTTACAACGCCGAAG
>NZ_VTUC01000024.1 GCF_008364555.1 Enterobacter vonholyi
GACCTATAGCTGTCGCCCTGCGTGGTCTCTTCTGCAGCCAGATTCACGTCGCGACCCGCCTGCAGTCCGACGCTTTTCTCCGCCGCCAGCGCGGCGGCCTGGGCGTTGATATCCTGTCCGGCCTTCAGCACCAGGTTATCGCCTGCGGAAATCGTGGTGCGGTCAAGCCCGGTGCTGTGGGACTCGCTTTTCCCTTTCCGGCTGCTTTCGCTGGTTTGCTCTGCGTTCAGGTTCAGGTCGTTGCCCGCGCTCAGCCCCGCGCTGCCGCCCGCCTTCAGGTCGCTGGCGGTCACGTCAAGGTTGTGCCCGGCATTCACCAGCAGGTTACCGCCCGCACTGACGTTACTTCCCTGATACGTGACGGACGAACGGCTGGTTTTCGCCCGGCTGGAGCTGAATGCGTCGTTGATCTGATTCGCGTTGACGGCAATATCGCCCCACGCGTTCAGCAGCATATCGCCGCCGGAGGCCAGGTTCGCCCCGGTGACGGTGATGTTTTTCCCCGCCTCAAGGGACAGACCATCCTGCGCGGTAATGGACGCCGTGTTGCCCAGCAGGGTGTCTTTCAGGCCGATGTTGCCGTACTTCCCGCCGGCGTTGATATCAATCTGCTCAACCTGGGTCAGGTTGTTGATGCTGCCGTCCAGGCTCTCCAGCGCGACCGTTTTGCCGCTGATGGTGGAGCTGATGTTATTGATATCGCCGATGGCGCTCAGGTTCAGGTCGCCGCCCGCTTTCATCAGGCCGTTGCTGAGGTTACTGATGCTGTTCTGGCTGTCGAGCGTCAGGCTGTTTTTCGCCAGCAGCGTGCTGCCGCCGTTGGTGATGCTGCCGCCCTTCAGGGTGACGTTGTTGCCCGCGATCACGCTGCCGTTGTTGACGGTGACGTCCTTCGGCGACAGGTAGAGTTTCGGTACCATCACCGTTTCGCCGTTGACGGTGGCTTTCTCCCACCACAGCAGGCTGTGGTCGAGCGCGGCAATCTGATCGGCGGTCAGCGAGACGCCAAACTGCAGGCCCAGCGACTGCTGCGCCGCCGCGGCGTTGTCCATCAGATAGCGCATCTGATCCAGATCGGAGCCGATGCCGTTCAGGTAACGGTTACCGGTCTGGTTGAGCACCACGTTGGAAACGTAGCGGGTATCGAACGCCGCATCGCCGAGGAAGCGGTAGTCGTAGTCCGGGTTCAGGTTGAGGCGGCCCAGCATGTAGGACGAGCCGAGGAACTGCTTCTCGTCGGTAAACGCCAGCCGCGTCTCCTGCGGCGCCGTGGACGACGGTTTGATCCCGAGCATCGCGTTCAGGTCGGCAAACAGGGCGGGATCAAGCTGTCCGAGACCGTTCAGTTTCGGGTTGATGCCGATCAGGTACGGGCTTTTCGGGTTGTCGGAGAAGACAAAATAGCCGTTGTTGCCCGACGGCAGCGGGTAAGCGCTGGTATCGACGCGCTGGCCCTGATAATGCCCGACGGCTCCGCCCTGAGCGGTTCTGAGATCGGCGGTGGTGACCCCGGCGTTCGCCAGCGCGCCCAGCTGGCCGAGGTTCGCGTTGCCTTTTTGTGTGGTGGCAATGTTGCTGAGAAGCGTGCCGGACGCGCCGCCGTTTTCCAGCGCGCCGCCGCCGTTAAGCTGCTGCAGCGCACCCTGGAGCCGATCGTTCCACTGCGGCGAGTTCACCGCCAC
>NZ_VTUC01000025.1 GCF_008364555.1 Enterobacter vonholyi
GCAACCTGTGGCTGCAGAGCCGGGGGCTGGACCTGACCGGCCAGCTGGTGTCCCTGGGGGACTTAACGCTGCAGCTGGCGAACGCGTTTACCAGCCGGACCGCCGTGGCGGCAGGCCGAACCCTGACCATCAGCAGCGGCGGCGACATCGATAACCGCAGCGTGCTGCAGGGGCAGGCGGTCAGCCTGAACGCGGGCGGGCAGCTCAGCAACAGCGGACAAATCACCACCGGCAGCGGCGCGAGCACGCTCTCCGGCAGCAGCGTGGCGCTGAACGCCGCGGGCTCGGTGCAGGGCGGGGGCGATATCACCGTGGCCAGCCGGAGCAACATTACCGTCGACGGCTTCACCGGCACGCGCGGCTCGCTGACCCTCAGCGCGCCGGGCTCCATCGTCAACACCGCGCTGCTGTACGCGGCGAATAACCTGGCGCTGTTTGCCGACAGCATCACTAACCGGCGCGGCGACATCATGGCGGGGAACAACCTGTGGATGCAGCGGGATGCGGCGGGGAATGCGAACAGCCAGGTGGTGAACACGTCGGGGAATATTGAGACGCAGAATGGGGATATAGCGATCAGAACGGGGCATTTGCTGAATACCCGTGATGGACTTTCGGTAAATAGCTGGACGGAGACTTCACAACTGGCTGAAAACGTCGGTGATGCAACGATTGAACTGCTTGTCCTGAGTCTCCCTTCAACGTCTTACAGAATCAGCAATACGAAAACCAAAGGATATCGCAACTGTACTTGTGCAATTGAGTACGATATTTACAGTTCATCTTTTGTCCCTACCGCAGAGAGCAGCCAAATGCGCTTTGCTGGCTCAGTGGTACATCTTGATGTGAGTGCGAGCGGTGGCGCGGGGCGCATCGCTTCGGGGCGCGATTTGGTAATCAATGCTGGTGCTCTGGAAAATAAATCAAGTCAAATACTGAGTGAACGTAACGCATCTCTTTCAGGCTCGCAGCTGAACAATGAGAGCTATCAATCGGGAACAACGGGGACTTTTTATAATTATAAGTATCTCAGTTCTACTGGGGGTTCATCTTCAGAATCGGGATATCCTGGACCAAAATCTAACTCGACCTTTATTTATGAGTTACAAGGGCTGACGACTGAATCTGTGGAGGGCGAAACCTTACGCGCCGTCATCCAGGCAGGCGGCAACGTCACCGCAAACTTCACCAGCAATATCAGCAACACTAATACCACCGCCAATGCAGGTGGCGTCAGCAACGTTATCTCCACGCCGTCGCTGAACGCCCTCAGCAATCAGAGTGTCGGCAGCGGCGTGCAAAAACAGGGGCTGAACGCTACCGGCACCGTGGCGGTGAACTCGCCGCAGTGGAACGATCGGCTCCAGGGTGCGCTGCAGCAGCTTAACGGCGGCGGCGCGCTGGA
>NZ_VTUC01000026.1 GCF_008364555.1 Enterobacter vonholyi
ATAATATAGGTTTTCATATTCAGCCGGTGGCATCTGCTCGCTCGAACCATGCCGACGCTTACTGTTATAAAACATTTCGATATAATCAAAAATATCGCTTCTGGCTTCGTCTCTCGTTCCGTAGATCCTTTTCTTAATCCGTTCGCGTTTCAGTAGCTGGAAAAAGCTTTCCGCAACCGCGTTGTCGTGGCAGTTACCGCGACGACTCATGCTGCCTTCCAGACCGTGTGATTTCAGGAACGACTGCCACTCATGGCTCGTGTACTGACTACCCTGATCAGAGTGAACCAGTACCTGCTTTTGAGGATTACGCCTCCACACCGCCATAAGTAATGCGTTCAGGACAATCTCTTTTGTCATGCGGGGTTGCATTGACCAGCCGATAACTTTTCGGGAGAACAGGTCAACCACCACGGCCAGATACAGCCAGCCTTCGTGGGTTCGGATGTAGGTTATGTCCGTCACCCAACGCTCATCCGGTGAGTCCGGATTGAACTGCCGCTGGAGCCTGTTGGGTGTCACGATACTGGCTTCGCCTTTACGTGCCCGTGGGCTACGGTACCCAACCTGAGCTTTTATTCCGGCACGCTTCATCAGCCGCCAGACCCGGTTCACTCCGCACTGCTGTCCGGTATCACGCAGATCGAGATGGATCTTGCGATAACCATAGACGCATCCCGACTCAAGCCAGAACTGTTTAATCTGTCCTGTCAGCATCTGATCTGTCTGGTGACGCTGCGAATGTGGCTGCTGAAGCCAGAAATAAAATCCACTCGGATGGACATCCAGAACCCGACAGAGCAAACGAACAGGCCAGCAACGGCTGTTGTCGCGGATAAAGGCGTACCTCAGTCGGACAGCTTTGCGAAGTACGCCGCGGCTTTTTTTAATATGTCCCGTTCGTCCGTAACCCGCTTCAACTCTTTCTGAAGACGGCGGATCTCGGCCTGAGCATCTGACTGTTCATTATGAGTGGAAGAATCCGGGCCGTACTTCTTTATCCAGGCGTAAAGACTGTGAGTGGTGATATCGAGACGTGTTGCAACACTGGAAACAGAATGACCACGATCAACAACCTGTTTGACTGCTTCAATTTTAAACTCTTCAGGATAACGCTTACCGCTCATGGGCACCTCTCTTTAAGTCATCTTAAATGACTCTGAGGTGTCTGTTAAACCCGTGGCGATTCA
>NZ_VTUC01000027.1 GCF_008364555.1 Enterobacter vonholyi
AAAACCTACGGTGGTTCTGCTCGTGCATTCGACCAGATCGATAACGCACCAGAAGAAAAAGCTCGTGGTATCACCATCAACACCTCTCACGTTGAGTACGACACCCCGACTCGCCACTACGCACACGTAGACTGCCCAGGCCACGCCGACTATGTTAAAAACATGATCACCGGTGCTGCGCAGATGGACGGCGCGATCCTGGTTGTTGCTGCGACTGACGGCCCAATGCCTCAGACTCGTGAGCACATCCTGCTGGGTCGTCAGGTAGGCGTTCCTTTCATCATCGTGTTCCTGAACAAGTGCGACATGGTTGATGACGAAGAGCTGCTGGAACTGGTAGAGATGGAAGTTCGTGAACTGCTGTCTCAGTACGATTTCCCAGGCGACGATACTCCAATCGTTCGTGGTTCTGCTCTGAAAGCGCTGGAAGGCGAAGCTGAGTGGGAAGCGAAAATCATCGAACTGGCTGGCTTCCTGGATTCTTACATCCCAGAACCAGAGCGTGCGATTGACAAGCCATTCCTGCTGCCAATCGAAGACGTATTCTCCATCTCCGGTCGTGGTACCGTTGTTACCGGTCGTGTAGAGCGCGGTATCATCAAAGTTGGTGAAGAAGTTGAAATCGTTGGTATCAAAGAGACTGCGAAGTCTACCTGTACTGGCGTTGAAATGTTCCGCAAACTGCTGGACGAAGGCCGTGCTGGTGAGAACGTTGGTGTTCTGCTGCGTGGTATCAAACGTGAAGAAATCGAACGTGGTCAGGTTCTGGCGAAGCCAGGCTCAATCAAGCCACACACCAAGTTCGAATCTGAAGTGTACATTCTGTCCAAAGACGAAGGCGGCCGTCATACTCCGTTCTTCAAAGGCTACCGTCCACAGTTCTACTTCCGTACAACTGACGTGACCGGTACCATCGAACTGCCAGAAGGCGTTGAGATGG
The DNA here is from genome assembly GCF_008364555.1 of Enterobacter vonholyi. Taxonomy (GTDB): domain Bacteria; phylum Pseudomonadota; class Gammaproteobacteria; order Enterobacterales; family Enterobacteriaceae; genus Enterobacter; species Enterobacter vonholyi. Next base: position 941 of record NZ_VTUC01000027.1, read on the forward strand.
TAATGCCAGGCGACAACATCAAGATGGTTGTGACTCTGATCCACCCAATCGCGATGGACGACGGTCTGCGTTTCGCAATCCGTGAAGG
>NZ_VTUC01000001.1 GCF_008364555.1 Enterobacter vonholyi
TGGTGGGTCGTGCAGGATTCGAACCTGCGACCAATTGATTAAAAGTCAACTGCTCTACCAACTGAGCTAACGACCCATTCGGGTGTTGCCTGAATTATCACTCGGCACCAATAAAATTGGTGGGTCGTGCAGGATTCGAACCTGCGACCAATTGATTAAAAGTCAACTGCTCTACCAACTGAGCTAACGACCCGAGTGGTGGGTGATGACGGGCTCGAACCGCCGACCCCCTCCGTGTAAAGGAGATGCTCTACCAACTGAGCTAATCACCCACTCTGTACTGCCGGAACTGCGTTAAGTGGTGGGTCGTGCAGGATTCGAACCTGCGACCAATTGATTAAAAGTCAACTGCTCTACCAACTGAGCTAACGACCCACTTTTATGCTGTTTTCACGTTGTTTGATATCCCGTGGCAACGGCGGCATATATTACTGATTTAAGAATTCTGCGCAACAAAAATTTCGATGAAGATCACTTAACTGCTTAGTAATCATGCTGCACGACCAGAAATAACGCGATTTCTGGTCATGCGATAATCATCCCATCGAATTCAGACGTTTTTGCGCCTGCTTAGCACCTTCGGTGCCCGGGAATTTAGAGACCACCTGCTGATAAACCGCTTTGGCTTTCGTAGTGTCGCCTTTGTCCTGCATGATGACGCCCACTTTGTACATCGCATCAGGCGCTTTTGGCGATTTCGGGTAGTTTTTTACCACGGAGGCAAAATAAAACGCCGCATCGTCCTTTTTACCCTTGTTGTAATTCAACTGACCGAGCCAGTAATTGGCATTTGGCTGATAAGTGGAATCAGGGTATTTCTTAACAAAGTTCTGAAACGCAGTAATCGCGTCATCCTGACGAGATTGATCCTGCACCAGGGCAATAGCCGCATTGTAGTCAGTATTCGCGTCACCGCTCTGTACAGGCGCGCCTGTTGAGGCTGAAGCATCAGCAGATGGCGCTGGCGCAGACGTCGCAGCACCGCTCTGATCGCCTGCGGCTGGCTGTGCTGCTGCACCACCGCTGCTCAGGCTATCTATCTGCAACAAGATTTGCTTCTGACGTTCCACAACCTGGTTAAGCTGATACTGGCTTTCCTGAATCTGACCGCGGAGAGAGTCAATATCATTCTGGTTATCGGAAAGCTGTTGCTGGAGTTGGGTTAAAAGCTGGCTATGAGCGTTAGAAATACGCTCGAGTTGAGTGACCCGGTCTTCTACCGAGCCTGAGCCGACACTACTGATTGGTGCCTGAGCAAAAGCGGCCCAGGGGGCCGCTATTCCAACCAGTAACGACAGACTCAACAGATGATGTCTGAAGTTACTGCTCATGCAATTCTCTTAGTAAACCAGTACGGCACGACGGTTTTTGGAGTAAGCCGCTTCGTCGTGACCCAGTACTGCAGGTTTTTCTTTACCGTAAGAAACGATGGAGATCTGGTCAGCAGAAACGCCTTTACCCTGCAGGTACATTTTAACAGCGTTAGCACGACGTTCACCCAGGGAGATGTTGTACTCTGGGGTACCACGTTCGTCCGCGTGACCTTCTACGGTGACTTTGTAAGATGGGTTGCTACGCAGGAAGTTAGCGTGCGCATCCAGCATCGCAGCGAAGTCAGAACGGATGTCGTATTTATCCAGATCGAAGTAAACGATGTTGTTCTGCTGCAGCTGCTGCATCTGAAGACGCGCTTGCTCTTCAGAAGACATGTTGCCATTGCCGTTCGCGTCCATACCGGTGCCGGCACCCATCATGCCTTCGCCGCTCTGGTCATTGCTGGCGTTCTTGTTAGAAGAACACGCTGCGATTGCCATTACAGGCAGAGCGATCATCAGCCCCTTCAGCACTTTGTTCAGTTGCATTTCTATGATTCCTTTAGTAATCAATTAATTATTATTTACAGATACGGCGACCAGGCAGGTGATTTTACCTGTCCATCAGTTGCCGGAATACGCGCTTTGAAACGCCCATCTGTAGAAACCAGATTCAGCACAGATCCCATCCCCTGAGAAGAGCTGTAGATTACCATCGTGCCGTTAGGTGCCAGACTTGGCGTTTCATCCAGGAACGTTGACGACAGAACTTGAACGCCACCCGCTACCAGATCTTGTTTGGCAATGTGCTGCTGCCCACCGTTGGAGCTCACCATTACCATAAATTTACCGTCGCTGCTCACGTCTGAGTTCTGGTTCTGCGAACCTTCCCAGGTAATACGCTGCGGAGCACCGCCGTTGATGTTGACTTTATAGATTTGTGGACGGCCGGCCTGGTCAGAAGTAAACGCCAGGTTTTGGCTGTCCGGGAACCATGAAGGTTCAGTGTTGTTGCTGCGACCGTCGGTAACCTGACGGATCTGACCAGAGCCAATATCCATCACGTACAGGTTCAGGCTACCGGTTTTTGACAGCGCAAAGGCCAGTTTAGAGCCGTCCGGAGAGAACGAAGGCGCACCGTTGTGACGTGGGAACGACGCTACCTGACGAACAGCACCGTTTGCCAGCGTCTGGATAACCAGCGCTGAGCGGCCGCTTTCGAAGGTTACATAGGCCAGTTTAGAACCGTCCGGAGACCAGGCTGGAGACATCAGCGGCTGTGAAGAACGTTTCACCAGGAACTGGTTGTAGCCGTCGTAGTCAGATACGCGCAGTTCGTACGGGAACTGACCACCGTTGGTCTGCACCACGTACGCGATACGGGTACGGAACGCACCTTTAATGCCGGTCAGTTTTTCAAATACCGCATCGCTGGCAGCATGTGCAGCATAGCGCAGGTATTGCTTAGTGACCTTGTAAGAGTTCTGTGCCAGAACGGTACCCGGTGCACCGCCGGTATCCACCAGCTGCCAGGCAACGTTGTAAGAGCCGTCCGGGTTAGGCGTAACCTGCCCCACAACCACGGCATCAATACCCAGCGCAGACCATGCTGCAGGCTGTACTTCCTGCGCGCTACCCGGCTGCTGAGGCAGACGAGAACGATCTAACGGGTTGAATTTACCGCTGTTACGCAGGTCAGCCGCCACGATGCCACCGGCATCTTCAGGTGCAGCGCCAGGACCGGCCCACTGGAACGGAACAACCCCGATTGGGCGTGCCGAGTCCACCCCCTGGGTGATCTCGATACGTACTTCTGCGTGCAGTACTGCTGCCCACAGCATTAAAAAACTAAATGCTACACGTAATGCCTGCTTCATCATATCTCCCTTATCCGGGTAACCTTACCCACGATAATTTAGCAGAATGTTAACAAACTCAAATAGACAAAACTACCAGAACCCTGTGACTAAACCTGGTCTATTTTTCCCCGTTTGCACGGAGAAAATGTAACTTAAGGTTTGAAGTCCAGCGGCGCATTTTTGAAGACTTCGTAAACAGCCTGAGACGGCGGTTTAGGCATCTTCGCCTGACGCGCTGCAGCCAGGGCCGCAGTACATAAAGCCGGGTCGCCACCTTCAGACTTGATATCCAGCAGCATGCCGTCCGGAGCCAGTTTTATACGCAACGTACACGTTTTACCGGTATAGGAAGACGCATCATAGAATCGGCTTTCAATAGCGGATTTAATCTGCGCGGCATAACCGTTGATTTCAGCCCCTGTCGCACCGTTACTCTTAGTGTTACCACTTCCCGTCGGCGCTGCGTTGTTTCCTTTCGCCCCACCGCCCGTTTTCGGTGCATTCTTACCTGAGCTCAAATCGCCCAGCAGATCGTCAACCCCTGCGGCAGCAGCGGCTTTTTCAGCGGCGGCAGCCTTTTTAGCTGCCGCTTTTTCAGCAGCCGCTTTCTTATCGGCAGCGGCCTTCTCAGCTGCAGCTTTTTTATCTGCAGCCGCTTTTTCAGCAGCGGCAGCTTTTTCTGCAGCCGCTTTCTCAGCAGCAGCGGCTTTCTTTGCAGCCTCGGCAGCAGCTTTCTTCTCTGCTTCCTGAGCGGCTTTCTTCGCGGCTTCCGCTTCGGCTTTCTTCTGAGCATCGGCAGCGGCTTTCTTCGCGGCTTCCGCTTCAGCTTTCTTCTGGGCATCAGCAGCGGCTTTCTTCGCGGCTTCCGCTTCAGCTTTCTTCTGAGCATCAGCAGCGGCTTTCTTCGCCGCTTCTGCCGCTAATTTTGCCTGGGCATCAGCCTGTGCTTTCGCGTCCGCTGCGGCTTTAGCTGCCGCCTCTTCCGCCTGCTTTTGCTGTTCCTGTGCTTTCTTCGCGGCCTCTTCGGCTTGTTTCTGCTGCTCTGCCTGCGCTTTCGCGGCTTCCTGCGCCTGCAAACGTTCCTTCTCAAGCTGCTTCAGACGCTCCTGCTCTGCGGCCTGCTTTTCACGCAGTTCTTCCGCCTGCTGTTGCGCCTGTTTTTCACGCTGCTCTTCAGCCCGTTTGGCACTCGCCTTCTGCTGTTGTTCGCGATTATAGTTCTGTACTACCGCACCGGGATCCACCATCACGGCGTCAATGGAAGACCCTCCACCGCCGCCGGCTGATGCATCAATATGCTCGTCGAACGAACTCCAGATCAGCGCTGCAAAGAGAATCACGTGCAGCACTGCGGAGACGATTATCGCTCGCTTAAGCTTGTCGTTCTGTTCGGTTGCCTTTGACACTATCGGTTCCCAAAAACTACGCGGATGATCAAATTGGTTGGGTCATTAAGCCAACTGACTTAACACCCGCACTATGTAGCAAGTTCAGCGCTTTAATAATTTCATCGTAGGGTACGTCTTTTGCGCCACCGATTAAGAAGACCGTTTTCGGATTTGACTCCAGACGACGCTGCGCTTCAGCAATAACCTGCTCAGGCGGCAGCTGATCCATACGATCTTTCTCTACTACGACGCTGTATTGCCCTACGCCGGAAACCTCAATGATAACCGGAGGATCGTCATTGGTGCTCACCGCCTGTGATTCTGTCGCATCCGGCAGATCCACTTCCACGCTCTGGGTAATGATTGGCGCTGTTGCCATGAAGATCAGCAGCAGTACCAGCAGGACATCCAGCAGTGGAACGATATTGATTTCGGACTTGAGCTCGCGACGACCTCGTCCACGCGATCTGGCCATGGTTTACCCCTTGTTGCTCTCGGTGCTGGTAAACGCCTGACGGTGCAGAATCGCAGTGAACTCTTCCATAAAGTTGTCGTAGTTCAGTTCCAGTTTGTTCACGCGCTGGTTCAGACGGTTGTAAGCCATAACCGCAGGAATTGCCGCAAACAGACCGATAGCGGTCGCAATCAGTGCTTCAGCGATACCCGGTGCAACCATCTGCAACGTCGCCTGCTTCACCGCGCCCAGCGCGATAAAGGCGTGCATGATCCCCCACACGGTACCAAACAGACCGATATACGGGCTGATGGAGCCGACAGTGCCGAGGAAAGGAATGTGCGTTTCAAGGTTTTCCAGTTCACGGTTCATAGAGATACGCATCGCACGCGAGGCACCTTCCACCACCGCTTCCGGCGCATGATTGTTTGCACGATGCAGACGAGCAAACTCTTTGAAACCGCTGTAGAAAATTTGCTCGGAGCCGGTCAGGTTTTCACGGCGTCCCTGGCTCTCCTGGTACAGACGAGAAAGCTCAATACCCGACCAGAACTTATCTTCAAACGCTTCAGCTTCACGGCCGGCGGCATTGAGGATACGCGTTCTCTGGATGATGATGGCCCAGGATGCGATTGAAAAACCAATCAAAATCAACATGATAAGTTTAACCAGAAGGCTTGCCTTCAGGAACAAATCAAGGATATTCATGTCAGTCACTGCTTAAACTCCGCGACAATAGACTTAGGAAGCGCACGAGGCTTCATTATGGTTGGATCAACACAAACAATCAGTACTTCAGCTGAGTTCAGTACGGTATTCTCTGCGTTGACTATCCGCTGCGTGAAAACCAGTGAGGTCCCACGCATTGATGTAATTTCAGTTTGGACTTCGAGCATATCGTCGAGTCTGGCAGGCGCAAAATACTCAAGCGTCATCTTGCGTACCACGAAGGCAACTCGCTCAGCCAACAGAACCTGTTGACTAAAGTGATGATGGCGCAGCATCTCTGTGCGTGCCCGTTCATAAAAAGCAACGTAGCTGGCGTGGTAAACCACACCACCGGCATCGGTATCTTCGTAATAGACACGAACCGGCCATCGAAACAGCGTTGTATTCACTTTACATCCCGGTAATGCAACAAAAGTTAGAGCTTTTAAACTTCGCTACTATACGCGCGGGAAAGAGGGTTGGGAATGGGGGAAAGTAAACGGAGAGTAAATTTTTATGGGCTCGGGTAAGCCCATAACGTTAACGGACATTTCTTATTCAGAAGAAGAAGAAAATCAAACCGGCGAGAAGCACCAGATCGGCAATCAGCGGGCAGAAAATTCCCTGCCAGTGAACGGCTTTCGGACGAAAGCCCACGCCGTGGATCACACCTGCGCACACCGCCCACATAATAAGGAAGCCGTGCCAGATTTCAAGCTCGCTGGTTTTCGCTGCAAAGCGCGAAGGGTCCCAGAAGATACAGCCTGCCAGCAGTAATGCCATCACTAAAGAAAGCGCCCGTAACGGGCGCTTATCCATTACCGCGTAAAGTTTCGCGATAATATTCATCAGTGTTTTTCTTCACCCGCTTTGGTCGCTTCAACGTGCTCAAGCGCCAGGGCAGTGATGACACCAAATGCACAGGCAAGAAGCGTCCCTAAAATCCATGCGAAATACCACATATTCAGCTCCTTACTTAGTACATAGAGTGGGTGTTGCTTTCGATATGTTCTTTCGTGATGCGACCGAACATTTTCCAGTAGCACCAGATGGTGTAGGCCAGAACGATCGGAACGAACACGCAAGCAACATACGTCATCAGGTTCAGCGTCATGTGGCTGGACGTAGCATCCCACATGGTCAGGCTAGCATTCAGCATGGTGCTGGATGGCATGACGAACGGGAACATCGCAATACCCGCCGTCAGGATGATGCATGCCAGAGTCAGTGAAGAGAACACGAACGCCAGCGCACCTTTTTCCAGACGAGACGTCAACATGGTCAGCAGCGGCAGCAGCACGCCCAGCGCCGGGATCGCCCACAGCACAGGGGTATTGTTGAAGTTCACAAGCCAAGCGCCAGCCTGACGCGCCACTTCTTTGGTCAGCGGGTTAGACGGTGCGGTGTGGTTAATGGCAGACGTCACCACGTAGCCATCAATGCCGTACACCACCCAAACGCCGGCCAGCGCGAAGCAAACCAGCGTAACCAGCGCAGCAACCTGAGCCGTCGCGCGGGAGCGCAGATGCAGCTCGCCTACAGTACGCATCTGCAGGTAGGTTGCGCCCTGAGTGATGATCATCGCCACGCTGACGACACCGGCCAGCAGACCAAACGGATTCAGCAGTTGGAAGAAGTTACCGGTGTAGTAAAGACGCATGTATTCGTCCAGGTGGAACGGTACGCCCTGCAGCAGGTTACCAAACGCCACGCCGATCACCAGCGGTGGAACGAAGCTACCGATGAAGATGCCCCAGTCCCACATGTTGCGCCAGCGGGTATCTTCAATCTTCGAACGGTAGTCGAAACCGACCGGACGGAAGAATAAAGAGGCCAGCACCAGAATCATCGCCACATAGAAACCGGAGAACGCAGCCGCGTAGACCATCGGCCAGGCAGCGAACAGCGCGCCGCCTGCGGTGATCAGCCACACCTGGTTACCGTCCCAGTGCGGAGCGATGGAGTTGATCATGATTCGACGCTCGGTGTCATTACGACCGAGGAAACGGGTGAGCATCCCCACCCCCATGTCGAAACCATCCGTGACGGCGAAACCGATCAGCAGAACGCCGACCAGCAGCCACCAGATAAAACGCAATACTTCATAATCGATCATTTGATGACTCCTGTCTTAGCGTGCCGGCTGAGTAGTCGCAGTGGACTGCTCGTAGTGATAGCGACCGGTTTTCAGGCTGCTTGGGCCAAGGCGCGCGAACTTGAACATCAGGAACAGTTCAGCCACCAGGAACAGGGTGTACAGACCACAAATCAGCAGCATGGAGAAGATCAGGTCGCCTGCGGTCAGGGACGAGTTCGCCACCGCCGTTGGCAGGACCTCACCGATCGCCCATGGCTGACGGCCATACTCCGCAACAAACCAGCCGGATTCAATTGCGATCCACGGCAGTGGAATACCGTAAAGCGCGGTGCGCAGCAGCCATTTTTTCTCGCCGATGCGGTTGCGAATCACAGACCAGAAGGACGCCGCAATGATCAGCAGCATGATGATGCCGCAGCCCACCATGATACGGAATGCGAAGTACAGAGGCGCAACGCGTGGAATCGAGTCTTTGGTTGCCATCTGGATCTGCGCTTCCGTCGCATCAGAAACGTTCGGGGTATAACGCTTCAGCAGCAGGCCATAACCCAGATCTTTCTTCACGTCGTTAAACTGGTCGCGGACGGTCTGGTCTGTAGAGCCAGCACGCAGCTGTTCCAGCAGCGAGTAGGCTTTCATACCGTTACGAATACGCTCTTCGTGCTGAACCATCAGCTCTTTCAGACCCGTCACCTGCTTATCAACAGAACGAGTGGCAATGATACCCAGCGCGTAAGGAATCTGAATGGCAAAGCGGTTTTCCTGCGCGTCCTGATCGGGAATACCGAACAGCGTAAAGGCAGCAGGCGCCGGCTGGGTTTCCCATTCGGCTTCGATGGCGGCCAGTTTGGTTTTTTGCACGTCACCCATTTCGTAACCGGATTCATCACCCAGAACGATAACAGAGAGGATGGCAGCCATACCGAAGCTTGCAGCGATAGCAAAGGAGCGCTTAGCAAACGCGAAGTCACGACCACGCAGCATATAGTAAGAACTGATGCCCAGCACAAACATCGCGCCGCACACGTAGCCAGAAGCGACGGTGTGAACGAATTTAACCTGAGCAACCGGGTTCAGGACCAGCTCGGCAAAGCTGACCATCTCCATACGCATGGTTTCGAAGTTGAAATCAGACGCGATAGGGTTCTGCATCCAGCCGTTCGCAACCAGGATCCACAGCGCGGACAGGTTCGAACCTAATGCCACAAGCCAGGTCACCGCCATATGCTGGACTTTACCCAGACGGTCCCAACCGAAGAAGAACAGACCTACAAAGGTGGATTCGAGGAAGAATGCCATCAGACCTTCAATGGCCAGCGGCGCACCGAAGATATCCCCTACATAGTGGGAATAGTAAGACCAGTTAGTCCCGAACTGGAACTCCATGGTCAAACCGGTTGCCACGCCCAGTGCGAAGTTGATACCAAACAACTTGCCCCAGAACTTGGTCATATCTTTATAAATCTGTTTGCCGGAGAGAACGTATACCGTTTCCATAATGGCCAGCAGGAACGCCATACCGAGCGTCAGTGGCACAAACAGGAAGTGGTACATCGCGGTCAAGGCAAACTGTAAGCGCGACAGTTCGACTATATCTAACATCATGACTCCTTGCTCATCGCATGAAGACTCCGAGAGTGGACCCCGTCAGAAAGAGATCCACACGCATGCCCCAATACAAATTATTCGCATCCTTGTCGTCGTTATTACCCTGAGGGAGGATAAAAACGATGACGTGAGGTTACAAATACGTTAATAAAAAACTCAAATTGATCCCGCAAATATAATACGCTGCAAAACCCTTACAATAAACAGGTTTTTATTGAATCACATTTACGTTTTTCGACGGCGATCAATTTATAGCAAAATTACCACTTTTCGGCCATTTTGATCGGGAACAATTTAGCGCTTTTCAGCGCCTTTTTCCAAGGATTAAACATTGATTTAAATCAAAAACAATTCTTAATGTTAATTGTGTTTTGATGTGGTGAACATGGTAAAAACCATGTTAAAGATATGTATATGAAATACAATTAAGGTTATCGAATCGACGGATGAATATAAACAGAAGTGATTTTTATTAACTCAGTTACGCTTAATGACTGATTTATTCAGGACATAAATTTTAGTGCGTTTTTTATTTTTTTCCATCTGCTCTCTTAAAGGCAAATAAATAACAATTATTTTACTTTTACATCCTCTCTAATTAACACCCAATTGTGACTATTGCATGACGCCCGGCAGGCAATAAAAAAGGCCGCTTTACAGCGGCCAACCATGTCGAAACGGACATTTTTATACTGCAACGCCCCCCTTTCGGGGAGCAGAGAGGACTTACTTAATGATGGATTTCAGTGCTTCGCCGATATCCGCCAGGCTGCGAACGGTTTTCACGCCTGCGGCTTCCAGCGCTGCGAATTTCTCATCAGCCGTACCCTTACCACCGGCGATGATCGCGCCTGCGTGACCCATACGCTTGCCTTTCGGCGCAGTCACACCCGCGATGTAGCCCACAACTGGCTTGGTCACGTGTTCTTTGATGTAAGCAGCCGCTTCTTCTTCCGCGCTACCACCGATCTCACCGATCATCACGATCGCTTCGGTCTGTGGATCTTCCTGGAACAGCTTCAGGATGTCGATGAAGTTAGAGCCCGGGATCGGGTCACCGCCGATGCCCACGCAGGTGGACTGGCCGAAACCGTAGTCGGTGGTCTGCTTAACCGCTTCATAGGTCAGGGTACCGGAACGGGACACGATGCCCACTTTACCCGGTTTGTGAATGTGGCCCGGCATGATGCCGATTTTGCATTCGCCCGGGGTGATAACGCCTGGGCAGTTCGGGCCAATCATACGCACGCCAGCTTCATCCAGCTTCACCTTCACGGTCAGCATATCCAGCGTCGGGATGCCTTCGGTGATGGTGATGATCAGTTTGATGCCTGCGTCGATCGCTTCCAGAATAGAGTCTTTGCAGAACGGTGCCGGAACGTAGATCACGGTCGCGGTGGCGCCCGTCGCTTCTACGGCTTCACGCACGGTGTTAAACACAGGCAGGCCCAGGTGGGTGGTGCCGCCTTTACCTGGCGTAACACCGCCAACCATCTGCGTACCGTAGGCAATTGCCTGTTCGGAGTGGAAAGTCCCCTGGCTACCGGTGAAGCCCTGGCAGATAACCTTGGTATCTTTATTAATTAAAACTGACATTATTTCCCCTCCACTGCGGCAACAACCTGCTGAGCTGCATCCGTCAGACTTTTCGCTGCAATAATATTCAGGCCGCTGTCAGCCAGTTTTTTCGCGCCGAGTTCAGCGTTGTTACCTTCCAGACGCACAACCACGGGAACGTTAACACCTACTTCTTCTACCGCGCCGATGATACCGTCGGCGATCAGGTCGCAACGGACGATACCGCCGAAGATGTTAACCAGAACGGCCTTCACGTTGTCGTCAGAGAGAATGATTTTGAACGCTTCGGTTACGCGCTCTTTGGTTGCGCCACCGCCCACGTCGAGGAAGTTTGCTGGCTCACCGCCGTGCAGCTTAACGATGTCCATGGTGCCCATTGCCAGGCCCGCACCGTTAACCATGCAGCCAATGTTGCCGTCCAGCGCCACGTAGTTCAGTTCCCACTGCGCAGCCTGTGCTTCACGCGGGTCTTCCTGAGACTGGTCGCGCATTTCGCGCAGATCCGGCTGGCGGAACAGCGCGTTGCCGTCAGCGCCCAGCTTGCCGTCGAGGCAGATCAGATCGCCTTGGGTGGTGATCACCAGTGGGTTGATCTCGATCAGCGCCAGATCGCGCTCCAGGAAGATAGTTGCCAGACCCATGAAGATCTTGGTGAACTGCTGAACCAGTTTACCTTCCAGGCCCAGCTTGAACGCCAGCTCGCGACCCTGGTAAGGCATTGGGCCTGCCAGCGGATCGATAGCCACTTTGTGGATCAGGTGCGGGGTCTCTTCCGCCACTTTTTCGATTTCCACGCCGCCTTCGGTAGACGCCATGAACACCACGCGACGGGAGCTACGGTCAACAACCGCGCCCAGATAAAGTTCTTTCGCGATGTCGGTCGCCGCTTCCACCAGGATCTGGTTAACCGGCTGGCCGTTCGCATCTGTCTGGTACGTTACCAGACGCTTGCCGAGCCAATGTTCAGCAAACGCACGAATCTCTTCTTTGCTCTTAACAACCTTCACACCGCCCGCTTTACCACGGCCACCAGCGTGAACCTGACACTTAACTACCCAAGGGCCGGAACCGATTTTAGATGCGGCTTCTTCTGCTTCACGCGGGGTAGTACAGGCATAACCCACCGGAGCCGGTAAGCCATACCGGGCAAACAGCTGTTTGGCCTGATATTCATGTAAGTTCATGTGTTCTATCCATCCTTCAGGTAATCGTTAGGTCGTGCTTTTATTGGCCCGGCAGCCATACGCCGCCGGGCAAGACTGCAAAACTAGACGTCCAGCAGCAGACGGGTTGGATCTTCCAGTAGCTCTTTAATCGCGACCAGGAAGCCCACGGACTCGCGGCCGTCGATCAGGCGGTGATCGTAAGAGAGCGCCAGGTACATCATTGGCAGGATCTCAACTTTACCGTCTACCGCCATAGGGCGATCTTTGATGGCATGCATACCCAGGATCGCGCTCTGCGGCGGGTTAATGATCGGGGTAGACATCAGCGAGCCGAATACGCCGCCGTTGGTAATGGTGAAGTTACCGCCGGTCAGGTCGTCTACGGTCAGCTTGCCGTCGCGGCCTTTCACGGCCAGCTCTTTAATGTTCTTCTCGATGTCAGCCATACCCAGGGTATCCACATCACGCAGAACCGGCGTTACCAGGCCGCGTGGAGTAGAAACCGCCATGCTGACGTCGAAATAGTTGTGGTAAACCACGTCATCGCCATCGATGGACGCGTTCACTTCCGGATAGCGTTTCAGCGCTTCAACCACCGCCTTCACGTAGAAGGACATAAAGCCCAGACGGATACCGTGACGTTTTTCAAACGCGTCACCGTACTGCTTGCGCAGGTCCATGATTGGCTTCATGTTCACTTCGTTGAAGGTGGTCAGCATCGCGGTAGAGTTTTTCGCTTCCAGCAGACGCTCGGCAACGCGCTTACGCAGGCGGGTCATCGGCACGCGTTTTTCGCTGCGGGCACCCAGCGCAGGCTGAGCTGCTGGCGCCGCCGCAGGAGCTTTCGCTTCGGCCTGAGCAGGCGCTTTCGCCAGATGCTTGTCGATGTCTTCACGGGTCAGACGACCGCCCACACCGGTGCCTTTAATGGCTGCCGGGTCAAGGCTGTGTTCCGCCAGCAGGCGACGGATCGCCGGGCTGAGGGCATCGTTAGACTGTTCTTCCAGAGAAGCCTGCTGGCGCTGCGCCGGCGTAGAGGCTTTCTCTTCAGATTTAGCGCTGGACTCTTTGCCCGCGCTGTTGCCTTCACGCAGGCGACCCAGGATCTGACGAGAGGTGACGGTAGTACCTTCATCTTCCAGCACCGCGTCCAGAACGCCATCCGCCGAAGCCGGTACTTCCAGTACCACTTTGTCAGTTTCGATTTCTACCAGCACTTCATCGCGCTTAACGGCATCGCCTGGTTTTTTGTGCCAGGTAGCGACGGTCGCATCTGCTACGGATTCAGGCAGGTCGGGAACAAGAATATCTACGCTACTCATTATGTATCCTTTAATTAATCGACGTTCAGCGCGTCATTGACCAGATCTTGTTGCTGCTTCTGGTGAACGGACATATACCCTACCGCCGGAGAGGCGGAGGCCGGGCGACCTGCATAGCGCAGGGCTGACCCAAATGGAATCACTTCACGGAAATGATGCTGGCTGCAGTACCATGCGCCCTGGTTAAGCGGCTCTTCCTGGCACCAGACAAAATCATGAACGTGAGCGTACGGTTTCAGCGCTTCCTGCACCGCCTGGTGCGGGAACGGATAAAGCTGTTCGATACGCACGATGGCGACATCTTTCTGATCGTTCTTACGGCGCTGTTCCAGCAGGTCGTAATAAACCTTACCAGAACACATCACCACACGCTTCACGGCCTGCGGATCCAGCTCGTCAATTTCACCGATGGCCGGCAGGAAGGTGCCATTTGCCAGTTCATCCAGGCTCGACACCGCCAGCGGGTGACGCAGCAGGGACTTCGGCGACATCACCACCAGCGGACGACGCATACCGCGCAGCGCCTGACGACGCAGCATGTGGTAGACCTGCGCCGGGGTGGACGGCACGCAGACCTGCATGTTCTGCTCGGCGCAGAGCTGCAGATAACGTTCCAGACGCGCGGAAGAGTGCTCCGGACCCTGACCTTCATAACCGTGCGGCAGCAGCATTACCAAGCCACACATACGGCCCCACTTCTGCTCGCCGGAGGAGATGAACTGGTCGATAACCACCTGCGCACCGTTAGCGAAGTCACCGAACTGCGCTTCCCAGATGGTCAGGGTGCGTGGTTCAGCGGTGGCATAACCGTATTCGAAGGCCAGAACCGCTTCTTCAGACAGCACGGAGTCCCAGACCTTGAACTGGCCCTGACCGTTGTGCACGTGCTGCAGCGGGGTGTAGGTTGAACCGTTGGACTGGTTGTGAACAACCGCGTGACGGTGGAAGAAGGTTCCACGGCCCGCATCTTCACCGGACAGACGAACAGGAATGCCTTCGTCAACCAGCGTTGCGTAGGCCAGCGTTTCCGCACCGCCCCAGTCGAAGAGCTTCTCGCCTGCCGCCATGGACTGACGGTCAGCATAAATTTTCGCCACGCGCGACTGCATCTCGATAGCGTCCGGCACGGTGCTGATGCGTTTAGCCAGCTCCTGCAGGCGCTTCATCTCAACCTTATTCGGGTAGCTCTCATCCCACTCGTGGTTGAGGTACGGCGACCAGGTAAAGGAGTGCATGTTCATCGGACGCAGTTCTTTCACTACGCATTCGCCCGCATCCAGCGCGTCGCGGTAGAGGTTGACCATTTCGGTCGCATCTTCCAGCGTCGCCACTTTGTCGCCTTCCAGCTTGTCAGCATAGATTTTGCGCGGAGTCGGGTGTTTTTTGATTTTCTGATACATCAGCGGCTGGGTTGCACTTGGCTCATCCGCTTCGTTGTGGCCGTGACGGCGGTAGCAGAAGAGGTCAATGAACACATCGCGTTTGAAGGTATTACGGAAGTCCAGCGCCAGACGGGTAACGAAAGCAACGGCTTCCGGGTCATCCGCGTTAACGTGGAAGATCGGCGCCTGCACCATCTTACCGATGTCGGTGCAGTACGGGGTAGAACGCGCGTCCAGCGGGTTAGAGGTGGTGAAGCCCACCTGGTTGTTGATCACGATGCGAACGGTACCGCCCACTTCATAACCACGCGCTTTCGACATGTTCAGGGTTTCCTGAACCACGCCCTGCCCTGTTACCGCCGCATCGCCGTGGATGGTGATTGGCAGTACTTTGTTGCTGCTCGGCTCGTCCAGACGATCCAGACGCGCGCGCACGGAACCGATAACCACCGGGCTGACGATTTCCAGGTGTGACGGGTTAAACGCCAGCGCCAGGTGAACCAGACCGCCTTCGGTTTCGATATCAGACGAGAAGCCCATGTGGTACTTCACGTCGCCGGTGCCGAGGTGTTCTTTATGTTTGCCCGCGAATTCGTCGAACAGGTCCTGCGGTTTTTTACCCAGCACGTTGACCAGCACGTTCAGACGACCACGGTGCGCCATGCCCAGCACCACTTCACGGGTGCCGCTCTTGCCTGCATGACGAATCAGCTCTTTCAGCATCGGCACCAGGGCGTCACCGCCTTCCAGCGAGAAGCGTTTTGCGCCCGGGAACTTCGCGCCCAGATAGCGCTCAAGGCCTTCCGCTGCGGTCAGTTCGCTGAGGAAGCGTTTTTTCTCGTCAGCCGAGAAGGTCGCGTGGCCCGCTACGGATTCGATGCGCTGCTGGATCCAGCGCTTCTCTTCGGTAGAGGTAATGTGCATGTATTCCGCGCCGATGGAGCCGCAGTAGGTTTGCTTGAGCGCGTCAATCAGATCGCCCAGCTTCATCGTGTCTTTGCCGATGGCAAAGGAACCTACGTTAAAGCTTTCCTGGAAATCGGCCTCGGTCAGATCGTGATATGCCGGATCGAGATCGGCCACACGGTCTTGTTTCCACAGTCCCAGCGGATCGAGATTCGCATGCTGGTGACCACGGAAGCGATAAGCGTTGATAAGCTGCAGGACTTTAACCTGCTTCGCATTGGTGTCAGGGTCGGAAATCGCAGAAGAGTAACGTGAGGCATCCTTCGCCAGACGACGGAAATAATCACGTGTTTTGGAATGGAATTGATCCGGTTTGACCCCTGTACCAGGCAACTGCTGGAACATGGAACGCCAGTTTGCGTCCACTGAGTCAGGATCGGTTAAGAAGTCTTCATAGAGCTGTTCTATCCAGCTCTGGTTGGCACCAGAGAGGTAAGAAGAGTCCAGCCAGGCTTTCATTGCGCCGTTCTGCATCGTGATCCCTTAAGCATTTTTATGCTTACTTTCGCCGTAGAAACTACCACGCACACCACGTGTACGTGCCGGGGTTCACCTGCGAGCTCTTTGTGGCCCGCGAAGGAACCTTTAGAAACTGTCTAGACTTCAGGGCAGTTTTTAAAGGTTTCTGCAATCTATGCCCTCTCCCTGTCGGAGAGGGTTAAGGTGAGGGGAACAGCGCTCCCCTCTCACTACTTACGCACTGCGCTGCAGCAGCATCGACTTAATATGGCCGATGGCGCGCGTCGGGTTCAGCCCCTTCGGACACACACTGACGCAGTTCATGATGCTATGGCAGCGGAATACGCTGAAAGCGTCACTCAGTCCTTCCAGACGGCTGTCGGTTTCGGTGTCGCGGCTGTCGATCAGGAAGCGATAGGCAGCCAGCAGACCGGCCGGACCGATAAACTTGTCCGGGTTCCACCAGAACGACGGGCAGGACGTAGAACAGCATGCGCAGAGAATACACTCGTACAGACCATCGAGTTTTTCACGCTGCTCAGGAGACTGTAAGTGCTCACGAGCCGGTGGATTTTGCCCATTATTCAATAAGTAAGGCTTAATCTTCTCATATTGTGCATAGAATTGCCCCATGTCTACCACCAAATCACGCACGACCGGCAGGCCTGGCAGAGGACGGATAACAATTTTCTGACCGGGACGCTGCAACGCTGATATTGGCGTGATGCAGGCCAGGCCATTTTTGCCGTTCATGTTCACACCGTCAGAGCCACAAACCCCTTCACGGCAGGAGCGGCGGAACGACAGGGTTGGATCTTTTTCTTTCAGCTGGATTAAGGCATCCAGCAGCATCATGTCGCGACCTTCTTCCGCTTCCAGGGTGTAGTCCTGCATTCGCGGAGCGTCATCAACATCCGGGTTATAACGATAAACTGAGAATTCGAGTTTCATTATCCTGTCTCCGCATTAGTAAGTACGAATCTTCGGCGGGAACGCCGGACGCAGTTTCGGTTCCATGTTGACGCTACGACGCGTCATGGTTTCCGACTCTGGCAGATACAGGGAATGACACAGCCAGTTTTCGTCATCACGCTCCGGGAAGTCGAAGCGGCTATGGGCGCCACGGCTTTCGGTACGGAAGTTTGCCGACATCGCGGTCGCGAACGCGGTTTCCATCAGGTTATCCAGCTCCAGGCACTCAACGCGCTGGGTGTTAAACTCGCTGGAAGTGTCGTCCAGACGGGCATTTTTCAGACGCTCGCGGATCGCTTTCAGCTGCTCAAGACCTTTGGCCATCGCGTCGCCTTCACGGAATACCGAGAAGTTGTGCTGCATACATTCCTGCAGCGCTTTACGGATTTCCACCGGATCTTCGCCGTTACGGTTGCCGTTCCAGCGGTTGAGGCGCTCAAGAGAGGCATCAATTTCGTCGTCGGTTGCGTCACGCAGCGCACCCTGCTCGGCAATGGATTCCTGCAGATGCAGACCCACTGCGCGACCAAACACCACCAGATCCAGCAGGGAGTTGCCGCCCAGACGGTTTGCACCGTGTACGGATACGCAGGCGATTTCGCCCACCGCGAACAGGCCAGGAATGACCACGTCTTCGCCCTGCTCGTTCACGGTCAGCGCCTGACCGGTCACTTTGGTCGGAATACCGCCCATCATGTAGTGGCAGGTTGGGATAACCGGAATCGGCTCTTTCACCGGGTCGACGTGTGCGAAGGTGCGGGATAGTTCCAGGATGCCCGGCAGACGGGACTCCAGAACTTCTTTACCCAGATGGTCGAGTTTCAGCTTCGCGTGCGGACCCCATGGGCCGTCGCAGCCGCGGCCTTCACGGATTTCGATCATGATGGAACGCGCCACCACGTCACGACCCGCCAGGTCTTTCGCATTCGGGGCATAACGCTCCATGAAGCGCTCACCGTGTTTGTTCAGCAGGTAGCCACCTTCACCGCGGCAGCCTTCTGTTACCAGAACGCCTGCACCGGCGATACCGGTTGGGTGGAACTGCCACATCTCCATATCCTGCACCGGCACGCCCGCGCGGATAGCCATACCGACACCGTCACCGGTGTTGATGTGGGCGTTGGTGGTGGACTGATAGATACGGCCTGCACCGCCGGTCGCCAGCACGGTAGCGCGCGCTTTGAAGTAAACCACTTCACCAGTTTCGATGCACAGCGCGGTACAGCCAACAATTGCGCCATCGGCGTTTTTCACCAGATCCAGCGCATACCATTCGGAGAAGATGGTGGTGTGGTTTTTCAGGTTCTGCTGATACAGGGTGTGCAGCAGCGCGTGACCGGTACGGTCAGCCGCCGCCGCGGTGCGTGCCGCCTGCTCGCCGCCGAAGTTTTTCGACTGGCCGCCAAACGGACGCTGATAGATAGTGCCATTTTCCAGACGGGAGAACGGCAGACCCATGTGGTCCAGCTCCAGAATCGCTTCCGGGCCGGTTTTACACATATATTCGATGGCATCCTGGTCGCCGATGTAATCGGAACCTTTTACCGTGTCATACATGTGCCATTCCCAGTTATCTTCATGGGAGTTACCCAGCGCAACGGTAATACCGCCCTGCGCGGACACAGTATGGGAACGGGTCGGGAAAACTTTAGAGAGCAGCGCACAGGTTTGGCCGCTCTGGGAAATTTGCAGTGCGGCACGCATACCTGCGCCACCGGCACCAATTACAACAGCATCAAATTCTCTGACTGGCAGTTTCATTACACACCCCACACCACAACGAATCCATAAATAACGTAAACCACCAGTGCAACCACAATGGCCAGCTGCAGTGGGAGGCGAATCGCCAGCGGTTTAACGTAATCGGTCAACACCTGCCACATGCCAATCCATGCATGAATAAGGATAGAGAACAGGGCCAGCAGGGTGAACACTTTGGTGAAGGCGGATCCGAAGAACCCACTCCAGATTTCCCACGTCAGCGTGCCGCTGGTCGCGAAGAAACCGATCATATAGATGATGTAAAGAGTGAGAACGATGGCGGTAGCACGGACCAGAATGAAGTCATGTACGCCGTTGCGTCCTAATGCGGAGGCGTTGCTTACCATACGAGAACTCCTGCGAGAAGTGAAAGCACGACAGTAATCACAAATGAAATGTTAGCGGAGCGTTTCCCGGCTTCGAAAGTCTCTTCCAGGTAGCCAAAGTCCATCAGCATATGGCGAACACCCACGACGACGTGGTACGCCAGCGCGGTCAGAATGCCCCACATGATGAATTTCACGAAGAAGCTGTTCATGATGGCAGAGGCCTGGAGGAATCCTTCAGGTGAAGAGAGGCTGGTGCCCAGTAACCACAGCAGAATACCGACCGCCACAAACGTAATCACACCAGAAACACGGTGCAGAATGGACGCTATTGCTGTTACGGGGAACCGGATCGTTTTGAGATCCAGATTGACAGGTCTTTGTTTTTTCACATTTCTTATCATGAATAACGCCCACATGCTGTTCTTATTGTTTCCTTCCTCCGGACTGCGATGCGGGTCAAGCAGCGTTCCTTTTCTATAACTGCGCGTCATGCAAAACACTGCTTCCAGATGCTTAAACGACACGTTACAACGCTGGGTGGCTCGGGATTGCAGGGTGTTCCGGAGACCTGGCGGCAGTATAGGCCGTTCACAAAATCATTACAATTAACCTACATACAGTTTGTCGGGTTTTCTCTGGAACAGTGATCAGGGTCACGATAACAACATCTTTTTAATTTTTAATCATCTGATTTGACAAATGTTAAACAATATTGTTACAAACGTCATCAGAAAAGGCATATAATGCGCAAAAGTTATGAGGTCTCTCTTTCACCTGACAAATAGTTATGTAACAGTGTGATGGTATTGACCGAAGTTATCAGGACAGTTATTAGTGATATACAGGTTTGAATAATTCGGACTGCAAAAACGCTGATTTGCTGTTGTTTCACTGATATTTCATTCGTTTACCTGCAAGGCGCCATAGCTCTGTACCCTGGTTTGTCCTCGTGAGCTGAGCGGTAAGCCAAATAACAATCTGGTAACGGTGATTAACAGCTGAAAGCAAATCCGGTAAAGCGCAGTCTTAAGCATAAGGCGCTAAGGAGACCGTAAATGGCTGATACAAAGGCAACGCTCACCCTAAATGGTGACACTGCTATTGAACTGGATGTGCTAAAAGGCACGCTCGGTCAGGATGTTATTGATATCCGTACGCTGGGTTCCAAAGGGATGTTCACCTTTGACCCTGGATTTACCTCTACCGCATCTTGCGAATCCAAAATCACCTTTATCGACGGTGACGAAGGTATCCTGCTCCATCGCGGCTTCCCTATCGATCAGTTAGCCACCGAATCCAACTACCTGGAAGTGTGCTATATCCTGCTGAACGGCGAAAAACCGACGCAGGCCCAGTTCGATGAATTTAAAACCACCGTGACCCGTCACACCATGATCCATGAGCAGATTACCCGTCTGTTCCATGCGTTCCGTCGTGACTCTCACCCAATGGCGGTGATGTGCGGTATTACCGGTGCGCTGGCAGCGTTCTACCACGACTCCCTTGACGTGAATAACCCGCGTCACCGTGAAATCGCCGCTTACCGTCTGCTGTCCAAAATGCCTACCATGGCGGCGATGTGCTACAAATACTCCATCGGCCAGCCGTTTGTGTATCCGCGCAACGACCTCTCCTACGCGGGTAACTTCCTGCGCATGATGTTCTCCACGCCGTGCGAAGAGTACGAAGTGAACCCGGTTCTGGAACGCGCGATGGACCGTATTCTGATCCTGCACGCTGACCACGAACAGAACGCCTCTACCTCTACCGTCCGTACCGCGGGCTCTTCAGGCGCGAACCCGTTCGCCTGTATCGCTGCGGGCATCGCCTCCCTGTGGGGACCGGCGCACGGCGGCGCGAACGAAGCGGCACTGAAGATGCTGGAAGAGATCAGCACTGTTGAGCACATTCCTGAGTTCGTGCGTCGCGCGAAAGACAAGAATGATTCCTTCCGCCTGATGGGCTTCGGTCACCGTGTTTACAAAAACTACGACCCGCGCGCCACTGTGATGCGTGAGACCTGCCACGAAGTGCTGAAAGAGCTGGGTACCAAAGATGATCTGCTGGAAGTGGCGATGGAGCTGGAACACATCGCGCTGAACGACCCGTACTTCATCGAGAAGAAACTCTACCCGAACGTTGATTTCTACTCTGGCATTATTCTGAAAGCGATGGGCATTCCGTCTTCCATGTTCACCGTGATCTTCGCTATGGCGCGTACCGTAGGCTGGATTGCGCACTGGAACGAAATGCACAGCGAAGGCATGAAGATCGCGCGTCCTCGTCAGTTGTATACCGGCTACGAGCAGCGTGATTTTAAGTCTGACCTGAAGCGCTAAAAGACGTTGGGTGCGGCCTGATGCCCTCACCCCGGCCCTCTCCCACAGGGAGAGAGTGAAAACATTAAAAACGGTAACCCAAGGGTTACCGTTTTACTTTTATTTTTGGCAGTGCGGGCACCAGTAAAAGGGTCTTGAAGAGAGCATCATCCTGTCGATAATCCCTCCGCACCGCTCGCACTTTTTCCCCGCCCGATGAAACACCTTAAAGCGGAACAGCGCCCCGTGATGCTTGTTTTCATCCACTACGCCACGCGTGTTGTACGACAGCCGCGGGATGTCCAGCAGCGCGTGGGACAGCGCCTCCAGCTGTTCATCGCTCAGCTGAGAGGCTTTATGCTGCGGCGCCAGCCCGACTTCCCAGAGGATTTCCACCCGCAGGTAGTTGCCAAGCCCGGCCAGAAAGGCCTGGTCAAGAAACAGGCCGGAAAACTGCCGGTTGCGGAATGCAGGCGATAACAGCCGGGCCTTCACATCGCTCGCCGTCAGGCGCATATCCAGCACGTCCGGCCCAACCCGCTGTAAGAACGGGTGCGTGAGCAACTGCTCCGGCGTTAACATTTCGATATCAGAGGCGCTAAAGAGCAGTATCGCCTTATCGGCCGTTTGCAGCCTGACGCGCAGCACGCGGGTCGTTTGCGGCTGTTCACCCGCCTCCACCACGCGCCAGACGCCGTAAAGCTGGTTATGGCTGTATAACGTCAGGTTATGGGAAAAATGCGTGAGCAATGCTTTGCCGCGCGTTTCAATATGCGTTACCGACTGCCCCACCAGCTGTGATTCAAACGGTTTCAGTTGAGGAAAAGCAAACCAGGCCTCCGTCAGCGGTTTGCCCTTTATCGCCGCCTCGAGGCTATCCGCCGCGCGGCGGATCTCCGGGCCTTCTGGCATTTTTCTGTCCTTTTATGATTAATCTGCGCTGACAAGAATGCCCTCTTCAGCGAACGCGGCCCGCAGGCGGCGCGCGAACTGGAGCGCATGCTCGCCGTCGCCGTGTAAACATACCGTATCAGCCTGAACGTGCGCCGTTGTGCCATCCACGGCGGTCACTCGCCCGTAGCGCACCATCTCCAGCGTCTGGGCCAGCGCTTTCGCTTCATCGATAATCAGCGCACCGGCTTGCGTGCGCGGAACCAGACTGCCGTCCGGCATGTATCCCCGATCGGCAAACACCTCCTGCCGCGTGGCCAGCCCCAGCCGTTCTCCGGCACGAATAAGCTCGCTGCCCGCCAGGCCGATCAGAATCAGCTGCGGATTAGAGTCCCGCACCGCACGGGCTATAGCGTCCGCCAGCGCCGGATCTTTTGCCGCCTGGTTATAGAGCATGCCGTGCGGCTTCACGTGGCGCAGCACACCGTTCTCAGCGCGCACCATCGCCTCCAGCGCGCCGATCTGGTAGAGCACCTGTGCGTAGACCGTTTCAGGCGGCAGGTCCATCGCGGTGCGGCCAAAGTTTTCCCGGTCAGGGAAGCTCGGATGTGCGCCTATCGCGACGCCGTTTTTGATGGCGTTACGCACGCTCTCCAGCATGGTTTGCGCATCGCCCGCGTGAAAGCCGCAGGCGATATTGACCGAGGAGACCAGCGTCATCAGCGCCGCATCGGCGCTGCCGCCCTCGCCCAGATCGGCATTCAAATCAATCTTTACCATCGAGCCTCCACGCCAGCTGTTCGAGATAGCGCTGCTGATCCTGCCGCGCCTTTAGCGCCTCCTCCAGCGAACATTGAACGAAGTGAATCGGCTGTCCGAGGGGAATTTGCGCCAGATGGTAGCGATCGGCTTCAATGATGCAGGCAATTCGCGGATAGCCCCCCGTCGTCTGCGCGTCGTTCATTAACACGATCGGTTGCCCGTTGCCCGGAACCTGAATAACCCCTGGCAGTAAACCGTGGGAGAGCAGTTCTCTGTCGGTCGTCCGGATCAGCGGCTGCCCCTGCAGACGATAACCCATACGGTTACTCTGCGGACTGAGCTTCCACGGCGAGCGCCAGAAGGACTCTTTTGAGGCCTCGTCGAACTCATGATATTCCGGCCCCGGTAAGGCGCGGATCTGGTTTCCCCAGAGGAGTTGTTTTACCCCCTGAGCCGTCGAGAAGTGACGCGAAGAGGGCTTAATCGCCAGGCGATCGCCGTCGCGCAATAACCGTCCTTCGTGACCGCCAATCCCGGCTTTCTGATCGGTACTGGATGAGCCCAGCACGTCAGGCACATCAATGCCGCCAGCCACCGCAAGATAGCTACGCACGCCGTGTAAAGGGCGCTTTAAGGTCAGACGCTGTCCGGCTTTAGCCCGCAGACGCCAGCCGGTCCACACCGCTTTGCCGTCCAGCGTGGCATCACAGCCTGCGCCGGTGAGCGCGAACCAGGTCTCCTGACCAAACTCAATGACACACTGGCCGAGCGTAATTTCGAGCGCCGCCGTGCTGCCGGGGTTGCCCACCAGCACGTTAGCGATTTCCAGCGCTGGACGGTCCAGCGCGCCACAATAGCTCACGCCGGACTGGCGCATACCAAAGCGGCCGGCATCCTGTACGGAGGTATAAAGCCCGGCGCGAATAAGCGTTAACATACCCCCTCCTTCTGCGGGATAAAGCGAAGGGTATCGCCGGGCCGCAGGAGTATCGGCGTCTCCAGCCCGGGTTCAAATAACGGGGTGGCGGTATGCCCGATAAGCTGCCATCCACCGGGCGATGTCAGCGGATAAACGCCGGTCTGCTCACCACCGATAGCCACCGTCCCCGCCGGTACGCTCAGGCGCGGCTCAGCGCGGCGCGGCGTATGCAAACGGGGAGATAATCCCCCCAGATACGGGAATCCGGGCTGGAATCCCAGGAACCAGACGACGTAGTCAACCGAACAGTGCAACTCAACAACCTGCTTTTCTGTGAGTCCGCAGTGGTCTGCGACCACACCAAGATCCGGTCCCCCCGTACCGCCATAAACGACCGGGATCTCAATGGCACGCGATTCCGGCTCCAGCGCCTCGCTCTCTTCCCACCAGCGCTGCAAACGTTCGATGGCATCCAGCGCCAGCGTATGCGGACTACGCAGCACCACCGTGATGTTATTCATCCCCGGAATGGCTTCAACCACATCCGGCAGATCGACCAGACGCTGGGTTAGCCGCCAGATACGCTTTTGCGTGGCAAGGGTCACCGGCGGCTCGAGCTCCAGAACCACTGCCGTTTCTCCCAGAAGATAACAACGCGCTCGCTGCACTCAGGCACCTCTCATCAGGCCGGGTTAGGAATATCAATAAAGGTCACATCCAGATCGGTATTTTCCGTCAGCCACTCGCTGAGGGCGCGAATGCCGCCGCGCTCGGTGGCATGATGGCCTGCCGCGTAAAAATGCAGCCCCTGTTCACGCGCCGAGTGAATGGTCTGCTCGGAAACCTCGCCGGTGATAAAGGCATCGACACCGAAGCGCGCGGCGCTGTCGATAAAGCCCTGCCCGCCTCCGGTGCACCAGGCAACACGCTTCACCGTATCCGGACCGGTATCGCCGCTCCACAGCGGACGACGCCCCAGGCGCGCTTCAATCCATGAAGCCAGTTCCAGCCCCGGAACCGGCATCGCCAGCTCGCCCCACGGCACCAGCGGCTCGATTTCGCCCATTACGGTAATCCCCAACAGTCGGGCAAGCTGAACGTTGTTACCAAGCTCCGGATGTGCGTCCAGCGGCAGGTGGTAACCGTACAGGTTGATGTCATTTGCCAGCAACGTTTTCAGGCGGTTGCGCTTCATGCCGCGAATAATCGGTGATTCGTTTTTCCAGAAGTAACCGTGATGGACAATCACCGCATCAGCCTCCTGACGGACGGCCTCGTCCAGCAGCGCCTGGCTTGCCGTGACGCCGGTGATAATTTTCTGCACCGTTTCGCGCCCTTCTACCTGCAGGCCATTAGGACCGTAGTCGCTAAAGGAGGCGGTATTGAGTTTTTCGTTAATCAGGCGTTCCAGTTCGCTGTTTTTCATCTTTATGCTCTCAAACTTTTCTGGCGGCTTCGTACGCTGCCAGCGTGGCGACACGCGCCTGTTTATGGTCAACAATCGGGCGGGGATAATCGAGCTTTACGCCCTGTTTATCCGCCCATGCCCACGGGTCGTGGATCGCTTTCGCAGGAACGTTCCTGAGCGCGGGCAACCAGCGGCGGATAAAGTCGCCGTTGGCATCAAATTTTTGCCCCTGAGTGGTCGGATTAAAAATCCTGAAATAGGGAGCCGCATCGGTGCCGGTAGAGGCCGCCCACTGCCAGCCGCCGTTATTCGCAGCGAGATCGCCGTCGATCAGCTGAGAGATAAAATAGCGCTCTCCGCTGCGCCAGTCGATAAGCAGATCCTTCACCAGAAAGCTGGCGGTAATCATTCGCAGGCGGTTGTGCATCCACCCGGTTTCATTCAGTTGGCGCATTGCAGCATCAACAATCGGATAGCCCGTCTCCCCTTTTTGCCAGGCCTGTAAAAGTGCCTCATCGTGCTGCCATTTTACGTTGTCGGTCCAGGGAATGAACGGACGATGCTTACAGAGAGCGGGATGATACGTCATCAGATGCCGATAAAATTCACGCCAGATGAGTTCGTTCAGCCACACCGAACCCGCCCCACCGTCCATCGCCTGCGGCTGCTCGGCCAGAAGACGGTGTAGACACTGACGAGGAGAGAGCACGCCCAGCGCCAGGCTTGCCGATAAGCGGCTTGTCCCTTCAATCGCCGGGAAATCCCTGCGCGCCTCGTACTCTCCCGCGCCCTGTTTGCAAAACTGGCGCAGCTTCGCAATTGCTGCCTTCTCGTTTGCGGGGAACAGAAGCTCATCGAATGTCTGTTGGGGATAGTTAAACGTTAATTCAGGCAGCGTGGTTATGGCTTCCTCTCTGGCTGCGGGTGCGGGTACGCACTCCGGCAGCGCCTCTTTCAGACGTTTAACAAAAGCATTTTTAAACGGCGTGAACACTTTATACATTTCATGGCCGCCGGTCATGACGCTACCCGGTGCCAGCATTACGCTGTCATCAAATCCTTCACAAACCACCTCGCCCAGAATGTTCTCCAGTTGGCGATCCCGCAGCCGTTCGTTCAGCTCGTACTGGTAGTTATAAAAAAGATGCGTGACGCCGTTCTGCTGACATACCTCCCGCAACATCTTAAGCTGCGCGGCAAAGTCACTGACCTCTTTGTAGATCAGGGGGATACCTTTTTCAGCAAGTGAGTGTTGCAGATCGTTCAGATGCGATCTGAGGTAAGCGGCCTGACGCGGGGCCATATCATGCTGCTGCCACTGTTCAGGCGTAGCGATAAATAGCGCCAGCACGCTGGCGTCATCGGAACGGCAGGCTGCCGCGAGTGCGAAGTTGTCATGTACGCGCAGGTCCGCGCGAAACCAAACCAGATGGGTGGGCATAAAACTCCAGGCAAATATCCATTATGTCCGTAAGGGCACGCCACCAAAGGAAAAAGCGGCGCGCTTTTACTGTACTTTGCCATGAAGTGTAGACCGGATGAAATAAAAAAGGCCGCCCAAGGCGGCCTTAACGCTACTTGTCCTGCGCTATCGTGGTAAATGCAACAAACCCGATCGGTTCATCACTTTTAACAACGAGTACGCTGGCGACAATGAACGCGATGCAAAAATAGCGTTTCATTATGCGGTCCCTGCTGCTAACCGCTCCACCGTTCACCACCGGTGATAAGTCGGTGGACACAAGCTCTGACGAGAGCCTGACTTACGGTTGTGGTCACACCTTTCCCGGGACCGGTGCCCATGTGCGAGATGGCGGAAAGGGACGCTGCATAGTAGTTGGCCCTGGCGTAAAACGTAATCCACTGAAAAGGTTTTTAAGAATATATTTAGGGAGTTGCAGTTTGATTACTTAAGGACCCGAGATATTCTTTTAAGTCTCTGACGAGGGCTTGAAAACCACCCAACGGACCGCGAATCCGGAGGGACAAAAAAACCGCCACATTGCTGTTGGCGGTTTTTTTATTGCTGTGTGTAGTCTTAGTAAAAGTCGCAGGTCGCTTTCTCGGCCTGATCCATCCACACCGGCTTCTCGCTGGTTTTCGCCCAGACGCGGTGCAGATAGCTATAAAAACGTGCACGATCTTTCCAGAACAGCATCACCGGCAGAGCCAGCACGCCAGCCACTACGGCGAAAGCGCGGCGCATGAACACGATATGAGCCGGAAACTCTTTATAAAGATCCATATTTTTCTCCCCTATAGTTGGCCGGAAACGTCATCCGGAAAATTCAAAATCTGTGATCTGGCTAAAATAATATCGCTTTGTTTGTAATTTTACTACTCATCCGACCACTTATTTTCGTCCGTTTAGCGAAAATTTACATTCACGCCGTAATTAAGTTACAAAAAAGTTAACGATTTACTTATCAATAGTTAAATTGTGGGATTTGCCATTTTTATACTTTTTTTACACCCGCCCTTCTCATTTTTGCGAAATCTTTGCGCCATAAATCCTACCGTTAGCACAACAACAAAAGTCACCCGGAGGTGGATTGTGAGTGCAGGTCTTATTGCCGGCATCGTGCTGGTGTTCCTGTTATTGGGTTATCTGGTTTATGCCCTGATTAATGCGGAGGCATTCTGATGGCTGCTCAGGCGTTTTTGCTTATTGCCAGTTTCTTAGTGGTGTTGTTCGTTCTGGCAAGGCCACTGGGCTCGGGGCTGGCACAGCTAATCAATAACGTTCCCCTGCCCGGTACGGGAGGCGTTGAAAAAGGGATCTGGCGCGTACTGGGTATAGACGATCGGGAGATGAACTGGCGTGACTATCTGATCGCCATTCTGCTGCTGAACATCGTCGGGCTCATTGCGCTTTTTGCCATGCTGATGCTGCAGGGTATCCTGCCTTTGAATCCGCAACAGTTACCGGGCCTGTCCTGGCATCTCGCGCTTAACACGGCAGTCAGTTTTGTCACTAACACCAACTGGCAGTCCTATGCTGGTGAAACCACGCTCAGCTACTTCAGCCAGATGGTCGGGCTAACCGTGCAGAACTTCCTCTCTGCCGCCAGCGGAATTGCGGTGATCTTCGCGCTGACGCGTGCGTTTGCGCGTCAGAAAGTGAGTACGCTGGGTAACGCGTGGGTAGACCTGACGCGCATTACGCTGTGGATCCTGCTGCCGATTGCGCTGCTGATCGCGCTGTTCTTCATTCAGCAGGGCAGCCTGCAAAACCTGCTGCCTTACGCGCCATATACCTCGCTGGAAGGCGCAAAACAGCTCCTGCCTATGGGGCCAGTGGCGTCGCAGGAAGCCATCAAAATGCTCGGGACGAACGGCGGGGGCTTCTTCAACGCCAACTCCTCGCACCCGTTTGAAAACCCGACCGCCCTGACTAATTTTGTGCAGATGCTGGCGATTTTCCTGATCCCCGCCGCGCTCTGCTTTGCTTTTGGTGACGTGGTTAACGATCGCCGTCAGGGCCGCACCCTGCTCTGGACCATGTCGCTGATCTTTGTGGTCTGTGTTGCGCTGGTGATCTGGGCCGAATGGCAGGGTAACCCGCACTTCCTCTCACTCGGTGCCGATAGCGCGATCAACATGGAAGGTAAAGAGAGCCGCTTTGGCATTCTCGCCAGCAGCCTGTATGCGGTGGTCACCACGGCAGCTTCGTGCGGGGCCGTCAATGCCATGCATGATTCCTTTACGGCGCTGGGCGGCATGATCCCGATGTGGCTGATGCAGATTGGCGAGGTGGTGTTTGGCGGCGTGGGCTCCGGTCTTTACGGCATGCTGCTGTTCGTGCTGCTGGCGGTGTTTATTGCCGGTCTGATGATTGGCCGCACGCCGGAATATCTGGGTAAAAAAATCGACGTTCGCGAGATGAAATTAACCGCGCTGGCGATTCTGGTCACCCCGGCTCTCGTGCTGCTCGGCACCGCGCTGGCGCTGATGACCGAGGCCGGACGCAGCGGCATCTTTAACCCCGGCATTCACGGTTTTAGTGAAGTGCTGTATGCCGTCTCCTCGGCCGCCAACAACAACGGCAGCGCCTTTGCGGGCCTAAGCGCCAACTCACCGTTCTGGAACTGCCTGCTGGCGTTCTGCATGTTTGTGGGCCGCTTCGGGATCATTGTGCCGGTCATGGCGATTGCCGGATCGCTGGTGAATAAAAAAATCCAACCGACCACCACCGGAACGTTACCGACCCACGGCGCGCTGTTTATCGGCCTGCTGACGGGCACCGTGTTGCTGGTCGGCGCCCTGACCTTTATCCCCGCCCTCGCGTTAGGCCCGGTCGCGGAATACCTCTCTTTACGCTGATTTTGCGGAGAAATTGTCATGAGTCGTAAACAACTGGCCCTGTTCGAACCGTCATTAGTTCGCCAGGCGCTCATGGATGCGGTGAAAAAGCTGAGCCCGCGCGTGCAGTGGCACAACCCGGTGATGTTTATCGTCTGGGCGGGAAGCGTCCTGACCACCGCCCTGGCGATTGCCATGGGAACGGGCCATATGCCGGGAAATGCGATGTTTACCGGCGCCATCAGCCTGTGGCTGTGGTTTACCGTGCTGTTCGCCAACTTTGCGGAAGCGCTGGCGGAAGGCCGGAGTAAAGCCCAGGCCAACAGCCTGAAAGGGGTGAAAAAAACCGCCTTCGCGCGCAAGCTACGGGAACCGAAATACGGCGCTCAGATGGACCACGTTCCGGCAGATGAACTGCGTAAAGGCGATGTGGTGCTGGTTGAAGCCGGTGACATCATCCCTTGCGACGGCGAAGTCATTGAAGGGGGCGCATCGGTGGATGAAAGCGCCATCACCGGGGAATCCGCGCCGGTGATCCGTGAGTCCGGCGGCGATTTCGCCTCCGTGACGGGCGGGACGCGCATTCTCTCCGACTGGCTGGTGATCCAGTGCAGCGTTAACCCGGGTGAAACCTTTCTCGACCGGATGATCGCCATGGTGGAAGGCGCACAGCGCCGTAAAACGCCAAACGAGATTGCCCTGACCATCCTGCTGGTGGCCTTGACCATTGTCTTCCTGCTGGCAACCGCGACGCTGTGGCCGTTCTCTGCGTATGGCGGTACCGCGGTCACCGTCACGGTACTGGTGGCGCTGCTGGTTTGTCTGATCCCCACCACCATCGGCGGCCTGCTGTCGGCCATCGGCGTGGCCGGCATGAGCCGTATGCTCGGTGCCAACGTCATCGCCACCAGCGGGCGTGCTGTAGAAGCCGCCGGTGACGTGGATGTGTTGCTGCTGGATAAAACCGGCACCATTACCCTTGGTAACCGTCAGGCGTCAGATTTCCTACCCGCCCCGGGCGTGGGTGAAAAAACGCTGGCGGATGCCGCGCAGCTCTCCTCGCTTGCTGATGAAACCCCGGAAGGCCGCAGCATTGTGATCCTCGCCAAGCAGCGCTTTAACCTGCGCCAGCGCGACGTTCAGAGCCTGCACGCCACGTTCGTACCCTTCACGGCGCAAACCCGCATGAGCGGCATCAACATCCAGGATCGCATGATCCGTAAAGGCTCGGTTGACGCGATCCGCCGCCACATCGAGGCCAACAACGGTCACTTCCCACCGGAAGTGGACAACCTGGTTGAAAGCGTGGCCCGTCAGGGGGCAACGCCGCTGGTGGTGGCCGAAGGCGCGCGCGTACTCGGGGTGATTGCGCTGAAGGATATCGTCAAAGGCGGCATCAAGGAGCGCTTTGCCCAGCTGCGTAAGATGGGGATCAAAACGGTGATGATCACCGGGGATAACCGTCTTACCGCCGCGGCGATTGCCGCCGAAGCGGGCGTGGATGATTTCCTTTCCGAAGCCACACCGGAAGCCAAGCTGGCACTGATTCGTCAGTATCAGGCGGAAGGCCGTCTGGTGGCGATGACGGGCGACGGAACCAACGATGCCCCTGCCCTCGCGCAGGCCGACGTGGCGGTGGCGATGAACTCCGGTACGCAGGCAGCCAAAGAGGCGGGCAACATGGTCGACCTCGACTCTAACCCGACCAAGCTGATTGAAGTGGTGCACATCGGCAAGCAGATGCTGATGACGCGCGGCTCGCTGACCACGTTCAGTATCGCTAACGACGTGGCGAAGTATTTCGCCATCATTCCGGCCGCGTTTGCTGCGACCTATCCGCAATTAAACGCCCTGAACGTAATGCACCTGCATTCTCCGGCCTCGGCCATTCTGAGCGCAGTGATCTTTAACGCCCTGATTATTGTCTTCCTGATCCCGCTGGCGCTGAAGGGCGTGAGCTATAAGCCGCTCACGGCGGCGGCCATGCTGCGCCGCAACCTGTGGATTTACGGCCTGGGCGGGCTGGTGGTGCCCTTCGTCGGTATCAAGGTTATCGACCTGCTGTTGACGCTGTTCGGCCTGGTTTAAAAGGTGAATCAAATGACGATGTTACGCCCCGCTATACTTCTGTTTATTCTGCTGTCTCTCATTACCGGCGGGCTGTACCCGCTGGTGACCACCGCGCTGGGCCAGTGGTGGTTTAAGGATCAGGCTAACGGCTCGCTGATTATGCAAAACGGTGAAAACCGCGGGTCTCGCCTGATTGGTCAGAACTTTACGGATGCCCGCTACTTCCAGGGACGCCCTTCCGCCACTGCCGAAAGCCCGTATAATCCGATGGCATCCGGCGGCAGTAACCTGGCGGGCAGCAACCCCGAGCTGGATAAAGCCGTTACTGAGCGCGTGGCTGCCCTGCGTGCCGCGAATCCACAGGCCAGCCGTGACGTTCCCGTGGAGCTGGTGACCGCCTCGGCCAGCGGGCTGGACTACAGCCTGACGCCGGCAGCCGTGGCATGGCAGATCCCGCGCGTCGCCGCCGCCCGTCAGCTGACCGTCGAACAGGTGAGCCAGCTGGTTGCCGAGCACACGCAAAAGCCGCTGGTCAGCTTCATCGGCATGCCCGTGGTAAATATTGTTGAGCTGAATCTGGCGCTGGACGCGCTAAGGAAAAACTAAATGACCGACGAGCCCATGCGCCCGGATCCGGACAGGCTGCTCGAACAAACAGCTGAAGCCCATCGCGGCAAACTGAAAATTTTCTTCGGCGCCTGCGCGGGCGTCGGGAAAACCTTCGCCATGCTGACGGAAGCCCAGCGGCTTCGGGCGCAGGGGCTCGATATTCTGATCGGAGTGGTTGAAACCCACGGACGTAAAGAGACGGCATCACTGCTGAAGGGGCTGGCAACTCAGCCGCCCCGCCGCATCAGCCATCGCGGTCGGTTAGTCACCGAATTCGATCTCGATGCCGCCCTCGCCCGCCGCCCCGCGCTTATCCTGATGGACGAGCTGGCGCACAGCAATGCGCCAGGCTCGCGCCACCCCAAACGCTGGCAGGATGTTGAAGAGTTACTTGAAGCCGGTATCGATGTGTTCACGACGGTTAACGTTCAGCATCTCGAAAGCCTGAACGACGTGGTCAGCGGCGTGACCGGCATTCAGGTGCGCGAAACGGTGCCCGATCCCTTCTTCGATTCCGCAGATGAGGTGGTGCTGGTCGACCTGCCGCCCGATGATTTGCGCCAGCGCCTGCACGAAGGCAAAGTCTATATCGCCGGCCAGGCCGAGCGCGCCATCGAACATTTCTTCCGTAAAGGCAACCTGATAGCCCTGCGCGAGCTGGCCCTGCGCCGAACCGCCGACCGGGTGGACGATCAGATGCGCGCCTGGCGCGACCTGCAGGGCCAGGAACGCGTCTGGCACACGCGGGACGCCATCCT
Organism: Enterobacter vonholyi; assembly: GCF_008364555.1. Classification (GTDB taxonomy): domain Bacteria; phylum Pseudomonadota; class Gammaproteobacteria; order Enterobacterales; family Enterobacteriaceae; genus Enterobacter; species Enterobacter vonholyi. The sequence goes on from NZ_VTUC01000001.1 coordinate 33,401, forward strand.
GCTGTGCGTGGGTCACGGCAGCGGCAATGAAAAGCTTGTCCGCACCGCCGCGCGCCTGGCGGCCAAATTTGGCAGCGTCTGGCATGCGGTGTATGTCGAAACGCCGCAGCTGCACGCGCTGCCCGAAAACCAGCGCCGCGCGATCCTGAGTTCGCTGCGCCTGGCGCAGGAACTGGGTGCGGAAACCGCCACCCTTTCCGATCCTCAGGAAGATAAAGCCATTCTGCGCTACGCGCGCGAGCACAACCTGGGGAAAATCGTCATTGGCCGTCGTCAGCATCGCCGCTGGTTTAGCCGCGAATCCTTTGCCGACAAGCTGGCCCGTCGCGCGCCGGATCTGGATCTGGTGATCGTGGCGCTGGACGACAAACCTACCCCCTTACCCAATCGTGCGCCAGACAGCCGCACCTTCAGCGATAAATGGCGCATTCAGCTTCGCGGCTGTCTTGTCGCCGTCGTGCTCTGTGCCCTGATTACCGTGATTGCCAGCCAGTGGCTGATTGCGTTTGATGCCGCCAACCTGGTGATGATCTACCTTCTCGGCGTGGTGGTGGTGGCGCTCTTTTACGGGCGCTGGCCGTCGGTCCTGGCGACGGTAATTAACGTCATCAGCTTCGATCTGTTCTTTATTGCTCCCCGCGGGACGCTCGCCGTCTCGGACGTGCAGTACATCCTCACCTTTGCCGTGATGCTCACCGTCGGGCTGGTGATCGGCAATCTGACGGCGGGCGTGCGCTATCAGGCGCGTATCGCCCGCTATCGCGAACAGCGCACGCGCCATCTCTATGAGATGTCGAAATCGCTGGCGGTGGGCCGCACGCCGCTGGATATCGTACAGACCAGCGAGCAGTTTATCCGCTCGACGTTTCATGCCAGCAACCTGATTTTACTTCCGGACGAACACGGCAAGCTGCGCCCGCTGACGTCGGCCTCAGGCATGACGCCCTGGGACGAAGCCATCGCGCGCTGGAGCTTTGACAAAGGCTTACCGGCGGGCGCAGGGACAGATACCCTGCCCGGCGTGCCATATCAAATTCTGCCCCTGCGCAGTGCCGATAAAAATCAGGGGCTGGTCATCGTGGAGCCTTCCAACCTGCGCCAGCTGATGATCCCCGAACAGCAGCGTTTACTGGAGACGTTTACGCTGCTGGTTGCCAGCGCGCTGGAACGACTGGCCCTCACCGCCAGCGAGGAACAGGCCCGTCTGGCGAGCGAGCGTGAAAGCATTCGTAACTCGCTGCTGGCAGCGCTGTCTCACGATCTGCGTACCCCGCTCACCGTCCTGTTCGGTCAGTCAGAAATTCTGACGCTGGACCTGGCGGCGGAAGGCTCTAAACATGCCCTTCAGGCCAGCGAGATCCGCCAGCACGTGCTGAATACCACGCGTCTGGTGAATAACCTGCTCGACATGGCGCGTATCCAGTCGGGCGGTTTTAACCTCAAAAAAGAGTGGCTCACGCTTGAAGAGGTGGTGGGCAGCGCGCTGAAAATGCTCGAACCCGGTCTGGGCGGGCGACATATCGCGCTGAACATGCCCGAGCCCCTGACGTTAATTCACGTTGATGGGCCCTTGTTCGAGCGGGTGCTGATCAACCTGCTGGAAAATGCCGCCAAATATGCGGGCGCCAGTGCTCAGATTGGGGTGGATGCGACAGTGGAAGATAACACCCTTCGCCTTAACGTCTGGGATACCGGCCCCGGCATTCCAGCCGGGCAGGAGTTGGCTATTTTCGAGAAATTTGCACGCGGCAATAAGGAGTCGGCCATTCCGGGCGTGGGGCTGGGGCTGGCGATTTGCCAGGCGATCATTGACGTGCATGGCGGCTCCATTTCCGCGGAGAATCGTCCGGAAGGCGGTGCGCGTTTTTGTGTTACACTTCCTCTGGAAACCCCGCCAGAACTTAATGAATTACCAGAGGATTTGTGATTAACGTTCTGATTGTTGAAGATGAGATCGCCATTAACCGTTTTCTGCGCGCTGCGCTGGAAGGAGACGGTCTGCGCGTTCATGATGCGGGTACGCTTCAGCGGGGTTTAATTGAGGCCGCCACCCGCAAGCCGGACCTGGTGATCCTCGATCTTGGACTCCCGGACGGCGACGGCATCGATTTTATTCGTGAAGTCCGCCAGTGGAGCCAGATGCCGATCCTCGTGCTCTCCGCCCGTACTGAAGAGACGGATAAAATCGCCGCGCTGGATGCCGGGGCGGATGACTATCTGATTAAACCGTTTGGTATCGGCGAGCTTCAGGCTCGCCTTCGCGTGGCGCTGCGTCGCCACAGCGCCACCACGCCTGCCGATCCAACCTACGCGTTTGGGGATATCCGGGTTGACCTGGCCGCGCGGCGCATTTTGCGCGGCGAAGAGGAAATTCATCTTACGCCCATTGAGTTTCGCCTGCTCGCCGTGCTGCTCAACAACCACGGCAAGGTTCTCACCCAGCGCCAGCTGTTAAGTCAGGTGTGGGGACCCAACGCCGTGGAGCATAGTCACTATTTACGCATATATATGGGACATCTTCGTCAGAAACTCGAAGTCGACCCCGCTCGCCCTCGCCATTTATTAACTGAAACCGGTATCGGTTATCGGTTTATGCTTTGAATAACTATTCATTTTATTTTTAAATAAAACCGAAATACCTCAGGCAATATTTCATAAATAACCCATACGTTATTTTTACGGGCTATTTTTGCTCATTTAAAACATTGATAATACAACCTGTTAACGCAACACCAACAAATCAGAATTTTGATCTGCGATATTCATCCAAAACGAATATTTATTTCTGATTTGATCGGTTAACGGTGATCTTGTTCACAGTTAATCGCTTTTTCCTGGATAAAATGACCATGCTTTCAATTACTGAAAGGAAAATGAAACATGGAAAACAACAATCGCTTAATGCCCCATATAAGGCGGACAACGCATATCATGATGTTTGCCCACCGAAACTGCTTTGACTTTCATCTCTTTAATGCCCGGTAGTCCTTCGACTTCTGGCGCACTCGCTTACAGGTTATCCTGAAACATCTTATTTTACAGGTCTTTGCCTGTGAACTCGTGCGCTCATTCATCTTGATTCAGACTCATCCGCACCGGGCGGACTGAATTTCAATCTTCAAAAAAGCAATGTACTGATTTTAATCAGCGGCCACCCTTTGCTTTTTTTCCGGAAAATTATCGATTTCTTTCTTGCAAGAAATCGAGGGACGCTTATTACCTAAAATAAAGAGAGAAAGATGAAAAGTTTAAAAATCGCAGCCAGCCGCGCTTGTCCTGATTGCTTTACCACCCAGCGTGAACTGGTGGATGTCAGAGCCTCTGATTATATCGATGTCGCCGCTATTGTTCTGGCGGTCAGTGATATTACCGGCGGGATACTGGACGAAATAGAAGCCACCGGTTTTGGCATTCCCGTATTTGTCGCGACGCAGAAAGAAGAGTTCATTCCGGCAGACTATTTATCGCGCATTCATGGCGTATTTGAGTATTCAGACACCAGCAACGACTTTTATGGACGCCAGCTGGAAGCGGCAGCCCAAAAGTATGAAACCCAGCTGCGCCCGCCGTTTTTCCGCGCCCTGGTCGACTACGTGAAGCAGGGCAACAGTGCGTTCGACTGCCCGGGCCATCAGGGCGGCCAGTTCTTCCGCCGCCATCCTGCCGGCAATCAGTTTGTGGATTTCTTTGGCGAGACGCTTTTCCGCTCCGACCTGTGTAACGCCGACGTGGCGATGGGCGATCTGCTGATTCACGAAGGCGCGCCGTGCATTGCGCAGCAACATGCGGCGAAGGTCTTTAATGCCGATAAGACCTACTTCGTGCTGAACGGCACCTCGTCATCCAACAAAGTGGTACTTAACGCCCTGCTCACGCCGGGCGACCTGGTGCTGTTCGACCGCAACAACCACAAATCCAACCATCACGGTGCCCTACTCCAGGCAGGCGCAACGCCAGTCTATCTGGAAACCGCGCGCAACCCGTACGGCTTTATCGGCGGCATTGACGCCCACTGTTTTGAAGAACAGTACCTGCGCGAGCTGGTGGCCGAAGTTGCACCGGGCCGTGCGCGCGATGCGCGTCCGTTCCGTCTGGCGGTGATCCAGCTCGGTACTTACGATGGCACCATCTACAACGCCCGTCAGGTGGTGGATAAGATTGGGCATCTGTGTGATTACATCCTGTTTGACTCCGCCTGGGTGGGTTACGAGCAGTTTATCCCGATGATGGCCGACTGCTCTCCGCTGCTGCTGGAGCTGAACGAAAACGACCCGGGGATTTTGGTTACCCAGTCCGTGCATAAACAGCAGGCAGGCTTCTCCCAGACCTCGCAAATCCATAAAAAAGACAGCCACATCAAAGGACAGCAGCGCTATGTCCCGCACAAGCGGCTGAATAATGCCTTTATGATGCACGCCTCCACCAGCCCGTTTTATCCGCTGTTTGCCGCGCTGGACATCAACGCCCGTATGCATGAAGGCCAGAGCGGCCGCAACATGTGGATGGACTGCGTGGTGAACGGTATTGAAGCGCGTAAGCTAATCCTGGAGAACTGCCGGTATCTGCGCCCCTTCGTGCCGGAGACGGTGGATGGCCGTCCGTGGGAAAGCTGGGACACGGCGGAAATTGCGACCGATCTGCGCTTCTTCCACTTCGTACCGGGTGAAAACTGGCACGCCTTTGAAGGCTACGCCGAGCATCAGTATTTTATCGACCCGTGCAAGCTCCTGCTAACCACGCCGGGCATTAACGCCCGCACCGGGGAGTATGACGACTTCGGCGTGCCCGCCACTATCCTCGCTAACTTCCTGCGTGAAAACGGCATCGTGCCGGAAAAATGCGATCTCAACTCGATCCTGTTCCTGCTCACGCCTGCGGAAGATATGGGCAAACTGCAGCAGCTGGTGGCGCAGCTGGTGCGTTTCGAAAAACTGCTCGAGAGCGATGTTCCGCTGAAAGACGTCCTGCCTTCTCTCTACAAACAGCATCCGGAACGTTACGCGGATTACACCCTGCGCCAGATCTGCCAGGAAATGCATGACCTGTACGCCCGTCACAACGTGAAGCAGCTGCAGAAAGAGATGTTCCGCAAGTCTCACTTCCCGCGCGTGATGATGAACCCGCAGGACGCGAACTACGCCTATCTGCGCGGAGAAGTAGAACTGGTCTCCCTGCGCGACGCGGAAGGCCGCATCGCCGCGGAAGGCGCCCTACCTTATCCACCGGGGGTATTGTGCGTGGTTCCAGGGGAGGTCTGGGGCGGCTCCGTGCTGCGCTACTTCGCCGCGCTGGAAGAAGGCATCAACCTGCTGCCGGGCTTCGCGCCGGAGCTGCAGGGTGTGTACGTCGAAGAGTGCGAGGGCCGCAAACAGGTTCGCTGTAACGTCATCAAACAACCCGCCGCTCAGCCCGCGCTGCTGAAAGGAGAGAAATTATGAGTAAGTCCAATAAGATGGGCGTGGTGCAGCTAACTATCCTCACCATGGTGAACATGATGGGCTCCGGGATCATTATGCTGCCCACCAAGCTTGCCGAAGTAGGAACCATTTCAATTATCTCCTGGCTGGTGACCGCCGTAGGCTCAATGGCGCTGGCGTGGGCGTTTGCCAAGTGCGGGATGTTCAGCCGCAAGTCAGGCGGCATGGGGGGCTACGCCGAGTATGCCTTTGGTAAGTCTGGCAACTTTATGGCCAACTATACCTACGGGGTGTCGCTGCTGATCGCCAACGTGGCGATTGCCATCTCCGCCGTGGGCTACGGTACGGAGCTGTTTGGCGCGACGCTCAGCCCGGTACAGATTGGCCTGGCCACCATCGGCGTGCTGTGGATCTGCACCGTGGCTAACTTTGGCGGGGCGCGTATCACCGGACAGCTCTCCAGCATCACCGTCTGGGGGGTAATTATTCCCGTTGTCGGCCTGTGCATCATCGGCTGGTTCTGGTTCAGCCCGACCCTGTACGCCAACTCCTGGAACCCGCACCATGTGCCGTTCTTCAGCGCAGTCGGCTCTTCTATCGCCATGACGCTCTGGGCCTTCCTCGGTCTGGAATCCGCCTGCGCCAACGCAGAAGTGGTTGATAACCCTGAAAAGAACGTGCCGATTGCGGTCCTCGGCGGTACGCTGGGCGCGGCGGTGATCTATATCGTCTCGACTAACGTGATTGCCGGGATTGTGCCAAACATGGATCTTGCTAACTCTACGGCGCCGTTCGGACTGGCCTTCGCGCAGATGTTCACGCCGGAAGTCGGGAAAGTGATTATGGGTTTGATGGTCATGTCGTGCTGCGGTTCACTCCTTGGCTGGCAGTTCACCATCGCACAGGTGTTTAAATCTTCGGCTGATGAAGGTTATTTCCCAAAAATCTTCTCTCGCGTGACCAAAGCGGATGCGCCGGTGCAGGGCATGCTGGCGATTGTCATCTTCCAGAGCGGATTGTCGCTGATGACCATTAGCCCGTCGCTGAACAGCCAGTTCAACGTGCTGGTCAACCTGGCGGTCGTGACGAACATCATTCCGTATATTCTGTCGATGGCGGCGCTGGTGATCATTCAGAAGGTGGCGAAGGTGGATCCGCGCAAAGCGCGCGCGGCCAATATCGTGGCGCTGATTGGCGCGATTTACAGCTTCTATGCGCTTTACTCATCCGGCCAGGAAGCGATGCTCTACGGGGCAATGGTAACCTTTATGGGCTGGACGCTGTACGGTCTGGTATCACCACGGTTTGAATTGAAGAACAAGCACAGTTAGGTCAAAGCAAAACGGCAACCCAAGGGTTGCCGTTTTATTGTTTTCTCCCTCTCCCGAAGGGAGAGGGTCAGGATGAGGGCATCAGTCCGCACCCAAACCGCACTTACGCGTTTTTCAGCACTTCGCTGACAATCTCTACCGCTTCTTTCTCAATCTGCTGACGATGCTCAGCGCCGAGGAAGCTTTCGCAATAGATTTTATACGCATCTTCCGTGCCGGATGGGCGAGCGGCGAACCAGCCGTTTTCAGTCATCACTTTCAGTCCACCAATGGAGGCGCCGTTACCCGGTGCCGCCGTCAGACGTGCGGTGATCGGGTCGCCCGCCAGGGTGCTTGCGCTGACCATCTCCGGTGAGAGTTTGGAGAGGGCCGCTTTCTGGGCTGACGTCGCGCTGGCCTGAATACGGTTATAGCTTGGTGCACCAAAGCGTGCCGCCAGCTCGTTGTAATGTTCCTGCGGGTTCTTACCGGTGACCGCGGTGATTTCCGCCGCCAGCAGGCACATGATGATGCCGTCTTTATCGGTTGACCATGGCGTGCCGTCGAAACGCAGGAAAGATGCGCCCGCACTCTCTTCACCGCCGAAGCCGAAGCTGCCGTCGTGCAGACCGTCAACAAACCATTTGAAGCCCACCGGCACTTCCACCAGCTTGCGGCCCAGCGCCTCAACCACGCGGTCGATCATCGCGGAGGAAACCAGCGTTTTACCGACGGCCACCTCTTTGCCCCACTGCGGACGGTGCTGGAACAGGTAGTTAATCGCGACTGCCAGATAGTGGTTCGGGTTCATCAGCCCGGCAGGGGTGACGATACCGTGGCGGTCGTAATCCGGGTCGTTAGCAAACGCCAGATCAAATTTATCACGCAGCGCCAGCAGGCCCGCCATCGCGCACTCGGAGGAGCAGTCCATGCGGATCGCGCCGTCTTTGTCCAGGTGCATAAAGCGGAAGGTCTGATCGACGTGATCGTTCACGATGGTCAGATCCAGCTTGTAGTGCTCGGCGATACGTTTCCAGTATTCGATACCGGAGCCGCCCAGCGGATCCACGCCCAGCTTGAGGCCGGCTTTCTGGATGGCCGCCATATCGACGATATCCGCCAGGCCTTCCACGAACGGCTGAACCAGATCCAGCTCTTTCACGTGACCGGACGCCATGGCCGCATCCAGAGAGATACGCTTCACGCCTTTCAGGTCATCAGCCAGCAGCGCGTTCGCGCGATCCTCCACCACTTTGGTGACGTTGGTATCTGCCGGGCCACCGTTAGGCGGGTTATATTTGATACCACCGTCTTCCGGCGGGTTGTGGGATGGCGTGATGACGATACCGTCAGCCAGCGCACCACCTTTTTTGTTGTGCACCAGGATGGCGTTAGAGACCGCAGGCGTTGGGGTGAAGCCGTTGTTCTCCTGAACAATCACATCAACGCCGTTTGCCGCCAGCACTTCCACAACAGAGATGAACGCCGGTTCAGACAGGGCATGGGTATCTTTCCCCACGTAGCACGGACCGGTAACGCCGTTTTTAGCGCGCTCTTCCGCAATGGCCTGAGCAATGGCCAGAATGTGCGGTTCGTTAAAGCTGTGGCGCGCCGCGCTGCCGCGGTGACCAGATGTACCAAACTTCACTGCGTGTTCTGCGTTGCCCACGACCGGCTTCAGCACGTAATACTGCGCGGTCAGCTGAGCGACGTTAATCAAATCGCTTTGTTGTGCAGGTTGGCCTGCACGGCTGTGATTTGCCATTACCGGGTCCTTCTGATGCAAGGGTTAAATTGTACCGCAAACCTTTTCAATCAATTCCGCCGGGAACTGCATGGACTGCATGATGTGTTCAATCATGCTGCACTTACGGCCCGTATTGGTATTGGTGATCACCCAGTATGGGGTGCCAGGAACATGTTTGGGTTTGGTTTGATTGCCATTTTGCAGCAGCGTTTGCTCGTCGCCCGCGAAATAGACGCGAGTACGACCGTGCAGCGACTCGGTCGCTTCAGCAAACGCTTTGTTATCCAGTGAGTAAAGTGTAGACAGCACCAGCATAAAGCGGTTAACCGCCTTTTTCTGCTCCGCGTATTCATCGGAGAGCAGCAGCTCGCGCATCGCACGCACTTTATCTTTTGCCGGCGTCACGGCAGGTTTTGCTTGTGCAACAACGCTTGGCTGAGACACGACATCTTTGGTGACTGGGGTAGCAGGCTGTGAAGCGGCGGAAATTTTAAGCATGCGCCGTAAAATGTCGGACGCGCTCTCCCCGATATGCCGCGTCTGGCTGGCAATATACTGATAGAGTTCGTCATCAACTTCGATTGTTTTCATCTTAATCCAGTGCGATATCTTATCTGAATACAAGTCATTGGGATTATAAGGTCAAATCCCAACAGCGGATAGCGTCAAACCAGGTTGGCGGCAAAAGTCAGATTAAACTGGAACCTTGCAGCCGGGCGGCAGAATGGTCAACATGATACCCTAACCTGACATACGTAAAAAAAGAACTTTGCCATGAAATTGAATACCCGAGCGCAAACTGCACAATCGCCGAACAATAATTCTCCCATCGTACTGGTTCACGGGCTTTTTGGCAGCCTGGATAACCTGGGCGTGCTGGCGCGCGATCTGGTTACCGACCAAGATGTTTTACAGGTCGATATGCGCAATCACGGTCTTTCCGGCCGTTCCGACGAGATGACCTACGCGGCAATGGCGCAGGATCTGCTGGATACGCTGGATGCCAACGACCTGCAAAAGGTGACCCTCATCGGGCATTCAATGGGTGGCAAAGCGGTGATGGCCCTGACGGCACTGGCCCCGGAGCGTATTAACGGCCTGGTTGTAATTGATGTTGCGCCCGTGGATTACGACGTCCGCCGCCACGACGAAATTTTTGCCGCCATCAATGCGGTCACCGAAGCGGGCGTCGCGACTCGCCAACAGGCGGCTGCCGTCATGCGTGAGCATCTTGATGAAGAAGGCGTAGTCCAGTTCCTGCTGAAGTCGTTTGTTGACGGCCAATGGCGTTTTAACGTGCCGGTGCTATGGAACCAGTACAACAACATCGTGGGCTGGGAAACCGTCCCCGCCTGGCCGCACCCTACCCTCTTTATTCGCGGCGGTAACTCTCCTTACGTTACCGACGCGTACCGCGACACGCTGCTGGCCCAATTCCCGCAGGCTCGCGCCCACGTGATTGCCGGTGCCGGACACTGGGTGCACGCAGAAAAACCCGATGCCGTGCTGCGCGCCATTCGCCGCTATCTCGCTGATACGACAAATTGATTAAAAAGAAAGCGACTGGAAGGCTGCGGGCTTCCAGTCGTTGGCGTGCCGTTTTTGGTGATGTATGATGGCGCGCTTATCGCCCGGGCATTAGCAGGGCGGCGTGTTTCCCCCGAAGTCTCAGAATCATGGCCAAAGAACAAACGGACCGTACGACACTAGATCTGTTCGCGAATGAGCGTCGCCCGGGACGACCGAAGACGAATCCGCTTTCGCGCGATGAACAGCTGCGTATCAATAAACGCAATCAGCTTAAACGCGATAAAAATCGCGGGCTTAAGCGTGTCGAACTGAAGCTTAACGCCGACGCCGTCGATGCGCTGAACGAGCTGGCTGACGCGCGAAATATCAGCCGAAGCGAGCTCATTGAAGAGATGTTAATCGCCCAGCTTGAGGCGTTACGCAGCCAGGCATAAGTCTGAAAATCCCCTTTATTACCCTTTTCATGTAGCACAGAGTGCAGTCCTGCGCGATAGCTGTTTCCGCAGGGTTGCCAGTTCTGCTATTATTGCCCTTATCCGTGGCCGAATTGCGCCACCATACTATTAAGTTTCAAGAGGTTATTTTACTCATGGCAATCATCGGCATTTTCTTTGGCAGTGATACCGGCAATACCGAAAATATCGCAAAAAACATTCAAAAACAGCTCGGTAAAGACGTTGCTGATGTGCATGACATTGCCAAGAGCAGCAAAGAAGATCTGGAAGGCTATGACATTCTGCTGCTGGGTATCCCAACCTGGTACTACGGTGAAGCCCAATGCGACTGGGATGATTTCTTCCCGACGCTGGAAGAAGTGGACTTCAACGGTAAGCTGGTTGCCCTGTTTGGCTGCGGTGACCAGGAAGACTACGCTGAGTATTTCTGTGACGCGCTGGGTACCATCCGCGACATCATTGAGCCGAATGGCGCGGTTATCGTAGGCCACTGGCCGACCGCTGGTTACCACTTCGAAGCGTCTAAAGGCCTGGCCGATGACGATCATTTCGTGGGTCTGGCCATCGACGAAGACCGTCAGCCAGAACTGACCGCCGAGCGCGTTGAGAAGTGGGTGAAGCAGATCCGTGAAGAACTGCACCTTGATGATATTCTGAACGCCTGATTTTATCGCGGCGCAACTGCGGTTGCGCCCATGCCCCAGGTCAAACCGATTAAATTAATCGCTACAATCTTTTAACTTTTTCGCCCAGACCTGTACAATGTCTCCCTGATAAAATGTGGTTTTCCATAGAGCAAGTTTGTTGGTGATACCCCATTTTTATAAGCATATTTTGCCTGAGACTTGCAGTTTTCATTTAGCCATGGCAGTTCTATAATGAGACGCATTATCCCAGGTGCATTTTCTGTCACTTCCTACAGAAGTGAATCGTTTAGCAACAGGACAGATTCCGCATGACTGACAACAATACCGCATTAAAGAAGGCTGGCCTGAAAGTTACGCTTCCTCGGTTAAAAATCCTCGAAGTGCTTCAGGGTCCAGACAATCACCATGTCAGTGCGGAAGACCTTTATAAACGTCTTATCGACATGGGTGAAGAGATTGGGCTGGCTACCGTCTATCGCGTGCTGAACCAGTTTGATGACGCGGGCATTGTCACCCGTCATAATTTCGAAGGCGGTAAATCTGTTTTCGAACTGACCCAGCAGCAGCACCACGATCATCTGATCTGCCTCGACTGCGGCAAGGTCATTGAATTCAGCGATGATTCCATCGAAGCGCGCCAGCGTGAAATCGCCGCGCGTCACGGTATCCGCCTGACCAACCACAGCCTGTATCTTTACGGTCACTGTGCTGAAGGCGACTGCCGCGAAGATGACCACGCGCACGACGCAAAATAATCAAGTGTTCATACTCTGAGCCAGCCGAAAGGTTGGCTTTTTTTTGCCAGAAAAAAGCCCGGTAAGCGCAGCGCCACCGGGCGTAAAGCAACTTATTTATTATTGTTGCGTATCTCGTTCCAGATCTTATCGCAACGCTTGGTCACTTCCTGATCGTTACCGGTTTTACGCGCCTGGATACAGGCCTGGTAATCCATCACGCGGACATTCTCCCGCGTCGCAAACTGCTCATGCGCTTTCTCTTTCTTCAGCACGTTCAAAACGCTCTGACAGGCTTCAATTTTCTCCGGCGATCCTTCTGCTGTATTAATACAGGCGCTATAGGCCTCCTTCAGCCGGGAATCTTCTTTCGGTGCCTCACTCTGAGCACACGCCACCAGCCCTGATGCCAGCAACGCGACGATTACGATTTTTTTCATCATATGCAGTCTCCGGTCCGGCGGGATCTAACCCGCCGGAAGATTCATCAGAAGATAGTGAACGGTGCGATAACCATGAATTTCACGTCACGTTCATCCTGGAAGATGTTGCCGTAACCGCCCGCGTAGCTCGGGATATCGGAGTGGTTGTCATACTGAGTGAAGTGCAGTTTGAACATTGTGCCTTTCGCGCGGCCATCCTGCAGGGTATAGATAGCATCGAGGCTGTAGGAAGACTCTTTCAGGCGATAGTTGGGATCGTAGTATGCGTCCGGAGTTGCCATATCGGCTGGTTTTGCATCCCAGGCGTAAGCGTAAGAAGCGCCCACCGCCCAGCCAGGCAGGTTCCAGTTTTTCAGGTCGTACATTGCGCCGAAGAAGACCGCTTTCTCGCCGTCGGCGTTGAAGTCTGAGCGGTTATCCCACCAGATATCAAGACGACCGTTGGATGAGGCATAGGTCGGGGTCATACGCTGCAGGAAGTAGCCCTGCTGCCCTTCCGCCTTCACCCATGTTCCTTCCAGACGTAAATCAACCTGACCGACCTTATAGCCGAAGGTTAGCGCCTGCAGCCACGCGGTGCCATCATAAATGTCATTGACGCCACCGTTGCTGACTTTGTCGCGCGTACCGTAGAACTGATAGCTGGTACTCAGCGGGCTACCCGCGACATCAAACTTATAGCTGGCCTTGGCAAAGTACTGATCGATATACCCTTGCGCCTGGCCAAATGCTGCTTCGAGAACCAGATCGTTTTTGAAGTCGTATTTCGCCCCCAGCGAGTGGAGATAATCGACTTTGGTTTTCTTATCGTTCTGGTAGAACTTGTCCATCTCGATGTGCCAGGGTGCTTTGTACTCGTTGGTCCACATATAGGAGAAGCTCAACGCACCCGCATCACCGTAGTCAAAGTTCGCCCCGGCTTCCGCACCCTGATAGGTACCCGGCATAAAACTCCAGTGCGGTGCTAACAGGGTCTGGCCAGTTGGCTGAATATAACCACCGCGCGCCCATACCGGACCGTATTTAAATTTTGCAGCGGCTTTGTAAAGGCTGATGCCGCTCTTATCCCCGGACCAGTCTTCTTTATACGCTTTATTGCTGGAGGAGAAGGCAATTTCGTTCGGGTGGGCGCTGTCGCCGTTTTCCGCCATTTCAATCGCGGTAAACGCAGCAATATCCAGACCGAACATATCCGCGGCATAGCCTGACTGGAAGTCCAGGTTGGCGTTCCAGGTGGAATGAGAAAGGTTGGTTTTGTATTTGTCTTCGGTGACGTCTTTACGGTCACGTTCACGCTGCCAGTAATAGATACCGCCCGTGAGGGTAGAATCGTCGATGAAGCCCGCCGCTTTCGCCTCTGGTGTCACCACCAGGCCCGACATTGCTGTCACACCGGCAATAGCCAGCGCCAGCGCACTACGTTTGCCACTGAACGTACGCATAGATTATTCCTCTTTGACGAATTAAAACGCCTGAAACGGCGTAAATAAAAAAGACCAAATGGTCAGGGGTAGTTTTAAATACCCTCGAATTAACTACCGTCGTTAGGTTATTTTTCGCGACGCGAATTATCAATGCTTTTTAGCGGACAAAAGTCAGGATTATGACGAAGTGCACATAATTAGTAGTGCTTTGTAACATTTGCAGGGAGGCGAGGAATGGCGGGGAATTTTCAAGTATTTCAGTGGCTAGACGAGAAACATCTTCCCTTTCTTATAACCTTTTTGTTTTTCCTAATGACACAAACTTTTTTTTGAAAAATAAGTAGCGCCTCATTGACCTGATATTTTTATCACACCTTTTTAGGCCCTGGCTTAATACCCTGATCGTTAAATAAAAAAACGCCGCATAGTGCGGCGTTTGTCTCTCATTGACCAGACCAGCAATATTATTCGCCGATCTTCGTCCAGGTATCACGCAGACCTACGGTACGGTTAAATACCGGTTTTTCTGCCGTGCTGTGACGGCTGTCCAGGCAGAAGTAACCTTCACGTTCGAACTGGAACGCTTTGCCTGCTTCAGCGTTTTTCAGAGAAGGCTCCGCATAACCCTGCTTGATCACCAGAGATTCCGGGTTGATGGTCGCCAGGAAGTCTTCCGCAGCACCAGGGTTAGGCACGCTGAACAGACGATCGTACAGACGAATTTCTACCGGCAGCGCGTGGGATGCGCTCACCCAGTGGATAACGCCTTTCACCTTGCGGCCATCCGCAGGATCTTTGCTCAGCGTTTCAGCATCATAAGAACAGAAGATGGTGGTGATATTCCCTTCTGCATCTTTCTCTACGCGCTCGGCTTTGATGACGTAGGCATTACGCAGACGCACTTCTTTACCCAGCACCAGACGCTTGTACTGTTTGTTGGCTTCTTCGCGGAAGTCAGCGCGGTCAATCCAGATCTCGCCGCTGAACGGCACGTCACGGCTTCCCATTTCCGGTTTGTTCGGATGGTTAGGCATGGCGACCAGCTCGCTTTCACCCTGCGGATAATTTTCGATAACCAGTTTCACCGGATCGATAACCGCCATCGCGCGCGGAGCGTTTTCGTTGAGATCTTCGCGAATGCATGATTCAAGGGACGCCATCTCGATGGTGTTGTCCTGCTTGGTCACGCCGATACGTTTGCAGAACTCACGAATAGAGGCGGCAGTGTAACCACGACGACGCAGACCAGAAATGGTAGGCATACGTGGATCATCCCAGCCCTCAACGTGCTTGTCGGTCACCAGCAGGTTCAGCTTACGCTTGGACATCACGGTGTATTCCAGGTTCAGGCGAGAGAACTCGTACTGGCGCGGATGCACAGGAATGGTGATGTTATCCAGAACCCAGTCGTACAGACGACGGTTGTCCTGGAACTCCAGCGTACACAGGGAGTGCGTAATGCCTTCCAGCGCATCGCTGATGCAGTGGGTAAAGTCGTACATCGGGTAGATGCACCACTTGTTGCCGGTCTGGTGGTGTTCCGCAAACTTAATGCGGTACAGCACCGGATCGCGCATCACGATGAACGGAGACGCCATGTCGATTTTGGCACGCAGGCACGCTTTGCCTTCTTCGAAGCCACCGGCACGCATTTTTTCAAACAGCGCCAGGTTCTCTTCCACGCTGCGGTCGCGGAACGGGCTGTTTTTGCCCGGTGCGGTCAGCGTACCGCGATACTCACGGATCTCGTCAGCAGACAGCTCGTCGACATACGCCAGACCCTTGTTGATAAGCTCTACCGCATAGGCGTACAGCTGATCAAAATAGTCAGAGGAGTAGCAGATATCGCCAGACCAGTTGAAGCCCAGCCATTGCACGTCGTTCTTAATGGACTCAACGTATTCGATGTCTTCTTTTACTGGGTTGGTGTCATCGAAACGCAGGTTGCACTGTCCCTGGTAGTCTTGCGCAATGCCAAAGTTCAGGCAGATGGACTTCGCATGCCCGATATGCAGGTAGCCGTTCGGCTCCGGCGGAAAGCGGGTATGAATTGTGGTGTGCTTACCACTGGCCAGATCTTCATCGATGATCTGACGAATAAAGTTACTCGGGCGGGCTTCAGCCTCACTCATCGTGGATTCCTCAAAGCGTAAACAACGTATAACGGCATATGATCTTATAAGCCGGACGTAGTGACAACCCTTAAAACGTCTCTGAAGAAAATAATGGGGGCATTTGCTGCAAAAAAAAGCGGCGGAGGATCTCCCCCGCCGCTTAAGGCATGACTCTACTCAGGAGCGATTACTTGCCTTTAATCTCGTACAGCGGTGTTTGACCCGCAACAACCTGACCTTTCGCCTGAATGACCAGGCCGCTGAAGTCGTCGATGTTGCTGCAAACGACCGGACTTATCATGGAGCGCGCGTTGGCGTTCAGGAAGTCCAGATCCATTTCCAGAATCGGCTGCCCAGCCACCACTTCAGCGCCCTCTTCCACCAGACGAGTAAAGCCCTGGCCGTTCAGCGCAACGGTATCGATACCCATATGGACAACGATCTCCGCGCCATTTTCGGTTTCGAGGCAGAACGCATGGTTGGTGTTGAAGATTTTCACGATGGTACCGGCAGCCGGAGACACAACGGTTTTGTCCGTTGGTTTCACCGCCACACCGTCACCGACCGCTTTGCTGGCGAAGGCTTCGTCAGGCACCTGCTCAATCGCAACGACTTCACCGGTTACCGGTGAAACCAGCGCGGCTATCGTTTTGGCGTTGGGTACCGCCTGCGGTTTTGCAGCCGCTGGCGCGGCGGCAGGTGCGACAGAAGCTTCTGCTGCGGCTACCGGGCCGGTAGTTTTCATGGCATTAGCAATTTTCTCTGCCACAAAGCCAACGATAATCTGCACGCTGGTTTTGTTCAGGCGGATAACACCGGACGCGCCCAGACGTTTGGCCAGCGCTTCGTTCACCAGGGAAGAGTCTTTGACGTTCAGACGCAGGCGAGTGATACAGGCATCGATACCGGTCAGGTTGTCAGAACCGCCTACTGCGGCGATGTACTGACGCGCCAGACCTGAAACGTCCTGGTCCTGAGCACCGCTCACGTTCACATCCTGACCATCCGCTTCGCTACCGGCCACGGCCAGTTCACGACCCGGTGTCATGAGGTTAAATTTGGTGATAGTGAAACGGAACACTACGTAGTAGATCGCGAAGAACACCAGACCTTGCGGGATCAGCATCCACCAGTGGGTCGCCAGCGGGTTACGGGACGAAAGCACCATATCCACCAGACCGGCGCTGAAGCCGAAACCGGCAATCCACTGCATGCTGGCAGCGATGAACACGGAGATACCGGTCAGCACGGCGTGGATCACATACAGAACCGGCGCCACGAACATGAAGGAGAACTCCAGCGGCTCGGTGATACCGGTGAAGAAGGCCGCGAACGCGCCCGCCATCATGATACCCAGCACTTTCGCTTTATTCTCTGGACGCGCGCAGTGGTAGATAGCCAGCGCAGCACCCGGCAGACCAAACATCATGATCGGGAAGAAGCCCGCCTGGTAACGACCGGTGATACCGACAACCGCTTTACCTGCTTCGATGGACTGTGCACCACCCAGGAAGTTAGGGATATCGTTAATACCGGCAACGTCGAACCAGAACACGGAGTTCAGCGCGTGGTGCAGACCAACCGGGATCAGCAGACGGTTGAAGAACGCGTACACGCCCGCACCGACAGAACCCAGTTTCTGGATGTGCTCACCGAAGTTCACCAGACCGTCGAAAATCATCGGCCAGACGTACATCATGATGAACGCGACAACGATCATCACAAACGAGGTCAGGATAGGGACCAGACGGCGGCCGCTAAAGAAGGAGAGCGCTTTTGGCAGCTCTACGCTGCTGAAGCGGTTATACAGTTCGGCAGAGATGATACCCACAAGGATACCGACAAACTGGTTGCTGATCTTACCGAATGCCGCCGGAACCTGGTCCGCCGGAATTTTTTGGATCATGGCCACTGCTGCAGGTGAGCAGAGAGTGGTTAAGACGAGGAAACCGACAAAACCGGTCAGCGCAGCGGCACCGTCTTTGTCTTTGGACATACCGTAAGCCACACCAATCGCGAACAACACGGACATATTGTCGATAATGGCGGAACCTGACTTGATAAAGAACGCCGCCAGCGCGCTGGTATTACCCCAGCCGTTGGGGTCGATCCAGTAGCCGACACCCATCAGGATGGCTGCGGCAGGCAGCGTGGCGACCGGCACCATAAGTGCGCGGCCAACCTTTTGTAAATAACCTAGAATACTCACTTTCTTCCCCCTATGAGACCCCGTTTAAGGCATGTTCTCAGCTCTGTTTTTTATTGTGTCACGAACTATAGATACAGTTGATGCTTCACTGGCATTGTGAGTGTGTGAAAAATTAATTCGTATCGCAAATTAAACGCGTACTTTTTGTGATTTTTGTCACCAAATATCGTTATTAACCCTCCCTTACACTGGCTAACAGTGAAAACTTATTTTATCATTCAAAAAATCAAGACGGATTGATCCGGCCTGAAAGTTTCCAGGTTACGCTTAAGTATCAGGTTCCGATAGCTATCCGCCCACTCTTCTACTTTAACTCTTGAGGTGAACAATGAGACTGATTCCCCTGGCAACTGCTGAACAAGTTGGTAAATGGGCCGCTCGCCATATCGTTAACCGTATCAACGCCTTTAAACCAACTGCCGATCGTCCTTTCGTTCTTGGACTTCCGACAGGCGGCACACCGCTGACTGCCTACAAGGCGCTGGTTGAGATGCATAAAGCAGGCCAGGTTAGCTTCAAGCATGTTGTGACATTCAACATGGATGAATACGTTGGCTTACCGAAAGATCACCCGGAAAGCTACCATAGCTTTATGCACCGTAATTTCTTTGATCACGTTGATATTCCAGCTGAAAATATTAACCTGCTGAATGGAAACGCGCCTGATATTGACGCAGAATGCCGTCAGTATGAAGAAAAAATCCGTTCTTACGGTAAGATCCACCTGTTTATGGGTGGTGTAGGTAATGATGGTCACATCGCGTTTAACGAACCGGCGTCATCTCTGGCTTCCCGCACCCGTATTAAAACGCTGACCCATGACACGCGCGTGGCAAACTCCCGCTTCTTTGACGGCGATGTTAACCAGGTTCCAAAATACGCCCTGACCGTAGGCGTAGGCACCCTGCTGGATGCTGAAGAAGTGATGATTCTGGTGCTGGGCAGCGTGAAAGCCCAGGCGCTCCAGGCTGCCGTTGAAGGCAACGTAAACCATATGTGGACCATAAGCTGCCTGCAGCTGCATCCGAAATCAGTCATCGTCTGCGACGAGCCGTCCACGATGGAGCTGAAGGTTAAAACGCTGAAGTACTTCAACGAGTTAGAAGCTGAGAACATCAAAGGTCTGTAATTGAATAACCGCCTCTTCATCAAGAGGCGGCCGCTTTTTTTAACCGGGGGTAGTTATGTACGCTTTAACCCACGGTCGGATTTATACCGGCCATGAAATTCTGGATGACCATGCGATTGTTATCGCTAATGGCCTGATTGAACGTGTTTGCCCGCTGGCAGAACTGCCGCCGGAGATTGAACAGCGCTCACTCAATGGAGCAGTAATCTCCCCCGGTTTCATCGACGTGCAGCTCAACGGCTGCGGCGGTGTGCAATTCAATGACACCGCGGATGCGGTGACGGTAGAAACGCTGGAGATCATGCAGAAAGCCAACGAGAAATCGGGCTGCACCAGCTATCTGCCAACGCTCATCACCAGCAGTGATGACCTTATGAAGCAGGGTATCCGCGTGATGCGAGAATACCTGGCCAAACATCCTAACCAGGCGCTGGGTCTGCACCTTGAAGGGCCATGGCTGAATATGGTCAAGAAAGGAACGCATAACCCGGACTACGTGCGTAAACCTGATGCAGAGCTGGTTGACTACATGTGTGCCAACGCCGATGTGATCACCAAAGTGACGCTGGCGCCTGAAATGACGGGTACGGATGTCATCAGCAAGCTGGCCGCCGCCGGGATTATCGTTTCAGCAGGCCACTCAAACGCAACGCTGAAAGAAGCGAAAGCCGGTTTCCGCGCGGGAATTACTTTCGCAACTCACCTTTACAACGCCATGCCGTATATCACAGGCCGTGAACCGGGTCTGGTCGGGGCGATTCTGGATGAGCCAGACGTCTACTGCGGCATTATTGCTGACGGCTTACACGTCGATTACACCAACATTCGCAACGCTAAGCGGCTGAAAGGTGACAAGCTTTGTCTGGTGACGGATGCCACCGCACCGGCAGGTGCAAATATTGAGCAGTTCATTTTTGCCGGTAAAACAATATACTACCGCAATGGACTGTGTGTGGATGAAAACGGTACGCTGAGCGGTTCCTCTTTGACCATGATTGAAGGGGTGCGTAACCTGGTAGAACATTGCGGGATTGCGCTTGATGAAGTCCTGCGCATGGCAACCCTGTATCCGGCTCGCGCAATGGGCGTGGATAAACAGCTCGGCGGAATTGCACCAGGTATGGTTGCAAACCTGACGGCATTCACACACGATTATAAAATTATTAAGACCATCGTTAATGGTAACGAGGTCGTCACTGAGTAAGTAAAAGTATGACACCTGGCGGACAAGCTCAAATCGGTAATGTCGATCTCGTTAAACAACTTAACAGTGCGGCGGTATACCGCCTGATTGACCAGCACGGCCCCATCTCGCGGATTCAGATAGCCGAACAAAGCCAGCTTGCTCCCGCCAGCGTGACAAAAATTACCCGCCAGCTCATTGAGCGCGGTCTGATCAAAGAAGTCGATCAGCAGGCCTCCACCGGGGGCCGCCGCGCCATCTCTATTATTACCGAAACCCGCAATTTTCAGGCAATTGGCGTCCGTCTGGGGCGCCATGATACCACCCTCACGCTGTACGATCTGAGCAGTAAAGCCATTGCGGAAGAACACTACCCTCTTCCGGAACGCACCCAGGAGACGCTGGAACATGCGTTGCTCAATACCATCGCGCAGTTTATTGAGAGCTGTCAGCGCAAGATCCGCGAACTCATTGCCATCTCCGTGATCCTGCCCGGCCTGGTCGACCCGGAAAGCGGCGTGATCCGCTATATGCCGCACATTCAGGTTGAAAACTGGGGGCTGGTCGACGCGCTGGAAAAGCGTTTTAAAGTGACCTG
Source organism: Enterobacter vonholyi (assembly GCF_008364555.1). Lineage (GTDB taxonomy): Bacteria > Pseudomonadota > Gammaproteobacteria > Enterobacterales > Enterobacteriaceae > Enterobacter > Enterobacter vonholyi. Next base: position 54,341 of record NZ_VTUC01000001.1, read on the forward strand.
CTTTGTGGGTCACGACATCCGCTCTCTGGCGCTGGCAGAGCACTACTTTGGTGCGAGCCAGGACTGTGAAGACTCTATTCTGGTGCGCGTCCACCGCGGTACGGGTGCAGGCATTATCTCTAACGGCCGGATTTTTATTGGGCGCAACGGTAACGTCGGAGAGATCGGCCACATTCAGGTTGAACCTCTCGGGGAGCGCTGCCACTGCGGCAACTTTGGCTGCCTTGAAACCATCGCCGCCAACACGGCCATCGAGCAGCGCGTTCGCCATCTGCTTGAACAGGGTTATCAAAGCCGCGTCACGCTGGACGACTGCAAGATAGGCACCATCTGCAAAGCCGCTAATAAAGGCGACGCGCTGGCCTGCGAAGTGATCGAGCAGGTTGGACGTCATCTGGGGAAAACCATCGCCATCGCCATTAACCTGTTTAACCCACAAAAAGTGGTGATCGCCGGTGAAATTGTGGAAGCGGAGAAGGTTCTGCTCCCTGCGATTGAAGGCTGTATTAACACCCAGGCGCTGAAAGCATTCCGCCAGAATCTTCCGGTGGTTCGTTCAAAGCTTGACCATCGCTCGGCGATTGGCGCGTTCGCGCTGGTCAAACGCGCCATGCTCAACGGAATTCTGCTCCAGCATTTGCTGGAAAGCTGATCGAACCTTATAGTAACGCCTTCTTTTTTTGATGTCGGAATATCCATGACCATTAAGAACGTAATTTGTGATATCGACGGCGTGCTGATGCACGACAACGTTGCCGTGCCGGGTGCTGCGGAGTTTCTTCACCGTATCATCGACAAAGGAATGCCACTGGTTCTGCTCACGAACTACCCTTCTCAAACCGGTCAGGATCTGGCAAACCGCTTTGCCACCGCAGGCGTCGACGTCCCGGACAGCGTGTTTTATACCTCGGCGATGGCCACGGCGGATTTTCTGAAGCGTCAGGAAGGAAAGAAAGCCTACGTGGTGGGTGAAGGTGCGCTGATACACGAGCTCTACAAAGCAGGCTTTACCATCACTGACGTGAACCCGGACTTTGTGATTGTCGGCGAGACGCGTTCCTTTAACTGGGAGATGATGCATAAAGCAGCATACTTTGTCGCCAGCGGTGCACGCTTTATCGCCACCAACCCGGATACGCATGGCCGTGGTTTTTATCCGGCCTGCGGCGCGCTCTGCGCCGGTATCGAGAAAATCTCAGGGCGTCAGCCGTTCGTAGTCGGTAAACCGAGCCCGTGGATCATTCGTGCCGCGCTCAACAAGATGCAGGCCCACTCTGAAGAAACCGTTATTGTCGGCGACAACCTGCGCACCGATATTCTGGCCGGTTTCCAGGCGGGTCTGGAGACGATTCTGGTCCTGTCCGGCGTCTCTCAACTTGATGACATTGATTCGATGCCGTTCCGGCCGAGCTGGATTTACCCCTCCGTCGATGAAATTGACATCATCTGATACCGAACCACGCCTCAGGGCGTGGTTTTTCATTTATGGCCTACACAAATAAAACTCCATCTAACAAAAAGCACATTTCATTGCATAATCATCAATAAAAGAACTCATGGCGTACTCTTTTTTCACTATTCCGCAATCACTATTGCACTATTTCCGTTTTCACCCGTAAAACGCTTGCGCGCCCTGCCCCTTTGCGGCATTTTCATAAGCAAGCAACATTACAAAGCAACAGGGTTAACGGAGAAGGTTATGTGTTCAATTTTTGGCGTACTGGATATTAAAACTGACGCGGGCGAACTGCGTAAAAAGGCACTCGAACTGTCCCGCCTGATGCGCCATCGCGGCCCGGACTGGTCAGGCGTTTACGCCAGTGACAAAGCAATTCTGGCTCACGAACGTCTGTCTATTGTTGACGTCAACGCCGGTGCACAGCCGCTGTATAACGAGAAAAAAACGCACGCGCTGGCTGTCAACGGTGAGATCTATAACCACCAGGCACTGCGCGCCGAATACGGCGACCGCTACGCATTCCAGACCGGCTCTGACTGTGAAGTGATCCTGGCGCTGTATCAGGAGAAAGGTCCCGAGTTCCTGGACGACCTGCAGGGCATGTTTGCCTTTGCCCTGTACGACAGCGAAAAAGACGCTTACCTGATTGGCCGTGACCATATCGGTATTATCCCGCTGTACATGGGTCACGATGAGCACGGCAACTTCTACGTTGCCTCTGAAATGAAAGCCCTGGTACCGGTCTGCCGCACCATTAAAGAGTTCCCGGCAGGCAGCTATCTGTGGAGCAAAGACGGCGAGATCCGTCAGTATTACCAGCGTGACTGGTTCGACTACGACGCGGTAAAAGACAACGTCACGGACAAAGCCGAGCTGCGTCAGGCCCTGGAAGATTCCGTGAAAAGCCACCTGATGTCAGACGTACCTTACGGCGTGCTGCTCTCAGGCGGCCTGGACTCCTCCGTGATCTCGGCAATCACCAAGAAATTTGCGGCTCGTCGCGTGGAGGATCAGGAGCGCTCAGAAGCCTGGTGGCCACAGCTGCACTCTTTTGCCGTGGGCCTGGAAGGTGCTCCTGACCTTAAAGCCGCGCAGGAAGTGGCAAACCACCTCGGCACCGTGCACCACGAAATTCATTTCACCGTGCAGGAAGGTCTGGATGCGATCCGCGATGTGATCTATCACATTGAAACCTATGACGTGACCACCATCCGCGCCTCAACGCCGATGTACCTGATGTCGCGTAAGATCAAGGCGATGGGCATCAAGATGGTGCTCTCCGGTGAAGGTTCTGACGAAGTGTTTGGCGGCTACCTGTACTTCCACAAAGCGCCAAACGCTAAAGAGCTGCATGAAGAGACCGTGCGTAAGCTGCAGGCGTTGCACATGTTCGACTGCGCGCGTGCCAACAAAGCAATGTCGGCGTGGGGCGTAGAAGCACGCGTGCCGTTCCTGGATAAGAAATTCCTCGACGTGGCAATGCGCATCAACCCGCAGGACAAGATGTGCGGCAACGGCAAAATGGAAAAACATATCCTGCGCGAATGTTTTGAATCCTACCTGCCGGCGAGCGTCGCATGGCGTCAGAAAGAGCAGTTCTCCGATGGTGTAGGCTATAGCTGGATCGACACCCTGAAAGAGGTCGCGGCGAAACAGGTTTCTGATCAACAGCTGGAAACCGCAAGCTTCCGCTTCCCGTACAACACGCCGGGCTCGAAAGAAGCGTATCTCTACCGTGAAATTTTTGAAGAATTGTTCCCGGTGCCGAGTGCTGCGGAGTGCGTACCGGGTGGCCCTTCCGTCGCCTGCTCTTCTGCCAAAGCGATTGAATGGGATGAATCGTTCAAATCCATGAACGATCCATCAGGACGCGCGGTAGGCGTCCATCAGTCAGCCTACAAATAATCACCTAGATCGCAATCAGGCCCCTCAGGGGCCTGTTTTTTTTGCCTCACATTTCACCGCCTAAATCTGATTAATAACCAATAATTGCCGAATATTCGGTCACGCTGTTCGCAACCTAACCAAACAGTCACATTCCGGCTATTTTCGTTGAAAAAGGTGTTGACGCTGCAAGGGTCTATACGCATAATGCGCCCCGCAACGCCGATAAGGTAACGCGAAAAAAGATGGCTACGTAGCTCAGTTGGTTAGAGCACATCACTCATAATGATGGGGTCACAGGTTCGAATCCCGTCGTAGCCACCATCTTTTTTGCGGGAGTGGCGAAATTGGTAGACGCACCAGATTTAGGTTCTGGCGCCGCAAGGTGTGCGAGTTCAAGTCTCGCCTCCCGCACCATTCCCGGGTAAGCGTTGCACGGATGGGGTATCGCCAAGCGGTAAGGCACCGGTTTTTGATACCGGCATTCCCTGGTTCGAATCCAGGTACCCCAGCCATATTTCTTCGATTTTGCGGTTCTCCGCGGTATTGGGGTATCGCCAAGCGGTAAGGCACCGGTTTTTGATACCGGCATTCCCTGGTTCGAATCCAGGTACCCCAGCCATCGAAGATTGCAGTACTGGCTACGTAGCTCAGTTGGTTAGAGCACATCACTCATAATGATGGGGTCACAGGTTCGAATCCCGTCGTAGCCACCAAATTAAGATTGTCGATTTTTCGGTAATCAAGACAAATTGTTGGGGTATCGCCAAGCGGTAAGGCACCGGATTCTGATTCCGGCATTCCGAGGTTCGAATCCTCGTACCCCAGCCAATTTAAAAAGTCGTTAAGCAGTTTGTTTAACGCAATTGGGGTGTCGCCAAGCGGTAAGGCTCTGGTTTCTGATACCAGCATTCCGGGGTTCGAATCCCTGCACCCCAGCCACTTAGTAACAAAAAAGCCCGCTCTGCGGGCTTTTTTGTTTTTGTTGTTCAGAATCGAGTAGCCTGATGCCCTCTCCCATGGGGAGAGGGCATCAATATTAAAGTCCCAGGGCGTACTTGAGCGCCTGACGCTTCAAGCCACCGGCACGCTCCGCTGCCATCAATCCAATATTACGCAGAATGCGCACCGGGGCTAAATCATTGCTGAACCCGGCATAGAACAGATCCATTCCCGACTGCATGATAAAGTTATCCGCCATGCGTCGCGTCTGATAACGCTTCAGGACCTGATGGCTGGCCCAGTTTTCCGCGTGTTCGCGGGCGCTGCCCAGCACATCCAGTAACGCATCGACATCACGATACCCCAGGTTGACACCCTGCCCGGCCAGCGGATGAATGGTGTGTGCCGCATCGCCCACCAGCGCCAGCCCTTCACGGGCATACTGCAAAGCGTGACGTCGCGTGAGCGGGAATGCCCCTGCGGCGACCGGCGTGACGTTGCCCAGACGGCTCGGGAAGTGCAGGCGGATTTCCCGCTGCAATTGCTCCATTGAAAGCCCCTGCAGCTGGCGAATGCGCGCCGGTTTGTCGTACCACACCAGCGATCCCCAGTTATCGAACAGCGGTAAAAAGGCGTGCGGGCCATTCGGGGTAAAGTGCTGCCAGGTACTCTCGCCCGGTGCATTCTCGCACTCGACGGTAATCAGCATGCAGGACTGCTCATACTGCCAGGCATGAATCCCAATTCCCGCCATCTGTCTAACCTGCGAGTTAGCACCGTCCGCCCCAATGACCAGCTTCACGGCCAGCTCATCGCCGCTATCGAGCGTCAGTAAATACCCACTCTCGTGAGGATGCAGCGCCTTAAGCGACGCAGGCACGCGCAGCGTCACCTGCGGATGCGCCTCCAGCGACTGCCAGAGCGCCCGCTGGAGCACGTTGTTTTCCACCATATAGCCCAGGCGCGGCAGCTTCAGCTCAGCGGCATCAAACGCGACGTGGGCATTTTCCCACTCCCAGGTTTCAAGACGGCTATAGGGGTGCGCGCGCATTTCCAGCACCGCCTCCCAGACGCCCAGCCCGCGCAGCAGATCGACGGACGCCGCGCTGATCGCGGATATGCGCACATCAGGTTTGCTAGCGGGATCGAAGGCCGGCGGAGCAGCCTGTTCAATTATCGTTACCTCAAATCCCTGCTTCGCCAGCCCCAGCGCCAGCGCGCCGCCGACCATACCGCCGCCGACAACGGCAACTTCGGTGTGTAGGAGTGTCATGGTCAATTTTCCTTATTGGAGAATCCCTTAAGTTTACCGGATTTTTGCGGTCCTGAGACACACAACCTTCATACTGGTCACAACCCCACCAAAGCATTACAATACGCGGCTTGCAATCCTGAGCTGAGCAAGTCGATGACTAAAAAACTCCATATAAAAACCTGGGGCTGTCAGATGAACGAATACGATTCATCCAAGATGGCCGATCTGCTGGATACCACCCACGGATACCAGCTGACTGAAAATGCGAAAGAAGCGGACGTGCTGCTGCTGAACACCTGTTCGATTCGTGAAAAAGCGCAGGAAAAAGTCTTTCACGTATTAGGGCGCTGGAAACTTCTCAAACGAAAAAATCCGGACCTGATCATCGGGGTGGGCGGCTGCGTCGCGTCGCAGGAAGGCAAGCTGATCCGCCAGAGAGCCCCGTATGTGGATATTGTCTTTGGTCCTCAGACCCTGCACCGCCTGCCGGAGATGATCAATCAGGTTCGCGGCAACCGTAGCCCGGTCGTTGACGTCAGCTTCCCGGAAATCGAAAAATTCGACCGTCTGCCAGAGCCGCGAGCCGATGGCCCAACCGCCTTCGTCTCCATCATGGAGGGCTGCAACAAATACTGCACGTACTGCGTGGTGCCTTACACCCGTGGTGAAGAAGTCAGCCGTCCGGCAGACGATATTCTGTTTGAAATCGCACAGCTTGCCGCGCAGGGCGTTCGCGAAGTTAACCTGCTGGGCCAGAACGTTAACGCCTGGCGAGGGGAAAACTACGACGGTACCACCGGCAGCTTTGCTGAGCTGCTGCGCCTGGTGGCCGCGATTGACGGCATCGACCGCATTCGCTTTACCACCAGCCATCCGATGGAGTTTACCGATGACATCATTGACGTCTATCGCGATACGCCAGAGCTGGTGAGCTTCCTGCACCTGCCGATTCAGTGCGGCTCTGACCGCGTGCTGAACCTGATGGGCCGCCCGCATACGGTGCTGGAATATAAGTCCACCATTCGCAAGCTGCGTGAAGCGCGTCCGGATATCCAGATTAGCTCTGACTTTATCGTCGGCTTCCCTGGCGAAACCGCTGATGACTTCGAGCGCACCATGAAGCTCATCGGCGAAGTGAATTTTGACGTCAGCTACAGCTTCATCTTCTCTGCGCGTCCCGGGACACCGGCGGCCGATATGGTTGACGATGTGCCGGAAGAAGAGAAAAAGCAACGTCTGTATATTCTGCAGGAACGTATTAACCAGCAGGCCAACGCGTGGAGCCGCCGCATGCTCGGCACCGTTCAGCGCATTCTGGTGGAAGGCACTTCCCGTAAGAGCATTATGGAGCTGTCCGGTCGTACTGAAAACAACCGCGTGGTGAACTTTGAAGGCACTCCGGATATGATCGGTAAATTCGTGGACGTCGAGATTATCGAAGTGCTGACCAACTCGCTGCGCGCGAAAGTGGTCCGCACCGAGGATGAAATGGGCCTGCGTATTGCCGAGTCACCTGAATCCGTCATCTCTCGTACTCGCAAAGAAAACGATTCTGGCGTTGGGATTTACCAGCCATAATCCTTCTGGCCTGCCCTTCCGGCAGGCCTTGTATTTCCTCTCATCATCCCCAATATCTTCCGCAACGCTTGCGCCTTTATTCTGTGGCGTGAATAATTTCGGTAATGACCGTTTTATTGCGCCGTGTGGCAGCGGGTCAGTTAACCAATCAAAGAGGAACAGTTTGAACATAGATACGCGTGAAATTAGCCTTGAGCCAGCAGACAACGCTCGCCTGCTGAGCCTGTGCGGGCCGTTTGATGACAACATCAAACAACTGGAGCGACGTCTGGGTATCGAAATCAATCGTCGCGATAATCATTTCAAACTTACCGGACGCCCTATCTGCGTCAATGCCGCTGCGGACATTCTGCGTAGCTTGTATGTCGATACCTCCCCGATGCGCGGCGAAATTCAGGATATCGAACCGGAACAAATTCACCTCGCTATTAAAGAGGCGCGCGTGCTTGAGCAAAGCGCGGAAAGCGTTCCGGACTACGGTAAGGCAATCAATATCAAGACGAAACGTGGCGTCATTAAGCCGCGTACGCCAAACCAGGCACAGTACATCGCCAATATCCTCGACCACGACATCACCTTCGGGGTGGGGCCGGCGGGCACGGGTAAAACCTATCTGGCCGTTGCCGCGGCGGTCGATGCGCTGGAACGCCAGGAGATCCGTCGAATTCTGCTGACCCGTCCGGCCGTTGAAGCGGGCGAAAAGCTGGGCTTCCTGCCGGGCGATCTGAGCCAGAAGGTCGACCCGTATCTGCGTCCTTTATACGATGCGCTGTTCGAAATGCTGGGCTTTGAGAAGGTCGAGAAGCTCATTGAGCGTAACGTTATCGAAGTTGCCCCGCTCGCCTACATGCGCGGCCGTACGCTGAACGATGCGTTCATCATTCTCGATGAGAGCCAGAACACCACCATCGAACAGATGAAGATGTTCCTGACGCGTATCGGCTTTAACTCGAAAGCGGTCATCACCGGCGACGTCACCCAGATCGACCTGCCGCGCAGCTCCAAATCCGGCCTGCGCCACGCCATCGAGGTGCTGGCCGAGGTCGACGAAATCAGCTTTAACTTCTTCCACAGTGAAGACGTGGTACGCCACCCGGTGGTCGCGCGTATCGTAAACGCCTATGAAGCCTGGGAAGAGGCGGATCAGAAGCGTAAGGCCGAACTGGCCGCAGAACGTAAGCGCGAAGCGCAGGAGCAAGAACAGAAATGAGTCAGGTGATCCTCGATTTACAGCTGGCCTGTGAAGACAATTCCGGCATGCCAGATGAGGCACAGTTTCAGAAATGGCTGGATGCCGTTATTCCTCAGTTTCAGGAAGAATCAGAAGTTACGATTCGCCTGGTGGATGAAGCGGAAAGCCATGAGCTTAACCTGACCTATCGCGGGAAAGATAAGCCGACCAACGTGCTCTCTTTCCCGTTCGAAGCGCCGCCGGGTATCGAGATGCCGCTGCTGGGCGATCTGATCATCTGCCGTCAGGTGGTTGAACAGGAAGCGAAAGAGCAGCAAAAGCCGCTTGAGGCCCACTGGGCGCATATGGTGGTACACGGCAGTCTGCATCTGCTCGGCTACGATCACATTGAAGATGACGAAGCGGAAGAGATGGAGTCCCTCGAGACAGAGATAATGCTTGCTCTGGGCTATGAGGATCCGTACATTGCCGAGAAAGAATAGTCCGTCACCTGACTGACTCCCCTGCCGCCACGAAAGGATATCGCGTGGCGGTAAACGTTGAACTAACAAGAGAACCCTTAACAAACGCCATGAGCGACGACAATTCACACAGTAGCGACACGACAACCAGTAAAAAGGGATTTTTCTCCCTCATTCTGAACCAGCTTTTCCACGGCGAACCCAAAAACCGTGATGAACTGCTGGAGCTGATTCGTGATTCCGGGCAGAACGACCTTATCGATGAAGATACGCGCGAAATGCTCGAAGGGGTTATGGACATCGCCGACCAGCGCGTTCGCGATATCATGATCCCCCGCTCGCAGATGATCACCCTGAAACGTAACCAGACCCTGGACGAGTGCCTCGATGTGATCATCGAATCCGCCCACTCGCGTTTCCCGGTCATCAGCGAAGATAAAGATCACATCGAAGGGATTTTAATGGCGAAAGATCTGCTGCCGTTTATGCGCAGCGATGCCGAAGCCTTCAGCATGGAAAAAGTGTTACGCCAGGCCGTGGTTGTGCCGGAAAGTAAACGTGTGGATCGGATGCTGAAAGAGTTTCGCTCTCAGCGTTACCACATGGCGATTGTTATTGATGAATTTGGTGGCGTCTCCGGTCTGGTCACGATCGAGGATATTCTTGAGCTGATCGTGGGCGAAATCGAAGACGAGTACGACGAAGAAGAGGATATCGACTTCCGTCAGCTCAGCCGCCACACCTGGACCGTGCGCGCGCTGGCCTCCATTGAGGACTTCAACGACGCCTTCGGGACCCACTTCAGCGATGAAGAGGTCGATACCATTGGCGGGCTGGTGATGCAGGCCTTTGGTCATCTCCCGGCGCGCGGTGAGACCGTTGACATCGACGGTTACCAGTTCAAAGTAGCCATGGCCGACAGCCGACGTATTATACAGGTTCACGTCAGAACGCCGGACGACTCACCGGTGCCAAAACTGGAAGATTAATGTAAATGGCATTTGCCCCATTGCTTGAACGCCAGCGCGTCCGTTTGCTGCTGGCGCTGTTACTCGGAGCCAGCGGTACGCTGGCTTTTTCTCCTTACGACATCTGGCCTGCGGCCATACTCTCCCTGATGGGGCTTCAGGGTCTGACCCTGCATCGTCGTCCGGTACAGGCTGCCGCTATTGGCTACTTCTGGGGACTGGGGCTGTTTGGCTCAGGTATTAACTGGGTCTACGTCAGCATCGCCCAGTTTGGCGGTATGCCGGGCCCGGTTAACGTCTTCCTGGTGGTACTGCTCGCCGCGTATCTCTCGCTCTATACCGGTCTGTTCGCCGGCATCCTTTCTCGCCTGTGGCCCAAAACCAGCTGGCTGCGCGTCGCCATTGCCGCACCGGTGGTCTGGCAAATCACGGAATTCCTGCGCGGCTGGGTGCTGACCGGCTTCCCGTGGCTGCAGTTCGGCTACAGTCAGATTGACGGCCCGCTTAAAGGCCTGGCGCCGGTAATGGGCGTTGAGGCCATCAACTTCCTGCTGATGGTGGTGAGCGGCCTGCTGGTCCTGACGCTGGTCACGCGCGGCTGGAAGCCGCTGGTTATGGCGCTGGTGCTGTTCGCCCTTCCCTTCCCGCTGCGCTATATCCAGTGGTTCACGCCTGAGCCCGCGCGCGCCATGCAGGTTTCCATGGTGCAGGGGAATATCCCGCAGTCCATGAAGTGGGACGAGAAAGAGCTGCTGAACACGCTGAAGATCTACGCCAACGCCACCGAAGAGGTGATGGGTAAATCGCAGCTGATTATCTGGCCGGAGTCTGCCATTCCCGATCTGGAAATCAATCAGCAGCCGTTCCTCAACATGATGAACGACCTGCTGCTCTCTCGTGGCAGCACGCTAATCACCGGGATTGTCGATGCGCGTCTGAATCAGCAGAACCGCTACGACACCTACAACACCATCATTACGCTCGGAAAAGACAGCGAATACAGCTACCACTCCAGTGACCGGTACAACAAGAACCATCTGGTGCCGTTCGGTGAATTTGTCCCGCTGGAGTCGATTCTGCGCCCGCTGGCCCCGTTCTTCGACCTGCCGATGTCCTCCTTCAGCCGCGGCCCGTACGTACAGCCTCAGCTGCACGCGCACGGCGCAGCCCTGACGGCGGCTATCTGCTACGAAATCATCCTCGGCGAGCAGGTGCGCGATAACTTCCGCCCTGATACAGACTATCTGCTGACCATCTCCAACGATGCCTGGTTTGGTAAGTCTATCGGCCCGTGGCAGCACTTCCAGATGGCACGTATGCGCTCTCTGGAGCTGGCGCGTCCGCTGCTGCGCAGCACCAACAACGGCATCACCGCTGTGATTGGTCCGCAGGGTGAAATCCAGGCGATGATCCCGCAGTTTACCCGAGAGGTGCTGACCACGAATGTCACGCCAACCACAGGCCTGACGCCATATGCGCGCACCGGCAACTGGCCGCTGTGGATCCTGACCGCGCTATTCGGCTTTGGCGCGGTGCTGATGAGCCTGCGCCAGCGTCGTAAATAACCTTCCCTTCTGTTGCCGGGTGGCGGCTACGCCTTACCCGGCAATCCCTTCCAAATCTTAAAACTGGCACGCCTATTGCTTTGTTTATTCAGGTAAACGCAGTTTGGCTTAACGTGCAACTTTGTCGCACCAGCGTAGATCACCTTTAGCACCATAACGGTGCAACGGGAGATATTTGCCTCTGAATGGTGCGGCGCGCTTCGCAAAAATAAACAATAACGCAGCAAAATCTTTACATTAAGCCAGACTAAATGTTAACAAGCTTGCATAACACTGCACTCGCATTGCGCGAGATATAACAACATCACAATGGGTATCAATGCGTCACTGGCGCTGATAAAAAGGAGTTGGGTATGCAATTACGTAAACTGGCCACAGCAATGCTGGTTATGGGAATGTCTGCAGGCGTGGTTCACGCTGAAGATGCGCCTGCAGCAGGCAGTACTCTCGACAAGATTGCCAAAAACGGCGTTATCGTGGTCGGCCACCGTGAATCTTCTGTCCCGTTCTCTTACTACGACAACACGCAAAAAGTCGTGGGCTATTCACAGGATTACTCCAACGCCATCGTTGAAGCCGTGAAGAAAAAGCTGAACAAACCTGACCTGCAGGTGAAGCTGATCCCAATCACTTCACAGAACCGTATTCCACTGCTGCAAAACGGCACCTTTGACTTCGAGTGTGGCTCCACCACTAACAACCTGGAGCGTCAGAAACAGGCTGCTTTCTCTGACACCATCTTTGTCGTGGGTACCCGCCTGCTGACGAAGAAAGGCGGTGAGATCAAAGACTTCGCTGACCTGAAAGGTAAAGCGGTTGTCGTGACCTCCGGTACCACGTCAGAAGTGCTGCTCCACAAGCTGAACGACGAGAAGAAAATGGACATGCGCATCATCAGCGCGAAAGACCATGGCGACTCCTTCCGTACCCTGGAAAGCGGCCGTGCCGTCGCGTTTATGATGGATGACGCCCTGCTGGCGGGCGAGCGTGCGAAAGCGAAAAAACCAGACAACTGGGATATCGTCGGTACCGCGCAGTCGAAAGAAGCCTACGGCTGTATGCTGCGTAAAGACGATCCGCAGTTTAAAAAGCTGATCGATGACACCATCGCTCAGGTGCAGACCTCCGGCGAAGCGGAAAAATGGTTCGACAAATGGTTCAAGAACCCGATTCCACCGAAAAACCTGAACATGAATTTTGAACTGTCTGACGACATGAAAGCGCTGTTCAAATCTCCAAATGACAAGGCTCTTAACTAATTAGAACAACAGGGGCGGGATCTCCTGCCCTCTCGATTGTCGGGAAGCATGGACAGACTATACGTTGAGTGGTCGTTCCCCACTCAGCGCGAAAAATGAGCTTCTCACCAATCTTCGAGGGTAGCGCTGCTACCCTTTTTTTTCTGGAGTTTATTATGTCAATCGACTGGAACTGGGGCATATTCCTGCAACAAGCCCCGTTCGGCAACACCACCTATCTTGGCTGGCTGTGGAGCGGCTTTCAGGTCACCGTGGCATTATCGATAACGGCGTGGATTATCGCGTTTCTTGTCGGTTCTTTGTTCGGTATTCTGCGCACCGTCCCTAACCGCTTTCTTTCAACACTTGGCACCCTGTATGTGGAACTGTTCCGTAACGTTCCGCTGATCGTGCAATTCTTTACCTGGTATCTGGTTATCCCGGAACTGCTGCCGGAAAATATTGGCATGTGGTTCAAGTCGGAACTGGATCCGAACGTGCAGTTCTTTGTCTCCTCCATGATGTGTCTGGGGCTGTTTACCGCTGCGCGCGTTTGCGAGCAGGTGCGTGCCGCCATTCAGTCATTGCCGCGCGGACAAAAAAATGCGGGCCTGGCGATGGGCCTGACGCTGCCCCAAACCTACCGCTACGTGCTGCTGCCAAACGCCTACCGCGTTATCGTTCCACCGATGACCTCAGAGATGATGAACCTGGTGAAAAACTCGGCCATCGCCTCGACTATCGGCCTGGTCGATATGGCCGCGCAGGCGGGCAAACTGCTGGATTACTCCGCTCACGCGTGGGAATCCTTCACCGCGATCACGCTCGCGTATGTTCTGATTAACGCTTTCATCATGCTGGTGATGAACCTGGTTGAACGCAAAATTCGCCTGCCGGGCAACATGGGGGGCAAATAATGTACGAATTTGACTGGAGTTCTGTCGTTCCATCCATGCCTTACCTGCTTGATGGACTGATGATTACCTTAAAAATCACCGTCATTGCCATCATCGTCGGTATCGTCTGGGGCACCCTGCTGGCCGTCATGCGCCTGTCGAGCTTTAAGCCGCTCGCATGGTTTGCGACCGCCTACGTTAACGTGTTCCGCTCCATCCCGCTGGTAATGGTGCTGCTGTGGTTTTACCTGATCGTGCCCGGCTTCCTGCAAAACGTGCTGGGGCTGTCGCCGAAAACCGATATCCGTCTGATCTCCGCCATGGTGGCGTTCTCAATGTTTGAGGCCGCTTACTACTCTGAGATTATCCGAGCGGGCATTCAGAGTATCTCCCGTGGGCAATCCAGCGCCGCGCTGGCCCTGGGGATGACGCACTGGCAGTCCATGCAGCTCATTATTCTGCCGCAGGCGTTTCGCGCCATGGTTCCGCTCCTGCTTACCCAAGGTATCGTGTTGTTCCAGGATACCTCGCTGGTCTACGTGCTGAGCCTGGCAGACTTTTTCCGTACCGCGTCAACCATCGGCGAACGTGATGGTACGCAGGTTGAGATGGTGCTCTTTGCGGGTGCGGTCTATTTTGTGATTAGTTTAAGCGCGTCGCTGTTGGTCAGCTGGCTGAAGAAAAGGACGGTATAATGATTTCCCTGAAAAATGTTTCTAAATGGTATGGGCACTTTCAGGTGCTGACCGACTGCTCCACCGAGGTAAAAAAAGGTGATGTGGTAGTGGTGTGCGGGCCGTCCGGTTCCGGTAAATCGACGCTGATCAAAACCGTTAACGGACTGGAGCCGGTCCAGCAGGGTGAGATCGTCGTCAACGGCACCAAAGTCAACGACAAGAAAACCAACCTCGCCCAGCTTCGCTCTCACGTTGGCATGGTGTTCCAGCATTTTGAGCTGTTCCCACACCTCTCCATTATTGAGAACCTGACGCTGGCTCAGGTAAAAGTGCTAAAGCGTGATAAAAAAGCGTCGCGCGAGAAAGGCCTTAAGCTCCTGGAACGCGTTGGGCTCTCGGCGCATGCCGATAAGTTCCCGGCGCAGCTCTCCGGCGGCCAACAGCAGCGTGTGGCGATCGCCCGCGCGCTGTGCATGGATCCGGTGGCGATGCTGTTTGATGAGCCCACGTCGGCGCTCGATCCAGAGATGATCAACGAAGTGCTGGACGTGATGGTCGAGCTGGCGCACGAAGGGATGACCATGATGGTTGTGACCCACGAAATGGGCTTCGCCCGTAAGGTGGCCAACCGCGTGATCTTTATGGACGAAGGGAAAATTGTCGAAGATTCTCCGAAAGAGGAGTTCTTCGCCAACCCGAAATCTGAACGTGCGAAAGATTTCCTCGCCAAAATCCTGCACTAATCTTCCCGGTGCGCAATCTGCGGATTGCGCACTGCTTCACGCTTTAACTCTCTTTATCTATTCGGCGTCACATTGCAGCGTTAACCTTGTCACAAAATAACGCTATGAATGGAGAACGCTATGGCACAACCCATCATTTTCGATTGCGATCCGGGTCATGATGACGCGATCGCGCTCGTTCTTGCACTTGCCTCCCCTGAACTCGACGTCAAAGCCGTCACTTCTTCCGCCGGAAACCAGACGCCGGTTAAAACCCTGCGTAACGTTTTGCGCATGCTGACGCTGCTTGGGCGCACCGATATTCCCGTCGCCGGTGGCGCCCTCAAGCCCCTGATGCGTGAATTAATTATCGCGGATAACGTGCATGGTGAAAGCGGGCTGGACGGTCCGGCACTGCCGGAGCCGGGCTTTACGCCGCAAAACTGTACCGCCGTGGAGCTGATGGCGAAGGTGCTGCGCGAGAGCGCGGAGCCCGTCACGCTGGTGGCAACGGGACCGCAAACCAACGTCGCGCTGCTGCTGAACTGCCATCCTGAACTGCACGGTAAAATCGCCCGTATCGTCATCACGGGCGGAGCCATGGGGCTGGGAAACTGGACGCCGTCCGCAGAATTCAACATTTTTGTCGACCCGGAAGCGGCGGAGATTGTGTTCCAGTCAGGCTTGCCAGTTGTGATGGCAGGGCTGGACGTGACCCATCGCGCACAGATTATGGCAGACGACATTGAGCGCTTCCGTGCCGTGGGTAATCCGGTCGCGACAACCGTGGCTGAGCTGCTCGACTTCTTTATGGAGTATCACAAAGCCGAGAAGTGGGGCTTCCACGGCGCGCCGCTGCACGATCCGTGCACCATTGCCTGGCTGTTAAAACCGGAGATGTTTACTACGGTTCACAGATGGGTTGGCGTCGAAACGCAGGGGAAATACACCCAGGGCATGACGGTGGTGGACTACTACTCGCTGACGGGAAATAAGCCGAATACTACGGTGATGGTGGATATTGACCGGGAGGCGTTTGTGGATTTGCTGGCGGAGAGGCTGGCTTACTATAGTGCGTAGTGGGGCCTGATGCCCTCACCCCGGCCCTCTCCCACAGGGAGAGGGCGCAAACCTGCGCTTTACTTAGGGCTCAAACGGCCGACGCTGGAACTGATCGTGGCCGCATTTCGGACACAGCGGCAGCACGTCCGGCGTATAGACCGCAATATGGTGGTGGCAATTCTCGCACACCAGATTTCCCAGCCCGACCACCTCACCGCTGTGGTACACACCGTGGTGGTTCAAATCCTGAAAGACCTCGCGCCATTCCAGCTGCGTTTTATCCGTGATGTCGGCCAGCTCTTGCCACAGGCTCTCTTTGATCACCCGCATGAAAACGCTGTCCGTGACCTCCTCCTGGCTCTCCTGGTAGCTGCGCGCGAACTCCTCCAGATCGCGACGCACGGCACGCGTCACCTCTTCCACTTCGGTTCGCGTTAACTCACCCGTTTGCGACACGCGGGCACGCGCCTGCTCCACCAGCGCATCGATATCGCGCTCGCCGTTACGCAGCCGTTCCGTCAGTGTCGCCACCAGTTCGCGGTAAAATTGAGCAACCTTGTTCATCATTTTGCCTCCCGGGTAAGTAACTATTTCTAATAATAGACCTTATTTCATCGCCGCTTTGTCAGGTGAAGCACAGACCCGGTAAATTCCTGCAAAGCGCATTTGTGCGAAAGGCTGTTTTGACGCGGGCGTTTGGGCTATGCTATGCGGATCTGAATTACCACATCCATTGGCTACATTTGTAGCTGTATTGAAAACAGGACCACTGGCTGCCATGCAAGAGCAATACCGCCCGGAAGAGATAGAATCAAAAGTCCAGCAACACTGGGACGAGAAGCGCACCTTTGAAGTAACCGAAGACGAGAGCAAAGAGAAGTATTACTGCCTGTCGATGCTTCCCTATCCTTCTGGTCGACTACACATGGGCCACGTGCGTAACTACACCATCGGCGATGTGATTGCGCGTTACCAGCGCATGCTCGGCAAAAACGTGCTCCAGCCTATCGGCTGGGATGCGTTCGGTCTTCCTGCGGAAGGCGCAGCGGTCAAAAACAACACCGCACCGGCACCGTGGACGTACGACAACATCGCGTACATGAAAAACCAGCTCAAAATGCTGGGCTTTGGCTATGACTGGAGCCGCGAGCTGGCAACCTGTACGCCAGAATACTATCGCTGGGAGCAGAAGTTCTTCACCGAGCTGTACAAAAAAGGGCTGGTGTATAAGAAGACCTCTGCCGTTAACTGGTGCCCGAACGACCAGACCGTTCTCGCGAACGAACAGGTTATTGATGGCTGCTGCTGGCGCTGCGACACCAAAGTAGAGCGTAAAGAGATCCCGCAGTGGTTTATCAAAATCACCGCTTATGCTGATGAGCTGCTGAACGATCTGGATAACCTGGACCACTGGCCAGATACCGTTAAGACCATGCAGCGCAACTGGATCGGCCGTTCCGAAGGCGTGGAAATCACCTTCAACGTTGAGAACTACGACCAGACCCTGACCGTCTACACCACCCGTCCGGACACCTTCATGGGCGCGACCTACCTGGCCGTGGCCGCAGGTCACCCGCTGGCGCAGAAAGCGGCAGAAAACAATCCGGAACTGGCTACCTTCATCGACGAATGCCGCAACACCAAAGTGGCCGAAGCCGATATGGCAACGATGGAGAAAAAAGGCGTTGATACCGGCTTTAAAGCCATTCACCCGCTGACGGGCGAAGCGATCCCTGTCTGGGCCGCCAACTTCGTACTGATGGAATACGGCACGGGCGCCGTGATGGCCGTTCCGGGTCACGATCAGCGCGACTACGAATTTGCCACCAAATATGGCCTGACCATCAAGCCTGTTATCCTGGCGGCTGACGGTTCAGAACCAGACCTGTCTGAACAAGCGCTGACCGAAAAAGGGACCTTGTTCAACTCCGGCGAGTTCAGCGGTCTGAGCTTCGAAGAGGGCTTCAATGCCATCGCCGATAAGCTGGCCTCTCTGGGCGTGGGTGAGCGTAAGGTTAACTTCCGTCTGCGCGACTGGGGCGTATCCCGTCAGCGTTACTGGGGTGCACCAATCCCAATGGTGACGCTGGAAGATGGCACCGTGATGCCAACGCCGGAAGATCAGCTCCCGGTGATCCTGCCGGAAGACGTCGTCATGGACGGCATCACCAGCCCGATCAAAGCCGATCCTGAGTGGGCAAAAACCACCGTCAACGGTCAGCCTGCGCTGCGCGAAACCGACACCTTTGACACCTTTATGGAGTCATCCTGGTACTATGCTCGCTACACCTGTCCGCAGTATCAGGAAGGCATGCTGGATTCCAAAGCGGCAAACTACTGGCTGCCGGTAGATATCTACATCGGCGGCATTGAACACGCCATCATGCACCTGCTTTACTTCCGCTTCTTCCACAAGCTGATGCGCGATGCGGGCATGGTGAACTCTGACGAACCGGCCAAACAGCTGCTGTGTCAGGGCATGGTGCTGGCAGATGCATTCTATTACGTCGGCGCCAACGGCGAGCGTAACTGGGTTTCTCCGGTTGATGCCATTGTCGAGCGCGACGAGAAAGGCCGTATCGTGAAGGCGAAAGACGCCGAAGGCCATGAACTGGTTTATACCGGCATGAGCAAGATGTCCAAGTCGAAAAACAACGGTATCGACCCACAGGTGATGGTTGAGCGTTACGGTGCTGACACCGTTCGTCTGTTCATGATGTTTGCCTCTCCGGCTGATATGACTCTGGAGTGGCAGGAATCTGGCGTTGAAGGCGCTAACCGTTTCCTGAAACGCGTCTGGAAACTGGTTTATGAACATACTGCTCTGGGTGATGCCCCAGCGTTGAACGCCGCCGCACTGACTGAAGATCAGCAGGCGCTGCGTCGTGATGTTCATAAAACGATTGCGAAAGTAACCGATGATATTGGTCGTCGTCAGACCTTCAATACCGCAATTGCGGCTATTATGGAACTGATGAACAAGCTGGCGAAAGCCCCGCAGGACGGTGAGCAGGATCGCGCCTTAATGCGTGAAGCACTGCTGGCTGTTGTTCGCATGCTGAACCCGTTCACTCCACACGTTAGCTTCACCCTGTGGCAGGAGCTGAAAGGCGAAGGAGATATCGACAACGCGCCGTGGCCGCAGGCTGACGAAGCAGCGATGGTGGAAAACACGACGCTGGTAGTGGTTCAGGTGAACGGTAAAGTCCGCGGTAAAATTACCGTGGCGGTCGATGCAACCGAAGAACAGGTTCGCGAGCGCGCGGGTCAGGAACCTCTGGTCGCAAAATATCTTGAGGGCGTTACCGTACGTAAAGTGATCTACGTACCGGGTAAACTGCTCAATCTGGTCGTTGGCTAAGCGCGGGAGGAAACGTGCGACAACTGGCAACAATACTCTTATCACTGGCGGTGCTTGTCACCGCTGGCTGCGGATGGCACCTGCGCAATACCACGGCGGTGCCTGCTGAGATGAAAACGATGATTTTCGACTCATCAGATCCGAATGGCCCACTCAGCCGGGCAATTCGTAATCAGCTGCGTCTGAACGGCGTTGAGCTTGTTGAGAAACAAACGCTGCGCCAGGATGTACCGTCTCTGCGTATTATAGGAGGAGGTCTGTCGAGAGATACCGCTTCTATCTTCCAGGATGGCCGTACAGCTGAATATCAGATGGTGCTAACGGTCAGCGCAGCGGTCCTGATCCCGGGTAAAGACATCTATCCGATCAGCACGAAAGTGTACCGTTCGTTCTTCGATAACCCGCAGACGGCGCTGGCAAAAGATGCCGAACAGCAGATTATCATCAACGAAATGTACGACAAGGCGGCGGAACAGCTGATCCGTAAACTGCCAAGTATTGCAGCGTCTACCAAACAAGGCTCTGACATTGTTGAAAAACCGGTTGCTGGCACGCTTCCTGCTGCTAACTCTCTGGGTAAATGATGATCAGGCTGTATCCTGAACAACTCCGCGCGCAGCTCAAAGAAGGGCTGCGCGCGGCGTATCTGCTTCTTGGAAACGATCCGTTATTACTTCAGGAAAGCCTGGATGCCGTGCGGCATGAGGCCGCTTCTCAGGGCTTTGATGAACACCACACCGTCCAGCTGGATAACAGCACCGACTGGAATGCCCTCTTCTCACTCTGTCAGGCGATGAGCCTTTTTGCGTCGCGCCAGACTATTCAGATCCTGCTGCCGGAGAACGGCCCTAACGCGGCCATCAATGAACAGCTGGCCACGCTGGTCAGCCTGCTTCACAGCGATCTGCTGCTGATTGTGCGCGGTAACAAGCTCACCAAAGCGCAGGAAAACGCGGCGTGGTTCACCCAAATCGCAGCCCACGCGGTGCAGGTCACCTGTCAGACGCCTGAACAGGCGCATCTGCCAAAATGGGTCGCAGCGAGAGCGAAGCAGAACAACCTTGAGCTGGATGATGCGGCGAACCAACTGCTCTGCTACTGCTATGAAGGCAATCTGCTTGCACTGGCACAGGCGCTGGACAGACTCTCCCTGCTCTGGCCGGATGGCAAGCTGACCTTGCCGCGCGTCGAGCAGGCCGTTAACGACGCGGCACACTTCACGCCGTTCCACTGGGTGGACGCGCTGCTGTCGGCGAAAAGCAAACGCGCCCTGCATATTCTGCAACAGCTGCGTCTCGAAGGGAGCGAACCCGTTATTCTGCTGCGTACGCTGCAGCGCGAATTACTGCTGCTGATTACGCTCAAGCGTCAGTCTGCCCATACGCCGCTGCGTTCGCTGTTTGATAAACACCGCGTGTGGCAAAATCGCCGGGCTTTGACCACCGAGGCCGTCAACCGCCTGAGTCATGAACAGCTTCGTCAGGCTGTACAGCTTCTGATGCGCGCAGAGCTCACGTTAAAACAAGATTACGGCCAGTCGGTGTGGGCGGAGCTGGAAAGCCTTTCTCTGCTGCTCTGCCACAAGGCGCTGGCAGACGTTTTTATTGATGGATAGCATGCATTCTTTACAGGCCTTATATGGCGGCACCTTCGACCCGGTACATTACGGGCATCTGAAGCCGGTTGAAATTCTGGCGAATCTGATCGGCCTTCAGCGCGTCACCATTATGCCCAACAATGTCCCGCCCCATCGTCCACAGCCCGAGGCGACCAGCGAGCAGCGAAAAGAGATGCTTGCCCTTGCCATCGCGGATAAACCCCTCTTCCGACTTGACGAGCGTGAGCTGCGTCGCGACACACCCTCCTGGACATCTCAGACGCTTCAGGAGTGGCGCGCCGAACAAGGGCCAGACCAGCCGCTGGCGTTTATCATCGGCCAGGATTCCCTGCTGAATTTCCCCACATGGCATCAGTATGAAACTATTCTGGAGAACAGCCATTTGCTGGTCTGCCGCCGTCCGGGCTATCCGCTGACCATGCGCGAAGCGCAGTACCAGCAGTGGCTGGAAGACCATCTCACCGATAATGTTGAAGATCTTCACAATCAGCCTGCCGGGAAGATCTATCTTGCGGAAACGCCGTGGTTCGATATCTCTGCGACCCTCATTCGTGAGCGTTTACAGCAGGGTTTAGCCTGTGACGATCTGCTCCCCGCACCGGTGTTAGCCTATATCCATGCGCACGGTTTGTATCAGAAAAGCGCAGATGAATAGCCGGAGGGCATAAAAAGGGGCTTATTGTTTATCCTGCCTTGACAGGGTAAGCCATACTGTTATTCTCCGCTGCCAGACTTTCCCGCCGATAATTGCTTTACAGAAATTGTTTTACAAAAATGGCGATGCAATCTCAGGCGGAGGGTGGGATGATACCCGCCTTCTGAAGCCCGACCGGAGACATTTGTCCCGACACAGGCGTGAGTTCAGGTATACTGTCTGGCTACGAATTCAAAGTTTTACAATCTCATTCACCCAGGGGGAAAACTTGCAGGGTAAAGCACTCCAGGATTTTGTTATTGACAAAATTGATGACCTGAAAGGTCAGGACATCATCGCTATCGACGTTAAGGGTAAATCCAGTATTACCGACTGCATGATCATCTGCACCGGTACATCGACGCGTCATGTTGTTTCAATTGCCGATCACGTGGTTCAGGAATCGCGTGCAGCAGGGCTGTTGCCGCTGGGCGTTGAAGGTGAAGCGACGGCTGACTGGGTGGTGGTCGACCTCGGCGATGTGATTGTCCACGTCATGCAGGACGAGAGCCGTCGCCTGTATGAGCTGGAAAAACTCTGGGGTTAATGCGTGAAGTTGCAGCTGGTCGCTGTCGGCACCAAAATGCCGGACTGGGTACAAACCGGTTTTACTGAATATCTGCGTCGTTTTCCAAAAGACATGCCGTTCGAGCTGGTGGAAATTCCCGCCGGTAAGCGCGGCAAGAACGCTGATATCAAACGTATTCTCGATAAAGAGGGCGAACTGATGCTGGCTGCCGCAGGCAAGAACCGCATCGTCACCCTCGATATTCCAGGTAAGCCCTGGGATACGCCGCAGCTGGCGCATGAACTGGAGCGCTGGAAGCAGGATGGCCGTGACGTCAGTCTGTTGATTGGCGGGCCAGAAGGGTTATCCCCTGCCTGCAAAGCGGCGGCTGAACAAAGTTGGTCCCTCTCCGCGCTGACGCTTCCCCACCCGCTCGTTCGGGTACTGGTGGCTGAAAGCCTGTATCGCGCGTGGAGCATTACTACCAACCACCCCTATCACCGCGAGTAATGACTGACCAGGGTAGATTAAGCAGCGGATGAAACTACAGAATTCTTTTCGCGACTATACGGCTGAGTCCGCGCTGTTTGTGCGCCGGGCGCTGGTCGCCTTTACCGGGATTTTGCTGCTTACCGGCGTGCTGATCGCCAACCTTTATAATCTGCAAATTGTCCGCTTTACCGACTACCAGACGCGTTCAAACGAAAACCGTATTAAGCTGGTGCCTATCGCACCCAGCCGCGGCATTATTTACGATCGTAACGGCACCCCGCTGGCGCTAAACCGCACCATCTATCAAATCGAGATGATGCCGGAAAAAGTCGATAACGTTCAGGATACGCTGGAAGCGCTAAAGAGCGTTGTCGACCTTAACGATGACGATATCGCCGCCTTCAAAAAAGAGCGCGCCCGCTCTCACCGTTTTACCTCCATTCCGGTTAAAACCAATCTGACGGAAGTTCAGGTGGCCCGCTTTGCGGTGAACCAGTACCGTTTCCCCGGCGTGGAAGTGAAGGGCTATAAGCGTCGCTACTATCCCTACGGCTCCGCCCTGACGCATGTGATTGGCTACGTTTCCAAAATTAACGACAAAGACGTTGACCGTCTTGATAAAGACGGCAAGCTGGCCAACTACGCCGCAACGCACGATATCGGTAAGCTGGGGATCGAACGCTACTACGAAGACGTTCTGCACGGGCAAACCGGCTATGAAGAGGTTGAGGTTAACAACCGTGGCCGCGTGATCCGCCAGCTGAAAGAAGTGCCGCCTCAGGCGGGGCATGACGTCTATCTGACGCTCGACCTCAAGCTTCAGCAGTATATTGAAACCCTGCTGGCGGGCAGTCGTGCAGCCGTTGTGGTCACCGATCCTCGTACCGGCGGCATCCTGGCGATGGTCTCCATGCCTAGCTATGACCCGAACCTCTTCGTTGACGGCATATCCAGTAAAGACTATTCCGGTCTGCTGAACGATCCGAACACGCCTCTGGTGAACCGTGCAACGCAAGGGGTTTACCCGCCGGCATCAACGGTTAAACCGTACGTCGCGGTTTCTGCGCTGAGTGCCGGCGTCATCAACCGTAATACCAGCCTGTTTGACCCAGGCTGGTGGCAGCTACCTGGCTCAGATAAGCGCTATCGTGACTGGAAAAAATGGGGCCACGGTCATCTGAACGTCACCAAATCGCTAGAGGAGTCTGCGGATACCTTCTTCTATCAGGTGGCGTATGACATGGGGATCGACCGCCTGTCAGAATGGATGAGCAAATTCGGCTACGGACACTATACCGGCGTTGACCTTGCAGAAGAACGCTCCGGCAACATGCCGACGCGCGAATGGAAGCTGAAGCGCTTTAAAAAACCGTGGTATCAGGGCGACACCATTCCGGTGGGTATCGGTCAGGGCTACTGGACGGCAACGCCGCTTCAGATGAACAAAGCCATGATGATCCTCATCAATGACGGCGTGGTGAAAGTGCCGCATCTGCTTCAGAGTACGGTTGAAGACGGCAAAAAAGTGCCGTGGAACCAGCCGCATGAAGCCCCGGTGGGTGACATACATTCAGGCTTCTGGGAAATTGCGAAAGACGGTATGTACGGCGTGGCAAACCGCCCGAACGGTACCGCACACAAATATTTCGCCGGGACGCCGTACAAAGTGGCGGCGAAGTCCGGTACTGCGCAGGTGTTTGGTCTTAAGGCCAATGAAACCTATAACGCGCACCGCATTGCTGAACGTCTGCGTGACCATAAGCTGATGACGGCGTTTGCTCCTTATGACAACCCGCAGGTCGCGGTGGCGATGATTCTCGAGAACGGCGGTGCCGGGCCTGCAGTAGGGACCATCATGCGCCAGATCCTTGACCACATTATGCTGGGTGATAACAACACCGAACTGCCGGCTGAAAACCCGGCCGCCGCTGCGGCGGAGGACCAATAATCATGACGGATAATCCAAATAAAAAATCGCTGTGGGACAAAATCCACATCGACCCAGCCATGCTGCTGATCCTGCTGGCTCTGCTGGTTTACAGCGCGCTGGTTATCTGGAGCGCCAGCGGCCAGGACATCGGGATGATGGAGCGCAAAATCGGCCAGATTGCCATGGGTCTAATTATCATGGTGGTGATGGCGCAGATCCCGCCGCGCGTCTACGAAGGCTGGGCGCCCTATCTCTACATCTTCTGTATTATTCTGCTGGTTGCGGTCGATGCGTTTGGCGCCATTTCAAAAGGGGCGCAGCGCTGGCTGGATCTGGGCGTTGTCCGCTTCCAGCCCTCTGAAATTGCCAAAATCGCCGTTCCACTGATGGTGGCACGCTTTATCAACCGCGACGTCTGTCCGCCGTCTCTGAAGAATACCGCTATCGCGCTGGTGCTGATTTTCCTGCCAACGCTGCTGGTTGCGGCACAGCCTGACCTCGGCACCTCAATCCTTATTGCCCTCTCCGGCCTGTTTGTCCTGTTCCTCTCGGGACTGAGCTGGCGCCTGATTGGTATCGCGGTGGTGCTGATTGCGGCTTTCATTCCTATCCTGTGGTTCTTCCTGATGCATGACTACCAGCGCCAGCGCGTTATGATGCTGCTCGATCCGGAAACCGATCCGCTGGGCGCGGGCTATCATATTATTCAGTCAAAGATTGCGATTGGCTCCGGCGGGCTGCGCGGTAAAGGCTGGCTGCACGGCACGCAGTCTCAGCTGGAATTTTTACCGGAACGCCACACCGACTTTATCTTTGCCGTACTGGCGGAAGAACTGGGACTGGTTGGCATCTTAATATTGCTGGCGCTTTATGTACTGCTGATCATGCGTGGATTGTGGATTGCAGCACGCGCGCAAACCACCTTTGGTCGCGTCATGGCTGGCGGGTTGATGCTGATTTTATTCGTTTATGTCTTCGTAAATATTGGTATGGTGAGTGGTATTCTGCCGGTGGTAGGCGTACCGCTGCCGCTGGTGAGTTACGGAGGCTCGGCACTGATCGTGTTGATGGCCGGGTTTGGTATCGTAATGTCGATCCATACCCACAGAAAAATGTTGTCAAAAAGCGTATAAAAATAAGGGGATCGGAATGCGTAAGCAGTGGCTGGGGATCTGCATTGCGGCAAGTTTACTTGCGGCCTGCACAAGTGATGATGGTCAGCAACAGGCAACCGTCGCGCCGCCGCAGCCTGCGGTGTGTAATGGCCCGATCGTTGAAATCAGCGGTGCCGATCCCGTTTATGAACCGCTGAATGCCAGTGCCAATCAGGATTACGAGCGCGACGGCAAAAGCTATAAAATTGTTCAGGACCCTTCCCGTTTCAGTCAGGCGGGCTTTGCCGCCATTTATGATGCCGAGCCAGGCAGTAACCTGACGGCATCCGGGGAAGCGTTCGACCCAATGCAGCTGACGGCAGCACATCCGACGCTGCCTATCCCGAGCTACGCCCGTATCACCAACCTGGCGAACGGCCGTATGATCGTCGTGCGCATCAACGACCGCGGCCCGTACGGGAATGACCGGGTGATTTCCCTGTCGCGCGCGTCTGCCGATCGCCTGAACACCTCGAACAACACCAAGGTCCGTATTGACCCGATTATCGTCGCGCAGGATGGTTCGCTCTCCGGGCCGGGAACCGCGTGTACGACGGTCGCAAAACAGACCTATGCCCTTCCTGACCGCCCAAATCTTGACGGCGGAATGGGAAGCGTCTCGTCTCCGGCAGAGCCTGCTCAGCCGGGGGGAGAAATACGCCCGATCAGTAATGATACGCTGCAAAGCGAGGATTCTACCGGCGCACCGGTAAAGAGTAGCGGTTTTCTTGGCGCCCCAACGACCTTAGCCTCGGGCGTGCTCGAAGGCAGTGAGCCTACTCCAGCCCCTGCTCCCGTTGCCGCGCCAGCAACCCAGCCGGCTCCCGTAACGGCGCCCGCGGCCACGCAAAGTGCGGCGGTGGCGGCTTCAACAGCAGCCAGCGGCAGCTATGTGGTTCAGGTCGGTGCAGTGAGCGATCAGGCCCGGGCCAAACAGTATCAGCAGCGTCTGAGCCAGCAGTTTGGCGTACCTGGACGCGTTGAGCAGAACGGTGCGGTCTGGCGCATTCAGATGGGGCCATTTGCCAGCAAATCGCAGGCCGCCTCCCTGCAGCAGCGTTTGCAGAATGAAGCTCAGCTTCAGTCATTTATCGCTGTTGCAAAATAATTAACCGGCGGTATCCGAATTGTCAGTTTGTGTAAAACGCATTCACAAACTCATGCTTAAAGTCGGATGCCTGCCTGAATAGCATTTGCTATAGTAAGGCACTTTTTTTAATTCCATCACGGATGTCGTAGTTCTGACCATGAAGACCACTTTTTCTGCTCGTTTTGTGCAGCGTATGGCGCTGACCACGGCCCTTTGCGCGGCTGCGCTCTCTGCAGCTCATGCCGATGACCTGAATATCAAGACCATGATCCCTGGCGTTCCGCAAATCGACGCGGAATCCTACATCCTGATCGATTACAACTCTGGCAAAGTGCTGGCAGAACAGAATGCCGATGCCCGCCGTGACCCGGCCAGCCTGACCAAAATGATGACCAGCTACGTTATTGGCCAGGCGATGAAGGCGGGTAAATTCAAAGAATCGGATCTGGTCACCATCGGTAACGATGCGTGGGCAACCGGGAACCCTGTTTTCAAAGGTTCCTCTCTGATGTTCCTGAAGCCGGGTATGCAGGTTCCTGTTTCCCAGCTGATTCGCGGTATCAACCTGCAGTCGGGTAACGACGCCTGCGTGGCAATGGCCGATTTCGCCGCCGGTAGCCAGGACGCCTTCGTGGGCCTGATGAACAGCTACGTGAACGCGCTGGGTCTGAAAAATAGCCATTTCCAGACCGTACACGGCCTGGATGCAGACGGCCAGTACAGCTCCGCGCGTGACATGGCGCTGATTGGTCAGGCGCTGATCCGCGATGTCCCCAATGAATACTCTATCTATAAAGAGAAAGAGTTCACTTTCAACGGTATTCGTCAGACCAACCGTAACGGTCTGCTGTGGGATAACAGCCTGAACGTTGACGGCATCAAAACTGGCCACACCGACAAAGCGGGCTACAACCTGGTGGCCTCTGCCACTGAAGGTCAGATGCGTCTGATCTCTGCCGTGATGGGCGGCCGCACCTTTAAAGGCCGTGAAACAGAAAGCAAGAAGCTGCTGACCTGGGGCTTCCGTTTCTTCGAAACCGTGAATCCACTGAAAGCAGGCAAAGAGTTTGCGTCTGAACCCGTCTGGTTCGGCGACAATGACCGTGCTTCACTCGGTGTTGATAAAGATCTCTATCTGACCATTCCGCGTGGTCGTATGAAGGATCTGAAAGCCAGCTACGTACTGAACAGCACCGAGTTGCACGCCCCGCTGCAGAAGAACCAGGTTGTGGGCACCATCAACTTCCAGCTGGATGGCAAAACGATCGATCAGCGTCCGCTGGTGGTCCTGCAAGAAATTCCTGAAGGCAATTTCTTCGGCAAAATCATTGATTACATTAAATTGATGTTCCACCACTGGTTTGGTTAAAAATTGAACACTTGAAAGTGTGATTTTGATCCCCATATACTAAGTATCCTGATAACTCCCACCTGACGTGGGAGTTATTATTTTTTGACGTTACGCCGGAGCTGACATGAAAACCAAACTTAACGAACTGCTTGAATTCCCTACCTCATTTACCTACAAAGTAATGGGTCTGGCGAAACCTGAGCTGGTTGATCAGGTGGTTGAAGTGGTACAGCGCCATGCGCCCGGTGACTACTCTCCGTCAGTAAAACCAAGCAGCAAGGGCAACTACCACTCGGTTTCTATTACCATCACTGCGACACATATTGAGCAGGTTGAAACGCTTTACGAAGAACTCGGCAATATCGAAATTGTTCGTATGGTGCTGTAGCCCCTTCGCGGTTACCCGGTTTGCCGGGTAACCCCTCTCCCCGCTGTGATATAATCCCGCACACCTTTTGTCCCTCGTCTTCGGAGACGCAGTTTTGTATCAGGATAAAATTCTGGTCCGTCACCTCGGGCTGCAACCTTATGAGCCTGTCTCCCAGGCTATGCATGACTTCACCGATTCACGCGATGACAGCACCCCGGATGAGATCTGGCTTGTCGAACACCTGCCGGTATTTACTCAGGGTCAGGCGGGTAAAGCAGAACATTTGTTAATGACGGGAGATATCCCGGTTATTCAGAGCGATCGCGGCGGTCAGGTCACTTACCATGGACCCGGGCAGCAGGTGATGTACGTCCTGCTCAACCTGAAGCGCAGAAAGCTGGGCGTCCGCGAACTGGTTACCTTACTGGAACAAACTGTCGTCAACACGCTGGCGGAATATGGTATTGATGCGCATCCGCGAGCCGATGCGCCTGGGGTGTACGTTGGGGAAATGAAGATCTGCTCTCTGGGGCTGCGTATTCGTAAAGGCTGTTCGTTCCACGGCCTGGCATTGAACATTAATATGGATCTCGCCCCTTTCCAGCGCATAAACCCCTGCGGCTACGCCGGCATGGAAATGACGCAAGTGCGTCAGTGGGTTGAAACCGCTACGCCAGACAGTATTCGTCCCGTGCTTTTGAAGAATGTTTTAGCACTACTTAACAATCCCCCACACGAATATATCGCTGCTTAATATATCATACAACATGGCTCGCTAATTTGGCGGGCCACCGTTTATTTACCGTTTTTGCGCTTTACAATAATCCACAGATTCTATATTTTCGAAGCGCCCGAATATTACCGCTACATATTATTTAGCCTCCAGCAAGTACGGCAAACACGGCATAAGTAACGTGAGCAATTATCACACAAGTGTTTGCTTTTGATAAACAAGTGAAACAAAACCAACACTTTACGAATCTCTACAAGCATAATAAATAAATTCAACTATCATTCATATTGTGAATGTATACGGAGTGAAAGCGTGGAGTATAATAATTTACCAGCCAAACGACTGAATGAACCCGGTGGCGAAGACAAGCCGCAAATTTTTCGGACTTTACGTAATATTGATCTCAATTTATTGACTATTTTTGAGGCAGTATATGTCCATAAGGGTATCGTTAACGCTGCGAAAATTCTTAATCTCACGCCTTCAGCAATAAGCCAGTCAATCCAAAAGCTGCGCGCTATATTTCCTGACCCGTTATTTATCCGTAAGGGCCAGGGGGTAACGCCGACGGCTTACGCCACGCATCTGCATGAGTACATCAGCCAGGGTCTGGAGTCGATTCTGGGCGCACTGGATTTAACCGGGAGCTATGATAAGCAAAGAACCATCACCATCGGCTGTTCCCCTTCTGTGGGTGTATTGGTCATGCCTGCGATCTTTCAGGCCGTGAAAGAGCATGCTCCGCAGCTCCTGCTTCGCAATGTGCCTCTCAATGAACCTGACATTCAACTTGCCCAGTTCCAGACGGACCTGATTATAGAAAGCGGCAGCTTCAGTGCCAGAGCGCTGGGTCAAAATGTGCTCTATGCAGATAATCTGGTGCTGGTTTGCCGCCAGCAGCATCCTGCTCTTAGCGAGCCGTTGACCATCGAAAACCTTCGCAACTACGACCATTCGTCTTTCATGACCGAAGGGCAGTCTAACCATGCACTTCGTCAGCGCATTGATGAAATTTTCCCTGAACGACAGATCAGCTTCAGCAGCTACAATATGTTTACCACCGCATCCCTGATCGGTAGCAGTGACATGCTGTGCGTTATGCCATCGCGCCTGTACAGTCTGCTACGAAAATGCTGGCCGCTGGAAAGCATTCCGCTTAGCCAGCTTAATGCGGAATCTATCGAGATTTCACTGCATTATAACAAGCTGAGTTTGCGCGATCCGGTCCTGGAAAACGTCATCCGCATTATACGTCAGGCCTTCTGACAGGTTTCTCCAGCACAAGCCCCTGCAACGGGCAGGGCAAAAGGCACAAAACAACAACTATTTTACAAATTGGCGATCTGGCAGGCTGCTTTAACGACCGTTTCAATGATATACTGCCTGTCGTTCGTTCAAAAATAGTTGATAAATACAACATTCCCTTGAATTGAAACGCTTTCCTTCGATATTCGCAACTGGAACACGCACGCTATGAGTAAACCCATTGTGATGGAACGCGGTGTTAAATACCGCGATGCCGATAAAATGGCCCTTATCCCGGTTAAAAACGTGGCTACAGAGCGCGAGGCGCTGTTAAGAAAACCGGAATGGATGAAAATCAAACTTCCGGCCGACTCTTCGCGTATCCAGGGGATCAAAGCGGCGATGCGCAAGAATGGCCTTCACTCCGTTTGTGAAGAAGCCTCTTGTCCGAACCTTGCTGAATGTTTCAATCACGGTACCGCGACGTTTATGATTCTGGGTGCTATCTGTACCCGTCGCTGCCCGTTCTGCGATGTTGCTCATGGCCGTCCAGTCGCACCTGATGCTAACGAACCCCAGAAGCTAGCGCAGACTATCGCCGACATGGCGCTGCGTTACGTAGTTATCACCTCCGTTGACCGTGACGATCTGCGTGACGGCGGAGCGCAGCACTTCGCCGACTGTATTACGGCCATTCGCGAGAAAAGTCCAAACATCAAAATCGAGACGCTGGTGCCTGACTTCCGTGGTCGTATGGACCGCGCGCTGGATATCCTCACCGCTACGCCGCCAGATGTGTTTAACCACAATCTGGAGAACGTGCCGCGTATCTACCGTCAGGTACGCCCGGGTGCTGACTATAACTGGTCTCTGAAACTGCTGGAGCGTTTCAAAGAAGCGCATCCACATATTCCGACTAAGTCTGGTCTGATGGTGGGTCTGGGTGAAACTAACGACGAAATCATCGAGGTGATGCGCGATCTTCGCCGCCACGGTGTGACCATGTTGACCCTGGGACAGTATCTCCAGCCAAGCCGTCACCACCTGCCGGTACAGCGCTACGTGAGCCCGGACGAGTTCGATGAAATGAAAGCCGAAGCGATGGCGATGGGCTTCACCCACGCAGCATGCGGCCCATTTGTTCGCTCTTCATACCATGCCGATATGCAGGCTAAAGGCGAAGAAGTGAAATAATGCTGTAATATTCATTTACAGTAATACAAAAAAACCGGCCACATGAGCCGGTTTTTTTTCGCAAGCCCTTGGGCGATGCTGTCACTCTTTGTGAGAAAGCTTATCTGCCGGGACGTCATCCTCGGCGCTTTTCTTCGCCGCTGCATCATCATCGTTCATCGCTTTCTTAAAGCCTTTGATGGCAGCCCCCAGGTCACCACCCAGCGTGCGTAACTTCTTGGTACCAAACAGCAGGACGACCAGTGCGGCAACCACCAGCAGTTTGGTAATACTAATCTCACCCATAGATACCTTCTTTACTTATAACAGGCTGCATTCAGCGCCAAAACCTGATTGTATTAACGGTCATTTAGCGCGTGCACACAATAGCAATCTGTAACAAGGTGAATCAAGCATTGTTGAAAAAAACATCACAATAATTGCGGTGGCGCAAACCGACGATTAAGAAGAACGGGTAATTGCTGACGCGCAAGCGCAATTCTCTCTGGTTTTATCTCCGCAACCAGCAAGTCCGGGGCTTCAGCGGCGGCGGCTATCGTCACCCCCAGCGGATCAACCACCCTGCTTTGCCCGATGTTTTTCGTGCCACATTCTCCTGCGGCAACGACATAGCAGGTGGTATCCAGCGCGCGTGCCGCAAGCAGCGTTGCCCAATGGTGCTCTTTTAACGGCCCTTTGACCCACGCGGCAGGCAGCACCAGTAAGTCCGCACCCTGCAGCGCCAGATGCAGCGCCAGCTCGGGAAAACGCAGGTCATAGCAGGTCATCAGCCCGATCCTGAATCCGTCAATCTCCAGCAGCGGTGGGATATTGTCTCCGGGGTCAACGAGCCTCGACTCCTGGATGCTGAACGCGTCATAGAGATGAAGCTTGGCGTAACGTGCGACTATGGCCCCGTCACGAATCGCCACCAGCGTATTCACTGCGCGACCCGGCGTGGAGGGGACATGGATCGTTAAGATTGTCGTCATCGTATTGCCCGCGCTCTGGGCGAGCAAATGTTGTAAAAATTCGCCGTCCAGCGGCTGCGCGGACTTCACGGATAAATCCGGGTCATTATCATCCCTGGCCAGCAGCGCCTCGGGAAGAACCAGCAGCGACGCCCCTTTCTGCCCGGCCTGCTTCATCAGGTTGACGCACGTGAGCGCATTTATATGCCACTCAGGCGTGACCACAAACTGCCCTACCGCAACATACATATTTGTCCCCTTATCATAAACGGCGTTAAACTCGCTTCTCTTACACATCAAATAGCAGGTATTTAGCGTGTTACAACTACTTTTAGCCGTTTTTATTGGTGGGGGAACGGGTAGCGTTGCGCGGTGGTTTCTGAGTATGCGGTTTAATCCCCTGCATCAGGCGATTCCCATGGGGACGCTTGCCGCTAACCTGATTGGTGCTTTTATCATTGGCATGGGGCTGGCCTGGTTTAACCGAATGACGCACATCGACCCAATGTGGAAGGTATTGATTACCACCGGATTTTGCGGCGGTTTGACCACCTTCTCAACCTTTTCTGCGGAGACAGTTTTTCTCTTTCAGGAAGGCCGTATCGGCTGGGCGCTGATGAATATGGCGATCAATATGCTCGGCTCTTTTGCGATGACGGGGATCGCATTTTGGCTATTTTCTTCCGCAAGCGCGCATTAACAGCCGAACCGTTAATGTTGGCTTAATTTTTCTCTGTCACTCTGAATGCAGTACTGAACGAGGGTGACAGAATGAAACAGAGTCTGATGAGCGCAGGAATGGTGTTATTGAGCGTGCTGATCGTTGCCAGCTTCCTGAAAATGTATCTGCTTGGCTGATTCAACACGAAAAAAACCCGCTCGTTGAGCGGGTTTTGAAATTCTTGCTGACGCGTCTGAATTACAGAGCGATTACGTTAGCAGCAGAAGGGCCTTTGGCACCGTTAGTGATTTCGAACTCTACACGCTGACCTTCAGCCAGAGTTTTGAAACCATTAGACTGGATTGCAGAGAAGTGTACGAACACGTCTTTGCTGCCATCTTCAGGAGTAATGAAACCGAATCCTTTGGACTCATTAAACCACTTAACGTTACCTTTAATCTTAGACATCAAAATTACCTTTACATTAAAAAACGACACAAATGCTGTGTCGGTTATCAGTACATCAATTGTGGGACCTTTTGTCCAGCGGATCTTTGATAAAAAGTGACTAAAGTCGCGTTAATTTTCACTGACAGATTTTTATCGCTTATGAATCAACGTCTGCGCGTTTTTTCACCAGCATGTAACGTTTTGTCAGTTAAAACTGAAAACGCATCCAGGCGAAGTAAACGTTACCGTTGTTGTACGTACCCGGAATGTAGGTCATCTGGAACGTTGCGGGGCCATAGCCAATAGAGGCCAACGGCAGCAGCACTGGGATCGGGATGTAGTTCCAGTTGTCACGTGCAGTGACCCCGGCGGTATAGCCCAAACCGACGTGGAAGTTTTCGTCCGCTAGCGGGCGCCAGGTTTTCTCCCAACCATAACCCCCAATAGGCTCCCATTTATTAAACGAGTCTTTGAAGGCCATCAGATAGATGCCATGCCAGTTTCCCTTTTCATCCCAGCGCGACTGACCAAAACCCGCACCCCATGGACGCTCGTTGTATTTATCGGTTTTCTCTTTGTCATAAGCAAACCGCGCATGCCACGTTATTGCCGGAACATAGAGATCATAATGTTCAGGTGCAGTCCATGTCTGGGAAACATTATCCGTAAAGGTTGAGAACCAGCCTTTATCCGCCTCTTTGCCTTCTGCCTGTGCAACAGAAGAAAACGTTAACTGCCCAAAAATAAACAACAAAATAGAGAAAAATGTATTACGTACGATCACAATGCAATTACCATTCTTAGTATTCGAAGCAAAGTTTACCATAAAGTAGTTGAATCAAGTCTTAACGACATCGGCGTTATTCCTAATTATTCGGCCTCTTTCCGGGAATATTCTTAAAGAAAGCATGCAGCACGCTCAAATAATCCCATTCGGAGTGTGGGCTTATACTTTAACCTTCTTAATCAGTGACATGCAAAACCACACAAAGCATTAACAATTTGTTATCATTATTGGGACATGTTGCGCTATTTCTGACGGTCAAGGGCCTCATGACATAAATGTATGAACTATGGCAAAAACACGGTTGTTCTGTTCTCTAGTCGTCTGTTTATTGATTTTAATCAGCAAGAACAGGCCAATTATTCGGCACATTTTCATCCTTCTTTTTTTATTGATTTTTTGTGCTCCATTGCAGCAGAGATACAGGGGAAATCATGCTTACGCTATTCGAACTCCTTATTGGAGTCGTCGTCATTGTCGGCGTCGCACGCTACATCATTAAAGGCTACTCGGCCACGGGCGTATTATTTGTTGGCGGTTTAACACTGCTGATTATCAGCGCAATAATGGGGCATCAGGTGTTACCTGCCAGCGCGACCAGCACCGGTTACAGCGCTACAGATATTGTTGAATACATTAAAATATTGCTCATGAGCCGCGGCGGCGATCTGGGCATGATGATCATGATGCTGTGTGGTTTTGCGGCCTATATGACCCACATCGGCGCTAACGATATGGTCGTTAAGCTAGCCTCCAAACCTCTGCAATACATCAATTCGCCATATCTGCTGATGGTCGCGGCCTATTTCCTCGCCTGCCTGATGTCGCTGGCCGTTTCGTCGGCTACCGGACTTGGCGTACTGCTGATGGCCACGCTGTTCCCGGTTATGGTGAACGTGGGCATTAGCCGTGGCGCGGCCGCGGCAATTTGTGCGTCTCCTGCGGCCATTATTCTCTCCCCAACATCCGGCGACGTTGTGCTGGCGGCAAAGGCGGCGGAGATGTCACTCATCGACTTCGCCTTTAAAACCACGTTACCGATCTCAATCGTTGCCATAGTGGGCATGGGGATCGCGCATTTCTTCTGGCAACGCTATCTCGATAAGAAAGAAAACATTAGCCATGAAATGATGGATGTGAGTGAAATCACCACCACCGCTCCCGCGCTCTATGCCATTCTGCCGTTCACTCCGATCGTCGGAGTGCTGATTTTTGACGGCAAATGGGGTCCACAGCTGCACATCATCACCATTCTGGTTATCTGTATGCTGCTTGCCGCCGCGCTGGAGTTTGTGCGCGGTTTTAACACGCAAAAGGTCTTCTCGGGTCTGGAAGTAGCGTATCGCGGTATGGCGGATGCCTTCGCTGGCGTGGTGATGCTGCTGGTTGCAGCGGGCGTTTTTGCCCAGGGTCTGAGCACGATCGGCTTTATCCAG
Source organism: Enterobacter vonholyi (assembly GCF_008364555.1). Taxonomy (GTDB): domain Bacteria; phylum Pseudomonadota; class Gammaproteobacteria; order Enterobacterales; family Enterobacteriaceae; genus Enterobacter; species Enterobacter vonholyi. Next base: position 90,261 of record NZ_VTUC01000001.1, read on the forward strand.
AGCCTGATCTCTATCGCCACCTCGTTCGGCTCGGCCAGTATTATCCTGATGCTGGTTCTGGTGGTGCTGACCATGCTGGCGGCGATGACCACCGGTTCCGGCAATGCCCCTTTCTACGCTTTCGTTGAGATGATCCCGAAGCTGGCTCACTCGTCCGGTATTAACCCGGCCTATCTCTCCATTCCTATGCTGCAGGCGTCAAACCTGGGCCGAACCATTTCGCCGGTGTCGGGCGTGGTCGTTGCCGTTGCCGGAATGGCGAAAATCTCGCCATTTGAAGTCGTCAAGCGCACCTCAGTACCCGTTTTGGTTGGTCTGATTATCGTGATTATCGCCACGGAAGTGCTGGTTCCCGGCGCGGCCTAAGCTAAATTACTGATATCCAAAAAGCGCCTGCGGGCGCTTTTTGTGCTTTAATAACTTCCAGAAATTAATCGTGCTCATTCGATCAGGAAATCATATGTTCAGGAAGGATATCGTCATCCCGTCTGGCGCAATGGCGCTTGCTCTCTGTATCTTCTCCGCACAGGCGGAACCGCTGAAGGCAACACAGTACGGCGATTTCGATCGCTATGTGTTGGCTCTGTCCTGGCAAACCGGTTTTTGCCAGAGCATGGTCGAACGCAACCGCAATGAACCTGACGAATGTCGCCTGCAAAAAGAGCGTGATAATAAAGCCGATTTTCTGACCGTTCACGGACTATGGCCCGGCCTGCCGAAATCCATCGCCGCACGCGGGGTAGATGAGCGTCGATGGATGCGTTTTGGCTGCGCCACGCGCCCCATTCCGAACATGCCGGAAGTGAAGGCCAGCCGCAAATGCGATGCCGCCGAAACCGGGCTGTCGCTTTCCGCTGCCGCAAAGCTCAACGACGTGATGCCGGGTGCAGGCGGTAATTCCTGCCTGGAACGCTACGAATACGCCAAACATGGCGTCTGCTTTGGTTTCGATCCGGATGCCTATTTCGGCACGATGGTGCGAATGAACCAGGAAGTTAAAAACAGTGCGGTCGGTAAATTCCTTGCCGATAACTACGGAAAACCCGTCAATCGCAGCGACTTTGACAGTGCCGTTGCCAAAAGTTGGGGCAGGGAGAACATCAAAGCGATCAAGCTGACATGCAACGGCAACCCGGCGTATCTGACCGAGATGCAGATTTCGCTGAAGGCTGACACTATCAACAATCCACTTTCTGCAGCGTCATTTGCACCGCAGCCACATCCAGGTAACTGCGGAAATCAATTCGTGATTGATAAAGCCGGTTACTGACCCACAGTCGGGCGCACCATATCAAACCGGTTTTCGTCACTGATGCCATAATACGCCGTCGGCCCACCTGCACGCAGGATGGGCTGCGCTTTCGCCGTCTGGTATATCCCCTCTTCCAGCAGCGTTTCGGCAATATGGATACCGACCACCTCCCCCAACACCAGCCAGGTCTCGACCGGTGTGCCGTCGGCACCGGTAAGCTGAATGCACTGCGACAGGCGGCACTCAAAGTTCACCGGGCTTTCTGCGACGCGGGGCGCGTTAACCAGTTGACTTGCCGCTGGCGTGAGCCCGGCAAAGCTAAATTCATCCCGATCGTGCGGAAGCATTGCAGAGGTTTGATTCATCGCGTGCGCGAGATCGCGCGTTGCCAGGTTCCAGACAAATTCCTTTGTTTCGGTAATATTACGCACGCTGTCCTTCCAGCCGTTGCTGGAAAAGCCGATGATCGGCGGGCGATAGTTAAAGCAGTTAAAGAAGCTATACGGCGCGAGATTGAGCTGACCGGCCTTATCGCAGGAGGAGATCCAGCCAATCGGACGTGGACCAATAATGGCGTTTAGCGGGTCATGCGGCAGGCCGTGCCCCTGGGACGGTTGATAGAAGTACATAGTGCTCTCTCGTTGGTGGGCAACGCCCGGATTCAGGACACTCAGCGTAACGTATTCCGCCGGGAATGAAGACTGAATAAATTTCAGTGAAAATTCATATGGACCATGAATGTGACCTTCATCACTTCAAACTTGCGCGCTCAGCCAGTATCATCGGGAGAGTTAAACCCTCGCTGCCAGACGGCGAGGGTTTTCTTTTGGATCAGTTTCTGCGTTAGACGCAGCATTAACGACATGGAGTAAAAAATGTCCAGACCTACCATTATCATCAATGAGCTCGACGCAGAACGTATCGACAGACTGCTGGAAAAAGCGGAATTCGCCTCGCTCCCCGTGGCCGACGCCCTTAATGAGGAGCTCGACCGGGCACAGATGTGCACGCCTGAGACGATGCCGCATGACGTGGTCACTATGAACAGCCAGGTGAAATTCCGCAACCTGACCACCGGTGAAGAGCTGACCCGTACGCTGGTTTATCCGGCTCAGATGACCGACAGCAGCACACAGCTTTCTGTTCTGGCCCCTGTGGGTGCCGCACTGCTGGGGCTGCGTACGGGAGATACGATCCACTGGGAATTGCCGGGCGGCGCCTCTGCCCATCTGGAAGTACTGGCGTTGCTGTACCAGCCAGAAGCTGCGGGCGATTACCTGCGTTAAACACTTCTGAACAAGCGCCCACCCGCTTTGCACAGAGGATGCAGCCGCATCCTCTTTCCGTAAATTCACCCCATTTTCTTATATCGCGCAAAAGGCCCTTAACCCAGGCTTAATCTGTTTTGGTGCCGTGGGGACGGTCATGAGTGAGATACTGGCTATCACACTTATTTTTCTCATTATTGTGGCGATTATCGTTGCGGCCGTGCTTTATCTTGAACGCCACAGTTAAGCAAGAACTCATGCAACCCCACCCGGGAAAGCATTTACCAGGCCCTTAACTTTCTGCTCTGCGGCCTCGGGCGTTTCCGCACCAGGGACCAGAATCACCTTCCGGCACTCTTCCTCCCGTTTTTCGAATACCTTATAGGCGCGTTCCGCATCCGCAAGGGGAAGATAATGGGTCACGATCTCTTCCGGGGTAAGCAGCCCTTTTTCGATCAGCGGTAACAGTTCACCCAGCCAGGCATGGACATGCGTTTGGCCCATCTTAAACGTCAGCCCCTTATCGAAGGCATCGCCAAACAGGAAGCCATGAATAAACCCAGCGTACACGCCGGGTACGCTGACCACCCCACCGCGTCGAACGGCAGCAATGCACTGACGCAACGCTTTGCCGCTACTACCTTCAATTTTAAGATTGCTGAGGATCGTTTCAGTGGTGCTACCTTTCGCTTCAAACCCGACTGCATCAATCACGGCGTCAACGCCGCGATGGCCCGCGGTCTGTTCGATGATTTTTTCCGCCGCGTCGTTATCATCATCAAAGTTGATAGGGATTGCGCCGTAACGCGCCTCTGCAAATCGCAACCGGTACGGATGATGATCGATAACAAAGATCTGCTCAGCCCCCAGCAGTCGCGCGCAGGCAATGGTCAGTAGCCCCACCGGCCCGGCACCGAAAACCGCTACGCTTGAGCCTCTTTCAATCTGCGCATTTTTTGCCGCCTGCCAGGCCGTAGGCAAAATATCGGAAAGGAATAACGCTTTATCATCGGAAAGAAGCTGCGGGACCTTAAACGGCCCGACGTTGCCTTTTGGCACGCGGACATATTCCGCCTGCCCCCCCGGCACGCCGCCGTAGAGATGGCTATAGCCAAACAGCGCGGCCGGTGCGGGAATTTGCTTTTTGTTCAGCGCGGCACCCTGCCCGGCATTGGTATTCTCACAGGCCGCGTATTGCTGCAGACGACAGAAGAAACAGTCTCCGCAGGCGATGACAAAGGGGATCACCACGCGATCGCCTTTTTGCAAATTCTTCACCTCTGTGCCGCACTCGACGATTTCCCCCATAAACTCATGGCCAAAAATGTCGCCGTGCTGCACCTTCGGGATCTTTCCGCGATAAAGATGCAAATCGGAGCCGCATATAGCCGTGGCCGTAACGCGCAGAATGATATCGTCAGGCTGTTCGATGATGGGATCGGGGACATTCTCGACGCGAACATGGTGCGGACCGTGATACGTAAGTGCTTTCATGCGACCTCCGAAAGGCTTCAGGTAAGTGTATAAGGGTAGCTACCCCTGAAGGTCTGCCCTGGAATACGGGGCTTTTGAGATTTATCCTGGTGAGATAAGAAAACTGACGGAGCGCTTACAGAAACCATTAATATTTTATGGTTAAATGAGTTCAGCGTTTATAAACAAGGAGAAACGGGTATGTATCAGAGAATCATTATGCCGGTTGATGTTTTTGAGATGGAGCTGAGCGACAAGGCCGTTCGCCATGCGGAGTTCCTGGCGCAGCAGGACGGTGTTATCCATCTTTTACACGTACTGCCGGGTTCCGCCAGCCTGAGCCTGCACCGCTTTGCCGCCGATGTACGCCGCTTCGAGGAGCATTTGCAGCATGAAGCGGAAACTCGCCTGCAAACCATGGTCAGCCACTTCAGCATCGACCCTTCACGAATCAAAACGCACGTCAGATTCGGCAGCGTTCGCGATGCGGTAAACGAACTGGCGAACGAACTGAAGGCAGACGTGGTGGTCATCGGTTCGCGCAACCCTTCCATTACCACGCATCTGCTGGGCTCTAACGCCTCCAGCGTCATCCGCCATACCCATATACCGGTGATGGTCGTCAGATAAAAAAAAGAGGCCACCTTTCGGTGGCCTCTCGCTATTGCAGGTGTAGCCTTACTTTCTTTTCTTATGCGGTTTTGGTGCGAATCAGATAGTCAAATGAACTCAGAGACGCCTTCGCCCCTTCGCCCGTGGCGATAATGATCTGTTTGTACGGCACGGTGGTGCAGTCGCCCGCCGCAAACACGCCTTTCACGCTGGTTTCACACTTCGCATCAATGATGATTTCGCCCATGCGGTTGCGCTCAATCGCGCCTTCCAGCCAGGTGGTGTTTGGCAGCAGACCAATCTGCACAAAGATCCCTGACAGCTGAACGCTGTGCACGTCGCCGCTCACGCGGTCGCGATATTCCAGACCGGTCACTTTGCTGCCGTCGCCCTTCACTTCCGTCGTCTGCGCGTTCAGTACGATGTCGACGTTTTTCAGGCTGCGAACTTTATCCTGCAGAACCTGGTCGGCTTTCATCTCCGGAGCAAACTCCAGAAGGGTTACGTGTTCAACAATCCCCGCCAGGTCAATGGCCGCTTCCACGCCGGAGTTACCGCCGCCGATCACCGCCACGCGTTTACCTTTGAAGAGTGGACCGTCGCAGTGCGGACAGTAGGTCACGCCTTTGGTGCGATACTGATCTTCACCCGGGACGTTCATGTTGCGCCATTTCGCACCGGTGGCAATGATAATGCTGCGGGCTTTCAGCACCGCGCCGGAAGCGGTTTCAATCTGGTGTAAGCCACCCTCGACCGCTGCTGGAACCAGCTTGCTGGCGCTCTGGCTGTCGATCACGTCCACGTCATAGTCGCTGACGTGCGCCTTCAGCGCCCCCGCCAGCTTCTGGCCTTCGGTCTTCGGCACGGAGATGTAGTTTTCGATGTCCACGGTATCGAGCACCTGGCCGCCAAAGCGTTCGCCCATCAGGCCGGTACGAATACCTTTACGCGCGGAGTACACCGCTGCTGCCGCGCCGGCAGGGCCGGAACCGACGATCAGCACGTCGTAGGCATCGCGTTTGTTCAGCTCTTCCGCCGCACGTTTTTCAGCACCGGTATCCACTTTGGCAACGATTTCAGTCAGCGTCATGCGGCCCTGGCCGAACTCTTTGCCGTTCATGTAGACCGCCGGAACGCCCATCACGTTGCGATCGGTGATTTCATTCTGGAAGGTACCGCCATCAATCGCCGTGTGCTTGATGCGCGGGTTCAGGACCGACATCAGGTTCAGCGCCTGCACCACGTCCGGGCAGTTGTGGCAGGAGAGCGAGTAGTAGGTTTCAAACTCGAAATCACCGTCGATATCGCGGATTTGCTCCAGAAGCGCCTGCGCTTCTTTTGACGGATGACCACCGGTCCACAACAGCGCCAGCACCAGTGAGGTAAACTCGTGACCCAGCGGAGAACCGGCAAAGCGTGGTCCTCGATCGGACCCTGGGTTGGTAATCAGGAAAGAGGGCTTACGGACCGGCAGCGCGTTGTCTTCTTTGAAGGTCACTTTCGGCGACAGCTCGGCGATCTCCGCCAGCAGTTCCTTGATCTCTGCCGATTTGGCGCTGTCGTCAAGCGTAGCAATCAGCTCAACGGGTTTGGTCAGTTTCTCAAGGTAGGCCTTGAGCTGGGTTTTCATGTTTGTGTCGAGCATTGTTCTTCCCTCTCTTAAGACGTCATCATGCAAGCTGCCTTATACGGGCGGCCTGAATGCAACTTGCATCATGGTGCTGGAATGAAATGGGCGCGGTGCGCCCATTGATTACTGAATGGGCAAAACTTAGATTTTACCAACCAGATCTAAGGATGGAGCCAGCGTTGCTTCGCCTTCTTTCCATTTTGCCGGGCACACTTCGCCTGGGTGAGAAGCCACGTACTGAGCGGCTTTCACTTTACGCAGCAGGTCAGAAGCATCACGGCCGATACCTTCAGCGGTAACTTCGATAGCCTGGATAATGCCCTGCGGGTCAACAACGAAGGTGGCGCGGTCAGCCAGGCCTTCATCTTCACGCATGTTGTCGAAGTTACGGGTCAGGGCGCCAGTCGGGTCGCCGATCATCGCGTATTTGATTTTGGCGATGGTTTCAGAGCTGCTGTGCCATGCTTTGTGGGTGAAGTGGGTATCGGTAGAGACAGAGTAAACGTCTACGCCCAGCTTCTGCAGTTCTTCGTAATGGTCTGCCACGTCGCCCAGTTCAGTCGGGCAAACGAAGGTAAAGTCAGCCGGATAGAAGAAGAAGACGCTCCAGCGGCCTTCGGTATCTTTCTCGGTAACTTCGATGAACTCACCGTTTTTGAACGCCTGGTTTTTGAAAGGTTTAATTTTGGTATTAATCAAAGACATCTGTACTTCCTCCGTGTTTTCGTTGAGATGTAAGGTAACCAACTTTATTCATCGGGGCTAATGCGTATGCTTTATCAAATCAATCAGCCAAACCTTACAACGTCGACAAGACAACAAGGTGAACCTTTTACAGGAAAGCCTGAAAGTAAAAAGGCCGCCTCAACGGGCGGCCCTGATACCTGAATTCCCCGCAGGTACATTCAGTGCCAGCCGAAACTGGCGTTGCGTTGCGCTCTACAACCCTTTATATCAAGGCGGTAACAGCCGTTTGATTACACCACCCGCGCAGGGATTGAGCAATCCATAAGAGAGGCATTCCTGCCTATGGCTGTGATAGGCTATGTCGAACATCATTGCGGAGCGTTATAAATTTATTTTTATTATAAAACCATCACAATATATAAGTGACAATTGTCATTTAATACGTTTACTCCCTACTCGAGGATAAAATTATCCTAATCGTCTTCGAAGCGCTATTTCAATAATCTGGCACCGTGATATATTAAGATGATTTTAATTTAAAACTACGAAAGTTAACCGAACGGATTGTTAATGATTAGCTTCAAACTATTGTTATCAGTTATATGATAACCAAAGCAAACGCAGCATCTCAGGACGAAACATGGCAAACCTCTATGACCTTAAAAAATTCGATCTTAATCTGTTAGTCATTTTTGAGTGTATTTACCAACACCTTAGTATCAGTAAAGCCGCCGAGACGCTGTATATCACGCCCTCTGCCGTGAGCCAGTCACTGCAACGCCTGAGAGGACAACTTAACGATCCTCTGTTTATCCGTTCCGGAAAAGGGATCACGCCCACGACCGTCGGCGTCAATTTGCATTATCATCTGGAACAGAACCTGAACCAGCTAGAGCAGACTATCAATATCATGCACAGCAGCGGGTTGAAGAAGAATTTTGTCATTTATTGCCCGCAGTTTATGAGTACGAAAGCAACCCTTGATCCTATAAAACTGCTCATGAATAACCATAACTATTCGATTGAATTACATGATGTTTTTCTTTCTCCTGATTCAGCGGAAGATCTCCTGGCCTACAGAAGGGCGGACTTGATATTCTCGTATTCCTCTTCTAACAGTCATTCTGTCGCCTGTAGCCTCTACCATAAACTTCCTTTCGTTCTCGTTTGTCGGGAGGGTCACCCCCGTCTCGGTGAAAATCCTACACGTGAAGAAATTCTGAATGAAAACTTCACCGCCTGCCTGAACGGTGAGAACAGCTTCAAAGGCTATCAGAACAAGGCCGATAACCTGTTATTCGAAAGAAATATCGTCTATCGTAGCGACTCTTTTATATCCCTTCTGTCGATGATCGGTTCATCCGATCTCATAGGTTTAGTACCCACGTCGGCCTTCGAACAATATGGGCCCGCCCTCAATCTGCGCAAAGTGGAAACAGACATTCATTTCCCCAGCATTGATATTTACATGATGTATAATCGTTCTGCACTCAATAGCTCGGCATTCGCCAGTTTTATTGGAGAAATATCATCACCGTGAATATTGATGTAGTTTTCGCACCAAATGGGAAACATACTGCAAAACATACACCACCGTTATAGAACTACGCGACATGACCGTCATATATCCATTTAATTGTTGACTGATATAATCCTCTCTTTGGTTTTGACGCTACAGTCTGGTATTTATTCCTCAGGATGAGAATAAACATGTCAATTTATAAATACCCTTTAAACCAGGATGTTCTTACTGCTGCTCGGGAACGAATAAAATGGACTCTCGAAAATTTTCCCAGAACCTGTGTTTCTTTTTCAGGTGGAAAAGACTCCACCGTCATGCTGCATCTGGTTGCCCAACAGGCGCGACAGATGAAAGTCAAAATAGATGTGCTCTTTATTGACTGGGAGGCGCAGTTTTCCCATACCATTAACCATGTGCAACATATGCGTGAATTGTACAGCGATGTCATTAACCATTTCTGGTGGGTCGCGCTTCCCCTGACAACGCAAAATTCACTGTCGCAATTCCAGCCGGAATGGCAATGCTGGGAACCCGGCACCCAATGGGTCCGCCAGCCTCCCGGCGATGCGATAACCGATCCCGCTTTTTTTCCTTTTTACCAGCCTGGAATGACGTTTGAAACCTTTGTCCGCAGTTTCTGCGACTGGTTCTCTCGCAATCGCCCGGCGGCGGTACTGATTGGCATCCGCGCCGATGAGTCTTACAACCGTTTCCTGGCTATTGCATCGGCGCGTAAGCAGCGGTTTGCCGACGATAAACCCTGGACTACCGTCGCACCGGGAGGACATGCCTGGTATATCTATCCTCTCTACGACTGGAAAACCGCCGATATATGGACCTGGTTCGCCAAATCAGGTTGTTGCTATAACCCACTTTATGACCTGATGTTTCAGGCTGGCGTGCCGCTACGCTACATGCGTATTTGTGAACCCTTTGGCCCGGAACAGCGCCAGGGACTATGGCTCTACCACGTTGTTGAGCCCGATCGCTGGGCGGCCATGTGCGAGCGCGTGAGCGGTGCGCGCAGCGGAGGAATGTACGCCGGACACGATAATCATTTTTATGGTCACCGAAAAATTTTGAAACCCGAACACCTCTGCTGGCGCGAATATGCCATGTTGCTCCTCGAAAGCATGCCGCAAAATACGGCTGAGCATTACCGCAATAAAATCGCCATTTATCTGCACTGGTATCAGAAGAGAGGCATGAAGGATATTCCCGATACCCAGGACGGTGATATCGGAGCCAAAGACATTCCCTCATGGCGCCGTATTTGCAAGGTTCTCCTGAATAACGACTACTGGTGCAGGGCGCTATCGTTCAGCCCGAATAAACCCAAACATTATCAGCGCTACAGCGACAGAATGAAGGCTAAACGCAAGGAGTGGGGCATATTATGCGACAAAGACTAATCACCGAGATGGAAACGTACCTTCAGTCACTTTCAGAAGAGGACCGCATTAACGCAATAAATGCTTTTCGTGAGGCGATCCATAAACACAGTCCGTTTCGCGAGCAACCGATAGACTGCGTCCTCTGGATAAGACAGGACGCTATTACCGCTAACGATTACAACCCCAATAACGTTGCTCCACCAGAAAAACGACTGCTCAGTAAGTCGCTGGAACTCGATGGATTCACCCAACCTATCGTTGTGACAGAAAGTGAACCGCAACACTACGAAATCGTGGATGGTTTTCATCGCCATGAAATCGGTAAAAATCGGGCGGCGTTGAAGCGTCAGCTTAAGGGTTATCTCCCCGTCACCTGCCTGCGTCGGGATCGGCAGGATAAACATAACCGTATGGCCGCAACCATTCGCCACAATCGGGCGCGGGGTCGACACCAGATTAACGCCATGTCGGAAATCGTTCGCGAGCTGGCGCTGCTTGGCTGGAATGATGAGAGAATAGGCAAAGAGCTGGGCATGGACAGCGATGAAGTCTTGCGCCTCAAGCAAATCAACGGCCTGCTGGAGCTGTTTGCAGACCGCCGTTACTCAGAAGCCTGGACGGTGAAATAATCAGAGCGTGTTCAGGCGCTCTGCCGCCGCCAGCAGCGTCGATTCCTGCTTCGCAAAGCAAAGACGGATCAGCTTATGCGGGAAGGGATCGGCGCAGAACACCGACAGCGGAATTGCGGCCACGCCGACCTCTTTCGTCAGCCACTGGCAGAAACTCACGTCGTCCAGCTCCGATATCGCGCTGTAGTCGGCGAGCAGGAAATAGGTCCCTTCTGAGGGCAAAATTTCCAGACGGCTTTTGCTTAATGCCGTCACAAACAGATCCCGACGTTCACGATAGAAGTGCGGCAGCTCGCGGTAATGTCCGGGCTCAGCGCGCAGCATATCCGCCAGCGCCAGCTGGGCCGGCGTGTTCACGGCAAAGGTCAGGTACTGGTGCACCTTGCGCAGCTCAGCGCTGATAGCCGCCGGTGCGACGCAGTAGCCCACTTTCCAGCCGGTCATATGGTAGGTCTTACCAAACGAAGAGACGGCGATAGCACGCTCGCGAAGCTGCGGATGGGCCAGCACGCTGGCGTGTCCCTCTTCAGCAAAGCAAATGTGCTCATAGACCTCATCGCTCAGCACGTAAATTTCGCGTTCCGCAATTGCCTGCCACAGCGCGGCGAAATCGGCTTTCTGCCACACCGTCGCCGACGGATTGTGCGGGGTATTCAGGATCACCAGGCGGGTTTTGTCGCTCAGCAGCGCAGCAAACGCCTGCCAGTCAGGGCGGAAATGCGGCGGCTGGAGCGCCACGCGTTTCACCACGCCGCCGGAGAGTTCAACCGCAGGCGCATAGCTGTCGTAGCTCGGATCAAAGCAGATGACTTCATCGCCCGTACGCACCAGCGCGGTGATGGCGGCATACAGCGCTTCGGTCGCCCCTGCCGTCACCGTAATGTCGCTGTTCGCATCGGGCTTATAGCCATACAGCTCCGCCGTTTTATCCGCAATGGCTTCCCGCAGCGCCTGCACGCCCGTCATCGGTGCATACTGATTTGCCCCCTGCGCCACGTGGTACGCGAGACGCTCCTGCAGATACGTCGGGCCATCGAAATCCGGGAACCCCTGAGAAAGGTTAATGGCGTTGTGCTTTTGTGCCAGAGCGCTCATCTGCGTAAAGATGGTGGTACCGAGATTGGGAAGTTTACTCTGCGGAATCAATGCGTTATTGCTCATTGTGTCGTGCCTGCCTGTAATACTTATGTTGCTGCCACTATAACACGATGTTAGTCTTTGGCAATCAAGACGCTTAGACGTCTAAACCATATGAATATTCCTGGCCGAGAGGGTAAAAGGAAATGAGAGATAACCTGCAACTCACGCATCTGGTCGACGCCTGCCGCTGGATTGGTGCCAAAGGCTGGGCCCCCGCCACCGGCGGCAACATGTCGGTGCGTCAGGACGAACATCTGTGCTGGCTCAGCGAATCCGGAAAGGACAAAGGCAGCCTCACCACCGATGACTTCCTCCAGGTCGAGATTGCCACCAATCGCGCCCCGTCCGGTCGTAAACCGTCGGCGGAGACCGGGCTGCATACCCTCATCTATCGCCTGTTCCCTGACGCCAACGCCGTCCTTCACGTTCACACGGTTAACGCCACGGTGCTGTCCCGTCTGGTCAAAGAAGCCGAGCTCAACATCAGCGGCTTTGAGATGCAAAAATCCCTCACCGGGCAGACCACGCATATGGACACGGTGGCTATCCCGATCTTTGATAACGACCAGGATATCGACGCCCTCGCCTCCCGAATCGCCCATTACGCAGAGGAACGCCCGCTTAATTATGGTTTTCTTCTGCGCGGTCATGGCTTAACCTGCTGGGGACGCGACGTGGCCGAGGCCCGCCGTCATCTGGAAGGGCTAGAATTCTTATTTGAATGCGAAATGCGTTTACGACAACTGGAGAGAATATGATTCGCGCGATTGTGACGGATATTGAAGGGACCACCAGCGATATTCGTTTTGTCCATAACGTTTTGTTCCCCTACGCGCGTGAGCGGCTGGCGGCCTTCGTGACCGCGCAGCAGTACGCCGAGCCGGTCAAATCCATTCTGGACAACCTGCGTGATGAAATCGATAACCCGCACGCCAGCGTCGGCGAACTTATCGACGCTCTGTTTGCCTTTATGGACGAAGACCGCAAATCGACCGCGCTCAAAGCCCTGCAGGGGATCATCTGGCACGACGGCTACGTTAACGGCGATTTTACCGGACACCTCTACCCCGACGTGCTGCCTGCACTGGAAAAGTGGAAAGCGCAAGGGATTGATCTCTATGTTTATTCCTCTGGCTCCGTCGCCGCGCAGAAACTGTTATTTGGCTACAGCGACGAAGGTGATATTACTCATCTGTTCAGCGGCTATTTTGATACCCACATCGGCGCCAAGCGCGAGGTGCAGTCTTATCAGAACATCGCGGCGCAAACGGGCATTGCCCCGTCGCAGATCCTGTTCCTGTCCGATATTCATCAGGAGCTGGATGCGGCTGAACAGGCAGGTTTTCGTACCCTGCAGCTGATTCGCGGTGATGATGACGGCGCAAGCCACCACCATCAGGTCCACCAGTTTGACGAGATTAACCCGGAGCAGATCCCTTCATGAGCGCATTGACCATTTATTCCGACAAAGACGCCAGTCAACACCAGTGGCACAGTACCGACGCCGCCGAGATTGCCCAACAGCTCAACGCGAAAGGCGTTCGGTTTGAACGCTGGGCTGCGGATCGCGATTTAGGACACGATCCCGCGCCTGAAGCAGTGATCGAGGCGTATCAACATGCGATCGACAAACTGGTGGCAGAGAAGGGTTACCAGAGCTGGGACGTGATCAGCCTGCGCGCCGACAATCCGCAGAAAGATGCGCTACGCGCGAAGTTCCTGAACGAACACACCCACGGCGAAGACGAGGTACGCTTTTTCGTGGAAGGCGCGGGGCTGTTCTGCCTGCACATTGGCGATGAGGTGTATCAGGTGCTGTGCGAGAAAAACGACCTGATCTCCGTCCCCGCGGGCACGCCGCACTGGTTTGATATGGGCTCAGAGCCGAACTTTACCGCCATTCGTATTTTCGATAACCCGGAAGGCTGGGTGGCCCAGTTTACCGGTGATGCCATCGCGGATGCGTATCCACGCCTGGCATGATCTTTTCTCCCTCTCCCTGTGGGAGAGGGTAGGAGTGAGGGCATCCGCGCGCGTTACACCTTCAATCCCTTCACATATCCCACCAGCTGATCCAGCACAATCCCCCATCCTTCGTGGAAGCCCATCTGTTCATGCTGCTCGCGGATCTCCTTCGTCGGATGACGCGCAATCGCCGTATAGCGGGTCTTCCCCTCCCCGACATCTTCCAGCAATAAAATCGCCGTCATAAACGGCTTCTCGGCCGGTTTCCAGCCTTCGGTATAGCCGTCGGTAAAGACCAGCTTTTTACCGGGATCGATTTCCAGGAAGACGCCCCGGTTATCCATCCGCTGACCGTCCACCTCAAATACGGTGTTGAACCGCCCGCCCACGCGCAGGTCGAGATCGCATTCGGTCACCTTATGGGGAGCAGGAATGAAGAAGTTTTTGATGTGTTCCGGCCTAGTCCAGCAGAGCCAAAGCAGGTCGCGCGGTGCATCCACCACGCGCTCCAGTTTTAAGTCAGTTTCAGGATCGAGCGTCACGATGTTGTCCTCTTAAGGGAGCCCCTTAAAGGATAGCCGGACTCAGGCAAATTTCCCTTCCGCAACCTCTTCCGGCGTGACCACGCCCGTATCCAGCACCCAGCCGCTAATCAGCGAGGCTGGCGTAACGTCAAACGCCGGGTTGTAGACCTGCGCGTTTTCCGGCGCCCACTGAACCGCGCCAAAGCTTCCGGCGACGCCCGTCACCTCGCTGGCGGCACGCTGCTCAATCGGGATCGCGTCGCCGTTCGGGCATTCAGGGTCGAGGGTCGTTTGCGGCGCGGCCACATAGAACGGAATGCCGTGGAATTTTGCCAGCACCGCCAGGGAGTAGGTGCCGATTTTGTTCGCCACGTCGCCGTTAGCCGCAATGCGGTCTGCGCCCACCCACACGGCGTCTACCTGCCCTTTCGCCATCAGGCTGGCGGCCATGGAATCGGTAATCAGCTGATACGGCACGCCCAGCTCGCCAAGCTCCCACGCGGTCAATCTACCGCCCTGCAGCAGCGGGCGGGTTTCATCGACCCAGACGTTGCTGACGTTGCCTTCCCGGTGCGCGCGAGCAATGACCCCAAGCGCCGTACCGACCCCCGCCGTTGCCAGTCCGCCGGTGTTGCAGTGGGTCAGCAGGCGGCTGCCGGGCTTCACCAGCGCGCTGCCCGCTTTCGCAATGGCATCACAGAGTCGTTTATCTTCATCAATCAGGCGCAGCGCTTCCGACACCAGCGCCGGAACATACTCTTCCTGCCACAGCGCAATCTTCATGCGGTCGAGATTGTTCATGAGGTTCCCCGCCGTCGGGCGGGACGCGCGCAGGGTTTCCAGCGCAACCGCCAGCTCGTCACGGTTTTTGCCGTTTTCCGCCAGCAGCGCCAGCAGCAGGCTTGCAGAGAGACCAATCAGCGGCGCGCCGCGCACGCGCAGGGCGTGGATATGCCCAACCAGCGCCTCTACGGTCGAGGCATCCAGCCAGCGTATCTCCTGCGGGAGGGCCTGCTGGTCGAGAATAAAGAGCTGATTATTCGCCACCCGCAGGCTGGTCGTCTGTAATGTCTGCATGTCGTTAATTCCCTGTTGCGTTGTTGTAGCACATTGTGTCAGGATGAAATCCAGATGTATAGACGTCTACATGTCTTAATTTAAAAACTCGTGAGGAGCAGGCCATGTCGCAATACCGTACCTTTACCGCTCAGGATGCCGTGGAGTATGCCAGGCAGTTTGGCGGACTTGACGATCCTTCATCGCTGGTAGAGGCGCAGGAGATTGGCGACGGCAACCTCAATCTGGTCTTTAAAATTTTCGACAGCGCGGGCGTGAGCCGCATCGTCGTTAAGCAGGCGCTACCCTACGTGCGCTGCGTCGGCGAGTCCTGGCCGCTGACGCTGGACCGCGCCCGCCTGGAGGCGCAAACCCTGGTCGAGCACTACCGGCACAGCCCGCAGCACACCGTGAAAATCCACCACTTCGATCCGGAGCTGGCGGTGATGGTGATGGAAGATCTCTCCAGCCATCGCATCTGGCGCGGCGAGCTGATCAAAAATAATTATTACCCGCTGGCGGCGCGCCAGCTGGGTGAATACCTCGCGCACGCGCTGTTCCACACCAGCGATTTCTACCTGCACCCGCACGAGAAGAAAGCGCAGGTGGCGAAATTCATCAACCCGGAGATGTGCGAGATCACCGAAGATCTGTTCTTCAACGATCCGTACCAGATCCACGAGCGCAACAGCTACCCGGCCGAGCTGGAAAATGACGTCGCGGCGCTGCGCGACGACGCCCAGCTGAAAATAGCCGTGGCCTCCCTGAAGCACCGCTTCTTCTCGCACGCCGAAGCGCTCCTGCACGGCGATATTCACAGCGGGTCGATTTTTGTGGCGCACGGCAGCCTGAAGGCCATCGACGCCGAGTTTGGCTACTTTGGCCCGATTGGCTTTGACGTCGGTACCGCCATCGGCAACCTGCTGCTGAACTTCTGCGGCCTGCCGGGGCACCTGGGCATTCGCGATGCCGCCGCCGCGCGCGAGCAGCGCCTGACCGATATTCAGGAGCTGTGGAACACCTTCGCGGAACGCTTCCAGGCACTGGCACACGAGAAAACGCGCGACGCCGCGCTCGGCGCGCCGGGTTACGCCTCTGCGTTCCTGAAAAAGGTCTGGCATGACGCCATCGGCTTCTGCGGCACCGAACTCATTCGCCGCAGCGTCGGGCTTTCCCACGTCGCGGATATCGACACCATTCAGGACGAGGCCATGCGACACGAATGCCTGCGCCACGCGATAACGCTCGGTAAAGCGCTAATTGTGATTGCCGACCGCATCGACAGCGTGGAAGATCTGGTGGCGCGGGTGCGGCAGTACAGTTGATTTTCTCCCTCTCCCTGTGGGAGAGGGCCGGGGTGAGGGCATCAAACCGCGCTTACCCCAAATACTCAATCACCGACAGCCCGCCGTTATAATCCGTGCTGTAGATAATTCCCTGCGCATCCACAAACACGTCACACGACTGGATCACCTGCGGGCGATTCGGGCGGGTATCCATCATTTTCTCCGGTGCTGCGGGCACCAGCGCCCCCGTTTCAACCGGTCTATACGGATTGGAAATGTCATACGCGCGCACGCCCGCGTTCTGATACGTCGCAAAGATCAGCGTTGAGCTGACAAAGCTCCCCGGCCGGTTCTCGTGCAGGTTGTGTGGCCCGAAATGCGCCCCTTTCGCCACGTAGTCGGTTTCATCCGGCTGCGGGAAGGTCGAGATGCTTACCGGATTCGACGGCTCGCGGATATCAAACAGCCAGATCAGCTTCTCACCGTCTTCCTGGTTATCGAGCACCGCTTCGTCCAGCACCACCAGCAGATCGCGGTCGGGCAGCGGCAGCGCGGTGTGCGTGCCGCCGCCAAACGGCGGGCTCCAGTTACGGTGGCTAATGAGCTTAGGCTGGGTACGATCCTTCACGTCCAGCAGCGTCAGGCCGCCGTCGCGCCAGCTGCCGTACGCGGTATCGCCTGCAATAATCGCATGGTGCAGCGCGTAGCGTTTCCCTTCCGGCCAGTTCGGCTTCTCACCTTTGGCCTGGTTCATGCCCGGCAGCCACCAGCGCCCTGCCACCTCAGGCTTACGCGGGTCGGCCAGGTCGATCGTCAAAAAGATGTAGTCGGTAAAGCCGTCGATCAGCGCCGACACGTACGCCCAGCGTCCGCCGATGTACCAGATGCGGTGGATGCCGATACCGCTCAGCGACAGAAAACCGATTTCGCGCGGCTTGTCCGGCGTGGAGATATCAAAAACGCGAAGCCCCGCGCTCCAGCCTTTGTCCTGCACGTCGCTGACGGTCTCGCCCACCTGCCGGGTGTAGTAGACCTTCTCGTCGGCAAAACGCGCATCGGCAAAAAGATCCCGCGCGTTGATGACCAGCAGGAGATCGTCATGCGCCTGCAGATGCACGTTCCAGGTGCCCGGCGGCGCGGGCACGTAGCCTGCCGCTTTCGGGTTTTTCGGGTCGCGCACGTCGACAATCGAAAAGCCCTGCGACACCATATGGCCGATATAGGCGAAACCGCGATGCACCATCAGCTGCACGCCGTCCGGGCGACCACCCTGATCGCTATGGCCAATCAGCCGCATATTGCGGCTGTATTCGGGCGTAGGGAGCTCGCTCATTTATTTTTCGCTTCCAGCGTCGCAAACCACGGCGCAATGAAATCTTCCGTCTGGCCCCAGCCCGGAATGATTTTGCCCAGCGACGCCACGTTCACCGCGCCCGGCTGGGCGGTCAGCAGCGCCTGAGGAATGGCCGCCGCCTTAAAATCGTAGGTCGCTGGCGTCGCTTCCCCGGCAATCTTGTTCGCCACCAGACGCACGTTGGTCGCCCCAATCAGCTTCGGATCCACCGCCACGCTCACCTTCCACGGGCTGCCCGGCTCGCGCATAAGCTGCAGATCCTGGTTGGAGATGTCGATGCTGTAGAGCTTAATCTCGGTGCGGCCGTTCTCTTTCAGCGCCTTATACGCGCCCTGGCTGAAGGCGTCCCAGGTTCCCCAGATGGCATCGATTTTGCCTTTCGGGTATTTAGCGAGGATTGCGCCCACCTTGTTGGCGGTGTCGCCCTGCACGTCGGAAGAGACCGCGCCGATAGACTCCAGCTCTTTAATGTCCGGATACTGTTTTTGCAGCTCTTTATAGGCCGCCTGACGACGCTCCATCGGCGGGAAGCCCGCCACCCATAGCTTGACGATATTGGCCTTGCCGTTGAAATCTTTCGCCAGCTGGCCGAAGGAGAGGTTCGTCAGGGAGGCATCGTCTTGCTGGGTAACGGTCACGCCCGGGATCTCGCCGTTGACGGCGGTATCAAACACCGCGACCTTAATCCCGGCGTCCACCGCCTTCTTCACCAGCGCGGTGGAGTACGGATCGCGGCCCTGAGACAAGATAATCCCGTCGTACTTCTGGCTGATGGCCTGGTTCACGAAGTCCTGGAATTTGGCGTCGTCGCCGTTGCTTAAAAAGGTGCTGACCTTAAAGCCAAGCTTCTTCCCTTCCTGAATGGCCCCGGCAATAAACTGCGTGGTGTTGTCGTCTGAGCCGAGGTTACGGATCACCGCTATGCGGATCGGGCCGTCATGGTTCGCAATGGCAGCCGGAAGCGGTGCGGGCGTGGCCGCGAAGCCAGGCAGAGCGGTGAATAACCCTAATGCCACCAAAGAGAGTGCAATCTTTTTCATTTTTTATCCCGTTGTGTTGTCAGCGTTTTTGTATGTAGGTAATCGCCAGCGCTACCGCGAGCACCAGCCCTTTTATAATGTCCATGGCGTAATACGGCACGGAGAGCATCACCAGCCCGTTCGACAGCACGCCGAGAATCACCGCCCCGACCAGGGTCCCCAGCGCGTTCGGCTTGCCGGACCCGGCCAGCGAGAAGCCAATCCACGCCGCCGCCACCGCATCCATCAGATATCCGCCGCCTGCGTTCACCTGCGACGACCCGATGCGCGAGGCCAGCAAAATCCCGCCCAGGCCCGCCAGCAGGGAGGCAATCACGTAGGCCGCCACCTTGTAGCGGGTGGTGCGAATCCCGGAGAGACGCGCCGCTTCCGGGTTACCGCCAATGGCGTACATCCGGCGTCCGTGAGTGGTGAGCGACAGCCCCAGCTGTGCCAGCACGGTCACCACCAGCATGACGATCACGATGGTCGGCACCTGTCCCAGCAGGCTGAACGTCGCCGGAATAGTCCCTTCCGCCATATCGCCGCTCGGCAGCACCATGTTTTCGGTAATCGACCCGCCGTAGCTGTAGGTCATCGCCACGCCCTGGATCACAAATAGGCTGGCCAGCGTCGCGAGCATGTCCGGAATACGCAGGATAACGATCAGAAAGGCGTTAAACAGTCCCACCAGCGTGCAGAGCGCGAGGGTAATCAGAATCGACTCGGTGGTGCCGAAGCCGTGCCAGACGAAAAGGGAAATCACCAGCGCGTTCGCCAGCGACGCGGTAGACCCCACGGAGAGATCGAATCCGCCGATGGTCAGCGAAATCGACACGCCTATGGCAATCACCGTCACGATGGCAATCGAGCGCAGAATGTTGATGATGTTGTTCGGATCGAGGAAGCTGTCCGACGCCAGGCCAAAGACGGCCACCAGCGCGACGACGGTCAGCAACATGCCCCACCTGTAGAGAAAATCGAAAATCTGCTGACGGCCAGACGCCGTCGCGTTTACTGAAAGGGCCTTGCTCACGACGCCGTTCCTCCGGTTGAATAATAAAGTAATGTCTCTTCACGGGCCTCGGTCCCGGCGATTTCCGCCACGATGCGCCCGTCCCACAGGACGCAGATGCGGTCGCACAGCCCGACCAGCTCGGCAAATTCGCCGGAGGCGTAAATCACCCCTTTGCCCTCGCGCGCCAGGCCGTCAATCAGCTGGAAAAGATCGGTTTTGGCCTTCACGTCCACGCCTTTGGTCGGCTCGTCGAAGATCAGCACGCTCGCGTCATTGCGCAGCCACTTGCCGATAGCCACCTTCTGCTGGTTACCGCCGGACAGACGTCGCAAAACCTGCCCGGGACCGCGCGCGCGAACGCCGACGCGGGCGATCACCTCCTCCGCCCAGCGCCACGCCTGACGATGGCCGAACAGGCTCCAGCGCGAGAAGCTGTTATCAGCGCACACGGCAAGGTTCATGCTCACCGGCTCGTCGATAAAAATACCCTCTTTACGCCGCTCTTCCGGCACCAGCGCCAGCCCGCGCAGCACCGAGTCCGCCGGATCGCGCGGCTGCCAGGGCTGTTGATTCAGCTCACCGCGCGCCACGCGGCTTTTGCTGGCACCAAACAGCGCCTTACAGAGTTCGGTTTTTCCCGCCCCCGCCAGCCCGGCAATACCAAGAATTTCGCCCTTGCGCAGGTGCAGGGAGATATCTTTCAGCAGCGCGTCGTCGTGCAGACCTTCTACCCGCAGCAACGTTTCGTCGCCGTGCGGCGGCCGCGCGGGCGGATAGATATCGCTCAGCACGTGGCCGAGCATCTTCTCGACGATCGCTTCTCCGCTAAGATCGGCCATCGGTCCGGACTCAATCAGCTTGCCGTCGCGCAGCACCGTCAGGGTGTCGCAGATGGCCTTCAGCTCGTGAATGCGGTGGGAGATAAACACCACGCCGATGCCCTGCTGCTTTAAGCGTCTTACTACCGCAAACAGGCGCTCGCTCTCGTGCGCGTCCAGCGGCGCGGTGGGCTCATCAAGAATCAAAAAACGGCAGTGGTGGGACAGCGCCCGCGCCAGCAAAATCTGCTGCTTTTCGGCAAGCGTGCAGCTGTCGATGGAACGGCGTACGTCCAGAGAAACATCCAGCTGCGCCAGCGCCTGTCTCGCCTGCTGACGGATCGCTCCCCAGCTGAAGCGATGCCCCGGCTGCGCCAGCTGGTCGAGCATGATGTTCTCGGCGATGCTTAACCCCGGGATCAGGGCCACGTCCACTTCCTGCTGCACAAGGTGGATCCCCAGCCGTTTGGCATCGAGCGGTTCGCGGATGCTCACCGGCTGGTTGTTAATACTGATCTCGCCCTCATAGTGGTCGTGCGTCCCGCACAGCACCGCCATCAGCGTCGATTTTCCCGCGCCGTTGGCGCCGGTCAGCGCGTGTACGGAGCCGCCGGCTAAGGTGAAATTCACGCGCGACAGCGCCTGAAAGCCGGAAAAGGCCAGGCTGATACCGCGCATTTCAAGGCGACTGGAAACCATCCGCGTAAATCCTTCATTACTCTTCTGATTTATCGAATTTTTCACAGCTCCGGTTGACTGACAACGACGGAAAAGGCATAAGTTAAAGCGAAATATTATTAGCCATCCGGATGTCCAGACATAACATCGGGTTAGCGCTTCCCAAAAAGGACACCATCATGAGCAACACCGATATCCGCGTCGTGCCTGGCCCGGCGAACTACTTCTCTCATTCCGGAAGCCTTGCGCATCTGAATGACTTCTTTACCCCTGAACAGCTTTCCCGCGCGGTGTGGATCTACGGCGAGCGCGCGATCGAAGGCGCGCGCCCTTTCCTGCCGGAGAGCTTTAATGCGCCGGGGGCGAAACACCTGCTGTTTAAAGGCCACTGCAGCGAGCGCGACGTCACCGATCTGGTGAATGAATCCGGCAGCGACGCCAGCGTGGTGATTGGCGTTGGCGGCGGCACGGTGCTCGATGCCGTCAAGGCCGTGGCGCGCCGCTTAGGAGTGCCGTTCGTGGGCATCCCCACTATTGCCGCCACCTGCGCGGCGTGGACCCCGCTCTCCGTCTGGTACAACGATGCCGGTCAGGCGCTGCATTTTGAGATCTTCGACGACGCCAACTTCCTGGTACTGGTGGAGCCGCAGATCGTCCTTAACGCACCCGCGGAATACCTGCTGGCGGGCATCGGCGATACGCTGGCGAAGTGGTACGAAGCGGTAGTGCTCGCCCCGCAGCCTGAAAAGCTGCCGCTGACCGTGCGGCTGGGCATCAACGGCGCGCTGGCTATCCGCGACGTGCTGCTGGAGCACAGTGAGGAAGCCCTGGCTGACCAGCAGCGCGGTGAACAGACGCAGGCGTTCCGGGACGTGGTGGATGCGATTATCGCAGGCGGCGGGATGGTCGGCGGTCTGGGCGAACGCTATACCCGCGTGGCGGCGGCGCATGCGGTGCACAACGGTTTGACCGTGCTGCCGCAGACGGAAAAATACCTCCACGGCACCAAGGTGGCCTACGGCATTCTGGTGCAGAGCGCCCTGCTCGGCCAGGACGACGTGCTGGCACAGCTGGTCTCGGCGTATCGGCGTTTTAACCTGCCGACCACGCTTCGCGCGCTGGAGGTCGATATTAACAGCCGAGAGGAGCTGGATAAGGTGATTGCCCACACCCTGCGTCCGGTGGAGTCAATTCATTATCTGCCGGTGACGTTAACGCCCGACGTTCTGCGCGCGGCGTTTGAGAAGGTGGAATACTTCAGCCGTTAATCTCCCTGACCGTCTATACCTAATGATGATTCTTACCACTCTCGTAACGAGGTCATCATGCAGATCGATTTAACAGGTAAAAAGGCGCTGGTTACCGGTGCCAGCCGCGGGTTGGGTCGGGCTATTGCACTGTCGCTGGCGCGCGCCGGTGCGGATGTGATTATTACGTATGAAAAATCTGCCGATAAAGCCCAGGCGGTCGCCAATGAGATTAAGGCGCTGGGACGACACGGCGAAGCCGTGCAGGCGGACAGCGCCAGCGCGCAGGCGATTCAGGATGCCGTCACCCATGCGGCGCGTTCCCTTAGCGGGCTGGATATTCTGGTCAATAACGCCGGGATCGCGCGCGGCGGCCCGCTGGAGTCTATGACGCTGGCGGACATCGACGCGCTCATCAACGTCAACATTCGCGGCGTGGTGATCGCCATTCAGGAAGCGCTGGTGCACATGTCTGACGGCGGGCGCATTATCAACATCGGCAGCTGTCTGGCCAACCGCGTGGCGATGCCGGGTATTGCCGTTTACTCGATGACCAAGTCTGCCCTCAACTCCCTCACCCGCGGCCTGGCGCGCGATCTGGGGCCGCGCGGTATTACCGTTAACCTTGTCCACCCCGGCCCCACCAACAGCGATATGAATCCGGAAGACGGCGAACAGGCGGAAGCCCAGCGCCAGATGATCGCCGTCGGCCACTACGGCCAGCCGGAAGACATCGCGGCGGCGGTCACGTTTCTTGCCAGCCCAGCCGCCGGGCAGATCTCCGGTACCGGCCTGGATGTGGACGGCGGGTTGAACGCCTGATCGCAATCACCCTGCAAGCCTCTGTCGCCAGGCAGAGGCCTTCTCGAGCCGCCTCGAAGGTTTGCGTTTTGCCTCTTACCTGTATTTTTCTCCGCTCTACAGTACCCCATAAGAAATTCGGAATTTATCTAATAGCCTTATTATTTCCTTATATTTTGTGTGGGCGTACAGTGGAGGTACGGATGAAGATTGTCTGGTCAAAGAATGCAAAGAAAGAGTTTTCCAAAATCGATGGCCGATATCAGCGAAGAATCAAAGCAAAACTTGCTGAGCTGGGCGATCGCTCAGCTCCCCGGCCCGATATCAAAAAAAAATCGGCAACAGAAAATCATTTTCGGCTACGCGTTGGCGATTACCGCATTCTGATTACACTTCGGGACGATCCCGATAACCATTGTTATGTTTTGGCCGTCAAGCGCAGAACATCAACGACCTACCTTCACGAGGAGAAAGCCCCCTATGGCTGTTCAGCTAATTAAGGACGATGACGGAAAAGCGCAGTACGCCGTTATTCCCTATGATGAATACTTTCGTATGTGCTTACAGATGGCAGAAATTGACGACGAAACCGATGATGATCTAGAGGATATTGAAGTCGAACACGATTGTTATGATGACGTAGGATTACCTGGTGAAGTATGCGACGTCATGCATAGCGAGAACGTCAGCCTGCAGGCCGCGTGGCGTATCCTGCGCGGGCTATCCCAGCAGGAGGTGGCGGAGAAACTCGGCATCAGCCAGTCCGCCGTGTCACAGCTGGAAGCGCTGGACTCCCGTCCGCAAAAGCGCACCCGCAAAAAGCTGGCGGCGATCTACGGCTGTAAGCAGGAGCAGATCAGCCTCTATTTACCGAAAGAGGGTTAACAGCACTTCGCTCCGCCCTTGCCGCCGTAGCGGGCATCCTGGCGGTCACGGAAAAATTCTTCGTAGGTCATGGGCGTCTGGTCCGGATGATTGACGCGCATATGCTCGACGTAGTTGTCGTAGTCCGGCACGCCAATCATCATTTTGGCGGCCTGGCCCAGGTACTTACCTGCTTTGGAAAGGGTGTCGAACATAGGTCATTTCTCGTTTGTTTCCCTCACCCCGCCCCTCTCCCAAAGGGAGAGGGAGGATAAGAAATGTAGGCCGGGTAAGGCGAAGCCGCCACCCGGCACACAGGTTAGTGCGCCCCTTTCGCCTGGGTCACAATCTCTTCCAGGTTTTCAGGCATTGGCTCGTACGGCGTCTCTTTCGCCGTTGGCTTATCATTTTTCAACGCAGCCAGCGCGGTCCTGAGAGAATACAACGCCAGCACCACGACCACCACCATAAAGAAGATGGTTAGCCCGGCGTCCAGACGGTTGTTAAACACCAGCTGCGACAGCTGCGATTCGGTGTACTGTGCCGGGATCTTGCCGCTGTCGATCATCGCCTGGAACTTGTTGGCAATCGCCAGGAAGCCCACCTTATTATCCGGGCTGAAGGCTTTCTGCCAGCCCGCCGTCAGGGTACAGATAAGCAGCCACGCGGTTGGCACCAGCGCCACCCAGGCGTAACGCTGGCGCTTCATCTTGAACAGCACCACCGCGCAGAGCATCAGCGCCATGCCCGCCAGCATCTGGTTGGCGATACCGAACAGCGGCCACAGGGTGTTAATCCCGCCCAGCGGATCGACCACGCCCTGATGCAGGAAATACCCCCACGCCAGCACGCACAGCGCCGTCGCCAGTAGGTTAGCCGGGAGCGAATCGGTCCGCTTCAGGTTCGGGGAGATGACGCCCAGCAGATCCTGCAGCATAAAGCGCGCCGCACGGGTTCCCGCATCCACTGCCGTCAGGATAAACAGCGCTTCAAACAGGATGGCGAAGTGATACCAGAACGACACATCCATCAGCCCGCCCAGCGCGCCGTGAAGAATATACGCCATGCCGACCGCCAGCGTCGGCGCGCCGCCCGCGCGGGAGATAATCGACTGCTCGCCCACTTCGCTGGCGATGCTCGTCAACGTATCAGGGGTGATCGCAAAGCCCCAGCCGCTCACCACCTGCGCGGCAGACGCTACCACGTCAACGGTGCCGGCCGGGGCCAGGACCGCCATCGGGCTGTTCATTGCGAAATACACGCCCGGGTCGATAATGCAGGCGGAGACCAGCGCCATAATGGCCACGAAGGACTCCATCAGCATACCGCCGTAGCCGATCAGGCAGGCCTGATTTTCATTCGCCAGCATCTTCGGCGTGGTACCGGAGGCAATCAGCGCGTGGAAGCCCGACACCGCACCACAGGCGATAGTGATAAACAGGAACGGGAAGAGATTGCCGGTCCAGACCGGGCCGGTACCGTCGATGAATTTGGTTAACGCCGGCATGGTCAGGGTCGGGCGCATAATCAGAATGCCGATCGCCAGCCCGACGATAGTGCCGATTTTCAGGAAGGTGGAGAGGTAATCACGCGGCGCCAGCAGCAGCCATACCGGCAGCACCGCCGCCACAAAGCCGTAGCCCACCAGCATCCAGGTCAGCTGTACGCCGGTAAAGTCGAAGAAAGGCGCCCAGGTCGGGCTTTCCGCCACCCAGCCGCCGGAGATAATGGCGAACACCAGGAATACCAGGCCAATCACCGACACTTCACCAATGCGGCCCGGACGCAGGTAGCGGATATAGATCCCCATAAACAGCGCCAGCGGAATGGTGAAGGCAACGGTATACGTTCCCCAAGGGCTGTGGGTCAGCGCTTTCACCACGATCATCGCCAGCACCGCGAGGATGATGACCATGATCATAAAGGTCGCCACCAGCGCAATCACCCCGGCGGTCGCGCCCATCTCCTCTTTCACCAGCTCACCCAGCGAACGTCCGTCGCGGCGGGTGGAGACGAACAGCACCATAAAGTCCTGCACCGCGCCTGCCAGCACCACGCCCGCCAGGATCCAGATCATCCCCGGCAGGTAGCCCATTTGCGCCGCCAGCACCGGCCCCACCAGCGGGCCTGCCCCGGCAATCGCCGCAAAATGGTGACCGAACAGCACTTTTTTGTCGGTCGGCACGTAGTCCAGACCGTCGTTATGGCGAACGGCAGGCGTCATGCGCGTTGCGTCAACGCCCAGGACGTTCTTCGCGATATAGCGGCCATAAAAACGATAGGCGATCAGGTAAACGCAGACCGAGGCGACGACGATCCAGAGCGCATTGATCTGTTCCCCCCGGTTGAGGGCGATATAGCCCAGGGCAAAGGCTCCCACAACGGAGAGCCCTGCCCATGTAAGGTATTTCCCTGAGTTGTTCATAGTTGTTGTCCGTTGTTGTGAAACAGTGAGATGTTACATTTTGTTTCTAGAACAACCGGAAAAATTTAACAACTTTGAAACGCAATAATGCGTGGTCAAACCAGAGATTTACACCACAGTGTTAAGCCGATCACTTTGATCTGCCTGGGTTAGCCCAGCACCATCGTACTCAACCGACAGGTGCAGCACCGCCGCCCCTGCTCGTCGAAGACCACAATCTCCCAGCTCTGGCTCGAACGCCCAAGATGCAGCGGCTGACACACGCCGCGAACCTTACCGTGGGAAACTGCCCGATGATGCGTGGCGTTCAGCTCCGTTCCCACCACGCTCTGCCCGTCGCGGGTCATCAGAAATCCGGCCATTGAGCCGAGCGTTTCCGCCAGCGCCGCCGAGGCACCGCCGTGAAGCAGGCCAAACGGCTGATGGGTTCGCGCATCTACCGGCATCTCCGCTTCCAGCGTGTCATCCCCGAGGCGGGTATAGACGATGCCCAGGTTCGCCACCAGGGTATTCACGCTGGTGGCGTTCAGTTCTTCAAGCGATAAATGACGTTTCCAGATCATTTACGCCCCCAGCGTGGAGCCGCCGTCCACCACGATATCCTGCAGGGTGATGTGGCTGGCGGCATCGGAGGCAAGGAACAGCACGGTCGCAGCTATCTCCTGCGGGCGGGCAATTTTGCCCAGCGGAATGCCGAGCTTAAACTGCTCGCCGAAGCCGCGGATGCGCTGCTGCTCCGCGTCGTCGCTTTTCCACAGGGTGCGCTGCATATCGGTATCCGTTGAGCCCGGCGACACCAGATTACAGCGCACGCCGCTGCCCGCCAGCTCCAGCCCGACGGTCAGGGACAGGCTTTTCAGCGCTGCTTTCGATGCGCCGTAGGCGCTCATGCCGATGCGCGGCGTGTGCGCCGCGTCGGACGCCACGGTGACTATCGCCCCGCCCTGCTGGCGGCGAAACTGGCCCATCGTCTGCTGGAAAAGGTTGAACGCGCCGCCGACGTTGACCGCGAAGGTATGCTGCCAGTCATCCTGCGAGAGCTGGTCCGTCGCCCCCATGCGCAGAATGCCCGCGGCGTTGACCAGCACGTCCAGCCGTTCGAGCGAAGCCAGCGCGCGCCCGCACACCTCATGTACCTGTGCGGCATCCGCCACGTCCAGCGTTTCGGTGGCAAACGGATAATCATCCTGCGGGAAGGCCAGATCGAATCCGGTCACCTGCGCGCCTGCTTCGGCAAACGCCAGTGCAGTCGCGTAGCCAATCCCCTTCCCCGCGCCCGTCACCCAGACTGTTTTGCCGGTAAAATCGAATCCCGCCATTACTTCACCTCGCGGGAAAGCAGCGCCCACCAGGCGTCGAGAGTGGGATTTTTTGCCAGCATCACGAAGTCGATATCGCCGTGCACTTTGCGCCAGCGGGCGGCCAACGCCATCATGCGCACTGAATCCAGGCCGTAGTCGATCAGGTTTTCGTCATCCATCGGCTCGTCGGACTCGTCCAGCAGCGGAAGGATCAGCTCGCGCAGCGCGGTTTTCGAGGCCGGAACGGACGGCAGCAGCTCGTCGGTCATCACCACGCGGCCAGAACGTCCGGCCACGTAGTTCAGGGACATCAGGTGCTCGTCACGGGTGAAATCCGCCAGCGCGTCGGCAATAAAGAACGGCTTAATGTCGCGCATAAAGGCGTCGGTGGCGGTGGTCATGCAGCCGATGTGAGCGTACACGCCGGTAATCAGCAGCTGGTTGCGGTCCGTCTCTTTCAGCATCTGCTCCAGGGGCGAGCGGTGAAACGCGCTGTAGCGCCACTTCACCAGCACCGTGTCCGCTTCGTCCGGGGTCAGCTCAGCGACGATGCGCTGCTGCTCCGGCAAGCGGGTCAGGCCCGGCCCCCACATGTCGTTCAGCAGGGCGCGGTCTTCATCGCTCTGCTCTTTTGGCTGCGCGGTGTAGTAAATCGGGATATTGTGTTCTTTGCAGTACGCGCGCAGTTTAGCGATGTTCGCTACTACTTGCTGCATCATCGCGCTATTTTCGCCCCAGAAGTTCAGGAAGTACTCCTGCATATCGTGGATCAACAGCGCGGCGCGCTCCGGTTCAAACGCCCAGTTCACCTTGTTGGTCGGCAACTCTGCGGCGGTTGGCAGCGCGTAAGCGGTTAATTTTGGGATGGCCATACTCTGTTCCTCAGCCCCGGGCGCGTTCAGCAAGCCACAGGCGCAACTGTTTCTTATCGACTTTGCCGACCGGCGTCAGCGGGAGCGCATCCACGCTCTCCACGCGGTCCGGCAGCTTGAATTCGGCAACGCCCTGCTCGCGCAGGAAGCGACGCACCTCGACCGCGCGCAGGGGCTGTTTCACCACCAGATACGCGCAGCTCTTCTCGCCCAGCAGGCTGTCCTCCATGCTCACCAGCGCGGCGTGGATCACCGACTCATGGCGCAGCAGCAGGTTCTCGATCTCTTCGGCGGCGATCTTCTCCCCGCCGCGGTTGATCTGATCTTTCTCACGACCCTGCACGGTGATGTAGCCCTGCTCGTCGATGGCGATCAGATCCCCGGAGCAGTAAAAGCCGTCGGCGTTGAAGGCGCTGGCATTGTGTTCCGGACTGTTGAAATAGCCGCGGAAGGTATACGGACCCCGCGTCATCAGGCGTCCGACTTCCCCGCGCGGCAGCGGGTTGCCGTGCTCGTCAGCCACCCACACTTCGTCGTCCGGGCACATCGGGCGGCCCTGAGTGTTGATGATGCGCTCCGGCGCATCGTCGAGCGCGGTATAGTTCACCAGCCCTTCCGCCATGCCGAACACCTGCTGAAGCTGGCAGCCGATTTCCGCCGGAATGCGCGCCGCGAGCGTGGCGGAGAGGCGCGCGCCGCCCACCTGCAACAGCTTCAGGGTCTTAAGCTGCGCGTTGTCCGCACCGTCGGCAATCGCCTGCAGCCAGAGGCTGACCGCCGGGGGCACCAGCGAGGTGACGTTAATCTGATGCCGTTCGATCAGCGGGAAGCAGAGCGTGGCGCTCGGATCGTTCGCCAGCACCACGCAGCCGCCCGCGGTGAAGACGCCCAGCGATCCCGGCGAACTCATGGCGTAGTTGTGCGCCGCGGGGAGCGCGTTCAGGTAACGGGTTTCGGCGGTAATGCCGCAGATCTCGTTGCTGCGGCGGATGCTGTAGTCGTAGTCGTTATGCGTGCGCGGGATCAGCTTCGGCGTGCCGGTGCTGCCGCCGGAGAGCTGGAAGAAGGCCACTTCGTCGGCGGGCGTCGGGTTCGGGATGAAGTTGTCCGCCGGACGCGCAATCGCCTTTTCCAGGGCATGTTCACCCTTATCGCCGCGCAGGAGCACGACGCGTACCGAACGGTGTTCATCCACGAAAGCGTTGAGGAAGTCATCGCCCGCAAACAGCGCGTGGTCGCGATCGGCGATCAGCACGGCGGGGTTGATCTGCGCCGCGTAGGCGTTCAGCTCGCTGCGCTGGTGGCTAAAGAGCGCGTTGACCGGCGCGACGCCGATTTGCAGCAGCGCGAAGAAGGTGATGTAGAACTCGGCCACGTTGCCGAGCTGCACCAGCGCGGTCTCGCCGCGGTGCAGCCCTCGCCCCTGAAGGGCTGAGGCCAGGTTGTTTACGGCCTGATTCAGCGCGCGGTAGGTGATGTGCCGCTCGCCGTCAATTATCGCCACGGCATCGCTGTCCGCGCGATCCGTCAGGATGTGGGTCAACGGCAGATCCTGCCAGTAGCCTTTTTCACGGTAGCGGCGGGCAAATGCCTCAGGCCAGCGGGTAAAGGGAATGGTCATGAGTCTTCCTTAGTGCAAACCAAATACGTTGAGCATGGTGGAGAGCTTCACGCCCGTCTCGCGCCACTCGCCCACCGGCGAGGAGGCAGGCACAATGCCCGCGCCGGCAAACAGGCGAACGGTATTTTCACGAAGGCGCGCGCAGCGGATGGTCACCACCCACTCGCCGTTGCCTTCGCTGTCGCACCAGCCGACGATGCCGCCGAACAGCTCGCGGTCGAACGGCTCCAGCTCGGCGATCAGCTCTTTTGCCGCCTGATGCGGGAAGCCGCTCAGCGCCGGGGTCGGGTGCAGCAGGCAGGCCAGGGTCAGGGCGTTTTCGTTTTCACGCGCCTCGCCTTCTACCGGCGTCGCCAGATGCCACAGCGTCGGCGTGGTAATCAACTGAGGAGAATCAGGCATGCTGAGATGGTGGCTGCGCGGTGCCAGAATGGCCTTCATCGCCTGGGTCACCAAATCGTGCTCGTGGCGATCCTTTTCAGAGGCCAGGAGCTTATTGCCCGCTTCGCGATCTAATACATCATCGGGCTGACGACGCGCCGAGCCTGCCAGCGGCAGCGAACTAAAGTGCGCGCCCTCTTTGCGCAGCAGCAGTTCAGGGCTGGCGCCGAGGAGCACGCCGCCGTCTTCCAGCGGCACGTGGAAGTTGAAGCTCGCCGGGTTCTGGGCGATCAGGCGCTCCATCAGGGCGCCGCTGTCCATGTTTTTGTCGGTCGCGATATCAATCAGGCGCGACAGCACCACCTTGTTCACCTGCGGTGTGGCGGTGAGCGACGCGGCGCGAGCCACCATCTCTTCGAAAACGGGCTGCGGCGGGATCTCGGTGCGTTGTTCCACCTTCAGCGCCTGCGAGCCGGAAAAATAGCGTGCAGACTGCTGACGTGCCGGACGGGAAAAGGTCTGCCAGCGTTGGGGAATAAACAGAGAGGACGGCTTGCGGGTATCGAACGGGATAGCCCCTACCATCACCGGATGAGCGATACCGCTGGCTTTCGCATTCAGGAAGGCCTGGGCTAATTTTTGCTGGAAGCGACCCGCCGGATCGTCACCGCCAACAGCGGGTTCACTGAAGCGGGCAAAGCAGCCGGACGTAGTAAAGCTGCGGTAAGGCGACATAAAGAAAAAACGGTCTGATTCCAGCGTGGTTGCGGCGTGCTGAACTTCCTCAGCCAGGGACGTATCCATATCATCCTCCTTAAAATGATAAAAGAAGCAATAATGATTATCATTTATATTTTCGTCGGCTAACCTAATCCCACATCGCTCCGCTGTCAACCGTCGGACAATTAACTTGTGCGACAAAAGCTTGCATCCAGATGCTGCAACCATGAAAATGAGAAGCATTATCTTCAACAAAAACAGGATCCCGCGCTGTGAAATCCCCTGCCGTTTTCCGTAATCCCCTGCTTTTATTGGCACTTTTTGTTTTAGGACTTACCTCAGCCGCTGCCGCCGACTGGCCGCGTCAGGTGACTGACAGCCGCGGCGTTCACACGCTAGAGAGCAAACCGACGCGCATTGTTTCTACCAGCGTGACCTTAACCGGCTCCCTGCTGGCGATAGACGCCCCGGTCGTCGCCAGCGGCGCGACCACGCCGAACAACCGCGTGGCGGATGCGCAGGGCTTTTTGCGCCAGTGGGGCGATATTGCGAAACAGCGTAAGGTTGCGCGGATGTATATTGGCGAACCGAGCGCCGAAGCGGTCGCCGCACAAATGCCGGATCTGATTTTGATTAGCGCCACCGGCGGTGATTCCGCGCTGGCGCTGTACGATCAGCTCTCCGCCATCGCGCCGACGCTTATCATCAACTACGACGACAAGAGCTGGCAGGCACTGCTGACGCAACTGGGCACCATCACCGGGCAGGAAAAACAGGCCGAAGAGCGCATTGCCGCGTTTGATAAACAGCTCGCGCAGGTGAAACAGCAGATGAAGCTGCCGCCGCAGCCGGTGAACGCCATCGTCTACACCGCCGCCGCGCACAGCGCCAACCTGTGGACCGCGGAATCAGCGCAGGGCAAGCTGCTGCACCAGCTGGGCTTTACGCTGGCGGACCTGCCCGCCGGGCTGCACACCTCTAAAAGCCAGGGAAAACGGCACGATATTATCCAGCTGGGCGGTGAAAACCTGGCAACGGGACTGAACGGCGAAGGGCTGTTCGTGTTTGCCGGCGACCAGAAAGATGTGGATGCGATTTACGCCAACCCGCTGCTGGCGCATCTGCCGTCCGTGAAAAACAAACGGGTTTGGGCATTGGGAACAGAGACGTTCCGCCTGGATTATTACAGCGCGATGCTGGTGTTAGACAGATTGAATACGTTGTTTAAGTAGGCATTTTCCCACCCTCTCCCTGTGGGAGAGGGCCGGGGTGAGGGCATCAGGCCACACCGTCGTTCAACACAACCTCCTGCCTGAACCGCCGCAATTCCACCAACGCCACTAACAAAATCACGCCAACCATCGCTAACGCAAACCCGCTGCTGCTCGCCGACGCCGCCGGGGTCATTATCGCCCCCAGCCCGCCGAGGATCGCCGCGCCAATCGCATCCCCCGTGACGTTCTGCGCCGTCCACAGGCCGTTGATGCGCCCGAGCATCCCTTCCGGCGTCTGGGTCTGGATCAGGGTGTACTGCAGCAGCGAACTGATGGCGCTCAGCCAGCCGAAAATCACCAGGCACAACACCCCGAGCGCCCACGCCGGCATCAGGCTAAAGAAGCCGATGGCGATAAACGACGCCAGAGTGGCAAGCAGCATAATCAGCCCCGGACGCGCGCTCTGCGCCAGGTTGCCGCTGGTCAGCGCCCCGCACGCCGCGCCGAGCGGAATGGCCGCGTAGAGAATGCCAATCTCCGAGGCGCTCATCTGCCATTCTCCCGCTAATGCCGGATACAGCACGCGCACGGCGCTCGCCATGGTCAGCAGGCCGCCGAGCAGCGCAATGCCGCCAATCAGCGGGTTTCTGAACAGGAAACGAATCGCGGCCATCAGCGATTTCAGGGGATGCTCGCGCGGCTGCGGCGGAGGCGGCAGCAGCGGCAGGCGCAGCAGCGTCAGCGTGGTGATAAAGGTCCCTGCCGCCGCCAGCCCGTAGTTCCACGCCACGTTGCCGGTCGCCAGCAGCAGGCCGCCCACCATCGGTGAAATCACCGAGCCGAGGCGCACGGTGAGCATGGTGATCGCCCCCGCCTGCATCAGATTTTCTCGCCCGACCAGCGCGGGCGTGGCCGCCAGCAGCGCCGTCACGCCCAGCGAGGCGAAAAAGCCGTCCCACAGCCCCAGGGCATAAATGGCGATCAGCGACGGCTCTGGCAGCATGGCGTTCAGACACAGCCCGATAAAGCCCACGCCGCAGGTGCCGCGCGCCAGCAGGATCAGCTTCTTGCGCTCGTAGCGGTCCGCCAGCACGCCGCCAACCATCAGGCCGATAAACATCGCCCCGCCGGTTAAGGTAACCGATAACCCCACCAGCCAGCTGGAGTGCGTCATGGTCTGGATCTGGACCGGCACGGCCACGCCGAGCAGGCCGAGGGATAAAATGGAGATAAAGCGAGCGATAAACACGGCGCGATAGGCCGGGTGCGTTTTGAGCAGGCTGAGGTTAAGCAGCCAGGATTTTTGATTCATGACAAAGCCTTGAGTGTAATTCTACCCATTCCATGGGCGCACATGCTAACATAGCCAAATAAGATAGATAACGATAATCACTATCATTATCAAATCATGGATGTTGCTATGTCGTTTTCCTCTTCTTCGGTGCGCGCCATTGCCGTGCCCGTTTTATTGCTGCTGTTGATCCTTGCGACTGCACTCAGCCTGCTGGTCGGCGCGAAGCCGCTTCCCGCGTCCGTCATCGTTGATGCACTCTCCGGCACCTGCCAGAGCGCTGACTGCACTATCGTGCTCGACGCTCGCCTACCCCGCACCCTTGCCGGGCTGCTGGCCGGTGGTGCACTCGGCCTTGCCGGTGCCCTGATGCAAACCCTCACCCGCAATCCGCTGGCGGACCCCGGTATTCTCGGCGTTAACTCTGGCGCCAGTTTTGCCATCGTCCTCGGCGCGGCGTTGTTTGGGTTTACTTCTCCCTCTGAACAGCTGGCGATGGCTTTCTGCGGCGCGCTGGCCGCCTCGCTGCTAGTGGCATTTACCGGCAGCCAGGGCGGCGGCCAGCTGAGTCCGGTACGCCTGACGCTGGCGGGCGTGGCGCTCGCGGCGGTGCTGGAAGGCTTATCTAACGGCATCGCCCTGCTCAACCCGGACGTCTACGACCAGCTGCGCTTCTGGCAGGCCGGCTCGCTGGATATCCGCACCCTTGAAACCCTGAAAGTGGTGGCGTTCCCGGTCATTATTGCTGCCGCCGTGGCGCTGTTTTTAAGCCGGGCGCTGAACAGCCTGAGCCTCGGCAGCGACACCGCTACCGCTCTAGGCAACCGCGTGGCGCGCACGCAGCTGATTGGCCTGCTTGCCATCACCGTCCTGTGCGGCAGCGCGACCGCCGTGGTCGGTCCGATTGCCTTTATCGGCCTGATGATGCCGCACATGGCGCGCTGGCTGGTGGGGACGGATCACCGCTGGTCGCTGCCGGTCACGCTGCTGGCTACTCCTGCGCTGCTGCTGTTTGCCGACGTGCTGGGTCGCCTGCTGGTGCCGGGCGAGCTGCGCGTCTCGGTGGTCAGCGCCTTTATCGGCGCGCCGGTGCTGATCTTCCTGGTTCGTCGTAGACGCGGAGGTGGCGCATGATGGCCCCGTCCCGTCGTTTACTCACCAGCGTCTCGCTGCTAAGTATCCTCATTCTGCTGCTGGCGGTCTGGAGCCTGCGCAGCGGCGCGGTAACGCTCGATTTTTCTCAGGTGCTTAACGCCCTGCTCGGCAGCGCGCCGCGCAATATCACCATGGTTGTCACCGAATGGCGCCTGCCGCGCGTGGCGATGGCGATTCTGGTAGGTGCGGCGCTCGGCGTCAGCGGTGCGATATTCCAGTCGCTGATGCGCAACCCGCTCGGCAGCCCGGACGTGATGGGCCTCAACACCGGGGCCTGGAGCGGCGTGCTGGTGGCGATGGTGCTGTTCGGCCAGCACCTGACGGCCATCACCTTTACGGCAATGGCGGGCGGCATTCTGACGTCGCTGGTTATCTGGCTGCTGGCCTGGCGCAACGGCATCGATACCTTCCGGCTGATCATTATCGGTATCGGCGTACGTGCGATGCTGATGGCCTTCAATACCTGGCTGCTGCTGCAGGCCTCGCTGGAAACGGCGCTTTCCGCCGGGCTGTGGTACGCAGGTTCCCTTAACGGCCTGACGTGGGGCAAAACCTGGCCCGCCGCGCCGCTGCTTGTGCTGATGTTTATCGGCGCGCTGCTGCTGGTTCGCCGCATGCGGCTGCTGGAGATGGGCGACGACAGCGCCTGCGCGCTGGGCGTGAGCGTCGAGCGCTCGCGCCTGATGCTGATGCTGGTCGCCGTACTGCTGACCGCAGCCTCTACGGCGATCGCCGGGCCAATCTCGTTTATCGCCCTCGTGGCACCGCATATCGCGCGACGTCTTAGCGGGACGGCGCGCTGGGGATTAACCCAGGCGGCGCTGTGCGGCGCGCTGCTGCTGCTGGCCGCCGATCTCTGCGCCCAACAGCTGTTTATGCCTTATCAACTGCCGGTGGGCGTAGTGACCGTCAGCCTCGGCGGGATTTACCTCATCGTCTTGCTCGTTCAGGAGTCACGCAAGAAATGACAGATACAACCACCCGCTTGCGCGGCGAACATCTCACCCTCGGCTACGGCAAAAAAATCATTGCCCGAGACTTAACCGTTGCCATTCCGGACGGCCACTTCACGGCAATTATCGGCCCGAACGGCTGCGGCAAATCTACCCTGCTGCGCACGCTGAGCCGCCTGATGACGCCGGTGGAAGGCAGCGTCTTCCTCGACGGGGAGCAGATCCAGCGCTTCGCCAGCAAAGAGGTGGCACGCCGCATCGGGCTGCTGGCCCAAAACGCCACTACGCCGGGGGACATCACGGTGCAGGAGCTGGTCTCGCGCGGGCGCTACCCGCACCAGCCGCTGTTTACCCGCTGGCGTAAAGAGGACGACGAGGCGGTGAACCGCGCGATGCAGGCGACGGGGATCGCCGATCTCGCCCGGCAGAGCGTGGACACCCTCTCCGGCGGCCAGCGTCAGCGAGCGTGGATTGCGATGGTGCTGGCGCAGGAGACGTCGATCATGCTGCTGGACGAGCCGACAACGTGGCTGGACATCAGCCATCAGATTGACCTGCTGGAGCTGCTGAGCGAGCTGAACCGCACGCAGGGGTACACCCTGGCGGCGGTACTGCACGATTTAAACCAGGCATGCCGCTACGCCACGCACCTGATTGCCTTGCGGGACGGTGAGATTGTGGCCCAGGGTGCGCCGAAAGAGATTGTCACGCAGGAGCTTATAGAGCGGATCTACGGCATGCGCTGCATGATAATCGACGATCCGGTGGCGGGTACGCCGCTGGTGGTGCCGTTAGGTCGGCGGTAATAGCCGGGTGGCGGCTACGCCTTACCCGGCCTACATTTAGCTCCCGTAGGCCCGGTAAGCGCAGCGCCACCGGGCATTTGCACTATCCTAAAATTTCCTTCAACACCGGCCCAATCTTTTCAAACGCCTGCGGTGAAATGATATCCACGTGGGCGCAGTCCTGGCTGTAGACCTCCAGCTCCCCCCCCCACGGCATCCAGGCCGTATGCGGATCCATCGTTCGCGTACGTTCGGCGACAAACAGCGTCGCTTTACCGTCAAAGCGTGAACTGTGCGCTGTGGTGAGCAGCCGCACCGCATCGGCGTAGTTGCCCTCAATGGCGTTAAACAGCTCGCTGGAGCCCTGTCCCTGCTGGGCGGCGATAAACGCATGACGCTCGCGTTCGATCTCCGCCAGCACCGCCGGGTCGAGACCGTTAGCCTCTTTTTCCGCCCAGTTCTGGGTTTCCGGCGGCCAGGTATCCAGCAGGCCGAGGAACGACACCTCTTCACCCTGCTCGCGCAGGCGGGCCGCAATACCCTGCGCCAGCGTGCCGCCGAGGGAATAACCGAACAGGTAATACGGCCCCTGCGGCTGCTGCTTACGCAACGTGTTCAGATGATGTTCGATCACCCCATTGAGATCCGCGCACTGCTGCATCGGGCCGTCCGGGCGCGGCGACTGAATGCCGACGATTGACCAGCGTGGGCTGAGATAGCGCGCCAGGACGCTAAACTGCCAGGCGAAGCCGGACGCCGGATGGAAGCAGAACAGCGTCGGGCCGTCGCTCTCACGCAGCGGCAGAAGCGTTTCAAACCCCAGACGCTGCGCCAGCTCGTCGCTCATCGCCGAATCCAACAGCGCGCTAAGCTTGCTCACCGTGGAGGCAACCATAATTTGCCCCGGCGTCACCTTACGGTTGAACGTGCGGCTAAGCTGCGCCGCCAGACGCATGGCCAGCAGCGAGTGGCCGCCGAGGGCAAAGAAATCCGCCTCGATGTCATTGATCTCGCAGCCCAGCAGCGCGGTAAAAGCCTGCGCGACGGCGATTTCGGTTTCGCTTTCCGGCGCCCGCCCGGAGGTATTGCGGGTCAGTTCCGGCAGCGGCAGCGCCTTGCGGTCAAGCTTGCCGTTGGCGCTCAGCGGCATCGCGCTGATTTGCAGCAGCACCACCGGCACCATATGCGGCGGCAACTGGGCTTTGAGTGATTCCAGCAGCGCATCGCGATCCAGCGGTAAACCGGACTCAGAAACCACGTACCCCACCAGCTGGCGGGCATCGCCACCCGTTGCAGCCGCCTGGTTGAAGACGCAGGCGTGCGCCACAGCCTGGGCCACGTCCGGCAGCGACAGCATCGCCCGGTCGATTTCGCCCAGCTCAATGCGCTGACCGCGAATTTTTAGCTGATCGTCGCTGCGGCCGAGATATTCCACCGCGCCGTTATCCAGCCAGCGGGCAACGTCGCCGGTGCGGTACATGCGCTCGCCGGGAGCGAACGGGTCAGCAATAAAGCGGCTGGCGGTGAGGTCCGGACGGCCCAGATATCCCTGCGCCAGCTGAATGCCGGTGAGGTAGAGATCGCCCGCCACGCCGAACGGCACCGGGCGCATCATGGCATCCAGAATGCGCAGGCCCGTGTTCCACACCGGGAAGCCGATCGGCACGCTGTTGCCTGCAACTGCCGCCAGCTCAGGGCCATACGCCGGATACCAGCTGACGTCTACCGCCGCTTCCGTCGGGCCATAGAGGTTGTGCAGCGGCACGTGGGTCAGCTGTTCCCACTCGCGGCACAGTTCCGTCGGCAGCGCTTCGCCGCTGCAGAACACCTGCTTAAGCGTTTTGCAGCAGTCGACGTTTTCCGGCGTCAGTGAGGCAACAAACGCCGCCAGCATCGACGGCACGAAGTGGGTGGTGGTCACGCCGTAGTGGGCGAAGAAGCTCTGCATCGCCTGTGGATCGCGGTGCGCGTCCGGCTCGGCCATCACCAGCTTCGCCCCGGCGATAAACGGCCACCAGAACTCCCACACCGACACGTCAAAGCTGCACGGCGTTTTCTGCGCCACCACGTCGTTCGCGTTCAGAGGGTAGCGATCCTGCATCCACTTCAGGCGGTTGACGATAGCGGTATGGCCGACCATGACCCCTTTTGGACGCCCGGTCGAGCCGGAGGTAAAGATGATGTACGCCGTCTGCTCCGGCTTCGCCAGCCGCAGCGGCTCAGCACCCGCGGTCGGTAATAGCGTGTTGTAACTAAACGTCTCGACGGAAAGATCGCTAAAGCGCGAAAGCTGTTCGTCAGTGGTAATAAGCAGGGACGGCTTCGCATCCTCCAGCATCATCCGCAGGCGATCGTCCGGGTAGCCGGTGTCGAGCGGCAGCCACGCGGCGCCCGCCTCCACAATGCCGTGCAGTGCTAACGTCAGGAACACCGAGCGCGGCAGGGCCACCGCCACGCTGTCGCCCGGCTTCACGCCGCGCGCGCGCAGCAGGTTTGCCAGCGCGATGACCTGCTCGCGCATCTGGCGATAGTTCAGCTCATTATGCGCATCCGCCAGCGCCAGGGCGTCCGGCGTTTTGCTCGCCTGTTCCGCCACCAGATCCGCGAGCGTAGTGGACGGCAGCGCCAGTCCGGTATCGTTGATGCGCGCAAGCTGCGCGTATTCCTGTTCAGAAACGGTTTCCACTTCACCACAGCGCAGGTCCGGGTTGGTAGCAAACTGCACCAGCATCGCGTTCAGGCGCGCGACGTGACGCGTCAGCGTCGCCTCGTCGTAGCGCTGTTTATTGGCGAGGATCTCAATGCCCAACCCGCCCTGCTCGTCCGGGAACAGCGCCAGCTCCAGATCGTTCACCGGGCCGGTCGCCAGCGTGTGGGTGATGGCCTCCACGCCGTCGATATCCAGCTGGTAGTCGAACACTTTAACGTTCAGCACGGGACCAAACAGCGCTTCATCGCCCGCCGCTTTCCCACTGTCGCGCACGATCTGCTCGGCGTCGTAGCGCTGGTGGCGGCGCATTTTTTTCAGCTGGTTCGCCAGGCGCAGCGCCAGCGAGGGCAGGCTCTCCTGCGGATTGATATTGACCGCCAGCGGCAGGACGTTAAGCACCGGGCCGGTTGCGGTCAGCGCGGCAGACCCCATGCGGCGCATAAAGATAAACCCGGCGGCGTAGTCCAGGCGTCCGGTAAGACGGCCCAGCCACAGCGCCACCAGCGCAAGCGCCAGTTCAGTACGCTGCGTCTGCCCTGCCGCCTGCGCAAGCTGGCTAAAGGCGCGACCGTCGGCGTCAACCTTCAGGCGAAGAATATCGGTCGCGGCAGCGCGTCCAGGCAGCGGCGCGGAAGAGAGCGAGACCGGAGAAGGCAGCTGTTTACGCTGCTCGGCCCAGAACGCGCCGTCGCGCCGGTACGCCTCGCTGTCGCGATAGCGCTGGTACTCGCCCACTACCTCTTCAAAAGGCGTAAACGGGGATTCAGGCGTGGTTTCGCCCTTTTTCCACGAGGCATAAATCGCGGCTATCTGCCGGGTAATGGCCGGGAAGCTGAAGCCATCCACCACCAGATGGTGATAGCGCTGATACCAGTACCAGTGGTTTTCACCGACCTGAATCAGCTGGTGAAACGCCAGCGGCTGGCCGCTGTCGACGCGCAGGTTCTGGTTAAGATCGGATTCCATCAGCGCCACGGCGGCGGCGTGGGAATCAACGCGAACAACGGGCGGTTCCGGCAGAATGAAGGTGTCATCCACCCACTGCCACACCTCACCGTTTTCTTCCGCAAAGCGCATGCGCAGGGTATCGGCCTGCATCATGCCTGCGGCAATGGCTTTTGCCAGCAGTGGCGCATCAATATCGCCTTTCAGCTCGGTGTAGTGCGCCACGCTCCAGGCGTTTGGCAGCGTGGACAGCTGTTCCGCCATCCAGATACCCGGCTGGGCAGCGACGAGAGGAAGACGGTTCATGCGTTCTCTCCCGCAAAGTGAGACGGCTCAAGCGTTTGCCAGTACTCCGCCAGCCACTGCTGGCACGCCTCCTGAGACTGTGCTTCGCACACTACGCGCCACCCTGCCGGCAGTTCGCACTGCTGCGGCCACAGGCTGTACTGCCCCTGGTCATTTTGCAAAATGGCGAACTGTCCCTGCGGATTATCGAAAGGATTGCTGAATTCCATACAGACTCCGTTAGTGAATAAGCGGCTGCCAGAGGGTCATCAGCCCCTGCGTCAGCCCACCGCGCCAGCAAAGCGCATCGTGTCCGCCGTCAACCTGACGCCAGATAACCGGTTGGTGCGTGTGCAGTTCGGCGTAAATCGCCTGATTCGCGCGGAAGATGAGCGGCTCGTTGCGCCCGGCTTCAAGAATGATGCGTAGCCCGCGAGGGGATATTTCACCGGCTTTAAGTAGTTCGATTAACAGCCCGTCCTGCTGCCCGCCGCGGTGCGGCCACCAGTAGGAGCCGGACTGGCTGAGCACGCAACCAAAACGCTGCGGCCAGTTGAGGCCTGCATAAAGAGACGCGAGCCCGCCAAAGCTTTGCCCTGCGACCACCGTACGGTCGGCGCGGTCGCTGAACGGCGCGCTTTTTTGGACAAGGGGGAGAAGTTCTTCCTGCACCGCCAGCCAGAAATCGGGATTGCACGGCAGCTCGCGGTTGCGATGCTGCATGTCGATAACATCGATTAAGACGTAGACCGCAGGCGGTAATTTGCGCTCGGCGGTGAGAGACGCCAGCGCAGGCCAGACCGGCATGCTTTCGGCCCAGAACTGCCCGTCGAGCAGCACCGCCAGCGGACGTTCCGGGTTGTCGCCCCCGGAGGTGAAAATCCAGATGCGGCGGCGATTTTTCAGGCGCGCGCTTTCCCACTCAATGCAAATCGGAGGTTGATACGGCGTATCGGGATGATTCCAGCCCGGCTGAACCGGCGCGTCCGGCATCTCCAGCGCGGAGACGGCATGGCCGCGCCCGCCGCGCCAGCTCTGCGGATTCAGCGGGTCTGAAACCGCGTGCGGCAGCAGCTTGCGCCAGCCCTCGCGCAGCGCCATGCGTTCCGGCTGCTCGCCTTCAAACACGACGCTGGCAAAATCGTTTTCATTCACAGAGGGGATAAAGCAGTAGCTTCCGCGCCACTCGGGGCTGAACTCACCCTGCCACTGCCAGACGTCGGTATCGGGAATGCGTTTGAGG
The DNA here is from genome assembly GCF_008364555.1 of Enterobacter vonholyi. Taxonomy (GTDB): domain Bacteria; phylum Pseudomonadota; class Gammaproteobacteria; order Enterobacterales; family Enterobacteriaceae; genus Enterobacter; species Enterobacter vonholyi. The sequence continues at coordinate 132,399 of NZ_VTUC01000001.1, forward strand.
GACTGCGGACGGGCATTTTGGTGATGATCGGTCACGCCGGTGACGTAGAGCCAGACGCGTTTGATCGGTGACGTTGTTTGCGTTCCTGCCGGGTCACGCCACCAGAACGTGACGCGATATTTTCCCTTTTCCGGCTTCCATTCAGGCCCGTTTTTAGACTGCCACCACGCCTCACTTCCCGTTGTTAACGCCGTCACCCTTATAACCTCATGTTTAACAGTCTTTTTTGTTTCAGAGCAAATTTTATTGATAATATTATTGATAACTATTTGCATTTGCAATAGCGTAGTGCCCGCGCTGTGGGAAGCGCTCATAAAACAACCACAAAAGCAGGACGTACAATGAATAAGAAGATTCACTCTCTGGCCTTGCTGGTCAATTTAGGGATTTACGGCGTCGCGCTGCCCGCTCTGGCAGACGACAACACCGCCTCTGCGCAGCACGAAGACACGATGGTGATCACCGCCGCCGAGCAGAATCTGCAGGCGCCGGGGGTATCGACCATCACCGCCGATGAGATCCGCAAAAACCCGCCCGCGCGGGACGTGGCGGAAATCATCCGCACCATGCCGGGCGTTAACCTGACCGGTAACTCCACCAGCGGCCAGCGCGGGAATAACCGTCAGATTGATATCCGCGGCATGGGGCCAGAAAACACCCTGATCCTGATCGACGGCAAGCCGGTGACCAGCCGTAACTCCATCCGTCTGGGCTGGCGCGGCGAGCGCGACACCCGCGGCGATACCGGCTGGGTGCCGCCGGAGATGATCGAGCGCATCGAAGTGATCCGCGGTCCGGCCGCCGCGCGCTACGGCAACGGCGCGGCAGGCGGCGTAGTGAACATCATCACCAAAAAATTCGACGACCAGTGGCACGGATCCTGGAACACCTACCTGAATGCGCCTGAGCACAAGGATGAAGGTTCCACCAAACGCACCAACTTCAGCCTGAGCGGCCCGCTGGGCGGCGACTTCAGCTTCCGCATGTTCGGTAACCTGGACAAAACCCAGGCCGACGCGTGGGACATCAACCAGGGTCACCAGTCTGACCGAACCGGTGCCTACGCCGACACGCTGCCCGCGGGCCGTGAAGGGGTGGAAAATAAAGACATCAACGGCGTGGTGCGCTGGGACTTTGCGCCGATGCAGTCCCTGGAATTTGAGGCGGGCTACAGCCGTCAGAATAACCTCTACGCCGGTGATACCCAGAACACCAACAACGACAACAGCTCCAGCGGCCTGGTGAAGAAGAACTACGGCAAAGAGACCAACCGTATCTATCGCCAGAACTTCGCGGTGACCTGGAACGGCGGCTGGGATAACGGCATCACGACCAGCAACTGGGCACAGTACGAGCACACCCGCAACTCCCGTCTGGGCGAAGGGCTGGCGGGCGGTCTGGAAGGCCTGTTCAACAGTAATAAATTCACCGACACCGATCTGGCCGACGTGATGCTGCACAGTGAAATCAACCTGCCGATTGATTTCCTCGTTAACCAGAACCTGACGCTGGGCACCGAGTGGAACCAGCAGCGTATGAAGGACTCCACCTCCTTCACGCAAACCCAGCAGGGCGGCATCATTCCGGGCATGAGCAACGACCGCAGCCCGTACACCTCGGCAGAGATTTTCTCGCTGTTCGCCGAGAACAACATGGAGCTGACCGACAGCACCATGCTGACCCCTGCCCTGCGCTTCGACCATCACACCATCGTCGGCAACAACTGGAGCCCGTCACTTAACCTGTCGCAGGGTCTGGGGGATGACTTCACGCTGAAGATGGGGATCGCCCGCGCCTACAAAGCGCCGAGCCTGTACCAGACCAACCCGAACTACCTGCTCTACAGTAAAGGTCAGGGCTGCTACGCCAGCTCCGACGGCGTGGGCTGCTACATGATGGGTAACGACGACCTTAAGGCCGAAACCAGCATCAACAAAGAGATTGGCCTGGAGTGGAAACGCGACGGCTGGCTGGCGGGCGTGACCTGGTTCCGTAACGACTACCGCGACAAGATCGAAGCGGGCTACGCGCCGATCGGTCACACCTCGTCCGGTAAAGTGAAGACGGATATCTACCAGTGGGAAAACGTACCGAAGGCGGTGGTCGAGGGGCTGGAAGGCTCCCTGAACGTACCGGTCAGCGACACCATTAACTGGACCAACAATATTACATACATGCTGCAGAGCAAGAACAAGGAGACCGGCGATCGTCTGTCGATTATTCCAGAGTACACGCTGAACTCGACCCTGAGCTGGCAGGTTCATCAGGACGTGTCGCTCCAGTCGACCTTTACCTGGTACGGCAAGCAGCAGCCGAAGAAGTACAACTACAAAGGTCAGCCTGTGACCGGGTCTGAAAAAGACGAGGTCAGTCCGTACAGCATCGTTGGCCTTAGCGCGACCTGGGACATGACCAAAAATGTCAGCCTGACCGGCGGCGTGGATAACGTCTTCGACAAGCGCCAGTGGCGTGCGGGTAATGCCCAGACGACCGGGAACGCCACCACCGGCGCGTATATGTACGGCGCGGGGGCTTATACCTATAATGAGCCAGGCCGCACGTGGTATATGAGCGTAAATACGCGATTCTGATAAAGGCAACAACGCCTCCCTCTCCCTGTGGGAGAGGGCTGGGTGAGGGCATCAGGCCGCACTATTTATTGATAGAGGGGAAACCATGCACACCACCCACCGCACGTTCATTCTCGCCGGCCATACCGTACACCACGTCACCTTCGACCCAACCACCTTCACAGACGCCGATCTTCTCTGGCTCCCCCATCACGCAGAGCTTTCAAAAGCCGGACGCAAACGCAAAGCCGAGCATCTGGCAGGCCGCATTGCCGCCGCACATGCCTTACCTGAGCACACCGTCCCCGGCATCGGCCCCAGCGGTGAACCGCTCTGGCCGGAAGGCGTCTCAGGGAGCATCACCCACAGCGGCACGCAGGCGATTGCGGTTGCCGTGCGTTATCCAGACGCGCTTGTGGGTATTGATTGCGAAGCCATTCTTCCTGACCGTGAAGCCCGAGAAATCCAGGACGGCATCATTAATGCACAGGAAGCGATGTGCCTGACGCGCTCGGGCTACCCCTTTGCGCTGGCGTTGACGCTTGCATTCAGCGCCAAAGAAAGTTTGTTTAAGGCGTTCTTTCCGCAGGTGAAGACTTTTATGGGGTTTGAGTGGGCGAGAGTCACAGAGTTAACGGAAAAAACAATCACGCTGGCGCTTTCGCACCCGGCTGGAGACTATCCTGAGGGTAAACGCTTCACCCTCATCTGGCAGAATAATGATACGAGCGTGTGGACACTGCTAAAAGCCTGATGGCGCAACGCTTATCAGGCCTACAGTAAAGCGGTTTGTAGGCCGGGTAAGCGCAGTGCCACCCGGCATGAGGACAGCGGCGATGCCTTTATACGTTCTTCAGATCAAGGCTCAAACATCCGGGAACATCACGCTATTACCCGGCGCTTCCCTGTGAAGATGGATAAAGTTCAGGTGCCGTTCATACTGATCCAGGATGTCGGTAATCACCTGCTCCTTGCTGTAGTCCATCAAATCATTCCCCTGGCTTCCTTCCAGCAGGAAGGTCTCCAGCCGGTAGTAGGTCGACTTCCCGCTGCGCGCCCGGTAGGTAAACCCGGGCACCGAGTACTGCTGCGGCCAGATCTGGTAGACAAAGTTCTGCTCGTCGCCCATGTGCACCAGCAGATCCAGGTGCCCCAGGGTCTCGCCCTCCTCCGGCGGCAGATTTTTGAGCTCCACGTAGGCGCCACGCAGCTTAAGCTCCTGCGCCACCTCTTCCATCGCAGGGAAGCAGACGGTCTCCATCATCTGTTTGGTGTAGCGCGTGCCCGGGTAATTCATCAGGCGCGACAGGCGTTTCTTCCAGCTCAGCCTGTCCTGCGCCCCCATCGGACGCGGCGCGGTGTCGCGGCTGGCGCTGACGCGGCGGTAGTCTTCCACCTTGAGCGATTTATACAGCCCGGCCATGACAAAGAAGATGACGAAGCTGAACGGCAGCCCCATGATCACCGTGGTGTTCTGCAGCGCCGAGATGCCGTTGGTCATTAGCATGCCGAGCGTCAGCAGGCCGATGGCGACGGACCAGAAGATGCGCAGCCAGTTCGGCGCGTCGCTGTTGATGTCTTTGAGCTTCGAGGTGAAGTTGCCCAGCACCAGCGCACCGGAGTCCGCCGAGGTGACGTAAAACAGCAGGCCGGTGATGGTCGCCACGGAGGCGCTAAAGGTAAACGCCGGGTACTGCGCCAGCAGGCTGTAGAAGCCGCGCTCCGGGTGCGCCATCGCTTCCTGCGCGAAGGTTGCATTGCCGTGGATGATCTCGTGCAGCGCGCTGTTGCCGAAAATCGACAGCCACAGCAGGGTAAAGGTGAACGGGATAATCAGCGTGCCCATTACGAACTGACGAATGGTGCGGCCACGCGAAATGCGCGCGAGGAACAGGCCGACAAACGGCGACCACGCGACCCACCACGCCCAGAAGAACAGCGTCCAGTTGTTCATCCACTCCACCGGGCGGTCAAAGGCGAAGCTGTTCAGCGTCATGCCCATAAAGCGGTTCACGTAGTCGCCCACGTTCAGCACTAAGGCATTGAGCAGGAATGAGGTATCCCCCATAAACAGCACGAACAGGATCAGGCCCAGCGCCAGCGCCACGTTCAGCTCGGAGAGCACGCGGATGCCTTTATCGACGCCCGACGTCACCGAAATGGTGGCGATAATGACGGAGAGCGCAATCAGCGCCGCTTTCGCCGCCATCGAGTCCGGAATATCAAACAGCACGCTCAGCCCGTAGTTGAGCTGCACCACGCCGATCCCGAGCGTTGTCGCGATGCCGAAGATGGTGCCGATCACTGCCGCAATGTCGACGCTGTGGCCAATCGGGCCGTTAATCTTTTTACCGAAGATCGGGTAGAGCGCAGAGCGGATGGTGAGGGGTAAATTATAACGATAGCTAAAGTATCCCAGCGCCATGCCCATCAGGGCGTACATCGACCAGCCCGTCAGTCCGTAGTGGAAGAGCGTCCAGACCATCGCCTGGCGCGCGGCCTCCATCGTCTGCCCTGCCCCTTCCGGCGGCTGCATATACTGCGTGACCGGTTCCGCCACGGAGAAGAACATCAGGTCGATGCCGATGCCTGCGGCAAACAGCATTGCGGCCCAGCTCAGCAGGCTGAACTCGGGCTTGGACTGCTCAGGCCCGAGCTTTACCGAACCAAAGCGCGAGCAGGCAATGCAGACCACGAAGACAATATAGAGCGTCGCCGCCAGCAGGTAGTACCAGCCGAAGGTCTTCGACACCCAGTTCAGGGTGCGCCCAATCCACTCGGCAGAAAAATCACGAAAGAAGATCGTCGTCAGGGAAAACAACAAAATCAGCCCGGCGGACGTATAAAAAACGACCGGGTTGATTTTGTCTTTTTCTCTGTCCTGTGAAAGGTCTGTCATCCAGTATCCTCACTGTTTTTGTAACTATTAAAATCCAAATCCGCAACAATTAAGACACATTTTATATTGAACGTCCAATCAAAAACCGCTTTAATGTATAACCAAAGCTGATGAATGGAGTGGCAACAATGCCCAAAGTGGGGATGCAGCCGATCCGGCGCAGGCAGCTTATCGACGCCACGCTGGAAGCAATAAATGAAGTGGGAATGCATGACGCGACGATCGCGCAGATCGCCCGTCGGGCGGGCGTTTCCACGGGGATCATCAGTCACTACTTCAAAGACAAAAACGGTCTGCTGGAAGCGACCATGCGCGACATCACCGGCCAGCTGCGCGACGCGGTTTTGAGCCGCCTGCACGCCCTGCCGAACGGCAGCGCGGAGCAGCGTCTGCAGGCGATTGTCGGCGGCAATTTTGATGAAACCCAGACCAGCGGCGCGGCAATGAAGGCCTGGCTGGCCTTCTGGGCGAGCAGCATGCACCAGCCGATGCTCTACCGCCTGCAGCAGGTGAGCAGCCGCCGCCTGCTGTCGAACCTGGTGTACGAGTTCCGCCGCGAGCTTCCGCGCGAACAGGCCCAGGAGGCGGGCTACGGCCTGGCGGCGCTGATCGACGGGCTGTGGCTGCGCGCCGCGCTGAGTGGCAAACCGCTGGATAAGACCCAGGCCCAGTCACTGACCAGCCACTTTATCAGCCAGCATTTACCGACCGAATAACCGAGGAGAATTTATGTCCCGAATGGCAGAACAGCAGCTTTATATCAATGGTGGTTATACATCGGCCACCAGCGGTCGCACCTTCGAGACCATCAACCCGGCCAACGGTGAAGTCCTGGCGACCGTACAGGCCGCCGGGCGCGAGGACGTCGATCGCGCCGTAGAAAGCGCAACGCGCGGGCAAAAAGTCTGGGCGGCGATGACCGCCATGGAGCGCTCGCGCATCCTGCGTCGCGCCGTTGGTATCCTGCGCGAGCGCAACGACGAGCTGGCGAAGCTGGAAACCCTCGACACCGGTAAAGCGTATTCCGAAACCTCAACCGTCGACATTGTCACCGGCGCGGACGTGCTGGAGTACTACGCGGGGCTGATCCCGGCGCTGGAAGGCAGCCAGATCCCGCTGCGTGAGACCTCGTTCGTCTACACCCGCCGCGAGCCGCTGGGCGTGGTGGCGGGCATCGGCGCGTGGAACTACCCGATCCAGATAGCCCTGTGGAAATCCGCCCCGGCGCTGGCGGCGGGCAACGCAATGATCTTCAAGCCGAGCGAAGTGACCCCGCTCACCGCCCTGAAGCTTGCAGAGATCTACACCGAAGCGGGCGTTCCGGACGGCGTGTTTAACGTCCTGCCGGGCGTGGGCGCGGAGACCGGCCAGTACCTGACCGAGCATCCGGGCATCGCCAAAGTCTCCTTTACCGGCGGCGTCGCCAGCGGAAAAAAAGTGATGGCCAACTCGGCGGCCTCGTCCCTGAAAGAGGTGACGATGGAGCTGGGCGGCAAATCGCCGCTGATTATTTTTGACGATGCGGATCTCGATCTCGCGGCGGACATCGCCATGATGGCCAACTTCTTCAGCTCCGGCCAGGTGTGTACCAACGGCACCCGCGTGTTTGTTCCGGCTAAGTTCAAAGCCGCGTTTGAGCAGAAAATCGTTGAGCGCGTGGGCCGCATCCGCGCGGGCGATCTGTTCGATGAAACCACCAACTTTGGTCCGATGGTCAGCTTCCCGCACCGCGACAGCGTGATGCGCTACATCGCCAAAGGCAAAGAGGAAGGCGCGCGCGTACTGTGCGGCGGCGACATGCTGAAGGGCGAAGGCTTCGATAACGGCGCGTGGGTAGCCCCGACCGTGTTCACCGACTGCACTGACGAAATGACCATCGTGCGCGAAGAGATCTTCGGCCCGGTGATGTCCATCCTGACCTATGACACCGATGAAGAAGCGATTCGCCGCGCCAACGATACCGACTACGGTCTGGCGGCGGGCATCGTCACGACAGACCTGAACCGCGCCCACGGCGCCATTCATCAGCTCGAAGCGGGCATCTGCTGGATCAACACCTGGGGTGAATCCGCCGCAGAGATGCCGGTCGGCGGCTACAAGCACTCCGGCATTGGTCGCGAGAACGGCGTGATGACGCTGCAGAGCTACACCCAGGTGAAGTCCATCCAGGTTGAGATGGGTAAATTCCAGTCCATATTTTAACCGGGAGGTTTATTTGCAATTTGACTACATCATTATCGGGGCCGGCTCTGCCGGCAACGTGCTGGCTACACGACTGACTGAAGATCCGAACACCACCGTCCTGCTGCTTGAGGCAGGCGGGCCGGACTACCGCTTTGACTTCCGCACCCAGATGCCCGCCGCGCTGGCGTTCCCGCTGCAGGGCAAGCGCTACAACTGGGCGTACGAAACCGAGCCAGAGCCGTACATGAACAACCGCCGCATGGAGTGCGGTCGCGGCAAAGGGCTGGGCGGCTCGTCGCTGATCAACGGCATGTGCTACATCCGCGGTAACGCGATGGACCTCGACCACTGGGCGAAAGAGCCGGGTCTGGAGCACTGGAGCTACCTCAACTGCCTGCCCTACTACCGCAAGGCAGAGACGCGCGACGTGGGGCCGAACGACTACCACGGCGGCGATGGTCCGGTGAGCGTCACCACCTCGAAGCCTGGCGTGAACCCGCTGTTTGAGGCGATGGTGGAAGCGGGCGTGCAGGCGGGCTATCCGCGCACCGACGATCTCAACGGCTATCAGCAGGAAGGCTTCGGCCCGATGGACCGCACGGTCACGCCGCAGGGCCGACGCGCCAGCACCGCGCGCGGCTATCTGGATCAGGCGAAACCCCGTCCGAATCTGACCATCCGCACCCACGCCATGACCGATCGCATTCTGTTTGACGGCAAGCGCGCCGTGGGCGTCGAGTGGCTGGAGGGCGAAAGCACCATTCCGTCCAAAGCAACGGCGAAGAAAGAAGTGCTGCTGAGCGCCGGGGCGATTGCCTCCCCGCAGATCCTCCAGCGCTCCGGCGTGGGCAATGCTGACCTGCTGAAGCAGTTTGATATCCCGCTGGTGCACGACCTGCCCGGCGTGGGGGAAAATCTGCAGGATCACCTGGAGATGTACCTCCAGTATGAATGCAAAGAGCCGGTCTCTCTCTACCCTGCCCTGCAGTGGTGGAACCAGCCGAAGATTGGCGCCGAGTGGCTGTTTGGCGGCACCGGCGTGGGCGCGAGCAACCACTTCGAAGCGGGCGGGTTTATCCGCAGCCGCGAGGAGTTCGAGTGGCCGAACATTCAGTACCACTTCCTGCCGGTGGCGATTAACTACAACGGCTCGAACGCGGTGAAAGAGCACGGCTTCCAGTGCCACGTTGGCTCCATGCGCTCCCCGAGCCGTGGGCACGTGCGCATTAAGTCGCGCGATCCGCACCAGCATCCGGCGATCCTGTTCAACTATATGTCCCACGAGCAGGACTGGCAGGAGTTCCGCGACGCGATCCGCATCACCCGCGAGATCATGCACCAGCCCGCGCTGGACAAGTACCGCGGCCGTGAAATCAGTCCGGGTATTGACTGCCAGACCGACGAGCAGCTGGACGAGTTCGTGCGTAACCACGCCGAAACCGCGTTCCACCCGTGCGGCACCTGCAAGATGGGTTACGACGAGATGGCGGTAGTCGACGGCGAAGGCCGCGTTCACGGGCTGGAAGGGCTGCGCGTGGTGGATGCGTCGATTATGCCGCAGATCATCACCGGCAACCTGAACGCCACCACTATTATGATCGGCGAAAAGATTGCCGACGCCATTCGCGGGCGCGAGCCGCTGGCGAAGAGCACGGCTGCGTATTATGTGGCGAACGGGGCGCCGGTTCGCCGCTGAGGATATTTCCCCTCACCCGAGCCCTCTCCCTCAAGGGAGAGGGCATTTATCTTCCCACCCCAAATTTTTTTATTTTCCTGCATCCAGTTTCCACCCTCCCCTCGTATATGCATATGTGAGCAACCCCTTTGCTCCCTAATCCGAGGAAAGATGATGAAAAAGCTAACCCGTGTTGCATTCGTAACCAGCGCTTTACTCTTCTGTGCAGGCGCATCAGCAGCCATGACGTCAGGCTCCGTGATGGTGGGCGGAGCGGAAATGTACCCGAGCAAAAATATTGTTGAAAACGCCGTGAACTCGAAAGATCACACCACGCTGGTGGCCGCCGTCAAAGCGGCCGGGCTGGTGGATACGCTTCAGAGCAAAGGGCCATTCACCGTCTTTGCGCCGACCAATGCGGCGTTTGCAAAATTGCCTGCCGGCACCGTCGAGAACCTGGTCAAACCCGAAAACAAAGCCACGCTCACCAGCATCCTGACCTATCACGTGGTCGCCGGTAATTACGATATGAAAGCGCTGGAGCAGAAAATTAAACAGGGCGGCGGCCGCGCGGAGCTGAAGACCGTTAACGGTCAGCCGCTGTGGATCATGAGCAACGGCCCGCACAATATTCAGCTTAAGGATGGTAAAGGTAATGTGGCGAACATTAGCACTTATGACGTTCATCAAAAAAACGGCGTGATCGATGTGATTGATACCGTCCTGATGCCTAAGTAGTTGTCTATACTTCGGAAGTGTGACGTTGCCTTCCGGGAATAATATGGATAACGCGCTGGCTGAACAGCAGCTGAAATTAATGCAGGCGGTCGCAAACGGCGATCGCCGTGCATTTGAACAACTTTATCGACTCACATCGCCACACCTGTTTGCCGTCGCGCTGCGCATGCTGCACGACCGCGCATGGGCAGAAGAGATCCTTCACGACTGTTTTATCACCGTCTGGAGTAAAGCTGAAACCTACAACGCTGCACTGAGCTCCCCGATGACCTGGCTTACGCATATTGTGCGCAACCGGTGTATCGACTGGCTGCGCAGCGGGCAAACGCGGGCTGCCGACCGCGAGACGCCGTATAACGAAGCGCTTTTGCCTTGCGAGAACGATGAGCAGAATAACTGGCACGACGATGGGCAGGCAGCACGGCTCAGGCAGTGTCTCGAACATTTAAGCAGCGAGCAGCGCCAGAGCATTACGCTCGCCTACTATCAGGGAATGTCTCACAGCGACATTGCCGACTGGCTCCAGCAGCCTCTTGGCTCGGTGAAAAGCTGGATACGTCGGGCAATGGACCATCTTCGGGAGTGTGTCGGGCTATGAATGACGCAGAAAAACGCGACGACATGCTGGCAGCAGAGTATGCCCTCGGCACGCTGCGGGGAGGAGCGCGGCTTCAGTTCCAGAAACGGGTTGCCCATGAACCCGCCCTGGCCGCCCGCGTCGCGTACTGGCAGGAAATGTTCAGCACGCTGGATAGCCATCTTGTGCCCGTCCCTCCACCCGAGACGGTGTGGAAAAGAATCGCCCTCGATCTGCCGCCTAAAAAGCCTTTACGCAAAAGTCGGCCTTATGTCGGCTGGATGGTTGCAGCCTCACTCGCCGCCCTGGCGGTCGTTGCCTGGTATGCCACCCGAGCCCCGGAACTCGTTCCGCTGATGGTCCTCAACGATGCCCAACAGCACGGGGATTGGGTCGTCAGCGCGGACGCGAGCCGCCAGCACCTGAGCATTGCCCCTCTTCGACCAACTGCTGTCGCGGCGCAACACAGCCTGCAGCTTTGGCTGATCCCAGGCGGGCAGGCGCCGGTCTCCATGGGGCTGCTGCATAACGACATACCCACACGCGTCACCCTCCGGAACACAACGCTCCCTCCTGACGTCATGATAGCCATAAGCCTTGAACCAGAGGGCGGCTCGCCCACTGGCCTCCCGACAGGGCCGGTGCTTTACAGTGGCAAATTGTAATCCTCAGGCCCTGTTCGCAGGGCCGCTATTGTTAACCAATTTCATTTATATAATACCCTCGGTTACCTATAAAAATTAAATATTAGCCCGGCAATTAGTTTAATTATTAAAAAACGACATTGACAGACTCTTCCGCACTCCATTAAGTTTTATACGAACATCCTTTTATTCCTGATACACAATATATCAAAAACCGCGTTAATGAATTTGTCATTATTCATTAACGCTTCTCTGCCTTTTATTTTTTGCATCACTCAATAGCGAGATAAGATCATGAATAATAGTGCAAACAAAGTTGTTGTTATCACCGGCGCCAGCAGCGGTATTGGTGAGGCCATCGCCCTTCATCTGGCAGATAAACCTTTTTCACTGGTGCTTGTTGCCCGTCGTCTGGAGAAAATTAATGCCCTGGTGGACCGCATCATCCAGCAGGGTGGCCAGGCGATAGCCGTAAAAGCCGATGTCACCCGTCAGGAAGAGGTGCAGCGCGCCATTGACGCTGCCGTTGCCGCCTACCAGCGCGTGGATGTGCTGATCAATAACGCGGGCTTTATGGCTATCGCCCCGCTCAGCGAGCTGAAAACCGACGAATGGGACAAGATGATTGATACCAATCTGAAAGGGGTGCTGTACGGCATCGCCGCGGCTTTCCCGGTGTTCCAGCGTCAGGGCCGCGGGCATTTTATAAACGTTGCCTCCGTCGCGGGCATCAAAGTGCTGGCCCCTGGCGGCGTGGTGTATAGCGCCACGAAATTCGCCGTCCGCGCGCTGAGTGAAGGCTTACGTCAGGAGGCGGGTAAAACCATCCGCACGACGCTTATTTCTCCCGGTGCCGTCGAAAGCGAACTGCAGTTCGGCAGCTCTGATGCCCCAAGCAAACAGTTCCTGCATGAATTTTACAAGCAGGCTATTCCGGCTGACGCAATTGCCCGCGCGGTTTTATTTGCTATTGAACAGCCGGGCGACGTTGATATTAATGAAATTGTTGTTCGTCCGACGCAGGAAGAATTTTAGCCGGCGTTAAATAATGCTGAATGAGGTGTCATTATGATTAAATCATTAACGTCCTTATCAGATTTAAATATGCGATCGGGTGCCGACATTCTTCTTGAAGTGCTGGAGAGTGAAGGGGTGGAATATATTTTTGGCAACCCCGGAACAACCGAACTTCCGCTCATTGATGCCCTGCTTCGCCATGAAAATATTCACTATATTCTCGCGCTTCAGGAAAGCACCGTGGTGGCCATTGCCGACGGCTACGCAAAAGCCTCCGGCAAGACCGGATTTATCAATTTGCATACCGCCAGCGGTCTGGGACACGGCATGGGGAACCTCATTAATTCGCGGATCATGAAAACCCCGCTGGTGGTCACCGTTGGACAGCAGGACACGCGGCACTACGTCCGCGACCCGCTTCTGTATGACGATATTGTGTCCATAGGCTCCCCGGTCATGAAATGGGCGCAGGAGGTTACCAGCGCCGACCAGCTCCCGGTGCTGGTTCGACGTGCGTTTCACGCGGCCAGCTACCCTCCGGGTGGCCCGGTCCTGCTTTCACTCCCGATGAACGTCATGGAAGAGCTGAGCGACGCCGGAATACAGACGGCCTCAAAAGTGAACTACCACACCGTGGCGGGCTCGCTGGACGAACTGGCCGAAGAACTGAGCCAGGTTACGCCCGGTAGGATCATGATTGTGGCGGGAGATGAAGTTCACTCCAGCGGCTCGACGCAGGAGATTGTCCAGCTTGCTGAAGCGCTCAGCGCCCATGTCTACGGCTCCTCCTGGCCCCTGAATTTGCCCTTCCCTACGCAGCATGCGCTCTGGCGGGGCAATATGCCCACCACCGCCAGCGAAATCGCCAGCATCATCAACGCCTACGATGCCGTATTTATCATCGGCGGCAGAAGCCTGATCACCATTTTGTACAGCGAGGGCGAGGCCATTCCGGAAACCTGCGCGGTATATCAGCTTTCGGCGGATATGCACGAGCTTGGCCGCACCTATGCCACTCGCCTTTCAGTGATGGGGGATATCAAACTGTCCCTACATGAACTACTGCCAAAGCTTAAGCAGCGACTGATCGCCAGCACGCTGGTCCACCAGCGGCTGCTGGTTGCGGCCCGCGACGAACGGGAGAAGGAGTGGCAGCAGCAGGAGGAACGTCTGGCCGCCGAGCGGCTACGCCCGGCGATCTCCCCGATGGTCGCAGCCTGGGAAGTCATCCGATCCATTCCGGCGGGTACCACCATCGTTGATGAGGCGATAGCGACCGCCAGGCATGTCCGCCGGTTCATCTCTGACCAGCAGCACCAGCGCTACTACTTTATGCGCGGCGGCGGACTGGGCTGGGGGATGCCTGCCTCAGTAGGGCACTCGCTGGGACGCGGACGGGAGCCGGTGGTCTGCCTGATAGGCGACGGGGCCTCCCTGTACTCGCCGCAGGCGCTCTGGACGGCGGCACACGAAAATCTGCCGGTCACCTTTATCGTCATGAATAACAGGGAGTACAACATCCTGAAAAACTTTATGAAGAGCCAGGCTGACTACAGCTCAACGCGGCTGGGGCGTTTTATCGGGATGGACCTGGTGAACCCACATATTGATTTTCAGTCGCTTGCCACCGCCATGGGCGTCCACTGCTGCCGGGTAACCGAGGCTGCAGATATCGCCGAAGCGGTAACGCGCGGCCTGCAGTCAGGAAAAACCAACCTGATTGAAATCGCAATTTCCGCGGATTAGCCGCGCGCTTACGCTGTACCCTACATAAAAAACTTATAACCGAAACGCCTCAAGCCGCTTTATCTGCCGCCCTTCATGGTCAAAATTCTCCGCCGCCAGCCAGGCGCGCAGCTCCGCGTCTCTTTGTGGCCATTCGCCGTCAATAACAGAAAGCATATCGCTGTCGCGGTTGCGCCCTTTGCGCACCAGCTTCTGGCGCAGGCGCCCTTCCCAGACAAACCCCAGCCGCTCCGCCGCCCTGCGTGAGGCAACGTTCATGGAATCACACTTCCACTCGAGGCGCCGGTAGCCGTGCTCAAACGCATTTTTCAGCAGCAGCCACACCGTTTCGGTGCCGATGCGGGATCCTTTCATTTTACGCGACCAGGTGACGTGTCCTATCTCCACCGACCCGAGCAGCCGCTCGTTGGCCATATAGCTCACCAGCCCTACCGCCCGCTCGGTGCGTAAATCAATGACGGCAAACGGCACCAGCTCATCGTCCATAACCTTCGCCACGATCCAGTGCGCGGTGGCTTCCACGCTCGTGGGCTGCGTGCTGGCAAGCCACGTCCAGTCGCTGTCGTCGCCCAGCGCGTAGGCCTCATAGAGATCGGCCGCGTGGCGATCGGCGTCCAGCGGCTCCAGGCGACAATACTGTCCGAACAGCGGGGTGCGGGTTAATACGCGCGCGCCTTTCCAGTCGGGAACGATATCGTTAACGGTTTGACCATGTTGATTGATTTCGGGCACGGCGGTGACTCCCTGAAAGGTAAGGCATTTGTTATAGCAGGTTAAAAAGCAGGCGAAAAGCAGCGTGTTTTAATAGCACGAGCGCATGCGATATTCCCGGAAGGCATAAGTAAAGCTGAATTTCGACTTTGCGGAATGTCACACTCGACCTAACGTAGCGGAGCATAAAACAATCACAATATATTCTTCTCAGGGATCGCTATGACGAAAAAACTGCTGCCGTTACTGGTACTGACTGCGCTCGCAGGCGCAGCCCACGCCGCTACTCCGCCCAACACGCTGGTGGTTGCCCAGGGGCTGGATGACATCGTGAGCCTCGACCCGGCCGAAGCCAACGAGCTCTCCAGCATCCAGACCGTGCCGAGCCTGTACCAGCGTCTGGTACAGCCGGACCGCGATAATCCGGAAAAAATCACGCCGATTCTGGCAGAAAGCTGGGAAGCGGACGCGGCAGCAAAAACCCTGACCATCAAGCTCAAGCCCGATGCGAAATTCGCCTCCGGCAACCCGCTGCGCCCGGAAGACGTAATTTTCTCTTACACCCGCGCCGTGACGCTGAACAAATCCCCGGCCTTTATTCTCAACGTGCTGGGCTGGGACGCGAGCAACATCGCCAGCCAGCTGAAAAAGGTGGACGATCACACCCTCCAGCTTCACTGGACGGCGGACGTGAGCCCGTCGGTGGCGCTGAATATTCTCTCCACGCCGATTGCCTCCATCGTGGATGAAAAGCTCGTCGCCGCGAACGTGAAGGATAACGACTTCGGCAACGCCTGGCTGAAAATGCACTCGGCGGGCAGCGGCGCGTTCAAAATGCGCGTCTATCAGCCGCATCAGGCCATCGTGCTGGAAGCCAACGACTCCGCCCCCGGCGGCGCGCCGAAGCTGAAAAGCATCATCATTAAAAACGTCCCCGATCCGGCTTCGCGCCGCCTGCTGATCCAGCAGGGTGATGCGGACGTGGCGCGCGATCTCGGTGCAGATCAGATAAGCGCCCTGGACGGCAAGCCGGGCGTGAAGGTGCTGAGCATCCCGTCTGCGGAGCAGAATTACCTGGTGTTTAACACCGGCAACAGCGCCAACCCGCTTCTGAACAACCCGGCGTTCTGGGAAGCCTCGCGCTGGCTGGTCGATTATGAAGGCATCACCAAAAATCTGCTGAAAGGCCAGTATTTTGTTCATCAGAGTTTCCTGCCGGTCGGCCTGCCGGGCGCGCTGGAAGACAACCCGTTTAAGTTTGACCCTGCAAAAGCGAAAGACATCCTCGCCAAAGCGGGCATTAAGGACGCGCACTTCACGCTGGACGTGGAGAACAAGCCGCCGTTTATTACCATCGCCCAGTCGATGCAGGCGAGCTTTGCGCAGGGTGGCGTGAAGGTGGATCTGCTGCCTGCAGCCGGGAGCCAGGTCTATGCCCGCGTGCGCGCTAAGCAGCATCAGGCGGCGATTCGTCTGTGGATCCCGGACTACTTCGATGCGCACTCTAACGCCAGCGCCTTCGCGTGGAACGACGGTAAATCCAGCACCGTGGCCGGTCTGAACGGCTGGAAAATTCCGGAGCTGAACAAGGCCACGCTGGCGGCGGTTGCCGAGCCGGATCCGGCGAAGCGTCTGGACCTGTACAAGAAAATGCAGGAACAGCTGCAGCAGAGCTCGCCGTACGTGTTCGTCGATCAGGGCAAAACCCAGATCGTGGTGCGCGATAACGTGAAGGGGTATCAGCAGGGGCTGAACGCGGATATGGTCTGGTACGATCGCGTCACGAAGTAGCCCTTGTTGCCGGGTGGCGCTGCGCTGACCCGGCCTGTGTTATCGGTTTTTGTAGGCCGGGTAAGGCGAAGCCGCACCCGGCATGAAGAGATTTCCCATGCCACATCTTTCCACCCGCGTGCTTCAGGGCCTGCTGACCCTGCTGCTCACGCTTTTCGGGCTGCTGCTCGTCACGTTTGCGCTCTCGGCGTTTTCACCGGTCGATCGCGTGCTGCAGATCGTCGGCGATCACGCCAGCCAGTCGACGTACGATCAGGTTCGCCACCAGCTAGGGCTGGATCGGCCCCTGCCCGTGCAGTTCTGGCATTACCTGCAAAACCTTGCCCACGGGGATTTAGGCACCGCCAGCGCCACCGGCCAGCCGGTGCTGCAGGATCTGCTGCACGCCTTCCCCGCCACGCTGGAACTGGCAACGCTGGCATTAATCATCGGCGCCGTGCTCGGCGTGACTGCCGGAGTGCTGTGCGCTCGCTACGCCGGTTCGCCGCTCGATTTAGCCATCAGAACCCTCACCCTGCTCGGCAACTCGGTGCCGATTTTCTGGCTCGGCCTGCTGATGCTGGCCCTGTTCTACGCGAAGCTGCAGTGGAGCGCGGGTCCCGGCAGGCTGGACGATCTCTGGCAGTTCACCGTCGAGCCGCGTACCGGCTTTGCGCTGATAGATACCTGGCTTTCCGGCGATCGCGAGGCGTTGCGCAACGCCCTCAGCCACCTGGTGCTGCCGGTGCTGCTGCTGGCCTATTACTCGCTGGCAAGCATTACCCGCCTGACGCGCTCGGCCTGCCTGAGCGAAATGAACAAAGAGTACATCCTGCTTGCCCGCGCAAAAGGTGCCGGGGAGATGGCCATCCTGCTGCGACACGTCCTGCCTAACATTCGCAGCACCCTGCTGACGGTGATCGCGCTGGCCTACACCAGCATGCTGGAGGGCGCGGTATTAACCGAAACCGTCTTTTCATGGCCGGGGATCGGGCGCTATCTCACCACCGCCCTGTTCGCAGGAGACACCACCGCGGTCATGGGCGGCACGCTGCTGATTGGCGTCTGCTTTGTCCTGATCAATAACCTTACCGACCTGCTCGTGCGGGCAACCGATCCCAGGGTACGCTGATGCCGTTATATCTCTTCTTACGCCGGCTGCGCCGCTCCCCTGCCGCATTTTGCGGGCTGGTTGCCATCGCGCTGCTGGGGGTTATTGCCCTGTTCGCGCCGTTGCTGGCCCCGGTTGACCCGAACTGGCAGGACGCCGCCGCGCGCCTTCAGGCACCCAATATCCAGCACTGGCTGGGCACCGACAGCTACGGGCGCGACCTGCTTTCACGTCTGATTTACGGCACCCGTCCGGCGCTCGGGCTGGTGGCGCTGGTTACCGTCATTACCCTGCCCGCCGGGCTGCTGGTGGGAATTTTGTCCGGCTACTACGGCGGCTGGCTGGAGCGCATCCTGATGCGTTTTACCGACGTGGTGATGTCGATGCCTCGCCTGATCCTCGCCTTCGCGTTTGTGGCGATGCTTGGCCCGGGGCTGGTCAACGGCGCGCTGGCGCTGGCCTTAACCACCTGGCCCGCATACGCGCGTCAGGCGCGGAGTGAAATTCAGCGTCTGCGCCACAGCGATTACCTGGCCGCCGCGGAGATGATGGGCATTCGCGGCCTGCGCCTGCTGGTCGGGCATATTCTGCCCCTGTGTTTGCCGTCCGCGATTGTGCGGCTGGCGCTGGATCTGGCAGGCATTATTCTGGCCGCCGCCGGTCTCGGCTTCCTCGGCCTTGGCGCACGTCCGCCCATGGCCGAATGGGGAGCGATGATTGCCGACGGCATGCAGGTGATTTTCGACCAGTGGTGGATTGCCGCCATTCCGGGCGGGGCCATCCTGTTTGCCAGCCTGGCGTTTAACCTGCTGGGCGATGGCCTGCGCGACGTTCTGGAGCCACAGCATGAATGAACCCCGCGTCATCGTCGATGCGCTGAATATCGACTACCCCGCCGCGCGCGTGGTCAACAATCTGAGCTTTACGCTTGGCAACGAGCGGCTGGCGCTGGTGGGGGAATCCGGCTCCGGCAAGTCCATGTCCGCCCGCGCCCTGATGGGTCTGGTGCGCAAACCCGGTATTGTAAGCGCCAACCGGCTTAACGTGCTTGGCAACGATCTGCTGACCCTGAACGCCCGCCGCTGGCAGGCGCTGCGCGGTAACGGGATTGCGATGGTCCTGCAGGACCCGCGCTACGCGCTGAATCCGGCGAAAAACGTCGCTGCTCAGCTTGATGAGGCGCAGACCCTGCATCAGCGCCTGCCCCGCGCTGAACGCCTGGCGCGCATTCACGACATCCTCCGCGCCGTCGGACTCAACGAACATGTCCTCCAGCGCTATCCCGGCGAACTCTCCGGGGGCATGGGCCAGCGGGTGATGATTGCGATGGCGCTGATCAACAACCCGCAGGTGCTGATTGCCGATGAACCCACCTCCGCGCTGGACGCCCGCCTGCGCAACCAGATCCTCGAGCTGCTGGTGCAGCAGTGCGAAGAACGCCAGATGGCGATGCTGTTAATCAGCCACGATCTGCCGCTGGTGGCGGAGCACTGCGACCGCGTGCTGGTGATGTATCAGGGTGAAAAGGTCGATGAGATGGCGGCAAGCCGGCTCCCGCAGGCGACGCATCCGTACACGCGAACCCTGTGGACCTGTCGTCCAGACGCCAATACCTATGGGCAGATGCTGCCGACGCTCGACCGTTCGCAGCCGTGGAAGGAGGCCAGCGATGGCGCTCGTTGAGGTTAACCAGGTGCAGGTCACCTTTGGGGAAAAAACGGCGGTTTCGGCCGCCAGCTTTAGCATTGAGAGAGGCGAGACGTTCAGCCTGATCGGTGAATCCGGCTGCGGCAAATCGACCCTTCTGCGCGTGCTGGCTGGGCTGCAGCGCGAGTGGCGCGGCAGTATTGCGCTACTGGGAGAAGCGTTAACGCCAGGACGACGTTTTGAAGGCGAGCTTCGCCGCAACGTGCAGATGGTATTTCAGGATCCGTGGGCGTCGCTGCACCCGAACCACACCATTGCGCGCACCCTGTCGGAGCCGTTAAAAATCCACGGCGAAACGCAGATTGCCGAAAAGGTGGCGGATGCGCTGCAGCAGGTGGGGCTTTCCGCCGACGCGGGCAGGCGCTACCCGCACCAGCTTTCCGGCGGCCAGCGCCAGCGCGTGGCTATTGCCCGCGCGCTGCTGCTGCGCCCGCAGCTTCTGCTGCTGGACGAGCCGACCTCGGCGCTGGATATGTCGGTGCAGGCGGAGATCCTGAACCTGCTCAACCGTCTTAAGGCCGAGCACGAGATGACCTATCTGCTGGTGAGCCACGACGCGGACGTGATTGCGCATATGTCCGAGCGGGCGGCGTTTATGGCGCACGGGAAGATCCAGAAGGTGTTTGACCGTGAGGCTATGTTAAGAGGCGAGCACAGGATGGGGTAAACCGTGCGGCGGCGCGGGTTTTCCAGGCCGGGTAAGGCATCGCCGCCACCCGGCCTACAATTACTTCAGCAGCTTCACCGTGGCATCAATGTCGATCTCATCTTCGGTGAAGATCAGCGTCGTGTTCTGGAAGGTGGTGATCGCCAGCTTCTTCACCGTGCGCATTTCGCCCGGCTTTTTATCAGATTTCGGCTTGATGCTGTTCATCAGCAGCCCCACCGACAGCACCGCATTCTCTTTGTCGATTTTGGTATCGGCAGGCTCTTCTTCGCTGAACACCACGAAGGACTTGATCGAGCTGAGCTTCACGCGCTCTCCTGCGATATAGAGATGTTTGCTTTCGGGGATCACCTTCACCGCGTAGGCGGAAAGGCCTTTGTTGTTGGTCGTTGGCTCAAAGGTCACCGCGGCATCTTTCTTAATCAGATCGGGGTTCGCGACCTTAATCACATGAAAATAGCGGTTGTCGCCGTTTTCATCTTTGATAAATCCAAAGCCTTTATCTTTAAACCACGTTGTGATTGTACCGTTCATCGCTATTACCGCCTGTCAGATCGTAATGACTAAAGTTTTGCAGCGCGCAGTGTAATGCACAATGACGGAGGAGACAAAAAAAAGCCCCTGCACGGGTGCAGGGGAAAACTCATGTCAGAGCTTATTAGAATTTAGTTGAACACCATCCCGCCATCGATGAGCAGAGACTGGCCGGTCATGTAGTCGGAATCCGGTCCCGCCAGGTATGAAACGCAGGCGGCGACATCTTCCGGTTCGGACAGGCGGCCAAGCGTGATGCGTTTGGCAAAGGTTTCGGTACCGTAGCCGAGCGGTTTACCCGCCGCCTCGGAAACCTGACGGTCAATCTCTGCCCACATCGGCGTTTTAACGATGCCCGGGCAGTAGGCGTTAACGGTGATCCCCAGCGGAGCAAGATCCCGCGCGGCGGTCTGGGTTAGGCCGCGCACCGCGAATTTACTGGAACTGTAGACGGCCAGCTCGGGGTTGCCGGTGTGGCCCGCCTGGGAGCAGGCGTTGATGATTTTGCCGCCGTGCCCCTCTTTGCGGAACGCGTCAATCGCGGCCTGGATCCCCCAGATCACCCCTTTCACGTTGATGTTGTAGACCTTGTCGACAATCTCCGGCGTGATGGATTCGATCGGCGTGGACGGCGCGATCCCGGCGTTGTTAACGATAACGTGGAAACCGCCCAGCGCGGTGCGGGCTTTCTCCACCGCCGCAAATACCTGCTCGCGGTCAGAGACGTCCACCTTCACGGCAACGGCGTTACCGCCGTTGCGGATAATTTCATCGGCCACGGCTCTGGCCGTTTCCGCGTTATAGTCGGCGATGGCGACGGCAAAGCCATCTTTCACCAGGCGAAGCGCAATCGCTTTACCAATCCCCTGGCCTGAGCCTGTTACGAGAGCAACTTTTTGCATTTCTCTGTCCTTATGTTGAGTCACAAAATCTGGCTGAGATGGAGCTGGCCCATCAGCAGCGGGTTATCGCTGTAGTCGACCGGAATGGCCACCACGGCCGGGCCATCCACATCCATCGCCGCACGCAGCGTGGGTTCGAGCGCGTCGGCGCTCTCCACGGCAAAGCCTTTCGCGCCAAAGGCGTCGGCATAGACTTTAAAATCGACCGGGCCGAACTCGACGCCGGAAAGACGCTGGTATTTTTTCTCTTCCTGAATGGCAACCATGTTGTAGCCGTTATCCACCCAGATGATGTGCAGCACGTTAGCGTTGAGGCGCACCGCGGTTTCCAGCTCCATGCTTGACTGCAGGAAGCCGCCGTCACCCGAGACCGACACCACCTTGCGGCTCGGGTTGACCAGCCACGCGCCAATCGCCCACGGCAGCGCGACGCCCATGGTCTGCTGACCGTTGGAGATCATCACCTGACGCGCACGGAAGCTGTAGAGGTAGCGGGCGATCCAGATGTGGAAGCTGCCCATATCCACGGTGAGCGTCACGTCGTTATTCACGATATCCTGCATGGCCCGCACGATGCGCAGCGGATGCAGGGCAAACTGGTTGAGCGAGGCGCCGCGACGATCGAGCAGATCGCGCTGATGCTGGCGATCGACCAGAATTTCGGAGGCCCGCTGGCTCAGCTCGAGCTTATGGTCGATACGGTTAGCGAGCAGGTTCAGCGTTTCGGCAATGTCCCCCACCAGCTCCAGATCCGGCACGTAGTTACGTTCTTCATAGGCAGGCAGCACGTCAATGTGCACCAGCGTGGCGTCGCCGCTGTTCCACATGGACGGCTCGTACTCCACCGGGCTGTAGCCGATGCAAATAATCAGATCCGCCAGATGGAGCAGCCGGTCGCCCGCCTGGTTATTGAACAGACCGACGCGTCCGGCGAAGCGGGTGAAGTGCTCCTGATTCACCGCCCCGGCGGCCTGATAGGTGCTGGTGACCGGAATACGGCTTTTTTCCAGCAGCTTGCGCAGCGCGGCGCTGTTGGCGGGCTGGCTCGCCATGAGCCCCAGCAGGATGACCGGGTTTTTGGCCTTTTCGATAAGCTTCGCCACGTCGTTAATGGCGGATTCCGGTGCCGGGCCCATCAGCGCCGGGCCGCTGGCAGGCAAAATTGCTCCCGTGGCGGGCTGGTCGACAATATCCTGCGGCAGGCTGACAAACGCGCCCCCCGGCCTGCCGTGCTCGGCGGCGCGAAACGCGTTGGAAACCACCTCAGCGATCGCGTCCGGCGCACTCACTTCGACAGCGTATTTGGTGACCGGGCTGAACATGGCGACGGTGTCCATGCTCTGGTGCACCAGTTTGGCTTTATCTGCCCGCTTCACCGCCCCGCCCAGCGCCACGACCGGGTCGCCTTCGCTGTTGGCGGTGGCAATGCCGGTGATCAGGTTCGAACAGCCGGGCCCGGAGGTCACCAGCGCCACCCCGGCCTTGCCGGTCAGACGCCCTACCGCCGCCGCCATGAACGCCGCGTTCGCTTCGTGACGCACCGGAATAATCTCGATGGAGGAATCCAGCAGGGAGTCAAAGACCTTGTCGATTTTCGCCCCCGGGATCCCGAACACCTGCTTCACGCCCTGCGCTTCCAGCTGGCCGACAACCAAATCGGCGCCGTGCGCCCACTGACGTGACTGTTTCTCACTGTTCACGATAGTTCTCCTGTTAGTTTTCGACGGAACGGATCGCTGCGTCCAGATTGCTGGGGTGAAGGTTGGCCTGTAAAAACGCGCTGTCGGCGGGCAGGTCAATCATCAGCTTGTGAATTTCACCGAAGGTGAGCACGCCGCTCTCCAGCTGGTAATCGAGCAGATGGCCCCCGCCCTGACGGTCGTCGGTGATGAAATGTTCGTGGTAGCCCGCCACGTTGATGCCCTGCATATGCTGTGGCGTACGGAACCCGACCAACACCCCTTCACGCTGGTTAAAGCGGAACACCGGCTGGTCGTCCAGCACGTCGGTCATCGCGCGGTACGGCGGCGTCTGGCGCGGTACGGTGCGGGTGTGGGCATGGCGGAAGTTGCCGTCAATGCGCAGCGCACAGAACAGGTTATCGGAGGGAATCTGCTGATCGATCGCGTCGTGGATCTGCTGACGGCTAACCGGCGCATTGAAGGTGATACGATACTGCGGCTGGAACCAGGTCATCACCGCGAACGGCGTTTTCTGCTCCGGCTTCGCGGCCCGGGCGCTGCCGTCGGCGCGCAGCTGGTACACCTGGCTGCTGAAGGCAATCATTTCGCCGTCCAGCTCGTTGAAGGTGCCCAGACCAAAATCACCGTGTGCCAGCAGATCGGCGATGGTGGTCTCTCCTTCATACACGCCGCTTAGCAGGGCGCTCATTAGCGATGTCTGATAGATCACGCTGTCAGGATGCTGGGCGGAGAACCCGCGCAGGGTCTCGCACAAGCTGGCTTCACAGTCGCAGGCAGATGAATGCACCATCATGCTCGTCCTCTTCAACTTTATTTAGAAAGGTTAAATAAATGTTGACCCGATTCAGCAGAGAGTTCCAATATAGAAACCATGCTGGTTTGAGACGTTTTAGATATGGAACTTCGTTATCTGCGGTATTTTGTCGCGGTTGCACGCGAGCGACACTTCACCAGGGCGGCCGAAGCGCTGGGTATTTCACAGCCTCCTCTGAGTCAGCAGATCAAACGGCTTGAAGAGGAAGTCGGTACGCCGCTGTTCAGGCGCCTGACGCGGGGCGTGGAGCTGACCGAGGCGGGAGAAGCCTTCTACGAGGACGCCTGCAAGATCCTGGCGCTGAGCGACGCCGCGCTGGAAAAAGCCCGCGGCATCGCGCGCGGGCTGAACGGAAACCTGTCGATTGGCATCACCAGCTCCGATGCTTTTCATCCCAAAATTTTCGCGCTGATTCGCCAGTTTCAGGTGCAGAATATGGCGGTGCAGGTTCACCAGGTGGAAGCCAATATGTCGTCGCTAGGGACTATGCTGGCGGAGGGTGAACTGGATATCGCCTTCGTGCGCCTGCCGTGCGAGAGCAGCAAGGCGTTCGAGTTAAAAATCCTCGACCGGGAGCCGATGGTGGTGGCGCTGCATCGCGACCATCCGCTGGCGGCGTGCGGTTCGCTGGCGTTAGAGCAGCTTCGGGATACGCCGGTAGTGTTGTTCCCGCAGGAGGTCGCGCCGGGGCTGTACGAGCGGGTTCACGGCTGCTGCGAGCGGGCCGGAATCGACGTGCAGCACGCGCTGCAGTCGTCGCAGCTTTCCTCCTCCCTGAGCATGGTTTCCGCCGGCGGCGGGTTCGCGCTGGTGCCGAAATCCATGGCGGCCATTTCTCCGCCGAATGTCACCTACCACGCGCTGAGCTCGCCGGAGCTTTATACCGATATCGCGCTCTGCTGGCGGCGGTTTGAACGCTCGCGGACGGTGAAGCGGTTTTTGACGATGCTGAACGAGGGGTGACGGCAGCGCGGCTGTGCCCGGCGGCGCTGCGCTTGCGCGGGCCTACGGTTGGGGACGCGGTCAGGTTGGGTTTCACACGCCTGATGCTCTCTGTTCAGCTCCCCGTTGACTTATTTACGCTGTGTTTTCATCATCCGTTTCCGGGACAACGCGAGTCCGTTCAGTCTGCGAAGATCGAACGTCACTTGACAACTGCAGCGCTAACCTTAAAAAGCAGGACTATTTGCTATGAATCCAAGGGAAAATATTGTCAGTACATTCAGTGAGTTGTCTGCAGAATTACAGCGTGCTGCCGAGTTCTCGCTACAGAATACCAATCAACTGGTCGTGCTATCGATGCGCGCCTTCGCAAGTGAAGCCGGTGTGAAACCCGCCACGCTGCTGAGGTTGGCGCAACGATTAGGCTACAACGGCTGGGGTGAACTCAAGGACGCATTCATTGATGAACTCGGACTGCGCAATGATACATATGTATCAAAGGCCGAGAAGCTGATCGCCAAAGGCACTCAGCCGCAGTTATATGAAGAGGTGTTTCAGGCGCATCAGGCAAATTTGGCTTTTACACAGCACGAAAACCATCAGGCGATGGAGCAGGCCGTATCGCTGCTGGACGCGGCTGAGAATGTCTATATTTGCGGCTTCCGGGCCAGCTTTCCTATCGCCTGGTCGCTGTTTTATGTCTACCGACTGTTTAATCGTCAAGCGTCGCTCATTGATGGTCTGGCGAGCAACATCGAAGTGTTCACACGTGAATTAACAGCACAAGATTGCCTGTTACTCACCAGTTTTGCCCCCTATTCCCGTGAGTCGCTGGATGTCCTGCGTGCGGCCCGGCAGGCGGGCGCGACAATCGTCGCCATCACGGATTCTCCCGTCTCGCCATTAGCCCAGGCTGCCGATTGCACGCTGCTATTCTCTGTCGACAGCCCGTCATTTTTCCCTTCCGTAGTGTCGGGTATGGGGCTCGCCGAGTGTTTACTGGCGATGCTGGTCGCGCGACATGGTCGGGATGCAGTGAATAAAATCGAAAATGCTGAACGCTATCTTATCGACTCTGGTGCCTATGTGGTCCCTGGGAAACCCTGAAAAATGATTCATTTGCATTCGGCATAAGAAAACAGAATGCATTTGGATCAAAATGAAATTGACGCGATACAAATGGATCCTGCAAGATGCGCTTTATTAGCACAGCGCATTCAGGAGCAGGACCCGCATGACCCATATCATTCACCGCAGTTTACGCAGCACGCCCGCCGTGGCGGTACGCGCCCAGGGGGCGTACATTTTTGATGCACAGGGAAAACAGTATCTGGATGCCTGCGGTGGCGCCGCCGTTTCCTGTTTAGGCCACGCGCATCCTGACGTGCTGGCTGCGATGCATCGCCAGATCGATCGGCTGGCCTATGCCCACACCAGTTTTTTTACCAGCGACACCGTTGAACAGCTTGCTGAACAGCTGACGCGCACCGCGCCTGGCGATCTTAACTATGCCTATTTCGTTTCGGGCGGTTCGGAAGCGGTTGAAACCGCGCTTAAGCTGGCGCGCCAGTACTTTGTTGAGATCGGACAGCCGTCGCGCACCAAATTTATCGCCCGTAAGCAGAGCTATCATGGCAATACCCTTGGGGCGCTCGCGGTGGGAGGCAACGAATGGCGTCGCCGCCAGTTTGCTCCCTTGCTGATCGACGTGATCCGCGTTTCGGCCTGCAATGAATATCGCGACCGCCGCGCAGACGAAACCCAGCAGCAATACACCACGCGTCTGCTCAACGAGCTGGAGCAAGCCATTATTGAGGCCGGTCCCGACACCATTATTGGTTTCTGTGCAGAAACCGTGGTGGGAGCCACCACCGGCGCCACGCCGCCTACCCCGGGCTATCTTAAAGGCGTGCGCAACCTGTGTGATAAATACGGCATCCTCTATATCGCGGATGAAGTCATGTGTGGCATGGGACGCACCGGCACATTGCATGCGTTTGAACAGGATGATGTGGTGCCGGATTTGGTGACCATCGCGAAGGGGCTGGGGGGCGGCTATCAGCCGATTGGCGCAGTATTAGCGAGCGAGAAGGTTGTCTCAGCGCTGCAGGCCGGTAGCGGTCTGTTCCAGCACGGGCACACCTACATTTGCCACGCGACCGCCGCTTCCGCAGCTCTGGCCGTGCAGCAGGTGATTGCGCGCGATAATTTGCTGCAGGCGGTCAGGCAACAGGGGGCTTACCTGCACAACGCATTGCGTGAAGTGCTGGGGGAATTACCGCACGTCGGTGATACGCGCGGGCGCGGCTTGTTTGCGGGGGTTGAGCTGGTGCGCGATAAAGCCAGCAAAACCCCCTTCGATCCTGCCCTGAAGCTGCATGCAGCAATCAAAGCAAACTGTATGTCACGTGGGCTGATGGTCTATCCAATGGGTGGAACCATTGACGGACAGTACGGCGACCATATCCTGATCGCACCACCGTTTATCGTCACGCCTGGCCAGCTCGACTTTGTGGTGGACACGCTGAACACCGTGATTCGCGAAGAGACCAGCAAATTATGATCAATCGTTTACCGCCGCTGGCGGAGCATGAGTGGGACGACCAGCAGCGCGCGTTGGCCGAAGAGATAATCAACGGGCCCCGCGGTGCGCTGCTGCCACCTTTCGAGCCGCTGCTGCGCAGTCCAGAGCTCATGGCACATGCGCAACGTATGGGGGAATACCTGCGTTATCGCAGCGCGCTGGGACAGCGCCTGTCGGAACTGGCGATTTTGATGACCGCGCGGCACTGGTCGCAGCCTGTTGAGTGGGCGATTCACGCGCCGATAGCGCGCGAGAAGGGTATTTCTGCCGCGTCGGTGCAGGCGATTAATGAAAAGCGTCTTCCAGAGGATCTGCAGCCGGATGAATGGGCGGTCTATCACTTTTGCAAGGAGTTACAGGAGCAGCAGAAGGTCAGCGATGCCACCTGGCAGCACGCTATCGCGCTCTGGGGCGAGAAAGGCGTGGTGGATCTGATCGGCATCAATGGTTATTACAGTTTTCTCTCAATGGTAATGAACGGCGCACAGACGCCGGTACCCGACAGCCGGGATGAGATTATTCCCGCATAAGCTTTCGCTTTAAATCTGGCGCATGAAAGTGCGCCCTGCATATCAACTTTTTATTTTCCCATTCCGCCGATGTATTTCGCCGGGTGACATTCATGCACGCTACTTCACTGACGCCGAGGGTTATCATGTCTGGATTATTCACTAAATTAAAAGTTACGTTAGCGCTGGTCGCTTGCTCCGCCAGTTTTGTGGCACAAGCGCAGGATAAATTAACGGTTGGTGTGGATACCGCCTTTGTCCCCTTTGAATTTAAACAAGGCGATAAATACGTCGGCTTTGATATTGATTTGTGGGATGCCATAGCTAAAAAAATGGATGTCAGCTACGAATTACGCCCGATGGATTTTGGGGGACTGATCCCGGGTTTACAATCACGCAATCTGGATGTCGCCATGGCGGGCATTACGATAACCGACGCGCGTAAACAGGTCGTCGATTTCAGCGACGGTTATTATGATGCTGATTTATTAATGGCGGTGAAAAGCAGCGATAACACCATTACTAAATTCAGCGATTTAGCAGGAAAGAAAGTGGGATTAAAGCAGGGAACGGCGGCGGCCAGCTTTATGAAAAGCAAATATAAGGCGAACTATGTTGAATTCCCGAATATCGACAACGCCTATCTTGATTTGCAGGCAGGTAACCTTGATGCCGTGGTGCATGATTCCCCCAACGTGCTCTATTACGTAAAAACGGCGGGCGATGGCAAAGTGAAATCGACCGGCGAGACTGACAGCATTCTGCCGCAGCACTATGGCTTTGCCATGCAGAAGAACAGCGCTCTGACGCCGAAGATCAACGCTGCGCTGCAGGCGTTACGTGCGGATGGGACGTACAGCAAGATTTACGTGAAGTGGTTTGCTAAACAGCCAAAATAATCCCACCAGGTCGGAGCGATCCGACCTCGTTGCATCTTAACGGGTAACATATGAATTTCGACAGTAAATATATTTGGGAGTCCCTGCCGCTGCTGTTGCAAGGACTACAGCTGACGCTGATTATTTCATTATCAGGTTTATTGGGTGGTTTTGTTATTGGCCTGCTGGCGGGAACCTGCCGGGCGCTCGGAGGAAAAATATCAAAGACAGTCTCTTTAGTCTTTGTCGAGTTAATCCGCGGAACGCCTATTATGGTGCAAGTGATGTTTATTTACTTCGCACTCCCCATGGTGTTACCGATTCATATCGACCCGGTAACGGCAGCCATTACGACCATTGTGATTAACTCGGGTGCTTATATTGCAGAAATCACCCGAGGAGCGATCCTCTCAATTAATAAAGGTTTTAGAGAGGCCAGCCTGGCAATGGGATTATCCCAGCGCAGCACGCTATGGCATGTCATTATGCCGCTGGCATTACGCCGGATGATCCCTGCGCTAGGCAATCAGTGGATTATCAGTATTAAGGACACCTCGCTGTTTATTGTGATTGGTGTGGCGGAATTGACTCGTCAGGGGCAAGAAATTATTGCCGGTAATTTCCGCGCGCTGGAAGTCTGGACCGCAGTGGCAATGATCTACCTGCTGGTGACGCTGTGCCTGAGTTTCCTGCTGAAGCAACTGGAGAAGAGGATCCATATTTTATGAGCATGGTTGAATTTAGCGCAGTGTCGAAAAATTTCGGCGCCACTCAGGTGCTGCACGACATCAATTTAAAAATTGATGCTGGCGAAGTCGTGGTGATCATCGGACCTTCCGGTTCGGGCAAATCGACGCTGCTGCGCTGCATTAACAAGCTGGAGGAAATTTCCTCCGGCACGCTGCTGGTAGCGGGAATGCATATTACCGATCCTCACGCTAACGAATGTGATATCCGCCGTGAAGCCGGGATGGTGTTTCAGCAGTTTCATCTGTTCCCCCATCTGACGGCGCTGGAGAATGTGATGTTTGGTCCGGTTCGCGTACGCAAACAGAGCAAAGCCGCCGCGCGGGAACAGGCGCTGGCGCTGCTGGACCGCGTTGGCTTACGCGAACGCGCCAGTCACTACCCATCAGAGCTCTCTGGCGGTCAGCAGCAACGCGTGGCCATCGCCAGAGCCCTGGCGGTGAAGCCGAAAATGATGCTGTTCGATGAGCCGACCTCAGCCCTGGACCCCGAATTACGGCATGAGGTGCTGAAAGTCATGCGCTCGCTGGCCGAAGAAGGCATGACCATGGTGATTGTGACCCATGAAATCGGCTTCGCCCGCGATGTGGCATCGCGGCTCATCTTTATTGATGGCGGTACCATTGCCGAAGATGGTCCACCTGATATGCTGCTGAATAGCAGTCGCAATCCACGCCTGAAAGAATTTTTGCAACACGTATCCTGAATAGAAGTGAATGATAACCCTATGAAAAAAATCGACATTCGTGGTTCCGCTTTTGCAGTAGGTCAGGCGCTTGGCGCGTTCGGCCGCGAGGCCTGGCATGCAAAACTGACGCAAACGGCCTTGTGGCAAACCGTTACCGCCATGAAAGACGCAGAACAGACCCGGAGCATGCGCTCGCGGGTCCAGTCTCAATATCCCCTGATCTGGCAGGAGCTGGAAGGTTTGGCCGAGGGCCTGGATGCACCGTTTGATGAGGTGTTTGCCTGGAACTGCCGTGGCGATCTGGTGCGCTCAACCTCCGATGGCTGCACCACGGTAGCGGGAAGCACCGCTGAGGGAGAGCTGATTATCGCGCATAATGAAGACGGTTTCCCGCAGCTTCGCAATGACTGCGCCATCGTCAGCATCACCCCGGATGACGGCCTGGCGTTCACCAGTTTTGCTTATCCGGGATCGATTTGCGGACATACCTTCGCCGTAAACGAAAAGGGCGTAGTGAATACGGTGAATAACATACGCGCTTTGCACCGTCCGGACGGCATGCCGCGCCAGATACTTGCCCGCGCTGCGCTGAATGCCGCCAGCCTGGATGAAGCTGTCACTATACTGACCTCATCACCACGCGCCGGAGCCTTTCATCATACGCTGGGACAAATGGGAGACAGCCGGCTGTTCAGCGTGGAGGCGACGGGAACAGGCTGTTCCGTCACGCCGCTGCGGGACGTTTTCGCCCATGCTAATCACCTTATCCACCCTCAGCTTGATGCGGTTGAGCAGGTAATCACTGACAGCTCCCGGTCACGCCAGCAGCGGCTAAACGCCTGGCTGGAGACGCAATCTCACCTTGATGCTGCAGCGGCTCTGGGTATTCTTTCAGACCAGCATGATCCCGCGCTCCCGATTTATCGTCTCTCGCCACAGGACCCGGATGAAGAGAACACGCTGGCCACGGCCATTTTTACCCTGAGTACGTCGGACATAAAATGGCAGATATTCACTCACGATCGGCAAAAACCCGTTTTACAGCAGGAATGCCCGGCGGCGCTGCGCTAGCGCGGGCCTACAGGGCTGTGATTTTTGTAGGCCGGGTCAGGCGTAGCCGCCACCCGGCAATGCCGTTCTGGAAGCCGCCTCGCAAACCTGCAAGCAACCTTATGTAATTCAGGGGCATCCCCTTTCCTTCCTTTTTTCACCGCCGTAAAGTGCCTGCGTTGCGGTACATCCGTAACCGGGCGTAGGAACCCGTTAGCATGACATGACATTTTTGGACAAAGAGGATGCTAAATGGCGACTATCCCTGAATTTTCCTACGCGCTTTCTGAGGAAAGCGCTGTTCATCATCTCATCAACCACCCAAATTCCGATTCTGCGGATCTCTTCGAACTGGCCGATGCCTGCGCCGCTTACGTAAGCGTACTGGTGGAAACTGACGACGCGGTGACGTTTGCCATGCTCTGTACGCGATTACTGGCTGCGCTGAAACGGCTGCGCGAGTGCTGTGACTCGGAACTTCCGCCGTATCTGGTTGAACAGTTGGTTGCGGGGGAAAAGATTACCTCCTGCGTGCCGGACTGCTGGCAGGAAACGACGTTGCAGGTGGATTATGCCGTAGCGTTAACGCTGGCGGTGATGGGCGGAACACTGCCCATGAGCGTGGCGAAAGAACTGACCGGGCTGCTGCATGATATGGTCTGGCTGCTGGCGGAGTTTGTGAAGGAGCCGTATATCGCAGCGCACTGAGACGGGTGATGGAAGGCCGGAATTCTGCTGCTGCGGATGGGGGAGCATTTCGGCCAGATACCCTCTCTTTTCCTGGTAATTGCTTGCGGAACGCCATCTGATACTCTGGCTGCACTCAAGGGATGACAAGGAAGAGAAATGCTGAATCCTGGATTCGTAACCCGCAAAGCGCTTGCTCAGTGGCAGGATGTCCCCGCTTTTTTACCTCAGTTCCAGTTTCATGAAAAACACCGAACGGTCATTCATACTGCGCATCCCGAACATATTCTGCCGTTGATTGCAAACTTTGACGTCCGGCAAGATGTCGTCATTCGGCGGCTGATGTTTTTACGGCAATTACCGCAGAAATTTCTGCGTAATCAGCAGGCTAACTCCATCGGCAACTTTGGCTTGCACAGTTTTACCCTTTTGAAAAACTCAGCATCTGAGCTCTGCTATGGCTTGCGAGGACAGTTCTGGCGTTCAAATTTTGGTCTGGAAAAAGTACCGGATGTCAGCGCTTTTCAGACGTCAGTGACGCCGGGCAGCGCGACATTGTTGCTGCGCTATCAAGTAACGGAATTGGCGCCAGGGCAGCATGAACTCAGTACAGAAACGTTCGTATATTGCCCGGACAGAAGCACCCGGCTCAGAATGGCGGCTTACTGGCTGGCAATACGGGCGGGCAGCGGCTGGATCCGTAAAAGGACGCTGAAGGCGGT
The DNA here is from genome assembly GCF_008364555.1 of Enterobacter vonholyi. Classification (GTDB taxonomy): domain Bacteria; phylum Pseudomonadota; class Gammaproteobacteria; order Enterobacterales; family Enterobacteriaceae; genus Enterobacter; species Enterobacter vonholyi. Next base: position 165,175 of record NZ_VTUC01000001.1, read on the forward strand.
CAGAGCGAATATTGAAAGTCAGACGTGAGGTGTACCTGTGAAATATTCCGAAAGGGAACCTTACGGGAATATTTTCCTGAACATTTATGGATAGAACAATGGAGGTTTTGATGAATAAACGCGCTATTGCCTGTTTGCTCTTACTCAGTTCATTCGCTGTAAATTCTGCTGATGGCGGTAAGGGTGGTGATGGAGGAAATGGCTCTGATGGCGGAAGCGGTTCTGATGGTACCGTCTCATCTAATGGCCGAGCGGGTTGTCCGGGCGGAACAGATCCGGATCCATCGGGGCATTTTTATCTTCCCGGTACAAAAAAACAATGCAACCCGGGGAAGCAGGATGCAATGAAGAGCGCCAGGCAATGAGATAAAGCGTCACAATACGCTAGCTCATCCTGATTCTGTTTCCTTACCTGCCTCCAGCTCCCGGAAAAATGTTTAGCAAGGTAAAAGATAGGCATCACGACGACACCGACAGATAAGCGTTTATGGAAAGCTTCTCCATGAAAAAAAAGAACCACCTGAGCGCTTATCACGAAAAATCGATTTTAACCACTTTGGGCAGCACGAGATTGAAAAGAGCTATCGATCCAGCGTGATTTTGACAATAATATCGACCTTATCTAGGATCGGTAAATTCATCCTTTAGTTAAGCGTCTATTCACTATGTCATTTACATAATGTTCAATCGAAATATTGTGCTCACGATTAATCTTAGAAATGAATGCGTTAAGATGCTCTTGCGATGCATGAAGGGTAGTGGCAATAAGGTTATCAAAATCGTTCTGAGTAAAATGTTTATGTCCCTTTAACGTCGAGCGCTGGAGCAAAGTGTGTGCGGACACTTCCAGGACGGCCCGCCGGTAATGATCGGACAACAGGATGTCAAGATCGGTCTGACGAATATCAAACTCAAAATGAAAACTGACAAACCCCGATTCAACAGGTAATGAATAAATCAATTTGTCACCTAATTGCTCAACGTAAGGTTCATATCCTTCTCCCATTACTCGCGTAGTATGCATATAACCCCTCTCTTTTCATGCATTAGATTAATTACAATTAAATAAATACATAGTATTACTATTTTAAAGATCGAGAAAATCATTCCGGTATGTATCAGCCATTTCAAACACAGTATACTCTTTACCCGATTCTGCAAGGCCGTACAAAGACTCAAGCGTATCGTTTCCTTGATCATCAGACCATAGAGATGGTTGTAACACTTTGAAAAAAATGTTTATATTAAAAAGAACAGAAGCGCCAAAATGAAGTAAATAGGCACGATAACTTTCAGGGATTAGCCCTATTGATGCTTCTAATGTATTTAAACACTTTATAAATTCATCTGATGGTAATGATGCCGGTTTCGCTCCAAAGCGCTCTAATTTTTCAACATTTTCCTTTCCTCCTCATATCAGATGCGGAGCCAATATGTTGCACATTGTCATGAAGATCTCTTGGGACAAGAATTATAGTATTCGCAATAAGATGATTTGGAGTAAGCATTTTTCCCTTAACAAATTCTGAGCCGCTTTCTGTGTAATGCCTTTTTTCTATGCAATGGCATTATTACCAATCGTAAAATACAAGCATATCTGTCATTCTTTTTATTACTGTTTATCTATTTACTAACATCTAAATGTAAAAAATAAGCCATGATCATATTCTGATTATGGATTTATTTTGAAATATCATAAATCAACAGTTACATTCATTACTGCATCAAGAGATGCCTCACAAATTTCCTTGTATAATTCCGTAAAACTATTAGTAATTTCATAGATATTGCCGCACTCTTTTTTCTCAGCGATTTCAAACTGTTGGATATCATCCTCAGCATGTAGATGTGTTCTGTCCCAATAATACACGCCTTGGCTTTCACTGCCATTTAATATAAGGTAAAAATCACCTCCAGGATCATCACCAATAATTTACTTATCATCAATGAAATCAAGTTCACTTAAAAAATCTTCATTTTGACGAAAAATGTCGTGGTTTGGATTTTTCATATTTATTCCAAAAAGGGCATAAAAAGCGATAACCCCGTCATCGACACCTTCATACTCCAACTCACAAAAATCCGGAGATTTTACAACAAAGCCATTTTTCAACCTGAGAAATTCTTTATAATCTTCAGGTAAACTGATTTTGAATTTCCTCTCCAAACTTTAATTTCATCTTTATTTGCAGGTTTACCATATGAAATAGGCATAAGCTCTCCTTGCAAAGGTCATGACTTAGTGATCTTAGATACTCCACCTCTATTATGGAAAAATCGATGGTAGTAATTAAAGCCGGAACTTAATGGTTTCCGGCATATTGCATTCATTTATCTAAATAAAAAAACATGTGCCCTAGCCATAAAAATAATCATAGAATGCATTAAAACTTTCATTACCGATAAGAGGCACAATTCTTTTCCGCAACTCATCAATAAAGTCATCTTTCACTTCGTCATTATCATCTGCTATATCAAAGATATCGTATTGACCATATACCAAATCAATAAGCTCAGCCAATGAAAATATAAATCCAGAGAGACTGCCAGCTATTTTAAATGGTTCAATTACATCATAACTAGCATAGACAGAGGTATTCCCTTCATCGATAACCGCAATTATAGGTTTACCTCCACCTAAATCATCACCAAAAACAAGATAATTGTTTGGTAAGTATTCATAACCACTTTGAGCCTTCGAGAGCTCACTGACAGAATGAATTTTAATTGGCGTGAAGCCTGTTTCAATCTTTAATTTTTCAGGATTATAATTTTTATATAAGTAATCAACATCTGTTGAACGAGGTAAGCTGGACGGGAATGCATTATCCAAGTCATTGATTGTATTAAAATTCCCTGACAGCGAGAATTTTTTGCAAACAGCAACAAGTTTTTTTAAAGACTCTTCAATTTCACTCATAACAATACCTCACATTCAGCATATTCATTGATATTATTGACAGCTCTTCAAATTCTTACGGGTAAGATTACGGTCTATCAATCGTCCTTTACCTGGAGTCTCATAGCTGCCACGGTGGCCTTGTAGACCATGTAAATGCTCATCATAGCCGCTTGGATGATTAGCATTCTGGAGAAATACAATATTCCTTGGATCACCTTGCCATTTCCCTCCCAGAACACCATTACCTTTCACACTATTGATATGATGGCCTGTATAACCCATTTCGGACATAACCGACGATAATTGGCGATTATTTTTTGTGCTTAATATTACTTCGCGTTCAGCGGCCGTCCAGTCTCGGCTTCCACCACCAGCCGCAACTAGTTCCCTTTCTTCTCCCCATGCTCGGCTTATTGCTGTCGCCCTAGCTCCCGGTTGCGCGCTAAGGGTGGGATCTGGTTTATAACGAACTAAACCTTGCGCAGAGAGTCCCCACGGATCAATCCACCCCAACGGATTTGGCGCATACTGATAAAGGTTCCACCCACCATTCAACCCAATCGGGTCCTGCACAATAAACCGCCCGACCTGCGGGTCGTAGTAGCGGAACAGGTTATAGTGCAATCCCGTTTCACCGTCAGCGTACTGCCCGGCATAGCGAAGCGGCTGGTGTGGCATCGCCGTACGGTTCACAACCCGTGAGAACCCTTCGCTCTGGTGGCGTACCTCGCCAAAGCTGTCGAACTGGCCGCTCCAGCGCACCGCGCCGCGCTCGTCTGTGACCTCCAGCGGCGCGCCGTTCAGGTCGGTGTTGAACCAGTAAATCTCACCGCTGCTCTGGTCTCGAAGGTGATCCACCCGCGCCAGCGGGCTCCAGGCCTCATTCGGATCGTAAACATAGGTGCTGCACAGCCCGCTCTCCTGCTGCTCCTGCAGCAGGCGGTAGCCCTGCCACAGGAAGCGCGTTTCTGTGGTGCCGTGCGTCGTAGTGACGATTTTGCGCGTACGGCGGCCCAGAGCGTCGTAGTGATAGCGCGCCTCAAACCGCCCTTCCGGCCCGGTTCCCCGGGCGGACACCAGACGGTTCTCGGCGTCATACGCATAATGCTGTTCATACAGCCCGTTCCGGCGGCTGACCAGGTTGCCCCAGGAGTCGTATTTCATAAACAGCGCCTGCCAGTGCTGCAGGCGGTTATCCGTGACCGGTTCCGCATCGTCATTGGCGGCGAGGTTATCCGCGGCGTCATAGCTGAACTGCGCGCGGCTGTGCCCCTGGCGGGCCTCGTAGTGCTTCAGCAGACGCCCTTCGGCGTCGTAGCCGTAGTCCACCTCACCGCGCAGGGTGTCGCTGACGCCGGAAAGCTCGCCGCGTGCGGTGTAGCGATACAGGCGTTCCAGTATCGCCTGCTCCGGCAGGGTCACGTCCGTGCTTAATTCGCTGCGCTGCAGGGTGCGTCTGCCGAGGCTGTCATAATGGCGAATCTGCTCGCGCGCGCCCTGAGTGCGGCGCACCTCGCGGTGCAGGCGGTCGCGGGTGAACTCGGTCACCAACTGCTGCCCGAAGCGGATGGCGCTGACGTGGCCGGAGCCGTAGTGCAGCCACGCCAGCTTTTGCTCGCCGGGCAGCGTCAGGCCGGTCAGGTTGCTCAGGGCATCCCATTCGTAGCCCACCGCGCCGTTAATGCCGGACTCGCTCAGCACGCGCCCGGCGGCGTCGTGGCGGTAAGCGATCTCATCGCTTTCTATACCCAGGGCAACGCCTTCGGCCGTCGGCGTGCGGCGGATGCGGGTGATCTGGCCGCTCAGATCGCGAAAGTAGCGGTACTCCGCTTGGCGCTGAGTGCGTCCGATCAGCAGCCCGCTGTCGTCATAGCTGAACTGCTGGACGCGACGGGCGATGCCGCCGTCGGCGGCAGGCCGTCCGTTTTCTTCGAGCGCGCAGAGGAACCCTCGCGCGTCCCATTCCATATGGCGCACGGTCTCATCCGGGCGCGTTTCGCTGAGCGGGCGGCCCACGGCGTCGTAGGTGAAGCGGTATTCCGCCCCGTTGCCGTTATCAAGTCGCAGCAGGTTGCCGCGCGGGTCGTAGCGCCACTGGCGCACGCGGCCAATACGGTCGGTGAGGCTGACCGGGAGGCCGAGCACGTTGTAGGCCCAGCTCACCTCGCTTTCCAGCGGATCGCGCCAGCCCGTGAGCTGGCCGCGTTCGTTCCACACCAGCGACTCGCGGCTGCCGTCCGGGTGGATCACGGCGATCAGCAGCCCGGCACGGCTCCACTCCCGGCGCGTGATATTCCCTTCCGCATCCTCACTGGCAATCAGTTGCCCGAATCGATCGTAGGTGAAGCGGGTGACGCTGCCGGAGCAGTCGGTGCGCTGCGTCAGCAGCCCCTGGTGGTTCCAGACCAGGCGCACCACGCCGCCGACGGCGTCGGTAATGCTCTCCGGCAGGTTTTCTTCATCGTCAGGATAGCGATACGCGGTGGTGCTACCGGCCGGATACGTTTCCGACAGCAGACGACCGCGAAGGTCGTACATGGCCTGCGATGAGGTGCCGTCCGGGTACACCGTGCGGGTGATGCGGTCGGTCAGGCGATGCCAGTGATACTCGGTGCGGCGGCCCGCCGGGTCCGTCTCGCTGGTCATGCGGCCGTATTTGTCCCACGTGCTGCGGCGCATCGCGCCGCCGGGCAGAATAACGTCGCAGAGCTCGCCGTCGCGGTAAACAAACGTCGTCTGGCGACCGTCGTAATCCGCGAAGCGCGCGACGTTGTCGTCGTCGTCCACCAGCCAGTGCGCCTGAGCGCCGTCTTCGCGGGTCGCGCGGCGGGTGCCGTTATCAAAATCATATTCGAACGTCAGCTGTTCGCCGCCGCTGTGGCGGAAGCCGACCACGCGCGGCAGGCCGTCAATCTCCCGCCAGCGGTATTCGCTCAGCAGGCCGTTGACGTCCTCGTGGGCGCTCATCAGCCCGTCCTGCCAGCGGAAGCGTCGGCGCACGCTACCGCCCCGGCCGGTCACACAGACCAGCTGGCGCTGTTCATCATAAGCGTAACTGACCAGGCAGATCTCGTCATCCAGCCAGGCGCCGAGGAGCCTGTCACGGTCGTAGCGGCAGACCACGCGCTGGCCCGCGCTGTCGGTCAGGGCATGCAGGGTATTATCCGCATTCCACTCGAAGAGGATATCGTTGCCGCAGGGTTCAGAGATGCGCTGGAGCAGCGACGGGGCATCATCCTTAAGCGGTGAATAGCGCCAGCGTTCGCCGCTGACGTCATACACCGACCAGCTGTCGTCCTGATGATGTTCAAGCCAGTTCTTTTCGCTTTCGCAGTAGGTGCGCATCCCTTTCGGGACCTTCGGGAAGGCGACGTAATCGCCGGACGGCGCGCGCCACACCAGGCCGTCCTGATACGGCTCAAGGCGGCTTTCCCAGAACAGGCTCCAGCCGCGGCCCAGCACGCTGTCGCCGGGGTTGCCGCTGCGCCAGTAGCGCTGCCAGCGCACCGGAAGACGGGAAGGCAGGACGAAGTCCAGCTCATCATCCCCGCTGAGAAACTTCTGTCCGCTGACGATATCTACCGGGCGGGCGATAATCCCCGCGGCCGCCACGCCGGTCATCAGCGTGCCGGCGCGACAGGCGATACGGGCCAGCTTGTTGATACCGGGGATTTTGCCCAGCAGCTTAGAGAGCGCCCCGACTTTACCAGCGGCACCGCCCCACCCGCCGATAAGCCCGGCGAACAACAGGGTAAGATCGGAGACTTTGTAGAGCCACTCGGGGACTTCAGACTGAATGGGCAGGGTTTGCTGCGGATCGCCGCCGATAATGACGTTGTTCGAACCGGTCATCACCTTCGCGTCGCAGGTGGTTCGATCCCCGATGCGTGCCGCAGGCAGGCCGTTGATAGAGACCCGCGAAGAGCCTTCGGCCATCTGCTGCGAGCCGTCGTCAGAGCACTTCACCGCGCTGTCTGTTGCCATGGCTGCGGGTTTACCATTGATATACACATTGGGCGAGCCGGAGGTGATGACGCCTTTCTTCGTCATGCTGGATGCCCCGGCGTCCGCGATGCTGTCCCGGGCGGCGGTCGCCAGCTCCCCGGTATAATATCCCACGGCCAGGCTGGCGCCGACGAGCAGGACGCCCACCCCAAGACAGGATGCGCCGAGACCCGCAATAAACATGGCCCCCGCCAGGATGCCCCCGGCGGCGGCAATCAGGCCACCGACAATCGTTCCGGCAATCATCCCGGCCAGCGCACCGGAATGTCCGATATCATCGCCAACGCGTGCTGCTTCAAACATAACAACTGTCCCTGGTGTTAATGGTGGAAGCGGAAGCTCCTGAGAAGATCGCCAAACAGCGCGCTGTCGGCATCGCCCAGCGCACGGGTGCAGGTCATGGTGAAGACCAGAATTTTATCGCTGTCGACATTAAATACGGCCTGCTGCTGCCAGATGCGTTTCCCGTCGCGCAGGTAGCTGGCATGGACAATTTCACCCTGGGAAAGATTGTCGCCAAGCGTAGCGGCGCTGCGCTCACCCTGCTTCCAGCCCTTGATGTGTTTTTCCATCAGGGCAAGCTGGCGATCGATATACGCGGCAAGCGCTTCGCCGGGGTTGAGGGTATCGCGGGAGATATTGAACGCCGGCGCATCCGCAGCGGGCGGCGCGAATACGTTGACGGTACGATCCTGATAACCCTCAGGAAAGGTGATCTGTCCTTCACTGAAAAGGCACTGCGAATGTAGTTCTGACATTGAGCGGGTCCCACCACATATTTTCAGAAGCGGCAAGTTTCGCATATGTGTTTAAGGCTGACTATCCCCAGATTATTGCCCAACGCCAGCCCTCGCCGAACGGAAAAACAGTAACCGTTAACCCGGCCCCTCGCTCCCTGCCGCCAGCAGCGGTACCACCACGTCGCTGATGGGCACCGCAATGCCGTGTTTGCGGCCGTAGCGCTGGATGACGCCGTTGCGGATATCCCACTCCATCGGGCGATCCGCCTGACGGTCAGCCAGAATCGACGTACCCAGGTCCACGGGCGCGCGCTGAAAGTTCACCAGAATCTCCTGCGCCACGTCATCGTTCAGCTTCGCCCCTTCGGCGCGGGCGACGGCCAGCCCCTCGCGCAGGTAGGCCAGCGAAAGTTCGCTGATATCCTCGCGCCTGAACATCCCGGCGCGGCGGTTGGCGAGCACCATCAGCCCGGCGACCGCGTTTTGCAGCAGTTTGCGCCAGGCGACGGTGGGGAAATCTGCCGAGAGTTCAACTTCACAGCGCGTACCGCGAAGCGCCTCCACCACCCGCTGTGCCTGCGGCACGTCCGGCAGCGTCAGGCGCGGTTTGGCGCGCAGCCAGACGGAGGCATCCGGCTCGCGCTGCGCCGGGAACCAGACTACCGACGGCAGCACCGTTGCGCCACTGACCAAATGCTCAAGCTGAGCCTTCTGCTCTACGCCGTTTTGCAGGGCGCAGACCACCGTATTTTCATCGCACAGCGCGCGCAGCCATCCGGCGCTGTCGGCATTTTGCGTCGTTTTCACTGCGATAAACACGAGATCAACGGGACGCGTAATGGCCGTCGGGTCGGTTAGTACCGGACCGGGCACCACCGTTTCACCTTCGTCGTGGCGCAGGCGTAATTCCGGATGCGCGGTCCGTCCGCAGAGCAATGGCGTGCGGCCAGCGTCATGCAGTACCGCGGCAATGGTGGTGCCAATCGCACCGGGTCCTATCAGCGCAATGGTTGTATAGTCAGACATGATACACTCCCCTTTTGCTAAGCCTGCTATCAGTTATACCACCCTGAGACGAGCGCGCCACACCCGTTGTCTATACTCAACATTCACAGACAACGGAGTGCGCCATGCCTTTACCCGATTTCAAATCCTCTGAACCGTTCACCCTTGGCATCGAGCTCGAACTGCAGGTGGTTAACCCGCCGGGGTACGATCTCAGCCAGGACTCCTCCGCGCTCATCGCCGCCGTCAAAGACGACATCAAAGGCGGTGAAGTCAAACACGATATCACCGAAAGCATGCTCGAAATCGCCACCGGCGTGTGTCAGACCATCGACCAGGCAGCGGCGCAGTTCTCGGTGATGCAGCAGAGCATCCTGCGCGCGGCGGCGGAGCAGCATATCCAGATCTGCGGCGGCGGGACGCACCCGTTCCAGAAATGGCAGCGCCAGGAGGTGTGCGACGACGAGCGCTATAACGTCACGCTGGAGCGCTTTGGCTATCTGATTTTGCAGGCGACGGTATTCGGTCAGCACGTTCACGTCGGCTGCCGGACCGGGGATGACGCCATTTACCTCCTGCACGGCCTGTCGCGCTTTGTGCCGCACTTTATTGCCCTGGCGGCCGCCTCGCCGTACATGCAAGGCACCGACACGAAGTTCTCCTCGTCGCGGCTCAATATCTTCTCCGGGTTCCCGGATAACGGACAGATGCCGTGGGTAAACAGCTGGCAGGAGTTTGAAGGGCTGTTCCGCCGCCTGAGCTCCACCAGCATGATCGACAGCATCAAGGATCTGCACTGGGATATTCGCCCCAGCCCGCATTTTGGCACCGTGGAGGTGCGGGTGATGGATACGCCGCTGACGCTCGGCCACGCGATTAACATCGCCGGGTTGATTCAGGCCACGTCGCACTGGCTGTTGACCACGCGGCCGTATAAGCATCAGGAACGGGATTTTCTGCTGTACCGTTTTAACCGTTTTCAGGCATGTCGCTACGGGCTGGAGGGGATCCTGACGGACGTGCATACCGGTGAGCAAAAAACCGTGGCGGAAGACATCGCCTGGCTGCTGGAGCAGGTGGCGCCGTCGGCCGATAAGCTCGGCGCGACGAGCGCAATCAATGAAATTGCCCTGCTGTTAAAGCAGGGCAAGAGCGAGGCGCAGCGCATGCGGGACTTTATCGCCGACGGCGGCTCGCTAATTTCTCTGGTGCAGAAGCACTGCGAGCTGTGGGCGACGAGTCCGTAAGGCCGTGGCCCCACTCGCGCAGGCGCTGGAACAGCACGAACAGCGCCGGGATAAACAGGATCCCCACCACGGTCGCCACCAGCATGCCGCTGAACACCGTGGTGCCGATGATGCGGCGGCTCTGGGCACCCGCCCCGGTCGCCAGCATCATGGGCAGAACGCCGATGATGAACGATACGGCGGTCATCATCACCGCGCGGAAGCGGCGCGAGGCCCCTTCCCGCGCGGCATCGACAATCTCCATTCCGTCCAAACGCCGCGCGCGGGCGAACTCGACGATAAGAATCGCGTTTTTGGCCGCTAACGCGATCAGCAATACCAGACCAATCTGCACGTACACGTCGTTGGCGTATCCGGCCATCCACAGCCAGACCAGCGCCCCGCCGAGGGCGAACAGCACCGAGAGCATCACGCTCGCCGGGAGCGTCCAGCTCTCGTACTGTGCCACGAGGAACAGCCACGCCATCACCACCGCCGCCAGCACAATCCAGATCGCCTGATTGCCTGTCTGCTGCTCCTGATACGACATGCCGCTCCAGGCGTAGTCGTATCCGGCCGGCAGGCTCTCTGCCAGAATATCGCCCATCACCGCCATCGCGGTGCTGCTGCTCACCCCAGTTGCTGCAGAGCCGCTCACCGAAACGGACGGGAACTGGTTGTACTGCTGCAGGAACGGAGCGCCGACGGTCGGCGTGATGGTGACGAGGTTGCTCAGGCGCACCCGCTCGCCGCTGTTGCTGCGCACGAACAGCTCGCTGATTTGTTCGGCGCGCTCGCGCCACTGCATCTCGTTCTGCAACACCACGTGGTAGACGCGGTTGTTGATGCTGAAATCCCCGGCGCGCGTGCCGCCAAAGGCGGTTTGCAGGCTGCTGAAGATACGTGACACCGGCACGTCGAGGCGGGCGGCACGCTCGCGGTCAACGGTCAGCGTCAGCTGCGGCACGTTGCTGCTCCAGGTGGTGAACACGCGGGTCAGCTGCGGGTGCTGGTTGGCTTTCGCCAGCACCTCACGCGTCACGCGCTCCAGTTCCGCCGGGCTCTGCCCCGCCTGAGCCTGGATGCGCAGGTCAAAGCCGGAGGCGTTGCCCAGCCCCGGCAGCGTCGGCGGCGCGAAGGTCATGATGGTGGCTTCCGGCAGGGCCAGCAGCTGGCGCTGCAGGGTGCCCATCACCTCTTCCAGCGGCGGACGCGCGCTCCAGTCCTTCAGCATGATGGAGATAAACCCGCCGTTGGAGGCGCTGGTGCCGTTGAGGATGTTAAACCCGGAGACCTGAATCACGTCCTCCACCGCCGGATGTTTGGCGATAAGCTCCCGCGCGGTGGTCATCACCGCTTCGGTCCGCTCCAGCGAGGCCGCTTCCGGCAGCTGGACGCTGGCGAAGAAGTAGCCCTGGTCCTCCTGCGGCAGGAAGCCTTTTGGCATCGACATAAAGCTGAACAGCACGACTGCCGCCGCGCCTGCGGTGGCCAGCAGCGCCAGCCACGGACGCAGGTTTAAGACATTCACGATGCGGGTGTAGAAACCTCGCGTGGCGTCCAGCCCGCGGTTAAAGGCGCGATAAACGGCCGCCGGTTTCTCCGGGCGCGGACGCAGCAGCATCGCGCACAGGGCGGGCGTCAGGGTCAGCGCTACAAGGCTTGAGAGCGTCACGGCGGTGGAGAGCGTAACCGCGAACTGGCGGTACAGCTCGCCGACAATCCCCGGCAGCAGCGCCACCGGCACAAATACCGCCAGCAGCACCAGCGTCGTCGCGATGACCGGCCCGGCAATCTGGCGCAGCGCCAGCGCGGTCGCCGCCGTGCGGCTCTGCCCTTCCGCCATCAGCGTTTCGACGCTCTCCACCACCACGATGGCGTCATCCACCACCATGGTCAGCGCCAGAATGATGGCAAACAGGCTGAGCGTGTTGGCGGAGTAGCCGAGCGTATAGAGCACCGCAAAGGTGCCCACCAGCGACACCGGAATGGCGAGGGCGACAATCAGCGTCGCGCGCCAGCTCTGCAGGAACAGGGAAACGACCACCACCACCGCCAGCATCGTCAGCGCCAGCGAGACGCCGATCTCCTTAATGGTCGCGGCAACAAAGGAGGTGGTGTCGAACTTCACCTCGTAGACCAGGTCGTCCGGGAAGCGCGTCGAGAGGCGCTCCAGCTCCGCGCGCACCGCGTCGGCCACGCGCAGGGCGTTGGCGGACGGCGTCGGGTAGATGCCGAGGTAGGCGGAATCGTGCCCATTCAGCTGCGCGCCGGAACTGTAGCTGCGCGAGCCGAGCTCGATGGTGGCGACGTCCTTCAGGCGCACCAGCTGGCCCATCTCCCCCGCGCGAATAATGATGTCGGCAAAGTCTTCGGCCAGGCTTAAGCGCCCCAGCCCGTTGATGGTCAGGGTCTGCTGCTGGCCGTTAAACACCGGCGGCGTGCCCACCTGGCCCGCCGCACCCTGCACGTTCTGCTCGCGCAGCGCCTGCGCCACGTCGTCGGTGGTGACGTTCAGGGCGTTCATGCGGTCCGGACGCAGCCAGATGCGCATGCTGTAGTCACGCGCGCCAAACATCTGCACCTGCCCCACGCCGGGCAGACGCGACAGCGCCTCGCGCACCTGGGTGCTGGCGTAGTTGCTGACGAACAGCGGCGTGTGGGTGTTGTTCGGTGAGTAAAGACTTACCCCCATCATCAGGTTGGTGGCGCGCTTGCGCACCTGCACGCCATTTTGCTGCGCCTCGGTCGGCAGCTGCGCCACGGCCTGCGCCACGCGGTTTTGCACGTCGATGGCGGCGAGATCCGGATCCGTGCCCGCCGCAAAGGTAATGTTCAGGCTGTAAGTGCCTTCGTCCGAACTGGTGGACTCCATGTAGAGCATATGGTCCACGCCGTTCAGCTGCGTCTCCAGCGGCGTGGCGATGGCCTCCGCCACGTCAGCCGAGCTGGCGCCCGGCCAGCTGGCAGAGACGTTCACCACCGGCGGCGCGATCTGCGGGTACTGCTCCACCGGAATAATCCTCAGCGCAATGGCCCCCAGCAGGGTGATGACCAGCGCAATCACCATCGCGAAGCGCGGGCGTTTGATGAAAAACGTCAGCATGATGGCTCCTTAATTCAGTATCTGGACGGCAGCGCCGGGCTGCACGCGCTGCGCACCGTCAGTAATCGCTCGCTCACCGGACTTCACGCCGGATAAAATCCGGAACTGCTGGCCGATCTGTCCGGCGACCTTCAGCGGGCGCATTTCGGCTTTACCGTCAGCGTTAACCACCCAGGCAAAGAACCCGTCGCCGTTCTGCTGGACCGCGGCGGCAGGCAGGGCCAGCACCGGCTGCTCGCTTGCCGGACGCAAAAACACGTTCACATTGCCGCCGGGCAGGAGCTGATGGCGCGGGTTGGCAAACTCGGCGCGCAGCATAACGCTGGCGGTACGCGGGTCAATGCGGTTATCCACTGACGTCAGCTCGCCGCTGACGCGCTGGCCGTTGCTGTCGATCAGCGCCTGCCAGGCACGCTTCATGGCGTTGATATCCGCATGCTGTCCGGCTTTGGTGGAAAATGCCCCCTCTTCCAGCGCAAAGGCGATGCGGATCGGGTCAAGCTGCACCACCTCCACCAAAACGCCGCTCGCTGGGTTGACCAGGCTACCCACGTGGAAGCTGCTGTGGCCCACGCGGCCGTCAATTGGCGAGGTGATTCGGGTGTAGCTCAGGGTGACGTTGCGGGCTTCGAGCCGGGCCTTCGCCTGCTCGAGAGCGGCACTGGCGACGTCGCGCTGCATGCGGGCGTTGTCCACGTCGTGACGGCTGATGGCGTTGCTGCTGCCCAGGCTTTCAAAGCGGGAAAGCTGCTGCTGCGCCTGGCGCAGCGTGGCTTCGGCGCTTTTCACTTCGGCCTGCGCCAGGCGCAGGGCTGCGCGCGGCTCGGCGTCGTCCAGCTCAAACAGCACGTCGCCTTTTTTCACGTACTGCCCGTCGCGGAAGTTAATTTTGGTAATCATGCCTTCCGTACGCGCGCGCAGCTCAACGGTGTGGATGGCTTCGATGCGGCCCGGGATCTGGCGCTCGGCGGCGTGGGCGGTCTGCTCCACGGTGGCGACGCGAACGGGGATCGCGGCGGCGAAGACGGGTTGCAGGGTACTGACAAGAAGTGCGAACAGGAGTGGAAGTTTCATGGGAGTACCTCAGCGTTGTCTCCCCTCACCCCGGCCCTCTCCCCAGAGGGGCGAGGGAGAAAACCGAGCCCAAGGGAGAGTACCAGACTGTCCCCTCTCCCTTGTGGGGAGAGGGTTAGGGTGAGAGGTAAAGTTTTAGTTATGCAGCCTTACGGAACCTGCGGGTCAGTCGCTTCTCGATTTCGACGACGAAGAACATCACGCCTGCAACGACCAGTGTCACAAACCAGTAGCGCAGCGGCAGGGCTTCGGTACCGAACAGCATCTGCATAAACGGCAGGTAGATAATCGCCGCCTGGAGCAGGAACAGCACGCCCGTCACCAGCCAGATCCCTTTGTTCGCCAGCAGGCCACGGTTGAGGGAGAACCCTTCGGTGTTGCGGCAGTTAATCATGTACACCCACTGGGCGCAGACCAGCATCTGCAGCAGCACGGTGCGGATGAACTCCGCGCTGTGGCCGCGCGGGGCGAGCCAGGCTTCCAGCGCAAAGGCGGCGATGGCAATCATGGTGCCGACGAAAGCCACGCGCCACACGGCGTAGGCGTCCATTACGTGCTGCCCGGTCTGGCGCGGCGGGCGGCGCATAATGTTGCGCTCGGCAGCTTCGAAGGCCAGGCCGAAGGAGAGCGTGGCGGAGGTGGCCATGTTCATCCACAGAATCAGCACCGGCGTCAGCGGAATAATGTTCCCCGCCAGCAGCGCAATCACAATCAGCAGCCCCTGCGCCAGGTTGGTCGGCATGATGAACAGGATGGTCTTCTTCAGGTTGTCGTATACGCGACGCCCCTCTTTCACCGCGCTGGCGATGGTGGCGAAGTTATCGTCCGTAAGGACCATATCCGCCGCCTCTTTGGTCACTTCCGTGCCCTTGATGCCCATCGCGATGCCCACGTCCGCCTGACGCAGCGCCGGGGCGTCGTTTACGCCGTCGCCGGTCATGCCAACGATTTCGCCTTTGTCCTGCAGCGCTTTCACCAGGCGCAGCTTATGCTCCGGGCTGGTGCGGGCGAAGATGTCATACTTCACCGCGGCTTCCGCCAGCGCGGCGTCGTCCATCTTCTCCAGCTCGTAGCCGGTGACCGCCTGCTCGCTGTTGGCGATCCCCAGCATCTGGCCGATGCTCATCGCCGTCTGCGGGTGATCCCCGGTGATCATCTTCACGCGGATCCCCGCCTGCTGGCAGGCGTTAATCGCATCAATCGCTTCCGGACGCGGCGGATCCATCATCCCGGCGATGCCGAGGAAGATCAGGCCGTGGCTAAGGTCGTCGTGCGTCAGTTCCTGCTCGCCGTTCGCTGGCTTGAACGCCGCGGCGACCATGCGCAGCCCCTGACGCGCATAGCGCTCCATCTCACTTTCCCAGTACGTGCGGTTGAAGGCTTCCGTACCGTGACGGGTCTGCTGCTGCGAACACAGGGCAAAAATCACGTCCGGCGCGCCGGTGATCAGGATCTGCTCCTCGCTGCCAATCTGGTAGTGGGTGCTCATGTACTTGTACTGCGAGTCGAACGGGATCTTGTTAACCAGCGTGGTCATTACCGGCTCAAGGCTGGCCTTCGCCGCCAGCACCTTCAGCGCGCCCTCGGTCGGCCCACCGGTGATGCCCCACAGGCCTCGCTCGTCCTGAATCAGCTGGCTGTCGTTACACAGGTCGATGGTACGCAGATACTGCTCCAGCACGGTGCCCGGCTGGATGTGGACCGGCTCGTCACTACCTTCCAGATAGATGTTGCCTACCGGCTCGTAGCTGTTGCCGTCCACGCGGTAGCAGGCGTCGGCGGTGATGATGGCTTTAACCGTCATCTCGTTCATGGTAAGGGTGCCGGTTTTATCCGAGCAGACCACGGTCATCGCGCCGAGCGTTTCAACCGTCGGCAGCTTGCGGATAATCGCCCGCTTGCGCGCCATCGCCTGCACGCCCAGCGAAAGGATGATGGAGATGATTGCCGGCAAACCTTCCGGTACGGAGGCAACCGCCAGGCTAATCAGAGAGAGCAGGAGCTCGCCCATCGGGATCTCGCGGAACGCCAGGCTGAAGACAAACAGCGCGGCCATCATCGCCAGAATAATCACGAAGATCGCTTTACCCAGCTTGTCCATCTGCACCAGCAGCGGCGTACGGTGCTTTTCGATACCCGCCATCATCTGGTTGATGTGGCCGAGTTCCGTATCCTTACCGGTCGCGGTGACCACACCGATACCGCCGCCCGCGCTGACGGTCGTCCCGGAGAAGACCATGTTGGTGCGATCGCCCAGCGGTAATTCCCCGCTCAGTGGATTAACGTGTTTATCCACCACGGTGGATTCACCGGTCAGAATCGCCTCTTCCACGCGTAAATTATGCGCTTCAATTAGACGCATATCCGCCGGAATACGATCCCCCGCGCGTAATACAATAATATCGCCCGGGACTATTTCAGTTGTGGGGATTGTGTCGTGAATGCCGTTACGAATAACGCGCGCCTCGCTGGCGAGCATATTACGAATACTCTTCAGGGATTTTTCCGCGTTGCTTTCCTGAATATGACCAATTAGGGCATTGATTACCGCGACGCCCAAAATAACCAGCGTATCAACCCAGTGGCCCATTACTGCCGTTAATACGGCGGCGGCCAGCAGGACATAAATCAGCACATCATTAAAATGGGCTAAGAAACGCAGCCAGGCGGGTTTGCCTTTTTTCTCCGGCAGCGCGTTCGGCCCTGTTTTTTGCAGACGCGCCTGCGCCTCTGCACGGTCCAGACCGCTTGCCTGGCTCTGCGCATGTGCAAGCGCCTGCTCTACGGTCTGCTGGTATGCCAGCCCGCCGGAAGGCGGCACGTTAGGAGTCAATTTTTTTTCAGTCATCGTATTTTTCCTTCAATTTCCGGTGAACAGAAGCCTGAATTCCTTTCGGGCTTAAATAAATTCATTTTAAAGTCTTGCGGGTAAAATTGATCCACCGCAATATAATGACTTCTCGGTTATTCAAAACTGATTAAAACTATTTCGATGATCTGATTTTTACAAAATATTTCTAAACCAAAACTAAACGAGGGGGAACCATGTGGGGTATTTATCGCGGGCGCAGACTGGTGTTATACGTTATCGCGGCCATTGTTATTGCCACGTTAATTGGTTATAGCACCTATACATTTGTAAAATTATTTTCCTGATGCGGACGTTTATTTACATAACGCGATATTAATATAAACGCCGGGTCGTATGTTGTTATTTGTGCGCAGTAATAATGTCTTTGTTTTATTCAAAAAGGTCAGCGGGGCTGATATTGCTTTACGTTACAGAATGCCGGACAATGACATTTTTAACTGACGATTAACATTACGATGAAACACCCGCTAGAATCGCTGCTCACCGCAGGCGGCATTTTATTACTGGCCCTGCTTTCGTGCCTGCTGCTCCCGGCGCCTTCGCTTGGGCTGGTGCTGGCGCAGAAGCTGGTTCAGACCTTTCACATGGTCGATCTGAACCAGCTTTACACCATTCTGTTCTGCGTGTGGTTTTTACTGCTCGGGACGATTGAATTCTTCGTGCTGCGTTTCGTCTGGCGACGCTGGTTTTCCCTGGCATCCTGAGCCAATAAAAAAGCCGGGTGGCGGCTTCGCCTTACCCGGCCTACACGCGAAAGGTTAATGTGTCTGGCTATGGTTCTCTTTACGGTACGCTCCAGGTGGCTGGTTGAACGTACGGGTGAAGATACGGGTAAACGTCTGCTGCGAGTCAAATCCGTAACGCAGGCAGATGTCGTACACCCGGGCGTCGGATTCACGCAGATCGCGCGCCGCCAGCAGCAGCTTACGTTCACGGATATAACGCCCCAGACTCTCCCCTTTGTACTGCATAAATAGCCGTTGTAGGTGCCATTTCGAGTAACCCGCGTGGCGGGCTATCTCTTCAATTCGTAATGGCTGGTGCAGATTGTCGTCGATCCATTCGACGATAGTGTCGATGACTTGAGCGGAAATGGTCATACTGCTGTCCCCCTCTGCTACTCGCTTAAACATTATTCCCACCACGCACGAAAGGTTTGTGCGCTGTCGCTTACCCGGACGGGCTCGCCCAGTTCCGGCGTCAGCAACCGATAATTTTTATCCTTGCTGGCTTTTGCCAGCTGGATCAGCGGATCGTTCCAGGCGTGTTTCGCCAGCACGAAGCGTCCGTTATGCCCCGGCACCACGGCTTTCGCGTTCAAATCCGCCGAGGCCTGCGCCGTTTCCTCCGGCAGCATGTGGATGTACTTCCAGTCCTGGTCGTACTGGCCGTTCTCCATGATGGCGACGTCCACTTCGCCAAACTGTTCACCGATGGCCTTGAAGTGCGGGCCGTAACCGGAATCCCCGCTGTAGTAAACATTCTGCTCTGGCGTAACGAACATGAAGCTGCCCCACAATGTGCGATCGCGTTTGATGCCGCGACCGGAGAAGTGACGCGCTGGCAGAACGTGCACCGTCAATTCATCGCTGATGCTTACCGACTGGTTCCAGTCGCGCTCGTCAATAATCTCGGACTTCATCCCCCAGTAGCGCAGGTGGGATCCTACGCCCAGCGGCGTCACCACGCGCTTTACCTTCGGCATTAGCGCCCGGATGGTTGCGTAATCCAGATGATCGTAGTGATCGTGCGAAATAATCAGCAGGTCGATCTCCGGCATGCGTTCAGCGCGCCACGGATACTCGCCGGCAAAGGCCTTATTGAGGAACGAGAACGGCGCGGCATAGTTGCCAAGAACCGGGTCAATCAGGATGCGTTTACCCGCGAGCTGCAGATACCACGATGAGTGACCGAGCCACACCAGGGTGTCCTGCTCCAGCGGCAGGCTCGCAAGATCGGTTTTCACCAGCGGCAGCGGCCGGGTCGGGCGGGCGTTTTCGGTTTTTTTGGTCAGAAACTCCCACATCGCGACCAGCATATTTTTGTCACCGTTATAACCCGGCGTCGGCAGCGTGTTGTGGAATTTCCCCTCGCGATACTGTGGGGAGGCCTCCACTTCAGTGAGCCTTTCACCCTGCGGCGGCTGGCCGAATCCGGCATTCAGAACAAACGGTAAACTCGCGGCTGAAGCAATAATCATGATTAACACCACGCAGATGAAGAGAGGTTTTTTCATATCCTGACCCGAAAACGCGCCCCATCCGATAGCGTGCGCAGGGTAAACTTGATTATGAGTGAGTAAGCACTCATTATAGATGTGATGATAAAGTCGTCAAGACGTTTTCGATCTTTGACATTCCGCGTTGCAGCGTGTCAAAGCACGTGTTTCAATCAGGGTTTTTATAATTGACAGGAGGAAAAATTTAGTGGCACGTCCGAAGAGTGAAGATAAAAAACAGGCCTTACTGGAAGCCGCAACGGTGGCGTTTGCACAGTCAGGTATTGCCGCCTCAACGGCGCTTATTGCCCGTAAGGCGGGCGTCGCCGAAGGCACCCTGTTCCGCTACTTTGCTACGAAAGACGATCTGCTGAATGCCCTCTATCTGCACCTGAAGCAAGATCTCTGCCAGACCATGCTCGCGAACCTCGATCGCACCATCACGCTGCCTAAAGAACATACCCGCAATATCTGGAACAGCTATGTGGACTGGGGTATTCGTAACCCCGTTGCGCATGCGGCGATCCGCCAGATTGGCGTCAGTGAAAAGCTGAGCACCGAAACGGAACAGGCGGTGAAAGAGATGTTCCCGGAGCTGCATGAACTCTGCCGCCGCTCGGTGCGTCAGGTGTTTATGTCTGATGAATTTAAAACGTTTGGCGATGCGCTTTTCTTATCGCTGGCCGAATCCACGATGGAATTTGCCACCCGCGATCCGTCCCGCGCCGTTGAGTTTAAAGCGCTCGGCTTTGAGGTGATGTGGCGCGGGCTTGCCCAGGAAGAGAGCGATGGACAGTAAAACGTTGCAGGAGCACGCAAAACGCGTGGCGCTGGAGCTGCCGTTCACCGAACACTGCTGGCCGTTTGGGCCGGAGTTTGACGTGTTTAAAGTGGGTGGAAAAATTTTCATGATTGTGGCCGTCGCACAGGGGCGGCCGCACGTCAGCCTGAAGTCAGACCCTGAAAAATCGCTGTTAAATCAGCAGATTTATCGCGGCGTTGAACCGGGCTATCACCTCAACAAAAAGCACTGGATTTCCCTTTACGGCACTGACGACGTGACGCCGGAACTGGTTACCGATCTCATTAATGATTCCTGGCATCTGGTGGTGGATAAACTGCCGAAAAAAGACCAGAAGTGGATCCGGCCGGTCTGATTGTTCGTCTGAGACGAACAGATTAAGCGCTCGAATTGCCCTTATCTTTTTCCGCGTCCCGCTGTAATCTGCTCACCTTTCGCGCCCGCACGCGGGCGAATTTCATCATCAGGAGTTGTTATGGATATCATTTCTGTTGCGCTGAAACGCCACTCCACCAAGGCGTTCGACGCAAGCAAAAAACTGACCGCTGAAGAAGCGGAAAAAATCAAAACCCTGCTGCAGTACAGCCCGTCAAGCACCAACTCCCAGCCGTGGCACTTCATCGTGGCCAGCACCGAGGAAGGAAAAGCGCGCGTGGCGAAATCCGCTGCGGGCACCTATGTGTTTAACGAACGCAAAATGCTGGATGCTTCTCACGTGGTGGTGTTCTGCGCGAAAACCGCGATGGACGATGCATGGCTGGAGCGCGTTGTCGATCAGGAAGAAGCCGACGGTCGCTTCAACACCCCGGAAGCCAAAGCCGCGAACCATAAGGGCCGTACCTACTTTGCCGACATGCATCGCGTGGATCAGAAAGATGACGACCAGTGGATGGCGAAGCAGGTTTACCTGAACGTCGGCAACTTCCTGCTGGGCGTGGGCGCAATGGGCCTGGACGCGGTACCGATCGAAGGCTTCGACGCTGCGATCCTCGACGAAGAGTTTGGCCTGAAAGAGAAGGGCTTTACCAGCCTGGTGGTGGTGCCGGTTGGGCATCACAGCGTGGAAGATTTCAACGCCACGCTGCCGAAATCTCGCCTGCCTCTGAGCACGATTGTGACCGAGTGCTGATCCCTTCTGGCACGTCGGGTTCCGGCGTGCCTGTTTTCAGTGACGCTTTCTTTGGGTTATGATTCTTCCTTCGATAAAGTTCACAAATACCCCCAGCAATTTGTAACAGCATAGAAATACTTATTCATAAAATCCATCATATATTTTTTATATTATATTCTTTCCGTAAGCCTTTTTTTATTAATGTATATCAATACTCCCCTTTAGTTTCATAAACACCACGAATCCATTGCGCAAAATTCAAACAAATCAATTTAGTTTTATCACTAAAGGCACACCGTAATAAAAAGACATATTGAAATAAACAATTACAAGTCTTTTAAAGGATTTTTGATTTCGCATGATTCCATTTAAAACCCATTTTAACACACGATGGGCGTTATTATTTCAAGGAATACAAGGATAGAGATATGAAAAATAAATGTGCAGTAAGCACCCACCTCACACGTCAGGTTTTGCACGCCAAACTCGCGCCGACCTGTTTCGCTACTATGTTAGCTCTGGGCATGATCATGCCTGTTCACGCTGCCGTTGTTGCAGGAAATACGGAACAACCCGGCATCCACACTAATTCAAACGGTACAACGATTGTTGATATTAATAAAGCCAGCGCAGAAGGCGTCTCTCATAACGTTTACTCTGAATTTAACGTTGAAACTCACGGTGTTATTCTTAATAACAGTGGCGCGGCGTCTAACACTCAGCTAGCAGGTATGATTGATGGCAATACAAATATGGCAAGCGGTAGTGCAAAAGTCATTCTAAATGAAGTACGCTCTTCCGACCCAAGCCAGTTAAATGGCATGATTGAAGTCGCTGGAAAATCTGCTCAGGTTATTATTGCTAACCCATCCGGGATTACCTGTGATGGATGCGGTTTTATTAATACGAATCACGCGACCTTAACCACCGGTACCGCCAATTTTGATGCAAACGGTAATGTAACAGGACTGGATATTAGCAAAGGCGAGGTTAACATTACCGGAAAAGGTATGGATACCCGCGCGGTTCAATATACAGATATTATCTCCCGGTCAGTCAAAGTTAACGCGAAGCTGCAGGCCAATGAGCTGAATATTATCACGGGTAACAACCGTATTGATAAAAAGGGTCGTGTTCAGAAAAGATATGATGACAGCAAAGCTCCCGAATTAGCACTAGATGTATCTGCGCTGGGCTCAATGTATGCCAATAAAATCTTTATGGAAGGTACGGATACCGGTGTCGGCGTTCGTCTTGACCATACCGATCTTACTGCAAACGACACGCTTTCGATTGACGTTAATGGTAACGTCGAAAACAATGGCGGCCATGTGAATGCTGGAAACGCAGCAATGATCAAGGGTACCAGCGTAGTAAACCGTAACGGTCAAATTACCTCCGACGGCGTGGTCTCCATCACAGCAGATGAAATGGTTGATAACAGCCATGGCCTTATCAAAGCGGACATGGTTAACCTAGCGGGTAAAACTACTCTCAACACAGCTGGCTCAGTACAGGGAAATGCCAGCACCTTTGTGATGGCTGATTCACTGGATAATGCGCAGGGGGAAATACTCAGTAATGGCGAACTGTTGGTTCAACGCGCGTCTTATGCCTATAGTAATTCGGACGCCCGTGGCATAAACAATACTCAGGGCAAGATTGTGGCGAAGGGTGCTCTTAGCCTAGATACCACCAATATCGATAATACATCTGGCCAGCTCGCCAGTAACGCGTCAATGAACGTAACTACCCGCGCGCTAAACAACGAAAATGGACTGATCTCAGCCGGTAATGGCTGGAATACGATCAGCGCCAATGTACTCAATAACAATAACGGCATTATTCAGTCCTTTGGTCACGACAGCCAACTGCAGTTGAGTGGCGACGATCTGCTTTCTAACCATAATGGGACTATCCATAGTGAAGGTTCACTTTCCGTAAATGGCGCACTGGATAATAGCTCGGGTGCCATCACCGCTGACAATGATATTTTCATGTATGCAAGGGCCTATAACTCTGACCTCAACAGCACACTTCAGGCAGGTCGTAATATTGATATGACCGTTACCGGTACGTTCCAGAATGCAGGGACTATCGCTGCTGGCCAAGACCTGGCTTTGAACATTGGTTCGAATGGCTGGAATAATTACGCTGGTCCAGTGACCAATAGCGGTAATATTACTGCAAAAGGTCATCTTGCAATGCAGATGAACAGCAGCGCACTGGAAAATAGCGGTACATTGACTGCCGATCAGATGGATCTTCAGCTGTCCGATCTCAATAACAGTGGTTCCATTTTAAGTAAAAACGACATCAATTTAAACCTTAATAATCTGAATAATCTGCGCAGCGGAGACATTAAGTCGGATCGTAACATTACAATCAATGCCTCAGCTGTGGCTACAGAAGCGGGCAGCCAGCTCCAGGCAGGAGGTGACACCACACTTAACCTAATGAATAACCTTCAAAACGATGGTGAAATCCGCTCTGCGAATGATATCAACATGTTCATTTCCGGCGGCTACGGCTACTATCCATCTTCAGTCTATAACACAGGTGTTATCAGCGCTGGCAATAAGCTGAATGCTCAGATGGAACGGATCAATCTTATCAACGGAGGAACGCTGTCGGCAGAAAATGGTATCAATATCACCAGCAACACTTTGACGAATAGCGGTAACATAACCAGTGCCGAGGATGTTCAGTTAAACACTTACAATGGTATAAATAACGAAAAGGGTGGAATCATCACTGGCAAGTATGTCCGAACCACTGGTTTCGTAAATAACACAGGAGTAATTAATCAGACTGGCACTGACAATCCGGACAATAATGTAATCACCCCTGATAGTAACAATACTTCCATCGACAACTCCGGCTTTATTAATGACAATAACAGCTGGAATGGAAATAATATGGATAATAGCACCAGCTATAATTCAATTAAACCAAACGGCACTCCCGAGGGTAATGGTGTTTGGGAAAATGGCATGGTCTTTTATCCTGGTGATACCTACTTCGGCAGAACCATTACTGAAATAGTCTATTTCCCTGGCGGATATGGCATTAACACCGCTATGTAATAATCCATGGCTCTCAAAGCCCCATTTTAGTTATGGGGCTTTTTATTTCTTTAAACCAGGGTTAAACATCCTCAGAATCTCTGAAGCCAATAACATGATTATCTCTTACCCTCGTCTCGCCGTCGTTTTAGCGTCGCTCCTCGTAACGTCGCCCTGTTACGTAAAGGCTGAGTCTGCGACCACTCAGCAACAGGATCAGGCCAGGCATGACCAGCTTGCGCCTCAAAGTAAGTCGCTACTTTCTGCAGAAGGAACGCGCGCAAGTGATACATTGATTCTGACCAAAGAAGCTGTTTGCTATGATATCCAGCACGTCGTTATTGATGGCGCAGAGTCACTTCCACATTGGCTGACTTTTCGCGATCTCATAAAGCAAACAGAAAAACAGTGTGTTGGTATCAGGGGTATTAAAAACCTTCATACTGCGATGCAGAATCGCCTGATTTCTCATGGATTTATTACTACTCGCATATTAGTGCCCACGCAGAATTTACGTAATGGTATTTTGCATTTTACAATTCTGCCTGGCCGCATCAGCGAAATAGACATAAAAGAGTTAAACGGTCATTCTTTAAATGCGTGGAACAACATTCCGGAAGGCCAAAACGATCTTCTCGATTTACGAGGGCTGGAGCAAGGCTTAGAGAATATGCAGCGCATACCCGGCACTCAGGCGAGTATACGTTTGCTACCGGGCAATCGTCCCGGGGATACACATATTGAAGTGACCCGCACACAGCCACAATCATGGCGCCTGGGCTCCTGGTTTGATGATTCAGGCAGTAAACACACCGGACGTTATCAGGGAGGGCTCGCTTTTTATCTTGATAACCCAACTTCATTAAATGACATGTTTTACATTGCTTATGGTGGTGGGTTCAAAAATGAAGATGGACGTCGCAACGATAACAGCTCGGCCTTTTATTCTGTTCCATTGGGATACTGGTCGCTTGACCTTTATGCCAGCCATTATCGTTCCACGCAAACTCTCCGCAACGGTGAATTTCGCTACCAGTACAGCAGCGACGAAAAATTAATGACGGCTGTCCTTAACCGCGTGATCTTCCGCAGCGCCAGTCAGAAAACCACGCTGGCTTTTAAAATGATCAAGCGTGACTCACGCTATGACCTTAATGACGTGGAAGTGGAAGTACAGCATCGGGATACCAGCAGCTGGCAGTTAAGCCTGAATAACATTGCCTATTTTTCAGCGGGTCAACTTACGACCAGTTTCGGATACCAGCATGCGGCTCCGTGGTTTGGCGAACAACCTGATGCAGAAGAGCTGGTGGGCAGCGCTGATCCACTGGCAAGGATCCTTACGCTTAAAGTTGATGGGGTCTTCCCTTTCAAACTGGCCGGAAATGCTTTTAGCTACGAGCCGCATTTTATGCAGCAAACGTCACCAGATCGGCTCACCCAACCGGATAAGTTCACTATTGGCAACCGCTGGACTGTGCGAGGGTTTGATGGAGAAATGTCGATCTATGCGGATAAGGGCTGGTATCTACGCAATGACATTGATCTTAACCTGCCAAAGTGGGGGATGCAGCCCTATATTGGCGTGGATTACGGTGAGGTTAGCGGCTCTGAAAATGATTACTGGAGTGGCGCACACCTTGCCGGGGCAGTGGCTGGCATTCGAGGCGTCAAAGGTCAATTTGGCTATGACTTTTTCATCGGTACCCCGCTTTCAAAGCCGGATGAACTACATACCAGTCCCGTCACGCTGGGTGTTTCGCTCCAGTGGCAATACTGATGCCTGACCGCTCACTCGAGACATATCAGGATCTGTCACTCCCTGAGAGGGTTAAAACGTGTTTTTACCCTCTTCAGGCTACTCGTTTGCGCAGCGATGTTCACCTCTGCTGTAATCTAAACACCACTGGCAGCTTAACCTATTACCGCAACACCTTATGCGGAAAGTGTTTACAGTCAAAATATAAACATCACTTCGCCCATAATTCTGACTTGCTAATAGCCGATCCCGACACGTTATCTTCTCTATGTTTTTGTCCTTTGTTATCCTCAGCGTTTTAAGGAAGGTTTATTTTCATCAGTAATGATCTTAGCAACTCGCAGGAATATGTAATTTGTGTTCTACACATTCAGTTATTTTGATTAAATGTAAGTACTCCCAGGAATAATACAAAATCATGAAACCTGAAAATGAAGAAAAAAGAATAATTGCAGCAATTACAAATCCACACCGTGTCCGACAAGCAGTTTCACGGCAAATAATCACTATGGAGAAATATCCCGAACCGATGACGCTGGTTATCCATGAGGGGATGCTGGCAGCCTATCGCACCAGAGGAAACTTGCTCATGAAATACTTTCAGAGCCCGATGTTAGTGGGTATGAACGCCCTGATGGACATGAATGCGAATTTCTATTTTAAAGCCTGCAGTGAGGTTAAATATGAAATCATTCCACGAAATGAAGTATTGAATATCATCGACCGGGAACGCCTCTGGAAAGAGGCTGCTCTACTCTATATGTTTGGAATCAAGCGACTCATTGAAATCAATAACGTCTCTGTAGGCCTGTCAACTTATGAGATAATACGAGAAAACATCATTGCATTAATAAATGAGAAAGACGATTTACGCCTGACAGTTAATGTCTGCGATTATATCCAGGAAAAAACACGTCTTTCGCGCAGCCGCGTCATGAAAATTCTGAGCGATCTGCGCATCGATGGTCATATAGACATTAAACGCGGCATACTTATAGCAGTGCATAAACTGCCAGAAAAGTACTAGTTAACACCTGGCGCGAAGCCACTCGCGGTGCTAAATCTTTTTTTTCTCCAGCCATGCCATCGCCCGCTCCCCTGCTTCATCCACCGGCAGATACACCAGCAGCCGCGAGCCGTTTCGCGGCGCGGAATACCAGTACATCTGCTGCAGCGTAAAATCCCCCAGCTCGGGATGGGTAAACAGCTTGAGCTGGTTCTCCACGCCGCGCACGTCGTTGCGCTGGTGCCACAGGGTTTTGAACTCTTCGGAGACCGCGAAGAAGCGCGCCAGTTTGGCCTCCCACAGCGGATCGCCCCGGTGTTCGGCCATCGCCGCCCGGAAATAGGAGACAAAGATGGGCAGCACGTCGTCGCGTCTGCCGAGGCGGGCGCGCCACGCCGGATGGGTGAGGAACAGATAAATACAGTTGCGATCTTCGGGAGGGATGTCATTGAAATCGACGCCCATCAGATGCCCGAAGCTGTCGTTCCAGGCCACGATATCGAAGTTCGGTTTCTGAATGCTGGCGGGTTTCGGCATCAGCGTATCCAGCAGGCGGCGCGTGCCTTCGCTGATGCCTTCGCAGCAGACCGCCTGCGGCGCTTCACCCGGCGGTAAACCGGCTAATACAAACAGGTGCCGGGCTTCAGTTGGGGTACATTGCAGCGCTTTTGCCACGGCCGCCATCACCGCGCTGGACGGATTGACGTCCCTGCCCTGCTCAAGCCAGGTGTACCAGGTCACGCCCACGTCCGCGAGCATCGCCACCTCTTCCCGACGAAGACCCGGTGTGCGGCGGCGGCCGCTGCGCGGCAGGCCGAGACGCTGCGGATCGAGGCTTTCACGTCGGGCGCGTAAAAATGCCCCGAGCTGTTTTCGGGTGTCATCCTGAAGTGAGACGACGGGTTCAGACATCAGCGCCATAAATCCCCCTGCATGGTAGTGCCAGTACCAGTATAAGCAAGAACTGGTACCCGTTTATCTGATGGTAGATGCTACGACCATCTGATGAATGACGCAATGGAGTTACCATGAATACGTCAGTTGTTTCACCGGGCCGCGCTGGCCTGATATTGCTGCTAACCGGCCAGATGCTGCCGATGATTGATACCTCAATCACCAACGTGGCGCTGGACGCCATCACCCATTCGCTGCACGCTACCGCCACCGAGCTGGAGCTGATTGTGGCCCTTTACGGCGTGGCCTTCGCCGTCTGCCTGGCGCTCGGCAGCAAGCTCGGGGATAACTTTGGCCGTCGGCGTCTGTTTATGTGGGGTGTGGCGAGCTTTGGCCTGGCCTCGCTGCTGTGCGGGATGGCGGGGAACATTGAACAGCTGCTGGCCGCGCGCATCGTTCAGGGCGCGGGTGCCGCACTCATCATGCCGCAAATTCTTGCCACGCTGCACGTGACGCTGAAAGGTACCGCCCACGCAAAAGCCATCAGCCTGTTCGGCGGCATCGGCGGGATTGCGTTTATCGTCGGGCAGATGGGCGGGGGCTGGCTGGTATCGGCGGATATCGCCGGGCTGGGCTGGCGAAACGCCTTCTTTATCAACGTGCCGATTTGTCTGGTGGTGCTGGCGCTAAGCCGCCGCTTCGTACCGGAAACCCGTCGTGAGACGCCGTCACGCATCGACTGGCCGGGTACAGTGTTGCTGGCCATTATGCTTTGCTGCCTGCTGTTCCCGATGGCGCTCGGCCCGCAGTGGCACTGGTCCTGGCCGCTGAAGACGATGCTGCTCGCCCTTATCCCGCTAGCCTGGCTGATGGCGATGAATGCGCGCATAAAGGAGCGTGAGAATGCCCACCCGCTGATCCCGCCGCGCCTGCTTTCGCTTCGCAGCGTGCGCTTTGGCATTCTGATTGCGATGCTCTTTTTCAGCGTCTGGTCCGGTTTTATGTTCTGTATGGCGCTCACCATGCAAACCGGTCTGGGGATGGCCCCATGGCAGTCCGGGAACAGTTTTATCGCTCTTGGAGTGACTTATTTTATCTCCGCGTGGTTCGCGCCGCGGCTGATTGCCCGCTACAGCACCAGCACTATTCTGCTGACGGGTCTGGCGATCCAGATTGCCGGTCTGCTGGCGCTGATGGCGACGTTCCGGCTGTGGGGCATGAACAATACCGCCCTGACGCTGGCACCCGCCACCGGACTGGTGGGCTACGGGCAGGCGCTGATCGTGAACAGTTTCTACCGCATCGGGATGCGCGATATTCAGCCTGACGACGCCGGGGCCGCGAGCGCCATTCTCAGCACCCTGCAGCAGGCCGCGCTGGGGCTTGGCCCGGCCATTTTTGGCGCGATTTTGCTGCACGCACTGCAGAACCATCACGGGGATTACACCCAGGCAGTTAACGTCTTCCTGATGGTGGAAACGGCGATGATGGTGGTGCTTGCCCTGGCGACGCTGCGCATCCGCCATCGCCTGTGTCTGCCGGTGGCGAAGATCTGCCAGGCCACCAAATAAGCCTGTGAATTTGCATAATAGATCCGCAGCCGCCATTATGGGGCTGCAAAAATACAGGAGACGTTATGCAGGAATTGATTGCTCAGGTTGAAGAGTTAGGCATTGAAATTAATCACACCACCTCTTTAGTGATTATCTTTGGTATTATTTTTCTTACCGCCATCATCGTTCATTTTATTCTGCACAAAGGCGTGCTTCGCGCTTTCGAAAAACGCGCGCAGGCCAGCAGCCATTTATGGCTGCAGATCATCACCCAGAATAAATTATTTCACCGTCTGGCCTTTACCCTGCAGGGGATAATCGTCAACGTCCAGGCGGTACTGTGGCTGCAAAAAGGCAGCGAAGCGGCGGAAATACTCACTACCTGCGCGAAGCTGTGGGTGATGGTGTATGCCCTGCTCTCCTTCTTCTCGCTGCTGGACGTGATTTTCAATCTGTCGCAGAAAATGGCTACCGCGTCACAGCTGCCGCTGAAGGGGATCTTCCAGGGCATCAAGCTGGTGAGCGCCATCCTGGTGGGAATACTGATTATCTCCCTGCTGATTGGTCAGTCCCCGGCGATTCTGATCAGCGGTCTGGGTGCCATGGCTGCCGTCCTGATGCTGGTGTTTAAAGACCCGATACTCGGACTTGTGGCGGGGATTCAGCTTTCCGCTAACGACATGCTCAAGCTCGGCGACTGGCTGGAGATGCCGAAATACGGTGCCAACGGCACGGTGACGGACATCGGCCTGACTACCGTTAAGGTACGCAATTTCGATAATACGATTACGACCATCCCTACGTGGGCGCTGGTCTCCGACGCCTTTATCAACTGGAGCGGCATGTCGGCCTCCGGCGGTCGACGCATTAAGCGCAGCCTGAACATTGATACCACCAGCATTCATTTTCTCGACGAGCAGGAACAGCAGAAACTTATTCAGGCGAAACTGCTTAAGCCCTATCTGGCCGCGCGACATGAGGAAATAAACCTGTGGAATCAGAAGAACGGTGAAGGGGAATCGGTATTAAACCTTCGCAAGATGACCAATATTGGCACCTTCCGCGCCTACCTGAACGAATATCTTCGCAACCACCCGCGCATTCGCAAAGATATGACGCTGATGGTGCGTCAGTTGGCGCCTGACGCGAATGGCTTGCCGATTGAAATATATGCCTTCACCAATACGGTGGTCTGGGCAGAATATGAGGAGATACAGGCCGACATCTTCGACCATATTTTCGCGGTGGTGGATGAATTTGGTTTGCGTATTCACCAGTCGCCGACGGGGAATGATATTCGCTCCCTGTCGGGGGTCATCGTCAGATAATCAGTTTCGGACACCGGGCGTGAAGGCAGGTGCGGTCTGGTGCCCTCACCCCGGCCCTCTCCCACGGGGAGAGGGTGAAAAGCAGATCACTTTTTTCGGGATAGCTTAAACGCCACAAACAGGAATATAACCCACACCGGCAGCAGCATCGCGGACAGGCGCATCTCATCCATGGTGCACATCAGCACCAGAATCAGCCCCAGGAAAGCGATACAGATGTAGTTCCCCGCCGGGTAAAGCAGCGCTTTGAACTGAGTTTCGCGTCCCTTGCGGCGCATCGCGGCGCGAAAGCGCAGGTGCGCCAGGCAGATCATGATCCAGTTCAGCAGCAGCGTGGCGACAACCAGCGCCATCAGCAGGCCGAAGGCCTCTTTCGGCAGGAGGTAGTTGATCAGCACCACCAGCGACGTGATGGCCCCTGACAGCAACAAAGAATTCACCGGCACGCCGCGACGGCTGACGCGCGTTAAAAAGCGCGGAGCATTGCCCTGTACGGAGAGGCCAAACAGCATACGGCTGTTGGAGTAAACGCCGCTGTTATAGACCGACAGCGACGCCACCAGAATGACGAAATTCAGTGCAGAAGCCACCACGTTGCTGTTCAGATCGTGGAAAATCATCACGAACGGGCTGCTGTCGGACTTCACTTCCACCCACGGATAGAGGGCCAGCAAGACCACCAGCGAGCCGATGTAGAACAGCAGGATCCGATACACCACCTGGTTAACCGCTTTTGGAATGCTTTTATGCGGGTCGCGCGCTTCGGCGGCGGTAATGCCAATTAGCTCCAGCCCACCGAAGGAGAACATGATCACCGCCAGGGAGAGAATCAGCCCTTTCCAGCCGGTGGCGAGGAAGCCGCCGTGCTGCCACAGGTTGTCGATCGTGGCGCGCTCGCCGCCGTGGCCAGAGAACAGCAGCCACAGGCCAAAGCAGATCATGCCGATAATCGCCAGCACCTTGATCAGCGCAAACCAAAATTCGGTTTCGCCATACAGGCGGACGTTGACGAGGTTAACGGCGTTAATAATGATGAAGAAGGCCGCCGCCCAGACCCACGTCGGGACATCCGGCAGCCAGTACTGCATATAGATGCCTGCGGCGGTTAACTCCGCCATCCCCACCAGCACGAACATTACCCAGTAGTTCCAGCCGGACAGGAAGCCGGCAAACGGGCCCCAGTATTTATAAGCAAAGTGCGCGAAGGAGCCTGAAACTGGCTCTTCGACAACCATCTCGCCAAGCTGGCGCATGATCAGGAAGGCAATAATCCCGGCGATACCGTAACCCAGCAGCACCGCCGGGCCCGCCATCTGAATAGCGGGGCCGATGCCGAGAAACAGCCCGGTACCGATTGCGCCGCCAAGGGCAATTAACTGAATATGTCGATTTTGCAACCCACGTTGCAGCGTCGGATTCTGATCCGACGAGGCTTCGGCGCTACCATGGCCTGAAGCGGATGACGCGTCTTTCACGTCCTACCCCTGTCTCTTTTTTAGAAGGGGCACGTTTTAACACTTCATGCTGGAGGTAGCAAGGGATTGGGGCATCCCTGCCCCGGATAACGAGATGGAACGCTTAGAATTCGTAGCCAACCGAAACCTTAAAGGTGCGCGGTTCGCCCTGCGTAATATAGGTACCGGAATCGTCCACGCTGGACCAGTAGTTTTCATTGGACACGTTGTCGATTCCCGCGCGAACGGTCATCTGGTTTGCATTGTGGTTCACCGCGAAGCGATAACGCATCCCCAGATCCAGCGTGGTGTAGCTGTCCAGCTTTTTGGTGTTTGCAAGGTCAGCATATTGCGCGCCGGAGTGGTTCACGCGGGCGGTGGCAGTCAGGCCGTTAATCGGCTTGATGTCGTACTCTGCGCCCAGCACGGCGTAAAAGTTCGGAATACCGATCGCATCGTTACCTTGATTCACGCCATTTTTGGTTTTGGTTAGCTCAGCCTGCAGCCAGGTAGCGCTGGCGTTCAGACGCATCCCCAGCATTGGCTCGCCGAAGACGTTCAGCTCCACGCCACGGTTACGCTGTTCAGCGTCAAGGCCGTAGTGACCGCTGTCGTCGAGGATCGCCGACGGCATTTTGATTTCGAACAGCGCAAGCGATCCGCCCACGCGGCCAAAGTCCGCCTTCACGCCCACTTCATTCTGCTTAGAGTGAACGATACCGGTGCTCTGCCCGTAGTTGGTGGCGGTATTAGGCGCGGTTTTGCCCGGCTGCAGCGCTTCGGTATGGTTGGCATAGAGGGAGATCGTCTCCCACGGCTTGTAGACCACGCCATAGGTTGGCATCCAGCGGCTGCCGTCGAAGCCATCCGCCGCGTTTTCCGCACCGGTAATTTTGTTATACCCGCGAATGACCACCTTCTGATGGCGGGCGCCTGCGGTGAACAGCAGTTTGTCGTCCAGCACGCCCAGCGTATCGCTCAGCAGCCAGCCCTGTGTGCGCGTGCGCCCGCTGGTCAGCGGATCGCTGTACTTTCCACCGGAGCCGTTGAAGTTAGTGCTGTCCGGCATATCGACGCCGGTATTGTGGTAGATGTTGGTGGTCGGGTTATCCTTCGCAGCCGACATTTTCCACGCGATTTTTTCGTTTTTGGTCATCGCCGAATAGCCGACGTTGACCTTGTGCGAGATAAAACCGGTATCAAAGTTACCGCGAATGCCCGCCATGCCGCTGACGGAATCGCTGATACGGTTGGTATCAAGGCGGCTGACCGTTGCCTTACCGCTTTTATCGACCAGCTTCGGCGCGCTGTAGATCCCTTCCTCATGCGCGTGCTGCGCGCCCAGGCCGGTGTAGGCGGTCCAGCCGTCGGTGATGTCGTACTCGCTGCGCCACATCCCAAACTCGTTTTCGATGTCGCTGTAGGCCCACTTCTGAGAGAAGTTGCGATCGTTTTTCGGCGGCTCGGGTACGAAATCCACCGCGGAGATATTGACGCTGGTCGGGCTGCCGTGGAAGGTTTTCTTCTGATAGCCGAGATCCAGCGAGGTGCGGAAGCGGTCACCGCTGTAATCCAGGCCGGTAGAGAGCAGCGTGGTGCGGCGGCGGTCATTCGGTATGCCGGTTTCCCCTTCTCGATGGACCAGGTTCACCCGCGCGCCAAACTGGTCGCTGTCACCGTAGCGACGGCCCGCATCCAGCGTGGTGCCAATCTGGGAATCAGAGGTATAGTCGATGCCCACTTTCGCCTGCGGGAGTTCGCCCGCGTGTTTAGGCTCAAGGTTGATCATCCCGCCCACGCCAGAGCTCGCCGCGCCGTTCATCAGCGAGTTGGCCCCTTTGAAGATCTCGATGCGATCGACCATCTGGGTATCTACTACCTGCCGCGGCAGCACGCCGGACAGACCGCCAAAGGTCATGTCGTCACCGTCAAACTTCAGGCCGCGGATGCGGTAGGTTTCCGCGCTGTTGCCGTACCCCTGAACGAACTGCACGCCCGCGTCGTTAGCGACCACGTCAGCAATGGTTTTCGCCTGCTGATCTTCCACCAGCTTTGAGGTGTAGCTGATGATGTTGAACGGCACGTCCATGGCGTTCTGCTGGCCCAGCATTCCCATGCGTCCGCCGTTCGCCACCTGTCCGTCAAGGAAGGCCGGTACCAGCTGGTCGCCACCGGGTTTGAACTCGCTGGCAGGCTTAGCCTGCACGATGAGGGTATCTTCTTTTTGATCGTCAGCCGCAAAGGAGGAATGTGTTACCGCGCCAACGGCGAGCGCCAGCAGCGTTTTGTGTATGTTGGTGTTGTTCATCGTTAACTCATTTGAAAGTGCGCGCAAAAATGACCCGTTGTCGGGCCTTAGAATGTTTTTGCTGAAATGCAAATGAGAACTATACGCATTATAAATGCATTAGCAAGTGTAACCGCGTTCATGAGGAAGTATGGCGAGAAGAGAGGGTGAACAACCACCCCGTTTCGGGGTGGCTGCAATGACGTTATTTTTTCTTGTAGATATTGGCCGTACCGTGAATTTTATTGTTGGTGTTCCCTGAAGTGAGCACCAGGACATCCGCGCCTTTCTTATCGGCTTTCTCAATCAGTTCTTTTTTTGCATCATCCACCGATACTTCATTCGAGGTGTTTACCGTACCGATTTTTTTATATTGAGATGCAACTTTTTTGAACTCGCTTTTAGTGAGTAGCTGTGCAGCAAAAGCATTGGTTGTAAACAGTAACGCCGTTCCCAACAAAATAGCAGTCGTCTTTTTCATAACCTTTTTCCTTGAGATTAATCAGCAACTACGAAAAACCTCACGCATTGTGGTGAGGTTTTATGAGCATGGTAGAGAATCTCAGAGAATGCCATACGTTCGGGAAAAATCTTTTATAACAACCCGTTGCATGAAATTACTAACGAATATTAAGAATATTCGAATACACGCGCGGTGCCAGCAATATCAATGCGTACCGCCGTGCCAGGGTTCCATCCTGGCTGGCTGACGGTCTTCAGGGTCACGGGCTCGTGCTGCCCGTCGAGCCCAAGGGTGAGCGTCGACAGCTGGCCGGTGAAGTCCACATCAAGAATCGAAATTGGGCTTTCATGGGAGGCACATGCCGTCACGCTCAGCTGTTCCGGGCGCAGCATCACTCTGCCCTGCCCTGTAGCCTGCGCGTTGTCCGTGGGCACCTCACCCAGGGCGCACAGGGCGTAGCCCGCGGTGAGCTGCGCAGGCAGGATCAGCGCATCGCCAAGAAACAGCGCCGTCTCTTCGTCAACCGGACGGGTGTACACCTCATAAGGCGTCCCGACCTGCGTGAAGCGCCCGGAGCGCATGACCGCGACCTGCGTGGCAAAGGACAACGCTTCGTTCTGATCGTGGGTGACCAGAATCGAGGCCACGCCCGCTTCAGCCAGCAGATCGGCCGTGGCTTTACGGGTCATAGCGCGCAGGCCGGTGTCCAGCGCCGAGAAAGGTTCATCCAGCAGCATCAGTGAAGGACGCTGGGCAAGCGCACGGGCAAGCGCCACGCGCTGCTGCTGTCCGCCGGAAATCTCATGGGGCCAGTGCGTTGCGAGCTGCCTGTCCAGAGAGACCATCTCCATCAGCGCCTCAACGCGCTGGCGCTTCTCGTGGCGGGTACCGTCCAGCCCCCAGGCAATGTTGTCTGCCACATTAAGGTGGGGGAACAGCGCGCCCTCCTGAGGAACAAAACCGATCCGGCGCAGGTGGGCGGGAACAAAGTTGTTTTCATCAAACAGCGTTCTCCCCTGCATGACAATGCGCCCCGTGTCGGGCGTTTCAAAGCCGGCAAGAATACGCAGCAGCGTGGTTTTACCCGACCCGGACGGCCCGACAATCGCCGTCCTGCTCCCCGGCGCAACGCTCAGGTTTAAGCTGTCGAGCACATGCACATCAGAAAACGATTTAGAAATGGCGGTTAATTCAAGCATGTCATAGCCCTGCAATTTTCTTCGACTGCATATAGAGAATGGCGGTCAGCGGGAGTGAAATCAGGATCATCAGCATCGCGTAAGGCGCTGCAGCCACATAATCAATTTCACTGGTTAGCGCCCAGAATCCGGTTGAGAGCGTGCGCGTGCCCAGAGGAGAGAGCAACAGCGTGGCGGTCAACTCGTTGCTGACGCCGAGGAAAACCAGCGCGGCACCCGCCGCCGCACCCGGCGCGGCAAGCCGCATCGTGACGCTCCAGAGCGCCTTCGCGGGCGTGCTGCCCAGGCTGCGCGCCACGTTTTCCAGCTCGACCGGCGCCTGAGCAATCCCCGCCCGCAGGTTGATGAGCGCACGGGGCATAAACATCAGCAGGTAGGCCAGGAACAGGGTAATTTCCGTCTGGTAAATGGGACGGGCGTAATGAATAGTGACGGTGACCAGCGCCAGCGCCGTGACAATGCCCGGCAGCGAACTGGTGATATAGATGCACCCTTCCAGCATCCGGAAGATGCGGTGTGGATAGCGGATACCGAGCCACGCGATGGGGATCACGCACACGGTCGTGAGAAGTGCGCCGCCCACGCCGAGCATCAGCGTCTGGCGCAGGGAGTGCCAGAGATCGGCACTCATCCAGTTTTGCACGCCGCCGAGCCAAACCCAGCGACACAGAACAATTAACGGCACGCCCAGCGCCAGCACGATCAGCACGATGAAAAACAGCTGACCCAGCGCGGCCGCCGCAGGCTTCAGCGGCCAGCGTTTCTGCTCGCGCGCGGCCCCGGCGCCAATTCGCGCGTAGCGGGCTTTTCCACGCGTCACGCCTTCCAGCATTAATATAGCCAGGCAGCACAAGGCCAGCACGCCCGCCAGCATGTTTGCCGCCGGACCGCTGAAGGTAGACTGAAACTGGTCGTAGATTGCCGTGGTGAAGGTATCAAAGCGGATCATCACGTACAGGCCATATTCCGCCAGCAGGTGCAGCGCCACCAGCAGCGCGCCGCCGCAGATAGCCAGCTTGAGCTGGGGCAGCACCACGCGGAAAAAGACCTTCCACGGCGGCGTGCCGAGCGACGCGGCGACATCTTCAAGCGTCGGGTCAAGGCGACGCAGCACCGCCGCAACCGGCATAAAGATAAACGGATAGTAGGCAAGTACGGAAAGGAACACGCCCGCAGAGAGCCCGTGCATGGAGGGAACAGCGCTCACCCAGGCATAGCTTTGCACAAACGCCGGAATGGCCAGCGGAGCGACCGCCAGCGCGGACCAGATGCCCCGTCCGGCAAGCTGCGTGCGCTCTGTGAGCCAGGCTATCACCACGCCCGTCACGATACACAGCGGAACCGCCAGGGCCGTCAGCCACAGCGTGTTGCTGAGCAGCTCAGCCACACGCGGGCGAAACACCAGCGCCTTAATGGTTTCCCAGCCGGTCTCAAAGCCAATGGCAATGATAAAACCCAAAGGCAGGAGCGCCATTAATGAAAACAACACAGCTAACGCAACCATCGGCAGTGCAGGACGCCTGCGGACAGGCTCCTGCACTCTGTTTTTTCCGATGTCGAGACTCAGACCAGACATAAGACGTTCACTTCACTCTCAGGATCACAGCAGACCGGCTTGCGTCATCAGCTCGATAACTTTTTTACTGTTGAGCGTTGAAGGTTCAACTTTCGGTGCATCAAGATCTTTCAGCGGAACCAGTTTCGGGTTGGAGGCCGCGTTCACGCCCACGGCGTATTCAAAGGCGTTGTTGGTACGCAGACTTTCCTGACCTTCTTTGCCGGTAATGTACTTGATGAAGGCCTGCGCCTGCGCTTTGTGTTTGCTGGACGCCAGCACGCCACCGCCGGAAAGGCTCACAAACGCACCCGGATCCTGGTGTTTGAAGTAGTAGAGCTGAGTGTTTTTGCTGTTTTCACCGGTTTTAGACTGGTCGACAAAGCGGTAGTAGTGATAAATCACGCCACCATCAATCTGGCCGGCATTGACTGCCTTCATCACGGTGCTGTTGCCTTTATAAGCAACGAAATTGGCTTTCATCGCTTTAAGCCATTCCAGGGTGGCCTTCTCGCCTTTCAGCGCCAGCATTGCGCTCACGATGGCCTGGAAATCCGCACCTGACGGTGATGCCGCCCAGCGGCCTTTCCACTCGGGTTTCGCCAGATCCATCAGCGACTTAGGCAGCTGCTGTTCGCTGAGTTTTGCCGGGTTATAGACGAATACCGTGCTGCGGGCGGCAATGCCGATCCAGCGACCGTGCGCCGGACGATACTCTGCCGGTACCTGCTTCAGGGTGTCTGCATCCAGCGGCGCAAACAGGTTGGCGTTATCCACCAGCACCATGGACGGCGAGTTCTCCGTCAGGAATACGTCTGCCGGCGACGCGCTGCCCTCCTGCACCAGCTGGTTACCCAGCTCGCTGTCATCACCATTACGTAGCGTGACCTTAATGCCGGTTTCTTTGGTAAAACCGTCAACCCACGACTTCACCAGGTTTTCGTGCTGCGCGTTATAAACAACGATACCTTCGTTGTTATCGGCGGCAACCGATTGTGTGGAAAGGAAAAGGGAGGAAGACAACAAGGCAAGCGAGAAGCAGGACAGCAGGCGAGAATTCATGAACATATCCTTAATAGACCAACGGGAGTAACCACTCATAGCTTTGTGGGACAGGATTAAAGCATACAACAACGCTAATGATAATTAGTATCAATCGAGTTTAGTCGTAAAAGTGTAAAATTTCTTTTTAGCAGATTTTAGAATGATAAAAATCCAAATTTTAATGAGAGGTAATTATTAGATTAAGAAAACCTTAAGCCTGCCTATAATGAAATTAATTAGCCTTCTATTTATTATGACGCGAAGGTAAATCTGTTATTCATGCGCCCGGCAGATATAAAAGCCCCGATATTGCGGGGCTTTGTATGCTTATCCGGAGGTAGCTAAATTTATAAGGCTACTAATTTAAAAAGCATCACATAACCGCATGAGGGGCATACATAGGATAGGTGAAGAACAATAAATGCACGCCGTTCAGCCCAAAATGGAATAACGTTGCAACCCAGAGCCTGCCGCTCCACATCCACGCCAGGCCATAAATAATGCCGGAGAGGCTGGCAAAAATAATCAGCAGTAAACCGCCGCTATAATGCATCAGCCCAAAGATGACTGAGGCAATCAACAGCGCTACAACAGGATGAACGATCCGGGACAAGCGCTGCTGCAGGTAGCCTCTGAACAAGGCTTCCTCGGCCAAAGAGACGAAGAAAATATTCGCAAGGGCAAATTGAGCGAACCATTCTGGCGCATGCGGCTCAATTCTAAGCCCGCCCAACGCAACAGCCAGAAGTAACAGCGCGGGTACCGCAAGAACCAATATCGCCCAGCCGACCTTGCCAGCTTTATAGAGGGGTTTTGCTACGAATAACGTTGGCATACACGTAATTAAAAAGAACGGAACCACCGCCTTGTCCATATTAAAGTACATACTGAACGGTATGCTTTGCGGACCAACGACGACAGCATCCAGCACCTTTGGGTTATGAAAACCCGGGATCACATGCAAAACCAGGGCAACGGCAATGACCACGCACGGGCCTTCGACCAGATATGTGTATTTATTATTTTTATTACGTAGCCATTCAACAACAGACCAGCCAACAACGATTGATGCAATAACCAGCAGCGCCGGGGCGTCAAGAATACTCTGTTTCCAGCCGAGAAATGCCGTTAATCCCAGCAGCAGGTAAGCCAGGCTTTTATTAAGAGAGAGTGCGGCAAGCGAAGTTGCGAGTAGATACCACATAAATGTCCTTCATGACCGGTAAATTTTAGGGGTGATGTCCCAAATATGTCCCACAATGGAAATCAGGAGGATGTGAAGGAGGGGTAACTCTATGAAATTAAATGGCACGCCCTGTAGGATTCGAACCTACGACCTACGGCTTAGAAGGCCGTTGCTCTATCCAACTGAGCTAAGGGCGCACTGAGAAGTGTGTACTTCGCGGTGGTGAAACGCGAAGAATTATACGGTCAATGGCAGGTGAGTCAATGCCTTTTCCGTTTTCAGAGTCAATTACCGCTAGCCGATTGTAAATACGGCTATTTTCTCAACATTTTGTCCTGTTTCACCGTAAAATTTAGCGCTGCGAAAAGGCTTAGTTGCATTTAAGTAACGCCTGCTGTTTTCCCGAACGTCAGCTCGTCACACTAGAG
Source organism: Enterobacter vonholyi (assembly GCF_008364555.1). GTDB lineage: Bacteria > Pseudomonadota > Gammaproteobacteria > Enterobacterales > Enterobacteriaceae > Enterobacter > Enterobacter vonholyi. The sequence goes on from NZ_VTUC01000001.1 coordinate 205,457, forward strand.
TCAGGTATCCCGGCCGCCTGGAGGCTGACAGACAACAGGACAATGGAGTGACAGCGCAAAACCTGATCGATACGCCCCCCCGGTTACAGTACATATCTCAGGACATCGTCGGCATTAAGCTTGAGCCCATCGTCGCCCTTACCTCCTTACGTCAGGTTGGCGTCGAGGTCCTTAGCGTTCTGGCCGACACGCGGCACAGTGAGGACTTTTTTTGCGATCGGTCCGCAGACTGGTCGATAACGCTGCTTGAAGCGCAGCTTGCCACGTTAAAAAATACGCCGCACGGTCATAACCTTTTTATTAATCTGCCGATAACCGTTCTGACAGAGCCCACGTCTTTTCAGCGACTTATAAGATTATCCTGCGTGCCGCTCAATATTGAGTTTGTCGACCCCGCGTCCATTTTGGCGCTTTCCGTCGCACAGAAGCAGTTCGTGGTTCAGAATCTCCATCAGTTGAGCAGACGAGGGCACGCAATCTGGCTGGACGACATCGATGACGTCTTAGTGCAGTCGTTTTTATCCTTTCGACTCCCGTTAAGCGGCATCAAAATAGATAAGGAAGCATTCTGGCGTTTACGCGACACCCCTGAGTTGAGGCAACTGGTTTCCCTTTGCTTTCAGCTTGCCGGGAAAGTGCTTATTGAAGGTATTGAGACTGAACGCGATCGTACCTGTGCACTGCAGGCAGGCGCAGATCTCGGCCAGGGGTATTACTGGCCGTCCTGGACATGGCCGGAGGATTAGAAAGCCATTTCCAGGAGGGAGACCATGCGAATGACAGTGCGCCGTTACCGGCGGCGGCGTACAGGAAGTGATGCACTGGGATTTACGCGCTCACCTTTTGCTCCCCCCTTTTTCGACCGGCTCGAATTCTTGAGCCAGTCCATCAGCCAGCCCCGCAAAACAGACGCCCCTTTTATCCTTCTGGTGACTGAGGATCACTACCTGCGCACCGGTTTTCTCAACGGGCAATTTCCCCTGAGCAGCTGCTGCGACTACGCCACGCTGGACGATGCCCTCATCGCTCAGACGCAGTGGCCCTCAGCCCGTCTGGTCGTGGATATTGAAAGCCGGTCCACGGGGCTTCTGGAGAAACTGGATCAGTTGAGACGGCATAGTCTGTTTCCTCCGTTCCTGACGCCCTGGCTGTTGGTCAGGGCCGATAATTACGACACCCGCCTCTTCTGCAAAGCGGCAGGTCCCTTTCATGTTCTCGAACGCCAGCTGAATGCCGCTGCGCTCCAGCAGAGCCTGCTGGATACCCTCCCTCCGCAGGGTACGGAGAAAGACTGGTTTTCACGCAACGAATGGCCCATCCTGCAGGAGCTTTCCCGGGGCAAGACATTACGTCAGATTGCCCTTATGCAGAATCGTCCCTATAGCCGTATTATCTATCGTCTCAGCTGCATCCTGGTGAAGCTCGGGCTGAGCCATCGTCAGGAATTGCTGCATCTTCTTAATAACCTCTCAGACTGCACATTTTCACTCACGTCCTAACCCCTTATTTCCTAAAGCTGTTTAGGAATTTACTTACCACCTGCGTTGCATAAATGTTAATTTTTAACAATTAAATCGAATTTATAACTATTCCTAATTTAAGGACGCGAACATTGTGAAATGCCACAGAATGAACAAACGGCAGCACTTTACTCCATCCGTTAAGTGAATGCAGATAGCGTTAACAAGATGATAATGATGTAAAAACAAGCAGCTTAGCGGCAACGTCAGGGAGGAAAAAGCAAAGCGGATAGCATGTTCTCCTGTGCAGGAGATGTGGACCTTCTAATCAACCAGCGCGCTTTCAGATGAAGGACTGGCGGCCTGCGAGGGCAATTGTTGAGCTCACCAGCGTGGGTTAGTCCCCCTAAATGATGGGTATTTTCGTTAACAATTAATCAACATTAAGAGATATCTGTTATTTTTTGTTATTACATAAAGATGAAAATATGCGGTAAATGAGATAACAGGATATTTCCGCTAAATTTAAAAAAATAGCGATTCAGATCCAGAAGATAATACAAACCCATAAGCGGATATTAATTTACAGGGTTTTCGGAAAAAACTTACCCTGTATAATAAGATGCGTATCAAATCTGAATAAGAAAAACCTTTTTGCCAACACCAGCCTAATGAGATGACCGCGCTGAGGCATAGTTCTTTTCATTACGTAAACAAGGATGCTTTCGCTCTTTCCAGGGAAATACTACGGTATAGGGATCTGCACATTATATCCTTCCGGCATTTCGAGAGTTTTACCAAACTCTGCACAACGCTTTTAACAATCTGAGGCATTAAAAATGAAACCGGCATCCGTTATCATTATGGACGAACATCCTATCGTCAGAATGTCGATAGAAGTCCTGCTACAGAAAAATAAGAATATCACAGTCAAGCTCAAGTCTGGCGATAGCCATGAAGTCCTTGACTGTATCCGCAATCACCCTATCGATCTGGTGATCCTTGACATTGAACTCACGGGCACGGATGCTTTCGCTTTGCTTAAGAGAATCAGAAACTTAAACAAAGACATTAAGGTTCTGTTTCTCTCGTCTAAATCAGAGTTATTTTACGCGGGTCGCGCCATTCGCGCCGGGGCAAATGGCTTCGTCAGTAAACGTAAAGATTTGGGCGAGATCTACAACGCCGTAGAAATGATCCTGATGGGCTATTCCTTTTTCCCGTCAGAAACGCTGAACTTTATAAACCATTTGGGTTCAGGGAAAGGGATGGCAGTAGATATGCCATTATCGAACCGCGAGGTCACGGTATTACGATATCTGGCGAATGGATTATCCAATAAGGAAATTGCTGAACAGCTACTATTAAGCAACAAAACCATTAGCGCGCATAAATCCAATATTTATTCCAAGCTGGGTGTGCAAAGCATCGTGGAATTAATTGATTACGCCAAAGCGCACGAACTGCTTTAACCTGAATTCACTCCCTGCAGCTTATCTGAGCTGCAGGGAGTGCGGTCAGTGCTAATTATAGTTAATCATAAAGGTGGCATCCGCATCGGCTCGTCCGGGCTGAGGGTTATCTGCGGTGGCAATATAATTGGCATAAAACGACAGTATCGCATTCCCCTGCGCATCAACCGAGACCGGCTGGCTGGCCTGCTGGAGAGCCAGGCGCGTTTTATTCGCATCCCTGATCTCTACCGCGACACGACTTGCAGTACTGGCGTCATTCAGCGCCAGCAAACCGTTATTGCTCCCGTCGGCTTTACCCGAAAACGTGATGGACGCCGAGCCCGGCGGACAGCCGGTCAGCTTCAGCGTAAACGGCATGGGCTGCGTGCGGCTCCCGGTGGTGCTGAGCTGTTTCGTGGGCCATGTGCCCAGCGTGACGGTCTTGTCGCTGTCGCTGCCTTCCGCGACGCAGGTAAAATCGACAATATTGCCGTAGAGCCGAATATTAATTTCGCCCAACGCGGTGTCCGCCTGGGCCTGTGTGCAAAGCGCAAAGAGCGCTACGGTGATTAAACGGATCCCGTTTCGCATATCGGCTCCTTAATCGTAATCCACGCGCAAATACCCGCGCGAGGTGAAGCGCCCTTCCGCAGGCTTATTGCCCGTCACGCTCACCGGCCAGACCCGGATCCCCACCTGCGCCTGCGCGCTGTCGTCAAGGCGGAACGGAATTTTACTTGTCAGGTTGTTAGGCGTCAGCGGCGCCCCGCTCTGATTAGCAATGATGAATCCCACATCCGGGTTATCCGACACCAGCACATTATCAGAGACTTTTTCCGCCTCGACGCGCATCGTCAGCATGGCGTTCGCCTCTACGTTGGTGCATTTAATGGCGATGGTTTTGCTCTGCGATGAGACGCCCTCCGGTTTGTTACCTACGCCCGCCTTGCTGAACAAGGAGGCGCCAATGTCGCCGAAATCAAACTCCACCACGTTACCTGCATTAATGGCGCAGCTTTGCGGCACCTGAATGGTTCCGCTGTAGCTAATGGTATAGACCGGCGTGGTTAACGGATCGGATGAGGTGGTGGTGACGTAGACGCGGAACATGGTGGCGCGCGGGATAACGACCATGTTAATAAAACGCCGGGTCACCTTAAGGCGGAAGACAAGGCTGGAGTCCTGAACGCCAAACGGTTTGTTTTTAGAGACGTTAGGATGGCTCCCCATCTGGATATAGCTTTTTGGCGGATAAAACACGCCAGCATAGCTGTCCGTGATTTTCATGGCCCCGTCCAGATAGTCGTTAAGCTTCAGATACTGGTAGCCATCGCTCGTTCCTGTTACCTGATAATCGGTCACATAGCTACGCTTGGTGGTATTCCCGACGGTGCCCTTCGGGCAGACGGCATTGACCCCTACCCACTGCGACTTCTCGCTGAGCGTCACGACCTGTCCGATCTGGTTATTCGAGCTGTTGAATTTATCCGTCAGATCGTAATGCACTTCCGTCGGCACGCCTTTTTCATTGACGCACACGGTCGCTAATGCGTTTGTCGCGGGCAGTAACGCCAGAAGCGACAAAGCAAAGATTTGAGTTTTAATCACAGCCGATCCCCTTAAGTGTGATTGCCTGTTGCAGGCTCTTTTCAGACAAGCTGTAAGGCGCGCGACACTGGGATTGCGCCCCGTCGCCCCACTGGATCAGCAGTTCGCCTTCCAGCGGCAGCCCGCTCAGGTAAATTTGCCCGTCATCCCCCACCATGCTGGTCACGCCGCTTCGGTTTTCGCGAACCACCGCGCCGAACGGCACCGGCTGGTTGCCGCGCATCACCGTCAGCAGGGCGCGCACGCCGATGCGGGTATCAAAGCTGGCGCGCACCAGCGCGCCTTTGGTTGGCACCACGCTGCTCACGTTGTTTTCGATATCGGTGTTATTGCTCATGGTGTTGGTATCCAGCGCCACACGGTTGTAGCGGTAGACAGTGGCATACGGCATCACCGCGTAGCCTCGCCAGTCGGTTCTCACGCCGGTCTGGTTTTCCACGCTGACGCCAGATGCCCCCGGAGCTTTGATCAGCACGTTGGTGTCCCCCAACGGCTGGCTGAAGGTCACGCCATCGGCGTGGCCGACCACCCCGCCGGAGAGCTGCCAGTTGAGATCGTGCTGATCGTCGCTGTAGTTGTAGCCGACGCCCAATGTGCCGTAGGTCGCCTGCCAGTTGGCGCTGGCGCTTCCGCTTGAGCCGTTGGTGCTGGTGTGTCCCTGGGTCACGCTGTAGTTCAGGTTGCGGTCTTCCAGCAGCGTGCCGCTGACGCCGGTTTGCCAGCTTGTATCGCCATCGCTGTTCCGGCTGGCGGATGCCGTAGCGTAGGCGCGGTCAATCGCGCTGTCCCGACGATAGCCCTGACGGGTAAAGATGCTGAACGGCACGGAGACGTTAAACGACGCGATGCGGTCGGTGCCGTCGATCCCGACGGATTTGTTCCACGACCACGAGACGGAGTAGTTGATCCCCTTCATGCCTCCCGCGTAGCCCAGCTGGTACCAGAGATTCGTCTCGTCTGTTCCCCAGTAGGTCTGCTCGCTACCGGAGATATAGACCGAGCCATAGTCCCCCAGCGACTGAGAAACGTTGAGCTGGAAGCGGCCTTTTTTATTCCACGTCAGGTTGTGATAACTCTGCACGTCCGGCACATCGTTATCGTTCTTGCTATCGGCATACTGATAGCCCTCCATTGAGCGCCAGGCCACATCGTCAAGGGTGTAAAACCCTTTTGTGGAGTAGCGGTACCCCAGCAGCTGGAAGTTGGTGCCGAAGCCGTTAAGGGATTTCGCGTAGAGGAAGCGCAGAGACTGCCCTTCATGCTTGCTGTCGTCCGCGAGCTGGCTGCGGGCGTGGGTGATATCGAGCGAGACCGCGCCCCAGTCGCCCAGGTTTTTTCCGGCCCCGACGGCCACCGCGGTATAGCGCGATGCCAGCTGAGTTCCGCCGTAGAGCGTGTAACCGTTGGCGAGACCGGTAATCAGGGTTCCCTGGGTGAAGAATGGCGTATCCTGATCGCTGTTACCGCTGCGGTAATCCCCCGCCACGAGGTCATACTTCCAGCGCCCTTCACGCTGCAGAAGCGGCACGGTGGAGTACGGCACGGTATAGCGCTGCTGGGTGCCGTCTTTCTCTTCGACCGTGACTTCCAGGTCACCGCTTGAGGAGGTGGGGTTAAGGTCGGTGATGGCAAATGCGCCCGGCTGCACATAGCTTTGATAGATAACGTAGCCATTCTGTCGAACGACCACTTTGGCGGGCGTACGGGCGATCCCGCGCACGGTCGGCGCGTAGCCCTGCAGGCTGTCCGGATACATGCTGTCAGACGAGAAAAGCCGCCCGCCGCGAAAACCCATGCTGTCGAAGACGTCATTCCCGGTATTGCTGTCGCCCAGCACCAGTTCACTTTTCAGCGGGATGACGGTGCGCTGCGCCCAGGTGCCAATATTCTGCCACTCGCTGTGCCGCTGCCCGTTATTCTGCGTGTACCGCCATGCGCCGTTGTTACGTAAACGCCAGGCGCCATAGTTCAATCCGCTTTGCAGGTTGAGGTAATAGCTGTCGTCTTCGCTTCCCCGGTTACCGGAGAAGCTGTAGTTCACCAGTGCGGCGGGGATACCTTCATCCCACTGTTCAGGCGGAATATAGCCCCGGGCGCTGTTTTGCAAAGCCACCTGCGGCAGGCTGACGTCCAGACGCTGCGAGGCAAAGTTGAATACCGTTTCGCTGCCGGGTATAGCCGTGGTCAGCGGAACGCAGGTCTCGCCCTGCACCTTAGCCAGCTCGGGAAACGCCGCGACGTTGACGCCAAAGCGATCGAGCATCGCGCGCGTAATGCACGCCGACAAACCGCCCGCCACCGGCGGTGTGTTCTCTGCCAGCTCAAAACGCACGTCCTGGGTACCGATAAACTCATCGTTACGCCAGATATCCACGCGATAAACGCCGGGTGCCTGCTGGTGTCCTTGTTCAAAACGCGACAAATCCGCCACGCTGGCGGTATCGTCGGACAAAAAGGCCGGGTTGAAATAACTTTCGCTCCAGCCAGCCTGCGGCCAGAGCGCAGCCATCAGCGCCAGTGCAACCGGGCAGTAACGTCCCTGGTGGTTTTTCATCGCCCTGACTCTGCTCACAGGTTGACGCTGCGCGCCGGGGTGATGGCACCGTAGTCATTCACGCTCTGCCAGGAAAGCGTACCGCTGGCACCGGCTGGCAGCACCTGCTGAGACGAACTTTTCGGCGCAACCATCAGGTTGTCCAGCGTCTGCCCGCCCAGCTTCAGATTAACGAGCGTGATGTAATACGGCGACGCGTTGCTGACTTTGAGATGGTTGCCGGCGCGCTCAAACCGCAGCTGGGAAAGCGCCTCTTCCGGCTGCATCGCCAGGTTGTTCGGGCGCACAAACAGCTTGATGCGTGAAAGGATCGCCAGCTGCAGCACGTTATTGTTTTCCGTTTTCGCTTTGTTCACCGACGGGATCGCCTTCACGTTCATGTAAAAGAGCGATTCGCGATCGGCAGGCAGCGCCGGCCCGGCGTAAATAATACGCAGCGTGTTTTCGCTGTTCGGCTCGCTAACAAACAGGGGCGGAGTGACGGCAAACGTTTTTTCTTTTTGCCCGCTCGCATTTTCGATCCACGCGTTAATTAAATAACGTTCCTGTTTGTTGCTGTTGGTGATCGCCAGCGACGTTTGCTTCGCCTCTGCCGGATAAATAACGCGCGTGGCCCCCAGTGCAATACCGCCGGATGCATTTGCGCATGCAGAAACCATCATCAAAATAAACGATAAAAAAAGTCCTGGTTTAATTAGGGTATTCATCACAACCGTACCTTTAATAATGTGTTCGCAGGTGTTATGGATAAATCAACGTAAACCAGACATCCGACTGAATTTTGCCTGGCTCGAGATGTTCGGAAATAGCCCGATAGCGGGCGCTAAAATGGAACGCGAGCTCGCGGGTATCGACAGGCAGCCAGCTGACGGCCGTAGCGTTTGGGATTATCTGACGTTGCTGTTCGTCAAAGAGCGCCAGCCCGACGCCGCTGCTGACAGATGTTTCACCCGGCCGCGATGTCGCCAGAAAGACCTGCGGATCCTCTGCGGGCGTGACGCCCTGAAACTGGATCCCCACGGTGCGCGAAACATCAACGCTGCAGTCCAGCAGCCGTACGGTGAAAGGCACATTCACCGTGGAAAAACTGCCCACACCGGAAAATGAATTGGTTCGGTACTGGCCCATGTCGATGCGCATATTCTGGCTGTCGGGCGCCACGGCGCAGCCGCCGTTCACCAGTTCACCTCTGAGATGAACCTTGCCGCCTTCGATCACCACGGTATGCGCCGATGCCGGGCAAGCCATCGCAAGGGTTAACAGCAGTAGTGTTCCAGTCCTTGTCATCCTTCGTTCCTGGCATTAGCGTATGACGGGCCTCGTCCCTGAGGCCTGAACATCCCTGTGCGGAGGAATTATTCGTATTTCATTACGAAGGTGGCGTCAGCGTTCGCCTGGCCTGGCTCAGTGGTGGCAGCCGTTGATTTGTAACGCGCGGTGAACTTCAGGGTGTTCGTCCCTTCGATCAGCGTCTGCGCAGCAGAGAAGGTCGCGCCGTCCGGGGTCAGAACGCTGGATTTGCTGTCGAGGATCTCGATACCCACGCCTTTCGCGGTGTTGTCGTTGTTACCGGAGGTGACGGCCAGCAGGGTTTTGTCGGTTGGGTCGATCTGACCGGTGAACGCAACGGCTGCAGTTTTGGCAACCAGCGGATCGCAATCGTTCAGTTCAATGTTGAATGGGATATTAGAGGTGGTGTCGCCCACTTTGGTGAATTTCGCGGTACGATACTGACCCAGATTAACGGTCTGCTCGGAAGAATCAGTATTTACTGAACAAGCAGCATTAACCAGCTCACCTTTAAAATGTACGGTACCGCCATTTACGGAAACCGGCGCAGCAGGATCCGCTGCATTTGCGGCACCCGCAACCAGGGCCAAAGTTGCAATAACAGTAGAAGCAATGTTGCTGAGTTTCATGTCTATTCCTTTAAAATGTAAATAACCCTTCCCGCGAATAATCGGGAATAAGAAATACGTTCAATTGATGAATTGAAAGCTTATTTCGGAGGAGACAAAGTAGCTCAGTGCACGGTTTTTAAATATGTCAAAACGCTGCCATTTCGCCAGGTCACATCCTAATCCCGCCTAAGAAATTGACCATCCCTTAAGAAGGGTTTTTGCGTCACGCTGATAAAAACGCGTAAAGGGTGACTGACAGCGACGCTCGCTTCTGACAAAATACACGCCATCCCCCCTTTCAAACGTTACAGACGGAATCTTCTCTCTGATGGCAGCAAAGATTATTGACGGTAAAACGATTGCGCAGCAGGTGCGCTCTGAGGTCGCGGAAAAAGTGAAGGCGCGTAAAGCTGCCGGAAAACGCGCCCCCGGGCTGGCCGTTGTGCTGGTTGGCAGCAACCCGGCATCGCAAATTTATGTCGGCAGCAAGCGCAAAGCGTGTGAAGAGGTGGGCTTCGTCTCCCGCTCTTACGATTTGCCGGAAACCACCAGCGAAGCAGAACTGCTGGAACTTATTGACACCCTGAACGCCGATAAAGAAATCGACGGTATTCTGGTTCAGCTGCCGCTACCCGCTGGTATCGACAACGTGAAGGTGCTGGAGCGTATCGCACCGGATAAAGACGTGGACGGTTTCCACCCGTACAACGTTGGCCGCCTGTGCCAGCGTGCGCCGCGTCTGCGTCCTTGCACGCCACGCGGTATCGTGACGCTGCTTGAGCGTTATAATATCGACACCTACGGTCTGAATGCCGTGGTCATCGGCGCGTCCAACATCGTGGGCCGTCCGATGAGCATGGAGCTGCTGCTGGCCGGCTGCACCACCACCGTCACCCACCGCTTCACCAAAAACCTGCGCCACCACGTTGAGAACGCCGATCTGCTGATCGTCGCGGTCGGCAAGCCAGGCTTTATTCCTGGCGAGTGGATTAAAGAGGGTGCGATTGTCGTGGACGTCGGAATTAACCGTCTGGAAAACGGCAAAGTGGTCGGCGACGTGGTGTATGAAGATGCCGCCGCGCGCGCGTCTTACATTACCCCAGTACCGGGCGGCGTAGGCCCGATGACCGTAGCAACGCTGATTCAGAATACGCTGCAGGCGTGCGAAGAATATCACGACGTAGAGGACGCGTAAGATGGCGACTTTTTCATTAGGTAAACACCCGCACGTTGAGCTGTGCGACCTGCTCAAGCTGGAAGGCTGGAGCGAAAGCGGCGCACAGGCGAAAATCGTTATCGCCGACGGGCTGGTAAAAGTCGACGGCGTGGTAGAAACGCGCAAGCGCTGCAAGATTGTCGCGGGCCAGACCGTGAGCTTTGAAGGGCAAAGCGTAACCGTTACGGCCTGAGCCGTTTGATACCCTCTCCCACAGGGAGAGGGGATTTTAAATCCCCTCTCCCCCATCGCGGTTATTTATCGATCCACTTCAAATAATCACTATTTCATCTGTTGAAAAGTGAAAATTCAGTTGCGCGTTTTTCACTCTTTGCCCACGATAAGTAGAACGTTCTACTAAAACGTTCTACTTACAATAACAGCGCCAAAAAAAGCGCTACTCGGGGGAAATCAGCATGAGTCTGATATCAGGGTTTGTTAAATCGCTGTCTAAGTTATCGATGATTGGTCGCGCCTTAATGCTGCCAATTTCACTGCTTCCCGCTGCGGGCCTGCTGCTGGCCTTCGGCGATAAGTTCCATCTGCCGCTGATGATGAACGCGGGCGGGGTTATTTTTGATAACCTGCCAATGCTGTTTGCCATTGGCTCCGCCGTGGGTCTGGCGTCAGAATCCGGCATCGCGGCGCTGTCTGCGGCGGTATCGGTGTTTGTCACGAATATCACCATCAGCACCGTGCTGAGCATCACGCCGGAAATGGCCTCTCAGGGCGGGAAATACGCCATGGTGGTGGGCATTCCGACGCTGCAGATGGGCGTCTTCGGCGGCCTGATCTGCGGTATTCTCGCGGCCTGGTGCTATAACCGCTTCCACACCATGCAGCTTCCGGAATTCCTGGGCTTCTTCTCCGGCAAGCGCTTCGTGGCGATTGCAACGGCGTTCCTCTCGTTCCTGATGGGGCTGCTGCTGCCATACGTCTGGCAGCATATTCAGGCCGGTATCGACGCGCTCTCCGTGGTGGTGAACGGTGATAATCAGGCGGCGTCGACCTTTATCTTCGGTCTGGTAGAGCGCGCGCTGATCCCGCTCGGTCTGCACCATATCTGGTATCCGTCCTTCTGGTATTCGTTTGGGGATTACACCACCCAGGCAGGCCAGGTGATCCACGGCGACCAGACCATCTGGTTCAAGATGCTGGAAGAAGGGGTGAAATCCTTCAGCAGCGACACCTACCAGAACGCTGGTAAGTTCATGCAGGGTGAATTCCCGCTGATGCTGTTCGCGCTGCCTGCGGCATGCCTGGCGATGTATCACGAAGCCCATACGAAGAATAAAAAAATCGCGGCCGGTATTCTGTTCTCCGCGGCGCTGACCTGCTTCCTGACGGGGATCACCGAACCGGTTGAGTTTACCTTTATCTTCGTGGCGCCGATCCTGTACGTCTTTAACGCCATCATGGCGGGCCTGGCCTACATGACCATGTACCTGCTGCATGCGCATATCGCCAAGTCGTTCTCCGCGGGCTTTATCGACTATCTGTCATTCGGGATCCTGCCGTCCTTTAACGGCTACCAGACCCACTTCCTGAGCGCCATTATCATCGGCATTCCAATGGGCCTGATTTATTACTTCACGTTCCGCTTTGTGATCCGTCGTTTCGACGTGAAAACGCCGGGCCGCACTGAAGTGACCGCTAACGCGGATGAGAAATCGGATTCCGAACTCGCGACAGAGATCATCACCCTGCTGGGCGGTGCGCATAACATCGACTCCGTCGGCGCCTGTATCACCCGTCTTCGCCTGGAAGTGACAAAAAGCGAGGTGGTGGATAAAGACGGTCTGAACGGACTCGGCGCGCGCGGCGTGGTGTTTGTCGGCGACAACGGTATTCAGGTGATTTTCGGTGCCAGAGCACAGTTTATCGCCCAGACCATGTCCACCATGATCGGCAAATAATAAGATGCCTGAACGACACGTCTCCTGTACGCTGGGAGACGTGTTTTATCTGGCTGATAATCGGTAAATTTCAGGGAGCGGTTTTGAAGAAAGTCAGCATTATTGATGTCGCAAAGCACGCGGGCGTGTCGGTCTCAACCGTCTCGCTGGTGCTGCGCCAGAAAGGGAAAATCTCAGAGGCAACGATCGAGAAGGTCAACGCTGCCATCAATACGCTGGGCTATGTTCATAACGTTGCCGCTGCCAACCTCCGCGCCAATACGTCCAACCTGATTGGCCTGATCCTCCGTGACTTTAGCGACAGTTTCTCCATCAAGGTGATGGCGAGCATCGTTCAGGATCTCGAAAAACAGGGGTATATGGTTTTTCTCGGTCAGCCCCAGAACGACCATGACCATCTTGAGCGCTGCCTGCTGTCGTTTAAGCAGCAGGGCGTCGCCGGAGTTATCTATCTGGCCTCGGATACCCGCACGTCTACCCTGCCGGAACAGATTCGCCGCTGCCCGCTGCCGCTGGTGGTGGTCTCGCAGTCGCTGCTGGATGAAAAATGCAATCTGGTGATGCGCGATAACCGACAGGCGGCCAATCTGGCGGTGCGTTATCTTATCGAGCGCGGTCATCGCAATATCGCCTACATTGGCGGACGCGAAGGCTGCCTTATCCGCGAACAGCGCCTGCTCGGTTTTCGCAGCGCGATGGCGCAAAACGGGCTGGTCTGGCGCGATGAATACTCTCCGGCCTGCAGCGATGACACGCTGGCCGCGGGTTTCGCCACCCGCCAGTTGCTGGAAAAAAACAACACCATCACCGCCCTGCTCTGCCACTCGCCGGATGCCATGATCGGCTCTATCTCCGGTATTCATCAGGTCGGGCGTACGGTGGGTAAAGATGTCTTTCTGACGCAGCAGGTCGCGCTGGTCGGTTTCGAAGATATGCTCCACGTTAACCTCACCTCGCCATCGTTTACCTACGTCTCGTCCGCCAGCGAAGAGACGGGGCGTCAGGCGGCCGGGCTGATTATCCGCACGCTGAAGGAGCCGACGCTGCAAACCCAGCGCATTACGCTTTCCGGGCAGCTTATCGCTCGAGAATCGGCGTAAATTCAGAATTTCGCACAGGTTTTTTAGCGCGGGATGACTGCTATATTTCCATGATTTGCCATGGATAATCACAATGCCTACCGTTATTACGCACGCCGCTGTTCCGCTTTGCCTAGGCTTAGGCCTGGGAACCAAAGTGATTCCTCCCCGCCTGCTGTTTGCCGGGATTATCCTCGCCATGCTTCCGGATGCCGACGTGCTGGCATTTAAATTTGGCGTCGCGTACGGCAATGTTTTCGGCCACCGCGGCTTTACCCACTCCCTGCTGTTTGCCTTTGTAGTGCCGATACTTTGCGTGCTGACTGGACGACGTTGGTTCAGAACCAGCCTGACGCGATGCTGGCTGTTTTTAACCGTGTCACTGCTGTCGCACAGCCTGCTGGATTCGATTACCACGGGCGGGAAAGGCGTCGGCTGGCTGTGGCCGTGGTCTGATGAACGCTTCTTTGCGCCGTGGCAGGTGATTAAGGTGGCGCCGTTTGCGCTGTCGCGCTATACCACGCCGTACGGGCATGAGGTCATTATCTCGGAACTGCTGTGGGTGTGGCTGCCGGGGATCGTACTGATGGGGATGTTGTGGTGGAGGCGGAGGTAAAAGCAAAACGGCAACTCAAGTTGCCGTTTTTAGTGTTTGCACCCTCTCCCTGTGGGAGAGGGCTGGGGTGAGGGCATCAGCGCGCCCCAGACTTACTTACGGCGCCAGGTCGTTCCCTGCGGGCCGTCTTCCAGAATGATGCCCATCTCGGTCAGACGGTTGCGCGCCGCATCTGCCGCCGCCCAGTCCTTCGCCTGACGCGCTTCCAGACGCGCCTTGATCAACGCTTCAATCTCCGCCACTTCACCGTCGTCCGCCTGCGCACCGCTCTGCAGGAACGCGTCCGGCTCCTGCTCCAGCAGGCCGAGCACGGCAGAGAGCTTACGCAGATGTGACGCCAGCGCATTCGCGGCCGCCATATCCTCGGACTTCAGGCGGTTCACTTCGCGCGCCATGTCGAACAGCACGGAGTAGGCTTCCGGTGTGTTGAAGTCGTCGTTCATCACCTCAACGAAGCGAGCTTCGAACGCTTCGCCGCCTGCAGCAGGAACAGACCTGTCGGTACCGCGCAGCGCGGTATACAGGCGCTCCAGCGCCGAGCGCGCCTGTTTCAGGTTCTCTTCGCTGTAGTTCAGCTGGCTGCGATAGTGGCCGGACATCAGGAAGTAGCGAACGGTTTCCGCGTCGTAGTACTTCAGCACGTCGCGCACGGTGAAGAAGTTACCCAGCGATTTCGACATCTTCTCGCGGTCAACCATAACCATCCCGGAGTGCATCCAGTAGTTCACGTACTCGCCGCCGTGGGCGCAGGTAGACTGCGCAATTTCGTTTTCGTGGTGCGGGAACATCAGGTCCGAGCCGCCGCCGTGAATGTCGAAGTGTTTGCCCAGCTGTTTGCAGTTCATCGCGGAACATTCAATGTGCCAGCCCGGACGGCCTTCGCCCCACGGGGATGGCCAGCTTGGTTCACCCTCTTTGGACATTTTCCACAGCACGAAGTCCATCGGGTTACGCTTCACGTCAACCACGTCAACGCGGGCACCGGCCTGGAGCTGATCCAGATCCTGACGGGAAAGCGCACCGTAGGCGGGGTCCGTCGGCACGGAGAACATGACGTCGCCGTTGTCCGCAACGTAGGCATGACCGCGGGCGATCAGCTTTTCGGTAATCTCGATGATTTCGTGAATATGGTGGGTCGCGCGCGGCTCGCTGTCCGGACGCAGAATATTCAGGGCGTCGAAGTCTTTGTGCATCTCAGCGATCATGCGATCCACCAGCGCGACAAAGCTTTCGCCGTTTTCATTGGCGCGCTTGATGATCTTATCGTCGATGTCGGTGATGTTGCGCACGTATTTCAGGTTGTACCCCAGAAAACGCAGGTAGCGAGATACCACATCGAAGGCGACAAAGGTACGGCCATGGCCAATGTGACAGAGATCGTAAACCGTAATACCACACACGTACATGCCAACTTCCCCGGCATGGATAGGTTTAAATTCCTCTTTTTGGCGCGTCATTGTATTAAAGATTTTTAACATCGAAGATTCCATGTAAACACGTGTGTGGTTGAAAACCGGCTATTCTACCCGTAATTCAAACCCGAAGCAGCACACAATGCAAGGTGATCGCATCCTGTGGTTATGCTATAACAAGCCCCTATAGATGACCCGAAGGCGGGTCGACGTACCACAATAACGGAACAGGATGCAAAAATGGTTACTTTCCACACTAATCATGGCGATATCGTAATCAAAACCTTTGATGACAAAGCGCCTGAAACAGTTAAAAACTTCCTGGACTACTGCCGCGAAGGTTTCTACAACAACACCATTTTCCACCGCGTGATCAACGGTTTTATGATCCAGGGCGGCGGTTTCGAACCTGGCATGAACCAGAAAGCCACCAAAGAAGCGATCAAAAACGAAGCGAACAACGGCCTGAAAAACACCCGCGGCACGCTGGCGATGGCGCGTACTCAGGCACCTCACTCTGCTACCGCGCAGTTCTTCATTAACGTGGCTGACAACGACTTCCTGAACTTCTCCGGCGAAAGCCTGCAGGGTTGGGGCTACTGCGTATTCGCAGAAGTGGTTGAAGGTATGGACGTGGTTGACAAGATCAAAGCCGTCGCTACTGGCCGCAGCGGTATGCACCAGGACGTTCCTAAAGAAGACGTTGTGATTACAAGCGTGACCGTCAGCGAGTAATTGGTGGCGACACTCTTTATTGCAGATCTGCATCTGCAAACAGAAGAACCGGCGATTACCGCCGGTTTTCTGCGTTTTTTACGCGGTGAAGCGAAAAGCGCCGATGCGCTGTACATCCTGGGCGACCTGTTTGAAGCCTGGATTGGCGACGACGACCCTAACCCGCTGCACAGTGAAATGGCCGCCGCCATTCACGCGCTGGTAGATTCCGGCGTCCCCTGCTACTTCATTCACGGCAATCGTGATTTCCTGATCGGCAAGCGCTATGCCCGCGAAAGCGGCATGACGCTGCTGCCGGAAGAACGGGTACTCAATCTCTATGGCCGCAAGGTCCTGATCATGCACGGCGACACGCTCTGCACCGACGATACCGGCTACCTGGCGTTTCGCGCCAAGGTCCACACCCCGTGGATCCAGAAGGTGTTCCTTGCCCTGCCGCTGTTTATCCGCAACCGTATCGCCGCCAGAATGCGCGCAGGCAGCAAAGCCGCCAACAGCAGCAAATCCATGACCATCATGGACGTGAATCCGCAGGCCGTGGTGAGCGTGATGGAAAAGCATGGCGTTCAGTGGTTGATCCACGGTCATACCCATCGTCCAGACGTCAATTCCCTTATCGCCAACGGCGAACCGGCCCATCGCGTGGTGTTGGGTGCCTGGCACACTGAAGGCTCCATGGTCAAAGTCACGCCAGAGGGCGTCGAGCTGATCGCTTTCCCGTTTTAACCCCCTCAAAATCATTCTATTTTTTTGAACAATATCGGCAAATTGTTTCGATTTTAATCCGCCCGTGGTCGGCCTATCATTTATCACATCAGGGCCACACGCCCTATCCCAGACAAAACACTTAAGGAATACGACCATGAAATCCATCAAAACTTTCGTTGCAGTTACGGCTCTCTCCCTGGTTTCTTTCGGTTCTTTCGCGCAGAGCGTGAGCGCAACCGCCTCTACCCTTGACCGCGCAGAAGCGAAAATCGCTGCACAGGCTGCTGAACAGGGTGCGTCTTATAAAATCACCAGCGCGAAGGTCGATAATCGCGTGTATATGACCGCAGAACTGACGAAATAATGATTGCCCCTCGACGAAAACAGACCGCCAGAATGCGGTCTGTTTTGTTATGAATTGTCGGCAACAACGGCTCAAGATTTAACCGCGCAACCGTTTTCCTTGCCCGTATAACATGCTATTCTCTGTGCCCTCGAAAGCAGTGTGTTTCGCACCACAGGAGTTTTAAGACGCATGTCTTCCCGCAATAATCCGGCGCGTGTCGCCATCGTGATGGGGTCCAAAAGCGACTGGGCTACCATGCAGTTCGCCGCCGAAATCTTTGAAATCCTGAATGTTCCGCACCACGTTGAAGTGGTCTCCGCGCACCGTACGCCTGACAAACTGTTCAGCTTCGCAGAAAGCGCCGAAGAGAACGGTTATGAGGTGATCATTGCCGGCGCGGGCGGCGCAGCACATCTGCCGGGCATGATTGCCGCCAAAACCCTGGTACCGGTTCTGGGCGTCCCGGTACAAAGCGCCGCGTTAAGCGGTGTGGATAGCCTCTACTCTATCGTCCAGATGCCGCGCGGTATTCCTGTCGGCACGCTGGCTATTGGCAAAGCGGGTGCCGCCAATGCCGCCCTGCTGGCTGCGCAGATCCTGGCGACACACGATAAAGCGTTGCATCAGCGTCTGGCGGAGTGGCGTAAAGCCCAGACCGACGAAGTGCTGGACAATCCAGACCCGCGGGGTGCGGCATGAAGCAGGTTTGCGTCCTCGGTAATGGCCAGTTAGGCCGCATGCTGCGTCAGGCCGGTGAACCTCTGGGGATTGCCGTCTGGCCCGTCGGGCTGGACGCCGAACCGGAAGCCGTCCCATTCCACCAGAGCGTGATCACCGCCGAGATCGAACGCTGGCCGGAGACCGCTCTGACCCGCGAGCTGGCGCGTCACAACGCTTTTGTTAACCGCGACGTGTTCCCAATCATTGCCGACCGTCTGACGCAAAAGCAGCTGTTCGACAAGCTCGGTCTGCCGACCGCACCGTGGCAGCTCCTGTCCGATAAAAGCGAGTGGAACGACGTCTTCGCCATGCTGGGCGAGCTGGCGATCGTGAAGCGCCGCGTGGGCGGCTACGACGGCCGCGGCCAGTGGCGCCTGCGCGCAAACGACACCGCCGAGCTGCCGGACGACTGCTACGGCGAATGCATCGTTGAGCAGGGCATTAACTTCAGCGGTGAAGTCTCGCTGGTTGGCGCGCGCGGGCATGACGGCCGCACGGTGTTTTATCCGCTGACGCATAACCTGCATCAGGACGGCATTCTGCGCACCAGCGTCGCCTTCCCGCACGCCAATGCTGACCAGCAGGCGCAGGCGGAAGAGATGCTCTCTGCCATCATGCACGAGCTGGGCTACGTGGGCGTCATGGCGATGGAGTGTTTTGTGACGCCGTCTGGTCTGCTAATCAACGAGCTGGCACCGCGCGTGCACAACAGCGGCCACTGGACGCAAAATGGCGCGTCCATCAGCCAGTTCGAACTGCACCTGCGCGCCATCACCAACCTGCCGCTGCCGCAGCCGGTGGTCAATAGCCCGTCGGTGATGATCAACCTGATCGGCACCGATCTGAACTACGACTGGCTGAAGCTGCCGCTCGTGCATCTGCACTGGTATGACAAAGAGGTTCGCGAGGGTCGTAAGGTCGGTCACCTTAACCTGAACGACAGCGACACGGGCCGCCTGAGCGCCACCCTGGAAGCCATGATCCCTCTCCTGCCGCCGGAATACGCGAGCGGTATTGTCTGGGCACAGTCAAAGCTCAAGTAAGACATCTGCGCCGGGGAGTTGACCTTCCCCTTCCCCGGCGTAAAATCCCCGCCCATTGCTGCTGAGTTTTCTTCTGGAATAACCATGAACGATGGAACGGACTATCGCGCGATCCTCGCGTCTGATACCCCTTTAATCGACGTTCGCGCGCCGATCGAATTTGCCCAGGGCGCGATGCCTGCGGCGATCAACCTGCCTTTAATGAACGACGACGAGCGCGCGGCCGTCGGCACCTGCTATAAACGCCAGGGCCCCGAGGCCGCGCTGGCGCTCGGCCATCGCCTGGTGAACGGCGACACGCGTGAAGCACGCATCAACGCCTGGCGGGAAGCCAGCCTTGCCCATCCTGAGGGCTTTCTCTGCTGCGCGCGCGGCGGCCAGCGCTCGCATATCTCGCAGGCCTGGCTGAAAGAGGCGGGTATCGACTACCCGCTGATCCGCGGCGGCTATAAGGCCCTGCGCCAGACGGCGATTCAGGTGACCATTGAGCAGTCGCAAAAGCCGATGGTGCTTATTGGCGGCTGTACCGGGAACGGTAAAACCCTGCTGGTGAAGCAGCACGCGCAGGGTATCGATCTGGAAGGGCTGGCGCACCATCGCGGTTCGTCGTTTGGCCGCACGCTCACGCCGCAGCTTTCCCAGGCCAGCTTTGAAAATCACCTTGCGGCTGAGCTCCTGAAAAAAGACGCCGCACGCTGGGTGCTGGAAGACGAAGGCCGGATGATTGGCTCCAACCACCTGCCGGAGTGCCTGCGCGACCGCATGGTTGAAGCCCCTATCGTGGTGGTCGAGGATCCGTTTGAGATCCGTCTTGAACGGCTGCGCGAAGAGTATTTCGACCACATGTGGGCGGATTTTTCTGCGGCCTACGGTGAAGAAGCGGGATGGAAAGAATACAGCGAGTACCTGCATCACGGCCTGTTCGCCATTCGTCGCCGCCTGGGGCTACAGCGGTATGCAGAATTCACCGTGCTGTTAGATTCCGCGCTGCTGGAACAGCAACGATCTGGCCGCACGGACGCGCACTTCAGCTGGCTTGCGCCGCTGCTGAACGACTATTACGACCCGATGTACGGCTATCAGCTGGAGAAAAAGGCGGAGAAAATTGTCTATCGCGGGACGTACGGCGAGGTCGCTGACTGGCTTAATCGCTGAAAAAAAGCCGGGTGGCGAGGTAAAAGCAAAACGGCAACCTGGGTTGCCGTTTTTAATGTTTTTTCCCTCTCCCCGTGGGAGAGGGTCAGGGTGAGGGCATCAGGCCGCACCCTACAACACGGCTTAGAAGTCGTAACGCAGACGCACCAGGTTCATGTCGCCCAGGTTGTCGGTGCTGGAAGTGAACACGTGTTCGTAATCCACGCGGAAACCGTAATCCAGCTGGAAGCTGATACCCACGCCGTTGTCGATGCGCTGGTAGTTACGGCCGTTCACGTAGTCAATACGGTCGCCCATGAAGTAAGGCTGGATGGATTTCACCGCGTACTGACCGACTGGGAATTTGTAACCTGCGAAGTACTCAATACCCCACGCGTCGCCCGCAAAGTAGTCGTTAACAGACACTTTTTTGGTGGTCATGAAGTTCTGGTACCAGCCGCCGCCAACGGAGAAGGTCCAGTTGTCCGGGGTCCAGCTCAGCGCAGTACCGAGGATGTTCTGGTCATAGGTTTTGCTGTCGCCGTTGTCCGGATTACGCATATCCGCGCGGGTGTAGTTCCACGCGGCGCCCCAGGTCAGATCGGTGGTCAGGTGGTAATCCAGACCCAGCGAGCCGCCGCCTTTACGCTTGTAGCGCAGGCCGTTGCCCGGCAGGTATTCGCTGTCTTCAAACAGGTAAGATGCGTAGATGTCAGCATCGCCCACGGTTTTCTTATATTTCAGCATCTTACGTGAACGGTAAGAACCGTCGTAATCGCCTTTGATCCCGTTACCCGGCGCCTGACCGATCATGTCGTAGTCCCAGATATCGGTTTTCGCACCCACCACATCATAGTAAACGCTGTTCTGTTGGCCGAAGGTCAGCGTACCCCAGGTGTCGCTCTTCAGACCGGTGTAGAGCATACGACGCGTCGTGTCGTGGTCGCTCTCGCTGTAGTGGTTATCCCAGTTGAACATTGCAGGGAAGTTCACGCCCAGCTCGTAGTAGCTTACCCAGCTGATGTCATCAAACAGGTAGTAATCTGCTGCGAAACGGAAACGGGTACCGCCGTCAAAACCGTTACGCTTGTAGCTGTTTTTACCGTCGTCGCCGGTCATGTTCTGGAACTGAGGACGAATGCTGCCGCCAACGGTGAAGTTCAGGCGGCTCAGCGGGTTACCCGCCTGAGGATCCTGCTTAAGAACCGTGATTTCCGCCTGAGAAGCGAAGGTAGTCAATGCCACTGCCGCGCCGATCGTTACCGCCAGCGCTGATTTTTTTATAGTCATTATTTTTCCCTTAATAGACACGCTGCTAAATATTTAGCGGGTGAATATTAACTGGAAATAATCGGGCCGTGTGGTCGGTTTTTTAATGTTTTGTGCTACTAAATGAGTGGGTATTATCACTTTGTGCCATTTTAATACTACGCGCCGGAATTAAAAACCGACGCGTAATTATCACAGTGCTAAATCAACTGGCAAACTGACGGAACAGGGCTTTGCCCTTTAACAGCCGCGTGCCGAGCCAGCCTCCGCAGAGAGAAAGCAGCGCAGCGCCGCACAGAGGCAGGATCAACCAAAGACGCCAGTCAGGCTCCCACGGGAAGTCGAAGACCTTTGTCTGCAGCACCGCCAGCGCCGTCTCTGCGCCAATGGCCGCCACCAGACCGGCCACCAGCCCCAGCAGCGCAAACTCGCTCCAGAGCGTCATTCGCAGCAGCCGCTTTCCGGCCCCCAGCGTGCGGTAAACCACCAGCTCCTGATGGCGCTGGCGCATGCCCACCTGCACCTGGGCCAGCAGCAACAGCACGCCGCAGATCGTTACCAGCACCACCATGACCTCCAGCGCGCGGCTTACCTGCTCCAGCACCTGCCCCACCTGTTTGAGGATCGCGCCGATATCCAGCAGGCTGACCGTCGGAAACTCCCGGTTAAGCTGGGTCAGCATGCCGTTGCCGTTCTCCCAGCGGAAGCTGGTCAGCCAGCTCTGCGGCTGCCCGTCCAGCGCCCCCGGGGGGAAGATAAAGAAGAAGTTGGGCCGCAGGCTCTCCCAGTCCACCTTACGCAGGCTGGTGACCTTCGCGGTGAAATCCTGCGTATCGCCTGTGAAGGTGACGCTGTCCCCCAGCTTCACGTTCAGGCGCGTCGCCAGCCCCTCCTCCATCGACACCTCCCCCGCTTTTGGCGGCCAGGTGCCGGCGGTTATCGGGTTGTGGTCAGGGCGTTTCTCCTGCCAGGTCAGGTTCAGCTCGCGGTTAAGCGACTCGTCCTTGTTCCCCTCCGTTGGCTGCCAGTTGATCTGCGTCAGACGCGCACGCACGATGGGGTAGAACGACTCGGGAATAATGTGATGCTCCGCCAGGAAGCCCTTCAGCGGCGTAACCTGCTCAGGCGCGATATTGATCAGGAAATAGTTCGGGCTTTCCGGTGGAAGCTGCTGCTGCCAGCGATCGAGCAGATCGCCGCGCAGCACCAGCAGCAGCGCCAGCAGCATAAACGAAAGCGAGAACGCCGACAGCTGGCTGAGCGTAGACCAGGGCTGGTGCAGCAGTCGGTTGACCGCCAGGCGCACGGGCAGCGATTTTACCGTCACCCTTTTCAGGAGGTTGAGTAGGATCCAGCCCAGCACACCGCACAGCAGCGCCAGCACAACCGCCCCGGCCAGCACCGCCCACAGCAGCGTGCTGCCCCCCATCAGCCACGCCAGCAGCCCCACCGCCACCGCAATAATCACCGGAAGGTAGAACTTCAGCGGCCAGACGTTCGCCACCACATCGTTACGGAGCACGCGCAGCGGCTGCGTGGCGAGCAGCAGGCGGTAGGGTCGGAGCCCCACCAGCACCGAGATCACCGTCATCGCGCCCATCGCCCACAGCCACGGCCAGGGGCTGGCAGGCGGCAATGCGGCAGGGAGCACCGGTTTCAGCATCACCATCAGCAGTTTTTCAAACAGCAGCCCCATTATGCCGCCGGTCAGCGCCGACAGAACCAGAAGCATCAGCCACTGGCCGACAATCAGCTTGCGCAGCTGCGCCCGGCCCGCCCCCAGGGTTTTGAGGATCGCCACCAGGTCGTAGCGGCTGCGGCAGTAGTGCCCCATCGCCACGGCCACCGCCGCCACCGCCAGCAGCAGGGTTAACAGTGCCGACAGCAGCAGGAACTGCTGAGAGCGCTCCAGAGATTTACCGAGCGCCCCCTCGTCCTGCTCCAGCCCGAACCAGCGGTGTTCCGGTTTGAGCTGCGGCAGTAGCCATTTTTCATACGCGGCAAGCTGGGCGGGCGTGCCGCCAAACTTATAGCGCCAGGTGACGCGGCTGCCCGGCTGTACGGCATGGGTGGCCGCGACATCCGCGGTGTTCATCAGCAGGCGAGGCGCAAGCTGGAACGGGTTAAACCCAGAGTCAGGCTCCTGCACCACTTCTCCGGCGATTTTCAGCGTGGCGTCGCCCACGTCGATACTGTCTCCAGGTTTCAGGTTCAGCAGCGCCATCAGACGCGATGCCAGCAGCACCGTACCGGGCGTCGGCTTTAATCCCGGCGGGCTGGTCTGTAAGTCACCGTACATCGGGTAGATATCATCGACGGCCTTGACGCTCGCCAACTGCGGCGTGTCGCCCGCGAAGGTCATGGTCTGGAAGGTGATTTGTTCCCCCACCTTCAGCCCTTCTTTGCGCGCTGCTTCAATCCAGCCCGACGGCACGGGGCGGGAGCTTTCCAGCGCCCTGTCTCCCGCCATAAACTCTCGGCTCTGCTGGCTGAGCCCTTTTTCCATGCGGTCACTGACGCTGCCGAGCGCCAGCACGCAGGCCACCGCCAGGCTGAGCGCCAGCCAGACAATCAGCAGCGAGGGCGAGCGCCACTCGCGCCAGAACCAGCGGGTAATCATGCTTCCTCCTGCAGAACACCGTTGACCAGCCGCAGGCGACGGTCGCAGCGCGCCGCGAGCTGCGGATCGTGGGTCACGAGGACAAGCGTAGTGCCGTGCTCGCGGTTGAGCGAAAATAGCAGGTCGGCAATCCGGTCTCCGGTTTTACGGTCAAGGTTGCCGGTAGGCTCATCGGCAAACAGCACCTCAGGGCGGCCGTTAAACGCGCGGGCCAGCGCCACGCGCTGCTGCTCACCGCCGGAAAGCTGGGCGGGAAGATGGTCGAGACGTTTACCCAGACCGAGCTGCTCCAGCAGCGCCTTCGCGTGAGCGCGGCTTTCACGGCTATTTTCACCGCGCAGCAGCGCCGGGAGCTCAACGTTTTCCAGGGCGTTCAGGGTCGGGATCAGCATAAAGGACTGAAAGACAAAACCAACGTGACGCGCGCGCAGCGCGGCCCGCGCCTCTTCATCAAGCTGATGCAGCGGCTGCCCGACAAGGTGGACCTCGCCGCTGCTGCCGTCGTCCAGACCGGCTAAAATCGCCAGCAGCGTGGACTTGCCGGAACCGGATTCGCCAATCAGCGCAATAGTTTCAGCGCGTTTGACAACGAGTTCAACTCCAGTAAGGATGGAAAGCTCGTGTTCCCCCTGACCGACGGACTTCTTAAGATGATGAACTTCAACACTGTTTTCCGCTGGCATTTGCCCTTCCTGTTTTTGATTCTGATGACCTTCCGCGCGGCGGCAGCGGACACGTTACTGGTTCTCGGCGACAGCCTGAGCGCAGGCTATCGCATGGCGGCCAGCGCGGCCTGGCCCGCCCTGCTCAATGACAAATGGCAGAGCAAGACCGCTGTAATCAACGCCAGCATCAGCGGCGATACCTCGCAGCAGGGCCTGTCGCGCCTGCCTGCGCTGCTCAAACAGCATCAGCCACGGTGGGTGCTGGTTGAGCTTGGCGGTAATGATGGCCTGCGCGGTTTCCAGCCTCAGCAAACCGAGCAAACGCTGCGTACCATTTTGCAGGACATCAAGGCGGCAAACGCCCAGCCGCTGCTGATGCAAATTCGCCTGCCCGCCAACTACGGTCGTCGGTATAATGAGGCCTTTAGCGCGATCTACCCTAAGCTTGCCAAAGAGTTTGATATTCCGCTGCTGCCATTTTTCATGGAAGAGGTCTATCTCAAACCCGAGTGGATGCAAGACGACGGGATCCACCCCAATCGCGATGCGCAGCCGTTTATTGCCGACTGGATGGCAACGCGGCTGGCTCCTTTAGTTAAACATGACTCCTGATTAAGCGGAGATCCTGACAGGTAAAGTTATGCAAAAATCGGTCTTAATTACAGGATGTTCGAGTGGAATCGGCCTGGAAAGCGCGCTCGAACTGAAGCGCCAGGGGTTTCGGGTTCTGGCGGCCTGTCGCAAATCTGACGACGTCGAACGCATGAACGGCCTGGGCTTTACCGGCGTGCTGCTGGATATGGACTCGCCGGAAAGCGTTGAGCGCGCCGCCGATGAGGTGATCGCGCTGACCGGTAATCGTCTGTACGGGCTGTTTAATAATGCCGGCTACGGCGTGTATGGCCCGCTGGATACGCTCTCCCGCGAAACGCTGGAGAAGCAGTTTTCAACCAATTTCTTCGGCGTGCATCAGCTCACCATGCGTCTGCTCCCCGCGATGCTGCCGCACGGTGAAGGGCGCATCGTGATGACGTCATCGGTGATGGGACTGATTTCCACCCCGGGCCGCGGCGCCTATGCCGCCAGCAAATATGCGCTGGAGGCCTGGTCCGACGCCCTGCGCATGGAGTTACGCCACAGCGGCATTAAGGTCAGCCTGATTGAGCCCGGCCCGATCCGCACCCGCTTTACCGAAAACGTGAACCAGACGCAGGCGGATAAACCGGTCGAAAATCCCGGCATCGCCGCGCGTTTTACCCTCGGGCCAGAGGCGGTGGTGGCCAAAGTGCGCCATGCTTTTGAGAGTGAACATCCCAAAATGCGCTATCCGGTAACACTGGTCACCCATGCCGTAGGCTGGTTAAAACGCCTGCTGCCCGGCCGGATAATGGACAAAATTTTAAACGGTTGAGTTGAAGCGCCGACGCGCATCCCCATGTAAAGAACAAACCGACAAAAGAGAAAGCCGCATGTCCGTACAGAATATCGTCAATATCACAGAAGCTAACCTGCAACAGACTCTTGAACAGTCGATGACCAAACCGGTCCTGTTCTACTTCTGGTCTGAACGCAGCCAACACTGCCTGCAGCTGACGCCGGTGCTGGAAAGCCTTGCCGCCCAGTACAACGGTCAGTTCATTCTCGCCAAGCTGGACTGCGACGCCGAGCCGATGGTAGCGTCTCAGTTTGGCCTGCGCGCCATCCCTACCGTCTATCTGTTCCAGAACGGCCAGCCTGTTGACGGTTTCCAGGGGCCGCAGCCGGAAGAGGCGATTCGCGCCCTGCTGGATAAAGTGCTGCCGCGCGAAGAAGAGCTGAAAGCGCAGGAAGGCATGGCGCTGATGCAGGAAGGCAAATACGACGAAGCGCTGCCGCTGCTCAAAGAGGCGTGGCAGCTGTCGAATCAGAACAGCCAGATTGGCCTGCTGCTGGCGGAAACGCAGATCGCCCTGCACCGCTCAGAAGACGCGGAAGCCGTACTCAAAACGGTTCCGCTCCAGGATCAGGACACCCGCTATCAGGGGCTGGTTGCACAAATTGAGCTCCTGAAGCAGGCGGCGGACACCCCGGAAATTCAGCAGCTGCAGCAGCAGGTAGCCGACAACCCGGCAGATGCCGCGCTGGCAAGCCAGCTTGCGCTGCAGCTGCATCAGGTGGGGCGTAACGAAGAAGCGCTTGAGCTGCTTTTCAGCCATCTGCAAAAAGATTTAGCCGCCGCAGACGGTCAGGCGCGCAAGATGTTCCAGGAGATCCTGGCCGCGCTGGGCACCGGAGACGCGCTGGCGTCGAAGTATCGTCGTCAGCTTTACGCGCTGTTGTATTGATAAAAAAGCCCGGTGGCGGCTTCGCCTTACCGGGCCTGGAAATGCCGATATTACCCCGTCTTTTTCAACTGCGTCACCACCAGCTGGTGGCGCGCGTTGTAGAACTTCCGATAGGTCAGGTAGCAGGCAATGATGGTCGACAGGCTTGCCGTGGAAAGCAGCATAAACGTCACCATGATCTGATACTTAATCGCTTTTACCGGATCGATACCGGCAAAAATCAGCCCCGACATCATGCCCGGCAGGCTCACAAGCCCCACCGTTTTGGCGGAATCCACGGTCGGGATCAGCGATGAGCGAATGCTCTCGCGAATCAGCCGCGCCGAGGCCACTTTAGGCGTCGCCCCCAGGCTTAGTTTTTCCTGCAGCTGCTGCTGTTCGCTGCTGAAACGCTGGCCGAGATTGTTGTAACAGAGCCCAACGGCCACCATCGCGTTCCCCGCAATCATCCCCGAGATAGGGATAACCTGCATCGGCGTAAACTCAATCGAGCCGGAGAGCACCAGCACCGCCAGCGTGAGCGCCGTTCCGGTGGTAATCGCGATAAACGATGAAACAAACGCCTTATCAATGTATTTACTGCGCTTTTGCGCATTCCACGCCGCGTTAAAGCAGATAAAGAGCACCATCAGCAGCGTCAGCACCGCGTGGTTAACGTTGAAGATATACTTCAGCACATAGCCGACGATGATGAGCTGAACCACCGCGCGGCAGATACTCCACACGATATCTTTTTCCAGCCCCAGCTTTTCCCGGTAGCTGACCACAATCGCAATCAGCACCAGCACCATCGAAAAGGCCAGAGATTCGTTGGTAATGTTATGTTCACCCACGGTTTGCCTCCTGCATTTTTCCGCCGCGCGGCTGGAGCGTAATCACGTCATCCGCATGGGTTATTTCGTTAGCGTCGTGCGTCACCCACAGCACGGCAATGTTCTGCTCCCGGGCGTAACGATGAATAATCTCGTTAACGTTGCGCTTGTTGACGTCATCGAGCGCGCTGGTGATTTCGTCCAGCAACAACACCTTCGGTAAAAACTGCAGGTTGCGGATCAGCGAGACCCGCTGCTTTTCGCCGCCCGACAGCGCGTTGATGGATTTTGTCAGCGTCTCCTGCGCCAGGCCAAAGCGGGCCAGATCGTTGATAAACTGTTCCGGCTCCGGCGTTTTATTGCGAATCTGCCACGGGAAAATCAGGTTGTCGTAAACCGTATCGCCAAAAAGCACGGGCGTTTGCACGCAGTACGAGACCTGCTGGCGATAGCTTTCCGGGGAAAGCGACGCGATATCCTCGCCTTCAAACAGAATGGCTCCCTCCGTCGGGCTGAGGAGTGACGCCACAATCTTCAGCAGCGTGCTTTTCCCACAGCCTGAGGGACCCGTGATTAATTTAAACTCGCCCGGCGACAGGCTAAACCCGACGTGCTGCAGGATCGTGTTTTCCCCGACTCGAAACCCGACGTCCCTGAGATGCAAAAGGTTTTTTTTATCGTTCATTGCGCTTCCGTTAACCGCTTCGTGTAATAACCGCCTGTAGCATAATCCTTTCGCCCGCACAGCGCGAATAGCCTCACGCTGAAGCAAGTGTTAAACTTTTTGTTTATAAATTGTCACCACCATCACTACAGGAAGTATGCAGCATGGCACATATCTTTTATGAGTTTCCTTCCCTGAAGCCTGGTGTTCCTGATGTCGAAACATTAATGGAAGTCATCAAATCGTCGGAACTCACGCGTTTTGTGATAGGTGCAGAGGTGGTCGATTTTGTTAAGAAGGCGCTCATCGTGAACACCACGATCGGCAGCTTCAAAAATTGCTATTTCGCCTTCGACAACGGGACACACTTCCTTGAATTTGACGGTAAAGGCAAATCAAAACGCTTCAATGAAGTGCCGGACTGGTTCGTCTCTCCGGCGGAATTTTCACGCACACAGTGGCTTATCAACCACGATCTTGCGGATGTGAAAGCCACCCGGTTCATTGAGGTCCTGATGTCCTACCCGCTGAAAGCGCGCCGTGCGCACTGTAATTTGTTATTCGGGCTGGAGCTGGAAAAGGTGAATGCGGTTCCGGCCGCGGCGTCAGCGGCAGGCAAAATCGGCAATAAAAACGGTAAAACGACCAAACCCCGCGTCACCGATCTGGGATCGTTCGAGCTGTTCAGCCAGTTCTTTGCGCGCATGAAAACCGCCGTGCAGGCCGATGAGTTCCCTACCCTGCAGATCCTGACGGGCATGGATAACCTGGCAAAAGCGCCGCATAATTTAAAGCAGGGCATCAGAACCTGGTTTAAAGCCATCGCGGGCGACCTTCCACCGAATAACAAACGCGTTGAGGCGGGAAATGCCGTTCTGTTCTGCGCCCCCATTCGCGAACAGATCCAGCGCATCGAAGCGCTGGGGCTGGAGAATTACTACCAGGGATTATCCAAAGCCATTGCCGAAGCGGGTGATGGCTTCATCTCTGACTTTACCTATACTTACGAGCAATAAACACACACTTTCACTCATCACGGCATGCAAAACAGGAGGTTTTTATGCTTATCGTTGTTCCCGTCCTTATTTTCGTTGCGCTGGTTATCGTGGGCGCTGGCGTCAAAATTGTCCCTCAGGGTTATCAGTGGACCGTCGAGCGTTTCGGCCGTTACACCAACACGCTCCAGCCCGGCTTAAGCCTGATTGTCCCGTTCATGGACAGAATCGGCCGCAAGATCAATATGATGGAACAGGTGCTGGACATTCCTTCCCAGGAAGTGATCTCAAAGGATAACGCCAACGTCACCATCGACGCCGTGTGCTTTATTCAGGTGATTGACGCGCCGAAGGCGGCCTATGAGGTCAGCAATCTGGAGCTGGCGATCGTCAACCTGACGATGACCAACATCCGTACCGTGCTCGGCTCGATGGAGCTGGACGAGATGCTTTCCCAGCGCGACAGCATCAACACCCGCCTGCTGCACATTGTTGATGAGGCCACCAACCCGTGGGGGATCAAAGTTACCCGTATTGAGATCCGCGACGTGCGTCCGCCGGCGGAGCTGATCGCCTCCATGAACGCCCAGATGAAGGCCGAGCGAACCAAGCGCGCCTACATTCTGGAAGCCGAAGGGGTACGCCAGGCGGAGATCCTCAAAGCGGAAGGGGAAAAACAGTCACAGATCCTGAAAGCGGAAGGCGACCGTCAGTCCGCGTTTTTGCAGGCGGAAGCGCGTGAACGTTCCGCCGAAGCGGAAGCCCGCGCCACCCAGATGGTGTCCGAGGCGATTGCCGCCGGTGATATCCAGGCCGTGAACTACTTTGTTGCGCAAAAATATACCGACGCGCTGAAAGAGATCGGCTCCGCGAACAACAGCAAAGTGGTGATGATGCCGCTGGACGCCAGCAGCCTGATGGGCTCTATCGCGGGCATAGCCGAACTGATCAAGGACAGCGGAAACGAGCGTAAAAAATGATTGAGCTGATTGTTGCACATCCTCACGCCTTCTGGCTAAGCCTCGGCGGCTTATTGCTGGCGGCGGAGATGCTGGGCGGCAACGGCTACCTGCTCTGGAGCGGTGTTGCCGCCGTCATTACGGGTCTTCTGGTCTGGATCCTTCCCCTGGACTGGGCGTGGCAGGGCGCGCTGTTCGCCGCGCTGACGCTGGTGGCCGCCTGGCTGTGGTGGCGCTGGCTTAACCGGCGGGTCAAAGAGCAGAAACCGGTCGACGCCCACCTTAACCAGCGCGGACAGCAGATTGTCGGCAAGCGTTTTACGCTCGACACCGCGCTGGTGAACGGACGCGGACACATGCGGGTGGGCGACAGCTCGTGGCCGGTGGTGGCCGACGATGACCTCAGCGCCGGCACGCGGGTGGAGGTCATTGCCGTGGAAGGCATTACCCTGCGGGTGAAAGCCTGCTAAGCGTGGGTTTTACGGTGGCAGCAGCCGGCAAGATTATCGATAATCGGGCAGTCGGCGCTGTCATCCCCCGGACAGGAGTCCGCGAGCTGCAGCAGCTGTTCGCGCATCGCCTGCAGCTCGACGATGTGGCGTTCAATTTCGGCCACTTTTTCCAGCGTGCGTTTTTTCACGTCGGCGCTGTGACGCTTCGGATCGTTGAACAGGTTAACCAGCTCGCCGCACTCTTCCAGATTAAACCCAACCTGTCTTGCCTGGCGAAGCAGCGTCAGCTCATCCAGATGCAGCTGCGTGTAGCTGCGGTAGCCGTTTTCACTGCGCAGCGGCGGCGTGACCAGCCCCTTCTCTTCATAAAAGCGGATCGCTTTGCTGGTTAAGCCGGTTTTTTTTGCCACGTCACTGATATTCACATTTCCCCCTTGACCTTCCCCTTGATGGAAGGTTTAACCTTCATAACAGTTAGCGAAAAGCGTTACTCCGGTCAACAACTGACCAATATATTATACGGGAGTTTTGTTATGTCTCACACTATCGACCTGACGCTGGACGGCCTCTCCTGCGGCCACTGCGTCAAACGCGTTAAAGAAAGCCTGGAACAGCGCCCTGATGTGGAAAGCGCTGACGTGACTATCGATCATGCGGCCGTGACCGGCAGCGCCAGCGCGGATGCGCTGATTGATACTATCAAGCAGGCCGGTTACGGGGCGGAGTTAAGCCACCCAAAGGCTAAACCGCTGGCAGAGTCATCATCCCCGTCGGAAGCACTGACAGCGGCCACTCCTGAGCTTCCGGCAGCGGATGATATTGATGACAGCCAACAGCTGCTGATCAACGGCATGAGCTGCGCCAGCTGCGTCTCCCGGGTACAAAACGCCCTGCAGGCGGTACCGGGCGTCGCCCAGGCACGGGTCAATCTTGCGGAGCGTACTGCGCTGGTGATGGGCAGCGCCTCCGCCGCAGAGTTAGTGCAGGCCGTTGAGAAAGCGGGCTACGGCGCGGAGGCCATCGAAGACGATGCCGAGCGTCGCGAGCGCCAGCAGGAAACGGCTATCGCCACCATGAAGCGCTTCCGCTGGCAGGCGATTGTCGCCCTGCTGGTGGGTATTCCGGTGATGGTGTGGGGCATGATGGGTGACAATATGATGGTCACCGCTGACAACCGCACCCTGTGGCTGGCGATCGGTCTGATTACCCTGGCGGTGATGGTATTCGCAGGCGGTCATTTCTATACCAGCGCCTGGAAGAGCCTGAAAAACCGCACCGCGACGATGGATACGCTGGTTGCGCTCGGTACCGGCGCGGCGTGGCTCTATTCGATGAGCGTGAACGTCTGGCCACAGTGGTTCCCGATGGAAGCGCGGCATCTCTATTATGAAGCGAGCGCGATGATTATCGGCCTGATCAACTTAGGCCATATGCTGGAAGCCCGCGCCCGCCAGCGCTCCTCGAAAGCGCTGGAAAGGTTGCTTGATTTAACCCCGCCGACGGCCCGCGTGGTCACGGACGAGGGAGAAAAGAGCGTTCCGCTGGCCGAGGTTCAGCCCGGCATGACGCTGCGTCTGACCACGGGGGACCGCGTTCCCGTTGACGGTAAGATAACCCAGGGCGAAGCCTGGCTGGATGAAGCGATGCTGACCGGGGAGCCTATTCCCCAGCAGAAATCCGATGGCGACGCCGTGCATGCCGGTACGGTCGTGCAGGACGGCAGCGTGCTGTTCACCGCCAGCGCCGTCGGCAGCCACACCACGCTGTCGCGTATTATCCGCATGGTGCGCCAGGCGCAAAGCAGCAAGCCGGAGATTGGCCAGCTTGCTGATAAAATCTCGGCCATTTTTGTGCCGGTGGTGGTCGGTATTGCCCTGCTGAGCGCGGCGATCTGGTATGTTTTCGGCCCGGCGCCGCAGATTGTGTATACCCTGGTAATCGCCACCACGGTGCTGATCATCGCCTGTCCTTGCGCCCTGGGCCTCGCGACGCCGATGTCGATTATCTCCGGCGTAGGCCGCGCGGCCGAATTTGGCGTACTGGTGCGGGACGCGGACGCGCTGCAGCGGGCCAGCACCCTGGACACGCTGGTGTTTGATAAAACCGGCACGCTGACCGAAGGTAAACCACAGGTGGTCGCCGTTACGACCGCTGGCATTACCGAAGAAGAGGCGCTGCGGCTTGCCGCCGCGCTGGAGCAAGGCTCAAGCCATCCGCTGGCGCGCGCCATTCTCGATAAAGCGAATGCGTCTGCCCTGCCGCAGGTGAGCAATTTCCGCACCCTGCGCGGGCTCGGCGTGAGCGGTGAAGCAGAAGGTCACGCGCTGCTGCTGGGCAATCAGGCGTTGCTCAATGAAAACGGTATTGATACCGCCGCGCTGGAAAACGAGCTGAAGGCGCAGGCGTCACAGGGCGCCACCCCGGTTCTGCTGGCGGTGGATGGCAAAGCCGCCGCGCTGCTGGCCGTGCGCGATCCGCTTCGCCAGGACAGCGTGGATGCCTTACAGCGCCTGCACCGTGCGGGCTACCGTCTGGTGATGCTGACCGGGGATAACCCGACCACTGCCAACGCCATCGCAAAAGAAGCCGGTATTGATGAGGTCATTGCAGGCGTACTGCCGGACGGCAAAGCGGACGCCATCAAGAAACTGCAACGTCAGGGCCGTGAGGTGGCGATGGTCGGCGACGGCATTAACGATGCCCCGGCGCTGGCCCAGGCGGACGTAGGGATCGCTATGGGCGGCGGGAGCGATGTCGCCATCGAAACCGCTGCCATCACGCTGATGCGCCACAGCCTGATGGGCGTTGCCGACGCGCTGGCCATTTCAAAAGCCACGCTGCGCAACATGAAGCAGAACCTGCTGGGGGCGTTTATCTATAACTCGCTCGGCATCCCGATTGCTGCCGGCATTTTGTGGCCGCTGACCGGCACGCTGCTTAACCCGGTGGTCGCGGGTGCGGCAATGGCGCTCTCCTCCATCACCGTGGTCAGCAACGCCAATCGGCTGTTGCGGTTTAAACCGAAGGATTGAACCTTGTACCCGTACGCGCTAGCATGAACCTTTCCGTTTATGGAGCGCGTATGGGTCTGTTTCATCGTATAAAAACATCGTTTCGCGCCCTTTTCCCTCGCCGTTACGCCTGGCCCGGTCTGGATATTTCGCTTCCCGGCGGGCAACACCTGCACCTGGTTGGCAGCATCCATATGGGCACGCAGGATATGTCTCCCCTGCCTCCGGGCCTGATAAAACTGCTTAAACACGCCGACGCGCTGGTCGTTGAGGCGGACATTTCGGGTCAGGAGTCGCCGTTTGCCGGGCTCGAAAGCGATCTCACTCTGGCGGAACGCCTGGATGAAACCCAGCTTGCGGAACTGACGCGCGTCGCCGATGAGACGGGCGTCTCGCTCTCCATGATTGACACCCTGCCGCTGTGGCAAATCGCGATGATACTGCAGGCCACGCAGGCGCAGCGTCTGGGCCTGCGCGGTGACTACGGCATTGATTACCAGTTGCTGAACGCGGCAAGGGCGCGCCGTCTGCCCATCATCGAGCTGGAAGGGACGGACAGCCAGATTGCGCTTCTGCGGCAGCTTCCCGACGACGGCCTGATGCTGCTGGACGATACGCTGACCCACTGGCACACCAACGCGCGCCTGCTGCAAACGATGATTGGCTGGTGGCTGGATGCGCCGCCCGCGGACGGCAGGCTAGCGTTACCGTCAACGTTCAGCGAATCGCTGTATGATGTGCTGATGAATGCGCGTAACAAAGCCTGGCGAGAGACACTGCATGTTTTACCTGCAGGGCATTACGTGGTGGCGGTTGGGGCGTTACATTTGTACGGGGAAGGGAATTTACCGTCGTTGCTGAAGTAAAAAAATGGCCAATATTTCTATTGGCCCGTCAAAGAGGAATTTCATCGTTTTTATTATGCCGAAGGAGACCTTCGGTTGAGCCGATTGTCGCTCAAAGTGACCATCACTGCCAATACTATTGCGCAAGATGGTGCTATTTTTTAGACAAACGTCAGGCGTATGCTGGCTGCATGAATTGTCTGTCGTAAGAAGGATAGCTATGACTCCCGCCGTTAAATTACTCGAAAAAAACAACATTTCTTTCCGGATCCACACTTACGATCACGATCCGAATGAAACCAACTTTGGTGATGAAGTGGTGCGCAAGCTGGGGCTGAACGCTGACCAGGTTTATAAAACGCTGCTGGTGGCGGTTAACGGCGATATGAAGCACCTCGCCGTCGCGGTGACTCCCGTGGCAGGACAGCTGGATCTGAAGAAGGTCGCCAAAGCGCTGGGGGCGAAAAAGGTGGATATGGCGGATCCGATGGTGGCGCAACGCACCACGGGCTATCTGGTGGGCGGGATCAGTCCGCTCGGACAGAAAAAACGCCTGCCGACGCTGATCGATGCTCCTTCACAGGAATTTGACACCATCTTTATATCCGGCGGCAAGCGCGGGCTGGATATTGAGCTGGCGGCGGGCGATCTGGCGAAAATGCTGGACGCGAAGTTTGCGGATATTGCGCGCAGGGATTGAGAAAATTGCCCGGTGGCGGCTACGAGGTAAAAGCAAAACGGTAACAGACGTTACCGTTTTTTGTGTTCGTGCCCTCTCCCGGTGGGAGAGGGTTGGGTGAGGGCATCAGGCCGCACAACGCTACTGCCAGCTCACCTCGCCTTTCGGCTCATACGCATTCACGTCAATCGGAGAATTCTGCTCGATATACTGCTTCAGCACTTCCGCATCGATAAAGCCGGTATTCACGTATCCCGGTTTATTATCAATATGCGGATAGCCGTCGCCGCCGGTGGCGTTAAAGCTTAACGTCGCCAGACGGTACGTTTTCGCCGGGTCAACCGGTTCGCCTTTGATCTTCAGGTCGTTAAGCTTGCCGTCTTTCGCTACGAAGCTCACGTTGGCAAACTGCGGATAGGCCCCGGAATCCGGCTTCATCTGCGCCACGGCGGTGAGGTAGTCAATGACCTCTTTTCCGCTCATGTCAGCATAAACCACCACGTTGCCGAACGGCTGCACCTTCAGAACGTCTTTATAGGTGATGTTTCCACCTTCGATGGAATCTCGAATACCGCCGCCGCTCATCACCCCAAAATCAGCCCCGGTGCGCGCCATTTGCGCCGCCAGCACCAGGTGCCCCATGTTGGTCTGCACGAAGCGAACTTTACTGCGGTCCCCCTCCAGACGCCCGTTCAGCGTGCCGATTTTCACGTCCAGCTGCGCCTTGCCTTTGTTCTGGAACGGCGTCAGCAGGGAGAGCATCTGCTGGTTTTCTGCGATTTCTGGCGTGTAAAGTACGCGCTCGCTCTTCCCGTCCGGGTAGGTCACTTTCTTCTTCAGGTTGACCGGGATAAGCTGATAATGAACCAGCTTCATCTCGCCGTTACGGAACTCAAAGTCCGCCCTGCCCACGTATTTGCCCCACTCGTGCGCCTGCACAATCCAGATACCGTTCTGACGGTCTGGCGCACAAGGCGTGCCCGGCACGTAGTCCACCTGCTTTTTA
Source organism: Enterobacter vonholyi (assembly GCF_008364555.1). GTDB lineage: Bacteria > Pseudomonadota > Gammaproteobacteria > Enterobacterales > Enterobacteriaceae > Enterobacter > Enterobacter vonholyi. Next base: position 241,660 of record NZ_VTUC01000001.1, read on the forward strand.
TTCTCCGACGCCATGCAAACCGGATCCTGTGAGTGACCACCCACAATCATCGCCAGCGAACCCGCCGGCAGGCTGCGCGCCATCTCCACGTCGCCCGGCGCATTGGAGCCGTGCTCACCGTTGTCGTAGTGCCCCATGTGCGTGGTGGCGATAATCACGTCCGGCTTTTCGTTTTGCTGCAGCTCCTGAATCACCAGCTTCGCTTCGTCTGCCGGTTTGCGGAATTCGATATCGGTGAAGAACTCAGGGTTGCCAATTTTCGCCGTGTCGTCGGTGGTTAAGCCGATGACCGCGATCTTCAGATCCTGACGCTTAAACAGCGCCCACGGCTTGAACAGGCGTTCGCCGGTGCTTTTCTGGTAAATGTTGGCGGAGAGGAACGGGAATTTGGCCCACTTCTCCTGCTGACGCAGGACGCTCAGCGGATTATCAAACTCATGGTTACCGACGGCCATCGCGTCGTAGCCAATCAGGTTCATGCCGCGGAAATCGGGCTCGGCGTCCTGTAAATCGGATTCCGGCACGCCGGTATTGATATCGCCGCCTGAGAGCAACAGCACGCTGCCACCCTGGGCCGCCACTTCTTTACGTATTCCATCCACCAGCGTTTTTTGTGCCGACAGGCCATATTCGCCGTATTCACTGCGCCAGAAATGGCCGTGGTGGTCGTTGGTATGCAGAATGGTGATTTTATAGGTTTTGTCTTTTTCATACGCCTGCGCGGGCAGGCTTACCAGACCCCACGCCGCGATGAGCGCCAGCGCGACGCCCCGCTTCATTAACTTCATCTTCTCTCTCCCTGACCAATAGACAAAGGCAGAAATTACAGTGACTAATAAGAATAGACAAATAAGTTTTCAGAATTGCGACTTTCTTCAAATGTCCCGGGCGGGTATGTTAGTCGGATAATAATTACACCCTGCATCTCTAATAACTAAAGACGTGGTACTTCTCTCTATGGCAATCAGTGAATCAACTCAGCCCGTTCCGGGCGCGCCGGCGTCGCGCACCTCCTTTAAAGTCTTAGGCGCAATCAGTCTCTCGCACCTGCTCAACGATATGATCCAGTCGTTGATTCTGGCAATTTACCCGCTGCTGCAGTCCGAATTTTCGTTAACCTTCGTGCAGATCGGGATGATCACCCTGACCTTCCAGCTGGCTTCCTCGCTGCTGCAGCCGGTGGTGGGCTACTGGACGGATAAATATCCTATGCCGTGGTCGCTGCCCATAGGCATGTGCTTTACCCTAAGCGGCCTGGTGCTGCTGGCCATGGCCGGGAGTTTTGAAGCCGTGCTGATTGCCGCCGCGCTGGTAGGTACAGGCTCGTCCGTGTTCCATCCGGAGTCTTCCCGCGTGGCGCGCATGGCGTCCGGTGGTCGTCATGGCCTGGCGCAGTCACTTTTCCAGGTGGGCGGTAACTTCGGTAGCTCTCTCGGCCCGCTGCTGGCCGCGGTGATTATTGCCCCGTACGGTAAAGGCAACGTGGCGTGGTTTGTGCTGGCCGCGCTGCTGGCGATTATCGTGCTGGCACAGATTAGCCGCTGGTATGCCGCTCAGCATCGCGTCAATAAAGGAAAACCTAAAGCGAAGGCTATCAATCCCCTGCCGCGCAATAAGGTTATCCTGGCGGTTTCCGTCCTTCTGGTGCTGATTTTCTCGAAATACTTCTATATGGCGAGCATCAGCAGCTATTACACCTTTTATCTGATGCAAAAATTCGGATTATCGGTACAAAACGCGCAGATCCACCTGTTTGCCTTCCTGTTCGCCGTCGCGGCCGGTACGGTCATTGGCGGGCCCGTGGGTGATAAGATCGGGCGGAAATATGTCATTTGGGGCTCTATCCTCGGCGTGGCGCCCTTTACCCTCATTTTGCCGTACGCCAGCCTTGAATGGACGGGCATTTTAACCGTGATTATTGGTTTTATCCTCGCCTCCGCGTTTTCCGCCATTCTGGTCTATGCCCAGGAGCTGCTGCCCGGACGTATCGGTATGGTTTCCGGACTGTTTTTCGGTTTCGCTTTCGGCATGGGGGGGCTTGGGGCAGCGGTTTTAGGGATGGTTGCGGATCACACCAGCATCTTCCTGGTTTATAAAATCTGCGCTTTCCTGCCACTTCTTGGGATGTTGACCATATTCCTGCCTGATAACCGCCACAAAGCGTAAATTACGGGCAGCCAAAGTTTGACTTTGGCTGCCTGACACCCTGATGCCATAAGGGTTTCTTCTTTCTCCACTCGCTGAATTTATCAAAATGCGCTTTTTTACGTGCATATTGCTGTTTTATTCAAACTTCAACAATTATTCATAAACATAAGGGTAAAAATTGTCATAAACTATTACTCGGTTTTTTGGTTTTTCACCAAAAAGGAACACCCACAACGAAAGGAGACGGAATGCACCACGCCACACCGCTTATCACCACCATTGTTGGTGGACTTGTGCTCGCTTTTATCCTCGGCATGATTGCCAATAAACTGCGTATTTCTCCTCTTGTCGGTTATCTGCTGGCAGGTGTGCTGGCGGGACCGTTTACCCCAGGTTTTGTTGCGGATACCAAACTGGCCCCTGAGCTGGCGGAATTGGGCGTGATTCTGCTGATGTTTGGCGTCGGTCTGCATTTTTCCCTGAAGGATTTGATGGCGGTAAAGTCGATTGCCATACCGGGAGCGATCGCCCAGATAGGGGTGGCGACGCTGCTTGGGATGGCGCTTTCGGCCGTGCTGGGCTGGTCGCTCATGACCGGCATCGTATTTGGGCTGTGTCTCTCAACCGCCAGTACCGTGGTGCTGCTGCGCGCGCTTGAGGAGAGACAGCTGATTGACAGCCAGCGCGGGCAGATCGCGATTGGCTGGCTGATTGTTGAAGATCTGGTCATGGTTCTGACGCTGGTGCTGCTGCCCGCCGTCGCCGGGATGATGGAAAAAGACAACGTCGGCTTCGCCTCGCTGGCGCTGGATATGAGCATCACCATCGGTAAGGTTGTGGCGTTTATCGCCATCATGATGCTGGTGGGCCGCCGTCTGGTACCGTGGATCATGTCCCGCAGCGCGGCGACCGGCTCCCGCGAGCTGTTCACCCTCTCCGTGCTGGCGCTGGCGCTGGGTATCGCCTTTGGCGCCGTTGAGCTGTTTGACGTCTCCTTCGCGCTGGGTGCGTTCTTTGCCGGGATGGTGCTGAACGAATCCGAGCTGAGCCACCGCGCGGCGCACGACACCCTGCCGCTGCGCGACGCCTTTGCCGTGCTGTTCTTCGTCTCCGTCGGGATGCTGTTCGATCCGCTAGTGCTGATCCAGCAGCCGCTGGCCGTGCTGGGCACGCTGGCGATCATTATTTTTGGTAAGTCGCTTGCCGCCTTCTTCCTGGTGCGGATGTTCGGCCACTCACCGCGGACGGCGCTGACTATTGCCGCCAGCCTGGCGCAGATCGGTGAGTTCGCCTTTATTCTGGCCGGTCTGGGCATGGCCCTGAACCTGCTGCCGCAGGCGGGACAAAACCTGGTGCTGGCGGGGGCGATCCTGTCGATTATGCTGAACCCGGTGCTGTTTGCCCTGCTGGAAAAATACCTCGATAAAACCGAAACGCTGGAAGAGCAGACGCTTGAAGAAGCCATCGAAGAAGAGAAGCAGATCCCGGTTGATATTTGCAATCATGCCCTGCTGGTCGGCTTTGGCCGCGTGGGCAGCCTGCTCGGCGAGAAGCTGATGGCGCAGGGCATTCCGCTGGTGGTGATTGAAACCTCACGCACCCGCGTCGACGAGCTTCGCGAGCGCGGTATTCGTGCGGTACTGGGCAACGCGGCGAACGAAGAGATCATGAATCTGGCGCATCTGGACTGCGCCCGCTGGCTGCTGCTGACCATACCCAACGGCTATGAAGCGGGTGAGATTGTGGCCTCCGCGCGCGCGAAGTGCCCAACGATTGAGATTATCGCCCGGGCGCACTATGACGACGAGGTGGAGTACATTACCGATCGCGGTGCAGATAAAGTGGTGATGGGCGAGCGCGAGATTGCTAACACCATGCTGACGCTGCTGGAGAAACCACCGGTTGAAGAGGCGGTTACGGGGTAAGTTTGGTGCGATCTGGTCCCCTCACCCTTGCCCTCTCCCACAGGGAGAGGGAATAAACACTAAAAACGGCAACCTGGGTTGCCGTTTTTATTTTACCTGTCCCAATAAGCCTCTTCGAGGCTGTCTTCCCGTTCAGGCAGGCCACGCGTTAAGCGCGGTGAGTGCTGGTTCAGCACCTGATAGCTTACGCGGTTGGCGTACTTGCATACCTGCGCCAGCGACGAATAGGTCAGCCAGCTGAACTTATGCTTGCTGGAATTCGGCACGTTGGTTTTGTGGTAGGCATTGGCGGTAATGTCGTGCAGCAGCGCGGCCAGCGCGCCGTCGCCCGCGCCGTTGGTGTTCATGATCTTCTCCGGTCCGCCCATGTAAGGGGCGATGTGCGAGTAGATGCGCAGCGGGTTAATGCAATCTTTATAACGCATGCCGCGGCTGAACTCGTACTGGTTAAACTCGGCAATCGCGCCGGGCAGCAGCGGGTGCTGGGTTTTGCGTTTGCTCTCTTCTTCCGTGAAGCCTGCCATATACAGCCCAACCGGACCCGCGGTGCAGAGCACCAGATCCACCCAGTCCAGCGCTTTATCGGACGCCAGCAGCGGATCGCTTTCGCCGGTCAGCGCTTCGGCCTCTTCTTCGTTCATCGCCAGAATCGAGACGTGCTCTTTCAGGAACGCCTGCCACCATTCAGGATTATCGGCGATAACGAATTTAGTACCCAGCGTAAGAACGACGGGCACGTCGTACTTCTTCGCGTACTCAATCGCTTTCATGGTCGCTTCCGGCATCGGCTCGCCCGGCTTACAGCGCACCAGATAGGAAGTCAGCACCAGCGCCGAGGCACCCGCAATCACCTCTTCCGGAATACTCTCGGCGCGCAGCTTGTTCATATGACCCGGGCTGATGGCGAAGGTGCGCTCGCCGGATTCACCGATCAGGGTAAAGCAGCGGCCAATCGGGCCGTCGACGCCCTGCAGGTAGTTCAAATCGGTGCGGCTGGAGGTGTTGCACAGATAGCGGTAGGCGTAGCCGCCGATTTCAATGTTGCTGCACATCACGCCGAGCAGCACCGAACGGTCGTCTGCCAGCACGGAGTAGTTGTGCATGGTATTGCCGATGGTACCGCCGGCGAACTGGTGGGTAATCAGGTTTTCGCGCACCAGCTCCTGGTACAGCGCTTCGGCAACGTCGTCTTCAATGACCAGCGAGTGGCCGGCACTCAGACCATAACGGGCGACAAACGCATCATCCACTTTCGCTTCAATGTCCACCAGCGTCTGGTCGATACCGACGACCCAGGCCGCGCTGGTTTCATTTTCTGGCTGGATTTGCTGCAGGAGCGGATCGCGGGCATCGACGGGGAAGTAGTGTTTGGATTTGCGTTTACCGGGAAATTTCATGGTCTGAACTGTACGAAGAATATGGGCCGGGAATGGTAGCACAAACCCGGCCCGAAGTGCGATTAGCGACCGTTCGTTACCAGCGAGACCATCATGTCGATGTGCTCAGGCGAGTCGTTAAGCGCCGGAATGTACTCGTACTTTTCGCCGCCAGCCTCCAGGAAAAATTCCCGGTTTTGCACCGCGATCTCCTCCAGCGTTTCCAGACAGTCGGCCGAGAAGCCCGGCGACATTACCTGGATGTGCTTCACGCCTTTCTCACCCAGCATTTTGAGGGTTTCATCGGTGTACGGCGTCAGCCACGGCTCGCGGCCGAAGCGCGACTGGAAGGTCATCATCACCTTCTCAGGCGGCAGGCCAAGGGCGGAGACCAGTTCGCGCGTGGTATCGCGGCAGCGCTGCGGGTAATCATCCCCTTCATTGGCGAAGCGCTGCGGGATCCCATGATAGGAGAGCAGGAGCAGATCCGGCTCGCCGTGTTTTTCAAACGACGCGCGCGCGCTGTTGGCAAGCGCCTTGATGTAGAGATCGTTATCCGCGTAGTCGCGAATAAAGGTCACGCCCGGAATGCGGCGGCGGGTCGCCAGAATCCGGGCCAGCTCGTCCCAGACGGCGGCCACCGTCGAGCAGGAGTATTGCGGGTAGAGCGCCAGCACCACGATATGGTCCACGCCCTGCGCCAGCAGGGATTCTACCGCGCTTTCCAGGGACGGTTTGCCGTAGCTCATGCCGAGCGCGACGGGCATCTCCGGCAGGCGGGCAGCCAGCGCTTTTTCCTGGCGACGGCTGTAGACCATCAGCGGCGAGCCCTCTTCCATCCAGACGGACTGATAAAGTTTGGCGACGCGGGGGGAACGAATCGGCAGAATGACGCCACGCAGCAGCGGCCACCACAGCAGTCTGGGGAAATCCACGACGCGCGTGTCGCTTAAAAATTGTCGCAGGTAGCGTTTTACCGCGTCTGATGTAGGTGCTTCTGGAGTGCCCAGATTGGCAAGCAGGATGCCGGTTTTCGCCTGACTCATTCACGCCTCTTAACCATTTGATAGGTTGTCAATTGTAGCGGAAATGCGTTTAAACGAAACCCATTGCTGTAATAGGTAAGATGAGAATATTTCTCACCCGGGAGACCGGGTGAGAGGCGCGCGATTAGCCGAGGATTTTTTCCAGCTCTGCACGTACGTCAGCCACGGCTTTGGTGCCGTCAACTTTGGCGTATTTGGTGTTACCCGCCTGCGCTTCTTTGGTGTAGTAGCCGATCAGCGGCGCGGTCATCTGATGGTATTCCACCAGGCGTTTACGCACGGTCTCTTCCTGATCGTCTTTACGGGTGGTCAGCTCTTCGCCGGTCACGTCGTCTTTGCCTTCAACCTTAGGCGGGTTGAATTTGATGTGGTAAACACGGCCAGAAGCAGCGTGTACGCGACGGCCAACGATGCGGTCAACGATCAGCTCGTCCGGTACGTCGAACTCCAGAACGTAGTCCACGTTGATGCCCGCTTCTTTCATGGCGTCAGCCTGAGGAATGGTGCGTGGGAAGCCGTCCAGCAGGAAACCGTTACGGCAGTCTTCCTGAGCAATGCGCTCTTTAACCAGAGCAATCACCAGCTCATCGGTCACCAGCTTGCCTGCGTCCATGATGTCTTTCGCCTGTTTACCCAGCTCGGAGCCAGATTTAACAGCGGCGCGCAGCATATCACCGGTGGAGATTTGCGGAATACCGTATTTCTCCATGATGAACTGAGCCTGAGTTCCTTTACCCGCGCCCGGAGCGCCAAGCAGAATAATACGCATTGCGAAAATCCCCTCAAAAGTCGTTTCAATTTTTCAAAAGCGCTAAACAATACCACCAGAACGGGCATCGCTCAAGGAAGGGAGGAAGGCTGAAACGGTTAATGAGGGGTGATTATTTGGAGTCGTGCGGTCTGTTGCCCTCACCCCGGCCCTCTCCCACAGGGAGAGGGAGAAGGCCAGGGGAGGCGTGGTCAGTTACGCCAGCAGCAGCGCATTCACACGTTTAATGAACAGGTTAGGATCTTCCAGCGTGCCGCGTTCGGCCAGCAGGGACTGATCCAGCAGGAGTTCAACCCACTCGGCAAAGCGGGCGTCGTCCTGGGTATCCGCCGCGCGTTTCACCAGCGGATGATCCGGATTAAGCTCAAAGATATATTTCACTTCCGGTACCGCCTGGCCCGCCGCGGCGAACAGCTTCGCCATCTGGGTGCTCATTTCGTCGGCATCGGTGGTGACAATAGCCGGGGTGTCGGTCAGACGGTGGGTGAAACGTACCTCTTTCACGCGCTCGCCCAGCAGGGTTTTCACGCGCTCAACGAACGGCTCCAGCGCCTTCTCGGCTTCTTTCGCGCTTTCGTCAACTTCATCCGCCAGCTTGTCGATAGACTCGTCGGCTTTGGCAACGGACTGGAACGCCTTGCCGTCGAACTCGGTCAGGTAGTTCATCATCCACTCGTCGATGCGGTCAGAAAGCAGCAGCACTTCGATGCCTTTCTTACGCAGCAGCTCCAGGTGCGGGCTGCTCTTCGCCGCGGCGTAGCTGTCGGCGGTGATGTAGTAGATCTTCTCCTGCCCTTCTTTCATGCGGGAGACGTACTCTTCCAGCGACACGGTCTGAGCGGAGGAGTCGGTGTGCGTAGAGGCGAAGCGCAGCAGTTTGGCGATGGTTTCAACGTTCGCCATGTCTTCAGCCGGGCCTTCTTTCAGCACCAGACCGAACTGTTTCCAGAAGGTCTGATATTTTTCCGCATCGTCTTTCGCCAGTTTTTCCAGCATCTGCAGCGCACGTTTGGTCAGGGCGTTGCGCAGGTTACGGGTGACGGCGCTGTCCTGCAGAATTTCACGGGAGACGTTCAGCGGCAGGTCGTTGGAATCTATCAGACCGCGCACGAAGCGCAGGTAGTTCGGCATGAACTGCTCGGCATCGTCCATGATGAAGACGCGCTGCACGTACAGCTTCAGGCCGTGCTTGTGATCGCGGTTCCACATGTCCCACGGCGCCTGTGCCGGGATGTACAGCAGGCTGGTGTACTCCTGCTTGCCTTCCACACGGTTGTGGCTCCAGGTCAGCGGGTCGGTAAAATCGTGGGCGATGTGCTTGTAGAATTCGTTGTACTCGTCGTCCTTAATTTCAGCCTTGTTGCGCGTCCACAGCGCCTGCGCCTTATTGATTTTCTCCCAGGAAACAATGGCTTCACCGTCCTTCTCTTCCTGTTTTTCAATCTCAACCGGCAGGGCGATATGGTCGGAATATTTGCTGATGATGGAGCGCACGCGCCAGTCGTTCAGGAAATCATCTTCGCCTTCACGCAGGTGCAGGGTGATTTCGGTGCCGCGGTCCGCTTTAGTGATGTCATCAACGGTGTATTCGCCTTCCCCTTTGGATTCCCACAGCACGCCGTTTTCAGCGCTGTCGCCCGCCGCGCGGGTGCGCACGGTGACTTTATCCGCCACGATGAACGCCGAGTAGAAACCGACGCCGAACTGGCCGATCAGCTGGCTATCTTTCGCCTGGTCTGAGCCCATGGACTCCAGGAACGCCTTGGTGCCGGATTTCGCGATGGTCCCGAGGTGGTCGATCACCTCGTCGCGGTTCATCCCGATGCCGTTATCGGCGATAGTCAGAGTGCGGTTCTCTTTATTAAACGAGACGCGCACGCGCAGCTCGCCGTCGCCTTCGTACAGGTCCGGGTTAGACAGCGCGCGGAAGCGCAGCTTGTCCGCCGCATCCGAGGCGTTGGAAATCAGCTCACGCAGGAAAATTTCTTTGTTGGAATACAGGGAATGGATCATCAGGTGCAGAAGCTGTTTTACTTCTGACTGGAAACCACGGGTTTCTTGTCCTTTCATCTATGTCGACCTCAACAATGCCATTTAATGGGGTTTTAAAACGTTGAGTGAGAGATGGGGATACGGGGGGAAATTTTCAAGCGGAGGCCGCGCGCGCAGCCTCCGTTTGGTCAGAAAATAATCTTGTGACGTCCGGCCAGAGAGTGTGACAGCGTGGTGCCGTCCACCATCTCCAGCTCGCCGCCGACCGGCACGCCGTGGGCGATGCGGCTGGCGTCAACGCCATACTGCGAGCACAGCTCGGCGATGTAGTTGGCGGTTGCCTCCCCTTCCACCGTGGGGTTAGTGGCGAGGATCACCTCTTTGATCGTTTCGGACTCAAGACGCTGTTCAAGGCGGTCAAGACCGATATCGTCCGGGCCAATACCGTCCAGCGGGGAGAGATGCCCCATCAGCACGAAATAGCGCCCGGAAAACTGCCCGGTTTGTTCAATGGCGTAGATGTCCGCCGGACTCTCCACCACGCAAATCTGGCCGTTTTCCTGACGACGCGGGTTCGTGCAGATGTTACACACATCCTGCTCGGTAAAGGTACGGCAATCCGCACAGTGACCAATTTCTGACATGGCGCGGGTTAAAGCCTGCGCCAGGCGCATCCCGCCGCTGCGGTCGCGCTGCAATAGCGTAAACGCCATGCGCTGCGCCGACTTCGGGCCAACGCCCGGCAGGCAGCGCAGTGCTTCCATTAACTGCGTGAGCAGCGGACTGGTTTGCATCAGAATGGCATCTTGAAGCCAGGCGGCAGCTGCATGCCGCTGGAAACGGAGGCCATTTTCTCTTTCTGGGTTTCGTCGATACGGCGAGCTGCATCGTTAAACGCGGCTGCAACCAGATCTTCCAGCATCTCTTTGTCGTCTTCGAGCAGGCTCGGGTCGATTTCAACGCGACGGCAGTTGTGCGCACCGTTGATGGTCACCTTGACCAGACCGGCTCCGGACTCACCCGTGACTTCCAGCTGAGCGATCTCTTCCTGCATCTTCTGCATTTTTTCCTGCATCTGCTGAGCCTGCTTCATCAGGCCACCCAGACCGCCTTTTCCACCAAACATAGGCTTCTCTCTTCTTTCACGTTTAAGGGATTACAACCGTAAGTCAGACTCACGATCAAATGGGGCGAATACTCTCTTCATCCAGATCGGCGTCGAAGAACCGGCGCAGGGTCTGAATGTTGTTATCCGCAATAATCGCCTCGCGCGCCTGCGCGAGCTTCTCTTCATAAATGGCCTGGCGCCACTCGAGCGGCGTTTTCACTGCCGGATTATCATCTTCAATGATAGTCAATTCAACCGGCGCACCCTGTAATGCGGCGAGCGCCTCGGCCAGCGCCTTTTGCGCGCCAGGGGAATTGAGGTGCCGTTGGCCTGGACGCAGGTGCAGACGTACCTGATTGCCGTCCTGCTCTTTCCAGGCATTCAGCGCGACCTGCTCGACCAGCTTCGGTAGCTGGAGCTTACTGACCTCGGCGGCCCAGGCGTCGCGCGCGATGGACTCTTCGGCAAGCTTCGCGGAAAGCTCCGGCGTTTTTTCATGCTCCAGCGCCTTTTTCAGCGCTTTCGGCGTGGCGACCTCTTCCTTCACCGCTTCGGTGATGGTGGTTGCCTTCCAGCGGTAAGCCTCTTCTTTCACCGGGGCTTTCTGCTCGAGCGAGGACGGTGCCGGACGCGACTGTACGCGCTCCGTTACCGAGGCCAGTCGTTCAAGCGCGGCGTTGTTCACCGGCCGCGCTCTTCCTGGCGCTGCCGGTTCACTCTTTTTTGGTTTGGTTACTCCTTGCGCACGCTGCAGCTGGCTGCGTGCGGCAAGCACCGAACTGGTGGCATCCGACAGCGGTACGTTTTGCTGCGGCGGCGGTGTCGTCTGCGGTGGGACCTGCTGCGGCGACATCACCGCCGTAGGGGCGACCGGCGCGAAAGACTGCCGCGGCACTTCCGGCTCCGGCAATGGCATACGCGGATGAAACGCCAGCGCGCGCAGCAGCGTCATTTCAACACCCATCCTGGGGTCCGGCGCGAACGGTAACTCTTTGCGGCCAATCAGCAGCGTCTGGTAATACAGCTGCACGTCGGCAGGCGGCACGGTGCGCGCAAGCTCACGCATCCGCTGTTCAATGGTGGCCATATCCGCACCGATGGCGGACGGAGAAAGCTGCAGCATCGCCACGCGGTGCAGCAGGCTGAGCATCTCAACCAGCAGTCCTTCCCATTCAATACCCCGGGCAGCGGCGGCATTCACCAGCGACATCACGCGTTCGCCGTTGGCGGCAATCATCGCTTCGATAAGCGACAGCGCCTGATCGTCATCCAGCGTGCCGAGCATGGTGCTGACCGCCTCGGTGGAAAGCTTCCCGTCACCGCTGGCAATCGCCTGGTCGGTCAGGCTGAGCGCATCACGCAGGCTGCCGTCCGCCGCGCGGGCCAGCAGCTGCAGGGCGCGCGGTTCGTGGACAATCTTCTCTTCATCAAGAATATGCTCAAGCTGCGCGCGGATCTGCTCAACGTCCAGCGCCTTCAGGTGGAACTGCAGGCAGCGCGATAAAATCGTGACCGGCAGCTTTTGCGGATCGGTAGTCGCCAGCAGGAACTTCACGTGCGCGGGCGGCTCTTCCAGCGTCTTCAGCAGGGCGTTAAAGCTGTGGCGCGACAGCATGTGCACTTCATCGATCAGGTAGACCTTGAAGCGGCCGCGCGCCGGGGCGTACTGGACGTTATCCAGCAGGTCGCGCGTATCTTCCACTTTAGTGCGCGAGGCGGCGTCGATCTCGATCAGATCGACAAAACGCCCCTGCTCGATCTCCCGACAGTTATCACACACGCCGCACGGCGTGGCGGTGATCCCGGTTTCGCAGTTAAGACCTTTTGCCAGCAAACGGGCAATAGAGGTCTTACCGACGCCGCGGGTACCGGAAAAAAGATAGGCGTGATGGATGCGACCTAGCGACAAGCCGTTCGCCAGGGCCGTCAGCACATGTTCCTGACCGACAACGTCAGCAAAGGTTTGTGGTCGCCATTTACGGGCTAACACCTGATAACTCATGGGCAGGCTCTGCAACGCTGGAAGGTGAATTTATGGAGGGGAATGCTATCACAACCTCACCCATTGAGCGAGGTTGTGAAAACCGGGATTAGTGACCCGGGAAAGGCACCAGGCTGTAGCTGGTAATACCCTGTTTTTCCAGGCGCTGTTCACCGCCGAGATCGAACAGGTTGATGATGAAGGCCGCGTCGGTCACTTCCCCACCCAGACGGCGGATCAGCTTCACGGTCGCTTCAATGGTGCCGCCGGTCGCCAGCAGATCGTCAACCACCAGCACTTTGTCGCCAGGCTTGATCGCGTCAACGTGGATCTCAAGCTGATCGGTGCCGTACTCCAGTTCGTAACTTTCTGCGATGGTTTCACGCGGCAGCTTGCGCGGCTTACGCACCGGCACAAAACCCACGCCCATTGCCAGCGCAACCGGTGCGCCAAACAGGAAGCCACGGGCTTCGGTACCTACTACTTTGGTGATCCCGGCGTTTTTATAACGTTCGACCAGCAGTTCAATGCTGAGCGCGTACGCTTTCGGGTCTTCCAGCAAGCTGGTGACATCACGGAAAAGAATGCCAGGCTTTGGATAGTCCTGGATGCTTTTGATGCTGTTTTTCAGATATTCAAGCTGCTGTGCAGTTGCGGTCATCGGTTTTGCCTAAATGAAACAGTGTTACTCACAGCGCGCAACGAGTCGGCCAAGGCAACAATTGTTTAACCTTTGACCAGGCGCACCTGTGCTCGAAAACGGTCGAATTTACTGGCTGCGCGTGATAATTGCAACAGCCATGATGAGGCTTCAGTGCTTTTGTTGCTTTTCATCAACCACGGGGATCCGCCACATAAAGAAAAGCAGGCAGGTCAGGATCGCCAGCAGCAGAATACGTACCCACATCATTTTCACCAGCCATAATGAAATAGCGAAGGTGATGAGGATCAGTGCGATCGCGCGCGGCTTCGCGCCGGGCGGCATGGCCCGGTGTTTTTGCCAGTGCCGCAGATAGCCGCCAAACCATGAGCGGTAGAGCAGCCAGTGGTGAAAACGCGGCGACGAGCGGGCGAAGCACCAGGCCGCCAGCAGGATAAATGGCGTGGTCGGCAGCAAGGGTAAAAACACCCCCAGCGTGCCAAGCACTACCGCAAGCCAGCCAATGATGATTAAAATAGTACGCTTCATAATGCGAATCGTTATCAAACTGAACGGCTACTTTACCACTGGAGAGCGCCTTGAAAACAGCACTGCTTCTTGAGAGGCTGCAAAATCAGCTGATTGCTCTGCGGGAGCAGGCCACGCCGCTAATGGGGCACGCCACGCTGAAGCCGCGCTTTGACCGGCAGCTTTTTCGTACCCGCAGCACCGTCATTCAGGATTACCTTGCTGAAGCGCAGACGAACCTCGACGAGCTTCGCCATGCGGTTGAGAGTGAACAGCAGGAGCAGGTGGCGTGGCTTGCAGAGCATCTCACGGAGCAGATCACCGCCCTGCATCGCGAGATTACCGCCTGGCCGCTGCGCGCCTGGGACAGCGCCTCGCCGGGGCTCGGTAAATGGCAGCGCAAGCGGCTGGAGAACCAGGAGTTTGAGCGCCGGCTGTTTGAGATGAAGCGCGAACGCGAAGTGCGTCTGAACCACAGCGAAACGCTGGAAGAGCAGCAGCTATTGATGCGCGAGATTAGCGCGCTGGAAGGACGTATAGTCCGCTGCCGTCAGGCGCTGGATGAGATTGAGCATGTCATCGAACGTTTGACCCGTTAACAGGAGCCACACCCATGTCACTGGAAAATGCACCCGATGAGGTCAAGCTGGCCGTCGATTTGATTATGCTGCTGGAGAATCATGAGATCCCCGCCGGGACGGTGCTTAAGGCACTGGAGATTGTACGGCGGGATTTTGAGGGGAAACTTCCCCCTCACCCTAACCCTCTCCCAGGGGGAGAGGGAAAATAGATTAAGCCGGAGTCGGGTCGTCGCCCTTAATGTCGCGCTTCACTTCCGTATGCTCATCACCTTTCTCGTTACGCAGGTGCACCTCAAGCTGGTTGAAGGCGATATTAATATCGTTTTCACGGCACAGCCGATCGATAGAACGGTTAAGTTCATCCACCGTGTAGCTGCGGTCGCGCAGTTCACGCACGTATAAACGCAGCTCGTGATCCAGCGTACTCGGCCCAAAGGTGGTAAAGAACACCGCCGGAGCCGGATCGTGCATCACTTTCGGATGCTCAGACGCCGCCTTCAGCAACACCTCTTTCACCTTATCCAGATCCGATCCATAGGCTACGCCCAGGCGGATCACCACGCGCGTTACCGTATCCGAGAGCGACCAGTTGATCAGACGCTCTGTCACGAACGCTTTGTTCGGGATGATCACCTCTTTACGATCGAAGTCGGTAATGGTGGTAGCGCGGATACGGATCTTGCTGACCGTTCCCGAGAACGTGCCGATAGTGACGGTATCGCCGATACGTACCGGACGTTCGAACAGGATGATCAGGCCGGACACGAAGTTACCGAAGATCTCCTGTAGGCCAAAACCAAGACCGACCGAGAGGGCCGCCGCCAGCCACTGCAGTTTATCCCACGAGACGCCAAGCGAGCCAAAGACCGTCATCGCCCCAACAATAATGATCACGTAGTTGAGGATCGTGGTAATGG
Source organism: Enterobacter vonholyi (assembly GCF_008364555.1). GTDB lineage: Bacteria > Pseudomonadota > Gammaproteobacteria > Enterobacterales > Enterobacteriaceae > Enterobacter > Enterobacter vonholyi. The sequence goes on from NZ_VTUC01000001.1 coordinate 256,671, forward strand.
CGTAGGACGCCCCCTGGCGGAGATTCAGACGTGACAGGAGCAGCACTTCAAGCAGGCCTGGCAGGTTGCGGATCAGCGCCCAGGCTACAACCGACGACACCAGTGCAAACAGCAGGCTACCCATGGTCACGCTTTTCATGACCGCAGCGCCCGCTTCGGTACCGTTGTATTGCCAGAGCGTAATACTGTCGAGATAGGCGAAAACGGTAATAAGATCGGACCAGATAGCCCAGAACATCACGGCAAACAGGGCGATCATCACCAGCATGGTAATGCGCAGCGTCTGCTGGTTAACCTGCTCCAGCGCGATGGTCGGCTCTTCCTGTGGCTCCGCGCCTTCGGCCCCCTCTTTCACCTGATGCTGACGACGCGCGATGGCGCGGCGATAGGCAATGCGGCGAGCCGCCACGCTCAGGCCGCGCAGCACGGTCTGATAAAGCAGGTTCCAGACGATCACCAGATAGACTGTTTCAATCCAGCGCCCGGACAGGCGCAGCGTGGTATAGAAGTAACCCGTTGCCGTCAACACCATCAGCGCCAGCGGAATGATCGCCAGCACCGTCACGGTGACCAGACGAATATTGTGGGACTCTTTATCACGCCAGCTGTCGCGGCACATCGGCCACATCAGGATCGCAATCAGCAGCAGGTTCAGCAGGATCACCAGCTGGCCCAGCACATCATCCATCAGATGCAGCGGGGAAAGTTCAGAGACAACCGACCAGAAGTGCAGCGGCAGAAGCGCGAGGCTGATGCGCACAATCTGCCGACGCCAGTGGCTGGTCAGCTGCGCAGGCATGTTGAAATGACGCACCGCCACGCCGTCTTTTTCCAGCACCTTCCAGCAAACGCCAAACACCAGCCAGAACAGCGCCAGTTTTTTACTGAACGCCCACAGCAGATCGCTGACGTTGAGCTGCATGGTGAGCAGAATCAGGCCCACGGCCAGAATAATCAGGCACACCGGCAGGGCGCGGATGAGATCGATCAGAATCGCTTTTGGCGTATGGAGCTGGCTATCGTTGCGCAGCTGCCCTACTTCGGAGGCCAGCTTCGCCTGGTATTTTTTCAGCCAGCCCAGACGCCAGCGGATCAGGCCGGCAATCAGCAGCAGCGGTAAACCGGCCAGGAAAGCAATCATTACCGCAGGCCAGGCTTTCTCCCAGTTTACGGTGATCTTCATGCTCTTGATCTGCGTTTTCAGCGTCTCAGGGAAGGATTTGACCCAGTCCCAGTCCATCGGCTTGTTGCTGTTCACCCAGAAAATCTGCTGGGTCAGGATTTCCTGCAGACTTTTCGAGACGCTCACCAGCTGCTGCTGGTTGATTTGCAGGTTAATGGCCATCATCAGCTGGTTGCCCAGCTGTTTATTGAGCTGGTCCAGCAGCTCGCGACGCATATCCACGACCTGGAGCAGCGCGTCGTGCACTTCCGGCTTCACGTCGCTGGAATGCCCCTCTTCAATTTTGGCGACAAAGGTATCGCTCTGAAAAAGGGCATCGCGCTGCTGGTTGACGTCAAACTGTTCCAGACGTAAATCCGCAATGCGGTTGGTCATGTCCTCCAGCTCGTCGGCGGACGGAAGCGTCTGCTGCTGCTGGTAGAGAATACGCGACAGCAGGAGGCTGCCCTTCAGGACCGCGATCTGCTCTTTGATGTTGCGTTCAGCCTGCAGGGCGCGATCCAGCCAGTTCTTCACTTTGATATTTTGCTGAACCAGCGAGTTGCCGTTTTCCGTTGCCAGTATCAGGCGCTGGCTCAGCTGGTGGTTGGCCTCGAGCTCCTGTTTAACCAGCGGATTCGCCTGAATGCGGGCGGTTTCGTCAGGCGATACGGCTTCCTGAGCGGTTTTTTCCGTTAGCGTCAGGCGCTTGCTGTTAACCGCTTCCTGCAGCAGCTGAAGCTGGTGTTCCAGGCGATTAATATTCGCGGTGACGTAATCACGCTGTTTCTGAAGCGTGTCCTGCAGCACCGTATTCCCTTCAAGGCTTTTACGCTGCTGTTCGATTTGCGCATTGAGCAAGGTCTGCTGAACCAGCAGCAGGGTTTGCTGCGTAGGGCGCAGCGTGCCTTCGCCGACCGTCGTGCCGTTCAGACGGTTGCGGATCTGCTGCAGCTGCTGAGACGCGGCGTACATCGCGTTTTGCACGCGCTCGGGCTGGGTCTGCAGAGAGACAAGCTGGCTATTATACGTTGCGAGATCCGACTGTGCGGTTTGCAGGTCGTCGAGCAGTTGAGCCACGCGGGACTCGAGCTGACGTAAGGAGAGCGTCGAGAGCGTCTTGCGCGTCTCGTCGTCGTTATCCACATCGCTGAGGGCATTCAGCGCTTCGGTGGCCTTACGCATGTTTTCAGGTGCCTGCGCCACCTTCTGGCGAAGCTGGACGGTTTCTGCTTTTACGCGTTCAATTTTATCCAGCGTTTCCAGCGTTTCTGTCAGATCCTGCTGGATGAGTTTCTCCTGAGGGGAGAGATCTTTTTGTTTGTTCAGCGTGTCGAGCTGCGACTGAACATCGCCGCGCGAGGGAATATCGTTGCTGTTATCGGCGCGGGCCCAGGTCAGCGGCGCCGTGGCGAAGAAAAATAGCATCGCAAAGAGCAATGCAAAAACAGGATGTTGCGAGCGATTGATGGGCAGCATAGTTGTGAATGATGTCAGAAGATGACCGAAAATAGTCCGGCGTGAAGAATATCACGCTCGCCGAAAGCAGAATAGCGCGAACGTTATCCTCTGAGATAAATCCTGGAAAGGGATCAGGCCGTTAGCGAAGGCGCGTCGCTGCGCAGCGTGGGGCAGAGCTGTAGCATTTCCAGTAAAATCGCCACGTAGCTGCGGGCTTCCTCTTTAAGGTCAAAGGATTGCGGCGCGAAAAGCCAGTTTTCCATCAGACCTGAAATGTAGCTGCGCATCAGGATTGCCGCTCGTCGGGTCAAGAGATTGGCCGGTAATAGTTTTGCCTGCATACACAGGTTCAGGTTCTGTTCAATACGGTCATAGCTCTCCAGGCTTAGGCTGCGCTGTGCCTGCTGCACAACCGCCATCTCGCCCACGAACTCGCATTTATGAAAAATAATCTCCATCATTAATCTGCGACGTTCTTCAACTACCGTTGCTTCAAGGATATATACTAATATTTCTCTCAATACTGAGAGTGGATCGTCAGGGAATTTTGCCCGATACTCACTCTCGAGATCGCTAATGCTGGACTCTGAAAGCTCCCAGATTTCACTGAACAGATCTGACTTATCTTTAAAATGCCAGTAAATCGCTCCTCGCGTCACACCGGCAGCCTGAGCAATCTGCGCCAGCGAGGTGGATGAAACACCCTGCTGCGAGAACAAACGTATTGCCACGTCCAGAATGTGTTGTCGGGTTTCCAGCGCTTGTTGTTTAGTTTTTCGTGCCATAGGTGGGTGAATTTACAGGAGTCAGATTTACATACATTTGTGAATGTATGTACCATAGCATGACGATAATATAAACGCAGCAATGGGTTTTAGACTCAGGACCCTTGATCAATTTGAAATCGGACACTCGAGGTTTACATATGAACAAAAACAGAGGGTTAACGCCTCTGGCGGTCGTTCTGATGCTCTCAGGCAGCTTAGCGCTAACAGGATGTGACGACAAACCGGCTCAACAAGGAGCTCAGCAGGCGCCAGAAGTAGGCGTTGTTACGCTCAAATCTGAACCTCTACAAATCACCACCGAATTACCAGGCCGTACAAATGCTTACCGCATTGCGGAAGTGCGTCCTCAGGTTAGCGGTATTATCCTGAAGCGTAACTTCACCGAAGGCGGTGATGTGAAGGCCGGTGAGTCTCTGTATCAGATTGATCCCGCAACCTATCAGGCTTCTTATGAAAGTGCGAAGGGAGACCTGGCGAAAGCACAGGCCGCGGCCAAAATTGCTCAGCTGACGTTGAACCGCTACCAAAAACTGCTCGGCACTAAGTACATCAGCCAACAGGATTACGATACCGCCCTGGCAGATGCACAGCAGGCTAACGCAGCCGTGGTGGCAGCCAAAGCGGCCGTCGAAACCGCGCGCATTAATCTGGCCTATACCAAAGTGACCTCCCCTATCAGCGGACGTATTGGTAAGTCTTCCGTCACGGAAGGGGCTCTGGTGCAGAACGGTCAGACCACTGCGCTGGCGACCGTGCAGCAGCTCGATCCGATCTACGTTGACGTGACGCAGTCCAGCAACGATTTCCTGCGCCTGAAACAGGAGCTGGCTAACGGCACCCTGAAACAGGAAAACGGCAAAGCCAAAGTGGAGCTGATTACCAACGACGGTATCAAGTTCCCGCAGGAAGGTACCCTGGAATTCTCTGATGTGACGGTCGACCAGACCACCGGTTCCATCACCTTACGTGCGATTTTCCCGAACCCTGACAAAAATCTGCTGCCAGGTATGTTCGTTCGCGCACGTCTGGAGGAAGGAACAAATCCAACCGCACTTCTGGTTCCACAGCAGGGTGTGACCCGTACGCCACGCGGCGATGCGAGCGCGCTGGTTGTTGGGGCTGATGACAAAGTCGAAACGCGCAATATCACCGCCACTCAGGCGATTGGCGATAAATGGCTGGTGACGGAAGGTCTGAAAGATGGCGATCGCGTGATTGTTACTGGTTTGCAAAAAGTTCGTCCTGGCGCGCAGGTTAAAGCACAGGAAGTGAAATCTGACGATAAACAACAAGCTTCGGCCGCTGGCCAGTCAGAACAAACCAAGTCTTAACTTAAACAGGAGCCGTTAAGACATGCCTAATTTCTTTATCGATCGCCCCATATTTGCATGGGTGATCGCCATTATCATCATGCTGGCCGGGGGACTTGCGATCCTGAAGCTGCCTGTCGCGCAATATCCAACGATTGCGCCACCGGCGGTGACAATTTCCGCAACCTACCCGGGGGCTGATGCGAAAACGGTGCAGGACACCGTCACCCAGGTTATCGAACAGAACATGAACGGTATCGATAACCTGATGTACATGTCCTCAAACAGTGACTCTACCGGTACGGTGCAGATCACCCTGACCTTCCAGTCAGGTACGGATGCTGACATTGCGCAGGTTCAGGTGCAGAACAAACTGCAGCTGGCGATGCCTTTGCTGCCGCAGGAAGTACAACAGCAGGGCGTGAGCGTCGAGAAATCGTCCAGCAGCTTCCTGATGGTTGTCGGGGTTATCAACACCAACGGCACCATGACGCAGGAGGATATTTCCGACTACGTGGGCGCCAACATGAAGGACGCCATCAGCCGTACTTCCGGTGTGGGTGACGTGCAGCTCTTCGGTTCCCAGTACGCGATGCGTATCTGGATGGATCCGAACAAGCTGAACAACTTCCAGCTGACCCCGGTTGACGTGATCAGCGCGATTAAAGCGCAGAACGCCCAGGTAGCGGCCGGTCAGTTAGGCGGTACGCCGCCGGTGAAGGGCCAGCAGCTTAACGCCTCGATCATCGCGCAGACCCGTCTGACCTCTGCCGATGAATTCAGCAAAATTCTGCTGAAGGTGAATCAGGACGGTTCGCAGGTTCGCCTGCGCGACGTGGCGAAAGTCGAGCTGGGCGGTGAGAACTACGACATCATCGCGAAGTTTAACGGAAAGCCGGCTTCCGGTCTGGGTATCAAACTGGCGACAGGCGCTAACGCCCTGGACACCGCCACGGCGATCCGCGCAGAGCTGAAGAAGATGGAGCCGTTCTTCCCGTCAGGTCTGAAAATCGTTTACCCGTACGACACCACGCCGTTCGTCAAAATTTCGATTCACGAAGTGGTTAAGACGCTGGTTGAGGCGATCATCCTCGTCTTCCTGGTTATGTACCTGTTCCTGCAAAACTTCCGCGCGACGCTTATCCCAACGATTGCCGTGCCGGTGGTATTGCTCGGGACCTTTGCGATCCTGTCGATATTTGGCTACTCGATAAACACCCTGACGATGTTCGGGATGGTGCTCGCCATCGGCCTGCTGGTGGATGACGCCATCGTGGTGGTCGAGAACGTCGAGCGCGTGATGGCGGAAGAAGGTCTGCCGCCGAAGGAAGCGACCCGTAAATCGATGGGTCAGATCCAGGGCGCGCTGGTCGGTATCGCGATGGTGCTGTCTGCGGTATTTATTCCGATGGCCTTCTTCGGGGGCTCTACCGGTGCGATTTACCGTCAGTTCTCCATTACCATCGTTTCCGCGATGGCGCTGTCGGTGCTGGTGGCGTTGATCCTGACCCCTGCCCTGTGTGCCACCATGCTGAAGCCGATTCAGAAAGGCGGTCACGGCGAGCACAAAGGGTTCTTCGGCTGGTTTAACCGCATGTTCGATAAAAGCACGCACCACTACACCGACAGCGTGGGTAACATCCTGCGCAGCACCGGTCGTTACCTGCTGCTCTATATCATCATCGTGGTGGGCATGGCTTTCCTGTTCGTTCGTCTGCCAAGCTCGTTCCTGCCGGATGAAGACCAGGGCGTGTTCCTGACGATGGCGCAGCTTCCGGCAGGTGCCTCGCAAGAGCGTACCCAGAAAGTGCTGGATGAAGTGACGGACTACTATCTCACCAAAGAGAAAGACAACGTTGAATCCGTGTTTGCGGTTAACGGCTTTGGCTTTGCGGGTCGTGGTCAGAACACCGGTATTGCCTTCGTTTCTCTGAAAGACTGGTCTGAACGTCCGGGCGAAAAGAACAAGGTTGAAGCCATCACCGGCCGTGCAATGGGCACCTTCTCGCAGATTAAAGATGCGATGGTCTTCGCCTTTAACCTGCCAGCGATTGTTGAACTTGGTACCGCGACCGGCTTCGACTTCCAGCTGATTGACCAGGGTGGCCTCGGTCACGAGAAACTGACGCAGGCGCGTAACCAGCTGTTTGGTGAAGTCGCTAAACACCCTGACCTGCTGGTCGGCGTACGTCCAAACGGCCTGGAAGATACGCCGCAGTACAAAATCGACATCGATCAGGAGAAAGCTCAGGCGCTGGGCGTATCCATCAGTGACATCAACACCACGCTCGGCGCAGCCTGGGGCGGTAGCTACGTTAACGACTTCATCGACCGCGGTCGTGTGAAGAAAGTGTACGTGATGTCAGAGGCGCAGTACCGTATGTTGCCGAACGATATCAACAGCTGGTTCGTGCGCGGCAGCAATGGTCAGATGGTTCCGTTCTCGGCGTTCTCAACGTCACGCTGGGAATACGGTTCACCGCGTCTGGAACGCTATAACGGTCTGCCGTCTATGGAGATCCTGGGTCAGGCCGCACCGGGCCGAAGCACCGGTGAAGCCATGAACCTGATGGAAGAGCTGGCGAGCAAACTGCCTGCGGGTATCGGCTATGACTGGACCGGTATGTCCTATCAGGAACGTCTGTCCGGTAACCAGGCCCCTGCTCTGTACGCCATTTCACTGATTGTGGTCTTCCTGTGTCTGGCGGCACTGTACGAGAGCTGGTCGATTCCGTTCTCCGTTATGCTGGTGGTTCCACTCGGGGTTATCGGTGCGCTGCTTGCGGCGACGTTCCGTGGGTTGACCAACGACGTTTACTTCCAGGTAGGCCTGCTGACAACCATTGGCTTGTCGGCGAAGAACGCGATACTTATCGTTGAATTCGCCAAAGATCTGATGGAGAAAGAAGGCAAAGGTCTTATTGAGGCGACGCTTGAGGCGGTTCGTATGCGTCTGCGCCCGATCCTGATGACGTCACTGGCGTTTATCCTCGGCGTACTGCCGCTGGTTATCAGTTCCGGAGCGGGCTCCGGTGCGCAGAACGCAGTAGGTACTGGTGTTATGGGCGGTATGGTTACCGCGACCGTATTGGCCATCTTCTTCGTACCGGTGTTCTTCGTGGTGGTTCGCCGCCGCTTTAGCCGAAAGAATGAAGATGTTGAACACAGTCATTCGGTAGAACCTCACTGATACCGGTTTCACATGATAAAAAGGCCGCATTAGCGGCCTTTTTCATTTTCAGAAAAAATCATAAATTACGCTTATTGTGGTTCAATTTATTTTCTGCCATCTTAAATAGACATATCATAATTAACTGATAACTTAATCGGTGAAATTGGGATTTTTTTAATTTCATTTCCCCGCTTAAAGTATTAGGAATATTCCTAATAAGAAGTTCTTACAAAGATAAGTCTTAATCTGAACTTTTCTCATCATTTTTGCTAAGCCAATGAAACGTAAGGAAGCGATAAAGCACCGTCGTTAATTTGGATAAAAACGTTGAGTCCAGGACGACCATTTGCGTTCAAGCCCCCAGCCTGCGGTTTTATTTGTAATTTTTCGTAATAGCGCGATGAAATCCAGGAAGGAGTGGCTTATAGTTAGGTTATCAGGAACACAGCACTCATGTAGCTAAGTCAGTTGTATCCATCCCGACAATGATGTTCGGTGAGTAAGAAATCACTCAGAAGGGGATGCGCTATGGACGAGTACTCGCCAAAAAGGCATGATATCGCGCAGTTGAAATTTCTCTGCGAATCCTTGTACCATGACTGCCTTGCCAATCTTGATGAAAGTAACCATGGCTGGGTAAACGATCCAACGTCTGCCATCAATTTACAGTTGAATGAGCTGATAGAGCATATCGCAACCTTCGCACTTAATTATAAAATTAAGTACAATGAAGATAATAAGCTCATCGAGCAAATTGATGAATACCTGGACGACACCTTTATGTTGTTCAGTAGTTACGGCATTAACGCTCAGGATTTGCAAAAATGGCGTAAATCGGGAAATCGGCTATTCCGCTGTTTCGTCAACGTGAGCAGAGCTAACCCGGTGAGTCTTTCCTGTTAAAATTATTACAATTACTAAGGTGAATTTATGTCTGATAAACCACTCACAAAGATCGATTATTTGATGCGCTTACGACGTTGTCAGTCAATTGACACGCTTGAACGCGTCATTGAAAAGAATAAATACGAGCTTTCTGATAATGAACTGGCGGTATTTTATTCAGCCGCTGACCATCGTCTTGCTGAACTAACAATGAATAAGCTGTATGACAAAATCCCTACTTCTGTGTGGAAATTTGTCCGTTAATCTTTGAAGGGTGTCTGTAGAGTTCTACGCCTCGTTCTGAGTTTTACCTATCCCGTTATGCCCCCTGTGCGTACGCCAGGTCTCCGTGTAAAACGCGTTCAACAACAGCAATGTTGTGACGATGGTCACATCGGCTTTCCGGGAACGTTCCCCTTCTGGCCAGTTCCGATTAATCTGCGGTAATAACATCCAGAGAGGTTTCCAGTGAGCTTAGAAAAACAGAAAATGATTGCCGGTGAACATTATCGCCCCGGCGATGAGACATTACGGGCTGACCGACTGCGGGCCCGCCATCTGGTTTACCGCTATAACCACACTGCGCCTGATGAAAAAACAGAACGCCAGAACATTCTGGCGGAACTTCTCGGACAAAGCGCAGGCGCTTATATAGAGCCGAGCTTCCGCTGCGACTACGGATATAACATTTATCTGGGCAAAAACTTTTACGCTAACTTCGACTGCGTAATGCTGGATGTCTGCCCTGTTCATATTGGCGATAACTGTATGCTCGCGCCGGGTGTTCATATTTATACGGCAACCCACCCGCTGGATGCGGAGGAGCGAAACAGCGGCGTGGAGTTTGGAAAACCCGTCAATATTGGAAATAACGTCTGGATTGGTGGCCGGGCGGTCATTAACCCTGGCGTCACCATTGGTGATAATGTGGTGGTGGCCTCCGGCGCGGTCGTGACGAAAGACGTCCCGGCTAACGTCGTCGTTGGCGGCAACCCGGCAAAAATTATCAAAGCGCTGTGAAGTCGCGGGGAGTCAACTGTTATAGTCTTTTAGCGCCAGACTGTTACTTTTTTCAGCCTGATGGCTCCCCTAAAATTGGCAGACACCCTGTATTGTCAACTCTCATGAAGGCAAAAAATGACCGAGATACAGCGCCTGCTTACCGCCACCATCGACGATCTTAACCTCCGCGAAAAGCGCGATAATCGCCCGCGCTTTAGCATTAGCTTTATTCGCAAACATCCTGGCCTGTTTGTCGCCATGTATGCCGCCTGGCTGGCGACGCTTATTGTTATGCTGAAGTCCGAAACGCTGGTGGACTCCGTCTGGCTGCTGGTTGTACTGTTTGTCGTCTTTAACGCCTTTTTCTTTTTCGACGTGAATCCGCGCTACCGTTACGAAGATATCGACGTGCTCGATTTTCGGGTCTGCTATAACGGCGAATGGTACAACACGCGTTACGTGCCAGAGGAGCTGATCGAAAACATCATGCACTCTCCGGCAGTTGAAGCCGGGCAAAAAGAGAAGCTGCAGAAAATGGTCTCCACCAAAGGACAGCTCTCATTCTATGATGTCTTTACCCTTTCTCGCCCTGCTGCTGCGTAATTAACGCCTGCAGACGTCGGATCCCCGGCGCAAACTGAGAAGCAGAGGTATTACCGTAACCTAAAACCAGCCCGGTTTGCCCCTGCTTCGCCTCCAGGTAATACCCGCTCAGTGCAGCGGGTGCCAGCTGAAACGCTCTCGCCTTCGCCACCAGCCTCTGGTCGTCAATACCGTCTATCGCCAGCGTCAGATGCATCCCACCTTCGCCTGCCAGAATGCGGTGCGGAGTATGAAGCTCGGCGCCCAGCACCTCCCGCAGCTGGCGGTAGCGTTTACGGTACAGCCGACGCATGGCGGCAAGGTGGCGGGCGTAATGACCTTCTTCAATGAACAGCGCCAGGGTGCGCTGTTCGGCACGATGCCCACCCCGCAACAGCGAGCCGATGGCCGGACGAACCGCCTTAGCCAGCGCTGGCGGTAACACCATGAACCCCATGCGAAGTGACGGAAACAGCGTTTTACTGAACGTCCCCAGATACACAACGGGCGCATTGTTGACCATTCCCAGCATCGCCGGTACGGGCTCACCGGCATAACGGAACTCGCTGTCGTAATCATCTTCAATGATCCACGCGTTGTGCTGCCGGGCCAGGTCAAGCAGCGCCAGCCGCCGCCGCGCGCTGAGCACGCTCCCGTAAGGGAACTGATGCGAAGGCGATGTAAAGATCATTGAGGGGGCAGGCGCATCCAGCCCTTCCCAGCACATTCCCTCGTCATCAACCGGTATCCCCGTCATCGCCAGGCCGGTTTTAACAAACGCACTCTTTGCCCCGCTATAGCCCGGGTTTTCTACCCAGGCGACATCGCCAGGCTCGCTTAACATCATCGTGCAGAGATTGACCCCCTCGAGCGCACCTTCGGTGAGCACAATCTGGCTGGCGTCGCAGTCGATACCGCGGGACAAGGCGAGATGCCGGGCAATCGCTGCCCGCAGAGACGGTTCACCGGCCGGGTCACCATAGCCTAACAGGGCACTTCCCTCCTCGCGCAGAACACGATCGTACAATCGCCGCCACAGCGGCAAGGGGAAATAGTTAATGGCAGGCGTTCCCGGCGTGAACGCCATCACAGGGGTATCGCGCGGCACAGGGGCGGGCAGCAGGGCGACACGTTTTGTCAGCCTGACGTCAGGCTCCGGCAGCGTTCGGGCAATCGTACGATGAGCGAATTGCCCCACCCGTGTCCCCTGACGGTTACGCAGCAAATAACCTTCGAGCGTGAGCTGGTCCAGCGCCGCATTGACGGTGTTTCGGGAAACCGAGATCTGCTGCGCCAGCGTTCGCGAACCGGGCAGCTGGCTGCCGGACCGAAGCCTGCCGCACAGTATCGCCTCCCGCAAAGCATGATAGAGCGTGCGCTGGAGCGTCTCTTGCCCACGCTTTTTCAGCGCAGCATGGAGCAAAGTGTAAAGCTCATCACCCGGTATATTCATCTTTCCTCCTAGTGGTACCAGAAAAACATAGCCTGGTGGTTCTTTTTAAGGAACCAGCAATTCACTAATCTGGAGTTCTTTTCAACGACATGGAAATAAACATGAATACATTCAATGAGTTTGGACAGCCTGTAGGTGAAGCCCTTAACGACTGGCAACCTCGTCAACACCCGTCCCGGGTGGTCCTTCAGGGTCACTATTGTCGGCTTGAGCCGCTGCGCGTGGAGCATGCCCACGCGTTGTTCTCCGCCTATTCCCTGGCCGAAGATACCCGCAGCTGGACGTGGCTACTGCGTGAACCCGATGCCACCGCAGAAGAGTTTGCCAAATGGGTGGCGAGCGTAAGTGAGTTATCCGATCCCATCCACTTTACCGTTATGGATAACCAGACCGAGTCTCCTGTCGGGACGCTGTCCCTGATGCGGATCGATCCTAAAAACGGGGTCGTGGAAGTGGGGCACGTTCACTTCTCTCCTCTGTTAAGCCGCACGCCAGGGTCGACAGAGGCGCAATATCTGCTGATGCGGTACGTGTTCGATACCCTGGGCTACCGACGTTATGAATGGAAGTGCAATAGCCTGAACGAGCCTTCCCGTAAAGCGGCGCTGCGTCTGGGCTTTCAGTTTGAGGGGCGCTTTCGCCAGGCGCTGGTCATAAAAGGCCGTAACCGGGATACCGACTGGTTTTCTATTCTCGACAAAGAGTGGCCGGCGCTGGCGAGCGCCTTTGAAAGCTGGCTTGCCACCGACAATTTTACTGCCGATGGCAAACAGAAAAGATCCCTGGAAAGCTGGCGAGAAACGCGCGTCTAGCGTCTTTTTTTACGTCCCTGAACCGCCTTATAGCGCGGATTAGATTTGCAAATCACGTATAAGCGTCCCTTGCGTTTGACTATCTGGCAATCCGGGTGACGCTGCTTTGCACTGCGTAATGAGTTAAGTACCTGCATGGTTAGCCCCGCTTCGCATTGAGAAAACCGCCAAAACGCTTGCGGAAGCGCGCGGCGCTACCGTCCGTGGAGAACGTTTTCTGCTTGCCGGTATAAAACGGGTGCGATTTTGAAGAAACCTCAATGGTGATGTACGGATACGTTTCACCGTCGAGTTCAATTTCGCGGTCGGTCTTAATGGTTGAGCCAACCTTGAAGTATTCATTAGCGCTGGTGTCGTGGAATACCACGGTGCGATAGGCTGGATGGATATCAGGCTTCATCGTAAATCCTTTGCGTTTTGTTATAACATAACAAAATAATATCCAGGCCAGTTCGAAAAAACAACCCCCTCTCGCCGGGCGATATTTTCTCGTTTGCCTGAGATAAAATGAAAACCTGGCTGCCCACGTGCTATAACTATATCATTTCGCGGTAAAATCTTTCTCTTCAGGCAAGGAACTCAATGCCCAGGAACGGGTATACGAGGAAGGACACGACAGCATGAAAACCCGACATCTGGTCAGTCTGGTGACTGGCATACTTATTTTTTCTGTGCTGGTTCCCATTTGCCTGAGCATCTGGCTGGCCCATCGCCAGGCGGAAGATAAGTTTGCCAATGCGCTGGATAACTATGCATCACGCGTGTTGGTAAGAACCGACAGAGTTGTGGATCAGGCAAAAGAAGCGCTCGATCACCTGCAGGCCTTTGAAGGGGTGCCGTGTAGCCCGTTGCAGTTAAGAGAGATGCGCCGGGTCGCTTTTTCGTGGCGATATGTTCAGGAAGTGATTTATATCGATAACCTTCAGCCGCTCTGCTCCTCCCTCGAGCAAACCAGTCATGCCCCCCCTTTCCCTCCTCCGATGCGCATTACCGAAGATGGTTACAGCGCATGGCTGACCACGCAAAACGATCTTGGGTTTAACCGCTACATGGCAGTGCTGGGAAAAGGCCACTACCTTGTCATGGTCGATCCTGCCTCGCTGGTGGACGTTATCCCTTTCGGCGAGATAGCGATTGATGCCGCCCTGGTAGGCACTACAACACACCGCATATTCGCCAGCAGCAGTAAGCTCAATTCTCACATCCGCGACATGGTTCAGGAGCGGGATGTCAAAAGCGTGCAGTACAACGGTTCAATGTACGTCATGAAGTCTGTACCTGAGCTTGGATTTACCGTCGTCGCATGGGCAACGCTCAAACCGCTGGCTGAAACCTGGCACCGGCAGCTTCTTTTCTGGTTACCGTTCGGCATGTTAATAAGTCTGCTCGCCGCGCTGTTTGTCCTGCGGATCCTGCGTCGTATCCAGTCGCCTCGCAATCGCCTGCTTGACGCCATTAACAGCCGGGATTTTGTGGTTCACTATCAGCCCATCGTGGCGCTCTGTAGCGGAAAAATTGTGGGCGCAGAAGCGCTGACGCGCTGGCCGCAGCCAGACGGAAGCAGCCTCTCGCCGGATATTTTTGTCCCCCTTGCCGAGCAAACGGGGCTCATCTCGCAGCTGACGCAGTTAGTCATCGAAAAGGTGTTTGAAGATATGGGCCACTGGCTGCAACGCCATCCCGATCAGCATATCTCCATTAACCTCGCCCCTGCCGATTTAACCTCCGGCATCCTTCCACCTTTACTGAGTCAGCTACTGAATAAGTGGCAAATACATCCCCGACAAATCGCCCTTGAGCTCACCGAGCGCGGCTTTGCCGATCCCAAAATTAGCGCGCCGGCTATCGCAGCGTTTCGCCGTTCAGGCCACCCTGTCTATATTGATGATTTTGGCACGGGCTATTCCAGCCTGAGCTATCTGCAGGATCTGGACGTCGACACGCTAAAAATTGATAAATCGTTCGTCGATGCGCTGGAGTATAAAAACGTGACGCCGCACATCATTGAAATAGCAAAGTCGTTGAAGCTGGCGATGGTGGCGGAGGGCATCGAGACCGCAGGGCAGCTCGCCTGGCTACACCGTCACGGCGTGCAGTACGGGCAGGGGTGGTACTACAGCAAGGCACTGCCAAAAACGGAATTTATTCTTTGGGCAGAAAATAACCTCGGCACGCACGCTACTTGAGATAGGATTTGATCACCCGCAACACCACGCCAAGATCGGCTTCACGCTGCGCTTCTTCAGGCTCTTTCACCACGTGATCGGTTAAATGCCCTTCGATCACCTGCATCATCATGCCATTGACCGCCCCGCGGATCGCCGCCAGCTGCTGTAACACCTCGGCGCATTCGTGATCGCTGTTAAGCATTTTTTCCAGCGCGGTGCTTTGCCCCTGAATTTTCTTCAGGCGAGTCAGTAACATCTTCTGGTCTCTAACGGTATGTGACATCTCTGTATCCCTAATTTTTTGGCTTTTAAAGCATATCACGCTCTACTCCCCCTGAGTATTTTTCTACTGGGGGGTAGTATTAAGCTACTGGGGGGGAGTAGTATCTCCGCACGCTTTCCACTCCGGAATTTCCCATGACCGATTTTGCTTTACTTCTTCAGCAGGGCAATGCCTGGCTGTTTGTTCCCAGCGCTATCCTGCTCGGTGCGCTGCATGGCCTGGAACCGGGCCATTCAAAAACAATGATGGCAGCCTTTATTGTTGCCATCCGCGGCACGCTGAAACAGGCGGTACTGCTTGGCCTGGCGGCAACGCTCTCCCATACGGCGGTGGTCTGGCTCGTTGCGATGGCGGGATTATGGTTTGGTCGGGGCTGGGATGCGCATACGTCCGAACCCTGGTTCCAGCTGATCTCCGGGGTGCTGATCGTTGCGATCGCCCTGTGGATGGCGTGGCGAACCTGGAAAGAGAGCCAGCCGCACGATCATCATCACGACCATGATAGCCATCACCACCACGACCATGACCATGACCACCATCATGATCATTATCACCACGAACACACGCTGATTGAAGAAGAGTGGCAGGACGCCCACCAGCGCGCTCACGCGCAGGATATTAACCGCCGCTTCAGCGGTCAAAATGTCACCACCGGACAGATTATGATGTTTGGCCTGACCGGCGGACTTATCCCCTGCCCGGCGTCCATCACCGTGCTGCTGATCTGCCTGCAGCTTAAGCATTTCGCCCTCGGCGCGACTCTGGTGTTCAGCTTCAGTATTGGTCTGGCGTTAACGCTGGTCGCTTCCGGCGCGATTGCCGCCTTAAGCCTCAAGCACGCGACCAAACGCTGGCCCGGGTTTAGCGAATTCTCCCGTAAGGCACCGTGGATCTCCGCTGCGCTGATTACCGTGGTAGGAATTTACATGAGCCTACATGGCCTGAGCGGCATTCTGGCGTAAGCCTGCGGCCACGCTCTGTGGCCGCATCTCCACGGTCAGTTAAGGGTTCTGCTGCCAGCTGAAGGTATAGCGCAGCTGACGTGTCTGCAGAATGAATTCCGGTGAAACGCTGGGGCTCCAGGAGTCGTCGCCGCCCACGCCCATATGGAACGCATCGAGGTTAAGCCAGCATCCCGGCTCTTCCCGCAGCAGATGATGATGGGTTGTCTCCCGCAGCTGCTGCTGGCTATAGCGGCTCACCGAGAAGTGGAACTGGCCATTTAGCTGATGCGTTCCCAGCGTCAGCTCCCGCGTATCACAGCGCAAACCATTTTCCGTCGGGAAGATATACGGCGTGTGCATCTCCGCCAGGGGTAATGTCCAGCGCCCCTGCTGTGCCGCCAGCTTTCTGTCCGGATAGTTTTCATGCGGCCCCAGTCCCAGCCAGGAGACGTTTTCCGGCGTTTCGGCGAGATGAACACTCAGGCCAACGCGCGCAGGCTCCGGGATATCAGATGCAATATCGACCTGAATATCGCCATGCAGAACGCCTCGCTCGTCCACCCTCCAGACTTTACGGCTCATGAACAGGGCTTTGCCGCGATACTCAAGGACGTGCTGGGTTGTGACCACTACTTCGTCTGCGTGCTGCTCTGCCTCACAGTGCAGAACGCGCGAGGTGAGATCGTACATGCCCGCCGCTTTCCAGCGTTCAACCCAGGCGTTTGGATCGATCTTCGTCGCTTCACTTACGCCAATGTCGTTGTCCAGCGGCGCGCGGCTGACGTTATCCGTCAGAGGTGAAAGCAGCGTTTCAACGCCATTTCGCCACCACTGGGTCAGATTTCCGGTTGCGCGATCGAATTGCCAGCGCTGTTGACGATGGGAGATCTCCTGGACGCGATCGTTTTGCGTCAAGACCGGCGGCTCGCCCACCGGAGCTGGCGGAGCAATAAAGAGTGGAGCCGGCAGCGGCCACTGCTCCCACGCGCAGCGATGGTCAGCCGGTGACCACGGCGTTGCCCGCGGCTGGCGAACTTCAACGTTCAGCCAGACCTCACCCGGCCCGGCTTTCAGCTCCGGCAGGTCGATCTCCAGACGCTGGATACCTTCAGGCGACATCGAGAGCGTCACCTCTCCCGCGGCCAGCACGTCCCCGTCCCGGGCAACCGTCCAGCTCAGCACTTCGTTATCGGTGTGGCGGAACAGGTAGCCGCTTTGCACCTCAATCACCAGCGGCGAGGTGCTGACCCGCGTAAAGGTAAAGAACTGCTGGGCGCGCTGCGCCTCGTACAGCGCCGGGTGCGGCGTGCGATCGGGGAATACCAGGCCATTGAGGCAGAACTGCCGATCGTTCGGCTTATCGCCAAAGTCTCCCCCGTAGGCCCAGAACGCGTTGCCAGCTTCGTCCTGTTTCGTCAGGGCCTGATCGACCCAGTCCCAGACAAATCCCCCCTGCAGGCGAGGGTGGCTGCGAAACGCCTGCCAGTATTTCGCGAACCCGCCAAAGCTATTCCCCATCGCGTGAGCATATTCACAGAGGATCAGCGGACGCGTTTCGTCCGGCATACCGATCCATTTTTTGATTGACCATTTAGGCACTGCCGGGAAGGGCTGATCCTGATCGACACGGGCATACATCGGACACACAATATCGGTAGCCGTCGTGTTCGCGCCGCCGCCTTCATACTGCACCGGACGCGTCGGATCCGTGGATTTCACCCAGCGATACAGTGAGTCGTGGTTTGCGCCGTGCCCGGACTCATTGCCCAGCGACCAAATGATAATTGAGGGATGATTACGATCGCGCTGCACCATTCGGGTCACGCGCTCGCTCATGGCGGGCAGCCAGCGCGGATCGTCTGCAAGGCGGCTCATCGGCACCATACCGTGGGTTTCGATGTTGGCTTCATCAACAACGTACAGCCCGTAGCGGTCGCAAAGCCGGTACCACAGCGGATGGTTCGGGTAGTGCGAGCAGCGCACGGCGTTGAAGTTGTGCTGCTTCATGATTTCGATATCGCGGCGCATGGTCGCTTCGTCCATCACCTGGCCGTTTTCCGGGTGATGCTCGTGCCGGTTAACCCCTCGGATCAGCAGCGGTTTACCGTTGAGCTTCAGGAGGCCATTGCTGATATCAACGCGGCGGAAGCCCACGTCGCACGCCTCAATCTCAAGCACTTCACCCTGCGGGTTGATAAGCGCAATCGTCAGGCGATACAGTTCTGGCGTTTCAGCGCTCCAGAGCGCGGGCTGTTCAACGGGCATCGCCGCCGTTAAGCGCTCTGCCCAGCTGCCGCGCTCGTCGACGATGGCTGACCCTGGACGCCGGGAAACGCAGGCGCATTTTTCCTCCGCGCGCCACAGGGTAAAAACCACCTCGCAGTCTGCAAAGCCAGCGCCTGCCAGCGCGACATCAACCTTCAGCACCGCGCGGTCCAGCTCCTTATTCAGGTCCGTCACCACGTGATAATCGGCAATCCGGGTATCGGGTTTATGCAGCAAAGTCACATCGCGGAAAATGCCGCTCATGCGCCACATGTCCTGATCTTCAAGATAGCTGCCGTCGCACCAGCGCAATACCATGACCGCCAGGCGGTTCTGCCCGGGGCGTAATGCCGCCGAGAGGTCAAATTCGGCGGGTAGCCGACTGTCCTGGGAATAGCCTATCCACTTCCCGTTGCACCAGAGATGGAACGCCGAGTTCACACCGTCAAAGATGATGCGTGTTTGCCCGCTCTGAAGCCAGGCGTCATTCATTTCAAATGTGAGCGAGTAACAACCTGTCGGATTTTCCTGCGGCACAAAAGGTGGGTTAACGGAGATGGGATAGGTGACATTGGTGTAGATGGGCGTGTCGAACCCCTGCATCTGCCAGTTCGACGGTACGGGCATTGCGACGGCATCCGCGCAATCCTCAATTGCCCATGCTTGAGGAACCTGCTCCGGCGCTGAAAAATAGCTAAACCGCCATAGCCCGTTGAGAGAGCGCCTGCTGGTAGATCCGGCGTCATCTCTGGCGGAAGATTCATTGCGCCAGCTGTGTAACGGCGCATGTGCGGGCAGACGGTTCCACTGGGTGACGCCGGGGTTTTCCCAGTCCCGACGGGCCAGAATGGCGCTGAGGGTCAGCGGTGAAGTGGTGGACATAGTAACCTCTTTGCGAAGCGCTCACAATTTTGGTTAACATGCCCTGGCACCCGGCGATGGTAAAGCGCCCATTCGCAGGGTAGCGAGTCAGATCACAAAGTTTTATTTGCGGGCAATCTGCTCGGCAAGGAGTGCCAGGCTTCTCAGCTGCTCCGCCAGATCCTCGCGTTCAGCCTGCTTCGGGTTGCGGCGTGCGCTTGAATGACGGGTAACCAGCGTCACCGGCAGTTGAACCTGCCAGCACGCCTCCTCCCCGGTGGGGGCCAGCAGCCATTCCACACTGCGTTCACCCGCATCGCGAAACGCCTGACGAATGGTCGTCAGCGGCGGGGAAAACCAGGCGCTGTCGGCCGTATCGTCAAACCCGACCACCGACATCTGGCCAGGAATAGCGATCCCTTTTTCCGCGCAGGCGCGCATTACCCCGAGCGCCATCTGATCGTTAGCCACCAGAATGGCATCCGGTAATATCGTCCCCGACAGAAGGACATGCCCTTTCTCATAGCCGCTGGCGGCGCTCCAGTCACCGTAAGCCACCTCAACGGCTTCATGCCCCGCGCGGGCCAGAGCGGCTTTCCACCCCGCCAGACGCGCCCGAGCAGAGACCGAGCTTTCCGGCCCGCTCAGCAGAGCAATATGTCGATGCCCCAGCGAAAGCAGATGCTCAACGCCCAGACGCGCCCCCTGCTCCGCGTTAAACACGAGGCTGTTTACCCGCGCTGAAGGCGCCACATCGAGAAATAGCACCGGGACGGGCGACGCCAGTGCCCTGAGTTCTTCAGCGTCACGATCGTCAAGCGGAACATTCACCAGCAGCGCGTCCACCCGCTGCGCCAGCAACGCCTGAAGCGCGACCTGACACTGCTGCGGCTGTTCCACCATGGAGATAAGGACACTCGCCCCCTGTTCCGCCGCGCGGGATTTTACCGCCGACACAATTTGCGAGGGCGCATGCAGGGCCAGATCGGTGGTGATAAGTCCCAGCGTGCGGGTGCGTTTACCCGCCAGCTGCTGTGCGCGCAGGTTAGGCACGTAGTGCAGCTCCGCCATCGCCTGCTGCACCTTTTCCCGCGTGCGGGCAGAAACATGCTCCGCGTCGTTAATGACGCGGGAAACGGTCTGATAAGAAACCCCCGCAAGGAGGGCGACATCATAGAGAGTGATAGCTTTCATGCATTGTGGCATCGCGTGAGTCGGGGCCCATTATTGTGGCACAGCGACGCCGTTAAAACATGTGAGCGCTTCGCAAAATTAAACAACCCGCTCCGGCTGGGGTATTTCCGCAATGCGCGGCTTCTG
Source organism: Enterobacter vonholyi (assembly GCF_008364555.1). Lineage (GTDB taxonomy): Bacteria > Pseudomonadota > Gammaproteobacteria > Enterobacterales > Enterobacteriaceae > Enterobacter > Enterobacter vonholyi. The sequence continues at coordinate 277,139 of NZ_VTUC01000001.1, forward strand.
GCGAAACCAGGGCAGACAGAGCTGGATAAGCGGGCCAATGGTCAGGGCATAAAGTACGGTTCCCACGCCAAAGGTGCCGCCAAGCACGCACCCAATCAGCAGGACGGACACTTCAATTGAGGTGCGCACGCTACGAATGGACCACCCCAGCCGGGCGTGAATGCCGGTCATCAGACCGTCGCGCGGGCCTGGCCCGAAACCGGCCCCGATGTACATGCTGGTCGCAATCGCGTTCATCACGATGCCCGACACCAGGAAAGCGATTCGAACGGGTAACGATTCCAGTTCCGGTATAAGCGCCATGCTGGCGTCCGCCGCCAGACCGATACAAATCACGTTACTGATCGTGCCAAGCCCCGGCATCTGGCGCAGCGGGATCCACAGCAGCAGCACCGCCGCGCCGGTCACAATAATCACCGTTCCGATAGTCATTCCCAGCTGTAACCCCACCCCAAGGTGAAATACATCCCAGGGGTCGACGCCCAAATCGGAACGAATAAACATCGCGGTGGACAGGCCATACAGTCCTAAACCGACATAGAGTTGTAGCAGACGACGTACCATTTTTATCTTCTCCAGTGAACCAGGCTTTCATCCTGACCTAAAATGGCACTATGATTAATGTCCAGTTTTCAAATAGTGGACTGCATATGTCATCACGCCGCTTCGGAAGTCAGTCTCTGGTACGCCTTTTAGGCCACTGGCAACAAGCCTCATCCCGAACCCCGCTCTGGCGACAGCTGGCCGACGCGCTGCGTTTATTAATCCTTGATGGACGGCTGGCACTGAATACGCGGCTGCCGGGCGAGCGTGAGCTGGCCGCGGCGCTGGACGTGAGCCGTACCACCGTCAGCAGCGCGCTCGCCCACCTGCGCGAAGAGGGATATCTTGAAAGCCGCCACGGCAGCGGGTCACGCGTGATCCTCCCGGATACGCGCGCCGTTCCCACTCTTTCCGCGGCGAGCGCCGCACTGGATCTCTCCACTGCCGCCCTCAATGCCGGGCCGGAGATCCATCAGGCGTATACCCATGCGCTCACGGCCATTACCCCGCATCTCTCGCTGACGGGCTACGATCAGCTAGGGTTGCCGACGCTGCGGGAAGCCATCGCTGCACGCTATACCGCGCGTGGTCTGCCCACCCGCGCAGACGAAGTGATGGTGGTCAATGGCGCCGTCAGCGGCTTTGCGCTGGTACTGCGGATGATGGCCGGGCCGGGGGACCGCGTCGTGGTCGATCATCCCACCTATCCGCTGGCGATTGCCGCCATTCAGGGCGCGCAGTGTCGGCCAGTCGGGGTGTCTCTGCCGGAAACCGGTTGGGATACGGATGGCTTTGCCGCAACGCTTGCCCAGACGGCGCCTCGTCTGGCCTATCTGATGCCAGATTTTCATAATCCGACCGGGCGCTGTATGGATATTGCCACCCGTCAGGCCATCACGGATATTGCAGCCCAAACCCGCACGGCGCTGGTGGTGGATGAAACGATGGTGGATCTCTGGTTTGATGCGCCTCCCCCACCACCGCTGGCCTCCTTCAACCCGCAGGCCACCGTCATCACTTTAGGCTCTGCCGGCAAAAGCTTCTGGGGAGGGCTGCGTCTAGGCTGGATCCGCGCCTCATCGCGCACCATCGCCACGCTTGCTCAGGCGCGGGATACGCTGGATTTAGGCTCGCCGCTGCTGGAACAGCTGGCAATGCAGTGGCTCATTAACAACAGCGAGACGTTTCTGCCCGCACGCCGGAAAATGCTAGCGGAACGGCGCGATCGATGCGGTGACCTGCTGCGAGAACATTTCCCGGAGTGGAAATTCCACGAGGCGGAAGGCGGGCTCTCCTACTGGATAGAGCTACCGGGCATGCTGGCGACACAGCTTGCCGCACGGGCAGAAATAATCGGGATTAACCTTGGAACCGGGACGCGATTTGGTTTATCAGGGGCGTTTGACCGCTATTTACGTATGCCCTTCTCGCTGGAATCGACAGAGCTTGAGCAGGCGTTACTGAGGATCAAACCGTTATGGCTCGCCCTGAATAAAAACGTGCCATCGTTAAAACGCAGCGTAATTTAATATTAAAAAATTTGAAGCAGATCATAAAATAAAAACTGCTGACTGTAATATATGCAGTCAGCAGTTTTCACTGGTCAGTGTTTAATGCTGAGGAGGAATAGGAAAGCCTTTTAGTGAAATAACGAAATTATCACCGTCTTTCTTTATTTTTGCACCGGTATCACACCAGTCAGACGCAATACGAAAGAACTCATCGCTTCCAACATTCCAGCCAAGACGTACATGCTTCACGTAGCCTGAACGCAACAGATCGCAGGCCTCGTTGTAGTCACTGGCAGTTGACAGTTGTTGTTTCATTTTCTCTTCTTCAGAAGTTTACGTAGAGCCTTGATTTCTTTAGGAGTAAAAGGAGAAACACTCTCTTCTTCCGTATGCTGATTATCAATATCCTCTTCCGATACTCCCGCCTCTTCTACTGCTTCGAATGCCAGCAGCAGCAGTTTCTCTGTTGTCACGCTTAAATTCTCGTTATTGAGTTCCGCATAGTGGCGAAGCCTTTCTTTTAGCGCGTCATCAATCTTAACGTTTAATACCGCTGTAGCCATGTTTGTCACTTCCCTTCGGAATAAGTACTTTATTTAATACACGAAGTTAACAATGTTATCCAGATATAAATTTTTTCGAGTTATGGAAGAAAATAGACGTCCAATTATAAAATGACAGTCTATTATTACAGGTTTATGACAATAATATTTCAGCGCGATGAAATATATATTACACGATATAGGCATAATATTATTGTGGGATAGCAGTCAAAAGTGAGAGGTGAAAGCAGGAAGATTTTATGAGGGCGGAAATGGGTAGGGGCCCTGCCAGCTAAGCTTTTTCTAATAAAACCCATGTATTTCAATGCACTAAAAAGCGGTGGGGCAATAATTTTGTATCACCAAAAGAATACACTGGCAAGCCGTTTTCTCATGCGACAGACACAAAAAAACCGGGGCTGACCCGGCTTTGTATGGCTTTTGACCAAACTCCATCTAAGCCACATTTTCCACTACCATGTAGGATCGCCCAACCTCTTCAATCAGTGGTTGGAGGTTCGTATTGCTGCCTTTGACTGTAAATAGGTCTTCTGGCTGTTCATCTTTTACGGCTTTTTTAACATAACCATAATACGGACGACTAACCGCAGTCCTTAAAGATACCTCCGTACAAGAAGATAAAGCGACCACATTTTCCCCTGTGTACTTGAACACTGGCGGCTCATAGTTTTTGATCACGCTCCGGCAAGAGTTCATAAATTGTGTGAAAGCTTCAATTTTACCTGCCAGGGCCATACGACGGGCATGTTCGATCTCATCTACCGTGAGATCGGGAGCGGAATATCTGTCGCACAAATGGGTGGGCCCTTGACGGCTAGCTATACTCTTATTTTCAGTGTCATAGGGTGCGGTCATGCGGGGAAAATAGCGTTACGGATTAGCTTAATGAGATTGCCGATGCGAAAGCATCGCCCGGCAATATTGAATTCAGGGGGAGAAATAAATCGATCAGGATGCAGGAGGCGTTAACGGCTGAACGTCATTGCTATTCACCCAGCCGTGCGTCATTTTTCCGCTACGGGCGACAAACTCTACCTCTGCCCAGCCAGCCTGGGTTTGTATTACCCCTACTACGTCTCCTTTAACGATCCAGGCTTTACGCCGGGTCGCGGCATCAGGCGTGGAGCTCAGATAAGCCCGCGGGCTGCTTACCTTCATCAGCGTTTGCCACTGTGTCTGCCGCGTCCTCTCCAGTTCCAGACCTGTCGCAATTTCAGGCATCAGCACATTCATACACCCAGCATGGTTTTGCCCATCAGGAATGGCTAATGTGACACCCGCGGTATTCGCGGCAATATGGCCCGCGAGCACAGAAGAAGACCATGAAGTGATTGTGTCTGGCTGTTGCGCTGAAACATGGCCTGTCAGAAAGAAAGTGCAGGTACGTTTTACGCTGTCTTCAGCCGATTCAGAGTAATACCCGGTGATATTGCCCGTCGGTGAGACGGCGAGTAACAAACCTTCATATACGCCAGACTGTAGCGTCGTGGCATACGAAGAAAACGCCGCCATTAAGACTGAAAAACCGCAAACTATGCGCATCATTTTAATTTTCATCTCCGCCCCTTCTCCAGGCTTTCATACGTTCTGCGAATTTTAACGTCATAATCACCGAAATCGCTTCCGTTATAGTTGAATGCCATATTATAAAAGTCCTTATTTACCATTGCCGACAGTAGTGAGCTGTTCTTATTGCACAAATGTAAAAAAGCATTTAATTGCTTACCGGCATTAGACTTCATATCTTTTAAAAATGTGCCGAGATCTTTATAACCGCACGATTCGTAATTAAACCCCATAATCTGGAACATCCCCCATGAACACGATTTTATCGCAGCTTCGGCATCAAGTGCGTAGGCCTTCGCCAGGGTATTCCATGCAGAAAGCTGGTCGATATTGTTTTTTTGCCATTCCGGACCCACTTTCTTTACATATTTATAAGACAAAAAAGGGTGGGTTTGATCGTATTTCCTTTTGGTGTATTTACGGAAAATATGCCCTTCATACGCAATAATCGGTAGATTTAAAGCATTAAACCCAGATCGTCCGCCCGACTCCACAATAGAAAAAGCTTTGATGATATTCAGTTCTACCCGACGATTAAGATTTTCCCAGGCTTCAGTAAAGTCCTGTTCCGTCAGCGATACAGCCCCATCAATACCAGGCGCCATCAGCTTGCTTCACTCAAGGGTTTCATCTGCTACGTTGTAGCGCTCTTTTCTCAGATAATCGTTAACCAGCTGACGGACGCTATTTTCATTGGCAGAAGGTTGCCTAAAAAATGAAGACGTGAAAGACGATTGTTGAGACGCAAGGGGATATTTCATCGCAGCAGCAACTAATCCACGGAAAGTCTTCCCTTCTGGCTCAATAACCCCATCGGGATGCTGGAAACGCAAATGAATGGACTGAAACTGGCTGATGGTTCTGATCAATGTCGGGGAAATAATCCCATCTTCTGGGATGTCATACTGGATGATAGGCTTAATGAGATTAAACAGGTATTGCACGATAATCACGTCGCGCTGAAAGTTTCCTGCTTTACCTGGCGTTCCTACGGCACTTTTCAATAAAGGTGACAAACGTCTGAGAGAATTATCCATTTCTGAGTACTCATAAATGAAAAAATATACGGTTAGTGGGAAACCGCATCTCGTGATCGACAGCATCAAGCTGCTCACATCCAGCAGGCATTGATACGCCACTTGCGCCGCACCAGGTAAACACTGAAAACAGGAGTTATTGGGAGCACAAATGGGTGGGGGCCCTGCCAGCTACATCCCGGCACACACGTCGTCTGCCCTGGCTGCTTCCTTCCGGACCTGACCTGGTGAACAGAGTAGCGTTGCGGGAGAACCAACAGAGCCCCCATTGAGAGCGTTGATAACCAACGCGCTGGCGCATTATCCCTGTGCTAAAGCCCAATTGCAAGCGACCAGCAACCGGATGCTGGTTTCTTGCGCAAACAGGCGCAGCAATCATGAAGATCTTCGTTTACCATAGCGTTCCAGAAACTCCCCCACAGGTGAAGGTATGGACGAACACGACTCCTTTCCACAGCGCGTATGGCAAATCGTGGCCTCAATCCCGGAAGGCTATGTCACTACCTATGGTGATGTTGCGCGCCTGGCCGGTTCCCCGCGCGCGGCGCGACAGGTTGGAGGAGTCCTCAAACGGCTACCGGAAGGCAGTACGTTGCCCTGGCATCGCGTGGTGAATCGTCATGGGAACATTTCGCTCACCGGGCCGGATCTTCAGCGTCAGCGTCAGGCGTTACTTTCAGAGGGTGTCCAGGTGACAGGGTCGGGTCAGATCGATTTGCAGAAGTTTCGCTGGATATATTGACCCCTCTCCCGGAGGAGAGGGGAAATGCAGGAATTACATCTGAGTCGGTGGGGTTGGCAGAGACGGCTGATTGGTCTGCGGTGCGACCGGTACTTCGGTCTGCTGCACCGGCACCAGGTTCAGGTCGATTTTTGTCCCACCGTTGTTGATTGCTTCCTGAACCGTATCGGTGATAAAGACCAGCTTACCGTTGATGGTTACCGCTGCACTCAGCAGAATACGGGCGTTAGGCTGCACGTCCGACGGGTTATACGGCAACACGAAGCTAAATGGCGCCTGCTTACCTTCTGTACGGACCGCACGCTGGGCCACGACTTTAGACGGCGCGTCGGCCAGGGAAGCATCAGACAGCGTTACCGTTAGTACCGCGTCCGGTGGCAGAGCGACTCTCTGCTTGATCCAGATTGTACCGGAAACGTTAGGCTGCTGAATGGACTGCTGTGAAAGGGTATTAATCCCGTTCGGATCTGCAGCTGGAACCGGCACCTGGGCGCTCTTACCGGCACAGGCGGACAACGCCACCGCAATAGCTACACCACTAAGCATGGGCACGAGTTTCATTGAAGTCTCCTTATCAATGCACCAGCGGGATCGATCCCATCCGATGTCGTTTCAATCACATAACGTATTCAAGTGTGGCACAGATCACCGATTTATGCCTGAAAACGTGCCGATATTCAGATTATTCTACCCATCGGACCACTTTCATTTCTGCGTTATACTCTGCCTATCTTTCGCTACGGCGTTTATTGAGGACAACTATGAGTCAGGCACTGAACAATCTGCTGACATTACTAAATCTGGAAAAAATTGAGGAAGGACTCTTTCGCGGACAGAGCGAAGATCTCGGCTTACGCCAGGTATTCGGGGGGCAAGTCGTCGGACAGGCACTGTACGCAGCAAAGGAGACTGTCCCGGCAGACCGTCTGGTGCATTCATTCCACAGCTACTTCTTACGCCCTGGCGATAGCGCAAAACCGATTGTGTATGACGTTGAAGTTCTGCGAGACGGCAACAGCTTCAGCGCGCGCCGCGTAGCGGCCATTCAGAGCGGCAAGCCGATCTTTTACATGACGGCCTCTTTCCAGGCGCCGGAGCCGGGCTACGAGCATCAGAAAGTGATGCCCCCGGCTCCGTCACCTGACTCTTTAAAATCAGAGACGGATATTGCTCGCGCGCTGGCGCATCTGCTTCCCCCTCAGGTCAAAGAGAAGTTTCTCTGCGATAAGCCGCTGGAGATCCGCCCGTTTGAGTTCCACAACCCGATGAAAGGCCATACCGCCGAGCCGAAACGCCAGGTTTGGATCCGTGCCAACGGGACCGTGCCGGAAGATTTCCGCGTCCATCAGTATCTGCTGGGCTATGCGTCTGACTTCAACTTCCTGCCGGTGGCGCTGCAGCCGCACGGCGTTGGTTTCCTGGAAAAAGGGATGCAGGTCGCGACGATCGATCACTCCATGTGGTTCCACCGTCCGTTCAACATGAATGAGTGGCTGCTTTACAGCGTGGAGAGCACGTCAGCGTCGAGCGCGCGCGGATTTGTGCGTGGAGAATTTTATACTCAGGACGGCGTGCTGGTCGCTTCGACGGTGCAGGAAGGGGTGATGCGTAATCGCGGGTGATTGTGTGCGGCCTGATGCCCTCACCCTGCCCCTCTCCCACCGGGAGAGGGAATACACATTAAAAACGGCAACCAGAGGTTGCCGTTTTGCTGTTTATCAGGCGTTATACGCATTCTCGCCGTGGCTGTTGACGTCCAGGCCTTCGCGCTCCTGCTCTTCCGGTACGCGCAGACCCACCGTCATATCCGCCAGCTTATAGCCAATGAAGGCCACAACAGCAGACCAGACAACGGTGATAGCAATACTTTCCAGCTGCACCAGCACCTGATGAACCATGGTGACACCTTCCGCGTAACCCACGCCACCGAGCGATTTCGCCGCGAAGATACCGGTCATGATACAACCGACTATGCCGCACACGCCGTGCACGCCAAATACATCGCATGGGTCGTCGACGCGCAGCACACGTTTCAGTGCGGTCACGCCCCACAGACCCGCCAGACCCGACACCAGGCCGACCAGCAGCGCACCGCCGACACCGACATAACCACACGCAGGGGTGATACCAACCAGACCGGCAATCGCACCTGAACAGGCACCCAGCAGAGAAGGTTTACCGCGCACCGCCCACTCGCCAAACACCCAAGAGAGAATCGCACCCGCCGTGGCAACAACGGTGTTCACGAAGGCCAACGCGGCGATTTCGTTGGCCGCACTCGCAGAGCCGGCGTTGAAGCCAAACCAGCCAAAGTAGAGGATCGCAGTACCGGTAAACACCATCGGCAGGTTGTGCGGTTTAAACGCTTCTTTACCGAAGCCCACGCGTTTGCCAATCAGGTAGGCCCCCACCAGACCCGCTACCGCGGCGTTGATGTGTACAACGGTACCGCCCGCGAAGTCCAGCGCACCATGGGTTGCCAGCAGACCGCCCCCCCAGACCATGTGCGCAATCGGCACATAGGAGAGCGTCATCCAGACCACTACGAAGATCAGAACAGCAGAGAAACGAATACGCTCCGCCAGCGCGCCCACAATAAGCCCGACGGTAATACAGGCGAAGGAGCCCTGGAACGCCACGTGAATATACTGATAGAAGCTGCCCATTAGCGCGGTCAGCTCAATATTTTTCAGCATCACCCAGTCGAAGTTACCAAAGAACGCGTTGCCCGTACCAAACGCCAGCGAGTAACCGTAAACCACCCACAGCACGCAGACCAGCGCAAACGTCACGGCAACCTGCGTCAGCATGGAGAGAACGTTTTTGCCACGGATCAGGCCGCCGTAGAACAGCGCAATGCCCGGAATGGACATGAAAAGCACCAGCGCGGTGCTGATCATCATAAAGGCGTTATCGGCTTTATCAGCCACCGCAGGGGCAGCAGCCAGCGCCAGGCCCGGCAGCAGCGCCAGCGAACCCAGACCCGTTTTAAGTGTTGCTATCTTCATTTTCTCGATCCCTATCACTGTGTGCCAGGCGTTATTTACAATGCCGCTTCGTCAGATTCGCCGGTACGGATGCGAATGACGCGCTGCAGTTCGGCAACGAAAATTTTGCCGTCGCCAATTTTGCCGGTGTAGGCCGCTTTGCTAATGACATCAATGACTTCATCAAGCTGATCATCAGCAATCGCGACATCAATTTTTACTTTTGGCAGAAAGTTAACGCTGTATTCCGCCCCGCGATAAAGCTCGGCATGACCCTTCTGACGACCAAAGCCTTTCACTTCGGTGACAGTCAGTCCCTGAATACCCATTGAAGACAACGCTTCACGCACGTCTTCGAGTTTGAATGGTTTGATTACAACCGTAACCAGCTTCATAGATCCCCTCCAGTCAGAATTCGGTAATGGCCGTAGCTTACGCAGAAGGTATTGCAAGGGATGTGCCAGAAATGCAAACGGGGGGGAACGGCGGCGCACAGAGCATTACACGGCCTTGATAAACGAACTGGTGAAAAAAAACGCACCATGCCGGTGCATGGTGCGTTTCAGTTTTGCACCAACAGGAATGACTGTTAGTGCGCCGCCTCATTTTGGTGCATCAGGCGCTAAGCGACTCTTCATCGCGCACGCTGGCCGCCAGCTCTTCGCCCGCCAGCTGCAGCTGGTACATCTGCCAGTAGCGCCCTTTTGCTTCCAGCAGTTCACGGTGGGTACCACGTTCAACGGCCTGTCCGCGATGTAGCACCAGAATGGTATCGGCATCGACGATGGTGGAAAGACGGTGGGCAATCACCACCAGCGTCGTATGGTCGCGTACGGCGGAGAGTGCCTGCTGGATGGCCTGCTCGGTGCCGGAGTCAATACTGGCAGTGGCTTCATCCAGAATCAGGATCTGCGGCGTTTCAATCAGCACCCGCGCCAGCGCCAGGAGCTGCTTTTGCCCGACAGAGAGATTATTCCCCTGCTCGCCCAGCCTGGTATTTATCCCATCGCTAAACCCGCGCGCAAGCTCTGCCAGCTGCACTTTTTCCAGCACGTCCCAGACCTGTCCCTGAGTGTAGTCTCGTCCCAGAGTCACGTTGGCGTAGAAGGTATCGGCCAGCACGACCGGATCCTGTTGCACCATCGCGACGCCTTTACGCAACACGGTGTGGCTGAGAGACGCGAGCGGGCGCCCGTCGAGGCGGATTTCGCCGCGCGTGACCGGGTAATAGCCCATCAACAGGCTGGCTAGCGTGCTCTTACCGCTGCCGGTATGCCCCACCAGCGCCACGAAACCGCGCGACGGAACGTCAAGCGTGATGTCCTGCAGCACCAGCCGATCTTCGCGATAGGCAAACGATACGTTATCAAAGGCGATAGTCCCGCTTTGCAGAGGTTGCTCGTCATTGCCGTAGGCCTGACGCGGCCTGTCCATCAGCTCAAACACGCGCTCACCGGCGACCACCGCCTGCTGCAACATCGATTGCTGGGTGGTGAGCTCGATCAACGGCTCGTTAAGGCGTCCCAGATAGCTAATAAAGGCGTACAGCACGCCCACCTCAATCGTACCGTTTGAGCTCAGCCCAAAGAGCATCAGCAGCCCGCAAAGCACCAGCGCCGAGAAAAGGCTCAGCAGCGGACGCAGCAGGAAACCATCAAGCCGCAGCGTCTGCATACGCGCCATATAGTGCGAACGGCTGGCTTCCCCCATGCGTTCGCCAAAGCGGGCCTGCTGGCGGAACTGCTGGATGACGCTCATGCCGTTAATCACTTCGTTGAAGCCATCGTTGATGTCGGCCAGATAGGCGCGAACCCGGCGCACAATCGGCGTGCTGTAACGCTGGTAAATCACCATGACGATCAACACCGCCGGGAAGATGGTGATCGCCACCAGCGCCATACGCCAGTCAAGGCTGAACATCGCAACCAGCATCGCGCCAATCAGCGCCGCGCTGCGCAATACGGTCGCCACAACGGTGACGTACAGATCGCGGATCACCTCGGTATCGTTGGTCACGCGCGAAATTACCTGCCCAACCGGCTGGATATCAAACTCGCTGAGCGGCTGGCGAAGCGCCGCGTCCATCACATCCGTACGCAGCTGCTGAACAACGCCCACGGCAGCACGGTTAAACAGCAGCGACTGAGCATAGTGCAGCCCTGCCGCCGCCAGCTGAAGGCCAACGTAGGCCACGCCTAACCCCGCCACCAGCCCCAGGGGCAGATAGCTTTTGGCGACCATATTGTCGATGAAGTAGCTAATGAGCAAAGGACCGCTCACTTCAGCAATCGCCGCAATCCAGAGTAAAAGCACGGCAACGGAGAGCGGTTTACGCCACGGCGAGCCGTAGGCCAGCAGACGTTTGAGCGTCGGCCACATCGTTCCGAGCTTACGCATTGGCGGCCTCCTCATCTTCTTCCGGCGCATCGTCCAGCGCCGCCTCAAGCTGTTGATAGCGGTACATATCGCGATACCAGCCCGGCTGCTCGGCAAGCGTTTCATGCTGCCCGCGCTGGGCAATGTGCCCGTGCTGCAAGACCAGAATTTCGCTGGCTTCGGTTAGCGCAGACAAACGGTGGGCGCTGATAATGACCGTGCGTCCGTCGCCCCACTGGCGCAGGTTATGCAGAATTTGATGCTCGGTACGGCCGTCCACGGCGGAAAGTGCATCATCCAGAATCAGGATTTCAGCATTCAGCAGCAGCGCGCGGGCAATGGAGATACGCTGTTTTTGCCCGCCGGACAGCATGACGCCGCGTTCCCCGACTTCCGTCTCGTACCCCTGAGGCAGACGCAAAATATCATCATGAACGCTGGCCAGACGCGCCACGTGTTCAATCTCTTCCTGCGTCGCCCCAGGGCGGCCAAGGGCGATGTTGTTCGCCACGGTGTCCGAAAATAAAAACGGCGTCTGGCTGACGACCGCCAGGCGACCACGCCACTCGTCCAGCAGCAGATTCGTCAGGGGGATATCATGGAAACAAATATCGCCCTCGGTGACGTCAAAGTGGCGCTGGAGCAGAGAGAGCACGGTACTTTTACCGGATCCCGTCGGGCCGCAGATGCCCAGCATCTGGCCCGGCTGAAGCGTAAAGCTGACGTTCTCCAGCACCGGATGCTCCGTTTGTGGATAGACAAACTTGCGGACGTCGACATGCATGACGCCGCGTCCTTCCGGTACGACTTCGCTGCCGTCATTGACCACCGGCGCTTCGGCCAGCATGGCGCGAATACGGCTGTAGGCGGCGCTGCCGCGCTCCACGATGTTAAACATCCAGGCCAGCGCCAGCATCGGCCAGATCATGAGACCCAGATACATCGCAAAGCTGGTCAATTGCCCCAGGGTAAGCGTGCCCTGCACTACCATCCAGCTTCCGCCGCCAATGGCCAACATATTTGCCATGCCGATTGCGATGTAAATCGTCGGATCGAAACGGGCGTCGATACGCGCGACGCGCATGTTTTTCGCCCCCGTGTCCGCGGCATCGGCGGCAAACAGCGCAGACTGCCGGTCTTCCAGACCAAACGCTTTGATCATGCGGATGCTGGTCATGCTCTCCTGGGTGCGATCGTTCAGCGACGAAAACGCCGCCTGCGCCAGCTTGAAGCGCTCGTGCAATTGTTCGCCATAGCGATTGATCGCCAGCGCCATGAGCGGCATCGGCAGCAGGGCCAGCAGGGTCAACTGCCAGCTGATCTGCGTGGACATCACGATCAGCACCGCACAGCCCATCACCAGCGAGTCCACCAGCGTCAGCACCCCTTCCCCGGCGGCAAAGACCACGCGATCGACGTCGTTCGTCGCGCGGGCGATGAGATCCCCGGTGCGATGGCGCAGATAAAATTCGGGATGCTGTCGGCTCAGCTGGCGGTAGAAATCTTCACGTAGCTCAACGGCCAGCTGATAGGACGCACCAAACAGCAGCACGCGCCAGACGTAGCGCAGCAGATAAACAATGACCGCCGTCAGCACCAGCGTGCCAACCCACATCAACACCCGTGCGGTGGTGTAATGCTGTTCGGTGACGCCATCCACGACGTAGCCCACCACTTTAGGCGGGATCAGCTGCAGTATGGCAATGATAATAAGCAGGGCGACTGCACCGAGGTAGCGTTGCCACTCCCGACGAAAGTACCAGCTTAATTGGGCAAATAATCGCACGCGGTTTGTTCCTGAAGGTGTTTTACGAAGTTATTCAATGGGTAATGCTGTGGTGTATTTAATCTGTTCCATGGCGAAGCTTGAGGTGACGTCCGACAAACCCGGTACGCTGTTCACCAGCCGCTTGTAGAAATCATCATAGCGCTTCATGTCGGCCACCTGGACGCGCATCAGGTAATCGTACTCTCCGGCCATACGCCAGAAACCGAGCACCTCGGGCATCTCAGACACCTGAGTGACGAAGCGGCAATACCACTCGCTGCTGTGATGCTGAGTTTTTATCAGCACAAATGCCGTCAACCCCAGCCCCAGCTTTTCGGGATCTAACAACGCGACGCGCCCCAGAAGAATGCCGTCATCTTCCAGCTTCTTAAGACGCTTCCAGCACGGGGTGGTGGTCAGATTAACGGCATCTGCCAGCGCCTGCAAAGAGAGGGTACAGTCATTTTGCAGCAATGAAAGGAGCTTGCGGTCAATTTTATCTAGCATACCCACCTCGCAGAGAAAATTTTTCTCCCTTCATTCTATTTTAAAGGCCAGATAGCAACAATTTTTTCTGTGCTTTTCGCTATCCTAGGCACAAAATGACAAACGGATAACGATGATGAATAGCACCTGGGTTAAACATGCGATCAGCGAAATCAATGCCGACTATCAGCGCTCGGCGGATACGCACCTGATTCGCCTTTCCCTGCCGGGATTTGACGGCATTCAGCTCTATCTGAAAGATGAAAGCACCCATCCTACCGGCAGCCTGAAGCATCGCCTGGCGCGCTCGCTGTTTTTATACGGTTTATGTAACGGCTGGATTAAAGAAGGCACGACTATCATTGAATCTTCTTCCGGTTCAACGGCGGTGTCCGAAGCCTATTTTGCCCGCCTGCTGGGCCTGCCGTTTATCGCGGTGATGCCGTCCTGCACCGCAAAACGCAAAATCGAACAGATCGAATTTTACGGCGGACGCTGCCACTTTGTGGAAAGCGCCTGCGAAATCTACGCCGCCTCTGAAATGCTGGCCCGCGAGCTGAACGGCCACTATATGGACCAGTTCACCTTCGCCGAGCGCGCGACGGACTGGCGCGGGAATAACAACATTGCCGACAGTATTTTCCGCCAGATGACCCACGAACCACATCCGGTTCCGTCCTATATCGTCATGAGCGCCGGTACCGGCGGCACGTCAGCCACGATCGGACGCTACATCCGCTGTCAGGGTTACGATACCCAGCTGATGGTAGTTGACCCGCAAAACTCCGTGTTCCTCGACTACTGGCAAAATCGCGATGCCGGCCTGCGCAGCCCGGTGGGCAGTAAAATTGAAGGGATTGGCCGCCCGCGCGTGGAGCCCTCTTTCATCCCCGACGTGGTGGACGAGATGATGCGCGTGGCGGATGCCGCAAGCGTGGCAACGGCACACTGGCTGGAAACGCAGCTGGGCCGCAAAGTGGGCGCATCGACGGGCACCAATATGTGGGGAGCACTGCAGCTTGCCGCACGCATGCGCGAAGAGGGCCGCACCGGTTCCATCGTCACGCTGCTGTGCGACAGCGGAGAGCGCTACCTTGAAGCTTACTACAATGCGGAGTGGGTGCAGGCCAATATCGGCGATATCGCCCCGTGGAAAGCGCAGATTGCAGAACTGGTGAAATAAAAAAAGCCAGACCGAAGTCTGGCTTGCTGGAAGGGTCTCACTATTCGGGGGAATACGGGAGATTGTTGTTGTCCAGCCAATGAGTCAAAAAATGAGACACTGCTTCATTGCGGCAGTGGCCAATAACCGGCAGATGGGGAAGTTCTGCTTTCAGCTGCGCCATCGCATTTCCCATGATCAGACCGTGACCTACGCTACCCAGCATTTCGCGGTCGTTCATGGCATCACCAAACGCCATACACTCCTGCAGCGTTAATCCCAGGTGGTCGCTCAGAACCGCCAGAGCGGAACCTTTGTTACAGCCCACCGGCAGCACTTCCAGACAATCAACCGCCGAGAAGGTCAGATGCGCCCGGTCGCCTAGCGCCTCATTCAGCTGAATCCGTAAGCGACACAGATCGTCGTGATCGCCACAGAAACAGATCTTAGTGACCGCATGGGCGGGGATCCGACGCAGATCGATAAGCTGATATTTGAAACCGCTGTATACATGCGCGTGCAGCAGTTCAGGGATTTCGCTTCCGGTAAACCAGCCCCGATCGTTAAAGACGTGGATACTGGCCTGCGTGTCCCAGGTGCTGTGCAGCACGATATCCGCCACTTCAGGATTGAGATCCTGACGGTGAAGTACATCGCCTTCGATAGAATGAATTCGCGTACCGTTGCCGGTGATCAGAAAAGCGTCAAGGGAAAACGCACCAAGCAGATGGCGCATCTCCAGCACATGGCGGCCAGTGGCAAACGTCAGGGTAACATCACGCTCGTGCAGGCGTTTCAGCGTGTTCAGGGTTTTTTCCCCTAAACGGTGATCCGGCATTAACAGCGTACCGTCCATATCAAATGCAGCGAGCCGAGCCATGATTACTCCCGAAATGTGATGCGGTTAACTTGTGCATCAGTATCGTGTGAGATATACGGAAGTAATAGTGAATAGATGAAAATTATTGTTCCGGGTTTCTTATGCGCCAGCTCAATCGACTCAATCAGTATCACCGCCTCTGGCAGCCTTCCCTGGGTGCAACGCAACAGGTCACTATCAGCGAGCTGGCTGCCCGCTGTTTTTGCAGCGAGCGGCATGTCCGAACGTTGCTGCGTCAGGCCCAGGAGGCGGGCTGGCTGAGCTGGCGAGCGCAGTCTGGCCGCGGCAAGCGCGGTGAGCTGACGTTTCATGTCGCGCCGGAGTCACTGCGCAATGCGATGATGGAGGAGGCGCTGAAGAGCGGGCAGCAGCATAACGCGCTGGAACTGGCCCAGCTTGCCCCTGAAGCGCTGCGATCATTACTGCATCCTTTTTTGGGCGGGCAGTGGCAAAACGATACGCCGACGCTGCGCATTCCCTACTATCGCTCCCTGGAGCCGCTGCAGCTGGGGTTCTTACCTGGTCGGGCGGAGCAGCATCTGGCAGGACAGGTGTTCTCAGGCTTGACGCGTTTTAACGGTAACAGCAGTGAACCCACGGGCGATCTGGCGCATCACTGGGATGTCTCTGCTGACGGCATGCGCTGGCATTTCTACATTCGCTCCACCCTGCACTGGCATAACGGCGATAAAATAGAAACGGCGCAACTCCAGCGAAGTCTGACAGCGCTGTTGACGCTCCCCGCCCTGCGCACCCTGTTACAGAGCGTCTTAAATATTGAGACAACGCATCCACAGTGTCTGACGTTTACGCTGCATCAACCTGACTACTGGCTACCGCACAGGCTGGCAACCTACTGTAGCCGTCTGGCGCATCCCGACCATCCTTCGGTTGGCTCTGGCCCCTTTCGGCTGGCTGCCTTTGAGCCCGACCTGGTTCGTCTGGAAAGCCATGAGCAGTATCACCTGAGTCATCCGCTGCTCAAAGCCATCGAATATTGGATCACACCCCAGCTTTTTGATTACAGGTTGGGTACCAGCTGTCGTCACCCGGTGCAAATCGCGATCGGCGAGGCCGACGAGCTGGAAAGTCTGCGGCTGGTAAGCAGCAGCACCAGCCTGGGGTTCTGTTACCTTACGCTAAAACAGAGCGCACGCCTGAGTGAGCTCCAGGCAAAGCGGCTTATCAATATCATTCATCTCTCCCGGCTTCTCCACACCCTTCCACTAAACGAAGGGCTCATCACGCCAACTCAGGAACTGCTTCCCGGCTGGACCATCCCCGAATGGCCTGATTTATCGGGCGTAACCCTCCCTGAAGCATTGACGCTGGTTTATCATCTCCCTGTTGAGCTTCACACCATGGCCAGCCAGTTGAAGGCATACCTGGCGCTACAGGGTTGTGAACTGACCGTCATCTTTCACGACGCCAAGACGTGGGACGGATGCCTGGAGCTTGCAGATGCAGACATCATGATGGGCGACAGGCTTATTGGCGAAGCGCCGGAATATACGCTGGAACAGTGGCTGCGCTGCGATGCCCTCTGGCCGCACGTTCTTAGCGCACCGGCTTACGCCCATTTGCAAGCGACGCTGGATGCGGTACAGACGCAGGCAGAGGCGCGGGATAGGCACGCGGGGCTGCAAGCCATCTTCAACCGGTTAATGGAAAGTGCAGTGCTGACACCACTCTTTAATTATCAATACCAAATCAGTGCTCCACCAGGCGTGAATGGTATACGTCTCAATACCCGCGGCTGGTTTGACTTTACCGAAGCCTGGCTTCCCGCCCCTAAATCGTGAAGAAGCTGGTCGGCGCCACAGGCAGACGGTAACATAACGTTTTTACCGTAACAGTCGAGATGATTTATGAAACGTGCCGTCGTCGTGTTCAGCGGAGGACAAGACTCTACTACCTGCCTGGTTCAGGCCCTTCATCAGTACGATGAAGTTCACTGTGTCACTTTCGATTATGGTCAGCGCCACCGCGCTGAAATCGACGTTGCCCGTGAACTTGCCCTGAAACTGGGCGCACGCGCGCACAAGGTGCTGGACGTTACGCTGTTAAATGAACTGGCCGTGAGCAGCCTCACCCGCGACAGTATTCCCGTCCCGGACTACGAACCTGATGCCAGCGGCATTCCGAATACCTTCGTGCCGGGCCGTAATATCCTCTTCCTGACCCTGACGGCGATCTACGCCTACCAGGTAAAAGCCGAAGCGGTGATTACGGGCGTTTGCGAGACCGACTTCTCCGGCTACCCGGACTGTCGTGATGAGTTCGTGAAAGCGCTAAACCACGCCGTCAATCTGGGGATGGCGAAAGAGACGCGCTTTGAAACTCCGCTCATGTGGCTGGATAAAGCCGAAACCTGGGCGCTGGCGGATTACTGGGGCAAGCTGGACCTGGTTCGCAGCGAAACGCTCACCTGCTATAACGGTATCAAAGGCGACGGTTGCGGCCAGTGCGCGGCCTGTAATCTTCGCGCGAACGGACTGAACCACTATCTTGCCGATAAAGCCGGCGTGATGGCCGCGATGCAGAAAAAGACTGGCCTAAAATAGGGCTACTTGACCGTGCTGTCGCAAAACGGGTGTCGACAGCACGAGTACGCCTTAACAAGTCTTACGCGATCATCAACTCCAGCTTTTCACGCAACTCACCTTCGAGCGGCAGCGCTTTCTGCGTTTTCAGATCGATACAGACAAAGGTGATCAGCGCATCAGCCACCACCTGCCCTTCTGGATCGAGCGTCACCACCTGGCTTAACACCCCGCTTTTGCCATTGATTTGCTGCACCTGGCTTGTCACCGTGAGCACATCGCCCAGCACGGCCGGACGGCGGTAGTTGATGTTGATATTGACGACCACGAACGCGATGTTGTGCGCGGTCAGCCACTGAAAGCTTTCGCTGTTTTCCAGCCCGTCCCAGCGCGCTTCTTCAAGAAACTCAAGATAGCGGGCATTGTTCACATGCTGATAAACGTCGAGATGAAAACCGCGTACTTTGATTTTTGTCTGCATAGCGCAATAGCCTTTACTGTTATTGTAGGATGAGAGGTCATAACTGGTATGACCTCTTTATCCTGGCAAAATTTTGCCGCAGTGCAAGAAATTGCGTGATTACAATGTCAGGTGTGAGAGGTTGCGCTCAACCAGCGCGCTGCCCATGCCCGGCACCTGTTTGAGATCGTCTACCGTTTTGAAAGGACCATACTCTTCGCGGTAGCTGACGATGGCCTGCGCTTTTTTCAGGCCGACACCATTCATCGCGCGGGCCAGATCTTCCGCAGAGGCAGAATTGATACTGACCCGCGTACCGTCATCATCCGCGTTTTTACCGGCGTCAATCGCTTTGGTTTGCCCTTGCACCGGCGCTGCCGCGTCGGACTTGCTCTGGGTAGTTTGTGATTTGGCGGCGGGAGCCGACGCCATCGCACCCACGCTCATCCCGGTGGTGGCAATAGCCAGCGTAATTAACAGTGCTTTGATTCCACATTTCATGCTGTTATCTCCTTGTTTGTTGACAGCCACGTCACGATAGCCGCCAGTTCAAACCGGCACAAACAGCAGATTGCAGAAATGGAAAAGGCCGCGAAAGCGGCCTTTAGTTTTTGCAGAGCGTTACGAAAATCTGCGAGCAGACACGTAATTACTGCTGCTGAGTCATTACATCACCCAGCTTGATTTTGGCTTCTTTACGCAGGTTGCTCATCATGGCTTCGAAGGCAATCTGGGCATTGTTCTGGGTAATTCCCTGAACCATGGCTTTCTTCTGCGCTTCTGGCAAGGTGCCGGCTTTCACTTCATCCAGCGCCAGCAGAACGACGTTACCCTGCGCATCGGTGGTGGTACCGAAGCTTGGCTTGTCCTTTGCAGGCAGGGTCAGACCAAACGCGGCCTGGCTGATAGGGTCCTGACCGGTACGGCTCAGCGTTTTCGCTTCACCGAAGCTCAGGCCAGCCGCTTTCAGCGCGTCTTCTTTACCCGCTTTCAGATCGGACAGAATCTTCTCAGCATCCAGTTTCGCCTGCTGTTCCGCTTTGTTGTGCTTAACCTGAGCGATGACCTGATCCTTCACTTCCGCCAGCGGTTTGACCGCTTCTGGCTTATGCTCGCTGACGCGCAACACAAATGCACGATCGCCGTCGACGGTAATGATGTCAGAGTTACTGCCCGGCGTGCCGTTCTCGCCCACCAGACCACCGTTGAAGATTGCATCAGAAACCGGTTTGAAGTTCAGCTCTTCCGGCAGGTTGTCACGACCAAACCAGCCAGTTTCAACCGCCTTCACGCCCGCCGCCTGCTCTGCACCTGCCAGAGATTCGTTGTCGTTGCTGGCAGCATCGCTAACCTTCTGCTGCAGCGCGTAGTAGGCATCCAGCGCTTTTTCCTGTTTCACTTTCGCTGCGATATCATCGCGGACGTCAGCCAGCGGCTTGGTTTTCGCCGCGGTGATGTCGTCCAGACGCACGACCAGGAAACCAACGGAAGACTTAATGACGCCAGAAAGTTGGCCTTTCTCTTTCAGACCGGCATTTTTCAGCTCGTCAGGCGTGGTCGCGTCTTCCAGCCAGCCCATATCACCGCCATTTTTCGCCGAGATAATGTCGGTGGATTTCGCTTTCGCAACGGTCGCGAAATCAGCGCCTTTGTTCAGCTCATCCAGCGCAGCTTTAGCATCAGCCTCGGTTTTCGTCTGAATCACGCTGTAGCGGTTACGCTGGGGCTGAGTGAACTGATCCTGATGCTGATCGTAGTAAGACTGGATCTCTGCATCAGACGCGGTTTCCTGCAGCGCGGCCGCATCCAGCTTGATGTAGCTCACGCGGAACTGCTCTGGAGAAACAAAAGAATTCTTGTTCTGTTCGTACCAGGCGTTAACGTCAGCGTCGCTCACCTGCTGTTTCGCCGCCAGGGCGTTAACATCAATGGTCGCTTCGCGTACAACACGCTGCTGTGCCACCAGCGCGGCCAGTTCGTCCGTTTCACCTTTGAGCATGAAATCGGTGCCCACGACAGCATTGATGAGCTGCTGGGTGGTCAGCTGGTTACGCAGCGCCTGAGCGTACTGATCGGCCGTCATCCCCATCTGGTTGACGATACTGTTGTAACGCGCGTTGTCGAATTTACCGTTAGACTGGAAGGCCTGGGTGGAGAAGATGGCTTTTTTCACCTGCTCATCACTAATGCCAAGGCCGAGTTTTTTGGCATACTGATCGAGCAGCGCTTCGTCGATAAGACGGTTCAACGTCTGTTGTCGCAGAGTCTTCATGTACCCTTCGTTCGCCGCCAGTTCAGAGAATTGGTCGCCCAGCTGTTGCTGCATACGGTTACGTTCACCGGCAAAAGCATTCTCGAACTGACCGCGGCTGATCTCCTGGCCATTCACTTTTGCGGCGTAGTTTGCGCCACCGCCAATAAGGTAACTGCTCACGCCGGTCAATATGAACGACACGATAATGATACCGAAAATAATCTTGAGCACGAGACTGTTAGCAGCCGTGCGTAAGCTGTCCATCATGGTGTAACAACACTCCGCTGTAGGTGACTGGTTACCTGACGCTGACGGAAAATCCTGACCGTCGCGCGTGAAGGCGTATTGTGACAAGAAAACGGGGCGATTGTCAGCCCACAACTCGCATAAACTCGCACAAATCAGGTCTGGACAAACAAAAAAGGCACATCAAATGATGCGCCCTTGTACTTTCCGGCTTCCCTGAAACGGGAGAGCAATCAGTTTACTGCGTCTTTCAGCGCTTTACCTGCACGGAAACCCGGCACTTTAGCAGCAGCAATGGTGATCTCTTTACCGGTCTGAGGGTTGCGGCCAGTACGGGCAGCACGCTCTTTAACAGCAAAAGTACCGAAGCCTACCAGTGCAACGTCGTCCCCAGCCTGCAGAGATTCAGTAACAGAAGCAATTAATGCATCTAACGCACGTCCAGCTGCAGCTTTAGAAATATCAGCACCAGCAGCAATTTTGTCAATCAGTTGAGATTTATTCACTGTTCTCTTCCTCTCTTTATAATTTATATCGCGCCTGAATCCTTCACAACGCGACCGCGCAGCAGTTATATCAGGCCTGCCATGACCTTACAACACCCGTTGTTGATGGCTGACCTAATCAGCAATCTAAATTAGCTATACAAAAAAAGGCTGGCAAGTGCGAAATCACTTACCAGCCTTGTTTTTATTGACGCTCTTTGCGCGAGGTCACTATTTTGCGGTTACAACCTGCATTCCGGAGGGTTCATTCTGCAAAGCGAGACTGAGAACTTCCTCAATTCGCTTAACAGGATGGATCTGCAGATCGGCAATCACGTTGTCCGGAATCTCTTCCAGATCGCGTTTGTTTTCGTAAGGGATCAATACGGTTTTGATCCCACCGCGGTGTGCCGCCAGCAGTTTTTCTTTTAAACCACCAATCGGCAGAACCTGGCCACGCAGCGTAATTTCACCGGTCATTGCCACATCGGCACGCACAGGGTTCCCGGTCAGGCAGGAAACCAGAGCGGTACACATGGCAATACCCGCGCTTGGACCATCTTTTGGCGTCGCCCCTTCAGGTACGTGCACGTGGATGTCGCGTTTTTCGTAGAAATCAGGGTTAATTCCCAGTTTCTCCGCACGCGCGCGCACCACGGTCAGCGCAGCCTGGATGGATTCCTGCATCACTTCACCCAGCGAGCCGGTGTAGGTCAGTTTGCCTTTACCCGGTACACAGGCGGTTTCGATGGTCAGCAGATCGCCGCCCACTTCCGTCCATGCGAGTCCGGTCACCTGACCAACACGGTTTTCGTTGTCCGCGCGGCCGTAGTCGAAGCGCTGAACGCCGAGATAGGCATGCAGATTGTCGCCGTTAATCACAATGTGTTTCAGGCTCTTATCCAGCAGCAGCTGTTTCACCGCTTTACGACACAGCTTTGAGATTTCACGCTCAAGGCTACGCACGCCCGCTTCACGGGTGTAGTAACGAATGATGCCGATAATCGCGCTGTCCTCAACGGTCAGCTCGTTGGCTTTCAGCGCGTTACGCTCAATCTGTTTCGGCAGCAGGTGCTGCTTAGCAATATTCAGCTTCTCGTCTTCGGTATAGCCCGAGAGACGGATCACTTCCATACGATCCAGCAGCGGGGCCGGAATGTTCATGGAGTTGGAGGTCGCTACGAACATCACATCGCTCAGGTCGTAGTCCACTTCCAGGTAGTGATCGCTGAACGCCACGTTCTGTTCTGGATCAAGCACTTCCAACAGTGCAGATGCAGGGTCGCCACGCATGTCCGACGACATTTTGTCGATCTCATCGAGCAGGAACAGCGGGTTTTTAACCCCCACTTT
Source organism: Enterobacter vonholyi (assembly GCF_008364555.1). GTDB lineage: Bacteria > Pseudomonadota > Gammaproteobacteria > Enterobacterales > Enterobacteriaceae > Enterobacter > Enterobacter vonholyi. The sequence goes on from NZ_VTUC01000001.1 coordinate 300,101, forward strand.
CGCCATCTTCTGGATCAGTTTACCCGGCATAGAACCGATGTAGGTACGGCGGTGACCGCGGATTTCCGCTTCATCGCGCACGCCACCCAGCGCCATACGGATATATTTACGTCCGGTCGCTTTGGCGATGGACTGACCCAGAGAGGTTTTACCCACCCCCGGCGGTCCTACCAGGCACAGAATTGGCCCTTTAATTTTGTTTACACGGCTTTGTACCGCGAGGTACTCAAGAATGCGGTCTTTCACGCGTTCCAGGCCGTAGTGGTCGGTATCCAGGATTTCCTGTGCCTGACGCAGGTCTTTTTTGACCTTGCTGCGGGCGTTCCACGGAACCTGCACCATCCACTCAATGTAGCCGCGTACAACGGTCGCTTCAGCCGACATTGGAGACATCATTTTCAGCTTCTGCAGTTCTGCTTCGGCCTTCTCTTTCGCCTCTTTCGGCATCTTCGCCGCGTCGATCTTACGCTTCAGGGCTTCGTTTTCGTCCGGCGCGTCGTCCATCTCGCCCAGTTCTTTCTGAATGGCCTTCATTTGCTCATTCAGATAGTACTCACGCTGAGATTTCTCCATCTGCTTTTTCACGCGGTTGCGAATGCGCTTCTCAACCTGCAGCAGATCGATTTCAGACTCCATCATCGCCATCAGGTATTCCAGACGCTCGTTAACGTCGGACATTTCCAGCACGGACTGCTTGTCAGCCAGCTTCAGCGGCATATGTGCAGCGATGGTGTCCGCCAGGCGCGCAGGATCGTCGATGCTGTTCAGCGACGTCAGCACTTCTGGTGGGATTTTCTTGTTCAGCTTGATGTAGCCTTCAAACTGGCTAATCGCGGTGCGAACCAGTACTTCCTGCTCGCGCTCATCAAGCTCAGGCGAATCAAGGTACTCTGCCTTGGCAGAGAAGTGTTCGCCGTCGTCTGACAGAGTGGTAATACGCGCACGCTGCAGGCCTTCTACCAGCACCTTAACGGTGCCGTCAGGCAGCTTCAGCATCTGCAAAATAGAGGCCACGGTCCCGACGGTGAAAAGATCGTTTACACCCGGCTCATCCGTTGATGCTTCTTTCTGCGCCACCAGCATGATTTTTTTATCATGATCCATGGCGGCTTCGAGGCAACGGATAGATTTTTCCCGCCCTACAAATAAGGGTATGACCATGTGCGGATAAACCACCACATCGCGCAACGGCAATACGGGGATTTCAATGCGTTCAGAACGCTCAGGATTCATAGAGCTCTCTCTTAGTTAGTGTCCGCCAGGTAAGCTGGTCATGTCACTGTGCTTCACATAACCATTAACATGTATCCAGTATATGGGGATGTTTCCCACACATTCAACGCTATGAATACGGAAAAAGTAAAGGGGAGATAAAATCCCCCCTTTTTGATTAACTGCTTGTATGGTTTGGTGAATTATTCGCCAGATGCCTGCTGCGCTTCCGGTTTGCCGTAAATCAGCAGCGGCTTGGTTTGACCGCTAATAACGGACTCGTCAATCACCACTTTCTCAACATCTTCCATCGACGGCAGATCGTACATGGTGTCGAGCAGTGCTGCTTCAACAATTGAACGCAGACCACGAGCACCGGTTTTACGGACCATCGCTTTCTTGGCAATAGCATCCAGCGCTTCGTCGCGGAATTCCAGGTCAACGCCTTCCAGATTGAACAGCGCCTGATACTGCTTGGTCAGCGCATTTTTCGGTTCTTTCAGGATCTGGATCAGCGCGTCTTCACTCAGCTCATTCAGCGTTGCCACAACCGGCAGACGGCCGATGAACTCAGGGATCAGACCGAATTTGATCAGATCTTCCGGTTCAACCTGAGACAGCAGCTCGCCTTCGTTTGGTTTTTCGGACGTCGATTTCACCGTTGCGCCAAAACCAATGCCGGAGCCGGTTTCAACACGGTGGGAGATGACTTTATCCAGACCAGCAAACGCACCACCACAGATGAACAGGATCTTGGAGGTATCAACCTGCAGGAACTCCTGCTGCGGATGTTTACGACCACCCTGTGGCGGAACGGCGGCAACCGTACCTTCGATCAGCTTCAGCAGTGCCTGCTGTACGCCTTCACCCGATACGTCACGGGTGATGGACGGGTTGTCTGATTTACGGGAGATCTTGTCGATCTCATCGATGTAAACAATCCCGCGCTGGGCTTTCTGTACGTCGTAATCGCACTTCTGCAGCAGTTTCTGAATGATGTTTTCAACGTCCTCACCCACGTAACCGGCCTCGGTCAGGGTGGTGGCATCCGCCATCGTGAACGGAACATCGAGCAGACGCGCCAGGGTTTCAGCCAGCAGCGTTTTACCGGAACCGGTTGGGCCGATCAGCAGAATGTTACTTTTACCCAGTTCTACGCCATTGCTGGTGTCGCCGTTACGCAGACGTTTGTAGTGGTTATAGACCGCTACCGCCAGCACTTTCTTGGCCTGCTCCTGTCCGATGACGTAGTCGTCAAGGTGATGACGAATTTCATGCGGTGTTGGCAGCGCGCTGCGCTCACGGTGCGGTGCGACTTCTTTAATCTCTTCGCGAATAATGTCGTTACATAAATCGACACATTCGTCGCAGATATACACGGACGGCCCGGCAATCAGTTTACGCACTTCATGCTGGCTTTTGCCGCAAAAAGAGCAGTACAGCAGTTTGCCCGAACCATCTTTGCGTTTATCTGTCATGAGTCCAAACCTCTTTTTAAGTTCTTTGTGCCGCACATGACGACGCAAATGCCATTCTAAGACGCAAGCTGCAATGAGCAGCGTGCCGCCCTACCTTAGTATAGCGGCACACTCGCGTCGCGGGCATCAATTACGATGGGTCAACACGGAGTCGACTAAGCCGTACTCAACTGCCTCTGGAGCAGAGAGGAAGCGATCGCGCTCGGTATCGCGCTCGATCTGCTCGAGTGGTTGACCCGTATGCTGCGCCATAAGTTCATTCATGCGCGCTTTTACTTTCAGAATTTCGCGGGCGTGGATTTCGATATCCGTCGCCTGCCCCTGATAACCGCCCAGCGGCTGGTGAATCATCACGCGGGAATTTGGCAAGCAGAAACGCTTACCCTTCGCTCCTGCTGTTAACAGGAACGCGCCCATAGATGCAGCCTGACCCATACAGATAGTGCTTACATCAGGTTTGATGAATTGCATGGTGTCATAAATGGACATCCCTGCTGTAATCACGCCACCCGGGGAGTTAATGTACAGGTAAATGTCTTTTTCCGGGTTTTCCGCTTCCAGAAACAGCATCTGCGCCACGATCAGGTTAGCCATATGGTCTTCCACCTGGCCAGTCAGAAAGATAACGCGTTCCTTGAGCAGACGGGAATAGATATCAAAAGAACGCTCACCACGTGAGGTCTGTTCAATAACCATTGGCACCAGAGCCATATGGGGTGCAAAGTTATCTCGTTCGCCACTGTATGACATTTCCGTCTCCTGGATCAAAATTGAAAACACCTGCTGTACTGATTGTAACCTTACGGACGGATTATCAGCCAGTCTCATTCATCGTGATTACGTACTTATGGGGTTTACAGTGCCCTATTTCAAGCATAACAACCTTTTGTTGTTACGCTAACACCGAAAGGGCGTTTTAGCACTCTTCCTGGGCTATAGCTGCGATAAAAAAAACCCGTTGCCGCAAGGCAACGGGTTTTCTGTTCAAACTTTAAACCGTTGGGGCGAAATTACGCCTGCTGGTTCATCAGTTCGTTGAAAGAGGTCGCTTTTTCGGTCACTTTCGCTTTCGCCAGTACCGCTTCAACAGCCTGCTCTTCCAGGGCAACGTTGCGCATGTTGTCCATCAGTTCTTTGTTCTTACCGTAGAACTCGATCACTTCTGATGGATCTTCGTATGCAGAAGCCATCTCTTCGATCAGGCCTTTCACACGCTCTTCGTCAGCTTTCAGCTCGTGGGTACGAATCACTTCGCCCAGCAGCAGGCCAACAACAACGCGGCGTTTCGCTTGCTCTTCGAACAGCTCGCGCGGCAGTTCCATCGCTTGCTGCTGGTTGCCACCGAAACGCTGTGCAGCCTGACGGCGCAGAACGTCGATTTCGCTGTCGATCAGGGCAGCTGGAACGTCGATTTCGTTGGCTTTAACCAGACCTTCGATCGCCTGAGATTTCACACGGTTACGCACCGCGCCGTTCAGTTCGCGTTCCATGTTCTTACGCACTTCGGTACGCAGACCCGCTACAGAACCATCTTCCACGCCGAAACGCTTGATGAATTCTTCAGTCAGTTCTGGCAGTTCGCGCTCTTCAACTTTCTTCAGGTTGATAGCGAACTTCGCTGCTTTCCCTTTCAGGTTTTCAGCGTGGTATTCTTCCGGGAAGGTCACGTCGATGGTGAACTCTTCGCCAGCTTTGTGGCCTTTGATACCGTCTTCGAAGCCTGGGATCATACGACCCTGGCCCATTGCCAGTACGAAGTCAGACGCTTTACCGCCTTCGAACTCTTCGCCGTCTACAGAACCGGTGAAGTCGATGGTGACACGGTCTTCAGCGTCAACAGCGCCTTCTTTCTCTTTCCAGTTCGCCTGCTGCTTGCGCAGGGTATCCAGCATGCCGTCAACGTCTTCGTCAGTCACGGAAACAACTGGTTTTTCAACTTCGATAGATTCCAGACCTTTCAGCTCAACTTCCGGGTACACTTCGAACTCTACAGAGTAGGTGAAGTCTTCGCCCAGTTTGTATTCGCCTGGAACGTAGTTCGGCGCACCGGCCGGATTGATTTTTTCTTTGATGATCGCATCGATAAAGTTGCGGCTCATCAGTTCACCCAGCACATCCTGACGCACGGAAGCGCCATAACGCTGAGCAACAACATTCATTGGTACTTTGCCCTTGCGGAAGCCGTCAATACGTACTTTTTTTGCTACGTTGACCAGCTCGCTTTTCACAGCAGTTTCGATGCTGTCAGCAGCGATAGTAATCGTTACACGGCGGCCAAGGCCTTGAGTGGTTTCAACTGAAACTTGCATCTTGTTACCTCAAAAAAATCACAGTGCTCGGTCAACTCTGAATCTGTCTGTTATACCGGGATGCTCTCTTAGTGCAGATTCACATTCCCTGTCGCCAGAATCATCCCGAAGACATTCAATAAGACGCGGCATTATAGCGGCATCACTTAGGTGAGTCGAGAACGGTTGGGGCATGTTGCTGCGGCTTTTTTCACACTTTAAGGCTATTTTTAGCCTTAAAATCGCACCATCCGCTCAAAACTCAGACAAAACAAAACGGCCCGGAGGCCGTTTTGAGGAAATCTCTAAGCAACATACTGGAAAAGCTCCAGCCGTTGCAAATCCGATTTATCAGGCGATAGTGCCTGCACCGCGACAAGGTGGCGATGCGAAAACCGTATCCTGCAGACCTTCCCATTCCTTAATGGTGTAGGTATGCAGTGCCAGCGCATGCACGGTCGTGGAGAGTTCTTCCGTCAAGGTGCTGTAGATCAAGCGGTGTCGATTCAGGAAACGTTCTCCCGTGAAGCGATCGCTAACCAGAACCACTTTAAAGTGGCTTTCAGAACCTGCCGGCACGTTATGACGATAGCTTTCGTCGACGACTTCGAGGAACACAGGGTTGAACGCTGCCCTTAATTTATCTTCTATATGCTCACGTATCATCATGAAATTACTCCTCCGACAACGCCAGGATGTCACCCATCCCTTTAAATGTTAGCCGCTTTTACCGTTTCCATTACACCTTGACAACAAATATTTAGCTTTCGTCTGATTTTCTCATTCAAACGAATGAAGTTCACTGTGAGACTCATACGTTTTGTCATACACGGTTTGGGAAAAACGGTGAACTGGTCAGTTTTCGGACAAGGCGATGAATTTACATGCGTTGACCACTTCCCCTCGCCGTTGGCGATGTTATGATGACGACAATTTTTCTCTTTATATGCTTACGATTCGTTGAGAACCCGAAAATGTTAAAAAAACTCTTCTTTCCGTTGGTAGCCCTTTTTATGCTGGCAGGCTGCGCTACCCCGCCTACCACTATTGATGTCTCACCAAAAATCACCCTGCCTCAGCAGGACCCAAGCCTGATGGGCGTCACCGTGAGCATTAACGGCGCCGATCAGCGTCAGGATCAGGCGCTGGCTAAAGTGACCCGCGATAACCAGCAGGTTACCCTCACCGCGTCCCGTGACCTGCGCTTCCTGCTGCAGGAAGTGCTGGAGAAACAGATGACCGCTCGCGGGTATATGATTGGCCCAAGCGGCGCGGTCGATCTGCAGATCATCGTGAACAACCTGTACGCTGACGTGTCTCAGGGCAACGTGCGCTACAACATCGCGACCAAAGCGGATATCGCCATCATTGCCACCGCGAAGAATGGCAACAAGATGACCAAAAACTACCGCGCCAGCTATTCTGTTGAAGGTGCGTTCCAGGCCTCCAACCAGAACATTGCTAACGCCGTTAACAGCGTGCTGACCGATACCATCGCCGATATGGCGCAGGACACCAGCATTCACGACTTCATCAAGCAGAACGCGCGTTAATCCCGCTCGCTGGCCCGGTGTATCACCGGGTCAGTTTTATAAGAACATGTCCAGCCATTACTTACGCATTTTCCAGCAACCGAAATCAGCGATTCTGCTGATCCTCGGCTTTGCCTCGGGTTTACCCCTCGCGCTCACTTCCGGCACGCTTCAGGCGTGGATGACGGTTGAAAACATCGATCTTAAAACCATTGGGTTCTTCTCGCTTGTCGGCCAGGCCTATGTCTTTAAGTTCCTGTGGTCTCCGGTCATGGATCGCTACACGCCGCCTTTCCTCGGGCGTCGGCGCGGCTGGTTAGTGATGACGCAGATTCTGCTGCTGCTGGCTATTGCGGGTATGGGCCTTCTTGAACCCACCACCCAGCTTCGCTGGATGGCCGCACTTGCGGTAGTGATTGCTTTCTGTTCCGCCTCTCAGGATATCGTGTTCGACGCCTGGAAGACGGACGTGTTACCTGCGGAAGAGCGCGGTGCTGGTGCAGCAATCAGCGTGCTGGGCTATCGCCTCGGGATGCTGGTTTCCGGCGGGCTGGCGCTGTGGCTCGCCGACAGGTACCTCGGCTGGCAGGGTATGTACTGGCTGATGGCCGCCCTGCTTGTCCCCTGCATTATCGCGACGCTGTTCGCGCCCGAACCGAGTGACGTTATTCCGGTACCCCGCTCGCTGGAGCAGGCCGTCGCCGAACCGCTGCGTGACTTTTTTGGCCGCAACAACGCCTGGCTGATCCTGTTGCTTATCGTCCTTTATAAGCTGGGTGATGCTTTCGCCATGAGCCTGACCACCACCTTCCTGATCCGCGGCGTCGGTTTTGACGCCGGTGAAGTAGGCGTGGTGAATAAAACGCTTGGGCTGTTTGCGACCATCGTCGGCGCGCTTTATGGCGGCGTGCTGATGCAGCGTCTGACCCTGTTTCGCGCGCTGCTAATTTTCGGCATCCTTCAGGGTGCCTCTAACGCAGGCTACTGGCTGCTGTCGATTACCGACAAACATACGATCAGCATGGCCACAACGGTATTCTTCGAAAACCTCTGCGGCGGCATGGGCACTGCGGCGTTTGTCGCCCTGCTGATGACCCTGTGCAATAAGTCGTTTTCAGCCACCCAGTTCGCTCTGCTCTCGGCGCTCTCAGCCGTTGGCCGGGTGTACGTTGGCCCGATTGCCGGCTGGTTCGTGGAAGCCCATGGCTGGCCAACATTTTATCTCTTCTCGGTCGTAGCTGCCGTGCCGGGAATTTTATTGCTGCTGGTCTGCCGTCAGACGCTGGAATATACCCAGCGAACAGAACACTTTATGCCGCGCACCGAATATCACCGCGCCTACCGTTTTGCGTTACGTCTGTTAATGGCGGGCTGCATTGCTCTGGCGCTCTGGCTCGTGGTGCTTATTATCAATGCCAGCACCTCTCTGGAACTCCCTTTCGAAGCCCTTCTGCTGGACGCAGGCGCCCTGCTGGCTATCGCCGGGATCCTGATCGGAGGTCTGCTTGATTTCATGGCGTTGCGTAAAACGCAGATGACCTGAAGAAAAATGCGAAAGGTTATTTCCCGTTGTAATCACTAACCGAAATTATAACGACGAAATAGCCGCCAGGCGCAAAAAAAATATTTGTTGTTTTGTGCGGGATAGGATTTGGAAATTATTGGCTCCTATTCCAAAACGCTATTTTTCATTAAACGATTCAGCATACGAGAGTTTGATTATTCGTTTTTTATATGTCTTTTTATTGATAATTAATTGTTAATTTTTTGTTTATTTTCAACAATGGTTATACCAATTGCCCCTTTTAGGGTATGCTTGGGGGTCCTTTCGTTATAAAGCCCATGCCGTGCGGCTTCGGTCATAAAAACCGACATAATTTGCAACACTTGTGACACGTGCGGCAGAACCCGGTAACACCTTCCTGACACAGGCCTAATGATGTTTACAGTAATGTAACCTTCCCGTAAAATGCCCGCACACTTTAAACGCCACCAGACTCCGTGGAATTGAGGTCGTTAAATGAGACTCGGGAAATACAATAAAAGTTTGGGATGGTTGTCATTATTCGCGGGCACTGTATTACTCAGTGGCTGTGATTCTGCACTACTAGACCCCAAAGGACAGATTGGACTGGAACAACGTTCACTGATATTGACGGCTTTTGGCCTGATGTTGATTGTGGTTATTCCTGCCATTTTGATGGCTGTTGGTTTCGCCTGGAAGTATCGTGCGAGCAATAAAGATGCGAAGTATAGCCCTAACTGGTCACACTCCAATAAAGTGGAAGCTGTGGTCTGGACGGTACCTATTCTGATCATCCTGTTCCTTGCCGTGCTGACCTGGAAAACCACTCACGCACTTGAGCCAAGCAAACCGCTGGTTCACGATGAGAAACCTATTACCATTGAAGTGGTCTCCATGGACTGGAAATGGTTCTTCATCTATCCAGAGCAGGGTATTGCTACCGTGAATGAAATCGCCTTCCCGGCGAACACTCCGGTTCAGTTCAAAGTGACCTCCAACTCCGTAATGAACTCCTTCTTCATCCCACGTCTGGGTAGCCAGATTTACGCGATGGCCGGTATGCAGACCAACCTGCATCTGATCGCGAATGAAGCAGGCACCTATGATGGTATCTCCGCCAGCTATAGCGGCCCGGGCTTCTCAGGTATGAAGTTCAAAGCTATTGCGACGCCAGACCGTGCCGCTTTCGACCAGTGGGTTGAAAAAGCGAAGCAGTCTCCAAACACCATGTCTGACATGGCGGCGTTCGAAAAAGTGGCTGCACCAAGCGAATACAACAAGGTGGAGTACTTCTCTAATGTGAAACCTGATTTGTTCAAAGATGTTATTGGCAAATTTATGGATCACGGCAAGAGCATGGACATGACCCAGCCAGAAGGCGAGCACAGCGCGCACGAAGGTATGGAAGGCATGGACATGAGCCACGCGGAAACCGCTCACTAAGGGGCCGAGGAAGAAAATGTTCGGAAAATTGACACTGGATGCAGTGCCCTACCATGAACCGATTATCGTGGTTACGGTGGCTGCAATTATCATTGGTGGCGCGGCCTTACTGGCCCTGATCACTTACTTCGGTAAGTGGAGCTACCTGTGGAACGAGTGGCTGACTTCGGTTGACCACAAAAAACTCGGTATCATGTACTGCATCGTCGGTATCGTCATGTTAATTCGTGGCTTTGCGGATGCGATCATGATGCGTAGCCAGCAGGCACTCGCTTCTGCGGGTGAAGCCGGCTTCCTGCCACCGCACCACTACGATCAGATCTTTACCGCCCACGGCGTTATCATGATCTTCTTCGTGGCGATGCCGCTGGTTATCGGTCTGATGAACGTTGTCGTTCCGCTGCAAATCGGCGCGCGCGACGTGGCGTTCCCGTTCCTGAACAACCTGAGCTTCTGGTTCACGGTTGTCGGCGTTATCCTGGTTAACCTGTCACTGGGTGTGGGCGAATTCGCGCAGACCGGTTGGCTGGCTTACCCACCGCTGTCAGGAATTGAGTACAGTCCGGGCGTTGGCGTCGACTACTGGATTTGGGCGCTTCAGCTCTCCGGTGTCGGTACTACCCTGACCGGTATCAACTTCTTCGTGACCATTATCAAGATGCGTGCCCCTGGCATGACCATGTTCAAGATGCCGGTATTTACCTGGGCATCTCTGTGCGCCAACATCCTGATTATTGCCTCCTTCCCAATTCTGACCGTCACCATCGCGCTGCTGACCCTGGATCGCTATCTGGGCACCCATTTCTTCACGAATGATATGGGTGGCAACATGATGATGTACATCAACCTGATTTGGGCCTGGGGTCACCCGGAAGTGTACATTCTGGTTCTGCCTGTGTTCGGTGTGTTCTCCGAAATCGCGGCAACCTTCTCGCGTAAACGTCTGTTTGGTTACACCTCTCTGGTGTGGGCAACCGTGTGTATTACCGTTCTGTCGTTCATCGTTTGGCTGCACCACTTCTTCACCATGGGTGCGGGCGCGAACGTAAACGCCTTCTTCGGTATCACCACCATGATTATCGCCATCCCTACCGGGGTGAAGATCTTCAACTGGCTGTTCACCATGTACCAGGGCCGTATCGTGTTCCACTCAGCGATGCTGTGGACCATCGGCTTCATCGTAACCTTCTCCGTAGGTGGGATGACCGGCGTACTGCTGGCGGTACCGGGCGCTGACTTCGTTCTGCATAACAGCCTGTTCCTGATTGCGCACTTCCATAACGTTATCATCGGTGGCGTGGTCTTCGGCTGCTTCGCTGGCGTAACCTACTGGTGGCCAAAAGCGTTCGGCTTCACGCTGAACGAAAAATGGGGTAAACGCGCGTTCTGGTTCTGGATCATCGGCTTCTTCGTAGCATTTATGCCGCTGTACGTGCTGGGCTTCATGGGTATGACCCGTCGCCTGAGCCAGCAGATCGATCCGCAGTTCCACCCAATGCTGATGGTTGCAGCGGGCGGTGCCGTGCTGATTGCCTGTGGTATCGCGTCTCAGCTGATTCAGTTCTACGTGTCTATTCGCGACCGCGATCAGAACCGTGACCTGACCGGTGACCCATGGGGTGGCCGTACGCTGGAGTGGGCGACCTCTTCTCCACCTCCTTTCTATAACTTCGCCATTGTGCCGCAGGTTCATGAACGTGACGCATTCTGGGAAATGAAAGAGAAAGGTGAAGCGTACAAGCAACCTGCTCATTACGAAGAGATCCACATGCCGAAAAACAGCGGTGCGGGCATCGTGATTGCCGCCTTCGCAACGGTATTTGGTTTCGCAATGATCTGGCACATCTGGTGGATGGCGATTGTTGGCTTCGCCGGCATCGTAATCAGCTGGATTGTGAAGAGCTTTGACGAGGACGTGGACTACTACGTACCAGTCCGTGAAGTTGAGAAGCTGGAAAATCAGCATTTCGACGAGATTTCTAAAGCGGGGCTGAAAAATGGCAACTGATACTCTGGCGCACTCAACTGCCCACGCGCATGAGCATGCGCACCACGATACAGGACCGACCAAAGTCTTCGGTTTCTGGATCTACCTGATGAGCGACTGCATTCTGTTCTGCTGTCTGTTCGCAACCTATGCCGTTCTGGTGAACGGCACAGCGGGCGGCCCGACCGGCAAGGACATCTTTGAACTGCCGTTCGTTCTGGTTGAAACCGCACTGCTGTTATTCAGCTCCATCACCTACGGCATGGCGGCTATCGCCATGTACAAAAACAACAAGAGCCAGGTTGTTTCCTGGCTGGCGTTGACCTGGTTGTTTGGTGCTGGATTTATCGGGATGGAAATCTATGAATTCCATCACCTGATCATGGAAGGCTTCGGCCCGGATCGCAGTGGCTTCCTGTCCGCGTTCTTCGCGCTGGTCGGCACTCACGGTCTGCACGTGACCTCCGGTCTGATCTGGATGGCAGTCCTGATGTTCCAGATCTCCCGTCGCGGCCTGACCAGTACTAACCGTACCCGTATCCTGTGCCTGAGCCTGTTCTGGCACTTCCTGGACGTGGTGTGGATCTGTGTGTTCTCTGTTGTCTATCTGATGGGGGCGATGTAATGAGTCATTCTAACGATCATGGCGCTTCCCACGGCAGCGTAAAAACCTACATGACAGGTTTCATCCTGTCGATCATCCTGACGGTGATCCCGTTCTGGATGGTGATGAGCGGTTCTGCGTCTAAGCCGGTTATCCTGGGTGCAATCCTGGTAACCGCGGTGATTCAGATTCTGGTGCATCTGGTTTGCTTCCTGCACATGAACACCAAGTCCGATGAAGGCTGGAATATGACCGCCTTTATCTTTACCGTGATTATCATCGCTATCCTGGTAGTCGGTTCCATCTGGATTATGTGGAACCTCAACTACAACATGATGGTTCACTAAGAGCGGCGAGTATGTTTAAGCAATACCTGCAAGTAACGAAACCAGGCATCATCTTTGGCAACCTGATCTCCGTGATCGGAGGGTTCCTGCTGGCCTCTAAGGGCAGCATTGATTACACCCTCTTTATCTACACGCTGGTCGGTGTGTCACTGGTTGTTGCGTCCGGTTGTGTATTTAACAACTACATCGACATGGATATCGACAAGAAGATGGAAAGGACCAAAAATCGGGTGCTGGTGAAAGGCCTGATCGCCCCTTCCGTCTCGCTGGTGTACGCCACCTTGCTGGGTATTGCTGGCTTTATGCTGCTGTGGTTTGGTGCTAACCCACTGGCCTGCTGGCTGGGGGTGATGGGGTTCGTGGTATATGTGGGCGTCTACAGCCTGTATATGAAGCGCCACTCCGTCTACGGCACGCTGATTGGTTCTCTCTCCGGCGCTGCGCCGCCGGTGATTGGCTACTGTGCGGTCACGAACGAGTTCGACAGCGGTGCGCTGATCCTGCTGGCTATCTTTAGCCTGTGGCAGATGCCGCACTCCTATGCCATCGCGATTTTCCGCTTTAAGGATTATCAGGCAGCGAACATCCCGGTTCTGCCGGTCGTGAAGGGCATTTCGGTTGCCAAGAACCACATCACGCTGTACATCATCGCCTTTGCCGTGGCAACGCTGATGCTCTCTCTGGGTGGTTACGCTGGATATAAATATCTGGCGGTAGCGGCTGCGGTGAGCGTCTGGTGGCTCGGTATGGCGCTGCGCGGTTACAAAGTGGAAGATGACAAAGTCTGGGCGCGCAAACTGTTTGTGTTCTCGATTGTGGCCATCACCTCGCTGTCCGTGATGATGTCCGTAGACTTCATGGTGCCGGATTCACATAACCTGCTGACTTACGTCTGGTAAGCCAAAACAGGTCAATAAAGGGGGTGCTTCGGCACCCTTTTTTATTCGCTGAATCTACTAATAACGCATGTAATATTTGTTAAATAACCCTTTATTTACCCCGCCCCTTCCCCGCACTACACTATGGCCTGCTTTTGAACTGAGGTGGTAATGAACGATTATAAAATGACGCCAGGCGAGCTACGCGCGACCTGGGGCTTAGGGACTGTCTTCTCGCTACGGATGCTTGGCATGTTTATGGTCCTGCCTGTTCTGACCACGTACGGTATGGCGCTGCAGGGGGCCAGCGAGGCGCTGATTGGACTCGCAATCGGCATCTACGGCCTGGCGCAGGCGGTTTTCCAGATCCCGTTTGGCCTGCTCTCTGACCGGGTGGGCCGCAAACCGCTTATTGTCGGCGGGCTGCTGGTCTTTGTGCTCGGAAGCGTCATTGCCGCCCTCTCCCACTCCATCTGGGGGATTATTCTTGGCCGCGCCCTGCAGGGCTCCGGCGCGATTGCCGCCGCGGTGATGGCGCTGCTGTCCGACTTAACCCGCGAGCAAAACCGCACCAAAGCAATGGCGTTCATCGGCGTGAGCTTTGGCGTAACGTTTGCGATTGCGATGGTGCTTGGCCCCATCATTACGCACACGTTGGGTCTGCACGCCCTGTTCTGGATGATTGCCGTGCTGGCAACCATTGGTATTGCGTTAACCCTGTGGGTCGTGCCGGACAGCAAAAACCACGTCCTCAACCGTGAATCCGGGATGGTAAAAGGCTGCTTCAGCAAAGTGATTGTCGAGCCGCGCCTTCTGAAGCTGAACTTTGGCATTATGTGTCTGCACATCCTGCTGATGTCGACCTTTGTCGCCCTGCCCGGCCAGCTTGCGGCAGCGGGTTTCCCGGCGGCTGAGCACTGGAAAATCTATCTGGTCACGATGCTGATTTCGTTTGTCTCCGTCGTGCCGTTCATCATCTACGCCGAAGTGAAGCGCAAAATGAAGCGCGTCTTCGTGGGCTGCGTGGCGGTCCTGCTGATTGCCGAAATCGTGCTCTGGGGTGCCGGTCCGCACTTCTGGGAGCTGATTGCCGGCGTGCAGCTGTTCTTCCTGGCCTTTAACCTGATGGAAGCGCTGCTGCCGTCGCTTATCAGCAAAGAGTCGCCCGCCGGTTACAAAGGTACGGCAATGGGTATTTACTCCACCAGCCAGTTTCTCGGCGTGGCGATCGGCGGCTCGCTCGGCGGCTGGGTGGACGGCCTGTTTGATTCACAAACCGTATTTCTCGCCGGTGCGCTGTTAGCGACAGTCTGGCTGCTGGTCGCCAGCACCATGAAAGAGCCGCGCTACGTGAGCAGCCTTCGGATAGAAATCCCGGATGATGTGGAAATCAGCGATGCGCTTAAGCAGCGTCTGGAAGAAAAAGAGGGCGTGACGGACGTGCTCATTGTCCCGGAAGAGCGCAGCGCTTACGTCAAGATAGACAGTAAAATGACTAACCGCTTCGAAGTCGAGCAGGCGCTCAAGGCGTGATAAAAAGCCCGGTTTAACCGGGCTTTTTATATTAATCGCGGAAGTTTTTAAACTGGAACGGTTGTCCCAAATCGCCGCCGCGCACCAGCGCCATTACGGACTGGAGATCGTCGCGGGACTTACCGGTCACGCGAATTTCTTCACCCTGGATCTGCGCCTGCACCTTCAGCTTGCTGTCTTTTATGAGCTTAACGATTTTCTTCTGCACCGCACTCTCAATACCCTGCTTCAGCTTGGCTTCTACAAACCAGTTCTTACCGCTATGCACGAACTCTTCCGGCACATCGAGAGACGTCCCTTCGATGCCGCGCTTTAACAGCTTGGCGCGCAGAATATCGAGCAGCTGATTCACCTGGAAATCAGACTCGCTCAGCACCTTAATGGTCTTATTTGCATCGTTCAGCTCAAACGACGCCTCAACGCCACGAAAATCGAAACGTGACTCAACTTCGCGGGTTGCGTTCTCAACGCCGTTGCGAACTTCCTGGATATCAACTTCGGAAACAATATCGAAAGATGGCATCTTTTCTTCTCCCTTCACTTTTGTTGCGTTGCATAATACCCGCTACGAGGCATAACTCAACAGAAGCTTAGCTGTATAATTAAGCTGTAACACCTGGCGCAGTTGCAGGTGAGGAGGAACAATGAAAATTACGGTGCTCGGATGCGGAGCGCTTGGTCAGCTGTGGCTGACCGCGCTGTGCAAGCACGGACATGAGGTTCAGGGCTGGCTGCGAGTGCCCCAACCCTACTGCAGTGTAAACCTGATTGGTGAAGATGGAAGCATCTTTAACGAATCTCTCACCGCCAACGATCCTGATTTCCTGGCGCAAAGCGACCTTTTACTGGTGACGCTCAAGGCCTGGCAGGTCTCAGACGCGGTAAAGACACTGGCCGCGCAGCTCCCCCCCACTTCGCCCATACTGCTGCTGCATAACGGCATGGGTACCCTTGATGAGCTGAAAAGCGTCCCGCAGCCCCTGCTGATGGCGACAACCACGCACGCAGCCCGTCGCGACGGCAACATCATTGTGCATGTCGCCAGCGGCGTGACGCACATGGGTCCTGCCAGACCACAGGATGGCGACTACAGCTATCTTGCCGATGTTCTGCAAAAGGTCTTGCCGGACGTCGCTTGGCACAACAACATCCGTCCTCAGCTGTGGCGTAAGCTTGCGGTAAACTGCGTGATCAATCCGCTGACGGCGCTGTGGAACTGCCCGAACGGGGAGCTGAAAAATCATCCGCAGGACGTTGCCATTTTGTGTGCGGAAGTCGCGGCGGTCGTTGAGCGGGAAGGGCTGCATACCTCGGCAGACGATTTGCGCTGCTATGTCGAGCAGGTCATTGAGAGTACAGCAGAAAACATCTCCTCAATGCTGCAGGATGTTCGGGCATTACGCCACACGGAGATCGACTACATCACGGGATATTTGCTAAAACGCGCCCGCGCGCACGGCATCGCCATGCCGGAAAACGCCCGTCTGTATGACCTGGTTAAACGTAAGGAGAGTGAATATGAGCGCGTCAGCACTGATCTGCCTCGCCCCTGGTAGCGAAGAGATGGAAGCGGTCACCACCATTGATTTGATGGTGCGCGGCGGCATTAAGGTCACCACCGCCAGCGTCGCCAGCGACGGCAATCTTGCAATCACCTGTTCACGCGGGGTGAAAATCCTGGCAGACGCGCCGCTTGTTCAGGTGGCAGACGGAGATTACGACATCATCGTGCTGCCCGGCGGCTTAAAAGGCGCGGAATGTTTTCGCGACAGCCCGCTGCTGGTCGAGACCGTGCGTCAGTTCCATCTATCAGGCCGTATCGTCGCGGCTATCTGCGCCGCCGCGGGAACGGTTCTGGTTCCGCACGATATCTTCCCCGTCGGCAATATGACCGGCTTCCCGGGGCTGAAGGATACGATCCCGGAAGAACATTGGGTGGACAAACGCGTCGTCTGGGACCCGCGCGTAAACCTGCTGACCAGCCAGGGGCCAGGCACTGCGATTGATTTTGGCTTAAAGATTATTGACCTGCTGATCGGGCGCGAGAAGGCCTACGAAGTGGCATCATCGCTGGTGATGCCGGCGGGGATTTATAATTATTACGAATAGATGTTTTCTCCCTCTCCCCGTGGGAGAGGGCCGGGGTGAGGGCATCTGGCCGCACTCCCCGGTAATAAACTACGGGCGATACACCTTCACATTCGCAAAGCCCTGCTCGCGCAGATACAGCGCCTGCAGGCGACTCATCACCCCGCGCTCACACCACAGCAGATACGTTTTGCTCTGGTCGAGATCGCCAAACTTGGTGCTCAGCTTGTAGAACGGCAGAGAAACCACTTCGACGCCTTCCACCTGTAGCGGCTTGTCATCCTGCTCGTCAATGGAGCGAATATCCAGAATCGCATCGTTCGCGCCGAAACCGCTCACGGTCTCCACTTCAACCACTTCCTGCTCGGTCTGCTGGGCAATCTCGCGGATATCAATGTTGGACGCTTCTTCCACCACTTTATCCAGAATGCTGAAATCGAAGTTCTCTTCTTCCGCTTCGATCTTCGCCTTCACCGCTTTCACCGTTGGGCTTTTAGAGATCACGCCGCAATATTCCGGCATGGTGCGGGCAAAATCTTCGGTGCCGATTTCGCGCGCCAGATCGATGATGTGCTCTTTGTCATGGGAGATGAGCGGGCGCAGGATCAGCGTATCAGATACGTTGTCGATCAGACGCAGGTTGGTCAGCGTCTGGCTGGAGACCTGGCCCAGCGCTTCGCCGGTGACCAGCGCCTGTACGCCGTAGCGTTCAGCCACTTTGGACGCCGCACGCACCATCATGCGCTTAAGGATGACGCCCATCTGACCATCGTCCACTTTCTCGAGGATTTCGCCGACCACAGGTTCGAAGTTGATTGCCACGAAACGCACGCGGTGGGAGCTGCCGAAGCGGTTCCACAGGTAATGCGCCACCTGACGAACGCCGATTTCGTGCGCCGCGCCGCCCAGGTTGAAGAAGCAGTAGTGCACACGGCAGCCGCGACGCATCAACATATAGCTGGAGACGCCGGAGTCGAAGCCGCCAGAGATCAGGGATAATACGTCTTCCTGGGTGCCGATAGGGAAGCCGCCGATACCTTCATAGCGCCCTTTCACCAGCAGCAGGCGATCGTTTTCGATCTCCAGGTTCACCGTCACGTCCGGGTTGGTCAGACGTACGCGCGCCGTTTCAACGTGCTGGTTTAAACCGCCGCCGACATAACGTTCCACTTCAATGGAGCTGAATTCGTGCTTACCGCGACGCTTGACGCGCACGCAGAAGGTTTTGCCTTCGATCTGGTCACGGTACTGCACCAGCGCTTTCTCGAAGATGTCGTGCATATCGCTGAACGGCACATCTTCCACTTCCAGGATATGGTGGATCCCCGGAATACGGGTCAGCGCGTCGCGAATATCCTGACGTTTGTTTTCGTCTTTCGCACGGACCTCAACGTGGTCCCAGTGGCGCACCACGGCGAGGGTTTCGTCGTAGTGCTTTAATACGTTACGAATGTTCCCGGTGAGAATTTTAATAAAGCGCAAACGCACAGATTGGCTTTTGATGGTGATTTCAGGGAACAATTTAATGATAAACTTCATGGCGGCAATGTTTCTTAGGCAAGCGTATTAAGGCTTGTAATGGAAAAGAGTACAGCAGCCCACACCCGTGGCTGCATCCAGGCGCGCAAGTATACCACCATCGCGCCGCTCCTGTGCACATTGCGCGTTATTTGCTTATCCGCCCGAGTCCGTTACCATGTCGGGGCGAAGAATATAAGAGTCAATTCACTATGCCGAAGAAGAACGACGCACCGGCCAGTTTTGAAACTGCGCTGAGTGAACTGGAGCAAATTGTTACCCGTCTTGAGAGCGGCGATCTCCCGCTGGAAGAGGCGCTCAACGAATTCGAGCGTGGCGTGCAGCTGGCGCGCCAGGGGCAGGTCAAGCTGCAGCAGGCCGAGCAGCGCGTGCAGATCCTGCTTTCCGACAGCGAAGACGCGAAAACCACGCCTTTCACACCGGACGCCGAGTAAATGGATTTTGCCAACGAGCTTCAGGCGCGTGTCGTACGCGCCAACGACGCCCTGCGCCGTTTTATTGCGCCACAGCCTTTTCAGAACACTCCACTGGTTGAAGCCATGCACTATGGCGCACTCTTGGGTGGAAAGCGCCTGCGCCCGTTCCTGGTGTATGCCACCGGCAATATGTTTGGCATCAGCGATAACACGCTGGACGCTCCGGCAGCCGCCGTTGAGTGCATCCATGCCTACTCGCTGATCCACGACGATCTCCCGGCCATGGACGACGACGATTTGCGTCGGGGTAAACCCACCTGCCATATCAAGTTTGGCGAGGCGAATGCCATCCTGGCGGGTGATGCCCTGCAGACGCTGGCGTTCTCGATTCTGAGCGACGCGCCAATGTCGGAAGTGGCTGACCGCGACCGTCTGGCGATGATCTCCGAGCTGGCAATGGCCAGCGGCGTGGCCGGCATGTGCGGCGGACAGGCGCTGGATCTTGAAGCGGAAGGACGTCAGGTTAATCTGGAACAGCTGGAGCGTATTCACCGCCATAAAACCGGGGCACTGATTCGTTCCGCCGTTCGCCTGGGCGCGCTGAGCGCGGGTGAACAAGGGCGCAAAGCCCTGCCGATTCTGGACAGATACGCAGAAAGTATCGGTCTGGCATTCCAGGTTCAGGATGACATTCTGGATGTGGTGGGCGATACTGCAACATTGGGTAAACGTCAGGGTGCGGACCAGCAGCTTGGCAAAAGTACCTACCCCGCCCTGCTGGGCCTTGAGCAAGCCCAACGTAAAGCCCGGGATCTGATTGACGATGCCCGCCAGTCGCTGAATCAGCTGGCTGCGCAATCGCTGGATACCTCGGCACTGGAAGCGCTAGCGGACTATATAATCCAGCGTGATAAATAAACTATATATCTCGATGAGCCTTTGATGAGTTTTGATATTGCCAAATACCCGACACTGGCGTTAGTTGACTCCACCCAGGAGTTACGTCTGTTGCCGAAAGAGAGCCTGCCGAAGCTGTGCGACGAGCTGCGTCGCTACCTGCTCGACAGCGTAAGCCGCTCCAGCGGCCATTTCGCCTCCGGGCTTGGCACGGTAGAGCTGACCGTGGCGCTGCACTACGTCTATAACACGCCGTTCGATCAGCTCATCTGGGACGTGGGTCACCAGGCCTATCCGCACAAAATTCTGACCGGACGTCGCGATAAAATTGGCACCATTCGTCAGAAAGGCGGCCTGCACCCGTTCCCGTGGCGCGGTGAGAGCGAGTACGACGTGCTGAGCGTCGGCCACTCCTCTACCTCCATTTCGGCGGGCATCGGTATTGCCGTTGCCGCCGAGAAAGAGAATAAGCAGCGCCGCACCGTCTGCGTGATTGGCGACGGCGCTATCACCGCCGGTATGGCCTTCGAAGCCATGAACCACGCGGGCGACATCAAGCCGGACATGCTGGTTATCCTCAACGATAACGAAATGTCGATTTCAGAAAACGTCGGCGCGCTGAACAACCATCTTGCTCAGCTGCTCTCCGGCAAGCTTTACTCGTCGCTGCGTGAAGGCGGTAAAAAGGTCTTCTCCGGCGTACCGCCGATCAAAGAGCTGCTCAAGCGTACCGAAGAGCACATCAAAGGCATGGTCGTGCCGGGTACCCTGTTTGAAGAACTGGGCTTTAACTATATTGGGCCGGTTGACGGTCACGACGTGCTGGGTCTGGTGACCACGCTCAAGAACATGCGCGACCTGAAAGGCCCGCAGTTCCTGCACATCATGACCAAAAAAGGGCGTGGCTACGAACCAGCGGAAAAAGATCCGATCACCTTCCACGCGGTGCCGAAATTTGACCCGTCCAGCGGCTGTTTGCCAAAAAGCAGCGGCGGCATGCCGAGCTATTCCAAAATCTTCGGCGACTGGCTGTGCGAAACCGCAGCGAAAGACAACAAGCTGATGGCAATCACCCCGGCCATGCGTGAAGGCTCCGGCATGGTTGAATTCTCCAGAAAATACCCTGACCAGTATTTCGACGTCGCCATTGCCGAGCAGCATGCGGTGACGTTTGCAGCGGGCCTGGCCATTGGCGGCTACAAGCCGGTTGTCGCTATCTATTCCACCTTCCTGCAGCGCGCCTACGATCAGGTGATTCACGACGTGGCGATTCAGAAGCTGCCGGTTCTGTTTGCTATCGATCGTGCCGGCATCGTCGGTGCCGATGGTCAGACGCACCAGGGCGCGTTTGACCTGTCGTTCCTGCGCTGTATTCCGGATATGGTTGTCATGACGCCAAGCGACGAGAACGAATGTCGTCAGATGCTGTTTACCGGCTACCACTATCAGGATGGCCCAAGCGCCATTCGCTACCCGCGCGGCAATGCGGTAGGCGTTGAGCTTCAGCCGCTGGAAAAACTGCCGCTTGGTAAAGGAGTGGTTAAGCGTCGCGGTGAAAAAGTGGCGATCCTGAACTTCGGCACGTTGATGCCCGAGGCCGCGAAAGTGGCTGAAACGCTGAATGCCACGCTGGTGGATATGCGCTTTGTGAAGCCGCTCGACGAATCTCTGATCCTGAGTATGGCTGAGGCCCACGACGTGCTGGTGACGCTGGAAGAAAACGCCATCATGGGCGGTGCGGGTAGCGGCGTGAACGAGGTACTGATGGCAAATCGTAAAGCCGTGCCGGTGCTGAACCTCGGCCTGCCGGATCATTTCATTCCGCAAGGTACCCAGGACGAAGCCCGCGCGGCGATTGGCCTGGACGCTGCCGGTATCGAAGCTAAAATCCGCGCCTGGCTGGACTGATCCCTCCCCTTTTCCGCTCCTGCTATGCTTAAACCTGGTGTTTAAACAGCAGGAGCGGAACCGTGCAATACGCAACATTAGGAAAAACGGACCTTAAGGTTTCCCGACTTTGCCTGGGCTGCATGACCTTTGGCGAGCCCGATCGGGGGAACCACGCCTGGACGCTGCCGGAAGAGAGCAGCCGTCCGATTATCAAACGCGCCATCGAGGGCGGCATTAACTTCTTTGACACCGCCAACAGCTACTCCGACGGCAGCAGCGAGGAGATTGTCGGCCGCGCCCTGCGCGATTTTGCCCGTCGGGATGACGTTGTCGTCGCTACTAAAGTCTACTACCCGGTGGGTGACCTGCCGCAGGGCCTTTCTCGCGCGCAGATCCTGCGCTCCATTGATGACAGCCTCAGGCGCCTGAACATGGATTACGTCGACCTGCTGCAAATTCACCGCTGGGATTACAACACGCCGATCGAGGAGACGCTTGAGGCGCTCAACGACGTGGTCAAAGCCGGTAAAGCACGCTACATCGGCGCGTCGTCTATGCACGCGTCGCAGTTTGCCCAAGCGCTGGATCTGCAGGCGCAGCACGGCTGGGCGCGCTTTGTCACCATGCAGGATCATTACAATCTGATCTACCGCGAAGAAGAACGCGAGATGCTGCCGCTGTGCCACCAGGAGGGCGTGGCGGTTATCCCGTGGAGCCCGCTGGCGCGCGGCCGCCTGACCCGTCCATGGGGGGAAACCACGGCTCGCCTGGTATCGGATGAAGTGGGAAAAAATCTCTATGAAGGAACAGAGGCCAGCGATGCGCTGATTGCCGAACGCCTGGCCGGGATTGCCGATGATACCGGCGCAACCCGCGCCCAGGTAGCGCTGGCATGGCTACTGGGCAAGCGCGGCGTCGCGGCTCCCATTATCGGCACGTCCCGGGAAGAGCAGTTGGACGAACTGTTAAACGCGGTCGATATCACGCTGACGCCGGAGCAGGTTGCCGAGCTGGAGACCCCGTATCAGCCGCATCCGGTGGTGGGGTTTAAATAAGCCCCATCTTTTGTAGGCCGGGTAAGGCGGAGCCGCCACCCGGCAATACAAAGCGTACAAACTCACGCGAAGTGATCGTACCCTTTCCAGTCCAGCGTAACCGGCGCACCGTCTTTCACAAACTTCAGCCCTTCACTCTCCGGCATGATCTGCCCGATACAGGTGAATTTCGCGCCGAGGTGCGCTAACGCCACGTCGAGCGTTCCGCGGTTCAGCTCCGGAACGGTAAAGCACAGCTCGTAATCTTCGCCACCGGACAGCGCCCAGCGCAGCGCCTGCTCAGGTTCGACATGACGAAGCAGTTCCTCTGACAGCGGGAACAGATCCAGATCAACGCGCGCCCCAACGCCGCTGGCCTTTAAAATATGGCCAAGATCTGAGATCAGCCCGTCAGAGAGGTCGATAGCAGAGCTCGCGCGCTCGCGCAGCGCCTGGCCGTGCAGAATACGCGGCGTCGGGCGCAGATGGCGTTTCACCAGATACGCCGCATCGTCGGCATCCTTCACGGTTAAGCGATCCTGGAGAATCGCCAGCCCTGCCGCACTGTCGCCCGGCGTACCGGTGACGTAGATCCAGTCCCCGGGTTTTGCGCCTGAGCGCTTCAGGGCGCGACCGAGCGGCACATAGCCGTGGATCGCCAGCGTCATCGACAGCGGCCCGGCAGTGGTATCACCGCCAATCAGCTGCATATCGTAGTAGTTAAGCTGCTCAAACAGCGCATCGCTGAAAGCTTCAAGCCAGGCTTCGTCCACCTCAGGCAGCGTCAGCGCCAGCGTTAACCACGCGGGATCGGCACCCATCGCCGCCAGATCGCTGACGTTAACCGCCAGTGCTTTATACGCCAGATCGGCAGGATCGATATCCGGTAAGAAATGACGGCCGCACACCAGAGTGTCGGTGCTGATGGCCAGCGTCTGTTTTTCTGGAATATTGAGAAGTGCACAGTCATCGCCGATGCCGGTTTCAACATCAAGACGAGAGGTTCTGACACGGTCGAAATAACGGGCAATCAGGGAGAATTCGCCGCATGCCATACGTTATGCCTCAGCAAATAAAAGAAAAAACCGGAGCCGCACCGCCCGTCAGGCAATGCAGGACTCCGGTTTGCGGATCACTTTTTGTGGGGACGGATCGCAGGTGCTGCTTTATCAAGTACGCCGTTTACAAACTTGTGGCTGTCTTCAGCGCCGAAGGTTTTCGCCAGTTCGATCGCTTCGTTGATGGCCACTTTGTACGGCACATCATCACGTTTAGACAGCTCAAACAGCGCAATACGCAACACTGCTTTTTCTACCTGGCCCAGCTCTTCGAGCAGACGGGACAGATAAGGCTTCATCAGACCATCGAGATACGCGCTATTAGTCGCCACTCCCGACAGCAGTTCACGGAAGTACAGAACGTCAACATCTTTAACGTCCTGTTCTGACAGGAACTGGTATTCAACATCAGCGATGTCGTTCTGGGACAACTGCCAGGAGTAAAGTGCCTGGACGGCACATTCACGGGCGCGGCGACGAGCAGCAGGTTTCACGGAATTCCCCTTACAAAAAAATCAGGCCTTGATGGCTTTCAATACATTAATCATTTCAAGCGCGGTCAGTGCAGCTTCTGCACCTTTGTTACCGGCTTTGGTGCCAGCACGTTCGATGGCTTGTTCAATACTTTCGGTGGTCAGCACGCCGAATGCGACAGGAATTTCAGCATCCTGCGCAACGTGTGCCAGGCCGTTGCTTGCACCGCCCGCAACGTATTCGAAGTGAGCAGTGCCGCCACGAATAACGGTACCCAGCGCAATCACCGCGTCGTATTTACCGGTTTTCGCCAGCGCGCCTGCCGCCAGTGGCAGTTCGTAAGCGCCTGGAACCCAAACAACGGTAATGTTGTCATCTTTAACCTGGCCGATACGTTTCAGGGCGTCAATCGCACCTTCCAGCAGGCTGTCGTTGATGAAGTTGTTGAAACGCGCAATGGTGATGGCGACGCGAGCGTCCGGGGTAGCTACAGCAGCTTCAATAATGTTCATACTCTTCCTTTACGGGTTCATTTGGCCCCGCAGGGGGGCGGATTTTATCATAATACTTTGCGCACTGCTTCCCTATTTAAGGAGCAATTACGCTGTCGTTAAGTGGAGGCAGACATCCGGACCTACCGGACGAATCTCACTAAATTTGAGTTGCGGTGCGTCGGCCAGTTTTTCAAGGCCGGGCAGCACAAACAGGCCGCGTGCGTCGTGGCCCAACAGTTTAGGCGCAACGTAAACAAGCAGTTCATCCACCAGCCCGGCCTGTAAGAGCGCACCGGCAAGCGTTGGCCCCGCCTCTACCCAGATGCTGTTCACCTGCTGCTTGCCGAGCAGCATCATCAGCACCACGAGATCCAGGTGACCGTTATGTTCCGGCACCAGAATGCTGCGCACGCCTTCCGGCCATTCGCGAGTATCTTCTTTGGTGCGGGCAATCCAGGTTTCCCCCGGCTGCTGGACGATGCGGTGCTCCGGCGTCAGGCGGTTCTGGCTATCAATGACAATACGCAGCGGCTGACGCAGGTTCTCCTGCGGGTAAAGAGCCTGGGTATCGGCATTCAGCTCGTCCCAGCGCACGGTCATGGCCGGATCGTCAGCCAGAACGGTTTCACTGCTGGTGAGAATAGCATGGCTTTGCGCGCGCAGACGTTGCACATCGCGCCTTGCCTGTGGAGAAGTGATCCACTGGCTTTCACCGTTTGCCATTGCCGTACGGCCGTCCAGCGAGGCGCCCAGCTTGAGCTGAATATACGGGAACCCCGTGCGCATGCGCTTCAGGAAACCTTTGTTAAGCGCTTCCGCGTCCTGCATCATCAGACCATGGCTGACGTCAATGCCTTCTTGCTGCAGGCGATACAGACCGCGTCCCGCCACCTGCGGATTTGGGTCCTGCATCGATGCGACCACGCGTGAAACACCCGCCGCGATCAACGCTTCACAGCACGGCGGCGTACGCCCGTGATGGCTGCAGGGCTCCAGCGTAACGTAGGCTGTTGCACCGCGCGCCTTCTCACCGGCCATGCGCAACGCATGAACCTCGGCATGCGGTTCGCCCGCCCGATAGTGAAACCCCTCTCCGACAATCTCGCCATCGTTGACGATAACGCACCCGACGTTCGGGTTGGGATGGGTCGTAAAACGACCGCGCTGCGCCAGCTTCATGGCTCGCGCCATGTAAATCTCATCCTGCATGAGCTTAATCCTGTAAGCGGGCGATCTCTTCGCCAAACTCTTTGATGTCTTCGAAGCTGCGGTAGACCGAGGCGAAGCGGATATAGGCGACCTTATCGAGCTTTTTCAACTGCTCCATCACCAGGTTGCCGATCATTTTGCTTGGCACTTCACGCTCACCCAAACCACGAAGGTAAGATTTTATGTGGTTTAACGCCATCTCCACGTCGTCCGCACTAACGGGACGTTTTTCGAGGGCCTTCAGCATCCCGCTGCGCAGTTTCTCTTCGTTAAACGGCTCGCGCACGTCGTTACTTTTTACCACGCGCGGCATTACCAGCTCTGCAACCTCAAAGGTTGTGAAACGCTCGTTGCACACCAGACACTGCCGACGACGGCGTACGGATGACCCTTCGCCCACAAGACGAGAGTCGATGACTTTGGTATCCACAGCGGAGCAGAATGGGCAATGCATACGGTATCCCTGTTATCTGGTTAACTAATTTTCATTTTACCCTGATCTGGCCTGACAACAAAGGAAGAGCTTTTTGAGACAAAGGATCTATATCTCACATGATGATGCTGGCTACCATTAAGGCGATCCGTTATTTCAAGGAAATAAACGCAATGACAAGACGTTACCTGAAAATCTTGCTGGTGGGGAGCCTCTTCACCCTTAGCGCCTGTGCACAGCAAACCGAAGTCCGTCAGTTGAAACAGAGCGTCAATACGCTCAATACGGCGATGGACAAGCTGAACAAAGAAACGGTGAAAATCACCCAGCAAAACGCGCTGAATGCCAAATCCAGCAGCGGGGTTTATCTGCTGCCGGGCGCGAATACGCCTGCGCGTCTCAATAGTCAGATCGGCACGCTAAAAATGTCTCTGGTGAATGTAGCGGCGAACGCAGATGGTACTAGCGCAACATTACGCATCCAGGGCGAGTCCAATGATCCGCTTCCGGCCTTCAGCGGCACCGTCGAGTGGGGCCAGATCCAGGGCACAACGGAGAATTACCAGGAGGTGAACGTGAAGAATCAGCTCTTCACCGCCCCGGCAAGTGTTTTAGCGCCAAGCGATGTGGATATTCCGCTTCAGTTAAGCGGCGTTACGCCGGAACAGTTAGGCTTTATCCGCATTCACGACATTCAACCCGCCGCGCACTAATCCCCTCCTTTTTAGCGGAGCGAAATGTCACTCCGCTAACATTTACATTTCGTATGGATTGGCAACATAAATGATTGCCGCTACAATCCCGGCCGTTTAAAGTACGCAAACGTGAACGCAATCGATTACGCGTGTGAGAGATATGTGAAACAACACATATTTTTGTGAGCAGGGATTCCTATAATAGGCACCGCAGAAACACGAAATATTTAGAAACGCAATTCGCGCATTTTTCACTCCCGAAAGGGAATTTCAATCAGTGGCATGATTATGAAAAAAACATTACTCGCAGCTGGCGCCGTGCTGGCACTTTCTTCCTCTTTCACTGTTAACGCAGCGGAAAACGATAAACCACAATACCTCTCCGACTGGTGGCACCAGAGCGTTAACGTAGTCGGCAGCTACCACACCCGTTTCGGACCACAGATCCGCAACGATACCTACCTGGAGTACGAAGCATTCGCCAAGAAAGACTGGTTTGATTTCTACGGCTACATGGATGCACCGGTTTTCTTCGGCGGTAACTCTCAGGCAAAAGGTATCTGGAACCACGGTTCTCCGCTGTTCATGGAGATCGAGCCGCGCTTCTCCATCGACAAGCTGACCGGCACCGACCTCAGCTTCGGTCCGTTCAAAGAGTGGTACTTCGCGAACAACTATATCTACGACATGGGCCGCAACGAGTCTGGTCGTCAGAGCACCTGGTATATGGGTCTGGGTACCGATGTTGACACCGGCCTGCCAATGAGCCTGTCCCTGAACGTTTACGCGAAATACCAGTGGCAGAACTACGGTGCAGAAAACCAGAATGAGTGGGATGGCTACCGTTTCAAAGTGAAATACTTTGTACCAATCACTCAGCTGTGGGGCGGTAACCTGAGCTACATCGGCTTCACCAACTTCGACTGGGGTTCAGAACTGGGAGATAAGAGCGGTTACGCAGAGAACGGTATTAAACAGCGTACTAACGACTCCATCGCCTCCAGCCACATCCTGGCGCTGAACTACGATCACTGGCACTACTCTGTAGTGGCGCGTTACTGGCACAACGGCGGTCAGTGGAACGACGACGCCGACCTGAATTGGATGAAAGAAAACGTCCGTTCTACCGGTTGGGGTGGTTACCTGGTTGTAGGTTACAACTTCTAATCAGTGTGGGTTTCGCCCGGTGGCGCTACGCTTACCGGGCCTACGACCCAAATGTAGGCCGGGTAAGGCGTAGCCGCCACCCGGCCTTTTACTGCTTCACCTTCCGCAAAAAATCCGCCAGAGACCTGTCCGCGCTCTCGCTAAAACGCCTCTCCGTAGCCACAATATTGAGGCATCGGTCGAGCCGGAAACAGCGATAGTCATCGCGCCGTCCACACCACGCAGCCAGCAGCCAGCGCTCTCCCCAGAAGAATAGCCCCAGCGGCTGAACCTCACGTTTAGACAGCTGTCCGGCTTCATCACGGTAATGCAGCGCCAGCACGCGCTGGGCGGAAATCGCCTGATGAATCATGTCAAAATCGCTGCGGGAGTGGCTTTGCATGCAAAAGTCCGGGGCGTAGATCCGCGTCTGCTCCGCCTTTCGGCGGCTCTCCTCGGGCAGGATAGCCAGCACCTTCTCCTGAGCCGACTCCAGCTCGCGCGACAGCGATTCCCCACCCCAGGTTTTGAGCAGGCGAATCGCGACGATCAGCGCCTCGGACTCCTTATTTGTCAGCATCAGCGGCGGCAGGTCAAAGCCCGACATCAGCCGATATCCACTTCCCGCCTCACCTTCCACCGGCACGCCGGAAAGCGACAGGTCGCGGATATCGCGATATACCGTGCGCTCGGACACGCCAAGCCGGTCCGCGAGATGCGCTGCCGTTGTCAGACGCCTGCCCCGCAGGATCTGCACAATCTGAAACAAACGGTCAGCGCGTCGGGTCATAACTTTGTCCGCTCTCAGGCAGGTTGATGGAGCCCGACGCGGTTGCCCTCGCTGTCGGTAAACAAGGCGATAGTGCCAATGCCATGCGGCAGTTCCAGCGGGCCAAACACGCACTCGCCGCCCGCAGAGGCGATGCGATCGAGCGTGGCCGCCAGATTGTCAGTATGCAGGTAAATAATAGCGCCCTGCAAAGACGGTGTAACGCCGTCAAATTTTGCCAGTGCGCCTCCGGTACCCGGATCCTCATGCGGGAAAACGGCCAGCTCCGCACAGTCCATTTTCTCGCGACGCAGCGCAAGCTGCATCACGGGCTCATAAAATTTGATGGCGCGATCCATATCCGAGACCGGAATTTCAAACCAGTTAATGACGCTTTTCATACATCCTCCTGCCTGTTGTTTGGGTTCAGACGGAGTCTACGACAGGGCTCCTGACAGCATACTGTCAGGAGTGTTTGTCAGGAGCAGATAAAAAAAATCCCGGTCAACCGACCGGGATTTCGATAACGCGCTAAACGTCGCCTTACGGCAGAATGGACGGCTGATCCGCCCCTTCTTTCTCGACTTTCTGCTGGAGCAGGTGCTCGCGCTTCATGCCGAGTTTCAGTGCCAGGGCGGACGCAACGTAGATAGACGACGCCGTACCGATGGTGACACCAATCAGCATGGTCAGCGAGAAGCCTTCCAGTACCGGACCACCGAAGAGGAACAGCATCAGGATCACCATCAGGGTAGTACCGGAGGTGATCAAGGTACGGTGCAGCGTCTGGGTCAACGACACGTTAAAGATTTCGTACGGCGTACCGCGACGGATCTTACGGAAGTTTTCACGAATACGGTCAGATACCACGATACTGTCGTTCAGCGAGTAACCGATAACGGACATCAGTGATGCCACGATCGTCAGGTCAATCTCAATGTGGAACAGCGACAGTATGCCCATGGTGATCACCACGTCGTGCGCCAGAGCGATAACCACACCGGCCGCCAGTCGCCACTCAAAGCGGAAACCGACGTACACCAGGATGGAGATCAGCGCCACCAGCAGCGCCATCGCGCCGGTCTGCGCCAGGTCAGCACCTACGCTTGGGCCGACGAACTCAATACGCTTAACCGCCGCGTTCTGGCTGGTTGTTTCGTTAATCACGCTAACAACCTTACTGCCCAGCTCCTGGCTGCCGTTGGCATCGTGCACCGGCGGCATACGTACCATGATGTCGCGGCTGCTGCCGAAGTTCTGCAGCAGCGGCTCTTCAAAGCCCGCTTTCTGCAGCGATTCGCGCATCTGGTCCATATCGACCGGTTTTTCCAGGGAGATCTCAATTACCGTACCACCGGTAAAATCGAGCCCCCAGTTAAAGCCTTTCACGCCCATAATGACGATGGACAGAATCAGCAGGAAACCTGAAATGCCGAAGGCCCAGTAGTCCCAGCGCATAAAGTCCCAGACTTTACGGCCGTGGTTCAATTGTTCAACAGTATATTCCTGTGCCACAACGCACTCCTCAGATAGACAGCTTTTTGACGCGCTTGCCGCCGTACAGCAGGTTCACGATGGCACGGGTGCCGACAATAGCGGTAAACATTGACGTTGCAACACCGATACCGGTTGTAATCGCAAAGCCTTTGATAGCGCCGGTACCCACTGCATACAGGATAAGAACCTTGATCAGTGTTGTTACGTTCGCATCGAAGATAGAGCTGAACGCGCCTTTATAACCTTCGTCAATCGCCTGCTGAATAGAGCGACCGTTGCTCAACTCTTCTTTGATACGTTCGTTAATCAGTACGTTGGCGTCGACCGCCACCGCAAGGGTCAGAACGATACCCGCAATACCCGGCATGGTCAGCGTCGCCCCCGGCAGCAGGGACATGATGCCGATAATCAGCACCAGGTTCGCAATCAGTGCAGAGGTCGCAATCAGACCAAACTTCTTATAGAAGAAGATCATGAACAGAATAGAGACCACCAGACCGGCCAGACACGCTTCCAGACCCTGCTGGATGTTTTGCATACCCAGAGTTGGACCAATGGTACGTTCTTCAACAATCTGAATTGGCGCAATCAGCGCACCGGCACGCAGCAGCAGGGAGAGCTGACGCGCTTCGTTCGGGTTGTTAATACCGGTAATACGGAAGCTGTTACCCAGACGAGACTGGATATTGGCGATGTTAATCACCTCTTCCTCTTTCACCAGCACAGCACGGCCGTTTGCATCTTTCTTACCGCTGTCTTTGTACTCCACGAACAGGGTTGCCATCGGTTTACCGATGTTGTCCTTGGTGAAGTTAGACATGATGTTACCACCCGCGCTATCGAGCGAGATGTTAACCTGCGGCTGGTTGTATTCATCCTGGCTCGACGTGGAGTCGGTGATGTGATCACCGGTCAGAATCACGCGTTTGTACAGCACAACTGGCTGACCTTCGCGGGTCTGTTTCACTTCGGAGTCACCCGGAATACGGCCAGAAGCGGCAGCAGACTGGTCAACGTTGGTATTCACCAGACGGAATTCCAGGGTTGCGGTCGCACCCAGAATCTCTTTCGCACGCGCGGTGTCCTGAATACCCGGCAGTTCAACCACGATACGGTCAGCACCCTGACGCTGTACCAGCGGCTCGGCCACACCCAGTTGGTTTACACGGTTACGCAGAATGTTGATGTTCTGCTGAACGGCATATTCACGCGCTTCTTTCAGACGCGCATCGGTCATCACCGCGCGCAGCTGGTTGCTGCCCTGAGAGGTGATTACCAGGTCACGGTGACGTTGGGTCAGGTAATCTACAGCCTGATCGCGCGCCGCGCTGTCGCGGAACGTGATGCTCATGCCGTAGTTATCTTCTTTACGCACGGTGGTGTAAGCGATGCCTTTATCACGCAGATCGCTGCGCAGGCTGTCGATATTCTGTTCCTGCAGCTTGCCGAGCGCGGTATCCATATCCACTTCCATCAGGAAGTGAACGCCGCCACGCAGGTCAAGACCGAGTTTCATTGGCTCTGCTTTCATCGCAGCCAGCCAACGCGGGGTTGCTGGGGCAAGGTTAAGCGCCACGACGTATTTGTCACCCAGCACGCCCATCAGCGCTTCGCGAGCGCGGAGCTGCGTGTCGGTGGTGTCGAAGCGAGCAAGAATTGCGCCCTCTTCCAGAGCCACAGACTTAGCGGTAATTTTTTCTTCTTGTAACGTTTTCTGGACCTGGATCAGCGTTTGCTCACTGGCGGCGACACCGCGCGCGCCAGTGATTTGAACAGCCGGATCCTCACCATACAGGTTGGGAAGCGCGTACAGCAGGCCGACGAGAATCACGACGACCAGCATGATGTACTTCCACAAAGGATAACGGTTTAACACGGCAGTTCCCTTTGGGAAAAGTTGGGATTACAGCGCCTTCATGGTGCCTTTCGGCAGAACGGCAGCTACGAAGTCACGTTTGATGACCACTTCAGTGGTGTCGTTCAGGGCGATAGCAATGTAGCCGTTTTCAGCCACTTTGGTTACGCGACCGACCAGACCACCGTTAGTCAGCACTTCATCGCCTTTCGCAATGGAGTTCATCAGGTTTTTGTGCTCTTTGGTGCGCTTCTGCTGCGGACGCAGGATCATGAAGTAGAAGATCAGACCGAACACAACCAGCATCAGAATCAGAGACATCGGGCTGCCCTGCGCTGGAGCACCTGTTGCCGCTACCGCATCAGAAATAAAAAAGCTCATTCAAATTCCCTCATTATTAAAATTAATCAACGTTCAACGGTGGAACATCCCGCCCCTGACGTTGGTAGAAATCGGTCACGAAGCTCTCTAATTTACCCTCTTCGATAGCCTTACGTAAACCAGCCATTAAGCGCTGATAATAACGAAGATTATGAATGGTATTGAGACGCGCGCCCAAAATCTCGTTGCAACGATCGAGATGATGCAGATACGCGCGAGAATAATTGCGACAGGTATAGCAATCGCACTCAGAATCGAGCGGGCTGGTGTCACTCTTATGCTTCGCGTTACGGATTTTCACCACGCCATCGGTAACGAACAAATGGCCGTTACGCGCGTTGCGGGTTGGCATGACGCAGTCGAACATATCAATGCCACGGCGTACGCCTTCAACCAGATCTTCTGGTTTACCCACGCCCATCAGGTATCGTGGTTTATCCGCAGGGATTTGCGGGCAAACATGCTCCAGAATGCGGTGCATGTCTTCCTTCGGCTCACCCACAGCCAAACCGCCGACAGCGTAGCCATCAAAACCTATCTCTACCAGACCTTTAACAGAGATATCGCGTAAATCTTCGTAAACGCTACCCTGGATAATGCCGAACAGCGCATTTTTGTTCTGCAGGGAGTCAAAGCGGTCACGGCTGCGCTTCGCCCAGCGCAGAGACATCTCCATTGAACGCTTGGCGTAATCCCAGTCGGCCGGGTATGGCGTACATTCGTCGAAGATCATCACGATATCAGATCCGAGATCGTACTGAATCTCCATCGATTTTTCCGGATCGAGGAAAATCGGATCGCCGTTGATCGGATTACGGAAGTGAACGCCCTGCTCGGTGATCTTACGGATATCGCCCAGGCTGAAGACCTGGAAGCCGCCGGAATCGGTCAGGATTGGGCCTTTCCACTGCATGAAATCGTGCAGGTCGCCGTGGAGCTTCATGATCTCCTGACCCGGACGCAGCCACAGGTGGAAGGTGTTGCCGAGGATAATCTGTGCGCCCGTGGCTTCTACTTCTTCCGGCGTCATCCCTTTTACGGTGCCGTACGTGCCCACAGGCATAAACGCGGGGGTTTCCACCACGCCGCGATCAAACACCAGGCGACCGCGACGCGCGCGACCGTCGGTGGTATCGAGTTCAAATTTCATTTTTTCTCCGACGTCAGAAAAACAGTCCAACGTTGTAAAACGGTGCCGCGGACTTATTCCCCGACACGCTCATTCAAAGCCAGCGGATTGTACGTGATAAACATCGCGTCCCCGTAGCTAAAAAAGCGATATTTTTGTTCTACCGCAGACTTGTAGGCCGCCATAGTGTGCTGATAACCGGCAAACGCGGAAACCAGCATAATCAGCGTCGATTCAGGCAGATGGAAGTTGGTCACCAGCGCGTCAATTACTTTGTACTGATAGCCCGGGTAGATAAAGATCTGCGTATCGCCAAAGAACGGCTCGATAAGACCGTTCTTCGCTGCCTGCGCGGCGCTCTCGAGTGAGCGCACGGACGTCGTACCAACCGCCACGACGCGGCTGCCGCGCGCTTTCGCCGCCAGCACCGCGTCCACTACGTCCTGCGGCACTTCGGCATACTCAGAGTGCATGATGTGGTCTTCAATGCTGTCCACGCGCACCGGCTGGAAGGTTCCCGCACCCACGTGGAGCGTCACGAACGCCATCTCCACGCCTTTCGCGCGCAGTTTCTCCAGCAGCGGCTCATCAAAATGCAGGCCCGCGGTCGGCGCAGCGACGGCGCCAGGCTTCTGGCTGTAGACGGTCTGGTACAGC
Source organism: Enterobacter vonholyi (assembly GCF_008364555.1). GTDB lineage: Bacteria > Pseudomonadota > Gammaproteobacteria > Enterobacterales > Enterobacteriaceae > Enterobacter > Enterobacter vonholyi. The sequence continues at coordinate 334,589 of NZ_VTUC01000001.1, forward strand.
TCGCGGTCAGCCTCTTCGTCCGGACGCTCAATATACGGCGGCAGCGGCATGTGGCCGATGGCGTTCAGGATATCGAGCACCGTGCGTTCGTCGTTGAACTCCACCTCGAACAGCGCGTCGTGGCGCGCGGTCATGGTCGCTTTGATGCTCTCATCATCGCCCAGCAGCAGCTCCGCGCCCGGCTTTGGCGCCTTAGATGCGCGAATATGTGCCAGAATACGTTTATCATCGAGCATACGTTCGACCAGCACTTCAATCTTGCCGCCGCTGGCTTTGCGGCCGAACAGGCGCGCCGGGATCACGCGGGTATTGTTAAAGACCAGCAGATCGCCAGGGTTGAGCTTGTCGAGCAAATCGGTGAAAGTACCGTGCGTCAGCTCGCCCGTTGGCCCATCCAGTGACAGTAAGCGACAGCTGCTGCGCTCAGGCATGGGATAGTGAGCAATCAGGGATTCAGGTAGTTCAAATGAGAAATCGGCGACGCGCATGACGTATACTCGTGACTTAAAAACAGGCGGCATAGTCTAGTGCTCACACCCTTTTGCTGCAACAACTAGCCGCCCCCGGACAAAAAAACGCATGAATTTTCTCGCTCACCTGCATCTCGCACACCTCGCTGACAGCTCCCTTTCCGGCAATTTGCTGGCCGATTTCGTTCGCGGCAACCCCGCGGAGGACTACTCCCCTGAGGTTGTCGACGGGATTTTTATGCACCGCCGCATCGACGTGCTGACGGATAAGCTGCCGGAAGTGACGGAAGCCAAAGCGTGGTTCCGCCCTGAAACGCGCCGCGTTGCGCCGATCACGCTTGACGTGATGTGGGATCACTTTCTGTCGCGCCACTGGGAACAGCTGTCGCCGGAGATGCCCTTGCCGGCGTTTGTGCGCTATGCCCACCAGCAGGTGTCGATCATTCTGCCCGACTCGCCGCCGCGCTTTGTGAATCTGAATAACTATCTGTGGTCGGAACGCTGGCTAGAGCGCTATCGTGAGATGGACTTCATCCAGAACGTGTTGAATGGGATGGCGAGCCGTCGCCCGCGCCTGGATGCGCTGCGGGATTCCTGGCATGACCTGGATAAACATTACGATGCGCTGGAAACGCGTTTCTGGCAGTTTTACCCGCGCATGATGGTGCAGGCGAAAAATAAACAGCTGTAACAGAATTCACATTGATAGGTAAAAGCTGGCGGAACGATTGTCACCACCTCTTTGTCTTATCCATGCACACTCTCTATACTGGCTCGCGTTGCGTTCCAAATAACCTTAGTATCTACAGGAGAATCATATGGTTCTGGTAACTCGTCCGGCTCCGGATTTTACAGCTGCAGCAGTTCTGGGCAACGGTGAAATCGTTGAAAACTTCAACTTCAAACAGCACACCAACGGTAAAGCGACCGTTCTGTTCTTCTGGCCAATGGACTTCACTTTCGTTTGCCCGTCTGAGCTGATCGCATTCGACAAACGTTATGAAGAATTCCAGAAGCGTGGCGTGGAAGTTGTTGGCGTCTCCTTCGACTCTGAGTTTGTACACAACGCATGGCGTAACACCCCTGTCGACAAAGGCGGCATCGGTGCGGTGAAATACGCAATGGTTGCGGACATCAAACGCGAAATCCAGCAGGCTTACGGTATCGAACATCCGGACGCTGGCGTTGCGCTGCGCGGTTCCTTCCTGATCGACGCGAACGGCATCGTTCGTCACCAGGTTGTGAACGATCTGCCGCTGGGTCGTAACATCGACGAAATGCTGCGCATGGTTGACGCGCTGCAGTTCCACGAAGAGCACGGCGAAGTGTGCCCGGCTCAGTGGGAAAAAGGTAAAGAAGGTATGGCTGCTTCCCCAGACGGCGTAGCTAAATACCTGTCTGAGAACGTATCCAGCCTGTAATCGGCACGGTTTACGAAAAAGGCCCGCTTAAGCGGGCCTTTTTTTATGCCTTACGCTGCGTCTCTCGCCAGATGCGCCAGGCCATGCCCGCCAGCAGGATCACGCCCGCAATCAGTACGCCCCATACCAGCAGGGCGTTCAGCCAGCTCGCCCGCTCACCTGCAGAGGTGGCGTTCAGCCGCCCCTCGCCGCCCAACGCGACATCATCCACAATATCGGCCTGCGGCAGGTTCGCCATATCATAGGTCTTGCGCAGGTCGGCTGGGATCAGCATGTCAGGCTCCACGCTGGCAGGCTTTGCGGCACCGTTGCCCCATGCGAGAACGTACGGCGCTTTCCCCTGCGCGTTGAACACAAGATCATAGCGGTCGCGATGCCCCGTGACGCTCGGCAGGTATTCTGGCAGACGCGCATTCAGCGTAGTGATTTTCACTGCCTGCACCAGGCCCCCGCTAAGCGAAACCGGTCCGGACGTTTTCCCCTCCAGACGGTAAATCACCTCTTTCTTCAGGGGATGCCATGCCTCTTTTTCCGTACTGCGCCACGCGATCTCCACGGGAAGAACGCCATCGCCGTTCAGCGAAATGCTGACAGCACTCAGCGGCTGCGGGCGCGCCCAGCGCCACTGAGCTTCACTTGTCGATAGCTGCTCACCTTCCCCTTCAAGACTAATCTCTTCCGGGGCCGCCTGGGCAGGTGCGCTGATTGCGTTTACGCCGGTCAACGTTACCCCCTGGCTCTGCGTATTCAGCACCACCATGAGATAGCGATTCGCATCGGGAGATAAAACCGTATCGGTATCGAGCCGATCGAGCTTAAGACGATCCTGACCGCTGACGACGTCCAGCAGCGGCATATCCTCGCGCAGGGTATACCACCGCTTGAGATCCTCGCTGTAATAGACCGACGCCGTCCCCTGCCACGGCGTCTCATGGGTATTCCAGAGGAGCTGCAGCTGGGATATGACCAGTTCACCCGTCGTCTGCTCCGGCAGGGTCAGCAGGTAATGTTGCCCGGCCGCGGCGGCTTTTTGCCCCTCCAGCACAATCTCAATGCCGTTTCGGGAACGGAGCCGGATCTTATCGCTGTCACCGGCGTCTGAGGCAGCCGCGAGCGGCGAGGCGTCAAGCGGAAAGAGGCGCAGCGCCGTGGATTGCGCTGTCGCCTGCGGGCGCGTCGCGGCGATCAGGCTAAAGGGAACCGGCTCACCCGACTGGTTAAAGACGCGGACATCATGCAGATCCGGCGACGTGCTTTGCTCATAGACGGCAAGCGGCAGCATTACCCGATACCACCGGGAAGGAACAGACGTGTCGAGTGAACGACCAAAGGCATAGTCACGGGGCGATTCCGTTGGTACTTCGTCGCAGAACGCCGGGCCGGAAAGCGCCAGTAGCGCGGTACACGCAACCGCTTTCATCCATTTCATTTTTCATCTCCTGTTTTTGGCGGTAGCGGCGAGAAATAGCCCACTATCAGTACCAGTATCGCCACGCCGATAAACGCCACCGCGCGCGACAGACCGCCTCCGCCCGCGCTGTCCACCAGCATCAGTTTCACCATCACCACACCCAGCAGCGCGGCACCGCAAAGCCACTCCTGCCGGGAAGCCCTGCGGGTGGCATGGATCATGACCACCAGCGCGCTCAACATCCAGAACAGGGCAAAGCTTGTCTGGATCAGCCGCGAATCCCACAGCGATGCCATATTCCAGGCCACGTCGCCATACCAGGCCAGGGCGCGCATCAGCACACCGTTTAGCCACCAGAAGCCAAACGCCATAATCGCGACGGCAGGCCACGGGCGCGCTTGCGCAAGCCATGACGGGTAGTAGCGATCCCCCCCCCGATAAAAGACCACCAGCCCCAGCAACGCGAACGCAGCACCTTCCTCGAGCGGGTTCACCAGCGGCAGCCAGGTCTGACGATAGACCACGCCGTCCTGGAAATTGGTCACCACCAGCAATACCAGCAGCGCCACGACGACAGGGATCGGTGCCAGACACGCATAGAGCGCAGGCCACTCCCGGAACGGCCACACGCGACGCCGTACGGCTGCAGAAAGTGCCATAATAATCCCGCCACCTGCGGCCATCGCTAATCCGCTTCCCCAGGCCGCCATTCCCCACGGCAGAGACCGGGCAAACCAGTAAAGCTCCGCGGCCAGCGCCAGCAAAATCATCAAGAACAGCGACAAATGCAGCCCCATCGCGATGCGCGGCAGGAGTCTTTCACCATCGCGCCGCAACAGCATTAGCGCGGCAGGAAGCGCAACGCACCAGGCCAGATTTGACCAGCCGGCGGTAACGATCTGCTGATGCCAGAGCTGATAACCCACCATCAGCAGCATAACCGGCCACAGCAGCCATTTGCTGGCGTCCAGCTCCCGCCACGTCAGGCTAGCAGCCACCTGCCGCCAGCCCCAGACCGACGCCGCCGTCAGCGTCAGCACGCCCGCCAGAATCGGTAATTCCTTCGTCAGTACCAGCTGCGACGCGCCCAGCTGCGCCACTATCCAGAACAGCAGCCCGCCTGCCAGCAGCGCCCAGCTGACCGGCAGGAAGAGAGTCCGCCACAGCCAGGCCGCAGCCAGCCAGCAAAGGCTGAGGATGGCGAAGATGAGGAACAGGCTCAGCGCCGTAACGCCGTCCGTTTGTGCCCACAGCGCGCTGCCGAGCGCCAGCAGCAGCAGCGCCGTCCCGCTATAGCTCATGCGACGCTGATGCTGCTGCACGCCCAGCCAGAGAATCCCCAGCCCCTCCAGCGCCCAGGCCATCGCCGTCCAGCGAGCCGACAGCGCCAGCGGAATGGCGAGCGTGGCGAACCCGCCGCCGATCGCCAGCGCCGCCATGACCAGCGGTCGTCCGAGGGAGGGGTAGCGACGCAGCGCGAGGAACGCGAGGGTAAGATAAAAAGCACCATATCCGAGGGCACTCAGCGCCGGGCCATAGTCCCAGTGCTGCGTCATGCCGTACTGCATTCCAAAACCAACCAGCGGCGGGGCAAACAGCAGCACGCCGTCGATAATCTGCTTCCCTTTCTCCTGCGCCCGCAGCGACAGCGCCACGCTCAGCACGCCGAATATCAGCGTATTGGCAATCAGGAACAGCTGGCAGATCCAATAGTCTTCAGGCTGGTAGTCATTCAGCCCCCACAGGCCGCCCACGCCGAACGTAAACAGCAGCCCGAGCAGGTTCAGCTCGCGCCAGTGCTGCCAGATGCTGATCGCGAGAATGCCGATGGACAGCAGAAGATAGAAAGAGAAAAGTGCGACAAAGCTGCCGCCCCCGGTAGATAAGAGCAGCGGCGCGAGATATCCGCCAAGGCTCGCCAGCATGGCAAGACTCAGCGCCTTCTGCAGCACCGCCAGCCCGACGCTCGCCGCGCAAATCACCACCAGCAGCGTAAAGGCCAGCGTCATCGGCAACATTTGCCAGAGCCGGAATGCACCAAACACCGTCAGGTAGAGCACGCCGGTCGCCCCGCCCTGGAGGATCAGCGCATAGACGCGCTGCCTGTGCCGCACCCGCCACCCAATCGCCAGCAGAACAACGGCAAACAGCGCCGTTGCCACGAGGCGCAGCTCAAGCGGGAACAGGGAATGTTCGACGGTATAGCGCAGCAGGAAAGAGAGGCCGAGGAAGAGCAGCAGAATGCCAAGCTTCGCCAGCGGATTGCCCTGCATGAACCAGCGCGCAAGCGACGTCAGGATGCCGCCAAAGGCTGAAGGCTGTTTTGCCGCAGGGGTCGGGGCCTGGGAAGAAGCGGGTTCTGCCACCGCTGCGGGAATATCGGGTCGCCAGGGGTCAACAGGCGCGGGAGCGTCCTCCACCACTGGCGCGGTAATTGCCTCCGGCGCGGCGGTCTGCACCGGTTCCGGCGCGTTCTCAGACACGCCGCGCTGCTCAAGCGCCTCAATGCGCTGGCGCAGCAAGGCTATCTCCTGCCGCGCTGCCGTACTTCGATTAAACCCGATAACCGCAAGCACGGGCGCAACCAGCAGCGCAAAAACCAGGAATAAACAGCCAAGGATGTAAAGCTCGTCCATGTTTCCACCTTCACCGTAAACGATCTGTTAAGATTGACACAAATCGTTGCATTTGCGCCATCTTAAAAGGTGGAAACATTAGCGCATTAGCTGCCGAACCAGATCGTCGCGGATATCGCAGGCAGCGCCAGCACGCCGTCCTGAATCGTGGCCTTGCCCTCTTTACTCTTCCACGCTGCCACCTTCAGCAGCGGCGAATCATCCAGCACCACTTCGCAGGCCTCGCCCCGGTTTATCGCCACCAGCACGCGCTGCTGGTTATAGATGCGAGCAAACACCACCACGTTATCGTGGGCGTACACCGCCTGACAGCCGCCATAGCGCAGGGCGAGACTCTGCTTACGCAGCTTCGCCAGGCGCTGATACAGGCTGAACAACACCGTGTCCTGTTTCGCTGGCTCCCAGGGGAAAGTTTTGCGGCAGAACGGATCGTTGTTGCCGTCCAGCCCCACCTCGTCTCCGTAGTAGATACACGGCACGCCCGGCCAGGTAAAGAGCCAGGTCACTGCCAGCGGCAGGCGCGCGACATCCTTGCCGAGCAGGGATTTAAAGCGCGCGGTGTCGTGACTATCGAGCTGGTTAAACATCCGCAGCTGCTGCTGATGCGACAGACCAGCGCGATAGTTCTCCATCCACGCCATGCAGGTTTCAGCATCGATATGATTCGGATCGTAGGAGATATCGGTGTTGGCGAGGAATCCCCACAGCGGGAAGGTAAAGCCGCGATAGTTCATCGCCGCATCTTCCGCATCGTTCTGCAGCCACTGGCGCGCGTCGCCAAAGTGCTCGCCAAAGACGAACGCCTCCGGCTGAGCCGCTTTCGCCGAGCGCGTGATCCCGGCGACGTGCTGAAGGTTATTCCGCGCTCCGCCCGCTTCACCGAGCATATGCACCACGTCCAGGCGCCAGCCGTCCATATTCCATGGTGCATTCAGCCAGTGGCGCACGATGCTGTCTCCCCCGCCGTAAATCTCGTTCACCAGAGACGGCGACTGGAAATCCAGCTTCGGCAGGCTTGGGTAACCCAGCCAGTCCAGCGCACGCCCCTCCTCGTTAAAGCTGTACCAGTCGCGCTGCGGCGAGTCCGGGTTATGACATGCCCCGCCCATCGACTGGTTATGCCGGTCAAACCACGTATGCGAATCTCCGCTGTGGTTGAACACGCCGTCCAGAATCAGGCGCATGCCTTCGTTTTGGGTGTTCTTACGCAGGCGCAGCAGCGCCTCGTCACCGCCAAACTGCGCGTCAACGTGGCGATAATCTTCGGTATCGTACTTGTGTACGCTCGGGGCTTTAAATACCGGGTTGAGATACAACGCCGTCACGCCGAGTTTTTTCAGGTACGGCAGCTTTTCGCTGATGCCGTCGAGATCGCCGCCGTAGAAGGTCGATCCGCCCGCCTGCGCGGTTAACGGCTCGTCCCACGCTTTCAGAATAATGTCATGACCCGCCGCATGGTGGTGATAGATCTTATCCTGGTCGGCAGTGCGCTTTTCGCTGCGCGCAAAACGGTCCGGGAAAATCTGGTAAAAGACCTGATCGTTAACCCACTGCGGGCCGTTATCCGGGTAATCGACCGCAAACTGTTCCAGCCGTGCGGGCGGGAAACGGCTAAACCCCTGCGGGGTAAGCCACAGCTGACGGTTGTTCCACAAAAGCTTAAAGCTGTAGCGGCGGCGAGGCTGCCCGCTGCGCAGGTCGATATTCACCCGCCAGGCCGTGATGCCAGGCTGCGGCTGGCTGCGCAGCTTGTGCATTTTCAACCCGGTCTCTTCGTTATCGATTTCGGCGCGGAGCGTCACGCGTTCAGGCTGGTTTTCACCCGCCAGCCAGAGCGTAATCACCAGGTTGTCTTTGTTTTGCTTAACAAATGGGGCAACCGGAAGGTGCCAGGCGTTTAACATCACGAATCCCCTTTGATGAAAATTGACGTCACCTTGCCACAGGGTGGTTAAGGATAGCTCACCATGATGGGATTTATTGGGGGAGGAGGACGGGGGAGGAGGCACCAGTGCAGCCTGATGCCCTCACCCCAACCCTCTCCCACAAGGAGAGGGAGAAAAAAAGATTACTGCGCTTCCGCCAGCTGACGGTCGCGGCGGCATTTAAACACCCAGCCCACCAGCAGCAGCACAATCCACGCGCAGCCCACGTACAGTGAAATGCGGGTGTCCGGATGGTAGCCAATCAGGCCAATGATAAACACCAGGAAGATCAGCCCCACGACGGTCGTTGCGACGCCGCCCGGGACTTTGAACTTCAGCGCTTTCGCCTCTTCAGGCGACAGGCGGCGGCGGAACGCAATCTGCGACAGCAGGATCATGATCCACACCCAGACGGTTGCGAAGGTCGCCAGGGACGCAATCACCAGGAAGACGTTCTCCGGCATGATGTAGTTCAGGTAAACCGAGAACAGCAGCGCTACGGTCATCACCACAACGGTTACCCACGGCGTGCCGCGGCGTGAGGTTTTGGCGAATACCTTCGGCGCACTGCCCTGCTCCGCCATGCCGTGCAGCATACGGCCTACGCCAAAGACGTCACTGTTAATCGCCGAAAGCGACGCGGTCAGCACCACAAAGTTCAGAATGCTGGCCGCAAACGCAATGCCCATATGCTGGAAGGTCAGGACAAACGGGCTACCGTTGGTGCCTACCTGGTTCCACGGGTAGATGGACATAATCACGAACAGCGTACCCACGTAGAACACCAGAATACGCATCGGCACAGAGTTGATGGCGCGCGGAATGGATTTCTCCGGATCTTTCGCTTCCCCGGCGGTGATACCGATAATCTCGATACCGCCGTAGGCGAACATCACCATCTGCAGCGACATCACCATCCCGAGCCAGCCGTTGCTGAAGAAGCCGCCGTTGCTCCAGAGATTGTGAATACCGGTCGGCTGCCCGCCGTTGCCAATCCCCCAGATGATAATCCCGAAACCGGCCACAATCATGATGATGATGGTCGCGACCTTGAAGAAGGAGAACCAGAACTCCAGCTCGCCGAACACCTTCACGCTCATCAGGTTGACGGCGCAAATGATCAGCACCACGCTCAGTACCCAAATCCAGTGCGGCACCGCCGGGAACCAGACGCCCATGTAGATGCCAAACGCCGTCACGTCGGCAATCGCCACAATCAGGATTTCGAAGCAGTAGGTCCAGCCGGTGATAAACCCGGCCAGCGGGCCGAGGTTTTCCTGCGCGTAGCGGGAGAATGAGCTGGCGGAGGGGTTGTGAACCGACATTTCGCCGAGGGCGCGCATGATGATATACGCCGCCACGCCGCCGATAATGTACGCCAGCAGAACGCTGGGACCGGCCATTTTGATGGCATCTGCCGAGCCATAAAAAAGACCGGTGCCGATAGCAGAGCCCAGCGCCATAAAGCGGATGTGGCGCGTGCTCAATCCACGTTTAAGTTTGTTAGTGCTTTCCATTTAAATCTTGCCATTCAACACGAAAAAAACAAAAAACCACGGGGCCTTAAGCCCCGTGGTTAAACAGTTTGTTGCCGTTGATTAATGAGCGTTCGATGCGACCTGACGCCCTGCAGCACGGTCCCAGATAATCGCCAGAACCAGTGCAACAACGGTAGGCATCAACCAGGCCAGACCCTGCTCGGACAGCGGCAGACGCTGTGTCCATGCCGGCAGTATGTGCGCGAAAGCTGATGCTTTAATCCCGTCAAGGATACCAAAAATCAGGCTGATAAACATGGCTGGCGCAATAATTCGTGAAGAGTTGTTCCACCACGGACGAGTAAAGCTCAGCACTACCAGTACGATGCACGGCGGATAAATCGCCGTCAACACCGGAATAGAGACCTGAATCAGGTGGCTCAGACCGAGGTTAGACACCGCCATGGAGAAGATACCGAGGATAAACACCAGGGTGCGGTAAGAAAGCGGCAGATACTGTGCAAAGAACTCTGCGCAGGCGCAGGTCAGGCCAACCGCGGTAACCAGACAGGCCAGGAAGATCAGCGCTGCCAGCAGCATACTGCCCGCACCGCCGAAGGTGTGCTGCACGTAGGCGTGCAGGATAGCCGCACCGTTGGCGTTCTGTTCAACCAGCATGGCGCTATCGGAACCCAGACGGAACAGCGCCAGATACAGCAGGGTCAGCCCCACACCAGCCATCAGGCCAGCCCAGATGGTGTAGCGGGTCAGCAGACGCGCTTCGGTCACACCGCGGGAACGCGCGGCGTTAACGATAACGATACCAAACACCATCGCGCCTAGCGTATCCATCGTCAGGTAGCCGTTCACGAAGCCGTTAGAGAACGCGGCATTTTTATAGGCGTCCATCGCGTCGCTAATCGGGCCGGCGGGCCAGACGATGGCCGCTACCGCCAGAACAATCAGCGCCACAATTTTCAGCGGAGCCAGGAAGTTACCCACGGTATCCAACAGCTTGCCCGGATAGAGGGAAACCAGAATCACGATCGCGAAGTAGATCAGGCTGTAGATAAACAGCGGCATCGCGCCGTCACCGGTCAGGGGAGCAATACCCACTTCGAAGGACACGGTTGCCGTACGCGGGGTCGCAAACAGCGGGCCAACGGCGAGATAGCAGACGGTTGCCAGCAGAACGCCCGCCACTTTGCCAATCGGGGTGCTGAGGCTATCCACACCGCCGCCGACTTTCGCCAGCGCGATGACGGTCAGCACCGGCAGACCCACGGCAGTAATCAGGAAACCAAACGCGGCGGTCCAGACGTGTTCACCCGCCTGTAAGCCAACCATTGGAGGGAAAATGATGTTGCCTGCGCCAACGAACAGCGCAAATGTCATAAAGCCCAGCGCGATGATGTCACGCGATTTTAAGTGATGGGTCATAAAACCTTACTGCCTGTGGATGTGGTGTTGAAAACATTGAGATTTTCGATATCCCTCACGGGACGATACAGCCGAAAATTTGCTCAATTTCAGCGGGAAATGCTCCCGTCCAGGCGTGGAGAAGAATAGTTTTTCGATTTACCACGCAAATACAGTCGGTCTGACAGTATCTGGGGCGCAATTTAAACGCTTATAACGTTTAAAGGCAAGGTGGGATCGTAAAACCAGAACAATATGCCAGCATGAAAATACACACCAGCACAATACGCTGTTTATAAGAAAAACCCATGGCTAATCATGCGAACAAAAAACAGCCAGCCGTATAAAATTCATCCGCGTTTCGCTTGACTGCAAAGCAAACGGGCCAGCGATGGCTGACCCGTGGAAAGGTAAAATGACACGCCTGCCGTCAGGCGATCTTTTTGGCAATTAATCGTTCCGGAATAACGAAACTGAAGCGGGTTCCCTTACCCAGGGTACTCTGAATATCGAGACGGCTTTCATGGTGATTGACCGCGTGTTTAACAATCGCCAGCCCCAGGCCGCTTCCGCCTGTCTGGCGGGATCGCGCTTTATCCACACGGTAAAAGCGCTCGGTCAGACGCGGAATATGCTCCGGCGCAATCCCCGGCCCGTTGTCCTCCACGCTAAACTCGGCCCCCGTGGGGGTATGGTGCCAGCGCACCACGATATCCGTCCCCTCCGGCGTATGATTCACCGCGTTATACACCAGGTTGGAAATGGCGCTGCGCAGCTCATCTTCGCTGCCCAGCACCTTCAGCGTGTTGTCGACGTCAAAGGTCAGGTGATGCTTTTTGTGGCTTAACGTCTGCGCTTCACGCTCCACGACCCGCAGCATCATCGGGACATCAATGGTGTCATTCAGCGCGAGCGTTGGCGCCGCTTCAATCTTCGAGAGCGTCAGCAGCTGCTTCACCAGCCCTTCCATCCGGTGCGTTTGCTCACGCATGGTGTGCAGCGCTTTTTCACGCGGCGCACCTTCCAGCGTTTGCTCCTGCATCATCTCCAGGTAGCCCTGCAGCACGGTCAACGGGGTTCTCAGTTCGTGGCTGACGTTGGCGAAGAAGTTGCGACGCGCCCCTTCCAGCTGGTGCATCTGGGTAACATCGCGCGCCACCATCAGCCACTGCTTATCGCTGTAGGGCATCACGCGGATTTCCAGATGGCGACCATTATTGAGCTTCAGATTGTGCGGACGGGTGAAATCACGCTTTTTCAGATACAGCGTGAACTCGGGATAGCGCAGAAGGTTGAGGATATTCTGGCCATTGTCATCCGGCCAGCGCAGGCCCAGCAGCTGCTGCGCCAGGCCGTTACACCAGAAGATCGTCCCTTCTTCGGTGGTCAGAATCACGGCATCCGGCAGCGACTCTGCGCCGCTGCGAAAACGCTTAATCAGGCTTCCCAGCTCGCGGCGACGCTTTTTATTACGCATCTGCATCTGATGCAGGCCGTACAGCAGCGGCTCCCAGCTGCCGCTTCCCGGCGGCGGCGTCATGCTTCGGTCAACCCACAGCCACCAGGAAAGGCGCAGCAGGTTCCAGAAATGCCAGATGAGCAGCCCGGTGACCGACGCCAGCAGAAACCACGGCAGGTGTCCAAGAAAGGCCCCCAGAATGAAGGCCGGAATACAGCATAAGATCAGTTCAAAGACGAGCCTTTTCCATGACAGACGTTCCAGCACGCGTCACACTCCTGTCATTGTTCAGAAACGGGTAGAAAAACGATAACCCGTGCCGCGGACCGTCTGCACCATGCGATCGTGGCCGCTCAGTTCCAGCGCTTTTCGCAGGCGGCGGATATGTACGTCAACTGTCCGGTCTTCGACATACACGTTAGTTCCCCAGACGTTATTCAGCAACTGCTCGCGGCTGTAAACGCGTTCCGGGTGGGTCATAAAGAAGTGCAGGAGTTTAAATTCGGTAGGCCCCATGTCGAGGGGATTCTCACCGGTCATCACGCGGTGAGAAGTAGGATCAAGGCTCAGCCCCTGCATTTCGATCACCTCTTCCACCGCCATCGGTGAAATACGGCGCATCACGGCTTTAATGCGAGCCACCAGCTCTTTTGGGGAGAACGGTTTAGTAATGTAATCGTCCGCACCGGTCTCCAGACCGCGCACGCGATCCTCTTCTTCTCCGCGCGCCGTGAGCATCACAACCGGGATATCGCGGGTCAGCGCTTCACGCTTCAGGTGTTTGATAAACTGCAGTCCGGAGCCGCCGGGCAACATCCAGTCCAGCAGAATCAGATCGGGCCAGGGTTCATTCAGCTGGTTCACTGCGCTGTCATAATCTTCCGCTTCAACCGGCTGGAAGCCGTTTTGCTCGAGCACGAAGCACACCATTTCACGAATTGGAGCTTCATCTTCTACGACCAGAATACGTCTCGCCATACTTTGCCCTGTCTTATCTTATTTACGTTACAAGTTTGTAATTCGGCGCCATTATGCGTCAGATTTATGACAGATTTATGAAAAACAGTACCACTATAAATGGCAAACTGTTGTTTTATTACAGCGGTTATTTTCCCTTCTCTGAACGTTTATAATCCTGCTTTCTCTTTTTTGCCACGGATCAGCTATGCGCATACTACACACCTCGGACTGGCATCTGGGTCAAAATTTTTACAGCAAAAGCCGTGCGGCTGAACATGAAGCGTTCCTGAACTGGCTGCTGGAAACGGCCCGGACGCATGAGGTGGACGCGATTATCGTGGCGGGAGATATTTTTGATACCGGCTCGCCGCCGAGCTACGCGCGCGAGCTGTACAACCGCTTCGTGGTGAATTTGCAGCAAACAGGGTGTCATCTGGTGATTGTCGCCGGCAACCACGATTCCGTCGCAACGCTGAATGAATCCCGCGACATCCTGGCGTTTCTCAATACCACCGTCGTCGCCAGCGCCGGGCACGCCCCGCAGATCCTGAAAAAACGCGACGGGTCGCCGGGGGCGGTGCTGTGTCCGATACCGTTTTTACGTCCGCGCGACATCGTGCAAAGCCAGGCGGGGCTGTCGGGTGCGGAAAAGCAGCAGCATTTATTACAGGCCATCACCGACTATTACCACCAGCAGCACGCCGAAGCCTGTGCACTGCGGGGTGACCAGCCGATTCCGGTGATTGCAACCGGGCATCTCACCACGGTCGGGGCCAGTAAAAGTGACGCCGTGCGTGACATCTATATCGGCACGCTGGATGCCTTTCCGGCGCAAAACTTCCCGCCAGCCGACTACATCGCGCTAGGCCACATCCACCGCGCTCAGGTCATCGGCGGCTGCGAGCATATCCGCTACTGTGGCTCACCTGTTTCGCTCAGCTTCGACGAAACGGGCAAAGCCAAATCCGTGCATCTGGTGAGTTTTAGCGAGGGCAAACTCAGCGCCGTCGAGACGCTGGAGGTGCCCGTCACCCAGCCGCTGGCGGTGCTGAAGGGCGATCTCGACGCCATTTCCACCCAGTTGGAGCAGTGGCGCGGCGTCGAGCAAGATCCCCCCGTCTGGCTGGATATCGAAATCACCACCGACGACTACCTGCACGATATGCAGCGAAAAATCCAGGCACTGACCGAAGACTTGCCGGTAGAGGTGTTACTGGTGCGCCGCAGCCGCGAGCAGCGCGAGAAAATTCTGTTAAGCGCTCAACGCGAAACGCTCAGTGAGCTTCGGGTTGAAGAGGTGTTTGAACGCAGGCTCTCGCAGGAGGAAATCGACGACACGAAGCGCGCAAGACTCAGCGAACTGTTCAGCCATACCCTGCATGCGCTCAATGATGAGGAAGAAAACGCGTGAAAATTCTGAGCCTGCGCCTGAAAAATATCAACTCCCTCAAGGGCGAGTGGAAAATTGACTTTACCGCTGAGCCGTTTGCCAGCAACGGGCTGTTTGCCATCACCGGCGCGACCGGGGCAGGTAAAACTACCCTGCTCGACGCCATCTGTCTGGCGCTTTATCACGAAACGCCGCGCCTGAATAAGGTCTCCCAGGCGCAAAACGATCTGATGACGCGCGACACCGCCGAGTGCCTGGCGGAAGTGGAGTTCGAGGTAAAAGGCATCGCCTACCGCGCCTTCTGGAGCCAGAACCGGGCGCGCAACCAGCCTGACGGGAACCTGCAGGCACCGCGCGTTGAGCTGGCGCGCTGCGAAGATGGCAAAATCCTGGCCGACAAAGTGACGGATAAACTGGAGCAAACCGCCGCGCTCACCGGGCTGGACTATGGCCGCTTTACCCGCTCGATGCTGCTCTCACAGGGGCAATTTGCTGCCTTCCTCAACGCCAAACCGAGCGATCGTGCCGAGCTGCTGGAAGAGCTGACCGGCACCGAGATCTACGGCCAGATTTCCGCCATGGTGTTTGAAAAACACAAAGCCGCCCGCAGCGTGCTTGAAAAGTGCGAGGCGCAGGCGGCGGGCGTCGTGCTGTTGAGTGAAGAGCAACAGCAGCAGTTACAGCAAAGTTTGCAGGCACTTACTGACGAAGAGAAAATCCTGCTGGAACAGCAGCAAAGCCAACAGAAAGATTTTCAGTGGCTTACGCGCCATGAAGAGCTCGTAAGAGAGCAACAGCGCGTCAACGCGCTCCAGCAGCATGCGCAACAGGCGCTGGCGGACGCAGCACCTGAGCTGGCAAAACTCCAGCTTGCTCTGCCCGCCGCCCAGCTTCGACCGCTTTGGGAGCATCAGCAGGAACAAACCGCACGCCTGACGCAAACGCAGCAGCGTATTATCGAAGTAAATACTCGCTTACAAGCCAAAACCGCACTGCGCGCGCGGATCCGCAACTCTGCACTGCGTAACCACGAGCAGCTACATACCGAACTGACGTCGCTGGCGCAGTGGCTGGCGGAGCACGAGCGTTATCGCCTGCTGGGGCAGGAGATCGCCGGATGGCGTGCCCAGTTCTCGCAGCTTAACCGCGATAAAACGCAGTTAGCCTCGCTTGCGGCGCGGATAGGTGAATTACGCAACAAGCTGGCTGAGATGCCGGAAAATGCGCTGACGCTAACGGCGGACGAAGTCAGCGTGGCCATGGAGCAGCAGTCCCGGTCACGCACGCTGCGCCAGCAGCTGACGTCGCTGCATGCCCGCTATCAGCCGCTGCAAAAGCGCCTGCGTCAGAGCGGTGAAAGCGTGCAGAAGGCGCAGGCCGAACAAAATAAACTCAATGAAACGCTGACGCTGCGCCGCCAGCAGTACAAAGAAAAAAACCAGCACTATCTCGACCTGAAAGCCCTGTGCGAGACCGAAGCAACAATCAAGAAGCTGGAGCATTACCGTTCGCAGCTTGAGGCGGGTAAACCCTGTCCGCTGTGCGGTTCCTGCGAACATCCGGCCGTTGAGCAATATCAGTCGCTTGAGCTGACGGATAACCAGCGCCGCCGTGATGCCCTGGAAAAAGAGGTCGCCGCCCTTAAAGAGGAAGGCCTGCTGGTGCTGGGACAGGTCAATGCCCTGACTCAGCAGATCCAGCGTGAAACAGACGACGCGCAGACGCTTTCTCAGGAAGAGCAAGCGCTCACTAAAGAGTGGATGGCGGCCTGCACGTCCCTGAACATTGCGTTGAATATTCAGGATGATATCGCGCCATGGCTGAACGAACAGGAACAGTACGAGCGCCAGCTTTATCAGCTCAGCCAGCGGCTGACCCTGCAGAACCAGCTGAGCGAACAGGAAGCGCAGGAGCGGCAGTATCAGCAGCAGCTGGCGGCCACGCGCCAGGCGCTAGAACATGCCCTGCTCGCGCTCTCACTTAACGCACCTGAAGAGGGTCAGGAAGCCGCCTGGCTTCAGGCCCGTGAAGCTGAATTCGCGCAGTGGCAGGAGAAGCAAGCGCAGCACGGCGTGCTTCAGGAACGCATAAACGCCCTGAAGCCGCTGCTCGACGCGCTACCGGAAACGAACAGCGAAGACGCCGAACCGGCCATTCCTGACCACTGGCGCGACGTCCACGACGAATGCGTGTCGCTGCAAAGCCAGCTCACCGCGCAGCAGCAGCAGGAAAAGCTGGAGCAAGAGCGACTGCAGCAGTCGCAGACGCAGTTCAGCGCGGCGCTCTCGGCGAGCTGCTTTGCCGACCAGGACGCGTTTCTTGCCGCCCTGCTGGATGACGATGCCATTCGCCACCTCGAACAGCGAAAGCAGTCGCTGGAAAACCAGATACAGCAGGCCGCGGCCCTTTGCGATCAGGCGAACCAACAGCTGCAGTCTCATCTGGCGCTGCGGCCGGAAGGGCTCAACGAAGATGCTCCTGCGCTGCAAAGCCAGCTGCAGCAGCTGGCGCAACGGCTGCGCGAGAACACCACGCATCAGGGTGAGTTCCGTCAGCAGCTTAAGCAGGACAGCGATAACCGGCAGCATCAGCTGGCGTTGATGCAGGAAATTGAAGAGGCCGCGCGCCAGGCAGACGACTGGGGGTACCTGAACGCGCTGATCGGCTCGAGCACCGGCGACAAGTTCCGCAAGTTCGCCCAGGGGCTGACGCTGGACAATCTTGTCTGGCTTGCTAACCAGCAGCTTAACCGTTTACACGGGCGTTATTTATTGCAGCGTAAGGCCAGCGACGCGCTGGAGCTGGAAGTGGTGGATACGTGGCAGGCGGATGCGGTTCGTGATACCCGCACGCTCTCAGGCGGCGAGAGCTTCCTGGTCAGCCTGGCGCTGGCGCTGGCGCTTTCCGATCTGGTGAGTCATAAAACGCGAATCGATTCCCTGTTCCTGGATGAAGGGTTCGGCACGCTCGACAGTGAGACGCTGGATACGGCACTGGATGCGCTCGACGCACTGAACGCCACCGGGAAAACCATCGGCGTGATCAGCCACGTAGAGGCGATGAAAGAGCGTATTCCGGTGCAGATCAAGGTTAAGAAAATTAACGGGCTGGGGTATAGCAGGCTGGATAAGGAATTTGCGGTGGGGTGAAGGGTGGCACGGTGCGTTCTGGTGCCCCTCACCTTTGCCCTCTCCCACAGGGAGAGGGAATAAACACTATTTGCTTTTATTCCGGCCACAGCCACGCCGCGCCGCGCACGCCGCTGGAGTCACCGTGGACAGCTTTGCGGATCGGGGTTTCACACTCGCCGCCGAAAACCCACTGTTTCACCAGGTTCGGTACCGTGGCGTACAGCCGGTCGACGTTGCTCATGCCGCCGCCGAGCACAATCACGTCCGGATCGAGAATATTCACCACGTGGGCCAGCGATTTCGCCAGCCGCATTTCGTAGCGGCTCAGCGCCAGCTCCGCCACCGGATCCTGCGCTTCGACCAGACGCATGATCTCATTACCCTTGAGCGGCTGGCCGCTCAGGCGATGGTAGTCGGTCGCAAAACCGGTACCGGAGATAAACGTCTCAATACAGCCCTGTTTTCCGCAGTAGCACGGCACTTCAGCGCGGTATTTAAGCTCGTCTTCATCCATCCACGGCAGCGGGTTGTGACCCCACTCACCCGCGGTGCCGTTACCGCCGATATGGGCGCGTCCGCCAAACGCCACGCCCGCACCGCAGCCGGTACCGACGATCACGGCAAACACGGTCTGGGCACCTGCCGCCGCGCCGTCGATGGCCTCGGAGACCGCCAGACAATTAGCGTCGTTGGCCAGACGCACTTCCCGGTTCAGACGTTGGCTCAAATCTTTATCGAACGGCTGACCGTTGAGCCAGGTGGAGTTGGCATTTTTAACCACGCCGGTATACGGCGAGATCGACCCCGGGATCCCCATCCCTACGCTCCCGGTTTGCCCTGTCGCCTGCTCGGCCATCTCAACCAGTTGGGCAATCGTCTCGATAGTCTGGCGATAATCATCGCGCGGCGTTGGCAGACGATGGCGAAACAGCTGCTGCCCCTGCTCGCTCAGCGCGATGACTTCTGTTTTGGTGCCGCCCAAATCGATCCCAATACGCACAAGACTCTCCTCATTATTTTGATTATCAACAGAGTAGAAGCACGCATCCCGATTAGCAATGCAAGCGATGCGACAATTCGTTATCATGCCCGCTGATTTAACGACAAGGCCGTGGAAATTATCATGCTGTGGTTCAAAAATTTGATGGTTTACCGTCTCAGCCGCGACGTTTCGCTGCGTGCAGAAGAGATGGAAAAACAGTTAGCCGCTTATACCTTTTCCCCTTGCGGTAGCCAGGATATGGCAAAAACCGGTTGGGTTCCGCCAATGGGTTCACAAAGCGATGCACTGACCCACGCCAGCAGCACGGGTCAAATTATCGTCTGTGCCCGTAAAGAAGAGAAAATCCTGCCGACGCCGGTGGTTAAGCAGGCGCTCGAGGCGAAAATTTTTAAGCTGGAAGCCGAACAGGGCCGCAAGCTGAAAAAAACCGAAAAAGATTCGCTGAAGGACGAAGTACTGCACTCCCTGCTGCCGCGCGCCTTTAGCCGCTTCAGCCAGACCATGATGTGGATCGACACCGTCAACGGGCTGATCATGGTGGACTGCGCCAGCGCCAAGAAAGCAGAAGATACGCTGGCCCTGCTGCGCAAAAGCATCGGATCTTTACCGGTCGTTCCGCTGGCGCTGGAAACGCCGATCGAGCTGACGCTGACCGAATGGGTACGCAGCGGCGCTGCGGCCCAGGGCTTCCAGATCCTTGATGAAGCCGAGCTGAAAGCCCTGCTGGAAGATGGCGGCGTGATCCGCGCGAAGAAGCAGGATCTGGTCAGCGACGAGATCGCCGTACACATCGAAGCGGGTAAAGTGGTCACCAAGCTGGCGCTCGACTGGCAACAGCGCATCCAGTTCGTGATGTGCGACGACGGCTCCGTGAAGCGTCTGAAGTTCTGCGACGAGCTGCGCGATCAGAACGAAGATATCGACAGAGAAGATTACGCCCAGCGTTTTGACGCAGATTTCATCCTGATGACCGGCGAGCTGGCCGCGTTGATTCAGAATCTGGTGGAAGGTCTCGGCGGCGAAGCGCAGCGATAACGGGCAAAACGTAGGCCGGGTAAGCGTTAGCGCCACCCGGCTAATTTTTTATTTCAGGTAGCGGCACAGATAAGAGGTGGGCTCAGCCACCTGCAAATGAAATTCGCTGTGGCCAGGGACGTTGAAAACTTGCCCGGCAGCGTAAACTTTCCATTCCGTTTCGCCCGGCAGCAGGACGTTCAGCGCACCGCTGACGACCGTCATTTCTTCCGCTTCCGCCGTGCCAAAGGTGTATTCCCCTTCTGCCATTACGCCAACGCTGGCGCGGCCAGTGCTGCTGCTGGTAAAACCAATGGATTTCACTTTACCGGAAAAGTATTCGTTACTCTGAAGCATGAACTGGCCCTTATATTTTTAGATAAAAATTCACTATAGGGGCCATGCTCATCACCTGTCACGCAAAATCATTACACGAGCAGTTCCGAGGCCAGGCGAGCCATCAGTACGTTGGATAACAGCACCGGGACATCCAGCGCTTTTTGCAGTAAATCACGATGATGCTGGTGGAAACCCAAGCAGTCCAGAATCAGTACATCGGCCCCTCTCTCCAGCAGTTCCTTCCCGGCAGCAATGAGTTTGGCCTCACTGTCCCAGAACGGATTGGCCAGTGCGTACAAAGGCACTTTTTCCAGCACGTGCCATTTTGCCTCCTGGTTATCCATGAGTTCCTCGATGGGGACAATCACCCCCACCTGATGACCATCCACGATGGAGGCCACCAGCGGCGGGATGATCCGCATCGGTTCCAGCAAAATCGCATTGCGCGCCATGAGCCCCTTAATGGGAGCCGTGCTCATCAGCAAAATAACGTCATAACCTTGATTATCGAGCACTTCTATCACGCCCTGCAGCGAGCGCTCGATTTTCTGGCGTGAAACGTGCGCCAGTTTACCGTCACTTAATAACGTCGCCAGGGGATCCTCCCCCGCCTCGACAGCGTAGTCCTCCATGACCTCTTCCCGACTCATCTTCCCCAACAGGCTAAGATGCGTTATCTGTTGTTCAGATACATGCTCGGTTAAGAGCGGTAACACTTCGCTTACAGGGACCACACCAATGGTGAGGATCGCCAACGTTGCCTTCATCTTTATCGCCTTCCATTACTCCAACATCGTGCATACAGGTACAGGCTCACTACGCTGCACAGTTCGTTTTTTCAACAAAACAGCACCAAGCGTAGCAGGTGATCCCGACATCGAAATGTAAAGATCGCCTGCCGATACCAGAGTTACTTGTAATAACTAAATATTAACTCCTGCTTAACTTTCACGATGAGTAAAAAGTGTGATTCAGGCACGATCCTGGAGCGTTTAGGAAAACATTCAGGTTATGTCGGGATCTTCATAGCGCCGTTTCGCATCCAGCGCTTCCTGTTCAGTCTCGTGTTCACTGATCAGCGAGTCCGGCTTGGGGTGATCGGCACGCAGTTGATACCAGGTCACGGTATGACCCGTATGGCCTTTTTCAACGGTAACAATGCGCGCTTCACGCGGATAGGGAGGTCTGGTTGGCATAGCTCATCCTTTTTTTATGTCTGAGCTATAAGTATAGACGCCGCTTAGCTGGCACAAGCCAAACGCAGGGCGGTAATAATCTGAATCACAACGTCTTCAGGAGAGGCTGACGCATCCACCACGTGGTGAGCCGCTTCGCGGTATAACGCATCGCGTTCCGCCAGCACTTCACTCACCTCTTCGTTCAGCGGCCTGGAGGTCAGCGCAGGGCGTTGCCCCTCTTCCGGAAAGGCTTCCAGACGCCCAACCAGGGCCGACACCGGCGCGCTAAGGTAGATCACAATCCCCTTTTCGCGCATAAAGTGACGATTACACTCCGCCAGAACAATGCCACCCCCGGTCGCGATCACGGCAGACGGGGTGGTGACCGCTTTCAGCGCGGCCGTTTCGCGCGCGCGAAAGCTCTCCCATCCCTCTTGCTCAACAATCTCAGCGATGGTTTTTCCGGCCTCGGTTTGCAGCCAGTGGTCGGTATCCACAAACTGGCGATGACACACGCGTGCCAGCTCCAGGCCAACGGTGGTTTTCCCACAGCCGCGGGGGCCAACTAAAAAGATGGGTTGGGTCATAGCCAGGTGTTCCCCTTGATGCCGGATGGCTGAAGAGTGTAAAGAAATAATTGCAGAAGATGTTGCGATTACTTTACTGCAAAGCGGTACGGGATGACAACCCTGTGGAAGCCACACTGTACCACAAATTGACAATAATTATCATTACGCTGTGCGGCGCTTCACTTCCAGCAGCCATTTATCCAGTTCGGCAGCAAACTGCTGACGATCGCGCGGTGACAGGCTGTCCGGTCCCCCGGTCTGCACGCCGCTGGCCCGCATCGTATCCATAAAATCGCGCATGGTGAGCTTCTCGCGAATGGTCGACGGCGAGTATCGCTCTCCGCGCGGATTGAGCGCCGCGGCCCCTTTTTCCAGCACTTCGGCAGCCAGCGGAATATCCGCCGTGATCACCAGATCCTCCGCGCTGCACAGGCGGACAATTTCGTTATCCGCCACGTCGAACCCGGCCGGCACGCGCAAAGAGCGGATGAAGCGCGAAGGCGGTACGCGAATATTCTGGTTCGCCACCAGCGTCAGCGGCATCTGAACGCGCTCGGCGGCGCGAAATAAAATCTCTTTAATCACATTCGGACACGCGTCCGCATCAACCCAAATCGCCATATTGTCTCCCCATAATAACTCTGCCGACTATTGTCGCCTGCATTTCGTTGTTAAGCTATCAATCAGAGAAAACAACGCATAATGACGGAGAATCGTGATGGACAAGAAAATCGGGTTTATCGGCTGCGGTAACATGGGCAAAGCCATCCTGGGCGGCCTGATCGCCAGCGGGCAGGTGCTGCCGGGTCAGATTTGGGTCTATACCCCGTCACCGGACAAGGTCGCCGCGTTGCGCGATCAGTACGGTATCAACGCCGCCGAAAGCGCGCAGGAAGTGGCCCAGGTCGCCGATATCGTCTTTGGTGCCGTCAAGCCGAACATCATGATCAAAGTACTGAGCGATATCACCTCCAGCCTGAATAAAGAGACGCTGGTGGTGTCGATTGCCGCGGGCGTCACCCTCGATCAGCTGGCGCGCGCGCTGGGTCACGATCGTAAAATCGTCCGCGCGATGCCCAATACCCCTTCGCTGGTCAACGCCGGCATGACCTCCGTCACGCCTAACGCGCTGGTGACCTCAGAAGAAGTGGCTGATGTACTGAACATTTTCCGCTGTTTCGGCGAAGCAGAAGTGATTGCCGAATCGATGATCCATCCGGTGGTCGGCGTCAGTGGATCAGCCCCTGCGTATGTCTTCATGTTTTTAGAAGCGATGGCCGATGCCGCCGTTCTTGGTGGAATGCCGCGCGCCCAGGCGTATAAATTCGCCGCGCAGGCCGTCATGGGCTCCGCCAAAATGGTGCTGGAGACCGGTAAACACCCGGGTGAGCTGAAAGATATGGTCTGCTCCCCAGGCGGTACCACCATTGAAGCGGTGCGGGTGCTGGAAGAGCGCGGGTTCCGCTCGGCCGTCATTGAGGCAATGGCAAAATGCATGGAAAAATCAGAGAAGCTGAGTAAATCCTGATTTCTGACCGGGCGTCAGGCGGCCACTTCGGTGCGGCCGCGCCCGGCATTTTTCGCCCTGTACAGCGCCACGTCAGCCGCCTTCAGCCATTCCCGATAATGTCCAAACTGCGGCCCCCAGGGAGCAACGCCTACGCTGATGCGCAGCGCTTCTTTTGGTGCGCACGGTAACGTCAGTTTTTCCAGCCGCTCATGCAACCGCGACATCACCGCGATGGCGCTTTCCGCCGCGGTCTGCGACATAATCACCGCAAACTCATCCCCACCAAACCGGCCTATAGCATCGCCTGACCGTACTGACCGCTGGAGCTGACGCGTAATGGCGATGATCGCCTCGTCGCCCACAGCGTGCCCCCAGGTGTCGTTGATGTTTTTAAAGTGGTCGATATCAATCAGCAAAATCGTGGCGGTGCAGTGGTCGCGGCGGCAATGCTCAAATTCATTTCGCAGCAGCATTTCCCAGTGGCGGCGATTAAAGACCCCGGTCATGCCGTCACGGGTGCTCATCATTTCCAGCCGCTGCTTGTGCTCTGCAAGCCTGACGGCGGTGCGGTGGCTGAGCCAGGCAAACAGCATGGGATAAAGCACCAGTACGGGCAGCGTTAGGCCCCACTCTACCGGGTCGGGCCTGAAAACAGCCACGCTCCCGACAAGCGGCAGCGTCACCAGCGCGGAGAGCAGAGTCAACAGGATCCCCGGGATAAACAGGCGACAGCCCCCGGAGCCCATCATATTCATACCTACCATCATCACCAGCGCTGCCGAGGGTAACGCGCTCATCCCCATCACGCCGATCCAGAGCCCGGCAATGATGGCATCGATCTTAAGATTGAACACTTCCTGCTGTTGAGGTGACGCGGCCCGGCAGGATAACTGCCAGGCGAAATGGGGCCATACGAACGCCCAACCGACCAGTAAAAGCCACCAGCCTCCGGGTAAAAAATGGGTGACCAGCATTCCCGCAACCGGGAAAAACATCGCTGCCAGCCCCACGGCGCGCGCCAGCCGAACCCGCCGGGCAAACTGAATGCCGGCACGGTGAGGGTCATCCTGAGAAAGGGTTAAATTCCACTCTTCCCGAATGCGCTTTTTGTTGTAATACGTTTCATCATTCATCATTTTTGGGAATATTCTGAAACATTTTCCCAAATTATAGAGAGGGGGTCTGCGGGGAAAGTATGAAATTTCGGGTGAGCCGCCGATGCCGCTCACCCGTTCGAACTACACTTTTTTCTTCAGGCAGGCACTCATGAACTTGCTGCGGTCATCCCCTTTAAGGGACTGCTCGGTTGCCTTGGCATTACACTCGCGCATCTTTTGCTGCTGAGGCGTCAGGCTTTTTTCAGCCGGTTTCGAGGCGCCGTTTTTGAGGCAGTCGCTCATGTAAGTCTTACGAGCATCGCCCTTAAGACTCTGAGACGTCGCCTGTTGATTACAGGTAGTCATACGCTGCTGCTGCGGCGTTAACGTTTTCTCTTCCGCGTTCGCCGATGCGACCAGGAACAGGCCGGAGAGCAGAGTAACCAGTAATGTTGTTTTCATTGCACCATCCTTTTGTGAACATTCCCTGTAAGTCTGGTTCGTGACAGGAAAAAAACCACCCGGCAGATGTGATTTCCGCCGGGATTTTATTATTTAAGGCCCAGCGCAGCCTTCATGGTGTAGAACAGATCCGTTTGATCGGTCAGGCCTACCACGTTGGCCGCGTGCGGGCCGTAGGCGGCAATACGCAGTTGGGTGCCCGTGTGCTCCATGGACTCTTCTTCAGAGTTGCCGTAGCTCATCACCATGACGGCACCATCTTTGGTGTTTAGCGCCTGCGTCAGGCCAGGGGCTTTGGTATCTGGCGGAACGATCTGGCTGGCGTGCGCGTGGTCCGCGGTGACGATCACCAGGGTGTTACCGTCTTTTTTCGCGAACGCGAGCGCTTTCTGCACCGCTTCGTCCAGATCGACGGTTTCGCCAATCTGACCGCACGGATTTGCCGCATGATCTTGCTTATCGATCGACGCGCCTTCTACCTGCAGGAAGAACCCTTTTTCGCTCTTGCTCAGCAGAGAAATCGCTTTATCGGTCATCGCCGCCAGCGTCGGTACGCTGTCCGTGCGTTTCGGGTTTGGCGCACAGGTCACCGCAGGCTTATCGATATTGCCGTGATACGAGGCTTTTGGACCTTCCCAGCGCACGGGCATGTTGCCGTCAGAGAACAGCCCCAGCAGCGGTTTATCCTGGTTCGCCTCGGTTATCGCCGCCAGAGCATTTGCGTCACTCACCAGCTGATAGCCGCTAGCCTGCGCCTGCTCGCGCAGCGTTTTGCCCTGCCATTCGCCCGCCGTTGCGGTTTCCGCGAATGTTTTCGCGCCGCCGCCCAGCGTCACGTCAGGACGCGCGTTCAGCAACTGTTCCGTAATCGAGCCTTTGCCGCCTTTTTCCAGCGCATTCGTTGGGCACTTTTCGCTGGTCGCTGACGGGCCGTAGCACTTACGCGAGGTCACGTGTGCCACCAGCGCCGCAGGCGTCGCATCCTGAAGTTCAGCGGTGGAGACGTTGCCGGTCGCCAGGCCCGCCGCTTTTGCCATCTCCAGAAGGGTTTGATGATCTTTTTCGTGAATATCCACGCCCAGCGCACCATTATAGGTTTTCACGCCGGTGGACCACGCCGTGGCAGAGGCCGCGGAGTCCGTTACGTAATCCGGTTTACCGGTTTTTTTATCCAGCGCGTAGTGGGTATATTGTCCGGTCAACGGTAATGCGTCGATACCTTTAAAAAAGCCGCCCGCACCCTCGGCATAATTTCGCGCCGCCGTGATTTCGGAATCCCCCATTCCATCGCCAATCAGCAGAATAATATTTTTCGCCGGCTTATCATTCAGCGAAGCGCGAATAGCAGCAGTTTGATCTTCAGATAAACGACGCGCGCCGCCAGGCTGGGTGATATCCCCTTTTGCCGCACGATTATCCAGCACGCTGGTTTGCGTCGTATCAGCATAAATGGCAGGGGTAATTAACAAGGGAAGTAATGCGATGAAAAGTGCGCTCTGTTTCAATTTATTTTCTCCATGTACAAATACATAAAAATAAAAACAGAGCGACTATAGGCATCCTGCATGACAATTCTATGACACGTCGTTACGTCCTGTGACGGTTTAGCTGCGCGGATGCCTTAACAGCTTCTTTACGTACTGGTGGAGCATCTCAGCATCCTCAACCGGTACCTGCGATTCAGGCCTGACGCTATCCAGCGCGCCTTCCACGCTCTCAATCAACGCCTGCTGATCGGTTTTCGCCATTTGTCGCAGCAGCGCGGTGACCACAATTTCAAGCGCTTCGACCTGAGCCACCAGCTCTTTTGACTCTTCTTCCTTTTGTGCCAGCTTGACCAGCAATTCAGCAATGAGGTTTTTCATCGTGCCAGTTCCTTTTCAGTTTTGTCTGAAGTTATCACTCTGAATCCCTATTGCAAAGAGAAGAAATTAATTATGGTATGCAAAAGTGATACAGGAACGGAAATAAAGAGGCAGCGCCGTGAGCGAAACGTTTTTCTATAAAAAGCAGCCGCATTTTGTTATATAAAAATGCGGCTACCATAAGAATATATAATACATCTATGAAATCGTTACCTTGCCGATTTGGCCTCCGCCATTTGTCTGCGGCGTCGCAGCGCAATAGCCAGCTGGATAATATTGATTAAAACGACAATCGCTGTCGCCGCAAATACCCAACGAAAACCGGCCATCGCAGAAACGGATGCGCCAATAAGCGGGCCGGCAACATTCCCCAGATACATAAACGACTGGTTATATCCAAAAATACGCCCCGTCACCTGGTCGCTGGAATATTTGACCAGCAGGGTCTGTACCGCAGGCAACATGGCGCCATCAGCAAAGCCGAGCAGAAATCGCAATATGCCAAGCTGAAGCGGAGAGGTGACAAACGACATCGCGAAGAAGAGCACCACCGCAAAGATCAGCGTCGCCATCAGGATGCGCGCCGTGCCGATCCTGTCACCCAGTTTTCCCAGACGCGGCGCGGAAATCAGGGCTGATACGCCCGGCACGGCGGCAATCATGCCGCTAAGAAAAGCGATATTCGTGCTCTCCGGCTCCATCGACTTGATAAACAGCGCCAGAATCGGCCCCACCGAACCATTACAGAGCTGGATCACCATAGTGGTCACAAACAGGCTGATCATCAGGCCCGGATAAGGCAGCGAGGCGAAAACGGCCTTGCCGCTGAGGCGTTCAGACTTACTGATAACCGGGCGGCCCCCTTCTTTAATCAGAAAGAGCGTGACCAGAAAACTGACCACCAGCAGAACCGCAGTGATGATAAATACCGCACGCAGCCCGACGTGGTCCGCCAGAAAGCCCCCCAGCAGCGGCCCGCCGATGACGCCGCTGATCTGTGCCGTGGAGAGTGTACTCAGCGCCCAGCCGCTACGCTCGCGCGGCACCTGAGAGGCGACCAGCGCCATGGCGTTTGGAATATACCCGGACGTCAACCCCATCACCGCCCGCAGGAAGAACAGCTGCCAGACGTTGGTGGCGAAGGCCTGCAGCAGAATGGCAATCGCCATCCCGAGCGAGGCGCGTAGCAGCATCAGTTTACGGCCTTTCCGATCCGCCAGGCTGCCCCACATCGGTGACACAATGGCGGAAACCAGAAACGTGACGCTGAACGTCAGACCGGACCACATGGAAAGGGCTTCATGCGAGGTCACCCCCAGCTGCGACACGTACAGAGGCAGGAACGGCAAAATCTGGCTGATGGCCAGTCCGGTAAAGAAGCAGCCGAACCAAACCGAGATGAGATTAACTTTCCAGGATTCCATAAAGAAATAGTCTTCATTTTTAGGCGAATTCGCCGACAGATTAGCAAGTTACGCGTATTAACGTCGCACCAGAGATGCGGCCCGACTGACTTTGGTGTTTTATCTCCCCAGTCATCATATTTGTGAAATAAGTCACAATTCATCCATTTTCTGGCGGAATATTATGCTTCAACGGCAGAGCCCAAAACCGCGCATTCCCAGATGAAAATGGTTGGCATGCGCCGCGTTATACTCCGGCCCCAGTCCGTTTCCGTAGTACCCACAGCTCGCCGCCAGCATGGCCTTCAGCCAGGGCTGCGTGGTGGCCGCCTTCCAGCCGTTCAGCACCGTGACGCGTTCACCGTTCGCCAGACGAAAAGCGGCAATATCCAGCGCCTCCGCCGTGGCATGTTCACTGCGGCGCGCGTCAGGGCGATGATAAATATTGCGGCAGGCAAAGCTGCCGAGGTGGTCGATACGCGCCAGGTCACTGCCCGTATAACGTTTTGTCAGCGGCCGGGCCTGCTGGCTGATAAAGAGGGCTGAGCTGAGCGCCAGCGGGCAGCTGGCAAGAAAACTGCTGTTCAGGCCGACCGGGCCGAAGTCACTCACGCGCACGACGTTATTCAGCGGACACGCGCCGCCGCTGTCAGCCACCGGCCGGGTGCGGATGAGATCGCGTTGATTAGCCTGTGCGAGCAGGCTCGCGCACGCCTCGGGGGTTAAACGCCGAAGCTTATACTGGGTGATTCGACCCGGCGGGTCGTCAAGCATCAGCGGCATGAAAGGGTTGTAGTAAGGCGGCAACCAGCGGTAACCCACCGTTGCGATGGCCAAAATGATAAATACGGTCAGCAGCGTTTTTCCTTTCACACTCCCCCCTCAACATTCCCCAAAACATTATGGCAGAAGGCCGCGAAACCCGCCGGGCATCGTGGTATGTTATTGGCTTTTCGTCATACTGGAAGAGAGTGAGATGGCTAAGCAGCGCGTAGGTATTGTCTTTGGGGGAAAATCAGCGGAACACGAAGTGTCATTGCAATCGGCCAAAAATATCGTTGATGCGATCGATAAAAGCCGTTTCGACGTGGTGCTGCTGGGCATTGATAAACAGGGCCAGTGGCACGTTAACGATGCCAGCCAGTATCTGCTGAATGCCCACGATCCGGCACATATCGCCCTGAATCCTTCAGAAATTAGCGTCGCCACCGTACCCGGCGTCGTAAAAGGGCAGCTCATCGACGCCGGCAATGCGCAGGCTCTCGCCCAGATCGACGTCGTCTTCCCGATTGTTCACGGCACCCTGGGCGAAGATGGTTCCCTGCAGGGAATGCTGCGCATGGCCAACCTGCCGTTCGTCGGATCGGACGTCCTCGGCTCTGCCGCGTGCATGGACAAAGACGTCACCAAACGCCTGCTGCGCGATGCCGGGCTGAATATTGCGCCGTTCGTGACGCTCACCCGCGCCAACCGCGACAAACACAGCTTTACGCAAATCAGTGCAGAGCTGGGTCTGCCGTTGTTTGTGAAGCCTGCAAACCAGGGCTCCTCCGTGGGCGTCAGCAAAGTGACCAGCGAAGCTGAGTTCACGCAAGCCGTCCGCCTGGCTTTTGAGTTCGACCATAAAGTGGTGGTTGAGCAGGGCATCAAAGGTCGTGAAATTGAGTGCGCCGTGCTGGGCAACGATTTTCCCCAGGCGAGCACCTGCGGTGAAGTGATCTTAAACAGCGACTTCTACTCGTACGACACCAAATACATTGATGATAAAGGCGCGCAGGTTGTCGTGCCTGCGGCTCTCGATCCGGCGGTTAACGATAAGATCCGGGCGATCGCCATTCGCGCTTATCAGACGCTCGGCTGCTGCGGCATGGCGCGCGTGGATGTGTTCCTGACGGCGGAAAACGAGGTGGTGATCAATGAAATTAACACGCTGCCGGGGTTCACTAACATCAGCATGTATCCGAAGCTGTGGCAGGCGAGCGGCCTGAGCTACCCGGAATTGATCACCCGCCTGATCGAACTCGCGCTGGAGCGTCACGCCGCCGACAGCGCGCTTAAAAGTTCCGTAAACGGTTAATCGGCGCGCTTCGCCGACTCTGCCTCTTCCGCTGTCGTCTCTTCAGGGCGACGGCGGATAATCAACCCCGCCAGCCAGAAACTAATGACCCAGGTCACCAGCCCTACGGCATACGTTTGCCAGCCTTTTGCTTCAAACCCCAACAGGCCCACAATACCGTTAAGAATAAAGATCAGCCCGATAGCGAAGGCGTAGTAGTGCCAGTCACGGCGTAGTTTGGACGTGAGCTTCATAACAACTCCGGCAGGAAAAAAAGACATCCTCTCACAGTTTTACGGCCAGGTCTGTGGCAGATACGGAAATTCTGAAACGCGACGCAATTTCACTTAAGTTAATAAATTGTGACGTGCTGCAGAAATCAACAATCCAGGAGGATTCCGGCGCGTAAATTACCACGATTCTGATATTGACAAATGCGATGACCTGTCAAACTCACCCTGTACGAAGCGTATTAACAGAGCGATTTATCCGGAGGTCATCATGGCTGACTTTACATTGTCGAAACCGATTTTTGGCGGAAAACCAAAAACCTCTACGGCGGGTAATATCGCGTATGCCCTGTTTGTCCTGTTTTGCTTCTGGGCCGGCTCTCAGCTGCTCAATATGCTGGTGCATGCGCCAGGCGTTTATGAACATCTGATGCAGGTGCAGGATAACGGACGCCCGCGAGTTGAGATTGGCTTTGGCGTCAGCACCCTGTTCGGCCTGATCCCCTTCCTCGCGGGATGTATGATTCTGGGCGTTGTGGCATTAGTGCTGCGCTTTCGCCGCCGCCGTTAAAGCCCCATACAGCGAGCCCGGCGATCGTCCACGCGTTTTGCAAACCACGCAGTGGTCAGGTTACGCGTGATCTTCGGGCTTTCCAGCTGAATACCCGGCAGGATAGCCCTCGGTAACGTTTTCCCGCTTTTCTGCTCTGCGAGCGCAAACACCTTCTTGTACAGATCCGTTCTCTCAAAGGTCAGACTATCGCCTTTCTCAAGCTGACGGCGAATGTCGCTGTTGCTCAGACCCAGCGTTCTCGAAAGTTTCCGTACGGCAAGCTCAGTGCTCCCCGCCTCGCTGCTGCCGTAAGCGATGAGATCGCCGTCCAGCGCGAGCTTGACGCCGCTTGCGCGGCTGACCGCACTCTGGAATGCCGCATTACGGCTGGCATACCAGCCGGCGTTAAAGTCGGCAAAGCGGTACAGCGGCTCATCGTAGTTCGCCGGGTAGTTCAACAGGTGATACGTGCCGAACCACAGTCCTCCGCGCAGGGAGAAGACCTCCTGACGCACCGTACCGTCGATTTTCCACGGATAGCCGTCGGTGTGTTTCTCCGCGAACGCGATGCTTACCTGCATCGGACCGCCGGTGTGGACCGGGTTCAGGGAGCCAAACAGCTTCTGCCCCATTGGGACCATGCTGATGAAATCATCAAAGATGGCGCTAAGCTGTTTTTCGGTTTTCACCGTATCCAGCCGTTCGCTGTAGCTTTTGCCGTTCGGCGAGGTGATTTTAAGCGCGGTATGCACGAGGAACACCGGGATATGCATGGACTCCGCGCGGCGGTCGATCTCTTTCCAGGCGATTTTGTTCAGACCCGGCACAGCCGGATCTGACTGGTACATTGACTCTTGCTGCGCCACCGCCAGCACCGAACAGATGTTCTCCTCGGTCGGCGCGATCTTTTGGCTTTCAAAGGTTTTTGCCAGCGCGTCTGCCCACGCATTGCGATCCTTTACGCTGGCGGGCATTTTCTGCCGCACAACGCTCGCCACATCGACGGGCTTCTCGCCCTTTTTGAGCGGAGCGGCCCCCTTTTCGGCACAGCCTGCCAGTACAAAAGCGGCCAGAATAGTCAACGGTAACGCGCGCGGTACAGCAAAAGACATAGCAACTTCCTGTATTAGCTAAATGTGTTGGTGACTTCCTGCAGGTCACGATCGTCCAGCTCGCGTTCAAAGCTGCGCAGACGTTTGTAGATGGACATCAGTTCTACCAGCGTGGTCCAGGAGCTGATCAGGTACTGGAACGACCCGCGAACCTGACCGAAAACGTTGGTGATCTGCGTCATCAGACCGAGCGTAATCGTACCCGCAACAATGGACGGAAACAGCAGGAACAAACCGAAAACGTTATCCACCTGCAGATACAAAATACGCGCGATGTTGAAATACATATAGTGGAAGTAAAGACGGAAATAGTTACGACGCACGGCGCCAAACAGCTCGCGGACGGTCGGCGGCGAGGCGCGGTTGGCATCGTCTTCGCCATAAACCAGCTCTTTACGGTATGCGGCTTCGACGCGTTGATTTTTAAACTCCAGACCCGGCAGTTTGATCCCCACCACCGCCAGCAGGCCCGTCCCCATCAGCGACCAAACGATCGCGGCAATCACCAGACCATACGGAATATGGCCGACAATCGGCAGATCCGGTACATGCGCCGAGAGCGTTACCAGCACCGGCAGGAAGGCAATCAGCGTCATAATGGCGTTGATAAAGCTGACGCCCATGTCTTCAAGCGTGGAGGCAAAACGCATGGTGTCTTCCTGCACACGCTGTGCGGCACCTTCGATATGGCGCAGGTGCTGCCAGTGCGCCATATAATGTTCGTTCATCGCGGTACGCCAGCGGAAAACGTAGTGGCTGACGAAGAAATTGTTCATCACGCCGATGATAACCGCAATCAGGGCGATGCCGAGGAAGACGCCAACTTCATGGTAGAACTGATTGATGGTCACCTTATGCGGTGAGCTCAGCGCGGTCTGGATCAGATCGTAGAACGGCGCATACCAGGCGTTAACCGCCACGCCCACTTCCACCAGGAACCAGGTGACGAAGATAATCAGCGATGTGCCGAGGATCGACCAGTACTGCCAGCGGTGCGGAGAATAGACAAACCAAAAAAGGGCAAACAGCCCTACGCACACCGTGTAGTAGGCATAAAACAGCAGGTAGCTGAGTGACCAGAAGCGCGCCGCGCTAATCGGTACCTCGCCTGTCGCTCCCGTGATGCGCGTCAGCCATTCGCCGCCGCCCGCCTGCCAGAAAATGACAGCGATGAGTGCCCAAATAAATGCCGACAGGAAAAAAGGCCCCGGCTTTGGGAAAAAAGACTTAAACATAATGCTTCCTTCTTGTTGTTATGGCTGTTGCTGTGCACAACACGTTACCAAACGAAATACCTGCCCAAGCCAGCCTCCCGGCTCAGGCAAAAAGGTCAGACCCGAGGGTTGATTATTAGTTCGCTTTCCAGTTTTTGAGAATTGTTTCGGTGCGTTTCACTGCGAGAGGGTTCGCCGGTGCGATGAAGTTACGCCAGACGTCGTTGTGATGGTTAATCAGGATCTGTGCTTCAGCAGCCGGGCGGTTGGATGTGGTATGGGCATCTTCCGCCACGGTAATGTGATAACCCCGGCTAACGCCGTTCTTGATCGTCGCATCGACGCAGTAATCGGTGGCGCAGCCGCAGATGACAAACTCGCGAATGCCCTGGTCACGCAGCAGCGTCTCAAGCGCCGTGTTGTAAAAGGCATCACAGGCCGTTTTGGTCACGTAAAGCGCGTCAGCGGGCTGATGGAGTTCAGGCAGTAGCGCAAACCCTTCACTTCCCTCTTCCAGCCCTCCGGCTTCGGTGTGCTGAATAAAAATCACCTTGTCGGCAGCCTGCGTAAGCTGGTTGATCAGAGACACACACTTTTCGCGCTGATGACGAGGGGTTTCAAATACCCCGTTCTGCATATCGACAACCATAACCACACGCTTCTCAGACATACCGTTCTCCGTAAGATTGAGTGACACTGGTGCTTATCATAAGCCCGATGTCACAAAATGGGAGATGGCTCGTAAGTAAATTGTTCATATTTACCCATGGTTACGTTTTTCTCGCTATCGTTATGCAATTCGGGGCATTGCGCGGTACCGTTTAGTAGTATAAATACCCATTACTTTCCTATTTCACTTCATGGATGCTTTTCGTTGAAACGTTGTCTGCTCTCTTTTGCCGCGCTGTGTGCGGTGAGCTTTTCTACCGCCCAGGCAGCCCAACCGCTGACGGCACCCGTTTTAGCTTCTGATATTGCCGATCGCTACGCGAACCTTATCTATTACGGCAGCGGCGCAACCGGGATGGCGATGGTCGTCATTGACGGCAACCAGCGCGTGTTCCGCAGCTTTGGTGAAACGCGCCCAGGAAATAATGTTCACCCGCAGCTGGATTCCGTTATCCGCATCGCGTCCTTAACCAAGCTGATGACCAGCGAAATGCTGGTGAAACTGCTCGACCAGGGCGTGGTGAAACTCGACGACCCGCTCAGCAAATATGCGCCTCCAGGCGCCCGGGTTCCAACCTATCAGGGTACGCCGATTCGCCTTGTGAACCTTGCCACCCACACCAGCGCCCTGCCGCGTGAGCAGCCGGGCGGGGCGGCGCACCGTGACGTATTTGTCTGGCCAACGCGCGACCAGCGCTGGAGCTATCTGAGTACCGCCACGCTGAAGGCGGCTCCGGGGTCGCAAGCCTCTTATTCAA
Organism: Enterobacter vonholyi; assembly: GCF_008364555.1. GTDB lineage: Bacteria > Pseudomonadota > Gammaproteobacteria > Enterobacterales > Enterobacteriaceae > Enterobacter > Enterobacter vonholyi. The sequence continues at coordinate 369,321 of NZ_VTUC01000001.1, forward strand.
ACCTGGCCTTTGACCTGCTGGCGGACGCCCTTTCAACGGCGGCTGGCAAACCTTATACGCAGCTGTTTGAAGAGCAGATAACCCGTCCGCTGGGCATGAAAGACACCACCTTTACCCCATCCCCGGATCAGTGCCGTCGCCTGATGGTGGCGGAGAAAGGCGCAAGCCCCTGTAATAACACGCTCGCGGCCGTGGGCAGCGGTGGGGTCTATTCCACGCCTGGCGACATGATGCGCTGGATGCAGCAGTTCCTTTCCTCGGATTTCTACGCTCGCAGCAGCCAGGCCGATCGTATGCAAACCCTGATTTATCAGCGTACTCAGCTGCACCGCGTCATCGGGATGGACGTGCCGGGTAAAGCCGATGCGCTCGGCATGGGCTGGGTCTATATGGCACCGAAAAATGGCCGTCCGGGTATTATTCAGAAAACCGGCGGCGGCGGTGGATTCATCACCTATATGGCCATGATCCCGCAGTCAAACGTGGGCGCATTTGTGGTGGTCACCCGCTCCCCGCATACGCGTTTCGTCAATATGAGTGACGGGATTAATAACCTGGTGGCTGAGCTGAGCGCCAATAAAGCCCAGGTGCTTACCGCGTCCAACTGATATTAATATTCCGTGGGCAAGCGGTTGATGTTAAACCGTTTGCTCCGAACGACACCGTTCCTGCAGTCTTGCATGATCTATCGGTAAACCGCCCACTTTAATAAACACCTAACAACGCTTTCGGGTACACTAGCCTTCTTTGTTCCACAAACATCAGGCATACCATGACCGATTTAATTGCACGTCCCCGCCGCCTGCGCAAGTCACCTGCACTGCGCGCTATGTTTGAAGAGACAACCCTGACCTTAAACGATCTGGTGTTGCCGATTTTTGTTGAAGAAGAGATCGATGACTACAAAGCCATCGAAGCCATGCCGGGCGTAATGCGCATTCCGGAGAAGTATCTGGCGCGTGAGATTGAACGCATCGCCAACGCGGGTATCCGCTCGGTGATGACCTTCGGCATCTCCCACCATACCGACGCCACCGGCAGCGACGCGTGGAAAGAAGATGGTCTCGTCGCCCGCATGTCCCGCATCTGCAAAGAGACCGTGCCGGAAATGGTGGTGATGTCCGACACCTGCTTCTGCGAATATACCTCTCACGGCCATTGCGGTGTGCTGTGCGATCACGGCGTGGATAACGATGCCACCCTGCTGAACCTTGGCAAACAGGCTGTGGTCGCTGCCGCAGCAGGTGCGGATTTCATCGCGCCATCTGCCGCAATGGACGGACAGGTTCAGGCGATTCGTCAGGCGCTGGACGCGGCCGGTTTCACCGACACCGCCATCATGTCTTACTCCACCAAATTCGCCTCCTCCTTCTACGGCCCGTTCCGCGAAGCGGCGGGAACGGCGCTGAAAGGCGATCGTAAAACCTATCAGATGAACCCGCTGAACCGTCGGGAAGCGATTCGTGAATCCCTGCTCGATGAAGCCCAGGGCGCAGACTGCCTGATGGTGAAACCGGCTGGCGCGTATCTCGATATCCTGCGCGACATCCGCGAGCGCACCGAGCTGCCGCTGGGCGCTTATCAGGTGAGCGGCGAGTACGCGATGATCAAATTCGCCGCCCTGGCGGGTGCCATTGATGAAGAAAAAGTGATCCTGGAAAGCCTCGGCGCGATCAAACGCGCGGGCGCGGATCTGATCTTCAGCTACTTCGCGCTGGATCTGGCCGAGAAAAAAATTCTGCGTTAATCCTTTTTAGCGCCGGGTGGCGGCTTCGCCTAGCCCGGCCTGTTCTCTGCTCAAATCTTCACCCAACTGCAATACAACCGACATCTGCGCCTTCTACTGTCTTCGCAAGACGGCAGGAGGAGTGACCATGTTTAGCCTCGATAGCGTTCTCGACGATCTTTGGCCTCAGGCGAGGCCCGCACCCTGGCAAAAAAGTCTATTAAAAAGACTGTTCTACGAAGACGAATTTCAGCAATTTGCCGCAGCACACCGCCACCTGAAAGGACTGGATATGGTGGAGCAAGTTCTGGAGCACCTTGATATTCTCTGCACCGTTTCCGCCCGCGATCTTGAACAAATCCCCGAACATGGCCCGCTGGTCATTATTGCCAACCACCCGACGGGTACACTGGACGGCCTGGCGCTGATGTACGCCGTCTCCCGCGTGCGGCGCGATGTTAAAGTCGTGACCAACCGGATGCTGACCCACCTTGAGCCCCTCAGCTCGCTGTTTATTCCGGTGGACAATATGGGCGGCAGGACGGCGAAATCGTCCCTGGTGCAGATGGAACAGCATCTGCAAAACGCGGGCGTGCTGATCTTCTTCCCGGCCGGAGAAGTTTCCCGCCCTACGCGCAAGGGCATTCGCGATAAGAAATGGCACTCCGGCTTTATCAAACTCGCCAGCAAGCTGCGCGCCCCGCTGCTGCCGGTGCATATTCAGGCGCATAACAGCCTGCTCTTCTATGCCAGCACGCTGGTCTCCCCGACGCTGTCGATGCTGCTGCTGATGCAGCAGATGTTCCGCCGCCGCCACAGCCAACTGCCGATTAAGATCGGCCAGCAGATCGCCTGGCATCACTGGCACAGCGCCACCCTTTCGTCGCGTGAGATGGCCGAGCAGTGCCGTCAGCACGTGATGCGTCTTGGCAAGGGATTGCCTGGGGTCTTTAAAACCCAGTGCGCGATTGCCCGTCCGGAAGACAGGGCCACACTGAAACGCGCGCTGGCGAAGGCCGAGAGCCTGGGAAAAACCAGCGACGGTAAAAGCATCTATCTTTGGCAGCGAAACGGCCAGGAAGACGCCCCGCTGCTGCGCGAGCTGGGCCGCCTGCGCGAGATTGCCTTTCGCGCGGTGGAGGAAGGGAGCGGCAAACGCCGGGACACCGACAGCTACGACGATGATTATCTGCACCTAATCCTGTGGGATGAGGAGGATCTGGAGATCGTCGGGGCGTATCGCTTTATGCCGACGGCCATGCAGATCGAAAAGCGCGGCGTTGAGGGGTTGTACAGCTATAGCCTGTTTCACTACGACGACAAAATGCAGGACGTACTGGAACACGGTATTGAGCTGGGGCGCAGCTTTATCCAGCCGCGCTACTGGGGACGCCGCGGCCTGGACTATTTATGGTCCGGCATTGGGGCCTATCTGGCGCGTTATCCGCACTACCGCTACCTGTTTGGCCCGGTCTCCATTTCCGGCGGCTTACCGCCTGCCGCGCGGGATCTGCTGGTGGCATTTTATCGCCTGTGGTTCCCGGCGACGCATCCGCTCGCCGCCTCACGTCAACCGTATCCCGCATCGCTGCCGGACGTGCTCGCGCAGTTTGGCGGCGTGGATTACGTGGACGATCTAACAAAGCTGAAATCCCTGCTCGGTAATCTTGGGTGCGGTATTCCGCCGCTCTACAAGCAATATTCCGAGCTGTGCGAGCCCGGCGGCGTGCAGTTTATTGATTTTGGCAGCGACCCGGCGTTCAACAACTGTATTGACGGGCTGGTGCTGGTGGATTTGTGTTATCTGAAGGCGAACCGCTATCAGCGGTATATTGAGGCGCATTTACAGCCCTCTCCCTAAAAGGGAGAGGGTTAGGGTAAGGGGATCAAGGCGCACGATAAAACGGCTTATCGCCCAAAATCGTCGCCCGCTGCATAATCCGGCGTTGCGGAAGATAGTCCGCATTGGCGTAGTGCTGCGTCACGCGGTTATCCCAGATCGCCAGGTCATTCTCCTGCCAGCGCCAGCGTACCTGGAACTCCGGTTTGGTGATATGCGCGAACAGGAAACCTAACAGCGCCTCGCTCTCTTTCTCGGACACATCCACAATGCGCGTCGTGAATCCTTCGTTCACAAACAGCGCCTGCTTGCCCGTGACCGGATGGGTCCGCACCACCGGGTGCAGCAGCGGAGGATGTTTCGCAACCGCCTCCTGCCAGCGCTGATGTTCCTCTTCACTCTTGCGATACTTGTATTCCTGGAATGATTTTTTGAAGTCGTGCTCCGCCCGCAGACCGCTCAGCAGCGTCCGGAACGGCACTGACAGCGCCTCATACGCCGCAATCCCGCTGGCCCACAGCGTATCGCCTCCCGTATCCGGCAGCAGCTTCGCCGCCAGAATCGCCCCCGCAGGCGGCGTCTCGATAAAGGTTACGTCGGTATGCCAGTTGTCGTTGTCCGGCGGATTATCGTTGTGGGTGTCGAGGACGATAATCTCCTCCACCCCTTCCGCATGCGGATAGACGGGGTGAATATGCAGATCGCCAAAGCGCAGGGCCAGCGCGCGCTGCTGCTGCGGAGTGATCGCCTGCTCGCGCAGGAATACTACCTGATGACGCAGCACCGCGTGGTATAGCTGCTCGAACTGGTTATCACTCAGCGGACGGGTCACATCCAGGCCTGATACCTGTGCGCCAATGTACGGCCCCAGCGGGGTAATGGTCAGACGTTCACTCATTGTATTTCTCCATGCCAGGGCGTCAGGCGACGCTGTAACGCGCGCAGCCCCAGTTCTAATCCGAAGGCGATCGCGGCGATCACCGCGATCCCAGCCAGCACCACGTCAGTCGCCAGGAACTCCCCCGCCGACTGCACCATAAAGCCAAGGCCGCGCGTGGCCGCAATAAGCTCTGCGGCCACCAGCGTGGACCAGCCCACGCCAAGGCCGATGCGCAGCCCGGTTAAAATCTCCGGCAGTGCGCCCGGTAAAATCACGAACAGCAGCACCTGCATGCGGCTGGCTCCCAGCGACTGCGCCGCGCGGATCCGCACCTGCTGGGCGCTCTTTACGCCCGCCAGCGCCGACATGGCAACCGGGGCGAAAATCGCCAGATAAATTAGCAGGATTTTTGATGTTTCACCGATGCCGAACCAGATCACCATCAGCGGCAGATAGGCAAGCGGCGGGACCGGGCGGTAAAGCTCAATCAGCGGGTCGAGGATGCCTCGCACCGTCGGGCTCAGCCCCATCGCAATCCCCACGGGAATGCCGATAATCACCGCCGCCAGCAGCGCCACCAGAATGCGCGCCAGGCTGGCACCTAAGTGCTGCCAGAGCGTGGCATCCATAAAGCCCTGCGGCCCGGCGATGGTAATGAGTTTGGCCAGCACCTGTCCCGGCGGCGGCAGAAACAGCGGGCTGACCCACTGCAGGGCAGCAACTGCCCACCACACCGCCAGCAGCACCAGCAGCGTACCGACGCTCAACGTGATTTGACGTGAGAAAGGCCAGCGCAGCGCCAGACGCGTGCGGCGCGTTTTTTCACTGAAGACGATGCTCATGAGAAAGCCTCCCGCTGTTCAAACACGCGGCTTAAAACGTACTCACGCTGTTCGATAAACAGCGGATCGGATTTGATGCTGCGCACGGGTTCCCCGGCGACGTAGCGGCGGGCGAAATCCAGCGGCAAACGCTCCAGCACGCGGCCCGGCCCCGGCGAGAGCAGCACCAGCTCCGTCGCCATAAACACCGCCTCTTCGATATCGTGGGTAATCAACAGCACCTGCTTGCCCGTCTCATGCCACAGGCGCAGCAGCAGGGTTTGCATCTGCTCGCGGGTGAAGGCATCGAGCGCTCCGAACGGCTCGTCCAGCAGCAACAGCTGCGGATTCGCTGCCAGCGCGCGGGCAATACCGACGCGCTGCCGCTGGCCGCCGGAAAGCTGCCAGATGAAGCGTTTTTCCGCCCCTTCCAGCCCCACTTTTTTCAGCATCGCCCGCGCCGTTTCCAGCCGCTGTTCACGATTGATGCCCGCAAGCTGTAGCCCAAACGCCACGTTTTCCTGCACGTTGCGCCACGGGAGCAGACCTTCATTCTGGAAGACCACGCCGCGCTCGGCGCCGGGGCCTTCCACCTTTTTGCCTTCCAGCTGAATGGTGCCATGCTGATAAGGGACAAACCCGGCGATCAGATTGAGCAGCGTGGTTTTTCCGCACCCGGACGGACCCAGCACCACCAGCAGTTCACCGCTGTCCAGCGTCAGGTTGATATCCTCCAGCGCGGGTTTACCACCGTAATCAGCAGACAGATTTGTAATATTCAGCATGGCGGACTCCTTATTTCACAAAACGATCGGTTACGTACTGGCTGTAATCCGTCGCCACCGCGGGCACTTTGCCCTGCTCTTTCAGGAAGGTGGCAGTATCTACAATCGCTTTGTTTACCGGCCCGGTCAGCTGCTGCACCTGCTGCGCGGGGGTCAGATAGGTATTGCCCTTCACCAGCCCCGGCACGTCCGCTTCCGGCACGCCGCTCAGGCGGGAGAGTTTTTCCAGGTTTGCGGGCTGCTTCAGCCATTCATCCGGGTTACTGATATACGGCTGCTGGGCGTCAATCGCGCTTTTCGCGAAGGCTTTCACCACCTCAGGATGTTTCTCGGCGAAGTCTTTACGTACGACCCACACGTCGAGCGTTGGCGCCCCCCACTGGCCCACTTTCTCGGAGTCGGTCAGCACGGTGCCGTCTTTTTCCAGCTCGTTCACTGCTGGTGCCCACACATAGGCCCCGTCAATGTCGCCACGCTGCCAGGCCGCGATAATCGCCGGTGGCTGGAGGTTGATAATTTGTACCTGCCCCGGCTTGATGCCCCAGTGTTTCAGCGCCGCCAGCAGGCTGTAGTGGGTGGTGGAGATAAACGGCACGGCGATGCGTTTGCCGATCAGGTCTTCCGGTTTGGTGATGTTTTTCTTCACCACCAGCGCTTCAGAGTTACCGAGCTGCGAGGCGAGCAGGAACACCTCAATCGGCACCTGCTGGCTGGCCGCAACCGCCAGCGGGCTGGAACCGATATTGCCGATCTGCACGTCGCCGGAGGCTAGCGCACGCACCACGGACGCGCCGCTGTCAAACTTGCGCCAGTCGACTTTCGCGCCGCTCTCTTTGGCAAAGGTGTTGTCCGCCTGCGCGACTTTCGCCGGTTCCGCAGAAGTTTGATACGCGACGGTGACGTCCACCGCCTGCGCCTGAAATGCCCACAGCGCCAGTGCGCCGAGTAGTGTGATTCGCGATGAAATTGCCATAGTGCCTGCTCCCCTTGTTGTTATGAGGGCAGTATTTCCAACGCGGGAATTTTGATAAAGGAATAAAAATGAATCGCTCATAACGATTCGTTTTTAGATAAAAAGCGGGAAAGGATAGTTGGTTTTGTGCGGTTCGTTTTTTCCCCTCTCCCCGTGGGAGAGGGTCAGGGTGAGAGCATCAGCGCTGCGCGTTCAGCTCAGCAATATCCTTCGGCGTGGTGCGACAGCATCCGCCAATCAGCTTCGCGCCGGCTTCCAGCCACTGCGGCAGATACCCCGCCAGCGTCTCGCACGCTTCACCGTGGTGGTGCCAGGTTTTGGTCACTGCGTCATAATGCTCGCCCGAGTTCGGGTAGACCACCAGCGGCAGCGGCGTCAGGCTTTGCAGATGCTTCAGCGCGGCCGTGGTGTTTTCCAGGGCGATACAGTTAATGCCCAGTGCGACAATGTGCGGCGAGTTTGCCAGCACGCTGACCACGTCACGCAGCGGCGTGCCGTCGCTCAGGTGCTCGCTGTCCCGCAGGGTAAAGGAGAACCACGCCCGGGCGCGGGGATACTCGGCCAGAAGCGCCGCCAGCGCCTTAGTCTCGGCAAACGAGGGCAGCGTTTCGCAGGCCAGCAGGTCAGCGCCCGCGTCCAGCAGCGCTTCCACGCGCGGCCGGTGGAAGTCGGTAAATGCTTCCGCACTGCGCACGTAGTCGCCGCGATACTCTGAGCCATCCGCCAGATACGCGCCATACGGCCCAACGGATCCCGCCACCAGCAGCGTGCCCGCATGCGGATTTTCAGCCAGATACGCTTCACGCGCCTTACGCGCCAGCTCCACGCTTCTGCCAATAAGCGCCCGGGACTGCGCCTCGTCGAGGCCGCGTGCCGCAAAGCCCGCAGGCGTGGCCTGATAGCTGGCGGTGATCGCCACCTGCGCGCCCGCGCGGTAGTAATCCAGATGCACTTCGCGGATAAGCTCCGGGTTTTCCATCAGCACTTTGGCAGACCAGAGGCTGTCTGCCAGGTTACAGCCGCGCGCTTCCAGCTCCGTCGCCATCGCGCCATCCAGCACCACAAACGGCTGTTTTTCAAGGATGGCGGTAAGCGGATTATTCTGCGACATGTTCAGGCTCCTGCGATGTCATATTTCGGGTCAGGTAGTAGGCACCATAACACAGGGCGACAAACGGGATCCCGCAATAAAGGGCAATGCGCTGGCTTGGGTCAAACCACAGGCCGACACAGGCCACCACGCAGAGGATAAACCCGAGCACCGGCACAAGCGGATACCACGGCGCGCGGTACTGCAGCGCAGAGAGCGGCTGCCCGGACTGCAGATGGCGACGACGGAAAACGAAGTGCGACGCGCAGATGCTGATCCACACCGCCACCACCGCAAAGCCCGAAATTGCCGAGAGCGCCACGAACACCGTGTCCGGCGCCACCACGCTTGAGAACAGCGCCAGCACACCGCCGAGCATAGAAACCGAGAGCGCCGTCAGCGGCACGCCGTTTTTGTTCACCCGGGCAAAGCAGCGCGGCAGCGTTTTCTCATTAGAGAGCGACCATAGCATGCGCCCGGAGGCATACAGCCCGGAGTTCGCCGCCGAAAGGATCGCCGTAAGGATCACGAAGTTAAAAATATCCGCCGCGTAAGGAATACCGACCTTTTCAAACACCAGCACGAACGGGCTCTTTTCCACACCCGCCTGCTGCATCGGGATCAGCGCCGCCAGCACAAACACGGTACCGATAAAGAAGATAATGAGGCGCGCAATGGTAGTGCGGATCGCGACCGGAATCACCTTGTGCGGATTTTCAGTTTCCCCCGCCGCAATCCCGATGAGCTCGGTCCCGGAGAAGGCAAAGTTCACCGCCACCATGGTCATCAGGATCGGCAGGCCGCCGTGCGGGAACCAGCCTTCGGCGGTAATGTTGCTTAAGCCCGGCGCGGGTGAACCATCCTGCATCGGGATAAAGCCAAAGACCGCCGCGCCACCCAGAATAATAAAGGCGATGATGGTGATGACTTTCACCAGCGAGAACCAGAATTCGCCTTCAGCAAAGAAGCGCGTCGAGATGACGTTCAGGCCAAAAATCACCACGCAGAAGACCACGCACCACGCCCAGACGGGCACATGCGGGAACCAGTACTGCATACAGAAACCCGCGGCGGTGAAGCTCGAGCCGAGCGCTACCGTCCAGGTGAGCCAGTAGAGCCATGCCACGGTGTAGCCCGTCGCCGGGCCAAGATAGCGAGCGGCATAGACGTGGAACGCGCCGGTTTCCGGCATCGCCACGGAAAGTTCGCCCAGACACTGCATCACCAGCCAGACCACCAGCGCGCCTATCAGGTACGCCAGCAGCGTGCCCGCTGCCCCGGTCGTGGAAATGATGTAGCCGGTATTAAAGAATAACCCTGTCCCAATCACGCCACCCAGCGAGAGCATAATCAGGTGGCGTGTTTTCATGGTGCGCTTAAGCTGCCCATTTTCTTGTTGTGTTTGCATATTACCTTCTATACGTATGGACATCTAAACATCCAAAGAAGGTGTGTTATACCGCGATTGTTAATAAAAAGCTAGATGACCAGACGCAAACGGGCGCGCCGCGCGCTGAGTCTGGGGTGGGTTGTGAGGATCACATAGAGAATCGGACGCCAGGCCATAAGCACCTCCGCAAGCAGATACTTACAGCATGGTGCGGGAAAAGGCGAACTTCGGTCAGTCGAAAGTGGTATCCGTGAAGAGCGGAGTCATACCGCAACACTGCCCGGCGCAAGGGTTGGTAATTCTCACAATCAGTTCTATAGTCGACACTGCTTATTCGTTACCAGGAATCACTATGCGCTTTAATGGACTGACTAAAGGTTTCTTTATTTTCATTCTCGCCCTCGTCACCTGGGCCTTCTTCGACGTGCTGTCGCCCTACTTCTCCGCCATTCTGTGGGCCGCCATTCTGACCGTTATCTTCAATCCGGTAAAAAACAGGCTGCGCGCCGCGCTGGGGGATCGCAACGGGCTGGCCTCGCTGTTGACCATCGGTATTATCTGCCTGATCGTCTTTATTCCGCTGATGGTGATCCTCTCTTCGCTCGCCATTGAGCTGAACGTGGTTTACACGAAGCTCCAGGAGAACAACACCCAGTTCCCGGAAGTGGTGGCGAGCATCTTTAACCACCTGCCTGACTGGGCCAGCGGCTTCCTGGCGGATCACAACCTGACCAACGCGGCGCAGATCCAGAAAAAACTCTCCGATGTTGCCCTACAGGGCGGGCAATATCTCGCCGGCAGCGCGTTCCTGATCGGCAAAGGCACGTTTGGCTTTGCGATTAGCTTCGGCATTATGCTTTATCTGCTGTTCTTCCTGCTGAAAGACGGCCCGTATCTGGTGCGCCAGATCCTCGACTCTCTGCCGCTGTCTGATTTCGCCAAGCAGCACCTGTTCGCCAAATTCGTCGGCGTGTCGCGGGCCACGGTAAAAGGTACGGCGGCGGTGGCGGTGGTTCAGGGCATACTCGGCGGGATTGCATTTGCTATTGCCGGTATTGACGGCAGCGTGCTCTGGGGCGCTCTGATGGCCTTCCTTTCCCTGGTGCCCGCCATCGGCTCGGCGATTGTCTGGGTGCCCGCCGCAATCTTCCTGTTCGCCACGCACCAGATCTGGCAGGGGCTGTTTATTGTCGGTTTCTTCGTGATCGTCGTCGGGCTGGTGGACAATATCCTGCGCCCGCTGCTGGTCGGAAAAGACACCAAAATGCCGGACTACCTGATTCTGATCTCCACCCTCGGCGGCATGGAGCTGTACGGCATTAACGGCTTTGTGATTGGGCCGCTCATTGCCGCGCTGTTTATCGCCTGCTGGAACCTCTTCTCAGGGCGCGATCACGAAGGTAACGCCGAAGAGCTGGACCCCGACTTCATCGAAGAAGGAAAAAATCCTCCAGATTTGTAAGGACGTGACGATAAAGACCACACCAGGCGGCACTGAACCGCCTTTTTTTTCGCCTTAAATCAGACGTTTTCTATAATTTGAAGAACGCCATCCTACTCATGTCGTAAAAGGATCATCTGGTGCGAATCGCGACGATAACAAACTGGGCCTATGGGGCCACGGTCTGCCTGACCATCGCCTCCGGCATCATCATGCTGATGGCGTCCAATGCGGATAACCTCGAGCGCCAGGCCGTTGAACAACGGCAGAAATTTGATCAGCTGACGGAAGATATCGAAACCGATATCTGGGCGCAGTCTGATTTAGCACGGCTGTACGTCATCAAAAAAGATCCTCAGGCTCTCAAGGAATATAACCAGGCAGAAAACAGCCTGAAGCGCATCGAGCTTCGGCTGGAAAAGCTGCAGGATAATGGCGCATCGGATGAAGAACTGGCCCTGCTGCATGAAGGAATAAAGATCGTCGATGAGCTGCAGGACGAACAGCAAACCGCCCTCGCCAGCCTTGAACGCGGAGAAGACGCCCAGGCCGTAGCCTTGCTCTATGGTCAGCCCTATGAGCAGGAGCTTGAGCGCGCGCAGAATCAGCTCGATCACTTCCGCCAGATACTCGATAAGCGCGTCATAGCCGCCGTTCAGGAGGCGACAAAAAAATCGAAAGCGCTGCGTACCGCCTCTGAGCTGACGGTCGGCCTGACCGCCCTGCTGTTCCTGTTTGTGCTCGGCTTTATATTAAAACGCCGCGTGCTCCGCCCCGTGGTCCGCCTGAGCGACGTGGTGCACCGTCTGGCATCCCAGGATTACGCGGTTGAAACGCCCAATTTCAACCAGATCGATGAGATAGGCGATATGGCCCAGGCCATCAGCATCTTTCGTGAAAACGGCCTGGCGCGGCAGCGTCTGGAAAAAGAGCGCGATGCCGACTGGGCCATCCGCGAGCTGCTGGCGCGCATGACCCAGCGGCTGCAGGGGTGTGAGAACTTTAACGATGTGATTAACGTGGCGGAGCTGTTTGCTCCCAATATCGCGCCGGGGATCGCGGGCCGACTCTACGTCCTTGATCGCGAACCGTGGCAGATGCGCTGCGTCGCGCAATGGCTCTCGCCGGTTGGTGAAGAGACGACGTTCCATCCGGACGAGTGCTGGGCCGTGCGTCGCGGGCAGAGTCACCCGCCGGTGAACGGCGAGCCGGATATCGCCTGCTACCATCTTCCGCCATCCCAGGCGGAAAGCGCCCTTTGCGTGCCGCTTATCGCTCAGGGCGAGGCCATTGGCCTGCTCTCCTTCCAGAATATCACAGCGGACAATGCCCCTTCCCGCGCGTATCTGGAACTGATGGCCGAGGCGCTCGGGCTGGCGCTGGCCAACCAGCGTCTGCGCGACGCGTTGCTGGAAAAAGCGTTGTTTGACCCGCTCACCGGCCTGCGTAACCGTCATCATCTGGAAGATACTCTGCAAACCCAAACGGCGCAGGCGATACGCACTGGCGTACCGTTAAGCTGCATGATGATTGATATCGACCACTTCAAGAGCATTAACGATCGGTTCGGCCATGAAGCGGGCGATCTGGTGATCAAAAGCGTGGCGTCAATTGTTCAGCGGGCCGCACATGACAACGGACTGGCATTCCGCTACGGGGGCGAGGAGTTTCTGGTGCTGCTTTCCGGTGCCGATGAAGCAGAAGCGTACGCCTGCGCGCAGAAGATTTACACCGGCGTGCATGAGCTGTCGATTCGCTACGGGCTGACCGAGATTGGGCCGGTGGACGTGTCGATTGGCATTGCCAGCTACCCGCAACATGCCCAGACCGACAACCTACTGCGCGCCGCGGATGTGGCCTTGTACCGAGCAAAAGAGCTGGGCCGCGCGCGGATTGTGAGTTTTGGGATGCTGGAGGCGGGCTGACGCTGATTCTCGCGCCCTGACTTTCCCCGATTCAGGCGCGCGTGATAGCCCAAAGCACCACAATCCCCAGGGCATTGCTCCGCTTTTCCACATACAGGGTGGTATCGGAATAAACGTTACCTTGCGGGTTACAGATGCGAATCTCCTTCTTTAATTCCGGCTCGTAGACTTCCGCACCCGAGCAGCTGTGGCGGGTACTGGATTCATACCGGTAAGGTTTGCTCCAGCCCGAATAGTTCCCCTCCAGCAGCCAGGCCGTTGTAAAGACCACGAACATGGCAACCGGCAGGCTGCAAATAAAGAAGCCGAGGTAGATTTTTACCGCGTCAGCAAGGCGCTTACCTTTCAGTCTCCCCTTTCTGATGAAATAGACCATCGGCACCAGCGCCAGCAGCAACGCCCCACAGGCAAGGTACTGCTCCCCGCGGATCGAAAGGTATGTCACGCGGTAAATGTTGACTGACCACACCACAAAACCCGATATCAGTGCTATCCCGCCTGCGATGAGTGGGATCCAAAAGGAAAAAAGCGCTTTTTTCATGGTGGACTCGTCCTTGTCATTCTTGTCGGGTCAGATGGTCAATCATTGCCCGGGTCGCTGCTGACTGACGTCGGTGCGGGGCAAACAGCACGGAGAAAGGTCGCGATCGTCCCCGAAGGTGCGGCAGCACCTCAACTAATTGGCCGCCCTGTATTCTGTCGCGAACGATAAATTCATAGCTCTGGCAGATCCCAATCCCCTGCTCCGCCAGCGAAACCACGCCGAGTACATCGTCTGATATTTCGATAGTTGAACCCGGCATCCAGTCAATATCGCGCCCTTCGTCATGAAATACCCAGGGGGCGATACGCCCGGTGCGCGGCATGATAAACGGCAGGCACTGATGGCGCTGCAGCGCTTCCAGCGTCTGAGGCTTTCCTCTCCGATGCAGGTAGCCCGGGGAGGCGACCAGGAGCAATGCCGCGTCTTCCAGCTTACGCGCCACCAGCCCGCTGTCAGGCAACTGCCCCAGACGGATCGCCAGATCGAACCCCTCTGCGATCAGGTCAACGTTGCGATTGGTAATGTTCAGCTCCACCTGAACGCGCGGATATTGTTGGGTAAAGCGAGCCAGCAGCGGCGGCAGGCGGTAGTGGGCATAGGTGGTCGGGACACTCATTCTCACGCGACCGGTCAGATCGCCCTCCTGACCCCGGCCAACGCGTTCGGCGTCATCAAGCAGAGAGAACGCAGAACGCGCCTGCTCAAGATAGACGCGTCCGGCTTCAGTCAGCCCCACCCGGCGGGTCGTGCGCTGTAACAGCTGCCGTCCAAGACGCGCTTCCAGGCGAGTGACCGCGCGGCTCAGTACCGAAGGGGTGGTTGAAAGGGCAACCGCTGCGCCCGTAAATGAGCCGTGTTCAACCACAGCAATGAACACTTCAACGTCGCCTAGGTAATCGAATTTCCGGCCCATTTTGCTCTCTCAGGAACAAATGTTTTTCAATTTGGCTAATTTATCTCCCGTTGGGCGATGAGTAAAGTGTCCAGCATTCATCACCTGAACGCGCTACTGGAGCCTGTCAATGTTCAACCGCCCCCTTATTCTGCCCGCCATCGCAATGGCGGCGCTGTTCTCTTTCCCGAGTGTTGTCAACGCGGCGAACCACGCGCCTCTGGAGCGCTGGCGAAGCTATGCCGGTGTGAGCTGGGATACCGCTCAAGACGGAAAGATACCGGCGGCGTTCTCCGGTTCGGTCAATGCTCCTATTGCGGGTATCCACTTTGATGCAAAGGACCGGGCCTTTGTCAGCACGCCCCGGCTGGTTTCCGCCGCAGCACCCGCCACGTTAAGCATTCTGGATACAACGGTACAGTCCGGCCCTGCCCGCCTGACGGCGTTTCCCTCCCGCGAGGGGAATGCGGTGAACACCGATCCCTCTCAGAGCCTGCGTAACGTGCTCGGTTTTTATATTGACCGTAAAAACGGCTGGCTTTGGGCGCTGGACATGGGGTTTGTTGCAGGGGAAACAGAATCCCCCGTGGGGGCGCAGAAACTACTCGTACTGGATCTCCACTCTGGCCGTACCATCAAACGCATCGCCCTGGACGGCGTAGCGGACCGCAAGGCAAGTTTCCTTAATGATGTGGTTGTCGATGAGAACCGCCGTGTCGCCTATATCTCCGACAGCGGCTCGCGGAGTGCTCCTGAAAACCAGGTGGGACTAATTATCGTTGATTTCGCCGCCGGTATGGCTCGACGCGTGCTCGATCGTCATCCTGCGCTGCAGATTGAGCCAGGCGTTAACGTCGTCTCGCACGGGGCCGAAGTCTGGCCAGGTAAACCATTACTGATTGGAATTAATGGCATCGCACTTTCTCCCGATGCGGGCACGCTGTACTGGACGGTGACAACCGGCACGCGCGCCTATGCGGTACCGACCGCGATACTGAGGCAGCCCGCGTCAACCGATGCGCAAATTGCCGGGCAGATCCGCAATCTGGGGAGCGTGGGGGGCAACACCGACGGAATGGTGACAGATGTTAAAGGTAACCTCTACATTACCGATGTCACACGCAATGGCATCGTCAGATACGATCCTGAGAGCCTTTCCATGTCGCTGATTGCGGCAAGCCAAGACGTCCACTGGCCAGACACGCCAGCAATCCGTCCGAACGGGGATCTGGTATTTACCTCGAGTCGCCTCAATGACCACTTCGCGGGAGCCGTTAAATCTGGAGAGGAACGCTATGACTTATGGCGCTTGCCTCTCAGTGCTTTACAAAAATAAGAGCAAGTAAACCAGGAGCCCAGCATAAATGGGCTCATAATTTCAGATGATTTTATTTCCTTAAAAGCTGCACGTGATGTCTTTCCCCCGCTCAGAAGGAAGTGGTTAAGATTACGTTCCAGGGAATTGTAGTGAGGCGCGTTTTACTTCGCGCTTCACCGAAGTAACGCACGTTTGCACAAAGTAGGCTGGGCCTCCGCTACTCAAAGGATAATAAAATGAAAACCCAGCAGGTCGATTTTGCTTCTTTATATTTTGGTACACCGGTCGCCATTATCTCCAGCCAAAATCCTGACGGTTCAACAAACCTGAGCCCGATCTCGTCGTGGTGGATCCTTGACCGGAATATCGTGTTCGGGCTTGGCACCTCCGGAAAGTGTTATGAAAATATCACGAGTAACCAAGATATTGTTCTGAACATTCCGGACAGCAGGCTCTGGCCGAATATTGAAGCTATCGCAGATAAAACGGGGAAAGCATCGCCACCGGAATGGAAGAAAAAGATGGGATATGTTTTTGAACAGGACAAGTTTAGCTGCGGAAATTTCCACAAAGAAAAGGCGGTAACGATTAACTCGTTGAGAATTAGGGAGTGTCCTGTACAAATAGAGGCTAAAGTTTGTGGAAGATCGCCGCTGACCGGTTCGCAGGGGAGCCTGGTGTCCGTTGATGCCATGATAACCTGCGTCCACATATCTGAAGCATTATTAATTCGTACTCAGAGAGGTGTAAAATTTAATGTGGTGAAATGGAACCCCCTCTATTACATATTTCGCCACTATTTCACGCTGGGTAACCGACTCGGTCAAAATTTCCGACACGATGAGTAATCCGGTCTTATGACAGCGGAAAGATTTAAACTTTTCGTGATATTCTTTCTTTACGCCCCTTAGTTCCTATACTCGAGCCATATTCGCCACTGTATTACCACATGTCATGCACGATACGTTGTGCATGACAGGTGATGGTATTTTGTTCTGGAAAAACGTCTATGTCGAAACTGGATTTGAGGTCCAAAAAAACCTGGGGTGCGCTGGCTGCGATCGCCGTTGTCGCCGGTACGCTGGCTTCTGCTTTTGCATGGACGGCGGGCTGGCTTGGGTCACGCACGGTCAGCCAGGCACTGGTGGGTGAAACACCGAAACCCTTCCCGCCAGGTTTTCGTCGCGCGCATGGAAAAGGCATCTGCTTTGCCGGTACCTTTACGCCAAACGGCTCGGCGGATTCCCTTTCAACCTCCCGCCTCTTCTCGCAGCAGGAAGTGCCCGTGGTGGGCCGATTCTCTATTGGTACTGGCGATCCCCATGCCCCGGATAGTACGACCAAAACCCTGAGCATGGCGCTGCTGCTGAAGACAGATGACAAGCAACAATGGCGGATGGCGATGAACAACGAGCCTTTCTTCGCCACGCACAGCCCTGAGGGTTTTCTGGCCTTGCGAAAGGCCACTGCTGTTGATGCAGCCACCGGAAAACCGGACCCGCAGCGTCTCAAAGACTTTTTAAAAGCGTACCCTGAGGCGGAGAAATATCTTAAATGGGCGGCACAAAAACCCGCGCCCGGCAGCTTCGCGGGCGCGACGTTTTACAGCATTAACGCCTTTTACCTTGTGAACGCGCAGGGGGATCGCCAGGCCGTTCGCTGGATGATGCGTCCGCACGAGCCTTTCCTGTCGATAAGCGATGAGCAACGACAGAAAGCCGATGACAACTTCCTGTTTGAAAACCTGCGTCAGCGCCTGGCGCAAAAGCCACTCTACTGGGATTACGTTTTGCAGCTCGCACAGCCGGGCGATCCGGTAGATGACCCTTCCCAGCCATGGCCGGACGATCGCAAAAAGATGGTGGCCGGCACGCTGGAAGTGACGCGCGTCGAAGCACAATCCACAGGCGCGTGCCGCGACGTTAACTTTGATCCTTCTGTCGTTCCAGCAGGCGTTGCGGTGTCTGATGATCCCATCTTAAACGCCCGCTCTGCTGCCTACTCCCACTCTTTCAGCCGCCGCGAGCGGGAAATCGGCTACGGCAAGGCCACCGAAGCCGTGCAAAAGCAGGAGGTAAAATGAGCTCGAATAAAGATATGCGAGAGCACGCGCCGCAGCATTTCAATATCCTGGCGCGAAGCCTGCACTGGCTGATGGCGGTGATGATCCTGGCGATGCTGTTCATCGGTGTCGCGATGATGACGTCGTTGCATCACCGGATTTGGTTAATCGACCTGCACCGGCCGCTGGGTGTCGCCATTTTACTGCTGGCACTGGTGCGTCTGGTCAACCGGCTTCTTAGCCGGACGCCGCCACTTCCTGCCGATTTGCCCGTCTGGCAGGTGCTTGCAGCAAAGGCATCACACTGGATGCTGTATGGGCTAATGCTGGCAATGCCGCTGCTGGGTTGGGCGCAACTGTCGGCAGCCGGCCTGCCGATTGTCATGTTTGATGGCGTCAACCTGCCGGCGATTGTCCCGACCAGTCCAGCACTGTATGCCTGGTGTCACGACGCCCATAGCCTTCTGGCAAAGTTGCTTTTTGCTGTGGTGCTGGTCCATCTCTCTGCGGCACTCGTTCATGCATGGATCTACCGGGACGCAGTGTTTTCCAGCATGGCGAAAGGGGGTAAGTCGGCGGCGGCCACCGAGGATGGCCTCAAGTAAGCAAAGCGGAATGGGACACGCACAATCAGAATGTTCGTGTCCTCGCTTATCAACGTCATCCTGAAACTACGGTCACAACCGGGGCGCGTATTCAGTCTCCAGATTCGCGTCCCAAAAAGCCACGGACATCCAAAAATTGTCGTGGAAGTTAATATCAATCAATTAAAGCGATTATTTTTTAAACAGAAGAGCATTTATGCCCGCAATTTTAGCTTTTATCAAAAAGTTAAGCGTCGCTCGAGTATCAAACACCCTGCCACCTGCAACACCTAACTCATTGATTAAAATGAGTTTATATCAATAAAAACGATAAAACCCCTTACTTCCCAACAAAATATATCAACTCGTGTGATATCTAAATTATAATTCTTATACTTACGTTAAAAAGGTGGAGGTCAAAATGCGATTAACCCTACTGCTGTTATGCTGTCTTGTACAAAGTGTAACCTGGGCTGGCGACCTGCCAAAACCAGTTGGTAAACCCATTTTAACGATTTACGGTAATATAGAAAATACCAACGAAAATGGAAAAGCAGTGTTTGATCTCGCCAGCCTTGAAAAACTCGGAGTAGTGAGTTTCGAGACGACCTCCCCCTGGTATAACGGTCGTACGAAGTTTGAGGGTGTCCCAATGAGCAAGCTCATGGATTATGTGGGTGCAAAAGGTACAAACGTTAATGTTATTGCGCTCAATGATTACTCAACCGTCATCCCTCTCAGCGACTTTAAAAAATACAACGCCATACTTGCCTTAAAGGTCAATGGCGAATATATGCGCATCCGCGATAAAGGCCCATCGTTCATTGTATACCCCTATGACAGTCTTCCTGAGTTGAATAATCAGATTTATTACTCACGATCAGCATGGCAGGTTAGTAAAATGAAGATTGAGTAGTCGTTCAGGAGAACATAATGAACAGGATACTGGTTGGTATCATTTTTTCTCTTTTTATCACGACAGGATATATTGCATTCCTTGTTTACGATCGACAGCAGGAATTGCAAAAACTGACTCAATACACTGAGTCCTGGTCCGTGGCACAACTGGTATCAGAGTATTACCGTTTTGAATCATGGCTTGGTCTATACGCAACCGATACCGATGACGTTACGATAGACCAGGTCCGCATGCGCCTCGAAATTATGCTTAGCCAGGCCGATTTAATGAAGGGGGGTGATTTAGGTCGCTACATTGACAGCGATAAAACGCATCAGGAGCTGGCTTTACGCTTAGAAAAAATACTGACCTATCTCGATAGTCATCTTGAAAAAATGAGCCATCCGGAGTTAAAGGCATACCTGACAAATATGCATGAGCTCGATGCACCGCTCAGCCAGCTGTCTGCAACGGCATTAACAAAAGATATTAACACGGTTAATGAATCCAACAACAAAATACAAATACTGTATTATATTTATTCCGCACTTTCTTTGCTCCTGGTGATTTTAAGCTTTATTCTTGGCTTCCTAATGATCTACCAGAATAAAAACATTCTGAAAGCACACATGCAGGTCAAAAGCCTGGCTGATGAACTTCAAATATCAAAAGAAAAACTGCAAATTCAGAACGCGAAGCTGGAGTATGATGTTTATCATGACTCCCTCACCGGCATGAAAAACCGCCTTTTCTTCTGGGACGATCTCAACAAAATTAATCTTCAGGCAGATAAAAATCACGTCCCCGTCACGGTGATGTTATTTGATTTAGACCGCTTCAAAGAGGTCAACGATACCTATGGCCACGATACGGGAGATTTGCTGTTGAATCAGGTATCCCGACGGCTGACCTCGATGAGCAGCGCAACGGATACGTTTTACCGTTTAGGCGGAGACGAGTTTGCCCTTCTGTCGAGTGGACTCACCGAAACTGCCGCCGTTTCACGCGCCAAAGAAATCAGCGAGCATATTAGCCAGCCCTACACGATAAATAACCAGCTGATAAAAATCGCCACCTGCGTGGGTATCGTTTTATCTGATAATGAACGACGCTCTGATTATCTTTATAAATTTGCCGATCTGGCGCTATACGAAGCCAAAAAAGAGGGTTCACAGCAGATAAAAGTTTTCCGTCAATGGATGCTGCAAAAGTTGCAGGAAAGCAGAACTCTTGAACATGATATGGCACTGGCGATCGATAACCGTGAATTCGTTGTTTATTATCAGCCTATTGTCGATTCATTCAGCAATGAGATTTACGGCTATGAAGCGCTGATTCGCTGGATACACCCGGTGAAGGGGATGCTTGCACCAGATTATTTTATTTCCGTCGCTGAAAAAACGGGGATGATCAATCAGATCGGCAAAACCGTGCTTGAGCTTGCCTGCAGGGAAGCAGTTTCCTGGGCCGTTCCGGCAAGGATCTCTGTAAACGTTTCGCCTATTCAGTTAGGTAATAAATCTTTTACAACGATGGTGCAGTCCATCCTGAAAGAGACTGGGTTACCGGCTAGCCGACTTGAGTTAGAGGTAACGGAGTCTTCACTCTTCAGTGACAGCAACATGCCGATCACTATTCTCAAAAAGCTCAGAGCGCTGGGTGTAAAAATTTCTATCGATGATTTCGGAACGGGTTATTCGTCACTCTCACGACTGAGCGAACTCAATTTTGATAAAATCAAAATCGACAAATCCTTTGTGAGTCCGATATCCACGCAGGATGATGCCCTTAATATCGTTAAGTTAATTACCGGCATGGCGAAAAGCCTCAACATGCGGGTCATTGCAGAAGGTGTTGAAACCGAAGCGCAGCTTGAACGTCTTCAGGCGCTTGGCTGCGATCTCGTGCAGGGATACCTGTTCGGAAAACCCCAGGCTGAGATTGACAGGAAGATTAGATACGGTTGAAATGGTTGTCCGGTAGTTTATGGTCCAAAATCATTTAGACGATTGATAATCAAAGGTTAAGCAATGAAAAAAACAGCCCCGGCCTATACGCCTGTTGATTTATCTCGTTGGCCAAGGAAGGAGCATTTTGAAGTCTTCCAGTCATTTGCTGAATGCACAATTAACCAAACCGTTCTGATCGACATTACCGCGCTGAGAAAACACATCAAAGAGGTTGGCTGGAAGTTTTACCCGACGATTATTTTTCTCCTGTCTAAAATTATGAACAGGCATCCTGAGTTCCGCATGGCTATGAAGGACAATGAGCTTGTCATATGGAATGAAGTTCATCCCAGCTACACCATTTTCCACCCTGAAACGGAGACGTTTTCGTCATTGTGGAGCCACTATGACGGCAATATTCATCACTTCCAGAACACGTATGCAGAAGATACGGCCCGCTATGGAAATATACTTTCGTACTGGCCTAAGGAAGAATCCCGGGAAAATGTCTTTTTCGTCTCGTCTATTCCGTGGGTAACGTTTACCAACTTTAATATGAACATTGCGCACATGAAGAACTTCTTTTCGCCTATGTTCACGTTTGGAAAATACTACGAACAGGATGGAAAAGTGCTGCTGCCGCTCGCGGTGCAGGTCCATCATTCGGTATGCGACGGTTTCCATGTGGCAAGGATGTTTAATGAGTTGCAGGAGATGTGTGATGGTTTGTCGGGGCTGTCGGAAGAAAGTTATGGCTGATGCACAAGGGATAAATGTTGTTTATTTGATAGTCGGAAGACTAAATTTAAAGATGGTGCGATAATAGGAATAAAACAACAATACAACACATTGATTACTATCATTATTTTAAACAAAACAATGAAAAGTGCCCCCATATATGCCCCTCAATGAAAGCACTTAACCATTGCTTATTTTTTATGCTCTGTTCGACTCGCTATCTCCGGAACGGCTTCACCTGGAGAAATCATAGTTCTGATAGTCGTTTGTTTTGATAAACGCTCCTGCATCAATTTGCTCAACGGGACCTTAGTTTCTCTTGATTCTGCGATCAATTCTGCTATTAAATCCCCTGAAATTTTCTCTCCATCACCAGCTATTGCCAGGGTAGATATACTATAAGTTGCATCAGCTTCATCATCGGATCTAGTCATAATATCTAAGGCCATTTCAGGATTTTCTGAGACAATTTCCATTGCAGCATCCATCCCCATACCAAACGATCCAAAATCATGCGTAAACTTGTCAGGATGGTTACGGCTCATTGACAATGCGAACAAGTCATCGTTGCTAAAAGGTAAGTGGAATGAATTAAAATTTATAAACTGCATACCATCAATTCTCATTTGAAAATGATAATGTGGGTACTCTATCGCCGTTCCAGAATGTCCCTTAAAATCTGATTCAGAGCAATCAAACGTCCATTCAATATTATTCCATTTGATGGTGCTCGATAATACCTTACCTTTAGGCATTTCTAGCGCTAAATCATTAATATTGACCAGTGGTTTTTCCATATTGGCACACCACCTTAAAAAAGCAGCAATATTAATATACCCGTATTTATTATACAGCAGGGGGAAATACTTGGTCTTGAATTTACATCGTCTCAGTAGCCAATGAAGACATGGATTATCCTTACTAATGGTCTTGAAAGATTTACCACATAAGTAGCATTCACCAACCAAATAAGACTTTTTGAATTCATCAAATTGCCGCAACCCTTCCTCTTGCGATTTTAAGGTTAATTCATCCCTTTCACTCTTTGTTAATGAATTAAATCTTTTTAAAATCTTCTGTTCATCAATCATATTCAGGCTCACTTAGATAGTCTATAAGCAAGAAATAAAAACCTCATCATATTTAGATGTGTAAAAATCATTTCTTTGTGAAGTTTATTTCCTTGAACTTTCCTAGCAATTCAGAAACTGAATCAATAGCTCCTTTTCCATCCTCCACTTTTAACTTTGAATGATGAATGGGGGATTTATATATTGAAGATACAGAAGATAAGATTAATGCATCTTTATTCTCATCACTTAATAACTGTTCAGCATAAGCGTTTAATGTTAATGCTACAGCAGATTTAAAAGCATATTCCTCCTGAAAATTTCGCTCTTTGCTGTACTGTGCAATTCCAAATAAAAGTAAACCTATGGCAGGTAGTGCCTTAATTGAATTGATTATAAGCAATTGATAGCTCATTGCTTCATCGGAAGACCAATGGAATAATAACCATATCCATACAACTGTAGCCACTGCTAGACAGGGAACAGTCCAGCGCCAAAATTTAACCGAAGGTGATAATTCAATTTTGCGTTGTTTAAAAGTTTCAAACAATGATGCTCCAACCTCACGACCTATCAGATCATCTAAATATGAATTCCTTTCAATAAAATAACTCTGCTTTTCTTCAACAAAAGTTAGTTTCTTGTCAAAATCCTCTGTTAATAATTCGAGTTTCTTTGAGAACTTCGCATACTCACTTTTATAATCAGAGATATCAAAATTAATTTTATCTATTTCGCTTGAGGCCTTGTCAAACAATTTATCTAAATCATTTTTTTTGCTTTCCGCTAACGTAAGTTGTGTGTTAACTTTTTCCACAGAATTTGTAGCATTGTTATAAAGATTATTTATCGTTTCGCTTTGCTGCATTATATTTTGCAGTGAAGCCTCTAAAGTTCTAATTTTAGCAATGCTTTCTTCATTGAAACTTTCTAGCCGCTCATGTTCATTAGATATGCTGCGAATCAACTCATCCAGATCAGAAATACGTGAATCAATGAGTATTTTCTTCGCCTCCATTAATTCATTATCGCTTTGTATTTTTTTCGTTGACGCGCTTAAAACCCTTCTTGAATTATACTCCCAAAAACCATAAACTCGTTGGTATGCAGCCAATCTCAAAGCATAACCCAATGCATTAGGAAAATCCCCGCTGCCATTATAATTATTTAAATATCCGATATCATTGATAAGATTACCGCTTCCAACATCAGATAAATTATAGTTCAGAGGCAAAGTTGCAAAGTTCTCTTCCGTTATTTCTTGTTTGAAATGCGCATATATCTTACAAACAAGTAAAATATAAGAATCCAAGCTTAACTCACCTATTAAAACCCCTGAGTAATCACCACTATCCTTATATTTTTCAGCTACATTCCTTTTAAAGACTTCGGAATCAAACACCTCTAACAATGCCATAACTTGATCTTTTTGCTGTCTGTTCACATTCAGACTCCTAAATAAAAAATATAGTTTTAAACACTACAGAGCATCTAACAATTAATAGGTTTAGTTCATTAAAGTCACCCTTTAAGTAGTAAGTTTATACTAAAACAAAAGATCATAAGAATCATCAAATTTACATTATACCTGCACATATCTGATACATTGCTACAGATATTCGTCGCACGCAGTATTTCGAACGTCATGTTGTATCTCCATCTAGTAGGCTTCTTACTTTACATAACCGCACTAACTATCGGAGCTTTTAGAGGAAGGATTCATAGCGTTCGCATGCCTATTTCAAATTATTACCCACCTTCGCAGACATCTGCAAACTGCTGTTGTTCACGATTTACTTTGAATGTTTGCGTCCATCACGCACAGCCCCGCCCGCCAGCCCGCTCCACTTAACAGGGGGGGTTTCATGCGCATCGTAAATCGCTTCATGAGCCGCCACACAAGGGCTTTTGCGTCAAAAATAACGCATGACTGTCATGCGTTTTCATGCAGCATAGACATGCACTCAGGCTACAGACATCAAAAACCCGGCACAAGCCGGGCTTAAGTGAGCGGTTCTGTTCAGATCAAAACAGTTTTCTTTTTTCCTGTCATCATTTGAGCCTGATACCGGCGCTGAACCGGCCAGGCTCATCACGTCGTCCCGGAATCTCAGCGGCAATATTTCACTCGTCCATTTCAGCATCAAATTCAGGATAAATTCACGATACAGTGTATCTGTATCATTTGTTCCTTCAATAATTCCCGGGATATGTGCTGAGCTATCCCGTTCAAATTGTCTGTACTTCATCCTGAGCAGGCTACTCAATTCAGTACCGTTGAAAATAAAGAAGTCACGCAGAAGCTCATCAATACGCTCTTCCGTGATGCCATGATGGCAGTTTACGTAGGCGTTTGCCTTACGACCGGTCGCGCTAGCCAGTACCGGCAACTGCTCTTCTTTTTCAGCAATCAGACCGGCCAGCTCGGCGGCTGTTTCCTGTTGTTCCAGATACTCAGCCCGAAGAGCTTTCATCTCTGGGGTCACGAAACCGCCGTTCTGGCTAAGCAATTCCCTGAACTGCACCCGACTGTCTTTGCTCGCCTGTTCAGTTCGGTCTGATGCTGACACAGAGCCCTGAGGTTCTCAATAGCTGCATCTTCGGCCTGTCTGGCCTCCACCCAGGCCTGCATTTTTTGGTAAAGGTCAATTAGACTGCCAGTCGGAGGAGAGGCCTTTTGTCAGTGTTTCCGTCTGAGCTGGCTTAACTACGCATGGTTACCTCCACACGGAATACGCCCGGCAAAGCTCAACACGTAGTCAGGAGCAAGCCTGAGACGGGCTGAACGCTCGGTAGAGGACTTCCGTTTTCATGAGCTGAGGCATGGCTTGTTCAGGCTAGCGTCCCTATTTCTATTTTGCAGGAGATGGGAGGCTGGGAGTCAATCGAAATGGTTCGTCGATATGCTCACCTTGCACCTAATCACCTGACCGAACATGCGCGGCAAATAGTCTCTATTTTTGGGTGTTCTGTCCCAAATCTGTCCCACAGTGAATATATGGAAGGTACGAATGATGCGTAACTATGTGATATGACTGGTGCCGATAATAGGAGTCGAACCTACGACCTTCGCATTACGAATGCGTAAATTGATCTTGTAAAATCAATGCCTATCGAATTTAAATGGATTTTTTGCCACAATATTGCCACAGTTCGTTAGGAATCAGACAGAAATGGCGACTATACGCAAACGTGGTAACTACCAATGGGAAGCTCAAATCCGTAAACGTGGTTTTCCCTCTCAAACCAAAACCTTTAACACCAAAGTGGAAGCAGAAGCTTGGGCCAAAATGATCGAGTCAGAAATGGCGAGAGGAGTTTGGCTTAGCCGCAGCGAAGCGGAATCTACGACATTGTATGAAGCCCTAACGCGATATGAAAAAGAGATTGTTCCCGACAAAAAAGGGGCAGTGCAAGACCGATCATTGGTGCGGATACTAAAAAGCACTCAGCTGGCGAAAAACTATATGGCCAGCATCAGGAGTGCCGATGTCGCCAAGCTGAGAGATGAATGGTTGAAAATCTATGCTCCTGCAACCGTTTTAAGGCGTTTGGCCTTACTTTCTCATGTATTCAATGTTTCGCGGAAAGAATGGGGCATGGAGAGCCTACTGAACCCCGTAGAGGCCATTCGCAAACCCCAACCCAAGAACTCCAGGACCAGACGCTTGGAAGCGCTGCCTGTAGTTTCTGAGAAAACCTGTGTTACGTCAGGAAAGGAAATAGCCAACGAGATCGAACATATCATCGCCGCAACACATTCATTAGTATTGCCAGCAATCATTCTTCTGGCGTTAGAGACAGCCATGCGCCGTAGCGAAATCGCAGAACTTCGATGGCGCTTTATTGATCTTGATCGGCGAGTTGCACATCTGCCGGATACTAAGAATGGTAATGCCCGCGATGTCCCTTTATCAACGAAAGCCATTACGATACTGTCCAGTCTCAAGGAACATTCTAAGCCAGCTGCTGATAAGGTTTTTGATATGCGTGCAGACGCGATTACCCGAGCTTTCGACCGAGCTGTAAAACGAGCCAGAGAACGATACGAGAAAACAAACTCATTATGTGATGAATCTTTCCTTAAAGATTTAAGATTTCATGACCTTCGACATGAAGCAACATCTCGACTAGCTGAAATTTTCCCTATGCATGAACTAACCAAAATTACAGGACATAAAGATCCAAGAATGCTAATGCGGTATTATCATCCAAAAGCTGAAGATTTGGCGTTAAAGTTGAAATAAGGACGTTGTATGGAATATAAAAATAAGTTGGTTGACGCATCACCCAAATTAAACAACCCTCAACTATTGGCTATAATATACTTAATACCTTTTGGATACTTGATTGTAGAAAACCCATTATGGCTAGAAAATATATACATTGCCGCTCCAATTTTTCTATCATCTATAGCTTTATTAACCAGTGTATACATAGGATATCGTGATTTATTAAATAAAGTATTTAATAATACAGTGGTTAAGTGGGGCGTAACTGGCTTTACATATTCAGTATGCTTATGGATCGCAAAGTTTAAGCTTGACATAGCTTATGGTATAGCCCCAGAAAATCTTAATTACTCAACATTAGCTTATGCTTTCATGCTCTCATTTCCAATAGGAGCAATGATTTGTGCAACTACAGTCTATATATACATATTTTTGCGAGATGTATCCCCAGCAAAAATAGTAATATCCTCTATGATTTCAGTATATATTGGAAACTTGGCTCAACATCATATACAGGTGAACAATCTTCCTGAAAAAATAATATTAATAGGACTCATAATTATGGCCCCCTATAACATGGTCAATCTAGCCAGTTCATTAGTTATTAAAAGGAAATTTAATTTTAATCGTTTAGTATCAGGCTTATCCCTTTTTGCTGTGTCAGTTGCACTTTTTATTATTAGCATGACAGCAATGAAATACATTGAAAGATTTCAAGAAAAGTTTATTTTTCTTGATGCAAGAACATCTACGATATGTGGTAGCCCAGAAAGCAAATCTCTTTATATTGAAAAAAATGAAAATCAGTGTTATAAAATATTAGGAAATAAATTCTCGGAGTTAAGACTAACTCTTGTAGATAAAAACATCCTGAATATAAATAATAAGGGCACTTCAACTTATGAACAAAAATAACCCTGCTAATTCATTTTCTATAGAAGCAAGGAAAGAAGCTTTTCGGAGAGCTGAAGCCAGTCTTTTTTTATCAAGTAAAGATCCCAAAGGCTCCTCATTTTTCAATGAAATAAAAAGTAAGGTAATCAATGGAGAGCTAACCTATGAAGAGGCAAAGAGAGAAGTATTAAATTATCACATTGAACGATCTAAAAATAAAATTAAAAAAGGCTAACATCCAGTTAGCTGTATTAGCTCAGGCTCGAACTGACAGTTTGCGTAGGCAAAATGCAACCAAATCTGACAGTCTGCTTTGAGCGAAAAGCGGACGCTGGTGTTATTTAAATAAATTCGACTTCTGTGCTTGTGCACTAATCCAGGGAAGAGAAATATTGCGTCGGTGATTTACCCAGCGCTTTTCTGAACATCGTAATAAACGCACTTACCGAATCATACCCTAGAGTTCCGGCTACGCGCTGCACGGGCTGACCTTCAGACAGATGGCTTAGTGCAATCATCAAATGCAGCTGCTGACGCCAGCGGCCAAAGCTCATTCCTGTCGCCTCTTTTATCAGCCTGGCCAGAGATCGCTCGCTGATGGCCAGATGAGCAGCCCATTGCTTTAACGTTCGCCGGTCATCTGGCTCATTAAAGAGTGCCTCAGCCATAATCCGGATTTTAGGATGATCTGATACAGGAAGATGGAGTGCTTCGACCGGCACATCCGGAATATGCTCCAGCAGCACCGCTGCAAGCCTGGCGGTTTTACTGTCAGGAGAATAAGTATGTTCCTGCTCTGCAAGATACAGAACAAGCTCGCGGACCAGAGGTGTAACCGCTATGGTACAGCAAATTTCCGGCATCGCTGCTGCGCCGGGCTCGATGAATAAAAAGCACGTATCTGCATTCTTCGTGATCCGGCAACGGTGCGGGATCTCTCCCGGAACCCAGACGGCATGCCCCGGTGGAACAAGCCACAGCGCATCGTCAACCTCACAGCGCACTGCACCGCGCATAGAGAGAATAAGTTGCCCCTTGCGATGAGCGTGCGGACGCTGCCCGGCATACTCGCCTGACGATGATACATGCAGGGCGATAGCGGCCTGACTGAAATCATCGGCATTAAACTCTTCCGGTGAGGTCACCGGTTTTTTATTAACTGGCATGATTTAGCTATATGTTGTCAGATTATCTATATTCTGTAACTCATGCGTCCTTTAAAGTCTTTCTTTTTTTCAGAGAAAGCAAAACTTATGTCCCACACGACGAACAAGTGGTCTTCAATCATACTTGTGATCGGCATTCTTTTTATTGCCATTAACCTGCGTGTTCCTTTTACCGCTATCGCACCCGTTTTAGAGTCCATTCGCCATGATTTTGGGCTGAGTATCACAGCCGTTGGGTTGCTTAACTCGCTGCCTTTACTGGCCTTTGCCGCCTTTTCTCCACTGAGCGCATCGATTTCCCGCAAGTATGGCCTGGAACGCACCCTTTTTGGTGCCCTGGTCGTGATTTCAGCGGGGATTCTGCTTCGCTCAACAGACAGCGTCTGGGCGCTTTATGGCGGAACAGTATTAATTGGTATCGGGATTGCCCTGGGCAATGTCCTGCTGCCTGGCCTGATTAAACGTGACTTTTCCGGAAACGTGGCTTCAGTGACGGGAGCATATTCCATCACCATGGGCACCGCTGGCGCTATCGGCTCTACCATTGTCATTCCTCTGACGCAGAGCTGGGGCTGGAACATCGCGTTAGCTATGTTGGTTATTGCACCGCTCCTTGCGATGCTTTTATGGTTGCCGCAGTTGAAGAAAAAGCATCAATTGCCAGTAGCAGGTGAGAAAAAAGCAGCGACCGTTGCGGTCTGGCGCTCGTCTCTGGCGTGGCAGGTCACCATGTTTATGGGCTTGAATGCGATGCCCTTTTATGTTGCGGTCGGCTGGCTGCCAGTCATTCTGACAGGCAGTGGGCTATCCTCAGCTCAGGCTGGTGAGGTACATGGCATCCTTCAGCTCACCACCGCTATTCCCGGCTTAATTCTGGCAGCCACGCTGCGTCGTCTTAACGATCAGAAATTAGCCGCTGCTGGTGTCAGCCTTTTAACCGCAGTATCCTTTATTGGCATCCTTTATTTGCCAAATCTGGCGATGCTGTGGGCTGCACTCCTCGGCTTCGGCTCGGGTGCCAGCATGATGCTGGGTCTGACCTTCATCGGGTTGCGCACTACAAACGCGGGTGATGCTGCCGCGCTGTCAGGCATGGCGCAGAGTATCGGTTATCTGATGGCGGCGATGGGACCGCTATTGCTGGGTAAAGTACAGGAGTTGTCCGGAGGCTGGACCGTACCATTACTGATGACCACAGCAATCTCAGTTGCAGGAGCCTGCACCGGAATGGCTGCCGGACGAGATGTACACCTGGAACCTGTACAGCAGCCGGGCTGAATGGGCTTACACTGGAGGGTACCAGCTGAACTTCTAAAGCGGATGCTTTCCATTGAGGTTCTGAAGCGTCTTAATAGTACCGGAGCCATCTGTACTATCCCGATGAGCGGACTTTTCGGTGAAAAGGCCGTTCAGGGCGAGCGTAACATTCAGCGGCCGCCCTGAAACTCAGGGCGGCCGCGGTCAGTAATAATATAATAAGAAAGCCTCAGGATTGTTTGGCAACGATGAATCGCTTTTCATCACCCATAAAGGCTTTTTCACTGGCGGGTGAAAGGATAGCACCGAAATTCATGTGCGCGGAGTTTCAATGATGGAGGAACATTCCACTCAGTGCGAATATCTTCATCGATCAGAGGATTATAATGCTGCAGGTTGGCACCAATTCCTTTTTCAACCAGCGCCAGCCAGACCGCATACTGAGCGATAGCTGTGCTGTGCCGGGAAATTGTCCGCATAGGCCGCAAACTGCTCCTGTTGTGACTTGACAACATACTGATCCTCGAAAAAAGTATTGAGCCGGCAGCCGCTGCAAACCCGTCTATTTTATCTGAGGTGCCGGAGAAACGTTCTAAAGGAACTTGAAAGCAGGAATCTTGTTACGCGCACTGTCTTTCGAGAAGTACCGCCCAAAGTCGAAAATGCACTCGCGGAACTGGGAACGTCCCTCATGCAGCGAATGAACTCAACCGGTGGGTAGAACAAAACTGTCACTTTCTGATTAAAGCCACTGATCCTTCCCTGTGACATGCCATTGTTCATTGATGAGTGCTACGGGCTAACAGGAGCATATAAGAATGCAGGGTGCGGGCGCCGAAAAGCGGCGTCCCCTGCTGGCTCAGAGGCGACATCGCCTGTTGGCCATGAGGGAACAGAAAGGCATGTTAACAACCAGCCCCTGCATTTTACTGTATCAGTACAAGCAGTACTCGCGTATTAGTCTTTGCCCGGACCATGGTCAAACCGGGTTCCTTTGCCAATGGCATAAAACTGTCCCCCGGCGACATAATGTATGGTTCGTAATTCGTCAGGTGCTTCATCAAATATCCAGTGCCCATTGCGAAAAACCCGATCGTCACTCCACGCGCCGGCAATTTCTCCCATAAACAGATTATGTTCCAGCTCATATGCCGCGTTAGGTATCACATTACATACAAGCCAGCCAGCACAGCCCTCTACCAGCGGAACATCGAATTCTTTCAGGTAGAACATCGGTATTTTATGATTCTTGTCAGGCCTGTCACGGTAGCTGTGTTCACCTGCGTACAAAACGGTTTCCATCTGGCTGACTACAGGTATCTGTACGGCAAACAGACCACTTTCTTCCACCAATCGACGGGTGTAAGCCTGCGGACTGATATACGCCATGACTTTATTGATTCCTACCAGACTCACCCATGCGGCGGCCATCACATTGGCATTACCATTATGCTTAGCGGAAATCATTGTAGTAGGGCCGACCTGCAATAATCGGTATGCTTTATTCAGTTCAACTGGCTGTAAAGACACAGGATTTCTCCTTCCCATTGATAAAAAATGTGCCGTTAACGGCAACGGCACATTTGAGGGCGTGTTAAAACACTGATGGTCGCCCGAAGGTAATCAGGCTAATACCGTTTTATATTGTTCGACCTGAGCTGCGATTTCTTCGTCAGTTATCGTCGCGCTTCCGCCTGTAATAAACGGCTTGATGTAGTTCATACCCAGATACCCGGAGATGGTTTCAAAAGACAGCAGGTACTCGCCTACCGTATGTCCGGCAGCGCCATCAGGCTGATAGGCAGACTCTGCACCACCAAGCGAAACGGCCAGCATGAGTTGCTTGTCGCGCAGCGCCTGTGTTTCTCCACCATGTGACCAGCCGTACGTCAGTACATCGTCAAGCCACTGTTTAAGAAGTGGCGGCGTGCTGTACCACTGCATAGGAAACTGCAGCACGATACGATCCGTCTTTTCCAGTGCAGCCTGTTCAGCGGCCACGTCGATTTTGCCATCCGGATACTGGTCATACAGATAACGCACTTCAACGTCGGTCAGTGATGCTGCACCTTTTGCCAGGGCTGAGTTTACCCGTGACTGATTAATGTTGGGGTGGGTAACAAATACAGTTGTTTTCATGTCGATCTCTTATTTTTCAGAAGAATGTTTCGTCAATTTCAAGCCGGGATAAAGCTTCATTGATATCATTTAATTCAGCGTCACTGAGCTGAACGTTTGCGGCGTGAAAATTCTCTTCGAGCCGGTGTAATTTCGTTGTTCCCGGGATCGGTACGATGTAAGGCTTCTGAGCCAGCTCCCAGGCAAGAACAATCTGTGCTGAAGTTGCGTTGTTTCTTTCCGCGATTTGAGCAATCAAATCCAGTAGCGCCTGGTTATTTTCCATTACTTCAGGTTTGAAGCGCCCCATCATGCCCCGGTAATCGCCTTCCCCGTAAGTTGTATCAGCGGTAACCTGACCACTCAGGAATCCATTACCCAGCGGGCTGTAGGCCATAAAGCCAATATCAAGTTCATCGCAGACTTTGAACAAATCCTGCTCAGGTTTACGCCACATCATTGAATACTGGTCTTCGACTGCGGTGACCGGGCAGATCGCATGAGCCCGGCGAATATAAGATACGGGCGCATTGGATAAGCCCCAGTACTTAATTTTCCCCTCCGCGATCAGCTCTTTCATTAATCCCGCCACCACTTCCGGCTCAACTTTTGGGTCGACACGATGCTGATAAAACAGGTCGATATGGTCGGTTTGCAGGCGACTGAGTGAACCTTCCAGTTGCTCTCTGACAGACGCCGGACGGCTGTCTAATACCGGCACCAGCTGTCCATCAATGTTTTCCATTCCGGTCACGCCGAATTTGGTCGCGATGATAACGTTGTCCCTGTGTTTGCTGAGCGCAACACCCAGCAGTTCTTCGTTTTCAAATCCGTAAATGGGGGCAGTGTCGAAAAGGTTGCAGCCCAGTTCTACAGCCTTGTCTATCAGCTCTGTTCGCTCACGGATTTCAACTGAATAGCCATAGCCATGGTCCATGCCCATGCACCCCAGTCCCATTTCCGAGACATGAAGCCCCTGGCTACCTAACCTTCTCATTTTCATGATTATTTAACCCTTTTTTAAAGCATTTCTGATTCTGAGACGTGCAGTATACGGCTGGATTTGTTGCTGAAAAATTGTTAATTTAGAAAGTCAGAATTGCTAAAACCACAATAATGATGAATAAACTTGATGCGCTGAAATTTTTTGTTGCCGCTGCAGAAACGATGAACTTTCGTGAAGCAGCAGTCAGACTGGCCATTTCCCCTTCAGTGGTGACGCGGACTATTGCCGAGCTGGAAAATCAGCTCGGCGAGCCACTTTTTAAGCGGAATACCCGATCAATTGTGCTGACCAGCTTTGGTGAGCTTTTTCTGCCGAAGGCTATGCGGCTGCTTGAAGACTCAGAGGCCCTTTTTCAGACGGCCCGAGATGACAATGACATGAAGGGAGTTGTGAGGATCACGTTATTCCGGTTTCCCGGTCACGAGCAGGTGTTATATGAGCTTCTTACCTCCCTCGATCCTTATCCTGAGCTGTTTATAGACTGGCGGTTAGACATGATGAAGCTGGATACTGTTCAGAACCGCATTGACATGGGGATCCGTATAGAGCGGGAGCCAAACCCGAATTTTATCGTCAGGCCCATTACGCTGGTTCATCACGCACTGATGACATCACCCGGGCTCATTGAGAAGCTGGGCGCGCCGGAAAATTTCGAAGATCTGCGCCAGCGCTATCCTTTCAGTGGCCTGCTAAATCCTGAAACCGGAAAAGTATTCGAATATATGCTCGATGGCGTTGATACTTTTGTACCGCGCCACCTGGAGTTTTTTACCACCGACTCCCAGTCTGAGATCCAGGCTGCGTTAGCCGGTAAAGCTGTCATTCAGTCTAGTAATCTGGCCTGCAGGAAATACCTTGAAGACGGCAGGCTGGTCAATGTCCTGCCCGAACTGAAACTGGAAACCTGGCAGCTTTATCTTTACCGGCCCTACCAGACCCTGGTACCGCAGCGCATCAGGACCGTTTTTCACATCCTTGAAAGTATTTTACTCAGACACTTCAGTTGAAAGCGGGCCCGGATTTGGCTGGCGCTCTTAGCCGGCGTCCTCCATAAAACGGAGATGTGAATTTTTGAGTACAATCTTTCTGCGGGAAGTCGCTGCTCCGGGATGCTCTTACCCGTAGAAACAAAGTCTGCCGTTCTTTCAGGGGGCCTGAATACTGGCGACTTTTAATGTGCAACGGGGAGCTGTGACAGGCGTATCAACTGAATATTTCACCTATCCAGTCTGCAAATGCACGTACAGCAGGGGAAAGAAAACGTTGATGAGGGTAAAGTAGCGTGACAGGAACAGACGGCGGCTGCCAGTCGGCCAGAACTTCAACCAGCGTTCCTTTCTCCATGTGTTCTGCTACAACATTTTCAGCAAGCTGCGCCAGTCCGAACCCTTCAAGGCACATTTTTATATAGAGTCCCGTCTCGTTGACGGCTGCCTGCCCCCTAACGGATACGGACAGCATTTCTGTTCCCTTTACAAAACGCAATTCGTCTGTACGCCGGTTTTGTCCGGAAAAATAATGAATAGCCCGGTGATGAGATAAATCTTCAGGTGACTGCGGAATACCGTACTCCCTGAGATAGTCGGGAGAGGCGCAGGTTATCCAGCGAAATTCCCCGAGCGGACGGGCTACAAGCGTGGAGTTAATTAACTCTCCGGTTCTGATCACGCAGTCTACACCCTCCTGAACCAGGTCAACCTGCCGGTCGCTGACGCCGATCATCAGGTAAATGTCAGGATAACGGCTGTAGAACTCTTTCAGGTTTGGCATGACGATGAAGTGCGCTATACCGCCGGGCATATCAACGCGTAAACGGCCACGGGGGCGCCTGTTCAAATCGGCCAGACTCGCTTCCGTATGTTCAACTAAGGCAAGGATTTCCCGGCACTGCGCCAGATACTGCAGACCTTCCGGAGTAAGGCTGACACGTCTTGTGGTCCGGTTCAGCAGACGCACCTGCAGATATTTCTCCAGGTTTTTGATGGTGCTGGTAACAGTAGAAGAAGGCAGGGAAAGTGTTTCCGCGGCCCGGACAAAGCTTCCGGCCTCAGCCACCCTTATAAAAACCTGCATAGCCTGAATACGATCCACCTGACTGCACTCCTGAATAGCATGTAACGGTGATAATACTCATTATTCGTAAATTGTGAATGATGAAAACAAGTTAGTCATCTTTTTCAGTTTAAACAGGAGGCGTATTGTTTCCCTTCTGAACCTGAAAGAGACGCTTCAAATGACCGATTACATCAGAAATATTGTTAATAATCATACGGATAATGCGCCGGTAACGCTGATCCGCGGTGCAACCATACTGAGTATGGATGAGAATGTTGGTAACCATGAACGTGGCGATATTCTTGTCACAGGTTCAACCATCACCGCAATCGGCAAGGACCTGAACGCCGAGGGTGCTCACGTCATTGATGCAACAAATATGATTGCCATGCCGGGAATGGTCGATTCTCATCGTCATGCCTGGGAAGGTCAGCTACGCCGTATTAACCCCAATGCCACCTGTCTGGACGATTACAGCAACGCCACGCACTTCTCGTTTGCGAAATACTACCGGCCAGCAGATATCTATGTCGGTAATCTCCTGACGGCGCTGGGCGCGATTGATGCGGGTATCACTACCATGATTGATAACTCGCACAACAGTCGTACCGCAGCGCATTCAGACGCCGCCGTTGAAGCCCTGCTTGATGCCGGTATTCGCGCTATTCATGCGTCCGGTGCGCCGGTAGCAGGCGAATGGGATAAAGCGCACTGGCCTGGCAACTGGCAGCGTCTGCAGGAAAAATATTTCAGGGATAATCCTGATAGTCTTGTGACGCTCGGCGTCATGGCCCAGCTGGAGCCGGAATTGTGGGCCGAGGCCCGCAGGCTGGGGCTGCCGATCGTGACCGAATTCTTTGGTGCTGAGATGGCCTCCGAGCTTGAATCGCTGCATCAGCAGGGCCTGTTGGGTCCGGACAATATCTTTAACCACTGTACCGCGCTGCCTGATGAGGGCTGGGAAATCCTGCGTGAAGCCGGCGTGCGGGTAAACGTCTGCCCGCGCTCAGATTCGCACTACGGTATTGAAAGCGGGATGTTTGCCATCGAGGCTGCGCTGCGTCATGGCATCAATCCTGGCCTGAGCGTGGATAACGAAACGTCTTACAGCACCGACATGTTTATGGAAATGCGCGTGGCGTTTTATCTGCAGCGCGTAATGGGCATGCATAAGCAGCACTGCTGTGAATCAGATCATTCATTGACAACGATCCCGGCAGCGCAGCTGCTTAAATCGGCAACGGTCGATGGTGCGTTTTGTGCCGGTCTGCAGGATAAAATAGGCAGCCTGACGCCGGGCAAACAGGCTGATCTGATCCTGATTAACGCGGCTGACCTCAACCTTTACCCGAACGGAAATGCATTCGGAACGGTGGTACATGCAGCTGAACGCAGCAATATCGATACCGTGATGATCGGCGGGCGCATCGTCAAGCAGAACGGCAAAGTGCTGGGTGTGGACAGTGAGCGCCTTCGCGCCGCCATTGATGAATCACGCGAGCACCTATTTGCGGCAGCCGGGTATGAGCCGGACATCTTTGCGGAGAAATTCCTGCCGCTGGTACAGGCAAACTGACAGGAAATAACAGCATGAGCGCGATTTATTACGTAATAGCTTTTGCAGCGGGTCTTGGTATTACCCTGCAGACGACCCTGAACAGTCAGCTCGCAAAAGGACTCGGAGGGGATCCGGTCACCGCCGCGTTCTTTTCCTTTACGGCCGGGGCGTTGAGCCTCGGGATTTACTCGCTGCTACGTGGAGGGTTATTTAGCTCTCTCGCTGCTATTCCTTCGCAGCCTGCGTGGAGTCTGGCGGGCGGCCTGATCGGTGCCTGTGCGTTGTTCAGCTACGTGGTGCTGGCACCGAAAATCGGTTTTTCAGCTCTGCTAGGGCTGGCAATCGTTGGGCAATTACTCTCGTCGCAAATGATTGACCATTTCGGTCTGCTGGGTGCTGTTAGGCGACCGGTTTCGCTGCTCAAACTGGGGGGCATGCTGGTCATGCTGGCAGGTCTCGCCATCATGCTTTTTGGTGACAAACTTTCAGCGCGTTTTTTGCCCTGACAGGGTGGGAATTACTCCTTACGGCGCTCTGCCATAGTGCAGATGGCCGTAAGTTTTTGGTCAGGCGATGCGAAACTTTTATATGCGGGAGAAATAACATGTTTTCAGTGGCTGCTGATGCCAGAAATTTGCTGGGAGAGTGCCCAATCTGGTGCGAGAGGACACGCAGGATTTACTGGACTGACATTGAAGGCAGCGAACTGCTTGCCCTTGAAGAAGACACCAGTGTTGTGATGCGCTGGTCCCTGCCGGAGCGCCTCGGTTCGTTTGCACTTACTGAAAATCCTGACGTTTTACTGATGGGGCTGGCATCCAGATTCGCCTTCTGCGATCTGAATACAGGTACCTTTATGCCGATAGTGGCGTCACCAGGAGGACCGGGAACACGGACAGGGGATGGTCGGTGCGACCGTGAGGGTAATTTCGTCTTCGGGACCATGGATGACGGGTACCCCGCGAAAGTCATAGGAAGATTTCACAGGCTAAATGCAGCGACACTCAGCATTGAGACTCTACCCCTGCCTGAGGTGGCCATCCCGAACAGCATCTGCTTCAGTCCGGACGGCAGCACGATGTATTACTGTGACTCGATGCAGGGCCGTATAATGTGCTGTGATTACCCCTCTATGAATAACCAGCGCGTGTTCACTGTAACAGAAGGAAAGGGGGCGCCTGACGGCTCCTGCGTGGACGCAATGGGCTATATCTGGAATGCCGAATGGGGAGGAAGCCGTGTTGTACGTTATCGTCCGGACGGAACGACGGACCGTATCCTGCCCTCTCCAGGAATTCAGAGCACTTGTCCGACACTCGCGGGAGAAGCATTCACAACGCTGTATTGTACCAGTGCCAGCGTGGGTCTTTCTGTGCCGTCAAGGCATGATGGAGCGCTGCTGAGAGCGAAATCAGCCGTATTCCCCGGTTTACCGGAGAGCCGGTTTTCAGCGCACACAGCATAACCGCTTTGCTATCAGTGCCAACAGGGGGAACAGAGTCTTTCTCATCACCGTATTCGGATAGGCAGGAGAAAGACTCTGGTATTTATTACAGCAGCTTAAATACGTTTATAGCGAGCTGCCCGGGGTCAGGTTTGCATTAATCCAGGCTGCCACATCGGTGACCCGAATGTTATGGCGTTCATTGAATGTCTGCTTTTTATCCCATGCAACTCCCCGCCCCTGCGCAAAAACGGCACGATACTTAGACATCATGTCTTGTGGGTTGAGCGCCAGTTTATCCATCAGATATTGTTCGCTCCATACCGTGCAGTCGAAAGGGCGGCCAAGCGTTGATTGCAGCTTATCTGCAACCTCTGCGTAGGTCAGTGTATCACCGGCGATATACACAATTTCATTACGGATGCGAGGAGTTGTAAATACGATCGCTGCCGTCAGCATCCCGATATCATCAGGTGTTGTCAGCGTCATGGTGTTGTCAATGCTGCCGAGTGCGTGAACAGTATCGTTCTGCAGATCGACCACACCGAAGTCTGGTTCGAACAAATAGCTCATGAAGATGCCGGTCGAAATGATGACCCACTCAGTTTCATGCTGGCTGCGTAGTAAATCACGCACGTCAATCTGCGCGTCGAAGATGTCTTGTGGGCTGCCGCGTCCGATGGCATCAAAATCGGCACCAAACTGCCATGGAAAATAGCGTGGAATCCGCGCCTGCAGGGCCGCCTGCGCCAGTTTCATTGGTGTATTTATTCCGGCCGCGTACCCCGTGCAGCCAACGACTGTGTCAAATTGCGCAAAGAGGCTGGCCAAATCGTCGACAGAACTCATGACGAGATCGCCCGTGACTATATTAATACCGAGGTTTCTGATTTCCGTGATAACTATTTTTTTTACAGGTTCATCTGACGTTACGGTACTTTCGCGCAGCAGTACGCTGATTTTCGTTCCCTTCACATCTTTTGCCCGAAGGGCAAGATTTCGCAGAACGGGGAGGCCCAGCTCACCGGCACCGAGCACGAGGATTTTCTCAGACGTAGCGTTAAGATCAGTTTTGTTCATAATCTGGCCTTAAATGAATTGTTGCGCCACTCTAGCAATTCATAACAGGCTAAAAAAGAAGGTACACGTATGATACCGGGAATCTGTGAAATGGATCGGGACGAAATTCTTCAGTATTCGCAGGCTGTTTGTAAGGGTCTGAAAGACGATGATGATGGCTTGCGGCGGGAGGTACTGGCTCATGCAGGCAGTCGATGGTCACTGGGTATCGTCAACACGCTTGGCGTTTATGGCAGACTACGTCACGCCGAAATTGGCAGGCGTATGCACGGAGTGACTCAGCGCATGCTGACACGTACATTACGACAGCTTGAGCGCGACGGACTGGTTATTCGCCATGATTTCAGTGAAATCCCGCCACGAGTCGAATACGAGCTGTCCGATACAGGTATGGAGTTACTTGTGCGAATGATCCCGCTGTGGACCTGGATTGTCGATAATGCTGATCGCTTTCGTGAAGACCGGTTGAGATATGAAAAAAATAACAATAACCCAAGGGCGTAACTGGCTATGAATATAAATATCAATTTTTGTGATTTGTAGATAATACAAGTGTTTGAATTGATGAGCCTTCCGATATGTATGTATACAGTAGTCATCCGGAGACAGAACCGATTTCACCAAGCTTGGTCGGGATGGTGTAATTACAGAGGATTATATTTTACGTATGCCTGACATCAATGTTAGTCTGTACATATTTCAAATGGGTGTTAAAGCGAATTTTATTTTTTGCTACCATTAATTCGGCCTTGAGAATTATCTGACAGGATGGCCTACCCTTTCAGAATTATAGGTGGGCTGGTGAAACAATATTTAAAAACTGGTGTTTTTTTATGATTTCTAAAGAAAATAATGAAATATCATCTAATTATCATGATCTTCCTGGTTATGTTCATGGGGCAAAAATTATCCAAGTCGCCTTGACTAAAACCCCTATAGATAATATTAGTGATGTGGTTTATGAGACAGTAAAAAAAACTCGTTCTGTCAGACAATTGCATATGTCTTTTCTTGTTCCTCGTACCAACATTTTGAAACCAGGTATCATTTATTTTCCTGGGGGAGGGTTTATGACCGCTGAACACAACAAATTTGTGGAAATGCGCATGGCTTTAGCGGAGGCTGGCTTTGTTGTTGCAGCGGCAGAATACAGGACAATTCCTGATACTTTCCCTGCGCCAGTGATAGATGCTAAAGCAGCAGTAAGATACCTTCGTCAACATGCCCATGATTATGGAATTGACCCCTCACGAATTGGTGTAATTGGCGATTCTGCTGGAGGCTGGCTGGCGCAGATGCTTGGTACCACTAATGGCGATAAGTCATTCGATCACGGCGATTTTCTCAGCCAGTCCGCTGATGTGCAGGCTGTCGCTACGCTTTACGGAATATCAGATCTGCGTAACATAGGTGACGGTTTTCCGGATCTCCGACAAAAAGTGCATCAGTCTCCTGCAGTCACGGAGTCACTGCTAATTAATGGTGTGGCTTTCAAGAATTTTGCAGGTGCGTCAATCAGTTCTGTACCTGAAAAAGCGATAAATGCAAGCCCCATAGGGCGTCTCAAGGGATGTAAACCTCCGTTCCTAATAATGCATGGAAGTAAGGATACATTAGTATCACCTAAACAGAGCGCAACGCTTTACAAAGCCCTTTTGGAATCGGGAAACAAAGCGGACTACGTCCTTATCGAAGGCGCAGAACACGGTGATGATCACTGGTATCAACCCGTTGTCATAAATAGGGTTGTTGACTGGTTCCGCGTGCATCTTTGTCCTGAAAATATATGACGACTGACGCTTTGCTGAATCACTCAGACTGTTTGGTAGCAACGTCCGCTTTTGGCACAGAGCGGACTGTCAGCTTAGGTTAAGCCCTATGCAGTAAAAGTGTAAGATCAAGTTTGAGCTAATACAAGTTAGCCTCTTTTCACTAGTGAGCCATTTTATAGTCCCTTAATGCATTTTTAAGTAACTCAGTTTGCTCATCAGCATCATCATAATTATAAATTCCGGTAGCAGAATAATACTCTTCGATGCATAGAATATTTATCAATGGTTCACAAATCTCTTTAATAAACTCCTTGTTGTTATCGGCAAAAATAATTTTTATTCCTTCCAAAACAAAGCTATTATAATCAGCCATTATCCACCTCCTTACAGGTGTTTAGTGGAAGCGTCAGTTAACGTTACCGCGCTAACTGACGCGTCTAAATCAAGATTTTTTACTGCCAGTTAAACTATCACCCTCAAACTCATCCTGTTCGTGGTTACTCTGACGATCGGCGGTGTGTTTACGTATTTGATTCGCTATTTCCCCACCAACGGTCTGTTGTGATTGGATAGAATTAGTACTTCCCTTCATCATCTGATACTCCGCAGCTCCATTAGACAGCCCGCTCGCCATGTGAGAAGCCATGTGGCCAGCTCGTGAGAATGATGAAGCAAACCCCTGGCTTCCTCCGCTGACGCTACCTGTATTGCTCCCTGCATAAGAACCACCGGAACCGCCTGATGGTTGTCCTCCAGAAGTATCTACGGAACCGGTATCTTCCCCGCCGCCAAATCCTCCACCTGAACCACCTTTATAACCAGAACCAGATTCTTCGGCCATCGCCGCTTGGGCAGATTCAAATGCTGCTTTTAGAGCGGAAGCACCACCACTGACTTGAGCTGTAGCGCTCATTGCCATTGCCCCAGCGCCACTGATTGCAGTAGTAGCAGCGCCAGTAATCATACCTGCTCCAAAACCACCGATCCCTTGTAAGGATGCTCCTCCAACAACGCCTGATAACAACAACGGTAATTTATTCGTCAATACTAAAAGAATAATTGACGCCAGAAGTAAAACAATAAGACTATTAAGATCAGGAATATCATTTTTAATAATAGAAAAATACTGATCTATAAATGACTGCCCAATCCCAATGATTAACGTCATCGTAAATAACTGAATACCAATCGATAATACTGTGCGTAAGTAATTTATTGCAATATCAGAAGTCCATTTCGAGCCACCAAACCCAAGCAAAATAACTCCTGCATAACACAACACCCATGCAGAAACTAACATTATTAGCATATTTATCGCGATAAGCGCCATTACTACTAATACTATTATCGCGACGGTTATCATAATGGTCGAAATCATTGGAGACCAAATTGATGCTGCTGAACTGACCTTTGTTAATATCACAAAAGCCATATCAACTATGCTGGAGGGTGAAATACCAGTACTTGTTCCTAAAGCATTTGCTGCAAGTTGTCTCATTGAGTTAATTATAGATTGTGATATGGCTGGGCCGTTAATTAAAAGATAATAAAAAAAACCAATCACGGCAAAAAAACGAACTATTTCTGCAAGTGCACTGATTAAACCTT
The DNA here is from genome assembly GCF_008364555.1 of Enterobacter vonholyi. GTDB lineage: Bacteria > Pseudomonadota > Gammaproteobacteria > Enterobacterales > Enterobacteriaceae > Enterobacter > Enterobacter vonholyi. The sequence goes on from NZ_VTUC01000001.1 coordinate 412,437, forward strand.
CCCCTTGCATCGCCAACATACCAAATGTCCAAACCATACTTAATAATACCAGCCCCCAGAAGAGCCAATTTGCATAATCACCAATTACTAATGACCATGTGCTGGCTACTTGCTGAAACTTATCTAATAACGTATCAAGTAATCCGCTACTATCTAATTGACCAGCATAAGCATTTACAGAAAACAAAAAATTCATTCCCAAAAAAGTGAGTTTGCTTACTATTCTCATAATTACCATTCTCGCTTAGGGCTAGGATTGTTATTACTGCGCAGGGCACATTTATCGTAGTTATGTTCGTTCAATTTATTCTCTGGCGCCGATAAACAATCTTCATCTTTTTTATCGCAAGAGCATAGAATCAATGGAATGATTAGAATAAAAATGACCAAAAGTTTATCTTTCATTCAGCTACCCCTCACCAAATTCGCTTCGGGCTTGGTGTGTTCTCGCCAGCTAACGCTTTTTCATCAGCTACTATTTGTTGGGCCTCTTTATCGGCCTGAGCCTGTGCCATTGTTGCTGCAGCGTTTTGTTGGGACACCAGAAGCGAGCGGATTTGCAGCAACTGGTTCGTTTGAGCACTGGCAAGCTGGTTAGCGGCCTGAATAGCTTCCATTTGCCCTTGTGCGCTGGTTGCCTGAGTTTGCAAATCTGCAAGGTTATCAGCATCGCTTTGCAGTGTTTCCTGCTGTTCGTCGAGAGCCTTAAACACGGCGTCATTGGCCTTTTTACGTGCCTCAGAACTGTTCTGCTCAGCTTTACGAAGTGCGCTAATTTCATCCGTAGTACATTCAACATTACTGTTAAAACACGGTGATGAGCGGTAGTAATTCACGTCCTGATAACGTTTCAGATATGAATCAAGACTTCCGGCTTGATTTTTATAGTAATTAAGGGTGTCCTGCGCCTGCAACAATTTGTTGATGGTCGAATTGGCCTGATCCCAGATATAGGCAGCAGGTGCAACTGTATTTTTGAGCATGTTTTCATACTGCTGCAGCTGCGTCTGGTACTGCTGGATCTGTTTTGCCACAGCCTGAACGTTGTTGACTGCGCTGATTGTGGTCTGCACCACATTAGTACCATCGATTACAGGGATACCGGCTGTCGCCGGTAATGCCATGATGGACGCCAGGAAGGAAGCTGCTAATGATTTTTTAGCTGCTAAAATCCCTCTCAGTGATGAAAATACTCGGAGCATTAACTTCATTTGCCCACCTCAATTTTAACTGATTATTGATATTGAAAACTCGTACTTTTAACAGATACAGATATTTAGGAAACCATAAATTTATTTGTCCAAGATTCTATCCATAATATTTCTTAGTTCTTGTCTGGTTGATTCTATTTTAGCAAGCAACGTTTTTATCAATGAGGGTGGAAAATCAACTGTGCGTGGATCATTAGCTAACCACAGTTTAAGTAACCCACCAAGTCGACCAAGATCAGCATTTACTCGGCTAAGCTCTACAACCTGTTCAATATCTACAATAGACTCAACCTGATAACCCATTGCTACTTTACGAATGAAACTTGCTACACTTAAGCCAGATGCTTCTGCATTTTCCTGGATTTGCGCTTTTTCATCTGGCAAACAATAAACTTTGATTGGTGTACTATTTTTTCTAGTCTGAGAAACGGTCATATCATTCTCCATACAGGCGGTAGCCGATCAGCCTCGCAGAGCAGGACTCCGTTGAGCAGCCCAGCTGCGAATAAGGGAAGGTAAAGTAGAAGCACCGTTTACGGTGGGCCTACTTTACATGTCCTGCCCTACATTTGCCGTTGTGAATCTGTGTATGTATTGTGTATTCCTGTGTACTCAGTGTGTTTTCCTAAAGCATTTGTGCAGGATTAGTCATGTAAAAGTGTGCAGCATATGTGTTTATTGAAAGGAAACTTATTTGAATACCCCAAGGAATATTTTTATTCTTGCGGCTTGAGCTTTGGTGGTCTGCCACGTTTCCTTTGAGACTTATTTATCTCTTTCGATATATCATCATTCTCTTTCTTTGACTCAACGGATTTATCTATCCAGTCCTTGACATCTTCTCTACGCCAGAGAAGGCGTTTATTACCTGGAAGACGGCACCTTGGTGGCAGACATTTTGGATTTCGCGTTGCATCACTGCGTATACTTTTTACGGTTTTCTTTAACGCAAAAGCCAACTCTTCAACGGTTATAAGTTCTGGCATAACTGATTTCATCGAAGAACCTATCTCTCAGTAAAAATTAGAGGATTTTAGCGGCTAAAATTTTAGCTGCTAAAATTTGCAAACCAACGTTATGAATTGAGAATAATTAAAAGTTACTGGCAAAAATAATTATGTCAACAGAGTTTTTTATTCAGTGGGTTCTTATTCTGAAGGGAATTTGTTTTTTTTGGGCGTTTTTTGAACGACGCTAAGGTTTTAATAATTCTTTTAATCTTTTTGGTTATATATAGGGTTAAAGATCTGGTTAGAAGGGTGTGGAAAAGAGATATATTTAATTGTTTATTATGATGATTTTTGATTAGTACCGTACCTCATATGTCATGAAACTCTACCTCAAATGTCAATAAACACTACTTCATATGTCAATAATATAGAAAATAAAGAAACAGGTTATGCACAATATTATTAACAGAATCTGTGGATAAATACACAGCTTATACATGATAAATATAAATTGTTTAGCTAAACTAAATAGCAATAAATAAAATGAAACAAAATGTAAATAGCAAGGCAAGGTAGATGATTTAGAAGTTTGGTTAGCTAACCTTTATAACAAACACTGTTGGTAAATGTTTCATTTCTGACAACGGATATATCGAATTTTAGTAAGAAAAATACTTCAACTAACCTTACTCTCTGATTTGTTTAGCTAAACAAATTACTACATGGAATCCTATGACGTTTGAAAAAAAGGGGGAGATATGAAGACGATAAATGCTGCACCTTCAACTGTCGGCGAGATTTTATACGAAGAATTCTTGAAACCATTGAATATGCCTCCCGCAAGACTTGCTGAACTGATGGATACGACATATGAAAAAATTTGGGAAATAATTAAAAATGAGCGAGATATAACGCTTGAAGAAGCAACTCAACTCTCGATAATTTTCAACACAGATGCATCTTTTTGGATGAAATTGCAAGAGCTACATGAGACATGGTTTAATAAACAAAAGTAAGGGCATTCAATTAGATTACTTAATCCTAATACATATTTTTCTTTGAAAAATACACATGCATTACTAGCGACTTATTAAAATACGATAACACTCGGACAACTGAGGGTTAAAAAATCGAATCCTAGATGATGGGACCCAGTCCTGACCGGACAAATCATTTTAGCAGTGGTACAGGCGACACTGAAAGTCGATATAAAGAAGCCCGATTGGTAAGATCGGGCTTCTTTTTGGGGACTCTGGCTTGCATAGAACATCCTACATTAGACGTTAAGATCTTACATCTAATTACCCGAAAATACTAATGGATACGTAGTTGCATTTGACCTGACCGCCCATTTGAATTTACCCTTATGACCTTTGCAGATTACTCGATCATCGCCAATAAAATCCGACCACTCAAATTCGGGAACGTAAGGATATAGGTCTTAAATCTGAAAGACTTCTATGTGCAGACGTTGCTTACATAATGTTATGTTCGTTTATGGGAAGCAAGTCACTTAGACCGTGATTAATCTAATTAATTGTTGAAAGAGGTTATTAGCCACGTCACAAAAATCAAGATAACATGGCTAAAGATTATCATTTAAACATTAATTGGCAACTGGTTGGATAATTGATTTTTGATCCAGTTAGTCGCGTCAAGTGCTCTAATTCCATCTGAGTGGACGGAGTTGTTTCCATCTAAAGAGCGGATGGTGACAATAATATTCACATCTAAAGGATTAGGAAGTACTGGTTCATTTGCCCTTAGCATCACTTTGGCCTGTAGACCCCAAACATCTCCAGAAATACCATTCGGGAATCGCTGTCTGTGGATTTTAACAGGCGACCATTTTCCACCATGTTCAATTTGGGCTGATTCATAACCGCTACTTCCTTTTTCTCCTTCCATAGGCACTTTGCCTTTCATACTTTCCCCATCCAGTACGCCAAAGCTTAGTTCGACATTGGCTCTAACATATTCACTACCAGCATTAGGATCTAAAGGCGGGTTATAGGAGGCGGTGATAATTATTTCACCCTTGAATTTTCCATCCTGAATAAGACATTGTGGAATAGGATAATTTGATTTCCTCCATTTCATATTCGGAATTAAAGATGCCTGAAAAACCAAAGTGAAGCTATCATCACTATCATATAATGATTCCAAAACACCTTGTGGTCTTCCTGCACCATAATAACGTCTTTCCGTTGCGTCATATTTAGGTGAGTTAAGTTGCGCAGCATGTATAATCAAAGCCTTTACAAGGCTTGGAGAAACTGAAATATTGGGATTGCCTTCGAGTGAACGCCAAGTATTTGCAGCCATACTAGAAATAATAGGAGCTGAAAAACTAGTCCCAAAACCACCATATACTCTATTGTCTGGACCTATGACATTTAAGCTTGTATTGCCAGAGCACCATGCTTGGTGCACACCTCCACCAAGATGAACTACATCTGGTTTTGGTGTAAAGACAGGCCCAGGTCCTCTACGAGAATATGGCGTTGGTTCACCGACTTTAACGTAAGAGTCATGAGTCTCTAAATGTGCTATAGAACCAACAGTTAAACTCCGAACTGATTCTGAGGGGGAGGATAATAAATCTGGATATGTACCATTTACTGGCCATCTACGAACTGATAGAGGTGGGTTGTAATTGTAAGGAATGTAATTCCCTGATGCAACAACAAATAAAACACCATATTGATCGCTAAGATGGTCTAATTCGATGGCAAAGTCACTAAACTCTTCGTTTTTATAGGAGCCTCCACCTAGTGACAAATTCCAAACCTTTATATCTGGTCTTTTAGCAATTGCTGCTTTAAGCCTTTCAGTTAGCAGGGCGGTATCACTTCCTGCAGATTCTAAAGCACAGACATTATAAATTCTAGATTGGCTATCAGGAAGCCAACTGTGGTTGTTATTTATTTTCCTTGAATTTATTATCAAAGAAGAAACCATTGTTCCGTGTTCATAATCAGTTTCAGGAGGCAATACGTATAAATCATTTCCCACTATCCAGGGTGACAAAGCTGTTGCTGCGTTACTGACCCCAGTATCAAATACAGCAACAATCGGCAAACCATTTACAGGTGGAGGAAGGATCTCACTATTTCCTTGGGCATTCAGATAATCAGTTTGTTCTGGAATTACAATCGGCACTGGATAGGCAGATTTAACTCCAGGAAACTTGAGAAGTTTATCAATAGAAACTTTATCATTTGTACTTAACTCTTTAATATTGAAAATAAAGCTATTTCTTGGCTGAATTATTTCATCGTACATCAACCCCTCTTCATCTAAGATTTCTCGGAAAGCATCTATATTTTTTTGATTAGCGTCATCACCATTATATCTAAATAGACGCACATAAATACTTTTCATGCGTACAAGTTCATCTGAAGAAAGTGATGTTTTTCGTTCAGCTGTCCATGGCTCAATTGACTCGATTGCGCTTAGGTTGTTTTTTATAGCTTTAGTCTGCCTGTTCAGTATAGCAGTCTTAAGACTTCTATAACTCGCAGAGTGTGCAGCAACGAGCATTTCATTTATTTTCCCATGCCCAGCAATTTCAAGATTGCCATCACTTGCTAATGTCATTGGTCTATGAGATTTAGCAATAGCTTCATCTCGAATCTTGAAAACTAAAGTTTTAAGTAATTCTGGATAATCCCTTGATTCTTCAGATAATGCCTCAAAAGATGAGTCTAGCTCATTTGCTAACTTCACTCGGTAATTTTCATCTACATTAACAAATAACTTCCCACCCCCACCCTTCGTTTCTACCCCAGTAAGATCTCGTGGGTTGTAAGGAATGTGGAAGAACGGGTTTCTCTTTTTAGATACTCTGTTTACCATGATAATTATTTTCCTTAACAATGTTTCCTATCCCGCGAACAGATAGGTTATATAGTTTAGATAATACTCTCAGTGAAAACTTTTTTTCGTCCCAACTTCTCAACCATCTAATTTCATCTTCTTTACTCTTCAAGGAAATATTTTGATCCTGAGCCATTGTAAATGCGATTTTTTTAAGGAGTAATACCTCGTCAACATTATTATTATTTGAAAGTATCGCCTTCCTTTTACAATCAAGTGAAATTTGCTCAACAGTTGAGCCAGTCACTCCCAATGATTTCTTTGCAATGTAATTTATATCTACATCTTTGCTGATGAATTGACCAAGCTTGTCTCTCCATATTTCAGTCAAAATATTTTCATCTGGTGTATACATCGGTAACTTAAATGAGAACCGCCTCCAAATTGCTGGATCTAAAAGATTCTCATGGTTAGTCGCAGCAATCACAATCACATTTTCGGGAAGAGAATCAATATTCTGTAATAATGCGATAACGATCCTTTGTAACTCACCGATATCCCTTTCATTCCCGCGGGCTGATGCGAGCGCATCAAATTCATCTAAAAAAAGCACACAAGGGACTGTCGAGGAATATTCAAATACTTTTCTAAGATTTTTACTTGTCTGCCCTAGAAGGCTGCTAACTAATGTATCGCAACGCACAGTTAACATTCGTAACGATAAACGGGCTGCGATGTGTCTGGCAAGTCTTGTCTTACCTGTTCCGGGTTTTCCAAATAATATTATTCTATTTGGAAGTGCCGCATTGAATTTATATAATTTATCATAATTATCAATATTTGCTATGAAATCATCGATGACCTCAGTTGCACTCTCTGACAAAATAATCTTGTCTTCATGTAATGTTGGAATGCTGACGTCAACAGTATTTAATCTACTATCATTGTCCACTGGTAAATCATTAAATGAAAAGCCACCATCACCTTTTTGAGCGCTAACCAGAGCAGTGGGCATTTTATTCAATTTATCACGAATCATTTTCGCGTATCGGGCTTCTCCCCTCTCATCGAGTTTGTCAGCTAGAAGACCAGCATAATTATTAGACATTGACGCGTTTGCCTTCAATGCCCCTTCTAAAATTTTCAGAACTTCAGATATATATTCCACTTAGCACTACCTTTTACAATCGCAGCATGAGTCATATTTTACCGTAATTGTATCGCAATTTTGGTGTGTTGTAGCGTTTTTTTGACGAATCGTTTCGATCTATGAGGTTTTGTCGAGGGTGGGGTTTCATATAGTTAGTCTGCTCTATTTTCCTTAGGGAAGGCTTAAGCGCTTAAAGCTACTGATTTTTGTTGACCTAACAACTATGATTAACCTATTGAATTTAAGAAAAAATCATAAGTGCGGTTAATATGTTATAGCGGATTTGTAGTATAAGACGTGCTTTCAGTTATTGCTTTTAAGACCACAGGAAAGCTCAGCTGCTTGACGCTATTTTCTGAGTTCATTCCGACTAAGTAACTCACATCAAGCCGGCTTGAATCGTTAGCACTTCTGTCACCTTTTCTAGTTGGCATACTGGACCAGCTTTCGCTCCGCGCTCAAAGCTAACTGTCAATTTAGCAGGGTATTGGATGCTTTTTTGTCAGACATGGCTAAGTAAAATGCAAGTGGTTAGTCAAGAATGCAAATACCGAAATGGACTAGTAAAAGTGTTTGAATGTATGCTTTTGTAGTGACATCTTTTCGCCCCATCCGTGCAGGCAAGCACTGGATTGTCAACATCCGTAACCAGAAGCCATCAAAGTAATAATATTGCTCAAAAGACAAGATAGAGGGGAGCTTCAAGGTAAGACATGCTGTTAGCATACCCTTGCATTGGGCCACGAACAATCTCACTGTACCTGCCACAATTTTGCCACACTCACAACGCGCAAAAATGCACATTCGTGTTAAGAAAAGCAAAACAATGCAACAGTAATTATATGATTTCATTGGAAAAGATGGTGCCGATAATAGGAGTCGAACCTACGACCTTCGCATTACGAATGCGCTGCTCTACCAACTGAGCTATATCGGCCCTGAAAGGCCGGTTACGAGTGTAACCACGGGGCAAAAGGTTAGATCTAACCGGGTGATGCGTCAATGCCCTTTTGAATCAAACGGCTACTTTTGCATCACCCGTGATTATTTACGCACGAATCGTATCGTCACCGAAGCCGATCCACTTATACGTGGTCAGCGCTTCGAGGCCCATCGGACCGCGCGCGTGCAGTTTCTGCGTGCTGACCGCTACCTCAGCGCCGAGGCCGAACTGACCGCCGTCGGTGAAGCGGGTGGAGGCATTCACATACACCGCAGAGGAATCCACTTCGTTCACGAAGCGATCGGCATTGCGCAGCGTACGCGTCAGGATGGCGTCAGAATGCTGCGTGCCATGCTCACGAATGTGCGCAATGGCGTCGTCGAGATCTCTCACGATTTTCACGTTCAGATCCAGTGACAGGAACTCGTCGTCGTACTGCTCCGCGTTGACGGGAACGACGTTAGCCGGGCCATCCTGAAGCAGCGCGAGCGCATTGGCGTCAGCATGCAGCGTCACGCCGCTCTCGGCCATCTGTTTGCTCAGGGCCGGCAGGAAGGCGTTTGCAATGTCCTGATGCACCAGCAGCGTTTCCACGGTGTTACAGGTGCTCGGACGCTGGGTCTTCGCGTTAACGATAATCTTCAGCGCCGGTGCAATCTCAGCGCTGTCGTCTACCACGATGTGACACACGCCGATACCGCCGGTGATCACCGGAATCGTCGACTGCTCGCGGCACAGCTTGTGCAGGCCCGCGCCGCCGCGTGGGATCAGCATGTCGATGTATTTGTCCATGCGCAGCATTTCGTTGACCAGCGCGCGGTCCGGGCTCTCAATTGCCTGCACGGCACCCGCCGGTAAGCCACACTCTTCCAGCGCCTGCTGAATGACTTTCACCGTCGCGGCGTTGGTGCGCCAGGTCTCTTTCCCACCGCGCAGAATGGCGGCGTTGCCGGTTTTCAGGCACAGGGAGGCGACATCCACCGTCACGTTTGGTCGGGCTTCATAAATAACGCCGATAACGCCGAGCGGCACGCGACGGCGCTCCAGGCGTAAACCGCTGTCCAGCAGCCCACCGTCAATCACCTGCCCTACCGGGTCGGCCAGATTGCATACCTGACGAACATCGTCGGCAATCCCTTTCAGGCGGGCCGGGGTCAACGCCAGACGGTCGAGCATCGCTTCGCTCAGACCGTTGCGGCGCGCTTCCAGTAAATCCTGCTCGTTGGCGAGCAAAATCTCCTGAGACTGTGATTCCAGATAATCAGCGATTTTTTCCAGCACGCGGTTTTTCTCGCGGCTGGAAAGGAGCGCCAGTTTATAAGAGGCGGCCTTCGCGGCGGCGCCCATTTGTTCCAGCATGTTCTGGCTCCTTAACGAATAATCATGTCATCGCGATGCACGGCAACCGGGCCATATTCATAGCCCAGAATGGCGTCGATCTGCTGCGAATGGTGACCCGCGATGCGGCGCAGGGCATCGCTGTTATAGCGGCTTACGCCGTGGGCGATGTCGCGGCCTTCGAGGTTACGAATACGGATCACTTCACCACGGGAGAAGTTGCCTGTCACGCTTTTAATTCCTTTAGGAAGTAATGAACTTCCTCGTTCCAGAATCGCGGCGGTTGCCCCTTCATCGACGACGAGTTCGCCCGCAGGCGGCGCGCCAAATATCCAGCGCTTACGGTTTTCCAGCGGAGATTCCTGAGCGTGGAAGCGGGTGCCGACGGAGATGCCTTCCATCACGTCGCCAATCACGCCAGGGCGGCTGCCCGCCGCAATGATGGTGTCGATACCGGCGCGGCACGCTACGTCAGCGGCCTGCAGCTTGGTCCCCATACCGCCCGTTCCGAGGCCGGACACGCTGTCACCGGCGATGGCGCGCAGCGCATCGTCGATACCATGAACGTCGGTAATCAGCTCGGCTTCCGGGTTAGCGCGCGGATCGGCAGTGAACAACCCCTGCTGATCGGTCAACAACAGTAATTTATCGGCTCCGGCCAGAATGGCCGCCAGAGCCGAGAGGTTATCGTTATCACCCACTTTGATTTCAGCGGTAGCAACGGCATCGTTTTCGTTAATAACCGGAACAATATTGTTGTCCAGCAGCGCGCGCAGGGTATCGCGGGCGTTCAGGAAGCGCTCTCTGTCTTCCATATCCGCACGCGTCAGCAGCATCTGCCCGACGTGAATGCCATAGATTGAGAACAGCTGTTCCCAGAGTTGAATGAGTCGGCTTTGTCCCACGGCGGCCAGCAGCTGTTTGGAGGCGATCGTCGCGGGGAGTTCGGGGTAACCCAGGTGTTCACGCCCGGCGGCAATCGCCCCGGAGGTCACAATCACAATACGATGCCCTGCGGCATGTAACTGAGCGCACTGACGTACAAGCTCAACAATGTGGGCGCGATTTAGGCGGCGCGATCCGCCTGTTAAAACACTGGTACCGAGTTTTACCACCAGCGTCTGGCTGTCACTCATGATTCTCTGCCGTTCAACGATAAGGGAAAGTAATGTCAAACGAACGTTTTAACAGGAGTCAGCCCCGTTGCCAACTGCCTTAGCACATCGCGAAACACTTTGTTGCGCGGGATCAGGAAGCGTAGCGGGAGAATTTGACAGTTTTATTACCGAAATAATAAATCACAGTTTTTTAAAATTATTCTTAGTTTGTCATAAAAGTTTCATTCCAGAACGATAAAACCCTTCCTGTTTTTTCACGGGACTTAAGCATGAGCTTATCGTCCAGCGAATTTTTTAGCGCGTTTATAAGACAGGATCGAAAATGAAAAAGAGCACTCTGGCATTAATGGTTATGGGCGTAGTGGCTTCTGCATCCGTTCACGCAGCTGAAGTTTATAATAAAAATGGTAATAAGCTGGACGTGTACGGCAAAGTGAAAGCCATGCACTACATCAGCGATGATGCTACCAAAGATGGCGATCAGACTTACGTTCGTTTCGGTTTTAAAGGCGAAACGCAGATTAACGATCAGCTGACGGGCTATGGCCGTTGGGAATCTGAATTTGCAGGTAACAAAGCCGAGAGCGACTCTACTCAGAAGACGCGTCTGGCGTTCGCAGGCCTGAAGCTGAAAAACTTTGGTTCTCTGGATTACGGTCGTAACCTGGGTGCCCTGTATGACGTCGAAGCATGGACCGATATGTTCCCTGAGTTCGGCGGCGACTCTTCCGCGCAGACCGATAACTTCATGACCAAGCGTGCGACCGGTCTTGCCACCTACCGTAACACCGACTTCTTCGGTGCGGTTGACGGCCTGGACATGACCCTGCAGTACCAGGGCAAAAACGAAAACCGCGACGCCAAGAAACAGAACGGTGACGGTTTTGGTACCTCTCTGACCTATGACTTCGGCGGCAGCGATTTCGCCGTCAGCGGCGCCTACACCAACTCTGACCGTACCAACGCTCAGAACCTGCTGGCGCGTGGCCAGGGCCAGAAAGCAGAAGCCTGGGCAACAGGTCTGAAATATGATGCGAACGATATTTATCTGGCTGCAATGTATTCAGAAACCCGCAATATGACGCCAATTTCCGGTGGGTTTGCAAATAAAGCGCAGAACTTTGAAGTGGTCGCACAATATCAGTTCGACTTCGGTCTGCGCCCGTCCCTGGGATATGTCCAGTCTAAAGGCAAAGATATCGAAGGTATTGGCGACGAAGATCTGGTGAAATATATTGACGTTGGCGCGACCTATTACTTCAACAAAAATATGTCCGCCTTTGTTGATTATAAAATCAACCAGATTGACGACAAAAATAAACTGGGCGTGAGCAGCGATGACATCGTTGCACTGGGTATGACCTACCAGTTCTGATGATGCGGAATAAAAAAACCGGCTTGATGCCGGTTTTTTTTCGGGAATTAATGCGGTCTGGTGCCCTCACCCCGGCCCTCTCCCACAGGGAGAGGGAGAAAACCATCAGTCTTTGTAGGCCGGGTAAGGCGAAGCCGCCACCCGGCGCTGTGAAGCTATCAGGCAGTCAGCTTCACCGCTTCGCTGGAAAAGTCATCTGCGGGTTCGAACTTGAGATCCAGAGTCGCCAGCAGTGCGCTCGCTTTGTCGTGAAACTCTTTCAGGGTGTATTCCAGGCGGTCAATGACTTCCTGATCTTTAATGGTGGTCGCCTGCCAGTTGCCGTCTTTATTAAACAGGCCAAACTGGTAGCTATACGTAAAACGTTTTTCCTCTGCTTCCATTTCCATCCACCAGCCCCAGAATTCACGTTTTTCGGGTGCAGGCTTCACGTTGACGCATACAGCCAGGCAGTCGAAAAAAAAGCGATTCTCTTCACACTGCTCTTCTCGAATATACGGGCCAAGAGCCATGAACTTCTTAATCAATCTACTTTTCGGGTGTCCACTCGGTAACGTCATTGCGATCTCCTTTTGTGAAGCCACTGTTTTACCAAACCAGCGAAATTTAGCAATCTATTAACACAATCTCTGAGCGATCCAGCGCGTAATCTCTTTCAGTGCTTTGTCGAAATTCTGATAGACCGGGCTGAACGGCACCTCAAGCAATTTGCCATCCGCAGATGACGAAGTGATTAAGCGCGACTCTTCTTCCGGACTAAATGGATCGTTTTTCCAGAACCCCGACAGCATCGGCGTTGGGCAGCGACGTCCCAGCAAGCCTTGCGTTTTTAACGAGTAGCGATTGAGCTCAACGCGCAGCGCTTCGTCTGATGCATCATGCATGCCAAGACGGCTGGCCAGCACATCAAGGTACATTTCAGGTACGTTGCCCTGACGGGCAGGATCGCTGAGCAGGGCGTGTACGACCGGGCCGAGGCAGGCGACGGCTTTAAGGCGAGAAGATTCAAGATACGCCAGACGCACCGCGACGTTCGCGCCGAAACGGAAGCCGAATGCCGCCACGCGGGTGTGGTCAACCCAAGGAATGTTTTCCAGTGCTTTTAGCGCATGCTGGTGCAGCAGGCTGGAATCCTGAGTCAGTTTCCATTTGGAGGAGAAGCCGATTGAGGGCATATCCAGCGTCAGCATCGCGATCCCTTTTGGTGCGAAGTAGCGCTCATACAGGCTGTAATAATCGATTTGCAGCGAATCCAGCCCGCCGCACATGAGGACGGTCGGGAACGGGCCTTCACCTTCAGGCATATGCAGGAACCCGGTAATGGATGACCCACCCGGAATGGTAAACTCGAGTTCGCGCATCTGGCCCGGCAGGCGTTGAGCCGCCTCTTCGTAAGCGCGATTCGCCAGCGCCTGTGCCTGCTCAGCCAGCTCATCACCTTTCAGATGTGGATAAGCGGCAATGGCGTAGAGATTGGCCGCATGCAGCCAGTGCTTGCCGCTGCGCGTGGCATCCTCTTCCTGGCTGGCTTTTTGCTGCCAAACCATCGCCTGTTTAGACCACTCATAGATCCAGTTTCCGCCACGGTAGCCCACCACGGTATCATAGAGTTCGCTGTCGGTACGCTCGGCTTCACTCATCACGATACGTGCCTGCACATCGAGGATTTCACGGGGGTCGATACCGCGCCAGATCCACATCAGGCGGTTAATCATGCGATACCAGTGAGGCACGTTTTTACCGTCTAACGCGGACTGGACGGCAGGCTGGGTACCCGGATTAAAGCGACGCACCAGCGTCGACGTTTCAGGGTGTTTGAAACGGGGTTTGAAGAGAGTCTCGGTGAGATTCGCCTGCGTCATTGCGTTGCCTCCATGAATACGTCATATGAAGACTATTGTAACGCGTGGCAGGCCAAAAAGAACAACGCCCGACATAGCCGGGCGTGTAAAGTTACGTACTGGTATTAACGGCCTGAAATAGGCGGTACAAAGACCACGCCCATATCCCATGGCTGTTCAATCCAGGTATCCTGCGGGATATCAATCACGTAATCGTCAACCAGCGGGCGGCCAGCCGGTTTAGCGAAGATAGTGACGAAGTGCGCTTTAGGATACATTTCGCGGATAGCGACCGCAGTACCGCCGGTATCCACCAGGTCATCAATAACGATGAAGCCTTCACCGTCACCTTCCGCACGTTTCAGCACGGTCAGCTCGCGCTGGTTGTCATGGTCATAGCTGGAGATGCAAACGGTATCGACATGACGAATACCCAGCTCACGTGCCAGCAGCGCCCCCGGTACCAGACCGCCACGGCTGACGGCAATAATGCCTTTCCACTGTTCGGAAGGCATCAGACACGCAGCCAGTTTGCGTGCGTGAATCTGCAACATGTCCCAGGTGACGACGTATTTTTCGCTCATGTGAAGTGTCCCAGCCTGTTTTTATACGGCTTAAAAAGTGTTCGAGGGGGAAATAGGTTGCGCGAGATTATAGAGATCTGACGCACTAAAAACCAGTGTTTAGCGCCCTCTGCCTGAGTTTTTACATGCTTTATGCTACCAGCCAGCAGAGAAAGTGGTATTCTCAGTTTCATCTCGCAAGCCTGACTTGTGGTAACTATTAACCTGCTAACCCTGTGACCTGCAACCCTGTTTGCAGCGCCTCGACAAGGAGACTTATCGTGTCTGAACTGTCTCAACTATCTCCGCAGCCGCTGTGGGATATTTTTGCCAAAATCTGCTCCATTCCACACCCTTCCTACCATGAAGAACAGCTTGCCGAACATATTATGGGCTGGGCGAAGGAAAAAGGTCTGCATGCTGAACGCGACCAGGTTGGCAATATTCTGATCCGCAAACCTGCAACCGCAGGCATGGAAAACCGCAAACCGGTTGTGCTGCAGGCGCACCTGGACATGGTGCCACAGAAGAACAACGACACCGTTCACGACTTCACCAAAGACCCGATTCAACCGTACATCGACGGCGACTGGGTGAAAGCACGCGGCACCACGCTGGGCGCGGATAACGGCATCGGTATGGCCTCTGCGCTGGCGGTGCTGGCCGACGACAGCGTTGAGCACGGTCCACTGGAAGTGCTGCTGACCATGACCGAAGAAGCGGGCATGGACGGCGCGTTCGGTCTGCAGGCGAACTGGCTGCAGGCGGACATCCTGATCAACACCGACTCAGAAGAAGAAGGCGAGATCTACATGGGCTGCGCGGGCGGGATTGATTTCATCTCTACCCTGCCGCTGTCGCGCGAAGCGATTCCTGCGGGCTTCCAGACCTTCAAGCTGACGCTGAAAGGTCTGAAAGGCGGCCACTCCGGCGGCGATATTCACCTGGGTCTGGGTAACGCCAACAAGCTGCTGGCACGCTTCCTGGCAGGCCATGCGGCCGAGCTGGACCTGCGTCTGGTAGACTTCAACGGCGGTACCCTGCGTAACGCGATCCCACGCGAAGCGTTCGCCACCGTAGCAGTTCCAGCAGCAAAAGCGGACGAGCTGAAAAAACTCTCCACCGTATACCTGGAAATCCTGAAAAACGAACTGTCGGCGAAAGAGAAAAACCTGACCGTAGTGCTGGAATCTGTTTCTACAGATAAAGCCGCGCTGACCGTGCAGTCTCGTGACACCTTTGTTCAGCTGCTGAACGCGACGCCAAACGGCGTGATCCGCAACTCTGACGTGGCGAAAGGCGTGGTGGAAACCTCACTGAACGTGGGCGTGGTGACCATGAGCGACGACAGCGCGGAAATCATCTGCCTGATCCGCTCCCTTATCGACAGCGGTAAAGAGTACGTGGTGAGCATGCTGGAATCTCTGGGCACGCTGGCGGGCGCGAAAACGTCTGCAAAAGGCAGCTACCCGGGCTGGCAGCCGGATGCAAGCTCTCCGGTGATGGCGCTGGTGCGTGAAACTTACCAGCGTCTGTTCAACAGCACGCCAAACATTCAGGTGATCCACGCGGGTCTGGAATGTGGTCTGTTCAAGAAACCGTATCCGGATATGGATATGGTGTCCATTGGGCCAACCATTACCGGTCCACACTCGCCGGATGAGCAGGTTCATATCGAAAGCGTCGGTCACTACTGGACGCTGCTGACTGAACTGCTGAAAGCGATCCCTGCGAAATAACATCTTCATCCCAGCCCTCTTCCTGTGGAAGAGGGTGAAAAATCCAGGCCCGGTAAGCGTAGCGCCACCGGGCTTTTTTACAATCCCAGAACCAGCTGTCGTTCTAGCTGCGGATCCAGCAGCGTGACGTGCAATCCCACCAGCCTTACCCCTCGCCCGCCCCGGCGCTCTTCCCATGCCTTTTTTGCCGTCGCGATAAGATCGTCTTTATTCAGTCGCGGCCAGACGTGTTCCTGCGTGGTCTGCTGGAAGTCGTTGAATTTTAATTTGATACCCTGACGGGCAATCAGCAGGTCCGGCTTCACCTTGATTAAACGCCGTTCCAGCTCAGGATAAAGCTGTTCCGTGATGATCATTTCGCATTCGGACCAGTCATGAATATCTTCAATGAGGGTGCGCTCAACGCCGACGGATTTACGGAGCCGCTCGCTGTTCACATCGCGATCGTCAATTCCCTGGCTGCGCTCCCACAGCACGCGGCCAAACTTCCCGAAACGCTTGAGCAGCATGGCGAGATCGCTTTGCTGCACGTCTTCACAGGTCCGTAGCCCCATGCTTTCCAGCTTTGCGGCAGAAACTTTTCCTACCCCGGGGATTTTGCCGAGCGGCAGCGTTTTTAAAAATGCAGGCACCTCTTCCGGTGTGATGACGTACTGACCGTTGGGCTTATTTAAATCGGAGGCGATTTTGGCAAGGAATTTAACGGGCGCGACGCCCGCCGACGCCGTCAAATTCAGCTCGTTGAAAATCGTCTGGCGGATCTCCTTCGCCATCAGCGTGGCGGAGCCGTGGCAGTGAACGCTGTCGGTCACGTCCAGATAGGCTTCGTCGAGCGACAGCGGCTCTATGAGAGAGGTATAGCGGGAGAAGATTTCCCGGATGTGAAGGGAAGCCTCTTTATAGGCTTCAAACCGGCCGGGCAGAAGCGTGAGATGAGGACAAAGCTTTAAGGCCATCGCCGTCGGCATGGCGCTGCGCACGCCAAATTTGCGCGCAGGATAGTTGGCGGTGCTGATGACGCCACGCTGAACGCGGCTGCCGCCAATGGCGATGGGAATATCCCGCAGCGCCGGGTTGTCTCGCATCTCCACTGCGGCAAAAAAGCAGTCCATATCAACATGGATTATTTTGCGCATAGTATGCCCTCACTTATCACTGGATAAGTATACAGTAAACAAATGAGGGTTGAGAAGCGTGCGTGGAAATTGTCGGGTGACGGCTTCGCCTTACCCGACAGACAAGACTAAATAATGCGCTGCTGTTCGCGGGCCATCCTTTTCTTCCGCGCATCGCACGGTTCCGGGCAGTCGCAAACCTTTTCCATCCCAATAGAGGAGATACCGCCGCAGCTGCCCTGAATGCTTTTCCGCTTAACGATCCAGCCTAACGACATGCCGAAGATGACAAGCACAAAAACCACAAAGGTTGCCAGAAACGTCAGCATCATCAACCTCCAAAGTCGTCGAGCAAGATGTTCTCATCTTCGACACCGAGATCTTTCAGCATCTTAATCACGGCGGCGTTCATCATCGGCGGACCACACATATAGAACTCGCAGTCCTCGGGTGCCGGGTGCTGTTTGAGGTAGTTTTCATACAGCACGTTGTGGATGAACCCCGTATAGCCCGTCCAGTTATCTTCCGGCTGCGGATCGGAAAGCGCAACGTGGAAGGTAAAGTTCGGGTTTTCACGCGCCAGCTGTTCAAACTCGTCGTCGTAGAACATCTCGCGCAGGGAGCGCGCCCCGTACCAGAAGCTGATTTTACGCTTGCTGCCGAGCCGCTTGAGCTGGTCAAAAATGTGCGAGCGCATCGGGGCCATACCGGCACCGCCGCCGATAAAGACCATTTCCGCGTCGGTATCTTTCGCGAAAAACTCCCCGAACGGACCGGAGATAGTCACCTTATCTCCCGGCTTCAGGGACCAGATGTATGACGACATCACGCCCGGCGGTGCATCCGGCACATTCGGTGGCGGCGTGGCGATACGCACGTTGAGCATGATGATGCCTTTCTCTTCCGGGTAGTTAGCCATCGAGTAGGCGCGCAGCGTCGGCTCTTTTACCTCCGATACAAAACGGAAGAGATTGAATTTGTCCCAGTCGGCGCGGTACTCATCCGGCACGTCGAAGTCCGCATACGCCACGGTATGTTCAGGACACTCAATCTGAATGTATCCTCCGGCGCGGAACGGAACATCTTCCCCTTCCGGTACCCGAAGCTTCAGCTCTTTAATAAAGGTGGCTTTGTTATCATTAGAGATAACCTCGCACTCCCATTTTTTGACGCCGAAGATCTCTTCCGGCAGCTCAATCTTCATGTTCTGACGCACCGCGACCTGGCAGGCCAGACGGCAGCCCTCTTTCGCTTCACGCTTTGTGATATGCGCCAGCTCGGTTGGCAGAATATCGCCACCGCCCTCTTTTACCGTCACGCGGCACTGCCCGCAGGAGCCGCCACCGCCGCAGGCTGACGAGACAAAGATCCCATTGCCCGAGAGCGTATTGAGCAGCTTGTCACCCGCTGGCGTGCGGATCTGATTCTGCGGCTCGTCGTTAATATCAATCACCACGTCACCGGAATTCACCAGCTTCGCGCGCGCCGCCAGAATTAACCCTGACAGCACCAGTACGATCAGCGTGAACATCACCACGCCAAGGATAATTTCCATCTGTTAGCCCTTATAGCTGCACACCGGAGAAGGACATAAAGCCCAGCGCCATCAGCCCGGTGGTGATAAAGGTGATCCCTAAGCCACGCAGACCCGCAGGCACGTTGGCATATTTCATTTTCTCGCGGATCCCCGCCATGGTGACAATCGCCAGCATCCAGCCGATGCCGGAACCAAAACCGTACACCACGGATTCACTGAAGTTGTAATCACGCTGCACCATAAACGAGACGCCACCAAAGATGGCGCAGTTCACCGCGATCAGCGGGAGGAAGATCCCCAGCGCGTTGTACAGCGACGGAAAATATTTATCGAGGATCATCTCAAGTATTTGCACCAGCGCCGCGATCACCCCGATAAAGGTTATGAAATTCAGGAAGCTGAGATCAACCCCTTCCACCAGCGCGCCGTCACGCAGCACAAAGTTGTAGACCAGATTGTTAATCGGAACCGAAAGCCCCAACACAACGGTGACCGCCACGCCCAGCCCAAATGCCGTGGAGACCTTTTTAGACACGGCAAGGAACGTACACATGCCCAGGAAAAACGCGAGCGCCATGTTTTCAACAAACACCGCCCGCACAAACAAACTCAGGTAATGAGCCATCGTCGGTTACTCCTTTTCCTGCTGTTCTGGTCTCAACGTACGAATCAGCCAGATCAACAAACCGATAATGAAAAATGCGCTAGGGGCCAGCAGGAACAGGCCGTTTGGCAGATACCAGCCGCCGTTCTGCACCGTGTCCAGCACCGTGATGCCAAACAGCTTGCCGCTGCCAATCAGCTCGCGCAGAAACCCAACCGTAAGCAGGATCACGCCGTAGCCGAGGCCGTTGCCGATGCCGTCCATAAAGCTCGCCAGCGGCGGCATTTTCATGGCGTAGGCTTCCGCACGCCCCATGACGATACAGTTAGTGATAATCAGCCCGACAAACACCGAGAGCTGTTTGGAGGTTTCATAGGCAAAGGCGCGCAGCAGCTGATCGACCACGATCACCAGCGAGGCGATGATCGCCATCTGGACGATGATCCTCACGCTGTTGGGGATGTGGTGGCGGATCATCGAGATAAACATGCTGGAGAACGCCGTGACCAGCGTAACCGCCAGCGTCATCACTACCGCCGTTTCCAGTTTGGTCGTCACCGCCAGGGCTGAACAGACGCCCAGCACCTGCAGCGTGATCGGGTTATTGGCGAGCAGTGGGCCAATGAGTACTTTTTTGACTTCTTTCAGTTCACCGGTATCAGCCATTGTTCAGCGCTCCTTCACGTACGTTTTTCAGGAAAGGACCAAAGCCCAGCTCGCCCATCCAGAAATCAAAACTGTGCTGCACGCCTTTTGATGTGAGCGTGGCGCCGGAAAGCCCGTCAACGGCGTAGTCGTCACCGGGACGAGCCGCCCCTTTCATCACCTTCAGCGCAGGCAGGCCGTTATCGTCGAGCACTTTCTTGCCGACAAACTGTGCCCGCCAGTTAGGGTTCTCAACTTCACCACCCAGCCCCGGGGTTTCGCCCTGGTCGTAATACGTAATGCCTTTGACCGTGCGGCCATCGGTATCAAGAGCGACAAAGGCATACATCATTGACCACAGACCATTACCGTAAATAGGAAGTACCACTTCCTGAATGCGTTTTTGGGGATCGCGAACCAGATAAACTTCGGCAAGGTTGCTGCGACGCTTAATCCCCGCGGGATCTTGGGATGCCTCCAGCGTCAGGCTCATCTGCGGATCTTTGAGCGCCAGCGCCTGGTTGAATTTTGCCGGGTCTTTATCGAGCAGTTCACCCGTTTTTAAATCCACCAGACGCGCCGAAATACGTTCAGCAAAGACGGCAGAAACGTCGTCTGCGCTCATTCCTTCCTGCATCAGCCCGGCGACGGCCAGAATGTTGCGCTGTTTATCCAGCGCACGTTGCTCCTGCTGCAGGGGTTTTAACCCTACGGCAGAGCCGGCTACGACAATGGAGCAGACCAGGCAGAGCACCAGTACCACCAGCAGCGTTTTGCTGATGCTGTCGTTATTTTTTACTTCAGCCACGCGCCTTCCTCCGCTTGATGTTGGCCCGCACCACCAGGTAATCGAAGAGTGGCGCAAACAGATTGGCAAACAGAATGGCCAACATCATCCCTTCCGGGTACGCCGGGTTGACCACGCGGATCAGGACACACATTGCGCCAATGAGCACGCCATAGCTCCATTTACCTTTGTCAGTGAAGGAGGCAGACACGGGGTCGGTTGCCATGAACATCATGCCGAACGCGAAGCCACCCAGCACCAGATGCCAGTACCACGGCATGGAGAACATCGGATTGGTGGTCGAACCGATAACGTTGAACAGGGTGGCGGTCAGCACCATGCCGATCATCACGCCCGCAACAATTCGCCAGGAGGCCACGCGGCCAAAAAGAATGATCGCGCCGCCGAGCAAAATCATCAGCGTAGAGACTTCTCCGATGGAGCCCGGAATGTTGCCAATAAAGGCATCAAACCAGGTCACGGGCTGACCCGTCGCGTTGTTCACCAGAGTTTCGCCGCCGTGTGCGGCCCACTGTGAAAGCGGCGTCGCGCCGGAAAAGCCGTCTGCCGCCGTCCAGACCAGATCGCCTGAGATTTGCGCCGGATAGGCAAAGAAGAGGAACGCACGTCCCGCCAGCGCCGGGTTGAGGAAGTTCCGCCCGGTGCCGCCGAAAATTTCTTTAGCAATGACCACGCCGAAACTGATGCCCAGCGCCGCCTGCCAGAGCGGTAAGGTTGGCGGGACAATCAGGGCAAACAGAATAGAGGTCACGAAGAAGCCTTCGTTGATCTCATGTTTACGGATGATGGCGAACAGCACTTCCCAGAAGCCACCCACGATAAATACCGTGATGTAAATCGGCAGGAAGAACACCGCGCCCAGCGTCATCATGCTCATCCAGCCCGCGTCTGGCGCGAAGTTCACCCCTAACGACTGGGCCAAGCGGTAGTGCCAGTCAGACTGAAGCACCTGCGCCAGCTGCTGCGCATCGTACATGTGGTGCAGCGCCGGAATGGTCTGCAAGCCAACGTTGTACATGCCCCAGAACATCGCCGGGAAGACCGCAAACCATACCAGGATCATCATGCGCTTAAGGTCGATGGCATCGCGAACGTGCGCCGCCCCTTTCGTCACCAGCCCCGGCGTGTAGAAAATAGTCGTCGTGGCTTCATACAACGGGTAGTACTTTTTGAGCTTCCCTTCGGTAAAGTGCGGCTCAATTTTTTCAAAGAGGTGTTTTAAGCCCATCGGTTATCCTTCCTGCTCAATGCGGGTTAACACCTCGCGCAATACCGGTCCATATTCGTATTTGCCTGGACAGACATAGGTACAGAGCGCCAGATCTTCCTCGTCCAGTTCCAGACAGCCCAGCGCCTGCGCGCTATCGGTATCCCCAGCGAGCAGATCGCGCAGCAGCATGGTAGGCAGAATATCCAGCGGCATGACGCGCTCGTAGTTGCCAATCGGGACCATGGCGCGCTCGCCGCCGTGCGTGCTGGTCGAGAAGCTAAACAGCTTATTACGCAGGAAGTGGCCCAGCGTAGTCCGGGTGACGGAGTATTTTTCCGCACCGGGCAGCACCCAGCCGAACAGCTCTTTTTCGCGCCCTTCCCGCACAATGCTGACCTGCAGATGGAAACGTCCCAGATACGCGTGCGCATTGACAGCATGGCGGCCACTGAGGACCGAACCGGAAATCAGGCGGTTTTCACCCTCTTTCATTTCTCCCACCAGCAGTTCATTTATGTCTGCCCCCAGCAACGTCTTCACCAGGCGCGGGTTTGCAGCCTGCGGTCCACCGATGGCGATTATCCGTTCAGCGCAGAGTTCACCAGTGGTGAAAAGCTTACCGATGGCGATGACGTCCTGATAATTAAGGTGCCAGACCTGTTTCGTCAGGCTTACTGGCTCAAGGAAATGGATGTGCGTCCCGACCAGCCCCGCCGGATGCGGGCCAGCAAACTCATTAAACGTGACCTGCCCTTGCGGATGCCCACCAAGCTTGCCGCCGCCGGCCTGGCAAACGTGGACTTTCCCCGAAGTCAGGCGGGTTAAAACGGTCAGTCCGGCATCAAAGGCTTTGCGCTGCGCCAGAATAACCGGCTGCGGATCCACGCTGAGCGGGTTGGTGTCGATTGCCGTGACGAAAATCGCGGCCGGTTCCGTGCCCGGAACAGGGGATTTGCTGAAGGGACGCGTACGAAGCGCGGTCCATAAACCGGACGCCAGAAGCTGAGCCTGAACGGCGTCACGGTTCAGCGCAGCGAGTTCTGCGGCGTCATAATGGGGAAACTCACGCTTTTCATCGCCTTCAATGCGGATAACCACCGACTGCAGAACGCGCCGTTCGCCACGGTTGATGGCCACAACGGTGCCGCTCGTGGGGGCCGTGAACATCACGCCGGGATTTTTTTTGTCCTCGAAGAGCGCCTGTCCTTTGATCACGCGATCGCCCTCCTGTACCAGCATTGAAGGGCGCATTCCCAGATAGTCGTCGCCCAAAATGGCGACATGACGGACGCTTGCGCCTGTCGAAACGTGCTGCGCGGGCACGCCTGCAATCGGCAGATCAAGTCCTTTTTTTATTTTAAACATGTGGTTAGCAGGTTTCCATGAACAACAATCCAGTGGGCGCAAAGTGTAACATTTTCCCCTTTCCGCGGGCAGGGTATCCGCCATTGCGCGCGCCAAATTGCGAGCTAATGCGCAAAGTTTCTGGAACCATCGCAATTTTGATGGTTTATTAAGTAAAACTAATTTGTAAACTCACCGCCCGGCTCTTGCGAAAATCTATAGCGGTGCTAATGTGAGCGCTCCTAACAGAATAATCTGATTTCGGGTCTCTTTTGCCGTCCTGGCAAGTTGGTCATGGTTTTATCAAGGAACTAGTAGTATGCGTAAAATCGCATTGTTCATTGCGATGCTTCTGATTCCGTGCATGTCGTTTGCCGGACTGCTCAGCAGTAATAGCTCAACGACGCCGGTCAGCAAGGAATATAAACAGCAGTTAATGGGATCGCCGGTTTATATTCAAATCTTCAAGGAAGAACGCACTCTCGATCTGTTTGTGAAGATGGGCGAGACATATCAGCTGCTTGATAGTTACAAAATTTGTAACTACTCCGGCGGACTGGGGCCAAAACAGCGTCAGGGCGATTTCAAAAGTCCGGAAGGGTTCTACAACGTTCAGCGCAGCCAGCTCAAGCCTGACAGCCGCTTCTATAAAGCCATTAACATCGGCTTCCCGAATGCCTATGACCGTGCACACGGTTATGAAGGTAAATATCTGATGATCCACGGTGCCTGCGTGTCTATCGGCTGTTATGCGATGACCGACTCCGGCATTGATGAGATTTTCCAGTTCGTGACGGGCGCGCTGGTCTTTGGGCAGCCTAACGTTCAGGTCAGCATCTATCCGTTCCGCATGACGGACGCCAACATGGCGCGTCACAAATATTCTTACTACGCGGATTTCTGGAAACAGCTGAAGCCAGGGTACGACTATTTTGAGCAGACCCACAAGCCGCCGGTGGTCTCTATCGTAGATGGCCGTTACGTGGTCAGCAAACCGCTGAGCCACGAAGTCGTCCATCCACAGCTGGCGTCAAATTACACGGTCCCCGAGACAAAATAGCACCCACTCGCCTGGCATAATCTTTTGCCAGGTTTCGTTGCCCGTCAGCGGCTGCGTTGCGATAACAGTGACCACATCGTTCGGTGTGGTCTCCTTCTGAAAATCTATCTCCACATCCTGATCGAGAAGCGTCGCAACGCCAAACGGCGCACGGCGGGTGATCCAGAACAGATTCGTCGAGCAGAACGCCATCACATAGCGGCCGTCAGAGAGCAGCATGTTGAACACGCCTTTTTCACGCAGTTCAGTTGCCAGCGTCGCGATATATTTGAACACGGCAGTCATGTTGCCGGGCGTGCGGGGATAGCGCTCCGTCAGCTTGTGCAGCAGCCAGCAGAAGGCTTTTTCGCTGTCCGTTTCGCCAACAGGGCGAAAATTGCCCGTCTCCAGAGATTTATAGCCCGTGAGTTGCCCATTATGCGCATAGGTCCAGTTACGGCCCCACAGCTCGCGGGTAAACGGATGGGTATTTTCCAGCGCCACTTCGCCGCGGTTAGCCTGGCGGATGTGGGCGATCACCGAGCGGGACTTGATCGGGTAGTCCTGTACCAGTTTGGCAATCGGTGAATTAAAGCTGGGCTGTGGATCTTTGAACGTGCGACACCCTTTTCCTTCGTAGAAGGTGATGCCCCAGCCATCTTTATGCGGCCCGGTCCCTCCACCGCGCTGCACCAGCCCGGTGAAACTAAAGCAGATATCGGTTGGCACATTCGCGCTCATCCCGAGCAGTTCGCACATACATCACCTCCACAACAGCGGGGGCAAGAATGCCCCCAGCGAAGTCTTACTTAGCCATCTCTTTTTCGATCAGCTGGATCAGGATGTGGATCACTTTGATGTGAATTTCCTGAATGCGGTCAGCATAACCGAAGTGCGGAACGCGAATTTCGACATCCGCCGTACCGTCCATCTTACCGCCATCTTTACCTGTCAGGGTGATGACTTTCATCCCTTTTTCACGCGCGGCGGCGATCGCTTTGATCACGTTGCCGGAGTTACCGGAGGTCGAAATCCCCAGCAGCACGTCGCCTTCACGGCCTACCGCTTCAACATAGCGGGAGAAGATGTGATCGTAACCGAAGTCGTTGCCCACGCAGGAGATATGGCTCACGTCGGAAATCGCAATCGCCGGGTAGCCAGGACGGTTTTCGCGATAGCGTCCGGTCAGCTCTTCTGCGAAGTGCATCGCGTCACAGTGAGAGCCGCCGTTACCGCAGGAGAGCACTTTGCCACCCGCTTTGAAGCTGTCGGCCAGCAGGACCGCTGCGCGCTGAATAGCGTGAATATTGGCATCATCTTTCAGAAAGTTAGCCAGCGTTTCCGCCGCTTCGTTCAGTTCGTTACGAATAAGATCCTGGTACATGAGGATAATCCTTCAGTATTGATGAAATAACACAGTGGAGTGTACCGGATAGCGGGAAAAGCGAGAAGCTAAAGCCATGCGAATCGTCCGGCGTTTTGATTTTTTGTGCCGGCTAAAACACGAACAATGTGAACCAGGTTGTAATTATTTTGTAAACACATTGCTAAAGGAATTCACATCAACTACAACCATATCATCACAAGTGGTCAGACCTCCTACAAGCAAGGGAGCTTTTCTTTATGATGATTTTGAGCATTCTCGCAACCGTTGTTCTGCTCGGTGTGTTGTTCTATCACCGCGTGAGTTTATTCCTGAGCAGCCTGATTCTTCTGGCCTGGACGGCTGCGCTTGGCGTCGCAGGTCTCTGGAATATCTGGCTTTTAGTCCCTCTTGCCATCATTCTTCTGCCGTTTAACTTTGCCCCGATGCGTAAATCAATGATCTCTGCGCCGGTGTTCAAAGGCTTCCGCAAAGTGATGCCGCCAATGTCGCGTACCGAGAAAGAAGCGATTGACGCAGGCACCACCTGGTGGGAAGGCGATCTGTTCCAGGGCAACCCGGACTGGAAAAAGCTGCATAACTATCCGCAGCCGCGCCTGACCGCTGAAGAACAGGCCTTTATTGACGGCCCGGTGGAAGAAGCGTGCCGTATGGCGAACGACTTTGCCATCACCCATGAAATGGCCGACCTGCCGCCGGAACTGTGGGCGTACCTGAAAGAGCATCGCTTCTTCGCGATGATCATCAAGAAAGAGTACGGCGGCCTGGAGTTCTCCGCCTACGCTCAGGCCCGTGTCCTGCAAAAGCTGGCGGGCGTCTCCGGGATCCTGGCGATTACCGTTGGCGTGCCTAACTCCTTAGGCCCGGGCGAACTGCTGCAGCATTACGGTACTGAAGAGCAGAAAGATCACTACCTGCCGCGTCTGGCACGCGGTCAGGAAATCCCTTGCTTCGCGCTGACCAGCCCGGAAGCGGGCTCCGATGCGGGCGCGATCCCGGATACCGGCGTGGTCTGCATGGGCGAGTGGCAGGGCGAGCAGGTACTGGGCATGCGCCTGACCTGGAACAAGCGTTATATCACCCTGGCGCCTATCGCCACCGTGCTGGGTCTGGCCTTTAAGCTCTCTGATCCGGAAAGACTGCTGGGCGGCGAAGAAGATCTGGGCATTACCTGTGCGCTGATCCCAACCTCTACCCCAGGCGTTGAAATTGGTCGTCGTCACTTCCCGCTTAACGTACCGTTCCAGAACGGTCCGACCCGCGGCCAGGATATCTTTGTACCGATTGACTACATCATCGGTGGTCCGAAAATGGCCGGTCAGGGCTGGCGTATGCTGGTAGAATGTCTGTCTGTGGGTCGCGGTATTACCCTGCCGTCGAACTCAACCGGCGGTCTGAAGTCTGTGGCGATGGGGATTGGTGCCTACGCCCACATCCGCCGTCAGTTCAAAATTTCCATCGGCAAGATGGAAGGTATCGAAGAGCCGCTGGCGCGTATCGCGGGCAACGCCTACGTGATGGACGCCGCCGCCACGCTGATTACCTACGGCATTATGCTGGGCGAGAAACCGGCCGTGCTGTCCGCCATTGTGAAGTACCACTGTACCCACCGCGCGCAGCAGTCGATCATTGACGCGATGGATATTGCTGGCGGTAAAGGCATTATGCTCGGCGAAGGCAACTTCCTGGCGCGCGGCTATCAGGGCGCACCGATTGCCATCACCGTGGAAGGGGCGAACATCCTGACCCGCAGCATGATGATCTTCGGTCAGGGCGCAATTCGCTGCCATCCGTACGTGCTGGAAGAGATGGCCGCTGCGCAGAACAACGACGTGGATGCCTTCGATAAGCTGCTGTTCAAACATATCGGTCACGTGGGCAGCAACAAGGCACGTAGCTTCTGGCTGGGCCTGACGCGCGGTCTTACCAGCGCCACGCCAACCGGCGATGCAACCAAACGTTATTACCAGCATCTGAACCGTCTGAGCGCCAACCTGGCCCTGCTGTCTGACGTCTCCATGGCGGTGCTGGGCGGCAGCCTGAAGCGTCGCGAGCGTATCTCTGCCCGTCTGGGCGATGTGTTGAGCCAGATCTTCCTGGCCTCGGCGGTCCTGAAGCGCTACGACGATGAAGGCCGTCAGGAAGCGGATCTGCCGCTGGTACACTGGGGCGTTCAGGATGCGATGTATCAGGCTGAACAGGCGATTGACGATCTGCTGGCAAACTTCCCGAACCGCTTCGTGGCGGGTGCCCTGCGCGCGGTGATCTTCCCGACCGGTCGTCACCATCTGGCGCCGTCCGACAAGCTGGACCACAAGGTTGCGAAGATCCTACAGGTTCCGAGCGCAACCCGCTCCCGCATCGGTCGCGGTCAGTATCTGGCACCGACGCAGCATAACCCGGTGGGTCTGCTGGAAGAGGCGCTGCTGGACGTGATGGCTGCCGACCCGATTCATCAGAAGATCTGTAAACAGTTGGGCAAAAACCTGCCGTTTACTCGTCTGGACGAACTGGCAAAACAGGCACTCGCAGGCGGTATTATCAATAAAGATGAAGCCGCTCTGCTGGTGAAAGCCGAAGAGAGCCGTCTGCGCAGCATTAACGTGGATGATTTCGAACCGGACGAACTGGCGACGCAGCCGGTAAAGCTGCCGGAGAAGCACCGCAAACCTGAAGCGGCATAACGCGTTTCGCTTATACAAACCCCGCCTCGCGCGGGGTTTTTTATTGCCACATTTTCTCGTTATGTCGTGCTACAGTGTCAAAAAGTGGTCGTTTGAGGAGTCTGAATTGTGCCTGGTCTGAAGATTTCTATTTTGCAGCAACCTTTAGTGTGGATGGATGGCCCCGCCAACCTGCGCCACTTTGATCGTCAACTGGAAGGCATTACCGGGCGTGATGTGATTGTCCTGCCGGAAATGTTCACCACCGGCTTCGCCATGGAAGCGGCAAAACAGTCAATGCCTCAGGATGAGGTGGTCGCCTGGATGCATGCCAAAGCGCAGCAGACCAACGCGCTGATTGCCGGAAGCGCCGCTCTGCAGACCGAACGCGGGCCGGTGAACCGCTTCCTGCTGGTGGAGCCGGAAGGGAAAGTGCATTTCTACGATAAACGCCACCTGTTCCGCATGGCGGATGAGCATCATCACTATGAAGCCGGTAACGAGCGCGTGGTGTTTGAATGGCGCGGCTGGCGTATTTTGCCGCTGGTCTGCTACGACCTGCGTTTCCCGGTGTGGTCGCGTAACCGCAACGATTACGACCTGGCGCTGTATGTTGCCAACTGGCCTGCACCGCGCTCCCTGCACTGGCAGTCGCTTCTGGTGGCGCGCGCGATTGAGAACCAGGCGTACGTGGTGGGCTGCAACCGCGTGGGGACGGACGGCAACGGGCATCACTATCGCGGCGACAGCCGGGTGGTGAACCCGCAGGGCGAGATCATCGCCACCGCCGAGCCGCACCAGGCAACGCGCATTGATGCCGAACTGTCGTTGACGGCGCTGAAGGAGTATCGGGAGAAGTTCCCGGCGTGGCAGGATGCGGATCCGTTTAGCATTGAGTGAAATTATCCCCTCACCCCGCCCCTCTCCCAAAGGGAGAGGGAGGATAAAATATTAACTCACCAGCGCCTGCCCGTCCTTGCGGCTTTCCGTCGCGGCCACGTAGTGTCCTTCCGGCAGGCGGTAAATTACCTGCGCGCCACCGAAGTTGTAATCCTGAAGCGGATCTTCCACTACGATCTGATGTCCGCGCTCGCGCAGGGCGGCAATCGTGTTGCGATCGAACGTCGATTCAACGATCACCTCCCTGCCCTGCACCACGCGCCAGCGCGGGGCGTCGATTGCCGCCTGCGGGTTTTGCCCGTGCAGCAT
Organism: Enterobacter vonholyi; assembly: GCF_008364555.1. Lineage (GTDB taxonomy): Bacteria > Pseudomonadota > Gammaproteobacteria > Enterobacterales > Enterobacteriaceae > Enterobacter > Enterobacter vonholyi. Next base: position 442,042 of record NZ_VTUC01000001.1, read on the forward strand.
AATGCGCAGCGCCATCTGCATGTGCCCCTGCGCCTGCATCGGGCCGCCCATCACGCCGAAGGACATCAGCGGCTGGCCGTTGCCGTCCATCGCAAAGCCCGGAATGATGGTGTGGAACGGGCGCTTGCTGCCCGCCAGCGCGTTCGGGTGACTGGGATCAAGCGAAAAACCACAGCCCCGGTTTTGCAGGCTGATGCCGGTGTCAGGCACCACGATGCCTGATCCAAAGCCCATATAGTTGGACTGAATAAACGAGACCATCATTCCGCTGGCGTCCGCGCTGCTGATGTAGACCGTGCCGCTCTGGGTCGGGGAACCGTAGACAAAATCGGACGCCTTGTCATGATCGATAAGCGCCGCGCGTGACTTCAGATAATGGTCGCTCAGCAGCTCTTTCGCCGCGAACGCCATATGGTCTTCATCCGCCACGTAGCGGTCGAGATCCGCCAGCGCCAGCTTCATCGCCTCAATGGACAGGTGCAGGGACTGCACGGAATCCGGATGATGCTTCTCAATGCCGCACTGTTCCAGAATGCCGAGCGCAATCAGCGTGGCGATCCCCTGACCGTTAGGCGGGAGCTCCTGCACCGAACCACCCGCGAAGTCCCGCGATAGCAGTTCTACCCAGTCCACGCGATGGCTCGCCATATCCTCAGCCGTCAGGTGCGCGCCATGTTCTTTGGCGAAGGCAGCAATTTTCTGCGCCAGCTCGCCGCGGTAAAAGGCTTCGCCGTTGGTGCGGGCGATCAGCTCCAGCGAGTTCGCCTGCGCCGGGTTACGGAAGATTTCCCCCACGCGCGGGGCGCGGCCTTCCGGCGCGAAGCAGGCGCTGAAGCCCGGCTGATCTTTCAGCTTGCTATAGCCGCGCTGCCAGAGATGGCCAATCAGCGGGGAAACCGGGAAACCGTTGCGCGCGTAGTCAATGGCGGGCTGCGCCAGCGTGGTCAGCGGCAGCGTGCCGAAGCGTTCCGCCAGCGCGACCCAGCCGGATACCGCCCCCGGCACGGTCACCGCGTCCCAGCCGATTTCCGGCACCGCGGTTTTACCGGCAAACAGATCCGCATGCCAGCTCGCAGGCGAACGACCGGACGCGTTCAGGCCGTGCAGCTTTTCGCCGTCCCAGACGATGGCAAAGGCGTCGCTGCCGATCCCGTTACCAGTCGGCTCTACTACCGTCAGCGCCATCGCGGTGGCAATGGCCGCATCAACGGCGTTGCCGCCCAGCTGCAGCATCTTCATCCCCGCCTGCGCCGCCAGGGGTTGCGACGTGGCAACAGCATTATGGCCCATCATCGGCGGGCGGCGTGAAGCGTAACCGGACGTAAAATCAAGCGCTTTGGTCATCATGACTCCTTAGTCGTGGCGCGGATCGAGCGCATCGCGCAGCCCGTCGCCAAGTAAATTAAAGCCCTGCACGGCAAGGAAAATCGCCACGCCGGGGAAAACGGACATCCACGGCGCCTGCTCAAGGAAACCTTTCGCGGTATTGAGCATGGACCCCCAGGACGGATTGGGTGGCTGCTGCCCCAGCCCTAAAAACGACAGGCTGGCTTCGGCGATAATCGCTGAGGCAATCGCCAGCGTGGCCTGCACCAGGATCGGCGACATCACGTTGGGCAGGACGTATTTGATGATGATCCAGCGATCCGGCAGGCCAATCGCCCGCGCGCCGTCGATATACTCTTCGTTGCGAATAGCGATCACCTGACCGCGCGTAAGGCGGGCGAAGATCGGCATCGCCGAAAGACCGATGGCGATCATGGCGTTCGTCAGGCTCGGGCCCAAAAACGCCCCCAGCGCGATCGCCATGATCAGGAACGGACACGCCAGCAGCGCCTCGATAAACCGCGAGATCACGCCGTCCCACATCTTCTGGAAGTAGCCCGCCACCAGCCCCAGCGGCACGCCGATAACCACCGCGATAACGACCGACATACAGCCCGCCATCAGCGAGGTGCGAGCCCCCCAGATAATGCGGGATAGAATGTCGCGCCCCAGCTCGTCGGTGCCGAACCAGTACATCGCCGACGGCGCTTTGCGCACCGCCAGGAAGTTAGCTTTAACCGGATCGAACGGGGCGATCCACGGCGCCAGCAGCGCCACCAGCACAAAGAAACCCACCACCACCGCACCGATCACCGCGCTTTTATTGCCGAGGAATTTCTTCAGCACCCGGTTTTGCGCCCGCGGCAGCGCGGGCACAACGGTTTGCGTCGTCAGTTCCGCCATGGTTACCCTCGCATTTTCGGATTGATAAGGACGTAGAGCACGTCCGCCAGCAGGTTGAGCATCAGGAAGCCGATTGCCACAATCAGCACCACGCCCTGCACCACCGCGTAGTCACGGTTGAAAACCGAGTCAACGATCATCTTGCCGAAGCCCGGAATGGTGAAAACCTGCTCGGTCAGCACCGCGCCGCCCAGCAGCTCGCCGAACAGCAGCGTGGTGAGGGTGATTACCGGCACCAGCGCGTTGCGAAAGGCGTGCTTCAGGATCACCGCTTTCGGCAGTAGCCCTTTCGCCCGCGCGGTGCGGATATAGTCCGCCTTCAGCACGGCAATCATCGAGGCGCGGGTGTGGCGCATCAGCGTTGCCGCGAGACCCGTTCCGAGCACGGATGCGGGGAGCAGCAGCGTGCGCAGGTTCTGGAGCGGATCTTCACTGAACGGCACATAGCCGGACGCGGGGAGCCACTGCAGGTTTACCGAAAAGACCAGAATCAACAGGATCCCCAGCCAGAAGTGCGGGATCGAGATCCCCGAGATCGCCACGAAGTTCGCCCCGTGATCGACCCAGCTGTTTTTGTTCACCGCCGCGAGGATCCCCATGCTGATGCCAAACACCAGCGCGATAATCATCGCCAGCAGCGACAGCTCCAGCGTGACCGGCAGCTTGCTGGCGATAAGCTCGGTCACCGGCTCGTGCGTGCGCAAGGAAACGCCCAGATCGCCCTGCAGCGCCCGCGTCAGCCAGTGGAAATACTGAACCGGGATCGGCGCATCCAGGTTCAGCTCCGCGCGCAGCTGGGCGATGACCGCCGGATCGCGCTCCTCACCGGCCATTGCAATCAGCGGGTCGCCGGGCAGCAGCTTTTGCAGCCCGAACACCATCATGCTCACCAGCAGTAGCGTCGGAATAGCCAGCAGCAGACGTTTGCAAATCAGTTCCAGCATGGGTTCTCCTCAGGACGTTTATTTCGCCAGCGTCAAACCCGCCAGACGCACGATGCCGTCCGGGTATGGCTTAAAGCCCTGCACGCTTTTGTTCAGGCCAAAAATACGCGGCTCGAAATAGAGATAGGCAATCGGCATATCCGTTTGCAGCTGCTTCACCACCTTGTCGTACAGCGGCTGGCGCGCGGCCTGGTCGGTGCTCTGGCGCGCCTGGATCAGCCACTCATCGACCTGCGCGTTGCTGTAGCGGCCATCGTTAAGCGTGCCTTTGCTGTTGATAAAGCCGTAGATGCTGCCGTCCGGGTCCGGGCGCCCCGACCAGCCGGAGAAGCTCAGTTGATAATCCCCGCTCTGCTGGCGGTCGAGCAGCGTGGCGAATTCGGTCATCTGCAGGTTCAGATTAAAGCCCGCCTCGGCGACCATCGCCTGCAGCACCTGCCCCACCTGCTGCGAGGTTGGGTTGTTCGGCACCAGCAGGTTGACGGTCAGCGGCGCGGTGACGCCTGCCGCTTTGAGCAGGGCTTTGGCTTTATCGACGTCACGCGGCGGGACCGGCAGGTTGACGTGATACGGACTCACCGTGGAAAACGCCTGGTTGGCTGGCGTATACAGCCCTTCAAAGACCACCTGGTTTAACGCATCGCGGTCGATAGCCTGCGAGAAGGCTTCACGCACGCGGGCGTCCTTGAACGGATCGTTGGCCGGCACCTTGCCGTTGTTGATGTTGAAGGTAATGCCCTGATAGCCCAGGCCGGTCACCTTCGCCAGCGCCAGCTTGCTGTCGGCTTCGACGGTTTTCACGTCGCTGGCGGCGATGCCTTCGGTCAGGTCGAGATCCCCCGCGCGCAGGTTCGCCAGACGCACGGAGGCATCAGGGATCGGCAGATAGATAATTTTGTCGAAGTGGTAGGCGTCTTTGTTCCAGTAGTTGTCGAAGCGGCTCAAAACGATGCGGTCCTGGGACACGCGGCTGTCGAATTTATACGGGCCAGAACAGACAGGATGGGCGGCAAAGTCAGGCTTTTTCGCCGCCTCAGGGGCCATCATCGCGCCCGCGCGGTCGGTGAGCTGCATCAGCAGCGCGGCATCAGGCGTTTTCAGGTGCAGCGCAATCTGCATCGGGCCGGTGACCTCTACCGATTCAACGGAGGAGATCTCGCTTTTACGCAGAGAGCCTTTTAAGGTCAGGGCGCGGTCGAGGTTGTATTTTGCCGCGGCAGCATCGAATTTCTCACCGTCGTGGAAGGTGACGCCTTCGCGCAGATTGAGCGTCAGGGTTTTACCGTCGTCACTCCACGCCCAGTCTTTGGCCAGACCGGGGACGACCTTCAGGTTTTCATCCACGTCCACCAGCCTGTCGCACAGGGAGGCAAAGACGAAGCGGCCATAGTAGGTACGCGCCAGATGCGGGTCGAGCATGTCCGGGTCTGCCCCGAGGCCAATACGCAGCACGCTTTCAGAATGGGCGGGCAGCGCCGCGCCAAGCAACATAACGCTTCCCAGTACGGTCAAAAGAGAATTACGGATTGTCATTATCATGAGTTCCTTGAAGGAAGGGACGAGTGGGTAACCGCGTGTTCAAACAGCGCGCGGCGGCGCAGAAATGCGGCGGATGGCGGTGCGATCTGAATAACGCTGCGATCGCGGTTGATCTCCTGCCAGCGGTGGCAGGCAACCTGACGTCCACCGTCGAGCACCTGATTGATCGGCTCGACCTGGCGGCATTCGTCGGTGACGTACGGGCAGCGGGAGTGGAAACGGCAGCCGGACGGCGGGCTGGCCGGGTTGGGCAGATCCCCCTGCAGCAGCGGTGCGTCGCGTTCAGTGCCCGGCTGCATCTGCGGCGCCGAGGCGATCAGCGCCTGAGTATAGGGGTGCAGCGGCGCGTCAAAAATCTCGTCAACGGTGGCAAGCTCGACGATTTGCCCGAGATACATGACCGCCACGCGATCGCTCATGTGGCGGATCACCGCCAGACCGTGGGCGACAATCACCATCGTCAGCCCCAGCTGGTTCTTCAGGCTCTCCAGCAGGTTAACCACCTGCGCCTGGACGGAGACGTCCAGCGCGGAAACCGGCTCATCCCCCAGCAGCAGCTTCGGTCCCGAGGCCAGCGCGCGCGCAATGCCGATACGCTGGCGTTGCCCGCCGGAAAACTCGTGCGGATAGCGCCCGGCCCAGGCGGCAGGCAAGCCTACGGTCTTAAGCAGTTCGGCGACGTGGTACTGACGGTCCGCTTTCTTCATATTCTGGTGCAGCCACAGCGGCTCACCGACGATCTGCTCCACCGTCATGCGTGGGTTCAGGGACGCGAAGGGATCCTGAAAGATGATCTGCAGCTCGCGGCGGAGCTGATTGAGGCGCGCGCCCGAGGCGTGGGTGATCTCTTCCCCCTGATAAAACACGCGCCCTTCGCTGGCGGCCAGCAGGCGCAGCAGCAGACGGCCAAGCGTGGATTTTCCGGAGCCGGACTCGCCGACAATCGCCAGCGTTTCGCCCGGCATGACGGCAAGCGACACGCGATCGACCGCCGTGACAAACCGTGCCGGAGTAAAGAGCTTTTTGGGCCCTGGGAAAAGCTTGCTGAGGTCACGGGCTTCAAGTATGGGCGTGGTCATGCGGTCTCTCCCAGGGCAATGTGATGTTCGAGCGGCACGCGGAAGCAGGCGACCCGATGGCCCGCGCCGAGCGTGGTGAGCTGCGGTTTTTCATCATGGCAGCGCGACTGCGCAAACGGGCAGCGCGTCGCAAAACGGCAGCCTTGCGGCATGGATTCCGGGAGCGGGACCGCGCCGGGAATGGTGGAGAGTTGGCCCTTGCGTGCGCCAAGGGAGGGAATCGAGCCCATCAGGCCGATGGTGTAAGGGTGCTGCGGATCGGCAAATATCGCCTCCACGCTTCCCTGCTCTACCACCTGTCCGGCATACATCACCGCTACCTGCTGGGCGACTTCTGCCACCACGCCCAAATCGTGGGTGATCATCAGTACCGCCGTGCCGGTTTCTTCTTTTAAGGTGTTGAGCAAGGCGAGGATTTGCGCCTGGATGGTGACGTCGAGCGCAGTGGTCGGTTCGTCGGCAATCAGCAGTTTGGGGTGGTTAATCAGCGCCATTGCAATCATCACCCGCTGGCGCATGCCGCCGGAAAGCTGGTGAGGATAAGCCTTGAGGCGCATCTCTGCCGCCGGGATCTGCACTTTCTCGAGGATCTGCAGCGCGACCTTCATCGCCTCTGCGCGCGAGACGTTCTGGTGTCGCATAACCGCTTCGCTCAGCTGATCCCCCAGCGTAAATGCCGGATTGAGCGAGGTCATCGGCTCCTGAAAAACCATCGCCAGCTCGCTCCCGCGCAGGTCGGCATATTCCCGCGGCGAGAGCTTGCGCAGATCGTGGCGGCGAAACAGCATCTCCCCGCTGACGATCTGTGCGCTGGCAGGCAGTAACCCCATCAGCGCCAGTGAGGTGATACTTTTCCCGCAGCCGGACTCTCCCACCAGCGCCAGCGTTTCGCCCGCCCTGACGGTCAATGAGATACCGTCAAGCACGCTAACCGGCGAGCCCGCGAACGTAACGTTGAGGTTTTGGACTTGCAGTACGGGCGTGGCGTCCTTAAAGGGGATTGTCGTCATGGCGTGAAGTCGTCCTCAAGGTGGATCGCCTGAATCAGGGCGGTTTGCAGGCTGAGCAGGTGTTCGCGCATGGCGGCCGCGGCTTCATTAGGCTGGCGATGGATAATCGCAGACATGATCTTATGGTGGTGGTCGTTATAGCTGTCGACACGTTCGGGGGTGCGGGCTAATTCACGCAGATGCTGCCAGCTCGGCTCGCGCCGTACGGCATCAATGGCATCAAACAGGCCGAGCATCAGACGGTTGCCCGCAGCCTCGGCAATCGCCCGGTGAAAAGCGCTGTCCCAGAGTTCGTTGAGATCGCGGTCGTCCGGGCTGACCTTGTCGATGCGTTCCAGCATGCGCTGCATGAGCGCGAGGTTTTCCCTGGTGGCACGCAGTGCCGCAAGCCGGGCTAAGCCGGGTTCGAGCTGTAGACGAGCTTCCATCACTTCCAGAAGATTGGTCTGCTGAACCAATCCCTGAAGGGCCAGCGGTTCAACAGGTGCCGCCGGGCCAATAAAGGTCCCTTTGCCCTGCTTACGCCAGATGCGCCCCTCTTCTTCCAGCACATCCAGCGCACGACGCACTTCACGTCGTCCTACGCCGAGTGTGTCCGACAGCTCACGTTCCGTGGGCAGCGGTATGCCTGGTGTTGACTCGTGCTGGTTGATAAGCCCGCGCAACTGCTCAAGCGCGGTGCTGGAATTGGCCAGAAACCGTGACGGTTTTTCCATATTGGTTCGCTCGCTTTCATCATGACTTTATTTTTATTAACGATAAGTTATTGATATGGAATGACGCTTATCGTGCTAATGATTAAGCAATAAACAAACCAATACTGAATTGGTTCGGTCTTTTTTTGGGGCGCGGGAGATAACCAAATGATTCTGCGTGAATTATTTTTACAGAAAGACACATTCTGAATGAGGTCTGAAGAGAGGCGTGGTGGCAAAATGCACAACAACAGTGCAAATAACGCACTACACCTGTGCAATTGTTAATTAATTGCACTATAGACATTAACTTTTTGTTAACGACAAGAGAGAGGATGAGATTACAGAACGCTGAAACGACGAAGGCCTGAATCATTGCTGATTCAGGCCTTCTGAATAGTGGCGGAACGGACGGGACTCGAACCCGCGACCCCCTGCGTGACAGGCAGGTATTCTAACCGACTGAACTACCGCTCCACTGTTCCCGTTTGGGGAACGAGGCGCATATTACGGTGCGCCTCCGATCTCGTCAACGCTTTTTCTCGCGTTTTGAATCGTTTGCTGCAAAAATCGCCCAACCGATGATTTTACAGGCATTCCGGCGCTTTTTCAGGCACGCCACAGACAGCTGCCGCCCTTCTTCTGCACCAGATCAAGACGGGATTCGTGGTTAAGCAACTCTTCATCACTGGCTAAAACAACCCGTAGCCGACTGGCCTGACGAACAACACGCTGAATGCCCGCTTCACCCTGCGTCTGCTGCGACTCATTTTCCATACTGAACTTCATTGACGTCTGCCCGCCGGTCATCGTCAGATAGACATCGGCCAGGATCTGGGCATCGAGCAACGCCCCGTGGAGCGTTCGCTTGGTATTGTCTATCTCGTAGCGCGAGCAGAGTGCATCCAGGCTGTTACGCTTGCCGGGGAACATCTTCCTTGCCAGCGCCAGACTGTCTGTTACCTTACAGAAGGTGTTCGTCTTCGGGATATCACGATTAAGCTTGCTGAATTCATAGTCCATAAAGCCGATATCGAACGAGGCGTTATGGATGACAAGCTCAGCGCCCTTGATGTATTCCAGGAACTCGTCAGCCACATCCGCAAACGTCGGCTTATCCAGCAAGAACTCATCGGCAATCCCGTGAACGCCGAACGCTTCGGGGTCCACCAGCCGATCGGGCTTGAGGTAAACGTGGAAGTTGTTCCCCGTTAGACGACGGTTCACCACTTCAACGGCGCCGATCTCGATGATCTTATGCCCTTCGTAGTGCGCGCCGATCTGGTTCATACCGGTGGTTTCGGTATCGAGGACGATCTGGCGAGTAATTGCAGTGCTCATAGCGGTCATTTATGTCAGACTTATCGTTTAACTGAACGTTTCGAATACAGGAAGTCTACCAGAGATGCGTAAACAGGTAGAAATTTTCACCGATGGATCTTGTCTCGGTAACCCAGGGCCCGGCGGCTACGGCGCGATTATGCGCTATCGCCAGCACGAAAAAACCTTTAGTGAAGGCTATTTTCTGACCACCAACAACCGGATGGAGTTGATGGCGGCCATCGTGGCGCTGGAGGCATTAAAAGAACATTGTGACGTGGTGTTAAGTACCGACAGTCAGTACGTGCGTCAGGGGATCACCCAGTGGATCCATAACTGAAAAAAACGCGGCTGAAAAACCGCCGATAAGAAACCGGTCAAGAACGTCGATCTCTGGAAACGTCTTGATGCTGCGCTGGGTCAGCACCAGATTAAATGGGAGTGGGTTAAAGGCCACGCAGGCCACCCGGAAAACGAACGCTGCGACGAACTGGCGCGTGCTGCGGCATCCAATCCTGCACATGAAGATGCAGGCTATCAGCCTGACGTCTAATCGGTTTTTTTATACTGCCGCGTCGCGCCGACGGTCTGGCGGATGGGCGTTTTCGATTTGCTTTGCTTCATAGGGTTAAGCGTAAGGGGAATGGTTCGCTTACGCGCGACGATAAACTGCAAACAGCCCAGGGCGGGGAGATGGGTGCTCAGCACCACGCCACCCTGCCGCGCCCAGGGCAGCACCTGAAAACCACCGTAGCAGAGCACTTCAAAGTTCAGCAGTGACAGCCAGTCGAGCTGGCGCATCATGGTGAACATCCGGCTGTTGTAAGGTGGATTCCTGCGTAGCACCGGCACCAGCTTACGCAGACCCATTAGGCTTAACGGATTGAATCCGCTAAGTACCAGCCAGCCGTCATCAATAAGCACGCGATCGGCTTCACGAAGCAGACGATGCGGATCGCTGCACCAGGGCAGCGTGTGAGCGAGTAAACACGCATCAACGGATTTTTCCGCAAACGGCAGATGCAACGGATCTGCTTTTACCTGAACCGGCGATCCGCCGAGAGAGACGTTGACCTGATGCGAGATAGCGCAGCTTTCGGTATTGATTTCCGCGCTGAGATTGCCAATCTTAAGCAGGTGAAAGCCATACATTTTCGCTAGCCAGGGCTTCAGCTGTTGTTCTAACGCTTCGCGATAATATTCACCCCAGGGCAATTCCGCCCAACGTTCCGGTGCTGCGACAGTCTGAGGTATCCTTGCCGGTTTCATCAAAACACCCGCCACGCTATAAGAGGTAATGTATGAATCTTATCAGTATTCCAGCGTTTCAGGACAATTACATCTGGGTTTTGGTTGACGACGATCGTCGATGCGTCATTGTGGATCCCGGAGAATCGGCCCCTGTTCTGCGCGCAATAAAAGAGAACGACTGGCAGCCAGAAGCCATTCTGTTGACGCATCATCATAACGATCACACTGGCGGCGTGCCTGAACTGCGCGCTCATTTTCCGCATCTTGTGGTTTACGGACCGGCAGAAGCACAAGATAAGGGAATCACGCATGTTGTCGAAGAAGGCGAAAATATCCTCATACGTGAGTGGGAGTTTTCCGTATTTGCTACCCCGGGTCACACTTTGGGACATCTGTGTTTCTACAGTAAGCCTTATCTTTTTTGCGGCGATACCCTGTTCTCCGGAGGCTGCGGAAGACTTTTTGAAGGCACGCCAGCGCAAATGTACCAGTCTTTACAGAAGATTAACGCATTGCCCGATGACACCGTTATTTGTTGCGCTCATGAGTATACATTAGGAAATATGAAGTTTGCCGTCAGCCTGTTGCCTGAGGATCGGGCGATTCAGGATTATTATCACAAAGTGAAGGAGTTACGTGCAAAAAACCAAAAAACACTCCCCGTAATTCTGAAAAACGAGCGCCAAATTAATTTATTTTTACGAACAGATGATACTGATTTAATTAATAAAATTAACCAAGAAACAAATTTGCAACAACCAGAACAGCGATTTGCATGGTTAAGGTCAAAGAAAGATAACTTCAGATAATTGCGGGTTGCCTTTTCAAAATTTCGCCGTTATCATCGCTCGTCTTTTAAGCAACTATTGACACACACATGAAGGCAAAAGCGATATTACTCGCCTCTGTCCTGCTTGTAGGTTGCCAGTCACAGAATGGCAGCAACGTACAACAGCACGCACAGAGCCTTTCTGCAGCTGGTCAAGGGGAAGCAGGGAAGTTTGCAAGTTCGGCGCGCTGGATGGACGATGGAACATCTTTCGCGCAGGATCAAGACTTGTGGACCTCTATTAGCGACGAGCTAAAGATGGGAATTCCGGAAAATACCCGGATTCGCGAACAGAAACAGAAGTATTTAAGAAATAAGAGCTATCTCCACGATGTAACGTTACGGGCAGAGCCGTATATGTACTGGATAGCCGGGCAAGTTAAGAAACGTAACATGCCTATGGAGCTGGTACTCCTACCCATAGTGGAGAGCGCTTTTGACCCACACGCGACGTCTGGCGCCAATGCCGCAGGCATTTGGCAGATCATTCCGAGCACAGGGCGAAACTATGGTCTGAAACAGACCCGCAACTATGATGCGCGTCGCGATGTTGTCGCTTCAACGACAGCCGCTCTCGACATGATGCAACGTCTGAACAAGATGTTTGACGGCGACTGGCTGTTAACGGTCGCAGCGTATAATAGTGGCGAAGGTCGTGTACTGAAGGCAATGAAAGCGAATAAAGCACGGGGTAAATCCACCGATTTTTGGTCGCTCTCACTGCCACAGGAAACAAAGATTTACGTACCGAAAATGCTGGCACTGAGCGATATTCTCAAGAACAGCAAGCGTTATGGTGTACAACTGCCAACACCAGACGAAAGTCGTGCACTGGCGCGTGTTCGCCTCAGCAATCCAGTTGATATTAAACAGGTTGCTGATATGACGGGTATGTCGGTAAGTAAATTGAAAACCTTTAATGCTGGCGTTAAAGGCTCAACCCTGGGGGCAAGTGGCCCGCAGTATGTAATGGTTCCGCAGAAACATGCTGACCAGTTACGTGAGTCTTTAGCTTCTGGTGAAATCGCCGCCGTTCAGTCAACGCTGATCGCGGATGCTTCATCAGTCAACACCCGTAGCTATAAGGTTCGTTCAGGTGATACGCTTTCGGGCATTGCGTCACGTCTTGGCGTGAATGCGAAAGATCTGCAGCAGTGGAATAATCTGCGCAGCTCCGGCCTGAAAGTGGGTCAGACTCTGACGGTAGGTGCAGGTAGCAGCGCGCAGCGTCTCGCCAGCAACAGCGATAGTATTACCTATCGCGTGCGCAAGGGCGATTCACTGTCCAGTATCGCAAAACGACACGGCGTAAACATCAAGGATGTGATGCGCTGGAACAATGATACTGACAATCTGAAACCTGGCGACCAGCTGACGCTGTTTGTGAAGAACAGCGCTACGCCAGACTCCTGATAGCACGATCGAAAGATAAAAAGGCACCGATTCCCCTCGGTGCCTTTTTTGTTTATCCCGCTTTTTGCGCTTCAGCCATGATGGTATCGCTGGTGAATGAACCATCGTTCTGCAGTTCAAAGTACGCCTTTACCTCCGCGGATGCACTCTCCTGATACAGCCTGATCGCCTGGCTTAATGCTTCCGGAGTGCGCATACGAGCGATCCAGGAACTGAACTCCAGCGGTAAGCGATCGGTAATCAACGCGCGCGCGATCAGCCCCGCTTCAGTTATAAGCGACAACCACTCTCCGCTGGAGTAATTTTGCACGTGCGAAGTATCGCGCAGCGCTTCTACCGTTTGCAGCCAGATATTGCGCACCGGATGTCCAGGTGACATCACATCCATAATGATGAATGTTCCGCCCGGCTTCAGAACGCGTTTGACCTCGCGTAATGCCTGGCCGACATCATGCCAGTGGTGCGCGGAATAACGGCTGATAACCACCTCAAACGACGCATCATCAAACGGTAAGGATTCGGCATAGCCCTGGCGCGTATTGATGTTGTTCAGCCCCTTCGCTTTCGCCGCCTCGGCAACAACGTCCAGCATCTGGCTGGATAAGTCATACGCGGTAACGTGCGCCACCTGCTGCGCAGCCGTAAAGCTGGCATGCCCAGCCCCGCAGCCTAAATCCAGAACGTGCGCCTGCGGGAACGCAGACAGACGTTCACCGAGACGCACCAGATCGCGACCTGAAGCGTGCACGGCGCTGCTCAGATAGGCATTTGCCTGAGAACCAAACTGTTTTTCTACGTTGTCATGATGGGAGTGTGTTGTTGTCATCGTACTGTCCTTTGTGAGTGAAAAATAAAGGGCAGCACCCGCGCAGGCCTGCCCCACGGCAGACCTGACACACCATTATTTATCAGGTTTGCCGGGACTGAATTCGACTAGTAGAGGATTATGATCCGAGGCGCGAGTCACCAGAACAGAGGCATCGTGCACGCTCAAACCACGATAGAAGACAAAATCGAGAGGACGACCAAAGGCTTTTTTGCGCTGGTCATCGCTAAAACGAACTTCACGCAACGACATTTCGCGCGCAAAGCGATAGAGCGCATTCATGCGCGGACGGCTCCAGGCATTGAAATCACCGGCCATAATGATGGGCCCGCTGTGATGGGCAATCTGATCGCCGATCGGAAGTAACTGCTTACTGTAGACATCCACGCCCAGGCTGAAATTTACCGCATGGATATTCACAACCATCAGCATTCGGGTATCCGGCAGCGGATAGACCGTCACCAGCGCCGATTTCGCCAGACGCAGGATAGGCTCGCGTTCCCGCAGAGGACAGCAATAGACCGGATGTGCTGCTGAAAGTGTCATCACACCTGAGGGATGTTGCGGCAGGACAAACGCAGGCACCTGGTCGGCGGCAAGATAGTTCGTGGTGGCAAACCGTACCAGCTCCGGGGTGGTTTGCGCCTCCTGGAGCAGAACCAGGTGGGCATCTTTTCCAAAATTCTTGAGTACCGATAACCATTCGGCACGCTGCTGCTTAAAAATATTCCACACCAGTACGCGGATTTTCTCATCGCTACTTAACGGTGTACCGGCGGGTAATGCCTGGCTTATGCTCGCAAATGACCCCGGAGGCAAGATCCTCTCCGCGGGCATTCCGGCAACATAACGCATGGCATAGGTATTTTTTCGCACTTTTGGAAACAGCCTCTGTAACATGAACCAGCCCGGAAAACGGACTGGTTCTAATGTTATAGGGACTTTAGGTCATACTTTCAACGCAATTTCTGAGAAACCGCTTTCCAGTTTTGTAAGCAAGCGCTTACTTATATTAACCCAGCGCGACGCGAGCAGGTTTATCAAAGCGCCCACTCAGGCCAATCAGCAGGAAGGCCACCAGAACAATCACCGCTCCAATCCACGGGGTCTGGGTTAATCCGAAGTGTTCGACGGTTTGCCCACCAACGATGGAGCCCAGCGCGATACCAATATTAAAAGCGGCAATATTCAGGCCGGAAGCCACATCCACTGCATTAGGCGTATAAAGCTCGGCTTTCTGTACAACGTAGACCTGAAGCCCGGGCACGTTGCCAAAGGCGAAGATCCCCATGACCAGAACCGTGACCAGCGCGGCGTAGTGTATCGAAGCGGTGAACTGGAAAATTATCAACAGAACAACCAGCGCGGCGAAGATAAATTTCAGCGCAGGTACCGCGCCATGCTTATCCGCAAGCTTGCCGCCCCAGATATTGCCAATGGCAACGGAAATACCGTATCCCAGCAAAATCCAGCTTACGGCATTGGGGGAGAAGCCAGCCAGATCCTGCATCATCGGCGCCAGGAAGGTGAAAGCGGTGAATACGCCGCCATAACCCAATGCAGTTACCGCGTAGATGATCAGCAAACGCGGATGCGTAAGCACCTTCAGCTGATCGCGCAGGCTGGCGCTCGCCCGGCCTGGAATATTCGACGGCACCAGCAGCAGGCTGGCCACCAGGGCGATGACCCCCAGTAAGGAGACGGCCAGAAACGTTTCACGCCAGCCGAAGTGTTGTCCGATGAACGTTCCCAGCGGTACGCCCGTAACGAGTGCAACGGTCAGTCCACCAAACATGATCGCAATGGCGGAGGCCGCTTTCTCTTTGGGTACCAGGCTGGTTGCAATAGTGGAACCAATCGAGAAGAACACCCCGTGCGCAAGGCCGGTCAACAGACGGGCAATCACCAGCGTGGTGTAGTCCGGTGCCTGCCAGGCCAGAATGTTGCCGGCGGTGAACAGCACCATCAGCGCGACTAACAGCTGCTTACGCGGAAAACGCCCGGTCAGTGCCGTCAGCACTGGTGCTCCGACGGCGACGCCCAGAGCGTAGATAGACACCAACAGCCCGGCAGAGGGTAACGAGATCGCAAGCTGGTTAGCAATAGTGGGAACCAGTCCCACGATAACAAATTCGGTCGTGCCAATTGCAAAGGCACTGATCGTCAGGGCAAGTAGCGCCAGTGGCATAAAATACTCCGTATCATCAGGATTAAGATGACAGGCAGTATGCGCCAGTGCTTAAATAACAAAAATGGTCAAAATCTCAATAGAATTTTGCAGGTGGTGCAACAATGAAAGCTACATCGGAAGAGCTGACAATCTTTGTCGCCGTCGTTGAAAGCGGCAGCTTTAGCCGCGCGGCCGAACAGCTGGGACAGGCTAACTCAGCCATCAGCCGTTCGGTAAAAAAACTGGAGATGAAGCTTGGAGTGAGTTTGCTCAACCGAACGACGCGACAGCTGAGCCTGACGGAAGAAGGAGAGCGTTATTTTCGCCGCGTGCAGTCGGTACTGCAGGAGATGGCCGCAGCGGAGACCGAGATAATGGAGACCCGCAGCACGCCGCGCGGATTGCTGCGCATTGATGCAGCCACGCCGGTAGTGCTTCACTTTCTGATGCCGCTGATCAAACCTTTCCGCGAACGCTATCCGGAGATGACGCTTTCTCTCGTCTCCTCAGAGACGTTTATTAACCTCATCGAGCGTAAAGTGGATGTGGCTATTCGGGCGGGAACGCTGACCGATTCAAGCTTGCGTGCCCGCCCTCTGTTTGCCAGCTACCGTAAAATTATCGCGTCGCCACAGTATATTGCTGAACATGGTAAACCGGAGACGGTTGAAGAACTGAAGCAGCATCTGTGCCTGGGCTTTACGGAGCCGGTATCGCTGAACACCTGGCCTGTCGCCTGTCATGATGGTCAACTTCATGAAATTACGAGCGGATTGTCATCTAACAGCGGGGAAACGCTGAAGCAGCTGTGCCTTGAAGGCAATGGTATCGCCTGCTTGTCAGACTATATGATTGATAAGGAGATTGCCCGAGGTGAGCTGGTGGAATTGATGGCCGATAAACGCCTGCCGGTCGAAATGCCTTTTAGCGCGGTGTATTACAGTGACAGAGCGGTGAGTACGCGCATTCGTGCCTTTATTGATTTTCTGAGTGAACATATAAAAACAGCTCCCGGAGGAGCTGTGTGAGGGTTCAGGTTACAGAGGGCGGGTCAAACTTAATCCCAGTCAGGAGCTAAACCTTCCGGGCTGACCAGACGATCGTTGCACTCCAGCGCGGCAATCGCTTTTTTATCGTCAGCATCCAGATGAAGATCCATTGCTAACAGGTTGCTGGCCAGGTTTTCACGCTTAGTTGATGATGGGATCACGGCATAACCTTCACCCATTGCCCATGCCAGAATGACCTGCGCGGCAGTCGCGTTATGTTTCTCAGCGATACGCGTAATCACTTCATCTTTCACCGCCTTACCGTAGGCCAGCGTCATGTATGAGGTGATATGGATCCCGTGCTGTTTTGCCCAGTCCACGACTTTACGATTTTGCAGGTACGGAGACAGCTCAATCTGGTTGGTCGCAATATTTTCTGCGCCAACAGCAGCAATAGCTTTTTCCATCAGCGGGATCGTGAAGTTGGAGATCCCAATTTCGCGGGTTAATCCCTGCTTTTTCGCTTCCAGCAGCGCCTGCATGAAATCTTCCACGGAGACGGCATCGTTCGGCGATGGCCAGTGGATCAGCGTCAAATCCACGTAGTCAGTACGCAGTTTTTTCAGGCTCTCTTTCAGGCTTGGGATCAGCGTGTCTTTGCTGAGATTCTCAATCCAGATTTTCGTGGTAATGAACAGCTCATTACGCGGTACACCACTCTCTTCGAGAGCTTGTCCAACGGCAGCTTCGTTTTCATAGATCTGCGCCGTATCAACCGCGCGATAGCCAAGTTCAAGAGCGGTTTTAACTGATGCGATAACTACGTCGTCTTTCAGGCGGAAGGTGCCCAGACCAAATGCAGGGAGAGTCATACTATTCCTCAATGGTTATGTTCGTAAACTGAGGACGATTATCGCTGGCGGTTTTATGGAGAAAAAGATCGTAAAACGCAGAGGATTTTTGCTGATTTCGCAATAATTAAATATCAGATAAGAAAAAAGCCCTGAGCTGACGCTCAGGGCTTTTAATAAGTGGCGGAACGGACGGGACTCGAACCCGCGACCCCCTGCGTGACAGGCAGGTATTCTAACCGACTGAACTACCGCTCCACCGAAGACTGCTGTAACCACCGGATTTATGCACCGGCTTACTACTTAATTTGATGCCTGGCAGTTCCCTACTCTCACATGGGGAGACCCCACACTACCATCGGCGCTACGGCGTTTCACTTCTGAGTTCGGCATGGGGTCAGGTGGGACCACCGCGCTAAAGCCGCCAGGCAAATTCTGTTAAATCTGTATCAGGCTGAAATTTGATTGTTCTGTCTCTTCGCCAAAACATCTTCGGCGTTGTAAGGTTAAGCCTCACGGTTCATTAGTATCGGTTAGCTCAACGCATCGCTGCGCTTACACACCCGA